>NZ_SDPV01000001.1:0-427500 GCF_004135625.1 Pelagerythrobacter rhizovicinus
CTACGTCGGAAGCGATCCGGTGAACTTTACCGACCCAACCGGGACGCAAGCAACCGGATGCACGCTCGTGGTCGGCAGCTATACAATTTATGTCTGGGACGAGAACAGGGACGGCATCGGCTAGCCGACCGAGCCGCTTGCGTTTGCACGCCCGAACTTTGTGCCTGAATGCCCGGCTGCCGGTACCGCCGGCCTACAAAAGGGGGCTCTTTCGGGCGAGATATTGGTCGTTGCTACTAAGTTGCAAAGTGGACTGCTTGATGATCTGAAAGATGCGTATTGTTCGCTCCCCTCATTTGGCGGTGGTGTAACCGGCTCAGGCTATGCGGGTCTTGGGGGCGGAGTTACTGGCGAAATTGCGTTCGATCCAAACACCGGGCGAATTTCTATTTCCGGTGGTCTCAATGTAGGTGTTGGAATTGGGTTCTCGACAGCCGTGACCTGCAATGCAGGACGAGGCGTATCAAGTGATCGAGTTCCTGATATTCAGGTCATTCTTCCTGTTCATTCCGGCTGCTCTGCTGATTTTACTTCTTCTGACGCTAAGGTGCAGCAACTGCGGCACGGCAATCTACGACCACAGGATCGCGCCTTACGTAAGGGGGTTCGATCTCGAAGTGCTGGACAAATGCCCCGTCTGCGAAGAGCGGATGCTAGCTCATCAGCAGAAAACTACTGATGGCTAGGCCGCGCGGACGAATTTGAGCCAGTATCTGACGGTGGCGATATGGACCATGCTCATGAAGCTGGCGGGAAGCTGATCGTAGCGGGTGGCAATGGCACGGTTGATTTTCAAACGGCCGAACATGCGCTCGATGCCGTTGCGTTGCTTGTAGAGCGTCCGGTCATGGTCGATCTTCACCCGGCGGTTTGAACGTCCGGGAATGACAGCCTGAATGTTGCGGCTCGCAAGGTCTACGCGGATGGCGTCGGCATCGTAGCCCTTGTACGCCAGGAGCGCCTTTGGCGCCTGCTCCGGCAACGCGATCAACGTGTCATAGGCCTTGCAATCCGCTGCTTCGCCGACGGTCAGGTGGAAGGCGAGTGGTCGTCCTCGGGCGTCAGCCAGACAGTGAAGCTTACTGGTGATGACGTGACCCTCAGCTTTCCTCCAGCTGGGATTAGAGCCGGGCGGTTGTTTTGCGCATGAGCGCGGTTGAAGCAATGGGCGGCGTAGCGGAGCCCGTAGGACGTAGCGGAGCAGACCATTGCTTTTGCAGTTCGGCGGCGAACGCCGCCGGCGAAGCTCCGCAGCGATAACGGTGAGCAGGCAATGCTGTTGTGGCGGCGGCGAGGCAAGCGCGCGTTCGATGGCCGAACAGTAGGCCAACTCTGACCGCAGGGCGGCATTCCCATTGCGATGAGAGCTGATAGAGTGATCGCTGATGACGGGGCGGACTTCGGAATGATGACATCTCACCGTAGATCGAGCGGCCCGAATGCTTCGCCAGCTGCCCTTCTTCTGATCACGTTGGCCGGATGCGCCAAACCTCCGGTTACTATCGATCAGATCGCCGAAATCTCGGCGTGCTCAACCTCCGAGAAACTGCTATCTGGTCGACGAACGCGGTCGATTGCAAATGATCTCGCGCTCGACGGGTGATCATTCGCGGTCAGCAGCACTATGCTTAGAGGATGCAGAGCTCGCAGTCGTCTCCAACGAAAATACGGATCATTCCGGCATGTTCACCGGGCGCTGCCTCAAGGGTGGGAAAGCGACCGGGCAGGTTACCTTCTGGTACTTTCCAAATGGCCATTATGATCTCACGATCGAAGATTGCGGCGCGACCGGATGCGCGGACGGTCGGTTCTGGCCAATCTGATCGTGGTGCGCTGACCGGCAGTACGCAAATGTCTTGTTTCATCTAGCCACGCACACCAGGTCCGCGCACGTGCATATCCGAGGCTAGATGTCGAACAGGCCATAATTTGAACCTCTTCAGCTCATTTATTTACTTTTGACATTGCAAAATACGAGCGCTTGGAGTGAAGGCGCTATGATAGAACAAAAATTCTTCGTGCGGTGGATAACGCTTGTGCGTGCGACGACTAGACCGTACATCTGATCGATAAATCGGGTGCGGTTCAGATGCCGCAACGAGATACAAAAAGAGTGAGTCGTCCTTTGGGGGAGGCGATTGTCCATGCGTGTTGCCGTTGGATTGGCTGGGGCCGCGGGTGCGCTGCTTATTTTGGGTGCGGCATCTACCACCGCCTTCCCTAAAAAGGCGCTTGCCGAGGAAGAGCCATCGGCAGAGTTTCCGCGGTCTGATTTGCCGCACGCGGACATTCCTCAGCGGTCCGATGTGCTCCCAACATTGGATCGCGAAGGTGCTCCGTCGGGGCCCAAAGATTTGTCGACCGGCTCCAACCCAGCTTTTGCGGATCTCTTCAGCGCATCCCTTGCCAGTTTGGGTGACCGAATCGACCGAGAAGGGCAGCTTGTGGCAGAGCAGGGAGGTCATGCCGCGGTTGAAGCCTTCGCACCCGATACGACCCAGTTAGTGGTCGGCCAAATGACGCAATTGGACAGGAAGTGCCTCACCGCCGTAGGTCAGATAGGTGCAGCGGAAACAGCCCGTCTCGCAAGGCCGGAAAATCTGGCGATCCTGTCTGCAGGCGAACGCGCGAAGGCGCACGAGATCGCCACCAGCTGCTTCTCCTATCCATTTGCAGATTCCTCACACCCCCTCTCCGACTTCGTCAAAGAGAGAGCGGCAATTCTCGTTCGCAAGCACACCAGCGGGACGACCGACTTCTGTTCTGCACTGATGTTGAGCGATAGGACAGTCGCAACCGCACGCCATTGTCTTTTTCACAAGGGTGTCGGGCTGCAGCTTGGTAACCTCTCCGTCCAGCGGATTGGGCCGGGATCGGGGCCGTCGATCCCCATTGCGTATGACGCGGCTTATTCTGCGATCCGGAGCGTCCACGATGTTCAGTTTACTATGGCGGCAAATCCGCCGGCTGACGTCGGCGATGATTTCGCTGTGCTTCGACTCGAAGCGCCGGTCCCGGGCCTAGCGCACCTCGCAACCCCCTATGCGAACGATAGCGATTTGACTCAGGGGAAGCGTGTTTACCAGGCTGGCTTCCAGTGGCTCGCGAGCTTCGGGACGACGGCATCGCCCGGATCGACGCAGTTCTTTCGCGACAGCTATGTCGTCGATAGCAGCCCCTACTGCCGTGCCATCAAGGTCAGCAACGGCTGCATAGTGCAGGGCTGCCAGTCCCTGGCGCAAACCAGCGGCGCCGCACTGATCGTCGACAGCCCGGAGGGTTGGAAGCTCGCAGGAACGCTATTCGGCGAATCAAAGTGGATCGGTGACGAGACCAAGACCTGCTTCGACGGCTCACCCTCGTCACAACAGGAGAACGCCGCAAAGTTCGTAAATCTGTCGTCACGCGCACGTTGAGGGGGGGTAACTATATGAACTATCCGAGTCTCATTGCGACTGTCGCAGCAGTGGCCTTGGCCAGCGGATCGACTTCCGCCGCTGCGGAGGGCACGCTCGAGGGCGCAAGCCTCACCACGACCGACACAATCGAAAACGGACGTCCCTGCCCACGCAGCAGCTACAGGCTCAGCCAGGGCGGGTCCAGCGAGGCGCTCGGATTGGTGCTCGGCGGATTGCTCACCACCTTCGCCAGCAAAGCAGTCGACGGATTTATTGGCTGGCTGGAGAAACGAAAGGATCGCCTTGATGGCACGCGCTCAGCCACGTTCACTGGGGAATTCTACGATCCGAACGATGGCAGCCTCAACGCCAAATGCTTTATATTCACTGCTGGAACCTTCGATAATTCGGGCATCGTGAACCCCAAGGTCTACGCGGAATTCGTTCCGGTCATATACGATGATACCACGTACACCTTGAAGCCCGTGTTCCTATCCTACCGCGATACCGTTGCGGAGGCGCGTAAGAAAGCAAAGTTTACATCGTTCGCCATTACGGTGAAATACAACACCCCTAAGTCAAAGAACGATAAGGGGGAGATCAACAGCTTCGAGATTTCGGATGGTGCGGCATTCACCTATACTTTTGGTAAGTTAGTCCGCGGAACAGAGCTAGACTACAAGGCGTTGGAGGGCGCGGCAGCCGGACTCGGTGCACTAGCGCCCCGGGTTACGGGCTCGGCAGGTGGCGCGTCAGTGCGCCCCATTGCCTATCAGATGTCAGCGGTTTGGAGCGAGACGGCGGAACCGTCTCCGCTTTACACAGCCGCAGTGGGCTCCCTGTCCGATAACAAGGCTACGATCGGCGAAGAGATTGGCAATGCAATCAAGGAAGTGTTGGGGAATGTAGCTGGCGATGATGACGCCAGAAGAGAGGGTGACTAACGCTGGTGACGAGGGCGGCATGCTGCTGTTCAGCGCCTCACGCGGGTCAAGTTCAGCATCCCCGAACTGATTACAGTAGGCGCAGAAAAGCCCGTGCGGCGGAAGGCCGAACGTTGACTTTCCACCAAGTCCAATCCTCGCTGCGCGCACCGCCAAACGCTTCCTGGCCCGGTCGTATGCCATCTATCGGAATCTGCGGCACGGTTCCAACGTCAAGCGCTTTTCATATTTCTTTGGCCCTTATAGGAGGAAGGTCCTTCCAACGCTCGCGATCCCTCTTGGATTGAACGTCGCGCTGCTGCCGAAGTTGGGCTGTGCAGAACGTCCTTAGGGGATGTTCGGTGTCTCGACGCTCCCAGTTCCGGAACTCGTCCCAACCTATTCCTTCGACGATGCACGTGCGACGAGGAAACGGTTCGATTACCTCATCATCGAAATAGAATAGACGTTCACCGCCTTCCAGTTCGACGACTCCGGATCTCCAACGAAAAACGGGCATCGCGAAGGTCGCGATCACATCATTCTCAGTAGCGCGAAAATGATCGATGGCCGCTTCGACATCGAAGGTGCCTGCTCCTGGATCGGAATGTTCTATGACCACCGCTCGTGCGCCATCGATGCGGCCTGATTCCGCGAACACGGCGTAGCCTTCCTCCGCAAAGCTTGCCTTTAGATCTGCAATGGCAGACAAGTCCGGGGCCGGATTTTCACAATTAGCACCAGGCAAGGTCGTCCAAAGCATCGCTTTCGTTCCCCTGCGAGCAGGGTAGTTCAGACCGTCAGCACGCATCTCAAACCGGCATGCCAGTATCTTTTCCGTTTGGGCGCTTCTAAAGAACGGATGAAATATCCGACCACACCGCGAGGACTTGCTGCGTAGACCAGCAGCTTATCACCCAGTCTGCCCGCTTGCTCAGTGTGCAGGTAAGGTTCTTCCCCGAAGCCTCTAACCCCTTCAGCGGCCAAGACCTTGATTTCGCCGATCAGCTCTCGCAGCCGGGCGTCGTCCGGACGTGCCGCGGAAGAGCGAAGACGCTCCTGATCGACGATAGGAAGTTCGAACTCGACGAGTTCGCTCGAAATTGCCTGAGATTCAGCGGCTGCACAGGATGATGCAAGCAAAGCGAAAGACGCGCCCAACAACTTGAGAAGTTTTGTAGTCGGGTTGCCCATGGGCAACGTATGCCAGCGATCGGAGAAATTTAAAGTACCCGCGAACGCCTCGGGCTGCGCTTCCGGCACGGTGGGCACCCGATCTTCGCTATCGGATGTCGCGGACGGTGTTCGACTGGCGTCAGTTCAGCGATCGGGCGCCGCGAGATCGGGGCTAGTTGCTCAAGAAGCCAATTCGCCTTCGACGTTGTGGCCACCGCACGGCCCTCAGCGACCATCTTGTCGATGTACTCCTTGGCGATCTCGCCAAACGTATTCGCTGCGCTGAACTGAGCAGTGAGCTTCTCCCTCTGGCGCTCTGCCGACGGATCGACGTCTCTGATCTGTTGCCGCGGTTCGTCCCGCTTCCGACGAGCCTCGGCGAGACCGACTTCAGGATAAACTCCCAGCGCAAGGCGCTTCTCCTTACCCGCGTGACGATACTTTAAGCACCAGAGCTTCGAGCCGCCGGGCCGGACCTCGATATACAAGCCGCGCTCATCGGCGCGTTTGTACGCACGGCTGCCTGGCTTGAGATTGCGAAGCTCAACATTGGTAAGTGGCATGATCTCTCATCCCGAATCGTTCTCCTTGGACCGGGAAGGCACCTTGCCAAATCACCCACGGCACGCGGGGGCACCGATTGCCTGAGATCAGCTCAGACACCTTCAGACCGGAACAAGCGAAAAATGGCAGAATTCTGCCATTCTGTCGATCGTTCCAGGATGTCGGGAGAAGAACAGATGGTGCCCAGAAGAGGACTCGAACCTCCACGGGGTTGCCCCCGCCGCCACCTGAAGACGGTGCGTCTACCAATTCCGCCATCTGGGCACACTGGCGATCCGGATCGTCGCGGTCCGGCTCGCGGGTAGGGGCGCGCCACTAGCGAAGAGGCGGGGGCCTTGTCAACGACTTCGAGGCGTTGCGGACAGGGCTGTTGCGGGACCGGGTGCATTGGGGCAAGGCGGTGGGAGATTCGCGAGAACCGGTAGAACGAACGGCAAGGCAATGGCGGCACACGATCCTCTGAACGGCAAACTGGTGGCGATGACCGGCGGCAGCGGGTTCTTCGGCCGGCACGTGGCGCAGTCGCTGCTCGAGCGGGGCGCCCGCCTCAGGATTGCGAGCCGGCATCCCCAGAAGGCGTTCTCGCTCCGCCCGCTCGCCCAACTCGGCCAGATCGAGTTCATGCCCTGCGACGTACGCGATCCGGCGAGCGCCGCCGCGGCGGTGCGCGGGGCGGACGCAGTGGTCAATCTCGTCGCCGCATTCGAAGGCGACCTGATGAAGCTGATCTGCGGCGGGGCGCGCAATGTCGCCGAGGCTGCGCGCGAGGCGGGCGCGGGCGCGATGGTGCATATCAGCGCGATCGGCGCCGATGCCGAATCGACCGCCGAGTACGCCCGGGCCAAGGCGCTGAGCGAAGAGGAAGTCCTCGCCGCCTTCCCCGGCGCGACGATCCTGCGCCCCTCTATCCTGTTCGCGGAAGACGACGGCTTCGTGCAGATGCTGGCCGGGCTGATCTCGACCCTGCCGGTGCTGCCGGTGTTCGCGCCGCGCGCCAGGCTGCAGCTCCTGTTCGTGGACGATGCCGCGGATGCCGTCACGGCGGCGCTGGCCGACCCCCGGAAGCACGGCAGCAAGACCTACGAGATCGCCGGTCCCGAGGCGATCGAGATGATGGATCTGCACGAGCGGATCGCGGCCGCGCAGGGCAGACAGCGGCACTTCATCGCCATGCCCGATGCGCTCTCCGCGGTATTCGCGGCGCTGCCCGGCACGCCCATGAACGGCGATCAGTGGAACCTGCTCAGGCAGGGCAACGTGCCCTCGGGCACCTGTCCGGGCATCGACAAGTTCGGTGTTCACCCGCGCCCGCTCGCACTGTTCCTCGACCGCTGGATGGTCCGCTATCGCAAGCACGGCCGCTTCTCGGACCGCACGCGAGGCGCTGTCTAGGCCCTGGGCCCTAGACTTCCTTTGGCGGAGCGGTTCCCTCGCCCGCCAGCAAGGTCAGAGGTTCGACCAGCAGGATGGAGCCGTCGCTGCCGATGATGCGCACGCGGGCGCCGGCGGCGATATCGGGGCCGCGCGCAAGCCATTCGCTGTCGCCGTGGCGGACGCGTCCGCTGCCCCCGTCGAAGGCCTGGGTGACCACGGCCGTCTCCCCCACCATCCGGCCGCCGCGCTTGTTGAGCAGCGGATCGGCACCGACGATCGGCTTGTCGCGCAGGAAGCGGCGCGCCGAGAAAGCGAAGATCAACGCGAGGAAGACGAAGTCGATCACCTGCGCGGCGACCCCGAGGCCGAGGAAGTAGGTCAGCGCTCCGGTGACGAGTGCCGCCGCGGCGAGCCAGATGAGATAGACGCCGGGCACGAGCAGTTCGAGCGCGGCGAGGGCCAGCCCGATGGCGATCCAGATCCAGTGCGGATCGAAACTGTCGAGCCCGTTCACCGGCTATCCCCGGCGTTCGCCGCTGGGCGGCACGCTCGCGCGCGGAGCGCGTTCGCGCTGCTGCGGCAGCGGGGTTCCGGTGTCCGCGCTGCCGGCGGTCACGTTGCCTTCGACCGGGCCGATCGCCTCGCGCACGAGTTCGCCGATTCCGCCGAGCGAGCCGATGAGCTGCGTCGCCTCGACCGGGAAGAGGATCGTCTTCGCGTTGGGGCTGGTGGCGAACTTGCCGACGGCCTTGGTGTACTCCTGCGCCACGAAATAGTTGATCGCCGCGTTGCCGCTCTGCGCGATCGCATCGGAGACCATCTGGGTTGCCTTGGCTTCCGCTTCCGCCGCGCGCTCGCGCGCCTCGGCGTCGCGGAAGGCGGCCTCGCGCTTGCCTTCGGCCGAGAGGATCGCGCTCTGCTTCTCGCCCTCGGCGCGCAGGATACGGCTCGCCCGGTCGCCCTCGGCCTCGAGGATCTCGGCGCGCTTCAGGCGTTCGGCCTTCATCTGGCGGGCCATCGCCTCGGAGATGTCGACCGGGGGGCGGATGTCCTTGATCTCGACCCGGGTGATCTTGACGCCCCAGGGCGAGGTCGCGTGGTCGACCACCGCAAGCAGGCGGGCGTTGATCTCGTCGCGCTTCGACAGGGTTTCGTCGAGGTCCATCGAGCCCATGACGGTCCGCAGATTGGTGGTCGTGAGCGCCATGATCGCGGCATAGAGGTTGTGCACCTCGTAGGCGGCCTTGCCCGCGTCGAGCACCTGGAAGAAGACCACCGCGTCGACCCCGACCATGGCGTTGTCCTTGGTGATGATCTCCTGCCCGGGGATGTCGAGCACCTGCTCCATCATGTTGACCTTCTGTCCGACGCGGTCGACGAACGGGATGATCAGATGCAGCCCGGGCTCGGCGGCGAGAGTGAACTTGCCCAGCCGCTCGATCGTGTAGACGTAGCCCTGCTTGACGACGCGCACCGCCATCAGCAGGAAAATCACTGCCAGCACCAGCAGCATGATCAGGGCGATGCCCATCGCGCTCTCCTTCCCCCTCAGGTGCGCCCATCGTATCAGCGGACCGAACCGGGGCAAGCGAAACCGAGGGGCTCGGCGCGTTACCTTTCGGCAAGGTTTGCGCTCTAGCCTCGCGGCAAAAGCATGAACCGGGGGCGCGCGTGATCGAAATCGAGGTTCAGAACGAGACGCACCAGACGCAGGAGCGCTTGCGGTTCGCCTCGGTCCCCCGCATCGGCGAGGGCATCCGCCTGCGCGAACCCGACGGATGCTGGGCTTCCTACGACGTGCTCGACGTGTGGTACCAGAAGGCCGAGTTCGGCGACGTCTGGATGCCCTACCTCCACGTCTGCATGACGCCCAGCGAACAGCCTGCGGCGGCCGATCCGATCGCACCGCCCGCGTATTCGCCGTTCGGCGAACCGGCCCCCGCCCGCCTGCGCTCGCCCGTCTGGGGCGAGGAGGAGGTGCCGCCATTCACGGGTTGATCAAACGCAACGTGCCGCCCGGGGGCAAGACGGCGACGGAGGATGCGGCCCCGCTTCGGCCGCCCGCCGAAGCCGCCGCACCCGCCGCACCGGCCGACCCCACGCAACGGATCGTCGACGAGGCGAAGACCGCCTATGCCGCGCGTCATGCTCAGGCGCGCGTCCGCCGCTGTCTGGTGGTCGACGATTCGCGCATGATCCGCAAGGTCGCGCGCCGGATCGTGGAGGATCTCGGCTTCGAAGCGGCCGAGGCCGAAAACGGCGAGGAAGCGCTTGCGCGCTGCAAGGCGACCATGCCCGATCTCGTCCTGCTCGACTGGAACATGCCGGTGATGAGCGGGATCGAATTCGTCACCCGCCTGCGCGCTCTCCCCGCCGACCGCGCGCCGCGGGTGGTGTTCTGCACTTCGAATTCGGGCGCCGTCGACATCCACAAGGGGATCGAGGCCGGCGCCGACGAATACGTGATCAAGCCGTTCGACGAAGCGACGCTGCGGGCGAAGCTGCGCAATATCGGGCTGAGCTGACGGAGTAGGGGAGTCCCCGCGCAGGCGGGGACCTCAGGCCACTGGCGCTCCGTCTGCTTGGAAGAGGGAATACCCCGAGCGGGACGCCAACTGCCTGAGGTCCCCGCCTTCGGGGGGACTCGGGCAGAGCGAATGCAGGCCTGTGGCAAATAGCTCTTGACAGAATAACCCATTTGGTTATACACTCGCCCCGCCAGCCCATGCTGGTCAGCGACGGGGGCGAGGCGTGTACGCGTCACGCAGTGCGCTTCGTCCAAACGGCCGGTGCCTCGGAGGAGCTAGTGACCTTCGAGAAAGCACCTCTGTGCCGGGATGCGAGGAATACCGGCATGTTCTCTCGCGGTGGGCCTCAACGCCGCGGACCTGAGGATATGTCCGGCGGAGGCGGCAAGCGCGAGCCCTGGCCGCATCTGCCTCGCGTCCCCGAAGGGCCGAGCGGAAGGTTGCCGTAACCCCTTCTGCCGTTCGCAACGATGTTACCAAGGCAACCCTGTGACGCCCAGGTGGCAATCCTGTGATGCCCAGGCGGCACCGGCCGATCCCGTCCGCTTGCCTACCCTCCCGGCGCAACGTCCGCACTCGCCAGCGGATGATGGCGGGTGCCCGGGCCTCTCCTCCTTCCCGAGTCCCCGCGCAGGCGGGGGTCTCAGGCCACTGGCGCTCCGCCCGATAGCACGAGGCCCCAGCCTGCGCTGGGGATCGGGAGGTCATAGCCACGCGTCTGTCCCCGCGCAGGCAGGCGTCTCAAGCCACTGGCGCTCCGCTATCTGCCTGAGGTCCCCGCCTGCGCGGGGACTCATGCGGGGGATCAGCCCAGCGCTTCCTTGTAAAGCTCCAGCAGGTTCGCCCAGGCCCGTTCGGCCTCGGCTTCGACATAGGCCGGAGAGTCGGGGACGGTCCAGCCATGGTCGCCCGCATAGACTTCCACTTCGGCCGGGCGGCCCGCCGCCTTCGCCGCTTCGCGCAGGATCTTCTTGTGGTCGGGCGCCTCGGCGGCGTCGTCCTGGGCGATGGCGACAAGATAGCTGGCCCGGGTCTCGTCCAGCAGGTTGTGCGGGCTCATCGGGTCGTCGCCGCGCACCAATCCGCCGCCGTGGAAGCTCGCCGCCGCCCGTACGCGGCCGGGCACCCCTGCCGCGCTCCACATCGTAAACGGCCCGCCCATGCAGTATCCCTGCGTGCCCACGCCGCGCTCCGCATCCACCGCGTCCTGCGCGTCGAGCCAGGCGACCGCGGCCGCGGCGTCGCGCATGATCGCCTCGGGCGTCAGCTTCTCGCGCCAGGGGCCGACTTTCTGGAAACCGCCGTTCGCGGCGAAGTCGGCGAAATCCTCGAACTGCTGTCCGGCGACGTCGCGGTAGTAGGGGTTGGCCACGAAGACCGCGTAGCCCTGTCCGGCGAGCCGGCGCGCCATATTTCGCTTCACCTCGCGAATCCCGGCGATATCGGGCCAGAACAGCACCGCTGGCGCCGGGCCGGAGACCGGATGGACGAAGAACCCGTCCATCGTCCCGTCGGGGGTTTCGAAAGCGACCGCTTCTTCGGCCATCGCCGGCAGGGTCGCCTCCCGGTCGTCCCCCGAACCGGATTCCACCGGCGTGCACGCCGCCAGTGCGGCCATCCCGCCGAGCGCGCCGAACTGCCGCCGGTTGAGTCCCTCGCGCGCCCAGCGGGCGAGCTTCTCTTCATCGCACATAACCGTTTCTCCCAGTCGCGTCGCCGCATGGTGCGCGGCGGGCGCCCGACATGCAAGACCACGGCCATCCGAACCCGATTGGGCGTGTGCGATCCACGTGGTAGGTTGCCGAGAAAGACCGATTCTTACCGGGAGAGAGCACAGTGAACGAACAGACGACGATCAGCCGCGAGCAGCTCGAATATTCGCAGACCGCCAAGGAGTTCCTCGCGCGCAAGCCGCAGCTCTTCATCGGCGGCGAATGGGTCGACAGCTCCCACGGCAAGACGCTGGCGGTCGAAGACCCCTCGTGCGGGCGCGAGGTGGCGCAGATCGTCGATGCCTCGGACACCGACGTGGACCGGGCCGTTTCCGCCGCGCGCACCGCGTTCGACGACGGGCGCTGGTCCGACCTGCCGCCGATGAAGCGCGAGGCCCTGATCCACCGGCTCGCCGACCTGATCCAGCGCGACGCCGAGCTGCTTGCCGAGCTGGAGGCGATCGACAACGGCAAGCCCAAGACGATGGCACAGGCGGTCGACGTCAACGGCGCGATCTCGATGCTGCACTATCATGCGGGCTGGGCGAGCAAGCTCGGCGGCGAGATGATCGAGCCGGCGAACGCGCCGCGCGGCGTGTTCCACAGCTATACCCGGCGCGAGCCGGTCGGCGTCGCCGCCCAGATCGTGCCGTGGAACTTCCCGCTGCTGATGGCGGTGCAGAAGATCGCGCCCGCGCTCGCGGCGGGCTGCACGCTGGTGCTCAAGCCGGCGGAGCAGACCAGCCTGACCGCGCTCAAGCTGGCCGATCTGGTGGCCGAGGCGGGCTTCCCGGCCGGGACGGTCAACATCGTCACCGGCCTCGGCGAGACCGCCGGCGACCGCCTGGTGCGCCACCCGGACGTCGACAAGGTCGCCTTCACCGGCTCGACCGAAGTCGGCAAGATCATCAACCGCACCGCGACCGACAGCCTCAAGCGCGTCACGCTCGAGCTGGGCGGGAAGAGCCCGGTGATCGTGCTGCCCGACATGGACCCGGCGGTCGCCGCGGGCGGGGCGGCCAACGCGATCTTCTTCAACTCGGGCCAGGTCTGCGTCGCCGGCAGCCGGCTCTACGCCCACCGCGACGTGTTCGACCGCCTGATCGAGGGCATTGCCGAGACCGCGCCGGCCTGGGCCCCGCGCCCCAGCCTCGACCCGCAGGCGCGGATGGGCCCGCTGGTGAGCCACGAGCAGTTCGAGCGCGTGATGGGCTATATCGAGGCGGGCAAGAAAGACGGCGCGAGCGTTGCGATGGGCGGCGACGCGGCCCCTTCCAACGGCGGCTACTACGTCAACCCGACCGTGCTGGTCGACGTCAACCCGTCGATGAGCGTCGTGCAGGAGGAGATCTTCGGCCCGGTCGTCGTAGCGCAGCGGTTCGACGACCTCGACGATGTCGCCCGGCAGGCGAACGACACGCTCTACGGCCTCGGCGCGGGCATCTGGACGCGCGATGTCGGCGCGTTCCACAAGCTCGCGGCCAAGATCAAGTCGGGCACCGTCTGGGGCAACTGCCACTCGATGCTCGACAGCGCGCTGCCCTTCGGCGGCTACAAGCAGTCGGGCATCGGCCGCGAACTCGGCAGCGAGGGCGTGAAGGCCTATACCGAACTCAAGACCGTGATGCTGCAGCTCTAGGGTGTATCGACATTCAGCCCTGACGGCCTGCAAACGGCGGCTTGCCGCGCTTCCGGTGCTCACGGGCAGCAAGCCCGCTGCGCTCCGGGTCACGGAAAACCACCGTTTTCGGCTCGCCATCTTCTGAATGTCGATACACCCTAGTGCCGGCACCACCCGGAAGGGCGCGTGTGGGACGCGCACGAAAAAAGGGCGGCCGAGCCTTGCCCGACCGCCCTTCCGTCACGCAGGGGACGGAGGAAGGCTAACGGGGGGACCCGTCGCCCTGCGCTTCGGAGCCGCTATCGGCGGCAAGGCTTCCGCCGCCCGCGACCAGTGCATTGCCGCTGGCGGTGAGGTCGGCAGCGGGGATCGTCGCGGTGCCCTCGCGGGTGGCGACGAGCGCCTGCCGCACGCGGCCCTGCTGGTCGGCGACGACTTCGCTGACGGTGCCGACCTGCGTGCCATCCGGGCTCACGACCGGCATCCCCGGCGCGACGGAGAAGGCCCCGTCGGCCGCAGCGGCAGCGCTTCCGGCTGCCGCCAGCATCGCCGAGCCGAGACCGGCTGCGCCGGACGCGGCGGCCGAACCTGAGGCCGATCCGCTGCTCGCGGCCGAGGCGGCGAGATCGCTCGCCAAGCTGGCCGTGCTCGCGGCGCTGCCGCGAACGGTGGCAACGCCTTCGCCCGCTGTCGAGACGCCCCGGGCGGCCAGGTCGCTCGCCGCATCGGTGCCGACGAGCTGCGCGTTGGCGCTACCCGAGCCCGAGGCGCTGCCCGAGGCGGAGGCACCGCCTGTCGTCGAGCCCGCGGGGCCGTCGAGCAACTGCGAAGCCGTCGCGTCGAAATCGGCATCGAGCGACCGGTCGACCGAGACCTCGCCCGAACGGGTATCGACGCGCTGGTCGCCCCGCGTGCGGACATCGCCGCGAGTCGTGGTGCGGGTGGTCGTGCGGATCGAGTCGGTCGAGGTGCGCAGGGTCGAATCGACCGCGCCGCTCACCGTGCCGCCGAGACCGCCCAAGGCACCGCCGCTGCCGCCAAGGAGCTGCGCGTGCGCCGGGGGCGCGGCGAAGAGCGTGAGAGCCGAAGCTGCGAGAAGAAGGTTCTTCATGGCATGTCCCTTTCTGTCTGGCGAACGCGGAAAGGGGGGATGCGTTCGCTCAAAGGGAAAACGGATGCGGTGCGCCGCTTAATCCATCAGCCGCCGGATTTTTTCGGTACGCCCTTGCACGCACCGCAGACGAGGCCCCGGCCGTAGGTGTCGTCGTGGCCCTCACGGCCGAGGTCTTCGGCCTCCGCGTCGAGCGCGGAGCGCCACGCGTGCCCCTGTCCGATCGCGCGCGATACGCGGGCGGCAACGAGAGGCGTGGCGAAGGACGTGCCGCGCAGGCCGACTCGCTTGCCCCTGGCATCGATGCCGTGGATGTTCGCACCGGGCGCGGCGTAATCGAGATGGAGCGCGCGGCCTGCCTCTATCAGCGCGCGGCGCCGGCCGTCGACCGCCGTCACGGCGACCACGCCATCGTAGGAGGCAGGATAGGCCGGCGGCGCCGCAGGCCCGCCGTTGCCCACGGCCGCGACCACGACCACGCCTCTGCGCCGGGCGGCCTCGATCGCGCGTTCGAGCAGCGGATTGCGCGGCCCGACGAGGCTGATCGTCACCACTTTCGAGCCCGTGCCGACCAGCCAGCCGAGCCCCTTCGCCATGGCCAGCGCATTGCCGCCCGCCTGGTCGGTGCCATAGACGTCGGCGACGCGAACCGGGCCGGCGCCCGCGTGGACGAGCAGCGAGGCGATCGCGCTGCCATGGTTGCTGGGATAGGGCGCGCCTTTCGCGAACCCGCGGATTGCGGCAACCGGCACGGCCTTGCCCGGGGCGCCGTCGATCATGCCGACCGGTGCTCCGCTTCCGCTGCCGGCGGCCGTGGCGGCGAGGACGAGCGGCGCGCCCGCAGTGTCGCCCGACTGGAAGTGGAGATTGTCCGGCGCCACCGTCGCCTCCGGCATCAGCCTTGCCAGAGCACCCTCGGCATCGGCGAGATCCATTCCCTCGGGCACGCGTAGCCGCACGACCGTGAAACCGAGGCCTTCGACCTCCTCGCGCGAGAGAAGCGCGAACCCTGCCGCTTCGCCCGCCGCGAGCGCCGCAGGCGAGGCGTCCATCACCAGAATCTCCCCCCGCCGCGCCGGCGCGCCGCGGGCATCGCGCTCGATCACATCGCGATGCCGCCGCACCAGCCGGTCGATCGTTCGCACGCGGTCCCGCGCGAGCTTCTCGACCGTGCGCTGTGCTTCGTTGGTCGTGCGATCGAGCACGTCCGTGGTGGCATCGAGCACGCCGCCGACATCCGGAACCTGCACGCCCGGCAGCGCAATCTGCGCCGACAGCGGAGCCGCGATCATCGCCAGAACCGCGGAAATGAGGAAAATTCTGCGCATTCCTGTCGTTTGTCTCCTAAACGCGATTAAGCATGGATGAAACGTGCGAGATCATCCGTTTAATCCGTGGAAGGCAGAGACGCTGAGCACGACGTTCGAACAGGACTTGCTGGATCTGCTGCCCCGGCTGCGCCGTTTCGCGGCCGGGCTGGCCGGCAATCCTGCGGACGGCGACGATCTCTGCCAGATGGCGCTCGAGCGCGCGCTCGCCAACCGGTCCCGGTGGCAGGAGGGCACGCGGCTCGACAGTTGGACGTACAGGATCATGCGCAACATCTGGATCGACGAGGGCCGCGCGGAGAGTCGCCGCAGGCAGACCTTCGTGGCGGAGGAGGCCGGTGCGACCCAGGGCGGAGAGGGCGCGCAGGAAGCCGCGGCCGAGCTGTCCTATGTCGACCGCGCGATGCAGAAGCTCCCGCCCGATCAGCGCGAGGCGGTGCTGCTGGTGATGGTCGAGGGCTATGCCTACAAGGAAGCGGCGGAGATCGTCGGCTGCCCGGTCGGCACGCTCAACTCGCGCCTGGTGCGCGGGCGCGACGCGTTGATGGCGATGCTGGGGGAAGCGCAATGACCGTGACCAGAGAGGAACTCGCGGCTTTCGCGGATGGCGAGCTGACCGGCGAGCGTGCGGCGCAGGTCGCCGCCGCCGTCGCCGCCGATCCCGCGCTGGCGGGCGAGGTCGAGGCGCACCGCGCGCTCCGGGCGCGGCTGGCGGATCATTACGCGCCGGTCGCCGCGGCGCCGGTGCCGGATCGCCTTGCAGCCCTGCTGGCCCGGCCGCAGGAGGCCGAGGTGGTCGATTTCGCCGAGGCGAAGGAACGGCGCGAGGCGCGGCGCGGAATCCCGCGCTGGGGCTGGATCGTGGGTCCGGCGCTCGCCGCCTCGCTCGCGCTGGTGCTGCTCCTGCCGGGAAGCGGCGGGAACGATGCGGCCTACGCCGACCCGCAGCTCGCCGGGGTCCTCGACAGCCGCCTGGTGGCCGAACAGGCGCCCGGAGCGGATACGCGCGTGCTGCTGAGTTTCCGTGCGCAGGGCGGCGAGTTCTGCCGGGTCTTCAGCGGCGAAGGCGGCGGCGGGATCGCCTGCCGCGACCGGCAGGGGTGGCGTCTCGAAGCTCTCGGCGAGGGCAGCGCCGGCGCCTCGACCGACTATCGCATGGCGGGAGCGAGCGACGCGGCTCTCCTCGCCCGCGCGCAGGAGATGGCGCAAGGCCCCGCCCTTGACGCCGAGGCGGAAGCGGCAGCGCAAGCGAACGACTGGCGTGGAGCCTCGGCACGGTGAAGGCGCTGGTGCTGTTGGTGCGCTGACAATCCGCTTCGGTGCCGCTAGGGTCCGACGTTCAGGGATTGGACGAGGGACTTCTACGATGCGGAAACTGGCGGTTCTGGGCGCGAGCCTTCTGATGCTTCAGGCGCAAGCCGGGCTGGCGCAGGATCAGGATCAGGATCAGCAGGCGCCACAAGAAGCCTCCGCTCCGGGGAGCTCGGCGGAGCAGCGCCCCGACACGGCCATGCCCGGTTCCGCCGTCGGCACGGACCGCAGCGGGCCCGAGCGGCGCTTCACCGGCGCGGACCTGTTCGACCTCGCCATCGCCGCCGATCCGCAGATCAGCCCCGACGGGCGCCACATCGCCTATGTCCGCCGCTCGAACGACATCATGTCCGACCGGGCGGTGAGCACGATCTGGCTGATCGACACCCGCACCGGGGAGCAGGTGCCGATCGCCGGGCGCGGTGGGGACGCCTTCTCGCCCCGCTGGTCGCCCGAGGGCGACCGCCTCGCCTATGCCTCGACCGAAGGCGGCAGCCCGCAGCTCTGGGTGCGCTGGATGGAGGGCGGGGAGGCCGTGCGCCTTACCGGCCTACCGACGAGCCCCTCGAACCTGACCTGGTCGCCCGACGGCCGCTCGATCGCCTACACAATGCTGGTCAAGCAGGAGGGGCCGAAGCTCGGCGCTGCGCCTGCGGACAAGCCCGAAGGCGCCGAATGGGCGGAACCGCTCGAGGTCCACGATCTGCTCACTTACCGCGCCGACGGGCAGGGCTATATCGAGCCGGGCTTCGAGAAGATCTTCGTCATCCCTGCCGCCGGCGGTGCGCCACGCCAGCTCACGTTCGGCCGCTATCATGACGGCGGGCCGCTGAGCTGGTCGCCGGACGGCAGCACGCTCTACTTCGGCGCCAATCGCAACGCCGACTGGCAGACCGACCCGCTGGAGGGCGAGGTCTACGCGCTCGACGTGGCGACCGGCGGCCTTACCCGCCTGACCGAGCGCGACGGGCCCGACGGCAATCCGCTCGCCTCGCCCGACGGGAAGCTGATTGCCTACCTCGGCTTCGACGATGCTTTGCGCGCCTACGAGAACAGCAACCTCTACGTCATGAACCGCGACGGATCGGGTCGCCGCAACCTGACTGCCGATCGGGACTTCAGCGCCGACCGCATCGCCTGGGATGCCGACGGCCGCGGCATCTACGTCCAGTACGACGAGAGGGGCGAGACCAGGGTTGCGCGCGTCGGTCTCGACGGTTCGGTCCGTGACGTGGCCGAGGGACTGTCGGGCGGCGGGCTCGACCGTCCGTACACCGGCGGCAGCTTCTCGGTCGCGGCGGACGACAGCATCGCCTTCACCGGCGGAACCCCGACGCGCCCGGCGGAAGTGCAGATCGCCCGCGGGGGCGAGGCGCGCATGCTGACCGACCTCAACCGGTCGCTGCGCGAAGTGAAGGCGCTCGGCCAAGTGCGCAGGATCACCGCCGCGTCGAGCCACGATGGACTTGAGATCGACGGCTGGCTGACCCTGCCGCCCGGCTATGTCGAAGGGCAGCGCGTGCCGCTGATCCTGGAAATCCATGGCGGGCCTTTCGCCGCCTACGGCCCGCATTTCTCGACCGACAACCAGCTCTATGCCGCCGCCGGCTACGCCGTGCTCTCGGCCAATCCGCGCGGTTCGACGAGCTACGGCGAGGCCTTCGCCAACGAGATCGACAAGGCCTATCCCGGTAACGACTACTTCGACCTGATGAGCATCGTCGACCGGGCCATCGCGCTCGGCATTGCCGATCCCGAGGCATTGTTCGTCACCGGCGGCTCGGGCGGCGGCGTGCTGACGAGCTGGATCGTCGGCAAGACCCACCGCTTCAAGGCGGCGGCGACGCAGAAGCCGGTGATCAACTGGACCACACAGGCGCTCACCGCCGACGGTCCGGCGTTCTTCGGCCGCTACTGGCTCGGCGCGCAGCCGTGGGAGGATCCCGAGACCTACTGGCGCCTCTCGCCGCTGTCGCTGGTCGGCAATGTCGAGACGCCGACGCTGGTCGTGGTCGGCAGCGAGGACTACCGCACGCCGGTCAGCGAATCCGAGCAGTACTACACCGCGCTGCGCCTGCGCGGCGTGCCGACGGCGCTGGTCAAGGTGCCCGGCGCCAGCCACGGAGGCATCGCCGCGCGCCCCTCGCAATCGGCCGCCAAGGCTTCGGCCATCCTCGCCTGGTTCGCGCGCTACCGCGAGGGCTGGGAGCGGCCCGCCACGGCGGCGGACTGAGGCACGGGCGGAAATTTTTCGCCCGCCCGTACGGAACTCCGTTCGCCGCGCATCGTGCCTGGAATGGGGGGCGTAGAAGCGTGCCGTGAGCAGACAGAGCCGCGAAAGGATCATGGCCTGGGTGGGGAGCGAGATCCTTCCCCACGAGGCCGATGTGCGCGCGTGGCTCCGCCGCACGCTCGATCCTGCCGACGTCGAGGATGTCGTGCAGGAAGCCTATTGCCAGATCGCGCGGCTGGACGACATCGGCCACATCCGCAGCGGCCGCGCCTATTTCTTCACCACCGTGCGCAACGTCGTCCTCATGCAGCTCAGGCGGGCGCGCGTGGTGCGGATCGATTCGGTTACGGAAATCGACAACCTGAACATCGTTCTGGATGAACCGTCGCCCGAACGGGTGGCGGGCGGTCGCCGCGAGCTCGAGCGCGTGCGGCGGCTGATCGAAGGACTGCCCGAGCGATGCCGGAGAATATTCGAGCTGCGCAAGATCGAAGGCCTGCCGCAGCGCGAGGTGGCCCGCCGGCTGGGGGTGACCGAGCACGTGGTGGAGAACGACGTCGGCAAGGGCCTCAAACTGATTCTGCAAGCGATCGCGGAGGGGGAGCGAAGCGCCGAGCAGGCACTGACGGAAATGGGACGAGATGAGCGAGCGCGAGACAGCACAGGCGATCTCTGATTGCGCGGCCGAGTGGGTCGCCCGTATCGACCGCGAGGGCGGCGATGCGGCCGTGCGTGCCGAGCTGGAGGCCTGGCTCGCCGGCGACGAACGCCGCCGCGGCGCTTATTTTCGCGCGCAGGCCGCCTGGCGCATGCTCGACCGCGCGAGCGTGCTGGGTGCGGGCCAGGCTCCGTCGGAAGAGACCGTGCCCGATGCGCCGCAGGGCTCGGGCGAGGACGAGATCACTCCGCCCGCCGCCGATCATGGCCGGGGGCTGCCGCGCCGCCGGGTCCTCTGGGGCGCCGGTGCCGCCATTGCGGCGAGCCTCGCAGCCGGTCTGGTTCTCCCCGGAATCCTCCAGCCGCCTTCGCAGCGGATCGAGACCGCACTGGGCGAGATCCGGCGCGTCCCGCTGGAGGACGGCTCACTCGCGGCGGTTAACACGCAGTCGGCGCTGGAGGTCACGCTGACGCCCGAACTGCGCGAGATCGAGCTGGCGCGCGGCGAGGCCTGGTTCCAGGTCGCCAAGGATCGCACGCGGCCGTTCGTGGTCGAGGCGGGCGATGTCCGGGTCAAGGCCGTGGGCACCGCCTTTGCCGTGCATCGCACGGACGGCGGGGTCGACGTTCAGGTCACCGAAGGTGTGGTGGAGGTCTGGCGCGAAGGGCAGGAAGCGGCGGTCCGCCGCGTCTCGGCCGGGATGCGGACCTCCCTTGGCGAGACCACCGGCACGCCGCGTATCGTGGCCGCCGGTGACGAGATCGACCGTGCGCTCTCGTGGCGTACGGGAGAGCTCGTCTTCGAAGGCGACACGGTGGCGGAGGCCGCGGCCGCGTTCAACCGCTATAACGCGGTCCAGCTCGAGATCGCCGATCCGGTGCTGGGGCAGGAGAAGATGATCGGCCGCTTCCGCACCAACGAACCCGATGCCTTCGCCCGCGCGGCGGCGGCGCTGCTCAATGCGCGGGTCGAGGCCGGACCCGACCGGATCGTGCTATCGCGAAAGTGAAGGAAAGGGCCACGGCGGAAACGGAAAAGCCTACGTGATGCATCGTAGTCATGGGACCCGAACAACGGGCGATGACATGGGAGGGATTACATGCGGTATCGCGATCTTCGCGGCGCTCTTGCGGCTTCGGCGGCTGTCTGCGCGGTGGCCATGGCCACCCCGGCTGCTGCGCAGACGAGAACCTTCGACGTACCGGCACAGGCGGCGGCAACCGGCATACCGGCCGTGGCGACCCAGGCCGAAGTGCAGATCCTCGTCAGCGCGGCTGCGGTCCGGGGCAAGTCGATCCGCGCGCTGAAAGGTTCGATGACGGTCGATCAGGCGATCCGCCGCATCGCCGCCGACGCCGGCCTGCGGATCGTCTCGAGCGACGAGCGGACCTATGCGCTGGCGCCCGCTCCGGCACAAACGCCGAGCCCATCGGCGAGCGTCGGCCCCGCAGCGGAGCCCTACCACCCGGACGTGATCATCGTCACCGCGCAAAAGCGCGAGGAATCGATCCAGGACGTGCCGATCGCGGTCACGGCGCTGTCGAGCGAGGATCTGGATGCGCAGAAGATCGAGGGCGGGTCGGAACTGCTGCGCGCGGTGCCGAACGTGAATTTCTCCAAGAGCAATTTCAGCATGTACAACTTCTCGATCCGCGGGGTCGGGACCAAGGCGATTTCGGCCGCATCGGATCCGGCGGTGGCGGTCAGCTTCAATAACATTCCGCTCATTCGCAACCGGCTGTTCGAATCCGAATTCTTCGGCATGGAGCGGATCGAGGTGCTGCGCGGACCGCAGGGCACGCTCTACGGCCGCAACGCGACCGCAGGTGTCGTCAACATGATCCCCGCGATGCCGGAATATTCGGAGTTCAGCGGACAGGTGAAAGCCGAGTCCGGCAGTTACGACACCCGCCGCCTCAGCGGTCATATCAATGTGCCGCTCGGCAACACTTTGGCGGTGCGTGGCGCGGCCATGATGACCAAGCGCGACGGCTACGACTTCAACACCTATACCAACAAGCGGGTGAATGGGCGCGACCTGTGGTCGACGCGCCTGTCTGTGGGCTGGGAGCCGAGCGACAACTTCAGCGCGAGCTTCCTCTGGCAGCAATTCGAGGAGGACGACAACCGATCGCGGACGGGTAAGCAGCTTTGTACGCGCGACCCTGGGCCCACTGAGATCGGTGACACCACCGTGCCATATGCTTACATGCAAGCAAAACTGAGCCAAGGTTGCTTGCCCGGCAGTCTGTACGATGATGCAGCGTTCGGCGCGCCAAATCTGCTGGGCTCATCGCAAATCTTCGCCGCTGCCATCCAGCAGGCTGGGATCGACCCCGTGACCGGTCAGCCGGTGCAGGGCCTTCCCTTTGACCGATTCCCTTACGGGGGTGTCGTGCAGTCACGCAATCTGCGTGAGATCGAAACAAGCTATGATCCCGTCTTTCGCGCTAAGAATGACATTTTTCAGCTGAATTTCGAGTTGGATTTGGGCGCCGTCGCGTTTCATTCCCAAACGACCTTTGCAAAGGACAGCTACTATTCGTCCCAAGACTACAACCGCTTTGTGTCCGTGCCGCTATTTCCGGACAGCGCGGCTTTAGTCGATGGTAGCGGCAACCCACTTCCGAATGGTGGTCTGACGCCCGGTGGTATCTATACCGACCCTCAGCTTGGCCCCTCAGACCGATGGCTGTCGGTTGACATAAGTCAGTCCGAGAATGAGCAGTGGTTCCAGGAAGTACGGCTGACGTCCGATATGGACGGACCGATCAACTTCAACGTTGGCGCAAACTATCTTAACTTCGATACGCAGGATGATTATTATGTGCTTAGCAATATATTTACCTACATTTCGGAGGTGTTTCTAAATCGCAGGGGCAACGTCACTATAGATTGCTCCCGGCCAGAAATTGTGGCGACTGAGTGCGTCTATGTTGATCCCAACCCGATCAATCAGATCAATGGAGAGGGGCATAACTATTTTCGCAGCAAGAATGTCGTCGAAATCGAATCCTGGGGTGCGTTCGGCGAATTCTACTGGGACGTAACCGAGGATCTCAAGGTCACAATCGGCGGCCGCTATACGAAAGACACCAAGACTACCACGCCGATCCCGACTCAGCTGCTGCTCGGTGCGCAGGACTTCGGTCAAGAAACAGGGAATACCACCGGCGGCTACATCAGCCGAGGATTCCGCGAATTTGCGCCCACCGTGCTGAAATCCGACGCCTTCACCGGGCGCTTCGTGGTGGACTGGCAACCTGTGACGTCATTCAGCGACGATACGCTCGTCTACGCCTCGGTGTCGCGTGGATACAAGGCTGGCGGGAGCAATCCGCCCCGCATCGATGTTGACCCAGCGGTCATCCAGTATGAGCCGCTCCCCGCGGACTTCGATCCCGAGTATGTCACAGCCTTCGAGGTCGGCACGAAGAACAGCTTCGCTGGCGGACGCCTCTCGCTCAACGCGACGGCGTTCCTGAACCTCTACAAGGACTATCAGGTATCGCAGATCGTCGACCGGATATCGCTCAACGAGAACTTCGACGCCACCACCTGGGGCGCGGAACTGGAGGCAGCGTGGAGCCCCACGGAGCGGTTCCGGGTCGATGCCACACTCGGTTTCCTTCAGACCCGGATCGGAGATGGCGAGCAGTCGATCGACGTGATGAACCGCACCCAGGGCAACGAGGACTGGGTCCTCATCCGGCCTTCGCCGGCCGTCCCGTCGAACTGCATCGCGCCGCGGGACAAGGTGGAGATTATAATGAACAGCTTCCTGGCGACGCCTCCGGACGGCGGACTTGCCAATTTTGCCTTGGGGTCCCTGTGCGCCGGATCAATCCGATACGGCAGTTTTGACCCGGAGCGAGAGGGCCTTCCGTTTCATGCGCTCTTCGGCTTCACCTACGATCCCTTGACCGACGCTCCTAACGGAGGTCGCGGGTTCTATGCTGATCTGTCGGGCAATGAGCTTCCCAATGCCCCGCATCTGACCTTCAATATCGGCGCGCAATACACCGTTCCGATCGATGCCGGCGATTGGCAGCTGACTCTGCGCGGAGACTATTACCGCCAGTCGGAAAGCTTCGCGCGCGTCTATAATACCGAGATCGACCGACTCAAGGCATGGGACAACGTCAATGCCGCCATCACTCTGGTGCAACCAGAGGATGACTTTGCGCTGCAGCTCTACGTGAAGAACGTGTTCAACGATGCGCCGATCACCGACTTCTTCCTGAACAGCGATGATACGGGACTGACCACCAACGTCTTCACCCTCGATCCGCGCATCATCGGCTTCAGCGTGACCAAGGGGTTCTAGTACATCTCCCTCTCCCCGAGGGATCACTGGGCCGGCGTCTCGCCTTTCCGGAGGCAGGCGTCGGCCTCTTTTCTGCATGCCGGCCAAGTGCGGAATGTTCTGGCCTTCCATCGCCGCCGTTCGTAACCAGCGGC
This sequence comes from Pelagerythrobacter rhizovicinus, assembly GCF_004135625.1. GTDB lineage: Bacteria > Pseudomonadota > Alphaproteobacteria > Sphingomonadales > Sphingomonadaceae > Pelagerythrobacter > Pelagerythrobacter rhizovicinus. Next base: position 24,399 of record NZ_SDPV01000001.1, read on the forward strand.
GAGTTACGACGGAGAAGGCATGACGTTCCAGATCGAAGGCTTCGACTTGGCCCGCTTCGTGCGCGACACGCTGGCGGAGGATCTGGGCGAGGGGCTGCCGGGCGGGGGGCGGGACGTTACCAGCGAGAGCGTGATCCCGGCCGGGGCGCGCTTTTCCGGGGTGATGGACACGCGCGATGCGATCGTGGTCGCGGGCTTGCCGATCGCTGCGGCTTTCTTCCACGCGCTCGATCCGGAGATGGAGGTCGAGGTGCTGGCGGAGGAGGGCGCGCGGGTGCCGGGCGGGACCGACCTCATGCGCCTCTCCGGCAAGGCGCGGGCGATGCTCACGGCGGAGCGCAGCGCGCTCAACACCGTGCAGCACCTCTCGGGCATCGCGACGATGACGCGCGCCTATGTCGATGCGATGGGCGATGCGGATTGCGTCCTGCTCGACACGCGCAAGACGATCCCCGGCCTGCGCCATCTGGAGAAGTACGCCACCCGCATGGGCGGGGCGCAGAACCACCGCCTGGGGCTGTGGGATGCGGCGATGATCAAGGACAACCACGTCCTCGTCGCCGGCGGCGTGGCCGAGGCCGTGCGCCGCGCGCGCGAGGCCGAGGTCGCGACGATCATCTGCGAGGTCGACCGGCTCGACCAGATCGAACCCGCGCTGGAGGCCGGCGCGCACCATCTGCTGCTCGACAACATGGACCCTGCGACTCTGCGCGAGGCGGTCGCAATCGTCGCCGGCCGCGTCCCGACCGAGGCGAGCGGCGGCATCGACCTGACCACCATCGCCGCCAAGGCCGCAACCGGGGTGGACTACGTCTCCGTCGGGCGCCTCACCCAGAGCGCGCCCGCGGCGGATATCGGGCTCGACTTCACGCCGCTGTGAGGCTTGCAGCACTCCTTGCGCTCAGTGCGCTCGGCGCAGGCAGCGCTGCGCACGGTCAGGCCTACCAGTGTCAGGTGCCGCGCAGCGTCTCGGTGCCCGAGGTCGCGCGGGAGGGGCCGGCGCGGCAGGTGCCGGTGCGGGGGTACACGCTGGCGCTGTCGTGGTCGCCGGAGTTCTGCAAGGGGCGCGAGGGGCGGGCGGCGCAGCGGATGCAGTGTTCGGGTCGCAATGGCCGCTTCGGGTTCGTGGTCCACGGGTTGTGGCCCGAGGGGCGCGGCACCTGGCCGCAGTGGTGCCCGACGGCGCGGAGCGTCTCTCCGGCGGAGGTGCGGCGGAACCTGTGCATGATGCCCTCCGCATCGCTCGCGGCGCGGCAGTGGGCCAAGCACGGCAGTTGCATGGTCGCGAGGCCCGAGACCTACTTCAAGGTCACGCGCATCCTGTGGGAGAGCCTGCGCTTTCCCGACATGGACCGGCTTTCGCGGCAGGAGGGGCTGACCGCGGGCACGATCCGCGAGCGGTTCCTGCTCGCCAACCGCGGCTGGCCGGCGGATGCGGTGGGGGTGCATCTCGATGGGCGGGGCTGGCTGGAGGAGCTGCGGCTCTGTTACGGCAAGGACTTCCGGCCCGCGAAGTGCGATGCCCGGCGGTACGGCGCCAAGGATGGGGCGTCGGTGAAGGTCTGGCGGGGACTGTAGAGCGGGGCGGCTACCGCCGTTCGCGGAAGAAGGCGCGCAGCAGCTCCGCCGCTTCGGCCTCGCCCATGCCCGAGTAGACTTCCGGCCGATGCAGGCTCTGCGGGTGGTCGAACACGCGCGCGCCGTGTTCGACCGCGCCTCCCTTGGGATCGGGTGCGGCGTAGTAGAGGCGTGCGATGCGGGCGTGGACGATCGCGCCGGCGCACATGGCGCAGGGCTCCAGCGTGACCCACAGTTCGCAGCCTGTCAGGCGCTCGTCGCCGACCGCGGCGGCAGCGGAGCGGATCGCGGCAATCTCGGCATGGGCGGTCGGGTCGTGCGCCGCGCGCGGGGCGTTGCGACCCTCGCCGACGATCGTGCCGCCGCGCACGACGACCGCGCCGATCGGCACTTCGCCGGCATTGGCGGCCTCCTGCGCCAGCGCCAGCGCGCGTTGCATAGGGGCAGGGATCGGCCAGCGGCTCATGGCGCCCGGGGCTAGCCGCACCCCGCGCAGGGTGCAACGCGCTTGACGATTCGCATGAGCCCCGCTAAGCGCGCCGCTTTCCGGGACAGGCATGGCCTACAGTCCCATCAGATCACGAACGAGAGATTTTCCATGTCGCGCATCTGCGAACTGACCGGCAAGGGCCGCCAGGTCGGCCACAACGTGAGCCACGCCAACAACAAGACCAAGCGTGTCTTCCTGCCGAACCTGCAGCACGTCACGCTGATGAGCGAGAAGCTGGATCGCAGCTTCAAGTTCCGCGTCTCGACCCACGGCCTGCGCTCGGTGGAGCACAACGGCGGCCTCGACAACTGGCTGCTCAAGACCGGCGACGAGAAGCTCAGCGCGCGCGCGCTCAAGGTGAAGCGCGAGCTCAAGAAGGCGCAGACCGCCGCCTGATCCACGCGGCGCCTGCGGGCGCCATCGCGAGCGGGATTTCAAAAAGGGCGTGCGAAGCGATTCGCGCGCCCTTTCGCTGTGTCCGGCGTCAAGGCCTCCAGCGCAGCCGGTAGAGGAGCGTGCGCTGGAGCACTGCGGTGTTGTCGTCGCTGATGAGCCACACGGTCATCGATCCATCGGGGCGAGGGACGGCGGCGATCCCTTCGAAGTTGTCGGCCGGCAGCGGCGCAGCGATTGCCCCGATCTCGCGCCCGCGCCAGACCTCGCCGGCGCGGATCGTAGCGGGATCGGCCACCGCAATGCGCGTCGCGAAGGCGTAGGGCAGCCCGAGCGTGACGGCGCGGTGGAGGATCAGTACCCGGCCGTCTGGCAGGGACGCGGCATCGACTGGGCGGTAACCCGCCGGCGGCGCATAGCGGAACTCGAGCGGCGCGGCACCTTCCACGGGATCGCCGGGGAACAGCAGCGCCTCGTGGCGCTGCTCCGACAGGTCGGGCCGCCCTTCCTGCAGCACGAGGAAGCGGCCATCGGGTAGCCGCGCCAGCGCTTCGGGGCCGCTGTTGCTCGACCAGCCTTCCATCGCGGGCGGGGAGACCGATTCGCCCTCGACCAGTTCCGGGTCGAAGCGGACGATCGAATTGCGCCCTTCGTAGGCGACCCAGATGCGGTTGCTCTCGGCGTCGCCAGCCAGCGCCTCTGCATCGACTGCGTGCTTGTTCTCGGTCGCATCTCCTCCGATCGCGCCGAATTCGGGCGCGTGCGGGGTAGCGCCGGGCGGAGCGAAGCGCAGGAAGCGTCCGCGGTCGCTGGCGGCGAGCAGGCGCCCGTCCGGGAGCGCGAGCAGGGCGGAATAGCCGCCGAAGTGGCTGTTCGGACTGCGCAGTTCCCACACCCCCTCGATCGCGAATTCACCAATGCGCAATTGATCGACCTCGATGGGCGCGATGTCGAGGATGGGCCGCAAGTCCTGCACCGGCGGCGTACGCAGCCATGTGCCCGGTGCAGCGAACACCACGATCGTCAGGATCGCGAGGAGCCGGATTGGTGTGGGGCGCCGCATGGCCGCGCGGGTCGCCGTTCCTCGCCAGCCGGTCAAGCGGTCACGGCATGGGGCCGAGGAACAGCAGCGGATCGAGCCGCGCCTCGCGCCACTTGAGGCTCCAGTGCAGGTGCGGTCCGGTCGCGCGGCCGCTGGCGCCGATATTGCCGATGTACTGCCCCCGCCGCACGACGTCGCCCTCCTTCACGGCGATCCTCGACAGGTGGAGAAAGGCGCTGTTGAGCCCCTGCCCGTGGTCGATGATCAGCAGGTTGCCCTCGAGGCTGAAGGGCTGATCGGTCGCGAGCACGACCACCCCATCGGCCGGGGCGACGAACGGCGTGCCGCTCTCGCCGGTCGCGATGTCGAGCCCCGAGTGATAGGCGCCCGGTTCGCCGCGATAGACGCGCTGCGAGCCGAAGCGGCCGGAAATACGCCCGGTGACCGGCCAGATGAAATCCTGCCGCCAGCCGTCGATGTCGGATTCGATCTCGCGCGCGGCGTAGATCTGCTCGAGTTCCGGCCGCCGGATCTTCATGAACGCCTCGCTCGGCCCGCCGGACCTGCGCGCGACGTTCACGTGCTCGATGTTCCAGTCTCGCGGGCTGACGGCGATCGGGCTCTCGATAATGTGCCCGTTGGAGAGAGTGGCGACGAGCTTGGTCGTCGGTCCGGCATCGCGGTCGAAGGCGGCGAAGAAGCGGCCCTCTTCATCGAGCGCAAGCTCCTGATCGCCGAGACGCGCCGAGACGGTTCCCGCCGGGGCCTGCCCGCGGATCCAGCCGCCCTGCGTGGTCTCGCCCTGGAAGAGGAACGTCGTCGGGCCGGGCAGCGGTGTGGGTGTGGGGCTGGGCATGGGGCTCGGCGCCGGGCTCGGCACCGGGGCCGGGATCGGCTGAACCACGGCGTCCGGAACCTGCGCCGACGGGATGCAGCTGGCAAGCGCGGCGGCGGCACCCGCGCCGGTCAGCGCGCGAATGGTAAAGGCCGCGCGGCTCATTCGCCCTGGATCAGGCGGCGCGTGGCGATCTCGGCGCTGGCATAGGGCTCCTGCCGGTCGACGCTCCAGTAGCGCAGCTCCTCGAGCGGAATGGCCTCGCCCGTCACTGCGCAGAATACGTGCTGCCCGGGGCGCATCACGCGAAAGCCGTTGGGGCCGTAAGCGAGTTTCGCCTCGCCGTTGCTGCCGGAATTCATCAACATGCCATCGCCCTAGCAAGTCATTCGAGATCGAACAAATCGTCCTGCCGCGGCGGCGCACCGGCGGGACGTTTGGGCACTTTGCGCGGTGCGGGTTTGCCCTGCGCTGAACCGCTCGGGATGACGGGGAGAAGGCCATCGGCGAACTCGATCTCGAGCAAATCCGCGCGGGCGGCGATTTCACGCGAGCGCACGAGCTCGCCGTCCGCGCTCTTCACCAGCACGAATCCCCGCGTGAGCGGCGCCTTCGGGTTGAGCGATGCGTGCAGGCGTTCGAGGGCGGCAAACCGCTCGCGCTCGCGCTGGAGGCGGGCTGTGGCGAGCAGGGGGGTGAGCCGGCTCGACTCCAGCCGATCGCGCGCGCGGTCGATCCTGTGGCGAAGGCTGGCGGGCGAGAGCCGCGCCGCGTCGGCCTGCAGCCGCTCGCGCGCCTGCGCGGCACGGTCCTTGAGCCCGCGGCGCAGGCGTTCGGCGAGTTCGTCGAGCTTCTGCGCTTGCGGCTGGAGCAGCGCCTCTGGCCTTGGCAGGCGCTGGGCTCGCGCCTCCAGCCGTTCGCGCCCGATCGCCACCGGGCGAAGGATCGCGCGGCGCTTGCGCGCGGTGAAGTCGGCGACGGTCGCCGCGAGCTCGCCCCGCACCGGCACGGCCATCTCGGCCGCCGCCGTAGGCGTAGGCGCGCGCCGGTCGGCGGCGTGATCGGCGAGGGTCGTGTCGGTCTCGTGCCCGACGGCGGAGATCACCGGGATCGGGCTTTCGGCGATCGCGCGGACCACGACCTCCTCGTTGAAACTCCACAAGTCCTCGATCGATCCGCCTCCGCGCGCGACGATCAGGAGATCCGGGCGCGGCACCGCGCCGCCCGGCGCCAAGGCGCCGAACCCGCGCACCGCGGCGGCGACCTGCTCGGCCGAGCCCTGACCCTGCACCAGCACCGGCCAGACGACGACGTGGCTCGGAAAGCGGTCCGCCAGGCGGTGGAGGATGTCGCGGATCACCGCGCCGGTCGGGCTGGTGACCACGCCGATCGTGCGCGGCAGGAACGGCAGCGTACGCTTGCGCTCGGCCGCGAAGAGACCTTCTGCCGCGAGGCGTTGGCGCGTCTTCTCCAGCAGCGCGAGCAGCGCGCCTTCGCCGGCGATCTCCAGGCTGTCGATGACGATCTGGTACTTCGAGCGGCCAGGATAGGTCGTCAGCTTGCCGCTTGCGACGACTTCGAGCCCGTCTTCCGGCACGAAAGTGAGCCGCTGCGCCGTCGTGCGCCACATGACTCCGTCGATCACCGCGCCTTCGTCCTTGAGGCAGCAATAGACGTGGCCCGAGGCGGCGCGCTTCACGCCGGAAAGCTCGCCGCGCAGCCGCACGAAGCCGAACCGGTCCTCGACCGTTCGCTTGAGCAACTGGGATATTTCCGTGATCGAGAGCGGCGCGGCGTTGTCCCCCTTGGCCGAGCGCGCTACGAGCCCGCCGTTACTGCCACCATCGTCGAAATCTGGAGCGGCCATGAACATCCTTCTGCTGGGCTCGGGCGGGCGCGAACATGCGCTGGCGTGGAAGCTGGCGCAATCCCGCCTGCTCGCGCGACCCGAGGATAAGTTCTACGCCGCGCCGGGCAACCCCGGGATCGCCGATCATGCCGAATGCGTCGCGCTCGATGCCGCCGACCACGCGGCGGTGATCGCCTTCTGCGAGGACAAACGCATCGGCCTGGTCGTGATCGGGCCGGAGGCGCCGCTGGTCGACGGGCTGGCCGATTCGCTGCGGGGCGAGGGAGTCGCGGTGTTCGGCCCTTCGAAAGCCGCCGCCCAGCTCGAGGGGAGCAAGGGCTTCACCAAGGACCTGTGCGAGCGCGCGGGGATTCCGACCGCCGGCTACATCCGCACGACCTCGCTCGAAGAAGCGAAGGCCGCGCTTGGCCGGTTCGAGGCGCCTTACGTGCTCAAGGCCGACGGGCTCGCCGCGGGCAAGGGCGTGGTGATCGCGGAAGGCCGCGCGGAAGCCGAAACGGCGCTGGCCGACATGTTCGGCGGCCAGTTCGGGGAGGCCGGCGCCGAAGTGGTGATCGAGGAATTCATGGAAGGGGAGGAAGCGAGCTTCTTCGCCCTCACCGACGGCGCGACGATCCTGCCGTTCGGCACCGCGCAGGATCACAAGCGCGTCGGCGATGGGGACACCGGCTCCAACACGGGCGGCATGGGTGCCTACAGCCCGGCCAAGGTCCTGACCCCGGCGATGCACGGCGAAGTGCTCAAGCGCATCATCGCTCCGACGGTGAAGACCATGGCGGACGAGGGCATGCCCTATTCGGGCGTGCTCTACGCCGGGCTCATGCTGACGGAGGACGGGCCCAAGCTGATCGAATACAACTGCCGCTTCGGCGACCCCGAATGCCAGGTCCTGATGATGCGGCTGGAAAGCGATCTCGGCGAACTCATGCTCGCCTGCGCCACCAGCAGCCTCGCCACGCAGCCGCCGGTCAAGCGCTCGGAGATGGCGGCGCTGACGGTCGTCATGGCCGCGAGCGGCTATCCCGGCGCGCCCGAAAAGGGCGGCGCGATCGATCTCGGCCAGGCGGAAGCGGAAGGCGCCAAGGTCTTCCACGCCGGCACGCGGCTGGAAGGGGACACGCTCGTCGCCAGCGGCGGGCGCGTGCTCAACGTGACGGCGTGCGGCGCGGACGTCACCGCGGCGCAGGCTGCGGCCTATCGTGCGGTCGAGGCGATCGACTTCCCAAGCGGGTTCTGCCGCCGCGACATCGGCTGGCGCGAGGTCGAGCGGGAGGCGGGCAAGTAGCGTCGGGTCACAGTATCGTGCGCAAAAATCTGAACCGTTCGCCCTGAGCTTGTCGAAGGGCCGCATTTCACTTCCGGCGCCGAGGGGAAAAAGGCGGTGCTTCGACAAGCTCAGCACGAACGGGATATGGACTAATCCATACGTTTCGCGCGCCGCTCTAACGGGCGGGGCCGGCGACGGTCAGCGACACCCCCGATCCGCTCGGCATGACTTCGGCGTCGATCCCGAACACTTCGGCGAGCCGCTCGGCCGCCATCGTTTCGGCAACGCTGCCGTCGGCGACGATGCGGCCGTCCTTCATCCAGATCAGCCGGTCGGCGTAACGCGCGGCGAGCGTGAGGTCGTGGACGACGGTGAGCACCGCGCGCCCCTCGTGCGCGGCGGCGGCGAAGAGCTGCGCGACCTCGTGCTGGTAGCGCGGGTCGAGCGCGGCGACGGGTTCGTCCGCGACCAGCAGCGGGGTTTCCGCCGCGAGTGCGCGCGCGAGGTGAACCCGCGCCAGTTCGCCGCCCGAGAGCGTGTCGGCGGCGCGGCTCTCGAACCCGGCGAGGCGGCAGGCCGCGATCGCGCGCGCGACCGCCGCCGCATCTTCCGCCGAGAGCTGGCCGGGCGCCGCGCCATAGGCGAAGCGGCCGAGCGCGATCACGTCGCGCACCGGCATGGGCCAGGCGAGCGGGCGGGTCTGCGGCAGGTAGGCCGCCTTGCGCGCGCGGGCCATCGGCGAAAGACCGCGGACGCCGGCGCCGTCGATCAGCACCTCGCCGGCGTCGGGTGCGAGTAGGCCGAGCGCGAGCCGCAACAGGGTCGACTTGCCCGAGCCGTTGGGGCCGATCAGCATGGTCAGCTCGCCCGGTTCGAGCCGGAAGCTCGCGTCCTCGACCAGCGGCCGTCCCTCGGCGCTGTAGGTGAGCCCGCGGGTTTCGAGCACGCTCATCGCACGAGCCTCCCGCGGGCGGCGATCCAGACGAAGATCGGCGCCCCGATCAGCGCCGCGACGACGCCGAGTCGCAGTTCGCTGTCGGTCGGCAGGAGCCGCACGCCGATATCGGCGAGGACCAGCACCAGGCCGCCGAGCAGGGCCGAGGGCACCAGCAGGCGCGCCGGGTCGTAGCCGACGAAGGGCCGGACGAGGTGCGGCGCGACGATCCCGACGAAGCCGATCGCGCCGGCGAGCGAAACCGCCGCGCCGGTCGCGAGCCCCGCGCCGAGGATCACCGCGAGCCGCTGCCGCCGGAGGTCGAGTCCGACCCCCTCGGCCGCCTCCTCCCCCAGCGCGAGCGCCGCGAGGCCCCGGCGGGTGGCGAGCAGGATCGCGGCGCCGATCGCGAGGAACGGCGCGGCATAGGCGAGATCGGCGAAGCTGCGATTGGCGACCGTGCCCAGCGTCCAGTTGATCATGTCGGCCAGCGTAAAGGGGTTGGGCGCGAGGTTCATCAGCAGCGCCATCAGCGCGGCGGAGAAGCTCGACAGGCCGATGCCGACCAGGATCAGCGTCACCGCCGAGCGGGTTCGCAGTGCCGCAATGGCAACCACCAGCGTCGCCGCCAGCGCGCCCGCGATCGCCGCGAGAGGCAGAACCAGCGGCCCGGCGCCGGCGAGGCCGAAGAACAGCACGAAGGTCGCGAACAGCGCCGCGGTGGCGGAGACGCCGAGAATGCCGGGCTCGGCGAGCGGATTGCGCAGCAGGCCCTGCAGCGCCGCTCCGCTCATCCCCAGCGCCGCGCCGACCACGGCGGCGGCGAGCGCGCGGGGCAGGCGGATCTGCCAGACGACCAGCGTGTCCCCCGGATGCCCTTGCAGGCCCAGCGCGCTCAGCACCCGCATGGGCGACAGCGGCACCGAGCCGAGCAGCAGGGCGAGCAGAATCGCACCGGCCAGCGCGAGCGCGAGGAGAGCGTTGGTGCGGGCGGTCATGGCCTTTCTCCCTGAGCGGCTTGCGACAGGGCCTCGATCGCGTCGATCAGGAACCAGCCGCCGCAGCTCGTCCAGGCGCCTTCGAGCGGCACCACGGGGCGGTTCTCGAGCTGCGCCCGGGCAACCGGATGGCGTGCGGCGCTCCAGATTTCGGCCTGGCTCTCGACGCCTTCGTAGAAGGCCGCGGCGACCACGTCGGGGTGCTCGTAGGCGAGCCGTTCGAGCGGCAGCGTATTCCAGCCGGGCCGGTCCTGGAAATTCGCGAGGCCCGCGGTGCGCAGGATCTCGTGAACCAGCGTTCCCTCGCCCGAGGTCATGCCTCCCGGCGTCATGTAAAGCGCGGTGCGGCGCTTCTCGGGCGGGGCGGGCAGGGCGGCGAGGCGGCGGTCCATATCGGCCGCCGCCTGCCGAGCCTCGTCCCCGGCGCCGAGCGCGCTGCCGATGCGAATGACTTCCTCGCGCACTTCGGCGATGGTCTGCGGAAAGCCGATCTGGATCACGGGCACGCCCAGTTCCTCGAGGAACGGCACCACGTCGGCACCTCCGCCGAACGAGCGGACGACGAGATCGGGCTGGAGGGCGAGAACGTCGGCCGTGCGCGGCCGCACCGTCGGCAGTCCCTCGGCCTCGGCGCGCATGTAGGAGAAGCGCTCCCCCGCATAGGGCGAGAGCGCGAGGATCGCATCGCGCTCGGCGAAGCGGAGCACGTACTGGTCGGCGCAGTAATCGAGGCTGACGATACGCTGCGGTTCGGCTCCGGGCGCGGCGGATCGCTCCTGCGGAGAAGCGCAGGCCGCGAGGAGCAACGCCGCGAGACAGACAAACCAGCTTTTTCGCCCCAGGACCAATCGGCATTTATGCCCGGTGTCATCCCCGCGAAAGCGGGGATCCAGGGTGCGGCCGTTGCTCCATGGATTCCCGCGTGCGCGGGAACGACAAACGAGTGTGAGAGATGTCCCCTCTTTCGAGGACCGGTGACGCTGAGAGGCGCCATTTGCAGGCCAGGGCTGAATGCCGATTGGCCCTCGCGCGCTTTTCGACCATCTTGCATGGCGCATGGCGGAACCCCGATCGCGGCACGGGGAGGCTCGGGACCCCGCATCGCCTGGACAGTCTTGGCCCGCCGGGGCACCTCACCCCGGCGCCGGTAGCCCGGCCGACGGCTGTCGCTTCTGCGGGAAAACGCGTTTCCCGTCCGATAGAGCTGACCCGGCTCCCCGGACGAACGACGCGACGGCAGGTCTCCTGGCTTGCGGATCGGCGCCCCTGGGCCGTCTTCCCGGAAAAATCATTCCGTTTTCGGAACGATTTTCCAGTGACGTGATGGCCCGGGACTCCCCGCTCACAGTTGCGGGCACAGCGCCGGCATCGCACCGGCTTCCCTCTTAGCCGCCCGTGCGTGAAGCGCGTGCGGCACCGTCTGGCGACGCACTTGCGGCTGCGGGGCGCGGGTTGTCAATGCCGGAGCGGATCAGTCCTCCGCCATCGCCTTGCGCATCTGCGCGAGGGCGGCGGCCTTGAGCTGGTGGACGCGCGGCACGCTGACGCCGAGCACATCGGCGATCTCCGACAGGTTCAGCTCCTCGACGAAGTAGAGCTGGATCACCAGCTGGTGCCGTTCGCCGAGCGAGCCGAGCGCGGCGATCAGATTCTCGCGGTCCTCCTGCTGGAGGACTTGCCGTTCAGCATCGGGTTCGTGCGAGGCGAAGGCCGTGTCGCTTTCCGAATAGCACTCGTCGAGCGAGTTCAGCCGTGTCTCGACCAGATCGCTCTCCAGCCGGCGGAAGTCCTCGACCGTCATCCCGAGCGCGTCGGCAAGTTCGGCGGGAGAAGGTTCGCGTCCCAGCGCGGTATGGAGCTTCGCTCGGGCGCTCTCGATCATGCGCCGCTTCGCGCGCGCTCCGCGCGGATCGGGCGAGGCGCTGCGCAGCAGGTCGACCATCGCACCGCGCACGCGCAGCTTGGCATAGGCCGCGAAGCCGTCCTCGCTCGGCGCATCGTGCTTCTGCGCGCATTCGGTCAGCGCGACAAGGCCGGCCTGCATCAGGTCCTCGACGTCGACGGTCGGACCGCCGCTGCCCGAGAGGTGCCAGGCGAGCTTGCGCACCATCGGCAGGAACCGGGTGACCCGGTCGCCGACATTGCCGCGATAGGCCTCCGCCACGGCAAATTCGGAATGGTCGTACCTCATGCGGCCAAGGGCTCCCTGTCCATATCCGGCACCGGCTGCGGGGCCTGCGCCTGCTCATCGCCGCCGACGACCGCGATCACTTCGATCGGCTGGGCGACGGGCAGTTCGTTGATCGAAAGGACCGCACAGCCCGGTGCGCGCAGGCGCAGCAGGCCGGCCAGCGGGCGCCGGGCGCGCGGCTGGACGATCAGCGCGGGTTTGCCCGCGCCGGCCGGGCGGCCCGCGACGATCGCGGCAATCCGCTCGCCGATCGAGCGGGCGAGATCGGGTTCGATGACGACGTTCCCGCTCGCCGGGTCCTGCAGCCCGCCGACGACCATCTCCTCCAGCTCGGCGGCGAGAGTGATGACCGGCAGGCGCTCGTCCGGCGCGCACAGGCTGCCGACCAGCATCGGGCCGAGATCGGCGCGGAGCATGTCGACCAGCCGGTCGTGGTCGGTCGTCTGCTGCGCCGCCTGCGACAGGCTGGCGAGGATCGGCAGCGGATGCGCGAGCGAAATTCCGTCGGCGAGCAGCGCGCGCAGCAGCCGGGTGACCGCGGCGAGCGAGAGCGGCTGCGGCGTGATCGTCTCGACCATCTGCGCGTTTCGCTCGCGCACCATGTCGAGCAGTTCGCGCACCTGGTCGGGGCCGAGCAGGTCCTGCGGCCGGGCGGAGAGGAGCTGGTTCACATGGGTCGCAACCACGCTTTCCGGATCGACGACGAGATAGCCTTCGGCCACTGCCAGGTCGCGCGTGCCCGCATCGATCCACACGGCCGGGCAGCCGAAGCTCGGGTCGCGGGTCGCCTCGCCCGGAAGCTGGGCGAGCTGGCCCGCCTCGCCGGTGTCGATCGCGAGCATCCGATCGGGACGAAGCTGGCCGGAGCCGAGCGGCGCACCGCCCAGTGTCACGCGGTAGCGGTCGGGCGCCAGGTCGAAGCTGTCCTTGATCCGGAATTGCGGCACGATGTAGCCGAACGACTGGCAGAGCTGGCGCCGCAGACCGGTGAGGCGCGAGACGAGCGGCGCACCGCGCCGGTCGTCGGCCAGATGGACCAGCCCGAAGCCGAGTTCGATCGTCACCAGCGCCTGTTCGGAGATGTCCTCGATCGCGATCCGCGTCGTGTCGGGAGCGGGTTCCGCTTCCTCGACGGGCACGAAGGCCTTGCGCCGCTTGAGCGTGCGCCACAGCGCGAAAGCGCCGGCGGCAAGCGGCAGGAAGACCGACTGCGGCATGGCCGGGATCATGCCCATGGCCGCGAGGATGCAGCCGACCGGCAGCCAGATGCCGGGCTCGGCGAGCTGGCCGCCGATCTGTCCGGTGAGGTCGCGGCTATCGGAGACGCGGGTCACGATCACCGCCGCGGCGATCGAGAGCAGCAGGGCCGGGACCGAAGCGACCAGCGCGTCGCCGACGGCCAGCGTCACGTAGAGCTCGCCCGCCTCGCCCGCCGACAGGCCGTGCGTGGCCATGCCGAGCACGAACCCCGCCACGATATTGACGAACAGGATCAGCAGCGCCGCGATCGCGTCGCCCTTCACGAACTTGCTGGCGCCGTCCATCGAGCCATAGAAGTCCGCCTCGGTCGCGATCTCGCGGCGGCGGGCCTTGGCTTCGTCGGCCGTCATCAGCCCGGCGGCGAGGTCGGCGTCGATCGCCATCTGCTTGCCGGGGAGGGCGTCAAGCGTGAAGCGCGCGGAGACTTCCGACACGCGGCCCGCACCCTTGGTCACGACCACCAGGTTGATGATCATCAGGATCATGAAAACGAACAGGCCCACGGCGAAGCTGCCGCCGATCAGAAAGGCGCCGAAGGCCTCGATCACCTTGCCGGCCGCGGCCTCGCCCTCGTGCCCGTTCATCAGCACGACGCGGGTGGAGGCGACGTTGAGCGCGAGGCGCAGCAGCGTCGCGAACAGCAGGACCGAGGGGAACGACGAGAAGTCGAGCGGCTTTTCCGCATTCATCGCCGCCATCAGCACCGCGACCGAGAGCGCGATGTTGAGCACGAAGAACAGGTCGAGCATGGCCGGCGGGATCGGCACGACCATCAGCACGATGATCGTCAGGATGCCGACCGGCAGAGCCATCGAGGGCGTGAGGAACGAACGCCAGGTCACAGCCCGAACGCCCGGAACTTGCCGTAGGCTTCGCCCACGTGCCGCGCCGCGCGGCTATCGAGCCCGTCGGAGCCGCCGAAGGTGGTCTGCAGCGTCTCCGCCATTGAGGGCCGCGGCGCGGGCCGGGCGGGCTCGGCGGCGAACGTGCTGCGTGCCTGGGTGAAAGCGGCCGATGGCGTCGACGGCAGATAAGTGCCGGCCGCCGGTGGCGCGACCGCACCGCCCTGCTTGGCGTCCTCGACTTTGCCGCGCACCAGGTCCATGACTTCGCCGACCGAGCGCGAGCGCCCGCCCTGGTAGAAGATCGCCGGGTTCGCTTCCGCCGGTTTGGGAAACAGTGCGGCGGCGGATGTCAGCGGATTGTCCCGCAGCGCGCCCAGGAAGCCCTTGGCGCCGCCTGCCCCCAGGAAATGCGCGAGGTAGAGTTCGGCATGGTCCGGCTCGCGGCCGAGGAAGTCGCGCAGCTCGCCCGCATTGTCGCGCGCGAGCTCGGCCGCCATCAGCGAGGAGACTTCGGGATCGAAGCGCAGCGCCATGATCTGGGCGCGCATCCCGGCATCGCCGACCGTCGCCCGGCCACCCTGCTGGACGATGGCCGCCTCGGCCCAGTCCAGCCCGTGCGTCTTGCCGTGGCGGTCGAGCGTCTCGAGCCAGGTCGAGGAGATGAACTGGTAGAGCCCCGATGCGCTCGAAGTGCGTGCCCGGGCGTCGCTGTCGAGATTCGATTCGATCTTTGCCTGCGCCAGCAGGTAGTCGAAATCGACGCCGGTCGCGGCCGACGCGCGGGCAATCGACGCCTGCACGCTGTCGGGCTGCGCTGCACTACGCTGGACTGGTGTGATACCTGACAAGGTAATCCCCGGCTTGGTTGTACTCGCCGGGGTTCAAGCAAGAGGTGTGCCAATAGCGGCGTCAGGCGTGGTAGGGCATCTCCCGCGCCACCGAGGGGCGGCCCGCGCCGTAGAGATTGATGCGGCCGGTGAGCGAGCCCAGGCGGGCGTCGACGTTGGCGGCGATCAGATTGCGGATCTTGCGGTTGATCTCGTTGAGGCGCGCGACGGCGTCGAGCAGGCCGCGGCATTCCTCGTCCAGTGCGCCTTGCGCCTGGCTTTCGATCGCCTCGCACAGCTCCAGCTTGCCGTCGGAGCAGTTGAGTATGGAATCGAGGTCGAGGGCGGCAAGCGCCTGCCGCTCGCTTTCGAGAAGGGCAAGCATTTGCCGGAGTGCATCGCGAAGGGAGGGGCGCGGGTGCTGGTTCTCGGTCATCGCTCGTTCCTCGGCATGAAGCCCGCGGCGATCATCGCATCGGCGGTCTTGCGCGGATCGAGCCGGTAGCGGCCCTGCTCGATCGCCTGGCGGAGTTCGGTTACGCGCTCGCGGTCGACGGGCGCTTCGGGGCCGGCGAGGCCGACGCCGTTGAGAGCGACCCCGGCGGCCTGATCGGCATCGGTGCCGGCGGGCCGTGCATGCTCGGCGTGCGAAACGGGCGCAGTGCCCTTCGCTCGCAGGCTGCGCAGGATGCCGTTCGGCCCATGCATGTCGATCCGGTCCATCGGTTCGCTCCGTTCGTGTACCGGAACTCAGGACGGCGGGGGATGGGAGAGTTTAAGGCGGCCGGCGAGAATTTGCCGCTCGGGCAGTCCTACGGCAATTCGACGCCGACGCGGCCGGGCTGGATCACCCGTGCGCGGATCGTGTTGCGCTTCTCACCCGCGGGGCGGACGCGGATCCATTCGCCGACCGCGCCGCCTTCGAGCGCCTCGCCCTGACGGGACACGGTGAAGCCGCTGCCCTGGACGGCGATCGAAACTGCTTCGCCCCGGGCGATCACCGGCTCGGCCCTGGCCGCGGCCTGACCGGCCGCGACCGGCACGAACAGCCGCCAGCCGCCCGCCACCGGGCAGCGCACGAGCACCGTGCTGTTGGCGCTGCCGTACCATTCGAGAGCGAGCGGCATCGGGCACTGCGTCAGCTTGAGCCGCCGGTCGACCGGCAGGCGCGCGCCGCCCTCGGTGCCTTGCGGGGCGCCGGTGAAGCGGGCGACCTCGCGGTCGATACTGGCGAGATCGTGGAAGCCGGCGGCAAGCGCCGGAACCGCAGTGCCGAGCGCGCCGGCGAGAATTGCTGCTGGGATCAGTCGCATGATGTCACCTTCCGATGTCGCTTTCCTGCGGCGCGCGGGGCGCCGGGCGTGCCGGTGTCTCTGCAATCCCTGTGCCAGATGTGCGCCCGTCGAAGTCGAGCACCGCGACCAGATCGCTGGTCTGCGCGGGTTCGACCACGATCCGGGCGTTCCGTCCGGCCGCGCCTGCCTCGCTCGCGAGCGCGACCGCGGCAGCGGCCGTCTCGGCGCTCCGTCCGGCGGCATAGCGCGCGACGATGGTGAGGTTCTGCCGTGCGTCGTGCGGCTGCTCGGCGAGCCAGTCCGCCAGCGGCGGGGCCCCCGGCGCCGCGCGGTAGATGGCCAGCGGTTCGCCGCGCGCGGGGACCGGGCTCGCCGCCTCCGCCGGGTCGGCGGCCTCGGGCCGCTCGGCCATGGCGGCGGCGGTGACCATGAACAGAATCAGCGCGAGATCGGCCAGCGTGGTCTGCCAGCCGGCGCGGGCGTTCGAAAGGATCATGCGGCCACCTTGTCCGCCGTTTCGTCGGTCCGCAGCGGGATCGATCGTTCGACCGCGGCGGCCAGCCAGTCGATCAGTTCCTGCCGCTCGCGCTCCTCGGCGCGGGCCCGGCGGGTCAGGGCGGTAGCAAGCGGGGCGAAGACGAAGTTTGCCAGAACCAGGCCGTAGAGGGTGGTGATGACGGCGGTGCCGATCGAACGCGCATAGTCGGCGTCCGCAGCCGCTGCGAAGCCGCCAAGCGCGACAAGCGTTCCCGCAAGGCCGAGCACCGGCGCCAGCTCGGCGGCCTCGCCCAGCACCCGCGTCGCGGTATCCGCCGCGCCCTGGCGGCGCGCGCGATGGCGTGCGTGCTCGTCGTGAAGCGCCTTGATCGAGCGGTGGCGGATCAGGGCCTCGCTCAGATCGTCGAATTCGCCGTCACCGAAGCTGTGCGGCTCGGCCCGCAGAATGCCGTCCTCCCCGATCTCCTGCACTTGCGCGGCAAGTTCGGCACGCACCCGCGCACTGTCGAACGGACGGCTCGGAAGCTGCGCCAGCGCGTGCAGCGCCACGCGCGCGTCGCGCCAGCCGCAGCGCAGCAGCGTCGCCGCCAAAGTTCCTCCCAGTACGATCGCCGCCGAGAGCGGATCGAGCAATTGCATGATGTCCACGTGGTTCTCCTTGCCACGAAGAACGCCTTTGCCGGCGCGGGATTTAGCCCGCGGCGGACATTTGCCGCTTCCGGCAAACGCTTGCCGCCATCGCCTGCGTTTCCGGGCAAATTCACCGGCTGCGGACAATTGGCACGCTCTTTGCTGAACATCTGGGCGAACACGTCTGGAGGACTGTCATGAGCAACGGCCTTTTCGGCATTCACGGCGCGGCGCTGGAGATCAGGGCGCAGCGCATGGGCATGCTCGGATCGAACATCGCCAATGCGGCCACGCCCGGGTACAAGGCGCGCGACATCGATTTCGCTGCCGCCCTCGAAGCTCGCATGGGCGGCGCTGAGGGCGAGCGGGCGGTGGGCTCGGCCACTCGCTACCGCGTCCCGACGATGCCCAGCCTCGACGGCAATACCGTCGAGATGGCGACCGAACAGTCGGCCTTCGCCGAGAACGCCGTCGCCTATACCGCGACGCTCGGTTTCCTGCGCGGCCGGGTCGAGACCCTCACGCGCGCGATCAAGGGCGAGTGACGATGCCGGGCCCGATGACTCTCTTCGACCTCGGCCAGCGCGCGATGTCGGCACAGCTCGTGCGCATGAACGCCGCAGCTTCCAATCTCGCGAACGCGGGCAGCGTCGCGGGCAGCGAGGAGCAGGCGTATCGCCCGCTGCGCCCGGTCTTCGCCGAGCATCTCGATACCGCGACGGGCATGAGCACGGTGCGCGTCGACGGCGTCTACCGCGCCGACGTCGCCCCGGTCCGCCGGCACGAGCCGGGCCATCCGCTCGCCGACGCAAACGGCGACGTCTGGGCCAGCCCGGTCGATGAGAACGCCGAGATGGTCGAGATGCTCGAAGCCTCGCGCCAGTACCAGAACATGGTCGAGGCGCTTTCCACCGCCAAGCAGCTGATGCTCGAAACGATGAGGATGAAATGACCGTAGCAGCGACTTCCGGCGCCGCGCAGACCGCGGCCGGCACCGCCACCACCGGGCGCGACTATGCGTCGCTCGGCCAGGCCGACTTCCTCCGGCTGCTGACCGTGCAGGTGCAGCAGCAGGACCCGTTCGACCCGGTCGATAACAAGGAGATGCTGGCGCAGATGGCCCAGTTCTCCTCACTCTCCGGGATCACCGAAATGAACGAAACGCTGCAGGGCATTTCGGACAAGCTTGACGCCCTCGCGGCCGCGCAGGCGGCCACGAACCCCACCGAATGACGCACAGGAGCACACGGCAATGTCTTTCTACACTTCGCTGAACGGTCTGAAGAACTCGCAGACCGAGCTGGGCGTCATCGCCCACAACATCGCCAACGTCGAAACCAACGGCTTCAAGAAGGGCAGCACGCAGTTCGCCGACATCGTCGCCGGATCGGCGCAGTCGGACCCGCGGATGATCAAGGGCATCGGCGCCACGGTCGAAGGGATCACGCAGAATTTCGGCCTCGGGCCGATCGAGCAGACCGGCGGCGCGCTCGACGTCGCAATCACCGGCGACGGCTTCTTCGCGATGCGCTCGGCCGACAGCGGCAACACCGTCTTCACCCGCAACGGCGCCTTCGGCGTAGACGAGGCGGGCTTTATCACCGACGGCGGCGTCAACCGCCTGCAGGTCTTCCCGACCGATGCCGATGGCAACGTCACCTCGACCACGCCGGTCGATGCGCAGATCGCGCCGACCAACGCCGCGGGTGCCGAATACGTCGGCGTCGTGGTCGGCCAGGACGGCCTCGTCTCGGCATCCTATGCCGATGGAACGACCGAAGCGGTCGGCACCATCGCGCTCGCTTCGTTCATCACGCCGACCGGCCTCAAGCAGATCGGCTCGTCGAACTGGGAAGCGACCGGGATTTCGGGCCAGGCCAAGTACGGTTCGCCGGGCACCGGCCAGTATGGCTCGCTGATGTCGGGTTCGATCGAGCGGTCGAACGTGGACATCGCCGAGGAACTGGTCGGCCTGATCACCGCGCAGCGCAACTTCCAGGCGAACGCCAAGGCGATCGATACCGCGACCCAGATCTCGCAGACGGTCATCAACCTGAGGACCTGATCCGATGGACCGCCTGATCTACACCGCCCTCTCGGGCATGAACGCGTCGATGGACCGCCAGCGGGTGATCGCCAGCAACATGGCGAACGCCAACACGGTGGGCTTTCGCGCGGAACTGCTCGACCAGCGCCCGGTCACCGTCGACGGGGAGACCCTCGACGTGCGCGCCATGCAGCGCGCCGCCGTCCGCGGGGCGGTGATGGAGGCAGGCGAGATGACGCGGACCGGCAACGGCCTCGACATCTACATCGATGGCGAGGCGCTGCTGGCGGTCCAGGCGACGGACGGGACCGAGGCCTATACCCGGCGCGGCGATCTCTCGATCTCGCCGACCGGCGTGATCGTGAACGGCGAAGGGCTGCCGGTGCTCGGCGAGGCCGGGCCGATCACGGTGCCGCTGGGCACCAATCCGACGATCGCACCCGACGGCGTGGTCAGCGTGGCCGATCCTGCCGCGCCCGATCAGCCGCCGATGGAGATTGGGCAGATCAAGCTCGCCGGATGGCAGGGCAGCCCGATTGCCAAGGGGCTCGACGGCCTGTTCCGGGTCGAGGGCGGGGGCATCCTGCCCGCCGACCCCCAGGCGACGGTGATCACCGGCGCGCTCGAGCAATCCAACGTGAAGCCTACCGAGGTGCTGGTCGACATGATCCAGGCGCAGCGCCTCTTCGACATGCGCAGCAAGCTGATCGCCACCGCGCGCGAGTGCGACGAGGGCGGCGCGCAGCTCATGCGCCTGAGCTGAGACCCAACACGCCGACGAATTCGCTGACGAAAGGAACGTCACAATGCCTACTTCCGCTCTCCAGGTCGCCCGTACGGGGCTCGAGGCGCAGGACTCGCGCATGCGCGTGATCGCCAACAACCTCGCGAACGTCGGCACCACCGGCTTCAAGAAGGACCGCGCCAACTTCGCGACGCTCGCCTATCAGGACGCGCGGGTCGCGGGGCAGCGCTCCTCGGGCGAGACGGCCTATGCCACCGGTCTCAACCTCGGCACCGGCGTCGCCGTGCAGTCGACCAGCCAGATCGTGACCCAGGGCGCGCTCGACACCACGGGCAACGCGCTCGACCTCGCGCTCGACGGCGACGGCTACTTCCAGGTCGAGCTGCCGGGCGGCGAACTCGGCTATACCCGCGCCGGCAATTTTACCCGCTCGGCCGAAGGGCAGCTGGTCACCCAGCAGGGCTACATCGTCCAGCCGGCGATCACCATTCCCGAAGGCGCGACCTCGATCGCGGTCTCGCCCGACGGCATCGTCACCGCGATCGTCCCGGGCGACGCGGAGCCGGCCGAGCTCGGCCAACTCCAGGTCGCCAGCTTCGCCAACCCCGGCGGGCTGCGGGCGATCGGCGACAACTTCCTGGTCGAGACCGCAGCCAGCGGCGCCGTTCAGCTTGGGCCGGGCGGCGAGATGGGCCGCGGCAACATCCGCCAGGGCATGCTGGAAGCCTCGAACGTCAACATCGTCGAGGAGCTGGTCGACATGATCGAATGCCAGCGCGCCTACGAGGTCAGCTCGAAGATGGTCTCCGCCGTCGACGAGATGCTCCGCAATGCCAACCAGACACTGTGAGCAACGCCATGAAACGCATCTTTCTCCGCACCGCGCTCGCCGCCGGATCCGCGCTTGCCCTGGCCGCGTGCGGCGGCGAGCGGGCGACCGGCTTCCAGGCCGCGCTCCCGGCGCCTCCGCCGATGGCCGCGGCGCCGGCGAACGGCGCGATCTTCCAGCCGACCGGCGGCTTCGCCCCGCTCTACAACGGCCAGCGTGCCAGCCGCGTGGGCGATCTCGTGACCGTGATCCTGACCGAACGCACGCAGACCTCGAAGTCGGCGAGCTCGAACACCCAACGCGACGGGGGCATCTCGCTCTCGCCGCCGAGCAGCGGCCCGTTCTCGTTCGACCCCGGCGTCCTTAATTCCGGCGGCTCCTCGTCGTTCAATGGGCAGGGGGATGCTTCCCAGACGAGCAGCTTCAGGGGGGATATCACCGTGACCATCGCCGAAGTGCGCCCCAACGGGACCGCGTTCGTCCGCGGCGAGAAAGTCATGCAGCTCAGCCAGGGCGAGGAGTGGGTGCAGCTCTCAGGCATCATCCGCCTGGCCGACATCGACCCGTACAATCGCATCGCATCCCCGCGGATCGCCGATGCGCGGATCACCTATGCCGGCAAGGGTGCCGTGCAGCGCGCCAGCCGCGAAGGCTGGCTGTCGAAGTTCTTCAACTTCGTGACGCCGTTCTAGGAGGGCTGCGATGTTCAGAACCGTCATCCTCGGCTTCGCGGCCCTGTTCGCCGCCCTCGCCACGCCCGCCCAGGCGGAGCGCGTGCGCGATCTCGGCACGTTTCAGTCGGTCCGGTCCAACCAGCTGACCGGCTATGGCATCGTCGTCGGGCTCGACGGCACGGGCGACGACAACTTCGCCTATGTCACCCAGGCCATGCGCGGCGTGTCCGATCGCTTCGGGCTGCAACTGCCGCCCGGCGTCAACCCGGCGCTCAAGAATGCCGCCGCGGTGATCGTGACGGCGGAGCTGCCCGCCTTCTCCAAGCCGGGCCAGCGGATCGACGTGACAGTGTCGACCATCGGCAAGGCCAAGTCGCTGCGCGGCGGATCGCTGATCCTGACCGCGCTGCACGGCGCCGACGGGCAGATCTACGCCATGGCGCAGGGCAACCTCGCCGTCGGCGGGCTCGGCGTATCCGGCCGCGACGGATCGAAGCTGACGGTCAACGTGCCGACGGTCGGCCGCATTCCGGACGGGGCCAGCGTGGAACGCGCGGTCGCGACCGGGTTCGAGAATGCCGAAGTCCTGCGGTGGAATCTCAACCAGGCTGACTTCCTCACCGCCACGCGGGTGCGCGATGCGATCAACGCGCGCTACCCGGGCATGGCGGTGGTCGAGGACGGCGTGACCCTGGCGCTGCGGCTGCCCTACGGCGCCAATGCGCGCGCCGGGATCATGGCCGAGATCGAGATGCTCGCCATCGACCCGGCCGAGTCCGCGGCGAGGGTGATCGTCAACAGCCGCACCGGCACCGTGGTCATATCCAGCGCGGTGCGGCTCGCGCCCGCGGCCATCAGCCACGGCAGCCTGGTCGTGCGGATCGACGAGAACCCGACCGTGGTCCAGCCGGCCCCGTTCAGCGACGGCGAGACCGCGCTCGAACAGGACAGCGATATCGACGTCTACGAAGAGGGCAACCGCGTCGCCCTGCTCGAGCCCGGCGCCTCGCTGGCCGAGCTGGTCGACGGCCTCAACATGCTCGGCCTCTCGCCTTCCGATCTGGTCGCCATCCTCGAGGCGCTCAAGCAGGCCGGTTCGCTCAAGGCCGAGATGGTGGTCATATGACGGGCCCGATCACTCTGACCGCCGCCAATCCGGCGATCGTCTCGGCCACCGCGCCCGGCGGCAGCGAGCGCGAGCGGCTTGCCGAGGCCGCGCGGCAGTTCGAAGCGATCTTCGTGCGCCAGATGCTCGCGGCGGCGCGCAACGCGGACCTGGGCGGCGACGAGCTGTTCGGCGGCGGCGCCGGCGAGGAAACTTTCCGCGAAGTGCGCGATGCGCGTTTCGCGGAGGTTGCCGCGAGCACCGGCGCGCTGGGCCTCGCGACCACGATCGAGGCGCAGCTCGCCCGCTTCGTCGAGCCGGGCGGGAACTGACGCATGGCATCCGATCTCCTCTCGATCGCCGCCAGCGGCGCACGCGCGGCACGGGCCGCGCTCGACGTGACGGCGCAGAACATCGCCAACGCCTCGAGCGACGGCTATGTCCGCCGCAGCGCCCGCATGGAGGAGGTCTCCGCCGCGGGTGGGCAGGGGCGCATCGGCGACATCTCGCTGTCGGGCGCGCGGGTTTCGGGCATCCACCGCAACGCCGATCTGTTCCGCCAAGCCGAAGTGCGCCGCACCGGCAGCGACCTTGCACGCGCCGATGCCGAGCTCGGCGGGCTGGAGAACATCGAGTCCGCGGTCGAGCAGTCGGGCCTCTACGATTCGATCGTCGAGTTCGAGGCGGCGCTGCAGCAGCTCGCCTCCGACCCGACCAATTCGTCGCTCCGCTCCGCCGTCCTCGCGGGCGCCGACACGCTGGCGAACAAGTTCAACATCGCGGTCGATTCGCTCGGCGCGGCGGGCGAGGGGCTGCGCTTCAACGCCAGTGCCGCGACCGAAGAAGCCAACGTGCTCGGTCAGGAGCTGGCGCGCGTGAACCTGCGCCTGTCGCGCGCGGGCGAGGGCAGCAGCGACCGCGCGACGCTGCTCGACCAGCGCGACTCGCTGCTCGAGCGGATGAGCGGCATCACCGACATCTCGACCAGCTTCGCGGCGGATGGCGCGGTCACCGTGACCACCGGGGGCGCGACTCTGGTTCAGGGCGGCAACTTCACCCCGATGTCGATCGCGACGGCGGCGGACGGCACGATTGCGTTCGCCGTCGGCGGCGCGGCCGTGCAGCCTTCGGGCGGCGCGCTGGCGGGTGCCGCGCTGGCGCTCGAATCGGTGGCCCAGGTGCGCGGCCGGCTCGACACGCTGGCCGACGGGATCGCGAGCGCGGTCAACGCCGCGCAGGCGAGCGGCGTCGGGCTCGACGGCACGGCGGGCCAGCCGATTTTCGCCGGGACCGGCGCGGCCGGGATCAGGGTCGCCATGACCGACAGCGGCGGGATCGCGACCGCTCCGGCCGGCGCGCCGGCGAACAGCAACGACGGATCGAACCTCGCCGCCTTGCGGCAGGCGCTGGAGAGCGGCGGTGTCGCCGGTTCGGCCAATGCGCTGCTGTTCGATGTCTCCAGCGCAGTCGCCGGCAAGAGGGTGACGCGCGACGCGCTCGACGCGATCGCATCCTCGGCGCGGATCTCGCTCGAACAGCAGGCGGGCGTCGACCTCGACACCGAAGCCGCCAACCTGATGCGCTTCCAGCAGGCGTTCCAGGCCTCGGGCCGCGCGATGCAGGTCGCGAGCGACATCTTCCAGTCCCTGTTGCAACTGAGGTGAGGCCGCGATGATCAATCTCAGCACATCCGCCTTCTACGAACGCGCGACCCGCCAGGTCGGCACGCTGCGCGCCGAGGCCGAGAAGCTGCAGCAGCAGATGGGCACCGGCGAGCGCCTCTCGCGCTCGTCCGACGATCCGGTTGCGGCCGCGCGGTTGCGCACGCTGGCGCGCGGCGAGCGGCTGGCCGAGATCGACCAGCGCAGTTCCGATCTCGCTTCGACCGATCTCAAGATGACCGACGACGCGCTCGGCTCGCTCGCCACGCTGGTGATACGCGCCAAGGAGCTCGCAACGCAGGCTGCGACCGAGACGTTGAGCGCCGAGCAGCGCGCGACGATCGGCGGCGAAGTCGAAAGCCTGCGCCAGGCCGTGCTGCACATCGCGAACAGCCGTAACAGCGCCGGGCATGCGCTGTTCGGTGGGCAGGCTGCGGGGACCGCCTATCAGGATAGTGGCGGGACGGCCGCCTATGTCGGCACCGCGGCGAAAGACGCGGTCGACCTCGGCGACGGGCAGTCAGTCATTCCCTCGCTGACGGGGCCCGAAGTGTTCGCGTTCGAGGCTGGCGGCGTGCCGACCGACCTGTTTGCGGTCCTGGGCGATCTCGCCACCGCGCTCAAGAGTGGCGGCGACCCGACCGGGCCGACCGGCGTTGCGCTCGACGGCCTGGCCGCCGGGCTCGACAAGATCACCACCGCGCAGACCGTGGTCGGCGGGCGGCTCGGCTGGATCGAGGTGATGGACGAGCGCCGCGTGGCCAATTCCGAACTGGTCGCCGACGAGCAGAAGGCGATCGGCGAGGCCGATCTCGCGGTCACCATGACGCGGCTGCAGGAAGTGACGACCGTGCTCGAGGCGAGCCAGGCGAGCTTCGTCCGGCTCGCGGGCCTCTCGCTGTTCGACATGATGCGCTGATAAAAAGAACAAGGGTTTCCAAGACATGTACGCTGCAATCGGTATCGTCGTCCTGCTCGTCATGGTGTTCGGCGGATTCGCCCTCACCGGCGGCGCGCTCGGCCCCGTGATGGAGGCCGTGCCGCACGAGATGATGATCATCGGCGGCGCGGCGGTCGGCGCGCTGATCGCCGGCAACTCGATGCACGAGCTGAAGGCGATCGGCCGCTCGTTCGTGAAGATCTTCAAGGGCCCGCGCCATTCGCGGCAGGACCATATCGACGCGATCGCGCTGACCACCAAGCTGATGAAGCTGCTGCGTACCGAAGGGCCGGTCGCGCTCGAAAGCCATGTCGAGAACCCCGCCGACTCCGAGCTCTTTGCCGAGTACCCGAACCTGCTCGCCAACGAGCCTCTGATCGCCCTGATCTGCGATACGCTGACGCTGATCGTCGTCTCTTCCGGCACGTTGGAGACGCACGCGGTGGAGGACGTGATGGACAATGCGATGAAGACGCATTTCCACGAATTGCGCGAACCGCAGCACGCGCTGCAGTCGCTCGCCGATGCGCTGCCGGCGCTCGGCATCGTCGCCGCCGTGCTCGGCGTGGTGAAGACCATGGGCTCGATCGACCAGCCGCCGGCGGTGCTCGGCGGGATGATCGGATCGGCGCTCGTCGGCACCTTCCTCGGCGTGCTGCTCGCCTACGGCGTCGTCGGCCCGCTAGCCGGGCGGCTCAAGCAGATCATCGACCAGGACGAGCAGATCTTCCACGCGGTCAAGCAGGTGATCATCGCCTCGCTCAACGGCTATCCGCAGCCGCTGGTGGTCGAAAGCGCGCGCTCGGGTCTCGGCCATGCGTTCCGCCCCGGCCTCTCGGAGCTGCTCGACAGCCTGCGGGGAAGGTAGGATGGCCTCGCGCTCAGGGCGCAACGATCCCGCGCCCCCGATCATCGTCAAGAAGGTCACCGTCGTCCAGGACGCCGGCCACCACGGCGGCGCGTGGAAAGTCGCCTATGCCGACTTCGTGACCGCGATGATGGCGTTCTTCCTGCTGCTGTGGCTGCTCGGTTCGACGACCGAGGCGCAGCGCAAGGGGATCGCCGACTATTTCACGCCGACCCTGGTCAAGCTGAAGGAAAAGAGCGCCGGCTCCGACGGGCTGCTCGGCGGCGCCTCGCTGGTCGATCCCGACAATTATCCGCACCGCGCCGCGCAGACCGGCAAGCGCCCGATCACCGTGCCGCGCGACGCGACCGGCGGGCAGAAGGAAAGCATCGACCGCGCGCGGCGCATGCGCGAGCGCGTGGAGGCGGAGATCGCCCACGACCGGCGCCTGCGCCGCCTGATGCGCCAGGTGCGGATGGTCGACACGGTGGAGGGCATCCGGATCGACCTGGTCGACGATGCCGATTTCTCGATGTTCGTGCTCGGGACGACGGTGCTCACGCCCGACGCCGCGAAGCTGATGAAGGTGATCGCCGAAGCGGTGCGCCCCGAACCGGGCGACCTGACGATCCGCGGACACACCGACGCCCTGCCGTGGAAGAGCGGCGCGGCGGCCAACAACTGGTCGCTTTCCGCCGGCCGCGCCGAGGCGACCCGCCAGGCGCTGATGCGTGGCGGCATCGGCGAAACCCGCTTCCGCCGCATCGAAGGCGTCGCCGACCGCGAACCGCTGGTCGGCGACAACCCCCAGGACCCGCGCAACCGGCGGATGTCGATCCTGCTGATGGATTAGGTGTGTTCCCGCATGCCATCGGGCCGACAGGCCGATCGTGCGGCAGACCATGCATCCGCCCCTTCGTCATCCCCGCGCAGGCGGGGATCCAGGGACGAGCGCCGGACAATGGATCCCCGCGTGCGCGGGGATGACGTGAGGTTAGGGACCGCACCCACACAAGATCCTCCGGCGGCGAACCCGGATGCGTGACGCCTGGTACTCGGATCGCGCGGCCGGTGCGGCACGCCAGGAGGCGTGCGCGGGGTCGGGCGGGTGGCGGTTTGGTTGCGAACGACCGACGGATGCGTTTGCGGCGTGAGGTTCGCCGCACCCGATCCGCTTGCCCGCCGCCGCCGCGGTGGGGCCCGGTTCGATCCCTGCGGTCCGGGACTGGCGGGCGCAGACGGCCGGGACTCGCCAAAAGTCCGCCTGTGCCCCGTGGCTGATCCGCCACGCCAGCGCGCGGTGGGCCGCTGCCGGGAGACCCGGGGCTGATCGCCGGGTTCGCAAGGGCAGCGCGCAGGCACCGCGAACATCCATGTCCCGGCTTCCGGCGGAAGGGAGCAATGCTTCCGGCTCCTTGAGGGGTTACACCCGAGCCTTGCATCGCACGCCAGCCGCACCGGCCGCGCCGCTGGAGCGAGGAGCAGAGCCCATCGACCAGCGGAAGAGAGACAAGGCACCGTCGACACAAGCGCCTGCCCCGATCCTCGTTGCCTGGCGTTGAGGTCCACCAGGCCAGCACCCCCTAACCTATATGGTTCGTTTTGTCAAGAAGAGAGCGCGCAAGTAGTGTTCCGGGCCGGATCCCGCTATGGCAGGCAGGCAAAGCGCCCGGATTGCCCAAACCCCGGAAAGCGAGGGGCGCAAGGGAAGAGGGCCCGACATGAGCACCGACCGCCACACCGTGCGGTCCTATGACTCGGTTGCGGCCGAGTACGCGGCCGAAGCCGCCGCGATGCCTCGCTGGGTCGCGACGGAGATCGATGCGTTTGTAGCAGAACTGGGCGGCTCCGGCAGGGTGCTGGAGATCGGAAGCGGCGGCGGACGAGATGCGCTCGAGCTGGAGAAGCGGGGGATCAGCGTCCGGCGCACCGACGTTTCGAGGGGGTTCGTCGACCTGCTTCGCGACAGCGGCTTCGCGGCCGACCTGCTGGACCCGCTGACCGACGATCTGGCCGACCCCCGTTGCCCCGGCGTGCCGTACGACGGGATCTGGGCCTGCGCCTGTCTGATCCACGTCGCCCGCGAGGATTTCCGCGCGGTGCTCGGACGGCTTGCCGAGACAACGCGGGCCGGCGGCGCACTGTATGCCTCGGTCAGAGAGGGCGATGGCGAGGACACGTCCGCACACGGCAGCGTCGCGGCGCCTCGGCGCTACGCCGAGACATACTGGCGCGAGCCCGCCCTGCGGTCGGCGCTCGCAGACGCCGGCTGGACCGTCCGGAAGATAGGCCGGTACACCGGAAGGCCCGATGATCGGTGGCTGAGCGTTCGGGCGATTCGGGCGTGACGGTGGCGCGGCCCGATAAAGAAAAGGCCCGGCGCTGGTGACAGCGCCGGGCCCTCGAAGACCGAATCGGTCTGCCGATTAACGCAGCAGCGACATAACGTTCTGCTGGCTCTGGTTCGCCTGCGACAGCATCGCGGTCGAAGCCTGGCTGAGGATCTGCGCCTTCGCCAGCGCAGTCGTTTCGGCCGAGTAGTCGGTGTCCTGGATGCGCGAGCGCGCGTCGGACAGGTTGGTGACGTTGTTGGTCAGCGTGTTGACCGCCGATTCGAGACGGCTCTGGCCGGCGCCCAGCGTGGCGCGGGCGGTCGAGATCGCTTCGAGCTGCGTGTCCGCGTCGGCAATCGCCGTCGTCGCCGATGCGGCGTCGGTGCCGACGTCGAACGTTGCGGCGGCGAGACCCGAGAGATCGGCCATCGTCAGGTCGATCGTGTCGGTGCTTTCGGCACCGGCCTGGATCGTGACGGTGGCGGTGCTGGCGTCGAACAGCTTGACGCCGTTGAACTCGCTGTTCGCGATGACGGCGTCGATCTGCGACTTGAGCTCGGTGACTTCCGCCTGCAGGTTGGCGCGGTCGCTGTCCTGGTAGGTGCCCGAGGACGACTGCACGGCCAGCTCACGAACGCGCTGCAGCATGTTGGTGACTTCGTTGAGGCCGCCTTCCGCGGTCTGCGCCAGCGAAATCCCGTCGTTCGCGTTGCGGATCCCCTGGCTCATGCCACGGATCTGCGAGGTCATCGACGTTGCGATGGCGAGGCCGGCGGCATCGTCCTTCGCGCTGTTGATGCGGTTGCCGGTCGACAGACGCTCCATGGCGGTGCCGAGGGCCTTGTTGGCGGAGGCCGAGGCGTTGGCAGCCTTCAGGGCGCTGATATTGGTATTGATAACGGACATTGTTCAAACTCCCACAATGCTCTTCAAGGGCTGCCCCGAGACCCCGTCTTGGGCGGCAGCTGAAACCCAGACCGGCAATGATGCGGGAAGTTTTAGGGGGCGGGCGGATTTTCGTGACTGCGCCGCGGTTTGAGAAATGCTCGTCGTCCCAGCGCCACGGCTGAGATTGTCTGCAGCGAAGTCCGGCCCGGCGGCGAGCGATCCCGGCTTTCGCCGGGATGACGTCAGGGTGACGGAGAGCTGTGTGCCACTCGAACTAAGTATTCATACTTAAGGGCGTTTCTCCGTTAACCATTAAGCGAATTTTGCCCATGCCGGCGCCAATACCCGCTGCGGACGGAATTGGTTAATCAGCAGGGGGCTGAAGTGGGATCGATCGAACGGACCCAAGGGTTCGAAAAGGCTCACGCGTCGCTGGCGGGCAAGTTCGCGGGGATCGCTTCCTCGCTCTTTCCGCGGCAGGTCGTGCACCTCGCCGACGCTGCCGAAAGCGGGCTGGGCAAACTGCCCGGCACGATTGCGCTGGCGCGGGCCGACGCGCCCTCCATCGAACGGATGGGAACGGGCGCCCGGCTGACCTACGCCGATCCGGTGTCGGAAGCGACCTTCGGCGCGCTCGTCGCGCTGGCCGCGGCCGGTGGGGGGCCGGTCGCGGCCGATCCGGAATCGCTCTCGGTCCTGGCGCTCGCCGACCGGCTGGCGGGGACCGATATCCCGGTGCTCATCAACGGCCCGACCGGCACCGGCAAGGAAGTGCTGTCGCAGTTCATCCACAACCGCAGCGCGCGGCAGGACAAGCCGTTCGTGGCGGTGAACTGCGCCGCCATTCCCGAGACGATGCTGGAAGCGCTGCTGTTCGGCCACCAGAAAGGCGCCTTCACCGGTGCCAACGCGGCGGGCGAGGGCTTCTTCCGCGCGGCCGAGGGCGGCACGCTGCTGCTCGACGAGATCGCCGAGATGCCGCTTCCGCTCCAGGCCAAGCTGTTGCGCGCGCTGCAGGAAGGCGAAGTCGTGCCGGTCGGCGCGACCACGCCGGTCAAGGTCGACGTGCGGATCATCGCCTGTGCCAACCGCGATCTGCCGCTGGAGGTCGAGGAAGGCCGTTTCCGTGCCGACCTGTTCTACCGCCTCAATGTCTTCCCGATGACCCTTTCCGCGCTGCGCGAACGGCCCGGCGACATCGTGCCGCTCGCCTTCGCCATGCTGCTGCGCCACGCGCCGCAGGGGCAGCAGGTTCCCTGGCTCACCGACGGCGCGATCGCCATGCTCAAGCAGCACGGCTGGCCCGGCAATATCCGCGAGCTGGAAAACGTCATGCGCCGCGCGCTCGTGCTTGCCGGCAACGAGACGGCGATCGGCACGCAGCATATCGTGTTCGACCGGCCCGCACGGCTGGTCGAGCGGTCGCCCGAGCCGGCGCCGCAGGCCGATCTCGACGCGGCGGGCGCGGGGGCCAAGCTCTCCAAGGTGGTGCAGCTTTCCGAAGCGCGCGCGATCATGGAAACGCTCGACGCCTGCGGCGGCAAGCGGGCCGAGGCCGCGCGCCAGCTCGGCATCAGCGAGCGCACGCTGCGCTACCGCCTGGCATCCTTCCGTGAAGCCGGCCTGGCCGTCGGAGGCCGTCGATGAGCGGCGTGGGCGGCATTGGCGGTGCCGGATCGGTCCAGCAGATCATGGCGTTGCGCCAGCAGATCGTGGAGCGATCGAGCGTGCTGCAGGAAATCCATCAGGCGAAGGGCGCCGAACACGCGGGCGCTGCGGCGCCGAGCGAACCGGCGGGCGGGGGTTTTGCCGACACGCTCAGAACGGCACTCGACGGGGTCAACGCGGCACAGACCAAGTCGTCCGAACTCGCCGCCGGCTACGAGCGCGGCGAAGTGACCGACATCGCCAAGGTCATGCTCGCGCGGCAGGAGGCCGGGATCGCGTTCGAAGCCACGCTGCAAGTCAGGAACAAGCTGTTGTCCGCCTATCAGGACATCATGCGGATGGGGGTTTGATTAGATGAGCGACCTCGTGCCCACGGGCGGTTCCTCCGGCTCGCTCCTCGCGCCGCTGCGCGCGGGGGGCGGCGGTTCGTTCAAGGACCGCGCCGCGGCTTTCGTGGCGCAGCCCGCGGTGAGGAAGGCCTTGCCCTGGTTCGCCGGGCTCGCCGCCGTGGGCATGGCCGCACTGCTGTGGGCCGCGCTCGCCCCGGCGCCGCAGCGCGTGCTCTACAGCTCGCTCGGCGATGCCGACCGCGCCGGCGTGGTCAGCGCGCTGGAGGCGGCGTCGATCGGGTACACGATCGACAATGCGACCGGCGCGCTCACCGTGGGGGAGGACGATCTCTATCGCGCGCGCATGGTGGTCGCATCCGACGGTGCGCTCGCCACCCCCGAGAGCGGGCAGGATCTGATCGACGCGCTGCCGATGGGCGCCAGCCGCACGCTCGAGGGCGACCGGCTGCGCGCGGCGCAGGAACGCGACCTGATGCTGACGATCCGCGAGATCGACGGGGTCGAATCGGTCCGTGTCCATCTCGCGCGGGCCGAGCGATCGGTTTTCGTGCGCGACAACCTGCCGCCGACCGCCTCGGTCATGCTGCGCATGGCGCGCGGGCGGCAGCTTTCCGAATCGCAGGTCACCGCGATCGCCAATCTCGTCGCCGCCTCGGTGCCCGGGCTCTCGATCGACGCGGTGCGCATCGTCGATCAGCACGGCCGGCTGCTATCCGAGCCGAAGGGCGCGGATTCGGACCGGCTCGAGCTGCAGACGCGGATGGAGGCCAAGCTGCGCTCGCAGGTCGACCAGTTGCTTTCCCCGATGATCGGTGCGGAGAACTTCTCCAGCGAAATCCAGGTCGCGCTCGATATGAGCGAAGTGACCTCGGCCCGCGAAAGCTACGACAAGGACGGCGCGGTGCGCCGCGAGACGACCCAGACTTCCACCATGGCGGGACCCGGCGCCGCCGTCGGTGTGCCCGGCGTGCTGACGAACACCCCGCCGCCGGCGCCCGAAGCCGTCGAAGGCGCGCCCGAGGGCGGCCCGGCCGAGGCCAACGCGCCCGAAGTGGGCGAGAGCAGCGCCACCCGTACTTACGAACTGGGCCGGGAGGTCGCGGTGTCGAACATCGCGCCCGGCGACCTGAAGCGCCTGTCGGTCGCGGTCGCGATCAATCAGGACGTGCTCGAAGGCGCCAAACCGGCCGACATCAAGAAGTTCGAGGATCTGGTCGCCGCGGCCGTCGGCGCCGATACGGCGCGGGGCGATACGGTCGCGGTCATCGTGCGCCCGTTCGACGCGCCCGTGGCCGAGGAACCGCCGTTCTGGGAAGCGCCGTGGTTCGCGATGGTCGTGCGCAATCTGGTCGCGCTGATCTGCGTCGTGCTCGCGCTGCTGTTCGTCGCCCGGCCGATCGTCCGCGCATTGACCGGCCGCAAGGACGAGGAAGGCGAGGAGGCGGAAGGTGAAATGACCGTGCTTCCGGCCGGCCGCCGGCCCGCGCTGATCGCGATGAACGACGAGCCCGACCGCGAGGAGCTTTCCGCACAGATCGAGCTCGCCCAGCGCATCGCGCGCGAGCAGCCCGACGACGCGCTCCAGGCATTGCGCCGAATGCTCGGCGAGACGCGCAACACCGAAGGAGTCGCGTGATGGCTGCTGCGATCGAGTTCGACGGTGCCGACCGCGCGGCCGTGATGGTCATGCTGCTCGGCGAGGAGGAGGCGGCCAGGCTGCTCGCCGGCCTCTCGCCCGAGGAACTGCGCAGGCTCGGCGCCAAGATGTGCGAGCTGGGCGAGATCGGTCCGACCGCGATCGCCGACGCCATCGCCAGCTTCGCCGATTCCGCCAGCCAGTCGGGCATTTCCGCGCATGGCCGGGTCGACGACGTCCGCCGGATCATGACCGGCGCGCTCGGCGAGGTGAAGGCGGACAGCATCATGCGCCGTGTCGCCCCGCCCGAGAACGCGCCACGCAATCCGGCGCTCGAGATCGCCCAGTGGCTCGAGCCCGACGTGCTGATCCCGCTGATCCAGGACGAGCATCCGCAGGCGATTGCCGTGCTGCTCGTCCAGCTCGAACCCGCAACCGCCGCGGCGGTGCTCGCCGGTCTGCCGGAGGATCTGCACACCCCGGTCGTCCACCGGATCGCCAGCCTCGGCCCGGTCTCGCCCGAGGCGATCGCGATCCTGGAGGAAACCCTGGCCGCGAAGATCGCCGGCACCCACGGGATCAGGAAGCTGACCATGGGCGGCGTGCGCGAGGCGGCGGAGATCATGAACAGCGCCGCGCGCAGCATGGAGAAGCGCGTCATTCCGGGCCTCAACAAGCTCGACAAGCAGCTCGCCCGCGACATCGAGAGCGAGATGTTCAAGTTCGAGCATCTGCTCGACCTCGACACCCAGACGATCGGCCAGCTCCTGCGCGAGATCGAGAGCGAAGTGCTGATCGACGCGCTCAAGGGTCTCGAGGAAGCGCAGCGCGAGGTCTTCTTCGCCGCGATGTCGAGCCGCGCGGCGGACGGCCTGCGCGACGAGATCGAGGAACGCGGCCGGATCAAGCGTGCCGACGTGGAAGCGGCGCAGAAGGCGATCGTCGCGACCGCGAAGAAACTCGCCGCCGACGGCACGATCGTCGTCGGCGGGGCGGACGACGACTATGTCTAAGCAGAAATCGCGATTGGTCCTATTCCTCCCCATCGCAAGACGATGGGGAGGATTCTCGAATTTCGCGCTTCACCGATCTCCAGCCTTCGCGGGATGCCAGTTGAATGTCGATACAGTCTAGAGCCTGTCTCCCGCTCGAGCGGCTGCGTGGCAGCGGCGGATTCTCGCGCGATCCGCGCTTTTCTCCGCTGTTCGTCGTCCCTGCCGAGGAAACGGCGGCGGAACCCGCGCGCGATCCCGTGGCCGAGGCCTACGAGCGCGGATTTTCCGAAGGCGCCGCGCAGGCCGAAGCGCGCGCGCAAGAGCAGGAACGCGAACGCGACGCGCGGCGCCATGCAATCGAACTCGCCTTCGCCCGCTTCGACGCCGACAGCGCCGCCGCGCTGCGCGAGCGCCTGCGGCTGACGGTGCTGACGCTGTGCGAGGACGCGATCCTGCCGCTCGCGCTCGACGAGGATGGCCTCGTCGCGCGGATCGGCAAGGCCACCGCCATGCTCCAGCGCGCGCAGGACGAGCGCCGCGTATTGCTCCATCCCGACGATCTGGCGCTGGTCGAAAGCCGGTTGCCGGCCGATCTCGTTGCCGTACCCGACTCCTCGGTCGAGCGGGGCGGCTTGCGGATCGAGACCGAGGACGGCGGGATCGAGGACGGGCCCTCGCAGTGGCGCCGCATTCTCGAAGAGGCTTTCCGGGAGTGCTGAGCGAGCTGGAAACGGTGCTCGATGAACTCGCCATGCCGCCGGTCGACCTGCACCCGCGCCGCTTCGGCCGGGTCGCGGCCTGCGACGGGGGGCTGATCGAGGTCAGCGGGCTTTCAGTCCCGATCGGGGGCCTGTGCCGGATCGACGACGGCAAGGGCGCTACGCTCACCGCCGAGGTAATCGGCTTCCGCAACGGGCGCACGATGATGATGATGCTCGGCGACAGCGTGCTGCTGCGCCCGGGTGTGCCCGTGCGGCCCGAAGGGCGGCCGGGCATGTTGCCGGTCGGCCCGGCCTTTCTCGGCCGCGCGGTCGACGGCCTCGGCCGCCCGATCGACGGCGGCCCGCCGCTGCGCTCGCGCGCGGAATGGCCCGCCGGCGGCAAGCGCACCGGCGCGCTCGACCGCGCGAGCGTGCGCGAACCGTTCGACACCGGCATTCGCGCAATCAACGCTCTGACGACATTCGGAATCGGCCAGCGCGTCGGCATCATGGCCGGCTCCGGGGTCGGCAAGTCGGTGCTGATCGACATGATCGCGCACGGCGCGGAAGCCGACGTGGTCGTGGTCGGCCTGATCGGCGAGCGCGCGCGCGAGGTCTCGGATTTCGTCGAACGGCATATGCAGGGGGAAGCGGCCGCGCGCACAGCGGTGGTTGCGGTGCCTGCCGACCATGCCGCGAACCTGCGGCTGCGCGGCGCGCTGCTGGCGACTTCGCTCGCCGAGTATTTCCGCGCGCAGGGCCTGCGCGTGCTGCTGATCCAGGACAGCCTGACCCGTATCGCCCATGCGGCGCGGGAGATCGGAATTCTGCTCGGCGAACCCGGCGCGGCGCGCGGCTATCCGCCTTCGGCGCTGTCGACGATCACCAAGCTGGTCGAGCGCGCCGGCAATTCGGCTGAAAGCGGCGGCTCGATCACCGGGATCTATACGGTGCTCGCCGACGGCGACGACCAGAACGATCCCGTCGTGGACACGGCGCGCTCGATCCTCGACGGGCATATCGTGCTCTCGCGCGATCTCGCGCAGCGTGGGCAATATCCGGCGATCGACGTCGGCGCATCGCTCAGCCGCGTGATGAGCGACGTTGCGAGCCCGCAGCAGAACCTGCTCGCGCGGAGCCTGCGCGCGCTCGTTTCGGCGTACGAGAGCAACCGCGACCTGCTGCTGATGGGCGCCTACCGCCCCGGCGCCGATCCGCTGGTCGACCGCGGCATCGCGCTGCATCCGCAGATCGCCGAATTCCTCCAGCAGGACGTCGCCGAGCGCGTCTCGCTGGATCTTGCGGTCGGACAGCTTCAGCAATTGATCGGCAATGACCAGTGATACGTCGCGCCTGCGCCGCGCGCGCCTGATCGAGCGGCTGCGCTCGGCCGAACAGCGCCAGGCCGCGGCCGAAGCGCACCGGGCCGAAGCGGTGCGGCAGAAGCTCGAACAGCTTTCCGAACGCACGCGCACGCTGGCGCAGGTCTACGCCCTGCGAGACACTTCGCGCGACGGCGCCGACTTGCGCAGCGCCACCGTGCTCGGCAGCCATCTCCGCGATCTCGGCGCGACCGCCGCGAAGCAGGCCGAGCATGCCCGGCGCGAGGCGGACGATCGCCTGGCCGACCTCGCGGTGGCCGAGCGCCGCCTGCAGAAAGCGGAGGAAGGGCGCCGCGACCTCGCCCGCGCGATCCATGAGAAGGTCGAGAAACGCGAACCCATCGGCGCGAGGAAAACTGGCACGCATCTTGAATAAACGTGTGTGTTCAATCGCACACGGCAGGCCAATGATTTCTCAGCTTCTTTCCCAGTCCAAGGCGCCCTCGGTTCTCGACCTCGGCGTGGCCGCACCGGCGACAGGCGGCGAAGCGGGCGTGCAGGGCGCGTTCTCGCGTCTCCTCTCCGCCCTCGGCGCCGCCGCGCAAGGCAAGGAGACGTCCGAGGCGTCCGAGACGGCCTCCGAAGGCGAGGGCGATGCCGCTTCGGTCGTCGTGCTGCCGGACATTGCCGGAACCGGCAAGAACTTGCCGGCCGATGCCGAGGCTTTGCCGGAAGCGGCGGAGAACGCCGGTGCCGCGGAGGCCGCACTGGCCGCGCTGGCGCTGACGCCGCCGCAGGTCGTGCAGCCGGTGGCTGGCGAACCGGCGGCGAAGGCAGGGCAGACGCCCGCGCCCGCACCGCAGCTTCCCGTTGGTCTTCCGCTCCCCGCGCAGGCGGCAGACGAGGCCGCCAAGCCGGCGGCGCCGCCCGCCGTCGCGATCCAGGTCGCACCGCTGCCCGTTTCGGGCGAGGCGGCCGCCGCCGCCGCACGCGATCCGGCGCTTGCCGCCGAGAAACCCGCGGCCGGGTTTGCCGGCAAGCTCCAGCCCGCCGGCGCCTCGGCCGAACGCGGGCGCGACCCGGCTGCCGGCGATCGGCCCGCGGCCGAGCTCGCTGCGAAAGCGCCGGGCAAGGTTGCCCCCGAACCCGCGTCGATTCAGGCACCCGCACCGGTGCAGCCTTCGACCGTCGCCGCAGTCCCCTCTGCCGTCGCGAGCGACTCGACGCCGTCCCTCGCCGCCGACAAGCCGGCCATGGAGACCGGCATCGCCCGCGAACTCAGCCGGATCGTCGACAGCCTCGCCTCGGCGCGCGAGGCGATGACCGGCAAGGGCGCCACGCTGGCGCTCGACCATGCCGAATTCGGCGAGCTCTCGCTTCGCTTCGACCAGCGGCGCGACGGCCAGCTCGGCGTCCAGATCGCCGCGACCGATCCCGAGGCGCACCGCGCCGTCGCCGCTGCCGTGGCGGACCGTCCGGCCTTCGCGCAGGGCGACGGAAGTGCGCCGGGCGGGCAGCAGAACGCCCAGAGCGGCGGCAATGGCTCCGCCCGCGGTGGATCGCTCGCCGAGCGCGACGGCGGCTCTGCCGAAGGCAATCCACCGCACCGTGAGCGGCACGAAGGCCGTCGCCGCGCCGACACCGACACCTCCGGGCAGGGCGCTCGCCGCGGCGACGGCTCCGCGATCTACGCCTGACCCGGCCCAATGCATCCAATTCGAGGACCAAGGAATGAGTGACAAGAAGGACAACCAGGACAAGCCCGCCAAGGGCAAGGGACTGCTCAAGCTGCTCGTGGTGGGCGTGCTCGTCGCCGGCGCGGCCGGGGGCACGGTGTTCGGCCTGATGTCGGCCGGCGTGATCCAGATGGCCGGCGCGAATGCCGCCGAAGCCGGCCCGCAGCTCGTGCTCAAGGGGGACAAAGACCCTTACGCGCCGCCCGCGCCCAAGGGCTCGACCGGCGGAGCCGACGTCGTCTACGGCGAGGGCGGTACCAAGTACCGGACCGCCTATTTCAGCTTCGCCGAGGACTTCACCTCGAACCTCAGGAACAGCGACGGCCTCATCCAGGTGAGCCTCGCCGCCTCGACCCGCCGCGACGGGCGCGTGCTGATGTGGCTGGACGAGCACCAGCTCGCGATCCGCTCGCGCATCCTCGTCGAACTTGCCGATACGCCGGAGGAAGAGGTGATAACCAGCGCGGGGAAGACGAAGCTGCAGAAGCGCCTGACCGATGCGGTCAATGCCGTGCTGACCGAGCAGGAAGGCTTCGGCGGGGTCGACAACGTCTACTTCCGGACCTTCATCGTCCAATGACGCGCCGCGCTTCACCGAAGGCGGGGCGCCGTCCGGCGAGCCATGCCGGCGTGCTGCTGCGCGGGCGTGAGGCGCCGGTCGAGCTCGGCCCCGAGTTCGAGCGGTTCGCCGCCCGCCTGTGCGGCGCCGTGCGTGCCAGCGTCGCCGCTGTCGCCAACGATGCCGACGCACGCGTCGCCTCGCTCGGCACGCAGGCGCTCGCGGGGGCGGAGCTGACCGGCCATTGCGCGCCGCTGATCGCCCCGAGCCGGCACCGCTTCGGTGTGGCCGGGCACGCGCTGTTCCTCGCGCTCGACGGGCGTGCGATCCTCGAACAGCTCGACCGCACCTTCGGCGGCACGGGCGAGATCGGCGAGCGCTTGCCGGCCGAGCTGCCGCACACCGCGCGCCTGCTGTCGCAGCGGTTCGAACGGCAGGTCCTCGCGGCCATGGCCGGCGAACTCGGCGGTCTCGAATTCCGCACCGACGACGCTTCACCGGCCGAGCTGCGCGCGCCGTTCGCGCCCGATGCGGAGCTGACTGCGCTGACGCTCGAAGTCACGACCGGCGGGCGCACCTGGCACATCGTGCTCGCGCTCGAGACCGCGGCGCTGTCCTCGCTCCTGCCCAAGCGTGCCTCGGCGCCCCGCGCGCCGGTCTCGCGCCGCAAGCCGGGCATCGACGAGGCGCCGTTTGCCGACCTGCCGCTCGCCACCAGCGCACGCCTGGTCGACATGGAAATGCCGCTCCACCGCCTCGCTGCAATCCAGCCGGGCACCGTTCTTCCGATCATGGTCGCGCGCAACGTGCCGCTGCAGGTGGGCGAGATCGTCATCGCCCGCGGCACCGTGGGCGAAGTCGACGACCAGGTCG
The DNA here is from genome assembly GCF_004135625.1 of Pelagerythrobacter rhizovicinus. Taxonomy (GTDB): domain Bacteria; phylum Pseudomonadota; class Alphaproteobacteria; order Sphingomonadales; family Sphingomonadaceae; genus Pelagerythrobacter; species Pelagerythrobacter rhizovicinus. The sequence goes on from NZ_SDPV01000001.1 coordinate 63,261, forward strand.
CGCTCCAGATCACCCAGACATTCACCGGCCAGACAACCCCCGGAAAGGAAATCCGATGACCGATGCAACCGCTGGCTTCGGCCTGATTCAGGACATCGACGTCCGCCTCACGGTCGAGCTCGGCCGCGCGCAGATGAACCTGCGCGAAGTGCTCGACCTGGCGGAGGAAAGCGTCGTCATGCTCGACCGCCTGACCGACGAGCCGCTCGACGTGCTGGTCAACGGCAAGCTGATCGCCAAGGGCGAAGTCGTCGCCGAGGGCAACCGCTTCGGCCTGCGCATCCTCGAACTGGTCGGCGCCAACCAGCCCGCCGCCGCGCCCCGCGAACGCCGCGCGCCGCCGATCGAGGTAACGACCAAGGCCGGCGCCAAGCAGGCGCCCAAGCAGGCGGAAGGCGCCGCCTGATGTTCTGGTACGTCGTCAAGCTGCTGGTCCTGCTGCCGCTGATCGGCCTGATGATCTGGGGCACGCTGAAGCTCGCCCAGCGCATGCAGGGCAAGTTCGGCGCTCCGCAAGGCGGGACCAAGGCGGTGCGGATCGTCGAGACGACCATGCTTTCGCCGACCATGCGCCTCGCCGTGATCGAGTTCCATGGGCGCGAGATTCTCGTCTCCACCTCGCGTGGGGGCCTGACGCGTCTGGCCGAAGCGCCGGCTCGGCCCGCGACGGAGGACGCGGCGTGAAGCGGCTGACCGCGATCCTGAGCGCACTTGCCGCGCTCGCCATTCCCGCGGCCGCCAAGGCGCAGGCCGCCGTGCCCGGCGCGCTCGACCGTGCGTTCGGCGAGCTGGGCGGCGCGGGCGGAGAGCCGCTGAGCATGTCGCTCCAGTTGCTCCTCGTCATGGGGCTGCTGACGATCCTGCCGGCGCTGATCCTGATGATGACCAGCTTCACGCGGATCATCGTCGTGCTCGCGATCCTGCGCCAGGCGCTCGGCCTGCAGCAGTCGCCGCCCAACCAGGTGCTGATCGGCCTGTCGCTGTTCCTTTCGCTGTTCGTCATGGCGCCCACGCTGGAGCGGGTGAACGACGCCGCGATCGCGCCTTACGCGGCCGGGCAGATGAATGCCGAAGAGGCGATCGAAGTCGCCGGCGACCAGTTCCACGCCTTCATGATCCGCCAGACGCGCGAGCGCGACCTGCAGATGTTCGCCGATATCGCCAATGCGCCGAAGTTCGCCAGCACGGCCGAGGTGCCGTTCTCGATCCTGCTGCCGGCCTTCGTCACCAGCGAGCTCAAGACCGCGTTCCAGATCGGCTTCATGCTGTTCCTGCCGTTCCTGGTGATCGACCTCGTCGTCTCCAGCGTGCTGATGAGCCTCGGCATGATGATGATGAGCCCGATGCTGGTCTCGCTGCCCTTCAAGCTGCTGCTGTTCGTCCTCGTCGACGGATGGGCGCTGCTGATGGGCTCGCTCGCGTCGAGTTTTGCATAGTGGACGAGCTTCCTATCCTCCTCGCACTGGCGGACCGCATGCTGTGGATCACCGCGCTGGTGGCCGCGCCGGTGCTGCTCGCCAGCCTCGCGATCGGCCTCGTCGTCGGGCTGATCCAGGCGGCCACCTCGGTCAACGAGCAGACGCTGACCTTCGTGCCCAAACTCGCCGCGGTGGCGCTCGTGCTGGTCCTCTTCGGCGCCTCGATGATGGCGCTGCTGGGCGACTTCACGCAGGAAATCTTCATGGAAATCGCCAGGATCGGGAAGTGATCGCACTCGATCTCGGCCTCGGCGCGATCGAGCAGGACTTCTGGCGCGTCGTGTTCCTGATGACGCGCATCGGCGCCGCCCTGCTCGCCGCCCCGATCTTCGGCGCCGCCTCGGTCCCGATGACGGTGCGGGTGTGCGTGACCGGGGCGCTGGCGATCTTCGTCGCCGTCTGGCTGCCCGCCGTGACTCCGCCCGAGGCGCTGTTCTCCGCCGCCGGGCTGCTGGCGGTCGCGGGCGAGGTCGCGGTCGGGCTCACGCTCGGCTTCGTGCTCCAGATCGCCTTCGCCGCGCCCGTCATCGCCGCCGAAGTGATCGGCGGGGCGATGGGCATGAGCATGGCCATGGCGGCCGATCCGAACGGCGGCGGGCAGACGACCGCGTTCGGACAGTATTTCACCATCGTGCTGATCCTGATCTTCCTCGCGCTCGGCGCGCATCTGCACTGGATCGCGCTGCTGGTCGAAAGCTACCGCGCCTTTCCCCCGGGCCAGACCTGGCTGGGCGGTGACGGTTTCGCGCAGGTCGCGAGCTTCGCCGGGGCGATGTTCGAGACCGCAGTGCGCATCGCGCTGCCGGTCACGCTGGTGCTGCTGCTGGTGCAGATGCTGACCGGCGTGCTCAGCCGCTCGGCGCCTTCGCTCAACCTCTTCGCGCTCGGCCTGCCGGCAGGCGTGCTGGCCGGGATCGCTGCACTGATTATCGCCGCGCCGATGATCTACGAGCAGTTCGGCGACATTGCCGAAATGGCGCTCGGCCAGACCGAGCGGGTGCTGGTGCAATGAGCGAGACCGCCGGCGAAAAGACCTTCGCGCCGACCGAGAAGCGCAAGCGCGACGCGGCGCGTAAGGGCGACGTCCTGCGCTCGCGCGAAGCGACCACCGCCGCGGGGATCCTGTTCGGCGCCGCATGGCTCATCTTCGCCGGGCCCTGGCTGCTCGACGAGATGAGCCAGATCGTGCGGGAAAGCCTGGTGTTCGACCGCCGCGACATGACCGATTTCCAGCCCGGCCGGATGATGACGGCGAGCCTGTTCGTCGCCCTCCCGCCGATCCTCACGATCGCGGTGCCGATGATCGCGCTGGCGCTGATTACCCAGCTCGGCTTCGGCGGGGAAGGGCGCTGGGTGAACGAGAACCTCGCGTTCAAGGGCTCGCGCATCAATCCGCTGTCCGGCCTCAAGCGCATGTTCGGCCCGACCGGCTGGATCGAGATGGGCAAGGGCATCCTCAAGGTCGCGCTGCTGGGCGCGATCGCCTGGGCCTGGGGGCGGAGCTGGCTTGAGACGATCATGGGCCTCGGCAGCGGCAACCTGTCGCAGCAGCTCAGCGCCGCCTGGGGCGCGGTGACCTCGCTCCTGATCGCGCTGGCCGGCGGGCTGATCGTGATCGCGCTGATCGACGCGCCGGTCCAGTGGCTGCGCCGCAACCAGCGGCTCAAGATGAGCCATCAGGAAATGCGCGATGAGCACAAGCAGGCCGAAGGCTCGCCCGAGGCGCGCGCGCACCGCCGCCAGCGCCAGCGCGAGATCGCGGCCGGCGGCGTGGCGCATTCCATGCGCGAGGCGCAGTTCGTGCTCACCAACCCGACGCACTTCGCGGTCGCGATGGTCTATGATCCCGACAAGGCCGCCGCGCCGATCGTGCTCGCCAAGGGGCGCGGCGACAAGGCGGTGGCGATGAAGGAGCTGGCGCGCGAATACGGCGTGCCGCTGCTGGAATACCCGCAGCTCGCCCGCTCGGTCTATTACACCACGCGCGAGAACCAGACGATCCGCGAGGAGCTCTATGCCGCGGTCGCCTCGGTGCTGGCCTTCGTGTTCTCGCTCAAGCGCGGCGAGGCGCGGCCCGCGCCGGCGGTCGAAGTGCCGGTGGAGCTATGCTTCGATGCCGATGGCCGGCTTGCCCGCTAGCCAGAGTCGAGAGGGGCGGCGCGCGGTCTCTTCCAAGTTTTTGGTTCACGCGGAGACGCGGAGACGCGGAGGGGGGTGCCAGCGGCGCAGCCGCACTCAGACCGCTACCGTGCTTTCATGCGGACCCTTTGCATTGTGAAGAATGCCTGCGGCACCGGGCGCTTCCCCTCCGCGTCTCCGCGTGAATCAAAATCATCTAAATTTCCCTCTCCTCAAAGGGGAGATGGCTAACATCGACGCCGCCTCTTAAGCATCGTGCGCCGGAGCCGTTCTCAGCGGCATGAGCGAAATGTCGTCCATCATCGCCGGTCTCGGAGCAGGTAGCGGGATCGATATGGTCAAGCTGGCGAGCGATCTCGCCGACGCGCAGTTCGCGCTGCGCAACGACCGGCTGGCTGCGAAGACGGAGAAGCTCGAACAGCAGATTTCCGCAGCATCCTCGCTCAAGAACACGCTGTCGGCGCTGGCCGGCGCGCTCGGCGATCGCGTGCGCGCGGGCGATCTCGCGGTCAAGCCGCAGATCGGCAACCCGGCCGTCGCCACGGCGTCGAGCCCTTCGGGCACGACCGGATCCGGCTCCTATAGCCTCGAGGTGCTCGCGCTCGCCCGCGGGCAAACGCTGGCGAGCCCCGCCGTGGCGGATCCGGCCGCGGTCGTCGGTGCCGGGTCGCTGACCTTCCGCTTCGGCACGACCGACGGCACGGGTTTCACGGCCGATGCGGAGCAGGCGGCCGTCACCGTCGACATCGCCAGCGGCTCGACGCTCACCGACATCGCCAACGCGATCAACGCCAAGAAGGCCGGCATCAGCGCCTATGTCGCGCAGACGGCGCAGGGGGCCCAACTGGTGCTCAAAGGGCCCGAAGGGGCGCAGAGCGGGTTCATCGTCGAGGCGACCGAAACCGCGGGCGAAGAAGGGCTGGGGGCACTGGCGTGGGATCCCACCGCCGGTGGCGATCCGGCCCGCCTGCTGGCGGCATCGGCCGATGCCGAATTCAAGCTCGACGGTCTCGCGATGACCAGCGCGACCAATGACGTCGGTACGGTGGCGCCCGGGCTCGAACTCGAGCTGACCGGCACCAACGCCGGCATGCCGACGACGATCGGCTTCCCCAGCCCGGTCGGCACGATCGCCACGGCGATGCAGGACATCGTCGGCGCTCTGAACGAAGTGGTGAGCGAGCTCTACACCGCGACCGATCCGATGAGCGGCGATCTGGCGCGCGACCCTGGCGCTCGCGCGCTCAAACGCACCCTTTCGGAGCTGTCCGGCACGGTGATCATGCCGAATGCGCCCGAGGGCGCGCCGCGCACGCTGGCCGATCTCGGCCTCGTGATCCAGCGCGACGGCACCTTCCGCCTCGACACCCAGCGTCTCGACGCGACGCTCGAGCGCGATCCGGGCGGTGTCGCCGCGATGTTCACCACCGGACTTTACGGCGTCTACGCGACGGTCGACCGGATCTCCCGCCAGGCGTCGCGCACCGGCGATCCCGGCTCGCTCGCCGGATCGATCGCGCGTTACCAGTCGCAATCGACCGACCTGTCGGACGAGGCCGCGAAGCTGGCCGACCAGCAGGAAGCGCTGCGCGCGAACATGGTCGCGCGGTTCGCCAAGGCGGATTCGCGCATCGCCGCGTCGCAGTCGACGCTGTCGTTCCTCCAGTCGCAGATCGACGCCTGGAACGCGAGTAAGGACTAGGGTTCCAACAATGCTGGCGCTGACCGATCCGCACGAGGCCTATCGCCGCAGCTCGCTCGACGCGCGGGTGCAGGGCGGCGATTCCGCCGCGCTGGTGCAGCTCTGCCTCGAGCAGGCGATCGCGAGCCTCGGCTCCGCGCTGTTCGCGCAGGAACGCGGCGATCCCATGCTGCGGAGCAAGGCGCTGACCCGCGCGCTGACCGCGATCACCGCGCTGGAAATGGGCGTGGACCGCGAGGCCCCGCTGGCCGAGGCGCTGCTGCAGGTCTACGGCGCCGCGCGCCACGCCGTGCTGGGCAGCGCGACAGATTTCAACGGCGATCTGCTCGCCGCCGTGCGGCAGGATTTCCTCGAGATCGAGACGGCGCTGCGCGGTGCCGAACGCTCGCCCGCAACGGGGTAATCGATCCGCGCTTTACAATCTTTAACGTTTGCAGAACCCTTCGCGTTAAGTTAACGCCGCGCCGCTGACCGGGGGGTTCGATTGACGTTGGGGGCGCACAATTCCCGCACTGGCCTCGCACCGACCAACCGCTGCTCGCCGAATGTGAGGTCGAGCGGCCAGGACGGATGCCGGCCATGGAGGTGACCGGGGGCGCCGGGCCCGTGCACGTGATCGACTTCGATTCGCGCCGCCGCGCGGAGATCTCGCGCGACCTGATGGAGCGGCGAATTCATGCCGAAATCTACGAGAATATCGACGAGTTCCTGCGTATTCTGCCGCCGCACGGGGCCGTGCTGATGGTCGAGCGCATCGACGGCGACGTACTTTCCGAGTTCCTGGCCGGCCTGCGCGGAAGGGGCAGGTACTACCCCGTTTCGGTCTATTGCGAGGCGCCGCAGCCGGAGCAGGTCGTCCACGCGATGCGCGAAGGGGCGCTCGACTACCTGCGCTGGCCGTTCGAGCCCGAGCTGCTCGACGATACGCTGCGGAGGTTAGGCGAGGAAGGTGACCGCAGGCGCAAGATCGAGCTGGCGCGGGCCCAGGCGAAAGCCTCGGTTGAACAGCTCACCGGGCGCGAGCACGACGTGCTCGTCTCGATGCTGAAGGGCAACTCGAACAAGCAGATCGCGAGCGAGCTCGATCTCAGCCCGCGGACGGTGGAGATCTACCGCAAGAACGTGATGCGCAAGCTCGATGCCAAGTCCACATCCGAAGCGGTGCGGATCGGGATCTACGCCGACCTGTGGGAACTGCCGGTCGCCTGACCCACGCCCAGCATGAAGGTGATCCAGGCGCGCACCAGCGCGGCCGGCAGCGTATCCGACGTGACCAGCGTTTCCCCGGTGTCGCCGTTGAGCCAGATGCGCACCGTGGCGGGGCTGGCCGCCCCTGCACACGATACGACTTCGTAGCGGAGCGCGGTTCCGATCAGCGCGATTGCCGCCGCCTCGAACGCCTGCCGCTGGAGAAGTTCGTCGAACGCCGTCTCGTCCAGCGTGCAGGCGGCAAGCGCACGGAACGGCGGCGGTGCGAGGGCGGCGAGACTGTACGCCAGCCGCAGGACGTTCTCGAGCGGCGCCTCCGCCATCGTCCAGGCGCCCAGCCGGGTGAGGCTTTCGAACCAGCTCAACGCATCGAGGCAGGCAGTGTCGCGCGGCTCCATAGGGCGCCCCCTCTCGCTTCTGTCGCGAAATATACACCTGTTAGCGCCGAACCGGAAATATTGCGCGGCGGGCGGAGGTCCCGCGCGGGCGTGAGGGGGGGTCTGCCCCGCGCCAGAATCGCTGTTCTCGGCGCGGAGTTACGTTTCGGGCGCGCGATGCGAATGGTGTCATCCGGATGTCACGCTGCTATCGCACCGGGCCACCATCCAGATTCTCGGGGACTCGCAAAATGCCTGCACCGCTCGCCACCGACCGCCGCTCGTTTCTCGCCGCAACCGGCAGCGCCTTTGCCGCGCTCGCGGCGAGCGGCTGTTCGACCACCATGGCGGGCGCCTCGCGCAGCGCGGGCTACGGTCCGCTGCGGCCGGACCCGGCGGGGCTGATCGACCTGCCCGAAGGCTTCTCCTACCGCGTGCTCTCGAAGCTCGGCGATGCGATGAGCGACGGCTTCACCGTGCCCGACGCGGCCGACGGCATGGGCTGCTTCGATCTCGGCGATGGCAAGATCGCGCTGGTCCGCAATCACGAGCTCGTGCCCGGCAAGGACGGCGGCGGCGTTGCGGGCCCGGCGTTCGACACAGTGGCACGCAGCCTCGTCCCGCTGCCCGGCGGGACGACCACGCTGGTGCTCGATGCCGAAACGCTGGCGGTGGAGAAGGAGTACCGCTCGCTCGCCGGCACGATCCGTAACTGCGCGGGCGGGGTGACGCCATGGGGAAGCTGGCTGACCTGCGAGGAAGCGCCGGTGCGCGCCGACGGCCGGATCAACCAGGATCACGGCTGGACCTTCGAAGTGCCGGCAACCGCGCCCGGACTGGTCGATCCCGTGCCGCTGAAGGCCATGGGCCGCTTCAATCACGAGGCCGCCTGCGTCGATCCCGCGACCGGGATCGTCTACCAGACCGAGGACCGCGACGACAGCCTGCTCTACCGCTTCATCCCGAGCGTGCCGGGCAAGCTGGCCGAAGGCGGCAAGCTCCAGGCGCTCGCGCTCGTCGATGCGCCGGCGGACACGCGCAACTGGCAGGGCGCGCCGATGCCCACGCAGGCCTGGGCCGAGGTGCGCTGGGTCGATCTCGACAACGTCGAGGCGCCCGAGGACGACCTGCGCCAGCGCGGCGCGGCGGCGGGCGCGGCGCTGTTCGCGCGCGGCGAGGGCATCCACATGGGCGACGATGAGCTCTACTTCTGCTGCACCAGCGGCGGCGCGGCCAAGCTCGGCCAGATCTTCCGCCTCGTCCCGGGCCGCGGCGGGCAGGCCGACCGGCTGCAGTTGTTCTTCGAATCGACCAGCCCCGACCAGTTCAACTACGGCGACAACCTGACGGTCGGGCCGAACGGCCACCTTGTGGTGTGCGAGGACCAGTACACCGACGTGGTCGAGAACCACCTGCGCGGGATCACGCCGGAAGGCACGGCCTATCCGCTCGCCTTCCTGCACGAGCAGACCGAATGGGCCGGCGCCTGCTTCTCCCCCGACGGCCGCACGCTGTTCGTCAATGCCTACAGCCCGGCCAAGACCTTCGCGATCCAGGGGCCGTGGATCGCGTAAGGGGGGCGACGGGACGATGCCGAAATAGCGGCTTGTCCCCGAAGCGCTCCGCCCGCATGATCCGGCGCGATGCCTTCGCTGTTCTTCGCATTCGTCGCGGTGCTGCTGGGCACGATCGGCAGCAGGGACCAGTTGGTCGTCGCGCATTTCTCCAGCGCCTCGCGGCGGGGGGCCGGGATCCTGGCGGCGGCGGTGGTCAGCGCGGTGCTGTCGGCGCTGGCGATGGCGCTCGCGGGGCAGGTGATCTCCGGTCTGCTGCCCGCTGCGGCGAAGACCATGCTGGTTGCGATGGCGCTGCTCTTCGCTGCGGTCGAGCTCGCCTGGCCCTCGCGCTACGCCGCGCCGGAGGAGCCGACCCGCTCGCTCGCGGCGATCGTGATCGTGCTGGTGGCGAAGCAGTTCGGCGACGGGGCTCGGTTCCTCGTCTTCGCGATCGCCGCCGCGACGGGGGCACCCCTGCTGGCGGGGATCGGCGGCGCGCTCGGCGGGGCGCTCGCGCTGGCGGCGGCCTGGGCGGCCGGCGCCGCGCTGGTGCATCGCATGCCGCTACGTGCTGTCCGGCTGACATTGGCGGCGGCGACGCTCGCGCTCGCGGTATTCATCGGCCTTTCCGCGCGCGGGATCATAGCATGATCGACGGAGGCGATCAGTGAAACCCCCGAAAGCGGTGAAACCGATCGGCACCCATCGCGTTCGATAGACGAACCATTCTCCAGAACAACGAAGGGACGGACCATGACCCAGAAGGGCGACAACTCGAAAAAGGCACTGGTCGATGCGCTGAACGGCGCGCTGGCGGACACGCTGGCGCTTTACGTTAAGACCAAGAACTTCCACTGGCACGTGGCCGGCCCCCGCTTTCGCGACCTCCACCTCCTGTTCGACGAGCAGGCGGCGCAACTGGTCGGCACGGTCGATCTGATCGGCGAGCGCGTGCGCAAGAACGGCGAGGTCACGCTGACCTCGATCGGCTCGATCGCCAAGGCGACCCAGGTCTCCGACCAGGACGACGCGACGCTCGATGCCGACGCGATGGTCAAGGAACTGCGCGACGACAACCGCAAGCTCCACACGCGCCTCAATGACGTGAAGGACGCGGCCGAGGAAGCCGGCGACAACGCCACCAGCGGGATCGTCGACGACTGGATCGACGAGGCGGAGGAGCGCATCTGGTTCCTCACCCAGACGCTCAAGTAAGCGCACTCGTATTCACGGGCCGAAAAACCCGCGGCGACGCTTGGTCGCCGCGGGTTTCTTGCTATGCAGGGTCCATGGCGGATGTGACCCTGATCGAAGGCGCGGACGACGCGCGGATTGCCGAGTGGCTGGGCGGGCGGATCGAGCGCGCACTGGCCGAGACCCACGGGTCGGCGGCGATCACCATGCCCGGTGGGTCGACGCCCTTTCCGATCCTCGAGCGGCTGGCCCGTGCGCCGATCGACTGGGCCCGCCTGCTCGTCTGGCCGGGGGACGACCGGATTGTTCCCGAAGATCATCCGGCGAGCAACACCGGCCGCATCCGCGCCGCGCTCGAACCGCTCGGCGCCGAAGTGGTGACGCTGACCGAGATGGAGCAGGTTCCCCGCTTCGCGCTCGCGTGGCTGGGCATGGGGGCCGACGGGCACATCGCCTCGCTCTTCCCCAACACCGACCCGCAAGTGAACGACCCCGCCCCCATCCGCCGGCTGACGCCCGATCCACTGCCGCCGGAGGCGCCGTTCGACCGCGTCACGCTGACCATCCCCTCGCTGCTCGCCAGCGACGAACTGCTGTTCGTGATCCGCGGGGCGGACAAGCGGGCGGTGTTCGAAGCGGCCATGCGCGGCGAGCACGACCTGCCGGTCGCCCGCCTGCTTGCGGCCGCGACCCAGCCGGTCACGTGCTTCGCCTGATCCCCGCTTCGCTGCACCGCCGGGCCTATCGCCTGGCTCACACGGTGCGTGCGCACTGGCGGCGGATCGTCAAGCCGCAGCTCAGCGGATGCGCGGTGATCGCCACCGATATCGAAGGGCGCCTGCTGCTGGTGCGGCTGAGCTACGGCAGCGAAGCGTGGTCGCTTCCCACAGGCGGCGTCCGTCGCGGCGAAGATCCCGAACGCGCCGCGCGCCGCGAGCTGCTGGAGGAGACCGGGTGTGAAGCGCACGCGATGAAGTTGCTGGGTGTGCAGGAGGAAACCTCGTTCGGCGCGCCGAACAGGGTCCATGTTTTCGCCACCCGCGTTTCCGACACTCCGCGGCCCGACATGCGCGAGATCATCGAGGCGCGGCTGTTCCCACCGCATTCGCTGCCTGAACCTCTCGGCGAACGCACGCGCCGCCGGCTCACCCTCTGGCGCGAGCGGTCATAGCAGGAGCGAGAGCTGCGCCTCGTCGCGCGGCCGCTCCTGCGCGCCGCCGGCCTGCTCGAGGTTGGACAGGGTGAGCCCCATCAGCCGGATCGGCAGCGGCAGGGGCAGCAAGGCTTCGAGCAGCTCGTGCCCGAGGCGGGCGAACTCGACTTTGTCCGCGACGTTGCGCGGCAGGCTGCGCGCGCGGGTGACGATCTGGAAATCGGTGTACTTCATCTTCAGCGTGACCGTGCGGCCCTTCGCTCCGGTGCGCTCGATGCTCTCCCATACCACGTCGACGATGTTGTCGAGCGCCTCGCGCAAGGCATGGCCGCTAGAGATGTCCTCGCCATAGGTCCGTTCGCCGCCGACCGACTTGCGGATGCGATTGGCGCGCACGGGCCTGAGGTCGATTCCCCGTGCGGCGCGGTAGAGGTAGTCGGCGAAGCTGCCGAAGTTGGCGCGCAGGAAGGCGATGTCCTTCGCCGCGAGATCGGCGCCGGTCGCGATCCCGAGCCGGGCCATCTTCTCCGCGCCTTTCGGTCCGATCCCGTGGAATCGCCGCACCGGCAGCCCGGCGACGAACGCCGCGCCCTCGCCCGGCCGGATCACGCACAGCCCGTCGGGCTTGTTCTGGTCGCTCGCGAGCTTGGCGAGGAACTTGTTGTACGAGACGCCGGCGCTCGCGGTCAGCCCGGTCTCCTCGCGGATGCGCTGGCGGATGAGCTGCGCGATGCGCGTCGCCGAGCCGATGCCGCGGATGTCGTCGGTCACGTCGAGGTAGGCTTCGTCGAGGCTCAGCGGCTCGACGTGCGGGGTGTAGTGGCGGAAGATCGCGCGGATCTGCTGCGACACTTCCTTGTAGACGTCGAAGCGCGCGCGGACGAAGATCAGGTCCGGGCACAGCCGCTTGGCGGTGACCGAAGGCATCGCGCTGCGCACCCCGAACTTGCGCGACTCGTAACTCGCCGCCGCGACTACTCCGCGCCCGCCCGATCCGCCGACCGCCACCGGCTTGCCGCGCAGCTCCGGATTGTCGCGCTGCTCGACGCTGGCGAAGAAGGCATCCATGTCGACATGGATGATCTTGCGCAGGCCCTGCGCCTCGTCGGCCTCTTCTTCCTCATATGCCGGATCGTCCATCGCGGATCAGGATAATCCCCCCGGTTGCAAAGCGGAACCGTTCGTCGCAAAGGCGATATTGTGCAGATGCGAAATGAAACCTGGTCCGACGACGAAGGCGAGGTCCGCCGGCCCTCCAGCCTGGCGAAACGCGCGCCGATCGGCGAGCGCGAGCTGATCTGGATGATGGCGCTGCTGATGGCGCTCAACGCCTTCGGCATCGATGCGATCCTGCCCGCGCTGGACGATCTGGCAGTCGATCTCGGAATCGCCGGCAACAGCCGGCAGTTCGTGGTCGGCGCCTATCTGCTCGCGACCGGTCTCGGCACGCTCGTGCCGGGCAGCTTCGCCGACCGCTTCGGGCGGCGGCCGGTGCTGTTCATCGCGCTCGGCGCATACATCGTGTTCTCGATCGGTTGCGCGCTCGCGACCTCGTTCGAAGCGCTCGTGGCGCTGCGCGCGGTGCAGGGGTTCTGCGCAGCGGGCATTGTCGCGTTGCCGCCTGCGATCATCCGCGACCGGGTGGGGGGCGACCGGATGGCACGGATGATGAGCCTGATCTTCGTCATCTTCCTGCTCGTGCCCGCGATCGCGCCGAGTATCGGGCAAGGCGTGATCGAACTGTTCGGCGACTGGCGCTGGATCTTCGCAGCGATGGCTGCCGCGGCCATCGTCATGACCGCCTGGGTCCACTGGCGCCTGCCCGAGACGCTGCATGCGCGCGACCGGCAGGAAGTCCGCCTGCGCCCGATCCTGCGCAACATGACCAGCGCGGTGACGCTGCGCGAGACGATCGGCTACACGCTCGGCAGCGCGCTGGTGTTCGGCGGCCTGTTCGGCTTCATCAACTCGAGCCAGCAGCTGATCGGCGAGGCTTTCGGCGCGGGCGACAACTTTCCGCTGATCTTCGCGATCTGCGCGGCCTGTATGGCTTTGGCGAACTGGTCGAACTCGCGCATCGTCGAGCGGTTCGGCGCACGCCGGGTCAGCCATGCCGCGCTGTTCGTGTTCATCGGAGTCGCGGCCGTGCAGCTCTACTTCGCCAGCCAGCCCGACGAGAGCTTGTGGACGTTCGTGCCGCTGATGGCCGCGAACATGAGCCTGCTCGGCTTCATCGGGGCGAACTTCGGCTCGATCGCGCTCCAGCCCTTCCGCCATATCGCGGGCGCGGCCTCCTCGGCGCAGGGCTTCCTGCGCATGACCAGCGGCGCGGCGCTGGGGGCGGTGATCGGCTTCGCCTACGACGGCACCGCACGCCCGCTGGCTCTGGCATTGCTGATGACGGCGGTGCTGACGCTCGGCTTCGTGCTGTTCAGCGAGAAGGGCGAGCTGTTCGGTCCGCCGGTGCCGGACGACGACTGATCCGCGCATAAGCTCCCTCCTCTTCGGAGGAGGGAAGTGGGCACTTCGGCGGCCCCGCTACTCCCTCCGATGACGGGAAAGTGCGAAGGGGGCTTACTCTCCCACCGGCTCCACCACCGCCAGCACCGCCTCCACCTGCACTTGCGCGCCCGCGCTGGCGGCGAGTTCGGTGACGGTGCCGTCGAACGGTGCGGTCAGCGCGTGCTCCATCTTCATCGCCTCGAGCACCAGCAACCGCTGCCCGGCGGTGACGGTGTCGCCCTCCGCCACGTCGACCGCGATCACCTTGCCCGGCATAGGGGCGACGATCGCCCCGTCGGCGGCCGAAGCGTGGCCGGTGCCACGCGCCGCGAGCGAGAAGCGGTAGGCCGTGCCGGATGCGAAGGTGACGATCTCCTCACCGTCGAGATAACCGGTGACGACGGGGCCGTCGTCGGTGTCGGTTTCCTCGAAATCCGGCACGCCGTCCTCGACCGCCACCGTGCCTGCGCGCGCGGCCGCGAGATCGATCAGGCGCGTTTCGCTTCCGCTCGCGAGCGCGATCGAAGCGCGGGGCGGCGCGTTGAGGCGGAAACCCGCGAGCGGCTGGTCGAACGCATCGTCGGTCGCGAGGCGGGCGGCGACGTGCCATACCGCGTCGCTCGGCTCGGCCGAGGGGATGAGATCGTCCCCCGCCGCGGCGATAAATCCGGTGTCGAGCTCACCCGCGCGAAAGGCCCGGCTGTCGAGCGCCCGGCTCAGGAACCCCGCATTGGTGCGGACGGGCCAGACTTCGGTCCCGTTCACCGCCTCCAGCAGCGCGTCGATCGCTTCCTCGCGATCGGCGCCGTAGCAGACCAGCTTGGCGATCATCGGATCGTAGAACGGCGACACCGCGCCGCCTTCCTCGACCCCCGTCTCGACGCGATCGGCCGGCCCGAAGTCGAGGTGCTCCAGCGGCCCGGTGCTGGGCAGGAACCCGCTTGAAGGATCTTCCGCATATAGCCGCGCTTCGATCGCATGGCCGTTGATGCTGAGCTGTTCCTGCTTGAGCGGCACCGGCTCCCCGCTCGCGACCCGCAATTGCCACTCGACGAGATCGACGCCGGTGATCTCCTCGGTCACCGGGTGTTCGACCTGCAGGCGGGTGTTCATCTCCATGAAGAAGATGCGGTCGGCGCGCAGGCCCTCGCTGGCATCGGCGATGAACTCGATCGTGCCGGCGCCTTCGTAGTCCACCGCCTTCGCCGCGCGTACGGCGGCGGCGCAGATTTCCGCGCGGGTCGCCTCGTCCATGCCCGGCGCCGGGGCTTCCTCGATCACCTTCTGGTGCCGCCGCTGGAGCGAGCAGTCGCGCTCGAACAGGTGGACGACGTTGCCGTGGCTGTCGCCGAACACCTGGACCTCGATATGGCGGGGGGAGGTGATCCACTTCTCCAGCAGGACCTCGTCGTTGCCGAAGCTCGCCTTCGCTTCCCGCCGGCAGGATTCGAGCGCGGCTCCGAAGTCACCCGCGGCATCGACCTTGCGCATGCCCTTGCCGCCGCCGCCGGCGACCGCCTTGATCAGCACCGGATAGCCGATCGCGTCGGCCTCGGCCTTGAGGCGCTGGGCCGACTGGTCCTCGCCTTCGTAGCCGGGCGTCACCGGAACGCCGGCGGCGCGCATCAGCTTCTTGGCCGCGTCCTTGAGGCCCATGGCGCGAATGCTCTGCGGCTTCGGCCCGACCCAGATCAGGCCCGCGCCGATCACCGCCTGCGCGAAATCGGCATTCTCGGAGAGGAAGCCGTAGCCGGGATGGATCGCCTGCGCGCCGGTCTGCTGCGCGGCGGCAATGATCTTCTCACCGACGAGGTAGCTCTCGGCCGCGGGCGAGGGGCCGATATGCACCGCCTCGTCGGCCTGGCGGACATGCAGCGCGCGGGCGTCGGCATCCGAATAGACCGCCACCGTGGCGATTCCCATCTCGCGCGCGGTGCGGATGATGCGGCAGGCGATCTCGCCGCGATTGGCGATCAGAAGCTTGGTGATCATAGTTCCTCCCCGGACCGGGGAGGGGGACCATCCGCCCTGGCGGATGGTGGAGGGGGCCCGGCCTCGCGGTAGGCAGCGACAATGGCAGTCACGCAAATCTCCACATCGTTCAGCACATCGCGTGCCGGAATTCTCAGGGTTCGCATGCCCTGTTGCGCCATAACGGCGTCGCGCCGCAAGTCCCGCTCCGGCGCGTTCCCCCTTTCGTGCGAGGCGCCATCGACTTCGATGACGAGCCGCACCGAGAGGCAGGCGAAATCCGCGACATAGGGATCGAAGGGAACCTGGCGGCGAAAGCGAAATCCGTCCGGCCGCTTGCGCAATTCCTGCCACAGCAGCACTTCGGGCAAGCTCATCTGTCGCCGAAGGGCTCGGGCGCGCCTTATCCGCCGAATCGGCTGGCCGTCGACGATCCGCGGGCCCCCTCCACCACCCCGGCTTGTGCCGGGACGGTCCCCCTCCCCGGTCCGGGGAGGATTACGATTCATCCGGCAGTGGGTCCATCGGGGGCTTGGCGATCGGGCCGGCCATGCGGACGTCGATCAGGATGTCGCCGCGGGTCCATTCGGGCATCGTCTCGGGCGGTTGCGGGCGGTTGCGCAGGGCTTCCCAGAAGGCGCCGAGGACGTGCTTCGTCTTTTCCCAGCGCCCGATGACGACGCGGTGGTCCCACGCGGCGGGCCCCCGTGCGCGGACCTCGCGCCCGATGGCGCCGTAGATGCGTGCGGCGGCTAGCACGGCCCAGCGGCTGCGGAACGGCAGGCGCGTGGTGCCGAGCTTCGCCGCCGCCTCGTGCCGCTCCATCAGCGTGACCAGCCGCGCGGCCATGTCGGCCAGCTCGCCGCGGTGGTGCGGCTTCATGTGCTGGCCCGGCTCGATGTCCTCCTCGACCAGCCACTCGACCGGCAGGTAGCAGCGGTCGGCCGCGTCGTCCTCGCCGATGTCGCGCGCGATATTGGCCAGCTGGAAGGCCATGCCGAGGTCGCAGGCGCGGTCGAGCGTGTCCGAATCGTCCTTCGGTACGCCCATGACCACCGCCATCATCACGCCGACCGCGCCCGCGACATGGTAGCAGTAGCGCGCAAGGTCCCGCTCCGTGCGCGGGCGCCAGCCGGCCGCGTCGAGCTCGAAGCCCATGATCACGTCCTCGGCCATCTCGCGCGTCAGCCCGCATTCGCGCGCGACCAGGCCGAAGGCGTCGAACGCCGGGTCGGCCGTGGGCAGGCCTTCGAAAGCGCGCTCGGTCAGCAGGCGGATCGCCCGCAGGCGCTTTTCCGCGTCGGCATGGTCGGTGGGGTCGCTCCCGTGGTCCTGCCCGTCGGCAAGGTCGTCACACCGCCGGCACCAGGCGTAGAGCAGCCAGGCTTTCTCGCGCGTTGCGCGGTCGAACAGCTCGCTGGCGGTGGCGAAGCTTTTCGAACCTTTCGCGATTGAATCGTAGGCGTGCTCCACCAGCGACCAGCGCTCGCGCCCGCCGCCCGCCTGCGTCGGCGTCGTGCGCAGGATGCGCGAGGGCGCCAGCATCCGCGGCACGACCCGGCGGGGGCGGCTCATGGTTTCACCCCTCCGCCTTGCGGCAGGGGCCGGGGGTGGGGGTAGGCCGCAAGGCCCACCCCGCTGCGACCAGGCGGCTGGCGCCGCCAAGTCTCGCGCCCCTCCCGCAAGCGGGAGGGGGCCGCAAGGCGCGTCGCGTTCACAGGTCGCTGGCCTTCATCTGGAAGATCGGGGTGTGGGGTCGGTAGGCGGCCATCCGGTCCAGCAGCGCCGACAGGGTCGGTTCGGCGACGATGATACCCTGATGCGCGGGGCGGACGAAGCCCACTTCGGCCATATGGCGGTTGAACGCGATCAGGTGGTCGTAGAACCCGAAGGCGTTGAGCAGGCCCACGGGTTTGGTGTGATAGCCGAGCTGCGCCCAGCTCACCGCCTCCCACAGCTCGTCCATCGTGCCGACGCCGCCGGGAATGGTGACGAATCCGTCGGACAGGTCGGTGAAGCGCTGCTTGCGCTCGTGCATGCCGGAGACGGTGTGGAGCTCGGTGCAGTCGGTGTTCGCCACCTCGCTGCCGGCGAGCGCATCGGGAATCACGCCGATCACTTCGCCACCGGCTTCGAGCGCCGCGCTTGCCACCGCGCCCATCAGCCCGAGCCGCCCGCCGCCATAGACGAGTCCGATCCCGCGCTCTGCCAGTGTGCGTCCGACCTCGCGGGCCAGCTCGATGTAACGCGGATCGGCGGGCGTCGCGGACCCGCAATAGACGGCAAGACGGTTCATGCCGCGACCTTTGGCGCGGCGCTTCGAATTCGGCAATGCTTCAGGCGGCGGCGCGGAGACGCGGAGGGATTCCACCTCCCCTTCTCCCCGTTATCCGGGAGGCGTGCTGGCTGCGGATTCTCCGCGTCTCCGCACCTCCGCGTGATCATCCGGCCAGGTCTTCGATCATCAGCCCCGCCGTGGCCTTGGCGCTGGCGACGACGCCGGGGATGCCGGCGCCGGGGTGCGTGCCGGCGCCGACGAGGTAGAAGTTGCCGATCTCGTCGTCCCGGTTGTGGGCGCGCAGCCAGGCGCTCTGGGTCAGGATCGGCTCGAGGCTGAAAGCGCTGCCGAGGTGCGCATTGAGGTCGAGCGCGAAATCGCGCGGGGCATAGTGGAACTTGGTCACGATCCGGTCGTGGATGTCGGGGATCAGCCGCCGCCCGACTTCGTCGAGCACGCGCTTCTCCAGCACCGGGCCCATCTGCTCCCAGTCGATCGCCAGCTTGCCCATGTGGGCCACCGGAATCAGCGCGTAGAACGTTGAGCGGCCGGGCGGGGCGAGGCCCGGGTCGGTCACGGTCGGGTGGTGGAGATAGATCGAGAAGTCCGCCGGCAGAACGCCGTGCTGGTAGATGTCGGCCAGCAGACCCTCGTAGCGCGGCCCGAACAGGATCGTGTGGTGCGGAATGCCTGGCCAGGTCCCCTCGAGCCCGAAATGGACCACGAACAAGCTTGGCGAGAACCGCTTGCGCGCGAGCTTGCGGGCATAGTGCGCCCCGCGCCGGGTGCCGCGCAGCAGATCGCGGTAGGTGTGCATCAGGTCGGCATTGCTGGCGACGGCGTCGAAACTTTCGCGCCAGCCGCAAGCGGTTTCGACTTCGGTCGCGCGGTTGCCGATCGTGTGCACGCGCGTGACCGCATCGCCCAGCCGCACCGTTCCGCCAAGCCGCTCGAAGTGCCGCACCATGCCCGCGACGAGCCGGTTGGTGCCGCCGCGCGCCCACCACACGCCGCCGTCCCGCTCCAGCTTGTGGATCAGCGCGTAGATCGCGCTCGCGGTCATCGGATTGCCGCCGACCAGCAGCGTGTGGAAGCTGAACGCCTCGCGCAGCTTCTCGTCATCGATGAAGCGCGAGACCATCGAATAGACCGAGCGCCAGGCTTGGTGCTGGATCAGCGTCGGCGCGGCCTTGAGCATCGACTTGAAGTCGAGGAACGGCACGGCGCCGAACCGCTGGTACCCGTCGCGATAGACGCCCGCCGAATAGGCGAGGAATTCCTGATAGCCGGCGACGTCGGCGGCGTTGACCTTGGCGATCTCCGCATTGAGGCTCGCCTCGTCGTTCGAATAGTCGAACGTCACGCCGTCGGGCCAGTTGAGGCGGTAGAAGGGGGAAACCTTCAGCAGCTCGACGTCTTCGGCCATGTCGTGGCCCGACAGCGACCACAGCTCGCGCAGGCTGGCCGGATCGGTGATCACGGTCGGTCCGGCGTCGAACGTGAACCCCTCGCGCTCCCACACGTAGGCCCGCCCGCCGGGCTTGTCGCGCGCTTCGACCACCGTGGTCGCGATCCCCGCCGATTGCAGCCGGATCGCCAGCGCGAGCCCGCCGAAGCCGGAGCCGATCACGCAGACGCGCTTGTTGCCCAGCGGAGCGGGCGCGGCCTGCGTCTCTTCCGCGGAGAGCTCCGGCAGGAACGAGGGCTGGGTCTCGGATTCGCTCATCTGGGCGGACCTTGCAGCGGCGCACCCTTGCGCGCAAGCGCGGCTATGGCACGGCTCACCGGAACCGGCGGCCGGCCGAGCAGCACGCGGGCCTTGTCCGCGGCGGTCGAACGGGCGGCGTAGAAGCGTTCGATCAGCCCCTCGGGCAGGCGGTAGAAGTGTTCGAACACGCGGTAGCGCGTCTCCGGCCGCGCGGCCCCGAACAGCATCGCGCCGAGCCGGCGGTAGAAGCGCGTGCGGCGCCACAGACGCCGGGCGCGCGCGTCGATCAGGGCGGTGAGCTGGTCGCCCGGCAGCCGCGCTTCCGCCGCCACCGCGAGCGCCGTCTCCACTGCAAAGGGCAGCGTGTAGCTCGTCAGTGGGTGGACGAAACCGCCGCGCGCGCCGGCGCGGGCGACGCCCGCCACCGCCGTCTCGCGCTGCCAGGCGGCGAAATCGCCCCCGGTGATCACCGGCAGCACGCCGGTCTCGCCGCCGAGAATCTCGCCCTCGTACCCGTGCTCCTGGCAATAGCGGTCGATGCGCGAGGACAGCGCGCCGCGGTCGAGCTCGGGGGTGTCCTGATAATAGGTGTCCTCGATAAACAGCTCGTCGGCGCCGAGCGGGAGGACATAGACGAAACGATAGCCGCCGCGCTGCTCGACCGTGGCATCCATCACGATCGGGCGGCCGATCCCGTGCGGCCGCGCGGTGCGCAGATGGCGGCCCATGAAGACCTGCCACCCGCCGCACAGCCGGGCGCTCGGCACGAAGCCGCGGCAGTCGATCACCGCGCGCGCCGCGATCCGCTCGCCGCCCGCCAGCGTCACGCCCCCGGCATCGAGCGCCGCGACTGCGCGCCCGGTCAGCACGGCAGTGTCGGGCAGCTCGCGCCGCAGCCCGGCATCGAACTCGGCGGAAGAAAGCGAGTTGTACCGCGTGCGCAGCGCGCGGGCGTAGGCCGGAAAGCGCACCTCGTAGCCGTCCCACGCGGTCGTGCGGAACCGTGCGAGCAGCGCCGCGCCCTCTGCGTCGAGGTCGCTCGCGAACCAGCTCCACCGGTGATTGCCGCCGAGCATGTCGCCCTGCTCGATCAGCAGCACCGGCATGCCGGGATCGCGGCGATGCAGCGCCAGCGCGATCAGCCCCCCGGCGAGCCCGCCGCCGACGATCGCAATGTCCACCCTGCGCCCGCTCATGTCCTTGGCCTAGGGCGCTTTGGCAAGCCGGGCAATCGCCGCGTCGGCTGACCATGCAACCGGCGGCGGGGAGTGCGGCAGTGGCGGGGCGGGCGTAAGGCCCTAGGAACGCGCCGCAAGGTTGCACGTTGCAACCTCAACGATAGCGGGGATTTTTTCATGAGAACGACATTTCTGGCCGCAGGCGGCGCGCTTGCCGTGCTTGCCTGCCCGGCGCTGGCGCAGGAGAGCGAAGGGCCGCCGCCCGCCGAGCAGACCACCGTCTACGACGGCGACTGGGTGACCGTGGGTGCAGGCGCGGTCTATGCGCCGAGCTACGATGGGTCGGATGACTACGTGATCTTCCCGGTGCCGATGGTCATGGGGCAGATCGGGCCCGTCGGCATCAGCCCGCGCGGCGGCGGCGTGGCGCTCGACTTCATCCCCGATCCCGAAGAGGGCGTGGCCTTCGATCTCGGCGTGGCGGTGGGCCTCAACTCCAACCGCGCGAACAAGATCGAGGACCCGGTGGTCGAGGCCGCCGGCGAGCTCGACCGTGCGGTGGAGATCGGGCCGAGCGCGGGGATCAGCATTCCGGGCGTGCTCAACCCCTACGACAGCCTCTCGTTCAACCTCGATGCCAAGTGGGACGTGGCCGGCGCGCACGAGGGCATGGTGATGAACCCGGGCATATCCTACTTCACCCCGCTCAGCCGCGGCATGGCGGGCGCGCTCGCGCTCAATGCCGAGTACGTCGACGACAGCTACGCCGATTACTACTACTCGGTCTCGCCCGCGCAGAGCGCCGCCAGCGGCCTGCCGCTCTATCAGGCGGAGGGGGGCTTCACCAAGGTGGGCGCGACCGCGCTGCTCGGCGTCGATCTCGACGGCAACCTGGCGAACGGCGGGCTCGCGCTGTTCGGGGTCGGCGGCTATTCGCGCATGCTCGGCGATGCCAAGCGCACACCCTACACCAGTCTGCGGGGCGAGGCGGACCAGTTCTTCGCCGCCCTCGGCGTCGGCTACACCTTCTAAGCGAAGGGGCTGAACGAAGGGAAAAGGGCACGGCCGAAACCGCGCCCTTCCATCACTTCTCCGCCGTCTCGATCGCCAGCTCCGGCCGCGGGGCGGGGAGCTCGGCGTCGCGGTTTCCGGTCTTCAGGTAGGTGTCGAACCACTCCATCATCCGCACGTTGTAGTCGTAGCGCGCGGCCGCCTTGGCATTGCCGTGGCCTTCGCCCGGATAGAGCACCAGCCGCACCGGCGTGTCGGGCTTGCGCGTCTTGATGTGGCGATAGAGCTCATAGCTCTGCGTCGGCGAGACGCGCGTGTCGCTGTCGCCGTGCATGATCAGCAGCGGGGTCTCCGCCTTGTCGACATGGTAGATCGGGCTGCGCTCGAGCAGGTGATCCCATTCCTCCCACGGCCACTTGCGCTCGTGGACGAGGTACATCTCGTTCGGAATGTCGGTCGTGCCGAACTTGCTGATGTTGTTGGAGATGCCGACGAACATGACCCCCGCGGCGAATTCCTGCGAGTAGTAGGTCGAGCCCCAGGCGGTGGCGAACCCGCCGTAGGAGCCGCCGGTGATGCCCACGCGGTCGGGATCGGCGATCCCCGCTTCGACCAGCGCGCGCTTGCCATCGACGAGGTCGTCGAACTCCTTGCCCGCATAATCGCCCTGGTGCTGCTTGGCGAAAGCGACGCCGTAGCCGGTCGAGCCGCGATAGTTCGGGATGAACACCGCATAGCCCTGGCCCGCCGCGACCTGGCCGGGCGAGCTGTAGGCGGTCTGCCAGCCGTTCGATTCGTGCGCCTCGGGCCCGCCGTGGACGTCGAAGATCACCGGCGATCCGCCGCGCGCGGGGCCGCCGACCGGCTCGATCAGCACGCCTTCGATCTGCTGCCCGTCGCGCGCGGTGTAGGTGAAGGGCCGCTGCTCGCCCATGTCGATCTCGGCCAGCCACGGATTGTGGCGGGTCCAGCGGGTGAACCGGCCGTCGGTGACCGCGAACAGTTCGGACGGATGCTCGGGCGAATTGGCCGCGACCGCGATCGTTTCGCCGCCGACCTCGAGATCGGTCAGGATCAGCGCGCCCGGATCGTGCTCCTCGAGCACGGCGCCATCGGGCCCGTAGATGCGCAGCACGCTTCCGGTACCGACATGCACCACGGCGGCGAGCCGTCCGTCCGCCAGGAACTCGGCGTCGATCGCCGCTTCGGCCGCGCCGGCGTTGAGCGCGCGGTATTCGCCGGTCGAAACGTCGGCCACGTGCAGCGTGGTCGGCGCGGGATCGTGCGCGTCGACCCCGGCGATCAGGGCGATCCGCTGCCCGTCGGGCGAGATCTCGACATCGCCGAGCTTGCCCGGGGTCTCCACCACTTCGAGCACGCGGCCGCCGGCGAGGTCGATCACATGCACCCGCTTGGAGGTGTAGCTGTCGTCGACCCGCGGCGAGGGCGCGCTTTCGACGATGGCGGTCCGGCCGCCGGGCGCGACCTGGATCGAACTGACGTAGCCGGGAATGGTGACCGGCGTCGGCTCGGCGTCGATTTCCGCACCCACGCGCGCCGAAAAGAGCCGGTTGAGCCTGGCTTCCTCCTCATAGACGACCGCATCGAACCCGGCCTCCTTGCGCTTGTCGAGCGCCTCGTCGGGCGCGGCGCCGGCGAGCAGGTACAGGGTGCCGCCATCGGGCGACCAGGCGTAGTCGCGTACGTCGGCCTCCGCGACTTCGGCCAGCTTGCGGTGGCCGCCGCCGTCGACCGGCATGCCCCAGACCGCGCGCTTCTCCTCGTCGGCAGTGTAGAGGAAGCTCACCATGGACCCGTCCGGCGAGAAACGGACCGCCGACACGTTCATGTCGGGGGGCAGGAAGGCGCGCGCGCTGTCCGGGCCATAGGCGAGCTTGAGCTGCTGCTTCGTGGTCCCGTTCTCCTCGCCTGCGGTCACATCGGGCAGGCGCGCGGTGGTGAACGCGATGCGGTTGCCGTCGGGCGAGACCGAAAGCTGGCCGACGCTCTCCAGTTTCGCCACATCTTCGGGCGTCATCGGCCGGGCGGCGGCGGTGGCCGCGATCGAGGCGGAACCGAGCAGGGCAGCGACGGCCAGCAGCGTGCGGGTCATGCGAAAATATCCTCTCAACTGAAACCGGTTGTGGCGTTCATACAGGCTTGTGCGCGCAGGGCAACGGCGGGCCGTGCCGCTCTTGCGCCGGAGCGCCGCTGCGGGCATCAGTCGCAGCGAAGGGAGAGACCTCGTATGAAATTCAAAGCCCTGCTTGCCGTCGCCGGCGCGCTGGTCGCCACGCCCGCCCTCGCCGAGACCGTCGTGATCCACGCCGGCGCCGTCGTCACCGACGCCGCGAGCGAGCCGCGCGGTCCGTCCACCATTACGGTGGCCGACGGTCGCATCGTCTCGATCGCCGACGGCATCCAGCCGGCGCCTGCCGGCGCGGAAGTCGTTGCGCTGACCGACAAGACCGTGCTGCCGGGCCTGATCGACCTCCACGTCCATCTCACCGGCGACCCTGGCGGCGACTTCTGGAAGGAAGCGGTCGAGCCGGAGGAATGGGGCGTCGTCGTCGGCGCCAAGAACGCGCGGCTGACCGCGCTCGCGGGCTTCACCACCGTGCGCGAGGCGGGGAGCAGCCAGCACTCCGGCTTCTCGCTCCGCCGGGGGACGGAGGAAGGGATGATCGCGGGGCCGCGGATCGTTGCCGCAGGCCCGGCGCTGGCGATCGTCGGCGGGCACGGGGACGTCACCGGCTTCCGGCCCGAGATCAACCGGATCCTCGCCTCCGGCTATGCCTGCACCGGTGCGGTCGAATGCGCGGAGAAAGTCCGCCGCGCCAGCCAGAACGGGGCCGACTGGATCAAGATCACCGCCACCGGCGGCGTGCTCAGCCAGCAGGGCCGCGGCCTCGGCGCGCACTTCACCAGCGAGGAGATGCAATCGATCGCGGACACCGCGCACTCGCTCGGCCTCAAGGTCATGGCCCACGCCCACGGCGCGCGCGGGATCGAGGCGGCGAGCGTGGCGGGGATCGATACGATCGAGCACGGCACTTACCTCGACGACGGCGCGATTCGCGCAATGAAGGAAAACGGCACCGTGCTCGTGCCCACGCTGATGGCGTTCCAGGGCATTTCCGAACGGCTCGGCACCGGCACCTACACCCCGGTGGTGGAAGAGAAAGTCCGCGCCGTGGCGGAAGCCGCCAAGGTCTTCATGGGCAAGGCGCACGATGCCGGGGTGACGATCGCCTTCGGCACCGACTCGGGCGTGTTCGAGCACGGCCGCAACGCCCAGGAGTTCCGCCTGATGATGGGCCAGGGCATGTCGAGCCGCGAGGCGCTCGCCAGCGCGACCACCGTGGCCGCCGAAGTGCTCGAGATGGAGAACGAGATCGGCCGCCTTGCCCCCGGCTACTCGGCCGACATCATCGCGGTCGCCGGCAATCCGCTGGAGGACGCAACCGTGCTCGAGAACGTCGACTGGGTCATGGTCCGCGGCCGGGTGATCGAATAACCGCTCGTCGACCGGCGGGCCCCGCTCATCGAAGCGCGCCCGCCCAAGGAGGCCGGCCGTCCTAGGCTGGCCGCATAGAATGATTCAGGGGAGATCTCGCATGACCAAGCTTCGCCTCGCGCTCGCCGCGACCACCGCGCTTTCGCTCGCCGCCGCCGTGCCCGCCGCACCGGCTTTCGCCCAGAGCGATACGCCGCCCGCACCTGCCGCAAGCGATGCCCAGTCGGAGCACGACCGGCTCTTCGCCCTGTTCGCCGCGGCGGACGAGAAGTACCTCGAGCTCAACCCGATCATGGCGCTGTTCCGCGGCGACATGCGCTACGCCGACCGGATCGGCGGCTTCCTGACCGACGAATACAACGCGCAGACTGTGGCCAACGCGCGCGAGAACCTCGCCGCGCTGGCGCAGATCGACCGTGCGGCGCTGAACGAGACCGATCGCATCGCCTACGACGTGTTCGAATACGACCAGCGGGAAACGCTCAAGGATTACACGCCGGAGATCCTCGCGCTGACCGAGACGCGCCCGATCAACCACTTCTCCGGCTTCCACACGTTCTACCCGACGTTCGCCAGCGG
Organism: Pelagerythrobacter rhizovicinus; assembly: GCF_004135625.1. Lineage (GTDB taxonomy): Bacteria > Pseudomonadota > Alphaproteobacteria > Sphingomonadales > Sphingomonadaceae > Pelagerythrobacter > Pelagerythrobacter rhizovicinus. The sequence goes on from NZ_SDPV01000001.1 coordinate 88,813, forward strand.
GCAGGGCGCGGCGCCGTTCAAGACGCTTGAGGACTACGAGAACAACCTCAAGCGCCACGCCGAATACGTGGACCTGATCGACCGCTCGATCGCCAAGTTCCGCGAAGGCCAGGCGGCCGGCGTCTACGAGACCAAGCTGACCATCGGCAACGTGATCGAGCAGCTCGACACCCAGCTCGCCATGCCGATCGAGGAATCGCCGCTCTGGGGTCCGGTCACTATGTTCCCCGAGGGGATCTCCGATGCCGACAAGGCGCGGCTGACCGAGGAGTACCGCACCTCGGTCGAGGCGATCAACGCCGTCCACACGCGCCTGCGCGACTACTTGCGCGACGAGTACCTGCCGCAGGCGCGCGACAGCGTCGGCCTCAGCCAGATGAAGGGCGGCGCCAGGCTCTACGAGCACATGATCGAGAGCACGACCACGCTGCCGCTGACCGCCGACTACGTGCACAATCTCGGCCTCAGCGAGGTCGCGCGGATCAAGTCCGAGCTGGAGAAGATCAAGGCGGAAGTCGGCTTCGAAGGGACGCTCAACGAGTTCTTCGACTACGTCCGCACCGATCCCCAGTTCAAGCCGGAGAGCCGCGAGGCGCTGACGCAGAGCTACTACGACATCGGCAAGCAGGTCGACGCGAAGATCGGCGACTACTTCTCGCTCGTTCCCAAGACCCCGCTCGAGATCAAGCCCTACGAGCCGTTCCGCGAGAAGTTCGAAGCCGGCGGATCGTACATGCCCGGTGCGCCGGACGGCTCGCGGCCCGGCACGTTCTATTTCAACGCCTACGACCTGCCGAGCCGGCTGACGACGGGCAACGTCACGCTCTACCTGCACGAAGGCGCGCCCGGACATCACTTCCAGATCAGCCTCGCGCAGGAGAACGAGGCGCTGCCCGCCTTCATGCGCTTCGGCGGCTATACTGCCTACAGCGAGGGCTGGGGCCTCTACGCCGAGACGCTCGGCTACGAGATGGGCTTCTACGACGATCCGTGGAACCGCTACGGCACGCTGCAGGACGAGCAGCTCCGCGCCATGCGACTGGTGGTCGACAGCGGCATCCACGCCAAGGGCTGGACGCGCGAGCAGGCGATCGACTTCATGCTCGAGAATTCGGGCATGACCCGCACCGAAGTCGTGGCCGAGGTCGAGCGCTACATCGCGATCCCGAGCCAGGCGCTCGCCTACAAGATCGGCGCGCTCAAGATCCAGGAACTGCGCGAGAAGGCGGAAACCGCGCTGGGCGACAACTTCGACATCAAGGCATTCCACGCCCAGGTGCTCGGCACCGGCCCGCTGCCGATGCCGGTGCTGGAGAAGAAGATCGACGACTGGATCGCCGCAAGCGGCGGCTGACCGCGGCCGCGCGGGCTGGCCGCCAGACCCGGTCCGGGTCTAGGTTGTATCGACATTCAGCCTTGATCGCGCTGAAACGGGAACACGCTTCCCCCACTTGTCATCCCCGCGCACGCGGGGATCCATGGTGCGGCATTTCCTCCATGGATTCCGGCGTGCGCGGGAATGACATTCTGGTCTTCTTGCAATGATCCGGCGCTCGCCCGCCAGCAGCACCCGCTTTCGTCCGAATGGCGATACAACCAGGTCAGACCCGGGTGATCACCCGCACGTCGCCTTCGCGCTTGCGGACATCGACCAGCACCTTGTTCCCCGACCGGTGCAGCATGATGTCCGCGCGGCCTTCGCCGACGGTCAGATTGCGCAGAAGGACATCGTCGAGGAACTCGGGGAGATGGGGCTCGTCGAATGCGATCTGCCCCGCGGCGCCGTCCAGCGAGAGGCCCAGGCTCGACTGGATCAGGAACAGCGGCGCGGCCGCCGCCCAGGCCTGCGGAATGCACGACACCGGATAGAACGTGGGCCCCTGCGCCGGCCGGCGGGCGAAGCCGCAGAACAGCTCCGGCAGGCGCCGCAGGTCGACGTAGGTCGAAGCGGCGAACAGCCCCTCGAACACCGCCGTGGCCTCTTTCCGGAAGCCGTAGCGCGACAGCCCGGCGGCAATGATCGCGTTCTCGTGCGGCCAGATCGACCCGTTGTGATAGCTCATCGGGTTGTAGCGCGGCTGCCCTGCGGCGATCGTGCGGATGCCCCAGCCGGAGAACGATGCCGGTTCCATCAGGGTGCGCGCCGTCTGCGCCGCGCGTTCAGGAAAGGCGAGGCCGGTGAACAGCACGTGGCCCGCGTTCGAAGACCTGACCCGGCACGGCTGCTTGCGCCCGTCGAGCGCGAGGACGTAAGTGCCCAGCTCCTCGTCGAAGTAGTCGCGGTCGAAACGGTCGCGCAGCGCCTCCGCCTTGGTGCGGTAGACTGCCGCGCCCTCCACGTCGCCGAGGCTCGACAGGATGCTTCCCGCCGCCTGCCAGGCGCCGTAGACATAGGCCTGCACTTCCGCGAGCGCGATCGGCCCCACGGCCAGCGCCCCGTCCCCGTGGAAGATCGAATCGTGGCTGTCCTTCCAGCCCTGGTTGGCCAGCCCCTCGTCGGTATGGCGGCCATATTCGACATAGCCATCGCCGTCCCGGTCGCCGTGCCGTTCGATCCAGTTCAGCGCCGCCTCGATATTCGGCCACAGCGTTTCGAGCAGCGCGGTATCGCCGGTGCGTTCCAGATAGGCGCCGGCGGTCATCACGAACAGCGGCGTCGAATCGATGCTGCCGTAATAGTGGCGGAAGGGCACCTCCCCCAGCTCCGCCATTTCCCCCTGGCGGACTTCGTGCAGGATCTTTCCAGGCTCGGCATCGGCGACCGGATCGAACTCACGCGCCTGGTGCACCGCGAGATAGCGCAGCACGCCGCGTGCGATCTCCGGATCGAGCCACAGCGTCTCGAGCGCGGTGATCAGCGCGTCGCGCCCGAAGACCGTGCTGAACCAGGGGATGCCGGCGTAGGGATAGGGCCCATACGGCGTTTCGGTGACCAGCATGTAGGTGTCCGCCACCGAACGCTGGGCCGAACGGTTGAACACCTCGTTCGACGACAGAATCGACGCGGCGCGGGATGAGGAATCGCGCAAGCTCCGCCGGGCGCTGCGATAGGCGCGGATCAGCTCGCGGCGGAGCGATGCGCCTTCGGCGACCTCGCCGCAGCTTATCCGCACGATCAGCGTCTTGCGCGAGCGCGGCTCGAGGTCGAGGCGGAACTGCGCTCGGTTGGCGGCGATCGAGTGCGGCTCGGGCTCGAAGCGGATGACGGTCGCCCGATGGACGCCGTCGAGCCCGTCGTAGGCGAGCCGGACCCGATCCGCCTCGACCGTCGGCTCGTGCAGAGTCCCGCGCCGCTCGCGCTTGCTGCCGCGAACCTCGAACAGGTCGGCGAAGTCGCTTTCGAAATAGAGCTCCAGCGACAGGCTGTGCGCGACGCTGTCGTAATTGCCGACGGTCAGGCGTTCGTACATCGCGCCCTGCCACAGGAACCGCACCCGGCGGATGTGGATCAGGTCGTTGCTGAGCACGGTCGTGCCGTGCTCGTCGGACAGGTCCGGATTGCTGAGGTCGCAAATGAGCGCGATGTTATCGTCGCGCAGGGACGAACTCAGCAGGATCGGCCGCGCTCCGCCGAGCGTAAGGTGCAGGTGCGACAGGTGCCGGGTGTCGCGGTGATAGATGCCCTCGGGACTGCCGGGGCCGGCGATCGCATCGCCGCTGTGGTCGAACACGGCGAAGGTGTCGCCGTGTTTCAGCGTGCGCGGGCGCCGCTCGTGCAGCGAGGCGGCGGCGGGGATCGCGAACCGTTCCGGGTTCGCGCCCGCCTCCTCGGTGGTAGCGTCCGCCCCGCGGGGGGTCGCAGGTGCGTCCATCCCGTCGTCGCTCCTGTTCATGTGCTTCATTGTCGCCGATCAGGCCATGATCGGCAAATTGGCCTCCTCGTCGCCGAACCGTACGGGGGTGACGTGCGTCGGCGGTCTGCCAGCAAGCTGGCGGAAGATCGTCAGGTAGTCGGTCACCATGCGTTCGGCCGTGAACCGGCGGTCGAAGGTCTGCCGCACGCGCCGCCGCTCGAGGTGATCGAGCTGGCCGACCGCGGCGACCGCTTCCTCGACATTGTCGACGATGAAGCCCGCTTCGCCTTCGTCGATCACTTCGGGCACCGACCCGCAGCGGAACGCGATCGTCGGCGTGGCGCAGGCCATCGCCTCGATCATGACCAGGCCGAAGGGCTCGGGCCAGTCGATCGGGAACAGCAGGGCGCGCGCATTGCCGAGGAACTCCGCCTTCTGCGCCTCGCCGATCTCGCCGACATATTCGATGTCCGGATAGGCGCGGACCATCGGGGCGATCACCTCGTCCCAGTAGAGCTGGTCCGCCTTGTCGATCTTGGCCGCGATCTTGAGCTTCATGCCCGCCGCCGCGGCAATGGCGATCGCCCGGTCGGGCCGCTTCTCGGGCGAGATCCGGCCGAGGAACGCGAGATAGTCGCCCTTGGGCGCGAAGGTCGGCTTCAGCAGGTCGGGGGGAAGGCCGTGGTGCACGGTTCCCGCCCAGTTGACCGGCGGCAGCGGCCGGCGCTGGTCGTTCGAGATCGAGACCAGCGGCAGGTCGCCGAAGGTGCGGTAGTAGGGCTGCAGGTCGGGCAGGTCGAGCCGGCCGTGCAGCGTCGTCACGGTCGGCACGCCGAAGTTTCTCACCATCGGCCCGTGGACCAGATCGACATGGAAGTGGAGGATGTCGAACTCCGCCGCGCGCCGGTGGACCTCGTCCAGCAGCACGAGGTGGTGGGGGAGCGGATCCTTCACCTGCGGGTCGAGCCGCAGGGCCGTCTCGCAGACGGGGACGAGCTCGGCCGAAGTGACCGAATCGGCGCTCGCGAACAGCGTCACCTCGTGGCCCTGCTGCACGAGTTCCTCGGTGATGTACGATACGATGCGTTCTGTGCCGCCGTAGAGCTTGGGCGGCACGCTTTCGATCAAGGGTGCGATCTGCGCGATCTTCATTCTGCCATGGCTCCTGAGAACAGAGGCCGGAAGGTTGCAGGAAGGCGCAACCCTCCGGTCGCTCGATCGCACAATGCGCGCGCCTGCACCGGGTTCCGCGCCTTGCGACACACGGCTGGACGGCATGCGGCCGATCGCCTAGGTTGCACTCATCCCCGGGGAGCCTGTCGCGCAAACGCAGGTTGAGAGCGGAATATGCCGCGACCCGTCGAACCTGATCCCGGTAATACGGGCGGAGGGAGGGAACGGCTTTCGCTCCAGGAATCCGTGGCCTCGCTCCGATTGAACGGAGAGCGAGTTTTTCATGGCCGACATCAATTCCCAGTTCGAAATCGGAGTCACCACCGGGCCGATCCGCGGGTCGAGGAAGATCCACGTCGGCGAGCGCCGCGTGGCCATGCGCGAGATCGCGCTCGAGGGCGGCGAGGCGCCGGTGCGCGTGTACGACACCTCCGGCCCCTACACCGACCCCGAGGCGCAGATCGACATCCGCAAGGGCCTCCCCGCGCTGCGCCGCGAATGGCAGCTCGCGCGCGGCGATGTCGAGGAATACGAACCGCGCGAAGTGAAGCCGGAAGACAACGGCCAGCTCGGCCCCGACCGCTCCGGCGGCGTTCCCCCGTTCCCCACCGCGCTCCGCCGCCCGCTGCGCGCCAAGGCCGGCGGCAACATCAGCCAGATGCACTACGCGCGCCGCGGCATCATCACGCCGGAGATGGAATACGTCGCCGAACGCGAGAACCTCGGCCGCGAAATGCTCCGCCAGGAACGTGACGGGCAGGACTGGGGCGCCGCGATCCCCGACTACGTCACTCCGGAATTCGTCCGCGACGAGGTCGCCCGCGGTCGCGCGATCATCCCCTCCAACGTCAACCACCCCGAAGCCGAGCCGATGGCGATCGGCCGCAACTTCCTGGTCAAGATCAACGCCAACATCGGCAACTCCGCCGTTGCCTCCGACGTCGCGAGCGAAGTCGACAAGATGGTCTGGTCGATCCGCTGGGGCGCCGACACCGTGATGGACCTCTCCACCGGCCGCAACATCCACGACACCCGCGAGTGGATCATCCGCAACAGCCCCGTCCCCATCGGCACCGTGCCGATCTACCAGGCGCTCGAGAAAGTCGGCGGCATTGCCGAGGATCTCACCTGGGAGATCTTCCGCGACACGCTGATCGAGCAGGCCGAACAGGGCGTCGACTACTTCACCATCCACGCCGGCGTGCGCCTGCCCTACGTCCCGATGACGGCGAAGCGCGTCACCGGCATCGTCAGCCGCGGCGGCTCGATCATGGCCAAGTGGTGCCTCGCGCATCACAAGGAATCGTTCCTCTACGAACGCTTCGACGAGATCACCGAGATCATGAAGGCCTACGACATCGCCTACTCGCTGGGCGACGGCCTGCGCCCCGGCTCCATCGCCGACGCCAATGACGAGGCCCAGTTCGCCGAGCTCTACACCCTCGGCGAGCTGACCAGGCGCGCCTGGGCGCAGGACGTCCAGGTGATGATCGAGGGCCCCGGCCACGTGCCGATGCACAAGATCAAGGAGAACATGGAGAAACAGCTCGAGGCTTGCGGCGAGGCGCCGTTCTACACCCTCGGGCCGCTCGTCACCGACATCGCGCCCGGCTACGACCACATCACCAGCGGCATCGGCGCGGCGCAGATCGGCTGGTACGGCACCGCGATGCTCTGCTACGTCACGCCCAAGGAGCACCTCGGCCTGCCCGACCGCGACGACGTCAAGGTCGGCGTCGTCACCTACAAGCTCGCCGCCCACGCGGCGGACCTCGCCAAGGGCCACCCCGCCGCGAAGGTCCGCGACGACGCGCTCAGCAAGGCCCGCTTCGAGTTCCGCTGGCGCGACCAGTTCAACCTCAGCCTCGACCCCGACACCGCCGAGCAATACCACGACCAGACGTTGCCGGCGGAGGGCGCCAAGACCGCCCACTTCTGCTCGATGTGCGGGCCCAAGTTCTGCAGCATGAAGATCACGCAGGAAGTGCGCGACTTCGCGGCGAAGCAGAACCAGCCGAGCGATTCCTTCATCGCGGCGGAGGAGGCGGAAAAGGGGATGCAGGAGATGGCGGAAAGGTACCGCGACGGCGGGGACCTCTACGTCGCGAAGGAGGAGACATGAACGAGCGGACCGAACGCAACCGCGAGCTGCTCACCAGGGCCTTCGCCGGGCTGGAGCAGGGCGATCCCGGCGCCTTCCTCTCGCTGTTCGGCGAGGACATCGAGTGGCGGGTAATGGGCTCGAGCCACTGGTCGAAGACGATCCGCGGCCTCGCCGCTGTCGAGCGCGACCTCGTCGGCCCGCTGCTGGCGCGGCTCGAGGGCCCCTATCGGAACATCCCCGAGCTGATCCTGGCCGACGGTGACCACGTGGTCGTGCTCGCCCGCGGCGACGCGCAGACCGTCGAAGGCAAGCGCTACGACAACGACTACTGCTTCGTCTTCCGCCTCGCCGACGGCAGGATCGTCGAGGTGCGCGAATACATGGACACCAAGCTGGCCGACGCGGCGCTCGGCAGCTGATCGCCTTCGTGCCGCATGGCACGAAGGGCCACCCGGCCGCCAAGGTCCGCGACGACGCGCTCAGCAAGGCCCGCTTCGAATTCCGCTGGCCCGACCAGTTCTTGCCTCACTCGACCCCGGACACCGCCGAGCAGTACCACGACCAGACCCTCCCCGCGGAAGGCGCCAAGACCGCCCACTTCTGCTCGATGCGCGGGCCCGGGCCGAGGCCGCTTAGCGGCCGACGCGAAAGAGCGAAGCGAGGACAACTTCTGCTCGATGAAGATCACGCAGGAAGTGCGCGACTTCGCGGCGAAGCAGAATTCGGAGAGCTATCTGGCGGCAACCGCGCCCGTTGAGAGGGCGGAAGAGGGAATGGAGGAGATGAGCGAGAAGTTCCGGGAAGTCGGGTCAGAGCTCTATGTCGGCGCTGGCGGGCGACAACATGACTGAACCGAAGCTGTCTCGACTCTGTGAGGCCTCGTTTCTAACCTAGCGATTGGATGGATTTACAGCGGTGGCGCGTGCAACCCCGGTCGACAGCGGCGGTGCCACAGGCTTACAAAATTAGAATGACTCGCTTAACAGGAACGAAAAGATGGCCACCGTATACATTGACACAAGTGTAGCCATAAACGAATCTTTTCTTAGATCTCCGTATGTGGAAGCGTTCCTAAAAGCATGTAAAATTTTACAGTATACAGTCGTGATCCCGGAAATTGTCGATGATGAACTGAAGGGGAATTATCCGAAAAAACTTGGCGAGAAGCTGAGTGCTTTTCAGAAGGCGGAAAAAGATCTCGGTAAATTGATTGACTTGGATTCGAACGCCCTAACGTTTTCTGACGCCGTCGATGCCTATGAGGAATGGCTGGCCGACTTGCTTGAGCAGCATGGAGTCATGATCGCCCCTTATCCTCAAATCTCTCCCAAGGAACTCGTTGAACAGTCATATAAGTTGAATAAGCCTTTCAAGAATTCAGGCGAGGGCCACAAAGATTATATCGTTTGGAAAACGATACTATCTGGCGTGATCAATCAAGAACAGCCACCGCCAAACCTGTTTCTTACGAATAACACGAAGGATTTTTGTGGGGATGGCTCGGACGGGGCGCACATCTTGCATCCCGATTTGGCGGCCCAAATCGAGAATCCCGACCTCAGGCCTAGGGTTTACACCTCAATCAAGAGTGCATTCGATAGTGAACTCGCCCCTCATCTGGAAGGAATCACCCTCGACGCTATCCCTGATCTGGGTAATGTCGATGATCTGGTAGAGGAAACGCTTTTGGGCGATTTACCGGGCCGCACGCTCTACGGATTGGAGGGCATTCCCTTCAGCAACGAGATCACAATCTCATCGGTAGGCCTACAATCGATTGATTCCGTCACATTAAAGCAGGTTGACGATGAAGTGGTCGTCAAGGTGATCGGGGACATTGAAGTCGAAGTGGATGGCTTTATCGATAAATCAAATTACTACATGTCAGAAGAAGTCGACTCAAACATGTATGTGGTGGATGGAAACTGGAATGACCATGTCATGTTTGTATCTTCTAACACCACCACGCCATTCGATCTCACGCTCTTCTATTCCTTAACAAGCAAGGAGGTTACGGGATCGGAGATCACGTTGCCACACGAAATTGAGGATGAATGGCCGTATAAATAGTGAAGTGTTTAGCGTGATCTTACTCAGATGGTCGCGCGATGATGGAGATGACGGCCACAGTCGATGCTGTTCCCTCCAGGCACAAGGCGGCGAGTTGCCGCGTCGCAGTTCGCCGGTGCTGAAGATTTAGTGCAAGCGCGAGCGATGCGCGGGCATGCGCTCTCACCTCTTTAAAACTGGCACCAGGAAACTCATGCGCAATGTAGGCCTCAATCATGCGATTAGCGTCGGTGTTGCTCGCTTCGATGCCGTCGGTCGTTTTATGTAGCTCAGGGTCGAAGACGGCTTGGGCAAGCGAGATTATGACTTCGCGGCATAGCAGACCTATCCCCTGAAAGTCTTCCTCTGCGGAAGCTAGACCGAGTTGCGCACGCGCCTTTGATAACGCGCGATCAACTCGTTCCCAGCCGGAAGCTGCCCGTTCCGGCAAAGGCATCGTGGTTCGCTTGGCTAAGGCTTCAATCGCGGGTCCGAAGAGTTGACGAGCATAGTGACGTCGGTCTTTGTACTGGGGAAGATTTTCGCTCCAGTGGTGATACCATGCCCATAGGTCCTCGTGCGGATTTTCATATTTGACATCGGCTGGAATCCGATCTCGGATGCGAACCTCACGCGCCCTGTAGTAGTCATTCACTTCTTGGATGCGTTGGCCACCAGTGGCTACGTCGATCATCATTTCGCGGTGAATAATTAGTTCGGCGATCAAAGCAGCAACACCCGCAACTTCATGCTTTACGGTTTGGACGTCCAAATCATCGAATGAGCGATCGCTGCCATACCCATTGGCGATAGCATCTGCGACCCGCTTTCGATCGTAGTCGGGGAGTTTGCGGAGCGCTTCATCGATGGGTGTAGGCGCGATAATCCGAGTGACTTCTTCGTGAACACGTGGAAACCACTCCTCGTCGATTTCCCGACCGCCGACTGTATCAACAATTGCAATAGAACATTCGTCCAATAAAGTAGCTAGCTCGAAGCGTTGCAGGCTTTCGAGGAACTTTCGGGCGGTCTCTAATGCGTCTGCCATCTACACCCTGCTGACTGAGAGTTTGTGTGACTATGCTAACGTCGCCTCATCCCTTTCGCCAGCGCATGCATGGAACTCTATGACCTACGCCACCTCTGCCACCGGCCCCTTCTACCACGGCACCCGCGCCGACCTCGCCGTGGGCGACCTTCTCGCACCCGGCTTCACCTCCAATTACGCCGACCGCAAGTTGTCGTGGATCTACTTCTCCGGCACGCTCGACGCGGCGACCTGGGGGTGCGAGCTGGCCAAGGGCGAGGGCCGGGAGCGCATCTATATCGTCGAGCCGACCGGGGCGTTCGAGGACGACCCGAACCTCACCGACAAGCGCTTCCCCGGCAACCCGACCGAGTCCTACCGCTCGCGCGAGCCGCTCCGCATTGTCGGCGAGGTCGAGAAGTGGGAGCCGCATCCGCCCGAGCGGCTGGCGGAGATGAAGGCCGCTCTCGCGCGGATGGAAGCCGAGGGCGGGGCCGAGATCATCGACTGAGGTCTTTCCGCGCCAGCTCCACCAGCACCCGGTCCAGCGCCTGCAGGAACCGCGAGCGGTCCGCCTTGGCGAACGGCGCCGGGCCGCCGCCGATACCGTCCATCCCGGCGCGCAGGTCGGCCATGATCGCGCGGGTGGCGATGGCGGTGCCGATGCTGGCGGCGTCGAACGGCTTGCCGTTGTGCGCGAGGACCCTGGCGCCCGCTTTCAGGCAGCGCTCGGCCAGCAGGATATCGCCGGTCACCACCACGCATTGCGGGGCCGTGCGCGCCGCCTCGTCCGCGATCCAGTCGTCCGCCGCGTCGAACGCGTCCGACACCACCACGCGGCGGACCAGCGGGCCCTGCGGCACGCGGAAGGGCGCGTTGCTGACCACCACCACCTGCGCCTTGAAGCGGGCGGCGACGCGGTAGATCTCCTCCTTCACCGGGCAGGCGTCGGCATCGACCAGAATCGTCGGGGGGATGGTGAGAGGGGTGCGGTCGCTGTCCATGGGTTTACGCCCTAGCCATTCGCCGCCGCCGCGCCCATAGGCGCCCGCGAAAGGAGGCCCCGATGGCCGATCTCTACCTCAAGGCGCTGCAGTCGGAGCGCAAGTCGCTGTGGGCGACCTGCCGGCTCAAGGGCCTCGCCAGGGACACCCCCGAACGCCGCCGCATCGCCGAACTCGACGAAGCGATCGCCGCCCATACCCGCAAGCAGGAGCGGCCCGGCAGCGAGGGGTGACTAGCGAGGAGCGACGGGCGGCGCCCCGCTGTGCGTCAGCCGTTCTTCATATTCTCCAGCCCCTTGATCCCGCCCGGCTTGAGGCTGGGATTGGAGGCATTCTGCTTAGGCCCCTTGTCCGCCTTGGGTTTTCGGATTTCGCGGTTCGATCTGCGTTGGCCCTTGGCCATGGTCTTTTCCTAACGGGGCGGTGTGCCCCGCTGCACAGGATACGCGCTTTGCGGCAACACCTGGCATAAAATCGTTCGTGGCCCGGAAAGGAGAGCGGCCGCCTTGGGCCAGGGACCCTAGCCCTCGAACCGCCCTTCGCCTTCGCGGTCCCGCTCGTACCGCCGCGCCAGGGGAAACGGTGGCAGCCAGGCTTCGCGGCGGACGGTCCAGCTTTCGTAGGTCGGGGCGAGCTGGTCGGGGGCGTCGAGCGCGCCCAGGTGGACCTCGATCCCGTCCTCGAACCGGGCGAAGACCGAGGAGCCGCAGCGGGGGCAGAAATGGCGGCCCTGCCATTCGCCGGTCTCTCCCTCGACCGCGACCGCGTCCGCCGGGAAGATCGCCGCGGCGTAGAACAGGCTGCCGGAGTGCTTGCGGCAGTCGAGGCAGTGGCACAGGCCCACGCGGTAGGGGTGCCCCGCCGCCGCGAGCCGCACCGCGCCGCACAGGCAGCCGCCGGTGAACTCGTCCATGCCGCTCTCCCTTCGAAACGGGCGCTTCAGCCGAAGTCGTACCCGGCTTCCTTCGCCTCGGCCATGACTTCGGCGCCGGTCTTGCGGGTGCTGTCGGCGGCGAGCTGGGCGTAAGGCGGCATCTCGTCGACGAAGATCTCCTCGTCGATCCGCCAGTCCGCGGGCAGGTCGAACAGGCCGGCGGTGAAGGAGAAGGAGCCGGCCGGGAGGAACTGGTACCACAGGTTGCTGCCGCATTCGGTGCAGCTCGCGCGCTCGGCCCATTCGGAGGAGCGGTAGCTGCGCACCGCGCCTTCGCCCTCCAGCCTGTAGTCGTCCTTCGTCACTCCATGCAGCGAGAAGAACGGGCCGCCCGACCATTGCCGGCACATGTCGCAGTGGCACACGTCGACGCCGGGTTTGACGCGCGAGAGGCGGATGGTGACGGCGCCGCACAGGCAGCGGCCTTCGAGCGGCGGGTCGAGGGTAACAGGATCGGCCATCGGTTGCTCCTTTCGCGTGGCAGGATAGCGCGGGGGCGCGGTCGGAAAAGACTTTCCTACATGGCCCCTGCTGTGCCTTAGACTACCCGATGACGCACGAATCGATCCCTCCGCCCGCCGTTGCCGCCTGTCGCTCGACCCGCAGTTCGGGCCGCCGCCCCAATGCCGACTATCGCTGGACCGCGCGCAAGGCGATGGCCTTCCTCGATCTGCTCGCTGCCGGGGAGAGCGTGGCCGCCGCCGCGCGCAGGGTCGGGATGAGCCGCCAGTCCGCCTACCGCCTGCGCACGCGGGCCGGCGAGCACTTCGCGCAGGGCTGGGACCTCGCCCGGCGCGCCGGCCACGCACGGCGAGCGGCGGCGCGGGAGCGGCTCGGGGGCAGCCCAAGGTGACAGGTCCCCGCCGCAAGGTGACAGGTTTCGCCGCAAGGTGACACTTGCACCTTGTAGCATGTCACATCTGTCAACACGCCCCGTCGCCTTGCCGCGGAACGCCCCGCCCGCCGCGCGGGTTGGGGAGAGGCGAGAGGAGACCGCCCATGTTCGTCGCCGCCTACTGGTGGAAGGTCCATCCGGGGAAGGAAGAGCAGTTCCGCGCCGCCTGGCGCCGCGGGACCGAGCTGATCACCGAGAAGTACGGCTCGCTCGGCTCGCGCCTCCACTGGGACGAGCGCGAGCGCCGCTTCGTCGGCGTCGCCGAGTGGCCCGACCGCGCGACCTGGCAGGCGGCCTACGACGCGAAGATGGTCTACGACGATCCCGCAACCCGCGCCGCCTTCGTCGATGCCATCGCCGACACGGCGGACGAGCCGCTGCTGCTGATGGAGGTGACCGACGACCTGCTGGAGCGCGGTTCCTAACGCAGGTTAGACCTTGCTGCAGGATGAAAAATTCCCCTTTTCACCCGGAACATCCCCCGGCGCGCCGGATTGATCCCCGACTCTGGAGAAGGAGGACCGAGATGAAGACCCACACTGCATTCCTCGCGCTCGCCGGCGCGCTTGCCCTGACCGCCTGCGGCGATGCCGCCGACGAGACGGCGACCGATCCCAACACCGACATGACGGCCAACGACACGGCCGGCGCCGATGCGATGACGCCGCCCGCCGGCCAGGCCGCCATGCCGGGCAGCCCGCAGGAGTTCGTCGACATGGCCGCGGCCAGCGACATGTTCGAGATCGAGTCGGCCAGGCTGGCGCAGGAAATGGGCTCCTCGCAGGCGGTCAAGGATTTCGCCGCGATGATGATCGAGGATCACACGACCTCGACCGCCAACCTGAAGGCCGCCGCGGCCGAGGCTCAGCCGGCGCTGACCGTCGCGCCCGAGCTCACTGCCGAGCAGCAGACCCAGCTCGACCAGCTGCGCCAGGCCGGCGACCGGTTCGACGCGCTGTACAAGCAGCAGCAGGTCGCCGCGCACGAGAAGGCGCTGGCGATGCTGGAGGGCTATGCCGACGAGGACGGGCCGGCACCGCTCACGACGTTCGCTTCGGAAACGGCCACGGTGGTCGAGGGGCACCTCGAGCACGCCCGCGAACTGACGGTCGACTAGGCCGCGCCCGCTCCGTGGCGGTGGAGCACGGCGTCGAGCACCCTCGCGCCGCCGCTCCCCGCGCGGTTCCAGGCGCGCTCGTGGAAGAAGAACACGACCGCGTTCACCAGCGGCTCGACCAGCGCGATGCCGCCCGCCAGCGCGACCGAGCCGGTGAACAGATAGGCCACGGTGAAGCCCACCCCGAGGTGGAGCGCGAGAAAGCTCAGCGTCTTGGTCAGGTCGCGGGACATGAAGGGAGACGTAAGGCAGGCGGACGATTGCTTGAAGCGATCAATCGTGCATAGAGTGATCGAGCAGGTGCACGATAACCACGCCCGATCAAGGTGCGGAACGGATGGCACCGTCTATCCATTGCATCTGTTGGAGAAGGAGGAGTCGATGACGAAATCCGTTTCAGCCCTGATCGCCCTGTCCGCAGCGCTCGCCGCCTGCGCTCCGGTGGAGGAGGACGCGCCCGGCGCATCCACCGCCGCCGCATCCGAAGGCCGCGACTGCTTCTTCGCCCGCTCGGTCACCGGCTACCGCGATGCCCCCGATGCGGAGAGCGGGGCGGAGCAGATCTACGTCGATGTCGGCGCGCGCGACACCTACCTGTTCGAAACCTTCGGCGGGTGCCCGGAACTCGACTTTTCCTGGCGCATCGGCCTGCGCGACCGCGGGATCGGGCAGATCTGCCGCGGGATCGACGTCGATCTCGTCATTCCCGATCCGACCTTCGGCACCCGGACCTGTCCGGTCCGCATGATCCGCAAGGTCGCCGACGGCGAGGAAGGCAGCCGAAACGCGCGCGATTAGGTGTTTCGCCCAAGCCGTGCTACAAGCGCGCCGCTGACGTCGAAAATTGCGACGGACTTCGGCTTTTGACGACCGCCGCTTGCCCTCGGGGCCCCGGCGCAAACCAGACGACGACTTCCTTTCATTTGACGACCCGACGCACGACCCGACGGCAATTCTGCCTGCGGGCAACATCGTTCTTTGAAAGGAACACCCCATGGCCAAGACTGGCACCGTGAAATTCTTCAACACCGACAAGGGCTACGGTTTCATCCAGCCCGACGACGGTTCGGGCGACAGCTTCGTGCACATCTCCGCCGTCCAGGCGGCGGGCATGCAGACGCTCGATAAGGACCAGCGCCTCAACTACGAACTCGAGCGCGGTCGCAACGGCAAGGAAAGTGCGATCAACCTTTCCGCCGCCGATTGATCCGATCCGCCGGGAGTCGCCTCGGCGGCGCTCCCGGCGGCATCGTTTCCCGCCTTCACCTCTCGCGAGGAGCTTCGCCGATGAGCCAGACGTTCGAATTCTATGACGCGCGCGCGAAGGAGTCGGCGGCCGAGGCGGAAGCTGCGGTGCTCGATAACGTGCGCGAGCGTGCCCGCCGCTCCGAAGCAACCTGGCGCGCCCTGGCCGATCAGGCCCGTGCGGTGGCGGAAGAGCGGGTCAAGGTCGAGCAGCAGAAAGCCGCCCGCCGTGAGCAGGAGGCGTTCGGCTCCTTGCCCGAAGCGTAGCTCTCGAGCTTTCCGCCCGGTTGCTTCCATCCCCCGGTTCTCTTCCCCATTTCAAGCAGCGTGCCGTACGCCGCCTCTAGTCGGGCCAGCGCGCGCTTTCGATACGGACCTCCGGCGCGCCGTCCATCGGTTGCCAGCCGTGCGCCGCGATCACGTCGTTGCTCTCGCGGGCTTCGCGGCCCTCGGCGAGCGACCAGGTGATGTGATAGGTGCCGCCGGTCGGACGTTCGGTCGTGCCGGCGATCCTCACCACCATTGCTTCGACGCCCTGGCCGTCGTCCGCGCGGCCCACGATTGCCGCGCGCGCGGCAATCGGCATCGGCGGCGAGCCTTCCGCAAGGCCGAAGGTAACGTGATCGGCGACGGCCTCCCGATAGCGAGGTGGAAAACGCGCGAGCAGCGCTGCGCGATCCGCACGATCGAGCTTCCAGCCGAGCCAGGTCTCCTGCCCCACGTCTCCTCCGCTCAATTACCTTCCGGCTCCCGCCCGAACAGCTTGCGCAACTCGTCCTTCGCGTCCTCGAGCACGCGCTTCTGCTTCGCGTCGAGTCCCTTGCCGGCCCGATTGATGTAGAACGTCAGCATCGACATCGCCGAAGCGTAGGGGTCGGCCTTGCGCCGCTCGCTGCGCTCGGCGGACCGCTTGAGCGATTTCGCGACTTCCTTAGGATCGTCCTTGGTGAAGACGCCTTCCTCCAGGTCGAGCGCGTCCGATCGCTCGGTGACATCCTGCGACCATTTCTCGGTCATCGCCGTTCTCCTGCCGCGAATCCCGCCGGCGGAGCGGGGGCGGACGCCGCCGGATCTGCGGTGTCTACTGTGCCGGGGTCGCCGGCGTACCGGCCGGCGCGCCGCCCCGCTGGGTCATCTCGGCATCGGGCAGCGCGGCCAGCTCCGCCGCGGTCATGGCCGTCGAAAGGTCGACGTCGTCGCCGGTGCTCTCGGGCGTCAGCCCGTCGATCGGCACGACGACGTAGCGGTCGGGGTCGCTGTCCTCGATCTCGACCAGCAGGCCGTCGACTTCGCCCGCCGCATCGCGGCGGACCTGCTCGACATCGCCGAGATCGGTCCCGTCCGCTGCGACGAGATCGGCTTCGAGCAGCTGGGCCTCGGTGAGACCGAGCGCCGCGACCGCATTCCCGGCTGCGACCGCACTGGCTTCCGCTTGCTGCTCGACCTGGTCTTCCACCCGGTCGGCCTCGCGCTCGGCTTGCGAATCGCAGGCTGCGAGCGCGGCGACGGCGAACGGAAGCGCGGCGTACCTGATGAGCGTCATGATGGTGTCCCTCTTTGTCGTGCGGTCCAGTCCGATCAATCCGCCGCGCTCCCGGCGGTTCCTGCATGGACGGGCGAGGCGGGTGCGCACTGGCAATCGCCCGCCTTCGGGTATAGGCTGGGCGCATGACCCGTGTCCTTCTTCTCGCCGCCGCTCTCGCTCTCCCGCTTGCCGCCTGCCAGCCCGGGCCGGAGGGGCCGAACGGCACCTCCCGCGATACCGCCGGAGAGGCCTTCTCCGCTATCGGGCCCGAGGAAACCGTGCAGTTCACCGGCACCGAGCCGTTCTGGGGCGGGGAGGTGACCGGCGGCTCGCTGACCTATTCGACGCCCGAGAACGTCGATGGCGTGACGATTTCGGTCGAGCGGTTCGCGGGCAACAACGGCCTCGGCTACTCGGGCACGCTGGAGGGGCAACCGTTCGACATGGCGATAACACCGGGCGAATGCTCCGACGGAATGAGCGACCGCACCTACCCGTTCACGGTGACGCTGAAGATCGGGACGGAGCAGCGCAGCGGCTGCGCCTGGACCGAGAAGACGCCCTTTACCGGGCCCGAGCACCCCTGAGGCTCACGGCCTGACGCCGGCTTTCTCGAGCTCCGGTCCGAGCCGGCCGGTCAGCCAGAGCCACCACATCCGAAAGTCGGCCGCGAGGCTCCACAGCGGATAAGTGAAGGTCGCGGGGCGGTTCTTCTCGACCCGGAAGTGGGCGACCCAGGCGAAGAAGTACCCCGCCACCGGCAGCGCGAGCAGCCACCACCAGCGCCCGGTGAAGAGGGCGAATGCCGCGATCAGCACGACCAGCGTCGTGCCGACGTAATGCAGCGCCCGCGTCCGCGGCTTCGAATGCTCGCGCAGGTAGAACGGCCAGAACTCGCCGAATGTCGTATAGGCGCGCGCCATGCCGGCAATCATGCCACGAGGGCCGCCGGCAGGCAACGTGCGCCGCGCCGGCCTGTCAGAACAGGCCCGGCACCTCCCGCTGCGCCGGGGTCGGCGCCTCGGGCTGGAGCACCTCGCGGCGCGAGGTGATCGGGCGGGCGGTCGGATCCTGGCGCATCGCGGTCGGATCGCGCGCGCTGATCGAGCTGCACACCGGCGCTCCGCCGCGCAGGAATGCGAGCGCCTGCGCAACCGAGGCTTCGCCCGGATCGCCAAGTTGGGTGAAGATGTCGTCGGAGGCGCGGCAGGTGACCGGCACCACGCTGGCGAGGCCGGTGTAGTACTCGCCCTGACGATTGGCGTTTTCGGTCTTGAAGGTTACCGCGCGCAGCCGCAGGTCGCATTCTTCCTCGGGATGATCGAACCCGTACTGGCCCACCGGCTTGCCGTAGGTGTTGGTCCCGACCAGAGCCATGTTCGTGTCGAGGTAGGGAATAAAAGCATTGGTGACCAACTCGCTAGCGGAAGCCGTGCCGCCCGTGCCGATGAAGGCGACCTTGGTCGGGGCGATCGCCTGGGATTGGCTGCCGAACAGGTCGGTCTCGTTCCTGTCCGACTTGGACGGGCGCAGGGTCGTGTGGCTGAAGACCTGCCCGACATATGCGCGCCCCATCAGGTCGCCCATCAGTTCGGCGACCCGCACCAATCCGCCGCCGTTGTAGCGGAAGTCGACGATCACCTCGGTCACGCCCTGACTGCGGAAATCTTCGAACGCGTCGCGCAGATCGGGTTCGGCCGGGTCGATGAAGGTCCGCAGATTGATGTAGCCGACCTTCTTGCCGCCGTCGTCGATGATCTTCGCGCCGTAGCGGTCGGACACCGGATCGAGCGGAAACTCGGTCTTGCTGACGGTGATCTGCCGCTCCGTGCCGCCGACCTCGCGGATGCTGAAGACGCGCTGCACCCCCGGGTCCGACGGACCGAGCGCGTCGATCACCGCCTGCGGTCCGCCGGTTGCCATCAATGTCGCGATGCTCTGGAGCGAGGAGGCGCTGCTTCCCACCTCGAGCAGTTCGACCCCGCGGTCGAGCCCCTGCGGCAGACCCGGCCCCCCTTCGAACCCTTCGATCACGAACACGCGGTTGCTGCCCGTGTCGTATCCGAGACGAATGCCGAAGCCGGCGTTGGAGCCGGATTCGTAGTAGGCGTCTTCCTCGGCGATCGAGGTGACATAGGTGAAGTAGCGGTCCCTCGATTGCGCACGTGCCGGTGCGACGAGCGCATCGATGTAAGACTGCAGGTCGGTGTAGTCGCTCTTGTCGGTATTCGTCGCGAGCAGATCGGGAAAGAGATACCACTCGTCCAGCACGGCGCGCACGAAGTCCTGCTGCGCGGACAGCGAGCATGCGGGCGTGGTCGGCTCGGGCGTCGGGGTGCCACCGATCGGATTGTTCCCGCCGCCGCCAGAACCGCTACCTCCTCCGCCGCAGGCTGCAAGCGATGTTGCCAGAACGATGCTGAATGCGGCGCGACCTCTCTTCACGATTTCCCCCTCCCGATTCTGCCGTTCGCCGGGCGAATATCGGCCTGGCCGGCGCGGGGAAGATGCCTCGACGGTACGCCGGGAGCAAGACGAAGGCGGCTGGCGACATGAAAATGCATGATTTTCGGGCTGAATCACGGCCAGAATCGCGTCTCATCGGTGGAAAACCCTCCTTTTGCCCTATGCCGCACTCGCGGGTGGGGCACATTCGCCCTAGATTGCCCCGCCGATGACAACAGGAGCCCAGATGTCGAATGCCGCCCCTTCCTGGCTAGCCGGAGCGATCGAGGGCTCGGGGCCGGGCGACGGAAAGCTGACGATCGCGCGCCTCGCCGACGAGCGGAGCCTCGGGCGCGGCGGGTTCACGCTGTCGAGCCCTGCGTTCATGGACGGGGGCGAGCTCGACCCCTCCTTCACCGCCGACGAGGAAGACGCCGTCGCACCGCCGCTCGAATGGACGGCGCCGCCGCCGGGCACGATGGAACTCGCGCTGGTGGTCGAGGATGCCGACGCGGCGGGAGCCGAGGCGCCGTGCCACTGGCTGGTCTGGGGCATCGCAGGCCAGCGCGGCAAGCTGCTCGAGGGCGAGGTGCCGCCACGTGTGGGCAAGAACGCCCACCGCAATTCCGAGTGGCTTCTGCCGGAGCCGCCGCGCGAGGACGGCGCGCACCGTTACGTATTTCAGCTCTTCGCGCTCGACCTGCCGCTCACGCTCATGCCCGGCGCCGGGCGGGACGAACTGGTCGCGGCGATGGAGGGCCATGTGATCGGTGCGGCCGTTCTGACAGGCAGGTACAAGCGCCAGGCCGAGGATGCCGGGGGCGGGCCCTGGGACGACGATTTCGTGTAACGTGCAACAAGCCAAGAACAGGAAAGGACCTAAGATGGCTGGCAAGAACAATGCACTGCAGAAGCCGGTGAACCTCTCATCGGATCTCGAGAATGTCGTGGGCAAGGGGCCGATGACCCGCGCTCAGGTCACCTCGAAGGTGTGGGACTACATCAAGGCCAACGGTCTTCAGGATTCCAAGGACAAGCGGATGATCAATCCCGATGCCAAGCTCGGCGCGGTGATCGGAAAGGATCAGATCTCGATGTTCAAGATGACGGCTGCGGTTTCCAAGCACCTCAGCTGATCCTGCTTCGCCGGCGGTGCAGCGGCTGGTCCGCCGCGCCGCCGGCACACAGCTTTCCGCCGGCGGATTGGCCGAACCCGTTCGTCATGGCATGAGGAATGGAATGACGATCCGCACTGGAATCGGCGGCTGGACTTATCCCGATTGGCGCGGGGGAACCTTCTATCCCGAAGGGCTGCGCCAGGCCGACGAGCTTGCCTACGCCTCGCAGCATATCGGGGCGATCGAGATCAACGGCACGTTCTACCGCCTGCAGAAGCCGGAGAGCTTCGCCAGATGGCGTGACGAGACGCCCGAGGGCTTCGTCTTCACCCTGAAGGGCTCGCGCTTCGTCACCAATCGCCGGGACTTGTCGGAAGCGGGCGAGTCCGTCGCCAAGTTCGTCGGGCAGGGACTCGTCGAGCTCGGCGACAAGCTCGGCCCGCTGCTTTGGCAACTGGCCAAGACCAAGCGCTTCGATCCCGACGAGATACGCGCTTTCCTCGCCCTTCTGCCCGCCGAGCACGAAGGCGTGCGGCTGCGGCACGCGATCGAGGTAGGGCACGAGAGCTTCGCCTGCGCGGAGTTCGTAGACCTCGCGCGCGCCGCTTCGGTCGCGATCGTCTGGTCGGAGGACGAGGGCCGGGCCGAGATCGCCGACCGCACGGCCGACTTCGCCTATCTGCGGTGCCAGAAGATGCGCTCCGAATGCCCGACCGGCTACGACGACGAGGGCCTCGACCGGATAGCGGCCATGTGCCTGGCGTGGGCCGACGGACAGGCGCCGCAGGATCTGCCCTACGCAGGCGAACCTGCGGCGCGCGAGGCGGGCGGGGACGTATTCGCTTTCATGATCAACGGCGCGAAGGAACGCGCCCCGGCGGCCGCGATGGCGCTCGCCGAGAAACTCAGGGGGTCGAAATGAGGGTTGCCTGTCTGCTGTCCGCCGCTGCGCTGCTGGCGGCATCGAGCCTTTCCGCGCAGTCACCCGAGGCGGTGGCGGAGGCCGCGCTCGAGGCGGCGCCGGTGTTCGACGGGCATAACGACGTGCCGATCCAGCTCCGCGGGCGCTGGGGGAACGTGATCGGCGACTTCGACTTCGTCGACACGACCGATACCGGCCCCGAGCACGCCGAGCAGCGCACCATGCACACCGACCTCAACCGGCTGCGCGAGGGCAAGGTCGGGGCGCAGTTCTGGTCGGTCTACGTCTCCGCCGCGCTCGAGGAGCCCGAGGCGGTCCAGGCGACGATCGAGCAGATCGATGTTACCAGGCGGCTGGTCGACCGCTATCCCGGCGATCTCGCGCTGGCGCTGACCGCCGACGATGTCGAGGCGGCGGTCGCCGGAGGCAAGATCGCCTCGCTGCTCGGCATGGAGGGCGGGTACTCGATCGGATCGAGCCTCGCCGTGCTGCGCCAGATGTACGCGCTCGGCGCGCGCTACATGACGCTGACGCATTCGCGGAACCTGTCGTGGGCCGATTCCGCGACCGATGCGCCGGAGCATGGCGGCCTCACCGATTTCGGCCGCAACGTGGTGCGCGAGATGAACCGGCTCGGGATGCTGGTCGATCTCAGCCATGTCAGCGAGCAGACGATGCAGGACGCGCTCGATGTCTCGGTCGCGCCGGTGATCTTCAGCCATTCGGGCGCGCGGGCGATCAACGGCCATGCGCGCAACGTGCCCGACAGCGTGCTCCGGCGGATGGCCGAGAACGGCGGCGTGGTCATGGTGGTCGCGCTGCCCGGCTATGTCAGCGAAGACGCGCGCCAGTGGTACGCCCGGCGGCAGGCGGAGGAGGCGCGCCTCTCGACGCTGTGGCAGGGGCAGCCCGACAAGGCCGAGGCGGCGCTTGCCGAATGGGAGCGCGCCAACCCCGAGCCGAAGGCGACGATTTCCGACATGGCCGATCATATCGACCACATCCGCAAGGTCGCGGGGATCGATCACATCGGGATCGGCGGCGACTATGACGGGATGGATACGGGCCCGGTCGGGATGGAGGACGTCTCCGGCTATCCCGCGCTGTTCGTCGAACTCGCCCGGCGCGGCTATAGCCAGGAGGATCTGGAGAAGATCTCGATGCGCAACGTGCTGCGGGTGATGCGCGATGCCGAGGCGGTGGCCGCGGCGCAGGCCGACCGGCTGCCTATCGAAACGCCGGTTGGCTGAGGACGCAGATTAGTGGAGCGCGGACACTGACCTCGACATCATAACGTCATCCCAGCGAGGGCTGGGATCGCTCTCCTCCAGGTCCGACATTGCGGCACCCGATCCCAGCTTTCGCTGGGATGACGGAGTGGCTTCGCTCAGTCGTCGGACTTCTTGTCGGGCAGGTCCTCGCGATCGGTATCCGCCAGTTCCTCAAGCTCGCTCTCGCTCATCGAATCGTACATGCCTTTCGATGCGCCCTTGAGCTCGGAAACCTTGGTGTCTCCGCGCTTGGCGGAGAGCGCGGCGCCGGCGGCTTTCTGCTGTGCTTTCGATTTGGCGGGCATCTTGCGGCTCCTTGCTGCCTATGGCCGGGGACGGATCAGGTTCCGACCCGGCCCGGTTCATCTGCCGGGCTGTCGCCTTCTTCGGGCGCGTCGAGTTCGTCCACCCGGTCGTCGACGATGCTGTCGGTTCCCGTATCGGGCTGCCTCGCCTCGATCCGGCCTTCCACAGTGGCCTGGCTCTCGTCTTCACCTTGCGTCAGCGCCCCTGTGACCCAGATGATGGTCAGGAAGGCGATTGCGAGGAACGTGCCGACGATCAGCACCCAGCGCACCACGCCTTCCTTGGAGGCGCCGCTCGCCTCGGTTTCGTTCATGTGAACTTCGTCGCCCCGACGTTCCATTGCTCTCGCTCCCGCAGACTGTTGCCCGACCCGTTGTGGTTCGGAAGAAACTACGTCTGGCGAGCGCCAATGTTCCTGTCGGGGCGGGACGGCTCAGTCGCGCAGAAGCTCGTTGATTCCGGTCTTTTCGCGCGTCTGCGCGTCGACGGTCTTCACGATCACCGCGCAGGCGAGCGAGGGGCCGCCGTGCGGATCGGGGAGCGTGCCGGGCACGACCACCGAGTAGGGCGGGATCTCGCCGCGCGTGATTGTGCCGGTCGCGCGGTCGACGATCTTGGTCGACTGGGTGATGAACACGCCCATCGCGACCACGCTGCCTTCGCCGACGATCACGCCTTCGACGATTTCGGAACGTGCGCCGATGAAGCAGTTGTCGCCGATGATCGTCGGGTTGGCCTGCAGCGGCTCGAGCACGCCGCCGATCCCGGCGCCGGCGGAGATGTGGCAGTTCCTGCCCACTTGCGCGCAGCTGCCGACCGAGGCCCAGGTGTCGATCATCGTGCCGTCGCCGACATGCGCGCCGATGTTGACGAAGCTGGGCATCAGCACCACGCCCCTGCCGATATGGCTGCCGCGCCGCACGATCGCGCCGGGCACGACGCGGAAGCCGGCGGCGGCGAAGCGCGCGTCGTCCCACCCGGCGAACTTGCTCGGCACCTTGTCGTAGGCGGGGGCGCCGACCGCGCCCTCGATCACGGCATTGTCGCGCAGGCGGAAGGAGAGCAGCACGGCCTTCTTGAGCCACTGGTTGACTTTCCAGCCTCCCTGGCCGTCCGGCTCGGCGACGCGGGCCTGGCCGCTGTCGATCAGCTCGATCGCCGTCTCGACCTGCTCGCGAATGTCCGTGGAGTGCGGGCCGACGTCGGCGCGGTTCTCCCAAGCGGCTTCGATGGCGGTTTCGAGTTCGGCTGACATGCGGCGCTCCGGTCGTTTGATAAAGGCGCCCGGCTGCTAGCGGTGGGCGGAGGTGGGGGCAAGCAAGCAAAAGCGCGAGTCCCCGCGGAGGCGGGGACCTCAGGCTATCGGGCGGAGCGCCAGCGGCCTGAGGCCCCTGCCTTCGCAGGGGCTCGGCTAGCTTTGTAGTCCCGCGGCTTGTGCGAACTGATAGGCCCGCTCGACCAGCGGCTTCACGCGCTCCGACATCTGCTTGGCATGGGCGGAGGAGGCGGTGCCGTCGATCACGCGCTTCTTGATGCCCTGCATGATGCCCGCGAGGCGGAACAGGTTGTAGGCGAAGTACCAGTCCATCGGCGGCACCGGATAGCCGGTGCGCGCGACATAGCGCTCCACCGCCTCGTGCACCGTCGGGATGCCGAGCGCCTCCAGATCGAGCCCCAGCAGCCCCGCGCGCCCGTCGGTCGGGTTGTACCAGTTGAGCATGAGATAGGCGAAGTCGGCGACCGGGTCGCCGAGTGTGGACAGTTCCCAGTCGAGCACCGCGATCACGCGATTCTCGTCAGCCGCGAAGATCATGTTGTCGAGCCGGTAATCGCCGTGGACGACGCTCGATTCGTGTTGCGGCGGGATCGTCTCGGGCAACCATTCGATTAGCCGGTCCATCTCCGGGATCGTCTCGGTTTCGGAGAGGCGATACTGCTTGGTCCAGCGCGCGATCTGGCGCGCGCAGTAATCGGTCGGCTTGCCGAAATCGGACAGGCCGATGGCGTCGGGGTCCTTCAGGTGGAGGTCCGCCATCGTGTCGATCATCGCGTGATAGATCTCGCGGCGCTCGCCGGGCGTATTGTTCGGCAGCGCGCCGTTCCACAGGGATCGGCCGTCGGCGAGGCTCATGACGAAGAACTTCGACCTGATCACCTCGGGATCCTCGCACAGGCCGTAGGGCCGGGGAACGGGAAAGCCGGTCGGGTGGAGCGCGGCCATCACGCGGTATTCACGATCGACCGCGTGGGCGCTCGGCAGCAGCTTGCCGAACGGCTGGCGCCGGAGGACGTAGGACGCGCGCGGCGTGTCGACGCGGTAGGTCGGGTTCGACTGACCGCCCTTGAACTTGGCGAGCGTCAAGGGCCCTTCGAAGCCCTCGACGTTGGCCGCCATCCAGGCCGTCAGCGCCGCTTCGTCGAGCTTGTCACGCTCGGGCACTTCGACAGTGCCGACCATTTCCTTCTCGTAGTCGATTTCGCTCATTTTTGCCCTGATCCGTGTCCCAGCGAAGGCTGGGACCTCCTTCAATCTGGCGAAGCGCCAGCGGCCTGAGGCCCCAGCCTTCGCTGGGGCTCGCAATGGTGTGCGGTTGTCAGTCGAACACCACCACGCTGCGTGCGCTGTGGCCGGCGCGCATCTTGTCGAAGCCTTCGTTGATCGCCTCGAGCGGGATGCGCTCGGCGATGATCGTGTCGAGATCGAGCAGGCCGCGCATGTAGAAATCGACGAGCCGCGGCAGGTCGACCGGGAAGTGGTTCATCCCCATGATCGCGCCCTGCAGCTTCTTGCCCGAGAGCAGGTCCATCGCGCCGAGCCCGACCTTGCAGTCGAGCGGCATCATGCCAAGGATCGTCGCCGTGCCTCCGCGGCGCAGGACCTTGACCGCGAGGTCGGCGCTCGCCTGGCGCCCGACCGCCTCGATCGCGTGATCGACGCCGCCATTCGAAATGCGCACGATCTCTTCCACCGCGTTGTCGGCCAGCGCATCGACGGTATGGGTCGCCCCGAGCACTTTGGCGAGTTCGCGTTTCTCGGGCAGGGGATCGACCGCGATCACCCGGCCCGCGCCGGCGATCCGCGCGGCGTTGACCGTTGCGAGGCCCACGCCGCCGCAGCCGATCACCGCCACCGTCTCGCCCGGCACGACCTTGCAGGCGTTGAAGACCGCGCCCGCTCCGGTCGTCACCGCGCAGCCGATCACCGCCGCACGATCGAGCGGCATGTCCTTGTCGATCGCAACGCAGGCGTGCTCGTGGATCAGCATCTGCTCGCTGAAGGCCGAGAGGTTGAGCATCTGGTTGACCGTGCCCAAACCGTCGGCGCGCGTGATACGCGGCGTATCGGTCGGCGCGCGCCGCGTGTCGCCGCCGAGGCACAGGGCCATGCGGCCGGTGACGCAGAACTCGCAGTGCCCGCAGAAGGCGGAGAGGCAGGTGACGACGTGATCGCCCGGCTTCACCGTCCTGACCTCGCTTCCGACCGCGCGCACCACGCCGGCCGCCTCATGCCCCGGAACGCAGGGCAGCGGATGCGGATAGGCACCGTCGATGAAGTGGAGGTCCGAATGGCACAGGCCGCAGGCCTTGGTGTCGATCAGGACTTCGTGCGGAAGGGGATCGGCCAATTCGATCTCGCCGATGACGAGGCCGTTTCCGGGTTGTTCGAGGATTGCTGCCTTGGCCATAATTCCCTTTCATCCCTTCCCGCTTGCGGGAGGGGCAGCGAGACTTGGGCTTGCCCCGCAAGTTCTAGTCGCAGCGGGGTGGGCCTTTCGGCCCATGCCCACCCCCGCCCCCTCCCGCAAGCGGGAGGGGAGAGATTGTCAGCGGGTCGCCCCGATATCGCCCGAGCTCATCGTGTCGCTGCCCGGCTGCGGCGCGTGCTTGGCGAACTCCATCCGCGCGATCGAGCGGGCATGGACTTCGTCCGGCCCATCGGCGAGGCGGAGGGTGCGCTGGTGCGCGTAGGCTTTGGCGAGGCCGAAGTCTTCCGACACGCCGCCGCCGCCGTGCGCCTGGATGGCATCGTCGATGATCTTCAGCGCCATGTTCGGCGCCTGGACCTTGATCATGGCGATTTCCTGCTTGGCGGACTTGTTGCCCACCTTGTCCATCATGTCCGCCGCCTTGAGGCAGAGCAGGCGGGTCATGTCGATGTCGATGCGGGCGCGGGCGATGCGTTCCTCCCACACCGAATGCTTGTAGATCGGCTTGCCGAACGCCTCGCGCTCCTGCAGCCGTCGGCACATCTTCGCCAGCGCTTCCTCGGCGATGCCGATCGTGCGCATGCAGTGGTGGATGCGGCCCGGGCCAAGGCGGCCTTGCGCGATCTCGAACCCGCGCCCTTCGCCGAGCAACAGGTTCTCGGCCGGGACGCGCACGTCCTTGAGCGCGATCTCCATGTGGCCGTGCGGGGCGTCGTCGTAGCCGAAGACGGGCAGGTGGCGCTCGATCGTAACGCCCTCGGCGTCGAGCGGCATGACGATCATCGACTGCTGCTGGTGTCGCTGGGCGCCGAAATCGGTCTTGCCCATGACGATCGCGATCTTGCACCGCGGGTCGCCCGCGCCCGACGACCACCACTTGCGGCCGTTGATGACGTAGTGATCGCCGTCGCGCTCGATGCGCGTCTCGATATTGGTCGCATCCGAGCTGGCGACGCGCGGCTCGGTCATCAGGAAGGCGGAGCGGATCTCGCCCTCCATCAGCGGCTTCAGCCATTGTTCCTTCTGCTCGCGCGTGCCGTAGCGGTGGAACACTTCCATGTTCCCCGTGTCCGGCGCGGAGCAGTTGAAGACCTCGCTCGCCCACCCGATGCGGCCCATTTCCTCGGCGCAGAGCGCGTATTCGAGATTGGTCAGGCCCGGTCCGTCGAATTCGAACGTGTCGTCGACGTGGTTGAGTTGGCCCTGCGGCGGCATGAACAGGTTCCAGATGCCCTGCGCCTTGGCCTTGGCCTTCATGTCCTCGACGATCGGGATGACTTTCCAGCGGTCGCCTTCCGCATCCTGCTCGGCATAAGTGTCGACATTCGGGCGCACGTTGGCTTCGATGAAGTCGCGTACGCGGTCGCGCCAGTACTGCTGCCGTTCGGTGGGTTCGAAGTTCATGGTCCGCTCAATCCTCTTTCGTGTCTCGATTCCGTTTCACGGCGAAACTGGCAGAGCCGCATGGCCCCGCCAAGCCGCAATCTGTCAGGGGGCCGTGCCGCTCGCGTCGATGTCGCCGCGGGCCGCGGCGTCCAGCGTGGCCAGGCGTGCTTCGTGGTCGGCCCGGTCGATCGGGAACCGCGCCAGCCACCAGGCGGAGAATGTGCCCAGCAGTGCGATCATGATGCAGTATTGTACGATCACGCTGTCGATGATCGGCACGGCCACGGCTCCCGGCGTCGCATCGGTCGGCAGGCCGGAGATCGAGATGACCAGGCCCGCCAGCAGGATACCCGCGCCGGTGGCGCATTTCTGGACGAACCAGTTGCCGGAATAGAACGCCGCTTCTGCGCGCCGCCCGGTTCGCTCCTGAAACGCCTCGACGATCTCGGCCACCATCGAGGACGCGGAGATAAGCACCATGACGCTGAGGCTGTTGCTCACCAGGACGAAGGCGAAGAGCAGCGCCGTCGAAGCCGTGCTGCCGACCTCCGGCCACAGGCCAGCCAGGCGCAGGCCATAGGGGATGAGCCAGAAGATCATCGCCAGCACGGTCGTGACCGACGCCACCCGGATCTTGCCGAACCGCTTGTGCAGCGTGCCGAGCAGGAGGAACGCGACGACTACACTGGCGAGCAGTATGAAGGGATAGATCGCCAGCGCGCTCTCGGTGAACTCCCACACGAAGTAGAACAGGTAGTTCGAGAGGGCGAAGGTCATGCCCTGACTGATGTAGGCCGCCACCGCGCCGAGGGCGAAGATCTGGAACGCCCGTTCGGAGAACGATTCGATGATTTCGGCGAAGGCGACTTTCAGGCTGAACGGCGGCGGCTTGGTCTCGGGATAGCGCGCGACGAAGCTGTGTTGCCCGAGTGCGGAGATCAGCGAAGTCGCGACGATCGCGATCGCCCCCACCAAGCCGTAGGTCACGTACCCTTCGCGGTCGAGCAAGCCGTCGCGCAGGAAGACGCTGTAGGTCAGGAAGAGCAGCCCCAGTCCGCCGGTCCAGCCGAACAGATAGCGATAGCGGAACAGCGTCGTGCGCTCGTCGTAATCGCGCGTCAGCTCGGGCACCAGCGCCACTGACGGCACTTCGCAGGCCGAGAGAAGCAGCCGGATCAGGATCGCCATGCCGAGCAGCAGGGCGAAGCTGGGCGGCCCGTCGACCGGCGGCGACCACAGGACGTACCACGCAATCCCGAGCGGGATCGGCGCGAGATAGAGCCACGGCAGGCGCCGGCCCCAGCGAGTATAAGTCCGGTCCGACAGGTTGCCGAGCAGCGGGTCGATGAAAGCGTCGACGACCAGCGCGATCACCAGCGCGAGGCTGACCAGCCACGCCTCCATCCCCAGCACGAGATTGTAGAAGGTGAGCAGGAAGACCGAAAAACCGTTGTCCTTCACCCCGAAGGCGATCGACCCGAATCCGTTGGCCAGCTTGATCCGCAGGGGCAGCGGACCCGTGTGGGCAGGCGCTGTCATCGGCGGCCTGTGGGCGCGCGGGCGAAGGGGCGCGCCGCGGGAACGTGATACGCGGAGCCATTCGCGGACGCCGTTCTGCCAGAGATTCGCATGCGGGCCTCTCCTCCCGGAAATTCGCGCGCAGCTTACGGGAACGTAAAGCCGCGTCAACGCGCTCGTGATGACGTTACGGCATGGCCGAACAGCACGTTCGCGCTTGCCGTGGCGGCCCGAATCACCTTAACCTGCACGTAAACCGGCGGCGTTCCCAGGCCGTCACGAACCTTCCCGAGAGGAGCCCTGTTTCGATGTCCGATCTCGATACGTTTCGCGCGGAAACGCGCGCCTGGCTGGAGGCCAACTGCCCGCCCGAAATGCGCGAGCCCGTGCGCGACGACCAGGATGTGTACTGGGGCGGCCGCAAGGCAACCTTCAAGAACGACGCGCAGAAGGCCTGGTTCGAGGCATGCCGCGACAAGGGCTACACCGTCCCCGCCTGGCCGAAGGAATACGGCGGTGCCGGCCTCTCGCCGGCGGAAGCCAAGGTCCTGCGCGAGGAAATGGCGCGGATCGGCGCGCGCCCGCCGCTCTCCAGCTTCGGCATCTGGATGCTCGGCCCGGCCCTGCTCCACTTCGGTACCGAGGAGCAGAAGAAGAAGTATCTCAACGAGATCGCCCGCGGCGAAATCCGCTGGTGTCAGGGCTATTCGGAGCCGGGATCGGGCTCGGACCTCGTCTCGCTGCAGACCTTCGGCGAGGACAAGGGCGATCACTGGGTCGTCAACGGCCAGAAGATCTGGACCTCCTACGCCGACAAGGCCGACTGGATCTTCTGCCTCGTCCGCACCGACAAGAACGACAAGTACCGCGGCATCACCTTCATGCTGTTCGACATGGAGACGCCGGGCGTCTCGACCAAGCCGATCCTGCTGATCAGCGGCAACAGCCCGTTCTGCGAGACCTTCTTCGACGACGTGAAGGTGCCCAAGGACCAGTACGTGGGCGAGATCAACCGCGGGTGGGACGTCGCCAAGTACTTGCTCGGCCACGAGCGGGAGATGATCTCGGGTGCGGACAGCTCGGAGCGCGGCGCGGGCATCGGTGCCATGCTCAAGCGCCAGACCGGCGAGCTCGATCCGGTCCTGCGCGCCGAACTGGCGATGTTCGACGTCGATGCGCTCGCTTTCTCCGCGATGGGCGAGAAGTTCCTCGACGAGGTCAAGGTCGGCAAGGCGCACCCCGCGCAGCCGAACATGATGAAGTACGCCGGAACCGAGCTGAACAAACGCCGCCACGAACTGATCATGGCCGCGGGCGGCTCCGCCGTGCTCGAGTGGGAGAGCGAGGAGACCGATGGCGGCAAGCCCGCGCGGAGCTGGCTGCGGACCAAGGCGAATTCGATCGAGGGCGGCACCAGCGAGGTGATGCTCAACGTCATTTCCAAGCGCATCCTGGAGCTGCCGGGGGCGTAAAAGCCCTCTCCCCTTCAGGGGAGAGGGTTGGGAGAGGGGGCGTCGCGCCTCCATAGGAATTGTCATTATTGAGGGCCGGGGGGAGTTCCCCTCTCCCCGGCCCTCTCCCCTGATGGGGAGAGGGAGTTAGAATGCCACTCTACCACACCGACGATCAGACGATGCTTTCCGACACTGTCGGCCAGTTCATGGCCGAGGAAGGCGCGATCGCGAAGCAGCTCCGCCACTGGCGCGACCGCGACTGCAAGGACGGCTTCGGCCATGCACTGTGGAAGCAGTTCGCCGAGATGGGATTCACCGGCATCCTCGTGGGCGAGGACGACGGCGGGCTCGGCATGGGCCATGTCGAGGCGGGGATCGTGCTCGAGGAGATCGGCCGCAACCTTACGCCGTCGCCGTTCCTAACCAGCGCCGTGCTCGCCGGCACCGCGCTCCAGCACGGCAGCGACGACCTGCGCGGGCGCTGGATGCCGGGGCTCGTCTCGGGCGAGAGCGTGTTCGCGGTCGCGATCGACGAGGGCGCCAAGCACCGGCCCGAGCGGATCCGGACCCGGGCCGAGAAGTCGGGCAACGGCTTCCGCCTGTCGGGCCGCAAGGACTTCGTCGTCTACGGCGGCAGCGCGGACATGATCGTGGTCGCCGCGCGCACCTCGGGCGCGGACGACGACGCGGAAGGGATCACGCTGTTTGCGGTGCCGAAGGACGTGGCGGGCATGAGCCACGATGCCGTGCGCCTGGTCGACAGTTCGATGGCGACGCACACCACGTTCGACAACGTCGAGCTCGACGGCGACGCCGTGATCGGCGAAGTCGACGGCGGGCGCGAGATCCTCAACAAGGTCCTGATGGCCGGCCGCGTCGGCGCGGCGGCCGAAGGCGTGGGCGTCGCGCGCGGGGCGATGGACATGACCGTCGACTACCTCAAGCAGCGCAAGCAGTTCGGCAAGCTGATCGGCGAGTTCCAGGCGCTCCAGCACCGCGCGGCGCATCTCTATTCCGAAGTCGAGATCGCCCGCGCCGTCACGATCAAGGCGCAGCAATTGCTCGATGCCGGAAGCGAGAAAGCGGACCTGATGGCTTCGGTCGCCAAGGCCAAGGTCGGCAAGGCCGCGGGCCTTGCGGTCAAGGAAGGGGTGCAGATGCACGGCGGCATCGGCATGACCGACGAATACGACATCGGCCTCTACATGAAGCGCGACCGCGCGCTCGCGGAGTTCATGGGCGACGTCTACTACCACGCCGGCCGCGTGGCGGAGATGAGCGGGTATTGATGCTTGACCCATCCCGCTTGCGGGAGGGGAGCGAGACTTGCCAGCTTGCTGGCTAGTCGCAACGGGGTGGGCCCGTCCGGGCCCATGCCCACCCCCAACCCCTCCCGCAGGCGGGAGGGGGGATAAGGAGATGTAAATGACCCTCAACGACCTCTTCAGCCTCGAAGGCCGGATCGCGCTCGTCACCGGCGGCAGCCGCGGGATCGGGCGGATGATCGTCGAAGGCTTTCTCGCCGCCGGGATCGAGCGGGTCTACATCACCGCGCGCAAGGCCCACGAGATCGAGGCGACCTGCGAGGAACTGGGCGACAAAGTCGTCGGCATCCAGGGCGACATCTCGACGATGGAGGGGATCGAGGCGCTGGTCGAGGAGATCTCAGCCCGCGAGAGCCGGCTCGACATCCTGGTCAACAACGCCGGCGCGGCATGGGGCGCGGACTATGCCGATTTCCCGGAAAGCGGCTGGGACAAGGTCATGGACCTCAACGTCAAGACGCCGTTCTTCCTGACGCAGAAGCTGCACAAGCTGCTGGTTGCAGCGGCCAGCGCCGAGCGTCCGGCCAAGGTGATCAACATCACCTCGGTCGACGGCCAGCGCGTGAACCCATGGGAGACCTATTCCTACCAAGCGTCGAAGGCGGCGCTGATCCATCTTACGCGCCGCATGGCCGCGCGGCTGGTGAAGGACCACATCTACGTCACCAGTCTGGCGCCCGGCGCCTTCCCCTCCAGCATGAACCGCGCCGCGCGCGACCAGGAGGAGAAGTCGGCCGCCGGCATTCCCAGCAAGCGGGTGGGCGACAAGTTCGACATGGGCGGCACCGCCGTCTATCTCGCGAGCCGGGCGGGCGACTACACGATCGGCGAGACGCTGACCGTCGACGGCGGGATCGTCAACGCGCACCTGCCAACGCACTTCGCCGAGCCCGCCTAGCGGTCCTCCCCATTATCTTGCGATGGGAGGGGATCAGGACGGCCCCTCCGTCATCCGATGCTGGCGCATCGGATGCCACCTCCCCAACGCAAGTCGTTGGGGAGGAGCACGTTCGCGCTTAGCTCATCAGTTCTCTGACGAAGCCGATCAGGCCGGTCTGGCGCGCGCGTTTCATGCGTTCGGCGTGGAGGATGGAGCGGACTTTCTCGAAGCAGACCTGCACATCGTCGTTGACGACGACGTAGTCGTAGCCGTCCCAGTGGCTGATCTCGGCGCGGGCCCGTTCCATGCGGCCGTCGATCACGTCCTTGCTGTCGGTCCCGCGGTCCTTCAGCCGGCGGTGCAGCTCGTCGAGGCTGGGGGGCAGGATGAACACGCGCACCACGTCCTGTTCGTCCTTCTGGTAGAGCTGCTGCGTGCCCTGCCAGTCGATGTCGAACAGGAAGTCCTGCCCTTCCTTCAGTCCGGCGCGGATGTGGCCCTTGGGCGTGCCGTACCGATAGCCGAAGACCGGAGCCCACTCGTAGAAGTCGTCCTCCTCGATCATCCGGTCGAACGCGGCGTCGTCGACGAAATGGTAATGCACGCCGTCGATCTCGCCCGGGCGCTTCGGCCGGGTGGTGACGGAGACCGAGAGGCGGATCTCGTCATCGGCCTCGAGCAGCATGCGCGAGATCGTCGTCTTGCCCGCGCCCGAGGGCGAGGAGAGAATGAACATCAGTCCGCGGCGGTGAAGAGTGTCCTGGTCGGCCATGCGCGCTCATGCGCCGAGCAAGCGCGCGAAATCAAGCCCCGCAGACGCGGCAGAAGGCGTGTTATTCCTGCTCCGCGCGCTTGCGCAGCTTCCGATCACCTGCCCGCTCTGCCGCCCTGCGCGAACGGCGCCGGTCGAGCAGGGCCTTCGCCACTATGCCGCCGCCGACGACGATCGCCCCGGGGACCGACCGCGTCGCGACGCGGGCAACGGCGTAGGAGGCAAGGGTCTGCACCATGGAGCGGTTCTCCACGATCTCCCGGGCGGCGGACTTGCCGTAGCGATTGCGCAACAGTCCCTTCTCGAGCCCGAGGCGCAGGATGCGTCCTCCGCTGCGCAGCAGGATGTCGTGGATCAGGAGGTTCGTCGCCGGATCGGGGCTGGGGCCGGCAACGTCGCGATCGTCGGGGGCGAGCTTGTCGCCCGCCTTGTCGACCGCGCCCGCGATTCTGGCGGATGCCCCGGTCCCGGCCTTGCCCTTCGGTTTTGCCATCATTCGCCCTCGTTTTCCGGCGGGGCGGAGCCAGCCGGACTACTTCTTGCGGCCGAAATCGACCGTGACGACGTTGGAGCCGTCTTCGCTATCGGTAACGGGCGGAAGATCGCCGCGTTCCGGCGCGTCGTTTTCGGCATCGTCGTGCGCCTCGGGCGCCATGTCGGCGACGCTGGCCTGGAACTGCAGTCCGAAATCGACCGCAGGATCGACGAAGGCGGTGATCGCGGAGAAGGGGATGTCGAGCTTGGCCGGCACCTGGTTGAAGCTGAGGCCCACGCTGAAGCCGTCCTCGCCGACTTTCAGGTCCCAGAACTTGTTCTGGAGCACGATCGTCATCTCGTCCGGAAAACGCTCGCGCAGATGCGACGGAATCGAAACGTCCGGCGCGTGGGTCTTGAAGGTGATGTAGAAATGATGGTTGCCGGGGAGCTCGCCCGTCGTCTCTATCTCGCCGAGCACGCGGCCGACCACGGCGCGCAGCGCTTCCTGCACGATCTCGTCGTAGGGGATCAGGCTATCGGGCGTATCGTCGCTCATATGCCCGCTTGGTGAAGCCGCTTCGCGCGCCGGTCAAGCGCCAATGCTTGCGCCTTGCCCAGCCTTGCGTATAGCGCCGCGCTTATGCGCACCGGCAGGATCGAGCGAAAGACCGCGGAAACCGCGATCGAAGTCGAGGTCAACCTCGACGGGACCGGCACTTATGCGGTGTCGACCGGGATCGGATTTCTCGACCATATGGTCGAGCAGTTCTCCCGCCATTCGCTGATCGACGTGACCATGAAGGTCGAAGGCGACCTGCACGTCGACCAGCACCACACGACCGAGGACAGCGCGATCGCGCTCGGCCAGGCGCTCGGTCAAGCGCTCGGCGACAAGGGCGGGGTCGGCCGCTACGGACAGGCCTACTCGCCGATGGACGAGACGCTGGCGCGCGTTGCGCTAGACATCTCGGGCCGGCCCTATCTTGTGTGGCGCGCGGGGTTCTCCCAGATGCGGCTCGGCGAATGGGACACCGAATTGATCGAGCACTGGTTCCATTCGGTCGCGCAGGCCGCCGGGATCACGCTCCATGTCGAGCTGCTCTACGGCAGCAACAATCACCACATCTGCGAAGCGATCTACAAGGGCTTCGCCCGCGCCATGCGCCAGGCGGTCGAGATCGATCCGCGCAAGGGCGGCACCGTGCCGAGCACGAAGGGCATGCTCGGTGGCTGAGAGGACCGCGCTGATCGACTACGGCGCCGGCAATCTCCACTCGGTCGAAAACGCGCTTCGCACGGTCGGCGCCTCGGTGGACGTAACCGCCGATCCCGACACGGTGCGCACGGCGGACCGGATCGTCCTCCCCGGCGTCGGCTCGTTCCGCGCCTGTGCGCAAGGGCTGCGCGCGATCCCGGGGCTCGTCGAGGCGATGGAAGAGCGGGTCGAGGTCGGCGGCGCCCCGTTCCTCGGAGTCTGCGTCGGCATGCAACTGCTGGCCGACCGCGGGCTGGAACACGGCACGACGCCGGGCCTCGGCTGGATCGCGGGCGAAGTGCGCGCGATTGAGCAGACCGACCCGGCGATCAAGGTGCCGCACATGGGCTGGAACGACGTCGCGCTCACCGCCCATGCCGGCCCGGTGCTAAAGGAGGGCGAGGCCTATTTCCTCCACTCCTTCCACTTTGCGGCGGAGAACCCGGCCCAGATTGCTGCGATGACCGATCACGGTGGCGGGCTCGTCGCCGCGGTTGCGCGCGACAACGTGCTGGGCGTGCAGTTCCATCCCGAGAAGAGCCAGGCCTACGGTCTCGCGCTGCTTGCGCGCTTTCTGGAGTGGCGCCCATGATCGTCTTCCCCGCAATCGACCTCAAGGGCGGCCAGGTCGTGCGCTTGGCCGAAGGCGACATGGCGCGCGCCACCGTCTATGGCGATGATCCGGCGGCGCAGGCACTGCTGTTCGCGGAGGCCGGGGCGGAGCATCTGCACGTCGTCGACCTCGACGGCTCGTTCGCTGGCAAGGCGGAGAACCGCGAGGCGGTCGAGGCGATCGTCGCCGCGTTTCCCGGCTACGTCCAGCTTGGCGGCGGGATCCGCACGCGGGAGGCGGTGGAAGGCTGGTTCGATCTCGGCGTCGCCCGGATCGTGATGGGCACCGCGGCGCTCAAGGACCCGCAGTTCGTCAGGGACATGGCGCGCGAGTTCGAGGGCGGGATTGTCGTCGCGGTCGATGCGAAGGACGGCATGGTCGCAACCGAGGGCTGGGCCGAAGTGTCCGACGTGCCGGTGGCCGATCTCGCGCGCCGGTTCGAGGACGCGGGCGTCGCCAGCGTGCTGTTCACCGACATCGGGCGCGACGGGCTACTCAAGGGCTGCAACATCGACGCGACGGTCGACCTTGCGCGCCGGGTCGACATCCCGGTCATCGCCAGCGGCGGAGTGAAGGGGCTCGACGACATCCACCTCCTCGCGCTCCACGCGCATGAGGGCATCGAGGGCGTGATCACCGGCCGCGCGCTCTACGACGGCCGACTCGATCTCGCGACGGCGATCGCGATGGCGGGGCGGGCGTGATGATTTGGGTCACGCGGAGACGCGGAGACGCGGAGAGTTTGGGCGCTCACGGACGCGCAGAGGCACGGAGGACGTCCGTCAGCGCCGCAGGCCTTATCGCGCCGACGCAACACGGTCCGGCAACGACTATTGCGGCTTCGCCGCTACGAACTTTCTCTGTGCCTCTGCGCCTCTGTGAGCGTATCAAGACAAACACCCTCCGCGTCTCCGCGTCTCCGCGTGAAATCTCTCTGCCTGGGCTTTCGGCATGACAGTCCGCATCCGCGTCATCCCCTGTCTCGACGTGGCCGATGGCCGCGTGGTCAAGGGCGTCAACTTCGTCGATCTCAAGGATGCCGGCGACCCGGTCGAGCAGGCGCAGGCCTACGACGCGGCCGGAGCGGACGAGCTGTGCTTCCTCGACATTTCTGCCAGCCATGAAGGGCGCGGGACGCTGCTCGACATCGTCCGGCGCACCGCGGCGGTGTGCTTCATGCCTCTCACCGTCGGCGGCGGCGTGCGCACCGCGGAGGATGCGCGCGCGCTCCTGCTGGCGGGGGCGGACAAAGTCGCGGTCAACAGCGCCGCCGTCGCGCGACCCGAAGTGGTGGGGGAGATCGCGGCGCGCTTCGGCAGCCAGTGCTGCGTCGCCTCGGTCGACGCGCGGCGCGTCGGCGAGGGGAAGTGGGAGGTCTTCACCCACGGCGGGCGCCGCGCGACCGGGATCGACGCGGTCGCGCACGCGGTACGGCTGGCGGACCTCGGCGCGGGCGAGCTGCTCGTGACATCGATGGACGGCGACGGCACCCAGACCGGCTACGACCTCGCGCTGACCCGCGCGATCGCCGACGCCGTGCCCGTGCCGGTGGTCGCCAGCGGCGGCGTCGGCACGCTGCAGCATCTGGTCGACGGCGTGACCGAGGGACAT
The DNA here is from genome assembly GCF_004135625.1 of Pelagerythrobacter rhizovicinus. GTDB lineage: Bacteria > Pseudomonadota > Alphaproteobacteria > Sphingomonadales > Sphingomonadaceae > Pelagerythrobacter > Pelagerythrobacter rhizovicinus. The sequence continues at coordinate 126,740 of NZ_SDPV01000001.1, forward strand.
GCGAGCGCGGTTCTGGCGGCCTCGATCTTCCACTTCGGCGTGCACACCATCGCCGAGGCGCACGACGCCTTGCGCGCGGCGGGCTTGCCGGCGCGGGGTTAATTCGGCGCTGCCTGCAAGTACCAATCCGGGACGGCGACGAAGGGCGGCTTGCGCCCGAGGAAAACTCGGCCATGGGAACGGGACCATGCGAGCGCTCCCGATCCTTCTCCTTTTCATTGCCGCTCCCGCTGAAGCGGCGGGAACGCCGCTGCCCGAGCCGTCGAACCTCGCGCTGTTCGGCCTCGGCCTCGCCGGCCTCGTGATCGGACGGCGAATGGCGGCGCGCCGCAAGGCTCCCGACAAGGACTGATCGACTCCAAGGATTGACCGGGCCGCGCGCCGTCCGCATGAGACGGCGCATGGATACGCTCCCGCGCCTCGAAGCCATCATCGCCGAGCGACGCAAGGCCGATCCGCAGGCGAGCTACGTTGCGCAGCTCCATGCCCGCGGGCTGCCGGTGATGGCGCGCAAGGTCGGCGAAGAGGCCGTCGAGACGGCGATCGCCGCATTGGCCGGAGAGCGCGAAGAACTGGTCGGCGAGGCGGCCGATCTGGTCTTCCACCTCATGGTCCTGCTTTCGGCCAGGGACATCCCGCTCGAGGAAGTGCTGACGGAGCTGGACCGGCGGGAAGGCGTATCGGGACTGGATGAAAAGGCTTCAAGGAGCGAATGATGCCGATCGACGCGACGCAGCCGTACGACGACGACAATATCTTCGCGAAGATCCTGCGCGGCGAGATTCCCTCGACCAAGGTCTACGAGGACGAATGGGCCTACGCGTTCGAAGATATCAATCCGCAGGCCAAGGTGCATACGCTGGTGATCCCCAGGGGCCGCTATGTGAGCTGGGACGACTTCTCCGCCCAGGCGAGCGCGGAAGAGATCGCGGGTTTCGTCCGGGCGGTGGGGAGGATCGCGCGCGAGAAGGGGCTGGTCGAGCCCGGATATCGCCTGCTGGCGAACGTCGGCGCGCACGGCGGCCAGGAAGTGCCGCACCTCCATGTCCATCTGTTCGGCGGCGAGCCGCTCGGGCGGATGATCGCGAAATAGACACGATTGGCAGTTTCGATTGCTTGGCGAGTCCGGCATCAGCTAAGGCGCGTCACGATGCCCACGCGCCCAACACCTCCCGGCGGCCTGATCGATGGCACGCGCCACCTCTATGCGGTGCGGGCGTATTACGAGGACACCGATCTTTCGGGTGTCGTCTATCATGCGAACTATCTGCGCTGGTTCGAGCGCGCCCGGTCCGATCTGCTGCGCCTGCTCGATATCGATCAGCGCGCTGCGGTGGAGGCGGGCGAGGGAGCCTATGCCGTCGCCGACCTGGCCATCCGCTATCTCCGGCCGGCGCGGCTTGACGACGACGTCGTGATCGAAACCCGCTGCACCGAAATGCGCTCAGCAAGCTGCCGGATGCACCAGCGCGCGCTGCGCGGCGACGAACTGCTTGCCGAAGCCGAACTCAGAGTCGGCTTCGTCGCGCCCGACGGGCGCCCGCGCCGCCAGCCGGCGGCCTGGCGTGAAGCTTTCAAGACTGTCCTCCCCACCGAAGAAGAGGTCATATGATCCTTTCGCAACTCGCGGCGGCGACGCCTAACCGGCTCGATCCCGTTCAATTGTTTCTCGATGCCGATATCGTCGTCCAGGTCGTCATGGTCGGCCTGATCGCTGCCAGTATCTGGACCTGGATGATCATCGTATCGTTCAGCATGCGCATGAGCGGCATCCGCCGCCGCGCGAGCGCGTTCGAGGCGGACTTCTGGCGCACCGACGACTTCGACGGCTTCATGCAGCAGCACGCCAAGCGCAACGTCCCGATCGCGCGGATCGCGGGGGCGGGAATGTCCGAATGGCGCCGCTCGACCAAGGGCGGAGTCAAGGATCGCGAAGGCCTGCGCGAGCGTGTCGCGTTGGCGATGGAAGGGCAGGTCGCGGAAGAAGCGGACGATCTCGCCACGCGCCTCAATTTCCTTGCCACCGTGGGCTCCGTCGCTCCCTTCGTGGGCCTGTTCGGTACCGTTTGGGGCATCATGAACAGCTTCTTCCAGATCGGCGCGCAGGAATCGAGCTCGCTCGCGGTAGTCGCGCCGGGCATTTCCGAAGCCCTGTTCGCGACGGCGATCGGCCTGTTCGCCGCCATTCCCGCCGTCATTGCCTACAACCGCTTCAGCCACGCGGTGAACGCGTTCGAGGCGCGCCTGCAGCGCTTCGCCGACCGCTTCCACGCCAGCCTGAGCCGCGAACTGGAGCGCCTCTGACATGGCTATGGGCCTTGCACGGCCGGGCAAGCGCGCGCGGGGCAGCCGCCGCACGCCGATGGCCGAAATCAACGTCACGCCGCTGGTCGACGTCATGCTGGTGCTGCTGATCATCTTCATGGTCACCGCACCGATGCTTACGGCAGGTGTGCCCGTCGACCTGCCCGACAGCCGCGCCAACGCGCTGCCGCAGGAGCAGGAGCAGGTCACTGTATCGATCGTCGGCGACGGCACGATCTACCTCGACGAAAGCGTGCTGGCGTCCGGTGAATTGCCCGATCGGCTTGCCAATATCGGGCCGGGTCCCGACGGCAATCCGCCGCAAGTGACGCTGCGCGCCGACCGTTCGCTCGACTACGGACGGGTCATGGCGGTCATGGGCGAGCTGAACCGGGCGGGGTTCAACCAGATTCAGCTGGTCACCCACGGTTCAGTTTCGGCTCCATAGCCCGGACGTAAGATGGCAAGCGTTGCTCTATCCCGTGAAGAACGGCTCGGCCTCGGCATTGCCGTGGCGCTGCACGTTGCCTTGGGTGTGATGCTGCTGTTCCAGCCGCAGGCATCGGATCCGCCGCCGATCCCCGAGCGGATGACGGTGAGTCTCGCCGAGGACGTGGGACCGGTCGCCGTCGCGCCCGATCCGGTGGCGGAGAGCCGCGCGGCGATCGCGCCTACGCTGAGCGAGGAACCGGCGCCTGCCCCGACGGCAATCGAACCGCCGCGCCCGGCCGAGATCGAGCGCCCCGCTCCTCCCGAACGGCCCCGCCCGCGTGCGACCTCCGCGCCGCGCCAGGAAGCTCAGCCGCGCCGCGAGCCGACGCCGCGCCGCACGAGCCAGCCCGAGCAGCGGCGCACCGAGCGCAGCGGCGGCAGCCGAGTCGGCAGCGACTTTCTTGCCGGATCCGGTTCGAGCACCACCACCGAGGAAACGCGCATCCCCGCAAGTCAGATCGGCGCGAGCGCGAAGGCGTCCATCATCCAGGCGATCATCCGCCAGATCAAGCCGCACTGGTCCGCCCCGCAGGGCGCCGATGCCGATAAGCTGGTGACCATCCTCTCGTTCCGGCTCAACGAGGACGGGAGCCTTTCCGGCGCTCCGCGCGTAGTGGACCAGTCGGGCATCACGCCTGCCAACCGGCCACAGGCGGGACTCCATGCCGAACGCGCGATTCGTGCGGTCCAACTGGCGGCGCCGTTCGACTTGCCGCCCGAGTACTACAACGCCTGGAGGTCGATCGACGGCGCCAGATTCGACAGGAACCTTTCGCAATGAAACCGATCCTAGCCCTTCTGACTCTTGCTCTCTTCGTCGCGCCTGCCGCCGCCCAGGAGGCGCAGCCGACCGCTTCGGCACGCGATCTCGGCCAGCCCGTACCAACGGGCGGGGAAGTCGAGACGATCGAGCAGCAGGAAAGCGGCCTGACCTTTACCGTCACCGACGAGAGCGAATGGCAGGACCTCGGCATCGCCATCCCCGGATTCGCAACCGACCGCGATACGCCCACGCCGGCCAATTCGTCGGGAACCGCAGCGCTGGGCAAGGAACTGGCCCGCGTCGTGTTCAACGATCTGAGGAACAACGGCCTGTTCAAGCCCGTGGGGCCCGACTCGCTGCCGCAGCCGACTTTCCCGCAGATCACTGCGCCCAACTGGCCCACCTGGTCGAGCCGCGGCGCGGAAATGCTGGTGCATGGCTATGTCCGCGCCCGCGGCGACGGCAAGCTGATCGTCGGCTGCTATCTCTACGACATGGCGCTCAAGAGCGAGCTCGTGCGCGAAGGCTGGGTCGTTCCGCCCGGCGACTGGCGACGGGCCGCGCACAAATGCTCCGACCTCGTCTATTCGCGCCTCTCGGGCGAGGACCCGTTCTTCGACAGTCGCATTGCCTACATCGCGGAGACCGGCCCCAAGGACAAACGGGTCAAGCGGCTGGCGATCATGGATTCGGACGGTGCGAACCACCGGTTCATCACCACCGGACGGTCGACCGCGCTGACGCCGCGCTTCTCGCCCGACTACAGCAAGCTGCTGTATCTTTCGTACGTCGACGGCAATCCGCGCATCTATGTCTATGACATCGGGACGGGCCAGCAGACGCTGGTGACCGAGAGCGCCAATCCGACCATTGCCCCGCGCTGGAGTCCCGACGGCCGATGGATTCTCTATTCGATGGCGGTGGCCGGCAATACCGACATCTACCGCGTCCCCGCCGGGGGCGGCCGCAGCGTGCGGCTGACCAACGCGCCGGGCATCGACATCGGCGGGTCCTATTCGCCCGACGGCAGCAAGATCGTGTTCGAAAGCGACCGTTCCGGCTCGCAGCAGATCTACGTCATGGACGCCGACGGTTCGAACCAGCGGCGCATCTCGTTCTTCGGCGGACGCGCGGCGACCCCGGAATGGAGCCCGCGCGGCGATCAGATCGCGTTCACACGCATCGCAGGCAACTTCAACGTCGCGGTGATGAGCCCCAATGGCCGCAACATGCGGACTCTGACCGACGGATGGCAGGACGAGGCGCCGACCTGGAGCCCCAACGGCCGGATCATCCAGTTCTTCCGCACGGAACGAGGCTCGGGGCGGACGTCGCTGTGGCAGGTGGATCTTACCGGCCGTAACGAGCGGCGGCTGCCGACTCCGGTCGATGCGTCAGACCCGGCCTGGGGACCGATTCTGCCTTAAGTGCATTTGTCATTTGTCGTAAGGGTTGCACCCTCCGTCTTGGTATGAGGAAGACATCCATGAAAATACGCTTTGCTACTGCTGCTCTTCTCGCCGGAACCGTGGTCCTCGCGGGGTGCAAGAAGGAGCCGCCCGAGTCGCTGCCTCCCGAGCCGGCCCCGACTACCTCGGAACCGGCGCCGACCGGTCCGAGCGGCCCCGTGGTCGGCACGCAGGAGCATTTCGAGAACGCGGTGAACGGCCAGAACGTGATCTACTTCGACACGGACCGCTACAACATCGACAGCGCCGACATGGCTGCCCTGCAGACGCAGGCGCAGTACCTGGGCCAGTATCCGAACCTCAGGATCACGATCGAAGGGCACTGCGACGAGCGCGGCACGCGCGAATACAACCTCGCGCTCGGTGAGCGGCGCGCCAACGCGGCGAAGAACTATCTCGTCAGCCTGGGCGTTTCGGCCGATCGCATCCGGACGATCAGCTACGGCAAGGAACGGCCGGTGGCGCTCGGTTCGAACGAATCCGCCTGGGCGCAGAACCGCCGCGCGGTCAGCGTCGTCATCAGCTGACGAAGAACCCGGCGCGCCCCCGCACTGCCGGGGGCGCGCCGATCTCGATCACTCGACCGCGGTCCCGATGGCGAGCGGCGCGATCTGCGCAGCGGGCGTGAGGCCATCGGTCATGCCGCCCTGTCCCGCGACGAGCGCGAACAATGCCAGCGTCAGCGTGCATACCGTCGCGGAAAATGTAAGCTGTCTGCTCATCTCACGTTCTTTCGGAAGATTCCGTCGCACGCTCCATAGCTGCGCGAATGTGAACGCCATGTTGCGGTGCAGCATTTTTGCCGAATCTCTTTTTGCGCGCCTTTCCAGCGCGGGCAACGATCCCTAGACTAGTGCCGATGCCAGCCGGACCAACGACTTTACGAGGCTCAGCGTGAGCCGCGCCCGCCGATCGCTCGATTGGGGCTTTCCCCGCTGGCGCAGCTATGGCGCGTCGCGCGAAGCGGCGACCGTGCGCCTGTGCGACCGGCACGGGTGCGAGGAACCCGGCGACTGCCCGGCACCCAAGGCGCCCAACAGCCCCGATCGCTGGTACTTCTGCCAGCGCCACGCGGCCGAGTACAACTCGAAGTGGGACTATTTCGAAGGGCTGGACAAGGCGGAGAAGGAAGCGCGCACCAAGGCTGAGCGCGCCGAAAGCGCCGGCTATGCGGAGGCGCAGCACTACGGCTGGATGGGTAGCGGCGACGGCTCGCGCTCGGCGGACGAGATGCGCGCGCTCGACCTGCTGGGGCTCGAAAGCGACGCGGATTTCCCGGCGGTGAAGAAGGCCTACCGCAACCGCGCCAAGGAAGTGCATCCCGACGTCAAGCCTGGTGACGCCGAGGCCGCGAAACAGTTCCAGGCGCTGCAGGTGGCCTACGAGGTCCTTCGTCAGGCGGAGGAACGGCGCGAGTGGAAGGGCTAGGGCGATACCTCCCCTTCTCGTCATCTCCGCTTTCGCTGGGGCACCGATGTTAGGAGTCGCTGAAGATTACGATCTAGACCTCCGGTACGCAGGCGAACCGCGCCGGCGCGCACTTGAGTTCCACGGCTTACGTCACAGTCCTTCAACAGGCGATGATCTGCTCGTCCATAAACCTCCGGCGCTCCTGCTAGTCCTTCTATTGGGAGCGGTCTCTAAAAGACAGATTCTGGACTAGGATCGCTTGCAAAACACAAATCCTATAATAACTATAGAGATTCCAAAAAGTATAGGCAATGCGTAGTAAGTCAAAAACACTTCATCCCGTATAAGTGAAAAATCTCCCGAGAGTATCATGATAGTAAAGGGAGTGAACATAACAATAGGTATAGCGATAAAGCTAGTTCCCAACTGAATGCATATCCTGCGAACTATATATCCATTATCTTTAACAGACATTGTATATCTCTATTCCTGCATACTCAAAATTATGCTATCTGACCTCTACTAGGTTGCGGGGCTTCCCGAAACGCTTGACCCTGAAGTTCGCTGTAATGCATCAGCCATCTCCGTTCGCTTGCCGGCAAGATCGTACTGCATCCGGGCGAGGTCAATGCGACGCCGCATGGCCCGCTCATTGGCATTCTCAACTTCGCCAACGATAATCCGCAACCCGAGAGTAGCCGAGCTATAAACGTCGGTGGGCACGGGTTCGCTGGAAATGACGGCGGATGGGCGCGGCTGTTCCGCCTTAGGCGGCCGGAACCGTTAGCCGCCGCGCCAGCGCCTCGGCCAGCCGATCGCCCAGTTGCGGACCCTGTTCGGGATAGAGGTAGGGTTCGATCAGCTCGGCCTCCATCACCGCGAGCTCGCCGCCGGGCAATCGGACCATGTCGATCCGTGCGTAGAGCAGGTCGGCGAAGGGCAGGGCGGCCATCACCGCTTCGGCCGTGGCGAGATCGGCGGGGGCGGGATCGTAGCTGGCTTCGTGCCCGCCGAAGATCGACTGGATGCGGTACTCGCCCGCCGCCGCGCGCTTGTTCACACCGTGCGAGAAACGTCCGTCGACGAAGACGAACGTGAATTCGCCCTCCTCGAGGATCGCGGGCAGAAAGGGCTGGATCATCGCCGGGCGGCCCATGCGCCAGCCTGCGTCGGGCAGCGCATCTCGGGTGAAGCTGTGCTGGCCCTCGCCGCCCGCGCCGACGCGGCGCTTCACCACCACGCGGCCGGCATCGAAATGCGCCAGCGCCGCATCGACCTCCGCCCGCCCGACCTCGTCGTGCCACAACGTCGGCACCGTCGCGGCGCCGCGGCCGGCCAGTTCCGCGAGATAGCCCTTGTCGATGTTCCAGCGGACCACGTCGGGCGGGTTGCAGACCTCGATCCCGCGCGCGGCCAGCGCGTCGAGCCGCGCGACGAACTCGGCCGCGCGGTCCTGATAGTCCCACGCGGTGCCGAGCAGCACGCAGCCGAGATCGGCGAACTGTTCCAGCGGGGCGCGCCAGTCGACCTCGATCAGCTCCAGCCCGCGTGCGGCCAGCGCCGGCCGCAGCGCGGCGACTTCGAGATCGTGCTCGAAGGCGTCGCCGCGCCGCGGCCCGGTGCCCGGTAGCGTACCCGGGCAAGCGAGAAAGCCGACTTTCATCCGCGCGTCAGACCTGTTCGAGCGCCTGCTCGAAGTCGGCGACGAGGTCGTCGGGATCCTCGATGCCGATCGAGATGCGGACCAGGTTATCGGTAATACCGAGCGCGGCCCTGCGAGGTCCCGGCACCGACAGGTGGGTCATCGAGGCGGGGTGGCTGGCCAGCGTTTCCGTGCCGCCGAGGCTGACCGCGAGCTTGGCGACCTTGAGCGCGTCGAGGAAGCGGAAGCATTCTGCCTCGCCGCCTTCGATGAAGACCGAGAAGGTCGATCCCGCTCCCGTGCAGTGGCGCTCATAGATGTCCTTCTGCCGCGCATCCTCGATGAAGCCGAGGTAGCCGAGCCGCTCGACCTTGGGGTGGCCGCGCAGGTATTCGCAGACCTTGGCCGCGTTCTCGCCCGCGCGCTGCATCCGCAGCTCGACGGTTTCGAGCGAGCGCAGCAGCATCCACGCGGTGTTCGGGTCGGCGATGCCGCCCATCGTGTTGCGCAGCGCGCGGACCGGGTCCATCCACTTCTTCGCGCCGGCCACGCTGCCTGCGACGAGGTCCGAGTGGCCGCCGACGTACTTGGTCAGCGAGTAGGCGACGATGTCCGCCCCGTTGTCGAGCGGGCGCTGCCACAGCGGGCCGAGGAAGGTGTTGTCGATCGCGATCGGTGTCACGTCCTTGTCGAGCACCGCATCGCGCGCGTCGCGCACCGCCTCGACGTCGACCAGCGCATTGGTCGGATTGCCCGGGCTTTCGAGATAGATCATCGCGACCTTGCCGCCCTGCTCGTCTGCCTGTGCCTTGGCCTTGGCAATCACCGTGTCCAGTTCCTCGCGAGTCGCACCTGCGGGGAAATCGACGTAGGTCACCCCAAATTTCGCCAGCACTTTGGCCACGAAGCCCTCGCTCGCGGCGTAGAGCGGGCCCGAATGGATGATCACGTCGCCGGCCGAGACGTAGGCGAGCATCAGAATGCAGATCGCCGTCATTCCGCTGGAGAACGACAGCGCGTCTTCCGCGCCGTCCCAGATCGCCAGGCGGTCCTCGAGGATTTCCTGGTTGGGGCCGTTGAAGCGCGAGTAGACCAGGCCTTCCGCGCCGCCGGGGCGCAGGCCGGTGATGCCTTCGAAATGACGCTTGCCTGCAGCGGCACTTTCGAACGCGAACGTGCTGGTGAGAAAGATCGGCGGCTTGAGGGACCCTTCCGACAGGGCAGGATCGTAGCCGTGGCCCATCATCAGCGTGCTGGGCTTGAGCCGACGCCCGTCGATCCTGGTCACTTCGGGTTTGGGATTGCGGCGCGGGGTGGGCTTGTCGGTGGAATCGATGGCGTCCGGCATGGAGCGCTCCTTCCTTTGCATCATGCTCCCAGGAAGGCAGGAGCCCGGATGGCTTGTCGGGCGGCGCCCGTTCCTAACCTCCGCAGGAACGCATCTCCGCCCGGTGCCGGTCGATGGATTGCAATTATCGCCGCGCAGAGCGGTTTTCAACTCGCCGCGAGTCCTCTTATCGTCGCGGATTTCGGCGGGAACGACCGATTGGGCCTAGCCCGGCTCGACCGTGAACGATTCGATGTGCCAGCGCAGCTGCTCCGCCGTCGCGCCGGGCACGTCGTTGACCCGCCGCAGCACGATCGCACCCCTCAGGCTGGCGCCGTCCTTGGCGGTGATGGTCGTCGGCACCTCGTAGTAGAGCGATCCCGCCCCGCCTTCCATGCGGCCCATTGGGGTGGCGACGGTGATCTCGTCCATGCCGTCGAAGATCGCCCTGAACTCCTCGTAGGTCATGCTCTCCCGGGCGGCATCGCCGAGGATGGCATAGGCCCTGTCGAAGTCCTCGAACTCGATGGCGCGCGCGAAGTCCAGCAGGACTTTCCGTGCGCCGGGCTCGCCTTTTTCCGCCTGCGGCACGAGCGTGGCGCCGGTGTCGGCGACGGGCGACCGATCCGCTGCCACGCCCTGGGGCGGAGCCTCGGCCGCAGTCGGTGGGGCGGGTGCTTCGGGAACCGTCATGTCGTTCGCCTGCGGATCGGCGTCACCGTTCGCCCGGTCGCAGGCGGCGAGGGCAAGGGCGAGGGCGGCAAGGAGCGCGGCGGACTGTCGGGGCGCGAGGCGTGAAGGCTGCATGTGTCTTCCCAAGGGCTGCATCTTCGATCAACCGGACGATACACCAGGAGTTCCGCTCTCCAAAATGCCTGTCCCGATCCCGAACCGGCAGTTCAGGTGCGGCTAAACCGGATCATGTCATCTGCAGGGCATGATCCGCACTGCCATCATTGCCGCGCTCGTGGCGGCCCTTCCGGCGATCGCCCTCTCCGTGCCCGAGTCGTCCGCGGCCCGCGCCGCGCCCGCGCGCGCATCGGAGTGGGAAATCGGCCCGATCCTGCGCGGCCGGAGCTACTCGCCCGGCATGCCGCGTTACGCGGCGCGAGAGAACGGGGCGACCTTCTTCGACATTCCCTGGCCCAGCCCCCGCGAAGGGCACGTGCACTACGTGACGGTGCCGACCGGTTCGCTCACCGGCGCGCGCAGGATCGTGCTGCGCTACCGCATCGACGGCGAGCGGGGCGTGCGTATCCTGCCGGAGGAGAACCCCCGCCAGAAGGCGACCCTGTCGCTCTACTTCCAGCGTGGCGGCGACAAGTGGACCGGCAAGGGACGCTACGCCACGTATCGCTGGTATGCGCCGGCCGCGACGATGGGACCGCTCACGCCCGGCACGCACGAAGTCAGCGTGCCGCTCGATGCGAACTGGACCGCGGTGCAGGGCGCGAACCGGAACAGCGCACCCGAAGCCTTCGCCCGGGCGCTGGAAGATGCCTCGAGGGTCGGATTCGTGCTCGGGTCGAGCGGCGGGCGCGGCCACGGCGTGTTCGCAACCGGGCCCGCGCGCTTCACGATTCTCGATTTCCGGGTGGAGTAGCGGCTGAAATCCCGGCCTACTTCGGTGCCAGGACCATCAGCATCTGGCGCCCTTCGAGGCGCGGGTAAGCCTCGACCTTCGCGATTTCTTCGACGTCGTCCTGCACGCGCCGCAGCAGGTCCATGCCGAGCTGCTGGTGCGCCATCTCGCGCCCGCGGAAGCGCAGGGTGACCTTCACCTTGTCGCCATGCTCGATGAACTTGTTCACGTTGCGCATCTTCACGTCGTAGTCGTGATCGTCGATGTTCGGACGCATCTTTATCTCTTTGATTTCCTGCGTCTTCTGCGTCTTGCGCGCGGCGTTGGCCTTCTTCTGCGCCTCGTAGCGGTACTTGCCGACGTCGAGGAACTTGCAGACCGGCGGATCGGCGTTGGGGGAAACTTCGACGAGGTTCAGGCCGACTTCGGCCGCCTGTTCGATCGCTTCGCGGGTGTACATCACGCCGAGGTTCTCGCCATTCTCATCGATGACGCGAACTTTGTCGGACTGGATCAGCTTGTCGTAGCGCGGGCCGCTCTTGACGGGCGGTTGCAACATGCGCCGGGGGGGACGGGCTATGGGGCGGTCTCCTGTTTGCCGTTGTTTGGTTGCGCCCCATGTAGGCGGAATCGCAGGGATTCGCTAGAGGCCCCGCGAGAGGAGTTCCCGTCTGCGCTCCGGTGTTTCCATTATGCCGCGGCGCGCCACAGCGGGAACTGTGCGAGCTTGCCGGCCAGGGGCAGCACGGCGTCGATCCGCGCGGCAGGCTGCATCGCGTCCCGGATCGCCGGGTCGGCCGCGTTCATCCCGCCGGTCAGCGCGCCGAAGGCGGGCAGGATCATCCGCCCGCCGCTGCCGTCGCCGCTCGCCACCACTGCGCAGGGACGCCGGATGTGCCGCTCGCGCACGGTGACCTGAAGCCGCGGGTGGTAATGGCCCGACAGCTCGGGCCGCGTCTCTCCCGCGCGGGCCTGATGGCGCAGGACGATCCCGGCCAGTTCCAGCTCCTCGGCGATCGTCCCGCCGCTGCGCGCTTCCATCGCCGGATCGTGGTTGCCGGTGATCCAAACCCAGTCGGTCGCCCGGGTGAGCGCGGCGAGCATGCCCGCCGCATGATCCTCCAGCCGCGTACTGCCGTGGCTGTCGTGGAAGTTGTCGCCCAGCGTGTAGACGCGCCGTGCGCCCGTCTCGCGGATCGCCAGCGCGACGCGCTCCAGCGTCTCGCGGCTGTCGTAGGGCGGCAGCATCTGCCCGTGGCGCGCATAGAAGCTCGCCTTCTCGAGGTGCAGGTCCGCGACCAGCAGCGCCCGTTCGCGCGGCCAGTAGAGCGCGCGGCCTTGCGTGAGGACGAACTCCTCGCCAGCGAACGAAAGGGGAACCATGGACCGCTCTTGCCGTAGCGGATTGGGCTTGGCAAGGGATTCGCACGATGACCGACTGGCAACCCCACACCGCCCGGGCGAAAGACTGGTTCGAGGACTTGCGCGACCGCATCTGCGCCGAGTTCGAGACGATCGAGCGCGAGGCGGGCTCCGACGCGGCGTTCGAATACACCCCGTGGCAGCGCGAGGAGGAGGGCAACGCCGAGCCCGGCGGCGGCGTGCGCGGGGTGATGAAGGGCAAGGTGTTCGAGAAGGTCGGGGTCAACGTCTCCACCGTCCACGGCCGCTTCGCGCCCGAGTTCGCGCGCAGGATCCACGGGGCGGAGGAGAACCCGGAGTTCACCGCCACCGGCATCAGCCTCGTCGCCCACATGGCCAACCCGCACGTGCCCGCCGTGCACATGAACACGCGCTTCCTGACGACCGCGAAGGCTTGGTTCGGGGGCGGGGCGGACCTCAACCCGCCGATCCCCTACGAGGACGATACCGAGGCATTCCACGCCGCCTTCCGCGCGATCTGCGCGCGGCACAACCCGACCTATTACGAGCGCTTCAGGAAGTGGGCGGACGACTATTTCTTCATCCCCCACCGCGGTGTCCACCGCGGGGTGGGCGGCATTTTCTACGACCACCTCGAATGCGCCGACGAGGCCGCGTGGGAACGCAACTTCGCCTTCACGCAGGACGTCGGCAGCGCGTTTCTCGAGGTGTTCCCCAGGATCGTCCGCCGCCGGATGGAGACGGAATTCACGCCCGAGGACAAGCGCCGCCAGCTCGAATGGCGCGGCCGCTACGCCGAGTTCAATCTCGTCTACGACCGCGGCACGCTGTTCGGCCTCAAGACCGGCGGCAATATCGACGCCATCCTGATGAGCCTGCCGCCCGAAGCGGTGTGGAGCTGAACTTCGTCCGGCGCTTGGCACCGCTCGCCCGCGCCGATATGCGAACCTGATAACCGCCATCCGGGAGAGACCCATGCGCCCCATCGCCGCCGCGCTTTCGCTGCTTCTTGCCACTACCGCCTGCACCACGATGGAGGCGCAGCCGCCGGCCGCCTCGGCCGAGCGCATGGTCGCGCCGATCCTGACCACGCCCGATGCGGTCGACAGCGCGACCTTCGCGCAGCCGCAGGTCGCGCGGGTGACGCACGTGGCGCTCGATCTCGCGCTCGATTTCGAACGTGACAGCGTCGGCGGCACCGCCACGCTCGATATCCTCGCGCGACCCGATGCATCGCAGATCGTGCTCGACAGCGACGGGCTGCAGGTCAGCCGTGTCACCGACGGGCGCGGCAACGAGCTCGAGTTCGAAGTCGGCGAGCGGGTCAAAGGCAAGGGTGCGCCGCTGACGATCACGATCGGGAACGCGCGCCGCGTGGTCATCTCCTACACCGCCAACCCGCAGGCGAGCGCGCTCCAGTGGCTCGATCCCGAACAGACCGCGGGCGGCGAGCATCCGTTCCTGTTCAGCCAGGGCCAGGCGATACACAACCGGAGCTGGATCCCGACACAGGACAGCCCCGGCATCCGCCAGACCTGGGAAGCGCGGATCACTGCGCCGAAGCCGCTCGACGTGGTCATGTCGGGCATTCTCCAGGGTGAGCCGGAAGACCTCGGGAACGGCCGCCGCGCGTTCCGCTTCCTGATGGACAAGCCGGTCGCGCCCTACCTGATCGCGATCGCCGCGGGCGACATCGACTTCCGCGCCATCGGCCCGCGCACCGGCGTCTGGGCCGAACCGGCGATTCTCGAGCGCGCGCACTGGGAAGTCGCCGACACCGAGGACATGGTGGAGGAGGCGGAGGAGCTTTACGGCCCCTACCGCTGGGGCCGCTACGACATGATCGTCCTTCCGCCCGCCTTCCCCTACGGCGGGATGGAGAACCCGGTCATGACTTTCCTCACGCCGACGTTCATCGCCGGGGACCGCAGCCTCACCGGCCTGGTCGCGCACGAGCTGGCGCACTCGTGGTCGGGCAATCTCGTCACCAACGCGGTCTGGGCCGATAGCTGGCTCAACGAAGGGGTGACGTCCTATTTCGAGAACCGCATCATCGAGGAAATCTACGGCGAGAAGCGCGCCGAGCAGGAAGCCGCGCTGAGCTTCGCCGCGATCGAGGACACGCTGGCCGAAGTCGGCGCCGATGCCCCGGGCACGGCGCTGCACCAGCCCGACGGCACCGACAGCGCGGGCAGCGCGATCGTCTATGACAAGGGCGCGGCCTTCCTGCGCACGCTCGAGCGCGAGGTCGGGCGCGAGCGTTTCGACGCCTGGCTGCGCCAGTGGTTCGACAATCACGCGTTCGAACCGGCGACCTCGGCCATGATCTACGAGGACATGCGCACGAACCTCGCCCGCAGCGAGGCGGAAGCCGAGCGGCTGCGGCTGCGCGAATGGATCTACGAGCCCGGCCTGCCGGCCAACGTCGCACGGCCCGACCCGGCGGCGTTTGCGACGGTCGATGCGGCTGCGGCGTCCTACGGCGCAGGCCGCGCGATCCCGTCGGCGAGCACGTGGCGCGCGTGGAGCTCGGCCGAGCGCCAGCGCTTCCTGCGCAAGCTGCCGCGGCAGCTCTCGGCGGAGGAACTCGCGCAGCTCGACCGGCAGCTCGGCCTGTCGGGCACCGGCAACAACGAGGAGCTGTTCCTGTGGCTCGATCTCGCGCTTGCCAACCGCTACGAGCCTGCGGTGCCCAAGGTCGAGGCTTTCCTCGCCGAAGTCGGCCGCGCGAAGTTCGTCCGCCCGCTGTTCGTCACGCTGATGGAGGAAGGCGACTGGGGCCAGCCAATCGCGCAGCGCATCTACGCGAAGACCCGCCCGAGCTATCACGCCGTGACCCGCGGGAGCGTGGACAAGGTGGTCGACTGGAAAGAGTGACGGTCGGCTGCGCTCGGCAGATGGAGCAAGGGCGCGGGCCGCTGCGGCGCCGGCGCGCAGCGTCCCTCTCGCCCGCTGGCAACCCACCATCCTGTCATCCCCGCGAAAGCGGGGATCCATGGATCGGACGGCGGACCCTGGATCCCCGCTTTCGCGGGGATGACAAAGGGGGTGACGGGAGCGGGTCTCTCCCTCCCTCCTCACCGGACATCTTGACAAAACGAACCATATAGGTTAGGGGGTGCTGGCCTGGTGGACCTCAACGCCAGGCAACGAGGATCGGGGCAGGCGCTTGTGTCGACGGTGCCTTGTCTCTCTTCCGCTGGTCGATGGGCTCTGCTCCTCGCTCCAGCGGCGCGGCCGGTGCGGCTGGCGTGCGATGCAAGGCTCGGGTGTAACCCCTCAAGGAGCCGGAAGCATTGCTCCCTTCCGCCGGAAGCCGGGACATGGATGTTCGCGGTGCCTGCGCGCTGCCCTTGCGAACCCGGCGATCAGCCCCGGGTCTCCCGGCAGCGGCCCACCGCGCGCTGGCGTGGCGGATCAGCCACGGGGCACGGGCGGACTTTTGGCGAGTCCCGGCTGTCTGCGCCCGCCAGTCCCGGACCGCAGGGATCGAACCGGGCCCCACCGCGGCGGCGGCGGGCAAGCGGATCGTGCGCGGCGAACCTCACGCCGTAACGCCTTCCGTCGGTCGTTCGCGAACATACCGCCACCCGCCCGACCCCGCGCACGCTCCTGGCGTGCCGCACCGGCCGCGCGATCCGAGTACCAAGGCGTCACGCATCCGGGTTCGCCGCCGGAGGATCAAGCGCGTGGGTGCGTTCCTCGCGTCAGGCGATCCACAGTCTCAGGATCCAGGCCACCACGCCCAGCACCGCGACGCTGGCAAGCCAGATCGCCGCGAGCCATGCGAGTCGCTGCCACAGCGGCTTCCGCTCGGCGTCGCGACCGGCCTCATCCATCAGTGATAACCTTCGTGGCCGACCTTGCCGCGGAAGACCCAGTAGGCCCAGCCGGTATAGGCGAGGATCAGCGGCATCGTGATGCCGACGCCGATCAGCATGAAGATCTGGCTGCTCTCGGGCGCGGCGGCATCCCAGATCGTGACCTGGTCGGGCACGATGTAGGGGAACATCGACACCCCGAGCCCGGCCATGCCGAGGAAGAACAGCGCCAGCGAGAGCCAGAACGGCGCGGCCTCCCCCCCCTTGGCGAGGCCGCGGAACAGCAGGAAGGCGATGATCGCGGTCAGCAGCGGCACGTTGGCGGCGAACAGCACGCTCGGCATCGAGAACCACCGGTCGAAATATTGCCCCCCGAGAAACACGGTATAGAGGCTGACCGCGACCAGCAGCGCCAGCGTGGCGATCGCGGCGCGGAACGCCATGCGCCGGGCATGGTCCTGCGCCGGACCCTCGAGCTTCCAGATCAGCCAGGTGCTGCCGAGCAGCGCATAACCGGCGACCGTGCCCAGGCCGGTCAGTAGCGTATAGGGCGTCAGCCAGTCCCACCAGCTCCCGGCATAGGCACGGTCCGCGACTTCGATCCCCTGCAGCAATGCGCCGAGCACCATGCCCTGCGTCAGCGCGGCGACGAACGAGCCGGCCGTGAAAGCCAGGTCCCACAGCGCACGGTGGCCCGGGTCGCGCCAGCGGAACTCGAACGCCACGCCGCGGAACACGAGGCCCAGCAGCATGGCGATGATCAGCGGATAGGTTGCGGGTAGGACGATCGCGTAGGCGAGGGGAAAGGCCGCCATCAACCCGCCGCCGCCGAGCACCAGCCAGGTCTCGTTTCCGTCCCACACCGGCGCGATCGAGTTCATCGCGCTGTCGCGCTCCTCGCCGACGCCGAAGCTCGGGAAGAGGATGCCGATCCCGAGATCGAACCCGTCCATCACCACGTAGGCGAACACCGCGAAGGCGATGATGAAGGCCCAGACGAGCGAGAGATCGATCATGCCTCGTCCTCTCCGTCGGGAATGGTCTCGCGCCGGCCGGGGTTCTGCGTCGGCCCCGGGGTGATGCCGGAAGTGCGGATCGGCCCTTTCTCTCCGTGCTTGACGCCGCGCTCACCCGGCATCGGCGACTTGCTCATCAGCCTGAGGATGTACCAGGTGCCCGCGCCGAAGACCGCGAAGTAGACGATCACGAAGGCGACGAGCGACGTCGCCACCGCCGGCGCGTCGAGCGGACTGGCGCTGTCGGCGGTGCGCAGCAGCCCGTAGATCGTCCACGGCTGCCGCCCGACCTCGGTCGTGATCCATCCGGCGAGCACGGCGGCAAAGCCCGAGGGGCCCATGACCAGCGCCGCGCGGTGGAGCCAGCGCCAGTCGTAGAGCTTGCGCCGCGCCCGCGCGAGCAGGCTCCACATGCCGATCCCGAGCATGGCCAGGCCGATCGCGACCATCACCCGGAACGACCAGAACACGACCTCCACCGGCGGCCGGTTCTCCTTCGGAATCGTGTCGAGCCCGGCGAGCGGCGCGTCCGGATCGTGCTTGAGAATCAGCGAGGAGGCCTTGGGAATCTCGACCGCGTAGTGGACCGTCTCCTCCTCGCTGTCGGGAATGCCGAACAGGATCAGCGGCGCCCCATTGGGGTGGCTTTCGAAATGCCCCTCCATCGCCATGATCTTGGCCGGCTGGTGCTCGAGCGTGTTGAGCCCGTGCAGGTCGCCCGCGAGAATCTGGACCGGCGCGACGATCGCGGCCATCCACATCGCCATCGAGAACATCGTCCGCGCATGGGGATTGGTGCGGTCCTTGAGCAGGTGCCAGGCGCCGACCCCGCCGACGACGAAGGCCGTCGTCAGATAGGCCGCGATCACCGTATGGACGAGGCGGTAGGGGAAGCTCGGATTGAAGACGATGTCCCACCAGCTCTCGCCCGGCAGGAACTGGCCGTTGGCGCCCATCACGAAGCCGGTCGGCGTCTGCATCCACGAATTGACGCTCAGGATCCAGAAGGCCGAGACGAACGTGCCGAGCGCGACCATGCAGGTCGCCGCGAAGTGCAGCTTGCGCCCTACTTTCTCCATCCCGAACAGCATGACGCCGAGGAAGCCCGCCTCGAGGAAGAAGGCGGTCAGCACCTCGTAGGCCATCAGCGGCCCGATCACCGGCCCCGCGCGATCGGAGAAGACCGCCCAGTTGGTGCCGAACTGATAGGACAGCACGATGCCCGAGACGACGCCCATCGCGAAGGTGACGGCGAAGATCTTCAGCCAGTACTTGAACAGGTCGTGATAGCGCTGCTCGCCCGTCTTGAGCCACAGCCCTTCGAGCACCGCGAGATAGCTCGCGAGCCCGATCGAGAAAGCGGGAAAAAAGAAGTGGAAGCTCACCGTAAAGGCGAACTGGATCCGCGCGAGGAGGATGGCATCGAGGTCCTGCAGCATCGCGGCCGGGAGCCTAGCCGAGATCGAAAGCCGCGTATATCGCCATTCCGGGAAACAACGGTTGCGCGCGGTGCAACTTTGCAGACGGCGACGTTCAGCCGGTGACCACCCGCTCTCGGAACCAATCCGCCAATTCTTCCTCGGCGAGTTCGCCTGCTGCGAGTGCGAGAAATGCGACTACGAGTTCCGCATCGGTCGCATTGAGCGCATACCCATTCAGAGCGAGAAAGGTTTCGCTTACGACCGCTGCCGTTATCTTGTTCCCGTCGACGAACGGATGGTTGCGCGCAATTCCATAGGTATAGGCTGCCGCTAGAGCTGCAATATCGGGTTGGCCGTAAGTAGCGAGGTCTCGCGGCCGAGCCATTGCGCTTTCGAGCAACTGAAGGTCGCGCACTCCTTCACCGCCGCCGTGCTCTGCAAGTTGCTCAGCGTGTGCAGCCTGCGCGACAGCCATCGCAACCCACGTCGGTTGACCTTCCATCAGCCTATTTTGCGAGTTCGCGAAGCGCGCGCTTGCGCCGCATCATCACTTCGCGCGCAGTTGCCATTTGCGTTTCGAAATCGTCGTCTGGCCGGCTCAGTTCAATGCCGCGAGGCGTGGTCACAACCGCAACATCGGCACCGATTTCCGCCTCGAGATGCGCGAGCACCTCCTTCGGCAGGATGATTCCGGCGGAATTGCCGATGCGGGTGATCTTGAGTGTCGCGTTCATACTCGTGTTATAACGCCTGTCGCACGGAATCGCAATCCACTGCGCTCACACGAAAACACTTGCGGCGACCCGCGTAATCCTCACATCGTCGCAGCGATGCTGCGCCAGTACGAACTAGTGGAACGGGTCAAGGAGTACGACCCGGACGCCGACGAGGCGTTGCTCAATCGCGCCTATGTCTACACCGTGCAGAAGCACGGCACGCAGAAGCGCGCCAGCGGCGATCCCTACTTCAGCCATCCGGTGGAGGTCGCCGGGCTGATGACCGACCTGCAGCTCGATCAAGAGACGATCGTCACCGCGCTGCTCCACGATACGGTGGAGGACACGCTGGCGACGATCGAGGATGTCGAGGCGAACTTCGGGCCCGACGTCGCGCGGCTGGTCGACGGCGTGACCAAGCTCTCCAAGATCGAGGCGATGCCCGAGAACGAGCGCGCGGCCGAGAACCTGCGCAAGTTCCTGCTGGCGATGAGCGAGGACATCCGCGTGCTGCTGGTCAAGCTCGGCGACCGGCTGCACAACATGCGCACGCTGCATTTCATCAAGAGCCCCGAGAAGCGCCGCCGCATCGCGCGCGAGACCATGGATATCTATGCGCCGTTGGCCGAGCGGGTCGGCATGTACGAATACATGCGCGAGATGCAGCTCCTCGCCTTCGAGCAGCTCGAGCCCGAAGCCTACCGCACGATCACCGGGCGGCTGGAGGAGATCCGCAAGCAGGGCGGCGGGCAGGTCGACGCGATCGCGCTGGCGATCAAGCAGGCGCTCGCGGAGGCGGGGCTCAAGGTCGAAGTCTCGGGCCGCGAGAAGCATCCCTACTCGATCTGGCGCAAGATGGCCGAGCGGCACATGCCGTTCGAGCAGGTCAGCGACATCATGGCCTTCCGCGTGATCTGCGACACCGAGGCCGACTGCTACGCTGCGATGGGCGTGCTGCACACGACCTGGCAGTTCATTCCGGGGCGGTTCAAGGACTACATCTCGACGCCCAAGACCAACGGTTACCGCTCGATCCACACTTCGCTGATCTACGAGAACTCGATGCGTGTGGAAGTGCAGATCCGCACGCGCGAGATGCACCAGACCAACGAGTTCGGCCTCGCCGCGCACTGGGCCTACAAGCAGGCGGACCGGCCCGACGGACAGGTTGGCTGGCTGCGCGACCTGATCGAGATCGTCGACGCCAGCCACGATGCCGAGGAACTGCTCGAGCATACGCGCATGGCAATCTACCAGGATCGCATTTTCGCCTTCACGCCCAAGGGCGCGCTGTTCCAGCTTCCGATCGGCGCGACCCCGGTCGATTTCGCCTTTGCGGTCCATACCGATCTCGGCGCGCAGACCGTCGGCGCGAAGATCAATGGCCGTCACGTCCCGCTGCGCACGCAGCTCGAGAACGGCGACGTGGTCGAGATCATCAAGAGCAAGAACGCGGAGCCCCAGCTTTCCTGGCTCGGCTTCGTCGTGACCGGCAAGGCGCGTGCCGCAGTCCGCCGGGCCGTGCGCCTCAAGGAGCGGGCCGAAGTGGCGGAGATCGGCAGCAAGCTGTTCGACGAGATCGCCGCGCGCGTTCCGGCCAAGATCGGCAAGAAGGCGATCCGCGACGCCGTCGCCCGGCTCGAGCTGGAGGACGAGGAAGACCTGATGTACGCGATCGGCGCGGCCAAGCTCGACGACCGCGAGGTGATGGAGGCGCTCGTGCCCGGCTCGACCGCCAAGATCGCCGATGCCGAGTGGCCGGCGCGCGAGCGGGTCATCTCCATCCGCGGCCTCACGCCCGGTGTCGGCTTCCAGCTCGCCACCTGCTGCCACCCCGTGCCGGGTGATCGCATCGTCGGCCTGCGCAAGCCGGGCGAGGGCGTCGAAGTTCACGCGATCGACTGCTTCGAGCTGGCGAGCGGGATCGATTCCGACTGGCTCGACCTGTCCTGGGGCCGGCGCTCGCAGGGCGCGGTGGGCCGGCTGCGGGTGATCCTCTACGACCGGCCGGGCACGCTGGCGGACATGGCGGCGATCTTCGCGCAGAACCTCGCCAACGTGGTCGCGCTCGATCAGACGCAGCGCGACAGCCCGTTCCAGACCTACGAACTCGATCTGGAAGTGCACGACCTCGCGCACCTGACCCGCATCATCAGCGCCCTGCGCGCCAGCGACGCAGTCGCCCAGGCGGAGCGCATCTGATGGAGGACCTGGCGGGGCGCGTGATCGGCATCGACCACGTGCAGGTCTCTATGCCGATTGGGGAGGAGCCGGCGGCGCGCGCCTTCTATGCGGGAATCCTCGGGCTCGAAGAAGTGCCCAAGCCCGCCCATCTCGCGGCGAGTGGGGGCTGCTGGTTCACGGGCGGCGGCGCGAACATCCATCTTGGCGTGGAGCGCGATTTCCGCCCGGCGCGCAAGGCCCATCCGGCGTTGCTGGTGGACGATCTCGAAGCCTTTGCCGCCCGGCTCGAAACCGCCGCGGTGGCGTTTACGCCGGGCAAGCCGCTCGAGGGCTACGTCCGCGGCGACATCGCCGATCCGTTCGGCAACCGGATCGAGCTGATGCAGAAACTCTGAAGGACCGTTTGCAGCCTAGAGCAGCTCCAGTTCCACGGTTACCGGCGCGCCCGGTTCCAGATCTTCGTCGCGGATGACCTTGCGGCTGACGAGCAGGATCCATTCGCTCGATCGCTTTTGCGGGAAGACCGAGCTCTTCCAGCCGGTGGCGCCGACACGCGCCATGACCTTGACCGAACCGAAGCCGCGCCGGGCGCCGTATTCGAGCCGGTGCAGCCGTTCATGCATCCCGATCTGCTCGGCCGCGCTGCCTTTGATGGCGATCAGGTGGTACGTTCCGCGATCGCCCTGCCAGCGAATGAGCGGGGCGGAATAGGTGAGGACGTCACCGGCCGTCACACGTGCGGCCTCGATGCCCTCGGCAAGCGATGGCTCATTCGTCTCCCACCCGCCGCACCGGCACCGGAATATTGCAGATGTCCGCGCCGCCCGCGGGCACGATGAAGAACGGGTCGCGCCGGTTCGCCCGCGCGTCGGCGTAGCGGGCAAAGGTCTCGCCTTCGGTCGAGAGGTACTCGAACCGCGGCCGCTCGCTTTCCGGCAAGTCGCTCGCGACGCGGATCGAGACGATCGGCACGTTCTGCGCCGGATCCTCGTAGAAGCCGAGCGGTCCGGTGCCCCGCGGCAGACTGGACAGGTGCTCGATCCCCTCCACTACGCGCCCGACGAGGGCGATGTTGCGGTCCAGATGGCGCGGCGCGTGCCCGATCACCGTGTAGAGCTCCGCGCCCGAACCGGTATCGGGGGAATAGCTGCGCCCGACCCCGACCATGCCGTAGCAGTGGACGGGCCAGGCGTTGTCGGCGTTCCAGGCGATTGGCCAGCCTGCGAAGAAGCCGTGGTGCGGCGCGTAGGATTCGGTCGCAGTCTTGAGCCAGGTCGTCTCACTCCTGCGCCGCTCGGACAGATACTCGGTTTCGCTCGTGGAGGACAGACCATTGGGCAGGGGCTTCGCCTTCGCCTCGTCCTCACCGTTGGGATCGCCCCACTGGACGACGTAGTTGTCCTGCACGCGGGTGACGGCGATTCCGTCGTACCATTGCGCGCGGGCGAGGGTGCGGATGTTCTCCACCCAACCCTGGCTGAAGGGGGGCGGCATGAGCTGGATGACGACCTCGCGCGGATCGCCCTCCGCATCCGGGGCGAGCGTCATCACCAGCAGGTCCTCGGGCGCGATGGCGATCCACTCCGACGCCGGTGCCGCGGCGACGATCTCGCCCGGGCTGGGCGGCGCGTCGGCCTCGTTCTGCGCGGCGGCCGGAAGGGCGAGTGCGAGCGCGGCGGCGCCGAGCGCGATAGCGGTGGTCCTCATCGGGCGATCTTGCCAGCGGCCGGCCCCAAGCAAAAGCCCCTTTCCACGCGTTTTCGGGGGCGGAAAGGGGCTCTGAAGGCAGCGTTCGCAGGGAATGCCGATCCGCGCAGCGCTGCCATCCGAGTCGCGTTTACCACAAGTTCGCGGGACCGGGGAGCGTCCATTTTCCGCGGCGCGCCGGCCGATACTTGCCCGGCTCCGGCCGAAAGAAACGCCGGGGCGAAGTGCCTGCTGCGCCTTGCGCAACCGCCGCTCCCCCGCTAGGTGCGCGCGTCTGCCCGGACCGGGCATGCGGAGCGGTGGCCGAGTGGTCGAAGGCGCACGCCTGGAAAGTGTGTATACGGCAACCCCGTATCGAGGGTTCGAATCCCTCCCGCTCCGCCATTCTACGCCGTTTCCCTCAGGCAACGGGTGCCTGCGAGGCCGCTCAGAAGAGCCGATTTTTCGATCGTACGTTCGACGGCGCGGTTGCGACCGGGCTTCTGCGTCCTTTGAAGGCGTCGCCCGTTCAGCCAACATGATCCTGAACAAATGGCCGCTTTGGGAAAGCGGCGAGACGACCAGGAGCGGCACGCCCAGTCACGATCATCGAATTGGTGGAGGCACTCGCGTCGAAAGCGGTTGCTTATCATGGCTCGTCGTTTGGGCAGTTCACGATCTCTTTGCAGACATTGTCGCTAGCTGTTCTATCAGTCCGGATCTGCGTGGGAGTTGTCACACCGAGTGGTGAACGGATCGAGATCGCGGGGAAGCCTCTTAATGAAGACCGTTACTCAGACACATCGAAAGGGAGTAACATGATTGTCACCGTCGCTAAAGTGACTGACCCTGATCGGTTCCTGGAGATTTTCCGAACCTTGGGCGCCGAGAAACGCAGGGAACATGGATGCCGAAGTGCCCACCTCTACTTCGATCCGGACGACGCTCACCGGGTTTGGTCCGTGTTTGACTGGGACGATGAGGACTACGCAGGTTTCCTTGCGGACCCCGAGATTCCAGGGATCGCACGACAACTCGGGCTCCAAGAGCCGCCAGTGCACGCTGAAGCTGCGATCGAACTAGACGCATGATCGGGAGCCTGGATGAGGCTGCGACCACAGTTCAAACATTGGAAACGTTGGCAGATCGCGGCGCAGAGCCCGCGTGATAGGCGCGCACGTGAGGATCAATACCAAGGGTAAGGCGGCGTCTAGCGAAAAGCCTGGGTAGTGGCCGCTTTCAAATTTGCGAACATTTCCTCCATTCCGAGATCTCAGGAGGGAGTGATGACAGGTGTCAAACCGCTCCACGAAGACAGCAAAACGACCGCTATGTCGTCGGGACGGGCGCTTGAGCTGTAGTAAACGGCGGCTGTCGGTGCTCGGCGCCTCAACCTACCCTTCCGCAGACGCCCAGTTCCGGCCCCTAATGGCTAGCAGAGCATCCCGAAAGCAGGCCTCGTCCTGTGTAGTAGAGAACTACTGTGGCCTTCGACTCGCCACATCGATTTCGACGCGTCGGCCGTCTCGCAGCACGGTCAATTGGCGCGCCGATTGGGCGAGCCGCGATTCGGTCAACCATTGGATTGTTTCGCAGCCCGTGTCGTCGGCTGAGAGCTCCCGACCGTCGATCGCCACCACCCGGTCGCCCAGTTCCAGTCCGGCCAGTTGCGCCGCGGAGGCATCGAAGAGCTGAACGACCCTGACCTCGGCATCGGAGGCCATCAACGCATAGCCTGGTTCCGACGAGACGGATCGGGGTCGGTCACGTGGATGCAAAATGATGCGCGTGCCCGGATAATCGAGCGTGACATCGTAGGTGTCGAGTATGCCGAGGCCGATCAGCGATGGCGGAGCGCTGCGAGTAGTTCCGCTATGGCGGCCCAGCTCCGCCCCGCTTAGCCGGATGCCCTCGATTTCAAATCGTAGCAGGTCGGTGTTGGCCCCCAGCCCAGCAGCGGAGACGCCGTGAGAGCCGCGGCCTTCGCGGACAGTGCCGGCGATCATGGCGCTTTTCACCCGTGCATCATCCGCGATGCGATCAAAAAGTACGATCGTGTCGGAATTGCCAGTGTCGAACAGCCCGCGGTCTTCAAAGCCCTCGATCGCGTAATCGAACACGGGAGCGTGTGGGTAACCAGAATCATGCAGACGCGCGACGATTGCGTCCGCTTTCGTTTCCAGATCTGGGAGTTCTTCGAGGCTTCCGGCAATTTGAAGCATCTGCCGTCCCGCGTCGATGTGCCAGACGCTGCCCGGGAATATTTCCGATCCGATAACGCCTCCGTCAAAAAAGCACCGATCAGGATCAGCGATGCCGAAATCGGTTATCAGGACAGGCACGCTGCGGAAGGTAACCCCGCCGATAGTTAGCCGATCGATAACCGCAATTTGTGTCGTGATTTCCCTGCCGTTGGCATCGCGCCCCGTGTTGGTACCTATGACCTCCAGCCCAAGTTCTTCGGCCAATTCGCGCGAGATCATGGTGGGTGAACCGGTGTCGAAGA
Source organism: Pelagerythrobacter rhizovicinus (assembly GCF_004135625.1). Lineage (GTDB taxonomy): Bacteria > Pseudomonadota > Alphaproteobacteria > Sphingomonadales > Sphingomonadaceae > Pelagerythrobacter > Pelagerythrobacter rhizovicinus. The sequence continues at coordinate 152,462 of NZ_SDPV01000001.1, forward strand.
CAAATTGGCGCTCGATACCGTCAAGGCTCGCACGGAAGGCGTATTTTCCCATATGCGGGATCAACGGAACGCTGGTGACGGGCTCTTCGCGCTCGATCGCGATCGCCCGTTGCAGAGCCGCTGCCGCTTCGGGCGTCATTTGCGCGTGCGCCGGTATCGGCACGGTGACCGTCGCCAGCGCGACGATGAGTGCAGCGAGATGCGACTTCACGCTCGGTCTCCACGATTTAGCGACACACCGAAGTGGGCGTCGATGGAGGCGGCTCAACCAAACATCGGTAGGTCGGGCTTCGTCCGACCTTCGGGCGATACAGACCGAAACTCCCGTTCCCCTAACCACCCAATTTTCACCGACCGGGCTTACCGGCCCCGTCCTCCTTACCGGTCATTCGATGGTCGGCTCAAGTGCACGAATGTATGGCTGGTTACGGCGAGTTACTTTCGGTCCGGGAGCTGCGAGGCGATCGAGAATGAATTCCTTCGCGACGGACAGGCCGGACGGGTTCCGCAGGAGCTCGCGCACGAGATATCCGCGGAGCGTGAGGCTCTTGGCCAGAAGCGCGGCTGGCGGAAGGTCGCTCGTACTCGGGTCAAGCGCACCATAGCTGATCAAGATACCTCCGGTCGCGGCGGCAGACACGCGTGACCACGGGGGGCGATCAATTCGCCGGAAAGCGGACATCAATCCTGCGATGGCGTCACATCCTCAGGTGCAACGGATGAGATTGTCATTCGTGTCGGAGGAGCGTCGCTTCTGCCTAGCCTACGAGGCGCGGCAGGCCTTTCCGGCCGAACGCGCAGGTCAGGTTCCTATCCCACTCCGCGAGTCCTGCTGCAGCGTCGAAGGTAGAGTTCAGAAACTCCAGCAGCGCTTCGCGTGGGTCCGGGGCTGAACGGACCGCTTCGTACGGCAGCACGAATTCCCTCAGATTGTTGTCGAACCGTGCTGCCTCCGGCCTCACGGGCTGTTCGGCGAACCCGTCCGGTGTCGCATAGGCGTAGGAGTAGAAGCAGGGTTCATCGATCCCGCCGCCGCCGGGCCAGAAGCCGGCGGAACTGACCTCGTGGCTGTAGGCCTCCCTGGTGACGGCGTCGGGCAGGTTCGGAATGCCGCCGGGATGTAACGGGGCTGGCCTGCCCGAGAAGCGCGTCACGGCAAGGTCGAAGCTGCCCCAGAACAGATGCACCGGACTGACCTTGCCCAGAAATCCGGTGCGAAACTCGTTGAACACCGCGTCGATCCGCACCAGCGCGCGATGGAAGCGGGAGACCGCATCGGCGTCCCACGGCCGCGCGGCGGTATCCTCGGCAAAGGGAGTCGCGTCGGGCAACTCGTTGGGGCAGCCATGATACTCCGGCGATCCGCCGAGCGCCGCGATCGTTTTCTTGAACCTGCCGTCGAATGCAGCGATCGACATCGGTTCGAGCGGGAAGCCGTCGCTTTTTCCGGTCGGGCATGACGCGATGAGGCGCTGGCGCTGCAGGTCGAACTGGACAGTGACGCCTGGACCGTCGGGGACCAGCCCGGTCGTCAGTCCGTCTGCATTGACGTAGAGCGTCGCATGCCACGAGTGATTGACCCAGGGCGTGTGAGCCAGCCGGTACTTGCCGACGATCTGCGTTTGCAGGTGCAGGGCGGCACAGGTGTCCTTCCATGGCGCGAAAGGAATGTCCGGCCACTCGGCATTGTCGCTCATCGCAACTCTCCTTGATTTCCCTCGGGCTGGTCTTGCGCCCAGTCTTCCATCGCCTGCAAGACGGGTTTGAGGCTGCGGCCGCGATCGGTAAGCGAGTAGTCGACGCGGGGCGGAATCTCACCGTAGTCCTTGCGCTGGACCAGCCCGTCCGCCTCCATTTCCTTCAGCGTCTTCGACAAAGTGCGATGGGTAATCGCACCGAGCCGGCGCTGCAGCTCGTTGAAGCGCAGCGGGCCCTCCATGAGCCAGAAGATGACCATGGGACGCCATTTGCCCGAAAGGAAGTCGAGCGTCCGTTCTGCGGGGCAGTGCCAGCCTTCGACTGCGGTTGCAGGCCGGTTCATCGCAGTATCCCTTTGGACCGTACTTGCTGCCATGTCCGCACAGACATATGTTGCACCGGACACGAAAGCAATGCCCGGGGCGAGGCAGACGATGCGCCCCCTCGAAAGGTCAATGCCATGAAGACGCTCGACACCATCCTGCGTAACGACACTCCTCACTGGGTCGGCGACGGGTTCCCCGTGCGCTCGCTGTTCAGCTATCACGGAGATACCACGGCGATCAGCCCTTTCCTCCTGTTCGACTATGCCGGACCGTGGACCTTCGAGCCCGTGAAGGGTCATCCGCGCGGCGTCGGCGAACATCCGCACAAGGGCTTCGAGACGGTGACGATCGTCTATGACGGAGAGGTCAGCCACCGCGATTCCACCGGCGGTGGCGGCACCATCGGCACGGGCGAGGTTCAGTGGATGACGGCCGGATCCGGCGTGCTGCACGAGGAGTTCCATTCGCCCGGCTATTCCAAGACCGGCGGTCCGTTCCGCATGGTGCAGTTGTGGGTCAATCTCCCCGCGAAGGACAAGCTGACCCCGGCCAAGTACCAGGCGATCACGCGTGACGCGATCGCCGAAGTGACTTTCGACGCCGGTCGCGCGCGGGTCATCGCCGGCGATTTCGACGGCACCAAGGGACCCGCCAGCACCTTCACGCCGATCAATCTGTGGGACGTTCGGCTGGATGCCGATGCGGTCGTCACGCTGCCCCTGCCACATGGCCACACCACGATGATCGCGGTCCTCTCGGGGCACGTCACGATCGATGGCAAGGGTGTGGGCGAGGCCGAGATCGCGCGGCTCTCCAGAGATGGGGAGGGCGTCACGATCAAGGCTGATGGCGACGCCATGCTGCTGGTGATGACCGGTGAACCGATCGACGAGCCCGTCTTCGGCTACGGTCCCTTCGTGATGAACACAGAGGAAGAAATCCGTGAAGCGATCGCGGATTTCAACTCGGGCAAGTTCGGCGCGCTGGCCCCGGCCTGATCCATCCGTGTCCGGAGGGAGAGATCTCTCCGGGCACTTTTGCGCGCACCCGTCACACTCTTGCCCGATTGACCCATCAAACGACTCGCGGGATCGAGGAAATCACGAATGATCGAACGCATTATCGACAAACGTACGCATGATCTCGGCGGCGGGTTCGAGGTGGGCCGGGTGCTGCCCTTCCACGCTCGCCGCACGGTCGGGCCCTATATCTTCTTCGATCACATGGGCCCTGCGGACCTTGCTCCCGGCTTTCCGCGCGAGATGGATGTTCGTCCGCACCCGCACATCGGCATCTCCACCGTGACCTATCTCTACGATGGCGCTCTGACTCATCGCGACAGCCTGGGCGTGACGCAGGATATCCGTCCGGGCGAGGTCAACTGGATGGTCACCGGCAGCGGCATCACCCATTCCGAGCGCTTCGATCACGCGCGCGAGCACGGCGCGCATATGCACGGCATTCAGGCCTGGGTCGCTCTGCCGACCGAGCACGAGGAAGCCGATCCGGCGTTCTACCACCATGAAGGATCTGCCGACTTGCCCACATGGGAGGAGAAGGGCCTGCGCGGCCGGCTGATCGCGGGCAGCGCCGAAGGGATGCGATCGGCGGTCAAGGTGCACAGCCCGCAATTCTACATGCACTGGGATATGGATGCGGGCGCGAGCCGCACTCTGCCCGCGGAGTACGAGGAACGCGCGGTCTACGTCGCCGCCGGGGTCGCGGAGATCGCGGGCCAGGTCCTGCGGACCGGACAGATGGCGGTGTTCGACCCGGGCAGGGACGTGCCTGTCACCGCGAGGGAAGCGGCCACCATCATGGTGCTGGGCGGCGACCCCATCGGCGAGCGTTTCATGCTGTGGAACTTCGTCAGCTCGTCGAAAGATCGTATCGAGCAGGCTAAGGAGGACTGGAAGCAGGGGCGCATGAAGCTGCCGGATGCCGATGGCGAAGAGTTCACCCCTTTTCCAGAGGATCGCGATTATGCCCGATGAGAGACCCGAAATCACCGTCGCGCTGGAAGACGGGGAAAGACGCGGCCGATATGTCGGCAAGGTTGCCGGGATCGATGCGGAAGGCGAGATTACCTTTACTCGTCGCGGGCCGAATCTGATCAGTGCCGATCACACGGGCGCGCCCGACGAGCTGAGAGGCACGGGCCTCGCCGCGGCGATGGTCGACTATCTGGTCGCTGATGCGCGCGCGCGCGGGTTCAAGGTCATCCCGCTCTGTCCCTATGTCCGCGCCCGGTACGAAAAACACCCGGAATGGCGCGACGTCTTTACGATCGGTCCGGGCGAGAAACCGAAGCTGACTGCGGCACAATTCAGAGAGTAGTGACCCTACCGTCAACTCGGATATCGATGATCGCCCAGGTCAGTAAGGCGGCGGCGTCTGCGCTCGCTGATGCTTTGCTGCGGCGGTCCACCAGGCCAGGTCGCCGGCGAAGCGTGAGAACGCGCGATCGAGCGCGCGGCCAGCCTCGCCTATGGGCGCACCATTTTCGTCGAGCGTCTTGACGATGGGCCCGACCGCCACGGTGCTGGGAATGACCACCATGCCCATCTCGGACAGAGTCCCGTGCCAGGCGAGGTTGGCGCGCACCCCGGACAATCTGCCCGCCGAGTAGCTCGCCACCGCTGCCGGACGCCAGAACCATTCCTCGAGGAAATGGTCGGTAAGGTTCTTGAGGCCGGGCTGAACGCCCCAGTTATATTCCCCTGCCACGAACACGAACGCATCGGCGCTGCGGATCTGCTCAGCCAGGTCTTGCATCGCCTGCGGCGCATCGCCTGGCGCGTATTCCTTGTACATCCGGTCGAGCATCGGCAGCCCGATCTCACGGGCGTCAAGCAGGCGAGCGTCATTGCCGCGGTCTTTCAGGCCGTGCACTAGGTAGTTTGCAAGACGAATGCCCGTCCGATCGGAGCGATACGAGCCGTAGAGGACAAGAATCCGGTCGCTCATCTCGTCGTGGTCGCCTCTCGATCCGCCGCGTCGGGAAAGTCCATAGTGGCTCGAGAGGATTGATATGGCAATCGTGCGGCTTCCGACCGCTAGTTAGCCGAAGCCTGATAGGCGCTGCCCAATTCGCGCAGAAACAAGTCCACTGCGGCTGCAGTCGGTCTACTTGCAGCCCCGTTTCCGTTGTCCGCAGCGCCTGAATGCATGACAGCTCTCGACGAGCGAGTTTGAGGCCCAGGAGTGACGGTATGTCGGCGGCATGCGTCACTAAGAAGCAAAGCTCTGGCCACTCGCCCGAGTTGGCGAAGCCGCGGCCGTCTGAGCACCACCGCCGCCCCGGTGCGCTTGTGTGTCATTGGCAGTTTCAGGTCGCCAGCCCCCTTCTCGATTTGAGAACAAGAGCCGGGATGCCGGTCCATCGGCAGGATGCGAAAGCGCGCGCTGGCAACAGACAGAGGACACCGTCATGAACACCATGCCTGGCACTATAGACCTCCGCGAGGCCGCAGCGGAGGATATCCGCTTCGCTTTCGCCCCGTTTTCGTTGGGCACAGCGCTGGTCGCGGCCAGCGTGACGGGCGTAGCTGCCATCCTGATGGGGGACGATCGCACCGCGCTCTCCCGCGAGCTGGCCGGCGCCTTCCCGGCCGCGCGGATGACTCTCGACGAGGCTGGCCTGGAAGCCGTCGTGGAGAAAGTCGTCGCCTTGCTCGAAGCGCCGCACGAGGGGTTGAACCTGCCCCTCGACATTCGCGGCGGCGCGCTGGAGCGGGTCGTCTGGCAGGCGCTGCGTGCCGTGCCGCCGGGCGAGACCGTCACATATGGCCAGATCGCCAGAGCGTTACCGGTGCCCGCGACGGCACAGGAGGTCGGCGCCGCCTGCGCAGCCAATGTGCTCGCAGTCGCCGTCCCCTGCCACCGCGTGGTCAAGGCCGACGGGTCGATCTCCGGCTACCGCTGGGGCGTGCAACGCAAGCGCAAGCTGCTCAACCGGGAGGCGATGGCGTGAGCACTGCAATCAGGAACATCGCGACAAGAGTTCACGAAGCCGGCGTCCGCGTCAGACCGGCCGACTGGGCGACAGTTTCCACCGAAGTCGACGACCAGGGCTGGTCGGTCCTGCCGAAGCTGCTTTCCACGCAGGAGTGCGACGCGCTCGCGCGCCGATTTGACCGGGAAGAAGACTTCCGCAGCCACGTCGTCATGGCCCGGCACGGTTTCGGCCGCGGCGAGTACAAGTACTTCGCCTATCCCCTGCCGCCTCTGGTCGAGAACCTGCGCACGAATCTCTATCCGCACCTCGCGCCGATCGCCAACCGCTGGCACGAAGCGATGGGGGGCGACGCGCGCTTTCCGGACGACCACGCCGCCTTCATCGCGCGCTGCCACGCGGCCGGACAGACCCGCCCGACGCCGCTGCTGCTCCAGTACGGTGAGGATGACTACAACGCGCTCCACCAGGATCTTTACGGCGAGCACGTCTTCCCGCTCCAGATCGCGATTCTGCTCAGCGAGCCGGGAAAGGATTTCGAGGGCGGTGAGTTCGTGCTGACCGAGCAGCGTCCGCGCATGCAGTCGCGCGCGATGGTGGTCCCGCTCAGCCAGGGCGATGCCGTAGTGTTCGCGGTCAACAACCGGCCTGTGCAGGGCAAACGCGGCGCATATCGTGTCAAGCTCCGCCACGGCGTCAGCAAGCTGCGCGCGGGCCATCGCCACACGCTGGGGATCATCTTCCATGACGCCACCTGAGACAATCATGCTCCCGCTCGACCTGTACGACACGGCGTCGCGAGACGTACGGCTGGACGAGGGTGCTCTGGTGCTCGGTGGCATGGCGCGTTCGATCGATCGCGCACTGCTCGACGCGTTGACCGTGGTCGAGCGCGATGCTCCGTTCCGTCACCTGCTGACGCCCGGCGGCGGGCTGATGTCGGTGGCGATGACCAACTGCGGCGCTGTCGGATGGGTGAGCGATCGCAGCGGCTATCGCTACGATCCGGTCGATCCCGAAAGCGGCAAGCGCTGGCCCGCGATGCCGGCCGTTTTCACCGATCTCGCGGCGCGTGCGGCGAACGCGGCCGGCTTCCGGGAATTTGCACCCGATGTCTGCCTGATCAATCGCTATGAGCCGGGGGCTCGTCTCTCGCTGCATCAGGACCGCGATGAGCACGATCTCGGCCACCCAATCGTCTCGGTATCGCTCGGCCTTCCCGCCATCTTCCTCTGGGGCGGTCAGCAGCGCGTCGATCGTCCGCGCCGCGTGCCGCTCACCCACGGTGACGTGGTCGTCTGGGGCGGGCCGGCGCGTATGACCTTCCACGGTGTACGTGCCCTCGCAGAAGGCCATCATCCGCTGACCGGGAGCATCCGCTACAATCTCACTTTCAGACGGGCGTTGCCCAGGGGCTAAGGGCCGGAGCGATCGAACCAGTTTTCAGCTCGGCGACTTCTGTCCGTCGCCGATACCGTTAGGAGAGAAAAGCGGATGATCCGCTTTTACCGCAAGTTGGCTTGACGGCCGCCGGTCGAGTTTCGGCCCGGGACACGGATTACGGTTGGGCTGGTGGAGCGCGGCTGTTTGCTGACGCTTCCGCACGAGCCATTTCGTCCATTGCTGCCGCGCGTGTGGCACGGAGCGTCGAACCTCGCTTGCGTGTCTTCTTGGCACCGGTTGATGCAGCGGTCGGACCGGTTTGGGTCGAGGGGGGACAAGATGATCCCGTGGGGAAAGTTACTCTCGGTGCTGTCCGTGTATCTTGCGCTGGCCGCCACGGCATGGCCGGATTCAGAGGCGCCTCTCCCCCGTACGGCCGTTGTCGGCGTGACGGTGATCGATGGGACAGGTGCGCCGCCCCGCGCGGACATGGCCGTATTGATCCAGGGCGATCGGATCGCAGCGGTCGTGCCGCGCAGGGATTTTGCGCCCCCCGCGGGCACGAAGATCGTCGACGGCACGGGCAAGACCATCATCCCCGGCTTTGTCGGAATGCACGATCACACCCATGTGCCGGGAAATACGTTCACCGGCGAAGTCGCAGCGGGCCTGTGGATCGCGGGCGGGGTGACCACGGTCATGACGGCAGGCAGCGCCGAGCCCGAACGCGAGCTCGCGCTTGCGCGGGAGATTGCACAAGGTGAGCGCATCGGTCCCGAAATTCTCCCCAGCGCGCCCTATATCTCCGGGCCAGGCGGCAGCCCTGCCATGGCCATGCCCGCTGACGCAGCGGCGGCGCGCGCATTCGTTCGCGACTGGAGCAAGCGCGGCGTTCAGTGGTTCAAACTCTACCGGCACACTGAACCGGCGATCGCGGCGGCGGTGATCGACGAGGCGCATCGGCAAGGCCGGCGCGTGACAGGCCATCTCTGCTCGATCACCTTTGCCGAGGCGGCTGTAATGGGCATCGACGGGATCGAACACGGGCTTACATCCGCAACCGATCTCGTTCCGGACAAGGAGCCCCGTAGCTGCCGCTCGGCGGTGCCCTTGCTCGATGCTCTCGATCTGGACAGCCCGGAAGTTTCGCGCCTGATCGCGACGCTGGTTGCGCAGGATGTCACGCTCACCTCGACACTGGCAATTCTGGAAGGGCGGTTCGCCGATCGCCCGCAGGGCGATGCACGGAGCCTGGCGATGCTGACGCCCGCCGCGCGCGATCGGCTGGCGGCCCACAGGGCGCAATTGGAAGCCGATGCCGCAACCACCCGGTGGACGTCCGCGGTCTGGGAAAAGATTCTCGCCTTCGAGCGACGCTTCGTGGCGGCGGGGGGCACACTCCTGACCGGCCCCGATTTCGGGCGCCACGTCGTTCCCGGCTTCGGCAACCAGCGCGGATTCGAATTGCTCGTCGAAGCGGGTTTCACCGCGCCCCAGGCAATTCGCATCGCCACTTTGAACGGGGCGGAAGCGCTGGGCCTGAGCGACCGGATCGGAAGGATTGCGCCGGGGTACGAGGCGGATCTGGTCCTGATCGACGGGGATCCGGCGCGCGACGCCCGGGACATTCGCAAGGTCGAGACTGTCTTCGTCAACGGGCAGGCAATTACGCCGGCGCCGCTGATCGAAGCGGCGCGCGGGCGTTTCGGTCCGCAATGATCGCCAACCCTCTGGCGGCGGGCGTGCATGCCGTTCGGCCAAGCCTCTTTGAGACCGAAGTCATGCATCCAGGAAGATCCTGCAAGATGCCGGGGCCGGCCTGCTCCATCAAGCTAGTCCTCGATGTAAGCCACCTCCCCGAAGCGGCGGTTGCCGTAGACGAGGGCCTGCGTTTCCTGCCCAAGCATCACGCTGCTGACCGAGCAGGCAAAGACACGGTGCGTTCCGATCACGTGCGACTGCAGCACATTGCAGAGCATCAGCGAAGCCGCGTCGCGGAGCACTGGCGGCCGTCGGTCGCCGAACTCCCACGCACCGTGTTCGAAGCGCGCGTGGCCGCGCACGCCGGTAATCCCGGCGAACGTCCTTGCCAGCGCGGCCTGACCCGGCCTGAGCGTGTTTATGCATAGCTCGCCGGCCGCAACGAGCGCATCGTGCGCCGCGGATTTGCGATTGACCGACAGCAGGATGGACCGCGGATCGGTCGAGAGCGAAGTCACCGCCGTCACCGTCATGCCGTAATCGCTACCGGCGTGGTGTGTGGTGACGATGTGAACCGCGCTCGCCAAGCGGGCCATCGCTTCGAGGAAACTCTCCAGGGGCTGAGGCCCGGTGCGGTTCTCCGGGAGCGAGAAGCGCTTTTCGGGAGGCGCGTCGACAATCGCCGAGGGCCGGATGTGGAGTTCGCTCATGCAGGCGCCCCGTGAAAGGGTGGGAACGCAGGAGGGCGCCCGGCAGGTGCCGGTCGCCCTCCTGCGCCGTCGGTCAGGCGGCCAGCGCCGCGCTCGAATGGTAGTTCATCATCGCATCGTAGTTCGTGCGATAGAACATGTCCTTGATCTCTTCGTCGACGCCTTCGAGCGTGCTTTCGAATTTGCCGACCGGATCCTTCGTCCCTTCCGGGTGGGGGTAGTCGCTCGAGAACATGAAGAGCTCTGCGCCGCCATCGCGGATCATTTCGCCGACGTCCTCACCCGGGAACGGGGTGAACTTGACGGCGCGGCGAATGAACTCGGACGGAAGCATCTCGAGCTCCTGGACGTAGGGGTCCGTCCGCTTGAAGGACTTGTGCGCGTAGTCGAGGCGGCGAAGGAAGTCGGGGACCCAGCCTGCGCCGGATTCGATGACGCCGCCGCGCAAGCCCGGATGCCGCTGGAAGACACCGTCATAGATCATGGCCGTAAGAAACTCCTGAGGCGCGAAGCAAAGCGAGGTGAAATCGGCAAAACGCAGATTCTCGCCGCCGCCGTGGAGGTCGGGTGCGCGCTCACGGCCGTTGTTGTGGTATCCCTTGGGCTGCGTCTTGGTGCCGGTTCCGATGTGGACCATGAACGGGATCTTGCGATCCTCGAGCATTTTCCAGAACGGCGCGTGATCGGGATGGCCCGGGGACATGTCTCCGCAGGGCATCGGCGCAACACCTACCGCACCCGCGCCTGCGCCGATTGCACGCTCGGCTTCGGCAAATGCCATGGCAGGATTGTCGAGCGGGATGTAGGCCACGTTGACCAGCCGTTTGTCGCCATCGCAGAAGGCCTGCTGCGCCTTGTTGGCAGCCCGAACGATGGCGTATTTCTCTTCCTCGCTGTCGGCCTTGCCCATCGCGGCGAGACACGCCGTCGTAAAGACGAGCTGGCTGGTAAAACCATACTTGTCGAGCATGCGGGTCCGCTCGCTTGCGTCGAACGCACCGAACGCCATCCACCCCTTGTCACCCGCGATCGGATCTTCGGCCGCGGCTGCATCTGCTTCGGGATCGCCCGCGCGCGCCTTCGCCTTTTCGATCATGCCGACGACGCGGCCCGACTTATCGGCCTTGTAGAGGGTGCCGTACTTCTCCCGCAGTTCGTGGCTATCGAGAAACTCGTAGATCCAGTCGTCGGTTTCCATGGTGTGGCTGTCGGCGTCGTTGATGACGCGCCCATAGGCGTAGTTCATAGATCATCTCCCAATTTGAAACGCAGGCCCTTCAGAAAATCTGCCTCGCCGCGAACCTGGAGGGCGGTCATCCCAGTTGCGGCTGAAAAATGGAGCGGGCAGTCGCGGGACGGATGGGGTCCGCATTCGCCGCCCGCTCCAGTCGTCAATCACCAAGGCGGACTCGGAGAGTGAGGCCCGCCTGGCGCTCGCGGTAACGAGAGAGGTATTGGGCATAGCCGCCCGAAGTGTCGGCCGAGTTCGGCGTGATCAACGTGGCGTAATGCTTGTCGGTGATATTGCGGACGAAGCCGCGCAGCTCGAACATGCCATCGGCGAAAGAGAGCGCTGCCGAGGCGTTCCAGATCCCGTAGGCGGGCTGGATCGTCATGGGATCGCCCGTCGCCGAGAACTGCTCGTCGTCCTGCCAGGAGTAATCGGTGGCGAGCAGCAGGTCCATGTCGTCGGTCAGCGGCGTCTCGAAGTTCGCAGCGACGTTGAACTTGAACTTGGGCGAGTTGGCCAGCTGGTTGCCATGGACGTCGATTACGGGGCGCCCATTGACGAGGCGGCAGCCGTTGCTGAGCGTCGGCACGGTATAGGCGTAAGGGCATGAGAGGCCGTCCAGATCACGGTACTCCCCGTCGACGTACGCAGCGTTCGCCGACAGGTTCAGGCCCTGAACCGGCCGGACCGCGAGCTGCGCCTCGGCGCCTTTGGTCACGAGGCCGCCGGCGTTCGTGGTCCGGAAATCGGGCGGATTGGTGCTGGTGTCGTAGATCTGGGTCTGGAAGTCCTTGAACTTCTCGTAAAACACTGCCGCGTTGAAAGTCGCCGCTCCGCCGAGGAAGCGTGACTTCACGCCCAGATCGTAAGCCATGACAGTCTCGGGGCGGATCAGTGGGCTGACGTCCGGCTGGACGACGCCCGTCGAAGCTAGTCCGGGCCCTTTGTAGCCGCGGGCTACGTTGGCGTAGACCATGACATCCGGGGCAACGTCATATTCGCCCGTGATCTTCCACGAGAAGTTGGTCGACTCGCCGCGTTCCACCGTATCCCCTGCGACACTGCCGATAATCGCGGAGGAGCCGGGAAGGGCGCCGGGCAGATCGTAGGCGACACGGCGGGCGCGCAACTCGTCGTGGGTCAGACGCCCGCCCACCCGCACGCGGAGAGCGTCTGTTGCGTTCCAGGTGACCGAGCCGAATCCCGCGTAGCTCTTGCTGACGAAGTCGGTTTCGATGACGCCGACGACCAGCGGCGCCGGCGCCGGACCGAGCAGGCGCCCGCCGGCGCGGAAGAGAACATCGTTCTTGCCGCGGAAGTAATACAGACCGGCGAGCCATTCGATCGTCTGCCCCGGATCGGACGCAAGCCGCAATTCTTGGCTGAACTGCCGGTAACGATAGTCGCCCCCGTTGTAGTCGAAGCGGTCGAGCGGCGTCTGATCGCCATCGAAGTCGAGGATGTGGTGATTGTCGCGCACACCCGTGATCGAGGTCAGCGACATGCCGCCGAGATCGATGTCGACTTGCCCCGTAAAACCCTTGTAACGGCGGAGCGGCGCGCCGGGGTACGTGCCGGTTGGCATGCCAAAGACCACCGAGAGGTTGTCCGGCCCGGGTTCGATTCCGTACTGGCCCAAGTAGTTCGCGAGATTGGCGTTCTCGCCGAGCGTCAGCGCAGTCGAGAAGCAGCAGACCGATGTGTCCTTCGCGTAGTCGCCGGTCACCAGAATGCTTACGGCGTCGCTCGGCTCGAACAGGACCTTGCCGCGAAAGCCGTAGTTGCGTGTACCGTTGTAGTCTTCGCCCAGATACGGGTTGTGGATGAAGCCCTCGGTGCGGTTACGGAAGCCGACGAGGCGCACGGCCAACTGCTCGCCCATCGGCAAGTTGACGATCCCGCTGTTGCGAAACTCTCCGTCCGTTCCGACGGTGGCGGACATCTCGGCGGCGAACTGGCCGAGGCGCGGCGCGTTGGTGACAATGTTGACCAGCCCCGCCGACGCGTTCTTGCCGAACAGGAGACCCTGCGGCCCCTCCAGTACTTCCACGCGGTCGATGTCGATGAGAGATGCGGCTGATTGCGGCTGGCCGAGCACGACACCATCGACGACGGTCGAGACGCTTTGCTCGACGGTCGAGGAAAACGATGACGTCCCGATTCCGCGAACGGCAAAGGCGGACGACATCGGCATGGGGTTGTCGCGGAACGTCAGGGTAGGCGCAATCCGCGTGAGATCGCGCGAATCGACGATCTGCAAGGTTTCGAGAGCCTCACCACTAGCGACGGTTATTGACTCGGAAACGTCCTGGACGTCCTCGACCCGCTTGCGTGCGGTGACAAGGATGACGTCCCCCGACGCCGCCGTGCTGCGGGCTGAGTGCTCCTCTGCTTCCTGAGCAGCAAGCGGCGTCGCGCCGAGCATGCCCGCGGCCGCCACGGTCGCAAGCGCGCCTGCGTGCCCGAAAGCCTTCTTGTCCATCTCTCTCTCCCATTGCGAGCTCCTCGAGAAGCCCTTGAGAGCAACCTGTCATGTTATTTGAGTGTGTGTCAATACGTAAACAGGTGATGTATTATAGCATAGCGTACGTCATCGTCCCAATATGGAGTGCAGGTCAGTAAATCCGTCTTTCCAAGATTCAGCAGTCCTCTCCCACGCGCTTTGCCGTCCGAGGGAGCGCTCTCTTGGGGCAAAAGCGCCTACGCGTGAGGCGCTAGGGCGGGGCGTAGGATTGTTCGGATCTGCGTCTCGAAAGCGCGGCATCGATCCGAAAAGGCGAATCCTACGCACGATCCGCATTCTTGACGAGAACTCAAATAACAGGGGGTGTATATGATTCAGACGACAGCGAGAACCCCGATCTGGATCGTGGCATCGGAGAGAACCGCAACGATGACGCGAGGCGCAGGATCGCCCCATTGTGCGCCCGGCGCGGCTCACCTTTCCATTCCCGCTGCTCCACCCTATGGTCCGGTCCATGAGTGAACGCGTGCGCGAAGTGGACCTGCAGCCCCGCATGCGCGCACAGGATCGCGTTGCAATGATGGTGCTGGAGGCGGATCGCCAGATCAATTTGCGGCGATCGGCGCGAATTGCTCCCGCCGATATTGCGGCTGACCTGGGGACAAGCCGGTCGCTGTTCTATTCCTACTTTCCTGATCTCAATGCGTTGCTCATCGCTGTGCTCGACCGTCATGCGGACCTGCTGCTGAAGGCTGGGCTCGATCGAGCCGCAGATCGGCAGGACATGCTGGCGGCCGCGACCGATAGCGCCGGCGTCTATCTCGATCACATCGTCACCTACGGTTCGGCGATCGAGCTCTGTTTTCGCGAGCGGTGGCTCGTTCGCCACCTGCATGGCCGGATGAAAACGCTGGCCAATGGCGTCCTTCGGAAGCTGGCGCGCAAGATCCAGGGTGAGCTACGCTACGGTCCGCGCGAGGCGCTTGGGATTGTCCAGATCCTCCAGGCGATGCCCGAGGAGGGCGCGCGGCTTGTTCGCAGCGGCGATATCTCGCTGGAAATGGCGCATGATCTTTGCCGCCGGCATATCACGGTCTCGCTAGAGGAACTGCGACCCCAGCCGAGCGCCCGTACCTAGGCGGCGCGCTGGGCGTTGCTGCGGACGCAGCCCATCACCATCGGCAGGCACAAGCGGATGCCGGCCTCGATCGACAAGTCGCGATTGGCGATGAGCCTGCCCGTGCGCAGGCAAAGCGCAGTGACCAGTCGGTTGCTCCCGAGCGCCTCTTCCTTGCTCATCCCGTAAGTCATCGACATCGAGTTGATAATGGGATCGGTCAGCATCGCGCGCGTCGCCGCCCGTTCGCGTCGCAGGATCTCGCGCACGTCCGTCTCGAGCAGGATCGACTGGAGCAGAGAGCCCCGCCGTCCGGCTTCGTTCAGGTAGTTTACGGTGGACAAGACGATCTGTGTGATCCGGTCCTGTCCACGCAGTACGACCCCCTGCCTTGAGCGTTCGAACTCGCGAATTTCGCGCCGCGCCAGTTCTGCCAGCACATCGACCCGGCGCGGGAAGCAGTTGTGCGCCTGCGCCTGGGAGATCCCGGCCTCGCGGGCCAGGCGGTTGAGGCTGACTTCGTCAACGCCCTCCTGCTCGACAATGCGCGCTGCGATTTCGAGTAGCTGCGCTTGACGCTCCCTTATTGGCAGGCGGGTGCGTTTCATCTTGGGAGACACGGTCTTCGCCTTGCCGGTTGCGGGCTCATATGGAGGGAGGGGAGGACGAAGAGCAGTCCGCTCCTTCGCTGAGAGCCGCCAATAGCTGCGCTTTGGTCGCGGCACATCGAGCCGATCGCACATCTTCGCCAAGCCGCCCGGCGTGAGCCCAAAGGTATGGGAAATCTCCGTGAGCGGGGAGGACCACACCGCTTCGTACAATTCCGCCCGGTCCAGCATGGGCGCCTTGCGGCTCACCCGAGCCTCCAACCACAACTTGCCCAGCTCCGCAGCGGGGGAGTATCGAACTGGAGCACCTCGATCATGTGGAGACAGTGCCAACACCAGGAGAGGTGCGCAATAGCAACCGATCCGAACAGATTGCGCCGGGCGTGGGCCAGCATTGATCTATCTCGATCGGGACCAAGCTCGAATGGGACCGGTGCTCGCGCCCCGGCGTTCGCAGCGGTCGACGATACCTCCGCCCCGGATGTGGTCGATCCGTTTCGTGCGCCATTGCCGCAGCGCGAGGCGCCCGGCAGCCATTGATCCGACCGCCGAAAGTTCATACTGGTAACCGGTGTCATAATATGCCACACCAAGCGCAAATGACCGTTCCTGAGGTGCGGCAGAACTGGGAGAGGTGAGGATCGTGGACGCAGGTGCGTACAAGTCTTTTGGCCGGGAAGCGGTGCATTGAAGGTCAGCCGGCGTGCCTTCGTCGGCGGTGCGTTCGCCATGGGGCTGGCCGGATGTGGCGGGGGCGGTCGGTCGACCCTGTTCGGGACGGACACGCATCCTGCCGACTACCCGACCGTTCAGGCCTTTCGGTACTTCGGCGATCTCGTGGAGCGGCGGAGCGGGGGCAGACTGCGGGTGAAGATATTCCCCAGCGGTCAGCTCGGGGCTGAGCGCGATACGCTGGAGATCACGAGCTTCGGCGGCCTCGATTTCAACCGCGTCAATCTCGCGCCGCTCAATTCGATCGAGCCGCTGACCACGATCTTCTCGCTGCCGTTCCTGTTCGATAGCGAGGCCCATCTGCGCCGGGTTCTCGACGGGGAGCCGGGCGAGCGCGTACTCCGCTCGCTCGCGCCGCACGACATGATCGGCCTGTGTTTCTACGATTCCGGCGCGCGGTCCTTCTACAATACGCGCGGCCCGATCGAACGGCCTGCCGACATGCACGGCATGAAGATCAGGGTTCAGAATTCCGACCTCTACGTGGCGATGATCCAGGGTCTCGGCGCCGCCGCGACACCGATGGACCTAAGCGAAGTCTATCAGGGGCTCGTCCAGGGCGTGATCGATGGAGCGGAGAACAACTGGCCCTCCTACGAGAGCGGGCGTCATTACGAAGTCGCGCCTTACTACAGCCTCACGCGCCACGTCATGGCTCCAGAGGTGCTGCTGATGTCGAAGGTGAGCTGGGACAATCTGAATTCCGCAGACCGGGAGATCGTGATGGAGAGCGCGCGCGAATCGGTGCCCTACATGCGCCGCCTGTGGGATGCGCGCGTGGCAGCGGCGCAAGAGGCGCTGGTCGCCGACGGAGTCCGGGTGAACGAAGTCGACCCCAGGCCTTTCCGGCGACGAATGCATCCGGTCTGGGAGAGCTTCGTCACGACCGACGTGCAGAACGATATCATGCGCGCGGTGCTGGCGATGGGGGACGGCAATGCTTGATACCTTGAAACGCGTGAATCGAGCGGCGAGTGCTTGCCTGCTCCATGCCGGCGCGGCGGGACTCGTCGTCATGACGGCCGTCATCGGCTGGCAGGTGTTCGGCCGCTTCGTCCTGAACGACAGTCCGTCATGGGCGGAGCAGGCCGCGCTGGTTCTCATGATCTGGTACGTGTTCTTCGCCGCCGCGGCGGGCGTTCGCGAGGGGTTTCACATCCGCATCGTCGCCGTGCAGTCGGCGCTGCCGCCTTCCGTGCGCCGCGTGGTGCGCCTGGTCGCGCACGTGGTTGTCGGGCTGAGCGGCGTCGCACTTCTTGTGTGGGGAGGGGAACTGGTCGCGCGCACCTGGAGCCATGTCATCCCGACTCTCGGCCTGCCGCGCGGCGTTGCCTATCTGCCGCTGCCGCTGTCGGGCGTGCTGATGGCACTCTTCGCGACCGAGCTGATCCTGGAGGACAGCGCAGGCGAGGAAAGCGCGGACATGGAGATGGAGAGCGGTCAGTGGAGCTAGCGGTTCTCTTCCTCACTCTGCTGGTCCTGCTGCTGCTTGGCGTGCCGGTGGCGTTCGCCCTCCTGGGTGCGACAATCGCCGCCTTTCTCGCGATCGACCTCCCGCTGGTGGTCGTGTTCCAGCGAATGGCCGCGGGCATCAGCGTGTTCAGCCTGATGGCCATCCCGTTCTTCATCTTCGCCGGGGATCTGATGTACCGGGCGGGGATAGCAACCCGCCTGGTGCAGGTGGCCGAAGCCACTTTCGGCCGCACACGGGGCGGTCTGGGGCAGGTGAACGTCGGCGCATCCATGCTGTTCGGCGCCGTATCCGGCTCCGCCATTGCCTGCGCATCGGCCATGGGGTCCACCCTGGTCCCGCTGATGAAGGAAAAGGGGTACGATACCGACTACGCGGTGAACGTGACCGCGACCGGAGCAATCGTCGGACTGCTCATTCCGCCTTCCCACAACATGATCATCTACGCGGCGGCTTCGGGTACCGGCGTGTCGATCGGTGACCTGTTCCTGGCCGGCATCGTGCCCGGGGTCCTCACCGGGCTCCTGCTGATGATCGTCACTTATGTGGTGGCACGGCGGAAAGGCTATCCCCGCGGCATCTTCCCGGGCTGGCGACCTTTCCTGCGCGCGGCGCTCTATGCAGTGCCTGGGCTCCTCACGGCGATCATCATCATGGGAGGGATCCTGAGCGGCATCTTCACTGCAACGGAAAGCTCGGCGATTGCAGTCATCTACACGGTCCTGGTCGGCGCTCTCGTCTACCGGACGCTGGGGCCGAAGGAGTTCCTGGGAGCCGCGGTCCAGTCGGTGAAGACTACCGCCATGGTGCTCCTGATCATCGCCTCGGCCACGGGCTTCGGCTTTGCGCTCGCGATCCTCGAGGTCCCGGCCGAACTCGCGAACCTGATCGGGTTCATGACCGACAATCCGATCCTGATCCTCCTCCTCATCAATATCATCCTGCTCCTGCTTGGCACGTTCATGGACATGGCCCCGCTGATCGTGATCACGACGCCCATCTTTCTGCCCATCCTGATGCCGCTGGGGATCGATCCGGTGCATTTCGGGATCATCCTGATGCTCAACCTCGGCATCGGGCTCGTGACCCCGCCCGTGGGCTCGGTGCTGTTCGTCAGCTCGGCGATCGGCAAGATCCCGATCGAGCGGACGGTGAAGACGATCTGGCCGTTCTACGGCGCGCTTGTCGTTGCGCTGATGCTGATCACCTACATCCCCGAACTCTCCATGGCGCTGCCGAACTATTTCGACTGAGGAGAAAGCGATGTCTCGCGTCGGTTCGACCCTGCTTCTGTCCCTCCTCGCCGCCGCCTGCGCCGGCGAACCGGAATCGCCCTCCGATGCCACCGCGGTGAACACGTCGGGCAAGCGCGACGTACCGGTGGCCGAAGTGCCCGCCGAGGTTCTCGCGGCGGCGCGCGCGGAGCAGGGAGACTTCACGATTGACGAGGCCGAGATCGAGACACGCGACGGGCGCTCGTATTACGACGTCGGTGGTACGCTGGCCGACGGGACGGAGATCGAATTCGACGTCATGCAGGAAGAAGACGGGCAGTGGCGAGTGGTCGAGACCCAGCGCGACATTGCGCTTTCGGAAACGCCGCTGCCGGTGCGCGAGACCTTGACCGGGCACGATGGGGCCTTCTCACCGACCCGCATCATCGAGAGCGTGCAGGCCGACGGACTGGTCATCTACGAGCTCTACGGGCCCGACGGAAATGATCCGCAGGGGCGCAAGCTGGAGATCAGGTGGGATGGCGAGAGCGCCGACCTGCTGGCCCGCGAATGGGAGCACTAGGGTCCAGGCCCTAGCCGCCGTTCGGCGGTTTTGCGCCCGGGCAGCGGGTGCGCATTACTCCGGCTCGGCTTCGACCAGCCGGCATTCCACCGAGTAGCCGTTGAACTGCGCCTCGACCGTCTGGCCGGGCCGCGCGTCGTGGACACCCGTCACGGCGCCGGTGGAAATCCACTGCCCCGGGGCGAGTTCGATCCCGCGCTGCGCCAGGAGCTCGAACAGGAAGCGCGCCGAGCCCATCGCGCCATCCGGGAACGACGCCGCCCGCCCGCTCCCGACTTCCACACCGTCGATGAGCGTCCGGACGTCCCATTCCTCGAACCCGCTTTCACGCCAGTCCGGTATGGCATTCCCGATGACCAGACCGTTGTTGTTGCCGAAGTCGGAGATGACCGCCATCGGCCCGATGTCGTTGATCGCGCCCAGCGGCGAGCTGGCAATCTCGAGGCCGACGTGCACTGCATCGATCAGATCGGCCGCTTCCGCCAGCGTGAAAGCCTTCTTGCCGGACGGCGGCGCCGCTCCGACCCGCAGCAGAAACTCCGCCTCGCCCGCGGCGAAACCCTTGGCGAAGATCGGCATGTCCTCGCCGTTCTCGCGGCTCAGGAATATCGGGCCGGTGAGGCGATCCGCCTGAAAGCGAACGCTCAAGGGGGGCATGATCCGGCCCACCTTCCAGCCGATGATGGGGCGCTGCCACTCGGCGATGGCCCGGTCCTGGACCGCATAGGCCGCCGCGAGCGTGTCCGGAAGCATGCCGGGGTAATCGCTCAGCCCGTCCGCTGTTCGTCGCGCCGCCAGGAAGCGGCTGGCGATGGCCGCAGCATCTTCATTCACCAAAGTCACGTCAAACCCCTGAAGAACTTCATCCATTCAATATTGGAAACCGGTGTCATAAGCAACAGCGCTTCGCATTTTTCCTTGTTCGACGACGTACCCGGTGGGCCTGAAGGACGAGCGCTCAGAGCGTCACGCCACGCTTCCAGATCGCGATCTCCCGAGTGTCGTTCCTTTCGGACGCTGTCGGTTCGCCCGAAGCGTGCGCCAGGATCCGGTCGAGCAGCAATGCAGCGACCGCGCCCGGGCCCTCGGCCAGGACCGGCCCGGCATCGAAATCGATCCAGCGCGACTTGCGGGCCGCCAGTTCGGAGTTGGAGGCGATCTTGAGTGTCGGGGCCGGGAAGCCCAGCGGTGTGCCGCGCCCAGTCGTGAACAGGATCACCGTCGCACCCGCCGCCGCGAGCGCGGTCGAGGAAACCGCATCGTTGCCGGGCGCCTCGAGCAAGGTCAGGCCGGTGTGCCGCACCCGCTCGCCATAGCGAATGACATCGGCGAGTGGCGACTGGCCCGCCTTCTGAACCGCGCCGAGCGACTTCTCCTCCAGGGTCGTAATGCCTCCCGCGAGGTTTCCGGGAGACGGATTCTCCGAGACCGGCTGCCCGCTCTCCAGGAAGTAGCGCTTGAACTCGTTCACGAGCGCCACGGTGCGGTTGAACACGCCGGCGTCGCGGGCGCGGGCCATCAGCAGGTGCTCGGCGCCGAAAATCTCCGGAATCTCCGTCAGAACCGCTGACCCGCCCGCCCCCACGACCGCATCTGCCATGCGCCCGACCAGCGGGTTCGCGGTAAGGCCGCTGAACCCGTCCGATCCCCCGCACTTGAGGCCGAGGACGAGCTCCCCCAGAGACGCCGGCCGCCGCTCCGCGATCGAAGCAAGGCTGACGAGTTCGTCCACGAGCGCGAGCCCCTTCTCGATCTCGTCATCCACGCCTTGGGCCCGGAGCGTGCGCACGCGGCTCCGCAAGGCGTCCGGGATCTCCGCGACGAGGTCGTCCAGCTGGTTCGATTCGCAACCGAGCCCCAGCAACAGCACGCCGCCCGCGTTGGGATGGCAGGCGAGGGCGGCCAGGAGGGTCCTCGTGCTGTCGAGGTCGCTGCCGAGTTGCGAGCAGCCGTGCGGATGGGGGAAGGCATGAATGCCGTCGACCGCCTGTCCGTGGCGTGCTGCGGCGAGGCTGGCGATCCGCTCCGCCGTGCGGCCGACGCAACCGACGGTCGGCAGGATCCAGATCTCGTTGCGCGTGCCCACGCGACCGTCGGCCCGGTGATAGCCGAGGAACTCCGCATCGACCTGCGGCAGTGGTTCCGTCGGCGCGGGCTCGTACGAATAGCCCTCCAGGCCCTTCAGCCGGGTCTCGACGTTGTGGGTGTGGACGTGTGCGCCGGGGGCGATCTCCGCCGTCGCCCTCCCGATCGGCCAACCGAACTTGAACACGTCCGCACCCGCTCCGATGGGCGCGAGGGCGATCTTGTGCCCATGCGGCACAGGCCCGGCCGCAACCACTCTTCGCTCGCCCACGCGCAGCGCCTCGCCGGCGGCGACCGCGCGCAGCGCTACCGCGACGTTGTCGCGCGGGTGAAGGTGCAGGAGCGCCGGCATGTCTGCAGAAAGGGCGAAGGAAGCTTGCATCGTTGGAAACCGGTGTCAGTCTAGGCTTGCCTTCACGCCCTCGCAAGGGGCATGCCCTTGGCGGCGATGTGAGGAGTGGCTATGCGGACCGGAAAGAGAGGGCAGGGCGTTGGCGGAACAGGATAGATCATCGTCGTCCGCAAAACGCGCGGCGAAGCCGACCATCAACGACGTCGCGCGGCTGGCCGGCGTGTCGAAGAAGACGGTAAGCCGTGTCATCAACCGCTCCGCACTTCTCAACAGCGAGACGCGCGAACGCGTGGAGCGGGTGATCGACGAGTTGGGTTATGTGCCCAATCCGCAGGCGCGGGCGCTGGCGCTGCGCCGCAATTTCCTCATTGGCCTGATCCACGACAATCCCAACGCCCAGACCGTTCTGAACGTCCAGCAGGGCATCCTGGAGGCGTTGCAGGGGACCGAATTCGAACTGGTCGTGCGGCCGGTCGACCGCCGCTCCCCGCTCATGCTCGAAGATGTCCGCGCCTTCCTCAGCCGCCAGCGGTTGTTCGGCGTGATGCTGCTGCCGCCGATATCCGAGAACGACGTGCTCGCCGCCCTGTGCGACGAACTGGGCTGCCGTTACGTGCGCATGGGTTCGGCGGAGCTCGACGATCCGGATCATCTGGTTGCGTCGAACGATCGCGAGGCGGTTCGCGAGGCCACCACCTACCTCGTCGATCAGGGACACCGGCTGATCGGCCTCATCGAAGGCCCGCGCGGCTTCCGCTCGGCGTCCGAGCGCCGCGCAGGCTTCGAGCAGGCGATCGAGGCGGCGGGCATCGAATTGCCCAGGAACTTCATCGCCGAAGGAAACTACACGTTCGAATCGGGCATCCAGGCGGCCAACCGGCTGTTGGATCTTGCGCCGGCGCCGACCGCGATCTTCGCCTCCAACGACGAGATGGCTGCCGGGGTCGTGCACGCTGCCAACCAGCGCGGCCTGTCCGTGCCGGAAAACCTCTCGGTCATCGGTTTCGACGACACCGCCATAGCCGCGCACATCTGGCCGCCGCTTACGACCGTGCGCTGGCCCATCATTCCAATGGCGCGCTCGGCGGCGTTGAAGCTGGTCGGCAACCCCGCCGAGCGCAAGGGAGCAAGCGAACCGTCGCTGTTCCTCTCCAGCCTCGTACGACGAGCGTCGGTCGCCCCGCCGCGAGGCTGATACGCACCGTTCGGAAATTGCGCGGGGGCACCTTGCATCACCTCCTGACACCGGTTACCAACGGAACGAAGGCGGCGCTGATCGCCGCACGAGAAGGACAGGAATGACGCGGCCCCTCGATCTCGATCCCGATCGCCTCCTCCCGCCCGAACCGGGGGTGCGCGCAGTCGCGCGGGCGCTCTATGACGAGGTGCGGGGGCTGCCCATCGTCAGTCCCCATGGCCACACCGATCCCGCCTGGTTCGCGACCGACGCGGCCTGGACGAATCCGACCGAACTGCTGCTGGCGCCCGACCACTATCTGTATCGGATGCTCTACAGCCAGGGCGTATCCCTGGAGGCGCTGGGCGTTTCGAACAAGGCGGGCCCTTCGGCCGCGGATTCGCGCGAGGCCTGGCGGGCCTTCGCTTCCTGGTACCACCTCTTCCGCGGCACCCCGTCGCGCCTGTGGCTCGATCATGTGTTTGCGGACGTGTTCGGCATCGACGTGCGGCTCGAAGCGGCCACCGCCGATCACTACTACGACCGGATAATGGAGGCGCTTTCGACGCCGGCTTTCCGGCCGCGCGCCCTGTTCGACCGGTTCGGCATCGAGTGGCTGGCGACGACCGAGGGGCCGCACGACGATCTCGATCATCATGCCGCGATTCGCACTTCGGGCTGGAATGGGCAGGTGATCACGACCTACCGGCCGGACGCGGTCATCGACCCCGAGCATGAGGACTTCGTGCAAGCCCTCGCTCGCTTCGGTGACCTGACCGGCGAGAACGTCCATAGCTGGTCCGGCTATCTCGCCGCGCATCGCAAGCGGCGTGCCGATTTCCGGGCCGCCGGCGCAACGGCGACCGACCACGGCCATCCAACAGCGTCGACCGCCGACTTGCCTCGGGCGGAGAAGGAGGCGCTGTTTGCCCGCGTCGTCGGCGGCAGCTGGAGCACCGAAGATGCCGAGCTGTTCCGCGCGCAGATGCTGACCGAAATGGCCGAGATGAGCGTCGAGGACGGCATGGTCATGCAGATCCATCCCGGCGCGTTCCGCAATCATAACCGCTGGCTGCACGGGGCCTACGGCCGCGACAAGGGAGCGGATATTCCGTCGCGCACCGACTATGTCCGCGCGCTCAAGCCTTTGCTCGACCGGTTCGGCAACGAACGGCGCCTGTCGATCATCCTCTTCACGCTCGACGAGAGCAGTTACGCGCGCGAACTTGCCCCATTGGCCGGCCATTACCCGTGCCTCAAGCTCGGGCCGGCCTGGTGGTTCCACGACAGCCCGGAAGGGATGCGCCGCTTCCGCGAGATGACCACCGAGACGGCCGGCTTCTACAACACCGTCGGTTTCAACGACGATACCCGCGCATTCCTGTCGATTCCCGCGCGTCACGACGTCGCCCGTAGGGTCGACTGCGCCTTCCTCGCCCGCCTCGTCACCGAGCACCGGATCGAGGATTGGGAAGCGGCGGAACTCGCCCGTGAACTCAGCTACGACCTTGCCAAGCGCGCCTACCGGCTCGACGAGCCGCGCGCGCAAGCCGCCTGAACAGGAGAAGGATATGTTTGAAAGAACCTACTACGCCACGCACCCGGATATGATGGAGTGCGTCTCCAACGAGGAGCTGCGCGAGCGCTATCTGATCCAGAACCTGTTTACCGAGGGTGAGTGCGTGCTCAACTACACGCATGCGGACCGCTTCGTGATCGGCGGCGTGCTGGTGGGTTCGGGCACCGTGAAGCTGCCTGACCAAACGGAGCCGCCGTCCGCCGCCGGGCACCCGTTCCTCGAGCGGCGCGAGCTCGCGGTCGTCAACGTCGGCAAAGTCGAAGGCACCGTGACCGTGGACGGCGAGAGCTTCACCCTCGGCAACAAGGATTGCCTCTATGTCACCATGGGCGCGAAGGACGTGACGTTCTCCGGCCAGGGCGCGAAGTTCTATCTCGCCTCCTGCCCGGCGCACAAGGCGTTCCAGACCCGCAAGCTCTCGATCGCGGAGGCCAATGCACTGGACCGCGGGAGCCTCGAGGAATCGAACGAGCGGACCATCTACCAGCTCGTGATCCCGGGCGTGTGCGAAAGCGCGCAGCTCGTCATGGGGCTGACGGTGCTGAAGCCGGGCAGCGTGTGGAACACGATGCCGCCGCACATCCACGAGCGGCGTTCGGAGATCTACTTCTACTTTGAGCTCGACGATGTCGAAACCGACCGCGTCATGCACTTCATGGGCGAGGGCGAGGCGACCCGGCACATCGTGATGCAGAACGACGAAGCGGTGATCTCCCCGCCCTGGTCGATCCACATGGGCGCGGGCACGAAGGCCTACGCCTTCATCTGGGCCATGGCTGGTGAGAACCAGGACTACACCGACATGAACGTCCTCGACATCTGCCAGCTCCAGTGACCGCCATGTTCGACCTCAGCGGAAAAACCGCAGTAGTGACCGGCGCCAACACCGGCATCGGCCAGGGCATCGCCATAGCCCTGGCCGGGGCCGGGGCCGACGTGGCGCTGGTCGGCCGATCGAGCGCCGACGAGACGGCCGAGAAGATCCGCGCGCTGGGGCGCAGGGCCGCCCTGATCCGCGCCGATCTCTCGACCATCGAACCGGTGCAGGAGGTGGTGGACCGCACCCTGGCCGAACTCGGCGGACTCGACATCCTCGTCAACAACGCCGGCATTATCCGGCGCGCCGACGCGGTCGAGTTCACCGAGGAGGACTGGGACGCGGTCGTCGACACCAACCTCAAGTCGGTGTTCTTCCTCTGTCAGGCCGCCGGTCGGCACATGATCGGGCAGGGCAGGGGCAAGATCATCAACATCGCATCGATGCTCAGCTTCCAGGGCGGCATCCGGGTGCCGAGCTATACCGCCTCGAAGAGCGGCGTCGCGGGGCTCACGAAGCTGCTCGCCAACGAGTGGGCGGGCAAGGGCGTCAATGTGAACGCCATCGCGCCCGGCTATATCGCGACCAACAACACCGCGGCCCTGCAGGCGGACGAGGCCCGCAACCGGCAGATCCTCGAGCGCATCCCTTCGGGGCGCTGGGGCGATCCGTCCGATCTCGGCGGCGCGGCTGTGTTCCTCGCTTCCTCGGCGTCCGACTACGTGCAGGGCCACGTGCTCGCCGTCGACGGCGGCTGGCTGGCGCGCTGAGAGCGATGGGCCGCTTCGTCGCCTTCGGTGAGATCATGCTGCGCCTCTCGCCACCTGGGCGGGAGCTGCTGCTCCAGACGCCGAAGTTCGACGTCTGGACGGCAGGCGCGGAAGCCAACGTGGCAACCGCGCTCGCCTGCCTCGGCCACGACAGCGCGATGGTAAGCGCGGTGCCCCCGACCCCGCTCGGCGACGCGCCGGTGCGCGCGCTTCGCGGCTTCGGCGTCGACACCCGCGGCATCCAGCGCCGCGAGGGGCGCATGGGCCTCTACTTCGTGACGACGGGGGCCGGCCTGCGCGCGACGGACGTCATCTACGACCGCGCGGGCTCCGCCTTCGCTGAGACCCCGCCGGACGCCTGGGACTGGGATCGGCTGCTCGCGGGCGCCGACCGCCTGCACCTGTCGGGCATCACACCCGCGCTGGGGCAGAAAGGCACCGAGGCGGCCCTGAGCGCGGCCGAGGCTGCCCAGGCGCGGGGCGTGCCGATCTCGTTCGACGGCAATTACCGCGCGCGGCTGTGGGAGGCATGGGACAGCGATCCCAAGGCCACGCTGACCCGGCTGATCTCGAAGGCCGACATCCTGTTCGGCAATCACCGCGACATTTCGCTCCTGCTCAGCGAGAAGTTCGACGGCGACGGCCCCGACAGGCGGCGCGAGGCGGCAGAAGCAGCCTTCGAGGCCTTCCCGCAGCTCCAGCTCATCGCATCGACCGCGCGGCATCTCGACAATGTCGATCACCATCGCCTTTCGGCGCGCATCGACGCGCGGGACGGCGCGGCGCAGACCGACGAAGTGAGCGTGGCGGGAATCGTTGACCGGATCGGGGCGGGCGATGCCTTCACGGCGGGCGTGCTCCATGCCTTGCGCACGGGGCAGGACATCGCCGGCGCCGCCCGCACGGGTCTCGCGCTTACCTGCCTGAAACACAGCCTGCCGGGCGACGCGAGCGTGTTCGGCCAGAAGGATATCGACGCGTTCCTGGCGGGAGGGTTCGACGTCCGCCGATAACGCTGGGCCGACAATCGGGAGCCGCAAAAGCGGCCATTCGGGAGGGAAATGGATGCACCAGAAGGTGGCAGAAAAGAGCGGCTCCATCACCTTCGCGGTGCTGACCGCGACACTGGGCGGCCTGCTGTTCGGATATGACACGGCGGTCATTTCGGGCGCGGTCGAGGCGATCGAGGTCAACTTCATCGAGCCACGCGGCCTTCCGCCGAATGCCGGCGACAGTCTGGCCGGCTTCACCGTCGCGAGCGCGCTGATCGGCACGGTCATCGGCGCTGCCCTGGCAGGCATGCTGGCGACGCGGTTGGGCCGCCGCCGGTCGCTGATCCTCGCGGCCATATTGTTCTTCCTCTCGGCGGTGGGATCTGCATGGCCGGAGATCGGCTTCGGCGCGCCCGGATCGATGGGGCCGGACGCGCTCACCCTGTTCAACGTCTACCGCATCCTCGGCGGAATCGGAGTCGGGCTCGCCTCGATGATCTCGCCCATGTACATTGCCGAGATCGCGCCATCGGAACGGCGCGGGCATCTCGTCACCTGGCAGCAGCTCGCGATCATCGGCGGCATGCTGGTCGTCTATTTCGTCAACTGGGGCATTGCCCGCCAGGGCGACGAGCAATGGGTGCTGACGACGGGGTGGCGGCTGATGTTCGCGTCGGAATGCATTCCTGCCGTGCTGTTCTTCGGCATGCTCTTCTTCATTCCCGAAAGCCCGCGCTGGCTGGTCCAGAAGGGAGATGAGGAAGGCGCGGTGACAGTGCTCCATTTGCTCGGACTCCGCCGCCCCGGCCTTCTCGAGGAGATCCGCCAGTCGCTGGTGGTGCCGCGCCGGCCGCTGTTCTCCTACGGCGCGGCCCTGATCGCGGTCGGCTTGCTGCTGTCGATTTTCCAGCAGTTCGTCGGGATCAACGTGGTGCTCTACTACGCTCCGTTCATTTTCAAGAGCATGGGCGCGTCGACCGATACCGCCCTCTTGCAGACGGTCGCCGTCGGCGCGGTCAATCTCGGCTTCACGGTGATCGCCATGCTCACGGTCGACCGCTGGGGGCGCAAGCCGCTGATGATCACGGGCGCGGTGGTCATGGCGCTTTCGATGGGGACGCTCGGGACGCTGTTCTACGTCGACAGCCTTGGGCTCGGCGCGCTTCTCGCCATGCTCGTCTACATCGCCGGCTTTGCGCTGAGCTGGGGCCCGGTGGTCTGGGTGCTGCTGGCCGAGATCTTCCCGAACCCGGTGAAGGGGCAGGCGATGGCGCTCGCCGTTACCGCGCAGTGGATCTCCAACTTCCTCGTCTCGTGGTCGTTCAAGGTCCTCGACGGTGATCCCACGCTGGTGGCGATGTTCAACCACGGCTTCGCCTACTGGCTTTACGGCACGATGTCGGTGCTCGCCGCGATCTTCGTCTGGAAGATGCTGCCCGAGACCAAGGGCCGGACGCTCGAGGAGATGGGCGTGCTGTGGAAGGCGGAAGAGCGCCCCTGATGTACCTCGGGATCGACATTGGCACTTCGGCCGTGAAGGCCGTTCTCCTCGATGAGGAAGGGCGGCTACGCGGCGAAGGATCGGCGCCCATGTCGGTCTCCCGGCCCGGACCGCTGATGTCCGAGCAGGACCCGGACGACTGGTGGCGGGCGACCGAGGCCGCGGTCCTGTCGTTGCCGGCCGCGGACCGGCGCGCGGTCCGCGCAGTCGGTCTCGCGGGCCAGATGCACGGCGCCACTCTGCTTGATGACGCAGACCGGCCGCTCCGCCCCGCCATCCTGTGGAACGATGGCCGCTCCGGCGCCGAGTGCCGTTTGCTGGAGGAGGCGGAGCCCGGCACGCGCCGCATCACGGGCAATGCCGCCATGGCCGGCTTCACCGCGCCGAAGCTCCTCTGGGTGCGCGAGCACGAGCCCGACCTGTTCCAGCGGACCCGCACCGTGCTGCTGCCCAAGGATTACGTCCGCCTGCAGATGACCGGCGAGAAGGCCACCGACGTGTCGGATGCCAGCGGAACGCTGTGGCTCGATGTCGAGGCGCGGACATGGTCGCCGGCCATGCTCGCCGCCACCGGTCTCGGCGTGGACGCGATGCCCCGCCTGCACGAGGGGCCCGAGGCGACCGGCACGCTGCGGCGGACCGTCGCCGCCCGCTGGGGAATGGACGAAGTGCCCGTCGCGGCCGGCGGGGGCGACAATGCCGCCGCCGCGGTCGGACTCGGCGTCGTCGATCCCGGCGATTGCTTCCTATCGCTCGGCACCTCGGGCGTGTGCTTCGTCGCGACCGACCGGCTTCACGCTGCGCCCGACAATGGCCTGCACGCCTTCTGCCATGCCCTGCCCGGGCGCTGGCACCAGATGTCGGTCATGCTCAGCGCCGCCGCATGCCTGGACTGGGCGGCGGCGCTGCTCGGTCTGGACGACGTGCCGGCACTGCTCGCGGCCGCGGAACAGGCGCGCACGGATCGTTCGCTGCCGATCTTCCTGCCCTATCTCAGCGGCGAGCGGACGCCGCACGCCGATCCGCACGCGCAGGGCGTCTTCTTCGGCATGACCGCGACCACCGGCGCTCCGGAGCTTGCTCTTTCCGTGCTCGAAGGCGTCGCCATGGGGCTGCGCGACGGCCTGGACACGATCGCCGCGGCCGGTTCGTCGCCGGAGACGATCACCATGGCGGGCGGCGGCTCGCGGTCCTCGTTCTGGGGCGCGATCATTGCCGCCGCGCTCGATCGGCCGCTCGTGTTCAGGGAAGCGGGCGCGGTCGGACCGGCCTTCGGCGCCGCGCGCCTCGCCCGGCTCTGCGTGGAAGGGCATGCGGACGCCGTGATCCAGCCTCCCGCTGTCACCGGCATCGAAGAGCCCGACGCGGGCCGCGCCGCCCATTTCGCCGAACGCCAGCAGCGCTTCCGCGCGCTCTACCTCGCTCTTCAACCCCATTTTCGAGGCCGCCCATGACCGACCGGATTTTCGCAGACATCGCCCCGATCGCCTACGAAGGCGCGGACAGCGACAATATGCTCGCCTTCCGTCACTACGACCCGGACCGGCTGGTGCTCGGCAAGACGATGGCCGAGCACCTTAGGCTGGCGGTCTGCTACTGGCACAGCTTCGCCTGGCCCGGCGCCGACATTTTCGGGGCGGGCACGTTCGATCGGCCGTGGATGCCCGGCGAGATCTGCACCCCGGAGCGCGCTACGCTGAAGCTGGAGAACGCGTTCGACTTCTTCGAGCGTCTGGGCGCGCCGTTCTTCTGCTTCCATGATGTCGACGCCATGGCGACCGCCGCGACACCGGAAGAGCATCACCGCAACCTGTCCGAAATCGTCGAGCAGATGGTGCGCCGAATGGAAACGGGCGGGATGAAGCTGCTGTGGGGCACGGCCAATCTCTTCTCGCACCCGCGCTATGCGGCGGGCGGGGCGACCAGCCCCGATCCCGAGATCTTCGCCTGGGCAGCCTTCCAGGTGCGCGAGATGCTGGAGGCGACGCATCGCCTGGGCGGCGCGAACTACGTGCTCTGGGGCGGCCGGGAGGGCTATGACACGATCCTCAACACCGATCTCCGGCAGGAGATGGATCAACTCGGCCGCTTCCTGAACCTCGTGGTCGAGCACAAGCACAAAATCGGCTTTTCCGGCACGATCCTGATCGAGCCCAAGCCGCACGAGCCGACCAAGCATCAGTACGACCGCGACACGGCGACGGTGTACGGCTTCCTCGAACGCTACGGGCTCGTCGACGAGGTCCGGGTCAATATCGAGGCCAATCACGCGACGCTCGCCGGCAACAGCTTCGAACACGAGATCGCCACCGCGATGGCGCTCGGCATTTTCGGGTCGATCGACATCAATCGCGGCGATCCGCAGAACGGCTGGGATACCGACCAGTTTCCCAACGACGTGCCGGGGCTCACGCTGGCCCTGCTCGAGATCCTGAAAGGCGGCGGCTTCACCACCGGCGGCTTCAACTTCGACGCGAAAGTGCGCCGGCAGTCGATCGACCCGATCGACCTGTTCCACGGCCATATCGGCGGCATCGACGTGCTCGCGCGGGCACTGCTCAACGCGGCGGCGATCATCGAGGATGGGCGGCTCGGGCAGTTCGTCGAGGACCGCTATGCCGGCTGGCGGGGCGAGTTCGGGCGAAAGGCGCTGAACGAGCTGAGCCTCGAGGACCTCGCCGACCATGCGCTGCAGTCGAACGGCGACAGGCGACCTCCCTCCGGCCGGCAGGAATACCTCGAAAACCTGGTGAACAGGTTCGCATGATGGACAAGCTCGACCGCCGCCGTTTCCTGGGCAACTCGGCCCTGGCCGCCGCCGCGCTTTCGCTGCCGGCCGCTGCCTATGCCGCGCCGGGGCGGAGCAGCGTCGTCTCCACGACCAAGGGCCGCGTGCGCGGCACGGTGGAGGACGGGCTCCACGTGTTTCGCGGCCTGCGTTACGGACAGGACACGCGGCCGCACCGTTTCCAGGCGCCGCGCGCGCCGGAGCCGTGGAGCGGCATCGCCGATGCGACCGCCTTCGCGCCGTCCTGCCCGCAGCGGAGCGACCGCTACGCCTCGACCAGCGAGGATTGTCTGTTCCTCAACGTCTGGACGCCCGGGCCCGACCCGCGCGCGAAGCGGCCGGTGATGGTCTACATCCACGGCGGGGCCTATTCGTCGGGCAGCGTGGTCGATCCGCTGAACTATGGCCACCATCTCGCCTCGCGCGGGGACGTGGTGGTCGTCACGCTGAACCATCGCCTCAACGCCTTCGGGTATCTCTATCTCTCGCGGCTCGATCCGCGCTTCCCTGACAGCGGCAATGCCGGCCAGCTCGACCAGATTCTCGCACTACAGTGGATACGCGCCAATATCGCTAACTTCGGCGGCGATCCGGGGCGGGTCATGGTGTTCGGCCAGTCGGGTGGCGGCGCCAAGATCGCGACGATGATGGGCATGCCTGCGGCCAAGGGTCTGTTCCACAGCGCCGCGACGATGAGCGGGCAGCAGGTCACCGCCTCCGGCCCGCTGAACGCGACAGCGCGCACCCGCGCCTTCCTCGCCGACCTCGGCGTTCCGGAGAGGGACCTCGGCCGCCTGCTCGCCATGCCGACTGAGGCATTGGTCGAGGGGCTCGATGCGACCGATCCCGTCCTCGGCGGCGGCGTCTACTTCGGCCCGGTGCTCGACATGAAATGGCTGACCCGGCACCCGTTCTGGCCGGACGCCAATCCGCAATCGAACCACATCCCAATGATCCTCGGCAACACGCTCGACGAGACGCGCGCCTTCGTCGATCCGGACGGGCCGAAGGTCGCCGGCCTCGACTGGTCGAACATCGCCGAGCGCATGGCGCCCGAGCTGCGGATCGACATTCATCCCGAATGGGTCGTGGCGCAGTTCCGCGAACGCTATCCCGCATACACGCCCGAGCAGGTCTTCTACGCCGCCACGACGGCCGGGCGGAGCTGGCGCGGGCAGGTGATCGAGGCGGATGAGCGCGCACGAGCCGGCGCGCCCACCTGGGTCTATCGCGTGGACTATCAGTCGCCGGTCGAGCCGCGTCGTGGCGCACCGCACACGATCGACATCCCGCTCGTCTTCGGCACGCTCGACGCGGAAGGATCGATCACCGGCACCGGTCCGGACGCGCGGGCGTTGAGCGGCAAGATGATGGATTCCTTCGTCGCTCTCGCGCGCGATGGCAATCCGAACCATGGCGGCATACCGGAATGGCCGGTCCATACCTTGCCGGACCGCGAGACGATGCTGTTCGGCACAGAGGTCCGCGTGGCCAACGATCCGCGCCGGTGGGAGCGCGAGCTCTTCGGCCGGGTGCCCTATATCCAGCCGGGGACCTAGTCGGCCGCTCGCGCGGGCAGCGGGTAGGAAATGATCAGCTCCAGCGGCTCGGGTCCGACTTGCCGAATGCCGACTTCGGCATCGGCGTAGAGGTAGGCCGCCATTCCCGGACCAAGGCGCCGTGTCTTTCCGTCGCTCTCGAGCTCGCCTTCGCCCGAGAGCACGTAGTAGACTTCGTCGTGGTTGATCGGGTGGACGCCGATCGCGGCACCCGGATGGAGCACGCGCTTGCGGAACTCCATCGTCCGCCGCGGTGCGGCGTCGCTGATCCTGTAGGCGGTGCTCATACCGATCGCGCCGTGCGGCGGCGGCTCCTGGCGGACGACCTCCTGCTCGTCGATCACCACGCCTCGCGCGGCCGGCTGCGGCAGGCCGGCCGCCCAACGCAGGCCGGCGGCGAGATGCGCGAGGAACAGCGGCTCGGAATAGCTTTCGGGCGTGTGCCCCATCGCGGTGTAGAAGACGCGCCCGCCCTCGAAACGGTGCGCCCAGGCGACCGGCTTGGGATTGACCGCCGCTTCGCCGATCGACGCGGGATCGAACGTGGCGAGGAGGGTGACCGTCGGATCGAAGTCGTCGAACAGGTAATACTCGTCGGTGCGCCGGAAGCTCTCGGGCAGCACGAGGGCGGCCGGGTGATCGGCATCGGTGCGGTGGAGGTCGGCTGTCGGCGTCCCTTCCGGATGGCGGGCGAACTGCGCGCCGATCATCCGCCGATACCAGGGCCAGTGCGCGTGCGAATCGGCTGCCGCGTGGATGCCGACCACCCCGCCGCCGCCGCGAACGAATGCCTGCAACCCGGCGCGGCGCGGGCCGACGAGCCATTCGGACGCAGGATTCTTCCGGTCGGTGGTGGTGTTGAGCAAGATGATCGCGGCGAAGCCGTCCAGTCCGTCGCTCTCGAAAACCGCTGGGTCGTCCGAGGCGACCAGCGTGAACCCGTCCCGCTCGGCGAGACCGCGGATCGCGATAATGCCGGGCTCGATCGAGGCGTGACGATAGCTGGTGGTGTGGCTGAACAGCAGGACCTTCGGCGCGGCCCAGGCTGCCGCGGGACTGAAAGCAAGGGTGAGGATCAGCGCGAGCGCACCGACGATTCGCATCGTTACAGCCGCCATCATTCCGCCTCCTGCTGCCGCATCAGCCGGTCGCGCGTGCTCGTCGGCTGCTGCACGAAATCGTCCCTCTGGCCCGGATAGCGCCCGGATTTCGGCTCCATCGTATCGAGGTTCCACTCTTCCGCGACGAAGGGCGCCCGGGTGGGTTCGACCATCGGATAGCCGCCGACTTCCTCCTCGCTGTCGATAATCTCGCCGCGGCCTTCGGCGACATCGAATATCACGCGGATGTCGTGCGCATCGCGGTCCCACGGGCGGGCGCCGGCATATCGCAGGACATGCGTCTCCACCTGATTCACCGGGAGTACCTCGAGCCCTTCGGGCCAGACGGTCGGCTCATCGGTTTCGACGATCTTCGCGGGGCTGGTGGTGTAGCGGCCGAACATCGGCAGCGGCTCGCCCAATCGGCCGACGGCGACATTGTCGCGCCCATAGTAGCGCAGGTCGCCGACGCCGCCGATCGACAGGAAGGTGATGTCATCGCGGGTGGAGAAGCCCCCGCGCAGAACATTGCCGACAGCCGAGAGTTCGCCGGCCTGGTGCGGATGGTCGCCCCATTCGAGATCCATCAGGTTGTAATGGATCGCCTGTGCGCCCGGATTGAAGATGAAGTTGTTCACCACCGCCGCCTGAGCACCGCCCTTCAGCATCGGGTTGCGCTCGTAATTGTGGGCATAGAGGTTGCGGTAGATGAGGATGCCGGTCGCGTTGTCGTGGATAAGCGAGCCCTTGCTATGCTCTCCCTTCGGATGGCTGGCATGGGCGAGGCCTTCTGCGAGAATGTTGTACGAGAAGGTGATGTTCCGTGAGGTTCCCGTGCGCCATTCCTCCACCGTATCGCCGGTGAAGCGCGGGCCGGAGGCGGACAGGTTTTCGTCGACGGACCAGGTGATCGAGCAGTGATCCACGATTACGTTGCGCGCGGCGACGGTGGAGATGCCGTCGGCTTCCCAGTCGCTCCGCGCCGGCTGCCCCGAAACGCCGGAACGCACGCGGATATGGCGGACGATCACGTCGTGCGTGCGAATATCGAGTCCGCCGCGGATGATGGTGATTCCGGGCGACGGTGCCGTCTGGCCGGCTATCGTCAGATAGGGCTCGTCGATGCTTATCGTGCTCAGGCCGAGATCGATGACGCCGCCGACTTCGAAGACCACGATTCGCCGGCCGGATGTCTCCAGCGCCGCCTTGAGCGAACCTGGACCCTCGGCATCGAGATTGGTGACGCGTACGATGATGCCGCCGCGTCCTCCTTGCGTTTCGGCCGCCCAGCCTGCCGCGCCGGGGAATGCCTCTGCCCGTAGCGGAGAAGCCACAATCAGCAGCAGAAGGGCCAAAACAACGCGCATCATTATCTCTCTCCCCATCACCGGTCTTGACAGCGTCTCGCGCCGGGCGCAGTCTTATGACACCGGTTACTTAAGTCATGCAACCGGAATGATGACTGGGCGGACAAGCGCAGCATCGGTGGGAGAGAGTGGGGCCCTTCGTTGCCTGAACTCCGAACGTTGTTCTCCCGCCGGACTGTCGCCTCGCTTAGACACCGGTGTCATTTGAGTTTTCGCCGCGAAGGCGTGAGAACAAGGGAGAGAGGAATGCGCAAGGATCAGGACATCGCACCGCGGAAGCTCAGGCTCACGCGGCTCATGGGGGCGAGTTCGCTTTTCGTCCTGGCAGCCGCGGCCCTGCCTACGGTGGCCGCGGGACAGGAGACGGACACCTCGCCCAGCCCGGCGCAAGGCGGAGCGGATGAGGCGGTCGCTCAGGAGGCGATCGGAGAAGAGGACAACGTGATCGTCGTCAGTGGCTTTCGCGCATCCCTCGACGCGGCACTCGACATGAAGCGCGAATCGATTTCGGCGATCGATGTCATCGTTGCAGAAGACATCGCCAAGTTCCCCGACCAGAACCTCGCCGAATCGCTCCAGCGCATTCCCGGCGTCGCGATCGAGCGCGATGCGGGCGAAGGGCGCGCGATCACCGTCCGCGGCCTCGGCGCCCAGTTCACGCGCGTCCGCGTCAACGGCATGGAAACCATCGCGACCTCGACCGACGGGGCGTCAGCCAACCGCGATCGCGCGTTCGACTTCAACGTGTTCGCTTCGGAGCTTTTCAACTCGATCGTCGTCCACAAGACCGCATCGGCCTCGCTCGATGAAGGGTCGCTCGGTGCGGTGGTGGACCTCAACACCGGCAACCCGATCGGCTATGGCGCCGGTCTGACACTGACTGCGTCGGCACAGGCGCGGTACAACGACCTCAACGACGATGTCGGCCCGCGCCTTGCCGGACTGGTCGGCTGGACGAACGATGCCGAGACCTTCGGCATCTCCGCTTCGGTCGCCTACTCGCAATACAAGACATCGGAGCTCGGCAACAACTCGGTGCGCTGGGCACAGGCTCCGTTCCGCTCGGTCAACGGCGTTGCATGCGACCTCGACGATCCGACCGGCGAGTGCGCGGAGGTGGCCGATGCTTTCCACCCGCGCATCCCGCGCTACGGTCTCGTCGGCCACGATCGCGAACGGCTGGGCGCGACCGGATCGATCCAGTTCCAGCCGACCGATCGCACCAACATCTCGATCGATGGCCTCTATTCGAAGTTCACGGAAGATCGGGACGAGTTCTGGGGTGAGGTGCTGCTGCGCAGCGAAGAAGACACGATAGACATCTCCAACTACGTGATCGACGGCGACAACAACATCATCTCGGCCGAACTCGACAACGCCTACGTCCGCACCGAACGCTATCATCGCGAGAGCTCGACCGAGTTCTATCAGATCTCGGCCAATCTCGATCACGAGTTCAGCGACGTGTTCAGGGGCACTTTGCGGGGCGGCTTCTCGCGCTCCGATGCGGACATTCCGGTCGAGACCTCGCTGATGTTCGATGATCGATCGGACGGCTACACTTACGACTATTCCGACATGGAATCGCCGCTTTTGTCGTTCGGACCCGGAATCGACAATCCGGCGGCCTTCGAACTTGCTGAATTCCGCGATCGGCCTTCCTCGGTGACCAACAAGTTCCGCACCTTCGCTCTCGATCTCGAATGGGACGTGGCCGATGGGTTCCAGATGGCGGGCGGCGGCTTCTACCGGCGGTTCGATTTCGACACCGTGGGGTTCCGGCGCGACGGAGTGTATTGTCAGGCGTTCGACTGTGCGCCGGGTGCTTCGGGTGCGCCGGTAACCGACGATCTCGCCGATATCTTCGAGCTGGGCGACGCGGGTCAACCGGAAGGCAACACCAACCGGTGGGTCGTGCCGAACCTCGACGCCGCGACCGATTTTATCGATCTCTATAACCGCGAAGCCGTGCTGGATCAGGGAGGGCAGCGTTCGGTTACCGAGGAAGTGACCGGCGGCTGGCTGCAGGCGAATTACGAGACATCCCTGTTCGGCATGCGTGTCACCGGCAACGCGGGCATGCGCTACGCCAAGACCGACCAGACGTCCGAAGGGTTCCTGAGCGGCACTTACAGGACCATAGAGCGGACGTACGACGATTGGCTGCCGGCCATGAATGTCAACATCTTCCCGGCCGATAACCTGATCCTGCGTGGTGCCATTGCCAAGGTCATGACCCGGCCGAGCCTGGGCTCGCTGACACCTGGCGGGTCGGTCGATCAATTCAACTTCCGCATCTCGAGCGGCAATCCCTACATCGATCCCTATCGCGCGACCAACTACGACGTGGCGCTCGAGTGGTACTTCGCCCCCGGCGCGCTTGCGTCGGTGGCGCTCTTCGCCAAGGATATCGAGAGCTTCCCGCTCGGCACCTCAACCGAGGGTACATGGGCGGACAGCGGCTTGCCGACCTCCCTGCTGACTCCT
Organism: Pelagerythrobacter rhizovicinus; assembly: GCF_004135625.1. Classification (GTDB taxonomy): domain Bacteria; phylum Pseudomonadota; class Alphaproteobacteria; order Sphingomonadales; family Sphingomonadaceae; genus Pelagerythrobacter; species Pelagerythrobacter rhizovicinus. Next base: position 190,229 of record NZ_SDPV01000001.1, read on the forward strand.
GGCACGCCGGTCTACGATGCGATCGTCAACGGCACCGACCCTGACCGGGAGTTCGAGTTCAGGACCACGGGGAACGGGCCCGGGGCAAGCCTGAAGGGTGTCGAGTTCGGCCTCAACCTGCCCTTCTCGGCGTTTTCGACCGTGGGTCTGCTGCGCCATTTCGGCGTGCTCGGCAACGTGACGCTGATCGAAAGCGACGTCGATTACACGGTCGGGGGAGAGGTCTACACCCGGCCGCTCACGGGCTTGTCGAAGAAATCGGCGAACGGGACCGTCTACTACGACGACGGCAAGCTCTCGATCCGCGTTTCGGGCGCCTATCGCGGCGGCTATATCACCGGCACGAGCGGCAACAGCAACATCTTCGAAGGGTTCGGCAGTTCGTTCAATCTGGACGCGGCCATTCGCTATCAGCTGACCGACCAGATCGAATTGTCGCTCGACGGCACCAACCTGACGGACGACTATCGCTATCGCTGGACCGACGACTTTGCGCGCCGGAACTACGAAAACAATCACTTCGGTCGCGTGATCATGGCAGGCGTGCGCTTCAAGCTGTGATGCGCCTGACGCGGTAACTCCCCCCTGGGCCGGCTCGCGCGATTGCCGCGGCCGGCCATTTCTTTCTTGCAAGGAGACATCTCCAGCATGTTCGATCGAAGGACCGGCCTGAAAGCGGTCGCAGCCGCCGGCCTCCTCCAGCTTCTCCCGGCGCGGGCGCTTGCGCAGGGTTCGCGCTCCACTTCATCGCTCGATCCTTACGCGGACATGGTGTGGGGGCGGGGCTTCGAGGGGCAGCGCAAGGCGGACCTCGGCGACGGGCATTTCCTCAATCCGGTATTCGCCGGCGACCATCCGGACCCGACCATTCTGCGGGATGGCGAGGACTACTACCTCACCTTCTCCAGCTTCGACGCCTATCCGGGTCTCGTCATCTGGCACAGCCGCGATCTGGTGAACTGGCAGCCGGTAACGGCCGCGCTCACCAAGCCGATCGGCTCCGTCTGGGCGCCCGAGCTGGTCAAGCACGACGGCCGCTACTTCCTCTACATTCCGGCGCGGTTCCCCGATTACAAGTCGATCTACGTCATCCACGCGGAGCGGATCGAAGGGCCGTGGTCCGACCCGATCGACCTGAGACTCCCCGACCATATCGATCCGGGCCATGCCGTGGGCGAGGACGGCAGCCGCTGGCTGTTCCTTTCCGGCGGCGACCGCGTGCGCCTTGCGCCCGACGGCCTTTCGGTCGTGGGCGAGGTAGAGCATGTCTACGACCCCTGGCGCTATCCCGAGGAGTGGGTGGTCGAGACTTTCGCGCCCGAGGGTCCCAAGATCACCAAGCGCGGCGACTACTACTACATGACCACCGCCGTTGGCGGCACGGCGGGCCCGCCGACCGGCCACATGGTCATCATGGCGCGCTCGCGCTCGATCAACGGGCCCTGGGAGCATGCCTCCAACAACCCCCAGATCCGCACAAAGAGCGCGCGCGAGAAATGGTGGTCGCGCGGCCATGCGACGCTGTTCGAAGGACCGGGCGGCCAGTGGTGGATGATCTACCACGGCTACGAGAACGGCTACTGGACACTGGGCCGGCAGGCCTTGCTGGAGCCGGTCGAATGGACCGAGGATGGCTGGATAGAGCCGCTGGGCGGCGATCTGTCGGAACCGATCGAGAAGCCGCTCGACCTCGCCGACCAGCAGCACGGGATGCCGCTGAGCGACGATTTCACGGCGGACAAGTTCGGCGTCCAGTGGAGCTTCTACGATCCCGCGCCGGACGAGGTGCAGCGCCTCCGCCGGGCGAACGGCGTGCTCCACATGCGCGGCAAGGGAAGCACGCCGAGCGATTGCTCGCCCCTCTCGTTCGTCAACGGCGACCAGCGCTATCGCATCGAGGCGGATGTCGAGGTCGATGCAGGTGCGGAAGCGGGCCTTCTCCTGTTCTACAATCGGCGACTCTATGCCGGGCTCGGTTTCGGACAGAAGGGGCTGATGATGCACCGCTACGGCCTGCAGCGCCCTCGCGGCGCCATTCCGGGGCAGCGCGACAAGGGTGCTGCGCCGGTGAACAGGATGCGCATTCGCCTGACAAACGACCGCAATATCCTCACGATCCATACCAGCCAGGATGGCGGCCGGAGCTGGCAGAAATTCGACGTGCAGATGGAAGTCTCGGGCTATCACCACAACGTCGCCTACGACTTCCTCAGCCTCCGTCCGGCGCTCTACGTCGCCGGCAGCGGCGAAGGGCGCTTCTCCAATTTCACGTATGAGGCCCTGGCATGAAGTTCGATCGCAGAACGGCCTTGATGGGGGGCGTGGCGCTGGGCCTCGCATCGCGCGCGGCTGCCCAGACCGCGGCGCCGGCGACGCCCGCTTCCCCCCACCTGACGTTTCCCGACCCGGCGGAAACGATCGATCTGTGGCCGGCGGGCGCTCCGGGGGCGCCCGAGACGCTGCCGGTCGAGACGGTGAAGGAGCGGAGCACCGATCCGGCGTTCAACGACCGCTATGTCTTCGGCATCTCCCGGCCGCGTCTCGCCGTCTTCCGACCCGAGCGCCCGAACGGCGCCGCCGTCATGATCTCCCCTGGCGGCGGTTACAGCTGGGTGGTGATCGACAAGGAAGGCTACGAGATGGCGCGCTGGCTGAACGGGCGCGGCATTACGGTCTTCGTGCTGTTCTACAGGCTGCCGCATGAAGGCTGGGCCGCGGGGCCGGACGTGGCCTTGTCGGACGCGCAGCGCGCGATGCGCCTGATCCGGCATCGCGCCGATGCTTACGGCCTTGATCCGAAGCGGATCGCGGCCATGGGCTTTTCCGCCGGGGGCCACTTGTGCGCCGATCTGATGACCCGCTTCGACGCCAGGGTCTACGATCCGGTGGACGCTGCCGACCGCCTCTCGGCCCGTCCCGATGCCGCAGCGCCGATCTATCCGGTCATCTCCATGACCGCCCCCACGGCTCATGCCGGATCGCGCAAGAATCTGATCGGTGAAGCGGCTTCTCCGGCGCTCGAGCGGGCGCATACGCCCAGCTTCAACGTCCCGGCCGATGCGCCACCCGCTTTCCTTCTCCACGCAGAGGATGACGGCTCGGTGGCGGTCGAGAACACGCTGATGCTCCGTGCCGCGCTGCGCGAGCGGGGCATCGCCACCGAGACTCATCTCTACGCCGATGGCGGGCACGGCTTCGGTCTCCGGCTTGCGAAAGGAAAGACCGTCGAGGGCTGGGAGCATCTCTTCCACCGCTGGGGTCAGGGACAGGGACTGTGGGCATGATTCTTCGCCTGTTCTGCGCGATCGCGCTGATCCTGGTCACGGCGCCTCAAGCCCGGGCTCAGAGCCAGGAAGAGATCGAACAGACCATGAAGCGCGCTACACGCTTCATGGTCGAGGAGGTCTCGACCAACGGCGGCTACGTCTGGTCCTACCTGCCCGACATGTCCCGCCGCTGGGGCGAGATTGAGGCGAAGCCGAGCATGATCTGGGTGCAGCCGCCGGGCACCGCCACGATGGGCCATCTGTTCCTCGACGCCTATCACGCCACGGGCGACGAATATTATTATCAGGCGGCCGAGAAGGCCGCGGCGGCGCTCATCCGGGGCCAGCATCGCAGCGGCGGCTGGAACTACTTCATCGATTTCGCCGGGCCTGCCTCGACCCGTCACTGGTACGAAACGATCGGCAAGAACGCGTGGCGGATGGAGGAATTCCAGCACTACGCCGACAACGCGACGTTCGACGATGCCGGCACCTCGGAAGCGATGCAGTTCCTCCTGCGCCTCTACGTCGAGAAGCTGGACCCGAAATATCGCCCGGCACTGGACAAGGCGATCAAGTTCGTTCTGGAGAGCCAGTATCCGGTCGGCGGCTGGCCTCAACGCTGGCCCTACGACCCCGAGTACCCGGAGTATGCGCGCTATATAACCTTCAACGACGACGTTGCGGCCGAGAACATCAAGTTCCTGACCATGGTCTACCAGACGCTGGGCGATACTCGCGTCGTCGATCCGATCATCCGTGCGATGAACGCCTTCGTGGTGACTCAGCTCGGGCCCCCGCAGCCGGGGTGGGGTCTTCAGTATACGCTCGACCTCAAGCCAGCGGGCGCACGGACCTACGAGCCCAATGCGCTGCACACGGGCACGACGGCAGCGAACGTACGGCAGCTCATGGACTTCTACCGCATGACTGGCGAGACCAAGTTCCTCGCCCGCATCCCGGAGGCGCTGGACTGGCTTGAGTCGGTGCGCCTGCCGGAGGGGCAGGGAAGCGGCGATCGCCATTTCCCGACGTTCATCGAAATCGGCACCAACCGGCCGATCTATGTTCACCGCCGCGGCTCGAACGTCGTGAACGGTGAATATTACTGGGATTACAATCCCGAAGCGCCGCTGGGTCACTATTCCGCCTACCGCGCCATCGACGTTGCGGCGCTGCGGCGCGAGTACGAGGCACTGAAGGCCCTGCCGCCCGAAGAGGCTGTCCGCAGCTCGCCGCTCCATGCGACGGAGAGGACGCCGCTTCCGCGCTATTTCGTGGTGGATCTCGAGACCGGTTCCGATCTCAATGCCCGGGACGCCGCCGAGCCCGCAACGCTCGTACGCACGCTGAACGACGACGGCTGGTGGCCGACGCCGCTCTACGCAACCAGCAATCCCTATCGCGGCGACGGCCCGGCCGAGGCCGTGCCGGGTGATTACCGCTCGACCCATGTGGGGGACGCGAGCGATACTTCGCCCTATACGGCCGAAACGCCGGTGACCGGCATCTCGACCTCGGCTTACATCGCCAACATGAGCCGTCTCATCGCGGCGCTGATTGCCGAGCAATGATGCGGTCGAGCCCATTCCCCTCGCCCACGGAGGCTCTCCGGAACGAGCTCCTGCGGCGGTGACCGTGCGGTTGTCTCCGGCCACTCTCGGGCAGCTACCGCCGGACATCGAACGGCCTTCGTATGAACGGTCGACGGTCCGAAAGGGCGTGGTCCATCTCGGCATCGGCGCGTTCCATCGCGCCCACCAGGCGGTCGTCTTCGACGACCTGATCGGGCGGGGCGATCCGCGGTGGGGCGTTCGCGCGGCATCGCTCCGTTCGCCGGCGACGCGAGATGCGATGGCGCCCCAGGACGGGCTCTACAGCCTCGTCGTGCGCGATGGGGCCGAGGAGCGGACGCGGATCATAGGTTGCGTCACCGACGTCCTCGTGGCGCCGGAGAAGCCGGCCGCGCTCGTGGAAGCGCTCGCAGCGCCCGAGACTCACATCGTGACGCTGACGGTGACGGAAAAGGGCTACAAGCTCGATCCTGCGACCGGTTCGCTGATCGAGGCGGATCCTGACGTGACGTCCGACCTCGCCCGTCTCGATCGCCCCAGGACCGCACCGGGATTTCTCGTCGCTGCGCTTGCGCTGCGGCGGACACGAGGGCTTGCGCCATTCACCGCGATATCGTGCGACAACCTTCCCGAGAACGGGCGCCGGCTCGAAGCGGCAGTGCTGGCCATGGCGGAGCGTTGCGATCCTGCGCTGCACGACTGGATCGCGGACAAGGGCGCCTTTCCCCAAACTATGGTCGACCGCATCGTGCCGGCGACGGACGAGGCGGATGTCGAGCGGTTGGCGCGCCGGATCGGCGCCATGGACCGGGCGATGGTCAAGACCGAACCCTTCACGCAATGGGTCATAGAAGGTCGCTTCGCCGGTGAGCGGCCCGATTTCGGCGCGGCAGGGGTGCAGGTGACGGCCGATGTCGCACCCTGGGAGACGGCGAAGCTCCGGCTGCTCAATGGCGCTCATTCCGGCATAGCCTATCTGGGGGCGCAAGCGGGGATCGAGTTCGTCGACCAGTTCGTCTCGGACGATATCGGCGTGGCTCTCGTCGAGGCACTGTGGGACGAGGCGCAGGCGACGTTGGCGCCGCCGGACGAGCTCGACCTGGCCGTCTATCGTCGGGCATTGCTGGCGCGTTTCGCCAATCGTGCGCTGGGGCACCGAACCCGCCAGATCGCCATGGACGGTTCGCAGAAGCTGCCGCAGCGGCTGGTCGCACCGCTCCTCGCGCGGCAGGAGATGGGGCTGGCCTCGCCCATGATCGGCCTCGCGATCGCGGCCTGGATGCGTTGGCAGGCGGGACGCGACGATGCCGGCGAGCGCCACGTGGTCGACGATCCGCTTGCGGATCGCACCGCCGCCGCCTGGGCCGCTGCCGCCGATCCCGCGGACGCTGCGCATCGTCTGCTCGCCATCGATGCGATCTTCCCGCCGGCGCTTGCCGGGAGCCCGGCGGCGCAGCAGATCGCACGCTGGTTGGGCGAGCTGGTTCGCAAGGGCGCTGCCGCGACGCTCGCCGCGGCCGTCGGGGATCAGGGCCGGTAGCGTATCAGGCCAAGTCCGTCCGGATCGATCGGGGGGCTCTTGCCGTCGATAATGGCGGAGATCAGGCGGCCGGACCCGCACGCCATCGTCCAGCCGAGCGTGCCGTGGCCGGCATTGAGGAACAGGTTCGACAGCGGCGTCGCGCCGACGATCGGGGTGCTGTCGGGCGTCATCGGGCGCAATCCGCTCCAGAAGTTGGATGGCGCATCGTTCGCCGCGGCGCCCGGGAAGAGATCGCTTAGCGAATGCCGCAGGGTCGCCTCACGCCGGGCATGCAGCGTGGGGTCGAAGCCCGCCAGCTCGGCCATTCCGCCGACCCGGATGCGTTCGCCCAGGCGGGTGATCGCGATCTTGTAGCTTTCGTCGAGCAGTGTCGACACCGGCGCCCGCGCGGCATCGGCCACCGGCAGTGTGATCGAATATCCCTTCACCGGATAGATCGGCACGCGGAGCCCCAGTGGGTGCAGCAAGGCGGGCGAATAGCTGGCGAGCGCGACGAGGTATGCGTCGCCCCGCACGACGCCCCGGTCGGTCCGGATGCCGGTGACACGGTCTCCGTCGCGCTCCAGCGCATCGATGCGTGTCCCGAAACGCAGGTCCACACCCTTGCCGGGCAGCCGCTCGGCAAGCAGGCGGGTGAACACGTGGCAATCGCCTGTCTCGTCCCCCGGCAGACGCAGGCCTCCCATGAAGCGGTCACGCGAGGCGCTAAGGCCCGGTTCGGCGCGGATGCAGCCGTCGCGGTCGAGCAGCTCGTAGGCGACGCCGTACTGCTCCAGCACGGCGATGTCGCTCGCGCTCGCATCGAGCTGCTTCTGCGTGCGGAAGAGCTGGAGCGTGCCGAGCGAGCGCTGATCGTATTCCAGGCCGAGCTTGCCGCGCAGCGCGATCAGCTCGTCTCGGCTGAACTCGGCCAGGCGAACCATGCGGCTCTTGTTGAGCGCGTATCGCGAGGCGGTGCAATTGCGCAGCATCGCCAGAATCCAGCGCATCATGGCCATGTCGAGCCGCGGGCGCAGGATCAGCGGGGCATGCTTCATCAGCAGCCAGCGCAGCGCCTTAACCGGAATGCCGGGTGCCGCCCAGGGGGAGGCGTAGCCGGGCGAGATCTCGCCTGCATTGGCGAAGCTGGTTTCCAGCGCCGGCCCCTGCTGACGGTCGATCAGCACGACCTCGTGCCCCGCCTCGGCCAGGTAATAGGCCGACGTCACGCCGACCACGCCGGCGCCCAGAACGATCACTCTCATGGATAGCTCCCCGGCACCCGCACCTGCGCGGCGCCGCTTTCGTGATAGATGCGCGCATGCCGCGCACCCAATTGCGTCAGGATCTCGTAGGCGATCGTCCCTGCATCGCGCGCAACTTGATCGAGCGATTGCGAAGGGCCGATCAGCTCGACGAAGTCCCCCTCGCGCAATGCTTCCTCAGGCAGCGCGCTGATGTCGACGGTGGTGCTGTCCATCGATACGCGCCCGGCGACGGGAAGCCGTGCCCCGCCGCGCCATGCGGCGCCGACGCCGCCGAGACAGCGGGGCCAGCCGTCCGCATAACCGATGGCGATCGTCGCGAGCCGCTGCCGCGTCGTCGCCACGTGTTCGAGACCGTAGCCGACCCCGGTACCCGCCTCGATCGTGCGAATCTGGAGCACGCGCGCGTCGAGGCGGACGACAGGTCGCAGCCCCTCGGCAAGAGGACCTGGATCGACTCCGAACAAGGCAACACCGGGGCGCGCGACATCCCCGTGAAACTCACCGCCGAGGAATGTGCCGCCGCTGTTCGCGATCGAGCCGGGTACACCCGGGAAATGCGCGTGGAGCATACGGAACCGCGCAAGCTGCTCTACGTTGGCGGGGCGCGCCGGTTCGTCGGCGCAGGCGAGGTGGGTCATGAGCAGGCGAAGATCGACGTCGCGGGCGAATGCCGGATCATTCGCCAGAGCGATCGCGGCAGCGGAGGGCAGGCCGAGGCGTGACATGCCGCTGTCGACTTGCAGCGCTGCCGGAAGCGAACGGCCATGCGAGCGGGCCAGCGTGCGCCAGTGTTCGACCTGCGTCGCGGAATTCAGAACCGGTACGAAGCCGCGCTCGGCGCATAGCGCCTCGGTTCCCGGATCGATGCCGTTGAGGATGAAAATCTCTACATCCCCGCCGATGACTTGCTCCAGTGGGCCGGCCTCGCAAAGCTGGGCGACGAAGAAGGTGCGGCAGCCCTCTCGGTAAAGGGCCGGGCCGACCATCGTCGCGCCGAGACCATAGGCGTTCGCCTTGACGACGGCACCACAGCGCGCCGGTGCGACACGCCGCGAAATGGTGCGGTAATTCGCGCGAATGGCATCGAGATCGATACCGAGCCGGCTCGAGAATGCGTCGATGGCGATGTGTGATTGCATTCCCCGCTCCTTCGGCGGGAATACTGCACATCCTGCTCAACGTTTCGCCAATCTGGTGTATGAAACGCCAATGGATACGCTATGAGTGGCACAATCTGCAAAGCATTGGAATATTCTGCATGAAAGCTCTGGATGACGCCGATCGGCGGATCCTCAACCGCCTTCGTCTCGACGCGCGGATCACCAACAGCGCGCTTGCCGCGGAGGTCGGCCTGTCGCCATCCGCCTGCTTGCGGCGCGTGAAATTGCTGGAGGCGTCGGGCGTGATCCGGGGCTATACCGCGATCGTCTCCAGCGCCGGGCCGGACGAAGGGACCGTCGCTATCGTGCAGATCGCGCTCGAACGGCAGACCGAGGAATATCTCGCCCGTTTCGAGGCCGCTTTGCGCCGCTATCCCGAGATTCAGGAGTGGTATCTGATGACCGGCAGCGGCGACTACATCCTGCGCGTGCAGATCGCCGGGATCGACGACTATGGCGAGTTTCACCGGGACGTGTTGTCGCGGCTCCCCGGCGTTTCACGGATCACGTCGAGCTTCGCCATGCGCAGCCATCGCCGCCGGTAGCACGGCGGTCAGCCATGGAACGGGAGCGCGGGGCCGGCCGTTGGGCTCTTGCCGAAAAGGAGACCATCATGCCGGAGATCGGACGCAGGCGTTGGGCCATTGCCGAAGGTTACATCCCCAGCGAGAGCAGTTTCGATGACCCCGCGCTCGTCTCGCACGAGACTGCCTGTATCCTGAACGCCGGCGACCGGGAAGCGAGGGTCGAGATCACGCTCTATTTCGCCGACCGCGATTCCGCAGGGCCCTACCGGGTCAGGGTACCTCCCCGGCGAACGCTGCACCTGCGGTTCAACGACCTCGAGGATCCCGAGCCGGTCCCGCGCGACACCGACTACGCCTCGGTCATCGAAGCTGATGTACCGATCGTAGTGCAGCATTCGCGGCTGGATTCGCGGAAGAGCGAAGTCGCCTTGCTGACGACCATGGCCTATTCCGAGAGCTGACGTCTCACCCGGCGGTCAGCCGAGAATGGCCACACTGCGCAGGATCAGGCGGACAAGCTCCGTCTGCCGGCTCACACCGACCTTGGCGAAGATCCGCTTGGAATAGGAGCGCACGGTGCTTTCGGTCAGTCCCAGCTCCTCGGCCGCTTCGGTCAGCGAGAACCCTTGCGTAAGCAGGGCGGCGAGGCCCGCTTCGGAGGGCGAGAGATCGAACAGGGCGGCGATCAGCTGCTCGAACGTGGCGCCGGGCGCCGGGTCGGTCGCATAGACGATCGCCCCAGGGCTAGCGTCGATCGGCGCCGCACGCTCGCGCTCGATGGCGCGCACGAGAATGCCCAGGCCCTCGTTGGCCGGATCGGCACAGCGGAAGGCGCGGACGAGACCGGCGCCCGAGTTCTCGATCCGGCTCAGCAGCGCCTCCTTCACGATCCGCTCGAACTTGCGCGAATCGGTTCGTCCACCGACCGCGAGATGCCGGTCGACCAGTCGGAAGGTTTCTCCGCGGTCAACCTTCGCCTCGGCCGCCTTGTTCATCCGCAACACCCGGCCGCGGCCATCGAGAATGAAGGTCGCGATGGTGAGGCGGTCGAGGGTGGAGGTGAGCACGCCGATCTGGCTTTCGTCGCGCTGGATGCGCGAGAACAGCTCCAGCGCGATCTGCACGTGCGGCCGCAGCGCGGCCATCAGCGCCTTGTGCCGGGCTGTGAAGCGGAAGCTTTCGAAATGCGCGACCAGCCCGAGGTTGCACTCGATCCCGCCGGGCTCCGCGACATACATGCCGAGCGCCTGCGCGATGCCATAAGGCTTCATGATCTCCAGGTAGAACTCGTCGCGCTCCAGTCCTTCGCGGGGCGCGACTTCCTCGAGCAGGAGGATCTCGCCGGTGCGCTTCAGCGCGTTGCTCATCGGGTCGAGATCACCCAGTGCCGCCTGGCGCGAGTGGATCGTGCGCGCCACTTCGGGATCGACCGCCGGCGGCTCCGCCCACAGCGTGACCGAGGCGAGCCCCTTGCGGCTGAGCTGGAGCGAGATCGCCGCGTTGTCGCACCCAGCCGTTTTCGCCAGCGCACGCAGGAAGGCGCGCCAGGGTTCGAGCTCGATCGGGCCGCGATAGAGCGTCGCCAGCAGCTCGGGGTCGAGTGCCATTGTCTCGGTCTTCGCCCGCGCCGTCATCCGCCGCCATCCTGTGCGAGCGCGAGAAACGCCGGAATCTCGCCCCCGCCGTGCAGCTCGATCGCCGCGCCGGAGACGTAGGCGGCGTCGGGCGAGGCGAGCCAGGCCACGCAGGCGGCCACGTCGTGCCCGCGCGCCATGCGCTTCATCGGCAGCGTGGCGCCGAGCCGCGCGACGCCTTCCGCACCGCCGTAGTGTTCCACCTGATCGGCATTCTCCACCAGGCCGATCACGATCGCATTGACCCGAACGTCCGGCCCCCATTCCATCGCCAGGCCCTGCGTCGCGCTGATCAAGCCCGCTTTTGCCGCACCGTACGCAACGGTACCCGGTGCCGCGCGCAGGCCGGAGATGCTGGCGATATTGACCACCGAACCGCCCGCATCGCGCAAGGCGCCGTAGGCCGCGCGCGCGAGGATGAGCGGCGCGGTCAGATTGAGGGCGATCACTTTCTCGAGCAGTTCGGGCGAGGAGTCGGCGACCGCCGCCGCAGGTGTTCCCCCGGCATTGTTGACCAGCAGGTCGAGACGTCCGCAACGCTCGATGGCCGTGGCCACCAGCGCCTCGACAGCGGCGGGATCGCGCACGTCGGTCGGCAGGAACAGCGCCTCTCTCCCGCCAGCGGCTACCGGCTCAGCGGGCGCCCGGCGCGCGCAGACGGCGACCTGCCATCCGTCGGTGAGCAGCCGTTCGGCAATCGCGCGTCCGATGCCGCGCGTTCCCCCGCTGATCAATGCGACGCGTTCGCTCATGTCCGTACCGTGTCCTCTCTCGTCTCGTCTGGAGCCTATCCCCGGACACCGCAAGTCGCCGTCACCAAATGGGGGTATCGGCCGATCGCCCCCAGCCGCATCTCTCGGATCGGGAAGAGAGGATCGAACGACCGGCCATGCCGACGATTGACAAGACGATGGACGCCGCTGCGGTGGTTTCACGGTTGCGAAGCGGCATGACCCTGGGCATCGGCGGCTGGGGGCCGCGCCGCAAGCCGATGGCACTGGTGCGCGAGATCCTGCGTTCGGACCTCACGGATCTGACGCTGGTCTCTTACGGCGGCCCCGACGTCGGCATGCTGTGCGCGGCGGGCAAAGTGAAGAAGCTCGTCTTCGCCTTCGTTTCGCTCGACGAGATTCCGCTTGAGCCCTGGTTCCGCAAGAGCCGCGAGGCCGGCGTGATCGAGGTGCTCGAGCTCGACGAGGGCATGTTTCAGTGGGGCCTCAAGGCCGCGGCGTTCTCCGTGCCGTTCCTGCCGACGAGGGTCGGACTCGGAACCGATCTGCTCGAACTGGGCGGTCTGAAGACGGTCACCTCACCCTACGACGACGGCGAGGTCCTGGTCGCCATACCCGCGCTAAAGCTAGACGCCGCCCTGATCCACGTTCACCGGGCGGACCGGCGGGGCAATGTCCAGGCGCTCGGGCCGGACACGTACTACGACGAATGGTTCGCCAAGGCCGCGGCCGAATGCTTCGTCTCCTGCGAGGAACTGGTCGATGCGATGGAGGCTTCCTACCCGCAGGACGTCAGGGCCAACCTGTTCGAACGGTGCTTCGTGACCGGCGTCGCCAAGACGCCCGGCGGGGCACATCCGACGACCATGCCGCCCGCCTATGGTTGGGACATGGGGTGGCTGAAGAAATACGCCGCCGCGGCCAAGGATCCGGGGGGCTGGAACGCAGTCGCCGAATGGGCGGTGGGCGCGAGCGAGGCCGATTATCTCGCCTCGGTCGGCGGGCAAGAGGGAGTAGCGGCGCTTCCGCTGCCGGTGTTCTGATGAGCATTACGCTGGCAGAACTGTGCATCGTCGCCTGTGCGGAAGCGTTTCGCACGAGCCGCGAGATCATCGCCACCGGCATCGGACCGATCCCCCGCATCGGCGCGGGTCTGGCCAAGCTGACCCACTCGCCGGGCCTGATGATGACCGACGGCGAGGCGTTCCTGGTCGAGCAGCCGGTTCCGCTCGGCGCGACGGGTGACGAACGCCCCACGCCGGCCGGATACCTGCCTTTCTCGCGCTTCTTCGACAGCGCGGTGTGGAGCGGGCGGCGGCACGCGATGGTGACCCCGACTCAGATCGACCGGTTCGGGCAGACCAACCTTTCGGCGCTGGGCGGTACGCATACGCGGCCCAAGGTGCAGATGCTGGGCGCGCGGGGCTTCCCCGGCAACGGCATCTATCACCCGAACTCGATGTTCATTCCGGCGCACTCGCCGCGCGTGTTCGTCGGCGGCGAAGTCGATCGCGTCTCCAGCCCCGGGTACAATCCGGCGCGGCGCGTGCCGGGCGGGAACTACGGCGGCATCGACCTGCGGCGGATCGTCACCGACTTGTGCGTCATGGACTTCGGCGGCCCCGATCATGCGATCCGCGTCGTCTCGCTGCACCCCGGGGTGATCTTTGCGCAGGTGCAGGACGCGACCGGATTCGAACTGATCGACGCCGTCGAAGGCGAAACGCCGCTGCCGGGCGAGGAGCAGCTGGCGCTGATCGAACGGCTCGATCCGCGCGGCTTTCGCGCCCGGGTTCTCAAGGACAATCCTCCGGCAGAAAGGGGCGCATCATGACCGAGCCCGGCAACGACGGCCTCGAGCCGCCGACCCCCAGCGAGCACGTCTACGAGACCGACGAGCCGGTCCTCTACGAGGCTGCCGGCGGAATCGCGCGCGTGACGCTGAACCGGCCGCGCTATCACAACGTCCAGAACAGCCAGATGACTTACGCGCTGGATGACGCCTTCCGCCGCGCGGTAGACGACGATGCGGTCAAGGTGATCGTGCTTAAGTCCGACGCCAAGCACTTCAGCGCGGGGCACGACATCGGCTCGCCCGGGCGGGACTTCCATGCGAGCGTCGATCGGCGGCTCATGTGGTACGATCACGCCAACAAGGCCGGCGCCGAGAAAGCCTATATCCGCGAGCAGGAACAATACCTCGGCATGTGCAAGCGCTGGCGGGACATTCCCAAGCCGACGATCGCGCAGGTCCATGGCGGCTGCATCGCCGGCGGTCTGATGCTGGCCTGGGTCTGCGACCTGATCGTCGCCTCGGACGACGCGTTCTTCCAGGATCCGGTGCTGCAGATGGGCTTCCCGGGCCTCGAATATTTCGCCCATTGCCACGAGCTCAACGTGCGGATCGCCAAGGAATTCCTGTTCCTCGGCGAACGGATGAGCGCGCAGCGCGCCTACGAGATGGGCATGGTCAACCGCGTCGTGGCGCGGGCCGATCTGGAGGCCGAAGTGGCGCGCATCGCTAGCCGGATCGCGGAGCAGCCGCGGCTGGCGCTCCAGCTCGCCAAGCAGGCCTGCAACCACATGGAGACGCTTGCGGGCAAGAACGCCGGGATCGATGCGGCCTTCGGCTACCACCACTTCGCCCACGCCAACAACACGCTGGTCAAGGGCGACTACATCGCCGGGTTCGACGGCAAGAAAATGGCCGAGAAGAACAAGCGGCAGACGGGCGAGGACTGACGTTTGGCCGACCCGCTCGCCACTCCGCTGACCGTGCTGCTCGGGTGCCGCCTGCCGGTGGTGCAGACCGCGATGGGCTGGATCGCGACGCCGAGGCTCGTGGCGGCGAGCAGCAATGCGGGGGCGTTCGGGTTTCTCGCGGGCGCGGTGATGACGCCGGCCGAGCTGGCCGAGGCGATCGCGGAGACCGCACGGCTCACGCCGCACCGGTTCGGGGTCAACTTCCACAGCTTTCAGCCCGGCGCGCGCGAGATCGTCGAGGTGATCCTCGCCAACAGCGAGCGCGTCGGCGCGGTGAGTTTCGGGCGCGGGCCCGACGCCGGCATGATCGCGCGCTTCAGCGAGGCCGCGATCGTCTGCATGCCGACCGTGGGCGCGGTGAAGCACGCCGAGAAGATGGTCGCGCTGGGCTGCCGGGCGATCACCGTCCAAGGTGGTGAGGGCGGGGGGCACACCGGCTCGGTCGCGACCACCGTGCTGCTGCCGCAGGTGCTCGATGCGGTGAACGTACCGGTCGCGGCAGCCGGTGGGTTCGCCGACGGGCGCGGTCTGGCAGCGGCGCTTGCCTGGGGGGCGAGCGGCATCGCCATGGGCTCGCGTTTCATGATGACCGCCGACAGCCCGGTGCCCGATGCGGTCAAATCCGCCTATACGCGCGCGGGGACCGCCGACATCCTCGTCACCGACCGGATCGACGGCATTCCGCAGCGGATGATCCGCAATGCCATGCTCGACCGCATCGAGAGCGGTGGCACGCTCGGCAAGTGGAGCCGTGGTCTCACCGCCGCCGTCGCGATGAAGCGCGCGACGGGCGCGAGCTGGGGCGAACTGCTCGCCAGCGCCCGCGCGATGCGGAGCGAAGGCGGAAAGTCTCTGCCCGAGGCCATGCTCGCCGCCGCCGCGCCTGTCCTGCTGCAGAAGGCGGTCGTGGAGGGCGATGCAATCAATGGACTGATGGCGTCCGGCCAGGTCTCCGGCCGCCTCGGCGATCTGCCGACCTGCGCCGAGCTTCTCGCCCGGATCGAAACCGAAGCGCGCCAGCGGATCGCGGCGTTCACCGGCCGTCCGGCCGCAATCAAGGGAGCTGCGTGATGCCGATTGGCTGGTCCGTGGAAGATCGCATTGCCGAAATCGTGTTCGACGTGCCGCCGGTCAATGCGTTCGATTCCGCGACCTGGCTCAAGCTGCCGGGCATTATCGGTTCCCTGGCCGCGCGGCAGGACGTGCACTGCATCCTGATCCGCGCCGAGGGGCGGGGCTTCTGCGGGGGCGTCGACATCAAGGAGATGCAGGCGCATCCCGAGCGCATCACCGAGCTGAACCGAGGCAACTATCTCACCTTCAAGGTGATCCGCTCGGCCGAAGTCCCGGTGGTGAGCGCGGTGCACAGCTTCGTGATC
This sequence comes from Pelagerythrobacter rhizovicinus, assembly GCF_004135625.1. Classification (GTDB taxonomy): domain Bacteria; phylum Pseudomonadota; class Alphaproteobacteria; order Sphingomonadales; family Sphingomonadaceae; genus Pelagerythrobacter; species Pelagerythrobacter rhizovicinus. The sequence continues at coordinate 206,053 of NZ_SDPV01000001.1, forward strand.
GGCGGCGGGATAGGCATTTGCGGCGCCTCGGACACGGTCATCGCGGCCGAGGACGCCTATTTCTCACTGCCCGAGATCGACCGGGGCGCGATGGGCGGGGCGAGCCACCTGTCGCGAATGTTGCCGCTGCACAAGGTGCGCGCGGCGTTCTTCACCGGCGGCAAGATCCGGGCCGAGGAGGCTTGGCGGCTCGGCGCGATCGAGAAAGTCGTCCCGCGAGAGGCGCTTAGAGCCGAGGCGCGCGCCTTCTGCGCCACGATCGCGTCGAAGAGCCGCAAGGCGCTGACCATCGCCAAGGAAGCGTTGAACGGGCTGGAAGAGCGCGACGTCGATCGCGGCTACCGCTGGGAACAGGGCTTCACGCTCGAGATGTACATGCACGAGGACAGCCAGAAGTCGCGCGACGCGTTCGTCGAGACCGGCGGGGCGGCGAAGTTCTGATGGATCTCGCCTACACCACCAGGCAGCAGGCTTTCCGGCAGGAGGTGCGCGAGTGGCTTGCGGCGCATGTTCCGGCCGAGCGGCTGGTCACGCTTGAGCGGCAGGACGGCTTCGATCAGCACGTCGCGTGGGAGCGCGAGCTGGCGAGCGGCAACTGGGGCATGGTGACCTGGCCGAGCGAATATGGCGGGCGCGGGCTCGATCTGATCGAGTGGCTCATCTTCGAGGAAGAATACTGGGCCGCCGGCGCGCCGCTGCGGGCGAACCAGAACGGCATTTTCCTGCTGGGCCCGACGATCATGGAGTTCGGTTCGGACGAGCAGAAGGCGCGCTTCCTGCCGCCGATGGCGAAAGGCGAGGTGATCTGGGCGCAGGCCTGGTCCGAACCCGGCGCGGGCAGCGATATGGCCGCGATCAAGGCGACCGCGCGGCGTGAGGGCGATCACTATGTGATCAACGGGCAGAAGACCTGGTCGAGCCGGGCGAGCTTTGCCGACTGGGGCTTCGGCCTGTTCCGCACCGAGGAAGGCAGCCAGCGGCACAAGGGCCTCTCGTTCCTGCTGTTCGACCTGAACGCGCCCGGGATCACCCGCCGCCCGATCCGCCAGCTTCACGGCGATCCGGGCTTCGCCGAACTGTTCTTCGACGAGGTCCGCGTGCCCGTGGAGAACCGCATCGCGGGCGAAGGCGAGGGCTGGAAGGTGGCGATGGCGACTGCCGGCTTCGAACGCGGCCTGATGCTGCGCTCGCCCGGCCGCTTCCAGGCGACCGCCGCGCGGCTGATGGCCCTGCTGCGGGAGACGGCGGACCGCGCCTCCCCAGGGCTGCGCGAAGAGGTCGTGCGGCTGTGGATGGGCGCGCAGGCCTATGCCTACAACACCTACCAGGTCGCGGCGCGGATCATGGCCGGCGGCTCGATCGGCGCCGAGGCGAGCCTGAACAAGATCTTCTGGTCCGAACTCGACCGCGCGATGCACCGCGCGGCGATGCACCTGCTGGGGCCCGCCGCCGAATTGCAGACCCTGCCCGATGGCCGCGCGAACGAGTGGCTCGAGGGCTACATCTTCTCGCTCTCCGGCCCGATCTACGCCGGTTCGAACGAGATCCAGCGCAACATCACCGCCGAGCGCCTGCTCGGCCTGCCACGCGTGGGAGCGGGCTGATGGATTTCAGACTTCCACCGGAAAGCGTCGAACTGGCCGAGGCGGTGCGCGAGTACCTTGGCGGCACGCATGGGCCGGACGTGCTGCGGCAGCTCGATGCCGGCGGCAACCGCGATCTGCGGATATGGCAGGGACTCGTCGAGATGGGCCTGACCGGACTGCTCGTGCCCGAGAGCGAGGGCGGGCTGGGCATGACGCTGCTCGATGGCGCGCTGATCGCCCGCGAATGCGGCCGCGCCTGCTTGGCCGAGCCGCTGGTCGACACAGCGCTGGTCGCGGTTCCGTGGCTGATCGCGCGCGGCGAGACCGGCCATCTCGCCGCGATCGCGGCGGGCGAGAAGCTCGTCGCCCTGCCGCACGCGGTGAACCCGTGGGTTGCGGACGGGGAGGGGGAGGAGCTTGCGAGCGTCGATCCCCTGCGCAACCTCGTGGCCGCGCCCGAGGGCGCCGGCGACGATCCCCTGCTGCTCGATCTCGGTGCGCTGATGAGCGCGGCGCAGCTTGTCGGCCTGGCCGAGGCCATGCTCGACCAGGCGGTCGCCTATGCCAAGGTGCGCGAACAGTTCGGTCATCCGATCGGCGGGTTCCAGGCGATCAAGCATAAGCTGGCCGATGTCGCCGTCGTGCTCGAGTTCGTGCGCCCGGTCCTCTGGCGTGCGGCGCAGGCGATGGACGACGGGCTGCCGAGCGCGCCGCTGCACGTCAGCCACGCCAAATACGCCGCGACCGATGCCGCCTATCTCGCCGCGGAAAGCGCGATCCAGGTCCACGGCGCGATGGGCTATACCTACGAAGTCGATCTCCACTTCTGGATGAAGCGCGCATGGGCGCTCTCCGGCGCCTGGGGCGACCGCAATTTCCACTATCACCGGATCGAGGACGCCGCGCTCGGCGGCGCGCACCCCCTCGGCCCGCAGCACACGTTCGCCTGAGGAGCCGATGGCCGAAGCCTATATCATCGACGCGGTCCGTACCCCGATCGGGCGCAAGAAGGGTTCGCTCGCCCAGGTGCATCCGGCCGATCTCGCCGCGCACCCGCTGCGCGTGCTGATCGAGCGGACAGGCATCGACGCGAACGCGGTCGACGACTGCGTGTGGGGCTGCTGCGACACGATCGGTCCACAGGCGGGCGACATCGGGCGCACGGCATGGCTTGTCGCCGGCCTGCCGCAGCACGTGCCCGGCACGACGGTCGATCGCCAGTGTGGCTCCAGCCAGCAGGCGGTGCATTTCGCTGCGCAGGGCGTCATGAGCGGCACGCAGGATCTCGTCGTCGCGGGTGGCAGCCAGGCGATGAACGCGATCCCGATCTCCGCCGCGATGTTCGCCGGCCAGCCGTACGGCTTCGACAATCCGTTCAACACCGCGCGCGGGTGGGTCGAGCGCTATGGCGGCGGCGTTCTCAACCAGATCAACTCGGCCGAGATGATCGCCGAGAAGTGGAACATCTCGCGCGAGGCGATGGAGCGGTTCGCGCTCGCCAGCCACGAGCGTGCGCAGGCGGCGTGGGACAACGGCTGGTTCGATGCGGAAGTGGCGCCGCTGGCGGGGCTCGAACGCGACGAGACGATCCGCCCGAACACGACGCTCGAAGGGCTCGCCGCGCTCAATCCGGTGCAGGAAGGCGGGCGCGTCACCGCGGGGGTCGCGAGCCAGAACTGCGACGGCGCGGCCGCGCTGCTGATCGCGTCCGAGCAGGCGGTGAAGGACCACGGCCTCACGCCGCGCGCGCGCATCCACCACATCTCGGTGCGGGCGGACGATCCGGTGTGGATGCTCACCGCGCCGATCCCGGCGACCAGGCATGCGCTGGAGAAGGCGGGCATGACGGTCGCGGACATCGACCTGTTCGAATGCAACGAGGCCTTCGCCAGCATCCCGATGGCCTGGATGCAGGAACTCGGCATTCCGCACGAGAAGATCAACGTCCAGGGCGGAGCGATCGCGCTCGGCCATCCGCTGGGCGGCACGGGCGCGCGGCTGATGACCACGCTGCTCGGCGCGCTGGAGCGCACCGGCGGCCGCTACGGTCTGCAGACCATGTGCGAGGGCGGCGGCCAGGCCAACGTGACGATTATCGAGAGGCTTTGACGAATGGGGATCTGCGAAGGCAGGACTGTGATCATTACCGGCGCGGCGCGCGGGCTGGGCCGCGCCTATGCGCTGGCCTTCGCCGCCGAGGGCGCCAACGTCGTCGTCAACGACATCGGCGCCTCGCTGGGCGGCGAAGGGCGCGACACGTCGGCCGCCGACGCCGTGGTCGAGGAAATCCGTGTGGCCGGCGGGAAAGCCGTCGCCAATTACGACGATGTGACCGATTGGGATGCCGCCAGGCGGATCGTCGAGGCTGCGGTGAGCGAATTCGGCGACCTCCACGTGGTGGTCAACAACGCCGGGATCGTGCGCGACCGGATGTTCGTCTCCGCCACGCTCGACGAATGGGACGCGACGATGCACGTGCATCTGCGCGGGCACTTTTGCGTCAGCCGACATGCCGTCGACTACTGGAGAGCCAAGGCGAAGGTGGGCGAAGCGCCTGACGCGCGGATCATCAACACGACCAGCGGCGCGGGGCTGCAAGGCTCCATCGCGCAGGCCGCCTACTCGACGGCCAAGGGCGGGATCGCCACGCTCACGCTGGTCCAGGCGGCCGAGCTCGGCCGCTACGGCATTACCGCCAATGCGCTCGCCCCGGCCGCGCGCACCCGCATGACCGAGCAGGCCTTCGCGGAGAAGATGGCGACCGAGGGCGATGCCTTCGACACCATGGACCCCGCCAATGTGGCGCCTGCGGTCGTCTGGCTCGGCAGCGCGCATAGCGCCAAGGTGACCGGCTGCGTGTTCGAGCTCGAGGGCGGCAAGATCATGCTCGAAGACGGCTGGCGCGAAGGGCCGTTCGTCGACAAAGGCGCGCGGTGGGCGCCGGGCGAGGTGGGCGAAGCAGTGGACCGACTGCTCGCCGAACGCGTGCCGCCCCGCAAGGTCTGGGGCACCTGAGATGGCATTCGCGCTCGACGAGCAGCAGCAGATGATCGCCGAGACGGCGGCGGCGTTCTTCGCAGAGAACGCAGGGGGCGAGCGCACGCGGGCCGCGATGGCCAGCGGCATCGATCGCGACCTCTGGCGCGCCTATTGCCGCGAACTCGGCTTCGGCGGCCTGACCGTGCCCGAGGATCTCGGCGGCGCCGGGCTCGGCCATGTGGAACTGGCGGTCGTTGCCGAGCAGGCGGGCCGCACGCTGGCGGCGATCCCGCTGCTGGGGCACGCGATGGCGACGGCCGCCCTGCTCGCGAGCGACGATCGGGCGGCGATCGATGCGCACCTTCCCGCGATGATGGCGGGGGACCGGAGCGTCGCGGCGGGCGAGCGAGGGGGTGAAGGTTTGCTCGTGCCGCACGCGGCGCAGTGCGATCTGCTGCTCCTGCTTGGCGAAGGCGGTGCGCACCTGATCGATGCGAGCGCGGCGACGGTCGAGCCGCTGAAGTCGCTCGACGAGACCCGGCCCCTCGCGCGGGTTCACGCGTCCGCCGGCGATCCGCTCCCCGGCGGAGCGGCGCCGTGCGAGGCGGCCCGCGCGGCCGGCGTCCTGTGCCTCGCGGCCGAAGCGCTCGGCGGCGCGCAGGAGGCGCTCGATCGCACCGTCGCCTTTGCCAAGGAGCGCGAGCAGTTCGGCCGTCCAGTGGGCTCGTTCCAGGCCTACAAGCATCGCCTTGCGAACCGCACGGTCGAGATCGAGCAGGCGCGCTCCGCCGTATGGTGGGCGGCCTGCGCGTTGGACGAAGGGCACGAGACCCGCGCGCTTGCGCTCCATGCCGCCAAGAGCTTCTGCGCGGATACTTATCTGCGGGTCGCGGGCGACATGATCCAGCTCCACGGCGGCATCGGCTTCACCTGGGAGCACGACGCGCACCTGTTCTTCAAGCGCGCGCGCGCCATCGCGAACATGCTCGGCGACGGGCCGCATCACCGCGAGCGCGTCGCGCGGATCATGCTGGACGACGCGGCATGAAGCTGGGGTTCTCCGACATGGAAGAGGCGTTCCGCCGCGAATGCGCGAGCTGGCTCGACGAGCAGATGGCCGGCGAGTTCGCCGACATCCGCGGGATCGCCAATCTCGTCGACAAACCCGAGCGCCGCAAGGCGTGGGAGCGGCGGCTGGCCGAGCATCGCTATTCGTGCATCGGCTGGCCGATCGCGTGGGGCGGCCGCGACGCGACGCTCAACGAGCAGGTGATTTTCGCTGAGGAATATGCGCGCGCCGGGGCGCCTAACCGGCTCAACCACATGGGAGTCGAGCTGCTCGGGCCGACGCTGCTCGCGCTCGGCAGTTCGGAGCAGAAGGCGCGGTTCCTGCCGGCGATCGCCGAGGGCACGGCGATCTGGTGCCAGGGCTATTCCGAACCCGGCGCCGGCTCCGACCTTGCCGCCATCCGCACCCGTGCGCGGCGCGACGGTGACGAATGGGTGATCGAGGGGCAGAAGATCTGGACCAGCCTCGCCCAATTCGCCGACATGATTTTCGTGCTCGCACGGACCGAAGACGGAACCCGCGGCCGCGAGGGGCTGAGCTTCCTGCTCGTCGATCTCGATCAGCCCGGTATCGAAATCCGCCCGATCCGCCAGATCAACGGCGAGGCTGAATTCAACGAGGTGTTCTTCGACGGCGCGCGCTGCCCGGTCGAGAATATGGTCGGCGCCGAGGGGGAGGGGTGGACGGTTTCGACCACGCTGCTCTCGTTCGAACGGGGCATCTCGACCCTCGGCCAGCAGATGCAGTTCCGCAACGAGCTCGACGCGGTGATCGCCGCGGCCAAGCACAACGGCAAGGCGGCGGACCCGGTGTTCCGGCAGAGGCTCGCCGAGGCCGAGATCGGCCTGCGGCTGATGCGCTACGGCGCGCTTCGCATGCTGGCCGGCGGCAAGGGCGGCGCGCTCGCGGGCGCGGCGCTGACGTACAAGATCCAGTGGGCGAGCTGGCGCCGGGCGCTGGGCGAGCTGGCGATGGACGTGCTCGGGCAGGAAGGCGAGGTCGCGCCCGCTGATGCCGAGGGCTGGCCGCTGCTCGCCAATCTCTATCTCTATTCGCGCGCCGACACGATCTACGGCGGCACCAATCAGATCCAGCGCAACCTGATCGCCGAGCGCGGGCTCGGCCTGCCGCGCGAGCCGAGAGGAAACGCATGAGCCTGACGCCGACCTATCCGCCCGGGCGCGATCTGCTTGCCGGCAAGACCGTGCTCGTCACGGCCGCCGCTGGCACGGGCATCGGCTATGCGGTGGCGAAGCGCGCGGTCGAGGAAGGCGCGCGGGTGATGATCAGCGACTGGCACGAGCGGCGCCTCGGCGAAGCGGCGGGGCGGATTGCCGATGAGACGGGAAGCGAGCCGCCGGCGACGTTCGTGTGCGACGTGACCGATCAGGCGCAAGTCGACGCGCTGCGCGATGCTGCGGGAGCCGAGCTCGGCGCGGTCGACGTGCTGATCAACAATGCCGGGCTCGGCGGGGAGACCGTCGTCATCGACATGACGGATGACGAGTGGCACCGCGTACTCGACGTCACGCTCAATTCCGTCTTCCGCATGACGCGCGCATTCCTCCCCGGAATGTACGCGCGCAAGGGAGGGGCGATCGTCAACAACGCCTCGGTCCTCGGCTGGCGGGCGCAGAAGGGGCAGGCGCATTACGCGGCGGCAAAGGCCGGGGTCATGGCCTTCACCCGCTGCTCCGCACTCGAGGCGGCCGAGCACGGCGTGCGGATCAACGCCGTCGCGCCCTCGATCGCGATGCACGCCTTCCTCGCCAAAGTGACGAGCGAGGAATTGCTCGCCGAACTGTCTGCGCGCGAAGCCTTCGGGCGCCCGGCCGAGGTGTGGGAAGTCGCCAACGTCATGCTGTTCCTCGCCTCCGACCTCGCCAGCTACATGACCGGCGAGGTCGTCCCGGTGTCGAGCCAGCGCGCATGAGCGGGCCGCGCGTATTCGACCGCCCTGCCGATCTGCTTGGCAACGAGGGCGTTTCGCTCGGCCCGACCGCATGGCTCGCGATCGAGCAGGACCGGGTGGACGGGTTCGCCGAGGTCACCGGCGACCACCAGTGGATCCACGTCGACGTCGAGCGCGCGAAAGGCGGGCCGTTCGGCGGCACGATCGCGCATGGCTATCTCACGCTGGCGCTCGTGAACCATTTCCTGCCCGAGCTGATCGAAGTGCGCGGCTTCGCCCATGCGGTGAACGTCGGGGCGGACCGGCTGCGCTTCCTCGCGCCGGTGCCGGTCGGCAGCCGCATCCGCGCGGCGGGCGAGATCGTGAAGGTCGAGGAGATCAAGGGCGCGGTCCAGCCGACCGTGCGCGTCACAGTGGAGATCGAGGGCGGAGACCGGCCCGCCTGCACGATCGACACGATCAGCCGCTACTATCCGGAAGAAGGGGGCGTCGGATGATCGATCCACTGCCTCCGACCGTGCCGCATCTCGTTGCCGCGGCCGCCCGGACCTGGGGCTCGCGCACTGCGCTCGTCGAAGGGGAGGTGCGCTGGTCCTTCGCAGACCTCGAGCGGGAATGCCGCGCCGCTGCCTCCGCCATGCTCGCAATCGGCGTGGGCGAGGGGGACCGGGTCGCGATCTGGGCGCCCAACGGCCGCAACTGGATCGTCGCCGCGGTTGGAGCCATGACGACCGGCGCGGCGATCGTGCCGCTCAACACCCGCCTCAAGGGCCGCGAGGCGGGGGAGATGCTGCGGCGTACCTCGGCCAAAGTGCTCGTCACTTACGGCGACTTCCTCGGCACCGACTATCCGGCGCTGCTGGCGGGCGAGGACCTTCCCGGGCTGGAGCGGACGGTGCTGCTCGATTCCGACTGGCAGGCGTTCGTCGCTGAGGGGAAAAGCGCGGAGGATCCGTCGATCGACGAGGCATTGGGCCGCCTGACCGCAGCACACGTCTCCGATATCATGTTCACCAGCGGCACGACGGGGGCGCCGAAGGGTGTGGTCTCGACCCACGACCGGATCGTGCCGATGTTCGCGGACTGGGGCCGGCAGATGGGGCTGACCAGCGACGACCGCTACCTCATCATCAATCCCTTCTTCCATAGCTTCGGCTTCAAGGCGGGCTGGGTTGCGGCGCTGATCGCCGGCGCACCGATCTATCCGCTGGCGACGTTCGACATCCCGCAAGTGATCGCGCTGATCGAGCGGGAGCGCATCTCGTTCCTCCCGGGGCCGCCGACGATCTACCAGGCGCTCCTCGCGGCGAAGGCGGAGGGGGATTTCGACACCTCCTCGCTGCGCGGCGCAGCGACCGGCGCGGCCAGCGTGCCGCCGGAGCTGGTCCGCCGCATGCGCAGCGAGCTCGGTCTGGTCGACACCGTCACCGCCTACGGCATGACCGAGTGCGCCACGATCACCTCGTGCCGCCGCGGCGACGATGCGGCGCTGATCGCCGAAAGCTGCGGCCGCCCGCTTCCAGGGCTCGAACTGCGCATCGTCGACGACGAGGGGAGCCCGGTCGCGCAGGGAGAAGCCGGCGAGGTCCAGGTGCGCGGCTACGGCGTCATGCTCGGCTATCTCGACGATCCACAGGCGACCGCCGAGGCGATCGCTCCGGACGGCTGGCTCTCCACCGGCGACATCGGCTGGCTCGGCCCGGAAGGGTATCTGCGGATCACCGACCGCAAGAAGGACATGTTCATCTCGGGCGGGTTCAACGTCTACCCGGCCGAAGTGGAGCGCCTGCTCGCCGAACATCCGGCGATCGCGCAGGCCGCGGTGATCGGCGTGCTCGACGAGCGCATGGGCGAGGTCGGCAAGGCCTTCGTCGTGCTTCGCCCTGGGCGGGCACTGGCCGAGAGCGAACTGGCCGAATGGGCGCGCGCGCGCATGGCGAACTACAAGGTGCCGCGCGCCTTCGCGTTCGTCGAGGGCCTGCCGCACAACGCTGCCGGCAAAGTGACGAAGGAGGCGCTGCGCGATGGCTAGCCTTCTTCCGCTCTCGCCGGTCCCGGCATTCGCCACCTTCAAGGACAGTGTGGCCACGCTGTCCGGCTTATCGATTGCGTGTGGCCGACTATCGTCATCGACAAAAGCTGTGCGCGAATGCGTGCACGACAAGGGAGAGGTTTTCATGAAACGCACGAAGACGGCGCTGATGCTCGCGGCATCGGCATTCGCATGCTTACCCGCGCTCGCGGCGGCCCAGGACACGGCGGCCGCGCCGGAGGAAGCGGAAACCGCCAGCGCGCCTGCAGCCGGCGGCGACGAGATCGTGGTCACCGCGCAGCGCCGCGAGGAGCGGCTGGTCGACGTTCCGATCTCGGTCAGCGCCGTCAACCAGGCCGCGCTCGACCGCGCCCAGGTCCGCACGGTCAGCGACATCGCCACGGTCGTGCCGAACATCCAGATCAACGAGACGATCGGCAACACCTACGGCCCGCTGATCACGATCCGCGGGCTGTCCCCCTCGGCAGACACCAGCCTCGCGCGCGACCAACCCGTGGGCCTCTACATCGACGGCGTGCCGATCGGGAAATCGACCGGCGCCGCATTCGATATCGTCGATCTGGAACGGGTCGAAGTCCTGCGTGGCCCGCAGGGAACGCTTTACGGCAAGAACACCATCGGCGGCGCGGTGAACCTCATCACCCAGAAGCCGAGCGGCGAGTTCGGCGGACAGGTGTCGGCCAGCTACGGAACCTACGACAATTTCGTGGGCAAGATGGTGGTCGACCTTCCCGAGGTCGCCGGTTTCAGCATCAAGCTGAGCGGCGTGACCAAGCAGTACGGCGGGTACTACCGTAACTCCGCCACGGGCGAGAATTTTGGCGAGCAGGATCTGTGGGCCGGGCGGGTCGACCTGCAGTGGCAGCCGGTTGACCGCTTCAGCGCGCTCTACAGCTACGACATCTCCAACAGCAAAGGCACGCCGAGCCAGCTTGCCCTGCTGGCGGTGACGGGCGCCGGGCCCGTTGCCTTCATCAATGGCCTCTTGGCGCCGTACGTGGTTAATGGGCGAACCCGCACGACCGGCTCCAACAGCGCCCTGCAGAGCGACTTCGAGACCACTGGCCACGCGCTCACGCTCCAGTGGGAGCCGGGTCTGGGCGATCTCACGCTGAAGTCGATCACGGCGCGGCGGACGGCGAGGACCCGCTCGATGAGCGACTTTGACGGCTCGCCGATCGACCTGCTGCGCTTCACGCTCAACAACGACTACGAGCAGTTCACGCAGGAAGTGCAGGCGCTCGGGACCGTCGGCGACTTCAAGTACACGCTCGGGTTCTTCTATCTCGACGACAACTACGACGTGTACAACCCGCGCTGGAACTTCCAGTTCGGCGGCAACGAGGTGTTCGACATTTCCGAGCGGGGCGGCGAGAGCAAGTCCTACGCCGGCTACGGGCAGCTTGCGTGGACGCCGTCGGCGCTCGACGGCCGCCTGACTCTGTCGGCCGGCGCGCGCTATAGCCACGAGGAGAAATCGGCTTACGAACTGCTGCTGGCGAACTCGGCCTACGCGGCCAATCCGGCGAGCCCGAGCTCGGGTGTCTTCGTGCGCGACGAAAACGGCAATCCGGTCACCCGCAGCGGCCAGCCTGCGGCAGGCGCACGGCCGGGGGCCGGAGGCATCGGCTACACCGACCTCATTCCGCTGACCAACAGCGGAACGTGGAAGAAGTTCACGCCTGAATTCAACATCCTGTACAAGATACAGCCGAGCTTCTCGGTCTATGCGCGCTATGCCACGGGCTTCAAGAGCGGCGGCATCAACGACACCGCGGCGACCAATGCGGCGTTCCTGACGCCGTACGATCCGGAGAACCTGACCTCGTACGAAGCCGGTCTCAAGTACGCCGGGTGGAACGGGGGCGTGCAGATCAACGCGGCGGTCTATCACTCGATCTACAAGGACTTCCAGGCCGGCGTGTTCGTGCCGACGCTGGTCACCACGAACATCATCAACGCAGGCGAGGCCCAGTTCACGGGCTTCGAGATCGACGGTGCGCTGCGCCCGGTCGACTCGCTGACGATCAACTTCGGCGGTGGCTATGTCGATGCGCGCTACACCGACTTCGTTCTGCCGGACGGGACCGACGTGACTGACGAATACGTGCTGTCGCGGGTGCCCGAGTGGAACTGGCAGCTCGGCGCGGTTCATCAGGCCGACGTCGGCTTCGCAACGCTGGAGACGAGCGCGAACTACTCGTGGCGCTCGTCGCAGTATGCCAGCATCGTCGCCGACCCCTTGTCGAAGATGCCTTCGTACGGGCTGCTGAATGCGCGGATCGCGCTGACCGACATCGAACTCGGCAACGGCTCGACGCTGGAAGTGGCGGCTTGGGGCAAGAACCTGACGGACAAGGAATATCTCGTCAGCGCCATCAACCTGTCGGTCCTGACCGTCGGACAGTTCGGCGAGCCGCTGTCGGCCGGCGTCGAAGCGCGCGTCAAGTTCTGATCCGGCAAAGGAGCTGACGTTGGAAGACGTGCCGTTCACACGTGGGCGGCACGTCTTCGCTTTTCTCGGCGTCGTCACTTTCCTGACGGCGATCGGCAATATCGGGCTGGTCTCCGTCATGCCGACGATCGGGCGGGCGGTGGGCATGCCCGACTATCTCGTCGCGAGCGTGTTCTCGCTGTCGGCGCTGACCTGGGCGGTCAGTTCGCCGTTCTGGACCCGCCATGTCGCAGACGCGGGGCCGAACCGCTACATCCGTGCGGGGCTGGTCGGCTTTCTGCTGTCGATGGCGGGCTGCGGCGGTGCGGTCGCGTTCGGGCTGGCCGGACTGATCACGCCGTTCGCATGCTTTCTTGGCTTCTTCGTCCTGCGCGCGGTGTTCGGCTTTCTCGGCTCCGCCTCGTCGATCGCGACCCAGTCGCTGATAGCGCATGCGACCGCGGGGGAGCAGCGCACGCGCGTGCTCACCGGGCTTGCGGGGGCGCTGAGCCTCGGCACGATCGTCGGGCCTGCGGTGGCGCCGTTTGCGATCGTCGAGCCCTTCGGGCTCACCGGGCCGATGGTGCTGTTCGCTGTGCTTGGGGCCCTGGCGCTCGCGGGGACCTACGTCTTCCTGCCGCGCGGAGCGGATGCCGCGGCCCCTTCGCAGGCGCGCACGGGTTCGGACAACTCGATCCTCGCTGTCTGGCGCGGACGCGGGAGCGGGCCTGCGCTCAGCTTCGGGCTGCTGCTTTGCAGCGCGCAGGCGATCAACCTCTATACGATCGGCTTCGTCATGCTCGACCGGGTGCAAGCGGGTCCGCTCGTGGCGCAAGACCGGATCGGCGTGACGATGACCTTAGGCGCGGCAATGGCGCTGGTGGCGCAATGGGGCCTGCCGCGGATCATGCGGCCGGTGCCGATGCGGATGATGCTGATCGGAACGGCATTGTCGCTCGTGGGCAACCTGATCGCGCTTCTCGATCCCGGCGAGCTGGCCGCTTCGGCCGGATTCGTCGTCGCCTGCTTCGGCTACGGTCAGGCGCGGCCGGGGTTCAGCGCCGCAGCATCGCTGGGCGGCACCGACGCGGAGCAAGTGGCGATCGCCTCGGCAACGTCGTTCATCGCCGGAGCTTCGATCATGCTCCCGCCAGTGGTCGCAGCGGCAGCCTACGAAAGCTGGGCGGGGGCGCCGTTCGCCCTTGCGATCGGCTTGCTGATGCTCGGCGTCGGTGCGCTGGCAGCAGGGCCTATTGTCTTTCGCGAGCGATAAACAGTTTGCTGCGGGGCGCTTTATCGCTGGCCGGGCGCGGCTTTATCCTCTGGCTCTGATTTCGAACGATGAATGCGCGCGCCTGCCAAAGCGCGGCACGGATTGTGGAGAAGGATCAATGGATCGCTATCTGGTAATTTCCTCCGACGGACATGTGGGCCTGCCGCCGGAACGCTATCGCGAGTACCTCGACAGCAAGTATCACGAGCTGTTCGACGAGACCGTGCAGAAGGAGATCAAGGCGCGCGAGGAGCACGAGAAGCGCTTCCTGATCGACGACTTCAACAACAAGTGGCGCGCGAAGGTCGGCGACGGGCTCGAAGGCGCATGGGACGGCACGATCCGCAATCGCATTCTCGATGGCGACGGCGTTGCGGCCGAGGTCCTGTTCCCCGACGGCATCACGGAGCGCAACGCGCCGCCGTTCGGCGCCGACATCGGCCTGCGCCCCAGCGCCGATCGGGCCGAACTCCAGTGGGCCGGCGCTCGCGCGCATAACCGCTGGCTGGCCGAATTCTGCCAGGACGACCCGCATCGCCGCATCGGCCTCGCCGTCATCCCCGCGCTCTACGATCTCGACGAGACCATGAAGGAGATCCGCTGGGCGGCCGAGAACGGCCTGAAGGGCGTGTTCTTCCCCTCATTCACCGAGGGCTATGACATGTACAACCACACCAAGTATCACAAGGTGTGGGCGATGCTGGAGGAGATGAACCTCCCGCTGCACTTCCACTCGGGCGCCTCGCCGGCCTACGACACCACCCAGCCGGGCTGGATCGGCACCTATCTGTGCGAATTCGCCTTCTGGATGACCCGTCCGCTCTGGGGCATGACCTTCGGCGGCGTGTTCGAGGAGTATCCGAAGCTCAAGGTCTGCTTCACCGAGGCCGGCGGCGAGTTCTGGTTCCCCTGGATCATGCAGCTCATGGATATCCGCGCTTCGGCCAAGCACACGAGCGGCAAGCTCGGCGACTACTACGCCAATATGAGCATGAAGCCGAGCGAGTACTTCGCCCGCAACGTGTGGGTCGGCTGCTCCGCGTTGCCGGACGAGGAAACGACCCAGTCGTACTACGACATCGGCATCGACCGGATCCTCTGGGGCACGGACTATCCGCATCCGGAGGGCACCTGGCCGAACACCGCGGAAAAGATGTTCGCCAGCCTCGGCGGCCTGCCCGACGACGATATCCAGAAGATGCTCGGGACCAACGCACTCGAGGTCTACGATCTCGACGAGAAGGCGCTGTGGGACATCGCCGCGAAGATCGGCCCGCGGCGCGAATCGTTCATCAAGGAAGCGGCCGAGTAAGCCAAGCTGGCCACCAAGTCCGGACCGATTGTTTTCCCGGGCGGCGATGCTAAGCGTCGCCGCACGGGAGAACGCATGTCTAACTGGCGCGGCATCGAGGAATTTCTGGCGGTGGTACGCCACGGCAGCTTCACCGCTGCCGGCGAGAAGCTCGGCGTCTCCAAATCCTTCGTCAGCAAGACCGTGCAGGAACTGGAGCAGCGCCTGGGCGTGCAGCTTCTCGTGCGCACCACTCGCCGGCTGTCGCTGACGGGCGCGGGCAAGAGCTTCTACACCGAATGCTCCGAGCTGCAGGACCGGCTCGAGCAAGTGGAGCGCCGGGTCGCGCGCTACAGCTCCGAGCCCGTCGGGCGCCTGCGCGTCGGCCTCAGCGACATCTTCGGTTCCGACTTCATGTCGATGATGCTGGCCGAATTCAGCCGCGAGAACCCGGCCGTCGTCATCGAGGCGATCGCCTATCTCGACGAGAACGAGATCTCGCAGGAGCAGTACGACGTCGTCATCCGCTACGGCAATCTGCCGAGCTCGAACCTCCGCGCGCGCATGTTCGGGTACCTTTCGTACTGCCTCTGCGCCTCGCCCGACTATGTCGAGCGCAAGGGGTGGCCCTCCAAGCCCGCCGACCTGCGCAACCACGACTGCCTGACCGACCTCACCGCGACGATGCGGTTCAACGACGATGTCGAGGTCAAGGTTTCCCCGCGCTGGCGCAGCAACAGCGGCATCTCGCTGCGCAGCGCGGTGCGGCAAGGGATCGGCATAGCCAGCCTGCCGATCACCATCATGCGGCAGGGACTGGCCGATGGCACGGTGCTCGCGCTCGAGGAAGAATGGGCCTATTTCGACCGCGAGTGCTGGGTCGTCTACTCGCCGGGGATCATGGCCGCCTCCACCCGCGCATTCATCGACTTCCTCGTGCGCTACGTGAACCGAGAGAAGGTTCGTCCCTCGCTCGCGGCCAAGCTGGCGGCGCGCTACTGATCGATTCCGCGCGATTGTTCGCCCACATGCACGAAGAGTGCGCGACCGAAGCCTTCCACACCGGAACCCAGCGGTTATTCTGCCTTCAACGAAGAGACGGGTGAGTGCGTCCCACGGGCGCACAGCACCGGACAAGAGAGAGGATAAGTGATCGTGCCCCAGGTGGATCGTTTCCCCATGCCCATCCCATTCGGCTGGTTCTGCGTGGGCTATTCGTCGGACCTCAAGGTGGGCGACGTGAAGCCGCTCCACTATTTCGGCCGCGATCTCGTCCTGTTCCGCAACGAGGAGGGCGAGGCGGGGCTGCTCGACGCCTATTGTCCGCACTTGGGTGCGCACCTCGGGCACGGCGGAACGGTCGAAGGGGATTCGATCCGCTGCCCGTTCCATGCGTGGCAATTCCGGCCCGACGGGTTCTGCTCGAAGATTCCCTATGCCAAGGCCTTTCCGCCAAAGGCCAAGCGCGAGCCGCTGGCGAAGCCTTATCCGGTTTCCGAGAAGTCCGGCGTCATCTGGGCCTGGTATCACCCTGACGATGTGGCGCCGGAGTTCGACGTCCTCGACTATCCCGAGTTCGTCGATCCGGAATGGGCCGAGCCCACCAAGCGGGAATGGCGCTTCGCGAGCAATCCGCAGGAGATCGCCGAAAACGGGGTGGATGTCGCCCACTTCGCCTACGTCCATTCGATGGATGCCGTGCCCGAGGGCGAGACCACCTATGACGGCGTTCGCCGCCGCTCGGTCGCGCGCGGGCACCGCACGATCCCGCTCCCCTCGGGCGAGATGAAGCAGGTCCCCTATTCGGTCGAGACAGTGCAGAACGGCGCGGGGCAGAAGTTCACCCGGCTCAAGGGTCTGGTCGAACTGAGCCTGCTGGTTCTCGCCACCCCGGTCGAGGCGGACGATGTCGAGCTGCGCTTCTGCTTCACCCATCCCAAGGTCGAGCCCGGCTCGATGGAGGAAAAGGCGATCCAGGAAGCGATCGCCAATACCTGCGGACAGAAGGGCGTCGAAGGCGACATTCCGATCTGGGAGCACAAGATCCATCGCGCGCAGCCTTACTTGTGCGATGGCGACGGCCCGATCCTGCGTTTCCGCCGGTATTTCGAGCAGTTCTATGCCGAAGGTCCGGAAGGCGGCCGGCTGAGCGTCGCCGCCGAATAGGCGCGGTGCCGCCAGGCATCGCCGCAAATTGTCGAAAAGAACGAACGAGAGGAGAAGTCTTATGTCCAGGCTCCGCTATGTCGAGGGTCCGAGCGATAACCGTGGGGCCGGCATGCTGCGCAACACCGTCTACGGCATCCGCGCGACCTACGAGACAGACCGCGAGGTGATCGATGCCCTGCTGCCGCGCCCGCTCGAAGCGCTCGAGCGGCCGGAGATCTGGCTTCAGATGGTCCACGTCGCCATGCACCGGAGCGAGGACGAGACCATCGAGATCGGCGCGCTCACCGCGACCGTTCCCTGCACGTATGAGGGTGCCCCGGGCGCCTACTGCTTCCACATGGCGATGGAGGGCGAGAGCGTCGTCACCTCCGGCCGTGAACGCTATGGCGAACCGAAGAAGATCGCCGAGACCCATTTCGAGCGTGACGGCGACCGCATTCGCGCCACCTGCACGCGCCACGGCATCCCCTATTTCGAGATCGAAGGCACGATCGGCGACAAGATCGACGAGCCGCTCGAGTTCGAGGAGCACATCTTCTGCTACAAGGGGCTGCCCTCGATCACCACGCCGGGCGAGTTCGACGGGGACGTGTTCCTCACCCGCCTGAACTGGCAGCGCAAGTACACCGACCGCCGCGCGATGAACGGTACGATCACGCTGCGTGAATCGCCGTGGGACCCGCTCGCCGACATTCCGGTCCGCAAGCTCGTCGACATGCAGTACGTCGAAGGCGGCACGGCAACCGGTGGTCAGCTTCTGCGCAAGGTTCCGGGCGAGTGGATCGCGCCGCACTGGGTCGGCCGGATGGACGAGCCGCGCAACGCCGGCATCGAACTCGGCCAGCGAAAGGCGGCCTGATGCAGGATTTCTCGGGCCGCGTAGCGGTCGTTACCGGCGGGGCCAGCGGCGTCGGAAAGTGTATCTGCACCCAGCTTGCGGAGCAGGGCGCGCATGTCGTGATCGTCGACATCGACCCCAAGCGGATCGAGGCGACGCGCAGCGCGATCGAGAGTGCCGGCAGCGGTCGGGTGCTCGGCATCGCATGCGACATCACCCGTGAAGAAGATGTTCGCGCGCTGGCGGCGAAAGTCTTCGCTGAGTTTCCGACCGTCCACCTGCTGTTCAACAACGCAGGGGTCGGTCTGGGCGAGGCGGCCAAGAAGATGTGGGACATCCCCATGAGCGATTGGCGCTGGGGGCTCGACGTCAACGTCCTCGGCGTCGTGCACGGGATCGCTGCCTTCGTCCCGCGGATGCTCGCGGCGGGGGAGGAGGGGGTGGTGATCAACACCTCCTCCACCAACGGCGGGCTCCGTTCGCTGCCCAACACGCCGATCTACGCGGCGACCAAGGCGGCGGTCACGAGCATATCCGAAGTGCTGCACCAGCAGTTGCTGCGCGAGGGCGGCAAGCTGCGGGCCGCGATCCTGTTCCCCGGGCCGCACACGGTGAACACGGGCATTCTCGCTTCGGGTGAAGTCCGCCCTGCGCAATACGTCGACAACGAAGATCAGAAGAAGGTCGCTTACCGCACGATGGACGATTTGCTGAAGACCACGGGCTTGCAGATGAAGCTGACCGAGCCGGAGGAAGTCGCCGAATTCGCCCTCGCGGGTGTCAAGTCGGGGCGATTCTGGCTGATTCCCGAGAACCCGGACGGCGA
Source organism: Pelagerythrobacter rhizovicinus (assembly GCF_004135625.1). Taxonomy (GTDB): domain Bacteria; phylum Pseudomonadota; class Alphaproteobacteria; order Sphingomonadales; family Sphingomonadaceae; genus Pelagerythrobacter; species Pelagerythrobacter rhizovicinus. Next base: position 224,483 of record NZ_SDPV01000001.1, read on the forward strand.
CAGGATGATCGCGACCCGCACCGAGCAGATCCTGGCCCGCCAGGACCCGCCCTCCGCATGGTAACCGCGTCGCCTGCCATGGTGGCAGAGGAGAACGCCGCCCCGCGCCGGGGCGGCGCTTTCCGTTGGCTTGTCGTCGCGATCCTGTTCGTGGGTTATTGCTTCAGCGCGATCGACGCCCGCGTGCTGACATTGATGGTCGAGCCGATCCAGAACGACCTCGGCCTTACGGACTTCGAGATGGGGCTGCTGCAGGGCTTCGCCTTCTCGATCCTCTATTCCATGGCGGCGCTCCCCATCGGCCGCTACGTCGATCGCGCGAAGCGTCGTTCGATGCTGATCTTCTGGGGCGTGCTGTTCTGGTCGCTGATGACGGCGATGTGCGGCTTCGCCAGTAGCTTCGTCGGCCTATTCATTGCGCGCGTCGGAGTGGGCGTGGGCGAAGCGACGCTCAGCCCGACCGCCTACTCGCTGATCAGCGACTACTTCGAACGCAAGCGGCGGGCGCTGGCGATCAGCTTCTATGCGATCGGCTATCCGATCGGTGGGGGGCTGGCGCTCCTGATCGGCGGCTGGCTGATTACCCATTTCACGAAGCAGGGCGGCCTTATTCTGCCGCTCCTCGGCGACTTCGAGCCATGGCAGGCGGTGTTCCTGTGCGTCGCCGCTCCCGGTATCCTGGTCGCGGCGGCAATGCTCCTGATTCGGGAGCCGCCGCGCCAGGAACTGGCGAAGGAGTTGGCGCAGCGCAGCACGCTGCGCGAGGGCTTCGACTATGTGATGCAGCGCAAGGTGCTGTTCGGCTCGCTGATCGGCTCGCTGGGGCTGATCGCGCTGCTGGCGATCGGTACGGCACTGTGGTTCCCGACGTTCCTGATCCGGACTTATGCGATGAGCCCGGGCGAAGTGGGCATGTACTACGGTGGCGTCATGCTCGTGTGTGGCACCATCGGGACCTTGTTCGGCGGATGGCTGTCCGGTCGGCTGATGCATTCAGGGCGGGCCGATGCGAATATGCGCATCGTGTTGTTCTCGACGCTGCTCAAGGGCTTTCCGCTGATCCTGGCCCCTCTGATGCCCACGGCTACGCTCGCGCTCGCGATGATGGGGCTGGGGACGCTGATCGGGCAGGCCTCGCAAGGGGTGATGCTCGCCGCGATCCAGGACGTGACGCCGAACCAGCTCCGGGGCCAGGTCACGGCCATCGCGCTGCTGGCGGTCAACCTGCTCGGGATGGGGCTGGGCGCCAGCGTCATCGCGGCGATCACGGACTTCGGTTTCGGCGATCAGGGTGCGCTGCGATATTCGATCGCGATCACCGGGGCCGTGACCCTGCCGCTGATCCTTGTCATGCTGGTCGCGGCGCTGCCGCACTACCGCCGGGCGGTGGAACAGCTCTCGAGCTGACCGCCCGGCCGCCGGCAAGGGCAATCCCGAACCGCGTCCCAAGGTTTCGCGAAACCACCCGCGGCGCCCGACGTTGAGAGACGTATGAGGCGCGGCGGGTGATCCTTGATGGCTGGCAGGGCACAGTTCTGGTTGACTTATTGCGGTTCCGCGCCCGAACCGGCCGAACTCGCCGCGCGCTGGAATTGGGACCCCTGGCTGCTTGCCGCGATTGCGGTAGCGTCGGCGACCCATGTGCTGCTCGCACCGCGGGATCGGACACGCGATGCCGCTTTTGCCGGCCTCGTATTGGCAATGCTGGTGCTCTTCGTTTCGCCGTTCTGCTCCCTGGGCGCGGCACTGTTCACGGCTCGAGTGGTTCATCATCTGGTGCTCGTGTTCGTCCTGGCGCCTCTGCTGGTCGTGTTGTGGGGCGAAGCCCTGCTGCGCGTACGCGGTTCGCTGGCGGTGTGGACTGCCGTTCAGGCGCTGGTGTTCTGGGCATGGCATGTCCCGACGCTCTACGCCGCAGCCCTTTCGCATGACGGTCTGTTCTGGACGATGCAGTTGTCGATCGCGCTTTCCTCCGCCGTCTGGTGGGCAAAGCTCGCGCGCGCGCCCGTGGCGGGGAGCGTCGCGGCCCTGCTGGCAGCGATGGTGCTCATGGGGCTGCTGGGTGCACTGCTGACTTTCGCTCCGCACGCGATCTACGAGCCGCATCTGCTGACGACCCGGCCCTGGGGGCTCTCCGCACTGGAAGATCAGCAGATCGGCGGCGTGGTAATGTGGGCGCCGGGCTCGCTGGTCTATCTGGTGGCGGCGATGGCGATCCTCTTCCGGCGCCTTTTCGGCAACCAGCCAGCCGAGCCGGTGCGGTGAGGGAAACACTCGCCGAATGGGCCGAAGACCACCGCAGCCGCGGCCGCTACACCCCGGTGGGGGTCGCGTTCCACTGGATCATGGCGGCCGTCGTCATATACCAGCTCGTGTTCGGCTGGATGATGCAGCGCTACCCCGTCGGCGCCGATAAGCTCGACGCGTATCGCCTGCACAGTGAAGTCGGGCTGACGCTGCTGTTGCTGGGGGCGCTCCGGCTGCTCTGGCGGCTGATGGTGCCCGGCCCGATCAACGCGGCGGACCGGATGGGTTGGAAGACCACGGTGGCGCATGGGATGCACGCCCTCTTCTATGCCTTGTTCGTGATCTTACCCCTCACGGGATGGATCATGTGGTCGTCCATCGATCCCCCGATGCCGCTAAGTCTGGCAGGGATCGTCGAGGTTCCGCCGATGCCGTTTGCCGACCTCACGCCCGAATGGCGGACGTGGCTGCTCGATTCGGCCGAGGATGCCCATGTGGCCGGCGTGGTCCTGCTGACACTGCTGGTTCCGGCGCACGCCGTCGCTGCGATCAAGCACCACTTCTGGGATCGGGACGACGTTCTCGAAGGGATGCTGCCCGAGGTTCCCGACGACCAGGTGCATCCGGCAGGGCCGAAACACACGCCGCCACAGCTCGAAGCTCCCGCTCGTGCAACAGGCGACTGACCTCGCCCATCGCCCCTTGGGGATCGCCGTAGCGCCTGCCGCTGCGCCAGGCACGCAACTGGCTCTCGTTGTAAGCCGCGGTCTGCCACGCGAGCGGCGGCCCGCCGGAACCCGCGCCTGCCAGATCGCCGCCGTGGCACGTAGTGCAAGCCGGCAGGTTGCGGGAAGCATCGCCGGAGAAGACGAGTTGCCGAGCATGCGGCGTGCAGTCCGCCGCATGAGTGCCCGGCGCGCCTGGCGCTGCCATGTCCGCGTAGTGGTTAGCCACGGCGAGACGGTTATCCCACGACAGCCGGGCGGCGATCGCCTCCATCGCGGCGTGTCTGCGCTGCCCAACGTCGTAGAGCTCGAGCTGGCGCACGAAGTAACCCGGATCGAGGCCGGCCAGGCGCGGCACAAGCTTGCCGTCGCCTTCTCCGTCAAGGCCGTGGCAGGCGATGCACGCATTGGCCGCACCGGCATCGCCGCCCGACAGCGCGATCAGTTCGCCGCTCTGCTCGAAGGGGCCGGTGACGGGCGCGGTGTCGGTACAGCCCGTGGCGAGCGTCACCGCGACAGTAGCGAACATGGCGTCTTTCACTCTCCCCATCGTGGGCAGGAACCGGCGCCCGGCATGAACGGTTCCCCATTCTGATGGGGGAGCGCGATGCAACGTTCAGATCTCGTACTTTGCGGCAGGTCGGGGTGGCGATCTTGCTGACGGTGGCCGCATGCAAGCCGCCGCCCGATGACCGCGTCTCGCCATCCGCAGATGCGGTCGAGCGAGGGAAGGCGGTGATAGAGCGAGTATCGTGTGGCTCCTGCCATGTCATTCCGGGGGTTGACTGGCCGCGCGGTCGAGCGGGACCTTCGCTGGAAGGGTTCGACGATGCCGGCTTGCTTGCCGGCGCTTTGCCCAACACGCCGGCGAACCTCGCCGCCTTCGTCCGCGATGCGCCCGCCGCCAAGCCGGGCTCGACCATGCCGGCTATGCCGATCACCGCGGCCGAAGCGCAGGACGTGGCCGCCTATCTCTACGGGATGAAGGATGAGTAAGGGGCAGGCATCCGGCATAATGGAGGCGCTGTGGGGATGGCCGCCGCCGGTGCTCGACCCGGCCGGTCCCTATGCGAGCAGCGTGACCACGCTTGCCTGGGGCTTGCTGATCATGGGTCTGGCGGTGACCGGGGTCGTGATCGCGGCGCTCTACGTGGCGATCAAGGGGCCGGAACGCTGGCGAAGGAAGCTGGGCGGCGAAAAGGCGGTGTGGATCGGCGGGATTGCCTTCCCCGCGGTGGTGCTCACCGGTCTGCTCGTCTGGGGCCTTGCGCTTACCACGTCGTTGACCGAGCCCATCACGGGGCGCGAGGCACGCGTGCGGATCACCGGCGAAATGTGGTGGTTCCGCGTCGAATATCTCGATTCGGCCGGCCGCGTGATCGTGCGCGACGCGAACGAACTGCACCTGCCGCTGGACCGCCCCGTCGTGCTTGAACTGCGCTCCGCCGACGTGATCCACAGTTTCTGGGTGCCGCACCTTTCAGGCAAGAAAGACATGGTCCCGGGACGCATCAATCTGCTGCGGGTGGAAGCGAGCCGAACCGGAAGGTTCGGCGGGGTCTGCGCCGAATACTGCGGCGGGCCGCACGCCCTGATGGGGTTCGTGACGGAAGTTCACGAGGAGGCCGACTACGACCGCTGGCTCGCGGCGCGCGCCGCACGGCAGGCGCAACCCGTCGCCGCCGGCGCGATCCCCGGGCGCCCCGGCGAAGTCGTGCGCGACCCTGCAGAGCCGCAGCGCTACGATCCGGCGCGCGGATGGGCGCTGTTCCGCGATACCGGCTGCGCCGCCTGCCATCGCATCGCGGGGACAGAGGCGAACGGCCTCGCCGGCCCCGACCTCACCCACGTCGGTACCCGGCTGAGCCTCGGCGCCGGCATCCTGCCCAACCACCGCGGCACGATGATGGGCTGGGTCGCCGACAGCCAGTCGATCAAGCCCGGTAATCGCATGCCCAGCTACGACCGGCTCTCGGCCGAGGAACTCGGCCATATCGCCGCTTTCCTGGAAGCCCAGAAGTGAGCGAAACCGGATTCGATCATGCGCTCTACGACCGCTTTCCCACCACCGGCCCGCGCCCGGAGGGCGAGTTGGAGAAGCTGCAGAAGGCCTGGCGCGTTCCTCGGGGTTGGGGCCTGCTGACGGAAGTCAACAACAACTACGTCGGCTTCTGGTACGTGGCGGTCGCTTTCCTGTTCTTCATCCTCGCCGGGATTCTCGCGCTGGTCATGCGGGTGCAGCTGGCGGCACCGCTACAGGATATCGTGCCGATGGAGACCTACAACCAGGTCTTCACCATGCACGGCACGGTGATGATGTTCCTCTTCGCCGTGCCGATGGTCGAGGCGATCGGCGTGCTGCTGCTGCCGCAGATGCTGGGCGCGCGCGACCTGCCGTTTCCGCGCCTGTCCGCCTTCGCCTTCTGGGCCTATGCGATCGGCGGGATTTCGTTCTTCTTCTCGCTGTTCGTCGGCCTCGCCCCTGATGGGGGCTGGTTCATGTATCCGCCGCTCACCTCGATCGCGTTCTCCCCGGGGATAAATGCCGACTTCTGGCTGCTCGGGATCGGCTTCATCGAGATCTCGGCCATTGCTGGCGCGATCGAGATCATCGTCGGCGTGCTGCGCACGCGTGCGCCCGGCATGACTCTCGACCGGATGCCGATGTTCGCCTGGGCGATGCTGGTCTTCGCCTTCATGATCATTCTCGCGTTTCCCTCGGTGATCTTGTGCACCCTGCTGCTGGAGCTCGAGCGGGCGTTCAACTGGCCGTTCTTCGATCCCACGCGCGGCGGCGATCCACTGCTATGGCAGCACCTGTTCTGGTTCTTCGGGCATCCGGAGGTCTACATCATCTTCCTGCCTGCGGCCGGGCTGATGAGTATGATGGCCACCACCGTCGTGCGGAAGGAGCTTGTCGGTTACCGGCTCAACGCCCTGGCACTCGTCGCCACGGGCTTCATCAGCTTCGGTGTCTGGGCGCATCATATGTTCGCGACCGGTATGCCGCGCGTCGCGACCGGCTATTTCTCGGCGGCATCCATGGCGGTCAGCCTGCCGGCGGGCATTCAGGTGTTCTGCTGGATCGCGACGCTCGCCAGCGGGCGCATCCGATGGAACACCGTGTCGCTGTTCGTGATCGGCAGCGTGCTCGTCTTCACCATGGGCGGCCTCACCGGGGTGATGGTGGCGATGGTCCCCTTCGACTGGCAGGCGCACGACACCTACTTCATCGTCGCGCACCTCCATTACGTGCTGATCGGCGGGATGGTGTTTCCGATGTTCGCCGCATTCTACCACTGGGCCGGCGTGACGAGCCGGAATGCGCTGTCCGAACGGGTCGGGAAGTGGGTCTTCGCATTGATGTTCGCGGGCATTCACATCGCGTTCCTGCCGATGCATCTCACAGGTCTGATGGGGATGCCGCGGCGCGTCTACACCTATCTGCCCGACAGGGGTTTCGACCTGCTCAACCTCATCTCGACCATCGGTGCGTTCGTGTTCGCGGCCGGGGTCGCGCTGTTCGTATTCGATCTCGCGCGGCGCTTCCGCTTCTCGGTGGATAAGGGCGTCGGCAACGTCTACGACGCGGGTACGATCGAGTGGTTGCCGACGGGTCTCTACTCGGTCCGGTCCATTCCGATGATCCGCAGCCGCCAACCGCTGTGGCACAACCCGGATTTCTGCCGTGACGTGAAGGAAGGGCGCTACTTCCTGCCCGGCACGGTAACAGGTCTGCGCGAAACCATCATCACCTCGCCGGCGAACGCAGAGCCGGAGTATCTTGAGATCATGCCGGGTCCATCGCCGTGGCCCGTCGCTGCTGCGGTCTTCACGGCAGGCTTCTTCCTGTCGCTGACGGTGCAGGCCTACGTCTTTGGTTTCACTTGCGGGGCGGTGGCCATCTTCGCGACGCTGCGCTGGCTGTGGGAGACAGACCGCCCGGTCCGGAAGCGGATTGCCGACATCGGTGCCGGAATCGAGGTGCCGATCCAGATCGCGGGACCCCGAAGTCATGGCTGGTGGGCGTTGAACGCCTTGATGGCGGTGCTCGGCACGATGGGGGTGATGGCGGGATTCGCCTATCTCTATCTCTACGGAATTCATCCCGATGTTTGGATTGCCGCTCCGCCGCTGCTGACTACCGGCGCCGTCCTTGCTCTCCTCCTGCTGGCGTTGTTCGCCGCCTGGGGCGCGCGGCGCGTGCTTGCTCGACACGAGGAAGGGACGTTCGCGGGTCAGATGCCGTGGCTGTTGGCGGCGGCGAGTTCGGCGCTGGCAGCGGCCGCCTGCTGGCTCGACGTGACCACCTGGACCGCCGCGGGGCTCGCACCGGCGAACAGCGGCCAGGGCGCAACCGTGTTCGCCATGGTCGTGTTGCAGGGCGGGGCGGTCGCGGTGGGGGCGATCATGGCCGGTTATCTGGGGCTGCGTAGCGGGCGAGGCCTGCTCAGGCCGCCGTTCAACACCACGATGGATATCGTCTCGCGCTTTCTCGGTTTCGGAGCCCTGCAGGGCCTCGCATTCGCTGTTCTGACGCGGCTTGTACCGGGGCTGACAGGATGAGCCGGTTCGACAACTGTATCGACTGGTTTGCTGCCGTCGCCGCGCTCGCGATCTGGACTGCGCAGTTCATGGCCAAGTGGGCTGCGAGTGTGATCTTTCCGGACGCCGCGCCCGGTCGGATCATCGGGCTTCTCCTCTCGCTTGCGGGCCTTGCCGCACTCGTCTGGCTGTGGCGTTGGCGCCGCGTTCGTTCGCTGTGGACGACCGCCGGGCTGGCGATCGCCATCGCAGCGCTCGCAACCGCCTTCGATACGCTCCCGGCGCTGTTCGGCTGAAGCGCGGCAAGCAGTCCCGGCGCTGTTTCGAACAGCAGGCCGGGAAGTGCTCTAGAGGATGGGCTTGCCGCCGGTGACCCCGACGGTGGCGCCCGAGACATAGCTCGCCTCGTCCGCCGCGAGCATCACGTAGACGGGTGCCAATTCGGCAGGCTGGGCGGGCCGGCCGAGAGGCGTGTCCTTGCCGAAGTTCTTCACCTGCTCGATCGGCATCGTCGAGGGGATCAGCGGCGTCCAGACGGGCCCGGGCGCCACGCAGTTCACCCGGATCTTGTTCTCGCCGAGCAACTGGGCGAGGCCGCCGGTGAAATTCTGGATGGCGCCTTTGGTGGTTGCATAGGCGAGCAGGGTCGGCCGCGGCATGTCCGCATTGATCGAGGTCGTGTTAATGATCGATCCGCCTTCGCCCATGTGCGGCAGCACCGCCTTCACCAGATAGAACATCGCGTGGACGTTGACCGCGAAGGTCTTCTCCCATTCCTCGTCGGGAATGTCCTCCACCTTTTCGTAAGTCATCTGATGGGCGGCGTTGTTGACGACGACATCGATGCGCCCGAACAGTTCGGCGGCCTTGTCCGCGATCGTCCGGCAGTGATCGGCCGAGCCGATGTCGCCGGGCACGAGCACCGCTTTGCGGCCTGCCTCCTCGACCCAGCGCGCGGTCTCCTTCGCGTCCTCGTCCTCGTTGAGATAGGAGATCAGGACATCCGCGCCTTCGCGCGCGAAAGCGATCGCGACCGCCCGCCCGATGCCGCTATCGCCGCCGGTGATGATCGTCTTCTTGCCGGCGAGACGCCCGGAACCGCGATAGCTGTGCTCCCCGTGATCGGGCCGTGGGTCCATGGCGTCGGTCGTGCCGGGCACCTGCTGTTGCTGTGCGGGCAGAGGAGGCCGTGGCGCCTGGGATGCGGTTTCGTTCATGAACTACTCCTCGGGAAAATGGCTTGCGCGCGCGCGCCGTTTCACTTCGAACGGGCCGCCCCGCCGCTCGTTCCGGGAGAGATGATCAGCCATCCGAGGTCGCGCGCGCTCCATCTTCAACGAAATGGACCGGGCTGTCCGGCGTGCAGGAACAGCACGGCAGGGCGCGGGAGCAAATCGATCCGCCACCAGGCGGGCCTGTCACCCGCTGGAGCGCGGGATGATCGTGATGCCGGCGTCGTTCTCGAGGACGGCATGCTTGACCTGGTCGAGCCGCTCGAGCCCGTGCTGAGCACGAGCGGCCACCATGACGTCCGCCGTATCCATGCGGGTCTTCCTCAGGGCCCGCTCGTCGATCTTGCCGTCATGAATCAGGAATGTCGGCCGGCCGTCGATTACCTTCGATACCGCGGGCGACCATCGCTTGACGTACGAAAGACCGATATCGAGCAGAAACAGCGTGACGATCAGGATCGCCGCATTGGTGATCGAGAAGTCGTCGCCCAGCAGGGCCTGCTGCGTCGTCTCGGCGACAATCAGGAGCAGCACGAAATCGAACGGCGTAGCTTGCGCCATCGTGCGCCGACCGGACACGCGGATGATCACCAGCAACAGGAGATAGAGTGCGATGCCTCTGATTACGCTGTCCATGCACCCCTCCTATGGCAAGACCACGATGGGAAGTTCGCCGGTCGTTTCGCCGTTCACCGCGAAGCGACCGATGTGCGTGGGGAGCGACGGCCGGCTGGCACGAATGGAGAAGACGATGCTTCGCTTGCCCGGGCCGGGCGAAGATTCGAACTGATAGCGATGCCCGTTCGGTGTGGCGCTGACAGATGATGGCTGCGGCGCGATCGACTCGATCGCGAACATCTCTGCGAACTCGTTCGGGACCGTAATCTCGATATCGCCCGTGGTGTCTTGCGGAACCCTGACAGCGAGATTGTCGGCGGCCGCCCACCGTGAAACGCGCGGAACGTCCAGCTCCGCCGCCCCGGCGGTCGCCTGCTGCCGCGAAAGCACGCCGCCGCTACCGGTAAGGCCCAGAGCAGCGACCAGCAGCAGGGCGAGCATGATCAGCCATGAGACCCGGCTGATCGCCCAGTGCCGCTCCTGAAGCGGGCGGTCTGCATCGACGTCGACGGATGAATCGGAAGACATCTCCGGGTGCCCCAAGCCGGGGGCACTCAGAGAGTCGCGACCTTGGCCGGCGGCAAACCGCTCGTTTCCGCCTGGGCCTTGAGCTCCTTCTTGCGGGCCAGCAACTGCTCGCCCAACGCGTCGAGATCGACGTCGCTGGCGCGGGCTTGCTGAAACATGTTCCCCTGCATCTTCTCTTCTTCGCGCACGTGATGCTCGATCTGTTCCTTCAGCACCAAAACCTTGGCGTCGTAGAACTCTTCATCGGGGCTGCCCGCGGCGATATCGTTGACGAGCACCTTGGCGCCGTCGTGCTCGACGTAGGCTTCCTTGAGCAGGCTCTCCTCGATCTTGCCCTCAAGGGCCGGATAGAAGATCTCCTCCTCGATCATCGTGTGGATCTTGAGTTCGTTGCAGATCTTTTCCGCGATGCTCCTTTTGCGCTCGATCCCCGATGCTTTCTCGTACTGGCCGAACAGATCCTCGACCTTGCGATGATCGGCTTCGAGAATGTGGGTTGCATCCGTATCAGTCTGTGTCGCCATCTGCTTGCTCCTCTGCAGAGCAGACGCTTCTGAAGGCCGCGGCGTTCCTTCCACGGCGGTCGCGGGCCGTGAGCCGTTGCTGAGCTGCGACCACGCGTGACAAGTATACGCAGATCAGTTCCGCTATCGGGATGCGGCGGCCAGTCGCGACAAGCGGCTCGCTCAGGCCCGCCCTCGGAAGAGCAAGTCCTTCGGCAGGCGCTTGCTCGGACGCAGAACGATGACCAATACGCCCAGGATAGCCACTGCGGCTCCGACCAGAAGTTCGACCGTCAGAGGCTCCTGCACCAGCAGAGCGCCGAGCGCGACCGTCAGCAGCGGGTTCATCAGTGTCAGCGGCGCGATGACGTTCACATCGTGCCTGCTCAGGAGCCAGAAATAGACGGTGTGGGCACCGACCGAGACGACCAGGGCGGAGAAGAGCAGAACGGCGACGAAGTTCCACCCAGCGGAGGCCGTAGCGGCAATCTGGCCCGATTCGGTGATCGCCGACAGCGGCAGCAGCAGGATCATCCCTGAAAGGCCCGACCACGCCTGCAATCGCATCGGCGAGATCGACAGCTTCTTGAGCAGGACGCTGCCGAGCGCGCCCGCCAACGCCGATATCGCCACAACCAGGAGACCGAGCGAGGCGGAAAGCCTCCCCTGGCCCACGAGTACGATCCCGATCCCGACGAGCGCCAGAAGGATTCCCAGAGCTCGTCGCCAGCGCACCCGCTCGCCGAGCAGCGCGATGGCGAAGAGAACCGCCGCGGGCGCGCTGGCGAGGCTTACGATTGCAGCGGAAGAGGCAGTTGCGGTTCGCAGCCCGATGAAGAGCAAGGCGAAGGACGCGCCGCCGAGAAGGAGCGCTACGAGAACCGTCCGGCCAAGGGGAGCGGGAAGCGGGCGCAACCAGGGCAGGAGGACGATCGCCACGAGAGCGGAGCGGATGCCGGCAAAGAAGACCGGCGGAATCTCGAACGGCCCCACGGCAAATTTGCTCACCACCACGTTCAGCGCCCAAACGAGACAGACGCCGACGAGGATCAGAAAATCGCGGAGGGGCATCAGGCTCCGACGGGCCGCTCGAATCTCGCCCAGCGACAGCCGTAGGGCTCGAGTTCGAAGTCCTGTTGCCTTTCGACTGCGCTGCCGAGGGCTTCTGGCTGTGAGGCGAATATGACGCGCCCTATGCCACTCGGCGCCGAGGAAAGGTCGATCTCGGCGCGTGCCTTTCTATCCGCGAGGTTGTGAAGCGTCAGCAGTGTGTGCCGTCCATGTTCATAGGCGATGGCGACGACCGCCGGATGGCCGGTATCGAGATCCTGGGGCGCGGCACTGCCGATTTCCCGGCACCGGCGCCGCAAGCCCGAGAGGTCGCGGATCCAGTTCAGGAGGGAGCCGGCATCGACGTCCTGCAGGGCAACGTTGACCTTCTTGAAGCCGAAGGGGCCCTCGCCCACCGGCTGGCGAACCGGTTCGGCGGGCGTAAATCCGGCACCGGGCGCATCCGACCATTGCATTGGCGTGCGGACGGCAGTTCGACCGGGGAGCGAGAGGTCTTCGCCCATGCCGATCTCGTCTCCGTAGATGATCGCGGGCGAGCCGGGCAGTGCGAACAGAAGGCTGTAGGCCAGCTTCAGGCGTTTCAGATCGCCGCCAAGCATGGGGGCGAGGCGGCGGCGGATGCCCCGGCCATAGATCTGCATATCCTCGTCCGGCGCGAAGGCGGCGAAGACTTCCTCCCGCTGCTCGCGCGAAAGTCGTTCGAGGTCGAGTTCGTCGTGGTTGCGCAGGAAGTTGATCCAATGGCAGTCGCGCGGAATCTTCGGCAGCAGCTCGAGCGCAAAGCGCACCGGCTCCGCCTCCTGCCGCGCCAGCGCAAGGAACAGATAGTTGGTCATCAGGAAGTTCAGCAGCGCATGCAGTTCGTCGTCATCTCCGAAGAACGACGCAATCTCGTCCGGATTCTCGTCCGCCTCGCCGATCAGCATCGCGCCGACGGCGGTGGTGTCGACGAAGGAACGGAGCTGCCGCAGCACCTCGTGCCCTGCCTCCAGCGGTGCGTCGCCAGGGCCCTTCGGCTCGATCATGTGCGACGCGGCATCCACGCGAAAGCCGCTCGCCCCACACGTGAGCCAGAAGCGCAGGATGCGATCGATCTCCTCGCGCAGTGTCTGGTTGGTGTGGTTGAGATCTGGCTGAAAGCTGTAGAAACGGTGATAGTACCACTTCCCGCTCACTTCGTCCTTTGCCCAGACGCTGTCCTCCACGCCGGGGAAGATCGGTCCATTTCCCGGCACGGGCGGCACCGGTTCGTCGGACCAGACATAGAAATCGTGCTCCTCGCTTTCGGGATCGTTCCGCGCCTTTTCGAACCAGGGATGTTCGTCGGACGTATGGTTCAGCACGAGGTCGAGGACCACACGAATGCCGCGCTGATTGGCGCATGTTATGAACTCGATCAGCTCGCCGAAATCCCCGATATCGGGATCGATGGCGTAGTAGTCCGAGACGTCGTAGCCGTTGTCCCGGCCGGGCGTGCGGAAGAAAGGCATCAGCCACACGCAATTGACTCCGAGACCCTCTATGTAATCGAGCCGCTCGATCAGGCCGCGAAAGTCGCCGATCCCGTCGCCGTTGCTGTCCTGGAACAGGCCCACGTCGACGCCATAGATGATCGCGTCCTTGTACCAGATGTTCCGAGGGTCAGACATTCGTTGGTTCCCGTAAGTTGTCGCAGGGGTTCTGGGGCAGCCGGGGCAACACCTCCTCACCGAAGGTGGCGAGGAACGCGCGCTGATTGTCGCCGACGTTGTGGAGGTAGATCTCGTCGAAACCCAGATCTGCGGCTTCGACGATCGCGGAGACGAAGTGCTCGGGCTCGGATGCCATGATCACGTGGCCTTCGAGATCCTCGGGGCCGAGATCGCGTGTCGCCTCCTCGAAATCCTCGGGACTCGCACAGTTCTCCGCCACCTGGGGTTCCACGACATTGAACCTCCAGTTGCGCCATGCGAGATCACGCGCTTCCCCTTCGGTCGGCGCCCACGACAGGTGCATCTGCAGGATCAGCCGCTTGCCCGCGCCTCCGCCACGACGAAACGCGGCGACCACTTCCCCCAACTGCTCGCGCGGCATGTTCACGGTAATGAGGCCGTCGGCCCATGCGCCCAACCACTGCGCCGTTTCGGGACCGAGTGCAGCGCCGACGAGGAGCGGATGCGGCTGGGCCGGCCGGGTGTAGAGGTGCGCTTCCCGAACGGGAATAGGACGTTCGCTGGAAACCGTCTCCCCGTTCCACAGCGCGCGGATGATCCGCGCACCCTCTTCCAGGCGGCTGTTGCGTTCGGCCTTGGGCGGCCAGCCTTGGCCTACCACGCTTTCGTTCAGCGCCTCTCCGCTGCCGAGCCCGAGCCAGGCGAGCCGGCCCGGGAAGAGGCGCGCAAGCGTCGCCCCGGCTTGCGCGACGATCGCCGGATGGTAGCGCCAGCCGCCCGGAACAGCCAGCGTCCCGAACGGCACACTTGTGGCTTCCATTGCTGCCCCGAGCCAGACCCAGGCGAAGCCCGACTGGCCCTGCAGCTCGCTCCACGGCTTGAAGTGGTCCGACGACATCACGGCGCCGAAACCCGCCCGCTCTGCTTCCCGAGCCAGTACGCGGAGGTCCTCCGGAGCGAACTGTTCGTGCGAGGCGTGATACCCGATCAGCACGTCGGCACCTAGTCGGCCGGCAGCGCGTAGGCGATCAGTTCGTCTCCGATCGGCGTCTCCATGAAGTGGTGGCCGCCCGCCATGATGGCAACGTATTGCCGGCCGTTCGCCTCGTAGGTGATCGGCGTCGCCTGGCCGCCTGCGGGCAGCACATCCTGCCATAGCGTCTCTCCGGTACGCATGTCGATCGCACGGAACAGGTTGTCGGTCGTCGCTGCGATGAAGATCAATCCGCCCGCAGTGACTACGCTGCCGCCGTTGTTCGGCGTACCGATCTCGAACGGCATCATCGAGGGGATGCCGAAGGGCCCATTGCGCCGGGCGGAGCCGAGCGGCCGATCCCAGATCGTCTCCCCGGTGCGCAGATCGATCGCGCGAATGCCGCCGTAGGGCGGTTCCTTGCACAGCAGGCCGGTAAACGGCAGGCGCCAGCCCGCGTTGACGTCGATCGCATAAGGTGCGCCAGCCTGCGGGTCGCCGGCGCCTTCCGCGCCGCCACCCATGTCACCGCCCCGCGCCTCCCCGCGGGGTGCCCAGCCCATCTCGTCGGCCTCTGCGCGCGGGACAAGGCGATTGTAGTTCGGCATGTCGTTGTAGTTGGCGATGATGACTCCGCGTTGCGGGTCGATCGCGATACCGCCCCAGTCGGAACCGCCGTTGTAGCCCGGATACTGGACCCAGCGCTGGTCAGCGGTCGGCGGGGTATACATTCCCTTGTAGCTCGCGCGGCGGAACTGAATGCGGCACACCATCTGATCGATGGGCGACATCCCCCACATGTCGCGTTCGTGCAGTTCCGGACGTGCGAGCGTGTGGAACAGTGAGAAAGGCTGTGTCGGCGCCCGTTCCGCGGGCTCGACGCCCCCCTGCGGCACTGGCCGCTCCTCCACCGCAGTCAGCAGACTGCCGTTGCGGCGATCGAGAACATAAATGTCGCCCTGCTTGCTGGCGAGGACGACGGCAGGTACGCCGCCCGGGAGATCGATGAGCGTCGGTTGCGAGCCGAGGTCATAGTCCCACACGTCCTTGTGAACGGTCTGGAAGTGCCAGGCAGGACGGCCCGTCTCGGCGTCAAGCGCGACCAGCGAGGTTGCGTATTCGTTCTCCGCCGGCAGGCGATCACCGCTCCAGTAGTCTCCTGCGGCGTTGCCCATCGGCAGATAGACGAGACCAAGTTCTTCGTCCGCCGACGCCATGGTCCACATGTTGGGTGTTCCGCGGGTGTAGGTGCCCCCTCCCTCCGGACGCCCTTGACGGTCCGGCACGACCATGTCCCATGCCCAGGCGAGTTCGCCCGTAACGGCGTCGAAGGCCTGAATGACGCCCGAGGGCGCGTTGAGTTTCTGCCCGTCGAGGACCTGGTGCCCGGTGACGATGTTCCCGCGCACAATCACTGGCGGGGAAGTGATCGAGACCATGCCCGGCACGACCTGCCCCATTCCGGGCGTGATGGAGACGGAACCGTTGGTCCCGAATTCCTCGCACGGCTGGCCCGTCTCCGCATCGACGGCCACCAGGCGCGCGTCGAGCGTGCCCTCGATGATGCGCCGCGCGCATGGCGCGTCGGCCTCGGCCCCGGAAACTTCGTGGTAGGCGACTCCGCGGCAGGCGGCGGTATAGGGAATCCACTCGTCGGGAACCTGCGGGTCGTAGCGCCAGCGCTCGTCTCCGGTCGCGGGATCGAGCGCGATCAGGATGTTCTTCGCCGAGCAGAGATAGAGTGTGTCGCCGACCTTGAGTGGTGTCGTTTCGGCGCCATAGCTGTTGTGATCAAGATCCTCGGGAAGGTCCCGCGTATGCGCGACCCATGCGCGCTCGAGCCGGCCCACGTTTGCCGGCGTGATCTGCGCAAGGCGCGAATAGCGTTGGGCGCCTTGTGTTCCGCCATACGCGATCCAGTCTCCGTTTGGCGCAGGGAATCCGTCGTCTCCGGCGTAGTTCGCCGCGGGCAGATCGCGAACCGGCGTGGACGGTCCGGCTCGTGAGACGAGATACGTGCCGACCGCCATGAAAACGAGGAAAGCGGCAGCAAGGACAAGGGACCCCGTCCACCCGAACGGTCGCCTTCGCATCAGCGGAACAATCAGCAGCACGAGAACCATCAGCACCGCCGGGCCGGCGATCCGCGGCACGAGCGCCCAGACATTGGCGCCGCTTTCCCAGAAGGCCCAGATCACAGTGCCGGTGAAGATTGCGGCGTAGAGCCAGACGCCGATGAGGTTGCGGAACGCGATCAGGGCGCCGCTCGCAATGAGGGCGACGCCTGCGAGCAGATAGTACGCCGAACCTCCCAGCGCCAGGAGCCAGATGCCCCCGGCCGTGAGGGCAAGGCCTATCAGGCCCAGAAGGATGCCGAGCGCCAGGGCGCCCCATCGACTCCGCGGCTCGTCCGTCGAAGTACTCTCGTTCCTGTGTTCCATGGAATGCTTCCCCGATCGAACGCGTGGAGGGCCGGCACGGAACGTGCCCGCTGGAAAAATGGCTTCGCCCAAGCGAGGGTTCCCCGCAGCACAGGAAAAGAACCTGACATATGTTACTTTAACCCGTTGCGGTGCGGTTTTCGGGGAACGTCGCACCGCCATTTCCGGTTGATCTCGTGCAACGGACCGAACGGGCCCGAGCGGATAACGGCGAGACGCGCCAGAAGCGATGGAGAAGGCAGCAGATGAGTCGACGTGTCTGGATCGGCGTACTTGTCGCGATAGCGGCGGTCGCCGTCGGGTGGATGCTCCTCCAACCCATGAACAGGCAGGACGAGGGCGCCTATCCCCCGCCCGATGCGGACTTCGGTTCGACAGTGACCGTAAGCAATGCCCGCCTCGTCTTGCCGGGCACGGCGGGCAATCCGGCAATGCTCCTTCTCGACATCGCCAACCGCGGTGACCGCAACCTTTACCTGTCGGAAATCGTCGTGGAGCACGGCGGCCGCGCGGAGTTGACCGACTTTTCGCATCCCGCTCCGAAGCTGCTCGACAGTATTGAGATTCCGCCGGGCGAAACCGTTCGTTTCGAGGGCGGAAGCGAGCGCACCATTCTTACGGATTACAATGCGAATGTTGTCCCTGGAGCCGAGGTGACGGTCGAGCTCACCTTCGGCAACGGGGAATCGCTGTCGCTGCCCGCCACCGTCGAAGCCTCGCTGCCGGAAGCCGGGGGGACTGACGGCGCTGCGGGCGACAGCTAACGGTCGTGCAATGTTCGAAGCGCGAGCTCGCCTGTGCCGTAAAGGTACGATCCGTCGAACTCGCCCAACCGACGGATCAGTTCCTCGTCTAGAATTTCCATGCGACCCTCTCCGCAGGGCCTCAGCGCGCCGCGTTCGCGCAGAGTGCGAAAGCTGCGGTTGGCGTGGACCGGCGTTATGCCGCATGCTTCCGCGTAATCGCGCTGTAGCAGCGGGATGGGCAGGACGCTGCCGTCGTAGAGCCCGACGAGGCGCAGGCGCTCGATCAGCTCGGCTATCAGATGTGCGATGCGTCCCTCGGCGTTGAGGCGACCGAGGCCGAAGATCCACTCGCGGTGCATGGCTGCGTCGAGCAGCGTCGAAAACCAGAGCGCCCGGCCGAGATGCGGATATGAATCGATCAGTTCGGTGATCTTGCGGTGGGAGATCTGCGCCAGGATCGCTCCGGTGAGCGAACCGACATCGTGGTCCAGCCGCTTCATCGCGTAGCCGTGAAGGTCGACGAAGTCGCCGGGGATGTTGACCCCGACCAGCTGACGCTCGCCTCGCCGGTCGTCGATGTGGCGCAGCATAGTTCCCTGGACGAGATAATAGCTGTGCTGGATCAACTGGCCGCGCTCCACCAGCGTCACGCGCGGACGAATCTCGATCGTCCTCGCGACTGCGTTCTCGAGTGCGCTCCGCTCTTCCTCGTTCAGATCATGGCGAAGGCGGCCCTTGAGAAACAGTTCGGTGAGCAATTGCGGCCTCTCTCGTCGGGTGAAGGGCGGGGATAAGCACAGGTTAACCGGGAGGCGTATCACCTATGTTAGCTACTTGATGGATTTATAGTTTTCCTCTCTCCGCCTCGCAGGCCGGTATAACATACGCGCCGGATCGCCGAAACATTCGTACACGGAACGGCCGACGGGCCCATCCACAACCTGTTCGGCACCGCGCTAACCTATGTGATTGAGACTTCGTCGCTTTCTTGGAACAAACCGGCGCATTCGTGCGCTCTGTCTGGTGCTCGGTCACGAGCGCTCGAAGGAGAGTTCGAAATGTCGCTGCTCGATCGCATTGCCGCCACTGTTACCCCTACTGCCTCGGACCAGGATCGTGCCGAGGCGCGACGCCGGGTCGAGGAGCTCGCCGCGAACGAGCCATGGGTGCGAACGATAGTCGATCAGCACAAGCAGATCGAAAGGCGCTTCGGCGAGGCGCGAGCCGCTGCGGACGCCCACACCGCTGCGCAGGCTGTCGAGGAACTCGCCACGCTCCTGACCGGACATGCCAATGCGGAGGAGGCCGCGCTCTATCCCGAAGTGGTGGAGTACAGCGGCAAGACGCACGGAGCCATGGCCTACGAAGAGCATGCCATGACCAAGGTGCAGCTTGCGAAGCTCCGGAATCTGAACCCTCGGAGCGAGGAGTGGCGCGAGAAGCTGGAGCATGTGGAAAGTGCGGTCCAGCAGCACATCTATCAAGAGGAAGACAGCTGGTTGCCGGATCTCGTCGAGAACCTGCCCGCCGAGCGCAAGGACCTGCTGACGCGCCGCTATCAAGAGGAGTTCGGGCGGTACTGCGGCAACGGATCCATGGGGGCTCAGCAAGGACTTCCCGAAGGCCTCTAGAGGGAGCGCGAACATGGCCGACGATGCCAAGAAGCCGACCCAGGCGGTCCCGGACGCGGACCAGAATCGCAAGAGTCGTGCGCCCGACGGGGTCAGCAGCCAGGCGCACCGCGACGCCACTGGTGGTAGCGACGATGCCGCACCATACCCAAGCCCCCATTCGGCCAAGCCGGAGGACGAGCGGGAAGACGTTGCCGACGGCTGGCTTTCGCACGGCGGCCAGTCCTCGAACGCGTACCACGGCACAGGTCGGCTCGGCGAGCAAAAGACCGCGCCCGATGGCAATCCCAACGCCGGAGCCGGCAAGGACCAATAGCACTTGGCGCGTAGGCGCGCGGGTACTCTAGTCCCGCGCCTCCACCGCTGCGACGGTCACAGGGCCTGTTGCCCGCCAACCGCCGCCAGCCCGGCTGCAGGTGAGCGCTCGGCGTTGCGCGCCCGATTGCTGCGCAGTTCACGCTCGAACCAGGCGACCGTCGCAGCGAGGCCGCTCGAAAGCGGCGTTCCGGGACACCAGCCGAGGCGGTCCGTCGCTCGTGCGATATCGGGTCGCCGCTTCTTCGGGTCGTCGACCGGCAGCGGTCGCGACACTGTGGGGAGGGGACTGCCGATCACCGCCTCGAGCGTGTCGATGAGCTCGGCAATGGTCAGCTCGGTCGGATTCCCGATATTGACCGGCCCAAGATCCCGATCCCCGCTTTCCATCAGGCGGAGCAGCCCGTCCACGGTGTCGCTCACGTAGCAGAAGCTGCGCGTCTGCTCTCCGTTGCCGTAGATGGTGAGGGGCTTTCCCGCGAGCGCCTGGCAGATGAAGTTCGAGATGACGCGCCCGTCGTCCATCCGCATGTTCGGGCCATAGGTGTTGAAGATCCGCGCGACCCGAACGTCTGCACGCCCGCTGCGGGCAAAGTCGAACGCCATCGTCTCGGCCGCCCGCTTGCCTTCGTCGTAACATGCGCGTGGTCCCGTGCAGCTCACGTTTCCGCGATAGTTCTCGGTTTGCGGATGGACGTGCGGATCGCCGTAGACCTCGCTGGTCGAGGTGAGGAGAAAGCGTGCTCCTGAGTCCTCCGCCAGGTGCAGCAGCCGGTTTGTGCCCATCACGCAGGTCAGGATCGTATGCTCCGGGTCAGCCTGATAGAGGTCGGGGGATGCGGCACAGGCCAGATTGTATATCCGCGAGATCCGATCGGTCTGCCCCAGAATCTGCCGGGGCAGGGGCCGGGTGATGTCGGCTTCGACGAAGCGAAAGCGGCTGTAGGCCTCCAGTTCGAGAAGATTCTCACGGCGCGCGGTCTGGAGATTGTCGAGGCAGAGGACATTCTTTCCTTGCTCCAACAGCGCTTGGCACAGGTGCGAGCCGATAAAGCCGGCGCCGCCTGCGACGAGTATGAGTTCGCCTCCTGTTGTCATTGCGCGATCAACCTTTCCGATTGGCGTTGCTGTGAGTGGTAGGCGACATCCCGCAGATCGCGCTCGAGCTGTCGAGCGCGCGCAGTGCCACTGTGTTCCTGAACGATCCGCACGTGTGCGGCCCGTCCGAGAGGCTCGGGATCGGCGTCGAGCGCGGCGAGAACGTCGTTGGCACTGTCGGCCAGCAGGATCGCCTGTCCCGGCGTGAGAATGTCCTCGATCCCCGGCCACCGGTCCGAAATGACTGCGGTGCTGCAGGCGCCCGCCTCGAACAGCCGGATCGAGGGAGACCAGCCGGCCGCAATCATGTCGGCGCGCGTGACGTTGAGAGTGAAGCGTGATGCGGAATAGAAAGCCGGGTGATCGCGGGGCGCGACATGCTCGAGGCGCTCGACATTGTCCGGCCAGTCGATCGACGAGGGGTATTGGGCACCGGCCACTGCAAACCTTCTATCGGGGCGCATGCGTGCCGTTTCGAGCAGCAGCCTTTCGAGCGTCGGCTGGCGATCGGCGCTGTAGGTGCCGAGGTAGCTCAGGTCCCAGCGCTGCGGAACGTTGACCTTGCGATACCGCGCCACGTCGGCCGAGCAGTGGAGCGGCCGTGCGCGCTGCGCTCCGAAGTCGCGTTCGATCCGGTCCAGGACGGGGCCGCCCGTGAACGAGAAATAGACGTCATATCGCGCGATCTGGTCTATTCTCAGAAACTCGCATCGCCCTCGTTCGAGCTGCGCCAGTGTGACCGGCGTATCGATATCGTAGAAGCAGGTCGCACCGTGTGCATGGTGCAGGACCCAGTCTCCCACGGCGGGGCCGTCGGGCACGTAGGAGCCGACCATTACCGCGTCCGCGCCGGAAACTTCGGCGCGCCAACGTTCCAGTTCGCCGACGCTGTCGTAATACTCCAGCCGGCAGAAATCGGGATCGGCCAAGTCGCGATGGTCGGCATACCAGGGCTTGCTGCGTTCGAGGAAAAGCACCTCATGCCCCCGCTCGGCCATGCCGGACAGAAGCGCGCGATAGGTCGTCGCGTGGCCGTTTCCCCACGAGGAGGAAAGGCTGAGTCCCAGGACGACGAGCTTCATGCCGCTTTCTCCCTCTTGGCTTCGCGCATGGCCTTGAAAGTCCGATCCACTTCCGCCGCGCGCCTGTCGTAAGTGTGATCGCCCAGCACTCGCGCGAGGGCTGCTTTGCCGATCGCCCTGGCCCTGTCCGGGGTCAGAGCTTCGATGTGCTCTGCAACGTCCTTACCGTCGCGGGCGACGAGAACTTCCCGTTCCGGCTCCAGGAACATTTCGATCCCTTCCCAGGCGTCCGTGATCAGGCAGGCTCCGGCGCCCGCCGCCTCGAAGACCCGCGTGGCGGGCGAGAAGCCGACTTCCGCCATCGAGTCCCGGGCGACGTTGAGCACTGCCGTGGGCGTGCAGTTGAAAGCGTTGTGCAGTGCGGTCCCGACATGGCCCATGCGCTCGATGTTGGCCGGCATGGGCTTGTCATCCCATCCGTTGCCGCCGAGGATGAAGCGCCGCTGCGGAAGTGAGGTCGCCGGCCGAAGGAAGAACTCCTCGATACGCCCCTCGCGATCAGGCAACCGGTTGGCCAGCAGCGACAGGTCGGCCGCGAACGCCGGGACCGGTGCCACCGGATGATGCGTCGCAGGATCGAGCGCGTTGTACACCGGGACGCACCGTGCGGCGCCCAGCGCACTGTAGGCGGCGACCACGGGCGGCCCGCCTCCATAGGTGAACACCGCGTCCAACCGCGGCAGCGCACGGCGCACGGGATGGACGCTGTCCGCTCCCATTTCGCCGAGCGTCGCGGCGGCGTCGACGTCCCAGAAGCAGCAAAGTGCATCGGGATGCGCGTGGTCGAGCACACCTTCCAGCAATTCGGGGTCGTAGACGCCAACCCCGCTCGCCTTGATCACGATGTCGGCATTTGCCGCTTCCTCCAGAACCGAGGCCAGCCCACCCGCGTTGGCGGGCCAGACGACGCTGCGTGCCCACTCCGGCGGCTCGATGTCGCGATGGCTTTGACGGTCGAACGCATCCGGTTCGTAGAACACGATGTCGTAGCCGCGCTTGGCCAGCGCGTGGAGCAATCCGCGGTAGTATGTCGCCGCGCCGTTCCACCACGAAGACAGCAGGCTCGATCCATAGAAGGCGATCTTCATGCGGTTTTCCTCAACCCGTCTGGCTGCGAGAGTTCGCCGACGATCGTCAGCAGTTCGTCTGCCCGATGAGCGCAGGTGTGCTGCGCATGGATGGTCGCGAGCCCGCTTTCCGCCAGCTCGGCGCGCATGTCCGCATCCTGCGCAAGCGTCCGAAGATGCGCGGACATCTGCCTACCGTTTTCCGCGATCAGGTAGTCCGCGCCAGGGCGGAAGAGCTGCTCGGCATCCTCCCACGGCGCGCAGACGAGTGGAATTCCGCACGCGAGCGCCTCGAAAACGCGGATCGTCGGGATGCCAGGAAGGACCTTCGCGTAGTAGCGCCGCGGCACGTGGAGCGTGGCAGCGTGACGTGCGAATATCTCCGGTGCCAGGGGGTTCGGTGCCCAGCCGCGCAGGTGCGCACCGTAGCGGGCAACGGTCCGCACGGCGTCGTCGGGATAGCGCACGCCGTAGATCGCGAGATCGAGGTGGGCGGCGCGCGCCGGCGCCAGCAGAAACTCGGTGAGTTCCTCGCTTCTCTCGCCATCGCCCCAGTTGCCGATCCAGACGAGGCCCTCGCGTTCCTGCTCATGGTCGGGTGGGCGAAAGCGGCGAACGTCGGCGGCCTCGTGCCACGTCCAAACGCGCGAACCCCACCCCCAGGCGCGATAGACCTCGGAAAGCGCTTCCCCGAAGGCGAGCACGCCATCGTATCCGGAAAGATCGTAGGTGCGCATCTCCTCGGGCGCGCTGACCGCCCGGTGGTGCGTGTCGTGGAACAGCAGGAGGAATGGCGCGCCGCGTTTGCGCTGCATGCCCAGGCCCGCGACGAGATCCGGCTCGTTCCACTCGTGAACGATCACCAGGTCGGCCCCGTCCGTCATCCGTGCGAGGTCGTCGGCCTCGCTATAGCAATACGTTTGGAGATCGGGATACTTCACCTGAAATGGAGCCAGGCCCGAGGGGCCGTGGTCCCGCAGCAGATTCTGCCGGCTCCAGCCCGTTTCGGGTTCAAAGGCGATGGTGTCGTGCCCACGCCGGCGCAATTCGTCGAGAACGCCGCGCAGAAAATGGGCATTGCCGTGGTTCCAGCAGGATACGAGCGAGTGGGTGAAGTAGACGATCTTCATGCCGCGCGCCCCTGTTCGAGAAGCGAGCCGTAGAGAGCCGCTGTTGCTGCGGCCGAGGCTTGCGGCGTGTAGCGCGCAGCCCGCTCTCGTGCCGCTTCACCGAGGCGTGCCCGCTCGCCACGATCTTCTGCCAGACGGTCGATCGCGTCGGCGAATCCCTCGGCATCGGCATGGGAGATGAAAATCGCGGCCCCGCCCCACAGCTCGCGAAAAGTCGGGATATCGGACAGGACGAGCGGACAACCGGCCATTGCCGCTTCGAGCACGGCAAGACCGAAAGGCTCGAAAATCGCCGCCGAAGCGAAAATCGGCCGTTTCGCCAGGAGGGTCGCGAGCTCGTGCTCGTCCAGCTTGCCGCAAAGCTGCAGGTGATGCAGCGGTATGCGCTTGCCACTCGGGCTTTCGCTAGCGCCGGCGGCCAGCATCGGGGTCGCGGCCGATGCAGCCGCGCGGTCGAGCACGGCCATGTTCTTCCCTTCGTCCCACAGCCGGCCGACGGTGAGTGCGAAGAGATGCTCGCCGCTCCCGCGACCTGTCGGGGGCAGCGGATAACGTCCATTGTGGATGGCACGCGGTGTCCGGGGAAGCTCGTAGGTTTCCCGTAGAATCTCCGCGAAGGCCGCACTGGGGGCCACCGTCACCTCGGCGGAGAGCAGGCCCTTGCGGGTCAGATCGCGGTGCCAGGTCAGCGCAGGATCGAGTTCATCGCCGCGGACCGTTTCCCACCAGGTGGTGATGCAGCCATGGGCAACGGCCACGACCGGGACCGGAAAGCGCGCGGCGCCGGCGAGTATCGGGGAATTGCAGTGGACCACGTCCGCCCCGATCTCGCGAGCGAGCTCTGCGAGCTTGCGCGCGGCGCAACGCACCGGCTCGGGACTGCGGGTGAGCCAGTCGAGCGGCAAGCCGGTATCGAGAAGATCGACGCCGGCGACGCCCTCAACCTTGCGGCGCTGTTCCACGCTGGGGGAGGGGCCCATCACCGCCAGCGTGACGTGTGCCCCATGGTCGGAAAGCGCTCGCACGAGATCGGTCGCGTACTGCCAGACTCCGCCGACCGCATCGGCGGTCATCAGCACGTGCGGGGTGCTATGCCGCGTCAAAGCGCGGCTACCTTCTGCGACGAAAGCTCGATCGCCGATGCCGCGAATTCGCGTTCGGATGCGAGCCAATCGGAGAGCGCTCTCAGGCCTTTCCGCCAGTCGGTGCGGGGGGGCAACTGGAGCGCAGTGTCGATCGCGCGTGTATCCGCGACAAACCAACGCTGATCTCCCGCGCGCCAGCCTTCGACCTCGAAGTGCGGCTTGCTGTCCAGGATTACCCCAATCTCGTCGAGCACAGCCCGAAGGCTCACCGCGTTCGTCGGGCCGCCGCCCCAGTTGAACGCGCGGCCGGAGATTGCGTCGATCCGGTCCAGCGCGGCAAGGTACATGTCGCACGTGTCATCGACCGTGCAGACGTCGCGGACCTGCCAGCCATCCCCGAACAGGGTGATCGGCCGTCCCTCCATCGCGCTGATGAGGAAGTGCGCGACCCAGCCCTGATCCTCCGTGCCGAGCTGCCGCTCGCCGTAAATGCAGCTCATACGGATCACCGCGGTGCGCATTCCGAAGCTCCGGGAATAGTCGAGCACGTACTGATCCGCCGCACCCTTCGAACACCCGTAGGGCGTGTGAAAGTCGAGGGGGCGCGTTTCATCCAGGCCGAACTGCGCCAGCTGCGCATCGGCCGGTTCGTATCCGTTCGTACCGGGCCCGAACTGCAAATCCGGGAGATTGCCATAGACTTTGTTGGTGGATGCGAAAATCAGCGGAACGCCTCCATCGGTGGTCCGCAGCGCCTCGAGTAGGTTGAACGTCCCGCGAAGGTTCGCGTCGAAATCCGCGCGCGGATCGTCGAGGCTGGTGGTTACTGCGACTTGCGCGGCGAAATGGAAGGCGCCGTGGACTTCGCGCGCCGCACGCGAGGCGGTTTCCTCGTCGCGCAGGTCGCTTGTCACCGGCTCGATCCGTTCGCCGTGTCGCTCGGTCAGCCATTGCAGGTTCGTCTCCACGCCTGGCCGCGCGAGTGAGTCGAGAATGCGAACGCGGTATCCGCGCTCCGCGAGCCGGTCGGCAAGGTTGCAGCCGATGAAGCCGGCCCCGCCGGTCACGAGGATCGTCTGGGCGGCGGGCGGCATCATGCCACCAGACCTCTCAGCGCGAGCTCCTCTCGTGCGGTCGCCACGCGATCATGCGCGGTTTGCTGCGATACCCACTCGGCCAGTTCTTCGAGGCCGGCGTCGAAATCTTCGCGCGCCTCGAAGCCGAGGACCTCGCGGGCGAGCGTGGTGTCGCAGTAGCAATGGCGGATATCGCCGCTGCGCGCCTCTCCGGTGACCGTCGGAGCGATCTCCGGCCGTCCCATGGCGTCCGCCAGTGCAGTGGCGACATCGCGAATGGATCGATCGACGCCCGAGCCGATGTTGAACGTTCTCCCGGCGGCTTCGGGTGCGAAGAGCGCATCGGCAAAGGCGCGCGCCACGTCCCGCACGTGGACGAAGTCGCGGCGCTGCTCGCCGTCCTCGAAGATGAGCGGCGGCTGATCGTTCAGCAGGCGGGCCGAGAAGATCGCGAGAACGCCCGTGTAGGGGTTCGACAACGCCTGGCCGGGGCCGAATACGTTGAACAGCCGCAGACAGGTGCTCTCGATACCGTAGGCTTGCGCGACGATATGTGTCGACTGTTCCTGAACGTACTTGTTCAACGCATAGATCGACGACAGCTGCGGACGCTTCCATTCGGGCGTCGGCGCGGGGGTGAGTGGCCGGCCCTGCCCGTCGACCGGATTCCAGCGTTCCCCACCTTCCCTGCGAAGATCGCGCGACGCATCCTCGACGACTGCGCCGTTGACGTCGCGATAGAGCCCTTCGCCATAGATGCTCATCGAAGAAGCCGTGACGATCCGTCTTACAGGGCGGTCGATCAGCCGCTCGAGCAGCACGGCCGTTCCCACGTCGTTGGTCGAGGTGTAACGCTCGATCTCGTACATGGACTGGCCGACGCCGACTTCGGCCGCGAGATGGATCGCGCAGTCCACGCCGTCGAGCGCACGCGAAACCGCATCGGGATTGCGAATGTCCGCATGAATGAACTCTGCATCACCGCTGATTGCGGGCCGGGAAACATGGACCTGTTCAAGCAGAGCATCGAGAATTCGGACCCGGTGGCCCCGTTCGGCAAGTTCACGGGCGACGGCACGCCCGATGAAGCCGGCTCCACCGGTAATTAAAACTGTCTCATGCATTTAAAAGAATCCAAGTATATCTAGCGAAATAACCTATGTTATCTGCCCTTATATCCTATGTTATAGGAGTTCGACTCATCGTGCAAAGAACGAATGAAGCTGCAGCTTGTTTGTTCCAAGTGATATATTTTCATCTCGTCCGGTTTATTGGTCGGTTCATCGCGACCGTGGAGCGCAATGGTTGCTTCTATAAAGCTGCCTGCCGAAGTGGATCGGCGATGACGGCCAAGATTCTACTCATCCGGCATGCGACTCATTCGGACCTGGGCAGCAGGCTTTCCGGTCGATCGCGCGGAGGATCGCTCTCGGCGGTCGGGTACACCCAGGCACACGCAATCGCGCGCTATCTGGCTGAAGGGCGGCTGGACCGGATCGAGACCAGCCCCGTCACCCGAGCCCGTGAAACCGCGGCCATCCTGTCATCGCGAACGGGCCTGCCGGTGACCGTGGCGCCGGCTCTCGACGAGATCGACTTCGGCGAATGGGAAGGACGGGCCTTTGCCGAGCTCGAAGACGATCCGCGCTGGCGTGACTGGAATGCCGCCCGCTCCGTTGCGACGGCGCCGGATGGCGAAAGCATGGCCTCGGTCCAGTCGCGCGCCTTGGCGCACATTGCAGACACTGCGAAGTCGACCCGGGGCACGGCCATTGCGATGGTCACCCACTGCGACGTCATCCGTGCCGTCGTTGCCGGCGTTCTGGGGCTGTCGCTCGACAATCTACTGCGTTTCTCGGTCGACCCGGCCTCGGTCACACGGCTCGAGGTCGGGACCTGGGGCGCCAAGGTTTGCAGCATCAACGAGGCGGTTCCATGCATCAGCTAGGCGCATCCAGGGTGGGGTCGGTCAATGATCGCGCCGGGTATTTGAAGCGGCGGGTGACCGAACTGGGCCCGTGGTTTCAGAACATCGACCTAGGCGATGGCGTGCGCACGGCCGAGGATCATTTCCTGGGCGATTACCCGGCCTTCAAGTATCGCCGCTTCGCGGAGGTTCTCCCTTCGGACATGAGCGGGATGTCCGTACTCGACCTAGGGTGCAACGCGGGCTTCTACGCCATCGAGATGAAGCGCCGGGGGGCCGATCGCGTACTGGGCGTCGACAGCGACGAGAGGTATTTGGCGCAGGCCGAGTTCGTGGCGGAGGCGCTCGGCATCGACGGCATCGAGTATCGCAAGCTCAGCGTTTACGACGTCGGCCGGCTAGGCGAACGGTTCGACCTCGTGCTGTTCATGGGCCTTCTCTATCATCTGAGGCATCCCTTGCTCGCGCTCGACCTGATCCGCGAGCACGTCGCGGGCGACCTGATGCTGTTCCAAACGATGCAGCAGGGGACCGACGCCGTTCTCCAGGTGCCGAGCGATCACCCCTTTCACGTGCCCGGCACGTCCCGTCCGCCCGACTACTTCGACAATCCCGCTTATCCGAGGCTCCATTTCATCGAGCATTCGTTTGCGGGAGACTGGACGAACTGGTGGGCGCCCAATGCCGCGTGCAGCGAGGCAATGCTGCGGGCGGCGGGCTTCTCGATCGAGGCGCATCCGGAACCGGAGGTCTATCTCTGCCGGATCGCCGATGTGCCTTACGCGCAACGCGGCCCCGTGGCCGTCTATCCAGCAAGGGGAGCGGGCAGTGATTGAAGCGGCGATGATCTGGAACGAGCCCAACAATAAGTCGCACTGGAATCTGGACCTCGATCCCGATTGGTCGATCTACGCCGACACCGCCATTCGTGCCGGGCAGGCAATCGCGGCAATCAACCCGCAGCTGACGCGAGTGCTCGGCGGCATGTCTCCGATCGATCCGGCATGGCTCCGGCGCATGCGCGATCTGGGTGTGCTCGACCATGTCGATGTCGTCGCGGTTCACGGCTTCCCGCTCGACTGGAATCTCTGGCCGATCCACGCCTGGCCGGAGAAGATTGCCGAGATCGAACGCGAGGTGCCCGACATGCCCATTTGGGCGACCGAGGTAGGGGTGGGCAGCTTCGGAGCCGAAGAGGTGCAGATCTTCGGCTTGAAGACGACCGCGAAGCTGCTGCTCGACCGGGTGCCCAATGTCTACTGGTATTCGCTGTTCGACCTGCCGCACAGTTGGGGTGCGGAAACGCGCCACCGTGAAGCGGAAGGGTCGAGTTACTACCGTCACTTCTACATGGGTCTGATCCGCGAAGACGGAACGCCCAAGCCTGCACTCGAATACTATGCCCGCCACGCCGACAAGATGGGCCTGATGCAGTGGTTCCATTTCGAGGATCCGAGGCTCGACGATGCAGTAGCGTGGATGCGGCAATTGGGGGTGCGCAAGCTGCGAACCGGCCTTTCGTGGGCGGACAGCTTCCGCCCCGGATGGGAAGACTGGTTCGACCGGATGATGGAGTCGTTGGCCGGCTTCGAGTTGCTGGTCACCTTCTGTTTCACGCCCGAGCATCTGGGGGTGGAGGCACATCACACCAGCTGCGCCCGCGATCCGCAGGAATTCGCGGATTTCTGTGCCCGCATGGTGGAACGCTACGCGCCACCGGAACCGTCGCGTGACGCTCGCCATTTCATCCCAGAGGCGACAAGAGAGGCTGCACATGCAAATTCCTGAATCGGCGGACATCAAGGTCGCACTGGTCGGTGTGGGGAACTGCGCCAGCTCGCTGGTGCAGGGGCTGTCTCACTACCGCGCGGGCGCCAATGATTTCACCGGGCTCATGCACCGCGAGATCGGCGGCTATGGCCCCGAGGATATCCACGTCGTTGCAGCATGGGACGTCGACGAGCGAAAGGTCGGCCGGGACGTGTCCGAAGCCATCTTCGCGAAGCCGAACTGCACCACGGTGTTCTGCGAGCGTGTGCCCGAATGTGGCACGAAGGTTCGCATGGGACGCGTGCTCGATGGCGTGGCCTCGCACATGACCGAACAACCTGCGGACCGCGGATTCAGCGTCGCCACGGCGCCCGAGGCCACCAAGAGCGAAGTCGTGGACGCGCTGCTCGAAACCGAGGCCGATGTGCTGATGAACTATCTCCCGGTGGGGTCGCAGCGGGCAAGCGAGTTCTACGCCGAGTGCGCGCTTGAGGCGGGCGTGGCTTTCGTCAACAACATTCCTGTGTTCATTGCTAGCGATGCCGGCTGGGCGGGGCGTTTCCGCACGGCAGGCATCCCGGTGATCGGAGACGACATCAAGGCGCAGCTCGGCGCCACGATAGTGCACCGCGTGCTGACCGACCTGTTCCACAAGCGCGGCGTCAAGCTGGAGCGGACCTATCAGCTCAACACCGGCGGCAACACCGACTTTCTCAACATGCTCGAACGCTCGCGGCTTGCGTCCAAGAAGGTTTCGAAGACGGAAGCGGTTCAGTCGGTCGCCGCCCAGCGGATCGCGGACGAGAATATCCACGTCGGTCCTTCCGACTACGTCGCCTGGCAGAACGACAACAAGGTCTGCTTCCTACGCATGGAGGGTCGGCTGTTTGGCGGGGTGCCTATGAACCTCGAACTGCGGCTCTCCGTCGAGGACAGTCCGAACTCCGCGGGTGTTGCCATCGACCTCATTCGCTGCGCGAAGGTTGCGAGCGATCGCGGTCTCGCCGGCCCGGTGATCCCGGCGGCCGCCTATTTCTGCAAGCATCCGCCCAGGCAGATGCCGGACGATGCGGCGTGGTCGGAGCTGGAAGCCTTTATCGGCGCCGAGAACGCCGCGGCATGAGTGCAGCTACCGCGATCCGGGCAGCGGTCGTCCGCGCGCCCGGTGATACGATTGTCGAAATGGTGTCGATACCCGAACCGGGACCGGGTGAGGTTCGCGTACGGCTCGAGGGCTGCGGGGTATGTGCATCGAACCTCGGCCCTTGGTCGGGGCCCGAATGGCAGCAGTTCCCGCTGGAGCCGGGTGAACTCGGGCACGAAGGCTGGGGCGTGGTCGATGCGGTCGGCGCAGGTGTGGAGAACGTGCGCACCGGCGATCGTGTCGCGACGCTGTCCCACCGGTCCTACCGGGAAATGGATGTCGCCTGCGCCGACGCGCTGGTGCGGCTCCCCCCGACCCTGGACGGCAAGCCTTTTCCAGGCGAGCCGCTCGGCTGCGCCTTCAATATCTTCGAACGGAGCGACATCCATCCGGACCAGACGGTGGCAATCATCGGCATCGGCTTTCTCGGAGCGATGCTCACCCGTCTCGCTAGCGCGCGAGGGGCGAAGGTCGTCGCCATCTCCCGCCGGCAGGAATCGCTGCAACTTGCCGCGGAGATGGGCGCGGAGACAACATTGCAAGCCGGGGATGACGCGGCGATCGCGGGAAGGGTGCACGAGTTGACCGAAGGGCGGATGTGTCCACGCGTCATCGAATGCGTCGGCGATCAGCGGACGCTGACTCTGGCCGGCGAGCTCGTGGGCACCGGCGGTCGGCTGATCATCGCGGGTTACCACCAGGACGGTCCGCGGCAGGTCGACATGCAGGCCTGGAACTGGAAGGGGATCGACGTCGTGAACGCGCACGAGCGCGACCTGGACAGGCAGAAGGCCGGTATCGAACAGGCGATCGAGGCGGTTGCGGACGGGGCAGTCCCAGTGGAGCGGCTCTTCACCCACTGCTACTCGATCGAGCAGCTCGGCGAGGCTCTCGACGCCACGCGCGACAAGCCGCACGGCTTCGTCAAGGCGTTGATCGTCTTCTGACCATGCGGCCGCGGGTCGGATTCCTGGGCACGGGCTGGATCGGCCGTCATCGGATGGAGGCGCTGATCGCCGCTGGCGCGGTCGAGGCGGCGGCCTTCGTGGAACCCGACGATGATGCCGCCAGCGCGACGCAAGCCGCCGCCCCCGGCGCGACGCGGATGCCCGACGTCGATACGTTGCTGGAGGCGGAACTCGATGGTCTCGTCATCGCCACGCCCAGCGCAATGCACGCTCCGCAGGCGATCGCCGCGCTGGAGCGAGGGATGGCGGTGTTCTGCCAGAAGCCGCTTGCCCGCAACGCGGAGGAGACGGGGGCGGTCATAGAAGCGGCGCGGCACGCGGACCGCTTGCTGGCGGTCGATTTCTCCTACCGCTTCACCCGGGCGGTCGAGGCGATTGCGCCGATCGTCCGTTCGGGCGAGCTCGGGCACCTCTTCGGAGCCGAACTGGTTTTTCACAACGCCTATGGGCCGGACAAGGCGTGGTTCCGTAACCGTGCACTCTCCGGCGGGGGATGCGTCATCGATCTCGGCATCCACTTGGTCGACCTGCTTCTCTGGATGTTCGATTTTCCTGAGGTGCGGACGGTGGAATCGCACCTCTTCGCGCACGGCGAACGGCTTGCGCCTTCGCCCGACGCGGTCGAGGATTATGCGACCGTCACACTTCGGCTCGCCGGTGGCGCGTTTGCCCGGCTGGACTGCTCGTGGAACCATCACGCCGGCTGCGACGCCGACATACGCTTCGCGGTGTTCGGCACCGAAGGTTCGGTCGCGGTGGAGAATGTCGGCGGCAGCTTCTACGACTTCGCGGCATACCGCCGCACGGGAACCCAGGCCCGAACGCTTGTCGATCCCCTGGACGACTGGGGCGGAAGGGCGGCGGTCGCCTGGGCGCACCGTCTGGCCAGAGACCGCAGCTTCGACCGGCGCTGCGAGGAGGCGCTCGCAGTCGCGGAAGTGGTCGACCGCATCTATCGCGGCGAATGAGATGGCCCGCTCGCGTCGATCGGGAAATCTGCCCGGCGCGCAGATCGTGAGAGGAGCGTTCGGCGCGCCGGGCGACTGCTCCTGACGAGAAGCAGTGCTTCGACTCCTAGCCCGCGCTTGCCCGGGGCTCGCTAAACTGAATCAGAAAGAACGCTATCCGTCTCGCGTGCGCCGCGGCTGATCCGGTCGGCCTGATCGACTATCCAGAGTCCATCGGCATTGGCGGTGCGGCGCAGCGTTGCGATATGGGTTCCGCCATGTGACAGCTCGGCGCAGCGGCCGGGGCGCTCATTAGCCAGATGCGGGAGCGCGTCGGCAGGACTTCTCCCCTCGAACTCGACATACTTCGCGGCGCCGAGATGGTCGTTCCGGAAAGTCAGGCGATAGGTGATCATTCGTGCTCCCGTCGCGCGTCAGGCCGCGATCACGTCGATGTGGCTGCCGACCTCCGCCGCGCTGGCGGAGTGCGCCCGGCGGATCTGCTCGGCGGTGATCATACCGATCACACGGTCGCGGGCGTCGATCAACGGCACCGTATCGACCTGCGCTTCGATCATCGCCAGCAGAACGCTTTGCGGATCGTCGTCCGTGCGACAGGACAGCGCCGGAGCGGTCATGAAGTCGCGGACCCGGGTAAGCCAGCCGTCCAGGCCTTCGGCGACCATCCGGATAACGATGTCACGGTCGCTGATCGTGCCGACGAACCTGCCGTCCTGCGTCACCGGGAGAATCCTGGCGCCGGTGGCCCGCATCATCCGTGCCGCAGCTTCGAGCGTGTCAAGGTGCCTGAGACACGGCGTGTCCCCTAAACCGGCCGGGGAAGGTCTCATCGGATGCTCCTCTCGATTTGAGAGAGGTATTTGAAACCTCTACAGAAACTGTGCACTAAACTGCTTTAAGCGAACTGAGAAAATCGGATGAGCGGTGGCTGCTGAGCGGCGGTTCGCTGCCGGGTTCCAGCTTTCCCAACTTGCGGCTCATTGCTGCGCTTCCATGCCGGGCTTCAGGACCACCTTCGTCCAGGTGTTCTGCTCGTCATGGAAACAGCGATAGCCGCGCGGCGCCTCTTCGAGGGGGAGCGTGTGGCTGATGAGGAAGGTCGTGTCGACGACGCCTTCTTCGATCATCGCCAGGAGACGATCGGTATATCGCTGCACGTGCGTCTGGCCGGCCCGAACCTGTATGCCCTTTTCCATCAATGCGCCGAGGGGAAACTTGTCGGTCATCCCGCCATAGACGCCGGGTACGGATAGCCGGCCGCCGGGCCTCACGGCGAGCAGCGCCTGCTTGGATGCGCTAGCCCGGTCGATGCCGATACCGACTTTCTGCTTCACTACGTCGATGATGTTGTCGATGGCAAAGCCGTGCGCTTCCATCCCCACCGCATCGATCGCCGCGTCGATGCCGATGCCGCCCGTCATTTCCAGCAGTGCCTCGCGCACGTGGCTTTCGCGGAAGTTTATGGTCTCGGCGCCGAGCTTATGGGCGAGTTCCAGCCGGTGCGGGTAATGATCGATCCCGATGACGCGCGCGGCACCCATTGCAAGCGCCGCCTGGATCGCGAACAGCCCGACCGGTCCGCAGCCCCACACGGCGACGGTGTCGTCCGGCTGGATCTCGGCGTTTTCCGCGGCCATCCAGCCGGTGGGGAGGATGTCGGAGAGGAACAGGACCTTCTCGTCCTCGAGATGATCCGGCACGACGACCGGGCCGACGTCGGAGAACGGCACGCGGACATATTCCGCCTGGCCTCCGGAGTACCCGCCGGTCAGATGGGAATATCCGAACAGGCCCGCCATCGGATGGCCATAGAGTGCTGCCGAGGCATCCTGCTTCTCGACCGGATTGGAGTTTTCGCACGCCGAATACTGTTCGACCCTGCAGTGGAAACAACCGCCGCAGCTGATGGTGAACGGCACCACCACCCGCTGACCCTTGCGCAGGGTGCTGGCCGGACCGGTCTCAACCACCTCGCCCATGAACTCGTGGCCGAGGATATCGCCCGCCATGAGGCCGGGGATCACACCGTCGTAGAGGTGCAGGTCCGATCCGCAGATCGCGGTGCTCGTCACTTTGACGATCGCGTCGCGCGGATTGACGATCTCTGGATCATCGACGGTTTCGACCCGGACGTCCTTGGTGCCGTGCCATGTCAGCGCTCGCATCAGGCATTCTCCATCTTGGCCGCGCGCGTCGCATCGTTACGGCGGGCCGACGTGGCGATCTCGCCGGTCTCCATCAGCATCTTGAATCGCTTGAGGTCGTGGCGCGCCTGGACTTCGGGTTCGCGCCGGAAGAGCTTGGCCACGGCGCGGCCGGCTTCTCCCATCGGCGGGGCGTAAGCGATGATCAGCCCGACGCGAGTGCCCCGTTCGCCCGGCGCATCCTCGAACGTTACCCGGCCTTCGGTATCGATGTCCGATCCTTCGACCGAACGCCACGCAATGAGTTCGCCGTCCACCTCGCGCGCAATCCGCGTCTCGACCTCGACGGACTGCCCCGCGGGCGCGCGGATAGTCCAGACCCAGTGGCCCGGCGCGCCGGCGGCCGAGACGTCGGTGAGATTTTCCATGAACCGCGGAAGGTTCGTGAAGTCGCGCCAGAAGGCGAAGAGCTCGGCGCGGGGCCTGGCAATCGTCACGCTTCGCCCCACGACTTCGTAGCGACCGAAATCCCGCCGTGCGGTGAAGCCGGGGGCATCGTCGGCGGGGTGATCGCGGCGCCTGCGCCTGTTCTGCTGCTTTGCCGCGAGGGCGATTGCGCCCGCCGCCAGTGCAATACCCGCGGCGAGGGCGCCGTGAGATCGTCCGTGTGAAGTCATCGCGTCATTTCCCCGTTGTTCCCTCTGGTTCAACGAAGTCGCGCGGTTTCGTTTCACAGTGTTCGCAACTTCGTCCCGTTCGCGGCACGTCCTGTCCAAATCGCTGAAAACGAACGCCAATTCATAACATGGATTAAGCTATCACAGGCCTGCCGGAGCCGTGCCTTTTCGCCGCGGCGGCTAGAGCCTGTTGGATCTTCGTCCGAGGCTTCGCGCCAGACCGATCGGATCGTGCAGCGTCACCTTCCCACTGCGCCAGGAGAGGTCGCCGCTTCTGCGGCAGGCTTGCAGGGTCCGGTTCAGGTGGACCGGGGTGAGCCCCAATGCATCGGCGAAGCATTCCTGCGTCAGCGGCATGGCGAAGGTGTTGCCTTCGGCTTCTCCCGATCGCTGGAGCCTCTCGAGCAGTTCGAGCAGAAGGTCGCACACACGTTCGCGCGCATCCATGCGCCCGAGGCGGGTGATGTTATCGATCAGCTGAAGACGCTGCGCGAGCCGCTCCCTTTCGTAAGCCTCGAACAGACCGGAGCCCGGTTGCGCCTCCGGCGCGGCACACAGGACGATGTCGTCCAGAGCGACTTGCGAGGTAAGCGCGCGCTCCTGACAACTCCAGTTCCGGCCGAAGAGCTCGCCCGCGAGAGTGAAGCCGGCAATCTGGCGGCGGCCGTCGGGGAGGATGCGCTGCTGCGCGACCCATCCGCGCAACAGCAACGTCGGTTTCGCCGGCTCGGCTCCTTCGCGAACGATTTCGGTCCGCGCGGGGAGGAAGTGCGCGTCGGCAGCCGCCTGCTCGATCTTGTGCAAGTCGTGTTCGGTCAACCGGGCGAGTGAGCCGAGGCGGCGCACGGCTGCCTGCTCCGGCCGCGAGACGGCGTAAGTGCGCTTCAGCATCGACCATCCTTCATCATGCTGTGAAGGACGGAAACCAGTTCCTCGTCGCCGGTCGGCTTCGTCAGCCGTGGCTGCGAGACGTACGGCTCCGGCAGGTGCCAGCCGTCGTATCCGGTGACGAACAGGACCGGCACATTCTCACCGATCAGGCGATCGGCCAGCCGGTAGGATGTTTTCGAGCCCAGTTCGATGTCGAGGATTGCCGCGTCCGGCGCATGCGTCCCGAGCGTGTCATTGGCTTCGGCGACGCTCCCCACCGGACCGATGACGATCATGCCGTCGCGCTGCAGCACGCGCGCCATATCGGCCGCGATAAAGTAGTCGTCCTCGACCACCAGAATCCGCTTGCCCTTCAGCAGGTCACGCATCGGGTGCCTCCGCTCCGGCCGAGGCTCCGCTTGTGCCAAGCGGGGTCGA
Source organism: Pelagerythrobacter rhizovicinus (assembly GCF_004135625.1). Taxonomy (GTDB): domain Bacteria; phylum Pseudomonadota; class Alphaproteobacteria; order Sphingomonadales; family Sphingomonadaceae; genus Pelagerythrobacter; species Pelagerythrobacter rhizovicinus. The sequence goes on from NZ_SDPV01000001.1 coordinate 261,154, forward strand.
GATGCAGCAGCGCACGCCGCCGCGGCCGATATCCAGCCGTGTTTCGGCGCCCAGACGGTAAGGGAGCGCCTTCTCGATCAACTCTTTTCCGAATCCGTCTCGCTGTCCCACCACAGACACGATTGGTACTCCTGTTTCGATCCAACTTAGGTTCAGGATCCGGCGCGCGCGCCCATCCATGTTAACTGTCCAGCGTATTTCCAGCGCCGCGCCCGGGATCTTGAACGCTCCGAACTTGATTGCGTTCATCGTCAGCTCGTGAATGGCGAGACCGATGTTCTCCGCGGCGGTGGCGTCGATGTGGACCTGGGGGCCGCCGATCGTGAGGGCGGAACCGTCGCTCTGACCCACGCTGAGGAGCTCGTCCCGGATCATCACTTCGAGGTCCACCAGCCCGGACGGGTTCTGTGCGACGATCACCTGCGTCCGTGCCAGCGCATCGAGCCGGCCCTTGAAGTGCATGGCAGCTTCCTGGATGTCGGAACTCGTTTCGACGGTGCGCGAGAACACGTATCTCACGATCGAGAGCATGTTGCGCACCCGGTGCTGCAGCTCGGCAACGAGCACCTGGTGCCGCTCGATCGAACGGTGGATGGTCTGGGCTCCATAGCGGGCCTGCTCTTCGTGCAGGGCCGGGCCCAGTCGGTGAGCGGCGCTTGCGAACCCTGATAGCGAGCTCATCAGGCGCAGATCTTCGCTATCGAATTCGCGCTGCTCGTCGTGGGAAAGCAACCAGATGATGCCGACGGGGTCGGCGCCGTCGTGGAAGGGTACGAGCAGGGCCTCGTGAACCGGTGCACCGCTGCCCGTTTCGGTCTCCGTGGGCGGGGGCTGCTCGATCAACAGTGGCCGGTTCTGCGCAATTGCCCGGTCGCATGGCTCGGCGTCGAAGCCCGGCGTCTCGTCGCAGTCGTGCCAAGCTCCCGCAAGCGCGATCTCGCGGAGCCTGCGCGAGCCGTCGCTACCGGCGAGAACGCTGATGCCTGCTGAATCAGCCAAGTCCGAACCCACGAGCAGATCGCAGATCTCCTGCGCGAGCCGGTCCGGCTTCCTGGCGAGCATCGATGCGAGTGCAGCGAGCAACTCGGCTTCCAGCTTGTAGTCCGGCGGCCGAGAGGAGCGGTACTTCAGCGACTCGATCGTTCGATCAGCACCGAGGCCCGCGGGCTTCATACTCGGCGTCATGAAAAGCGAATGACGATCGAAGAACGAAGTTCCCTCCCCGGCGCTCGAAGCAGGGTTCGGGACCGGGAACTCGCTGGAATGGGGCTGTGCGGTCTGGCCGCCGGACGAGCCGTCTGCCAGCCCAGGAGGTCGCAGATACCCAACAATTATTGGGGCTTGCGCCGTGGACGGCATCGGAGGCAGATCATGGTTTGCCTCGCAGAGCGGATGCGGCGATGATCACCAAGCACAGAATTCTCATCGTCGACGATCATCCGATCACGCAGAGCGGGCTCCGCCTGCTGTTCTCGAAATTCGACCGCTATGAAGTCGTGGAGGCGCTCGATCGGGGTGCGACCGCCAGCGCGTTCATCAAGTCGCAGCCGGTCGACATCGTCATCCTCGATCTCAACATGCCCGACGTTCGGGGCGTGAACATCCTCGCGGAGATCGTCGGTTCGCACGACATGACCGTGATAATTCTCACCGGCGAAAGTCAGTTCCGCGAGATCGACTACGCGCTCAAGCTCGGTGCGCGCGGAGCTGTGAGCAAGGCCGACCCGCCGGATGAGATCATCGCCGCTTGCGATGCAGCGCTCGCGGGCGAGGTCTATCTTTCGCCGGAGATCGGCCGGGGTCTCAGTCGGCTGGCGGAATCCCCCGTCGCGCTGTCGTCTCGTCAGATGGCGATCCTGCACTATCTGGCGCAGGGAGAAAGCAACAAGGAAATCTCCTATCGCCTGTCGATCGCGCAGCCGACCGTCTCGTTCCACATCGCCGAACTACGGCGCAAGCTCGACGTTTCGAACAACCGCAAGATCGGTGCGCGGGTGACGGCGCGGTTCGTCTTCTGACGATCTGAACCCTAGACGGCGGAAGGGCCGGGGCGGCAGTGCCGCTCCGGCCTTTTTCGTGCGCTGCCTAGCCGGTCAGTAGCTGCGCGGCATGCCGAGGACGTGCTCGGCGAGGTAGGAGAGGATCAGGTTGGTCGAGATTGGCGCCACCTGATAGAGGCGCGTCTCGCGGAACTTGCGCTCCACGTCGTACTCTTCCGCGAAGCCGAACCCGCCGTGCGTCTGGATGCAGGCATTGCCCGCCTCGACCGAGGCGTCGGCGGCGAGCATCTTGGCCATGTTCGCTTCCGCGCCCATCGGCTTGCCCGCTTCGTAGAGCCGCGCCGCCTCGCGCACCATCAGCTCGGCCGCGCGCATGTTGGCGTAGGCGCGGGCGATCGGGAAGGATACGCCCTGGTTGGCGCCGATCGGACGGCCGAAGACCTGCCGCTCCTTCGCATAGTCGCTCGCCCTGGCGAGGAACCACTTGGCATCGCCGACGCATTCGGCGGCGATCAGCGTCCGCTCCGCATTCATGCCCGAAAGGATGTAGCGGAAGCCCTTGCCTTCCTCGCCCACCAGCGCACTCGCCGGAATGCGCATGTTGTCGAAGAACACCTCGGTCGTCGCGTGGTTCATCATCGTGCGGATCGGCCGGATCGTCAGCGACTTGCCCGCGACCTCGCGCATGTCGACGATGAAGGTGGAAAGGCCATCGGTCTTCTTCGCCACCTGCTCGCGCGGGGTCGTGCGCGCGAGCAGCAGCATCAGGTCCGAGTGCTCGGCGCGGCTGGTCCAGATCTTCTGTCCGTTGACGACGTATTCGTCCCCCTCGCGCACGGCCGTGGTGCGCAGCGCGGTCGTGTCGGTGCCGCTGGTCGGCTCGGTGACGCCGAAGGCCTGGAGGCGCAGCTCGCCGCTGGCAATCCGGGGCAGGTATTCGCGCTTCTGTTCCTCAGACCCGTGCCGCAGGATCGTGCCCATGATGTACATCTGCGCGTGGCAGGCGCCGCCGTTGCACCCTTCCGCCTGGATCGTCTCGAGGATCGCTGCCGCCGCGGACAGGCCGAGGCCGGAGCCGCCGTATTCCTCGGGGATCAGGACCGAGAGATAGCCCGCCTCGGTCAGCGCGCGCACGAACGCGGTTGGATATTCGCGCGCCGCGTCGAGCTTGCGCCAGTATTCGCCGGGAAACTGCGCACAGAGCCGCCGCACGCCTTCGCGGATCTCGGGAAAGTCCTCGGTATCGTAAGGGCTGAGATTCATGATGCTCCGCCGCTCAGAGGAATTCGCGCAGTTCCGCCAGGAAGTCGTCGAAGCGGTCGTGGTGCACCCAGTGGCCGGCGTTGTCGTAATCGGTCACGGTGGCGGTGCGGAAATGTGCGAGGCGGCCGTCCTTCGCCGGGTTCGATGCCCAACTGTCGTTGCCGTAGATCAGCCGCGTCGGGCACTCGATCCGGTTCCACAGCGCTTCCATCTGGCGATAGGTCATGTCCTCCGGCGGCCAGGCGTGGACGTGCGGGTCGAACTTCCAGCTGAACGTGCCGTCCTCATTGCGCATCACCGCGTGCTGGGTGAGATGGAGGGCCTGCTCCGCCGAAAGGTAGCTGTTCGCCTCGTGCATGCGGCTCAGCGCATCCTCGAACGTGGCATAGCGGCGCGGCTGGCGGGCGGCCGCCTCGCGCTTCTTCTCGAAGTAGTCGCCCCAGATCTTCTCCGGCCCCATTGCCTCGCGCTCGGCCTGCCGTTCGGGCGAGGAGCCGAGCCCTTCGATCGCCACGAGCTTGCGCACTTTGTCCGGATAGAGGCCGGTGAAGCGCAGCGCCACGTTGCCGCCCAGCGAGTGCGCCACGATCGTGACCGGCGCCAGATCGTTGAGCAGCACGAGCTGCAGCAGATCGAAGACGTAGCCCATGACCTGATAGTGGCCGGTGCGGCTCCACCCACTGTCGCCGTGGCCGCGCAGATCGGGGCAGATCACGTGCCAGTCGCCCCGCAGCGCCTTCGCCGTCCAGTCCCAGCTCCGGCAGTGGTCGCGCCCGCCGTGCAGCAGGATCAGCGGCGGCGCCTCCGGGTTGCCCCAGTCGGCGTAATGCAGCTTGGTGCGCTGCGAGATATAGCTGCGGGAGACGGGGCCGAGCAGGTCCATGTGCGCCCCCTCAGTCGACGAAGTCTTCGACGCGTTCGATCACGATCGCGGGCGCCATGCCGCCTGCTGCACACATCGTCACCAGCGCATAGCGCCCGCCGGTGCGTTCGAGCTCGTCGAGCGCGGTGCCGATCAGGATCGATCCGGTCGCGCCGATCGGGTGCCCCAGTGCGATCGCGCCGCCGTTGACGTTCACCTTGTCCTCGGGAAGGTCGAGATCGCGGATGAACTTCGCCGCGACGACGGCGAAGGCTTCGTTGATCTCCCACAGGTCGATGTCGTCCTTGGTCAGGCCGGCCTTCGCGAGCACTTTCTTCGCCGCCGGAACCGGGGCGTTGAGCATCAGCGTCGGGTCGTCGCCCTGATTGGCGGTGGCGACGATCCGCGCGCGCGGCTTCAGTCCGTGGCTCTGCGTATAGTCCTTGCTCGCCAGCAGCACCGCGGCCGCGCCGTCGACCACGCCGGAGCTGTTGCCTGCATGGTGGAAGTGCTTGATCTCGAGGTCGGGGTACTTCTGCGTGACCAGCCCGGCAAACGTCGTGCCCTTGTCGTCGAGCGGCGTGTTGGCGATCTTCGCGAAGCTGGGCTGAAGCTCCGCAAGCCCTTCCTCCGTCGTCTGCGGACGCGGGAATTCCTCGCGCTCGAGCACGACATTGCCCTGATCGTCCACCACCGTGACAAGCGACTTGTCGAACCGGCCTTCCTCGATCGCGCGCGCGGCGTTCTTCTGGCTGCGCAGCGCGAGCGCGTCGAGTTCCTCGCGGGTGAAGCCCTCGATCGTCGCGATCGCGTCGCCGCACACGCCCTGGTGGCTCTGCGGGTGGACCTGGCGCAGCCGCTCGTTGCCCGAACCCATGCCCAGCGGCATGATCCCCGCCTGCATTTCCTCCTGCGTGGAGGAGGCGGTATAGCTCATCATCTCGGTTCCGCCGGCGACGACGAGATCGGCCATGCCGCTCATCACCTGCGCCGCGGCGAGGTTCACGCTGGTAATCCCGCCGCCGCAGAAGCGGTCGAGCGTCATGCCCGAACTCGTGATGTCGTAGCCGGCGTCGAGCGCCGCCATCCGGCCCAGGTCGCCGCCCTGCTTGCCCTTCTGCGTGCTGGTCGACCAGATCACGTCGTCGACGTCTTTCGTGTCGAGCGAATTGCGCTCCGCAATGGCCTTGAGCACCGTCGCGGCGAGGTGCTGCGGGTGCATGTGCGCGAGCGCGCCCTTGCCCACCTTGCCGATACCCCGCGGGGTCCGCACCGCGTCGATGATGTAGGCCTCGCCCATTGCAGCAATCCTTCCGTTCGTTTTCCGTAAATCAGTTGACGCATGCGTAAAGCTTGGCCAGCAAGGGCACAAGAACAGTTTCGATAAGAAATGGAGTGGATGGGATGAGCGAGGAGCTGCTGACAGAGGTGCGCGACGGCGTGCTGATCGTCACGATCAACCGCCCCGAAGCGAAGAACGCCATGAACAAGGCGGCGGCCGAGGGGATCGCGGCGGCGATGGACCGGCTTGACGCGGAAGACGATCTGCGGGTCGGCATCCTCACCGGGGCGGGCGGCACGTTCTGCTCGGGGATGGACCTCAAGGGCTTCCTGCGCGGCGAATCGCCGATGATCGAAGGGCGCGGTTTCGGGGGCGTGGTCCAGGCGCCGCCGAAGAAGCCGCTGATCGCCGCGGTCGAAGGCTATGCGTTGGCCGGCGGGCTCGAGCTGATGATCGCCTGCGACCTGGTCGTGGCGAGCAGCCAGTCGAAGTTCGGCATTCCCGAAGTGAAGCGCGGTCTCGTCGCGGGGGCGGGAGGCGTGATGATGCTGCCCGACCAGATTCCGGAGCGGATCGCGATGGAACTGGCGCTGACCGGCGATTTCATCGACGCCGCGCGCGCCTATGAGCTCGGCCTGATAAACCGCGTGGTCGAAGGCTCCGCGCTCGACGGCGCGCTCGAACTGGCGGGCCGGATCGCGGAGAACGGCCCGCTCGCGGTGCGCCTGTCCAAGCAGATCATCCGCGAATCGCGCGCCTGGCCGGTGGACGAGCGCTACGACCGGCAGGGGCCGATGATCGGGCAGGTCTTCGTCAGTGAGGACGCGCGCGAGGGCGCGGCCGCCTTCGCCGAGAAGCGCAAGCCGAACTGGAAGGGCAGGTAATGGCCGGAGGGCCGCTCGCCGGACTGCGCATCGTCGAATTCGCCGGGATCGGACCGGGGCCGTTCTGCGGCATGATGCTCGCCGACCACGGCGCCGAAGTGATCCGCGTCGACCGCGCGGTCGGCGGGCGCGGCGGGTCTCAGCCGGTGGCGACGGGCGACGTGCTGGCGCGCGGGCGCAAGTCGATCGCGCTGAACCTCAAGACGGCCGAAGGCGTGGCGCTCGCGCGCAAGCTCTGTGCGAGTGCGGACGGGATCATCGAGGGGTTCCGCCCGGGCGTGATGGAGCGGCTCGGGCTTGGCCCCGACGTGCTGCTGCAGGACTATCCGAGGCTCGTCTATGGCCGCATGACCGGGTGGGGTCAGACCGGCCCCTATGCTCCCTACGCCGGGCACGACATCAACTACATCGCGCTCGCCGGCGCCCTGGCGCACTACGGCCGCGCGGGCGGCAAGCCGACCCCGCCGATCAACATGGTCGGCGATTTCGGCGGCGGCGGAATGATGCTCGCCTTCGGCATGGTCTCCGCGCTGCTCAACGTCGCCCGCGGCGGGGAAGGGCAGGTGATCGACGCCGCGATGACCGACGGCACCGCGGTGCTCATGGCGATGATCCACGGCATGAAGAACATGGGCGTGTGGTCGGAAGATCTCGGCGCCAACATGCTCGATACCGGCGCGCACTTCTACGACACCTACGAGACCCGCGACGGCAAGTTCGTCTCCATCGGCAGCATCGAGCCGCAGTTCTACGCCGAACTGCGCCGTCTCCTCGGGCTGGAGGACGACCGCGACTTCGACGCCCAGCACGACCGCGCGAAGTGGGGCATGCTCAAGGACAAGCTCGCCGCGCTGTTCAGGACCAGGACCCGCGACGAATGGGACGCGCTGCTGGAACACACCGACGTCTGCTACGCCCCGGTCCTGACCATGAGCGAGGCCGCAAACCATCCACACAATCTGGCGCGCGAAACGTTCGTCGAAGTGGGCGGCGACGTGCAGCCTGCGCCGGCGCCGCGCTATTCCGTGACCGCCCCGGACAAACCCCAATCGGCCCCGATGCCTGGCGACGACAGCGACGCGATCCTCGCCGCGCTGGGCATCGACGCAAACGAGATAGCCGCCCTGCGCCAAGCGGGCACGGTCACCTGACAGAACAACCGGAGAGGAACACTTTCATGCCCGTTATCGACGTCCCCGACCCAGAGTTCATGCAGGACGAGGAGATCGCCGTTTTCAGGGATGCGGTCGGCAAGTTCTTCGAGCAGCACGCGCCGGAGAAACGGGTCGAGAAGTGGCGCGAAAACGGCATGGTCGAGCGCGAGTTCTGGACCGAAGCGGGCGCCGCGGGCCTGCTCGGCATGACCGTGCCGACCGAATACGGCGGCCATGGCGGCGATTTCCGGCACGATCTGGTCGTGCTCGACCAGCAGGCGGAGAAGGGCGTCGACGGCTTCGCCAGCTCGCTCCACAACGTCATTATCCTCCCGTACATCGTTCGCCATGGCACCGAGGAGCAGAAGCAGCGCTGGCTGCCGCGGCTCGTCTCAGGCGAGCTGATCTCGGCAATCGCGATGACCGAGCCGGGCGTCGGCTCCGACCTGCAGAGCGTCGCCACCACGGCGGTGAAGGACGGTAACGGCTACCGTCTCAACGGAGCCAAGACCTTCATCTCCAGCGGTCAGCTCGCCAATTTCATTGTCGTCGTCGCCAAGACGAACCCGAACGAGCGCGCCAAGGGCATTAGCCTGATGTGCCTCGAGACGGAGGGGGCGGAAGGCTTCCGGCGGGGCAAGAAACTCGACAAGATCGGCATGGACGCCGCCGACACCAGCGAGTTGTTTTTCGACGACGTCTTCATCCCCGCCGAGAACGTGCTCGGCGGCCAGGAAGGGCGCGGCTTCTACCAGCTCATGGGCGAGCTGCCGCAGGAGCGGCTGGTAATCGCAGTCGGCGCGATGAGCACTATCGAGAAGGCGCTCGACACGACGGTCGAATACGTCAAGCAGCGCAAGGCCTTCGGGCAGACGATCTGGGATTTCCAGAATACCCAGTTCGTGCTCGCCGACCTCAAGGCGCGCGGCACCGCGGCCAAGGTCTTCCTCAACGACTGCATCGCCAAGCTGCTCAAGGGCGAGCTCGACGTGACCACCGCTTCGATCGCCAAGTACTGGCTGACGGAGCTGCAGGGGGAGGTCGTCGACAAGTGTCTCCAGCTTCACGGCGGCTGGGGCTACATCAACGAGTATCCGATCGCGAAGATGTACCGCGACAGCCGGGTGACGCGGATCTTCGGCGGTTCGAACGAGATCATGAAGATGCTGATCGCCCGCTCCATGTAAGCGGGCGGGCCGGTCAGTCTTCGAACGGACGATTGCCGACGATCGACAGGCCGTAGCCTTCGAGCGCCACCAGCGAGTGGTGCGAGTTGCTCAGCAGCTCCATGTCGTGGACGCCCAGTTCGGCGAGGATCTGCGCGCCCACCCCGTAGTCGCGGAATTCCTCGATATCCTGCTCGATCGGCTCGCCGCGGTGCAGGCGGGTGATGGCCGTCATGTCCTTGCCCGCCGACTTGTTGATCACCACGATCACGCCGGCGCCTTCCGCGGCGATGATCTCCATCGACTTCTGCAGCAGGCCGCCACGCGGAGAATCCTCGCCGAAAATGTCGGCGAACGGGTTGAGCAGGTGCATGCGCACGAGCGTCGGCTTGCCCGGCTCGATCCGGCCGAGCACGAGAGCCAGCGTGTCGTCGCCGGTCGCCTTGTTGTGGAAGCTGATCGCGTTCCACGCCCCGCCGAAGCGGCTGGCGAAGCGGGTCTCGGCCCGCTTCTCGACCATATGATCGTGCTTGCGGCGGTAGGCGATGAGATCCCGGATCGTGCCGACCTTTAGATCGTGCCGACGGGCAAAGGCGATAAGATCGTCGAGCCGCGCCATCGTCCCATCGTCGTTCATGATCTCGCAGATCACGCCCGAAGGATTGAGGCCGGCGAGCCGCGAGATGTCGACCGCCGCTTCGGTATGTCCGGCGCGGACCAGCACACCGCCGTCGCGCGCGACGAGCGGGAAGACGTGCCCAGGCGTGACAATGTCGTCCGGCCCGTGCGAAGCATCGATGGCAACGCTGATCGTGCGCGCGCGGTCGCCCGCGCTGATTCCGGTCGTAACCCCCTCGCGCGCCTCGATGGAGGTTGTGAAGGCGGTTTCATGCCGCGTGCGATTGTTGCGGCTCATCGGTTCCAGGCGAAGCTGGTCGCAGCGCGCCTTGGTCATCGACAGGCAGATGAGGCCCTTGCCATGCGTCGCCATGAAATTGATTGCAGCGGGGGTGGCCATCTGGGCGGGGATCACCAGATCCCCTTCGTTCTCGCGGTCCTCGTCGTCGACCAGCACGAACATGCGCCCGTTTCGCGCTTCGTCGATGATCTCTTCGATAGTGGCGAGCACCGGGCGGTCGTCGTTCGCCCTGAGGAATGCGGCGAGCTTCTCAAGGGTGTCCGCAGTCGGATTCCAGCCCCCTTCGCCGCAGTCGCGCAGGGTGTTGGCGTGAAGGCCCGCCGCGCGTGCAATGCCGGCCTTGGACATCTTGCCGGAGTCCACGAGAGCGTGAATTTTCTGCTTGATGGCTGTAGTGCTGAGATCGGTCATGCTGCCAGCTTATACAGCAGAATGTGATTTCACAAGCCCTTAATCACATCATAATGTGATGCTGCTCTACTTATTGAGCTCGTCTCCGATGTGGAGGGCCCCTTCGCCGTAGAGATATGTGGGGTCGAAGTCACCATATTCCTCGAGCCGGCGGCGATCCTCGAAGCTGAGAGTGCCCCGTCGGAAGTCCGCCAAACCGATCCTGCGCAATTCGCCGATCGCGCGGTTCATGTGCACGGCAGTTGTCCCGCACATGTCGGCGAGATCGGTCTGCGTCAGCGGTGTATGAAAACCGGTGGGACGCGCGAGACCTACCATGTCCAGACGGTGCCAGATCTCCGCCAGCAGATGAGCGGCGCGGCGGTTGGCCTTGAGCTGCCCGAACTTCAGCAACCACTGACGGTGGACCGCGGCGTCGAGAAGGGTCGAGAACCAGAGCACACGAGCAAGATGCGGCTCCGTTCTCGTAAGCTCGGAGAGGCGTTCGTGAGCGACCGTGCCGACGGTCGCCGATCCGATCGTGACCACGTCGTGGTCGAGCCGCTTCAAGGCATAGGCATGAAGGTCGACAAAGTCCCCCGCCACCTGCAGCCCCATGATGTGGCGCCGATCGTGCTCGTGGATCGCCCGCGCGATGAAGCCGTCGATCAGCATCGTGCTGCGCCCGCACAGTTCGCCGCGGGCAAGAATGCAATGGCCGTCATCAAGGGTGCGGACGTCAACCACGGAGTCCTCGAGGATAGCTTTCTCGCGTTCGGACATTGCGTGGCGCAAACGCCCCCGCAGGAAGCGCCCGGTCAACGGGTAGCGCTCGAGTTCAGCCGTCATCGTTATCGACTACGCCCCGCTGCTGGCGTGGTTCCGCTCCCCCCAATCCGACATTCCGCTGTCACCAACCCGTCACAAGCGCGGGGCAATCCCGACATGACAAGGGGACTTGCCGCCGTGGACGCGATCAACATCTTCCTGACAGACAGACTGGCCGAGACGCTGGAAGGCTTCGAGCAGGCAGGGACGCGTTTCACCTTCGCGCGTCTCTATCCGGACGGGCCGCGGCAACTCGTGGACGGGCCGATCTGGGCCTTCGTCGACTGGGTCATGGATGATCTAGCGGGGCTCGAAATGTGCCGCCGCCTTCGCGCCGATCCCCGCACCGCGTCCGCGCACGTGACGATGGTCCTGGAGAGCGACGACGTGGATGATCGCCGGCGCGCCCTTCGCGCCGGTGCGGACGACTACATGGTCGGGCCGCTGGACCGTACCGCGGTGCTTGACCGGGTGCTCGCGCTCCATTCGCATCAGCGCAAGCGGCATTCGGCCCAGAGAATCGAGCTGGGCGCGCTGACGATCGACCTTGCAGCCCAGCAGGCGCGCTGGAGTGGAAAGCCGGTCGCATTGCGGCCGAACGAGCTTCGTCTGCTGCGCTACTTTGCCGAGAACCCGAACCAGGTCCTGTCACGGAGCGAGCTCATCGTCGGTCTCGGAAAGGTGGACCCTCCGATCGACGAGCGCACGGTCGATGTGTGGATCGGACGCTTGCGCCGCGCACTCAGGAGCGCTGGAGCGGACAGCGTGTTGCGCACCGTCCGCTCGCTTGGCTACGTTCTCGACGCCCCCTGAAAAAATTGGGCCGCCCGAGGGCGGCCCGCTAGTTGGGTGGACGGGAGGGTCCTTCAGAATTCGGTCGAAAGCGACAGAGCAAAGCTCTGCCCGACTTCGTAGCTGTTAATCTCGATCCGGTTGGTGCCGTTCGACTGGTATTCGAAGTGATCGCGACCGAAGATGTTGCGCGCCTCCAGCTTCAATTCGACCGGAAGCCGGAACAGGTCCAGTTCCTGTCGGTAGACGAAGTCCACGCGCAGGCCCGGATCCTCGACGATGTCGGGAAGGGAGGCCGTGCCGCGCGCGGTCACTCGCTCGCTAGCGTAGGAAAAGAGCATGGTGAACTGCTGGAGACGATCGACATCCTCCAGCCCCAGCTGGACATTGACCAGGTGATCGGACTGTCCAGTCAGGGGAACGCCATCGCGGAAATAGTTGGTCGCGGGCCGTTCGCCGCCAGGGAAGATCAGCGTCGTATCGTCGGGTCCGACCTCGATTTTCGAATCGGTGTAAGTGTAGTTGGCGACAGTGACGATACGTTTGGTCTCGAACCAGCCGCCCCAGTCGAACAAGTCATAGTTGTGCTGGAACTCCAGCTCCGCCCCGTGCAGCTTCGCGCTGGGGGCGTTGGCGAAGCTCGCGATCTGGACGTTGTCGGAGAAGGACGAATAGATTTCTATGGGGTTGTCGATATCCTTATAGAAGCCAGCGAGCGACACCCGATTTCCCTGTCCGAAATAATATTCGAGGCGCGCTTCGTAGTTCGTCAGTTCGCTGTCGACCAGGAACGGGTTGCCGTTGTACTGGCGGCCGGTTTCCGGATCGTAGTAGGTCTGGAAGATCAACTCGCGGAATTGCGGCCGGGCGATCGTTTTCGACCCGTTGATGCGGGCCTGGAGAGAATCGGTGATCTCCCAGGTGATCGTCCCCGCGGGAAGGTAGTAATCGTTCTTGAGCAGTGTCGAACTGCCTGAATTGGTCGGGGTGGCGAAGACCTCGACCGGATTCACGCTCTGCTTGGCGTCTTCGTAGCGCACGCCCAGATCGATGGTTAGGCCTTCGACCGGATTGATGCGCGACTGAAGATAGCCCGCGTGAATCTCCAGCGCTGCGGCGAAGGCAGGATCGGATTGTGTGGTTTCGATCAGGCCGATGTCGTAATAATCGATTATCGCATCGCCGAGCAGCAGATCGGGACGCAGTGTGCCCACCGCATCCTCGAATCCGGAATCGGCATCGAACAGGAATTCGCGCCGTTCCGAATAGCGGTCGGTATCGGTGTAGGCATAGCCCGCAGTGAGCCGGAGCCAGTCGGTCAGGGCGTACCCGATATCGATCCCGCCGTACCACAGCTCTTCCTTGAGATGCGAGAAGGCGACCGAGCCGCTGCCGCGCTGGCGGTCGAGCACATTGACGAAGAGATCACCCAGCGGATCGTTCTCGTTATTGGTGCGGACGTAAGTGAAGCTGTATTCATAAGGCGCCTCGCGGCGGGTCTGTGCGTATCCGCCGCGCAGATCGATATCGAATGCGCCGAATTCCAGCTCTGCAACCAGTTGGCTGTCTACGAGCTGCCGCTCATACCAGCTGGTATCCTGGACGAATTCGGTATCGCCATCGAGAAGATCCTCACCGAGCGCGTGGCGCGTCTGCTTCAGCGTGTCCCGGATATAAAGATTGGTCCACCGAAAGCGGTGGTCGCCGACTTCAAGGCCGAAGCCAAGCAACCCGTTCACCAGAATACGGTTGTCGGTAACGAACTTGCGGAAATCGGTTCCGAGATCGAGATCCGTGCTGATCGGACTCTGCGAAATGATCGAGCGGTTGCGCCACTTGTTGCTGATGCCGGCCGTCGCGATCACGCCGAACCGGCCGTCGCCGAAGGCCGGGAAGGACGTGCCTGCGGTCAGGCTGCCGGACCAGTTTACCGGCAGTTCCTCGACCTTCTGCGTCACCAGGAGGTTGGGATTGCCGAGTTGCTTCGCGATCGCTTGCTGGTTGACCTCGACATCGCTCATCCGCAGGCCGCTCGCGAAAAATTCGCGCAGCGCGGGCGGGGCATTGCGGGTTCCGTCGTCGAATCCGAACCAGTCGAAATCGGACCCGTAGTAGTCGTTTCCGGTCGAGAAAGTGGTTTGTTCGTCGCCGCTTATGCCGGCGCTGATCTCGAAGAAGCTTTCGTCCGGAATGGCACGGGTCGTCAGATTGATCACGCCGCCGCCGAACTCGCCGGGAAAGTTGGCCGAATATGTCTTCTGCACGAGGCTGGACGCGACCACGTCGGTCGGGAAGATGTCGAGCGGGACCACGCGGCTCAAGGGCTGCGGGCTGGGGAGCGGCAGGCCGTTCAGCAGTGCGAGCGAATAACGATCGCCCAGCCCGCGAACGTAGACGAACCCTTGACCCTGGACCGACAGGCCAGTGACCCTGCCCAGAGCACCCGCGATGTCGCCTTCACCGGTGCGCGCGATCTGCTCGCTTGTGAGTACCGAAACGACCTGGGTCGAACTGCGCGTCACATCGCGTGTGCGGCGGCCGGTGACGATGATCTCGCCCCCGCCGCCGGGAATGGAGACCTCCGCTTCCTCTTCGGGAGCGGCCACGCTCTCGTCGCCTTGTGGCTGCTGGGTGCTGCCTTCCGCATCTGCTCCGGATTCGCCGGCCGTGCCTTGTGCCAGGGCGACGCCGGGAATGGTGAGTGCGGTGGTGAGCAGAAGCAGCCCCGCCAACTGCTTGCCAGTGGACATCGTGGGTGACCCCCTATCGTCTAGACGTCTGAAAACCGTTAGGTCCAAAAGTGCAGGGAGGCGGCCCGCCGGCAAGCGGAGCGCCTCCCCGGATTATCGTCCGATCAGTAGACCGGCAGCGAGGTGCAATCGCTGACCGCGCTGTCGAAAATCACCGCCGCTGAATTGCAGGTCCAGCCGGCGTACCACGTGTCGGCGTCGTTGCGCACCGCACCGATGTAGTTCGCATTGTCGAAGAAGCTCGACAGGACGGTCGGATCGAAGGCCGTCACGCCGCTCTCGTTGGCGCCGTTGATGAAGGTCATCGACAGCGTCGAGGTGAAGTTCGAGTTGTTGTTCGAACCACCATCAAAGAGCGCCTGGGTTTCGGCTGCGGTCACGTCGCCGCCATCCCGGAACGGGGCGCCACAGTCCATGACGAACGATTCGAACCGGACCGGTCCGACATCGTCGAGCGCGGCATTCGCAGCGCGGATCGTTTCCTCATCGTCGATGCGCAGGCAGGGCGTGCCCTGCGATGCGTCGACCAGCACGCTGTTCGCGATCGTGTAGTCGGCACCGCCGCGAATGCGGATCGCCTGATCGTTGGTGCGGCGCTGGATGAAGGTTGCGTTGACGACCTGCGTGTTCTGGCGCGGGGTCGAGTCGGTGAACACATTGCTCGAATCGGCTTCGATTATGCCATCGCCGACCTCGTCGCGTTGCACGGCAATCACATATTGCAGGTTCGCCTTTACACCGGTGTCGGTGTCAAGGGAGTCGTCTTCCGCCCCGACCACGATCAGGTTCTTCATGTTGACGAAGCCGCCGAAGAACTCGACGCCGTCATCGGAGCTGTTGTAGCTCATGATGTGGCTCAGTTCGGTGCCCGTGCCGGTGCCGCCGGTGGTCAGCGACTGGAGTTCGTTGTTGCCGGAAAGGACGAAGCCCGAATAGCGGATCTGGACGTAGCGCATCGTGCCCGAACTGTCGTTTTCTGTAGCGCCACCGAAGAACGCGGGCTGAGCCGCACCTTCCACCTGGCGTTCGCAGTCGACTGTGCCGGGTGTCGCGCCGTCTGCGGCGCAATCGGTCACCGGAGCGCGTCCGGCAAGGACGACGCCGCCCCATTGCCCGGACGAATTGGCGTTGTTGCTGCCGAGTACGTTGTGGCGGCTGGTGAAGATGATCGGGCGCTCCGCGGTGCCGACCGCGTTGATCTGGTTGCCGCGATTCACCATCAGGAACGCCGCCCCGTTGCCGAACAATTGCACGCCGGGTTCGATCGTCAACGTAACGTTGGTGTCGGTCGCCCCGTCGGAGCCATCGGGAGCCGGGCCACCGTCGGAACCGACGTCGACGCGCCCGTCGAGCTGATAGAGCACGCCTGCGACATAAGGCAGGGTGGACGACGCGTTGAAGCGGGCAGGCAGGGAGCAAACGCGGTATTCGCCCGTCGGGCCGGAGATGGTGCCGACATTCGTAAGACCTTGCGGATCCGCGATCGTCGGGCAATCGTCAGCCGGCGATACCGTGCCCGGCGGCGGCGGCGGCGGGGGAGGCGGCGGCGGAGGCGTTGCGGGCGGATTGATGATCACATTGCCGCCCGTGCCGGGCGAACTGATTTCGTCGGCGCCGCAGCCGGCCAGAATGACCAGGCCACAGCCGAGCACGATGGATCGTTGAAGCGTTTTCACAGCGAGCGGTCCCCTCAAAAAACCCGAAGAATCGTTGATGCGAAATCGAGTTCGCGACTCGCGAGGTAGGACCGTGTCGTGACAGTTTCTTTGCAGGAAATACTATTAGTTATATGACTATATTGTGACAAAAAATAGACATATAAGGCAAATCGATTCGAGAGTATGCCAGAGAACAGATTGTTACATGATAATGACAGTGTTTCATTTTTGTTGCGATAAGTGCAGACGTATGCGAAATTTCTCTCTGTAGCGAAGCTTTGGGAGAGAAAAGATGGATATCCTGACCGGAGTTGCAGTGCTCGCGCTGTCTCAAGGCAGCGTCGCGATGGACGTCGCTTCCAACGAATTGATTGCGCAGCGCAACGAAGCTGCAATCGAACGGATCGAGGCGAATGACCGGCTTGAGCGCGATGACCCCGCCCGCCTCATCAACCTTGGAATTGCGCACGCGCGCGAGGGGCGCGTGGAGGAAGCGCGCCAGATGTTCCGAGAAGTCGCGACCAGCGACGCGGCGGTGCGGCTGGAGCTTGCCGGGGGCGAATGGATCGACTCCCGGGACTTGGCGCGGCGGGCCCTGCGTATGCTCGATCGTGGCGAGTTCGGCGGCCGTAGTCGGGTGACCATGCGCTGACAAACGGCGGCGCCGTCCGGGCGTCGCTCCGCCCCGAATCCTCGGATTGTCTGGTTCCGCGTCGCTGTCGAGCGAATTGCCTCGTCCCGTCGGACTACGTCCAACTTGCTGTCACCGCCTTGTCATGTAGGGTGCGCAAGGAGATCGGACGGAGGGTTCGATGATTCTCACGAGGTCGCCATGGCTTGCGCTTCTGGCGGGCATGGCCTGGATGGCGGCGCCTGCACGGGCGGACGTCATGGAAATCCGCGCCGATGGAGCACACTGGATCGCGGGCGCGCAGGCGTCGGCGCCTGTTGCGTCCGAATTCGCCGTCACGATCGAACTTCCGGCAGAATACGGCGTACCGATGCAAGCCGTCGCCATTCCAGATCGACATGCTTCGGCAGTGCCCCACGCTTATGCCGCCAAGGTGCAGGAGCTCGCCCGCCGGTTCGACCTCAGTCCTGCACTGATCGAAGCACTGGTGTGGCAGGAGAGCCGCTGGCGGCCCAGCGCGGTTTCGCCGGTCGGCGCGCGCGGGCTGGCACAGCTGATGCCCGGGACCGCGCGCGAGCTCGGCGTCGATCCGGACGACCCGTTCGCCAATCTCGAAGGCGGCGCGCGCTATCTGCGCGCGCAGCTGGACCGGTTCGGCGGCGACCTTGAGAAGGCGCTCGCCGCCTATAACGCCGGTCCGGCGCGGGTCGAGCGGGCGGGGGGAGTGCCCGAGATTCGCGAAACGAAGACTTATGTCGCGGCTATCATGGGCCGCCTTTCCAATCATTCCCGTGAGGTTCAGTAAACACATGCGTTCGATTGTTCGTCTTTCGGCCCTGGCCGTTCTTTTTGCTCCGACCGCTGCCTATGCGCAGGCCGTCGCCGATCCACAGGGATCGGGCCCGATCGTTGCTGCACTCGGCTGGTTGCAAGGAACGCTGCTGGGCAATGTCGCGACAGCCGTTGCGGTGATGGCGGTCGCGGCGGTCGGGTTTCTGATGCTGACGGGCCGCATGAACTGGCGCTTCGGTGCGACGGTCATCATCGGCTGCTTCATCCTGTTCGGTGCCGCTTCGATCGTCGCGGGCATCCAGCAGGCGGCGGGGGGCTGAGGTGGACCAGCTCGTCCGTCACCCCGTGCACCGCGCGCTTACCCGGCCGCAGATGTTCGCGGGGGTGACGTACAACTTCTTCATCATCAATGCGGCCGTGACGACCGAGCTGTTCCTGATCACGGGCAGCTTCCTCGCGCTGCCCGCCGCTCTGGTCATTCACGGCATCGGCTATTTCGCGTGCCTGCGCGAGCCGCGCGTGTTCGACCTGTGGATCACCAAGGTTTCGAAGTGTCCGCGGGTCAAGAACTGGAAGCGCTGGGGCTGCAACAGTTACGCGGCGTGACGGGCCTGGAAGGGGTCAAAGGGTTATGAGCAAATGGATCGGAGCCGCTGCCTGGAGCGCGAGGGAAGCTCGCGCCGGCGATCGGCTGCCCTATGCCGGCCTGATCGACGCGAGCACCATGCTGCTGCGCGATGGATCGGTCATGGCCGCGATCCAGGTGCCAGGCCTGCTGTTCGAGACGGAGGACAGCGATGCGCTGAACGCGCACGCCGCTACGCGCGAGGTCATGCTGCGCTCCACGCTCGATGCACGCTTCGTGATGTATCACCACGTCATCCGGCGCCGGGTTGAGGTGGAGCTCGAGGCGGAATTCGACGATCCGCTGAGCCGGCACATCGACGCACGATGGAAGGAGCGGCTCGGTGCGGGCGCGCTGTTCGTCAACGACCAGTTTGTCACGCTGATTCGGCGGCCCGCCAGGGGGAAGGCCGGGCTCGCCGAACGCGCGGCGCGCCTGTGGAACCGCCGTGGGCGCAAGGAAATCGAAGCCGATCCGAAGGACATTCGCTCGCTCAAGGCAGCGGTGACAGGGCTCGTCGCCGCGCTCCAGCCTTACGGCGCCGCGGTTCTCGGCGACTACGATGGACCGCGCGGCAAGACGAACAACGAGCTGCTGGAGCTTCTCTCAGCCCTCTACAACGGGGAAATGCGCCCTGTGCGCCGGCCGCACGAGGACAGCGACGTCGGCCATATGCTGCCCTATCGCCGGGCGAGCTTCGGGCTCGACGCGATGGAACTGCGCGGCTCGGGCGAACCCGATTTCGCCACGCTGTTGAGTCTAAAGGACTATCCCGACGCAACCTCCCCCGGTCTGCTCGATGGCCTGCTGCGGCTGCCGTACGAGATGGTCGTTTCCGAAAGCTACGCCCCCGCCGAGCGGCAGACCGCGCGCGAGCGGATGGATCTGGCGCTGCGCCGCCTGCGCTCCGCCGACGAGGAGGCTGCCGCCGAGCGCGCCGACATGCTCGCCGCCCGCGACGCGCTCGGCAATGGAGCGGTCGGCTTCGGCGATCACCACCTCACCGTGCTGGTGCGCGAGCGCGATCTCGGTCGGCTCGACGAGGCGACTGCCGCCTGCGCCGCCGCACTGGCCGACACCGGCGCGATCGCGGTGCGTGAGGACACTAATCTGGAGCCGGCCTTCTGGGCGCAGTTCCCCGGCAACGAGCAATACATCGTACGCCGCGCGATGATCTCCTCGGCCAATATGGCGAGCTTCGGCAGCCTCCATGGCATGGCGCTGGGGCAGGCGCAGGGCAACCACTGGGGTGAGGCGGTCACGCTGCTGCAGACGACCAGCTCGACCCCGTTCTTCTTCAATTTCCACACCGGCGACTTGGGCAACTTTTCGGTGATCGGCCCGTCGGGTTCGGGCAAGACGGTGGTGATGAACTTCCTCGCCGCGCAGGCACAGAAGTTCAAACCACGCACGATCCTGTTCGACAAGGATCGCGGCGCCGAGCTGTTCGTGCGCGGGATTGGCGGGCGCTACGACCGGATCAGCGCGGGCGAACCGACCGGCTTCAACCCGCTCGCGCTGCCCGACACGGCGGCGAACCGCGCCTTCCTGCGCGACTGGCTCGGCGTGCTGCTCAACGCCGAAGGGCCGGAGGAACTGGCGACCGTCAGCCAGGCGGTCGACGCCGCTTATGCGAACGACGGTTCGCTCCGCCGCCTGCGGCATTTCAAGGAACTGCTCTCGGGTGCCCGGCGCCCGGAGGCGGGCGATCTGGCCGACCGCCTTTCCGCCTGGATCGGACAGGGCGAGCATGGCTGGTTGTTCGACAATGCCGAAGACCGGCTCGACCTGTCGAACCGCGTGCTCGGCTTCGACATGACCGCGCTGCTGGAGAACCCCAAGCTGCGCACGCCGGTCATGATGTACCTGTTCCACCGGATCGAGGAACGGCTCGATGGTCAGCCGACGATGATCCTGATCGACGAGGGCTGGAAGGCGCTCGACGATGCGGTCTTCGCCGCGCGTATCCGCGACTGGCTGAAGACGCTGCGCAAGCGCAACGCGCTGGTCGGCTTCGCCACCCAGAGCGCGCGCGATGCGCTCGAAAGCCGCATTTCCACCGCGCTGGTCGAGCAGACCGCGACGATGGTATTCATGCCTAACTCACGCGCGCGACCGGAGGATTACTGCGACGGCTTCGGCCTGACCGCGCACGAATTGGCCGTCATCCGCAGTTTGCCTGCGCACAGCCGCTGTTTCCTCGTCCGGCAACCCGATGCGAGCGTGGTGGTGCGCCTCGACCTCTCCAATGCGCCCGAGGTGCTGACCATTCTGTCGGGCCGCGAAAGCTCGGTTCGTCGGCTCGATCTGCTCCGCGCTGCGGTCGGCGACAATCCGGCCGAATGGTATCCCGCTCTCACCGGCCACGGTTGGCCGGCAGCTCTCAATGACGAAGGGGAGGGCGACGTCGTGCCCTTCCGACAGGCCGCGGAATGAGCGCGGCCTGTCAGACCGACGCCGCCGAAGTCGGCAACGGCGTCGCCGCGGCGCTGCGGGCGGTCGACTGCACGGCAGGCGAATTCACCGCGCAGGCCTTCGGCCGTCTCTTCGCTCCCGGCGGTGCGCTCACTCCGGTGCTGACCATAGCGCTGACGCTGTTCGTCGCCTTCTTCGCGATCTCTCTCCTGCTGGGCCGTTCGAGCATCGGGGTCCGCTCGGTAACCCCGCGCATGATCACGCTCGGTCTGGTGGTTACGTTTGCGACGAGTTGGGTGGCTTACCAGAGCGTAGTCTGGAATCTGGCTCTCGGCGCGCCCGATTGGCTCGCGACCGTCCTTGGCGGAACCGACGGCTCCGCGACGCAGATCTTCGCCCAGAAAATAGACGTCGTCTTCCTTGCGGTGCAGGAGGCCACCAAGGGGCAGGAGGACATCGGTGCGTTCTCGCCGGCCGGCATCCTGTGGCTCGGCGCGATGTTGTTCCTGCTCGGGACTGTGGGCGTGCTTGTGACCGCGCGGATCGGGCTTGCCGTGCTTGTGGCACTGGGTCCGATCTTCGTCGTCATGGCGCTGTTCAGCGGGACGCGGGGACTCTTCACCGGTTGGCTCAAGGGCGTGGTCCTGCTCGCGCTGACGCCGCTTTTTGCGGTGCTCGGCGGCGGCGTCATGCTGGAACTTGCGGTCCCCATCCTCGCTGCACTCTCGGCGACGCCGGGCATGGTCGATCCGCAGGCGGCGGTGGCTTTCTTCATGATCGGGGCGGTGCATGTCGCCCTGATGGTGATGGCGCTCAAGGTAGCGGGCACGATGGTGGCCGGTTGGCGTGTGTTCGGGCTGGCGCGAAACGACGAAGAACGCCGGTCCGAGCGCGATCGAGTCCCCGCGCCGCCGGCTGCACAAACCGCCGCCGCGGCTACGCAGAATCTGACATCCCCGTCAGGGGCGGCGCAGCGCCGCATCGCGGTGAGCGCGGTTACGTCGGCCACGGCCGCAAACGACGTGGACCCCGGGGCGCAAGGTTCCACGCGCCGCGAAACCCGCATTGTCTCGGCTGCGCAGGACGGTTCGCAAGTACAGCCCCTCAGTTCCTCGACCTCGCGTACCAGCGGCATCGGCAGCCGCTTTCGTGCGCCGCAGAAACGCATATCGGAGACGTTGAAATGAACCGCGTGGCATTCCCCGCGCTCGCTCTCGCGTTCGTCGCGACCCCTGCTGCCGCAGACGACCCCCGCCTGGTGGAACGGCTGTACGATCCGGCCCAGGTGGTCAGGATCGAAGGCCGCACCAAAGTCCAGGCGACGATCCAGTTCGGCGAGGACGAGGCGATCGAGAATGTCGCAATCGGCGATTCGGAGGCCTGGCAGGTGACCCCGAACAAGCGCGCCGATCTTTTGTTCGTGAAGCCGCTCGCGCCTACAGCGGCGACCAACATGACGGTCGTGACCAACAAGCGCACCTACCTCTTCGATCTCGTTGCGAGTCCGCGCGCGAAGCCGCTCTACGTTCTGCAGTTCACCTATCCGGAAGAAGCGGAAGAGGACGAGCCGTCGCTAGCCCAGGCGCCGAACCCGGTCGAAGTGGCCGCGGCGAGCGATCCGTACGCGGTGGTCGATCCGGCCCAACTTAACTTCGCATGGGCTGCCCAGGGCGACGCGGCGCTGTTGCCGACGCGCACTTATGACGATGGCGATGCGACCTTCCTTACCTGGCCCGCGGGGCGCCCCGTGCCGGCAATCCTGATCACGGACCGGGAAGGGACCGAAGGGCCCGTCAACTTCACCGTCCGCGGCGACACGATCGTGGTCGACGGCGTGCCGCGCGAGATCGTTCTTCGTTCAGGAGAAGATAGCGCCATCCTCACCAATACGGGGCCCGAACGGCCGTCCGCGACGCGTGGCCAACCCGCGCTCGCTCAGGCAGTGGAGAAACAATGATGCGCCTCGCCATGCGCCTGCCCTCCCGCAAGGACGGAGATCCTTCGAACGACGTCGATCCGCGCGAGCGGGAAACGGCAGAGGTCATCGATCTCGCAAGTCGCAACGCCTTTCCCGCCGTGACCCAGCGCAAGGGCAAATCGGATACGCTCGGCCTCGTGGCCGGCGTGGCGATCGTTGCGCTGCTCGGTGCAGCGACCTTCATCGGAATGGATTCGACGCGGCTCGGCGAGGTGGACGGCGTGGGGAACCAGCAAGCTCCACAAGCGCCGGTGCAGCAGACCGCGTCGCAAGCCGCGCCCCCGGCCAACGTGCCGGCGCCCGTTGCGGAACGCTCGGTGCAGGCCGATCCCGCTCCGGCGCCGGTCCTTGCCGCCGACCCCGGTGCCTCGCCGGCGCCGATGGGCAACCCATATGCGAGCCCGACCGTCGTATTCGACGCGAGCGCAGCAGCAGCGGCGCCCGCGGGCGTTGCTGTCCCTGCCGGCGCGGAGGGGGCGTCCACCGCCGCCGGCAGTTCGGCTTCGGACTTCGCGAGCCGCATCGGAGGCGTCGGTGGTGCGCCTGCCCAGGCCAAGGCGATGGTCAATCCGCAGACCACCGTCACTCAGGGCACACTCATTCCCGCCGTCCTGGAAACCGCGATCAACACCGATGTTCCGGGCTATGTCCGTGCCGTAGTGAGCCAGGACGTGCGTAGCTTCGACGGCACACGCGTGCTCGTGCCACGCAGTAGTCGCCTCATCGGGCAGTACCAGTCGGGCCTTCAGGGAGGACAGAAGCGCGCCTATGTGATCTGGACGCGGCTGATCCGGCCGGACGGCGCTTCGGTCAATCTCGGCTCTCCCGCGATCGGGTTCGACGGCACCACCGGTCTGGCCGGCGAGGTCGACAGCCACTTCTTCAGGCGCTTCGGTTCGGCGATGCTGCTATCCGTCATCGGCGGGCTTTCAGCCATCGGCAGCGGCGGCGCGTCGGTCGTACTTGGTGGCGCCGGGCAGTCGGCCGCAGGCGTGGCCGCGCAGCAGGACAGCCAGATCGGTCCGACGGTACGCGTCCGCCAGGGCGAACCGATCCGCGTATTCACTGCCCGCGACCTCGACTTCTCGCAAGTCGCAGCCGTCAGGTAGGGGCGAGATCGATGGCGGCCGATATCCGATCGCTGAAGGCCGATACGGACGAGGAACGCAGCGTCTATCTCGACGCCTATCTCGCACCATTTCGCGAATGGCTCGACCGCGACACCGTGACCGAGATCCTCGTCAATCGCCCCGGCGAGGTGTGGATCGAGGATGCCGCCGCGCCCGGCATGCAGCGAATTGAAACCCCACACATCGACGACACATTGATCCAGCGCCTCGCCGAACAGGTCGCGCGCGTCAGCCATCAGGGCATCAATCGCGAGCACCCGCTGCTCGGCGCTACGCTGCCCGTCAGGGAATGGGGCGGCGCGCGTGTCCAGTTCTGCGGGCCGCCTGCCGCACGACGTCACTGGGCGATGGCGATCCGCCGTCACCGACGGCTCGACCTGCCGCTCGACGCTTACGATACCGGCCCGCTCGCGCCGCCGAAGCAGCCGCCGATGCCCGACGCTCAGGCCGAGCCGATCGCATTCCTGCGCGAGGCGATCCGTCAACGGAGCACGATCCTGATCTCCGGCGGTACGAGCACCGGCAAGACGACCTTCCTCAACGCCATGCTCGGCGAGATCCCGCGCCACGAGCGCGTGGTGCTGGTGGAGGACACGCCCGAACTGCGCTTACCGGGCGAGAACGGTGTGGGCCTGGTCGCCGTCAAGGGCGAGCTGGGCGAAGCCAAGGTGACCGCCAACGAGCTGCTCCAGGCCGCGCTGCGCCTGCGGCCCGACCGCATCGTGCTCGGCGAACTGCGCGGCGCGGAGAGCGTCAGCTTCCTGCGCGCGATCAACACGGGCCACCCGGGCAGTTTCTCGACGATCCACGCCAACTCGCTGCACGGCGCTCTCGAGCAGCTGGCGCTGATGGTGATGCAGACCGGCATCGGACTCACCCGGTCCGACACGATCGCTTATGCCGCTTCGGTGATCGACGTGATCGTGCAACTGGGCCGCAGTGCGGACGGCAAACGCGGCATCACGCAGATCGCGAAGACCTCCTCGCTGCTGTGATTCCCGCGTGATTTCCGGCTCAAGTTAGTCTCGCGCGGGCAACAACTGCGAATAAATCGTACACCGAGCTGTCTCTGTCGGAAACGCGATTGACGTAGGGGAATGCTGCGTTCTCCGCACCTTCGAGTGCAATCGTATTCAGAAATTTCCGGGTTGTCGGTGCCTGCGATCGGGCAACCCTATTGCCAGCAGCGCTTATTCTGCACTACTTTCCTTGCGGTTTAAGTCGCATCAGACGACTGGACACGAGGAGAGGACGAATGAGGGTGAAGGCTACCCTGCTCGTCGGCATTTGCGCCGGCGGGCTCGCATTTCCCGTTCACGCGCAGGACACCGACCCGGATGAGCCGGCGGCCGCCACGAGCGGCGGTCCGGTCATCGTCGTGACCGCCCAGCGCCAGAACCAGAGTCTCCAGGAGGTCCCGATCGCGGTCAGCGCGTTCACCTCCGAAGCGCTTGAGGCGCAGCAGATCGAGAACGCGAGCGACCTGCAGCTGACCTTGCCCAACGTTTCGTTCACCAAGAGCAACTTCACCGGATCGAGCTTCACCATCCGCGGCATCGGCGATCTGTGCGTCGGCGTAAGCTGCGACAGTGCGACGGCGATCCACACGAATGGCGCCCCGCTGTTCGGTACACGCCTGTTCGAGACCGAATATTTCGATCTCGAGCGGGTCGAGGTGCTGCGCGGCCCGCAGGGCACCCTGTTCGGCCGCAACGCGACTTCGGGCGTGGTCAACGTAGTGACCGCCAAGCCCGATCTTTCGGGTATCGGCGCCGCGGCCGAGCTGGAATACGGCAACTACGACAGCATCAAGGCGAAGGGCATGATCAACCTGCCCATCGGCGACGTGCTCGGCGTACGTATCGCCGGCTTCTATCTCAATCGCGACGGCTATACCCGCAACCTCTACGACGACAGCCGGATCGACGACCGCGACATGTATGCGGTCCGCGGCAGCCTGCGGTTCGAACCGGGGCCGGACACCACGATCGACCTGATCGGGTACTATTTCCGTGAGAACGACCACCGTCTGCGTATCCAGAAGCAGGCCTGTCAACGCGATCCCACCGGCGTTCTGGGCTGCCTCAACCAGCGGCTCGATTTCGACAAGACGAACGCGGATTCCACGCTCGCGTCCGTGCTGAGTTCGCGGGAGCTTTTCGCGATCCAGGGCATCCCGGCTGCTCTCGGACTCGGCAGCATCTACGCCGACGACGGCGACGGATACTCGAATTTCGACGAGCCGAACGACGTACGGGAGGTCCGGACTGCCTTCACTCCTGAGTATTTCGCCGACGAACTGCAACTGCAGGCCCGCCTGGAGCAGCGTTTCGGCGACCTCAACCTTTCCATCGGCGGGATCTATCAGGAAACCTCGGTCGACTCCCGTCAGGACTACAACCTGGGCGTGCTCGACCGTTCGGGTTACGCGACCGCGCTTAATACATTGGCGATCCTGGCGCAGAATGGCACCGGCGCGCCCGGGTCGAATGCCTACTTCGCGCCCATCGCGGGGGCATTGATCCCGAGCGGGCCTTCGGGTGAACTGTGCACCTCCGACAACCGTCAGGGCAGTCAGGGCGCTTATGAAGGACATGCGCTCTGCGCGGACGTGCCGCTGGCGTTCGACCGTTCGAACGGCGATCAGAAATCATGGTCGGCGGAAGCCATATTGAGCAGCGATTTCGACGGGCCGTTCAACTTCCTGCTCGGGGGGATCTATGCGAACAGCAGGGTCCTCGAGAACAGCTACTACGTGAACTCGTTCGGTCTCGACTACGCGACCGGCATTCTTGGCACCTTCTCCGCGCTGTTTGCGGAAGACGAAGAAGGCGATCCGGCCCCGTTGCTGCCTTCGTATCTCGCAACGTCGATGTACCGCAACAACACGCGAGACTTCGAACTCGACAGCTACGGTATCTTCGGTGAGGTCTACTTCGACATCAGCGACCGACTGAAGTTCACCGGTGGGCTGCGCTACAACAACGACAAGAAGTCGATAGCCGCCCGCACCTCGCTCGCGAGCTTTCTCAACCCGTTCAGCAACGATGGCGACCCGTTCGATTCACCCTACGTCGGCTCGTATGATGCCGATCCGGGCACGGACGGCAATCAGATCATCCAGGAGCGGTCGGTCTCGTTCGACGAGATTACCGGACGCGCGGTGCTCGATTTCCAGGCGACGCCGGACAATCTGTTTTATGCGTCCTACTCTCGGGGTTACAAGTCGGGCGGCATAAATCCCCCGCTGTCACCTGTGTTCGATGTGGACGAGAGTTTCGGCCCCGAATCCATCGATGCGTTCGAGATCGGGACGAAGAACACCTTCGCCAACGGCGCCCTGCAACTCAACGCGACCGCCTTCTACTACAAGTACAAGGACTTGCAGCTCAGCCGTATCGTTGCCCGCACCTCGGTCAACGACTCGATCGATGCCAACATATGGGGTGTCGAGATAGAGGGGATCATACGCCCGAGCCCGCGGTGGCTGATCAACGCGACCTTCAGCTATCTCAACGCCGAGGTGGCAGGCGATCAGTTCTTCTCGAACCCGCGCGATCCAGGCGGCGGCGATCCCGACGCAGTAATCATCAAGGATATCTCGAACGGCTCGTTGTGCGCCGTCACCGGCCCTGCGCCGGGCGCCGCGGCGGCGTTCGTAACGACCGTCAACACCAGCCTGGGCCTGCGTGGCCCCGAGGCCTTCCCGTCCGATAGCGGAATCGCCTCGAGCGGAGCGTTCAGCATCTGCGAAGTTCTCCAGGACAACGCGCCGACGGGTTTCTCCGTGCTCAGTCCCGGTGTCGAGGTAAACATCAAGGGCAACAAGCTCCCGCAGGCACCGGAGATGAAGGCTTCGGTCGGCGTGCAGTACACGGCCGAGTTCGACAACGGCATGACGCTCGTGCCACGTTTCGACGTCGCCATGACCGGCGAGCAGTACGGCAATGTCTTCAACGGCAACGTCAACCGGATCAAGCCTTTCGTGCAGGCGAACGCGCAGCTCCAGCTCAACGGCCCGGACGAGCGCTGGTATGTGCGCGGCTTCATCCAGAATATCTTCGACAGCTCCTCGATTACCGGCCTTTACGTGACCGATGCCAGTTCGGGGAACTTCACCAACATCTTCACGCTCGATCCGCGTCGCTACGGCATCGCGGTCGGTGCCAGGTTCTGACCGCAACGACGGTTGGGGGAGAGGGGAGGGGCCGGACCTTTGTGTCCGGCCCCTTTTTTATGCCCCTCGGTCGGCGCTGGCGAAGGGGGAGAAGTCGGTAGCGGTGTCGTAGATGTCGATCCCCTCCCGGCGTTTCAGCGCGCCGACGACGAGATAGGTCACCGGCGTCAGCAGCGCTTCCCATGCGGTCTTGATCAGCCATTGCGACAGCACGACCTGCCACAGCAGTTCGACAGGCCATCCCGCCAGGCCCCAGAATGCGAGCGGATAGAAGATCAGGCTGTCGAGGCCCTGCCCGACCACTGTCGAGCCGATCGTCCGTGCCCACAGCGCTTTCCCGGCCGTCCACACCTTCATCTTGGCGAGCACGAAGCTGTTCGCGAACTCACCGGCCCAGAACGCCACCATCGATGCGATCACGATGCGCCACGAGTTGCCGAACACGAATTCGTAAGCGTCCTGTCCGGGCCATCCGGCGGCTGGCGGCAGCGCAACGACGACCCATGCCATCAGCGCCATGAAGGCGAGCGCTGCAAATCCCGTCCAGATCACGCGCCGGGCTCGGGCATAGCCGTAGACCTCCGTCAGCACGTCGCCGATGATGTAGCTGATCGGGAAGAACAGCACGCCCGCACCGAACGACCACTCTGCCCCGCCCGGCAGTGTCACGTATGAGGGCTTGGACGCTCCGATGATGTTCGACAGCAGCAGGATTGCGACGAACGCCGCCATGACCAGATCGTAGTAACGAAAGGCCGGCCGCGGGCCTCGCCCGGTTTCGATGCGCTGCGGTGTCTCGTCCATGGCGCTGCCTATCGCGATTTGCGCCTCCGGAAAAGCGCGCTATGGCGCATGGCGTGCGCGCCCGTAGCTCATCTGGATAGAGCGCGAGACTTCTAATCTTGAGGCAGCAGGTTCGAGTCCTGCCGGGCGCGCCACCTCTTCCTCAAAGCTCTCAATTTCGGGTCCTCACGTTCGTGATCTCGTCGGCACCGACGGTCGGTCCGAGGGGCCGATCGGCGGGTATGAAATCAGGGGAAGCCAAACGGATGCCGGTCGTGTATGGAGCCCCCGTCGCCCGTGAGCGGCTGGCCGGCGAAGCGGCCGTATTTTTTCCATGACCGAGGCCGAAGGAACCGCTTGCCGCGGCCACTCCTGCGCTCCGCCGTCCCCTATGGCGGCCCTCGTCCGTTAGTGAGCATCATGACTTTTTCCACTCTCCCGCCAATGCTTGGCGAAGCACTCGCCGAGCGCGGCTATGCCGCGCTGACCGCCGTCCAGACGGCCGTTCTCGCACCCGAGGCCGCTGGACGCGACCTCATCGTCTCGGCCCAGACCGGCTCGGGCAAGACCGTCGCCTTCGGTCTTGCCATGGCCCGCGACCTGCTCGACGACTTCGGGGCGTCGACTCAGTCGCCTCTCTCGCTCGTGATCGCGCCGACGCGCGAACTGGCTCTGCAGGTCAGTCGCGAGCTGGCCTGGCTCTACGCCAAGGCCGGCGCTCGCATCGCGACCTGCGTTGGCGGCATGGACGCTTCGAAGGAGCGGCGCGCGCTGCGGGCCAGCCCGCATGTCGTCGTCGGAACGCCTGGCCGACTGCGCGACCACCTCGAGCGAGGTGCGCTCGACCTGTCGGGCCTCAAGGAAGTGGTGCTCGACGAAGCGGACGAGATGCTCGACATGGGCTTCCGCGAGGATCTCGAGGAAATCCTCGATGCGACTCCGGCGGAGCGGCGCACGCTGCTGTTCTCGGCGACGATGCCGAAATCGATCGTTGCGCTGGCCGAACGCTATCAGCGAGACGCTCTGCGGATATCGACCGCGGGCGACGATCGCGGCCATGGCGATATCGCGTTCCAGGTGGTCACGGTTTCCCCCGCGGAAGTCGAGGCGGCGGCGGTCAATCTGCTGCGTTTCCACGAGGCGGAGACGGCCATTCTCTTCTGCGCCACCCGCGATAATGTCCGCCGGCTTCACGCCACGCTGCAGGAGCGGGGCTTCGCCGTCGTCGCACTGTCGGGTGAGCACTCGCAGTCGGAGCGCAACCAGGCGCTCCAGGCCCTGCGCGACCGCCGCGCGCGCGTCTGCGTCGCGACCGACGTGGCGGCGCGCGGGATCGATCTGCCGAACCTCAGTCTCGTCGTCCATGTCGACCTTCCGCGCGACGCGGAGACGCTCCAGCACCGCTCGGGCCGGACCGGCCGCGCGGGGAAGAAGGGCACCGCGGTGCTGATCGTGCCGTTTCCGCGGCGCAGGCGCGTGGAATCGATGCTGCGCGGCGCCAGGATCAAGGCCGACTGGATCGATGCTCCGACCCCGGATGCGATCCGCACGCGGGACCGCGAGCGTCTGCTCGCGGAGCTCCTGCAGCCGGCCGAGTTCGACGGCGAGGATCGCGCGCTGGCCCAGCGCCTGCTTGCCGAACGCTCGCCGGAGGATATCGCAGCCGCTCTGGTGCGCGCGCATCGCGCCGCGATGCCGCAGCCGGAGGAGATGCTGGAGAACACACCCGAGGCGCGCCGTGCCGCGCAGCAGGACCGGCATCGCCCCGGTTTCGAGGACACCGTCTGGTTCCGCATGGATATCGGGCGCCGGCAGAACGCCGACCCGCGCTGGATCCTGCCGTTGCTATGCCGCCGCGGCCACATCACCCGCAACGAGGTGGGGGCGATTCGCATCGGCGCCAACGAAACCCATTTCCAGATACCGCGCGCCATTGCCGAGAAGTTCGGTGCCGCGCTCCAACGCACGGCACGGGACGAGAGCGAGGATGAGGTCGTGCGGATCGAGCCTTCGGAAGGCCCGCGTCAGGCTGCTCATGCCAACCGGGGCGTCAAGCCCAACAAGTTTTCGCACAAGGTCGGCCGGAAGTCAGGGCCGGGCGCTCCGAAAGGGCGACCGGGCGCGAAGCACAAGCCTCGTGGACGTAAGGAGCGGAACCGATGACGATGCCACCCGGCGCACTCGCTAGCCGCGGCTGAGACCCCGCAGGCGTTCGCGGGTGATGGGGTAGCCGGCATCGTCGGGAATGCAGATCCAGCCTTCGCCGTCGTGCTCCTCGAAGAAAGGGACGATCGTGCGCGGAGGATGGGCGGCGCAGTCGCTCAGGGCGGCGTCGAAGTCGTCGAATTGTGCCAGGCGTTCCAGGTTGCGGCGGGTCGGGAAGATCACGCTGATCTCGCCGCGATCGGCAGCGTCGAGGGCGTCGCGTGCGGTGATCCAGAACAGGCGCGTGTTCTCCGTCGCGTCGACCGCGATGTCGACGGCGCCGGTGCCGAGGCCCGTGAGATAGAAGCGCGTGTCGAATACGCGCGGCAGGCGCTCGTTCTTGGGGAACCAGCGGGCGAAGGGGACGATCGCCTCGAGATCGAGCGACCAGTCCATCGCCTCGAGCACGGGCGCCAGGGCGTCCTTCTCGTGGAGCATCCGGCGCGCTTCGGCCGCGCGCTCCGCGTCGATCTTGCCCACGACTCCGACCGCGAGTCCGGTTTCCTCCAATGTCTCGCGGATCGCGGTGATGCGGTGGGCGGCTTCGTCCGCATTCTTAATTCCCTTCAGGCGCCTGGCGAGATCTCGATCCGCCTGGTCGACCCTGCCGCCCGGAAACACCGCCGCGCCGCCCGCGAAAGCCATCGATCTCGCGCGGGTGACCATCAGCAGTTCAGGTGGGCCGCCCCGAGGACCATGGCGGAAGATTACGAGAGTGGCGGCAGGGATGCCGTCTGCGGGCGTATCGCTCATCGCCATGATTGTGGGACCACCTCGGCGAGATGCCAAGCGTGAATTAAATGTCGGGATTTCTGACACTCGCCCCGCAGGGTTAATGCCTTTTCACCTTTGCCTGCCGCGCATTCGCGCGATTCCGGCGAACTGGCACGGGGGATGCATCGCAGGCCGCACCCACAATGGTCTTCGAACGAGGCGGCGCCACCCCCCAGTCTCCGGCGCCGTCTCCCCGCAAGCGAAAGGGCCCGCCCGAGAAATCGGACGGGCCCTTTCTGCATCCGCCAGGCGGAACGTCAGGCCTTGGCGACCTGCTTTTCGGTGAGAAGTTCCTGAAGTTCGCCGGCTTCGAACATCTCCATCATGATGTCGCTGCCGCCGACGAATTCGCCCTTCACGTAGAGCTGCGGAATGGTCGGCCAGTCGGAGAAGGCCTTGATCCCCTGCCGGACCTCCATGTCCTGCAGCACGTCCACGCTCTCGTAAGAGACGCCGCAGTGCTCGAGGATCGCCACCGCACGGCTGGAAAAGCCGCACTGCGGGAACAGCGGCGTGCCTTTCATGAAGAGGACCACATCGTTCTCGCCGACGATGCCGGAAATGCGTTCATTGGTATCGGACATTGGAAAAACTTCCGCTCAGGTAATTCAAGTCGTGGGAGTCAGGTGGGCGCTTGCGTGGTCAGTTGCAAGGCGTGGAGCACGCCGCCCATCTTCCCGCCGAGGGCCTCGTAGACCATCTTGTGCTGCTGCACCCGGCTCTTTCCGGCGAAGGCGGGAGAGACGACGTGCGCCGCATAGTGATCCCCGTCGCCGGCGAGATCGCGGATCTCGACTTCGGCGTCGGGCAGGGCGGACTTGATCATCCCTTCGATTTCGGCGGCGCTCATCGGCATGGCTGGTTCCTCAATGCGCCGATCAGCTCTCGCTCATCAACTGGCGCTTGGCCTCGACGGCTTTCTCGTCGAGCTTGGTGCGAATGTCGGCTTCGCTGACGTCGCATTCGGCGGCGGTGAGGTCGCCGAGCAGCTTACGGATCACGTCCTCATCGCCCGCTTCCTCGAAATCGGCCTGGACGACCGCCTTCTTGTAAGCATCGGCTTCCTCGGCGGTGAGGCCCATCAGGCCCGCGGCCCATTCGCCCAGCAGGCGGTTGCGCCGTGCCGCAACGCGGAACGCGGTTTCCCCGTCCATCGCAAACTTGGCTTCTTCCGCGCGCTCGCGATCCTTGAAATCGGTCATGGAGTCCTCTCGGGTTGGTTCGGTCGCCGAAATAGGCCGCCGCCGCCGCCCGGGCAAGCGCGCAGTGACCGGGCCGGTCCCGGCCCTCAGTCCATCGTCACCACGAGCTTGCCGACCGCCTGCCTGTTCTCCAGCTTGGCGATCGCCTCCCCGCCGCGTTCGAGCGGGAACGTCTCGGAGATCAGCGGGTCGATCCGGCCGGTCTTCAGCAGGTCGAACAGCTCGTCCACCTGAGCGCGGAACCGCTCGGGCTCGCGCGCGGTGAAGGCTCCCCAGAACACACCGCAGATGTCGCACGACTTCAGCAGCGTGAGGTTGAGCGGCATCTTCGCGATGCCCGCCGGGAAGCCGACCACCAGGAAGCGTCCCTCCCACGCGATCGCGCGCAGGGCCGGCTCCGAATACTGACCGCCGACGACGTCGTAGACGATGTTCGCGCCCTCGGGACCGCAGGCGGCCTTGAACGCGTTCGCCAGTTCCTTGCTGGCCGCCTTGTCCATCTCGCCCTTGGGATAGACGACCACCTCGTCCGCCCCGGCCTTGCGGGCGACTTCGCCCTTCTCCTCGCTGGAGACGGCGGCGATCACCCGCGCGCCGTAGGCCTTGCCGAGCTCGACCGCCGAGAGCCCGACCCCGCCCGCCGCGCCGAGCACGAGCAGCACGTCGCCTTCCTTGATGTGGCCGCGATCCTTGAGGCCGTGGATCGTCGTGCCGTAGGTCATCATCAGCGAGGCGGCCTTTTCGAACGGCACGCCTTCGGGCACTGCGAACATGCGCGCGGCCGGCACGCAGACTTTCTCCGCCAGGCCGCCGTTGCCGATGCCGGCAAGAACGCGGTCGCCGACCTGCCAGCCCTCGACGCCTTCGCCGACCGCCTCGATCACGCCGGCGATCTCGCCGCCGGGCGCGTAGGGCCGCTCAGGCTTGAACTGGTAGAGGTCGCGGATCATCAGCGTGTCGGGGAAGTTGATCGCGCAGGCCTTCACGTCGACCAGCACCTGCCCCTTGGCCGGCTGCGGCACCTCCACTTCATCGAGCGTGAGTGTGTCGGGTCCGCCGACGGCGTGGGTGCGCAGGGCTTTCATGCAGCTCTCTCCATAGGTTTTGCCAGCCAGGGCAGTTCCTGCGCCTGGCGCTTCTCGTAATCTGCGATTGCCGTGTCACGGGTAAGCGTGAGCCCGACTTCGTCGAGGCCTTCCAGCAGGCAGTGCTTGCGAAACGGATCGATCTCGAAAGTGAAGCGATCCTGGAAGCGCGTGGTGACGGTCTGGTTCTCGAGATCGATCGAGACCGGGTGCTCGCGCGCGACTTCGAGCAGGCGGTCGACCTGATCCTGCGGCAGGGCCACGGTCAGGATGCCGTTCTTGAACGCGTTGCCGCTGAAGATGTCCGAGAAACTGGGCGCGATCACCGCGCGGATGCCGAGGTCGAGGATCGCCCAGGCCGCATGCTCGCGGCTCGAGCCGCAGCCGAAGTTGTCCCCCGCGATCAGGATCGGCGCACCCGCGAATTCCGGATCGTCGAATACGTTGCCGGGCTGTGCGCGCACGGTCTCGAACGCGCCGCGGCCGAGGCCTTCGCGCGTCACCGTCTTGAGCCAGTGGGCGGGAATGATCACGTCGGTGTCGACGTTCTTGGCGCCGAACGGGATCGCGCGGCCTTCGACGGTCGAGACCGGCTCCATCAATCGGTCTCGGGCTTTTCGCCCGAGGGGATCGGTCCGGGCTGGGTCGGCTTGTTCTTGGGCTTGCGCTTGGAAGCGTAAAGCAGTGCGGCCGCGATAGCCGCCGATCCGATCGCCGCGCCCGCCAGCGCCGCCTTCCCGCCGAGCGATGTGGGGAGTTTCTTGGTCATGCCGCTCTCATGCGAGGCCTGCGGATTCTTGGCAAGGGGTCAGGCGAGGAAATCGGCTAGGCGCGCCCAAAGGCGCTCTTTCTCCGCCAGCGGCATGGCGGCGTAGGCGGGGGAGGAGGAGGGCAGGTCGATCAGCGCCAGATCGCTGCCGGCGAGCTGTGGCCGGCCGATCGCGGCGCTCTTGCGGCCGTTGAAGGCGACGGCGCGCAGATCGGGCAGCGTGGCGACGAGCTCGCCAAGCGGCGCGTGCTCCGCCTCGCGGATAGCCGCGTCGCCGCTGCCGGTGCGCTCGGCCGACGCCACCGTGTCCCACAGCGCGATCCGGTGCGTCATAAGGGTTTCGAGCCGATCGTCATAGTCGAGCCCCACCAGATCCACGCCGATCGCGCGGCCGACGAGGTGCCAGAACCGGTTCTGCGGATGCGCGTAATACCGCCGCGCGGCGAGCGAGGCTTCGCCCGGCAGGCTGCCGAGGATCAGCACCCGCGCATCGGGCGCGGCGACCGCGGCGAAGGCGGACTTGCGCACGGTCAGTGGGCGGCCTTCGGAAACGCGGGCAGCTTGGCGACGTCGGCCGGTTCGTGCTGGATGATCACCTTCGCGCCCAGGTTCTTCGCCATCTTCTTGAAGCGGTCGAACGACGCGAGCGTATCGGCCCGGCCGGTGTTGTAGGTGGGCACTCCTTCACGTTCGTAATTCGCAGTGAAATGCGCAAGGTCGCCGGTGAGGAGCACCGGTCCGCTCTCCGGCAGACGGACGAGCAGCGAATGATGCCCCGGCGTGTGACCTGGTGTGGCGAGGATTTTCACGCTGCGGTCGCCGAACACGTCCTTGTCGCCGGCGAATGCCTCGACCTTCGCCTTGCCCGACACCCAGGCGGGAAAGTGCGCGGGATTGGCGTTGCCGAGCGGCGGATCGTGCGTGATCGCCTGCCAGTCCTCCTTGCCGATCAGCAGGGTCGCCTGCGGGAAATCCTTCGCCTGGCCGGTGTGGTCGTAGTGGTAATGGCTGATGCCGACGAACTCGATGTCCGCGGGGGCGATGCCGAGCTGCGCCAACTGGTCGACCAGAGTGCGGTCGAGAAAGAAGCCTCCGTCGGGATCTCCGCTGGTGGCCGGGTCGATGCCCGTGTCCCAGATCATCAGCCGCTCGCCGTGCCGGATGAGATAGCACGATCCGACGATGGCCTTCTTCATACCGTCCGCGCCGCCGGTGTCGTCGAACGAGTCGAGCGGCCAGGGTTCGGTCGCGCGCCCGCAGTCGAGACGGGTGAGGCTTACGTCGGGCGCGGGTTCGGCAGCAGTTGCGATGATTGAGGTGCAGGCGAGTGCGACGGCCAGAATGCGTTTCATCGGCTTGTTTCTCCCTGCCCCTGGTTGTGGCGTGCAGGGCGCTGGGGTCAAGCGTCAGAAGGCCTTGCCGTCGCCGATGTGACCGGTGCCCGTCTCGATGAACTCGTCATCCTCGTCGAATACGCAGCGGCCGTCCTGATAGCTCACCGCGACGCCGTCCAGCTCGTCCTGCACGAACAGGCGCGTGTTGACGCCGATACGGTCCAGCGGGTGCGCGCCGCTGGCGGTATAGTGCGTGGTCGCGCCGCAGCGCGGGCAGAAATGGAGCACGAGCCAGGGGTCGTCGAGGTCCTCGCGCGAATAGCCTGCGACGTCGCCGTCGACCTTCACCTCGGCCGGATCGAAATAGCCCCATGCCGCGCCCGAACTGCGGCACAGGCGGCAATTGCAGATGCCGATCCCGTCCGGCGTGCCGGGTATTTCGATCCGCACGCGGCGGCAGAGGCAGTGCCCGATCACGTCAGCTCGCGCACGTCCGTCAGGCGGCCGGTTACCGCGGCGGCGGCGGCCATGGCGGGGCTCATCAGGTGGGTGCGGGCACCGGGGCCCTGCCGGCCGACGAAGTTGCGGTTGCTGGTCGAGGCGCAGCGCTCGCCCGCCGGGACCTTGTCCGGGTTCATCGCGAGGCAGGCTGAGCAGCCCGGCTCGCGCCATTCGAAGCCGGCGTCGGTGAAGACCGTGTCCAGCCCCTCGGCCTCGGCCTGGTGCTTTACCAGCCCCGATCCCGGGACGACGATCGCCCACCGCACGCCCTCGGCCTTGTGCCGGCCGCGCAGGACCGCGGCGGCGGCGCGCAAGTCCTCGATCCGGCTGTTGGTGCAGCTGCCGATGAAGACGTTCTCGATCGCCACGTCGGCGAGGCGCTGGCCGGGCTCGAGGCCCATATAGGCCAGGCTCTTGCGCGCGGCTTCCTGCTTGGAGGGGGCGGCAAAGCTTTCCGGGGCGGGGATGGTGCCGCCGATCGGGGCCACATCCTCCGGGCTGGTGCCCCAGGTGACGGTCGGCGCGACTTCGCGGGCGTCGATCACCACCGATTTGTCGAACACGGCGCCCTCGTCGGTCCGCAGCGTGCGCCACCAGGCGACGGCGCGGTCCCACTCCTCGCCCTTGGGGGCATAGGGGCGGCCTTTCAGGTATTCGAAGGTGACATCGTCCGGCGCGATCAGGCCGGCGCGAGCGCCGCCCTCGATGCTCATGTTGCAGACGGTGAGGCGGCCTTCGACGCTCATCTGCTCGAACACGCGGCCGCGGTATTCGATCACGTGGCCGGTGCCGCCGGCGGTGCCGATCACGCCGATCACGTGCAGGATCAGGTCCTTGGGGGTGATCCCGGGGCCGAGATCGCCCTCGACGCGGACCTCCATCGTCTTCGAGCGCGTGAGCAGCAGGGTCTGCGTGGCGAGCACGTGCTCAACCTCGCTGGTGCCGATGCCGAAGGCGAGCGCGCCGATCCCGCCGTGCGCGGCGGTGTGGCTGTCGCCGCAGACGATCGTCGCGCCGGGGAGGGAGAAGCCCTGCTCGGGCCCGACGACGTGGACGATGCCCTGCTCAGGTGCGGTCGCGCCGATGTAACGGATGCCGAAATCGGGCGCGTTGCGCTCGAGTGCGGCGAGCTGGGCGGCGCTCTGCGGGTCGGCGATCGGGATCGCGTTGCCGGCCGCGTCGAGCCGCGCCGTGGTCGGCAGGTTGTGGTCGGGCACGGCGAGCGTGAGGTCCGGGCGGCGGACGGTGCGGCCGGTGGTGCGCAGCGCCTCGAATGCCTGCGGGCTGGTGACTTCGTGGACCAGGTGGCGGTCGATGAAGATCAGGCTGGTGCCGTCGTCGCGGGTCTCGACGACGTGCGCGTCCCAGATCTTTTCATAGAGCGTGCGGGGGGCGTTGGGCATGATTGCCGGGCTATGCCCGCATCTGGCGCCCGACAAGATGGGAAAACTTGAGCGCGCTCAAGGATCGCCGTGGCGCGCGCGGCGTTTTACCCTGAGATTTGCAATGCAATTGCAACGGAAATCTGATAGCTTACACCCATGTCAGCAAGGTCATTCGCATTTCCGATCAAGGTCCAGCCCGCCGATATCGATTTCATGGGGCACGTGAACAACGCGCGCTATCTCGGCTGGGTGCAGGACGCGGTGCTCGCGCACTGGCGCAAGCTCGCCCCGTCGGACGAGGTGGCGAGCAAGGCCTGGGTCGCGCTCAAGCACGAGATCACCTACCGCAAGCCCGCCTTCCTCGAGGACGACGTGATCGCGCGCACCGTGCTGGAAAGCATCAAGGGCGCGCGGGCGTTCTACTCCACCGTGATCCACCGCGGGGAGGAAGTGCTGGCCGAAGTGAAATCGAGCTGGTGCTGCATCGACGCCGAGACCCTGCGCCCGGCGCGGATCGGCGAGGACATCTCGCGGTTCTTCTTTCCCAAGGACGACTAGGATATAACCGCGCTCGTCATGAGCGTGATCGTGCCTGCCCTGATCGTCCCAACCCTGATCGTCCTCGCGACCGTGGTCGCGATGGAGGGGGTCGCCTGGGCGAGCCACAAGTACGTCATGCACGGGTTCGGCTGGGCCTGGCACCGCGATCATCACGAGCCGCACGGCAAGGTGCTGGAGAAGAACGACCGCTTTGCCCTCGTTGGCGCGGCGCTGAGCATCGCGATGTTCGCGCTCGGCAGCCCGATGGTCATGGGCAAGGGCGCGTGGTGGCCGGGCACGTGGATCGGGCTGGGCGTGCTGATCTACGGCGTGATCTACACGCTGGTGCACGACGGGCTGGTCCACCAGCGCTATTTCCGGTGGGTGCCGAAGCGCGGCTATGCCCGGCGGCTGGTCCAGGCGCACAAGCTCCACCACGCGACCGTCGGCAAGGAGGGCGGGGTCAGCTTCGGCTTCGTCTTCGCCCGCGATCCGGTCAGGCTGAAGGCGGAGCTGAAACGCCAGCGCGAGGCTGGGCGGGCGGCGCTGCGCGAGAGCGCCCGGGCCTGAGCCTCAGTCCAGCCGCACGCCGAGGCTGACGCCAGCGCCGATGTCCGTCGGACCATTCACCCCCGCGGAACCGTATACGCCGAGCGACAGCCCGCTCCCCAGCGCGGTGTTGACCCCGCCGAAGACCCGCTGCTGATCGTCCACCAGTCCGCTGGCGTTCTCCTCGTAGCTGTAGCCCAAGTGAGCCGAGGCCGACCTGCCGAGGCGAACCGCGGCGCCGGCATGGCCGGCAAGCGTGTCCTCCAGATCGTATTCGGCCGGATCGCCGACTTTGGTATAGCTCATCCCCGCGAACGGCGTCACCGCTCCGACCGTCTTGGAAAGATCGGCGCCGACCCGGTAATCGGTCTTGCCGGTGCCGAGGCCCTTCTCGGTCGAGGCGGTCGGAAGCTTCATCCCGCCGTTCAGCGAGGCGTTCAGGCCGCGGATCGGAAGCTGGTAGGCCGCATCGACCCGCACGTCGCCGATCCCCTCGCGCGTGCTGACTTCGGGCGGTCCGGCCGGGTCGGCGAGGATGGGGAGGCCGAGCGGACCGCTTGGCACCACCACGTCTCCCGGCGCCTTGACGCGCATGTAGGGGACCTGCGCGGTAACGCGCACGCGCCCGGCCGTCACTTGTGCGGCGATGGGAATCGAGAACTTCTCGACCTTGCGCCCGTCGTTCAGCTCGATCTCCTGGAATTCCGCGCCGGTGAAGAATTCCACCGCGGTGTTGCCCCCTTCGGAACTGGCCTCGGGTTTCACCTCCTCGCGCTGCTGTGCGGGGAGCGGCGCGGCGAGGAGGAGCAAGGGGAGGGGCAGCAGGCAAGCGCGAAGGTTAGGCAAGATCATCGTCTCCGATCGGCAGAACAGGTTCCGATCGGACAACGGATGGCGGCCGCGGTTTAATCCGCCCGGGTGCGCCGCGCCGCCGCTTTATTCGTTGCGGGTGGCGATCCAGCCGCCCGCGATGACGAGGACCGCGATCGAGATCCAGTACCAGGGATGGCCGAGCGTGTACCAGGTGAACACCGCGCCGACCGTCATCGCGCCGATCGCCATCGTCTTCGCCCGGCGGGATATCGCGCGCCGTTCGCGCCAGTCGCGCACTTGTGGGCCCCAGTGCGGATGGTCGAGGATGCGCTGCTCCCACTCGGGATTGCTGCGCGCGAAGCAATAGACCGCCAGCAGCAGGAACGGCACCGTGGGCATGATCGGCAGGAACGCGCCGACCGCCCCGAGCCCGACCGCGAGGACGCCGCCCGCCAGGAAGAGGCGGCGCATGTCAGCCGGCCGCGATCCGCGCGGCGTGATCCTTCACCAGCGCGATCATGTTGGGCACGCCCTGCGTGCGGTTCGAGCTGAGCTGGTTCTTGAGATCGAACGGCGCGAGCGCCGCCGTGACGTCCATTGCGGCGACTTCGTCTGCCGGCTTGTCCTGCACCGCGGCAATCACCAGCGCGACGATCCCCTTGGTGATCGCGGCATTGCTGTCGGCGAGGAAGTGCAGGCGTCCCGCATCGCTTGTGGGGTAGACCCAGACCGCGGCGGAGCAGCCGCGCACCAGCGTGGCGTCGGTCTTGAGCGCGTCGGGCATGGGGTCGAGTTCGCGGCCCAGCTCGATCAGCAGGCGATAGCGTTCGTCCCCTTCGAGGAACTCGTATTCTTCGCGGATGTCGTCGAGGGTGCGCATGACGGGGCAGTTAGGGGGGCGAGGGCGAAAACGAAAGCCCTGGCAGCGGAGCGTTGTTGGGGGAGGGGAGTGGACTCCCGTTTTCTCCGTCATCCCAGCGAAAGCTGGGATCGCTGGCCGCAAGGCGAAGCATACTGAGAGCGACCCCAGCTTTCGCTGGGGTGACGGCGATTTTACCTCA
Organism: Pelagerythrobacter rhizovicinus; assembly: GCF_004135625.1. Lineage (GTDB taxonomy): Bacteria > Pseudomonadota > Alphaproteobacteria > Sphingomonadales > Sphingomonadaceae > Pelagerythrobacter > Pelagerythrobacter rhizovicinus. Next base: position 301,851 of record NZ_SDPV01000001.1, read on the forward strand.
GCTTCGCTGACTTCGTTCGATGGCCTACAGGTCCACTCCGCTGGCGATCGCTTCGAGCCTGCGGATGCGTTCTTTCAGATCGGCAATCTCGATCCGTGCGCCGCCCATTTGCGCACCACCCTCGATCTCGCGCACGGGCCGCGCCCCGACCCGGTCGAGCTCGCGCTCCTTGAGAGTCAGCCAGCCCTGCCAGCCGCGCAGGGCGGCGAGCGCAACGATGCCGATGGCGACGAGCGCTGCGGCGGCGAGGATGATCTGTTCGCTCATGTGCAATGCTCCTTTCCCTGCGTGCCCGATCGCTCGGCCGCTCTACTTGTCTCTCAGTCGTTCGATCTCGTCGGCGATCGCCTTCGCCTCGCGCCCGTCCACGGTGATCTGTTCGAGCACCTTGATCCGTTCGCGCAGTTCCTCGATCTCGCGCCGGGCTTCGGGGTCCGGCGGCGAGGCGGCAATTGCGTCGCCGTCCGCGCTTCTGCGCCGCTTCCACCGGCGCTGGTCGCGGCGCGAGGTGACGATTTGCACGAATCCCCAGATGGCCACGATCACGACCATTGCCGTCCAGAAGCTCATTGCACCTTGTCCTTGTCTTGACGCAGCCGGTCGATCTCGTGGGTCAGGTGATAGCCGCTGTCGGTAACGATCTTCTCGACGCTGCTCATGCGGTCCTTTAGCGATCCGATCTCGGCCCGCAGTTCGGCGTTTTCCTGGGTGAGGAGCCTGATGCGCTCGGCCGCCTGACCGTCGGTGCTGGGCTTGAGCGACTGGCCCCACATTCCTTCGAGCGGATAACCGTTCTTGATCTTCATCCGCGTGGTGTGGACGGAGGCGAGAATGCCTGCCGCGCCGAGGATGAAGGCGGCAAGGATGATCCACCCGAGGTAGGGGAGAATGTCGGCGAATTCCATCAGAAGCGCTCCTCGCGCTGGACATTGAGCGGAACGCCCGCGTCGTCGGGTCTGGGCCGTTCGCGCAGCGCCTCGATCTCCTCGCGGAGCGAGTAGCCGCGATCGGTAACGATCTTTTCGAGCACGATCATGCGGTCCTGCATCGCGTCGAGCTTGTCGTGCAGCGCGCGGTTCTCTTCGCGAAGGCGCTTGGTTTCGGCGCTGTCCGTTGGCTCGGTCATGCCGCCCCATTCGTTCTCGAGCGAGTAGCCGTGCTTGGCTCGTATCCAGTTGTTGATCAGCCAGCCGCCGGTACTGACGGCGATGATCGCGATGACGAATGCGGGGCCGCCCCAGTCCATCACACGCGCTCCTTGCGAGCGGTGTCGAGCGGAACGCCGGCGCCTTCGCCTTCCACCCGGCGCTGGTCGCGCAGGGCCTCGATCTGGGTTGCGATGTCGTAGCCGCGATCGGTGATGATCCGTTCGAGGACACGCACGCGATCTTCCAGGTCGGTGATGTGGCTTGCGTATTGCGCGGCTTTCTCCGCGGTGGCTTCGGCGGTGGACTTGACATTCATTTCCGCCAGCTTCTGCTGATGTCTGGTCCAGATGGCGACGATCGGGATCATCAGTGCGACGATCGGGATCATTACGCCGATGGTTGCGGGGTCCATCGTGCTTCTCCCTGAAATGCTCTCAGCGCAGCCGCTCGATCTCGGCGGTCAGGCGTGGGTTGCTCGAAACGTAGTAAGTCTCGACTTCGGCCAGGCGGCGGTCGATGTCGCGCATCCGGGCGCGGATCTCGCGCGCGGTGCGCTTCGGGCTCTGCCGTACGCGTTGCCAGTATTGCTGTTCCTCCCGGTCGACGTAGAGGTGCGGCGGCTTCTTGTTCAGCAGCAGGCCGGCGATGAAGTAGAACGGTATGGTGCCGCCGCCGGCCACGAAGGTCAGCCCGATGAACCCGAGCCGGATCCAGAGCGCGTTGACCCCGGTATAGTCGGCGATCCCGGCGCAGACGCCCATCAGCTTGGCGTTGTGCTTGTCGCGGTAAAGCGTGGTGCGCGGGCTGTTCACTGGTGGGCTCCCTTCTTCTCGGCGAGCATACGGTCGAGCTCGCGCAGCTTTTCGTTGTCGATCTCGCGGTCGTGCATCAGCCGCGCGGGCTTGAAGTCCGGGTGGTCGGAAGCCACCAGCCGCTCGACCGTGTCCATCCGCTCGTCGAGCCGCTTGGCGAGGCTGTAGAGCTCTTCGAGCAGGGCCTCGTCGTCGGTGGTGATCGTGGCAGAGGTTTTCCACTTCGTGACGTAGTGGAAAATGATCCACGGAAGCGCGATGAAGATCGCGACGATTGCCAGTACTCCTTCCATGGATCAGTCCCCCTTGTTTGCGGCGTCGCCCTTGCCGAGCGCCCGCTTCATCGCTTCCAGTTCCTCATCGACCCGGTCCGAGTCCTCGAGCGAGGCGATTTCGTCGGCCAGCGAGAGCTGGCCGCTGCCGTCGGACAGCGAGAGTGCGTCGGCGCGCCCTTCGGCGTAATCGACGCGGCGTTCGAGTTGGTCGAAGCGCGCCAGCGCCTCGTCGGTACGCTCGGTACTCATCAGCGTGCGCAGCTTGACCCGGTTCTCGGCGCTTTCGAGGCGTGCGGCGATCGCGGTCTGGCGGCTGCGGGCCTCGCGCAGGCGCTGCTGCAGCTTGGCGATGTCCTGCTCGTAGGCGCGCAGCGCGTCGTCGAGCACCGCGATTTCCTGCTTGAGCTGCTCGCCCATGTCGGCGGCCTTCTTCTTCTCAACCAGCGCGGCGCGGGCGAGGTCCTCGCGATCCTTGCTGAGCGCAAGCTGGGCCTTCTCGCCCCAGTCGGCCTGGAGCCGGTCGAGCTTGACCGTATGGCGATGCATCTCCTTCTGGTCGGCAATGGTGCGCGCGGCGCTCGCGCGGACCTCGACCAGCGTCTCCTCCATCTCGAGGATGATCATGCGGATCATCTTGGCCGGGTCGTCGGCCTTGTCGAGCATGTCGTTGAAGTTCGCGGCGATGATGTCGCGGGTACGGCTGAAAATTCCCATCAGGGGCACTCCGTTGAAATTGAACTCGCTCGACCAGCCGCCGCCGGCCCGCGCATGCGACTTGCCCTGCGTCGGCCTTCCCTGTGTCGGGGTGGGGCTGGTGCGCAGGCGCTCGACTTCCTCGTCGAGTCGCGAGGGGCGGCGATGGGCCGGAGCGCCGTCGGCGCGTTTTCCTGCGCCGCGGGACTGGGGGGGCTCGCGCTCCGGCCCAAGGGGGTCGAGATCGGTCGGCTTGGTCACGCCAGCTCGACCTGTTGGCAGGCGACCGTCGCGGCCATGGCCGGGGTGGCATGCATCTGGCCGCTCAGCGCCACGAACAGGGCCATCGCGGCGACGCTGGCGATGGCGGCCTGTCCCAGCTTGGTCTGAAAGAAGCGGCGGTCGTACATGGTGTGGGTCCTCCCGGAACTCGATTACGCCCTCCTTTGAGCAAGGGGTGTGCCAAAACATAAAAAATGCCAGATTTCAGCTGCTTGCTAAGTGCTGCTGAACCTCGTGTTGGTTTGTGTTGCCAACTATCGGCGAATTTCACTATAGATTGGCCATGGATCGTGAAAACCAGTTCATCGGCCAATCGAGCGCCTTTCTCGACGCGGTGGAGCGCGCGAGCCGCGCAGCTCCGATGCGCCGCCCCGTGCTGGTGATCGGGGAGCGGGGGACCGGCAAGGAACTGATCGCCGAGCGCCTCCACCGCCTCTCGACCCGCTGGGACGAGCCGCTCGTGATCATGAACTGCGCCGCGCTGCCCGAAACACTGATCGAGGCGGAGCTGTTCGGCCACGAGGCCGGAGCGTTCACCGGTGCTACCAGAGCGCGCGCGGGAAGGTTCGAGGAAGCCGACAAAGGGACGCTTTTCCTCGATGAACTGGGCACGCTGTCGATGGCGGCGCAGGAGCGGCTGCTGCGCGCGGTCGAATACGGCGAGGTGACGCGCATCGGATCGAGCCGCCCGATCCGGGTCGACGTGCGGATCGTCGCCGCGACCAATGACGATCTGCCGGCGCTTGCCGAACGCGGGCAGTTCCGCGCCGACCTGCTCGACCGGCTGAGCTTCGAAGTCATCACGCTGCCGCCGCTGCGCGTGCGCGAGGGCGACGTCGAGGTGCTCGCCGAGCACTTCGGCCGCCGCATGGCCGCGGAACTGCACTGGGAAGGCTGGCCCGGCTTCGCCGACCACGTCGCCCGCCAGCTCGAGGAGCATTCCTGGCCCGGCAACGTGCGCGAGCTGCGCAACGTGGTCGAGCGGGCGGTCTATCGCTGGGACAGCTGGCGCGATCCGATCGGTCACGTGCAGTTCGATCCGTTCGATTCGCCGTGGAAGCCGTACGAGCCCGCCACCCGCCGGGCCGAGCGCGGGGCCGGGCAAGGCACCTCCGGCTCGCCTGCCGCGCCCACGCAGGATCTCGATGCGATCGACGACCTGCGCGCCGAGGTCGAGGCGCACGAACGGCGGATCGTCGAACATGCGCTGGGCAGGCACCGCTGGAACCAGCGCCAGACGGCGAGGGCGCTCGGCCTGACCTACGATCAGCTGCGCCATTGCATCAGGAAGCATGGCCTAGCCGAGCGGAACGACGCGGATTAAGCGGGCCCGGGCCCGGCGGCGCTTAGCCCGGTCGGCTGACGTTCTCGATCGTCAGCAACCGTTCCTCGCCGCTGCGGTCCGGCCAGCTTATCGACTGCCCCACGCGCAGGCCGATCAGCCCGGCGCCGACGGGGGCGAGAATCGAAAGCCGTCCTTCGGCGATATCCGCATCCTTCGGGTAGACGAGCGTGACCGTTCGCCGTTCGCCCGTCTTCTCGACGACGAACTCGACCGTCGATCCCATGGTCACCACGTCGCCGGGCACCTCTTCGGCGGGCAGGGTCTCGGCCCGATCGATCTCCTCCAGCAGCATGCGGCTGACGTTGGGATGGCGGGTGCGGATGCCGAAGGCGAGATCGGCGAGCGCATCGGCTTCGCTTTCGACGAGAGTGATGGGAGGCCGCTGCGCTGCCTGCTGGACGTTCATGGATCGAATCTTTCGAGGAAGGTGCGAAAAAACGCGCGTTGGCGCGTCAGAAGGCGGACTGCTCGCCCCGGGAACGGGGCGTGCGCGCACCGGACCCGGGGCTAGATGCCCGCGAGAAGCTGTCCCCCGTGATGTCGAAAGTACGCCCTCGTCATCGCGCGAAGCTGTCACCTTGGCGGTCCGGTGTCAAATGGAAGCGGCGCCCGGCCGGAGCGGTGAGTCGAATGCAGTTGCAAATGGTGCGGGCCGAGTCTATCTGCCCATCAATCCCGACATTGTCGCGACACTGGAGGGGCTGGCGCCGCAAGGGGCCGGCCAAGGCGCCGTTGAGCAACCTGCCTGTCGCATCCGTCGTGTAGACATGGAGACCGAATGGCCGATCTGGCGCGCCTGACCGAGATTATCGAGCCCGAAGCGAAAGCGCTCGGCTTCGATCTCGTGCGCGTGAAGATGATCGCCTCGGAAGCCGGAGACGGCGGGCAGGCGCTGCAGGTCATGGCAGAGGATCCGGCCACCGGGCAACTCGTGCTCGACCAGTGCGCCGCGCTCTCTCGCCGCATCTCCGACCGGATCGATGAGCTCGAGGAACAGGGCACGGTGCTGGTCGAAGGCGCCTACCACCTCGAAGTCAGCTCCCCCGGGATCGACCGGCCGCTCACCCGGCCCAAGGATTTCGAGAACTGGGTGGGGCACGAGGCCAAGTTCGCGCTTGCCGAGAAGATCGACGGGCTGCGCAACCTGCGCGGGCCGCTCGGCGGTTTCGAGGACGGCAAGGCCGTGATCGAAGACCGCAAGGCGGGACGCATCGCGGTGCCGCTCGATGCAATCCATTCGGCGAAGCTCGTCCTGACCGACGAGCTTATCGCCGCGACCAGACCGCTCGACGCTGCCGGAGCTGACGAAGTGATTGGCGGTGCCGAAGAAATCGACGAAGTCACAGAAGAGAAGGCTGACGACTGATGGCCAGTGCAATTTCCGCCAACAAGGCCGAGCTGCTCGCGATTGCGAATGCAGTCGCCTCCGAGAAGATGATCGACAAGGCGATCGTCATCGAGGCGATGGAAGAGGCGATCCAGAAGAGCGCACGCAACCGCTACGGCGCCGAGAACGACATTCGCGCCAAGCTCGACCCGCAGACCGGCGACTTGCGCCTGTGGCGCGTGGTCGAAGTGGTCGAGGAGGTCGAGGACTACTTCAAGCAGATCGATCTCGAGGCGGCGAAGAAGCTCGACGCCGAGGCGAAGCTGGGTGACTTCATCGTCGATCCGCTGCCGCCGGTCGACCTCGGCCGCATCGACGCGCAGAGCGCCAAGCAGGTGATCTTCCAGAAGGTCCGCGACGCGGAGCGCGAGCGCCAGTACGAGGAATTCAAGGACCGCGCGGGCGAAGTGATCACCGGCGTGATCAAGTCGGTCGAATTCGGCCACGTGATCGTCAACCTCGGCCGCGCCGAGGGTGTCATCCGCCGCGACCAGCAGATCCCGCGCGAGGCCGCCCGCGTCGGCGAGCGCGTGCGCGCGCTGATCACCAAGGTGGAGCGCAACAACCGCGGGCAGCAGATCTTCCTCAGCCGCGCGCATCCCGAGTTCATGAAGAAGCTGTTCGCGCAGGAAGTGCCCGAGATCTACGACGGCATCATCGAGATCAAGGCCGCTGCCCGCGATCCCGGCAGCCGTGCCAAGATCGGCGTGATCAGCCGCGACAGCTCGATCGACCCGGTCGGCGCCTGCGTCGGCATGAAGGGCAGCCGCGTCCAGGCCGTGGTGCAGGAACTGCAGGGCGAGAAGATCGACATCATTCCCTGGAGTGAGGACACGGCGACGTTCGTGGTCAACGCGCTCCAGCCCGCCACGGTCAGCCGCGTCGTGCTCGACGAGGACGAGGGGCGGATCGAAGTCGTCGTGCCCGACGACCAGCTCAGCCTCGCAATCGGCCGCCGCGGCCAGAACGTGCGCCTCGCCAGCCAGCTCACCGGTCATCAGATCGACATCATGACCGAGGAAGAGGCGAGCGAGAAGCGGCAGAAGGAATTCGCCGAACGCTCCAAGATGTTCGAGGAAGAGCTCGACGTCGACGAGACGCTGTCGCAGCTTCTCGTCGCCGAAGGCTTCGCCGAGCTCGACGAAGTGGCCTATGTTGAGCTCGACGAGCTGGCCTCGATCGAAGGCTTCGACGAGGAGCTCGCCGAAGAGCTGCAGAGCCGCGCGCTCGAAGCGATCGAGCGGCACGAGGAAGCGGCGCGCACCGAGCGCCGCGAACTCGGCGTCGACGATGCCCTGGCCGAAATCCCGCACCTGACCGAGCAGATGCTGGTCACGCTGGGCAAAGCCGGCATCAAGACGCTCGACGACCTGGCCGACCTCGCCACCGACGAGCTGATCGCCAAGAAGCGCGAAGCCCCACGCCGCCGCAACAACGCCGATGGTCCGCCGACCCGGCGCCCCGCGGCCCGCGAGCAGGACAAGGGCGGCGTGCTTGGCGAATACGGCCTGAGCGAAGAGCAGGGCAACGAGATCATCATGGCCGCGCGTGCGCACTGGTTTGAAGATGAGGAACCGGCTCCGGCGCCCGCCGCCGAGGAAGCCGTCACCGAGGAGGCCGCCGATGCGGACTCCGAACAATGAGCGCCTGACGTCCGACATCGCTGACGCCGCCGGCGCGGGGAAATCCGCGCCAGAGCGGCGATGCATCCTCTCCGGGGAGCATGGCGCGCGTGACGCGTTGATCCGGCTGGCGATCTCGCCTGACGGTCTGGTGCTGCCCGATCCGCTCGCCAAGGCTCCCGGCCGGGGCGCCTGGATCGGCGTCACCCGCGGCGTACTGGAAGAGGCAATGGCGAAAGGCCGGCTGCGCGGAGCGCTGTCACGCGCGTTCAAGGGCGCGCCGCTGACGGTGCCGGAGGACTTGCCGCAGAAGGTCGACGATGCGCTGGTGCGCGTGCTGCTCGACCGGCTGGGACTCGAAATGCGCGCCGGAAAGCTTATCTTGGGGTCCGACCGGATCGCCGAGCACGCGCGCAGCGGGCGCGTGGCTCTGCTGCTTCACGCCGCCGATGCAAGCGAGGACGGGACGAGGAAGCTCGACCAGGCCTGGCGTGTCGGGCGCGAGGCCGAAGGGACCGGCGAGAGGGGCATCCGCTTGCCACTGGACCGGGCGGCGCTGTCTGTGGCATTGGGCCGCGACAATGTCGTCCACTTGGCGCTGGCCGGTGATGCTGCGGCCGAGCGGATCCGAGCGATCCTCGCGCGCCTGCTGCATTTCAGGGGCCTTGCGGCTGCCGACGATGACGGTGAACCGGCCTCCGGTTCGCCGCGATCCCCGGTCCCGACCGGGGACAAGCTGATTGATTTGAAGGATTGACGAGTTTTATGAGCGATAGTGACAACCAGCGCCCCCGCAAACCGCTCGGCCTGAAAAGGTCGGTGGACGCGGGCGAGGTCAAGCAGACCTTCAGCCACGGCCGCACCAACAAGGTTGCGGTCGAGGTGAAGCGCCGCCGCAAGCTCGTCAAGCCGGGCGAAGCGGCGCCGCCTCCCCCCCCTCCGCCGCCACCGCCTCCGCCGCCGCCGGCGCCGGAGCCAGTCGCGAAGAAGCCCGCGCCGAAGAAGGCGCCTGCGGGCGAGACCCCGCAGGAACGCGTCGCGCGCCTTCAGCGCGAGGCCGAGGAAGAGCGTCTGCGCCTCGCCGAAGAGGCGCGCCGCCGCGAGGAGGAAGCTGCCCGCCAGGCCGCCGAGGACGAGAAGCGCCGGGCCGAGGAGAACCGCAAGGCCGCCGAAGAGGCGGAGAAGCGCGCTGCCGAGGAGGCCGCCGCTCCGGAACCGGAAGAGGCAGAACCGGCCGCTGAAGTTGCGGTCGAGACCAAGGCCAAGACTGCACCCACGGCAGGCGCGGCGGCCCCTGCGCCGCGTCGCTTTACGCCCGTGGCGCGGCCGGAGCCGAAGAAGCCCGAAAAGAAGAAGAAGGAAGAGAAGCGCGGCGGCGGCGCCGCTGAGCGGACGGACAAGCGCCGTTCGGGCAAGCTGACCGTCACCAAGGCGCTCAACGAAGACGAGGGGCGCCGTGCGCGTTCGCTCGCCGCGCTCAAGCGTGCGCGCGAGAAGGAACGTCGCCTCCACGGCGGGCCGTCCAAACCGCGTGAGAAGCAGGTGCGCGACGTCGTCGTGCCCGAGGCGATTACCGTCCAGGAACTTGCCAACCGCATGGCGGAGAAGGGCGCCGACCTGGTGAAGGCGCTATTCAACATGGGCATGATGGTCACCGTCAATCAGACGATCGACCAGGACACGGCCGAACTGCTGGTCGAGGAATTTGGCCACAACATCAAGCGTGTCAGCGAGAGCGACGTCGACATCGACACCACGGTGGACGTCGATCCCGAAGAAGCGCTCAAGCCGCGTCCGCCGGTGGTCACGATCATGGGCCACGTCGATCACGGCAAGACCTCGCTGCTCGACGCGCTGCGTGGCACGAACGTGGTGAAGGGCGAGGCCGGCGGCATCACGCAGCACATCGGCAGCTATCAGGTAAAGACCAAGAGCGGCGACAGGATCACCTTCCTCGATACGCCGGGTCACGCCGCGTTCACCGAAATGCGCGCGCGCGGTGCGAACGTGACCGATATCGTCGTGCTCGTGGTCGCCGCAGACGATGGGATCATGCCGCAGACCATCGAGGCCATCAACCATACCAAGGCCGCTGGCGTGCCGATGATCGTCGCGATCAACAAGGTCGACAAGGAAGACGCCAATCCCCAGCGGATCCGCGAGCGCCTTCTCGAACACGAGGTGATCGTGGAGGAGATGTCGGGTGATGTGCAGGATGTCGAAATCTCGGCCCTGAAGAGAACCGGTCTCGACGACCTCCTCGAGAAGATCGCGCTTCAGGCGGAGCTGCTGGAGCTCAAGGCGAACCCCGACCGCGCGGCTGAGGCGACGGTGATCGAGGCGCAGCTCGACAAGGGCCGCGGCCCGGTCGCGACAGTGCTCGTTACGCGCGGAACGCTCAAGCGTGGCGACACTTTCGTCGTCGGCACCGAGAGCGGGCGCGTGCGGGCGCTGGTGGACGACCAGGGCAAGCAGATCAAGGAAGCCGGTCCCTCGATGCCGGTCGAGGTCCTCGGCCTCGGCGGCGTGCCCATGGCGGGCGACCAGCTGACCGTGGTCGAGAACGAGCAGCGTGCCCGCGAGGTCGCCCAATACCGTCAGGAGAAGGCGACCGCCAAGCGCACCGCGCTGGCGCCGACAAACTTCGACACGATGTTCAGCAATCTCCAGTCGAACGTCATCGAATTCCCGGTGGTGGTGAAGGCGGACGTGCAGGGCAGTGTGGAGGCAATCAACTCGGCGCTGCACAACCTCTCGAACGATCTCATCAAGGTCCGCGTGCTTCACGCGGGCGTGGGCGCGATCACCGAAAGCGACGTGCAACTCGCGGCCGCCTCGAAGGCGCCGATCCTCGGCTTCAACGTGCGTCCGAATGCCAAGGCGCGCCAGCTCGTCGAGCGCGAGAAAGTGCGGATGATGTACTACGACGTCATCTATCACCTGACCGAGGAGATCGCGAAGGAGATGGCGGGCGAGCTCGGACCCGAGCGGATCGAGCATGTGGTCGGCCGTGCCGAGGTCAAGCAGGTGTTCCCCGCGGGCAAGAAGGACAAGGCCGCCGGCCTCCTCGTGCTCGAAGGCGTCATCCGCAAGGGCCTCCACGCGCGCCTCACGCGCGAGGACGTCATCGTCTCGGCCACTACGATCGCCTCGCTGCGGCGCTTCAAGGACGACGTGGACGAAGTCCGCGCCGGTCTGGAATGCGGCGTGGTGCTCAGCGACACGAACGACATCAAGCCGGGCGACCACCTCGAGGTGTTCGAAGTTGAGGAGCGCGAGCGGACGCTTTAAGGAAGGACCGTTGTGGCCCTGATCCGGTCGGCGGAGGTGGCTGATTTTTATCGGCCATTTGGCGAGTTCGATTCTCGCCCGTGGGTCCGGTGACCATGATGGCGAGAAACACCTCCACCCCCGAACAGCAGTCGGTTCGCGTCCTCAAGGTGGGCGAACGGGTGCGGCATATCCTGTCGGAATTGCTCGCGCGCGGCGAGGTGCATGACGAAGTGCTGACGGCGCATTCGGTGAGCGTCACCGAAGTGCGGATGACCCCGGACCTGCGCAACGCCAATGCCTACGTGAAACCGCTGCTCGGCGAGGACGAGGACGTGGTGCTCAAGGCGCTGCGCACCAACACCGCGTTCTTCCAGCGCGAGGTCGCCAAGCGCCTCGGCCTCAAGTTCGCGCCCAGGCTGCAGTTCAAGCCCGACGAGAGCTTCGACGAAGCCGAGCGGATCGAGCGGCTGCTGAACGATCCCAAAGTGGCGAGGGACCTGGGCGAGGACTGATCGGAGGCGGCTACTCCGCCACGGCGGGGGCGGTCGGCTGAACCGTCGTCGGCGGGTCCATGAACACGCCGGCGCCCGGGCCGAGCGGGAGATCGAGCATGACCCAGCCGATCGTCATCGCAAGGCCTGCCAGCAGCAAGCCGATCGAATAGGGCAGCATGGTCGCGGCGAGGCTGCCGAGGCCGAAGTCCTTCTGCCAGCGTTGGCAGAAGATCAGGATCAGCGGGAAGTAGACCATCAGCGGGGTGATGATGTTGGTCGCCCCGTCGCCCACGCGGTAGGCGGCGGTCGCCATTTCGGGAGTGATGCCCAGCAACATGAGCATCGGCACCAGCACCGGCGCGAGCAGCGCCCACTTGGCGCTCGCCGAGCCGACGAAGATATTGAGCAGCGCCGAGACGGCGACGATCGCCGCGAGCAGCGCCCACGCAGGCAGGCCCGAATTGCCGAGGAAGTCGGCGCCGTTGACCGCGAGGATCAGTCCGAGGTTCGACCATGCGAACATCGCGACGAAATGCGCGGCGGCGAAAGCGAGAACGAGATAGTAGGCGAGATCCTCCATCGCGCCGGCCATCATCTTTACCAGCCCGCGGTGGTCGTCGATCGTGCCTGCCGCCGCGCCGTAGGCCCAGCCGGCCAGCAGGAACAGCAGGAAGAACCCGGCAACGAGGCTCTGGTAGAACGGCGTCAGCCGTGCCTCCGGCGTCGCGCCCTCGTCGATCAGCGGCGTGCCGGGGCCGAACGTAAAGGCAAGCCAGAGCGCGACCACAGCCAGTACGGCCAGACCGGCACGCTTCAGGCCCTTGCGCTCTCCGTCGGTCAGGGCGCGGTCGCTCTGCTCCTCCAGGCCATCGCGCCCGGCCATTCCCGGATTCCAGGTGCCGAGCCTCGGCTCGATCATCCGGTCCGTGACGTACCAGATCACCGGCAGGAAAATCACCGTCATCGCCGCGATGAAGTACCAGTTGCCCGCGATGTTGGCGGTAAAGTCGCCGAACACGGTTTCGACTGCGGCTTCCGTTATCCCGAACAGCAAGGCGTCGAGCTGCCCGGGCAGCAGGTTGGCCGAGAAGCCGCCGGATACGCCGGCGAACGCCGCCGCGATGCCCGCAACCGGATGACGGCCGGCGGCATGGAAGATGATCCCGGCGAGCGGGATGAGCACGACATAGGCCGCGTCGGCGGCCAGGTTGCCCATCATGCCCACGAGACACACGATCGGGGTCAGCAGAACCTTGGGCGCGTTGCGCACGCCCGCGCGCATGGCGGTGCCGAACAATCCCGCGCGCTCGGCGACGCCGGCGCCGAGCATCACCACCAGGACATACCCCAGCGGATGGAAGTGCGTGAAGGTCGCGGGCATTTCGACCCACAGGCGCTGGATGTTCTCCGCCGAGAGCAGACTGGTCGCGGCTATGACCTGCGCCTGTCCCGTCGCCTCGTCGATTTCGGTGGGATGCAGTACCGACCAGCCGAGCAGGCTGCCGACGACGGACACTGCGACGAGAACGGCGATCAGCCAGAAGAACAGGAAGACGGGATCGGGCAGCCTGTTGCCGGTCCGCTCGATCCAGCCGAGAATACCCTTCTGCACCCGGCCTTCTGCCGCTTCCACCACGCCTTGTTCCTCTCCACAGTTGCTCGTGCGCGGGAGCTAGCATCGCCAGTGGTTGCTGTCGCCCCGCTTAACCCACTCCTCCACGACCCGGTCACAATATTTGACATCGGCAACTATATCTGTGAATCGGTAGCCGTGGAAACCGACTCCGCCCTTGTGATCGATCGGGTCGTCCAGCGCCTGCGGGCGTTCAACCGCGACTTCTCGCAACTGATGGGGCTGCTCGGGCCGCGCTACATGGGCAGCGGCCTGTCGGTGGTGGAAGCGAGGGTTCTTTACGAGATCGTCCACCGGGAACCCGCGCTGGCCCGTGATATCGCCGCCGCGCTGCGGCTCGATCCCGGGTATCTCAGCCGCATCGTCGGCCGCCTGCTCAAACGGGGGCTCGTGGAACGCGGGCGGGGAGAGGATGCGCGCGAGCGGCCGCTTTCGCTGACGTGCACGGGGAAGTCGGCCTACGACCGGCTCGACCGGACGACTGCCGCGCAGACTGCCCGCCTGATTGCGCCGCTGGGCGAGGACGGCGCGCGCCGCCTTGCCGCGCTGCTCGAAGAGGCTGGCGCGCTGCTGTTCGGCTCGAAACCCGGCGAATGGTCGCTTCGCACGTTCCGCCCCGGTGACATGGGCCTGATCACCGCGCGGCAGTCGATCCTCTACCACGAAACCTATGGCTGGGGGCGCGGCATGGAGGCGCTGATCGGCGAGATCACCGCGGCGTTCCTGCGCGACTTCAAGCCCGAGCGCGAGCAGTGCTGGATTGCGGAGCGCGGGGGGCGAATGCTGGGCTCGGTATTTCTCGTCGAGGACGACACCGAGACCGCCCGTCTCCGCCTGCTCTACGTCGAGCCGGAGGCGCGCGGGATAGGCGTCGGGCAGGCGCTGGTGAAGCAGTGCACGGCGTTTGCGCGCGAGACAGGCTACCGCCGGATCGTGCTCTGGACTCACGCAGTTCTCGAAAGCGCCCGGCGGATCTACGCCGCCGAAGGCTACCGGATCGAGACCCATACCCACGACGATTTCGGCAAGCCGGAATTGAGCGAGAGCTGGCTGCTGGAACTGTGAGCAATCGCGGCGCTGCGATTGGCAGCCGCCCGCCGGATGCCTAGCCAGCGGACATGGCCAAGCTCTATTTCTACTATGCCAGCATGAACGCGGGGAAATCGACCACGCTGCTGCAGGCCGATTTCAACTACCGCGAGCGCGGCATGCACACGATGCTGTGGACCGCCGCGCTCGACGACCGGGGAGGGCATCAGGCGATCGAGAGCCGCATCGGCCTTGGCGCCGATGCGCAGCGCTATGACGCCGAGACCGACCTGTGGCAGCGCGTCACGTCCGCGCACAAGGCGGAGCCGCTCGGCTGCGTGCTGGTCGACGAAGCGCAGTTCCTGACCAGGGCGCAGGTCTGGCAATGCGCGCGCCTGGCGGACGAGGCGAATATCCCGGTGCTCTGCTACGGCCTGCGGACCGACTTCCAGGGCGAGCTCTTTCCCGGATCGGCCGTGCTGCTGGGCATCGCCGACGCGCTGATCGAGCTCAAGGCCGTATGCCACTGCGGCCGCAAGGCTACGATGAACCTGCGGGTCGATGCCGGCGGCGCGGCCGTCAGACACGGCGCGCAGACCGAGATCGGCGGCAACGATCGCTACGTCGCCCTGTGCCGCCGGCACTTCTCGGAAGCGCTCGGCTCCGCTCCCTGATCCGCTGATCCCTCTTTATCCGATATGAGCAGGATGTTTTCCGGCTCGGGAACGACTATCTACCCGCCATGACGGAAACCCTCATCCTTGCCGCGATCCTGATCCCCTGCCTGGTGATCGCGATCGTGTTTCACGAAGTCGCTCATGGATGGACCGCGCTGGCGCTCGGCGATCCGACGGCGAAGGAGCAGCGGCGGCTGTCGCTCAACCCGATCCGCCATGTCGATCCGATCGGCACGCTGATCGTTCCGGGCGCACTGGCGCTGTTCGGAGGGCCGGTGTTCGGCTGGGCCAAGCCGGTGCCGGTGCGCAAGAACCGGCTCGACAATCCGCGTTACGGCATGATGGCCGTGGCGGCAGCCGGTCCGGGGACCAATCTCGTCCTCGCAGGTGTCGGGGCCATCGTGCTCGGGCTCGTCGGCACCACGCTGACGCTGCCGCCCAGTGGCGGGGTGGAATGGGTGCTGACCGGGCTCAACTATTTCATCGTCATCAACATCTTCCTCGCGCTGTTCAATCTCCTGCCGATCCCGCCTTTCGACGGCTCGCACATCGTCGAGGGGCTGCTTCCGCGGTCGATGGCGGCGCAATACGCGCGGCTGCAGCAGATCGGCATGTTCCTGCTGATCGCGCTGATCGCGATCACCTGGGCCTTCCCCGACAGCGGAATCATTGAGAACGTCGTCTGGCCGCCGGTCGAATGGCTGCGCGAGAAGTATCTGGCCTTGGCGCTCTGGGTCGCGGGAGGCTGATATTCCACACGGCTGGCTGATCCTCGACAAGCCGCGCGGCCTCGGCTCGACCCGGGCGGTCGGCGCGGTCAAGCGCAATCTGCGCGAAGGTGGCTATCCTAAGATGAAGGTGGGTCACGGCGGCACGCTCGATCCGCTGGCGGAGGGCGTGCTGCCGATCGCGCTGGGCGAGGCGACCAAGCTCGCCGGGCGAATGCTCGATGCGAGCAAGGTCTACGAGTTCACCGTGCAGTTCGGCGAGGAGACAGACACGCTAGATACCGAAGGCGAGGTTGTCGCCCGTTCCGATCACCGTCCACCGATCGCTGCGATCGAGGCGGTTCTGGAGCATTTCACCGGGGAGATCGAACAGGTCCCGCCGGTCTACTCCGCGGTGAAGATTGACGGCAGGCGTGCCTATGATCGTGCACGGGCGGGCGAGGACGTCGCGATGACGACGCGCCGGGTAACGGTGCATGATCTTCATGCCCTTCGCGAACGCGACGGGAATGGAGCCGGGCTGGAGTCGTCGTTCGCGACGAGCGACGGGCGCCCCGATCCGTTCGATCCCACAGCCCCGCTCGAACTGGCCGACAGTGTCACGCTCGTCGCGCATGTCAGCAAGGGCACGTACATCCGTAGCCTGGCAAGAGACGTTGCACGCGCCCTCGGAACCGTCGGCCACGTCACCTATCTCAGGCGCATCAAGGCCGGTCCCTTCGGGCAGGATCGGGCGATTTCGCTGGACAAGCTCAACGAAATCGGTAAGGGCGCGCGCCTTGAAGACCACCTCCTGCCGCTCGAGGCTGGGCTGGACGGTATCCCGGCCCATCAACTCGATCCGGAAAGCGCGCAGGCGGTCCGACAGGGCCGGGTCCTTTCCGGAATGCCCCATCCCGACGGGCTCCTCCTTGCGAAAGCCGGCAGTGTTCCGGTGGCGCTGATGGAAGTGACGGCGGGGACGGCGAAAGTCGTCAGGGGTTTCAACATCCCCGATACCGCGGAGTGAAAAGAATGTCGGTTACTGCCGAAAAGAAGCAGGAAATCATCAAGGACAATGCCCGCGCGAACAACGACACGGGCAGCCCGGAAGTCCAGGTCGCGATCCTCACCGAGCGTATTCGCAACCTGACCGAGCACTTCAAGGGCCACCACAAGGACAATCACTCGCGCCGCGGCCTGCTGACCATGGTCAACAAGCGCCGCAGCCTGCTCGCCTATCTCAAGAAGACGGATGTCGAGCGGTACAACAGTCTGATCCAGAAGCTGGGTCTGCGCAAATAAGAGTTTCGGAAACGGCCCCGCTGCGGGCCGTTTCTTGTATTCGTGAGTCCCCGCGAAGGCGGGGACCTCGTGCCACCGGCGCTCCGCCAACTGCCTGAGGCCCCCGCCTTCGCGGGGGCTCGCGAAAAATGGGCTTTCCTTCGCAATCCGGCGGAGGGGCCTTGGGGCACGGAGAAAGGCCCCGCACCGGACCGGGACGGTATCCCCGGCACAGAGGCCCCGCCCTGCAATAGGGCACGGCGGGTTCACGAAGGAAAATCAATGTTCGACACGAAAACCGTATCGCTGGAGTGGGGCGGAAAGACCCTCACTCTGGAAACCGGGCGTATTGCCCGTCAGGCCGATGGCGCCGTGCTGGCGACCTACGGCGAGACCGTGGTGCTGTGCGCCGTCACCGCCGCCAAGTCGGTCAAGGAAGGGCAGGACTTCTTCCCGCTCACCGTCCACTACCAGGAAAAGTTTTCCGCCGCCGGGCGCATCCCGGGCGGCTTCTTCAAGCGCGAAGGCCGTGCGACCGAGAAGGAAACGCTCACCTCCCGCCTGATCGACCGCCCTGTGCGGCCGCTCTTCCCGGAAGGGTTCTACAACGAGATCAACGTCATCGCGCAGGTCCTCTCCTATGACGGTGAGACCGAGCCCGATATCCTCGCGATGGTCGCGGCCAGCGCTGCACTGACCATTTCCGGCGTGCCCTTCATGGGCCCGATCGGCGCTGCACGCGTCGGCTTCGTCGATGGCGAATATGTGCTCAACCCGCGCCAGGACAAGGCGCTGGAAGACGGCCGCCTCGACCTCGTCGTCGCCGCGACGCAGGACGCGGTGATGATGGTCGAATCCGAAGCCAAGGAGCTGACCGAGGAAGAGATGCTCGGCGCGGTGATGTTCGCGCACGAGGAATCGAAGAAGGTCATCGGCGCGATCATCGAACTGGCCGAACAGGCCGCAAAGGAGCCGTGGGAGCTGCCTGCGTCCGACGATCATTCGGAAATGAAGGCCGCGATCAAGGCGATGATCGGCGACGACATCGCCAAGGCCTACAAGATGACCAGCAAGGCAGACCGCCGCGACACGATCGATGCGGCGCGCGAGAAGGTGAAGGCGCACTACTCGTCCGACGAGTTCGACGGGCAGCAGCTGATGACCGCGATCAAGCTGACCAAGAAGCTCGAAGCGGAAATCGTGCGCGGTGCGATCCTCAAGGAAGGCACCCGCATCGACGGCCGCAAGGTCGATCAGGTCCGCCCGATCGAGGCGATGGTCGGCCTGCTGCCGCGCACCCACGGCTCGGCGCTGTTCACTCGCGGCGAGACGCAGGCGATCTGCACCACCACGCTCGGCACCAAGGATGCCGAGCAGATGATCGACGGGCTCGAAGGCCTGTCGTACAACCACTTCATGCTGCACTATAACTTCCCGCCCTATTCGGTCGGTGAAGTGGGCCGCTTCGGCTTCACCAGCCGCCGCGAGACCGGTCACGGCAAGCTCGCCTGGCGCGCGCTGCACCCGGTCCTGCCCAAGCACGAGGACTTCCCCTACACGATCCGCATCCTCAGCGACATCACCGAGTCCAATGGCTCGAGCTCGATGGCGACGGTCTGCGGCGGGTGCCTCTCGATGATGGACGCCGGCGTTCCGATCGAACGCCCGGTCTCCGGCATCGCAATGGGCCTGATCCTCGAAGGCGAGGAGTTCACCGTGCTTAGCGACATCCTCGGCGACGAGGATCACCTCGGCGACATGGACTTCAAGGTCGCCGGCACCGAAGCGGGCATCACCTCGCTGCAGATGGACATCAAGGTCGCCGGCATCACGCAGGAGATCATGACCAAGGCGCTGGCGCAGGCCAAGGAAGGCCGTGCGCACATCCTGGGCGAGATGACCAAGGCGCTCGGTTCCGCACGCACAGACGTGTCCAAGCACGCGCCGCGCATCGAGACCATGCAGATCGACAAGTCGAAGATCCGCGACGTCATCGGCACGGGCGGCAAGGTGATCCGCGAGATCGTCGCCGAAACCGGTGCCAAGGTCGACATCGACGACGAGGGCGTGATCAAGATTTCGTCCAGCGATCTCTCGCAGATCGAAGCGGCGAAGAAGTGGATCGCCGGGATCGTCGAGGAGGCGGAAGTCGGCAAGATCTACGACGGCAAGGTCGTCAACATCGTCGACTTCGGCGCGTTCGTGAACTTCATGGGCGGCAAGGACGGGCTCGTCCACGTGTCCGAGATGAAGAACGAGCGGGTCGAAAAGCCGACCGACGTCGTGTCGGAAGGTCAGGAAGTGAAGGTCAAGGTCCTCGAGATCGATCAGCGCGGCAAAGTCCGCCTGTCGATGCGCGTGGTCGACCAGGAAACCGGCGAGGAGCTGGAGGATACCCGTCCTCCGCGCGAACCGCGCGGCGACCGCGAAGGCGGCCGTGGCGGACGCGGCGGCGATCGTCGCGGCCGGGGCGGCGGCGGACGTGACCGCGATCGCGGCTCCCGGGGCGATCGTGGCGGCCGTGACCGCGGCGGCGACGAGGGCGGTGGCGAAGCCCACGTCCCCGACTTCCTGAAGGACTGAAGTAGCCCGTGTCCCCGCGAAGGCGGGGACCTCAGGCCACTGGCGCCTTGCTGATGGCCGGAGGCTCCCGCCTTCGCGGGAGCTCGCACAAGAAGAGGGGCCGCGAGCATATCGCGGCCCCTTCCGTTTATGGAGACCGCCGATGCTGCCGCGCGAAACCCTCGCCACCGCCCGCGTTCCCGGAGGCGACACGCTGACGCTCGTCAGCCATGGCCGCGACTTCGTGATCATGCTCGGCCGGGACGAGCTGATGGGCACCCGTATGCGGTTCTCCGAAGAGCAGCTTGCGGAACTCACGCTCGCCCGGCTTGTCGCGTCCCGGCCGCGGGTGCTGATCGGCGGCTATGGCATGGGGTTCACCTACCGCGCCGCGCTCGCGCATCTGCCGGAAGGCGGCCGGGTGGTCGTCGCCGAGGTGGTGCCGGAAATTCTCGAATGGGCGCAGGGGCCGCTGGCGGAGCTGACCGGCGAAACGCTCGCCGATCCGCGCGGCGAAGTCGTGATCGCCGACGTCGCTGCCCTGATCGACGACGCGGTGGACGGCACGAGCGAACGCTACGACGCGATCCTGCTCGACGTCGACAACGGCCCCGATGGCATCGTTCGCGACGGCAACGAGCGGCTCTACGGCCGCGGAGGGCTGACGCGGGCGCGCGACGCGCTCAATCCCGGCGGCGTGCTGGCGGTGTGGTCCGCGGCGCCCGACCCGCGCTTCACCCGTCGGCTGAAGGACGCCGGGTTCACGGTGGAGGAGCGGACCGTCCGCGCCCGCCCGAACAACAAGGGCCCGCGCCACACGATCTGGTTCGCGCGGCGGAGCGCCTGACCGCTCAGTCGCGGTTGATCCGCAACTTCCCCATGAAGTCGCGCTTGGCCAGTGGCAGGCCCTTCATCCGCAGGATGTCGTAGGCGGTGGCCGCGTGGAAATAGAAGTTGGGCTGGCTGAAGCTGAGCAGGAACTCCTCGGCGGTGAAGTCCAGCGCCCGTTCGCCGAACGCGAACCGCATCGGGCGGCCTAGCCAGCCTTCCATTTCGTCCTCCTGCACCGCTTCGAGCGCGTGGACTGCCTCGTCGAGCCTGGCCCGCATCGCGTCGAAGGTCGCCGGCGGCTGGCTCATGTCGGGCGAGAATACGCCCGCGCGCACGCCTTCGATCGCGCCCTGCGTGTGCACGGCGACGCTCTTCACTTGATAGTCGAAGGCGAGCATGTCGTCCGCCAGACGCGCGCCGACGAGCGCGTCATGGCCGCAGCCCTGCTCACCGCACCAGTTTTCGGCCTTGTCGACGAGCTTCCGGGTGGCGCCGAGCATCTGCAAGGCGCTCGGAACGAACGCGGCGTGAAGCGAAAGCGGCATCGGGCGATCTCCTTGTGGTCGGATGTGCGACCGCAACTAATCGCCTTGCCGGATTCGAGCCAGCGCCGTTCGCGCCGGGGCCGCCGGTCAGCGGACGCGCGGACCGCCGAACGGCAGCGGGGGAGGGGGTCTGCGCGCGCCGCGCGGAAGCTGCGCCTGGTAAGCCCGGCCGCAATGCTCGACGCAATAGGGGAAGCCCGGGTTCACCGGACCGCCGCAGAAGTGGAAGTCCGGCTCGCCCGGATGGCCCATCGGCCAGCGGCAGACCTTGTCGTTCAGGTCGAGCAGGCTGGTCTTGTCGGCAATCTCCGGGCTCGGCTTGGCCGGCACCAGGCGGCGCGGCGGGGCCGGCGGGATCGGCGCCTGCTGGTCGCCGGGGCCCTGGCGCAGGAAGCCGCCGGGGCCGACCGAAACGATCTTGGGCAGGTTGGAACTCGGGTTCGGCAGCGGCTGCGACGAAGACGGCGCGGCAGACGCGCGCTCTCCGCCGCCCGTCTGGCGCGGCGGTGCGGGCGGCGCTGCAGGCTCGGGCGCCTTGGCCGCTGCGGGGCGCGGCGCAGGCTTGCGCGGAGCGGGCGAAGGGGCAGCCGCCTTCTTCTCCACCTTCTTCGGCTCGTTCGCCTTCACCGGCGACGGGCGCGACTTGAGGCCGAGGCGGTGCGCCTTGCCGATCACCGCATTGCGGCTCACGCCGCCGAGTTCGTCGGCGATCTGGCTGGCGGTGGCGCCGCCTTCCCACATCTTCTTCAGCGTGGCGATCCGTTCGTCGGTCCAGCTCATTCGGTTTCCATTCGCAATAAAATCTATCGGGGCGCGACTTGCCAGCGACGGCGCGGAGCACTAGTCGCGCCACAATGGCCGATCAAGCCCGCACACCCGCCGGTTCGCCCCTCGAAACAGGCTCGATCCCCGTTGACGAAAATGCCGGCGACATGAGCCGGTTTCCGCCGCGCGGCGTGCCCGTGTTCGACGGGATCAACCGCATCGGTTTGTGGAGCCTCTATATGAAGGAGGTTCGGCGATTTCTCAAGGTGCAGACGCAGACTGTGTGGGCGCCGGCCGTCACCACGCTGCTGTTTCTGGTGATCTTCGCGGTCGCGCTGGGCCGCTCGGGCCGCGAAGTGCTCGGCGTGCCCTTCGCCACCTTCGTCGCGCCCGGGCTGATCGTCATGGGCATGATGCAGAATGCCTTCGCCAATTCCAGCTTCACGCTGCTCGGCGGCAAGATCCAGGGCACGATCATCGACGTGCTGATGCCGCCGCTCTCGGAAGGCGAGCTGATGGCGGGCATCGTCGGCGCCGCGGTGACGCGCGCAATCATGGTCGGACTCGCGGTGGCGCTGGCCATGGCGTTCTATCCGGGCGTCAGCCTGGCGATGGCGCATGTCTGGGCGGTGGTCTGGTTCGGCCTGATGGGCGCGGTGATGCTCTCGCTCATGGGGCTGTTGACCTCGATCTGGGCCGAGAAGTTCGATCACAATGCGGCGATCACCAATTTCGTCGTCGCCCCGCTGGCGCTGCTTTCGGGCACGTTCTACGTGATCCACAACCTCGCTCCGGTGTTCCAGGCGATCAGCCGCGCGAACCCGTTCTTCTACGTGATCTCGGGCTTCCGCTACGGCTTTCTGGGGCGGAGCGACATCGGCAACACGGACGCCGCGCTGGTGAAGAGCGCGATCGGCCTCGGCCTGTTCAACCTCGCCCTCGCGTACTTCTGCTACCGCGTGCTGAAATCGGGCTGGAAGCTCAAGGACTGAGCCGGCGTCGGCGCTCAATGCGTGAGCGAACGGCGCATCCGATAGCGGCCGTTGCGGAATTCCTCGAACAGTTCTGGCACGTTCGGGTGGTCGACCGGTCCCCCGTCGGAATCGGGCAGCAGGTTCTGCTGGCTGACATAGGCGACGTAGGACGAATCCTCGTTCTCGGCGAGCAGGTGGTAGAACGGCTGATCCCGGCGCGGACGCATGTCCTGTGGGATCGCCTCGTACCACTCCTCGCTGTTCGAGAAGACCGGGTCGATATCGAAGATGACCCCGCGGAAATCGAACATGCGGTGACGCACCACGTCACCGATCCCGAACCGGGCGGTGGCATGACGCGGCATCTCGATGAAGCGACCCGCCTGGGCGGAGAAGAACTGCGAACGTTCCATTACAGCGGGAAATATAGGGCGTCGCCTGCGCCAGACAAGCGCAGTACGCCCGTCATCCCCAGTCACGTCGAACAAGGGGCTTGGCAAGGCGGCGGACCTCGGCTAACCGCCGCCCTCCCGAACGCCCCGGGGCGCCCCCGCGCCCCATGCGCTTTCTCGTGCGGAGAGGTGCCGGAGTGGTCGAACGGGACGGTCTCGAAAACCGTTGTGCCCTTACGGGTACCGTGGGTTCGAATCCCACCCTCTCCGCCACTTTGCCCTCCTTCCCGATTGGCAACGAGAGGCGCGAGTTGATGAGCGTATGGGGCCGGTTTGCGGTGCTGCGTGATGCTCTAGCTAATGCTTCGTCCAATGGGCTTTCAATTCCGCGAGCCTTCCGAAATGCTGCGAAAGCGGGGCTTTCTTGAAGTGCCCGGGCCTAAAGCTCTTCTGGAGCTATCAGGGGCTTAGGTGGTCGCCCAGCGGACAAGGGGGTGAGGAGCAAGGCTAACCGGTCGGCGCCGGGCGAAGCGTCCGCTGTCATCGCGGCGTGCTGCCGAGCGATGTCGCCTGCCAGACTGTACCAGGCCAAAATGCTCGCTGATAACTTCCGGATAACTCCCGAAATTTAAACAAGTTTCACAGTTTGGTAAGTTTTTGTTAACCATTTGACCGCCATTTGCTTCGAGTAGGGTTGGGGCACTTTTCCGACCAAACTGATCTCAGGCCGCTTTGTACTGTCGCGGAACGGCCTGTCTCTTGAAATCGACTGGGGCCTCCGGAGCTGCGGCTCCGGAGGAGAGCCGGAACGCGTGCCACATCTGCACTCGCGCCGGCGCGTTGACTGGATCTCGAAGGGGGGAAGACGTCTCGTGATTGACGGGTACAAAAGCGGCCAGCGCAGCACGGTCCGGGCACGCTGGAAGAGAACGCAAGGGGCACTCGTCAGGTGTGCGATCGGCTCAATGACGCTGCTGGCGTCGGGTGTCGCCGCGCAGCAGATTGCACCGGCAAGCCCTGTGGCTTCGGTCGAGGAGGCGGTGGAGCGCGCCATCAACAATCAGCCCGAAGTTCAGGCCAGGTGGGAGGCGTTTCTTGCTTCCAACGATGATCGCCGGGCGGTGAAAGGCGGCTATCTCCCCTCGATCGACGTCAACGGCGAATTCGGCGCGGCCACGCGGGAGTTCGACGATCGCGACTGGTTCACGCGTGACTATGTGGAGCTGTCGATCACTCAGATGCTGTTCGACGGATTCCTCGTGCGCAGCCAACTCGAAGAGGCGGACCAGAACCGCCTCGCCCGCTATTACGAACTGCTTGGCGAGGTGCAGGACAAGGCGCTCGCGGCGATCGAGGCTTACGAGGACGTGCGCCAGTACCGCGCGACCTTGGCGCTTGCGCAAGAGAATCTCGCGACGCACGAACAGATCCTCGCCCTTATCAGCGAACGGGCCGAATCCGGCGTCAGCAATCAGGCGGACTTGCAGCAGGCGGCGGGGCGCGTCGCGCTCGCGCAGGCCAACATGCTGACGGAGCAGGCCAATCTCCACGACGTGACGGCCCGCTTCCAACGCATCGTCGGCGGAACGCCGGCTGCGGCACTGCAGGATTACCCGGTCGCTTCAGCGAGCGTGCCGGCGGACTTCTCCACTGTGATCAGCGAAGCAGTGCAGAACCATCCGAGCCTCTACGCGGCGAACGCCACGATCCAGGCGGCCGAGGCGGCGGTCGACGAGAGCCAGGCGGCCTATTACCCGCGCGTCACGGTGGGCGCGCGCGGCGGAACCTACCGCAACACCAGCAGCTTCGATTCGCAGTTCGATCCCCATGGTCGCGGGCAAGAGGCCTTCGTCGGCCTGAACCTGACCTACAACCTCTTCCGCGGTGGTGCGGACAAGGCGCGGACCGATGCTGCCGAGCGGCGCCTGAACCAGAGCGAGGAACTGCTCCGCAAGGCCTGTGTCGACCTGCGGCAGACCGCGTCCATCGCCTGGAACGACATTGCCAACCTGAACGCCCGTCTCGTTGCGCTGGAAGCGCACCGCGCCGGGTCCGCCAAGGTGGCCGAGGCTTACGAACAGCAGTTCTACATCGGCCGCCGCACGCTGCTCGACGTGCTCGATGCGAAAAACGAGGCGTTCCAGTCCGAGCGGTCGCATGTCCAGGCGCAGCACGAGCTGAACAAGGCCTATTACCGGACGCTTCATTCGATGGGCACCCTGCTGGATGTCCTGGGGCAGTCCCGCGAGGGGATGCCCGCGATCAGTGAGTTCGACGACGATGCGCAGCCGCCGGCGGCGATCGACTGCGGCGGTTACATCGCTCCTGCGAGCTAGCCCGCCGCCGCCGGGTTCGTCCCTTGCGGCTCCGATTGGGGAGTTGAAGTAAGTCATGGAGTATCGCGGCAGAGACGATCTGGCGGCCTGTCTGCTGCTGATTGCCGGCCAGAACGGTGTCGCCACCACGCGCGATGCGCTGGTTGCCGGCCTGCCGATCGACCATGCCCTGACGCCCGCGCTGTTCCCGCGCGCGGCCGAGCGGGTGGGCCTGAGCGCCCGCCTGAGCGAAGTTCCGCTGCGCAAGCTCAATCCCATGCTTCTGCCCGCGATCGTGCTGCTTCGCGGCGAGAAGGCCTGCGTCGTCTATTCGATCGACACAGAAGCCGAGACCGTGTCGGTCGTGCTGCCCGAGCTTGGCTCGGCTGACGAGCGCATCCGGGTTTCCCTTGCGGATCTCGAGCGGCGCTATCTCGGCCAGGCGATCTACTGCCGCGCGACCTACCGCCCGGACGACCGCGTCGGCAAGGCACCGGAGGCGGAAGAAGGCCACTGGTTCTGGAGCGTGATCGCCGGCAATCGCCGTCTCTACCGCGACGTTCTGCTGGCGGCGCTGTTCGTCAATCTCTTCGCGATGGCGATGCCGCTGTTCGTGATGAACGTCTACGATCGCGTGGTCCCGAACCAGGCGACCGACACCTTGTGGGTACTGGCCGCCGGCATCCTGATCGTCCTGATCGGCGATCTCGTGCTGCGCCACATGCGCAGCTGGTTCGTCGATGCTGCGGCCGCGCGCGCCGATACGCAACTTTCCGGGCGGATCATGGAGCGCGTGCTCGGCATGCGGCTCGAGCAGCGGCCGGCGTCGGTCGGGAGCTATGCCACCAGCGTCCAGTCGTTCGAGTCCGTGCGCAGCTTCATCGGCTCGATGACCGTGCTGACGCTGATCGACCTTCCCTTCTTTCTGCTGTTCGCGCTGATCATCGGGGTGATTTCCTTCTGGATGGTGCTGCCGCTGATCGTCGGCACGGCGATCGCGCTGCTTTACGCGCTCTCGGTCGCCTCCCGGCTGAGCGCGATCTCCGACGACGTCAGCGCGGCGGGTGCGCAGCGCAACGCGGCGCTCGTCGAAGGGCTCTTCGCGCTCGAGACGCTTAAGGCCTTCGGCGCGACCGGGCGCATCCAGAAGACCTGGGAGCAGGCAACCGAGTACCTGTCCGCGCAAGTCGCCCGGCAGCGGCTGCTGGGCGGATCGGTCGGTAACGTGACCGCGCTGATCCAGCAGACGGTCGGGTGTGCCCTGATCATCGTTGGCGTCTATCTGGTCATCAACGGCGACGTCACGCAGGGCGGGATGATCGCTGCCTACATGCTTTCCTCGCGTGCGATGGCGCCGATCGCGCAGACCGCGTCGCTGATGACTTCGTTCTACCAGGCGCGGACCTCGCTCGCGCAGCTCGACGAGACCGTGGCCCAGCCGCAGGAGCGGCCACGCGGCAAGACCTGGATCAGCCGGCCCGTCATCAATGGCGATATCGCCTTCCGCAATGTGACGTTCGGCTATGCCGGTGCCCAGGCGGACGCGCTCAAGAGCGTGAGCTTCCATATCCGCGCCGGCGAGAAAGTCGGTATCATCGGCCGCGTCGGGTCCGGCAAGAGCACGATCGGCAAGCTGCTGCTGGGGCTCTACCAGCCCGGCGACGGGATGATCATGGTCGACGGCCTCCACACCGGGCAGATCGATCCCGACGAGTTGCGGCGGCGCATCGGCTATATCCCGCAGGAACCTGTGTTGTTGCACGGCAGTGTACTCGACAACATCATGCTTGGTGCCGGACAGGCCGATCGCGAGCGGACTCTGGCAACGGCCATGGAGGTTGCCGGGCTGACGCAGATGCTCGGCGCGAACGCCGAAGGTCTCGAACTGCCGGTCGGCGAAGGCGGCAACCGTCTGTCCGGGGGCCAGCGCCAGGCGATCGCGATCGCCCGCGCCGTGGCCATGAATGCGAACATCCTCGTGCTGGACGAGCCCACCAGCGCCATGGACGGACGGCTCGAGGCGCATGTCACCAGGGCGCTCGCCGATTACGCCAGGGACCGCACCATGCTGCTCATCACCCACAAGCCGGGCATGCTCGAGCTCGTCGACCGCCTGATCGTGGTCGACGGCGGCACGATCGTGGCCGACGGTCCCAAGGCCGCGGTTCTCGAGAGCCTCAATGGCGGACAGATCCAGAGGGCCGCGGTATGACCGGCGCTGAAGACACGCGCCGCCCGATCGAAGCGCGGCTTTTCAGCTGGCTCGACGGCGCGACCGCCAAGGTTCGCGCCGGCACCTGGCTGGACACCATGTTCAAGCCGTTCTGGTCCGGCCAGGCGCGCGACCTGCGCGACTGGGAGTCGAGCGCGCGCTATGCGATCGACCGGCAGCAGATCGTCCGGGCGCGCGGCATCCTCTACGGGGTGGTCGCGATCTTCGCGATCCTGCTCGTCTGGTCCGCTTTCGCGACCGTGGACGAGGTCACCCGCGGCGAAGGCAAGGTGATCCCGTCGCAGCAGCTCCAGATCGTGCAGTCGGTCGACGGCGGGGTGGTCGAAGAGATATTCGTCCAGGAAGGGCAGAAGGTCGAGAAGGGCCAGATGCTCGTACGGATCGACCCGACCCGCTTCGCGGCGACCCTGGGCGAGGAGAAGGCGCGGGCTTTCGCGCTGCGGGCGAAGATCGAGCGGCTGAATGCCCTGGTAAATGGCACCGCCTATGAACCGGAGGAGCCGGCAGGCGAAGGGCAGGCGGGAGCGAGCGCGGCGCTGATTCTGGCGCAGGAGCGGCAGTATTTCTACCAGAGCAGGCAGCAGCTCAACGAGCGCCTCCTCATGGCCCGGCAGCAGGTCGCGCAGCGGCAAAGCGAACTCGGAGAGGTGGAGGCGGCGTTGCGGAGCGCCGAGCGCTCGTACCGGATGGCGCAGGAAGAACTGGCCATCACCCGCCCGCTTCTGAACTCCGGCGCGGTGTCCGAGATGGAAGTCCTGCGGCTGGAACGGGACGTCTCGCGCGCGCAAGGGGATCGTCAGCAGGCGCAGGCACGGCGGGCGCAGCTGGCCGGCAGTATTCAGGAAGCGCAGACGCGGATCCGTGACGTGGAGCTGACCACGAAGAACGAGTGGCGGGCCGAGCTCACCGCGGCCATGGCCGAGCTGAACAGCCTGGGCGAGAACGTCACCGGCTTGGCCGACAGGGTGAAGTATTCCCGAATCCGTTCGCCGGTGGACGGGGTCGTCCAGCGCGTGCTCTACAACACGATCGGCGGCGTCGTGCAGCCCGGCCACGCGGTGGTGGAGGTGGTGCCGACCGGCGGGAGGCTGGTGGTCGAGGCCAAGGTCTCGCCGCGTGACATCGCATTCCTACGGCCCGGGCTGCCCGCGGTGGTGAAGTTCACGGCTTACGATTTCTCGGTCTACGGAGGGATGCCCGCGAAGCTGGTCCATATCAGCCCGGACAGCATCACCGACGACAAGGGCAACACCTACTACCTCGTCAAGGCGGAGACCACGAGCAACCAGTTCAGGGAAGGATTGCCGGTCATCCCCGGCATGACCGTCCAGCTCGATGTCCTGACCGGCGAGAAGACCGTCCTTTCCTATCTGTTGAAGCCGATCCTGAGAGCCAAGGCCAATGCCTTGAGCGAGCGCTAACCGGTCTCGTTGCGGGAGCGCTGTGTGGGTGAAGTGATTTTTTGGGGGCAAATGTGAGCAAGAATGGAACTGTCGTCGCCGTAACGGGCACTGTTTGGGCGGTCGCGGCGGATGGTTCCATGCGCGAGCTGTCGCCGGGCGACGAGCTGCTCGCCGGCGAGACGCTGATCCTTGCCGCCGGCGCGACGATTACCATCAGCTACGGCACCGGGCCGGACGCCGAAGTGATGACCTTCGAGGGCCCCGAAGGCGAAGGCTTCAGCGTCGTTGCTGCCGGCCAGGACGAAGCCGTCGTCGCGTCGCCGGAACTCGTCCGCATCATCGACGAGGAACTCCTGCGCGAAGCGAACCAGGAGACGGACGCTGATCGGCCCGACCGCGTCGGCGATGGCCACCGCTTCGTGGAGCTCGTCCGCATCGATCAGAACCTCGAAGCCGACGGGATCACGCCTCTGAACCTCGCGCGGGTCGAGGAACGGATTCCCCCGATGACGGTCGACTGGGGCGATCCGGAGCAACAGCGGGTCGAGTGGCCGTACGGCACCGGCCGGGACGACGACCAGGCGATCAACCGGGTGCCCGAACCTGCGCCCGACGTTCGCGTCATTGCGGAAGACGAGATCGCCACGGGCAACGTGCTCGACAACGATTTCGATAACGAGAACAACACGCTCACCGTCACGCAGTTCGAGATCGGCGGCGAGATTCACGCGGCCGGCGATACGGTGACCATCCCCGGCGTCGGCACGATCCTGATCGAGGCCGACGGCAGCTACACCTTCACCCCCGTCGCCGACTGGAACGGCGTCGTGCCCACCGTCACCTATACGGCCGACGACGGCCGCGGCGGCGTCGCCACCAGCACGCTCGACATCACGGTCGAGCCGGCGGTCGACGTCGAGGCCGACGAGATCGCGACCCACGCGGGCGATCCGGTCACCACCGATGTGCTCGCCAACGACAGCTTCGCGAACGACGATGCCGAAGTGACCGGCGTCACCCAGGGTGAACACGGAACCGTCGTGATCAATCCGGACGGGACAGTCACCTATACGCCCGTTGACGGTTACGTCGGCCCCGACAGCTACACTTACACCGTCACCAGCGGCGGCAAGACCGAGACCACGACGGTGACCGTCGAGGTCACCAACGCAGTGCCCGTGGCAACACCCGAAGTGGAGACGACGCCCGAAGACTCGCCGCTCAGCGGCAACGTGCTTGCGAACGAGAGCGATGCCGATGGTGATCCGCTGACGGTGACGCAGTACGAGGTCGGCGGCCGAACCTACGCCCCGGGCGAGATAGCCGTGCTCGCCGGGATCGGCTCGCTCGTGTTGAATGCCGACGGCAGTTACACGTTCACGCCGGTTGCCGATTGGAACGGCACAGTGCCGACGATCACCTACACCGTAACCGACGGCAACGACGGGGGCACGGTCAGCAGCACGCTCGGCATTACGGTGACACCGGTCGAGGACATCGCGTCGGACACGATCACGACCCACGCGGGCGATCCCGTCACCACCGATGTGCTCGGCAATGACAGTTTCGAGAACGGCGACGCCGAAGTAACCGCCGTCACCCAGGGTGAACACGGCACCGTCGTGATCAATCCCGATGGGACGGTCACCTATACGCCGGCCGAGGGTTATGTCGGCCCTGACAGTTACACTTACACCGTCACCAGTGGCGGCAAGACCGAGACCACGACCGTCACGGTCGAGGTCACCAACACGGCGCCCGACCCTGCTCCGGAGAGGGAGACGACGCCGGAGGACACTCCGGTCAGCGGCAACCTGCTGGAAAACGACAGCGATGCCGACGGCGATCCGCTCACCGTCATCGGGTTCGAGGTCGACGGCCGAGTCTATTCGGCCGGAGAGACGGCCGCGATCCCGGGCACCGGCACGCTGACCATTGGCGCCGATGGCGATTACACCTTCACGCCGGACGCGAACTGGAACGGGACCGTCCCGACCGTCACCTATACGGTAAGTGACGGTAACGACGGCGGAATCGGCACCAGCACGCTTGATATCACCGTCACGCCGGTGAACGACGCGCCCACGGCCGACATCCTTCCGCCGCGAGCGGATGCGGACGCCGATGTGATCGCGGGCATCGACGTGAGCCCTGCCTTCTCCGACGTGGAGGGCGACACGCTGACCTACGCGGCCACGGGTCTGCCGGCCGGTCTGACGTTGGATCCCGTGACGGGCATTATCAGCGGGACGATCGACAACTCTGCCAGTCAGACCGGCACTGCCGGCAATCCGGCGGGCATCTATACCGTTGTCGTGACCGCTGATGATGGCAATGGCGGTACCGTCTCGCAGAGCTTCGAGTGGACGGTCGCGAACCCGGCGCCCGGTGCGACTGATGACAGCGGCACCACTGACGAGGACACAACGCTTGCGGTCGATGCTGCAAGCGGTGTGCTGGGCAACGACAGCGATCCCGATGGCGATGCGCTGACGGTGGGCGCGGTGAACGGCAACGCGGCTAATGTCGGTGCAGTCATTGCCGGCAGCAGCGGCGGGGCGTTCACGCTGAACCCGGACGGCAGCTACAGCTTCGATCCGAACGGCGAGTTCGATGATCTTGCCGTGGGTGAGACGCGGACGACCAGCATCAGCTACACCGTCAGCGACGGCGAGGGTGGGACCGATACGGCAACGCTCGAGATCACGGTCACCGGCACCAATGATGGTCCGGTGGCAGTGGGGACACTTCCCGACCAAGCGAACGAGGATGCGGACGGCGTCACGACAGTGGACGTCACCGCTGCCTTTGCGGATGTCGATGCAAGCGACACGCTGACCTACACCGCCACGGGGCTGCCGGCGGGTCTAACGCTCGACCCCGCCACAGGGATCATCAGCGGGACGATCGACAACTCGGCAAGCCAGACCGGCACTGCCGGTAATCCGGCGGGCACCTACACCGTCGTGGTGACGGCTACCGACGGCAGCGGCGCCTCGGTGACGCAGAGCTTCGAGTGGACGGTTGCGAACCCGGCGCCGGATGCCCTGAACGATGCCGATACGACCGACGAAGACACAGCGCTTACGGTGGATGCTGCGGGCGGCGTGCTGGGCAACGACAGCGATCCCGATGGCGACGCGCTGACGGTCGGCGCGGTGAACGGCGATGCAGTCAACGTCGGCGCAGTGATTGCGGGCAGCAGCGGCGGGGCGTTCACGCTGAACCCCGACGGCAGCTATGGCTTCGATCCGAACGGCGAGTTCGATGATCTTGCCGTGGGTGAGACGCGAACGACCAGCATCACCTACACCGTCAGCGACGGCGAGGGCGGCACAGATACCGCAACGCTCGAGATCACGGTGACGGGCACCAACGATGGTCCGGTTGCCGTGGGGACGCTGCCGGACCAGGCGAACGAGGATGCGGACGGTGTCACGACGGTGGACGTCATCTCGGCCTTTGCGGATGTCGATGCGAGCGACACGCTGACCTACACCGCGACCGGTCTGCCTGCGGGTCTAACGCTCGACCCCGCCACAGGGATCATCAGCGGGACGATAGACAACTCGGCGAGCCAGACCGGAACGCCGGGCAATCCGGCCGGAACCTACACGGTTGTCGTGACGGCTGATGACGGCCACGGCGGCACCGTCTCGCAGAGCTTCACGTGGACGGTCGCCAACCCCGTGCCGAGCGCGACCGACGATAGCGGCGCGACCGACGAGGACACAGCGCTTGCGGTCGATGCTGCGGGCGGCGTGCTGGGCAACGACAGCGATCCCGATGGCGATGCGCTGACGGTCGGCGCCGTCAATGGCGATGCGGCCAATGTCGGTGCAGTCATTGCCGGCAGCAGCGGTGGTGCCTTCACGCTCAACCCTGATGGCAGCTACGGCTTCGATCCGAACGGCGAGTTCGATGACCTTGCCGTCGGTGAGACGCGGACGACCAGTATCACCTACACCGTAAGCGACGGCGAGGGCGGGACCGACACCGCAACGCTCGAGATCACGGTCACCGGCACCAATGACGGGCCGGTTGCGGTGGGGACGCTGCCGGATCAGGCGAACGAGGATGCGGACGGCGTCACGACGGTGGACGTCACCGCTGCCTTCGCCGATGTCGATGCGAGCGACACGCTGACCTACACGGCCACGGGTCTGCCGGCGGGTCTGACGCTCGACCCTGTGACGGGCATTATCAGCGGGACGATCGACAACTCGGCAAGCCAGACCGGCACTCCGGGCAATCCGGCGGGCACCTACACCGTCGTCGTGACGGCTGATGACGGCAATGGTGGAACCGTTTCGCAGAGCTTCGAGTGGACGGTTGCGAACCCCGTGCCGAGCGCGACCGACGATAGCGGCGCGACCGACGAGGACACAGCGCTTGCGGTCGATGCTGCGGGCGGCGTGCTGGGCAACGACAGCGACCCCGATGGCGATGCGCTGACGGTCGGCGCGGTGAACGGCGACGCGGCTAATGTCGGCGCAGTCATTGCCGGCAGCAGCGGTGGCACGTTTACGCTGAATCCGGACGGCAGCTACGGCTTCGATCCGAACGGCGAGTTCGATGACCTTGCCGTCGGTGAGACGCGGACGACCAGCATCACCTACACGGTAAGCGACGGTGAGGGCGGGACGGATACGGCAACGCTCGAGATTACGGTGACAGGCACCAATGATGGGCCGGTGGCCGTTGGCGCGCTGCCCGATCAGGCTAACGAGGATGCAGAGGGCGTCGCCACCATCGACGTCACCTCCGCCTTTGCCGATGTCGACGCGAGCGATACGCTGACCTACACGGCCACGGGTCTGCCGGCGGGTCTGACGCTCGACCCTGTGACGGGCATTATCAGCGGGACGATCGACAACTCGGCAAGCCAGACCGGCACTGCCGGTAATCCGGCGGGCACCTACACCGTCGTGGTGACGGCTACCGACGGCAGCGGCGCCTCGGTGACGCAGAGCTTCGAGTGGACGGTTGCGAACCCGGCGCCGGATGCCGCCAACGACACCGATACGACCGACGAAGATACAGTGCTCGCAGTCGACGCTGCGGGCGGCGTGCTGGGCAACGACAGCGATCCCGATGGCGACGCACTGACGGTCGACGCGGTCAACGGCGATACGGCCAATGTCGGCGCAGTCATTGCCGGCAGCAGCGGGGGCACGTTCACGCTCAGTCCCGACGGCAGCTACGGCTTCGATCCGAACGGCGAGTTCGACGATCTTGCCGTCGGCGAGACGCGGACGACCAGCATCAGCTATACCGTCAGTGACGGCGAGGGCGGGTCCGATACGGCGACGCTCGAGATTACCGTGACCGGTACCAATGATGGTCCGGTCGCGGTGGGGACGCTTCCCAACCAGGCGAACGACGATGCGGACGGCGTCACGACGGTGGACGTCACCGCGGCGTTCGCCGATGTGGATGCGAGCGATACGCTCAGCTACACCGCCACGGGTCTGCCGGCGGGTCTGACGCTCGACCCTCTGACGGGCATCATCAGTGGGACGATCGACAACTCGGCGAGCCAGACTGGCACTGCCGGTAATCCGGCCGGCACCTACACCGTCGTCGTGACCGCCACGGACGGCAGCGGCGCTTCGGTGACGCAGAGCTTCGACTGGACCGTCACCAACCCGGCGCCCGAAGCCGCGCCCGACCACGGCACCGTGGTGGAGGACGGAGCGGATCTGGTCGTCTCGGCCGCCGATGGCGTGATCGGCAGCGGTTCCGCGCCTGCGGGCGCCGACACCGATCCGGACGCCGACAGCCTGGCGGTCACCCATGTGATCACCGGAACCGCCGACGACCTCGGCGACTTCGCGGCAGGCGCGACGCCCGGCGTTCCGATCACCGGCGCCTACGGCACGCTCACGCTCAATGCCGACGGCAGCTACACGTACGTGCTCGACAACGACAATCCGGTCGTGAACGGGCTGAACGCCTCGAGCCCACCGCTTGCCGACGTCTTCAGCTATGCCATCTCCGACGGAGAAGGCGGCACCTCGTTCACCACGCTGACCATCACGATCAACGGCAATGATGACGGCGCGCCCTCGATCACCCCTGCCGATACGAACGGCGCCGAAGCGGGCGAGGCCACCGTCTACGAGGCCGGGCTGACGAGCGACGGACCGGCCGGCCAGAGCGCCGCGGCAACGGGCACCATCGCGATTTCCGCGGGCAATGGCCTCGCCAGCGTCACCATCGCGGGCCTGACGCTGACGCTCGCCGAGTTGGAGGCCATCACGGCCGGCACTCCGGTCGAGATCGACACGCCGCAGGGCAAGCTGACTCTCACTGGCTACACTTCGTCTAGCGAAGTCGGCGGGGTCTCCACCGGCGGCAGCCTGAACTACACCTATACGCTGGAAGACACGGTCACCAATCCCGACGCCGCATCGGGCAGCAGCATCGAGAACATCGCGCTCGCGGTCGAGGACGTCGCGGGCGGAACCAGCAGTTCCACTCTCGGCGTCACGATCATCGACGATGCGCCCACGATCGAGAGCGTCGAGGCCGCTACCGTGGACGAAGCCAATCTGGCTGACGGGACCGACCCGAACGCCGGCGCGCAGACCCAGTCCGGCTCGCTCGAGATCCGCACCGGTGCGGACAGCGGCACGGTGACCACCGTCTTCGACGGCGCCCAGACGGCCCCGGCCGGCCTGACCTCGAACGGCGTCGCCGTGGTCTACACCGTGAGCGCCGACGGTCTCACGCTGACCGCGACCGCCGGGCCCGGCGGCCCCGTCGTCTTCACGGTGACCTTGACCGATCCCGGCACGCCTTCGCTCGGGTACGATTTCACGCTGACGGGACCGCTCGATCACGGCGGCTCGGACATCGACCTCTCCTTCGGCTTCACCGTCACCGACGCGGACGGCGACAGCGACGCGGGCAGCTTCCAGGTGTCCGTCGTCGATGATGGACCGGTGGCGGTGAACGACCCCGGCGTGACGCTGGACGAGGGCGGCGCTGTCGTCGTCGCGAACCTGCTGGGCAACGACCGGGCGGGTGCCGATGGCGACACCAAGGTGGTTTCGATCACTTACACGAACGAGGCCGGCGACAGCGTCGCGGCGGCCGTGCCCGCGAGCGGCGTGACGGTCGACACGCGCTACGGCTCGCTGACTGTCCATCAGGACGGCACCTGGAGCTACACCAGCGACGCGACCGAGAACAATCCCGCGGGCGTGAGCGAGAGCTTCGGCTACACGATCGAGGACGGCGACGGATCGACGTCCACGGCGGTTCAGCCCATCACCGTGACCGACACCGATCCTTCGGCGGGCCCGGTGGGGCTCACGCTCGACGAGCAGGACATTCCGGGCGCGGGCAGCGCAGGCTCGCCCACGAATTCGGTGACCGAGGATCTGGCGATCGTCAGAGGGCCGGATGCGATCAGCGACGTAGTGTTCGACGGCGCCACGGTCAGCGGGCTCGAGGCGCAGAACCTCACCTCGGGCGGAACGGCGCTGGTCTATACCGTAAGCGCCGACGGGCACACGCTGACGGCCACGGCCGGTGCGGGCGGCGCCCCCGTGTTCACCCTGGTGCTCAACAACCCGAACGACGCGGCGGGGACGAGCCAGAGCGTCACCCTGACGCTGACCGGCAAGCTCGATCACGCAGCGGCGGGCGGCGAGAACGGCCTGTCTATCCCGGTCGACTATACCGTGCACGATACCGATTCCAGCGCTCCGGCAAGTCTCGACCTGACGATAGTGGACGACGTGCCGACGGCCGCGGCCGACGCCGGTGTCAGCACCGTCGAGGGTGGGAACACGGTGGCAGGTACGTCGCTGCTCGCCAACGACGTGCAGAGCGCCGACGGCGCGCGGGTGAACCAGATCCAGTACACCAACGAGGCAGGCGAACTGACCACCGCGACGGTGGCGGCGGGCCCGGCGGGCAGCACTTTCGATACGATCCATGGCAGCCTGACCGTCCACCAGGACGGAACCTGGAGCTACACCAGCGATCCCGCGGTGAGCGCCGGCGCCTCGGTCGACCACCCGCAACCGGGCAACGACCTCTCGATAGACGATGTCTTCAACTACAACCTGATCGATGGTGACGGGGACGTCAGCGGTTGGGCGAGCCAGACGGTGACGGTCGACGATACGGCGCCTTCCATCGGCACGCCGGACACCACCGCGGTCAACGAGGCGAACCTGCCGAGCGGCAGCGATCCCGACGCCGCAGGGCTCACGCAGACCGGCTCGCTCGACGTGACCAAGGGGGCGGACGGCATCGATGTCACCTTCGATGCGGTTCAAAGCGCGCTGATCGATCTCGGCCTGTCCTCGGGAGGCGCGGATCTGGTCTACTCGGTCAGCGCCGATGGTCACACGCTGACCGCGACCGCCGGAGCGGGCGGACCGGTGGTGTTCACCGCCACCATTACCGATCCGGCTTCGGCCAGCGCCGGCTACACCTTCGACCTGTCGCGTCCGCTGGATCATACCGGAGGGGGCGAGATCGAGCTTCCGATCGGCTTCGGCGTGGTGGACGGCGACGGCGACGTGGATGATGCGAACTTCATCATCATCACCATTACCGACGATCAACCCGCAACCGCGCGCTCGTTCACTCTCGATGAGGACAGCAGTGGCATCACGTTCAATACGAGCGCGGATGCCACGGACCAGAACACGGTCGCGAGCGATCCGGCGAACGGCACTGCGACGGTCAATCCCGACGGCACGGTGACCTATGTGCCCGATGCCAATTTCAGCGGGACCGATACGTTCGACTATTCGACCACGGCCGATGACGGGACTACCGTCGTCACCACGGTGACGGTGACGGTGAATCCGGTTTCCGACGCTCCGCAGGTGCCGGTCGACGCCGGCGCGGTGCTGACCAACGAGGACGAGCCGGTCGCGCTCGGCCTCAACGCCCCGGTCGTCACCGACGCGACCGACCAGAACGGCGCCGGCGCGGGCGACAATCCGGAACTGCTCGGGGCGATCACCCTGAGCGGCCTGCCGGCCGGCGCGGTGCTGCTCGATGGGGCGGGGCACGTCCTGCTGATATCGGACGGCAGCGACATCACCATCCAGCTTTCCGATGGGTCGCACATTTCGGGTCTCACGTCGAACCTGACGCTGAGCAGCGCCGACTACGAAGCTCTGCAGGTGCTCCCGCCGCCCGAAAGCCATGCGAACTTCACGGTCAACGTTGGCGTGACCAGCTACGAAGTCGGTGATGACGGCACGCCGATCCCCGGCGTGCCCGGTGCGGCTTCCTCGACCGACGTCACGGTCAACGTGCAGGCTGTGACCGATCCGGTCGAGCTCTCGCTGGTCGACGGCGGCGATGCCGATACCCTGGCGAGCGATCATACGTTCGCTGAGGATACCAGCTTCGACCTCGCGGATCTCCTGTCGGTCAATTTCCCCAGCACCGACGGCAACGCCGGCGCGGATACGGACGGCTCCGAAGTCCGCTGGTTCGAGATCTCGGGCCTGCCGGTCGGCACCATGGTCAACGGCGTCGAGGTCACGGCGGCGAACCCGGTGGTCACGGTCGCGGCGCCGGGCCTGAGCACCTCTCCGACCGGCCTGCCGCCGATGACGATCACCCCGCCGCAGGACTTCAGCGGCGACGTGACGATCACGGTGACGCTCAACGCGCAGGACCGGGATGCGGATGGCGTCGGGGCCGGTCCGACGACCGGCGTCGTCGAGCAGGCGTCGGTCACGCTCGACCTGCATGTCACGCCGGTCGGGGGCGATGTGACCGCGTCGGACGTCTCGATGCCCGAGGACACGGCCGCGGCCTTCCTCTCCGGCATCGAGGTCACCGACCAGGGCGGGAATGGTACCGAAATCATCACCGAGGTGCAGTTCGAGGTGCCTGCGGGCTGGACCGTCGCCGACACCGGCGGCGGCGCCGGCTATACGGCGGGTCAGTCCGGCACGACCTACACCATCACGTTCGATGCGAGTCTGACCGAAGCGGAGCGCGAGGCGGTGCTGGACGGCTTCACGATCGCGGCACCCGCGCACAGCAGCGCGGACCAGACGATCGACGTCGCGGTGACCACGGCCGACACGGTCAGCATCGAGGGCAGCGACGTCACCCAGACGACCACGACCACCTTGCCGATCGAGGTCACCGTCACGCCGGTGGCCGAGGCGGTGGGCAGCGATAGCGATGGCGACGGGACCGCCGACGCCACGATGACGCCGGGCCACGCCTACACGACCGTGGGCGCGGAAGATGCCTGGTTCACTCTCGGCACCGAGGGCGGCTTCAACCTCGAAGCAGGCTGGAGCGATCAGGACGCGGACGAACAGGTCTTTGCCCGGCTGACGCCCGAGTTGATCGCCGGGGACGGCGGCTCCAGCAGCGCAATCGGTTCGCAGTTCCGCTACATGGACGGCGAAGGCGATTGGGTCACCGTCACCTATGCCGGCTCTCCGGTCGACATTCCTGTCGAGTATCTCGACACGCTCGAGTTCAAGGCGCCGGAGAACCTGTCCGGAGCGTTCGAGATCGGCGTCGAAACGCTGACCGTCGATACCGACCCCGACACCGGTGCGCGGGTCGAGACTGTCTCGGGCTCGGCCGCTCTGTCGAACCTGGTGATCGAGCCGGTGGCCGATGAGGTCACCATGGCCCTGAACGCGCGCGCGACAGGTATCGAGGACACGGCCATTCCGCTGGATGTCAGACCGACGAGTTCGGACCCCTCCGAAACCTTCACGGTGACGATCTCCAACATCCCGCCGGGCGCTCAGCTCTTCTATGACGGCGTGCTGCAGACGCCGGTTGGCGGCAGCGTGACGCTGACGGACTTCGACTCCAGCAAGGCGCTGGCCATCCAGCCGCCGCCCAACAGCAACGAGGACTTCACGCTGGGCGTGTCCGCCGTCTCGATAGACGGAACCGATATGTCCGCCGCCACTAGCCTGAACGTGAACGTCTCGGTTCGCGGGGTGGCGGACGAGGCGACCGTCACGCCGGTGGACATGACCTACAGCGAGGCGACGCTCGACAGCGGCGCCGACCAGGTGATGCTGAGCGAACTGGTATCTGCCAGCCTAACCGACACCGACGGCTCGGAAGTGCTGACGATGCGCGTCACGGGCCTGCCCGAAGGCTTCTCGCTCAGCGCGGGCACGATGCTGGTCGGCGGCACGGGCGCGGAACGCGTCTGGGTGCTGACGCAGGAGCAGTTCGCGACCGCGACCGTATCGACCCCTGCGAACTACAGCGGCACGCAGGCGTTCACCGTCACCCCTGTGACGACGGAGAACGACGGCGACTCGCGGACGGGCAGCCCTCAGACGGTCGAGATCACGGTCACTCCCTCGGCCGAGGCCGGGGTCACGACCAGCGCCGTGCTGACAGAGGATGTCGTGACGCCGCTCGGCCTCGGCATCGTCCACCAGAACGGCGATGCCGACGAGACTCTCACGACCGTGTGGATCTCGGTCGATGATGCCGACAGTGCGAACTTCACGCTCTACCTCGGCGGAACGCCGCTGTCCGCCGCTGGGCTGACCACCGAGACGATCGACGGGCAGAGCTACTACGTCCTGACCGGCGCGCAGATCGGGGAACTCGGAGCGAAGGGCGCGGCCAATCTCGACGGGTCGCTCGGCTCGTTCGACTTCAAATACGAGATCACCGACGACAGCTACGGCTCGACGCCAGCCGGCGCGAGCGGCACGGCGGTGCAGGACGGCATCTTCGACCTTAGCGCCACTCCGGTCACCGACGCGGTCGACGTGTCGATCACCGCCATCGCGGGATCGGCTGGCGTCACCACCGTCTCCGACGACGTGTCGGGCGACGATGCGTCGCCCGACTCTGCGACACTCAATGCCGGCGACATGGTCACGGTGACCCTGAACGTCGCCAAGGTTCCCGATGCCGGCAGCGCTACCGGAACGGCCGACACCGACGGCAGCGAGAAGGTGATCCGCGTCGTGATCGAAGGCGTGCCGGACGGCGTTTCCGTCCAGGGCGCCGAATATAGCGGTGGGGGCACCTGGCTGCTGATCTACGACGACGCGGCGGCTCTGCCGATCAACAGCGCGGGCGGCATCGATCTGCCGGTCGTGTTCGACGTCAGCGGGTTCGCCGGCGATCTCCAGGACGTGCCGATCAGCATGCAGGTCCAGACGCAGGACCGGGGCGAACTCAACGCAGGGACGGCCGTCGTGTCCGACACCGTCACCTGGCATCTCACCACCGAGTTCACCGGCGGCGACGGCGCGATCCCCGCGCAGATCGACCAGTGGGCGTACAACGGCGCGCACGCCAGCGAGGACACCGAGTTCTCGCTGTCGGACGTCATCGACGCGCAAGTGACGATTCGGGATGCGACGGTGGACAACACCTTCACGGTCAGCCTGACCGACATTCCGCCCGGCACCGTGATCGACGGCATGACTTCGACGATCGTCAACGGAGTCGAGGTCTGGACCGCCTCGGTGACGGTGCCGCCGGGCGGCGATGCCGACGCGGCATTGGCCGGTCTTCTCGACAGCATCGGGATCACCGCGCCTGAAAACAGCAATGCGAACAACGCCCCGGGCGCGTTCCACCTCGATGCGCGGCTGACTGTCTCGGTCGCGGGCGGCGACAACGAGAGCGCCGACATCGACGACATGACCGTGCCGGTGGATCCGATAACCGACCCCGGCGAAATCACCATCTCACCCGAAGCGATCGACGAGGGCACCGCGTCCATTCCGGTGACCATCACCGTCTCGAACGATGCCGACGGCGCGTTCGGCACAATCATCGACGGCACGGTCTACGTGAAAGTGGACGCTGCCGGCAGCACGAACGGGCTGGAAAACGGCACGCTCACCCACAACGGCGCGCCGCTGACGACCGAGGTGGTGGACGGCGAGACCTACTACGTCATCACCGGGGTTACCCCGGGCGCGCCGATCGACCTCGTCTATACGCCGGACAACAGCACCGCAGGCGAGGTTTCATTCAGCGCGCTGGTGCGGACGCAGGAGAGCGGCTCGGCGCTCGTGCAGACGGGCACCGCCACCAGCACCGGCCAGGTCATCATGATCAATAACGGCGTGACGGTAGGCACCGGGCCCTCGTCGGGCGACGAATCGAGCCAGGTTCAGATCACCAACTTGGTGGTCTCGCTCGTCGATGACGATGGATCGGAGACGATCAATTCCGTCCTGCTGTCGAACCTGCCGAACGGCTTCCTCGTCTATGTCGGCGATTCCGCTGCGACGGCGACTCTGGCGAGCAATGCCGGCGGCACCAACACCTGGGTCATCTCCAACCCCGATGGTTCGCTTCCGCCCTATGTGGCTATCGTGCCGCCCGAGAACTGGAGCGGAACGCTCGACAACCTCTCGATCACGGTCGAGAGCGGAGAGACCGTCTTCGACGAGGGGCTCATCCAGAACTTCGATCTGGGCCCCGTTACGATCAACCCGGTGGCGCAGGGCGTCGATCTCACGGCAACCAACACCTTCGGCCCCGAGAACCAGATCATCCCGCTCAATCTCAACGCCTCCATGGCCGACGCGGCCGATGCATCGGTTCCGGGCGCGGTCGATGCCTCTCGCGAGACGACGACGCTGAAGCTGACGGGCCTGGGCGAGTTCGCCTCGTTCTACATCGGGGCGGATCAGAAGATCGACGGCGTGAGCTACGATCCCGCGACCGACACCTACACCCTGACCGGCTTATCCCAGGCGGATCTCGATCAGCTCGGGTTCCTCCAGGCGCGTGACGCGCTGACGGATCAGAATGCCGTCGCTTCAGGCGTCCAGATCCGGGTGGAGGCGTTCACGGTCGACGGGGAAAGTACATCGGCATCCGACACCGTCGACCTGACGGTGAATTCCTATGCCCAGCTCGGGACGAACGGCGACGACTCGCTTCTGTGGACCGGCAGCACGATCAACGCGGGCGCCGGCACGGACACCGTCCGCCTC
Organism: Pelagerythrobacter rhizovicinus; assembly: GCF_004135625.1. GTDB lineage: Bacteria > Pseudomonadota > Alphaproteobacteria > Sphingomonadales > Sphingomonadaceae > Pelagerythrobacter > Pelagerythrobacter rhizovicinus. The sequence goes on from NZ_SDPV01000001.1 coordinate 344,484, forward strand.
CGGGGCGGCGAGAGCCTCTCGGGTACCGAGCTCGACACGCAGCTGGCGAACGTCGAGGCGCTGGATCTGCACGGCAATGCCATCACCAGCCTCTCGGCGGCCGATGTCCTCGGGATCGCCGGCGGCAGCGATCCGATCCTCAAACTGCTGGGCGATGCGGACGATTCGGTGGTGCTGGGGGAAGGCTGGACATCTGCCGGATCGCAGCAAATCGATGGGATCGAGTATGCCATTTTTACCTCGACCGTCGGCTCGACACAGGTGGAACTGCAGGTCCAAAGCTCGATATCGGTCGACTGACCGACCACCCGGTGGTTCCAAGCCGCTCCCTGCCATCCCAGTTTCATCTGGTAAGCAGGAAGCGCTGCTGAATGCTCGCGGATTTATGCCCCGTCATGGGCGCGCTCGGGGCTGGGCAGTTCGGTGATCGGGCTCGACTGCGCCATGGCCCCGATAAAATTAACCTCTGCCGATAGGCGAAAAGCGGCCGCTGCCGAGAACGAGCACGCCACTGGGAAGGTCAAGCGGCAGATCGTCCGCGATTGCCTGATCGGCGCAAACGGGCGAAGGTCGACGGCTAGGTGCTGAAGTGGATGGCTTTCCCGGCATCTGGCTACACCTTGCGCGGCGGGGTGCCGAGCGCCGAGCGGAGCGCGTGTGTGGCCGCCCTGATCGCTGCGCTGGCGACAGCGCCTGCGCCGAGTGGCCGAGATGCGCTGCCGCAGGCGGCGTGAAGGCAAGTGCCGGTGGCGCCCCGCGCCACCGGCATTGCCCGCGCCAAGCAACGGAGGATGCCATGAACGACACCGATGACCGCGCCCGCACAAAACCGGGTGCGGGCGAGCCTCGAATATCAGAGGATGCATGAGAGCACGTGCACGCGGCCGCCACGCGTGAAGACGCACGCAAGCAGCTGATCCGCGCACTGGAATCGGGAACGGCAGGAGCAGCCGGCGAGCAGCCGCGTCATCCTCACGCACACCAACAACGGTGCGAACCAGGATGCGTATCGCCGGTGAGCTCGGGCAGGAGGCAACCCTGCAAGTGACCCGCGGCATACGAACGTTCGCGGCCGGCGACCGGATCATGTTCCTCCGCACGAGCGTAGTCTCGGGGTGAAGAACGGTTCGCTCGGCAAGGTGCGCAGCGTCGATGCCGGCCGCATGCGGGTCATGCTCGATGACGGGCGAAGCGTCGCGTTCGATCACAAGGATTATCGCGATATCGATCACGGTTACGCAGCCACCATCCACAAGGCACAAGGCATGACCATCGACCGGGTGCATGTGCTGGCGACGCCCGGGCTCGCGCAGGCGCTGGGGCCCATGCTGGGACGGGAGCGGGGGCTGGGCTTTGAAACGCAGGAGAAGTAGGGGCTGCGAATCAGTAAAACCGCTCTACCTTCGGACAAAGCTGCACCGCGTAAGATCTATACGGCTACCATCAGCGCGGACAGTTCTTAGCAGCACCTGTACCCAGATGCGGTAGTCTTCGCTATGAAGTGCCGGGACGTCCACTGCCCAGAACAGCCGCCGCCGAGCCATCGAGAAACGGAAGAATGCCGTTCCGGACAAAGCGTGCAAGCTCCGCATCGTCGTCGACATTGACGCTGAAGCGACCCTCGGAAAGGATCAGGGCGAAGCCGTATGTCAGCGCCACATATCCCACGGCGACCCCGTGCTGAGAGGCATTGCATACGGGCGCAGAGGGATCGGTTTGGATTCCATAAATGAAGCGGACGATCTCACTGAATGATCGATCAGACGTTTCCACATACTTGACGGCTGTCTGGTGAGCTTGACGTCGCAACATCAGGCGCATGAGCTGTCTGTTCTGCAAGCAGAACCGGATGAAATCGGTTGCGGACGCGACAAGCAGCTCCTGCTTGCTTCCCTCGTTGGACCAGATGGAGATCGCGCGGGCAATCGCCTGATCCAGTGACGACGAAGCGATCAGGAGGAAAAGCTCGTCTAAATTCTGGTAGTGGTTGTAGAAATTTGCTGGTGCGACACCGACTTCTCTTGTGAGTCTGCGAACAGTCACATCTTCCAAGTCTTCGGATGCGAGAATTCGCTCAGCGGCCTTGCGCAAATCGCCAGCGACGTTCCCCCTATGATATGCGCGGGAAGGAGGTATTGGCTGCTCGGAATCTGATGAGTCGGTCATTTCTATTGGTCCTGACGATCCTTGAGTCGCAATAGTATCCTGTATGGGAGAATTGGTCAAAATAGTCCTGATACGCAAATAATAACCCTTGTTCTGCTGGAGGCATCTCACGCGGGGGCAAGTGTTACTGTCGCTCGTCACCGAAACAGACGGGCGGGACCTTTCCTTGGCGGGCAGGGCGGGTTGGCCTCCTCCGCGTGCAATACGCACAGCGCTCATCTTGGGTGGCCCCGCCATAGTGCTTGAAGCCCTTTATAGTGGTTAAGCGCCGATTAGTAAAATTACGTCGGAACTAGGTTAGCTTAGGCAACTAACTCATAAACATTGTAAAATACCCCTGTTTCCGAAAAAAGGGGCTAGACATCGCGTCTAAACGCTGTTCATATCGCATTTGCTGAGTCAGCACAGGGGCAGTGCGTATCAGGCAAAACAGGGTCGGAATCTCATATTGCATCTCTAAATGATGCGGATTTCCGCAGATGATACTTCTGCGCCGTCGATCTATTCGGCGGCGAAGGATGTCGTTCGCCCTCCCGCCTTGCGCTGCCGAGTTTTGAGAGGAGACGCAGTGATGGGTTTTTCGGTAGAAGGATTGAAGCGGCGCGGCGGAGCGTCTCGTGTAGCCGGGCGGCGCGCCCAGCTATTCTCTACGAGAGCGCCGATGCTGCGCGGAATTGCGATCGCTGCGGTGCTGCTGGGCGCCGCGCAGTCGGCGGCCCAGTCGCAGTCGGCCGCACCCGCGCCGGCGGCGCAGAACGTCGACGCCTTCCGCCAGCAGGCAGACCAGCTTGCGGTTCGGCGCTGCGCCAATCTGTTTTCGGCGATCGGCCAGACCGCCACCGCCGGATCCACTTACGCCGTGCAGGTGCACGCGAGCCGTGACAACCCGGACGCCCATGCGGTGCAGGGCGTCGCCGGAATCAACTATGACACGCCTGAAATCCGCGGGCAGGCGGCCGGTGTCGTGCTGGCGGCGCCCGTCGGAAACGCCTGTGAAGGGCAAATGGTGCGCGTCGCGCCGTTCCAGGAGCCCTGCCCTCGGATAATCAGCCTTCTTCCTGCCGGCAGCACCGAAGCCGCAAGGCTCGCCGGTGTTCCGCTTTACAATCTCGGCGGCAATCAGGGGCAGGCCCTGTTGGTGACGAGTGGAAATTCCTGCGTTGTTGTGACGGTCGCGCAAATGGCGGCGACTCAAGAGTAGTCACGGGGCCGGCGAAGGCACGCCGGTCTCGATAATTCGGTTCTGATGGTTGAGTGGCGCGCGCCGGGCGCGGGCCAGTGGTTTCGTGCGTCCTGCTCCCGTTCCGGTGCGGGCATCTACAGGGGAATATGTCATGCTTGGTTTCGATGCAGTCTCGAAGCAACAACGTGGTTCGCTGTTTGCCCAAAATTGGATTGCGGGAGGCGGGCATAGCGCTTCACAGCGGCGCCGGCTGATGTCCGTGCTGCGCATGGCGCACCGCGTGCTCGGCATCGACCGCAAGAACCTCGGCGTGGGCGCCCTCGGCTTCGGCGGCGGCGCCCGCGCGGTAAGCGTCGGCACGCACGACGCGCTCGTGCCCGGCGCCGCGGCCACCGGCGGAGCGCGCGGTCTCCTGGCAGGCGTGGCAGTGCTGGCGCTGAGCGCCGCGTTCGCAACGCCCGCACTGGCGCAGAACTATCAGGCGGGCGGCGCCACGGCCACGGGTGGTGCCGACTCGGTCGCGATTGGTGCTGGCAGTCGAGCAACTCTACCAGCTGGTGGGACAGGCAGCGCCATTGCGATCGGCGCCGGGGCCACCGCGTCCAACACGGATAGCGGCGGGGTGAACCCAATCGCCATTGGCTCAAATACCCAGGCGACCGGCAATTCCGCTATCGCCATAGGCGGACTGTCGACCGCCACCGGATCCGCAGCGGTGACCTTGGGCGTGAATTCCCACGCGTCCGGCAACCAGGCTACGGCGTTGGGCCGGGCCACCAACGCTTACGGAGCGAACTCCACGGCGTTGGGCGCTTTGGCCACGGCGAACGGATTGCGCGGTATCGCAATCGGATCTTCGGCCACGCAGACGGGGGTCGATTCCATTGCCCAAGGGACCAACGCCAATGCGGGGGCGCAGAATGCGCTCGCCATCGGCTTTCAGGCGGACGCCACCAGCTTGAACTCGATCTATTTGGGTTCCCGTAGCGCTGCGGGAACTGGTGCGCTCGCTCAGGGCACGATCGCTATCGGTACGGATGTGACGGCATCCGGGCTCTATTCAATGGCCGTGGGCTTCAACGCGGTGTCGAGTGGCGACCGAGGCACCGCGGTAGGGTATAACGCCACGGCCAGCGGCCTGGAAGGAACAGCGCTCGGCTTGGGGACCGCAGCGACGGCCACCAATGCCGTCGCCGTCGGCAACCAGGTCAGGGCGGAGGGCACAGGCAGCATCGCCATTGCAGGCAACTCGGGCGTGATAATCGCTGTCGACGACGCGTCTACCAACGGCATCGCGATCGGCAATGCGGCGACAGTCGTCAACGCCTCCTCCGCCATTGCCCTTGGCACGCGGGCTGCGGTGTCGGGCGCGAATGCAGTTGCGGCGGGCACCGACACCACCGCGACCGCCTCCGGTGCGGCGGCCTATGGCTGGGAAGCCAGTGCCACCGGCGTCAACTCGACCGCACTCGGCCGACTTGCAGCGGCGGGCGAGCAGAACGCGGTGGCGATCGGCGGCGCAGCTCGCGCCAGCGACCTGAACTCGATCGCCGTAGGGTTCTCCAGCCGGGCGATCGCCGCAGACACCGTCGCAATAGGCACGGGCGCCGTCGCGGACGCTGCGGAAGCCGTCGCCATCGGTAATGGCTCTACCGCCACGGGCGGCAAGGCCGTTGCGATCGGCTCCCAGAACGTCGCCAGCGGCAATGGCGCGGTGGCGATCGGAGATCCCAACACCGCCACTGGCGACGGCGCCGTGGCCCAAGGCATGGACAACACCGCGACCGGCAACGGCTCGATCGCCGTGGGGAACACGAACATGGTCGGCGGCGGCGGCCAGAGCGTGAGCGTTGCCGGCACGGCCGCCCAGGGCGCGGTCGGCATCGGCTATCAGAACACCGTGGTGGGCCAGGGCAGCGTCGCCATCGGCAACATCAGCCAGGCCCTTGCCGCAGGTTCGCTCGCCTTCGGCGACGCGGCCGTGGCGAACAACGCGGGGGATGTTGCGCTGGGCTCGGGTTCGGTGACGGGGGCAGCGGTTGCGACCACCAGCACCACCATTCGCGGCACCACCTACAATTTCGCGGGTACGACCCCGACCAGCGTGGTTTCGATCGGCGCCGCCGGTTCCGAACGCCAGCTCCAGAACGTCGCGGCGGGGCGGATCAGCAGTACCTCGACCGACGCAGTCAATGGCTCGCAGCTCTTCGCGACCAATCAGGCAATAGATGCGCTGGCGACTAGCATCTCAGGGGCGACGCCGCATTATTGGAGCGTCAACGATGCCGGCAGCCCCAGCCCCAACTACAACAACGACGGCGCGACCGGTCTCAACGCCATCGCTGCGGGCGTCGGCGGCCGGGCGACGGCGATAAACTCCGTCTATCTTGGCGCACGCACCGCACCTGGAACGGGGGCTCTTGCGGAGAGCGCTATCGCTATCGGCACGGACGTGACGGCGTCGCATATCGACACCATCGCGATTGGGCGCCAGAGCGTGGCGAGCCAGGCGGAAGCGGTTGCCGTAGGGCAACTAGCCCTGGCGAGCGGCGTCAACGCCATCGCAGTGGGGTCGTCCGCTACGGCCGCGGGCCAGAGTGCCATAGCACTAGGTGCCGGCTCCACGGCTACCAATATCAATGACACGGCTCTCGGCTTCGGGGCAGCGGCGACGGGCGGCAATGCCGTTGCGATCGGATATCAAGCACAATCACAGGGCGTGACCTCGGTTGCCATCGGTTGGCAGGCCGATGCAGCCCAGAACTACGGTGTCGCCGTCGGCAATGGCACTATCGCCGGGCTGTCAGGTGCAGCTTTCGGCGTCAATGCACACGCGTCGGGAGCTACATCGACCGCCTTGGGCGCCGGCGCGCAGTCGACCGGCGTCAACACGCTCGCAGCCGGCGCTGGCGCGACCGCCAATAATGACGACGCCATCGCGCTGGGCTCAGGGACAGTTGCAAACGGACAGCAAACGGCCGCGATGGGGGCGGACGCATCAGCCCTGGGTTTCCAGACGGTCGCGATCGGAACCGGCAGCAGCACCGACGGCAATAGCGCCGTCGCCATAGGAACCGGAGCCAACGCCACGAACTTCGCGAGCGTCGCGCTGGGCATGGACAGCGTCACGGACGGGAACAGCACGGTCTCGATCGGCAGGGCCGCGCAGTCCCATGGTTTCGAATCGATGGCCATGGGGGCGGAAAGTTCGGCCAATCTCGGCGGTACGGCAGTGGGCGCGCGGACCGTGGCTACGGGCGATCTTTCGACCGCTGTGGGCCGGTCGGCAAGCGCGACGGCGGCCAACGCCACTGCGCTGGGCGTGCTCGCCGATGCCGGCGGAGAGAATGCAACCGCGATCGGCAGTGAAGCCAACGCTTCCGCTGTCAATGCGATCGCGATGGGCACCAACGCCACGGCCGACGCGGACGAAGCGGTAGCGCTCGGCACCAATGCGGTCGCGACCGGCGGCAAGGCAGTCTCGATCGGCTCCAACAACACCGCCTTTGGCGACGGCGCGGTCGCAATCGGCGATCCGAGCTATGCGAGCGGCACCGGCGCCTTCACCGGCGGCGCGGACAACATCGCCAATGCCGACGGCACGGCAACGGCCACCGCCGCCAACATGGCGAGCGGCGCGGTCGCGATCGGCAACAGCAATGTGGCGGTCGGCCAGGGCTCGGTCGCGCTGGGCAACGACAGCAGCGCGCTGGCGGCGGGCTCGCTTGCCTTCGGCGATACGGCCATTGCGAACAATGCAGGCGACGTAGCGCTCGGTTCGGGTTCGGTGACTTCGGCGGCAGTTCCGACCGCGAGCACGACCATTCGCGGCACGACCTACAATTTCGCCGGCAACAGCCCGACGAGCGTCGTCTCGATCGGCGCCGTCGGCTCCGAGCGCCAGCTCCAGAACGTCGCGGCGGGGCGGATCAGCAGCACTTCGACCGATGCGGTCAACGGCTCGCAGCTGTTCGCCGTGCAGGAGTCGGTACAGTCGCTGGTTGCCAGCGCGGCGACGCACTACTTCAGCGTCAACGACGACGGCATCGTGGGCGGCAACTACAACAATGACGGGGCGATCGCGCCGAATTCCCTGGCGATAGGGGTGGATGCCAGCGCGCAGAAGGCGAACAGCCTGGCGATCGGCCCTGGCGCCACCGTCACTTCCGCAACCGGAACCGGTATCGAGGGGGACATCGCGATCGGTTCCGCCGCCCAGGCGTTCGGATCGGGCAACAGCACCGTGATCGGCGCCAACGCAGCGGCCGGTGTCCTCGGTGACTTTACTGGCCAGTCGAACATGACGGTGATCGGGTCGGCGGCCTTCGCCCGATCGGCGGGCGCCACTGCCATCGGACATGGAGCGGATGCCTTGGGCAACTCCTCCGTCGCGCTCGGCCTCAATGCAACGGCGGGCGTTGGTCCGGGCAACGGCATTTACGCGATCGCGATCGGCTCCGGCCCGACCACTGGCCTCGGCGCGACCGCGCGCGGGAGCTTCTCGATCGCGATCGGCGGTGGCATACCCGGCGGCGCCAGCGCCCCTTCGTCCGCTTCCGGCATCATGGCCATTGCCATCGGGACCGGGGCGAGCGCCAATTTCGCGCGGACCGTTGCGCTCGGCCCGAGTGCCGTCTCCGGAAGCGTATCGTCGGTCGCTATCGGCGACACGGCGAGGACCGGGGCGACCGGCCGCAACGTTGCCATCGGCAACCTCAGTACGGCCAATTCCTCCACGGCGGCTGGCGGCGCGGTGGCGATCGGGCGCTCCAACACCGCGTTCGGTGACGGCGCGGTGTCGATCGGCGACCCAAGCTACGCCAGCGGCACCGGCGCCTTCACGGGCGGTGCGAACAATATCGCCAATGCGGACGGCACGGCCACTGCCACTGCCGCCAACATGGCCGACGGCGCGGTCGCGATCGGCAACAGCAATGTGGCGGTCGGGCAGGGCTCGGTCGCGCTGGGCAACGACAGCAGCGCGTTGGCCGCGGGCTCGCTTGCCTTCGGTGATACCGCCGTTGCCAACAATGCCGGCGACGTGGCGCTGGGCTCCGGCTCGGTGACCGATGCGGCGGTGGCGACCACCGGCACGACGATCGACGGCACGAACTACGCCTTTGCCGGCACGACGCCGACCTCGACGGTCAGCGTGGGCGCGGCCGGGGCGGAGCGGACCGTGACCAACGTCGCGGCGGGCCGCATCGATGCGGCCTCGACCGACGCGATCAACGGCTCGCAGCTCTACGCCACCAACCAGGCTATCGAGGCCGTGGCGACGACCGCCGGCATGGGCTGGAACGTCCAGACCAATGGCGACGCCGCGACCAATGTCGCCCCGGGCGACACGGTCCAGTTCGTCGACGGGCAGAACATCGAGGTGACCCGCACCGGCACCGACATCACCATTGCGACCAGCGCGGACCTCGTTGCCGACAGCGTCACTCTGGCGAGCGGTCAGGTGCTCGACGCCGCCGGTCTCGACATGGCCAATACGACGATCACCAACCTGGCCGACGGCGAGGTCAGCGCGACCTCGAGCGAAGCGGTGAACGGCTCGCAGCTCTTCGCGACGAACCAGCAGGTCGATCAGAACACCACCAATATCGCCAACAACACGACGGCGATCACCAACCTCGGCGACACGATCACCGACATCAACAACGGCGCCGGCATCAAGTACTTCCACGCCAACTCGACCGAGGCGGACTCGCAGGCGCTCGGCACGAACTCGGTGGCGATCGGCCCGAATGCCGTTGCCAACAATACGGGTGACGTGGCGCTTGGCTCCGGCTCCACGACCGAGGCGGCCGTGGGAACTACCGGCACGACGATCGGCGGCAATGCCTACGCCTTTGCAGGTACTGCGCCGACGAGCACGGTCAGCGTCGGCGCGGCTGGTGCCGAGCGGACGATCACCAATGTTGCGGCAGGCCGCCTGAGCGCGACCTCGACGGACGCGGTGAACGGTTCGCAGCTCTTCGCGACGAACCAGCAGGTCGATCAGAACGCGACGGATATCGACAATCTCGACGGCCGCGTGACGACGGTGGAAGGCGACATCGCCAATCTCGGCGACACCATCACCGACATCAACAACGGTGCCGGCATCAAGTACTTCCACGCCAACTCGACCGAAGCGGACTCGCAGGCGCTCGGCACCAACTCGGTGGCGATCGGTCCGAACGCCGTCGCGAACAACACGGGTGACGTTGCGCTGGGCTCCGGCTCCACGACCGAGGCGGCCGTGGGAACTACCGGCACGACGATCGGTGGCAATGCCTACGCCTTCGCAGGTACGGCGCCGACGAGCACGGTCAGCGTCGGCAGCGCCGGGGCGGAGCGGACGGTCACCCACGTTGCGGCGGGGCGTCTGAGCGCGACGTCGACGGACGCGGTGAACGGTTCGCAGCTCTTCGCGACCAACCAGCAGGTCGATCAGAACGCGACCGACATCGACAACCTCGATGGCCGCGTGACGACGGTCGAAGGCGACATCGCCAATCTCGGCGACACGATCACCGACATCAACAACGGCGCGGGGATCAAGTACTTCCACGCCAACTCGACCGAAGCGGACTCGCAGGCGCTCGGCACCAACTCGGTGGCGATCGGCCCGAATGCCGTTGCCAACAATACGGGTGACGTGGCGCTTGGCTCGGGTTCCACTACGGATGCGGCCGTGGGAACTACCGGCGCAACGATCGGCGGCAATGCCTACGCCTTTGCAGGTACTGCGCCGACGAGCACGGTCAGTGTCGGCGCCGCTGGCGCCGAGCGGACGATCACCCACGTTGCGGCGGGGCGCCTGAGCGCGACCTCGACCGACGCGGTCAACGGCTCGCAGCTCTTCGCGACCAACCAGCAGGTCGATCAGAACGCGACCGACATCGACAACCTCGACGGCCGCGTGACCACGGTGGAAGGCGACGTCGCCAATCTCGACGGCCGCGTGACCACAGTCGAAGGTGACGTTGCCAACCTGGGCGACACGATCACCGAGATCGCGGGCGACACCTCCGACGCTTACACCGATGCAAACGGCAAGGGCCTTCGCTATGCCCGCACCAACGAGGCCGGACTCGCGGAGGCGGACGCCTTCGCTCAGGGGATCGGCTCGACCGCGCTCGGCTATCAGGCAAGTGCAACCGCTGCAGACGCAGTGGCGCTGGGCCGCGATGCCCAGGCGAGCGTCGACGGATCGCTGGCGCTGGGCTCCGGCTCCGTCGCAGATCGTCCCGTGGCGCCTGCGACTGGCCAGCTTGCAGCCGGCGCGGTGAACATCGAGTACAACACGACCGACAAGACGCTTCTTGGCGCCGTGTCGGTGGGGAACGACACGTCCTATCGTCAGATCACGAATGTGGCTGACGGGACCAGCGCGCAGGATGCGGTGACGATCCGGCAGCTTCAGGGAGCCATCGCCTCGGTCGCGACCACACCGACGAAGTACTTCCATGCCAACTCGGACGAACCGGACTCGCTCGCCGTGGGCGAAGACTCCATCGCCGTCGGCCCTGAGACCGTGGTCAACGCCGACAACGGCATCGGCATCGGCAACGGCGCGGTCGTCGACCAGATCGCACCGGGCGGAACCGCCATCGGCCAGGGCGCGCATGTCATGCTCGCCGATGGCCTGGCGTTCGGCACGCAGGCGGTGTCGGCTGCCATCCAGGGCGTGGCGATCGGCGCGGGTGCGAGGGTCGATCATGGCGCGAGCGTTGCGCTCGGGTCGAACTCGGTGACCAGCGTGGGCGCCCAGACGGGTTACACCGGCTACGGGCTTGCCGCTCCGCAGAATTCCGCGGGCGAGGTCTCGGTCGGCAGCGCCGGCGCCGAACGCCAGATCACCAACGTCGCAGCCGGTTCGGCGCCGACCGACGCGGTGAACGTCAGCCAGCTCGAGGCCGTCGAGCAGAACTTGGGCACTCAGATCACAGATCTCGACGACCGGGTGACCAATGTCGAAGGCGATGTGGCCAATCTCGATGGCCGGATGACCAACGTCGAGGGCGACGTCGCGAACATCGACAACCGGGTGACGACGGTCGAAGGCGACGTTGCCAACCTCGACAACCGGGTGACCGATATCGAGGGCAGCATCAGCACCGTCGAGAACAATGTCTCCAATCTCGGCGAAAGCGTGGCGGAGGGCCTTGGCGGAAACTCGAGCTACGATCCGACCACTGGCACGATCACCACGGAACTGAACGTCGCCGGCAACAGCTACAACAACGTCAATGATGCGCTGGATGCGGTCAGTCAGACCGCAAGCGCGGGCTGGAACATCCAGGCCGACGGCGGTCCGTCGACCAATATCGGCTCGAACGGCACGCTGAACGTGGCTGCCGGCTCGAACACGGTCGTGACGCTGAACGGCAACGAGCTCGAGATCGGCGTGGTGGACAACCCCACCTTCTCCGGCATGGTGACGGCCAACGGCGGCCTCGCCGTCGGTGCGAACACGAGCGTCGATATGGGCGGAAATGTCGTCCAGAACGTCGCCGCGGGTGCGGTCAACGCCACTTCGACCGATGCCGTGAACGGCTCGCAGCTCTACGAAGTGCAGCAAGTCGCCAACAACTCGGTCCAGTACGACGCCGACGGCGACTCGGTGACGTTCAATCCGGGAGGATCTGCGACGCGGCTTCAAAATGTGGCCGCAGGTGTGGCACCGACAGACGCGGTCAACGTCCAGCAGCTCAACGACGGACTTGCAGGCGCGGTGAAGGAAGCGAACGCCTACACCGACTCGCGGCTTGCGGGGATCGACTACGATATCCGCAACCTGCGCGAGGACGCCAACGCCGGCGTTGCCGGTGCGCTGGCGGCGGCCGGTCTTCCGCAGGCGTTCGAGCCGGGCCGCGGGATGCTCTCCTTCGGCGCCGGCACGTACCAGGGGCAGTCGGCGTTTGCGATCGGGCTGTCGCGGGTGCTCGATGACGGCAAGACCGTCATCAAGGCGGGCGCCACTTACGACACGCAGGAACGCGCGGGTGCCAACGTCGGCGTCGGCTTCCAGTTCTGATCCGTTCAAATTGCTCGACAGGAGGGCACATATGAAAGCCAGACTTCTCGCGCTTCCGCTGATCGCCGCGACTTCGATCGGCACCGTGGCCGCCGCACAGGAGGCCGCGGAAACCGGCCCCGCGACTTACGTCGCGACGGTCGATCCCGGGACCTTCAAACGCGCGCCGCTGGAGGAGAAGAAGACCGGTGTGACGGCCGACCCGGCAGCGGTACGGATGATCGTGCCGGGGCTGGAGAAGTTCAGCATCTACCGGCTGATCGGTCCGCCGCATTTCGGCGAAGGCATTACGCGGCGGTGGAACTACGTGCTGTTCCTCCCGCTGGCGCCGGGAAGCACCGAGCGGGCACGCTGCCGGATGGAAATCCGCTTCGAAAAGCCCGAGGGCCGCTACCACGTCGTCGTGTCCGAAGTGGTCTGGCAGGACCAGGCCTGCGCGGACCGGGTTGCGGCGGCAGGCTGATTGAGGGAGAGGGCGGTCATGCGATCCTTCACTCTCTCCGCCGCCCTCGTCCTCACCTGCGTCGCAAGCCCCGCGGCAGCCCAGACGTTCGGGCCGCCGATCGCGGGGCTATGCCTCCTCTCGCGCGATGGCGCGATCAGCGCTTCGCGCGCCGGGCAGTCGCTGCAGGGGCAGTTACAGCAACTGCAGTCCTCGCTGTCGGGCGAACTGGCGCAGCGGCGCGGCGCGATCGAGCAGCAACAGCGCGCGCTGGCGGCGCGGCAGAACGCCACCGCGCCGATCGAGTACCAGCGCCAGCAGGCCGCTCTTGCCCAGCAGTTGCAGGTCCTGGACCAGCAGCAGAACGCCCGCTTCATCGCCGCCCAGCAACGCGGTCAGCAGCAGATCGATCAGGCGCTCGGCACCGCGCTGGGCCGCGTCGTCAGCCGCAACGCCTGCAGCGTCGTGATGGAGCGAGACAACTCCTACGGCTGGAACAACGCGATGGACATCACCCCGGCGGTTGCCCGCGAGATGGACGGGATTCTGCAAGCGGTGACGCTGCGCTGAGGGGCGGCAACTGACGATGGCATTCCTTCGGCGGCCTGGGGCGGCGGCTGTCGACGGAAGAGCCGGCGAACCCTGGGGCTGTGCCGCCACCGGTTGAGCGTCTGCCGGCTCGGTGATCTGGCGGAAGCTTTGCCCGAAGGTGAGAGGGCCCCGTACCCAGCCGAACGCGATAGCGATACGATGTCGCACCCGATCAGGAAGTGGACGTGGGCCCAGACACCCGGCCGATCGACCCTCACCGCAGCGAGCTGGCGGCCGACGATGCCGCAACACCTGCCGCTCAGACGATTGCGCCTGCCGGGATCATGCGTTCTCCCCTGAAAGCCTGTTCGAATCAATTGGCGTGACGGGTGACCGTACACGGTCTCACTTCATTCGCTGCCTGCTTGTGCGGGCCCAAGGTCGGCGAGGCAGTAGCACCCGCGGCCGACATGACGGCTGCGGCAAGAATAATTGCACTCGCGGGCCTTTTGTGCATCACACTTGCTCCAAGCTTCCCCTACCAGCAACGTTCGCCCCGGTGCAACGGAGGCTACGCCCGTGTAGCGAGATCGCTCTCATGGCTTCGGAGCGTGTGCTTGCCCACCAACGGCTTCCACAGCAAATCTGTGCTTTTCCAATCTCTTGTTGTAATGTCCCGGCGCCGGGCGGTGGAACCGAAGGTCTGCTCGGGAGTTGGTTTGCGTTTGAAAAGCGTTCGGGGCCGCCCTGCGGCCGGGCGAATTTTACCGGGGGTTCTTGTATGGTTGCGAGCAGTTGAGGGGCATGGCCACTAATCAGATTCTGTCCCCACCACGTCAACTGAGCGAGTACGAGGCGTTGATGGCGGCCGCACCGAGCGTTCTGGAGGCACTGCCCGGCGCGGTCTATCTCTGCGACGCCGAAGGTTATCTTACGCGTTACAATCTGGAAGCGGAGACGCTGTGGGGCCGCAAGCCCGCGCTGGACCGGCAGGAACGGTTCTGCGGATCGCACAAGCTCTACCTGGTCGATGGAACGCCGCTCGCACTCGAAGACTGCCCAATGGCTGAGGCCGTCGAGACGGGCAAGGGAACGCGCAATGGCGAAGTCGTGATCGAGCGGCCGGATGGCACGAAGATCACTGCGCTCGTGAACGTTCGGGCGCTGCGTGGTCCGGACGGTGAGGTTCAGGGCGCAATCAACTGCATCCAGGACATCTCAGAGCGCAAGGCGCTCGAGGAAGAGCTCGTGCGCAAGAATCGCGACCTCGAGGACTTCTTCGATAACGGTGCCGTCGGTCTGCACATCGTCAGTGGCGACGGCACGATCCTGCGCGCAAATCGCGCAGAACTCGACTTGCTCGGCTACTCCGCCGATGAGTACATCGGACGATCGATCACGGACTTCCATGCCGATGCCCCCGTGATCGACGATATTCTTCACCGCCTATCACGCGGCGACCAGCTCGATCGCCATCCGGCCCGGCTGCGTGCGAAGGACGGCTCCATTCGCGAGGTGCTGATCACCTCGAACAGCCGTATCGAGGACGGGGAGTTTGTTAACACTCGCTGCTTCACAATCGATGTGACCGACTGGCGCAAGGCGGAGCAGGCGCAACGCGAGAGCGATGAGCGCCTCGCCGCGACGCACGAGGCCGCTCCCGTGGGGATAGCCGAGGTCGACGAACAGGGCTGCTACATCCGCGTGAACGACGCCTTGTGCAGCATCCTCGGCCGCACCCGCGATGAAGTGCTCTCTTCCAGCTTGGTCGAAATCACCCACCCGGAGGACCGCGCTCGCGAATCCCAGCAGTATCAGAGCCAGGTTCGCGGTGAGATCGACAGCTACGCGAGCGAGAAGCGCGCCATCCGGGGCGATGGCTCGATCATCCATCTCGAGGTCTCAAGCTCGTCGGTTCGTGACGCGCAAGGGCACTTCCGCTTCGGGGTGCGGATCATGCAGGACGTGACCGAGCGCAAGCGCATGCAGGAGGAGCTCCGCGCGAACGAGCGCCGCCTGAGCGATTTGCTGCAGGCGCTGCCGGCGGCGATCTATACGACCGATGCAGAAGGCAGGATAACCTTCTATAATCAGGCGGCTGCGGACCTAGCCGGGCGCACCCCCGAACTCGGCGTCGACGAATGGTGCGTGACCTGGAAGCTCTACCGGCCGGACGGAACGCCGCTGCCGCACGAGGAATGCCCGATGGCCGTGGCCTTGCGCGAGGAGCGCGCAGTTCGCGGCGAGGAGGCGATAGCCGAGCGCCCCGACGGAAGCAGAACGCCGTTCATCCCTTACCCGACGCCGCTGCGCGATGCCGACGGGCGGCTCATCGGTGCAGTCAACATGCTGGTCGACATCAGCGACCGGAAGGCGGCCGAAACGCGGCAGAAGGTTCTGATCGACGAACTCAATCATCGGGTCAAAAACACGCTGGCTACGGTGCAGTCGCTGGCCCGGCAGACCTCCAGGCATGCGCGGGACCTGCATGGGTTCGGCGAGACCTTCGAGGCGCGCCTCCTCGCTCTTGCGAGGGCGCACGATCTCCTGACGGCCCGCAACTGGACAAGCGCGCCTCTCGAGAAGCTGCTTGACGATATAGTTGCACCCTACAGCGGCGACCGGGGACGCCTGCGAATGAACGGACCGCACGTCGAACTCGACCCGCGCACGGCGCTCTCGATGACCATGGTGCTGAGCGAACTGGCGACGAATGCGGCGAAATACGGCGCGCTGAGCGGGCCCGACGGCGTCCTCTCGGTCGATTGGGACTTGTCGGGTGATGCAGACGGCGCGCTCGAACTGAAGTGGTCGGAATGCGGAGGGCCATCCGTGCGTGCGCCGGACCGGCAGGGGTTCGGCACGCGGCTTATCGAACGCTGCATCCGTCGCGACCTGGGCGGGCGGCTTGACCTGCGATTTGCCGAAAGCGGCGTCGAGTGCCGGATCGAAGTGCCGCTCGGAGTGTTGGCGGAAGATGCCTGATCTCGCCGGAGTTCGCGTTCTGATCGTCGAAGACGAGTCGATTGTCGCGATGATGCTCGAGGAAATGCTCGAGGAACTCGGTTGCGAGATCGCGGCGTCCGTGGCCAGCGTGGCCAGAGCCGAGCACGCCGTCCGGACAATCGATGTCGATCTCGCGCTGCTGGACGTAAATCTCTCTGGCGAGACGACGATCGACTTCGCGCGCGGACTGGCTGGCCGCCCAATCCCGTTCGCTTTCTGCACCGGCTACGGTAGCGCCGGTGTGCCCGCGGACCTGCGAGACCGGCCGGTGCTCACGAAGCCCTTTGCGCCTTGGGAACTTCGCAAGGCGATCGAACGCGTGCTCTTGCCGAGCGACTGAACACGGCTTCCAGAATTCCGTGCGGCTCGCGTGGTCTCCGGCGTGGGCGGCATGCCCAACAGCTCGCCGGCGAAGGACGCTCGCTGCGCCGCCGCTCTCGCGAAGACCGGCCCGGCCGCTTCGCTCCGCGCAGCCGGCGAGCAGCTATCGAGCAGGCTCATGGGCGTGGCGCTGGCCACTTTCAGTCTTGCAGCAGATCCTTGCCCGCAGGGCCCAACACCGCGCGACGATCAAAGTCGCATCCGATGCCTCTCTTCCGTTGACAGGGGTCGCGGCGCTTCCCATTGTTGGCTTGCGGGCCGGGCCCCTCTGACGAGACCGATCTCGTGATGTCGGACCGCATCGGATGATCCGATGCTAGAGGCCCGGCGCAACGCGCTCCCCAAAAGCACGGATCCTCCGGTGACCAACGGTCGACTAGAGGAGATGTACGAATGCACTCGCGCCTGTTCCGCCTGATCGAAAGGCATCAGCGAATCGACGAGCTGCTGCGCTTCGCGCAGCAGCGTGCCGACAGCCACGAGGTTGCCCGGCTGCGCAGCTTGAAGAGGAAGGCAAAGGGGCTAATTCACCGGTTCACGATGCGCGCCGCGTGAGCGCCGCCCAGTTTGCCGACCGGTAGACCAAGCCCGGGGGCCTCGCAACCGTTGCTCCGGTCATCCCGTTCCCTGATACCCGAGAAGAGAGTCCCGCATGGAGTTCCTATTTGCAGATTGGCTGGGGACGCCAGCCTGGTTCTGGCTTTCCTTCCTCGCCCTGGTTGTTGCCCTGACAGCGTTCGACCTCGGCGTGCTCCACAAGGAAGACCGGGAGATGGGCATCGGGGAGAGCCTGAAGCTCTCCGCATTCTACATCGGCATCGCTCTGCTGTTCGGCGCCTGGGTCTGGTACGCCCGCGGCCCTGAGCCGGGCATGCAGTATTATACCGGCTTCTTCATCGAGAAGGCGCTGTCGATCGACAACGTCTTCGTCATCAGCCTGATCTTCACCTACTTCGCCATCCCGCCGAAGTACCAGTACCGGGCGCTGCTGTGGGGTATCATCGCGGTGATCGTGCTGCGCGGTCTGATGATCGCCGGCGGCGCGGCGCTGGTGAACGAAGCCTACTGGGTGCTCTACCTGTTCGCCGCCTTCCTGGTCTTCACCGGCATCAGGATGTTTTTCGCCGGCGACCAGCCGATGGACGTGGCGAACAATCCGGCAGTGAGGTTCATCTCCCGGCACATGCGCGTGACGCGAGAGCTTCACGGTCAGCGCTTCTTCGTGAAGGCCCCCGATCCCAAGACGGGCAAGCTGGTGAGCGCGGCGACGCCGCTGTTCCTCGCACTCGTGGTGATCAACCTCGCCGACCTCGTGTTCGCGGTCGACAGCGTGCCGGCGATCTTCGCCATCACCACCGACACCTTCATCGTCTACACTTCCAACATCATGGCGATCCTGGGCCTTCGCGCGTTGTATTTCGCGTTGGCGGCGATGGTTCATCGCTTTCACTATCTCAAGTACGCGCTAGCAGCGGTGCTGGTCTTCATCGGCACAAAGATCTTCGTTGCGGATTTCGTGTTGGGCGGCGACAAGTTCCCGCCGGCCCTCAGCCTCGGCGTCACCTTCGCGCTTATCGCTGCTGGCGTACTATACTCACTGTGGAAGACGCGCGGTCAGCCGGAGCCCGACTGGCCGGCAGAAATGGAGGCAGAGGATCCGGGGCGCAAAGACGCGTAGAGCGGCCTTATCGCGCTCCATCCATGACGGGGAACAGAAAGCATTTGATCACGGGACGCGAACTAGGACCGATGATTCAAGATCACGAGCTGGCGCCGCTTCGGGCAGAGCTGCGCGAGACTGTAGCCATACCCGCGCTGTTCATGGTGGGCGCGGCAAGGATTGAACTTGCGACCCCACCCGTGTGAAGGGTGTGCTCTACCACTGAGCTACGCGCCCGCCGGAGTGCCTCGTGGCATGTCTCCACGGCAGGGGCGCGCCTTTGCCATGCGTTGCCGGGCTTGGCAAGCGCGGTAATGCACGGAGTGGCAGCGCCGGCCGCGGAGACGTCGCGAGTGTTTCCACCCGCGCGTTCTTCGCGTCAGTCCAGAAATGTGAACAGCCGGGCCAGCCATCCCTTTGGCACGGCGGCCCGGGCCTGGACGCTCGGCGCAGGGGGGCACTCGAGGCAGTAGGCCTGCATCCCGCTCGACGACAGCAGTCGCTCGACGTCGCCCGCGACGCGTGCCAGCAGCGCCCGCTCGCGGCCTGCGACCATCGCGAAGATGTCGCCGCCGCCCGCGCTTTCGCCGGCGACCAACTGCCGAATCAGTGCGTCGTAGGGCTGCACGTCCTCGCCGAGGAATTCGACGTGCCAGCCGCCGTCCTCGAGCTCGGCCTGTCCGGCGGCCCAGGCGATCGCGTCGTCGAGCCCGCCGTACTGATCGACCAGACCGATCTGCCGTGCCGTGCCGCCGTCCCACACACGCCCCCGGCCGACGGCGTCGACCTGCGCGGGCGTCATGTTGCGCGATTCGGCGACGCGGGCGAGGAATTCGCTGTACCCGTTCTCGATCGAACTCTGCAGGATCGCATCGATCTCGGGCGTGAAGCCGCCGATCAGGTCGGGCTGGCCGGACAGCGGGGTGGTGCGCACGCCGTCGGCATGGATGCCCCACTCGGCTGCGGCATTCTCGAACGTCGGGATGACGGCGAAGATACCGATCGAGCCGGTGATCGTTTCGGGCTCCGCAAAGATGCGGTCGGCGGGAGTCGAGACCCAATAGCCGCCGCTCGCGGCGAGGTTGCCCATCGAAACCACGATCGGGATGTCCTTCGCCTTGTGGCGCAGGATGCCCCGACGGATCTCCTCCGACGCGGTCACCGAGCCGCCCGGCGAATCGACGCGCACGACCAGCGCGGCGAGATCTTCGTCGAGGGCATCGAGCAGGACGTCGCGGATGCGGTCGCCGCCTGCCACTCCCGGCCCCGCATCCCCGTCGACGATCGTTCCGGCGATCGTGACGACGCCGATCTTCCTGCCCGACCGATCCGGCTCGACTTCCGCCAGCCACGGGTCGAACTCGGTATGTGCGTAGGTTCCGGGCGTTTCGTCCCAGCCGTCCTCGCCGGCGATTTCCGCCACGCGTTCGCCGAACTCGGTCTTGCTGCCCAGCTTGTCGACCAGCCCGGCCTCCATCGCCGCGGTCGCGAGGTCGCCGTCGGCCGCCGCGAGCCATTCGACCGGCTGCTGCGTAACCCGGTCGAGCTGAATCTGCGGCCGGGCCTTCTTCACGTTGGCCTGCCATTCTTCCCACAGCGCGCCGTACAGCGCCTGGTAGTTCTCCCGCGCTTCGGGGGACATGTCCGAACGCGAATAGGGTTCCACCGCCGACTTGTATTCGCCGACCTTGTAGATGTGGGCGTTGACGTTCAGGTTCTCGAGCAGCTCGCCGAAGTAGATGTTCGATCCGCCCGGGCCGGCGATAACGGCACCGCCCAGCGGATCGACCCAGACTTCGCTCGCGTGGGAGGCGAGCATCATCGCGTCGTCGCCGTAGGCGACCGCGTAGGTCAGCACGGGCTTGTCGGCCGCGCGCGCGCGATCGAGCGCCTCGCCGATGTCCTGCAGATGCACCTGCCCTCCGCCGAGGAACGAGGTGAGGTCGAGCACGATCGCCTTGATCCGGTCGTCCGTCGCCGCCTCGTCGATCGCATGGACGAGGTCGCGCGCCTGGAACTCGGTGATTGGCGGCTCTCCGCTCAGCAGCACGGCGAACGGATCGATCTTCGACTTTTCCTCGACTACCACGCCGTCGAGCTCCAGCAGCAGCGCGCCTTCGCGGACCTGGGCAGGGCTGGGCCGGGCCGTGAGAATGGCATAGAGCGCCATGAAGAACAGCAGCAGGAAGACGAGGCTCATCCCGTCCTTGATGCCCACCAACAGTCGCCAAACCTTGCCCGCGAAGCTCATCTGCTCGGAATCTCCGGAAGTGTCGTCCCGGCGCGGAACCTAGGGGGTACGGGCGAAAGGTTCCACCCGAAAGCGCTTGAGCGGCCGACAGGGCTCGACTAAGGGCATGGCTTCAATGGCATCGACGGGAACTCACGACATACCGGGCCGCTTTCCGGCGGGCGCCCGCGCCTTTCCGCATCGCGACCTGACCGGCATCGGCCATCTCGAACGGCACGAGATCCTGTTCCTGCTCGCCGAGGCGGAGCAGTGGGTGGAACTCAACCGCCAGCCGTCCAAGCACTGCGACGAGCTGGCCGGCCTCACCATCATCAACGCCTTCTTCGAGAACTCGACGCGCACGCTGCTGAGTTTCGAGATCGCGGGCAAGCGGCTGGGGGCGGACGTCGTCAACATGCACGCCGCGCAGTCGAGCGTGAAGAAGGGCGAGACGCTGATCGACACCGCGATCACGCTCAACGCCATGCGCGCCGACGCGATCGTCATCCGCCATGGATCGAGCGGCGCGGTGGACCTGATCGCGAGCAAGGTCGACTGCCCGGTGCTCAACGCCGGCGACGGCCAGCACGAGCACCCGACGCAGGCGCTGCTCGATGCGCTCGCGCTGCGCCATGCGCTGGAGGATCGCGGGGAGGGGAGCGAGGACTTCACCGGGCTGACGGTGACGATCTGCGGCGACATCCTGCACAGCCGCGTGGCGCGCTCCAATGTGCTTTGTCTGCAGGCGCTCGGTGCCTCTGTGCGCCTTTGTGCACCGCCCGCGCTGATGCCCTCTGGGGTGGAAGCTATGGGCGCGCAGCCTTTTCACGATTTCGACGCTGCGCTCGAGGGCGCGGACGTGGCGATGATGCTGCGCCTGCAAACCGAGCGGATGAGCGGCCAGTTCATTCCCTCCGCGCGCGAATACCACCACCTCTATGGCCTGACCCGCGAACGGCTGGAGCGCTGCGCGCCCGACGCGCTCGTCATGCACCCGGGGCCGATGAACCGGGGGGTGGAGATCGACAGCGATGTGGCCGACATGCTCGACCGTTCGATCATCACCCGCCAGGTCGAAATGGGCGTGGCGATCCGCATGGCCTGCCTCGACGTGCTGACCCGCAAGGCCCGCGGCGTGCCGGGCTGGAACGACGGGCAATGGGCATGAAGCAGGGGCGCGCCCTGACGATTACCGGCGGCCGGCTGGTCACGCCCGACGGCGTTCGCACGGGCGCAGTCCGGCTCGGGGAGGGGCGGATCGCGGCGCTCGGCGAGATCGGTCCACAGGAGGGCGACCAGACGCTCGATGCGAACGGCATGCTCGTCGCACCGGCGCTGATCGACTTCGGCGTGTTCGCGATCGACAAGCCGGCGTTTCGCTTCGGCGGCATCGCGCGCGCGGCGCTGATGCCCGATCAGACGCCTCCGCTCGACCTGCCGAGCAGGGTCTCGTTCATCGCCAAGAGCGGCAAGCCCGATCTCTGGGTCCATCCCTTCGCCGCCGCCACGCGGGGGCTCGGGGGTGCCGAGCTCGCCGAGATCGCGCTGATGAAGGAAGCGGGCGCCCGCGGGGTTGCGACCGGGCGGGGGTGGATCGCCGACTCGGGCGTGATGCTGCGGCTGCTGCAGTACGCCGCGATGCTCGATCTCGTCGTGGTGGCGCACGCGGAGGATGGCGGTCTGATCGGCTCGGCGGCGGCGACCGCGGGCGAGATCGCCACCCGCCTCGGCCTGCCCAGCGCGCCCGCCGAGGCGGAGGCGCTGGCGGTCGCCCGCGATATTGCGCTGGCCGAAATGACGGGCGCGCGGCTGCACTTGCGACAGGTAACAACCCGCGCGGCGCTCGATCTCGTTCGCGCGGCCAAGCGTCGGGGCGTTTCCGTAACGGCCGGGGTGACGCCTGCGCACTTCATGCTGTCCGACCTGGCGACGGTCGATTTCCGCACCTTCGCCCGCCTGTCCCCGCCACTGCGGCGTGACGATGACCGCCGGGCGGTCATCGAGGCGATCGGGGACGGCACCATCGACGTAATCGCGTCGGGCCACGATCCCCGGGGGGCAGAGGACAAGCGGCTGCCGTTTGCCGACGCCGAACCGGGCATGGCGGGGGCCGAGACGCTGCTCGCCATGACGCTGACGCTCGTACGCGACGGCGTGATCGACTGGCCGCGCGCCTTCGACCTGCTGGCGGCCGCGCCTGCGCGGCTGCTCGGTGTGGAAGCGGGTGTTCTGCGCGAAGACCATGAAGCGGACGTGGCCGTGATCGACCCGGAGAAGCCGTGGGTCGTCGACAGCCGCAAGATGGAAGCCACCGCCGGGAATACGCCGTTCGACGGTCAGCCCACGCAAGGCCGCGTGCTGACCCTCTTCAAGGGCGGCGTGCCGCTCTAGCGAAACAGAAACCCTCCGGTGAAGGAGAGGGGAAGGCTCGGTCGCGGGGCCTAGCGCCGCGCCATCCGCACGCCGGCGTCGACCGCTCCGGGCAGCGGACGCCCCTCGGCCCAGGCGATGCAGCCCTGTCCGCGCGCTTTGACCGTCGAGCACATCGAGCGCGCGTCGGCGCGTTCGAGACCGCCGGCGGAGACGCGGTAGTAAGTCTTGCCGCGCACCTTCGCTTCGGTGATGACCATCCGGTAGCGGTCGAGGCCGGGATACTGCCGCGCGTAGACGCCCCAGGCGCGCCGTGCGCCCTCGTGGCTCGAGAACGAGCCGAGCTGAACGAGATGCTTGCCGTTTGCCGCCTCGAATTCGGCGGCCGGCATATCTGCCGCTGCCACGTGAGGAGCGGCGCGGCTCTCGCGAGCGGCAGTCGCCTGCGCGCCGTAGCGTGCGGGCATTTTCTGTACGACCGGATTGGACACGAAGGCGATCGCGCTTTCGGTAATCTGCGCCGGCGTTGCGCCTGATGGCGCGGGCGCGGCGAAAGCGCTTCGCACGTCCGCGGGCGTTTCGACGCGAGGCGTTGCGACAGCGAGTTGCGGCCCAGGATCGACCGGCTCGAGCTCGCCCGCAGGCGCAGCAGCGGCCAGCGCGGCCGGGCGTTCTTCGGCCGCGGGCCGGGCAAGCGCCGCCGCTTCGGCCGCGAGCTGCTCGGAACTCGGATGGTTGCTCAGCGCGAGGCCAATCGGCTGGCCCGGATCGCGCACGACCGGCGCATCGAGCAGCGTGGCAATGCGCACCTGGTACATCTCCGGCTGAACCGCGCGCGCCCATTCTGCCATGCGCGCGCCGACCTGGTCGGCCGGTACGTCTTCTGCCGCCATCAGCCGTGCTGCGCGCCAGTTGCCCTGCAGGGCATAGGCATAGGCGAGGTTCTGGCGCACCTTTGCGGTGTTCTGTCCGCCGCGCAGCGCGTCCGCGAGCACGCGCGCACCGCGCTCCGGCTCGCCTGCGAGTGCCAGCGCGAGGCCGAGGTCGGCCGGGTCGAGATCGTCGCGCCAGTCATCGAGCACGGCCACGGCGCGGGGATAGTTGCCGACCGCGGTCTGGGCCAGCGCATAGCTGAGCGCGGTGCGCGGCGAGTTGTCGCCCAGCGACATGGCATCCTGGAAACTCGTCGCGGCCGACTGGAAGCGGCCGGCCTCGAGATAGGCGGCGCCGAGCATTGCGCGGTACTGCGCATTGCGTGGCTCGGCGAGCACGGCGGCCTCGGCATGGACGACAGCCTTGCCGGCCTTCCCCTCTCCGAGCGCGCTCTGTGCCTTGTTCGCGGATAGGTTCGCCGGCGGCGCGCCCTTGGTCGTGCAGCCGCTCAGCACGGCGGTCGCGAGCGCGGTGGTCAGCGCCAGCGTGGCGAGGCGGGTGGTCTTGACGGTGCGGATCATGGTTGTCCCCCCAAGATGTCTCACTGCCGCTCGATCTGCGCGGCGAGCCCGTCGAGCTCGGGCATTCGGGCGAGCAGCGCATCGAGCGCTTCGGTGACGATCTGCTGTGCGCTGCGGTTGCGAACGGTGCAGGCGAGCCGGAGCTTGAGATGCCGCTCGGCATCGAGTCGCAGCGTGAAAGCGGCGCGCTTGCCCCGCTTCAGCGCGGAGCGGCGGACCGGTCCGTCGTGCGATTCGATCGGCGCGTTCATCCGCTCGGCGAGCACGGCCTGCTGCTGGCGGACCGGCGGCTCCGGCGGACCGCTCCCCTCGAGCTGGCCGTGCGCTTCGTGGTCGATCTCGCGCGCCTCGGCGGCGGTCGCGTGATTGGCGGGCGAGGGCGTCAGCTGGAGCACCTCGGCCTCGCGCGCGGGCTCGTCGTCGGCGCCCATGTCGTTCCAGCCGAGATCCTCGACATTGTCGGGAACGGCCGCGTGACTCGTGATTAGTGCCGACTGCGGCCGCATAGCCGGCCGCGCGCCGCCCTTGCGCGCAAGCAGCGAGGAATTGAGAGAGGCGAAGCTGGCGTCGCTCATGATCGTGTCCTGTCCGGCCCTCTTACTGCGCGACGCGGCGGCCGAAGCCGCCGGCGGGGCGATGCGCGCCCGGCACGGGTGAAATGGCCTGCGGCGCGGCGAAGACCGTGCGGCGGAAGTTCTTTTCGAGCCGGTCGGCGACGTAGTTCCACAGCGCGGTGACCTCGGCGGCGCTGCGGCTGTCGGGATCGACCTCCATCACCGTGCGGCCATCGATCATCGAGGCGGCGAAGTCGGTGCGGTGGTGCAGGGTGATCGGCGCGACCGTGCCGTGCTGGCTCAGCGCGACCGCCGCTTCGGAGGTGATCTTGGCCTTGGGCGTGGCCCCGTTGACCACGAAGACCAGCGGCTTGCCGGCGCGCTCGCACAAGTCCACCGTGGCGCCGACTGCGCGCAGGTCGTGCGGACTGGGGCGCGTGGGCACCACGATCAGTTCGGCGACGCCGATGACCGACTGGATCGCCATGGTGATTGCCGGCGGCGTGTCGATGACGGCCAGCTTGAAGCCCTGCTGCCGCAGGATCTGAAGATCGCTGGCGAGCCGGGATACGGTCGTTTGGGCGAACGCGGGATATTCGGCCTCGCGCTCGTTCCACCAGTCGGCGAGCGAGCCCTGCGGGTCGATGTCGATCAGTACCACCGGCCCGGCGCCGGCGCGCTGCGCCTGCACCGCCAGATGGCCCGACAGCGTCGTCTTCCCCGATCCGCCCTTCTGCGAAGCCAATGCCAATACTCGCACAGGCTGGTCCCCCTGCTGTTCCTGTCCTGCGCCGCCTGAACGCGGGCCGGTGTCGGGATCGCAGGATACCCCTAATTTAGGGTTAACGCCGATTAGCTGCGGCGCCGAGCGGCGGTAGCGGAAGTTAGAAACCTTTTGCTAACGGGTCGTTCACTATGTCAGTCTTCTCGCAGGAGGGACTCGAAGGGCCGAACGGGTATGAGGTTCGCACACGCACTGTCGCTGTTCGCCGCCGGAACCGCGCTCGCCATTGCCGCGCCGGCACTCGCCGACGTCAAGGCGGGCGTCGATGCGTGGAGCCGCGGGGATTACGCCGCGGCGGTGCGCGAATGGCGCGAGCCTGCCGCGCAGGGCAATCCCGACGCGCAGTTCAACATGGCGCAGGCCTATCGCCTCGGACGCGGGGTGGAGCGGGATCAGCAACAGGCCGAGGCCTTCTATGCCAGGGCGGCCGCACAAGGGCACATAAAGGCGGCCGACAACTACGGACTGATGCTGTTCCAGGCCGGGCGCCGGGAGGAGGCGATGCCTTACGTTCTCGCCGCCTCCGAACGCGGCGATCCGCGCGCGCAGTACCTGCTCGGCATCGCCCATTTCAACGGCGATCTGGTCGAGAAGGACTGGGTGCGCGCCTATGCGCTGCTGACGCTCGCCAATTCGGCCGGGCTGCCGCAGGCGAACCCCGCGATCCGGCAGATGGACGAGTACATTCCGCTCGAGCAGCGCCAGGAAGCGCAAGTGCTCGCGCAGCAGCTGAAGCGCGAGAGCGACGCGACCCGGGCGCAGCAGCTCGCGGCAGTGGATCTCGCGCTCGATGGCGAAGCGACCGCCGCGCCCGCGGCGCGACCTGCGGCCACTGTGCCGCCGACCTCAGGCCGGAGGCCGATGCCGATCGCACGGACACCCGTGTCGCCCTCGGTCGCCGCAGCGCAGGCCGCGATCGTCGAGGCGAGCCGCGTCACCGGGACCGACAGCCCGGCTGAAGCGGGTGCCGATTACGCGCGGCCAGCCGTTGCTGCGGCCTCGCCGTCGCCATCGCCGGCATCGGCGCCACAGCAGCCGCGGCCCGAGCCTCAGCCGGAGCGCACGACAGCCGCAGCGCCGACGGCGTCACCGTCGCCGTCACGATCGCCGTCGTCTTCGCCGCCCTCGTCGGATGGTCCATGGAGGGTCCAGCTCGGCGCCTTCTCGGTCGCAGGCAATGCCGATCGCCTCTGGCGTGACGTCGCGGGGCTGGCGCCGCTTGCGGGGAAGGAGAAGCTTCTCGTGCGCACCGGCAGGCTGACGAAGCTCCAGGCCGGCGGCTTCGCGACACGCGGCGCGGCACAGGCCGCCTGCGATTCGCTGAAGGCCGCGGGACGGGCGTGCCTGGTGACGCGCTAGGGCGGGGTTCCCTCAGCGCCAACGGCTGCTAAGACCCTCCCTCGCAGGGAAGGGGGAGGGGCCGATGTCCGACGGTCTGGACGATTCGCGCGTGCCGCATACGCCCGACCAGCCGCAACCTCTGCCCGCCGCCGGTGCGGAACGGATCGGGAGCCTCGATTTCATCCGCGGAATCGCGGTCATGGGCATCGTGCTCGCCAATATCGCAATCTTCGGCCAGCCGATTACCGCGGCCATGTGGCCCGGCGGCTTCATCGGGGCGGACAACGATCCCGGCGGATGGCTCTGGATCGCGCAGTTCGTGCTGATCGACGGCAAGATGCGCGGGCTGTTCACCCTGCTGTTCGGCGCCGGAGTCATGCTGTTCATGGAAAAGGCCTGGGCCCGGGGGGCGACGCGATGGCTCCAGGCGCGGCGGCTCGGCTGGCTGCTCGTCTTCGGCCTGCTCCACTACTTCCTGCTGTGGCAAGGCGACATTCTCACGCTCTATGCGCTCTGCGGGCTGATCGTGCTCGCCTGCGTGCGGTGGGACGTGCAGACCCAGATCGTGGCCGCGCTGATCGTCTACGTCGCCGGCGCGCTGCTGTGGACGGCGCTGTTCTACTATTTCTACCTTCTCGCCGAGACGCCCTTCGGCGAGAACCCGATGCTGGCGGAGACGCGCGCGGAGATCATGACGGCGAAGACCGTGCCGGTCGCGGACGCCGCGACCGAAGCGGCGCTCATGCGGGACGGCAGCTGGTCCGCCAACGTCGCGCACCGGCTGAGCGAGCACCGGTTCGGCTGGCTGACGGTCCTGTGGCAGGTCGCCTGGGAGACGATCCCGCTGATGCTGCTCGGCATGGCGCTCTACCGCGCCGGGTTGTTCGACGGCCGCATGGACCCGCGCAAACAGTGGCGCTGGGGCTGGGGCGGGTTGCTTGCCGGCGCGCTCGCAACGCTGTCGATCGCACTCTGGGTTCAGGCCAAGGGCTTCACCTACTTCACCACCATGTTCGCCTTCATGGGGCCTTCGATGCTGACACGGTTGCCGATGATCCTCGGCCTCGCCGCGCTGCTGGCGCTCTGGGCGCCGGGGGCGAAAGGGTGGCTGGGAGAGCGGATCGCGGCGGCGGGGCGGATGGCGTTCTCGAACTATCTCGGCACCTCGTTCGTGATGCTGTTCGTGTTCTCGGGCTGGGCGCTGGACCTGTTCGGCCGGCTGGATCGGGGCCAGCTCTACTTCGTTGCCTTGCTCAGCTGGGCGGTGATGCTCGCCTGGTCGAGGCCGTGGCTCGCGCGCTTCCGCTACGGACCGCTAGAATGGCTCTGGCGCTGCCTCACCTACGGACGGCTGTTTCCGCTGTGTCGCTGATTCGGGTTGATATTGCGAACAGTTCGCATAAATTGACGCCTGCGAATCGATCGCAGGAGCCGCAATGTACGTCTGTATCTGTAACGCCATCAGGGAATGCGACCTGCGCCGCGCCGCGCGCCGCTGCCCCGGCGATGCGGAGGCGGTCTATGCCGCGCTGGGCAAACGCCCCAATTGCGGCCAGTGCCTCGACGATGCGGAGGAGATCCTGTTCGAGGAACGCGAAGGGGCGCTTCTCCCCGCACGTGCGGCCTGATTTTCTGCCTTTGCCAGGCTAACGCAAATCGCTCGCAAATGGCGGAATTCCGCCATTTTTCGGCTCTCGGGCTTGCCACCGGCACCATCGGCGCGCATACTTCCGGGTACATTTTTCGAGCGATGGAGGCGCCCCGTGAAAGGCGACGCGACAGTCATCGAGTTCCTCAACAAGGCGCTCACCAACGAACTCACCGCCATCAACCAGTACTGGCTGCACTACCGCGTGCTGAAGGACTGGGGTGTCGAGCGCCTGGCCGAGTACGAGCGGCACGAATCGATCGACGAGATGAAGCACGCCGACGTGCTGGCCGAACGTATCCTGTTCCTTGACGGGCTTCCCAACTTCCAGGCGATCCACAAGCTCAAGGTCGGCGAGACGGTCGAGGAGATCCTCAAGGCGGACCTCGCGATGGAGCAGGAGGCGATTCCGCTCCTGCGCGACGCGATCGAGCATTGCGAAAGCGTGCGCGACTACGTCAGCCGCGAGATCTTCGAGCGCATCCTCGAAAGCGAAGAGGAGCACGTCGACTTCCTCGAGACGCAGTTCGACATGATCCAGCGCATGGGCCTGCAGAACTATGTTCAGCTCCAGAGCAAGGCGGCGGAAGAGAGCGAGTAGGGGCCGGATCGGCGCGCGAGGAGAGGCAAAGGGCCAGCCTTTCCACTCCCGAGTCTCTCCCTCCCGAGTCCCCGCGCAGGCGGGGACCTCAGGCCACTGGCGCTTCGTCTGCTTGGAAGAGGGAATACCCCGAGCGGTGCGCCAACTGCCTGAGGTCCCCGCCTTTGCGGGGAACTCGGGGCAGTGCGAATGCAGGCTGTGGCAAATAGTTCTTGACAAAATAACCTATTTGGTTATACACCGGGCCCGCCAGCCATGCTGGTCAGCGACGGGGGCGAGGCGTGTACGCGTCACGCAGTGCGCTTCGTCCAGACGGCCGGTGCCTCGGAGGAGCTAGTGACCTTGCGAGAAAGCACCTCTGTGCCGGGATGCGAGGAATACCGGCATGTCCTCTCGCGGTGGGCCTCAACGCCGCGGACCTGAGGATATGTCCGGCGGAGGCGGCAAGCGCGAGCCCTGGCCGCATCTGCCTCGCGCGTCCCCGAAGGGCCGAGCGGAAGGTTGCCGTAACCCCTTCCGCCGTTCGCAACGATGTTACCAAGGCAACCCTGTGACGCCCAGGTGGCAATCCTGTGATGCCCAGGCGGCACCGGCCGATCCCGTCCGCTTGCCTACCCTCCCGGCGCAACGTCCGCACTCGCCAGCGGATGATGGCGCGTGCCGGCTTTCCCTCCTTCCCGAGTCCCCGCGCAGGCGGGGGTCTCAGGCCACTGGCGCTCCGCCCGATAGCACGAGGCCCCAGCCTGCGCTGGGGATCGGAGGAGGTTGTAACCCAGCGCGTGTCCCCGCGAAGGGGGGCCTCAGGCCGCTGGCGCTCCGTTGCCGGCCCATGTCCCCGCGGCGGTCATGGACGGGCTCAGCTTTCCTCTTCGTCCTCCTTGAACGCCGGCGCGCCGCGGGCGGCGAGGCGGGTTTCGAGAAGGAAGAATCCGAGCCCCGCCAGCAGCAGCGCCATCGTTGCGATCCACGCAATTGCCGTCAGGGTGCCGATCTGGGGGCGGATGAAGGCGCTGACGAACAGCAGCACGATCACCACGCTGATCACCGCGGCCGAGGCGGTGCTGAACACGACCGCCGTCTGCGCGTGCCGGCGGCGGCGGGCAAGCCACGGGAGTTCGCGCATCTCGTCGGCCCCGGCCTTTCCGTCCTCGACCCGGCGCTCGATCCGTTCCTTGCGCTCGGCGATCCAGATCAGGCGACTCATCATCACGTTCATGATCGCGCCGATACCGCCGAGAAGGAAGGCCGGGGCGAGCGAGAGCTGCACCATCTGCTGCACGCGCGGGGTGCTGGAGGTGCGTTCGAGGATCTCTCCGGCGAGGCTGCCGCCGATGGCTAGCAAGTCGATCATCGATCGCTCTTGTAAGGGTTCTTGGGGCTCTTGAGAACGACGCGCACCGGTACCGCCTCGAAGCCGAGTTCGCGGCGGATTCCGTTCACGAGGTAGCGCTCGTAGCTCTTGGGCAGCATGTCGAGCCGCGTGCCGAACACCACGAAGCGCGGCGGGCGCGTGCTCGACTGGGTGATGTAGCGCAGCTTGATCCGCTTGCCCCCGGGCGCGGGCGGCGGATTGGCGGCCAGCGCATCGTCGAACCAGCGGTTGAGCGCCGCCGTCGGGACGCGCTTCGACCAGCTCTCCCGGATCTCGAATGCGGCGCCGAGCATCGTGTCGAGGCCCTTGCCGGTCCTGGCGCTGACGGCGAGAAGCGGCAATCCGCGGACTTGCGCCAGCCCTTCGTTGAGCGCCTCGCGAATGCCGTTGAACAGCGAGGAGGCGTTCTCGGCCACGTCCCACTTGTTGATCGCCACGATCAGTGCGCGGCCTTCCTGCAGCACGGCGTCGGCGATCTTGAGGTCCTGATGCTCGAGGCCCTTGGTCGCATCGAGCAGCAGGACGACGACTTCGGCAAAGTCGACCGCCCGCCGCGCGTCGGCGACGCTGAGCTTCTCGAGCTTTTCGGTCACCCGCGCCTTCTTGCGCATTCCGGCGGTGTCGATCAGGCGGATGTCGCGCACTTCTCCGCTGGCGGGATCGGTCCACCGCCAGTCCACCGCGATCGAATCGCGCGTGATGCCGGCCTCGGGGCCGGTGAGCAGACGGTCTTCCCCGAGCAGGCGGTTGATCAGCGTGGACTTGCCGGCGTTGGGCCGGCCGACGATGGCGAGCTTGAGCGGGCCGAGCGGGGCGTCCTCGTCGGATTCTTCGGCATCGGCGGCTTCTGTGTCGATCGTCTCCCTGCGTTCCGCCTTCTCTCCGATGATCGGCCACAACGCGCCGAACAGATCGGCGATGCCTTCCCCGTGTTCGGCCGACAGAGCGACGGGCTCGCCGAAGCCGAGCGACCATGCCTCGATTGCCCCCGCTTCGCCGGCGGCGCCTTCGGCCTTGTTGGCGACCGGCACCACGGGCACGGTCTGGCTGCGCAGCCAGCGTGCGATTTCCTCGTCCAGCGGGGTCAGCCCGGCGCGGGCGTCGATCACGAACAGCGCGGCGTCGGCGCCTTCCAGGCTGACCTCGGTCTGCCGGCGCATGCGGCCGGGCAGGGTCTCGGGATCGTCGTCCTCCCACCCGGCGGTGTCGACCACGGTGAACTCGAGCCCCGCGATCGTCGCATCGCCGAAGCGCCGGTCGCGGGTCACGCCCGGCTGGTCGTCGACCAGCGCCAGGCGCTTGCCCACCAGCCGGTTGAACAGCGTGGACTTGCCGACGTTGGGGCGGCCGATGATGATGACTTGCGGCTTCGTGACCATTGCGGGTGCGCAGGTGGAGCCTATCGCGCCGCTTGGCAAGCGCGCTCGGCGACGCTTAGGAATTCGTTAACCATACTTCTCAGGCCCCCGTTAACGACGAACCGGCAATTTCTTGCCGCATGAGGGCAAGTCTCTGGATCATGGCCGCTTCGGGCCTGTGCGCCTTATCGGGGCCGGCGCTGGCGGATGCCAGCGCGGCATTCGAATCCGCCAGCGGCAGGGAATTGCCGGCCTATCTCCAGTGCGTGCCTTACGCGCGCCAGCTTTCGGGCGTGCAGATCTACGGCGACGCGCACACCTGGTGGGACCAGGCCGCGGGCCGCTACGAGCGCGGCGACGAGCCGCGGGTCGGGGCGGTGATGGCATTCGTTCCGCACGGCAGCATGCGGCTCGGCCATGTCGCGACGGTCAGCAGGGTGATCGACAGCCGCACCGTGCTGCTCGATCATGCGAACTGGTCGCCGATCAACGGCCGCCGCGGGCAGATTGAGCGCGACGTGCGGGCGATCGACGTCTCGCCGGGCAACGACTGGAGCCAGGTGCGCGTGTGGTACGACCCGATCCAGGCGCTCGGCACCACAGTCTGGCCGGTCCATGGGTTCATCTATGGCGAGGAAGCGCGCTTGCCCGAGACGCGCCTCGCCGCAGCCTCCCCCTCGCGCGCGGCGCCAGCCCCTCAGGCGCCCGCGCGACCCGTTTCGACAGCGCCGTCGCGCGCGTTCATGAGCGCCTTCTCCGGGATGGCGGCACCTGCGCCCGTCACGCGCCGCAGCGGCACGGTCGCGTCTGCGCCGGCTCGAAAGGCGATGCCGCAGCGCAAGGTCGCGGTGCCGGCGCCGCGCGATCCGATCGCGGCGGCCGTGGCGCGTTACGGAAACTGAGGCAAGCTAGGCTTTCGCGACGGGCGCCTCGTCGCCCAGATCCTCGTACCAGGCCTCGACCGGTCCGCTGAGCTTGATCGTCAGCGGCTGGCCCTTGCGGTCCATCGTCTTGCCCGCCTGTACGCGCACCCACCCTTCGGAGATCGAGTATTCCTCGATATCGGTCCGCTGGCGCCCCTTGAAGCGGATGCCGATCCCCCGCCTGAGCTTCTCCGCATCGAAGTGCTCGCTGCGCGGATTGACCGACAGGCGGTCGGGCGGAATGTCGTTGCTCGTCTCGTCGCTCATGCGCGCGCCCTAGTCCGCCGCCACGCGAGCCGCAATATTCAATCGGCCGTGCCGGATCAGTCGGGCGGCGGCGGGGTTTCGATCGGGCTGCGGTCGGGCCGGTCGAAATCGGGATCGGGCTGCTCGATCTCGCCGGGCTCGCGCATCGGGTCTTCCAGCGGGGGGCTGTCGGGTGGCGTCTCGGGCGGGGATCCGGGTTCGATCGTGTCGGGGGCGGGATCGGGTTGCGTTGCCATGGGGAGAGCTCCTTGCGTCTTCCCGATTCCAACGCCGCGCCGCGGCCCCGCGTTCCGCCGCCGCACGCGGTAAATCGCAGCGCTTGCCCTTTTCGGCCCGCCCTTCTAAGGGCGCTCCCCTGTTCGTGTGGGTTTCCCACGCGCGGCTTCGTTCGGGTTGCGGGCGTGGCGGAACTGGTAGACGCGCTGGTTTTAGGTACCAGTATCGAAAGATGTGGGGGTTCGAGTCCCTTCGCCCGCACCAGTACCCAGCCCCGGTGCCCTTCGACAAATCGTGATTTTGAAAAGGCTTAAG
This sequence comes from Pelagerythrobacter rhizovicinus, assembly GCF_004135625.1. Taxonomy (GTDB): domain Bacteria; phylum Pseudomonadota; class Alphaproteobacteria; order Sphingomonadales; family Sphingomonadaceae; genus Pelagerythrobacter; species Pelagerythrobacter rhizovicinus. Next base: position 378,314 of record NZ_SDPV01000001.1, read on the forward strand.
TTCGCACCATGCAGATCAAAGAGACCACCAGCGAAGGCCTCAAGCGCGGCTTCCAGCTCACCATCCCGGCCGGTGACATCGAGGCCAAGGTCGATGCGGAGGTGAAGAAGATCGCCCCGCAGGTGCGCATGCCGGGCTTCCGCCCGGGCAAAGTGCCTGCCAACCTGATCCGCAAGATGCATGGCGAGAACGTCCATGCGCAGGTGATCAACGACGCGATTCGCGGCTCGGTCGACGAGCTGATCCGCGAGAAGAAGCTCCGCCCGGCGATGCAGCCCAAGGTCGAGCTCGGCGAGGGATACGAACAGGGCAAGGACGCGGTGCTCGACGTCGAGCTCGAAGTCCTGCCCGAGATCGAGGCGCCCGAGGTCGAAGGCATCGCGCTCGAGCGTCTGGTCGTGCCGGTCAGCGACAAGCAGGTCGACGAGGCGCTGGAGCGCATCGCGGACCAGCAGAAGAGCTACAAGGACGCACCGAAGACCAGGAAGGCCGCCGAGGGCGATCAGCTCATCATCGACTTCGTCGGCTCGATCGACGGCACCGAGTTCGAGGGCGGCAAGGCCGAGGACGCGCCGCTCGTGATCGGCTCGGGCCAGTTCATTCCGGGCTTCGAGGAACAGCTCACCGGCGCGAAGGCGGGCGACGAGAAGACGATCACCGTCACTTTTCCCGAGGACTATCCGGCTGAGCACCTCAAGGGCAAGGAAGCCCAGTTCGCCGTCACGGTGAAGCAGGTGAAGGTCGAAGGCGAGACCAAGATCGACGACGAGTTCGCCAAGAACCTCGGCCTCGAAGGTCTCGACAAGCTCAAGGAACTGCTGCGCGGGCAACTCGAGCAGGAGACTGCCGGCCTCACCCGCACGCAGATGAAGCGGCAGCTTCTCGACCAGCTTGCGGCGGGGCACGATTTCGCAGTGCCGCAGGGCATGGTCGATGCCGAGTTCGAGCAGATCTGGGCGCAGCTCCAGCAGGAAGCCTCGCGCGATGAGGATCCGGCCAAGGCGCTCAAGGAAATCGAGGCGGAGAAGGACGATTATCGCAAGATCGCCGAACGCCGCGTGCGCCTCGGCCTCCTGCTGAGCGAGATCGGCCAGAAGAACGGCGTCGAGGTCAGCCAGCAGGAAATGAGCATGCTCGTCCAGCAGGCGGCGCAGCAGTACCGCGCCGAGGACCGTCAGCGCTTCGTGCAGTACATCCAGTCCGAACCGATGGCCGCTGCCCAGCTGCGCGCGCCGCTCTACGAGGACAAGGTTGTCGACTTCCTGTTCGACAAGGCCGAGATCTCCGAGCGCGAAGTGACGCGCGAGGAACTCGAGGCGGCAATCGAGGCGGAAGAGACCGAGCCCGCCGAAAAGCCGGCCGCGAAGAAGAAGGCGCCGGCCAAGAAGCCCGCCGCCAAGAAGACCGCGGCAAAGGAGGAAGGCGAGGAGAAGGCTCCGGCCAAGAAGCCGGCGGCCAAGAAGGCTCCCGCCAACAAGGAAGCAGCCAAGGACGAGGGCAAGAAGGCCCCGGCCAAGAAGGCCGCCGCCAAGTCCGAAGACAAGGCTCCGGCTGCCAAGAAGCCTGCTGCCAAGAAGGCGCCGGCCAAGAAGGCCGCTGCCAAGAAGTGATCGTCCGGCCACTCGCCGGGTGACGAACAGGGGCGGCGGGCGTGTCTCGCCGCCCTTTCTCGTCCCGCGGAGTTCGGCGGCACACGGGTGACGGTGCCGATTTCCCCGGCCGCAAGGTTAATCCCCTTGAACATCGCGCCGGCTATCGCGACATAGCCGGTCGCACTTCTGACGAGAGGAAATTTTCGCATGATCGACCTGTTCGGCACCGATGCCCACGCTTCGCAGGGCCAGTTCACCCGCGATCCGGTGACGGGCGCGCTGGTGCCGGTGGTCGTCGAGCAGACCAGCCGCGGCGAGCGCAGCTTCGACATCTTCAGCCGCTTGCTGCGCGAGCGGATCGTGTTCGTGACCGGTCAGGTCGAGGACGGGATGGCCTCGCTGATCGTCGCCCAGCTGCTGTTCCTGGAAAGCGAGAATCCCTCGAAGCCGATCTCGATGTACATCAACTCGCCCGGCGGCGTGGTGACGGCCGGCATGGCGATCCACGACACGATGCAGTACATCAAGCCGCGCGTTTCGACCGTCTGCGTGGGCCAGGCCGCCTCGATGGGCAGCTTCCTGCTCGCGGCGGGCGAGCCGGGCATGCGGATCGCGCTGCCGAATGCGCGGATCATGGTCCACCAGCCCTCGGGCGGCGCGCGCGGCATGGCGAGCGATATCGAGATCCAGGCACGCGAGATCCTGCGCATCCGCCAGCGGATGAACGATCTCTACGTGAAGTATACCGGCCAGAGCCTTTCCGACATCGAGAAGGCAATGGACCGCGACACCTTCCTCGAAGCCGACGAAGCGATGAAGTTCGGCATTGTCGACAAGGTGTTCGAGACCCGGCCCGAGAACGAGGAGCCGGGCGACGAATCGGGTTCGGGCGGTGCGCCCGAGTAACCGGCGGCGGGGGAACCGCCCCGACGCGGAACAGTTGCCGTAGCATTTGGGCAACCTTGCCACTTCAGCTTGTGGCAATGCCCGAAATGCTAAGCCCGGTGTGTTGATTAATGACCAACCGGCTTTAGAGTCGGTCGAATCCGGCGCGGGAATCGGGCGCGGGTTCGGGAACCACGGGAAATGACCAAGTTGAGCGGAACCGATAGCAAATCGACCCTGTACTGCAGCTTCTGCGGCAAGTCGCAGCACGAGGTGAGGAAGCTCATCGCGGGCCCGACCGTGTTCATCTGCGACGAATGTGTCGAGCTGTGCAACGACATCATTCGCGAAGAGACCAAGGCCGGGCTCACGGGGCGCAAGGAAGGGGAAGTTCCGACTCCCAACGACATCTTCGTGACCCTGAACGATTACGTGATCGGGCAGGATCGCGCGAAGCGCGTGCTCTCGGTCGCGGTCCACAACCACTACAAGCGGCTGAAGCACTCGGGCAAGGCGGGCGACGTCGAACTGGCGAAGTCCAACATCCTGCTCGTCGGCCCGACCGGTTCGGGCAAGACGCTGCTGGCGCAAACGCTGGCGCGCACGTTCGACGTGCCGTTCACGATGGCCGATGCGACCACGCTGACCGAGGCCGGCTATGTCGGCGAGGATGTCGAGAACATCATCCTCAAGCTGCTCCAGTCGAGCGATTACAACGTCGACAAGGCGCAGCACGGCATCGTCTACATCGATGAGATCGACAAGATCACCCGCAAGGCCGAAAACCCCTCGATCACGCGCGACGTCTCGGGCGAGGGCGTGCAGCAGGCGCTCCTGAAGCTGATGGAGGGCACGACCGCCTCCGTCCCGCCGCAGGGCGGCCGCAAGCATCCGCAGCAGGAATTCCTGCAGGTGGACACGACCAACATCCTGTTCATCTGCGGCGGCGCCTTTGCCGGCCTGGAGAAGATCATCGCCGACCGCCTGCAGAAGCGCTCGATCGGCTTCGGCGCGCACGTTGCCGATCCGGACAAGCGCCGCGTGGGCGAGCTGCTTGAGAAGTGCGAGCCGGAAGACCTGCTCAAGTTCGGACTGATCCCCGAATTCGTCGGCCGCCTGCCGGTGATCGCCACGCTGCGCGATCTCGATGTCGCGGCACTGGTGCAGATCCTCAGCGAACCGAAGAACGCGCTGGTCAAGCAGTACCGCAAGCTGTTCGAGCTCGAGGATGTCGAGCTGACCTTCACCGACGACGCGCTCGAGACGATCGCCGAGCGGGCGATCAAGCGCAAGACCGGCGCGCGCGGCCTGCGCTCGATCGTCGAGGGCATCCTGCTCGATACGATGTTCGACCTGCCCGACATGGACGGGGTGAGCGAGATCGTGATCGACAAGGACGTGGTCGAAGGCCGCAAGGAGCCGATCCGGGTCCACGGCGGCGAGAAGAAGGAAGCGGCGGCCTGACAGGCCCCGCCCCGCGGCGCCTGGCGCTGCGGACATAATCGGCCCCCGGCGGGCCGTTCATCGCCTTACCGGGCGCAAGTGGCGCGACACGCGGTTGCGCCCCGGGCCGGGCCGCATTCGGGCCCGGGCCGCACTGTCACGCGAATACGAGGAATTTCCGAATATGGCCACCAACGCACAGCTCGCGGCGAAGCTTCTGCGCGACGCGAGCGGCTTCTTCCGCAACGTCGGCGAACAGAACCCGCAGCTCCAGCAGCAGATGGATGACAACGCGCAGGTTTACGAACAAGTCGCCGAACTGGTCGAGAACGACCCGAACGGAGAGCTTCCCGCGCAGGAAGGGTAAGGTTTTCGGCGAGCGGCGAGGGGACAAATGCGGTTCCTCGCCGCTCAGCCACCCTTCGCAACAGTCCCGTCATCCCAGCGAAAGCTGGGATCGGGTGCAGCCACGTAAGAGCTCGCGGACAGCGATCCCAGCTTTCGCTGGGATGACGGCCATTTCCTAGCAGCTCTCCGCCGAAGCTAGCACGCAGCCGGCGTCGCGCTCGATCTGGATCGTTGCATGACCGATCCGGTGCCGGTGCTGCAACTCGTGCGCGATTGCGCGCAGGAAATCGTCGCCGGGGTGGCCGGCGGGCATGACCAGATGCGCCGTCATCGCGGTTTCGGTCGTGCTCATCGGCCAGATGTGCAGGTCGTGGACCGCCGCCACACCCGGCAGACGCGTGAGATAAGCGCGCACGTCGGCTTCCGAAATCCCTTCGGGCACGGCCAGCAGACCCATCTTCACGCTGTCCTTCAGCAGCCCCCAGGTGCCCCAGGCGATCACTGCCACGATCATCAGGCTGGTCACCGGATCGATCCAGGTCGCGCCGGTCAGCAGGATCGCCGCACCGGCGATCACCACGCCCAGCGAGACCAGCGCATCGGCGACCATGTGCAGGAACGCGCCGCGGATATTCAGATCGTCGTGCCGGCCGCGCAGGAACAGCAGCGCGGTTGCCGTATTGATCGCGATCCCGATGCCCGCGACCACGATCATGGTCCACCCTTCCACTTCGGCTGGTCTGGTCAGGCGGTTGAGCGTCTCGAACAGAATCGCCCCGATGGCGACCAGCAGCAACCCGCCATTGGCCATGGCGGCGAGAATCGTCGAGCTCTTGTAACCGTAGGTGAACTTGTCCGATGGCGGCTTGCTTGCAGCGGCTGCGGCCGCCCAGGCGAGCAGCAGGCTCAGCACGTCCGACAGGTTGTGTCCGGCATCGGCCACCAGCGCCATCGAGCCGGAGAGAAAGCCGTACGTCGCCTCGACCAGCACGAAGGCGCTGTTGAGCACGATCCCGATCGCGAAGGCCGGCCCGAACCCTGCCGGCGCATGCGCGTGCCCATGCCCGTGCCCATGACCATGATTGTGAGAATGACCCCCGCCCATCGCCGTCACTGATAGACGCAGGCGTCGAGCCCGTCACGTTCGACCACACCCATGCGCGCCGCGATCATGTTGCCGTAGCGGCGCGTGAAGCCGCTCGGGTTCACCACCGGGCGCTGCTTGGGCAGGGGCAGCGCGGCCGCCATGCGCGCGGCTTCGGTGCGGGTAAGGCGGGCGGCGGAGTGCTTGAAGTACCGCTGTGCGCCCGCTTCGGCGCCGTAGGTGCCGATCCCGGTCTCCGCCACGTTCAGGTAGACCTCCATGATCCGCCGCTTGCCCCAGACGTTCTCGATCAGGAAGGTGAACCACGCTTCCAGTCCCTTGCGAAAGAAGCCGCCGCCCTGCCACAGGAACACGTTCTTGGCGGTCTGCTGGCTGATCGTGGAGCCGCCGCGAATGCGCCCCCCTTGCGCATTGTGCTGAATCGCCTTCTCGATCGCCTCGCGGTCGAAGCCGTCATGGCTGCAGAACTTGCCGTCTTCCGCTGCGATCACCGCACGCACGAGATTGCGGTCGATGTTCGACAGCGGCTCCCAGTCCCTGGTCATGCCGTTCTCGTCCATCAACATGGTGACGGTCGCGGGCGGAGGCACGAACCTGTACACCAGCACCAGCACGAGGCTGAGAGCCACGAACCACAGAACCAGCTTGGCGAGCAACATCAGGAACCAGCGCATCAGGGCAACCGGATAAGGGTCATGGGGGCCCTACGCAATTGCCTTGCTTGCGCGCGTCGAATGCGGCGCGCGCGGCCTCGATGCGGTCGATGTTCCGCTCGGCCCAGTGCCACACGCCGCAGAACGCTTCGGCGAGGTCATGCCCCAGGTCGGTCAGCCTGTATTCGACCCGAGGCGGAACCTCAGGATGGACGGTGCGCGTCACCAGCCCCTCGCGCTCCATCTGGCGGAGGGTCTGAGTCAGCATCTTCTGGCTGATACCGGGTACGGCGCGACCGATCGCGCTGAAGCGCTGCTCGCCGTTCTCTTCCAGTGCTTCGAGCACCAGAAGAGTCCACTTGTCGGCCACGCGGCCGATCGTCTCCTCGACCAGCGCGTCGACGCGCGGGTCCGAATGATAGCTCGTATGCGGCGGTTTTCCCATTTCTTTCCTTCCGGTAACTACCGCACATTCAGGTGCCTACTTCCCATTATAGAGTAATGACCTAGATGGAGCGCCTCCTCGATACAAGCAAGGAAGGTCTCCCCATGAAAACCAGCGGCAACACCATTCTCGTCACCGGCGGCGGCAGCGGGATCGGCCGCGAACTCGCGCGGCGCTGGCACGATCTCGGCAACACCGTGATCGTCGCCGGACGCAGCGAAGGCGCGCTTGCCGAAACCGCCGAAGGACATGCGAATATCCATGCGGTCGCTCTCGACGTGTCCGACGCCGCCGATATCCAGCGGTTCGCGCGCGAGGTCACGGCCCGGTTTCCCGCACTCAACGTGCTGGTGAACAACGCCGGGATCATGCGCTACGAGGATCTGTCGACCGGCCGCGATCTGGCCGACGCGGAAGCGACTGTCGTCACCAACCTGCTCGGCCCGATCCGCCTGGTCGACGCGCTCGTCGATCACCTCAAGGCGCAGGACGGCGCGGCGATCGTCAACGTCAGCTCGGGCCTCGCCTTCGTGCCGATGCCCAAGGCGGCGACCTATTCGGCGACCAAGGCGGCAATCCACAGCTACACCGTCTCGCTTCGCGCTAAGCTGGAGGGCGCGGTCGAAGTGATCGAGCTCGCCCCACCCGCGGTGCAGACCGAACTGACGCCGGGGCAGTCGACGCGCGAGGGCTATCTGCCGCTCGACACGTTCATCGATCAGGTCATGGCGGAGTTCGAAAGCGGCAATCCGCCGGCCGAAGTATGTGTCCCCAATGCCTTGTTCCTGCGCAATGCGGAGAAAGAAGGCCGGTTCGAGGAAGCCCTGGCGATGACCAGGAGCTTCTGACCGGCCGGCGCGGTGGAAAAAGGGTGCGAGGGCCGGGCCTTCGCACCCTCATCCCGATCTCAGGACGCGAACCACACCGCAGCGTTCGGGCGCGGAAGGCCGTCGATCGCGCGCAGCCGAGCGGACGACCCTGCCGCATCGCCGGGGAGTCCCGCCGGGGCAAGCACCTGTCCGGCGTCCAGGTCGTACGGCAGACCTTCCGAGTCTAACGGAGCCGGGCCATCCGCGACGTGGAAATGGAGATGCGGGCGGGTGACATGGCCGGAAGCGCCCACCCGCGCGATCACTTGCCCTTTCACGACGCGATCCCCGGCGCGGATCGGGATGCCGGGGGCGAGATGTTGATAGAAGGCATAGCGCCCGTCCGGCAGCAGGAGCACCACCATGGCTCCGGTCTCGTCCTCGATACTCGGGCGCGCGCCGGGCGATGGTTCCTCCTTCACGGCTACGATCTCTCCGTCGGCAACGGCGAGGACGTCGGCGCCCGTGCCGTCGGCGGCGACCTCTTTCCCGGACGATGCCGGATCGAACCCGTTCGCGGGCATCCAGTCGATCGCGTGCCGCCCGGGCAAGCGAACCCGGCCGCTGACCGCATAGGGGTAACGCCGATGGCCGTTGGCGTGGTCGGGCAGGGCGACGGCGCTCCACGGGCCGCCGCGCAGCGGCGCGCCGAGCGCAAGGGGGAAGGGCGGACGCGGCGTGACGACGCCGCCCACGATCGTCACCGCTTCGGCCGGCCCATCTTCCGGAACTGCCGTAAAGCGAATGCGGTGTCGCAGCGATGCGGTTTCCTGCGGGGCCGGGATGTCGAGGTAGAGAATCGCGCGTTCGCCGGGGGCGAGGCGTTGCGCCGGGTCGCGGGGCGCGCCGACCCAGCGGGCCGCCTCGCCCGCATCGACCCGGGCAACCACATCGCCGTGGACCGTTTCGACCTCGATCACGTCGAGCATGAGGGTCTTGCCGGAAAAATTGGTCGCGTGAACTTCGTAGACCAGCCGGTCGCGCCCCTCGATCCGTGCGACCGGCGGCGTATAGGGCACCTCGATGTGCAGCGATTGGTAGGGCCGCACTTCGGCGGGCGCGACGGCCGCCGTTGCGGCGGACCAGAGCGGCGGCGACAGAACCAGGAACAAGGAAAGGGCAAACATCGGCGGATCTCCGGCTGACAGCGGTGGCCGCGGTTGTGCCGCCGCCCGCTATCGCTTCGCGAGCGGTGATCTGCGAGCGGGACCGCCGGACGTGTCAGGCGGGGGCGATGAGCGCCGCGAGGTTGGTGCGGAAGCGGCGGCTCAGGCGTAAACGCTCGCCGGTGACGAGGCGTACGTGTGCGTCGCCGCGCCCGATCGGCTCGATATCGCGAATACGGTCGATCCGCACCAGCGCGCCGCGGTGGATGCGGGCGAAGGATCCCGCCGGTAGCCGGGCCGCCAGCGACGCGAGCGATTCGTCGAACAGCTCGACCCGTCCCGCTGCGTGCACCTCGACATAGTCACCCGCCGCGCCGATCCAGTCGATCGTGTCCAGCGGAACCCGGCGAACGTGTCCGCGATTGCGGATCAGCAATGCATCATCGGGGGCCGGCGGCGACGGATCGCCCGTCGCGGCGCGGCGCCGCCGCAAGCGCAAGCCGAACAGGACGACGCCGAGGAGCGCAAAATAGAGCAGCGTATTGGTGTCGAGATTGCGGACGAACATGCGATCGGCCATCGCCCAGCGCGTCGGCACGCTCTCGCCGCGATAGGCCGGCCAGTAGAGAACCGCGAAGACGAGCACGTGCAGCGCCGAAACGGCGGGCCACAACGCGACATAGGCGGCGATCCGCAATGCGTGGGTCCGGACCTGCCGCTCGATCGCCAGAATGGCCGCGACGATCGGCCCGGTCAGCAAGGCCCAGACCGAATAGATGGCCAGCGTATAGGCAAGCGTCGGCCACCAGGACTGCGAGGTTCCCGAATGTGCGGCGAGAAAATATCCCTGGGCGGCCTGGACGACGGCCACGATCGCCCAGCCGAACAGGACGAACACGATCCATCGGGCGCGGCTTCGCGGCAGGAACGGGCGGCTGGTCATCGCACCCAAGCTGCCGGTTTCGCGGCCAGACGGCAAGGCGGGCGGCGCCATAGGCGCCGCCCGCGATTTGCCGGTTGCTTATGCGATGCCCGGTAGCAGCCGTTCGCCGGCAATGCGCTGCATCGCCTTCTGCAGCTTCTCGAACGCCCGCACTTCGATCTGGCGAATGCGTTCGCGGCTGACGTCGTAGACCTGGCTCAGCTCCTCCAGAGTCTGCGGATTGTCCGTCAGGCGCCGTTCGGTGAGGATGTGCTTCTCACGCTCGTTCAGGCTGTCCATCGCCTCGACCAGCATCTCGTGCCGGACTTCGGCCTCCTCGGCCTCGGCGACGGTCTCGTCCTGCAGCGGGCGCTCGTCGGTCAGCCAGTCCTGCCATTCGCCCGAGCCTTCCTCGCCGCCGCGCATCGGCGTGTTCAGCGATCCGTCGCCGCCCATCAGCATGCGCCGGTTCATGTTGATCACTTCCTGCTCGGGAACGCCGAGGTCGGTCGCGATCTTGGCGACGTCGTCCGGGTGAAGATCGGTGTCCTCGTAGGCGTCGAGGTTCTTCTTCATCCGGCGCAGGTTGAAGAACAGCTTCTTCTGCGCCGCGGTGGTGCCCATCTTCACGAGCGACCACGAGCGGAGAATGAACTCCTGGATCGAGGCCTTGATCCACCACATTGCGTACGTCGCGAGGCGGAAGCCGCGATCGGGCTCGAACTTCTTGACGCCCTGCATCAGACCGACGTTGCCTTCCGAGATGAGATCGCTCACCGGCAGGCCGTAGCCGCGGTAGCCCATGGCGATCTTGGCGACCAGCCGCAGGTGACTGGTCACCAGCTGTGCCGCCGCGTCGGGATCTTCATGCTCGGCATAACGCTTGGCGAGCATGTATTCCTGCTCGGCCGTCAGCACCGGGAACTTCTTGATTTCGGCGAGATAGCGGTTGAGGCTCTGCTCGCCGCCAAGCGCCGGAATTGACAATGCTTTGGTATTGCTCACTTCTACCCTGACCTTTCTCGTGTCGACCGCGCGGGTGCAGACCCCTGATGGGCATCCGCGATGCGGGCCACGTGTGTGCATATAGGACGCTGGCTGGGCGGATTGAACCGACTTTCATCGATTTCAACGAGCGGTTTCGTCGATGAGTTCCCGCATGTCCCCCGGCAGCTCGGCCCGGAAATCCACCCTCTCGCCGGTGATCGGATGATCGAACCCGAGCGATGCGGCGTGGAGCGCCTGCCGCGCGAAACCAAGCCGTCTGAGGAGTGGGCGAAGCCCTTCCGGTGTGCGTCCATATGTTTGATCTCCCAATAGCGGATGACCGATTGACGCACAGTGAACGCGCACCTGATGGGTTCTGCCGGTTTCCAGCCGGCACTCGACGAGTGCGCAATCGTGCAGCAGTTTCAATGTCTTGTAGTGCGTTACCGCATGCTTGCCACGGGCCGAATCGGGCGGCAGCACGGCCATCTTCTTGCGGTTCGCGTCCGACCGGCCGATTCGCCCCGAGATCGTGCCCATCGGCGGAGCCGGATGCCCGGCGCAGACGGCCAGATAGGCCCGCGTGATCGAGTGGTCGGCGAACTGCCGCGCCAGCCCCTCGTGCGCCGCATCGGTCTTGGCTACGACGAGCAGGCCCGAGGTGTCCTTGTCGATCCGGTGCACGATGCCCGGCCGCGCCACGCCATTGATGCCCGACAGTTGCCCGCGGCAGTGGTGCAGCAGGGCGTTGACCAGCGTCCCGTCCGGATTGCCCGCCGCCGGATGGACGACCAGCCCCGCAGGCTTGTTCACGACGATCAGGTGATCGTCCTCGAACACGACATCGAGCGGGATGTCCTGCGCCTCGGCGGCCAACGGCTCGGCCGGGGGCACGTCGATCGAAAATGCCGCGCCTTCGCTGGTCCTGGCCGAAGCGCTGCGCACCACCAGGCCATCGACCGTTACCCTGCCCTCGCTGATCAGCCCCTTGACCCGCTCGCGCGAAAGCCCGGATGCATCCGCCAACGCCTTGTCGAGGCGGAGGCCGCCACCCAAAGTGCCCTCCAAATCCGTTCGCCCTGAGCTTGTCGAAGGGCCGTCCTTGCTTTTGGCGAGGCGCGAGATCTCCTCCCGATCGCCGCGAATAAGCGCCAGCTTCTTCGCCCGCGACCAGCCTTTGATCCGCCTTTCCGCTTCCGATGCCTCGTACCGGGTCGGAAATTCCTCCGACCAAACGAGCTCACAAGGTCCGTCCTTCGAGGTGAACCCATCGAGCGTCCCGTCCCGATGTTGTCCCATCCGGTGCTCGAGATTCTCGGTATGCCCGGTGTAGAACACGCCGCCGCGGCAGTGGAGAATGTAGGTCCAGAACGGCATGCGTTTCGCCTAAGTGAAGGACGGCCCTTCGACAAGCTCGGGGCGAACGGATGGGGAGGTGCTGCTTGATGCGGGAGAGGAGTGCTAGGAGAATCCCCGTGACGCTCCAGATCATCCGATCCGTAACGGACCAGATTCTCGCCGAAGCCGCGCGCGCGTCTCCGCGCGAGTGCTGCGGTATCCTGCTTGGCGACGGGGAAACTGTTCACGCTCTCGGCTCGGCGCGCAACGTCCACCCAGCGCCCGAGATGCACTTCGAGATCGATCCGCGTGCGCTGATCGACGCGCACCGGGCGGCGCGTGCGGGCGGGCCGCAGGTCGTGGGTTACTATCACTCCCACCCGTCCGGTCCCGCCGAGCCTTCGCCTACGGACCAGGCCATGGCGGCGCGCGACGGCCGCGTCTGGGCGATCGCCGGCGAAGGCGAGGTACGGTTCTGGCGCGACGACGAAGCGGGGTTCGAACCGCTTTCCCTGCGAGTCATTGATCGGTAAGGCTGCGGTTAACCTGATCATCGCCGCACGGGACGACGTTTTTCAACCCATGACCGATACCGACGCCATCGATCTCGCCAGCATGCTCTGTTCGCGCCTGTGTCACGACATGCTCAGCCCGGTCGGGGCACTGTCCAACGGGCTCGAACTCCTCGCCGGGGAGAAGGACCCGGAGATGCGCCAGCGCTGCTTCGAACTGCTCGAGCAGAGCGCGCAGATCAGCGCCGACAAGCTCAAGTTCTTCCGCCTTGCTTACGGTGCGGCGGGCGGTTTCGGCGACCAGGTGGACGTGGCCGAGGCCCGTGCGGTGATCGATGCGCTGGCCCGCGACGCGAAGCGGGTCGCGGTGAACTGGGCGCTGGCCGAAAGCCGCATGTCCAAGCCGGCGGTGAAGGTGCTGCTCAACTTCGCCCACATGGGGATCGAGGCGCTCGTGCGCGGCGGCACGATAGATATCGGGGCCGAAGTGCGGGAGGGCGCTACCGAAATCGTCGTTCGCGCCGCGGGCGCCAGGATCGCCTTCGACGAGACGATCGGTGCGGCGCTCGAAGGCAATCTGTCGAAAGACAAGCTCTCCAGTCGCACCGCGCCTGCGCACCTGCTGTGCCTGCTGGCCGATCACGCGGGCGGCGGGCTGCAGTACCGTCAGACCGGTGACGCGCTGGTTCTCGGAGCGGTCCTGCCGAACGGCTGATGGACGAACTCGTTCACCGCGAGCGGCCGTCGCCCAATTTCAACGAACGGACGCTGCCGGTCTCGATGGTGGTGATCCACTATACCGAAATGGAAAGCGCCGAGGCCGCGCTGGAGCGTCTGTGTGATCCCGAAGCAGGGGTCAGCGCGCACTACCTGATCTCGGAGGCCGGCGAGGTCACGCGGCTGGTCCCGGAGGACAAGCGTGCCTGGCACGCGGGCGCTTCCTACTGGCGAGGGCACAAGGACGTGAACTCTGCCAGCATCGGGATCGAGCTCGATCATCCCGGGCATGCGCTCGGCTATCGCGACTTCTCGGAAGCGCAGTTTGCCGCGCTGGTTCCCCTGGTCGCGCGGATCGTGAAGGATCATGACATTCCGCGCGCCAACGTCGTCGGCCATTCCGATGTCGCCCCCGCGCGCAAGATCGATCCGGGCGAACTCTTTCCCTGGGATCGGCTGGCCGAATACGGCCTGTGCCTGCCGCGTCCCGAGAAGCTCGAGCTTGGCGATCCTTTCGACAACGACGGTGCGTTCTACCTCGCGCTCGAGCGTTTCGGCTACGATGTGACCGACGGCCGCAAAGCGGTCGAGGCGTTCCAGCGCCGCTGGCGGCCGGAGCGGATCGATGGCGAGATCGATGGGCAGATCCGGGCGATCCTGTTCCAGCTCCTCTTGGATCGCGACCGGGGACACGCTAGATAGGGCGCGCCAGGGGGCCGGGCAGCCGCGCCCCTTCGACAAGCTCAGGATGAGCGGGTTGGAGGGTCGAGGAAAGTCCGGGCTCCACGAAACGAGGGTGGCGGGTAACGCCCGCCGGGTCCGCGCGAGCGGGCTCAGGGAAAGTGCCACAGAGAGTATACCGCCGACGCGGCCCTAAAGGCCGCAGGCAAGGGTGAAAGGGTGCGGTAAGAGCGCACCGGGGCCTCGGCAACGCGGCCCGCATGGCAAACCCCACCCGGAGCAAGGCCGAATAGGGGCGGCGCGCCTGCGAATGCGGGCCGGGGTGTTTCGCCCCGAGCGCAAGCTGCGACCGCCCGGGTTGGCTGCTTGAGCGCACGGAGCAATCCGTCGCCTAGACGAATGGCTGCCCTCGCGGGGCCGGTCCCTTTTCGGGATACCGCCCGCGAGACAGAACCCGGCTTACAGGCCCCCTGGCATTTCTCCTGACGTGCGATCCGAAGATGGGCTTGCCTTGGTCTCGCAAGCGGCCGAAGTGTGGCGCAATGCGGATCGCGATCATCGACGAAAGCGCCACCAGGGCGTCGATCATCGAAGATGGCCTCGCACAACTGCCGGACAGCGAGATATTCATCCTCACCGAGCGCAAGGGTCTCGTGCCGCGGCTCGAGGCGATCGCGCCCGACGTCGTGCTGATCGATCTCGGCAATCCCTCGCGCGACGTGCTGGAGGAATACTTCGCGGTCAGCCGGGCGCTCGCCCGCCCGATTGCGATGTTCGTCGACCAGGCCGACGACGAAGCGATCGCCGCGTCGATCGACGCCGGCGTGTCCGCTTATGTCGTCGACGGGCTTTCCGCCCATCGCATCCGGCCCCTGCTCGACCTTGCGATCAAGCGTTTCAACGCCTTTGCGAGGCTGCAGGCCGATCTTGCGGCGGCCGAGGGCAAGCTGGCTGAGCGCGAGACGATCGATCGTGCCAAACGGATCCTGATGGACAGCAAGGGCCTCAGCGAGCCCGAGGCCTATGCCGAGCTGCGCCGCAAGGCGATGAGCTCGAGCCGGCGGATCGCCGAGATCGCCGAAGCGGTCGTCACCGCACACGATCTTCTGGGAGACGGAGCATGACCGAGAAACTGACTGTCGGCTTCCTCCCGCTGGCGGATGCCTGCCTGCCGATTCTCGCGCACGAGCACGGCTTTGCCGAGGAGGAGGGCCTCGCGCTCAACTTCCAGCGTGACGTCAGCTGGGCGACCGTGCTCGACCGGCTTCTCTACGGCCATACCGACGCGGCGCACCTGGTCGCGCCGCTGGCGATCGCCGCGACGCTTGGCCGGGGGCGCCCCGCGCAGCCGCTGGCCGTACCTTTCGTGCTCGGTCTCAATGGAAATGCGATCACCATGTCGGCCGCACTGGCGGGCCGGATCGCGCGTTCCGGAAAGTTCGAGGATCCCCGCGAACTCGGCGCCGGCCTCGCGAGCGAGGTGGCGGCGCGCAAGCGTGCCGGGAGCAAGCTGCGCTTCGGGGTGGTCCACCGCTATTCCAGCCACAACTACATGCTCCGCTACTGGCTGGCCGGATGCGGCGTCCGGCCCGACGAAGACGTGGAGATCATGACGGTCTCGCCGCCTTTCGTTGCCGACGCCTACGCCAGCGGCGAGATCGATGGCGCCTGCGTAGGGGAACCGTGGAACAGCCTTGCGGTCGAACGCGGCGTGGCGAGGATCGTGCTCGCCACGGCGCAGATCTGGCGCAGGGGCGTGGAGAAAGTGCTGGCCGTGCGCAGCCCCGTGCTGGAAGCCCGGCGCCCCGCTTTCGAGGCGCTGATCCGGGCCATGCGCAAGGCCGGCAAGCACTTCGTCGACCCTGAAAACTGGGACGGCAATGCGAGAATTCTCGCCCGGCCGGAATATGTCGGCGGCGATCCCGCGTTGATTCGCCGTGCAATCTCCGACCGGCTGGTCCTGCGGCAAGGCGGCGAACCGGTGCATTTTCCCGATTTCATGTTCCAGCACAGCGAGGCGGCCAACTTCCCCTGGGTGAGCCAGGCGCTATGGCTCTATTCGCAGATGATCCGCTGGGACCGGACGCCGTTCGCGACCGGAGAGGCGGCAGCGGCCGCCGCGGTATTCCGCCCCGACGTATACCGCAGTGCAATGCAAGACACCGACGATCCGCTTCCCGGCGCCAGTTCCAAGGTCGAGGGCAGCGTAGCGCAGCTTACCTCGGTGGGTACGCAGCAGGGCGTCATCACATTGTCCCCGAACACTTTCTTCGATGGGGACAGCTTCGATCCGGAGAAACTCGAAGAGTATCTTGCGCGACTGCCGTAGCGTGGCTTGTTGAGTATCCAATGAACCGCAACGGCACTTTTGGTTTGTGATTGTGACTGGTATTTTGGTTATTTACCGATGCTCCCGAGAGTGCGTTTTCGCTGCTGCCCGCGTCGACCGCCGATTTTGCTGCACCGCAAAAACTGCTTGGCGAACGTGATATGACTCGATAACAATTGCTGCGGAACGGAGAGCCGCCCCACCGCCGGGGCGAGCAGCGCCTCCGTTTCGGTTCTTACATTGCGTGGCAACGTCGCCGCCCGATCTGGCTCCCACCCGGGACCCATGTCGAGGCGGCTTTTTTGCGTTGTGCGCCAATCCGGCGAGGGTTCGAGTGAGCGATTACGACGCAGATTTTCGGAGAGGGGCGGGTTCGTGGCGCAAGCCGCTGGCGGTGCTTGCTCCGTTCCTCATCGCCGGCTGGCCGCACCCGGCGTCCGCCGCACCGGGCGATACGATCGAGATCGGCGGCGGCGCGTCGCTCGATCCGATCCTCGCGGCCCGGCTGCGTCATGAGGTCGTCGACCAGGCCGGCGCGCCCGACGATGCAGAGGCGCTCACCCTGCGGGTCCGCGCCGGCGCCGAGTTGAAAATCGAGGGCTTCTCGATCCTTGCCGAAGGCGAGGGCACGGCGGCGCTGGCCGACGACTACAACGATACGCTTCCCGGCAACGGCATCGAGCCGTTTCCGGTGGTCGCCGACCCGGAAAATTTCGAGCTGAACCGCCTGCAAGTGTCCTGGACGCGCGACGGCACCGGGGTCACGGTCGGGCGCCAGCGGATCATCCTCGACAACGCGCGCTTCGTCGGCAACGTCGGCTGGCGACAAAACGAGCAGACGTTCGACGCCGTCCGCGGGCAGGCAAAGCTCGGCCCTGTCTCGCTGGATGCGACCTATTCGATCTCGCAGCGGACGGTGTTCGGCGTCGACAGCCCGAACTCGCACTTCGACGGCGACATCGTGCTGCTGAACGGCGGGATCGACCTGCCGGTGATCGATGCCAAAGCCTTCGCCTATCTGGTCGATTACGACACGCGGGTGGCTTTCTCGAGCCAGACTTACGGCGTGCTCGCGAGCGCAGGCGTCGACATTCCCGCCGTCGGCAAGCTCAATGCCCTGGCCAGCTATGCCCGGCAGAGCGACTATGGCGCCAATCCCATCGCCTACGACGCAGACTACATCAACGCACGGCTCGGCCTCGCCCTGTTCGGGTTCGATCTCGCCGCCGGTTACGAGGAACTCGGCAGCGACGGCGGTGTCGCGGCGTTTCAGACGCCGCTCGCTACGCTGCACGCGTTCAACGGCTGGGCCGACATGTTCCTGACCACGCCACCCACCGGCCTGCGCGACCATTACGTGACGGTCGGCCGATCGTTCGGCGTGCCGTTCCTGCCCGGCCTCAAAGCCGACCTCACCTACCACGAGTTCGACAGCGATTTCGGCGGCCTCGACTACGGATCCGAGTGGGACGCCTCCCTCGGCTTCAAGGTCGGGCCGGCCGCCCTGCTGGCGAAATACGCGAACTACCGCGCCGACGGGTTCGCCGTCGATACCGAGAAATTCTGGCTTCAGGCCGAAATCAGCTTCTAACCGAGGAGAATTTTCAATGTCTTACCTCGCACCTTCGGAATTCGTCACCAAGATGGTCGACGCGGGCGAATCCAAGATCTTCATGTCGACCAAGGACACGCTGATCCGCGCCTTCATGGCGGGCGCGACACTGGCTCTGGCGGCGGCGTTCGCGATCGCCGTCACGGTGCAGACCGGGGATGCGCTGCTCGGCGCGGTGCTGTTCCCGGTCGGTTTTGTCATGCTCTACCTGCTTGGCTTCGACCTGCTGACCGGCGTGTTCGTGCTCGCCCCGCTGGCAGTGTGGGACAAGCGGCCGGGCTGCACCTGGGGCGGCGTACTGCGCAACTGGGGCCTGGTGTTCACCGGCAATTTCGCCGGGGCGCTGACCACGGCGGTGCTGATGGCGATCTATTTCACCTACGGCTTCCAGACGGAACCGAACGAGGTCGCGCAGCGGATTGCTTCCATCGGCGAAGGCCGCACGCTCGGCTATGCCGAATTCGGCGTAGCCGGGTGGCTGACGATCTTCGTGCGCGGGATGCTGTGCAACTGGATGGTCTCGACCGGCGTGGTCGGGGCGATGATCTCGACCAACGTTTCGGGCAAGGTGATCGCCATGTGGATGCCGATCATGCTGTTCTTCTACATGGTCTTCGAGCATTCGATCGTGAACATGTTCCTGTTTCCCAGCGCGCTGATGATGGGCGGGGCCTTCTCGCTGTGGGATTACTTCTGGTGGAACGAGATCCCGACCGTGCTCGGCAATCTGGTCGGCGGCCTGACCTTCACCGGGCTGACGCTCTACGCCACCCACATCCGCACCAGCCCAAGCCGCAAGGCAGTCGAGCCGGTGCTCTCGCGCGCCGCGTGAACTCGGCCGCGAGCGAGGCGGTTCCAGGCGGACTGGTCCGCCTCCCCCGCCCTGGGCCCGGCCGGCTGGAGATTTCGATCGGCCAGTATTCAGCCGCCGGGGTCAAGCCGGAGAACCAGGACTTCCACGGCGCCCTCGAGCCCGAGGGCGCCGACCGGCTGACCAAAGGCATCGCTATCGCGGTCGCCGACGGGATCAGCACCAGCCGCCTCGGCGCGGCCGCCGCCGAAACCGCGGTGAAGAGCTTCCTCACCGATTACTACTGCACCTCCGAAGCCTGGTCGGTGCGGACTGCGGCCGAACGGGTGATCGCTGCCACCAACTCCTGGATGCACGCACAGAACGCCCGGCACCGCCCGCGCGAGGAGGGCGAGAACCGCGAGCAGGCGGCGCTGATCTGCACGTTCGGCGCGCTCGTCCTGAGATCCCGCAGCGCGCATCTGTTCCACGTCGGCGACGGGCGGATCGCTCGCATTGCGGGCGGTGTGCTCGAGCCCCTCACCGAGCCCCACCGGGTCGAGCTCGGCGGGGGCGAGAGCTATCTCGGCCGTGCGCTCGGCGCCAACCGCTCGGTCGAGATCGACTACCGCCAGCTCCCGCTGCAGCCGGGCGACCTGTTCATGCTCTCGACCGACGGCGTGCACGATTTCGTCGGCACGGCGCGGACGGTGGAGCTGATCGAAACCGCAGCCGACCTGGAGGAGGCGGCGCGCGCGATCGCGGACGAAGCGCTGGCCAGCGGCAGCCGAGACAATCTCACGGTCCAGCTCGTGCGGATCGAGAGGCTGCCGAGCGGCGAGGTCGAGGAGCTGCTCGACGGCAGCCTCGGCCTGCCGCCGGCGCCGAGACTCACGCCGGGAGAGCTGTTCGAAGGCTACGAGATCGTCCGGGAAGTGCATGCCGGCAGCCGCAGCCATGTCTATCTCGCCCGCGATTTGGCGGACGGGGCGCAGGTGGCGATCAAGGTGCCCTCGACCGAGCACGCCGACGACCAGGGCGAGCTCGCCGCGCTCCTGCTCGAGGAATGGGTCACCCGCCGGGTATCCCACGCCAACCTCCTGCCTGCTGCTTCCCAGCGCGGCCCCCGGCGCCACGTTTATTCGGTCGCGCCTTTCATCGAGGGCGAGACGCTCGATGCATGGATGATGCGCCACCCGCGGCCCGAGCTGGCGGCGGTGCGTGATGTCGCGGGCCAGCTCGCGGCCGGCCTGCTCGCGCTGCACCGGCGGGAGATGTTGCACCGGGACCTGCGGCCGAAGAACGTGATGATCGATCGCGAAGGGACGGCGCGCATCATCGACTTCGGTTCGGTCGAGGTCGCGGGTCTCGGCGAGCTCGCGCCCGGTGCCGCGAAGCAGGCGCTGTTCGCCGGAACGGTGCAGTATGCCGCGCCCGAGCTGTTCCTGGGCGACCTGGCGAGCCCGCGCAGCGATCTCTTCTCGCTCGGAGTGATTGTCTATCAGATGCTGACAGGAGCGCTGCCATACGGCACGGCAGTCGCGAACGCGAGCACGCCCGCGGCGCAGCGGCGGCTGCGCTATCGCCCTGCTTCGGACCGGAATCCGGACGTCCCCGGCTGGGTCGACGCAGCGCTCGCCCGGGCGGTCGCGGTCGACCCTGCGAAGCGCTATGGCGAACTGAGCGAGTTCATCTACGACCTTTCGCATCCGAATCCGGCGCTTCTCGAATTCGCCCCGCGGCCGCTGCTGGAGCGGGGCGGCGTGCGGCAGTGGCAGATCGTATCGGCGATACTGGCCCTGCTGCTCGCGTTGTCGGTTCTCCGGTGGCCAGAGTTGACCCTGCTCGCACGTTAGGCACGCCTGCCGCATTTTGCTGCACTGCAAAAAGCGCTTGCTGGCAGGGCGGCGAATCCGTTACAAGATTGGTGAAGGCGGACAGGGCCCGTCCACCGTTGGACGAAACCGGCCCACCGCTCGAACAGCAGCACAGCGTGGCAATGACGCCGCCAGTCTCTCCCTCTCCGGGGTGCGATCTGGCGGCTTTTTTGCGTGCGCGGCTGGCGACCGGAAGGGACAAGGCAAGTGAACGCACCGACGAGCTTCGATCAGGCACAGCGGAGGCGCGAGCGATTGGTCGTCATCGGCAACGGCATGGCCGGCTGCCGGGCGGTCGAGGAGATCCTGGCACGCGACGCGAAGCGCTATGCGATCACCATTTTCGGCGCCGAGCCGCGGGTCAACTACAACCGCATCATGCTTTCGCCGGTTCTGGCGGGCGAGAAGAGCTTCGACGAGATCGTGCTCAACACCGCCGAATGGTACGCCGAGAACGGCATCGAGCTGGTCTCCGGCGATCCGGTCGACCACATCGACCGGGAGCGGCAGACGGTAGTCGCCCGCTCCGGCCGGGTCGAGTCCTACGACAAGCTGCTGATTGCGACCGGGTCCGATCCGTTCATCATCCCGGTGCCGGGCCGCGACCTGCCGGGCGTGGTGACGTTCCGCGACCTCGATGACGTCGACAAGATGCTGGCGGCGGCCGAGCAGGGCGGCCCAAATGAAGAGCAAGGGCGGGCGGTGGTGATCGGTGGCGGGCTGCTGGGGCTGGAGGCGGCGCACGGCCTCTCGCTGCGCGGGATGACTGTCACCGTCGTCCACCTGATGCCGACGCTGATGGAGCGCCAGCTCGACGAGGCGGCCGGCTGGCTGCTGAAGCAGGAGCTGGAACGGCGCGGGCAGACGATCCTGACCGGCGCGGATACGCAGGAGATCGTCGGGAAGGACGGCCACGTCGCCGCCGTACGGCTGAAGGACGGGCGCGAGATTCCGGCGGACATCGTGATCATGGCGGTCGGCATCCGGCCATCGATCATGCTCGCCAAGACCTCGGGGCTCGAATGCGAACGCGGCATCATGGTCGACGACCACATGGTAACCTCGGACCCGAACGTGCTCGCGGTGGGCGAGTGCGTCCAGCACCGCGGGCAGTGCTACGGCCTCGTCGCGCCGCTGTGGGAGATGTGCCGCGCGCTGGCCGATCACCTGACCGAACAACCGAGCGGCTATGCGGGCTCGGTCACTTCGACCAAGCTCAAGGTCTCCGGCATCGACGTGTTCTCGGCCGGCGACTTCTCGGGCGGCGACGAGGGCGAGGACATCGTCATGCGCGACGCGGCGCGCGGCGTGTACAAGCGCCTGGTCCTGAAGGACAACCGCATCGTCGGCGCGGTGCTCTACGGCGATACCGTCGACGGCAACTGGTACTTCGACCTGCTGAAGAAGCAGGAGGACGTGTCCGAGATGCGCGAAGGGCTGATCTTCGGCCAGGCCTTTGCGCTCGGCGGAGGCGCCCTCGCGGACCCTAACGCCGCCGTTGCCGCCCTCCCGGACGACGCAGAGATCTGCGGCTGCAACGGCGTATCCAAGGGCAAAGTCATCCAGTGCATCCTCGACGGCGCCGCCAGCCTCGACGCCGTGCGCTCTACCTGCAAGGCCTCGGCCAGCTGCGGATCGTGCACTGGGCTCGTCGAGGGGCTGCTGGCGCTGACTCTCGGCGACGAGGTCCAGGCGGGCCCGAAGACCATGTGCAAGTGCACCAGCTTCGGCCATGACGACGTGCGCCGCCTGATCCTCGAGAAGGAGCTGAAGGCGATCCCGCAGGTCATGCAGGAGCTGCACTGGACCACGCCCGACGGCTGCGCCTCCTGCCGCCCGGCGCTCAACTACTATCTCCTGTGCGCCTGGCCGGGCGAGTACGAGGACGACCAGAAGAGCCGCTTCGTCAACGAGCGCCTGCACGCCAACATCCAGAAGGACGGCACCTACTCGGTCGTGCCGAGGATGTGGGGCGGCATCACCAACCCGCGCGAGCTGCGGGCGATCGCCGACGTGATCGAGAAGTTCGATGCGCGCATGGTCAAGGTCACCGGCGGACAGCGGCTCGATATCTTCGGGATCAGGAAGGAGGATCTGCCGGCGGTCTGGGCCGATCTCAACGCCGCGGGCATGGTCTCCGGCCACGCCTACGGCAAGAGCCTGCGCACGGTGAAGACCTGTGTCGGCTCCGAATGGTGCCGCTTCGGGACGCAGGATTCGACCGGCCTTGGCGTCAAGCTCGAGCAGATGAGCTGGGGCAGCTGGATGCCGCACAAGTTCAAGATGGCGGTCAGCGGCTGCCCGCGGAACTGCGCCGAGGCGACGATCAAGGACTTCGGGGTTGTCTGCGTCGACAGCGGCTACGAGCTCCACGTCGGCGGCAACGGCGGGATCAAGGTCCGCGCAACCGACCTGCTGTGCAAGGTCGCCACCGAAGAAGAGGCGCTGGAGCACTGCGCCGCGTTCATCCAGCTTTACCGCGAGGATGCGCACTACCTCGAGCGCACGGCGCCGTGGCTCGAGCGCAAGGGGCTCGAGTGGATCAGGGCGCAGATGTTCGACGACCCGGACGCGGTGCGGCGATTGGCTGCGCGATTCCGCCATTCGCAGAAGTTCATGCAGGACGATCCGTGGGCGAAGCGTGCGGCAGGCGAACGGCGCGATCTGCACAGCCACCTCGCCACCGTCGTCCCTGCCGGAATGGAGTACGCATAATGGAAGCGACATGGCTCGACCTTGGCCCGGTCACGCAGATCGAACCGGGCATGGCAGCCACGCTGCCGGTGATCGGTGGCGAGGAGATCGCGGTGTTCCACACCACGCGCGGCGAGTTCTACGCGCTGGTCAACAAGTGCCCGCACAAGCAGGGGCCGCTGAGCCAGGGCATTGTCCACGGCGACAGCGTCACCTGCCCGCTGCACAGCTGGCGCATCTCGCTCAAGAGCGGCCAGGTCCTCGGCGGCGACGAGGGTTGCGTTCCGACCATTCCGTTGAAGGTCGATTGCGGCCGAATCTACCTTCTGCGCGAGAGCGTCGTGGGGAAGCGGGCGGCATGACGGGGGAATTTCCGTCCGGCACGGTGTGGCTGGTGGGAGCGGGGCCGGGCGACCCCGACCTGCTCACGCGCAAGGCCGAACGGCTGATCCGCTCGGTAAGCCTGGTGATCCACGACGCGCTCGTCGGGCCTGAGGTCCTCGATCTCGTTCCGCCGTCCGCTCGTCGCGTCTACGCGGGCAAGCGCGCCGGGCGCCATGCGATGGATCAGTGCGCCATCAGCGGGCTGATCATCGAGGCCGCGCTGGCCGGAGAGCGCGTCGTGCGGCTGAAGGGCGGGGTCGTTCGCATGCATGGGAACAAATCCAACGTTTGTGAATTTCACGCGCTGACAAGGCGATCGGGAGAGTCGCCGGAAATCCTCTCGTCACGATGCCGCCAGAGCGTGATCGCCAGCCGTACCCCCCCCAATACCCCCGGCTGGCCCACTCCCCGCTCCGGCGGGCTTTTTTTTGGGCGATGCGGTTCGTCGCCGGGGCGCCAACTGCGCTCGGCGGGCCAAGGCTGCCTGCCTGCCCGCAAGGCGGGATAGAGGTTTTCGGGAGCCCCGCAGCGATGCCGCGCGTGACAGGGTCAGCGGCGCCGGTGGCGGAGACGGAGGGATTCGAACCCTCGATACCCGATAGGGTATGGTTCCTTAGCAGGGAACTGGTTTCAGCCACTCACCCACGTCTCCGCATGCCCGGCGGCGTGCGAGGGGCGCGCTATAACGGGCACGGGTGAGCGCTGCAAGCCGCCTCTCGTCTCGCGCGGCGAACGGTGCGCTCGGCGCCGTTCCGACTCGTTTCGCCCCGTTTTCGATTCGCTTCGTCGCCGGTTCATTGCCGCTTCAGCCGCAAGGGATTCTGTTCGCTTCTGGACAGGTCCGGGTTTCGGGCCCGATTTCGGACCAGGAGGGGCCACATGCAACGCATTCCCACAATTCGCCGCGCGATGGCCGGCCTTGCCGCCGCCTTTGCGCTGACCGCCGCACCGCTCGCTGCGCAGTCGATCGAGACGTTCGATCCCGACACCGCGATCGACGCGGATCTCGAGGAAGCGCCCGGCAGCGAGCCGGTCTACGCCGATGAGGTCGCGCAGCCGCAGGACAACACGGTCACCTACTCGCCGACGCCCCCCGACGGCGCGCCCGTCGCCCCGACCTGGTCGGACCCGGCGCAGGCGACGGACCAGGGCGCGGCCGCCACCGGCGAGGTCGCCGGAAACACGCAGGTCGCCGCCGCGGACAGCGACACCTACAAGGAAGACGACCTGATCGGCGCCGCCGAAGGGCTGTTCGGCAAGGGCGCCGAGGGCGTCGCGAAGATGATCCAGGGCCTGCTGAAGGAGCAGGGCGAGCCCAACGCCTACATCGTCGGTCGTGAGGCGGGCGGCGCGTTCGTCGTCGGCGCCCGCTACGGCTCGGGCACGCTCTACCACAAGGTCGAGGGGCAGCGCCCCGTCTACTGGACCGGGCCCTCGGTCGGGTTCGACGTCGGCGCGAACGCCGGCAACACCTTCGTGCTGGTCTACAATCTCTACGACACCGAGGAGCTCTACGAACGCTATCCGGCGGGCGAGGGGCAGGCCTACGTGGTGGGCGGCCTCACTGCCAGCTACATGCGCAAGGGCAATGTCGTGCTGATCCCGATCCGGGTGGGTGCGGGGCTGCGGCTGGGGGTCAACGCCGGCTACATGAAGTTCTCCAAGAAGCAGCGCTGGCTGCCCTTCTGAGCATCTGTTCGGGAATCGGTGCCGCTTCTCCAAAAGTTCTGACCACCCAAGCAAAACTGCGCTGACGGGGAAGGGCTGCGACGGGATTTTCTGTTGCGGCCCTTCGCACGTCTGGGCATGGGGCGGCACATGCTCGACAGACTCGAACCGCAAGCCCCCGACGCGCTGCTCGCGCTGATCAAGCTCTATGCCGACGACGAGCGGGCGGACAAGATCGACCTCGGCGTCGGCGTCTATCGCACGGGGCAGGGCGACACGCCGGTCTTCGCCGCGATCAAGCAGGCCGAGCAGCGGCTGGTCGAGGAGCAGGAGTCGAAATCGTATCTCGGCCCCGAGGGCGACATGGGCTTCGTCAACGCGCTGATCCCGCACGCCTTCGGACGCGACGGAACGATGGGCGGGCGGTTGCAGGGCATGCAGACGCCGGGCGGCACCGGCGCGGTGCGCCTCGCCGTCGCGGTGGCCCAGCGCGCGGGCGTGAGCCGCATCCACCTCGGCGCGCCGAGCTGGCCCAACCACGCGCAGATCCTCGCCGACGTCGGCGTGGAGGCGGCCATGTTCGAGCACGCCAATCCCGACGGCACCGCCAATGCCGAGGCTGCGCTCGCCGCGATCCGCGGGGCGAAGGAAGGCGAGGCGGTGCTGCTGCACGGCTGCTGCCACAACCCGACCGGGATCGACTACTCCCCCGAGGAATGGGACGCGATCGCCGATGCGTTCGCGGGCGGCGCGGCGCTGCCGATCCTCGACCTTGCCTACCAGGGCCTCGGCCACGGGATGGAGGAGGACGCCTACGGCCTGCGCCGCGTGCTCGATGCGGTGCCGGAAGCGCTGGTCGCCTACAGCTGCGACAAGAACTTCGGCATGTACCGCGACCGCGTGGGCGCGCTCTACGCGCTCGCCCGCGACGCCGGACAGATCGACGCGATCCAGTCGAACCTCAACGCGCTGGCCCGCGCGGCCTGGTCGATGCCGCCCGATCACGGCGGCGCGGCGGTGCGGATCGTGCTGCGCGATGCGGACCTGACCGCGCTGTGGCTCGACGAGCTCGAGACGATGCGCGAGCGGATGCGCCGGGTGCGCCAATCGCTCGCCGACGCGGGAACGGCCGGCGCGGTCGACCTGGCGCCGCTGGCGCACCAGAACGGGCTGTTCTCGGTCCTGCCGGTGAGCAAGGAGCAGGTCGAGCGGCTGCGGACCGAGCATGCGATCTACATGGCGGGCTCGGGCCGGATCAACGTCGCCGGGCTGCACGGCGGCAACATCGAGAAGTTCGTGCAGGCGCTCGCCGCCGTCACCGGCTGACAGTCCGATCCGGAACTTGCGTTTCAAATCTCTCATGATCCCCGGCCCTTCGACGCCGCCTGCGGCGTCGCTCAGGATAAACTGCCGCTTTGCGGCAAGCAGGGGGCTCAGGCCGCTGGCGCTCCGCCTGATAGCCTGAGACCCCAGCCTTCGCTGGGGATCGGGGTGGGGCGTGGCCGGGCGTGGGCCGGTGCCGGACTTCGAATCAGGCCCTGAGAGGGCTTGTGCCAACTGCGGAACCGGCCGCCCGGTTGACACTCGACGGCATATTTGCGCGGCGTGACCTTTCATGCCGCCTCCCTCTCCCGCCGGGTGCGCTCGCCGGTGATCCGCGCGCGGTCGAGCCGAGCAAGCAACTGAAAAAGCGCGGCATTGTCGGGTCTCCGCCACACCCCGGCGAAGCGGCCGCGGTGCATCCGCACCTGCCACAGGCCGGTCTCGACGCGCCACATGAGCTCCCTGTTCGTGACCTTCCGTGACGGGGTCACGCCGGCCTGTGACCTTTTGCCGTCACCTTGCGCGGGGGCGATCCCGAGCGCCGCATTCCACGCCGCATTGAAGCCTTCCGCTCCCTCGCGGCGGCGCAGCCGGTAGGCGGTTTCGCGCGCCATCGACACACGCCGCGCGGCTTCGGTGACGGAACGGGTTTCGGCGAGATATCCGATGAACAGGGCCTGCCGCCGCGGCGTCCACCCGTCGGCGCGGGTGCGGCCGGGCACGGCGTAGAACAGCGGGATCCGGGGCGGCGCAGGCTTCCGCTCGCGCGGGAGAAGGGGCGGATAGTGCTTCATCCGAAAG
Source organism: Pelagerythrobacter rhizovicinus (assembly GCF_004135625.1). Lineage (GTDB taxonomy): Bacteria > Pseudomonadota > Alphaproteobacteria > Sphingomonadales > Sphingomonadaceae > Pelagerythrobacter > Pelagerythrobacter rhizovicinus. The sequence continues at coordinate 405,395 of NZ_SDPV01000001.1, forward strand.
GATAAGGCAGATTTTCGCGATGTAGGAAAGTTGTTTTTGTACGTACTTTGTTCTTATTTCCCGCGACCGCTAGATCAAAACTCCGTCGTCCCCGCGAAGGCTGGGTCGCGTGCAGCGAGGCCGACCTGGTGGAGAGCGATCCCCGCGTTCGTGAGGTGAAGAGTATTTGGTTCACACAAAGACACCAAGGCACAAAGATGTGGCGTTTGCGGCGATGTCGTTCCGCATCATGGCGGAAGAGTGAGGGCTACGGTCGAGGAAGGGGTGTCCCGCTGCGCGGGGCGGAACATCTTCGTGCGTTGGTGTCTTTGTGTGAACAATCCGGAGCGGCGGTGCGACCGGCAGGCCGCTTGCGGTTCTCGCTCATAGGACTGCGCGATGAGGGAACTTGCCGTCGGGGCGTCGGAGCGGTTTCGGATCGGGAGGCACGCGCCACCCCGGAGCGCACACGCCCCATCTCACTTACGGTTATAAACCCGGATAGCCCTACGTAGGTCGCCGCCTCCAACACGGAGGATCGTATGAAGACCGTTTTCGCATTGGCCGCCGCTTCGCTCACCGTCAGCGGCGCCGCGTTCGCTCAGGAAGCCACCGCTCCGGCGCAGCCGACCACGCCCCCGGCCGCGCAGGCCGCGCCGCAGTCGGCGGACATCTCCGACGAGCAGGTCGACCGTTTCGCGCTGGCCGCGCTCAAGGTCGAGCAGATCGCCGGCGACCAGGCCATGGACCAGCAGCAGAAGCAGAGCATGATGGCTGCCGCGGTGCAGGAATCGGGCATGGCGCCCCAGGAATTCAACGCCATTGCGGTGGCGAGCCAGGGTGATCCGGAGCTGCAGGAGCGCATCCAGGTTGCGGCCGCGGCCCACGTCCAGGCCGCGCAGAATGCGGCGTCACAGGGCAATCCCTGAGCCAAGCTCCCCCCGAATCGGAGAAGCTCTCTCCGTTTCGAACCAGCGCCCCGTCCGGCCTCGCGGCCGGGCGGGGCGTTTTCGTCGCGGGCGGAGATCGGAGGGATGTGCGTCATCCCGGCACACACCGGCCTCCGGGGACGGCAAAGTCCGATCCGGGGAGAGGGCGCCGGCTTTCGCCGGGCTGATGGATGGAGGGAGGGCCGCGCCCCTTCGCCCCTCCCTCCGTGCCCCCCGTTCCGCGTGACGAACCCGTGGCGCGGCCGGATCCGGCCGGCGCTCAGAAGCTGTGCCGCATGCCGATCGCCACGCTGCGGCCGCGGAGCGGCGACTGGTCCTTGACGAACGAGGTGTGGACGTAGGCCAGCTCGTTGGTCAGGTTCGTGCCCCGGGCGTAGAGCTCGACCGACTTTCCGCCGCCGACGTCGAACCGGTAGGCGAGCGTCGCGTTGAGCATGTCGTAACCGCCCGTCGGCGTCTCGTAGGAAGCCACGCGGTCCTGCTTGAAGGTGTGGTAGTATTCGACGTCCGCCGAGACCGGGCCGGAGGTCCATTCATACCGCGCGCCGAGCCGCCCCGGAGGGATGCGCGGCAGGTTGTCGTCCTCGCTCTTGAGCTCGGCGTCGACGTAGTCGCCGAACAGCGTGACCAGCGATCCGGGCGCGAGCTGATGGCTGATCTGCCCGTCGATCCCGAAGAACCGCGCGTCCGCGGCGGTATAGACCAGCAGGAGATGGGGGCGGCCGGTCTCGCGCTCCTCCTCGATCAGGCGGGCGAAGATGTAGTCGTCGACGTCCTGGTAGAAGGCGCCGAGCTCGAACCGCGTGCGCCCGTCGGTCTTGCGGAAAGTCAGGTCGACCGACTTGTTGGTCTCGACGAGATCGGTCACCGGCGCGGGCAGTTCGTCGGAAATGGTCGCCGTGCGCGCCAGGCCGACCTCGTAGCTGTTGGTCGCGAGATTGTTCCCCCGCGCATAGAGCTCGCGCACGTTCGGCGCGCGCTGCGAGCGGGCGAGCGTCAGCCCGAGCGAATAGCCCGCATCGATGTTCCAGGTCGCGCTCGCCGAGACAGAGAAGGGATTGGGCTCGGACGGGGGATAGTTCGACGCGAAATAGTCGTCGTAGAAGCCCGAATACATCTCCTCGATCTCCGGCGTCAGCTCGAATCCCGGGGGAAGAATGTAGTAGGACGTCCAGTGCTTCTTCACCGCGTGCATCGTGCGCCAGTCCTGCCGCACGCCGAGCTCGACATCGACCGGCCCGAACGCGCGCCGCTCGGTCAGGAACAGGCCGACGTTCTCGGTCTTCATGTCGTAGATGCTGTCGTAGCCGCGATAGACGTCGTTGACGTTGAGACCGCTGAAGGTGCCGTCGGTATACTGGACGCCGAACGTGCCGGTGAAGCCGAGCAGCGGGGCATGGGTCAGCTCGAGCCGCCCGTCGTAGACCTCGTTGCCGTAGCGCGCGAACAGGAACGCGCCGTCCATCTCCTCATGCATATAGTCGGTGTAGGACAGCCGCAGGCGGGTATGCTCGAGCCCCGGCAGCAGGCGGTCGTAGTCCGCGCGGATGTCGAAGCGCTCGCTGCGGAGGTCGATATAGGCGGTATGATCGTCGGGCGCCGAGACGAGCGGCGGCGGGGTGCCGTGCGAGCCGCAGTGCAGGTCGAGGCCGTGGGTGTGGCACGGCGCGTTGGCGTGGCTGTGGCCCGGCAGGCCGTATTCGCTGTCCTGCCGGGTATAGGCGGCGCCGATATAGCCCTTCTCGGTCACCCATGAGGCGCCGAAGCTGTAGCTCGACCCTTTGGCGTAGGAGTCCTTGAGCCGGTCGCTGCCGTAGGCGTCGGGGACGTCGTAGTCCTCGGCGACATGGCGCGATCCTTCCGCGTGCACGGCGAAGGAGCCGATGCCGGCGGTGACGCGGCCGACGACGGTCTTCTCCTCGTCGCCGGTGCCGTAGCGGACTTCGGTCGCGCCGGTATAGCCGCCCTGGGGCACGGCCTTGGGCACCTTGCTGTCGATCAGGTTGACCGCGCCGTTGAGCGCGTTGCCCCCGTAGCGGACCGTGGCCGGGCCGCGCTGTATCTCGATCGCGTCGAGCAGCAGCGGATCGGCGGCGATCGCGTGGTCGGGCGAAACGGACGAAGCGTCGAACAGGTTGGCGCCGTCGGTCAGGATCTCGATCCGCGGGACGGTCTGGCCGCGGATGACCGGGCGCGAGGCGCCGCCGCCGAAGCTGTCGAGGTGCACGCCGGGCAGGCCCGCGAGCGTCTCGCCGAGGCCGCCCTGGCGCCGGTGCGCGAGTTCGTCGCCGGCGAGGACCTGGACCGGCAGCGGCTCGCTCGCCTCCTCCCGCTCGAGCGAGGTGCCGGTGACCACGATATCGCCTCGCTGGCCGCGTTCGCGCGCCTCCTCGTCCGTGGCCATGTCCTGCGCCCCCGCGGCCGCGGGCGACACGAGCGCGATCGAAGCCGCGGAGAGCCAGAACCGCTTCCGCCGCGTGCAACCTGACAAATTCATACTGGTGACCCCTCTTGGCTGATGTCGAGGGGCAGGTAGATGATGTTATACCATAACGTCAACCAGGTAAGGCCGGGCCGGACGTGAACGAAGGCGGCTCATCCCTCGCGCTGCAAATCTTTCGGACGGGCAGGGGGGGCGGCGCGATTCCCGCGCCTGCCTGAATGGAGACCGGCGCCCCGTCCCGCCAACGGGACGAAGGCGACACGCCGCCGGTCAGCCGGGATAGCGCTCGAAGCGAGGGAGTTCGGGCAGCGACGCCTCCCACGGCAGTTCATCGGCGGTCTGCACGTGGATCTGCGGCGCGTAGTTTTCGGGATCGTCGAGCGTGACGATCTGGACGTCGACCAGCCCCGGCAGCATCTTCTCGTTCACGTAGTAGAGCCCGGTGCCGCAAGTGCCGCAGAAGTAACGCTCGGCATCGGGAGAGGAACGGTAGAGCGCGGGTTCCCCCTCGACGATCGCGAACTCCTCGTTACCGACCGCCATCCAGGCGACGCCGGCCGCGCCGGCGCAGCGACGACAATCCTCGCAGTGGCAGACCGAAGCATGCCTCGGCTCGCCCTCGATCCGATAGCGCACTGCGCCGCAATGGCATCCGCCACCCGTCATCGCACTCTCCCTTCGCTTCGTTTGGCCTTCGCCTCGTCTGGCCATCGATTCGCCAAGGGGAACATATCGGGTACGCCGCGGCGCTACAAGATGTACTTGGAAAGGTCGCTGTCCTCGGCGAGTTCCTCGAGCCGTTCGCGCACGTAGGCCGCATCGATCGTCACCGTTTCGCCGTGGTGATTCTCCGCCTCGAAGCTCAGTTCCTCGAGCAGCTTTTCCATCACCGTCTGCAGGCGGCGGGCGCCGATGTTCTCGACGCTCTCGTTCACCTGTGCCGCGATTCGGGCGATCTCGTGCACCGCGTCGTCGCCAAGTTCGAGCGTGACCTGTTCGGTGCCGAGCAGAGCCTTGTACTGAGCGACGAGATTGGCGCGCGTTTCCGACAGGATGCGCACGAAATCCTCCTCGGTCAGCGCGCGCAGCTCGACCCGGATCGGCAGACGACCCTGGAGCTCGGGCAGCATGTCGGAAGGCTTTGCCACGTGGAACGCGCCGCTGGCGATGAACAGCACGTGGTCGGTCTTCATCGGGCCGTACTTGGTCGAGACCGTGGTGCCCTCGATCAGCGGCAGCAGGTCGCGCTGCACGCCCTCGCGGCTGACCGAGCCGCCGCGCACGTCCGAGACGGCGATCTTGTCGATCTCGTCGAGGAAGACGATGCCGTTGGTCTCCGCATTTTCGAGCGCGACCCGGGCGACGTCGTCCTGGTCCATGCGCTTCTCGGCCTCTTCCTCGACCAGCTTGTCCCAGGCGTCGGGCACCTTGAGCTTGCGCCGCTTCATCGGCGTCTTGCCCATCGCCTTGCCGAGCATGTCGGACAAGTTGATCATGCCCACGTTGCCGCCCATGCCGCCGAGGTCGAAGGGCATCTGCGGCGCCTCCTCCACCTCGATCTCGACTTCGACCTCGTTCATCGCGTTCTGGACGATCCGCTCGCGGAACGATTCGCGAGTGGCCTCGCTCGCGTTCTCGCCGACGAGCGCCTTGAGCAGCCGGTCCATCGCCGCCTTGCTCGCCGCCTCGCGCACGGCCTCGCGGCGGCGGTCCTTCTCCAGCCGGATCGCTTCCTCGACCAGGTCGCGCGCGATCTGTTCGACGTCGCGGCCGACGTAGCCGACTTCGGTGAACTTGGTCGCCTCGACTTTCACGAACGGCGCGTCGGCCAGCTTGGCGAGGCGCCGGCTGATCTCGGTCTTGCCGCAGCCCGTGGGGCCGATCATCAGGATGTTCTTGGGGGTGACCTCGTCGCGCAGGTCGGGCGAGAGCCGCTGGCGGCGCCAGCGGTTGCGCAGCGCCACCGCCACCGCGCGCTTGGCTTCCTTTTGTCCGATGATGTGTTCGTCGAGAGCGGCGACGATCGCCTTGGGGGTAAGTGCTTCGGTCATTTTCTTCCCATTGCTCTCTCCCCTTCAGGGGAGAGATACGGAGACTTGGCTGCGCAGCAGGCTAGTCGGAGTTGAGAGGGGGTCGCATTCCCCTCTCCCAACCCTCTCCCCAGAAGGGGAGGGGGCTTAGACCGTCTCCACCGTCACATTGCCGTTGGTAAACACACAGATGTCGGCTGCGACCGCCATCGCCTTGCGCGCGATCTGCTCTGGGTCGTCCTCGTAGGCATCGAGCGCGCGGGCGGCGGCGAGCGCGTAGTTGCCGCCGGAACCGATTGCGGCGATCCCCGCCTCGGGCTCCAGCACGTCGCCGTTGCCTGTCAGCACGAGCAGGGCGTCCTTGTCGGCGACGATCATCAGCGCTTCGAGATTGCGGAGGTACTTGTCGGTCCGCCAGTCCTTGGCCAGCTCGACCGCGGCGCGCATGAGCTGACCGCTATATTGCTCGAGCTTCTTTTCCAGCCGTTCGAACAGGGTGAAGGCATCGGCCGTCGCGCCGGCGAACCCGGCCACGACCGCACCGTCCTTGCCGATGCGGCGGACCTTGCGGGCGTTCGGCTTCATCACCGTGTTGCCCATGGAGACCTGGCCGTCGCCGGCGACGACGGTCTTGCCGTTCTTGCTGACGCCGATGATGGTGGTGCCGTGCCACTGGATCAGGCCGTGGCCCGCCGTGCTCTCACTCATGCCGCGTTCTCGTCCATGCCGCGCGATATGGGGTGGCGCGGGCGGCGGTCAAGCGAAGCGCTAGACCCCCGGGCCGCCCGGACCGGCCGCACCCGGCGTGCCGACCTGACCGATATTGCCGAACAGGTCCTCGAAGAAGCCGCGTTCGCGGCCGAGGGTCGGCGTCGCGGCGCCGTCGGGGCTGAGGTAGACAACCCGGTCGAGCCCCGACTGTTCGGTCGAGAGGACGTTGCCCGCGGCGTCGAACTTCACCGCGAGAACCGAGTGCTCGCGGATCGTCGGGCGCACGAAGGGCCGGCGGCCGGTGGTGCTGGAGACGTAGTACCAGGTCTCCTCGCCGAACTGGCTGGTGAAGCTCGGCCGGCCGAGCGTGGCCGCGACCGAGCGTTCGTTGTCGATGCCGGGCTGGATCGCCGAAACGAGCGTCCTATCCTGGATGTATCCGCGATTCTCGCGGATCGCGCTGCATCCGCCCAGGGCCAGCGCCGCCACAACCGCCGCCACGCCCAAAGCCTTACCTGCCTGCATCGAGAAACCTTCCGAAATCGACGCACGCGCCTTTTGCCAGGCGCGGCGAAACCTTCTATCGGCGCGAGCCTTACGGCGATGCGCGCGTGCTTGCAACTTTGCCGCTTGCGCGCTGTGCGGCGGCGGGGTTGAATTGCCCCTGAACATCGAACCGGACACCTGACCAATTTGGGGACGAACACGAACGGCCATGTCACTGCTTGCGAAGATCTTCGGTCGGCAGACCGATCCAAGGGAGCGCTTCGTGCCGCTGTGGCGCGCCGTCGTGGGTATCGCCCGCGAGCCGCAGTGGTATGCCGAATGCGGCGTCGCCGACACGCAGGAGGGGCGCTTCGACATGCTCTCCACCGCGCTCGCAGCAGTGATCGTGCGGATGGAGCGCGAGGAGGGCCTGCGCGCACAGGCCGCGCTGCTGACCGAGCTGTTCGTCGAGGACATCGAAGGCCAGCTTCGCCAGCAGGGGATCGGCGATCCGACGCTCGGCAAGCGCGTGGGCAAGCTGATGAGCGCGCTCGGCGGCCGCATCGGCGCCTACCGCGCGGGGCTCGCGGACACCGGCGATGCGGCGCTGACCGACGCAGTGACCCGCAACGTCACGTTCGGCGAGGGCGGTAGCCCCGCTTGCGTCGCCGCACGGCTGCGCGCGCTCCACCGCACCCTGCAGCAAACCCCGGACGATGCCCTGCTGCGGGCGGAGATCGCACGATGAGCGAGAGCGAACTGTCCCGGATCGTCAAGCTGCGCCAGATCGACGCCCGCCCTATGCGGATCGAGGCGGATGCGGAGGAACGCGCGGCGCTCGCCGAGCGCTTCGGGATCGTTTCGGTGGAGCGGCTCGCTGCAGACGTCACGCTGGAGCGCGAAGGCGAGGAGGTGGCGGTGTCGGGCCGGCTCGAGGCGAATATCGTGCAGACCTGCGGCATCTCGGGCGAGGATTTCCCGGTCCGCATCGACGAGCCGATTGCCCTGCGTTTCGTCCCCGAGGTGGCGCGCAGCGTGCCCGATGAGGAAATCGAGCTGGAGGAAAGCGAACTCGACGAGATCGAGTATAGCGGGGATGCCTTCGACCTCGGCGAAGCGGTCGCCCAGTCGCTCGGCCTCGCGATCGATCCCTACGCGACCGGCCCCAACGCGGACGTCGCGCGCAAGGAAGCCGGCATCCTCGAGGAAGGCGCCGCTGGCCCGCTCGCCGAAGCGCTCAGAGCGCTGAAGAAGGACTGAGCGCCCCGTCAGCTCTTGCAGGACCTCGCAGCCACAAGCCGGGCACCGCCGGCTCGTGCCCGACTGGACGAGGAGCAGGAGACCGGCCGCGGGCTAGCGCACCGCAGCCGCCGCGATCGCGGCGATGTGGCGATGGTCGGTGCCGCAGCAGCCGCCGAGTACCGCAAGATGCGGCAGCGCGGCGACCAGTTCACCATATTCGCGGCCGAGCTCCGCCGGATTGCCGGCGTCGAGTTCCTCCATTCCGTCGAGTTCGGCATGGCTGAGCCGCGAGGCATTGGCCCGCAGGCCCCTGATCCGCCCGGTCCACCCGCCGCCGGCGAGCAGCGCCGGGCTGAAGTGGGAGGGATGCGCGCAGTTGATCATGTAGTAGGCCGGCCCGCCGCCCGTCGCCTGGTCGACTGCGGCAATGGCCTGCTCCAGCGTATCGCCGGTCGGCAGCCGCGAGTCGGTCTCGACCGTGAACGAAATGGCCGAGGGGAGGCCCGCCTCCTGCCCTGCTTGCACGATCCCGATCGCCTCGGGGACATTGGTGATCGTAATGCCGGCGATCATGTCCGCACCGGCCTCCCCGAACGTCCGCGCCTGCCATGAATGGTACTCGCGGGCTTCCTGCACGCTCATGATTTCCGCGGGGTTGTAGCCGTCGCCGCGCGGGCCGATGCAGCCGCTCACCACGATCGGGCACTCCGCCGTCTCGTGCCGCGCCCGCAGGTCGACCAGCATCTCGATCGCCTCATGGTTGTAGGCCGCGAGTTCTCCCAGCGACATGCCGAGCGGTTCCGCCCAGTCGCGGCTCGACCGCCAGGTTGCGCTTTCCAGCACGAAACCGGCTTTCGCCTCTTTGGCGATTGCCAGATACGTTTCGAAATAGCGCTCCAGATGCGCGCGGCCGCCGGGCTTGCGCAGCATGTCGATGGCGGCGAAGCAGGCGAGGTCCACCCCCTCCTGGAAAAGCAGCGTGGTCTCCAGACCGCCGTCGGTCAGGAACAGCTTTCCCTGGAGCTGCGGCAGGTCGTGGCCCGTGATTGGCGTAGCCGTCAAAGTTTCGGTCATCTCGTGTCTCCTCTATGGGTGAGGGCGCGAGCCCAGGCGGCCCTCCCACCACGGACAGAAGCGTGGTAGAAGGTGCACGAGGTCGCGCCGAAAAGGTGGGCACAATCTACCGGTGGGTCTGCGACCGATTCTAGCGGGCCCATGGTCGGTAGATTCGAAGAGCCCGGCAAACTGCTGTTTTGGCAGGCCTGTTTTTCAGGTCGCAAGGAACGGAGGGAGGCGATGCACGGCACTCTCGAGCCGAAGAACCGACCGGCGGTACAGTCCGCCGAGCTGACCAAAGGCGAACGCACGCGTCAGCGGCTGATGGACTTCGCCGAAGAAGCGGTACTGCGCAAAGGATTCGCCGCGACCTCGATCGACGAGCTCGTCGAAGCCACGGGGATCACCAAGAGCGGCTTCTTCTATCACTTCCGCGACAAGGACGACCTGGCGATGCAACTCGTCGCCCGCTTCGTCGAGCGCGACAGCGAACTTCTCGACGAACTCGCGCAGCGTGCGCGGACGCTCTCGGACGATCCGCTGCAAAGCTTCCTGATCTTCCTCAGGCTCTTCGCCGAGATGATGGACGACTTGCCCAACGTTCATCCGGGCTGCCTCGTCGCATCGGTGATCTATCAGGACCGCGCCTTCAACCGGGAAGTCTCGGCCATGGCGTCCGACGCGATCCTGCTCTGGCGCGGACGCTTCCACGAATGGCTGAGCCGGATCGCCGATCGCTATCCGCCGAAGATCGAAACCGATCTCGTGGCGCTCGCCGACCACTTCAGCGTCGTGGCGGATGGTGCAATCGTCACCTCTCGGGCCTTGAAGGACAAGGAGGTGGTCGGCCGCCAGGCGCGGCTGCTGCACGACTACGTCAAATTGTTGTTCGACGGACGCTAGCCGCGCCGCACACGAGCACCGATCGCGCGCTACGAAGGCGCTTGGCGGTCCTTAGAACGGAATATCGTCGTCGAGGTCGTCGAAGTTCGAGCCCCCGCGCGATCCCGAACCCTGGCCGCCGCCCGAGCCTTGGCCGCCGCCCTGATTCCAGCCGCCGTCGTTTCCGCCCGAAGAGCCGCCGCGGTCCCAACCGCCGCCGCCGCTACGCTGGCCACCGCCGCCGCCGCCGCCGCCGCCCGCGCCCGGCGGGCCGTCGAGCATGGTCAGCGTGCCGTTGAAGCCGCGCAGCACGATTTCGGTCGAATAGCGGTCCTGCCCGTTCTGGTCCTGCCACTTGCGGGTCTGGAGCTGGCCCTCGATGTAGACCTTGCTGCCCTTGCGCAGGTAATTCTTGGCGACGTTGATCAGCCCTTCGGAGAAGATCGCCACGCTGTGCCACTCGGTCCGCTCCTGCCGTTCGCCGGTGTTGCGGTCCTTCCATTGCTCGCTGGTCGCGATGCGCAGGTTGCACACCGCGCCGCCGTTCTGGAACTCGCGTACTTCGGGATCGGCGCCGAGATTGCCGATGAGCATGACTTTGTTGAGGCTGCCGGCCATGGATTCGCTTTCCTCTTTCGGGTGTGGCGAACGGCTTAACCAATGGGCCCAAGCCGCGCCACCCCGAGACCGGGCCAATCCTGAGGATATTTTCGCCCGAAGCCGCTACAGCCCCAGCGCCACCGCAATCCAATAGGTCAGCCCCGCGAAGACATAGGCGAGCGCGAACAGGTAGCCGACCATGAACGCCGGCCACTTCCACCCGTTCGTCTCCCGCCGCGCCACGGCGATCGTCGAGAGGCACTGCGGCGCAAACACGAACCATGCGAGGAACGCGAGCGCGGTCGGCAGGCTCCAGCGCGCCGCGACCTCGTGCTCGAGCGCGAGCGCGGTCTGCTCTTCGTCTTCCGAGGCGACGGCGTAGGTCGTCGCCAGCGAGGACACGGCGACCTCGCGCGCGGCCATCGCCGGCACCAGCGCCAATGCCATTTCTCGGTTGAACCCGATCGGCTCGACCACCGCGTGCACCCCGTCGGCGACCATGCCGGCGAACGAGGCGTCGATCTGGCTCTCGCCCGGTTCGGCCTGGGGGAAGCTCAGCAGCACCCACAGCGCGATGGTGGCGGCGAAGATGATCGTGCCCGCGCGGCGCAGGAAGATCCATGCGCGCTGCCACAGCCCGATCGCGAGATCGCGCAGGCGCGGCATCTGGTAGCGCGGCATTTCCATGATGAAGCCGCTCGCCGAACCCTGCGTCACCGTGCGGCGCAGCAGCAGCGCCGCGGCCATGGCGCCGATGATCCCGGCGACGTAGAGCCCGAACAGGACGAGACCCTGCAGCCCGATGCCCCCGCCCACCGTCGTTTGCGGGATCACCGCGGCGATGATCAGCGCATAGACCGGCAGCCGGGCGGAGCAGGTCATCAGCGGCGCGATCAGGATCGTCGTCAGCCGGTCCTTCGGATCGGCGATGCTGCGCGTCGCCATGATCCCCGGGATCGCGCAGGCGAAGCTGGAGAGCAGCGGAATGAAGCTCTTCCCCGACAGGCCCACGCCGGCCATCATCCGGTCCATGATGAAGGCCGCGCGCGCCATGTAGCCGCTCGCTTCCATCACCAGGATGAAGGCGAACAGGATCACGATCTGCGGCAGGAACACGACCACCGAGCCGACGCCGGCGAGAATGCCCTGGGTTACCAGATCGCGCAGGAAACCGCCGGGGAAAGTCGCCACGACCCAGTCGGAGATCGCGGTCACCGCGGCCTCCAAGCCGTCCGCGAACGGCGTCGCCCAGGCGAACACGGCCTGGAACATCACGAACAGGATCGCGAACAGGATCACCGGCCCGATCCAGGGGTGGAGCAGCACCCGGTCGACTTGCGCGTGGATGCGGTGCTGTGCCGATTCGGCGACGATCGCCGCTTTCGCCACTTTCCGCGCTTCCTGCCGCCGCTCGGACAGGGCGAGGGCGGGGCGGGGGCTTGCCGGAGACGGATCGGCGGCCGCCCGCACATCCGCCTGCTCGATCGCTTCGGCAAGCTCGGTGAGGCCCTTGCGCCGCACCGCGACGGTCGGGATCACCGGGACGCCGAGCGCCTTCTCGAGCGCGGCCGGGTCGAGCGTCAGCCCGTCGCGCTCGGCGAGGTCGAGCATGTTGAGCGCAACCACCGTCGGCCGGCCCAACGCGATCACTTCCTGCGCGAACACGAGGTGCTGCTCGAGGTTGGCGGCGTCGAGCACCAGAACCAGCACTTCGGGAAGGGCTTCGCCGGGGAACTCCCCGTGGATGACCTTGCGGGTCACTTCCTCGTCCGGGCTCGCCGCGTCGAAGGAATAGCTGCCCGGCAGGTCGATCAGTTCGACCGGCGCGCCCGAGGGCAGGATCAGCCGGCCCGCCTTGCGCTCCACTGTCACGCCCGGATAGTTGGCGATCTTCTGCCGCGCACCCGTGAGCGCGTTGAACAGCGCGCTCTTGCCAGAATTGGGATTGCCGACGAGGGCGGCCCTGCGCTGGCGGCTCATATCGCTTCCACCGTCATCGCCGCCGCATGGACCCGGCGCACCGCCACGGTCATGCGGCCGACGGTCACCGTAAGCGGATCGACGCCGCCGAACACGCCGCGGTGCGCAACCGCCACATGCGCGCCCTGGTCGAGCCCCATCGCCTGCAGGCGCTTTGCGTCTTCGGGGGCGAGGATGGCCCAGTCGACCGAAAGGACGGTCGCTCGCTGGCCGCGATCGAGCTGGTCGAGAGTCATGCCATGTCCGCTATGGGAAGCGGTCGTCATTTGCAACTGATTATCAATAGAGCTTCCGGACTAGCGCGCCGGATAGCGCAGCCGCCCGAGGAATCGCGCCATGTTGAAGCCGTCGCCGCCACTGTTCAGGAGCTGCGCCTTGGCCTTCTCGAACCGCATCACCCCGTCGATTCGCCGATCGAGGAAGGCGCGCGTCTCCGCCTTGCCCTCGCTCTCGTCGTCGACGAACACGGCCACGGTCGCGGCGTAGATCGAGGCGAGCAGTGCGCGCTTGGTATAGTGGTTGTAATCGGTCGCCGTATCGCCGGCGAGCCGCCACATGACGTCGGCGCTGCGCCAGCCGAGCCTGAGACTGCGCGCCGCGTTCTGCGGCATGGCCATGATCGACAGCGCGCGCCGCAGCGCTTCCTCGCGCCCGAGCATGGCATCGAGCCGCGCCTGCACCAGCCCTGCGATTCGCGCGCGGATCTTGATGCCCGCGAGCTGTTCGGGCGGCAGCGCCGCGGCCATTGCCGCATCGATCGATTCGAACCACGCGGCGATCATGTCCATCGCCCCGCCGGGGTAGGCGAGCGCGGCGACGTCGGGATCGACGCCTTCGATCTCCGCCGCCACGCGCACGGCTGCTTCGGTCCAGCCGTCGAAGATCGCCGAGTCGGCGACCGCGGGCGCCAGCGCGAGCCGCAGTTCGTCGAGTGTCAGGTCGCCTGAAACTGCCATCTCAGAACCGCGGTCCGTAGCTGGCTCCGGCGCTGGCCTTGTTCTCGTCCGCCTCTGCGATCGCGTGAGCGATGCGGCTGTTCGAGCCGAGCAGTTCGGCATAGTCGCGTGCCGAGCGGCCGGAATTGTCGGTCCGGTCCGGGTTGGCCCCTTTCTTGAGCAGGAGTTCGACCATGGCGTTGTCGCGCCGATGGACAGCCGCGATAAGCGGCGTCTCTCCGGTGGCGGAAACATCGTCGACCCGCGCGCCGGCGTCGATGAGCTCTTCCGCCCCCTCCACGAAGCCCAGACGCACCGCGATCGCGAGCGGGGTATTGCCGGTCTTGTCGCGCACGTTGGGATTGGCGCCCTTGGCGGTCAGGAAGCGGATCCACACCGCGTCGCGGCGCTCGGTCACGATATGCAGCGCGGTCTGGCCGGTGGAGATGTCGCGCGCATTGACCACGACCGCCCCCGGCTGGCTGAGCGCCTCGGTCACCTTGGTCCCGTCGCGCTCGCGCACGGCTTCCAGGAACTCGTATCCTTCGGACATCAACTGGGCGGCGGCGGGCGCGGCCGCGATCGCGGCTGCCAGTCCGATCGCCAGGGTCGCCTTGCGCAGAACGGCGCGGGCCATGTCTTCCCTACCTTTCGTCGTCGTATTCCGGGAGCCCTTGGCGCCCCCTTGCGGAAGCCGGATTAGCAGAGCATGAAGCGCCGCGCCATGCCTCTCCCCAGAACTCTGATCGCCCTCTCCGCCGCACTGGCTCTCGCCGCATGCGACAGCCAGCCCGCGCTGGAAACCGCGCCGCTCCGAGGTGCCGCCATCGGCGGGCCCTTCGCGCTGACCGGCGGCGACGGGAAGGTGCACCGCTGGGCCGATTACGACGGCAAGTGGCGGATCGTCTATTTCGGCTATACCTATTGCCCCGACATCTGTCCGACCGACGTGCAGCGCTTCTCGCAGGGGCTGACGCAGTTCGAGAAGGCGGAGCCCGAGCTGGGCGCGCAGGTCCAGCCGATCTTCATCACCATCGATCCGGCGCGCGACACGCCCGAAGTGGTGGCCGAATTCGTCTCCAACTTCCATCCTCGGCTGGTCGGCCTGACCGGCACGCCCGAGCAGATCGAGGCGGTCGCGAAGACGTTCGGCGTGTTCTTCTCGCGCGGCCGCGAGGGAGAGGGCGGCGCCTACGACATGAACCATTCGAACGTCGTCTATCTCTTCGCGCCCGACGGATCGCCGGTCGCGATCCTGCCGGCGAACGAAGGGGCGGACGCGATCGCCGCGGAACTGGCCCGATGGGTGCGCTGAGGGACCGGTTCTGGGAGCGTCCGCTCGCGGAACTTACGCGCGAGGAGTGGGAGGCGCTGTGCGACGGCTGCGGCCGCTGCTGCCTGCACAAGATCGAGGATGCCGACACCGGCGAGATCGAGGACACCAACGTCGCCTGCAAGCTGCTCGACACCGGAACCGCGCGCTGCCGCGACTATCGCCACCGCAAGGCATTCGTGCCCGACTGCCTGCGCCTGACGCTCAAGATCGTCGGCACGGTGAGCTGGCTGCCCGAGAGCTGCGCCTACCGCCGGCGCGCCGCGGACGAGCCGCTGCCCGACTGGCATCCGCTGCTGACCGGCGATCCCGAGAGCGTGAAGCGCGCCGGCGCCTCGGTCGCGGGCCGCGTGGTCAGCGAGACCGAGGCGGGGCCGCTCGAACACCATATCGTCGACTGGAGCGACAGGTGATTGACTGGCTGCGGCGCGATGCGCGGGCCGCGCCGGAGATCGTGCTGGGGGAGCGGCGCCTGCCGATCCTCGTCGTGCGCCATCCGCGCGCGCGGCGCATGGTCCTGCGGCTCGCGCCGGAGGGCGACTCGGTGCGGGTCACCCTGCCGCGCTGGGGCCGCACAGCCGAAGCGGTCGAGTTTGCTCACGCTCGCCGCGACTGGCTCGCCGCGCAGCTCGAGGCTCTCCCCCGCGCCGCGCCGCCCGAAGCCGGCGGCACGCTCGCCTACCGCGGTGAGGAACTCGCCATCGCCTGGTCGCCCAACGCTCCGCGTCGTCCGGTGCTGAGCGACGGGGCCATCGCGATCGGCGGGCCCGAGAAGCACCTGTCCCTGCGCCTGCGCCGCTGGCTGGAGGGCGAGGCGCTGCGCTTGATGGAGGCCGACCTCGTCCACTTCTGCGCCGCCGCGGGCGTGCCCGCTCCGGCCCTCCGCCTGTCGCGGGCGAAGCGGCGCTGGGGAAGCTGCGCGAGCGACGGCACGGTGCGGATCAACTGGCGGCTGGTCATGGCGCCCGATGCGGTGCGCCGCTCGGTCGTCGCGCACGAAGTCGCGCACCTGCTGCACTTCGACCACGGCCCGGCGTTCAAGGCGGCCCTCACGCGGATCTACGACGGCGACCTTCCCGCCGCCGACGGCTGGCTGAAGGATCGCGGCCGCACGCTCTACGCGCCGTTCGGCTGAGAGCCGCCTCCATCCGCGATGAATTCCCGGCACTGGCGCTTGGGCACGCGAGCGCCTATCTTGGCGCCATGCGTTTGATCAGCCGCCTCAATCCGGCCGAGGGAGTCGGCGATTTCTGGGCCTATATCCGCCGGCCGCAGCCCTATCGCTGGCCGATTCTCGGCCTTTCCATGCTGATGACCGGGACCTTGCTTTTCTGGGTCCTGCAGGAACGGTACTACCTGCCACCGGAGCGGCCCCAGGTCACCTACATCACCACCTTCGCGCCGGGGCGCACGGACGAGGAGATCATCGCCTCGAACATCGCGAACGAGGCGCGCAAGGACGCGCTGGCCGCCGAGCAGGCCGAGCGAGACGAAATCCGGCGCGAGATCTACCGCACCTTCGGCCGCGCGGCCGGCATGGACGTAGAGAAGATCGAGCGCGAGGCCGCCGCGGAGCGCGCGCGCGAGGAAGCCGCGGAAAAGGCACGGCGCGAGGCGCTGATCGGCGAATCCATTGCCGAACCCGCCGAGTGACGCTGCCTGGCTCACCGCCGCCGCTCGTCTCGCGGCGCGCGGCCGGCCGCTGAGCCGCCCCAATCCCGCTGTCGGGTGCGTGATCGTCAATGACGGCAAAGTCGTCGGCCGCGGCTGGACCCGGCCGGGTGGACGCCCCCATGCCGAGGCGATCGCGCTCGCCGAAGCGGGCGACGCGGCGCGCGGCGCCACGCTCTACGTCACGCTCGAACCCTGCGCCCACCGCTCCGGGCGCGGTCCCGCCTGCGCCGACCTGATCGCGGAGGCGGCGCCTGCGCGCGTGGTGATCGGCGCGCGCGATCCCGACGAACGCACCCACGGCCGCGGCATCGAGCGGCTCGGCGAAGCGGGCATCGCGGTCGAAACGGCCGACTGCGCCGCTTCCCGCGCCAGCCTTGCCGGCTACCTCGCCCGCGCCGAGCACGGCCGCCCGCACGTCACGCTCAAGCTCGCCACCTCGCTCGACGGGTGCATCGCCACCGCGAGCGGCGAGAGCCGCTGGATCACCGGTGAGGCGGCCCGCGCGCACGTCCATTCGCGCCGCGCCATGGCCGATGCGATCCTCGTCGGCGGCGCCACCTGGCGCGCCGACGCCCCGCGGCTAGACGTGCGCCTGCCCGGCCTCGAGGCGTGCAGCCCGCGCCGCGTCGTCCTCTCACGCACCGTCGAGGACGAGACGGTGGAAACGATCGCCGCGCCCGAGGAGATCGCGGGGCTCGAAGCCGTGCAGTACCTCTACGTCGAAGGCGGCGCGCAAACCGCAGCGGCTTTCCTCGCGGCCGATCTCGTCGACCGGCTCGAGCTCTACCGCGCCCCCGTCCTGATCGGCGCCGGCACCCCGGCGCTCGGCGACATCGGCCTCGCCTCTCTTGCCGAAGCGCACGGCCGCTGGCGCCTCGCCGAACGGCGGCAGCTTGGCAGCGACACCTGCGAGGCCTATGAGCGCGCCCGGATAGGGAGCGAACAATGTTCACCGGCATAGTCAGCGCGATCGGCACCATCGAGGAGGCGCAGCAGCGCGGCGACCTGCACTTGCGGATCGCCTGCCCCTATGACCCCGAGAAGATCGCGATCGGCGCCTCGATCGCCTGCTCGGGCGTGTGCCTGACGGTGGTGGAGCGCGGCGGCGAGCCGGGAGACGCCTGGTTCGCGGTCGACGTCTCGGCAGAAACGGTCTCGCGCACCGTGCCCGGCATGTGGCGCGCCGGCCGCCGGCTCAATCTCGAAACCGCGCTCAAGCTCGGTGACGAGCTCGGCGGGCATATTGTCACCGGCCACGTCGACACGGTCGGCGAGGTCCGCCTGGTCCGCGCCGAGGGCGGCTCGACCACCGTCGCGATCCGCACCGGCGCGGCCTTCGCGCCCTTCGTCGCGCCTAAGGGCT
This sequence comes from Pelagerythrobacter rhizovicinus, assembly GCF_004135625.1. GTDB lineage: Bacteria > Pseudomonadota > Alphaproteobacteria > Sphingomonadales > Sphingomonadaceae > Pelagerythrobacter > Pelagerythrobacter rhizovicinus. Next base: position 423,059 of record NZ_SDPV01000001.1, read on the forward strand.
CGATCACGGTCGACGGCGTCTCGCTCACCGTCAACGACGTGCGCGATCAGGAAGACGGCGCGTGCGACTTCCTCCTCAACCTGATCCCCCACACCGCCGAAGTCACCACGCTCGGCGACCTGGCCGAGGGCGACCGGGTGAACCTCGAGATCGATGTTCTCGCCCGCTATCTCAAGCGGATGCAGAGCCTGCAGCGCTGAGTTCCGGCGTAGCCTCGTCCTCCGCCTGCTGGCGGCGCCACATTTCGGCATAGAGACCGTTTGCGCGCAGCAGCACGGGATGGCTGCCGCGTTCGGCGAGGCGGCCGTGTTCCATCACCAGGATCTCGTCGGCATCGGCAATGGTCGAGAGGCGGTGTGCGATCGACAGGCTGGTGCGGTTCTCGCTCACGCGGTGGAGCGTGGCGAGGATGTCCTGCTCGGTGCGCGAGTCGAGCGCGCTGGTCGCTTCGTCGAGCAGCAGGATCGGCGGGTTCTTGACCAGCGTGCGGGCGATCGCAACCCGCTGCTTCTCCCCGCCCGAGAGCTTCAGGCCGCGCTCGCCGACCTCGGTCTCGAACCCGTCGGGCAGGCGCTCGATCAGCGGCAGGATCGCGGCATCGCGCGCGGCGCGCACGATCTCGTCGTGCGTCGCGCCGTTGCGACCGTAGGCGATGTTGTAGCCGATCGTGTCGTTGAAGAGCACGCTGTCCTGCGGGACGATCCCGATCGCCGCGCGCAATGAAGCTTGCGTGACCCGGGCGATGTCCTGCCCGTCGATCAGCACGCGGCCCGACCATGGATCGTAGAAGCGGAACAGCAGCCGCGCGATTGTGCTTTTGCCCGCGCCCGAGGGGCCGACGATCGCGACATGCGCACCGGCGGGCACTTCGAAGCTGAGACCGTGGAGGATCGTCCGCCCCGGATCGTAGCCGAACACGACGTTCTCGAATGCGACGCTCGGCCGGCGGACGACTAGCGCGGGCGCGCCCGGCGTGTCCTCGATTTCCGCTTCGGTGTCGATGAGCTCGAACATGGCAGCCATGTCGATCAGCCCCTGGCGCACCGTGCGGTAGACCCAGCCGAGCATGTCGAGCGGGCGGAAGAGCTGCGCGAGGTAAGTGTTGACGAATACGAGGTCGCCCGTCGTCAGCTCGCCCCGGCTCCAGCCCCAGACGGTATAGGCCATGGCGCCGCCCATCAGCAGATTGGTGATCAGCGACTGCGCGACGTTGAGCAGGCCGAGCGAGTTCTCGCTGCGGATCGCCGCCTCGGCATAAGCGCGGGCCGCGCGCCCATAGCGCTCGCGCTCGCGGCCTTCCGCCCCGAAGTATTTCACCGTCTCGTAGTTGAGGAGCGAATCGACCGCGCGCGACAGCGCTTGCCCGTCCAGGTCGTTCATCTCCTTGCGCAGCTTGGTGCGCCATTCGGTGATCCAGCGCGTCACCGCGACGTAGGCGACCACCGTCACCGCGGTCGCGAGCACCAGTCCCCAGCCGAAGTTCAGGTAGAAGATCACCGCGACCGCGAGGAGCTCGATCACCGTGGGCGCGATATTGAAGAGCAGGAAGTAGAGCATCGAATCGATGCTCTTGGTGCCGCGCTCGACCGTCTTGGTGACCTCGCCCGTGCGGCGCGAAAGGTGGAAGCGCAGAGAGAGGCGGTGGAGGCGGGAGAACGTGTCCTCCGCGAGGTGCCGGGTCGCTTCCTGGCCGACCCGTTCGAACGCGACGTTGCGCGCGTTGTCGAACCCGACCGAGGCGAAGCGGCCCGCGGCATAGGCGATGACGAAGGCGATCGCGACCATCGCCGCCTCGTTCGCCGGCGTGGTCATCGCATCGACCGCGCGCTTGTAGGCATAGGGCAGGGCGAGCGTGACCCCCTTCGCCGCCAGCACCAGCATCAGCGCGATGACGATCCGCCGCCGCAGCGCGGCATTGTCGCGCGGCCAGAGATAAGGGAGGAAGCGCCGGATCGTCGCCCAGCCGTCGTGCCTGACAGGGGCGGGGGAGGGGGCGTCGGGCGGCATCGCGCGGCTATGTGGCTACGCGGCCGTCTCCGTGCAATGGATCGGCCTGCTAGAAGCGGCTCGGAAACCCTCCATAGCGCACGCCCCGGCTGCGCGCCGCATAGCCGCGCGGCATGTCGAACAACACGGCGCGCGATTCGAAGTCGATCGCCACTCGATCGAACAGGCGCAGATCGCGCATGCCGAGGACCAGTGCCGGCTTGCGGTCGAGGCCGAGCGCGGCAAATGCCGGCCCGTCCGCGAAGGCGATCGGCAGGTTCGTCAGCTGGAACTCGTCGATCTTCAGGTAATCGACGAAGTCGAGATCGCCGACGAGGTCGACGCCATGGACGTCGGTCGAGCGCACCTGCTCCAGCTTCTTCGCGCGCAGTCGCCGCTGCAGCTCGAGATTGCCGAGATTGCCCTGCGCGCCCGTGTCGATCACCACGGCGGTTTTCACCCCGTCTATCTGCGCATCGGCGATGATCAGCCGGCCGAGCTTGCGCCGCGCGCGCACGACGATCTCGTAGCCGCGGTTGCCGCCGAGCGCCTCGGCATCGTCGACGGCGATGGTTCCCTTGCGGAAGTCGATCAGCACGCGCAGGTCCTGCAGGCTGTCGAGCCCGAGGATTCCGTCGGCTCCGACATGCTGCGCCTCGAGCAGCGGGACGTGGAGATCGTCGAACGTCCGCGCCGCGAATTCGAGGCCGTTGAGCTCGACGAGCTGGACCTGCCGGCTGCTCGCCATGCCGATCACCGTGGCGTTGCCGAGCGGCTTGAGCCCGAGCCGCTCGCTGAGCCCGCGGGTGACGACCGTGGCCTGTGCGCCGGTATCGATCATGAAACGGAACGGACCCTCCCCGCCGATCGTGACCGGCACCGTCATCCGCTCGTAGTAGTCGGTCATGCTCTCGATGGTCTCGCCTCCTGCGCCGGCCATCTTGTCGAGCAGCGCCGACGTTTCGACCGGCGCGGGATCCGCCACCGGCGTGGACACCGGTGCCGGCGGTTCGGCGGGGTCGGGCGTCGATATCTGGATCAGCGCGCCGGCAGCGAGAACGAGGAGCGACATGACGATCTCCCATTCGGATCGTCCATCTGCATACCACACACCGCGCCACGCTACCAATCCGTCGCGTATCGATGCGCCATGCCGGGTTGCGGCCGAAGGGGCCGCAGGCCTGGGGGCCGCCGGCCGCCCTGGCGGCAAGATGCCTATCGGCAGGCCGGGAATACTCATCCGAAGAGTGCAGGAGTGCCCGAACGGGACGCGGCGTACATCGGGGCCGACGCCCCGGCTTCCCGTTGCTATCCCGTCAAACAGCCATCATGAAGACACGGCTCTCGGTGGGGAAACGATCGGGATGCCGAATGCCAGGGCTGCCGGGACGACTGATGAACAGGATCGCAAAGAAACTCAATTGGCTATGGAAGGAGCGTGCGCACCGCGCTGTCGCTCGTCACGTTCTCCACACGCCGCCGGTGAGAGCGGCCGAGGACGGGCTGGTACTATTCTCAATGATCGGTACGCGCGTGCTGTTGCCTTACCTCGTCGCCGTGAAATCGCTGCACGCGAGACTGCAGAGAGGGCGGATCGTAATACTGGACGACGGTACGCTGACGGAGCCGGACCGGGCTGTGCTCGCCATCCATCTCGACAACCCGCGGATAATCTCCATCGGGGATGTCGACACGGGTCCGTGTCCCCGGGGCGGAACCTGGGAACGGCTGCTGACGATTCTCGATCTGCGCGCCGATGACTACGTGATCCAGCTCGACTCGGACACGGTGACGCTGGCAGCGGTGCCGGAGATCGCGGAGGCGATCGACTCCAATCGCAGCTTTACCTTGCGCGGCGACCCCGACTCGCGATTTCTGTCGTTCGCGGAGATCGCCAGCCTGACGGATGACGCTGCCTACTTCCTCAACCCGGCCGCGCATGTGCAGGGCGCGATCGAATGCGGCATGGACAGGGTCGCGCTGCCGGACGTGGCGAACCCGCGCTATGTACGCGGCTGCTCCGGATTCGCCGGGTTCGCGCGCGGCGGGAACGGACGGGTGCTGGCGGAAGCCTTCTCGCAGGAAGCCACCCGGTTGCTCGGGGAGGAGCGCTGGTCGCGCTGGGGCAGCGAGCAGGTGACGTCGAACGTGGTCATCGCGAACGAGCCGGACGCCTTGCTCCTTCCCTACGCGCGCTATTTCAACTTCTGGAACGACGGAATCCCCGAGGATGCGCGGTTCATCCACTTTATCGGGAGCTGCCGCTATGTCGGGAACGCCTATATCGATGCTACGCGCGCTGCGGTTGCGGCGCTGCAGGCCGCCTGAGGCCGTTGCCGCAAGGGAAAGCCGCTACACCTTCCCGCGCACGAGCCGTACCAGGTCGTCGACAGTCTCGCGTGCGAAGAGCACCAGCCACAGGCAATAGATCAATCCTCCGGCCGCGGTCAGGATCG
>NZ_SDPV01000001.1:432500-1680395 GCF_004135625.1 Pelagerythrobacter rhizovicinus
ACCAAACCTAACCAAACTCCGAATACCATCGAGTCTTGTCCGGCAGACAGACGGCGGGTGCTAAGGTCCGTCGTCAAAAGGGAAACAGCCCTAACCTACAGCTAAGGTCCCCAAGTCGTATCTAAGTGGGAAAGCATGTGGGAATCCCAAAACAACCAGGAGGTTGGCTTAGAAGCAGCCATCCTTTAAAGAAAGCGTAACAGCTCACTGGTCTAAACAAGGGTTCCTGCGGCGAAGATGTAACGGGGCTCAAGATACGCACCGAAGCTTAGGGTTCATAGTTTACTATGAGCGGTAGCGGAGCGTTCCGTAGGCGAGTGAAGCGGGAGGGTAACCGACCGTGGACGTATCGGAAGTGCGAATGCTGACATGAGTAGCGACAAAGAGGGTGAGATGCCCTCTCGCCGAAAGACCAAGGGTTCCTGCGCAACGCTAATCGGCGCAGGGTGAGCCGGCCCCTAAGACGAGCCCGAAGGGGGTAGTCGATGGGAACCACGTTAATATTCGTGGGCCTGGAGATGTGTGACGGATCGTGGACGTTGTTCGACCTTATTGGATTGGTCGGGCAGCCAAGCGGTTCCAGGAAATAGCCTCTCCGTATAGACCGTACCCGAAACCGACACAGGTGGTCAGGTAGAGTATACCAAGGCGCTTGAGAGAAGTATCCTGAAGGAACTCGGCAAATTGCCTCCGTACCTTCGGAAGAAGGAGGCCCTGTTATTGCGCAAGCAGTAGCAGGGGGCACAGGCCAGGGGGTAGCGACTGTTTAGCAAAAACACAGCACTCTGCTAAGTCGGCTTCAAGACGACGTATAGGGTGTGACGCCTGCCCGGTGCTCGAAGGTTAAGAGGAGGAGTGAAAGCTCCGAATTGAAGCCCGAGTAAACGGCGGCCGTAACTATAACGGTCCTAAGGTAGCGAAATTCCTTGTCGGGTAAGTTCCGACCTGCACGAATGGCGTAACGACTTCCCCACTGTCTCCAGGATATGCTCAGCGAAATTGAATTCTCCGTGAAGATGCGGAGTACCCGCGGTTAGACGGAAAGACCCCGTGCACCTTTACTGCAGCTTCAGAGTGGCAGTGGAAAACAACTGTGTAGAATAGGTGGGAGGCTTTGAAGCCCCGGCGCCAGCTGGGGTGGAGCCAACCTGTGAAATACCACCCTGTTGTTTTCTACTGTCTAACCTAGAACCGTTATCCGGTTCAGGGACCCTCTGTGGCGGGTAGTTTGACTGGGGCGGTCGCCTCCTAAAGAGTAACGGAGGCGCGCGATGGTAGGCTCAGGCCGGTTGGAAACCGGCTGCGAGAGTGCAATGGCATAAGCCTGCCTGACTGCGAGACCGACAGGTCGAGCAGAGACGAAAGTCGGTCATAGTGATCCGGTGGTCCCTCGTGGAAGGGCCATCGCTCAACGGATAAAAGGTACGCCGGGGATAACAGGCTGATGATTCCCAAGAGCTCATATCGACGGAATCGTTTGGCACCTCGATGTCGGCTCATCACATCCTGGGGCTGGAGCAGGTCCCAAGGGTTTGGCTGTTCGCCAATTAAAGTGGTACGTGAGCTGGGTTCAGAACGTCGCGAGACAGTTTGGTCCCTATCTGCCGTGGGCGTCGATTGTTGAGAGGAGTTGCCCCTAGTACGAGAGGACCGGGGTGAACATACCTCTGGTGTACCTGTCATCGCGCCAGCGGTGCAGCAGGGTAGCTATGTATGGACGGGATAACCGCTGAAAGCATCTAAGCGGGAAGCCTCCCTCAAGATAAGCAATCATCGAACCGTCATAGACCATGACGTTGATAGGCCGGGTGTGGAAGCGCAGTAATGCGTGGAGCTAACCGGTCCTAATAGTTCTGTTCGCGCTTGTTGAATCCCACCATCAACGACAGTCCTGAATGGATTGTCCTCGATGAAGAGGACTTGTCAGGCCAGATACGCCCGAAGGTTGCATCGATTTAAGAACCGCGTCCGCCAGCTTCATTGCTTGGTGACCTTAGCGCCTGTGACCCACCCGATCCCATCTCGAACTCGGCCGTGAAACCGGGCAGCGCCGATGGTACTAGCGCTCAAGCGCTGGGAGAGTAGGTCGTCGCCAGGCATTGTAGCCGGCGGAGCGCGGTAAAACCCATTCGCAAGTCAGAGGGCCACCCCGTCCGGGGGAGGCCCTTTTGGCGTCTTTGGCCTTTGGCCGTCGATGCCTTGCCGATCGACCTCACAAGGGTTGTTCCGGTCAGACCGTCGCCTCAGGCGACACACAGGTGCCGCGGGGTGGAGCAGTCCGGTAGCTCGTCAGGCTCATAACCTGAAGGTCGTTGGTTCAAATCCAACCCCCGCAACCATCCGAACAACAGCCGTCTCGAAAGAGGCGGCTTTTTTTGTGCCTGACGTTGTCGAGGTGCGGATATCCTGTGGCGAGGACGGCGCCGCGAGCACGTCTCACGTGCCTCGTAAGCGTACGAGTGCTGCTGACGGGCAACGGATGGTGGCTTGAATTGGAGCGCTGCATCCCGTTGCCCCTAACGATCACATCGGCCGGAGCTCGCCACGGACGAAGGCGCGGAGATCCGCGGCCAAGTTCGCGAGCTGTGTCTCGTCCTCGAAGATCGAGTGTCCGGCCGGATAGCCGCGCAGAACATAGCGCTCCCGCGGAACCCCGGCCTGATCGATCGCGAACGGCCCGGCATGAACCGGCGTGGTGATGTCGTAATAGCCGCCCGCGACGAAGAGCCGCATCGACGGATCGGCGTCCAGCGCTGCGGCGAGGTAAGGCGCGAAAGTGGCCGCGCTATAGCTTCCGCCGTAGCCTTCGCCCCAGTTCCACTGGAAGTTGATGCCGAGATTGAGGCTACGGTAGGCGCTCGGGAGCGAATAGCCGAGTTCGTCGGTCAGATAGCGCTCGATCACGTTCGGGCCATCGCTGCCGAGCGACATCGAAGGATCGTCGAACGGCGGCCGCAGTTTGGATTCCTCGATCGATCGCGTGACGCGGGCGTCGAGCTGGCCGGTGCGCAGCCCCTTTTCGCTCAGGAGCGACAGCATGAAATCGAGCTTGCCGATCCGTAGTCGCTCTTCCTCGATCTGATCCGCGGGCAATCCGATCAGGGCCGAAAGCCTCTCCGCCACCCGGCGCCGCTCTTCTGCGGGCAGGCGCGGGCCCTGTGCCAGCGCGCTGACGTATTCGGTCTCGGCGAAGCGCTGCGCATCGGCGAAATGGTCCGCTACCTCGCGTCCCTGGCGATCGACCGCGCCATGATACCAGGCGACGGCTGCGAAAGTGGGCAGGGTTGTTACCTGCGACAGGATCGGAGCGCTCGTCCACCCGAGCGACGGCGAGAGGAGCACGACGGCATCGGGGAGCGCGCGCTCCGCGCTCTGCAGCTCGTTGAGCATCGCGGCCGCGCGCGCCGTGCCGTAGCTCTCGCCCACCAGCATCGTCGGAGATGCGAGGCGGCCGTGGGCGCGCTTCCATTCCTCGATCATGCGGATGACGGCCTGCGCATCGCCCTTGACGCCCCAGAACGAAGTGGCGTCGACGCCCTCGACGGGCATGCTCGCGCCGGTTCCGGGCGGATCGATGAACACCAGGTCGGCGACGTCGAGCAGGCTGTGCGGGTTGTCGGCGAGACGCATGTCGGCGCCTTCTCCGAGGATTCGGCGCGGACCGAAGGCATGCATGTGGAGCGGCGAGGAGGATGCGCCGGGGCCGCCGTTGAACACGAACAGCACCGGCCGTGTCGCCGGATCGCCGAGGCCCTCGGCGACATAGGCGTAAGTGACCGCGACCACGGCAGGCTCGCCGTCCTCGCCCGCCAGCGGCTGTTCGCTTACGAGGGCGCGGTAGGCGATCCGCCGGTCGCCCAGCACGATGTCGTGATCGGTCGCGACCACGCGGCTCGTCGCTTCCTCGCGCGGGATCATGGGCTCCATCGCGCGCAGGAAAGCGGGCGACATGGGCGCATCGGCGTCCTGCGCCAGCGCCGGCGTGGCAGCGGTGGCGAGCAGGACGGACAAGAGGCAGCGGCGGAACGGCATCGTTTTCTCCCCGGAAACGGCCGCGCGTTCTTATGCGCGCGGTAAGGCGTCGAGCAGGCGGTCGATGTCCTGCTCCCCATTGAACATCGAAGGACACACGCGAAAGCGGTTCTTCGAAAGCGTGATCCGGACCCCGGCGTTTGTCAGCCGTTCGCCCAGCTTGGCGCGCGCATCGGCGAGGACGCAGGTCATGAGCGGCGCGCGGCAGCCTGGCGGCGTGGCCACCGAATAGCCCTTTGCCTCGAGCCCGACGCGCAGGCGGTCCAGCAGAGGCTGGCGCCAGGCGGTCAGGCGATCGACGCCGAGATCGAGCAGGTAGCCGAGCGACCAGTCGAGCTGGACGATGCCGGCGTGCGAGCGCGTGCCCATGGCGAACATGCCCTCCGCATCGTCGCGCGCCGCGACGTCCGCGACCGTGTCGCCCGGCGGGTCGAACGGGTAGACGTGCGGCGTGAAGCGTGCGAGGCCGTAGTAGCCGAAGCGTTTGCGCGTCAGCCGGTCCATCCGGTCGGCGCGCGCATAGAGGAAGCCAATGCCGAAATCCCCCATAAGCCACTTGTAGCTGGCGGTAGCAGCGAAATCGACGCCGCTGCCATGGAGATCTATCGGCACCGCGCCGGCCGCGTGGATGATGTCGGCATAGACCAGCGCGCCGCGCGCATGGGCGATCTCGCACACGCGCTTCAGATCGTGCTCGAAGCCGTTGTAGGTCGAGACCAGCGACAGCGAGACCAGCCGGGTCCCCGGGGTAATCGCGCGCTCGTAATCCTCGATGGCAATCCGCCCGTCGCGCGGCCGCAGCCAGGCCACGTCCATGCCCCGGCGCGCGAGTTCCTCGTAGAGATAGAACGATCCGAAGAAATGGAGCGTGTCGGTGACGATGCGCCCGCCCGCGCGCGGCAGGTCGAGCGCGTCGATCACCATCTGCTCGCCCGCGGTCGTGCTCTGCACGAAGGCGAGCTCCGCCGGCGAGGCGCCGACGAGACGGGCGAAGCGTTCCTTCACCCGCTCTTCCACGGCGTGTATCGGATAATCGGCGGCCGTGCCCCGGCGCGCGAAGTAGTCGGCCACTGCAGCTCGCGCGCCGCGCGCCGGCGGATGCATGGTTCCGGAGTCGAGATAGGTGCCCTCGACGTCGAAGGCGGACCTGTCGGGCAATTTTTTGGGCGCGCCCGCCCTCGCTGCCACCGGAAGCGCCGCCGTTGCCGTCAGCACGGCACGGCGCGACATCTCCAGCCCGTTCCCCGATTGCGTCATGTCCCGATTGTACGCTGTGGGCGGCGCATAGAACACGGCGTTCCTTTTGCCTGGAGATGGCCGGTGAGGGCGAACTGTGATTCGTGGGATGCGCAATTGCGAATAATCTATTCGCGTACTTCGCCCTAAGATCGAACGAACACTGCGGGAGAGTTGGATCGTGCGCATTAAATGGTTTTCCCGAGTTCTCCTCCTGCTGGCGTCCTCGTGGCTCTCGACTGCCGCTATAGCGGCTTGTCCGCCCGATGCGGTGGAAACTCGCCACGAAGCGGCCCTGCGCGATGGCGCGCTGCCCTATTTCGCGTGCGCAGGAACGGTTGCGGTCGGCAACGGGGGCGATGCGCAAGGGCGCATATTCTATACCGCCTATCTCGCTTCGGATGAGGCGGAGCAGCGCCCGGTCGCCTTCGTCTGGAACGGCGGTCCCGGTGCTGATTCGAGGCTGCTCCACTTCTCGGCGCTCGGTCCGGTGCGCATCCGCGAAGGGCGGACCGAGGCGAACCCTGACAGCCCGCTGGCAATCAGCGATCTCGTCTTTGTCGACCCGGTGGGTACTGGCTTCAGCCGCGCCGACAGCGAAGCCGATGCCGCGGCGTTCTATTCGACCATGGCCGATATCGCCGCGACGACCGACTTCATCCTCTCATGGCTGGACGCAAACGGCCGCACCGGCGCGCCCGTCTTCCTTGTTGGGGAAAGCTTCGGAACGTGGCGAGCCGCTGGGGTCGCGGAAGCCCTCGCCGACCTGGGCCACCCGGTAGCCGGGATCGCGCTGATCTCCGGCGGCATTCCCCTGGGGGACTTGCCCGATCGCCACCTGATGCGTGCGCTCTCGCTGCCTAACCGCGCCGCGACCGCGCTGGCGCATGGCAAGTTGGCCTCTGAGCTGCAGGGCAACGTCGAGCAGGTGCTGCAGGAGGCGGAGCGATTTGCGCGCGCCGTCTATGCGCCCGCGCTGGCCGATCCGGCGGCGCTTTCGCCGGAGGATCGCACGGCGGTTCGTGCGCGTATCGCGGCCTTCCAGGGTTTGTCGCCCGATGTGGTCGATCCCGAAACGCTCTGGGTATCGCCGCGCACGTTTCGCACGGAGCTGCTGGGGAGCGGGCAGATGCTCGACGTCTTTGATATGCGCGTCGTCGGGAGCGCCGATCCGACGCCGTCGGGTAAGGCGGTCCTGCGCTATTACCGCGAGCGCCTGCGCTATGCCGAAGGGCGCTACGCCGGGATCGAGGTCGAGGAGTTGCCGGTCGGGGCGGGGTGGCAGTACGATCAGGCGCCCATTACGCCCGAATCGCTGGCCCGCGCGATGGCCGGGGAGGGTCCGCCCAGTCCGTCGCAGCCGTGGACCCTGCGCGCGATGGAGAAGATGCCGCACATGCGAACCTTCGTCGCCGCGGGGTTCTACGATTCCCTCAATAGCTGCGCGGCGAACGAGGCGACGGTGGCCGCGCTTCCGGCGGCGGTCGCCGACCGGTTCGCGCTCCACTGCTATCCCGGCGGACACATGATGTACGACGAGCCGGCCGTGGCTGTAGCATTCGGACGGGACATCGCCGCATTCCTTGCGGATGGAAAGCAGGACTAATTTTTACGCTACAAACCTGCTTTCGACCAAAACTAATGCCCGGTGTCGCCCCTATCAGTAGAGAACGACAACCACAATCCAGTCCACCAGCATATCCTTCGGCGCGATTTTCCGGAAATGGAACAACAAGACCGAATTCGAAGGGGAAGCAGGATGCGTACAAGGATGACCACCACCATGGCGCGGCTGCTCGCATCCGCCGCGATACTGGCGGGCGGGGCCGCCCATGCGCAAGAGTCCGGCGACGGCCCGCTGGTCGGCGAAGTAGCTGCCGACGGAGAGGGCGAGGCTGTCGCGCAGGAAATCGTGGTGACCGGATCGCGCATTCGCAGCACGAACGTGACGACCGCCGCGCCGATCATCGAGGTAGGGCAGCAGGCTGTCGAGGACCGTGGCTATGTCAGTGCCGCGGAGGCGCTGAACGATCTTCCTTCCGCCGTCCCCCAGCTCAACCAGGCGGACGGCAGTGGGGAATCGAGTGGTTCCGGGCAGCAGTTCCCCAACTTGTTCAATCTCGGGCCGGGGCGAACGCTCACTCTGATCAACGGGCGCCGGATGGTGACTTCGTCTTCGGGGATCGGCGCGCCCGGTGGCGTGGGCGATGCGCAAGTGGATTCCAACATCATCCCCCTCGGTCTGCTCAGGCGGGTCGAGGTTTATCAAGGTGGCGGCGCGGCAGTCTACGGCTCCGATGCGATTGCGGGAGTCGTCAACTACATCCTGCGCGACGATTTCACGGGCGTGGAACTCGACGGTCAGACGGGGATCAGCGACCGTGGAGACTACGAAACCTATGCGCTGCGCGGCACTGCGGGCACAGACTTCGCCGACGGTCGTGGCAACGTTGCTGTCGATGTCGGCTGGTCGAGCTCGCCGATCCTGCGCTTCACCGATCGCCCACTGTCGAATCTCGGACGCCTGACGGTCAACAATCCCGAGGATACCGGGCCGGACGACGGCATTCCGCAGGTCCGGGAGATCTTCAATGCCCGGTTCTGGCCGTTCAACGCCAACGGCGTCGTCTTCACCAACCCCGCCCCGCCGCCGAACTTCCTGACTCAGCTTGACGGCCATCCGATCCAGTTCGCACCCGACGGATCAATCGTGCCTTATGATACCGGCACGCTGGCAGGCATTCCCTTCGCGAGCGGTGGGGACGGTTTCCCCTACCAGCAGCTCGCCGGCCTGCGTACGGGAGTCGAACGGCTGACGGGGACGATGGTCGGACACTACGATTTGACCGACCGCATCCGCGTGTCGACCGAGTTGCTCTACGCGAAGACCGAAGGGACGGAGATCCCGCAGGGCAACAGCCGTACGGTGCTCAACGCCGGCAGCTACGCGGGGCCGATCGCGTTCACCGTCGATAACCCGTTCCTGACAGATCAGGCCCGCGCGGCGCTGATCGAGGCCAACCCCGCGTTCGCCGGCGGGCGGCCGCTGTTCCTGTCGAAGCTGTTCCTCGACCTGGTCCCCGACCCATCGCAGCGCACCAAGACCGAAACCTACCGCGCGGTGCTCGGTCTCGACGGCACGTTCGACGTGGGCGACCGGGAGTTCTACTGGGACATCTCGGGCAGCTACTCGCGCGTCGACGGTCAGCGCCGCAGCTGGGAAGTCGTCAACAGCCGCTTCGACAATGCGATCGACGCGGTGCGTTCGGGTGGCCAGATCGTCTGCGCAATCAACGCCGATGCGGATCCGTCGAACGATGATCCCTCGTGCGCGCCGATCAACCCGTTCGGGAACGGCAACGTCAGCGCCGAGGCGCGCGAGTACGTCAGCACCATTGCCGGGATCGACTGGACCAACGAGCAGGTGGACGTGCTGGCGACGCTCGGCGGGACGCTGTTCACGCTGCCGGGGGGCGACGTGCAGTTCAGCGCGGCCTACGAACACCGCGACGAGAGCGCCCGTTTCGATCCGCTGGAGGCGAACCGCGAGGGCTCTTTCGGCGCCGGTGCGCAGCAGGTTCCGCAGTCTGGCAGCTACAACACCGACGAGCTGTCGGGCGAACTGCTGATCCCGCTGGTTGGCGAGGGCTTCACGCTTCCGCTGGTCCACTCACTGGAGGCGAAGGGGGCGTTCCGCTACGTCGACAACTCGCTCGCCGGGAAGGAGAACGTGTGGGATCTCGGCCTGCGCTGGCAGCCGGTGCGCGACGTGACGCTGCGCGCCTCGCGCAGCCGCAACTTCCGGGCGCCGACGCTGACCCAGTTGCTCGTTCCGACGAGCGAGGGGCTCGATGCCGCGGGCATCGATCCTTGCGATGCGGATCGCATCGCCGGCGGGCCCAATCCCGACATTCGCCGCGCGAACTGTCTCGCGCTGTTCGAAGCCAATCCCGGTTATGGCGTCGATGCCGACGGCGCCGGGGCAGGGTTGTCGGCCGACGAGCGCCTGGCCCGCTTCCAGAGCGGCTCCGAGAATTTTCAGCGGGCGCTCATCACCTCGCGCGGCAATCCCGACCTGCGCAACGAGATCTCCGACACGTTCACGTACGGGATCGTCATCGCGCCGAGCTTCGTTCCGGGCCTGACGATCACCGCCGACCGGGTCGAGATCGATCTCGAGGACGGGCTGTCGCTGTTCACGACCGAGAATTTCGCGGCGACCTGCTTCGACGATCCGACGCCCGACCCGGCGTTCTGCAACGCCTTCACCCGGCTCGCCGCACCTGATGGCGTCAGTCCGGGCGGAACGATCGTTACCGGCACGACCACGACGGTCAACGCGGGTGAAATCCGCTATCGGGGCGAGGTCTACGCCATCGAGTATGCGTTCCGTCCCGGCGAGTGGTTCGGCGGCGACGATCTCGGCCGTGTCCGGCTCGGAATCAACGCGACGCACAACACTCTGCTGGAAAGATCGGTCACCGGCAGCACGTTTGTGAGAGAGGATGATACCTCTCTCGCGCCCGAGTGGGTCGGACGGTTCAACTTGGTTTACGACAAGGGGCCGTTGCGGCTCACTTATCAGGCGGACTATCGTGGGGAGACGCGCGCCGGACCGGATGCGACGATCGAGAACAATCCCAATCCGATCCTCGAAGGCAACACCGTGCACAATGTCTCGGCGCAGCTCGACCTCGGCGATTTCGTCCTGCGCGGCGGTATCGACAACCTGACCGACAAGTCGCCGTCCTATCCGCAGATCGCCTACGGCGACATCCTCGGCCGGCGGTTCTTCGTCGGGGTGAAGATCCGCCTCAAGTGACCGCTCAGCGCTGCACATGGCCGGGCGCACGACGCCCGGCGCGTCCCGAACAGGAAGAAGGCGAGGCATGATCCGGTTCGACCAAGACGCGCCAGGCGGCGGTCCGGGCGGGACGCTGCCCGCCCCGCGCTTCGGCTCATACAGCCAGTGGGTGCGCGACGTAATCCGCAAGGTGCGGTCGGAGCGCAACCTGCTGATCAGCCTGTTCGAGAGTTCCGTGCCGGAACCCGCCGACTTGCTTCATGAGGTCATCCGCGAAGCTTTCGGCGAGACCGTGACGACCCGCTACGCCAGCGCCTTTGCTGGCGGAAATCCCTATGTCATCGACCAGCTCGCGGCGCGCTATGGCGTCGAACGGGAACGGGTCCTGTGCACGACCGGCGCGACCGGCGCGCTGTCGCTCCTGTATCGAGCGCTGCTCGCGCCGGGCGAGCGAATCCTGGCGGAGTCGCCGGGATTCGATATTTTCGACACGGTTGCCCGTTCGCTGAACAAGCCCATCGACCGCTTCCTTCGCCGCGGCGACGGTTTCACCATCGACCCGGACGAAGTCGAACGCGCGATGACGCCGCAGACGCGGCTCATCCTGCTGTCCAACCTGCACAATCCGTCAGGCATGGCGATCGCGCCGGAAGTGCTGGCCGCGATCGCGCGGATGGCCGAAGAACGCGGCGCGCTCGTGGTCGTCGACGAAGTCTACGGAGAGTATGCCGGGGATGCATTCACTCCCGCGGCGTCGGGCAATGCATCTCCGGCGCTGGTAAGCGTCAGCAGCCTGACCAAGATCTGGGGCCTCAGCACGCTGAGGTGCGGCTGGATCGTCGCGCATCCGAGCGTAATCGAGCCGGTTCGCGCGCTGAACCGGGAAGTCGAATTCGGCATCTCCAATCTCGCACATGCCGTGGCGGCACTCGTGCTCGAGCAGCGTGATCGATTCGAGCGCTATCGCGAGGGGATGCTGCAGCAGGCGCGGCCGATCATCGAATCCTACCATGCGCACTGGCTCGCCGAGGGGCTGATGGCCGGGCGTCTGCCGCCACATGGCTGCATCGCCTTCCCGCGTGCGATCGGGATCGATGATACGGAGCATTTTTCCGAATGGCTGGCGGACCGGTGCGGCGTCGTCGTCGTGCCGGGCGAGCATTTCGGGGCCCCCGGCCACATCCGGATCGGCTTCGCCCATGCCCCGGCGGATGTGGATTACGGCCTGCAGGCATTGACCGACGGCCTCAAGCACTATCGGGAGCTCGACGAGCATCGAGGCAGGGGAGGCTGACAATGGACGTGGTGCGTGCCTGCAGGAAAGCACTGGGTCTCGCCGCGCTGGTTGCGGCGGCGACTCTTTCCTCCGCCGCTGCCGCGCAGGACGTCCGCCACCGCGCCCAGGGAGAGACGACGGTCGCCGGACGGACGATCGCCTACACTGCCGAGGTCGGGGAGATCGCCGTCTCGAGTCCGGATCGCCCGCAGGATGCGAGCGTCGGATACATGGCGTATGTGGCGCAAGGTGCGGCGGATCGCCCGGTGCTCTTCGCGTTCAATGGCGGCCCCGGCGCCTCGGCCTCGTTCCTGCACATGGGCGCTCTGGGCCCGGTGCGCGCGCGGGTGCCGCAGGATCCTGCCGCGCCTCTGCCGGCGGAGGCGGAGGTCGGCGCCAATCCCGACACGCTGCTCGATACGGCCGATCTGGTCATGCTGGACCCGCCGGGAACCGGCTTCTCCGCCTTCGATGCCGGCGCCGACATGGACTGGTATCGCTCGGTCGACGGAGATGCCGATGCCGTGGCGCAGGCGGTCCTCGCATGGCTACGCGCCAACGGGCGGCTGGACGCGCCGATCTACGTCCTCGGCGAAAGCTACGGCACGATCCGCGCGACCGCGATGATCGAGGCGCTCCACAAGCGCGCGCCCGAGGTGCGGCTCGCGGGCGTGTTGCTGATCGGCCAGGCGCTCAACATGATCGAGACCTCGCAGCGGCCCGACAACGTCGTCACTTATCCGGTGGCGCTGCCGACGCTGGCGGCGATCGCCTGCTACCACGGACGGATCGGCACCTGCGATCCGGTCGTGTCGGCCGATGCGGCGAGCGCGTTCGGGCCCGAGTACCTCGCAGCGCTCTATCGCGGCCGCGCGCTCGACGGCGAGACCCGGACGGCGATCGCCGGACGACTGGCGGAACTGACCGGCATCGCCGAAGACCGCTGGCTGGAATGGGACCTGAAGCTCTCCAAGGAGCGGTTCCGGGTCGAGCTGCTGCGCGGCGAAGGCGTCGTTCTCGGCCGTTACGACGCGCGATACACCGCCCCGCGTGCGCCGGATGCCGGCCTCACCGTCGGCCCGGATGCGTTCTCTCCCGTCTCCGCGCTGTATGGCGCGGCGATGATCGCCGAGCTGACCAGCCGCGGCGTTCCGGACGCGGAGAACTATCGCGTGATCGCCCGCACCGAGGGCGAATGGGCCTACGGGTCCGGGGACTCGCCGTTCAACGACTGGCCGTTCATGACGATCGCCGAGCAGGCGATGGAACGCGATCCGCACTTCCGCCTGTTCATCGGCACGGGTCTTTACGACCTGACGACCACCGTGGGCGCGGCCGACTACCTGATCGCCCAGTCGGATGCCGATCGCGAGCGGATCGTCGACCGCGTCTACCGCGCCGGGCATGTCGCCTATTCGGACGACGAAAGCTGGCAGCGGATGATCGGTGACATCCGCGCCTTTATCGAAGGAGATACCGCGCAGTGACCAATGCTGGCGACAAGGGACTTGCCGCGCGGATCGACCTCTGGGGGGTCGTCGCGCTCGGGCTGGGCACGGCGGTCGGCGTCTCGATCTTCTCGGCCATCGCCCCTGCGGCGGCGATCGCGGGGCCGGGCATGCTGCTGTCGGTCCTCATCGCCGCCCTGCCGATGTATCTGATCGCAGTCAGCTATGCCTACCTGGGCTCGGCCTTGCCCGTATCGGGCGCATCGTTCGCCTGGCCCGCGCGGTTCCTCCATCCGGCGGTCGGCTTCTTCATCGCCTGGGCCCGGATCGTCGCCAACATGGGCGCGATCGTGGTGCTCGCGCTGGTGCTGGTCCGCTACGGTTCGATGCTGGTGCCGCTGCCGACCAAGCCGACGATGTTCGCGGTGATGGTCCTGGTGCTCGCCGCCAACTGGTTCGGCATCGACGTCGCCGCGCGCGTGCAGAAGATCCTGCTCTCGGCGATGCTCGTGCTGTTCGCGGTGTTCGTGGTCTGGGGCGGGGCGACCGAAGTGTCGCTCGACCGGCTTCAACCTCTGATGCCGGAGGGATGGAATGGAGTGATCGCCGCGGCGCCGCTGCTGATGGGGCTGTTCTTCGGCATCGAGGCCGCGACCGAAGCGGGCGCGGAAGTCTCGAACAGCCGCCGCAACATCCCGCTCGGAATCGCCCTGTCGATCGGGTCGGCGACCGTGCTCTATCTGGCGGTCGGCTTCGTCGCGCTGGGCCTGCTCGGCGGCCCCGCGCTGGCGGCGAGCGAGGCGCCGATCCTCGACGCCGCGCGCGTGTTCATGGGGCCGCTGGCGGTGCCGGTGATCGCGCTGGCGGCCGTGCTGTCGATCGGGAAGTCGCTCAACGCGATCTTCGCCATGTTCAGCCGCAGCCTCTTCGCCATGGGCGAGGCGGGCGTGCTCCCCGCCGCGCTCGGCCGCGTCCATCCGCGCTGGCGCACGCCGCACGTCGCCCTGCTCGCCGTGTTCGCGATCGGGTGCGTCGGGCTGTTCCTGCCGATGGAGCTGACGTTCCTGTTCCTCGCGGTGAACATTCCGAACCTGCTCAAGTACGCCAGCATCTGCCTGTCCGCCGCGCGCGTGGCCGGACACCACCCCGAGCTCCACGCGCAGGCCGGCTTCCGCCCGCCCGCGGCGCGGATGCGCGTGATGGCGATCGCCGGGGCGCTGTGCGCGCTGGCGCTGATCGCGGTCGGCTTCGAGGCGGACTGGCGGCCCTACGCCCTGCTCGGCGGCTGGCTCGCCGTCGGAGTGGTGTATTATCTGGTGAAGCAGCGAGGGCGGTGATCGCCCTCGCCGATCCTCATTCCAGCCCGGGGATGGCGGGCGCTTCGGCGAAGGGCTTCACGCCGAAAGTGGCGTGGATCTCCGACGGGAAGTAGATCGTCCCGCCTTTCACAACCATCGCGATCCGGTGCAGCTCGCGCAGGTCCTCAAGAGGATTGCCCGGCAGCAGCAGGAAGTCCGCGTACTTGCCGCGCTCGACCGAGCCGAGATTCTGGTCCCGGCCCATGTAGACCTCGGGCCCCAGCGTGCCGAGGCGGAGCACTTCCGCGGGCGCGATCCCGGCCTCGCCGTAGATCTGCAGTTCGCGGTGCAGCGACAGGCCCGTGGCATCGTCGGTGCCCGGCAGAATGCGCACGCCGCGGTCGTGCAGGCGCTTGATCAGTTCCTTGATCTTGACGAACGCGCCCTCGTAGGCGGCCGCGTCGGCGGGCGTTTCGATCGGTGCGATCCCCTGGCGCCGGCGGCGCTGGAGCGCGATCGGCAAATGATCGATGTAGTTCGCGACCGCCGGGCTCGGCTGCCCGTCGCGGCTCAGCATCAGCAGCTCCAGGGTCACGGCGGTCGGGTCGAGCGCGATGCCGTGCGCGGCCATGGCCTCGATCGTCTGCTGCACGCGGGGGGAGGCGAGGTCGAGATCCGCGGTCCGCCGCATGGCCGTGAGGCGCAGCGGGGTGCGGGTATCTTCCTTCGGATCGAGGACCCAGCCCAGCATGAGCTGGTTGATGTGGGTCACCTCGTCGTATCCGGCGGCGATCATCGTATCGGCATTGGTGAAGGCCGGGATGTGCCCGGTCACGCCCATGCCCAGGCGGCGCGCTTCGCGAACCACGGCGGGAATCCAATCGGGATTCATCGAGTTGTAGATCTTGACCTGCCAGTAGCCGCGCGCCGCGTACCAGCGCACGGCCTCGACCGCTTCGGCCTCGCTTTCGGCGATGATGCCGTTGCGGGCCGAGTAGCTGCTGCGCCCTTCGAGGAAGCCGTTGCGCACGATGCGCGGCCCGGCGACGGTCCCGTCCTCGATCCGCGCCATCATGCCGTCCAGAACGGCGTTGTCGTTGCCCATGTCGCGGATCGAGGTGACCCCGGCCGCCAGATAGAGCAGGGCCGACTGGGGCGAGACGTGGGCGTGCATGTCGTGCAGGCCCGGAAGGATCGTTCCGCCCTGGCCGTCGACGACGATCTCGCCCGGGGTCGCCGGCGCGTCGAGAGGGTGGATGCCCGCGATCCGCTCGCCCGACACGATGACGGAGACCGGCTCGCCCAGCGTGCCCGCCTCGGGGTCGAACACGCGCACGTTGCGGATGCGCATGGGGCGGTCGAGCGTATGCGCGAACCGCTTCTGGAGCGCGGCGAAGCGCTCGGCGGTGAGCCGCGTCGCCAGTTCGGTGAGCTCGGGCACGGTCGCTTCGGCACCTTCGCGCACCGTCGCGCCGTCGGTGTCGATGCGCGCGAAGAGGCGCCCCTGCGCGTCCAGCAGGATCAGCTCGGGCGACAGATCGATGCCGCTGATCGAGAAGGCGCGGTAGGTCGTCCCTTGCACTTCGGTCTCGCCGAGCGCCTCCAGCTGCAGCTCGCCGCCGGGCAGCGCGGCCATGCGCCGGTCGTCGTCCTTCAGGAGCGCGCGGGCATAGAGGCCGAGCGCCCAGGGGCTGCCGTTCTGCGCGATGTAGAGCGCGGTGGCGGCCTGTTTCCTCTCCTGCGTCCCCGTGGAGTCGGTCCAGCGGACGGTCTGCCCGTCGCGCGCGAACCGCTCGCGCACTTCGCTGCCGAAGGTGGATGTGCCATCGATCGCCCAGCGCACGGGCAGGCCGTCGGCGCCGAGTTCGATCTCTTCCGTCGTGGTCGGTCCGCGGCCGTTGTTCTTGACGTCGTAGCTGATGCTGACCGTGGAGCCCTGCTCGTCCGCTTCGACGAACCCGACTTTCTCGCCGCTGGTGACGACCGACCAGCGCACCGTTTCGGCATGGGCCGGCAGGGCAGCGAGGAGGGTGGATGCCGCGAGGAGGGCGCGAAGGGTATGATGGCGCATCAGGTTTTCAGGCTCCGATAGAGGTGGGCGGCGGCGGCAAGGTCCTGCACCGCATGCCCGAGCGACTTGTAAAGTGTAACGTCGTCCGCACTCGTCCGGCCGGCGACGGTGCCGAGCAGGACTTCGCCGATTTCGCCGACGATGTGATCGTCGCCGAGTAGGCCGGCCGCGCGCGCATCGAGGAATTCGGCCGCTGCGTCGAGTGCCGAGGCGCGGCTGTCCGCGATGTAGCGTGCGCGCACGACCATCTCGTGATCGCATTCCACCGGGCCGGGACCGCTCGAGCCGACGAGGTTGACATGCGTGCCCGGCCGGACCCATTCGCCCCGCAGCACCGGCTGCGACGCGGCGGTCAGCGTGCAAACGACGTCTGCCTCCGCCACCGCTTCGGGCAGATCCTCGACCGCCTGCGCCTCGATGCACGAATAGTCGGAGGCAAGCGCTGCGGCCTTCGCGGGATCACGTCCCCAGATCAGGATTCGGCGGAAGGGCCGGACTTGCGGCAGGGCCTCGAGATGCGTCCGCGCCTGCCCGCCGGTGCCGACAATCAGCAGGGTGCTGGCGTCCTCGCGGGCGAGCGCATCGGTTGCCATGGCCGTCGCCGCGGCGGTGCGGATGTGGGTGACTTCCTCGGCATCGACGATCGCGACCGGCTTGCCTTGGTCGGGCTCGAACAGGACGATCACTCCGCGATGGCGTCGCCGCCCGGGCGCGGCGAGGTCGCCGAAGACGCTGACCAGCTTGGCGCCGAACATGTCGTGGGTGCCGAGCGCGCCGGGCATCTGGGCGAAAGTGCGCGCCTCGCCTAGCGGGATCATCGTCCGCAGCAACTGGCGCGTCGTCCCGGCGGAGAGCGCGCGCATGGCTTCGCGCATGGCGTCGATGCACGAGGGGTAATCCAGCCGCCGCCGCACTTCGGCCGCGTCGATTATCGTCAGGTCGTTCTGGTCCATTGATCCTCCCAGGCGAGCCTATTTCTTCGGCGGCGGCAAAACTTGCCTGAAGGTTTCCCGCTTTCTAAGGCTGGCGCATGAATGATGCACTCTTGCGGAATCCGGAGCATAACCATGGCCAATGAACTCGACCGGCTCGACCTCAAGATCCTCGATCGCCTGCAGGTCGACGCATCGGAATCCTCCAGTGAGATCGCCGAGCGCGTCGGGCTGTCGCAATCCCCCTGCTGGCGTCGTATGCAACGCCTCAAGGCAAAGGGATATATCAAGGCGCAGGTCGCCGTGCTCGACCGCGAGAAGCTGGGCGAGAGCATGTACATCTTCGCGCAGCTCCAGATGGGCCGGCTGACCGACGAGGAGCGCGACCGGTTCACGCAGGCGATCGAGGATATCCCGGAGATCACCGAGGCCTACACGCTGTTCGGCGAAATGGACGTGATGCTGAAGGTGCTGGCCCCCAGCATGGGCTGGTATCAGGCCTTCACCTTCCGCACGCTCCTGCGCCTCCCCGGAGTGCAGGACGTGCGCTCGACGGCGACCTTGTCCGAGATCAAGTGTACGCACCGCCTGCCGCTGCCGTCGCTGTAACCAGCGCCCCTTCGGGCGAAGCGCATAGTCTATGCCGGTGCCGGTCGGCCGGGTCGGAGAACGACTGCGATCATGCGCCGGCGCTGCCCTAGATTCGCCGTGCAAGGAATGGGAGAGAAGGCGTTGAAGCGAATTCTGCTGACGATCTGCGCGCTCGGCGCGGTGCCGGCCGCCGCGGCGCCGCCTGCCGAAGCCCCCGCGATCACCATCACGATCCGCCCGGAGGCAGCCACTGCCGAGGGGGCCGTTCCCGCGCTCGACCTGACGATCATCGCCGAGGATATCGAGGCCGCGCGTGGAGCGCCGGTCGTCGAGCTGCCGATCGAGGCCAACACGGTGGTGACCAGCGCCGACGACGTCCAGGCGCTGAGCGCACGCGACGCGCGCGGCGCGGTGACCCTGACGCCGACCGACGAGGCGGCCGACGATTCCAACCGCACCCGGCTCTGGCATGCCGACCGCCCGATCGAAGGGCCGCTCACGCTGCGCTACCGTGTCACGATCGACGCCGACCGGCCCTTCATCAGCCGCCCGCAATACGAGCTGCGCACCGGCCACGGCAGCTTCTCGGGCGCGGCCAACGCCTTCCTCATTCTCCCCGCCGACGAAACCGCGCGGCGGGTGACGGTCGACTGGGACCTCTCGGCCATGGGGCCGGGCGCGACCGGCGTATCCAGCTTCGGGATCGGCGACGCGCACAGCGCCGCACCGCTTGTACCCGGGCGGATCGCCTCGACCTATTACGTCGCCGGCCGCGCGGGCACGTACCGCTCCGGCAGCGGCGGGTTCTTCGCGGGCTGGGCCGGCGATCCGCCGTTCTCGACCGACGAGCTCATGACCTGGGCGGCCGATCTGCACGGCTTCTACGGCGAGTTCTTCGGCGAAGCGGCGGCGAGCTTCGGCGTGTTCGCCCGTCCGAACCCGGACAATCCCGGCAGCGGCATCGGCCTGACCGACAGCTTCGCCTTCACCTACGGTCCGGAGTCCGAGATCGACGACCTGCGCGGCCTTCTCGCGCACGAGATGCTGCATGCCTGGGTTCGTTCGCTCGATGAGTCGATGGATCGACCCGGCGGCCTCGACCGGAGCTGGTTCGGCGAAGGGCTCGCGGTCCACTATCAGCGGATGCTGCCCTATCGCGCGGGGCTGATCGATGCCGATGCCTTTCTCGACGATCTGAACAAGACGGCCGGGCGCTATTACACCAACGTGATGATCGCGACGCCCAATGCCGAGATCCCGGCCGGGTTCTGGCGCGACACGCGCATCCGGGTTCTGCCCTACGACCGCGGCTCGCTCTACTTCGCCAGCCTCGATGCGAAAGTGCGCGAAGCCTCGAGCGGCAAGCGGTCGCTCGACGACATGGTACGCGCCATGCTGGCCGAGCGCCGCGCCGGGCGGCCGATGGACGAGGCGCTCTGGCGCCGCCTGCTCCGGGCAGAGCTCGGGCAGGCGGGGATCGAGGATTTCGAGGCGATGCTGGCCGGCAAGACCGTCCTGCCGCCCTCGGATGCGTTCGGCCCATGCTTCCAGCGCACCACGCGGCCGCTGCGTCGCTTCGATCTCGGCTTCGATCCCGCCTCGCTGCTGAGCGACCCGCGCGCGGTGCGCGGCCTGAAGCCGGGTTCCGAAGCGGAGAAGGCGGGCCTGCGCGAAGGCGACGTGATCACCAACACGTTCTCGCAGGACGGCCTGCAGGCGGACCAGGAGGCGTTTCTCACGCTGGAGGTATTGCGGGGCAGCGAGAAGCTGACGATCCGCTACCAGCCCCGCGGCGAGACGGTCGATGCCTACCAATGGGAGAAGACGGGAGCCGGCTCCTGCAGCTCCTGACGGGCTGATGGGCTAGGAGCTGGGCCGGTTCGGATCGCCCGGCGGGCGCGAGGTCGGATGCGAACTCGACAGCCCGCCGTCGACCGCCAGCGCCTGTCCGTTGACGTAGCTGGCCTCGTCCGAGAGCAGGAACAGCGCCGCGGCCGCGATCTCCTCCGGCTGGCCGCCGCGCAGGAGCGGATTTAGCTGCCCGATCCTGTCTTCCTTGCCCGCCGCGCGGGCGCCTTCGTAAAGCGGCCGGGTCATGCCCGTTTCGGTGAGGCCAGGGAGCACCGCGTTGATCCGAACGCCGGTGCCGGCAAGCTGCTGGGCGGCGGTCTGGACCAGGTTGATGACGCCCGCCTTGCTCGCCGAATACTGCGCCGGTCCTGCGCCCGAGCGCAGCCCGGCGACCGAGGCTGTGCACAGGATCGCTCCGCCGCCGCAGTCGCGGATCGCGGGTGCGGCGTGTTTCACCGCGAGGAACGGCCCGATCAGGTTGACGCGCAGAACCTCCGCCCAATCCTCGGGCGTTGCGTCGAAAAAGCCGCCGCGGACGCCACCGGTGATCCCCGCATTGGCGAAAAACAAGTGGAGCGCGCCGAATTCCCTGCGGGCGGTCGCGACGAGCGCCTCGATATCGGCCTCCGCGCCCGCATCGCCGGTCATCGCAACTGCCAAGCCGCCGTGGGCGCGCACGGCATCGGCGGTCTCATGCACGGTTTCCGAGCGATCGAACGCGACGATCTGCGCGCCTTCCTGCGCGAACAGCAACGCGCTCGCCCGGCCGATCCCCGAGGCGGCGCCGGTGACGACCGCGACCTTGCCGGCGAGGCGCGCGCTCATATCGTCGCGCCCCCGTCGACCACGATCATCTGGCCCGTGATCCACTTGGCTGCGGGCGAGGAGAGATAGACCGCCGCGCCTGCGATGTCCCGCGGCTCGCCGATACGGCGCATGGGCAGCCGCGCCTCGGTCGCGGCGAGCGCCTTCGGGTTCTCCCACAGGGCGCGAGCGAAGTCGGTCTTCACCAGGCCTGGCGCGATGGCGTTGACGCGGATGCCGTGCTCGCCGTTCTCGACCGCATAGTTGCGCACGAGCTGGAAGTCCGCCGCCTTGGAGACGTTGTAGGCCCCGATCGTCGGCGAACCGCGCAGGCCGCCGATCGAACTGACGACGATGATTGCCCCGTCACCTTTCGCGCGCATGTCGGGCAGGGCGAGCTGGATCAGCCAGTGGTTGGAGAGGATGTTGTTGTCGAGCACCTTGCGGAACTGCTCGTCCTCGATCCCGTCCATCGAGCCGTAGTAGGGGTTGCTCGCCGCATTGCAGACGAGGATGTCCACGGCGCCGAGCTGTTCCTTCGTGCGCGCGAACAGGTCCTGCAGCTGCACCTTATCCGAAATGCTGGCGGCGATCGCCACCGCCGTGCCGTCGCCGTGCGCTGCGTTGATCTCCGCCGCCACCTCGTCGCAGGCGTCCTGCTTGCGGCTCGAGATCACCACTTTTGCGCCCTGCGCGGCGAGTTCCTCGGCAACCGCGCGGCCAATCCCGCGGCTCGAACCGGTGACGATGGCGACCTTCCCGGTCAAATCGAATAGCGACATCAAAACTCCCTTCGATTGTTAGACTGCCGCCCGTTCGGCGAAGGCCCAGGCCTGCTGCGCGAGCGGGACGATGCGCGCGGCCGCGGCTTCCGCATTGGCGTTCGAGGCATTGCCGTCGATCGCGCGCTTCTTGATTCCCTGGATGATCCCTACCAGCCGGAACAGGTTGTAGGCGAAAAACCAGTTGAGATCGGGGACCGAAGTGCGCCCGGTCGCCTCGCAATAGCGCTCGGTCGCCTCCTCGAGCGTGGGAATGCCCAGCGCGGGAAGGTCGAGCCCGCCGAGCTGCGCGCCGCGCTCCCCGTGCGGCATCGCCCAGTTCATCGCGAGGTAGGCGAAGTCGGCCAGCGGATCGCCCAGCGTCGAAAGCTCCCAGTCGATCACCGCGAGAATCTCCGACCGGTCGGGCGCGTAGATCATGTTGTCGATGCGGTAGTCGCCGTGGATGATCGACGTGCGATCCTGCTGCGGCAGGGTCGCGGGCAGCCACTCGATCAGCCGCTCGACTTCGGGGATGTCGTCGGTCTGGGCCATGCGGTACTGCTTGGTCCAGCGGCCGACCTGGCGCGCGAAGTAGTTGCCCGGCGCACCGTAGTCGCCGAGGCCCACCGCGACCGGATCGACTGCGTGGAGCTTGGCCAGCGTGTCGATCATTGCGCGGTAGATCGCACTGCGCTCTTCTGGAGCGCAATCGGGCAGGGCGCCGTTCCAGAAGGTGCGCCCCTCAACCAGCCCCATCAGGTAGAACGGCGCGCCGATCACCTCCGGATCCTCGCACAGCGCCACCGGCGCCGCCACGGGCACGCCGGCGGGATGAAGCGCCGAAATAAGCCGATGCTCGCGCTCGACCGCGTGCGCGGAAGGGAGCAGCTTGCCGAAGGGCTTGCGCCTGAGGACCAGCGGCCCGCGCTCCGTTTCGACGCGGTAGGTCGGGTTCGACTGGCCTCCGGGGAATTTCTCGATGCTGTGGACCCCGCCGTGTCCGGGCGCGGCCTCGCTCAGCCAGCGCTCGAGTGCGGCCCCGTCGAGGTCCGCGTACCGGCTCTCGCTCATGCCTCGCCGTCCTGCTGCATGAGGCGTTCCAGCGCCTCCCCGCGCGGCCGCATCAGGCTCTCTTGCTGCGCGGTCGCGATCATCCGGCCATCCTCGGCGAAGAAATGCCCGCGGCTGAGCCCGCGCGCGCCGCCGGCCCAGGGGCTGTCGGCGACGAAGAGATGCCAGCGATCAAAGTCCGGCGTCTCGTGAAACCATACAGCGTGATCGAGGCTCGTCGCCTGAACGTCATATCCGCCGGGACGGATGCCGTGCGGCAGCATCGCCGTGCGGAGGAACAGCATGTCGGAGGCGTAGGCGAGCAGCGCACGCTGCATCGCCGATCCGGCGCGCGCGGGCAGCCGCATCCGCATCCACGAGGCGGTTCGCGGCTCGCGCGGCCGCCGGCCGAACACCGCCGACGGATCGAGCGGGACGATTTCGATCGGCCGCCGTTGCAGCCGGTCGGCGATCGGATGATCGTCGGGATCGGAGCGGCGTTGCTTCCATTCCCCGAGCCCGGCGAGCGCCGCTTCCACATCGAGCGGGAACGGACATTCGAGCGCGTGGCGGAAGCCCGGCTCCGGCCGGTGAAACGAAGCGATCATCGAGAAGATCAGCAGGTCGCCCTGCGACGCCTCGACCCGCCGCGTCGCGAAGCTGCGCCCGGCGGTCAAATGCGTTACCCGATAGTCAACCGGCTCGTCCGCCATGCCCGGCTTCAGGAAATAGCAGTGCAGCGAATGCGCGAGGCGCTCGGCGTCCTCCTCCTGCGCGGCCGCCATCAGCGCCTGCGCGATCGCCTGCCCCCCGAACAGGCGCGGCCCCATTGCCGGGCCGGGCGCGCCGGTCCAGCGTCCATCGCCCCCCGCCTCGCGCGGGGCGAGGAGGGAGGCGAGATCAATCGCAGTCTGGTCGTTCACGCAGTCTCCGGCATTCCCATCCGCCAGTCCGAGCAACTTCAAGCTCAGAATGCCTTGCGGATTCCAATCTTGAAGTTGCGGCCCAGCGGGTTCGCGGTGAAGGGGTCGTAGCTATAGTCGAGGGCGGCGAAGCCCGGGTCCTTGTCGAGCAAGTTGAGCACCGAGAGTGTCAGATCGGTTTCCGCAGGCAGTCCGATCCGCAGCGTGAAATCGAGTGTCGTAAAGCTCGGGATCTCGTGGCCCGGCGTGCCCGGCGTCAGTCGCTGGTCTGTGTAGCCTTCCACATGCGTGACGGTCAGGCGGGCGTTGTGCCGGTCCCAGCCCGCGTCCAGATAGCCGTTCAGCTTTATCTCGGGCAACGGATAGGCGGTGGTCTGGTAATTGAGCTTGCCGACGGCCGAGAAGCCCGGCTGTACGAGATCGTCGCCAATGAAGAAGTCGTTGGTTTCGAAGTCGATCACGTAACTGCCCGTAACCCCGACACCCCAAGTGCCCCGCGTGCCGAAGTCGCCGCGGTAGCTCGCCGTGGCGTCGATCCCCGACGTCGAGAGCCCCGCCCCGTTGGTGTAGAAGGTGTCGATCGTCGTTACGTCGCTGAGCGTCGGAGCGAGGGCACCGCATCCGCCCTCCGCGGGGCCGCCGGAGAAGGTAAAACGGCTGGCCAGCGGGTTGGAACAGTCTGCGACGGCGGTGCCTGGCGTGCTCGAACCAAGAGTGCTGTCGAACACCGAGTTGAGGATGCCGGAGAGCGGTTCTGCAACGATGTCGTCCGAGAAATCGTAGCGCCAGTAGTCGACGCTTGCGCGGAAGCCGCCGAAGTCGAGCAACACGCCGCCGCCGTAGCTCTCGGCGCTCTCCGGGACGAGAGTGGGATTGTCGTTCACTCGAACGGCGCGGAACGAGCCACCGACGAACTGCAGCGATGTCAGGTAGTCACCCGCGGTAAGGATGTTCGACGGCGGCGCCCGGAAAGTCGTCTGGTACGATCCACGGAGTGCCAGCCAATCGGTGATCTGGACGCGTGCGCTGGCCTTCGGATCGAAGGTCGAACCGACCGCGCCGCCATAGTCTTCATAACGTGCAGCGAGCTGGATATCGACGCGGTCGCCGATCGGAATCTGCAACTCGCCGAAGAGGGCGAAGACATCCTGCGAACTTGCGTTGGGCAGGTCCGAACCCAGGAAGCCGAACAGCCCGATCGGGCGGGCGCAGTCTTCCACGCCGAAATCGAGCGAGCCGGGGCAGGGATAGATCGTCAGATCGTTGTAGGGTCCGTAACGCGCATCGTAACCGTTGTGACGATACTGGGCGCCGAGCGCGTAGCCGATGCCGTTGCCGCCGCCGAGAGCGATCCCGGTGTTGCCGCTGAACACGAGGTTGGCGACCTTCAGTTCGTTGGAAATGCGACTGGACGATTTCTTGGTGAAGTAATCGAAGACCGCGGGATCGTTGGCCACTGCGGGGTCGTAGCCCGGATTGATTTCGCCGGTGATCGCATTCGACTCGATCGCGTTCGAGAACGGGTTGTAGAACATGCATGGTCCCACGCCAGGCGTGCCGGTCAGCGGGTCGCAGTCCTCCCCGCCGAGGCCGCGCAACGCGAGCTGCACCCGGTCGATGATGCTGTCGTACCCCGTCGATTCGCGGATGTACTTGTGCCAGGTGCCGCTCAGCTCCCAATTGAACGCGGCCGAGTGGCTTCCGCGCACTGCGCCGGTAAAGCGCATCGATTCGCTGTCGCGCGTCGCGGGTGCGGCGCCGTCGATCCCGTTCTGGTCTCGGAAAAGCGGATTGCCGCCGAGCAAGGCCGTGCGGAACACGCCGGCAGCAAGGAGCGCGCTGTTCGCCCCTGACGGGAACTGGTCGGGGTTGGCCTCTCGGTAGGCGATCAGGCCGGGGTTGTTGGGCGGAACCCAGAACTGGGAGCCGATCGGGTTGGCGAGGCCGGGAGTCGGCGTATTGAGAATCAGGTAGCTCGGCGAGGTGTTGGCCGAGATGGAAGTGTGCCCGAGCAGGCCCGAAAACTCGGCCACGATCTGGTCGGTCAGGTCGATCTCGGTTTCCAGATAGGCCTGCCAGCGATCTTCCTTTTCCACCAGCAGATCGAACGGCGTGTACTGGGTGGCGCAGCGGGTGGCGCTATCAACATCCGTGGGGGTCGAATTGGCGACCGGAATGCCGCCCAGGTCATCGCACCCGCGGTCCACCTGAAAATCGCTCGTGACGCCGACGAAGGTCCCGGGATAGAAGGCGAAAGGCAGGAAGGCGCCCGGGCTTCCGCCTTGAGTAAAGCCACCGGCGGGGTTTTCGGTATATGGACGGATGGCGAAGTCACGTTCGATCGCTGCCAGCGGAGAGCGGTGCTGATAGCCGAAACTCGCGAGCACGCGCAGTCCGTCGCCATCATGGCCGAACGCGCCCGAGGCAGTCCAGTCTCCGTCCGAGCCGTCGATGAAACGGTAGTCGCCGCTCAGCACCAGCCCTTCGAGCTGTTTGTTGGTGATGAAATTGACCACGCCGCCGATCGCATCGGAACCGTAAGTCGCGGCCGCGCCGTCCTTGAGCACTTCGATCCGCCCGATTGCTGCGGAGGGCAGCAGATTGACGTCGACCGAGGGCACCCCGATGGGCGTATTGGCGAGCCGTTGGCCGTTGAGCAAGACGAGTGTACGCGAAGGGCCGAGACCCCGCAGGTTCACCGTCGAGACGCCTTCCGATCCCTGCGACCGCGAGTCGAACTGATTCGAATCGCCGAGCACGCCACTGGAACCTGGGAGGTTCTTGATGAGATCGAGAGCAGTGGGAGAGCCCTGATTCACCAGCTCTTCCTGTGAAATCACCTCGACTGGAAGCGCCGCGTCCTCGGGGGTGCCGCGGATCAGCGAGCCGGTGACGACGATGACGGGGTTCTCCGGCGGGGGGCTTTGCGCACCGTCCGGTGACTCGTCCTGTGCCACCGCGGGGCTGGCGCCGGCGAGCCCCAACGCGAGAGCCGAAAGGGCGCACGTGTACCGTAGACCGTGTTTTCTCATCTTCCTCTCCTCTCCTGTGAGCTGCGCTCTCAGGCACATACCCACTCATCGAAAGTGGAGTATTTCGGGGCACTCCTGTCAAGCTCTTTGTGAAATGAACGTGCCTTTTCGGCTTGCTGAGCTTTCGAAAGAATGCCCGAACCCCGCTTCCGAAAACATGCTGTGTATGTGCGTCATTGGACTCGCTGGTCGAGGAAAACGTATTCTGCCCTGCGGCATACCCGGGTCGCGGGCGTGGTTTCGCGGCGAGGGGGGTGGGCAAGCCAGCCGCGACCGATCGGTTTCGACTTGCTACTCATACCCTGAATTCGAACAATGCACTTTACAGCTGCGAGCGGAGAGCGTTGCCCGACAGGGGCAGCTCGCTACCCGCGAGGCGCGCGTCTAGCGGTACCCCTCCCCATCTGCACCCGTGCAAATGGGGAGGAAGGGCTACTTCGCT
This sequence comes from Pelagerythrobacter rhizovicinus, assembly GCF_004135625.1. Classification (GTDB taxonomy): domain Bacteria; phylum Pseudomonadota; class Alphaproteobacteria; order Sphingomonadales; family Sphingomonadaceae; genus Pelagerythrobacter; species Pelagerythrobacter rhizovicinus. The sequence goes on from NZ_SDPV01000001.1 coordinate 459,055, forward strand.
CGGGCGTCGTCGGGTTAGCCGTTGAAGGTTTCGCCGCGCTGGGCTTTGCCGCGCAGATAGTCGCTGACGGGAAGACCGTGCTTCTCCAGGCCGGCAACGACCGTGTCGAGCCCGATCGCGTCGGCCCAGAACATCGGACCGCCGGTGTAGATCGGCCAGCCGTAGCCGTTGATCCACACGACATCGATGTCGCTCGCGCGCTGCGCCATCTTCTCGTCTAGGATCTTCGCGCCTTCGTTGATCATCGGATAGAGCAGCCGTTCGCGGATCTCGTCCTTGGAGATCTCGCGCTGTGCGTGGCCTTCCTTGGCGGCGAAGTCGGCGATGATCGTCTTGACCTCGTCGGAAGGCGTGCGGTTGCGCGCTTCGTCGTAGTCGTAGAAGCCCTTGCCGGCCTTCTGTCCGAAGCGGCCCACCGCGCAGAGCGCCTCGCGCACGGTGGTGACCTTCGACGGATCGCGATGCCAGCCGATGTCGATGCCGGCGAGGTCACCCATCTGGAACGGACCCATGGGGAAGCCGAACTCGAGCAGCACGTCGTCGACATCCCAGTAGTTCGCGCCTTCCATGATCAGCTGGTTCGCCTGCTCCTGTCGCTTGGAAAGCATGCGGTTGCCGATGAAGCCGGGGCACACGCCGGAAACCGCCGCGACCTTGCCGATCTTCTTGGCGAGCTTCATCGAGGTTGCGAGGACGTCGTCGCGCGTCTTCGCGCCGCGGACGACTTCCAGCAGCTTCATCACGTTCGCAGGCGAGAAGAAGTGCAGGCCGAGCACGTAGCCGGGGCGCTCGGTGGCCGCCGCGATCTCGTCGATGTTGAGATAGCTGGTGTTGGAGGCGAGGATCGCACCCTGCTTCACCACGCCGTCGAGCGTGCCGAACACCTCCTTCTTCACGTCCATGTTCTCGTAGACCGCCTCGATCACCAGATCGCAATCGTCGAGATCCGCGTAGTCCAGCGTGGGGGTCAGCAGGCCCATCGCTGCGTCGACCTGTTCCATGGTCATGCGGCCGCGCTTGGCCGTGTTCTCGTAGTTCTTGCGCATGACGCCAGTGCCGCGGTCGAGCGCTTCCTGCTTCATCTCCAGGATGGTCACCGGAATTCCTGCGCTGAGGAAGTTCATCGCGATCCCGCCGCCCATCGTGCCGGCGCCGATCACGCCGACCTTCCTGATCGGGATCAGCGGCGTATCGGCGGGCACGTCGTCGATCTTGTTCGCGGCACGCTCCGCAAAGAAGTAGTGGCGCATCGCTTTCGACTGGGTGCCGCCCATCAGCTTCGCGAAGAGCTCGCGCTCCTTCTTCACACCCTCGGCGTAGGTCAGCTCGCCGGCCGCTTTGACGGCCTCGATTGCGGCGTTGGGCGCTTCGAAGCCGCGCATCTTGCGGCCGTTCTTCTGGCGGAAGTCGTCGAAGATGCCGGGGTTCTTCACCCCGTCCTGATTGGCCGTCCCTTCCGAGGCGCGCGGCACCGGCTGGCCGATCTTCGACTTTGCGAATGCGATCGCGTCAGCCTCCAGGCTGTCTTCGCCCACGATCGCGTCCACCAGACCGATCGCCTGCGCCTTCTTCGCCGAGATCGGGTCGCCGGTGACGACCAGCGGCAGCGCCGCTTCGGCGCCCACGAGGCGCGGCAGGCGCTGTGTGCCCGCGGCGCCGGGGATCAGGCCGAGCTTGACCTCGGGCAGGCCGATCTTCGCGCTCGGCACCGCCACCCGGTAATGGCAGGCGAGCGCCACTTCGCACCCGCCGCCGAGCGCCGTGCCATGGATCGCGGCGACGACCGGCTTCTCGCTCGCCTCCAGCTTGTCGAGCGCTTCGGGGAGGCTCGGCCCCTGCGGCGCCTTTCCGAATTCGGTGATGTCGGCGCCCGCGAAGAAGGTGCGCCCGTCGCAGCGGATCACCACCGCCTCGACGGCATCGTCGGACAGCGCCTCCTCGATACCTGCGGCGAGCCCGGCGCGCACGGCCTGGCCGAGGGCGTTCACCGGCGGGTTGTCGGAGATGATGACGAGCACGTTGTCGTGGCGTTCGGTGCGGATCGGGGTTGTCATTGTGCGCTCCTTCATGCGTAGCTTTCCGCCAGAGCCGAGTAGATCAGCGTCTTGAGCTGGCGGCGGATGGGATAAGTGGACGAGGGGTAGAGCTGGGTCATGAAGACCATGGTGATCTTCTCGACCGGATCCACGAAGAAGGCGGTCGAGTAGGCGCCGCCCCAGTAGAACTCGCCCTTGCTCGCGGGCATCAGCGTCCTGGCCGGATCGATCACCGTGGCGAAGCCGAGGCCGAAGCCGGTGCCGGCGTTGTTCGCTTCGGAAAAGAGGCTCTGGCTCATCTGCGTGAGATCCGCACCGCCGGGCAGGTGGTTGGCGGTCATCAGGTCGAGCGTCTTGGGTGCGATGATCCGTGCCCCGTCGAGTTCGCCCTTCTGCAGCAGCATGGTGCAGAACCGGTGGTAGTCGGCCGCCGTGCCGACGAGGCCCCCGCCGCCGCTGTCGAACTTGCCGTCCTCGAGCAGGCGGCTCTCTGCGGCGCGATCCACGAGCCGCGGCGGCTTGCCCGGACGATAGCCGTAAGCGTCGGCGAGGCGATCCGCCTGCCCTTCCGCAACCCGGAAGGCGGTGTCGGCCATCCCCAGCGGTTCGAAGATATGCTGCCGGAAGTAGTCGCCCAGCCGCATCCCCGAGATGCGCTCGACGGCAATACCGAGCACGTCGGTGGAGACCGAGTAGTTCCAGCGCGAGCCCGGTTCGAACTCGAGCGGAATCTCGGCCAGCGCGGCGACGTATTCGTCCGACGTGAATTTGCCGCGCGAGAGATCGAGCTCCGCCGCGCGATAAGCGGCATCAACGCTGCTGCGGTTCTGGAAGCCGTAAGTCAGCCCGGACATGTGCGTGAGAAGATCGACGAAACGCATGGGTCCGCCGCGCTGCATCGGGGCGAAAGGCAATGCACCGCCGCCGCCTGCGTAGGCGCCCAGGTTTGCGAACTCGGGAATCACCCGGCTCACCGGGTCCTCCAGCGCTACCTTGCATTGTTCGACCAACTGCATGAACGCGATCGAGGTGATCGGCTTCGTCATGCTGGCGATGCGGAACAGCGCATCGTCGCGCATCGGCGTACCGTCGTCGCGCAAAGCCCCGAAACGCGCGTGGTGTACCGGCTTGCCTTCGCGTGCGACGAGCAACTGAGCGTTCTTCAGGCGTCCCGTCTCGATGTATTGCGCATCGAGAAAGGCGTCGATCCTGGCGAGCCGGGCCTCGTGGAAGCCGAGCGCTTTCGCATCCGTCAGTTCGATCATGATCTCTCCCGTACCGTGCCGCTTTCGGCATACCTCGTTTTCTGACCCACGCTGATAGCGGATTTTCTGCTCTTTTGAAGCCTCATACCTGAAATTCAGAAAACGCCCAGTTGCACCTTGCCACGCACTGTCCCTTCTGCATAAATCGTCGGCAAAGAATCGCACAAGACGAAACTGGAAGAGGATTGCCCGAATGCGCGACGCCGTCATCGTATCTACCGCCCGTACTCCGCTCGCGAAGGCGATGCGCGGGGCATTCAACGCGACTCATGCGGTGCAACTCGGCGCATGGTCGGTGGCCGCGGCGGTGGAGCGGGCCGGTGTCGAGGGCGGCGAGATCGACGACGTGATCATGGGCGCCGCCAACCAGCAGGGGCAGCAGGGTTTCAACATGGGTCGGCAAGTCGCGCTGCGCGCGGGGCTCCCGGTCGAGGTCGCGGGGATGACGATCGACCGGCAGTGCTCTTCCGGCCTCATGGCGATCGCCACGGCGGCCAAGCAGATCATCGTCGATCGCATGGACATCTGCGTCGCCGGCGGGATCGAATCGATCACGTCGCTTCGCTCGGGCAAGCCGAACACGCAGCGCGACGACGAACTGCTCAAGATGCATCCCGACATCTACATGCCGATGATCGGCACGGCCGAGGTCGTGGCCAAGCGGTATGACATCGGCCGGGAAGCGCAGGACGAATATTCGCTCCAGTCGCAGCAGCGGACGGCAGCGGCGCAGGCGGCGGGCAAGTTCGACGACGAGATCGTGCCGATCGCCACGACGATGAACGTGACCGACAAGGAGACTGGCGAGGTCAGCCAGCGCGAAGTCACCATCGCGATGGACGATTGCAACCGGCCCGACACCACGCTGGAAGGGCTGGCGAAGCTCCAGCCAGTGATGGGCGAGGGGCACTGCATCACGGCCGGCAACGCCAGCCAGCTCTCGGACGGTTCGGCCGCTTCGGTGCTGATGGAGGCGGAGGTCGCCAAGGCGCGCGGCCTCGAGCCGCTCGGCCGCTACGTCGGAATGGCGGTGGCAGGCGCCAAGCCCGACGAGATGGGCATTGGCCCCGTCTTTGCGATTCCCAAGCTGCTCGACCGGTTCGGGCTCGGCATCGACGACATCGGCCTGTGGGAGCTGAACGAGGCTTTCGCAGTCCAGGTGATTTACTGCCGCGACAAGCTCGGGATCCCGAACGACCGGCTCAACGTCAACGGCGGGTCGATTTCCATCGGCCATCCCTTCGGCATGACGGGCGCGCGCTGCGTAGGCCATGCGCTGATCGAAGGCAGGCGGCGCGGCGTGAAGCACGTCGTCGTCACCATGTGCGTCGGCGGCGGCATGGGCGCGGCCGGCCTGTTCGAGGTGCTCTGATCATGGCGACGCAGGCAAAGGATCTCGCCTCCGCGATCGGCTGGACCCCGCCGGAAGGCTGGCCCGCGAGGACACGCGAGGAATGCAAGGCGATCCTCACCGCACCCGGGCAACGCTTCGAGATGGAGACCATCGACATTCGCGGCGTGCCGACGCGCGTGTGGAAGAACGCGCCGCCGAATCTGCGCGCGATCGCCATGCTCGGGCGGATGTACGGTCCGCGCGAGTTCACGATCTACGAGGACGAGCGCGTCACCTACGATGCGTGGTTCCGCGCCGTTGCGAAGCTCGCGCACGAGCTTCAGGCGCGGGGCGTGGCGAAGGGCGACCGCGTCGCGGTGGCGATGCGCAACCTGCCGGAATGGCCGGTTGCCTTCTTCGCGGCAGTGACGATCGGCGCGATCTGCGTGCCGCTCAATGCCTGGTGGACCGGGCCGGAGCTTGCCTACGGGTTGAGGGACTCTGGCACGAAGCTGCTGATTTGCGATGCAGAGCGTTGGGAACGAATCCTGCCGCACCGCGCCGAATGTCCCGATCTGGAGACGGCGTTCGTGTCGCGCTGCGAAGGCGAACCCGAGGGGGCCGAGCGGCTCGAGGCCGTGATCGGCACGCCGAAAGGGTATGCCGATCTGCCGCAGATGGAGCTGCCCGAGGTCGAGATCGCGCCGGATGACGACGCGACGATCTTCTACACCAGCGGCACGACGGGAAACCCGAAGGGCGCGCTCGGCACGCACCGCAATCTGTGCACCAACATCATGTCGAGCGGCTACAATGCGGCCTGCGCGGTGCTGCGCCGGGGGGACGAGATGCCCGAGCCGATGCACAAGGTCGGTCTCACGGTGATCCCGCTGTTCCACGTCACCGCCTGCTCCGCCGGCCTCATGGGCAACGTCGCGGCTGGTCACACCATGATCTTCATGCACAAGTGGGACCCGATCAAAGCCTTCGAGATCATCGAGCGGGAGAAGGTGAACTCGACCGGCGGTGTGCCGACGATCGCCTGGCAGCTCATCGAGCATCCCGAACGCAAGAACTACGACCTGTCGAGCATCGAGGCGATCGGCTACGGCGGTGCGCCCTCGGCGCCTGAGCTCGTGCGCAAGATCCGCGAGGTCTTCGGCGCGCTGCCCGGCAACGGCTGGGGCATGACCGAGACGATGGCGACCGTCACCGGCCATTCGAGCGAGGATTATCTCAACCGGCCGGACAGCTGCGGCCCGCCGGTTGCCGTGGCCGACCTGAAGATCATGAATGAGGACGGCACGGAGGAGATGCCCGCCGGCGAGGTCGGTGAGCTCTGGGCGCGCGGTCCGATGGTGGTGAAGGGCTACTGGAACAATCCGGAAGCGACCGCCGAGACGTTCGTGGACGGCTGGGTCAGGACGGGCGATCTCGCGCGGCTCGACGAGGAAGGTTTCTGCTACATCGTCGACCGGGCGAAGGACATGATCATCCGCGGGGGCGAGAACATCTACTCGTCCGAGGTCGAGAACGTGCTCTACGATCACCCGGCGGTGACCGATGCCGCACTGATCGGCCTCCCGCACCCGCAGCTCGGAGAGGAGCCCGCCGCCGTGGTCCACCTCGCACCCGGCACCACGGCGAGCGAGGAGGAGCTTCAGGCCTGGGTCGCTGACCGGCTGGCGAAGTTCAAGGTGCCGGTGCGCGTGGTATTCACCGAGGACACGCTGCCGCGCAACGCGAACGGCAAGATCCTGAAGAAAGATCTGGCTACGCTGTTCTAGCGTGCGCGAAGCCCCGGGGCTGTTGGCACTTTTGCCCGCGCTATTGTAACGGGCCTGACATGGGGGACGCGATGGCGAGCAAGAGTGCCGAGACGAGGCGGTTTGGCGAGAAGCGCCAGGCCATCATCCATGCCGCCTCGGTCCTGATCAACGAGGTCGGGGTCAAGGCGACGACCTTGTCCGACGTCGCTAGCGCGATCGGTCTCAACGCCACCAGCATCACCTATTACTTCTCGCGCAAGGAACAGCTCGTCGTCGCGGTTTACGAGGCGACGCTCGACCTGATGGAAGAGATGGCGCGCGACGCGCTCGCGGCGCCCGATCCAGCCTCGCGCATGCGCCGCTACATCGCCGAACACGTGGCTCTGCGCCGACGCATCCGAGGCGGCGAGAAAGGACTGGTGACGGCGCTGTCCGAAATCCGCACGCTCGATGCGGATGCGCAGGCGCCGCTGCTCGCGCGCTACCGCACGGTGGTGAAGCTGGTGCGCGGCTTCTTCGGAGAGGCGCGATCCGACCGCGAGCATGCGCTGTTTTCCGCCCGCGCGCACATATTGCTGGAGGCGATGATGTGGTGGCCCGTGTGGTCGCTGCGCTATTCCTCGCTCGACTTTCCGCGGGTCCAAGAACGGATGTTCGACATCCTCGCCCACGGCATTCCGGCCGAACCGGACCGCTGGTGCCCTCGGTCCTTGCCCGATGGCGGCTGGCGCACGCCGGAAGCGGCGAAGCCAAGCCAGAACGACGAGTTCCTGCGCGCCGCCACCGTCATGATCAACCAGCGCGGCTACCGCGGCGCGTCGGTCAATCGGATCGCGAAGTCGCTCAACGTGACCAAGGGCAGCTTCTACCATCACCACGACGCCAAGGACGATCTCGTGCTCGCGTGCTTCCAGCGCAGCTACGATCGCCTGTCCGCCGTGCAGATGTCCGGCCAGACGATGGAGGCGGATCACTGGACTCGTCTGTCGAGCGTGCTGCGCGAGCTGCTCGACGTCCAGTTCTTCGACGCCATGCCCTTGCTGCGCACGACCGCGCTGCAGTCGCTCGACAGCGATCAGAGGGTCGACGTGGTCACGCGCTCCAACCGGCTCGCGCGGCGCTTTGCGGGAATGCTGATCGACGGGATCGCCGACGGCTCGGTCCGCCCGATCGATCCGCTGGTTGCCAGTCAGATCATCATGTCGACGCTCAACAGTGCCTACGAGGCGCGCAATTGGGCCGAGCGGTTCGGCGATCCTGAACTGGCGATCCGAACGTATGTTTCGGCGCTGTCGTCGGGACTGCTCGCGCCGCCCGCCGTCGATTGATCAGCCGCTGGCGAGATCGCGCGGTTCGCGCACCCGGAGGACGAGCAGCAGCAGCGCGATCGCCAAGGCGCCGAGCACAATGGCGAACAGGGGCGTGAAGCCCCAGATCGCCACGACAAGCCCCGCGAGCACCGGCCCCGCTGCCGCGATAGCGCCCTCGAATGTGGTAACGAAGGCGAGCCGCATCGGCGTGTCTTCGCTGTTGCCGAACTCGAGCACCATCGTGCTCGCGGCAAGCAGCCAGCCCGAGGCTCCGAAGCCGAGCAGGACGAAGGCGCCATAGACAGGCCCGGCTGACGCAGCGAAGATCAACAGCACTACGCCGCCGATGGAGCAGAGCAGCGATAGCGCATAGACGATGCGGAAGCCGAAGCGGTCGCCCATGGGGCCCCAGAGGATGTTGGATACCGTGTCGGAGCCCAGGAATACGAAGCTGAGGCCTCCGATCAGCGCTCCGTCGAGTCCCAGAAGGCTACCGGCATAGACAGTCCAGAACGGCGCACCGACGCGAGCCATGGTGGAGAAGCTGTGCGCACCGAGGAAATTGGCGAAGTCCCGATCGGCGAGCAGCTCGGGAAATTCCCGAATGCGCTCGCGAAGGGGGAGCTGCGGGCGCGACAGCGGGGCGGCAGGCTCGCGAATCATCGTCTTGAGTACGACCAGCCCCGCGCTGGTGAGCAGGAACGCGAACAGGAACGTCGTTGCATAACCATTGCCCAGCCAGTTGCCGGCGATGAACCAGTTACCCGCGACCCAGGCGAGCACTGCGGCGATCAGCCCGCCCGCGAAATTGCGGTATCCCTGCAGCCGCCCGCGCTTCCGGATCGGGATCAGCTTGCTCATCAGCATCTGGAAAGCGACCCGCTGCGCCCCGGTGAAGAAGCCGAGCAGCACGAAGAAAGCGAACGTTGCGACAAGCAGCAGGTTACCGGTCAGGAACCAGCCCGCCAGCGCAAGACCAAGGATCTGCAGCCGCATCAGCGAACCGACGCGGATCGCATAGGGGAGGATGTGACTGCGATGCTCTATCCGCGCGCCGCTGGCGATCGGGCTGATGGTCGCGCCAAGCTGCAGCAGCGCGGTGCCGAGCCCGACGGCTGCCGCGCTGCCGGTGAGCAGCATCAGGTAGGCGGGGATGATCGTGGGAGCGTAGATCAGGCGAAAGCCCGTCATGCCCAGCACGCCATGGATGAAGTTCGCGCGGTAGTTGCGCTTCAGGTTCTCGTCGACGAACCGCGCATGATCGGCCAGCGCCCGCTGTTGGGCGCTGGCCGATCCGGCTAGACCTTCGGGGTCATCGAGCGGATCCAATGCCTCAATAGCCGCCGATCCGGGCGAACCGGTCGCGCAGGTAGGAGGTGTTGCCCCAACTCGCCTCGAGCACGCGGGCGCGCTTGAGGTAGAAGCCGATATCGTACTCGTCGGTCATGCCGATGCCGCCGTGGAGCTGAATGCCTTCACGGCTCATCGTGTGAAGCACGCGGTTGGCTTCGGACTTCGCGATCGCCGCGGCGCGGGGAATGCCGAAGCCGCTGTCGAGCGCCTGGAGGCCGCCCTCGACCGCGGAACGCATCATGGCAAGATCACCGAAAAGGTCCGCCATGCGGTGCTGCAGCGCCTGGAAGGTGGCGAGCACCTGATTGAACTGCACGCGCTGCTTCAGATACTCGAGCGTGGTGTCGAACACGGCCTGGGCCATGCCGAGCATTTCGCAGGCGGTCAGGATGCGCGCGCGGTCGAGCACGTCGTCGAGCAGGCTGTCGCCGCCGCCGGCGAGCTTGTCCGCCGCCGCGCCGTCGAACGTCACCTCGGCATGGCTGCGCTGGTCGGTCAGCTTGCGCGTGGAAAGCGCCACGCCATCGCCGTTCTCGACCAGATAGAGCCCGTCCGCCGCCGCGACCACGAACAGGTCGGTGCTATGCGCTTCGTGGACGAAAGCCTTGGTGCCGGAAAGCTTCCCGCCCGATACGCTCGCGGCGATCTTCGCCGGGTTATGATGCGGCCCTTCGTCGATGGCGAGCGTGCCGATCGTCTCGCCGCTTGCGAGCTTCGGCAGCCATTTCGCCTTCTGCTCCTCGCTGCCGCCGAGCACGATCGCCGTCGCGGCGAGCGTCGTGGCGACGAGGGGGCTTGCGGTCAGCGTCTTGCCCAGTTCCTCGACCACCAGCCCGGCCGAAAGCCAGCCGAAATCCGATCCGCCGTGCGCCTCGGGCACGACGATACCGGCCCAGCCCATCTGCGCCATCGCAGTATAGGCCTCGCGGTCGAATGCCTCGGGCGCGCCGCTCGCGCGAACCTTCCGGAAAGCCGCGACCGGGCTTTCGTTCGTCGCCCATTCGCGCGCCATGTCGCGCAGCATTTCCTGTTCTTCGTTGAGAACCGCCATGTTCCTCGCGCCCTCTTACTGGTGGTCGAGCATGCCAAGCACGCGCTTGGCGATGATGTTGTTCTGGATCTCGGTCGAGCCGCCGTAGATCGTGGTTGCCTTGCCGAAGAGCCAGGCGCGCACGCCGGAAAGCTCGGCGTCGGTGAAGCCTTCGCCCTCCCAGCCGAGGCCCTGCAGGCCCATGATCTCGATCATCAGCTCGGCGCGTTCCTGCCCGAGCTTGGTGCCGAGCTTCTTGAGCACCGAGCTGATCTCGGAGACGCCACCCTGCGCCTTGCTTTCCTCGGTCGCGCGGCGCGCGGTGAGGAGGAAGGCACTCCAGCGGATCTCGAAATCGGCGATCCGGTCGCGCAGGACCTTGTCGGCGATGGCGCCGCTCTCGTCGGTTTCGACGTACTTCTTGGCGATGTCGGCCAGGCTCGCGCCCATCATCCGGGCCAGACTGCCGCCGCCGGACAGGTTAGTGCGCTCGTGCTGGAGCAGGCGCTTGCCGATTGTCCAGCCCTGGCCTTCCTCGCCGACCAGGTTTTCCTTGGGCACCTTCACGTCGGTGAAGAAGGTTTCGCAGAACGGGCTCATGCCGCTGATCATCTGGATCGGACGGACTTCCACGCCCGGCGCGTCCATGTCGATCAGCAGGAAGGAAATGCCCTTGTGCTTGTCGCTCTTGTCGGTGCGCACCAAGCAGAAGCACTTGTCGGCCCACTGCCCGCCGCTGGTCCAGGTCTTCTGACCGTTGACGACATAGTGATCGCCCTTGTCCTCGGCGAAAGTCTGGAGATTGGCGAGGTCGGACCCGGCGTTCGGCTCCGAATAGCCCTGGCACCAGCGGATCTCTCCGCGGCAGATCGGCGGGATGTGTTCCTTCTTCTGCGCTTCGCTGCCGTATTCGAGCAGGGTGGGGCCGAACATCATCACGCCCATGCCGCCGATCGGATTGTACGCGCCGGCCTTGGCCATTTCCTCGTTCAGGATCGCGGCCTGCCTGCGCGTCAGGCCGCCGCCGCCGTATTCCTTGGGCCATGTCGGCGTGCCCCAGCCGCGCTCGCCCATCGCCTCGCGCCACTTACGTTGCGGCTCGGTCTCCTCGGTCGGCCCATCGACTCCGGCAAGAGCGTTGCCCTTGCCTTTGAGCTCGGACGGGAAGTTAGCCGCCAGGAAATCGCGCACTTCTTCGCGGAAGGCGTCGTCCGCACTTGGCGGTTGCAGGTCGGGCTGGGTGGCCATGCTTTTCTCCTCGATTACCGGGCGGGGCCGCCCAGCGGCGCATCGCGCTGTTGTTGTTCTAGCGCCTCGGCTTCTCGGGCGCGAAGAATATCCATGTTCCGCTCGTGCCGGGCGCGCGTGATGGGGTAGAATACCAGTATCAGCGCGCCGATCGTCCAGAGCGAGATTGACGTCGGAATATAATGCAGCAGCAGGCTGTCGACCACGGGACCTGCGATCGTCGCAGGGTCCGCCTGCTCGGGGAACTCGGACCAGGCGAGCACCAGCCCCGCAACGAAAATGCCGAGCGCGTTGGAACACTGCTGCATGAAGCTCGAAGCGGCGAAGAACGTGCCGGCAGTATGCCGGCCGGTCTCCACCGCGCTATCCTCCACCACGTCCGCGAGCATCGAGCTGGTGTTGATGAGCGAAATGGCAACCATGGCGCCGTAGACCGCGCCGATCACGAACAGCGTCGGCACCAGCAGCGGATCGCCCGGTTCGAAGAACAGGCCGAGCAGGCTCAGCAGCAGCGGGCTCAGCCCGATGGCCACGCCGAGCACGGCGAAGACCATCGAACTCGTCCGCTTCCCGAACCATCTCGAGAAGATCGGCGCAAGCGGCGCGGCAATCGTCGCGGCGACGAAGCTGTCGAGCGTAAGCAGCGCGAGCTGGGTCGTATCCAGCTTGAACAGGAACGTGCTGAAGTAGAGCGTCGTCGCGCTGTAGAGTCCGATTGCGGTGTACTTGAATACGCCGAAGCCGAAGATGGCGAGGAAGGCGCGGTTGCGGAAGGCCGCGAACATCTCCGCCAGGTGATCGCGCAGACGAAGCTTGGGAGCGCTGCCTACCGGGTCCGCCTGCCGTAGATAGGGGATACGATTGTGGGTCCCCGCTGCACAGACAAGGATCGCGAGGAAGATCAGCACCGCCCCCAGCGCGGCGAAGTTGGCGTAGCTTGCGGGGTTGAGCTGGCCGCGCGGATATTCGGGCGATTCGATGAAGATGAACGCGAGCGAGAAGGCGGTGAAGCCGTAAACGCCGGCGTAGCCGAACCAGTAACGGAGCGAGAACAGCCGGGTGCGTTCGGTGTAGTCGCCGGTCAGCTCCGGCGCCATCGCCGACGCATTGATCTCGAACGCACTGATCGCTGCGCGGGTCGCGGCGGCGAAGGCGAATATCCAGAAGCCGAGTTGCACATGGCTAAGCCCCTGCGGCGGAAACCAGGTAAGAAAGAAGAAGATCGTCGTCGGGATCGCCGCTGCATACATGAAGGGGTGCCGCCGTCCCCAGCGCGAGCGGGTGACGTCGGCCCAGCGGCCAAGGAACGGATCGACGATGGCATCGACCAGCAGCGTGCAGGCGAGGGCGGTGCCGACGATCGCCGCCGGCACGCCGACTACCTGATTGAAATAGAGCATCAGGTAGCTCGAGAAGGCGGCGCCCTTGATGCCGTTCGCCATCGCGCCCGCGCCGTAACTGACGCGCGTGCCGAAGCCCACCGGCGGCGAGGCGGGCGCGGCGGTGCGAGCGGTGCTGTCCGACGCGGCGCTCGCCGCGGTCATGCGGCTTGCTCCGCCGCGTCGGTGATCTCGTCCAGCGGATCGTAGAACGCCTGCGCCGCGGCGCGGCGATGGATCAGCGAGTACTCAGGGAAAATCGGGTCGGCGACGTCCCGGTACTGGCGCAGATGCTGCTTGGCGACGGTCACCTTGTGCACCTCGGTCGGGCCATCGGCGATGCCCATCACCATCGAGGCGACGAGATTGCCAACGAACTGCATCTCGTTCGACACGCCGAGCGAACCGTGGATATGCACGCAGCGCGCGGCGATGTCGTGGTAGACCTTGGGCATCAGCGCCTTGATAGCCGCGATGTCCTTCCGGACCTTGCGGTAGTCCTGGTACTTGTCGATCATCCACGCGGTCTTGAGCACGAAGAGCTTGAATTGCTCGAGCTCGATATAGCTGTCGGCGATCTGCATCTGGACCGCCTGATAGTCGGCGATCGTGCCGGTGCGAGTCTTGCGGCTGACCGCGCGCCTGCTCATCATGTCGAGGAGGCGGCGGCAGTTGCCAACCGTGCGCATGGCATGGTGCACGCGTCCGCCGCCGAGCCGGGTCTGCGAGATTGCGAAAGCGCCGCCACGCTTGCCCAGCAGGTGATCGGCCGGGACGCGAACGTCGGTGTAGCGGATGTAGCTCTCCGAACCGTCCTGCTGGCCGTAGACGCCCACGTTGCGCACGATCTCCACGCCGGGGGTATCCACGGGCACGATGAACATGCTCATCCGCTCATGTCGCGGCGCCTCGGGATCGGTCACGGCCATGACGATCAGGAAATCCGCCCACTTGCCGTTGGTCGAGAACCACTTCTCGCCGTTGATCTTCCAGTGATTGCCGTCGAGCTCGGCGCGGGTGACGAAATTGGTCGGATCGGATCCGCCTTGAGGTTCGGTCATCGAAAAGGCCGAAACGATCTCGTTCTCGAGCAGCGGCTGGAGATACCGTTCCTTCTGTTCCGGTGTGCCGTAGTGTGCGATGATCTCCGCATTGCCGGTGTCGGGCGCCTGGCAGCCGAACACGATCGGCGCGAAGCTCGCGCCGCCCAGAATCTCGTTCATCAGGCCCAGCTTGACTTGGCCGTAGCCCTGTCCCCCGAGTTCCGGGCCCAGGTGACAGGCCCATAGGCCCTTCGCCTTCACTTCTTCCTGCAGCGGGCGGACAAGCGCGTTGCGTCTGGGATTCTTCACGTCGTATGGGTGGATGCCGAGCATCCCCAAGGGTTCCACCTTTTCGCGGACGAACCCTTCCATCCAGTCGAGCTTCTCTTGAAACTCGGTCTCGGTTTCGAAATCCCAGGCCATCGCTCTTCCCGTTGTCGCCGCCCCTTTGGGGTCTGTCGCGAATCAACATACCCGTTTTTTGAAACACTACAAGCGTAGGTCGGCCGGTTCGCAAAGGAGCTGGCGCGAGATCCAGGGGTGGAAACCCACCTTTCCTGCACGCGGATTTTGACTTATCGCGCGCTGCCGTCATTGGTTTTGTCCGTGTCCAGCAATCGCGCGCCCAACGGTCTCGAAGCCGCCTTCCTCGCCAACCGCGAACGGCTGCTGCGTTTCCTGCGCGCGCGTGGCGCCGGCGATGCCGCGGAAGACCTGCTGCACGAAGTCTGGCTGAAGATCTCCACCGCGGCCGTCGGCCCCGTCGCCGCGCCGGTGGCCTACCTTTACCGCACCGCCGACCTGCTGATGATCGACCGCTACCGGTCCGAACGTCAGGCGCGCCGGCGTGACAAGGACTGGAGCGAGGCTGCCGCGACTGTGCCCGGCGTCTCGGATGCGCCTTCGGGCGAGCGCGTCCTGATCGCCCGCGACCATGCGCGCCTCGTGGCGGAGGCGCTAGACACTCTCGGTCCGCGGCCTGCGGCGATCTTCCGCCGGCACCGCATCGACGGCGTGCAGCAGCGGCAGGTGGCGGAGGAATTCGGCGTAAGCCTGAGCACGGTCGAGAGCGATCTGCGCCGCGCCTACCGCGCCATCCTTGAGGTCAGGGAGCGGATCGATGAGGCTTGAGACGCCCGGCTCCGTCTTCTTTCGCGAAGAGAGCACGCCATGAGGCAAGATGAACGGATGACCGACGAAGCGATTGCCTGGGCCGTGCAAACGGGAGACCCCTCGTTCGAGGATTGGGACGCATTCACAGCCTGGCTCGAAGCAGACCCGGCGCATGCGGACGCCTACGACCGCGCGATGGCCGCGGTGATGGATGCGGCCGAGGAAGGCCTCGTTGCGCCCGCCAACGACGCCGTTGCCGAGGAAGTGCCCGCCCGCGGCGGCTGGCGCTGGCTGGCGCTGGCGGCATCGGTCGTGCTGGTGGCGATGCTCGGTTTCATCCAGTTGCGCGACGCGAGCTACGTGGTCGAAACCGCCGCCGGGGAGACGCGCACGGTGGCGCTGGCGGACGGCAGCGACGTCACGCTCGGCGGCGCGGCGCGGATCGTGCTCGACCGAGACGACCCGCGGGTCGCGACGCTGGAACAGGGCCGGGCGCTCTTCAGCGTGCGGCATGACGACGCGGACCCGTTCGTCGTCGATGTCGGCGGGCATACGCTGGTCGATGCCGGGACGGTGTTCGATGTCGCGCGCGTGGGCAAGACCACCAGCGTGGCGGTGTCCGAAGGCGTCGTGCTGGTGAACCCCGAGCGCAAGCTCGCGCGGCTGGAGCCGGGCGACACGCTGAGCGTCACCGACGGAAGCGACGCCTATCGCCTCGGCACCGCGCCGGTTGCGCGAATCGGCGAATGGCGCGATGGCCGGCTCACCTTCGACGAAGCGACGCTGGGGGAGATCGCGCATGAGCTTTCAAGCAGCACCGGCATTGCGTTCTCCGCCGCGCCCACGGTTGCGGAGCGGCGCGTGACGGGCAGCGTCGCCCTTGCGCCGGTAAAGCAGAATCCGCAGGCCGTCGGTCCGCTGTTCGGCGTCGCCGTGCGCCGCGAAGGAGATAGCTGGATCATCGATCGACCCTGACAATGCGCGCATCCCTGCCGATAGCCCTGATCGCCCTGGTGGCCGCGGTCCCCGCGCAGGCGGAGGAAGTGCGGGTGAACGTACCGGCCGGGCGCGGCGGCGAAGCGGCCGCTGCGATTGCGCGGCAGACGGGCACCAGCATCGTCATCTCCGACCCTAAGCTTGCCGCCCGCCGGGTGCCGGCCATCCGCGGGACTTTCACTGCGCGCGAGGCGGTTCACCGGCTGGCTCGCGCTCTCGGAGCACGCCCGGTCAGCGCCGGCGCGATGGGCTGGCGGCTCGTGGTGGACCGGCAAGCCCGGACACACAAGCCGGCCTCTCGCCGTAAACCCACCCGCGACGACGCGCCCGCGCCTCCGCCACCCGCTGTGGGGCCGCCGATCGTGGTCTCCGCCAGCAAGCGCGACGTGCGGCTGCGCGACTACGCCGGGCAGATCACGATCATCCAGGGTGATGATCTGGCGTTCGGCGGGCCGGGCGGGAGCGAGCGCATCGCCAACCAGGTCGCCAGCGTCACCTCGACCTATCTCGGTAGCGGACGCAACAAGCTGTTCATTCGCGGCATCGCCGATTCGAGCTTCACGGGGCCGACCCAAGCGACCGTCGGGCAGTACCTCGGCGACCTGCGGCTCAGCTACAATTCGCCCGACCCCGACCTCCGCCTGTCCGATATGGAGAAGGTCGAGGTGCTGGAGGGGCCGCAGGGGACGCTCTACGGCGCGGGCTCGCTCGGTGGGATCATCCGGCTCGTGCCCAATGCGCCCGAGCCCGGCGTCGTCTCCGCATCCGCCAGCCTCGGCGGCTCGGCGACCACGCATGGTGCTCTGGGGGCCGATGCGGGGGCGGTGATGAACCTGCCGCTCGCGGGCGAGGCGGCGACGCTGCGACTGGTCGTCGATGCAGAGAGCCAGGGCGGATATATCGACAAGCTGCTGCTCGGCCGCGACGACGTCAACCGCACGCGCATCTACGGCGGCCGTGCCTTTGCCCGAGCCGACCTGGGGGGTGGCTGGACGGTCGACCTGATCGGGCTCGCCCAACGGATCGACGGTGAGGACAGCCAGTATGCTGACCGCAACGGCCCGCCGCTGACGCGATCCGCGCGGGTGGTCGAAGGATTCGATGCCGACTACCTGCATGGCCAGATCGTCGTCAGCGGGGAGTTCGGCGCGATCCGCTTCCGGTCGTCGACCGGCGTGGTCGATCAGGAGCTTCAGGAGCGGTACGACGCGACCGAGCCGGACGAGCCCACTCGTGTGTTCATCCAGAACAACGATTCGCAGATGATCGCCAATGAAACGCGGCTGTGGCAGCCGATGGAGGACCGCTTCGGCTGGGTCGTGGGCGCCAGCTTCACCCACAACCGCACGCGCCTGACCCGCAGCTTCGACGCGGCGGAAGTCATGCGCGCGAGCACCGGCGTCCGCAACGGCGTGGACGAGGCGACCCTTTACGGCGAGGCGAGCTACCGCCTGCGCGATGGGCTGGTCGCGACGGCCGGCGGCCGCGTCACGCGCTCCGAACTCGACGGCGCGGGCGAGGACGTCAACCCGATGATCGCGCTCGCGCGCTCCGAAGTGACGGCACAGCGGCACGAGACGGTGTTCCTGCCCTCTGCGTCGGTCACGGCGAACCTCCTTTCGGAGACCGCGCTCTACATCAAGTATCAGGAGGGGTTCCGGCCCGGCGGGCTCGCGATCGACGGCGAGTTCGTCCGCCGCTTCCGCAGCGACCGGACTGCCACGCTGGAGATCGGCGCGCGCCACGGCCGCCCCGGGGCGGGGCCGTTCGATCTCTCCGGCAGCCTGTCCTTCACCCGCTGGCGCGATATCCAGGCGGATTTCATCGACCCCTTCGGACTGCCGACCACCGCCAACATCGGCGACGGGCAGGTCTGGACGGCAAGCTTCTCCGGCGGTGTGGCGGTGACGCCCGGCCTGCGCCTCGAAGCGGGCCTGTCGTGGAACCGCAGCCGGATCGAAAGCCCGCGCAACTTCCTGTTCACCAAGATCGGCCAGGTGCCGAACATCGCCAATGTCAACGCGCGGGCGGGGTTCGACTACCACCGGGCGATCGGTCGCGATCTCGTCCTCACAGCGCAAGGGTGGGCGCGCTACGTTGGCGAATCGCGCCTCGGAATCGGGCCCGAGCTTGGCGATCCGCAGGGCGATTACCTCGACAGCGGCCTGACCGCGCGCGTTGGGCGCGAACGGATGGGGGTGACGTTCAGCGTGACCAACATCTTCGATACCGAAGGCAACCGCTTCGCGCTGGGCACTCCGTTCGAGATCGGGCGTGAACAGATCACGCCGCTGCGTCCGCGAACCTTCCGTCTCGGGCTCGATTTCGCGTTCTAGGGATTTTTTTGCCGGCGCCCCAAGGTTGGTGTGTGACGGCTCCGTCCTGCTGGTCGACAAAGGACCGGAGGATACATGCACCGCTACCTGCTCGCGACGACTGCGATCGCCGCACTTGCCACGCCGCTTTCCGCCCAGACCGTGATTTCGGACGACCGCACCCAGCCGGTGCGAACCTCGACGATCAAGAACGGCTCGCCCGACTCGATCCGCATCGACAAGAACGGCTCCGTCGTCGTCAGCAGCGGTACCGCGGTGACGATGGACAGCAACCACGGGGTCACCAACGAAGGTGAGATCAAGATCACCAACGCCAACGGCGCAACCGGCATCGCGGTCGCGGCAGGCACGACCGGCGACATCGTCAATTCCGGCACGATCACGATCGACGAGACCTACACGCCTGAAGACATCGACAAGGACGGTGACCTCGATGGGCCTTTTGCGGTCGGAACCGGACGCGCTGGTATTCGCACGCAGGGCGCACATACGGGCGATCTCTCCAACAGCGGCAAGATCGTGGTGGAAGGCAACGATTCCGCGGGCATCGCACTGGGCGGGCCGCTGACGGGCGATTTCACGCACAATGGTGAGACCAGCGTGCTCGGCAGCAACTCGGTTGCCGTCAGCGCCCAGGACATCACCGGCGATGTACGCCTGGCGGGCAAGGTGACCGCTCAGGGCGAAGGCGCGGTTGGCGCGCACTTCGCAGGCGATGTCGACGGCGCAATGGTGGTCCAGGGCCAGGTTTCCTCGACCGGCTATCGTTACCCCACGCCGCCCTCGAACGCTTCGAAGCTTGACGCCGACGACAAGCTGCAGGGCGGATCCGCGCTGGTCATCGAAGGCAATGTGACCGGCGGGATCGTGCTGGCGGCCGCACCGAAGGACGCCGACAAGGACGACGCCGACGAGGACAAGGATGGCATCCCCGATGCCAATGAAGGCACGGCCGCGATCGTTTCCGCCGGCGAGGCCCCAGCTATGGTCATCGGCGCCGCGGATCGCGACATCGCGATCGGTGCGGTTGCCGGCAGCGGTAACAACTTTGGTGTAATCATCGAAGGCAGCATCACGGGCGACGGGGTTTATGCCGGCGTCGACGGTAACGGCCTGGTGATCGGTGGCCGCGGCGGCGCGGTGAGCATCGCGGGCGGCATTGCGAACTCGGGCACGATTGGTGCCAAGTCGGTCGATGCAAGCGCCACCGCGCTGCGGATCGGCGCCGATGCAACAGTGCCCGAGATCCGCAATTCCGGCACGATCGGCGCCAGCAGCGGCAAGACCGAGGATTCGATCGCAACGGCGATCGTGATCGACGAAGGTGCCGATGTGGATACGGTCCGCAACAGCGGCACGATCAAGGCGGCCGTGTCCGGCAAGGACGGCGCGGCGACAGCAATCATCGACCGCAGCGGCGGAGTCGAGCTGGTCGAGAACAGCGGCGTGATTACCGCGGAAGGGGCCGACGCGGCCTCCGGTCGCAACGTCGCGATCGATCTGACCGCCAACGCCACGGGCGCGACCGTGCGCCAGACCGCGGTTGCCTCGGGGAAGGATGCGCCCTCTATCAAGGGTGACGTACGCTTCGGGGCCGGCGACGACGTGTTCGAGATCGCCGACGGGACCGTCAGCGGCAACGTGACTTTCGGCGCCGGCAGCAACGAACTCGCGCTCTCCGGCGACGCCAAGCAAACCGGTACCGTCACCTTCGGTGGCGGCGGCGACACGATGAGTCTCGCCGGTTCGTCGGTGTTCGACGGGACGGCCGACTTCGGCGGCGGCGCGGACGTGCTGACGCTGGCAGGCTCGGCGCGCTTCTCCGGCACGCTGACGAACGCCGGCAACCTTGCGGTCACCGTATCGGGCGGTGTGCTCGACCTGTCGCGCCCGACTTCTATCGGTTCGCTCGAGGTGGGCTCGGGCGCGATCCTCAACGTCACGCTCGACAAGGACGCGGGCGAGGGCACGCTGATCGACGTCGCCGGCACGGCTAGTTTCGACGAGGATTCGAAGCTGCGCTTCCGCCTCGCAGACATCGACGAGGCCGAGGGGCGCTATGTCGTTCTCACCGCGGGTGACCTGCAGATCGGGGATGAACTCACGGGCGACAACACACTCCTCCCCTTCATGTACAAGGCGACCATCGACGCCGACGAGACCGCCAACGAGTTGGCAGTCGAGATCGGGCGCAAGACCACAACGGAACTGGGCCTCAACCGATCGCAGTCTACCGCTTACGACGCGATCCTGGATGCTCTTGGCGAGGACGACGAGATCGCCGACGTATTCCTCAACATCACCGACGGCGAGGCCTTCCGCGATACGGTCACGCTGATGCTGCCCGACCACGCAGGCGGTGCCTTCGAAGGGGTCAGCTTGGGCACGCGGACCATGGCGCGCTTCCTTACCGATCCCCAGGGGCCGATCGAACCGTCGTCCAAGATCCACCTGATCTTCGACGCCGGCGGCTGGGGCTCGAACAAGGACGAAGGGGATACTGCCGCTTACGACCAGAGCGGCCTCGGCTTCGCTGCGGGCGCGGAGATCGCCACCGGCCTCGGCCGCTTCGGTGGCACGATCACCTATCTGTGGAATCGCCACGATATCGGCGATACGAGCTCGGTCCACTCCGGCACGTACGAGCTGGCGGCGCACTGGGTCGGCAAGTGGGGCGGCCTGCAGACGTTCGCCCGCGCCGGCATCGGTATGGTGAACTTCGAAGGCACGCGCTATTTCGACGCGACCGTTGGCGAGGACATCATTTCGCGCGATGTGGAGCGCGAATGGGATGGCACCGTCACCAGCTTCATGGGCGGTGCCTCGTTCGAAGGAGGAGGACAGTTCTTCTTCTTCCGTCCCTCCGTCGTGCTCGATTACGTGCGCCTGAAAGAAGATGGCTATACCGACACCGGCGGCGGCGCGGGCCTGAATCTCACGGTTGCCGAACGGACCAGCGACGAGTTTGCCGTCAACGGCGGCCTCACCTTGGGCGTCGATCTCAAGGGCATGCGTGCGCGCGACGCGAGCTGGTTCCGCATCGAGGGCGAAGGCGGATGGCGCGAGATTCTCGGCGGCGGGCTGGGCGATACCACCGCACAGTTCGAAGACGGCGATCCCTTCACGCTTCAGGCAGAGCAGAGCGTCAACGGCTGGTACGCGCGCTTGCGCGCCATCGGCGGCGACGAGGCCTTCACCATTTCTGGCGAGGCCGGTGCCGAGGAGCGTCACAACGATGTCGGCTTTACGCTGCGAGGCACCATCCGCATGGGGTTCTGAGTCCCTCCCCCCGGCCCGCCGTTGCGCGGGCAGGTCGTGCCGCCCGGTCCCGTCCGCCGGGCGGCACATTTTTTCGGCACAGCGAGGGTGCGCCCTTGCGAAATCTTAACCGCTCCCGGCCATGAAGGGGAATGGCCGGGGTTCAGGGCAGCGTACAGGAATCGGGGTTGCGCACCTTCGGGTTCGCGCTCGCGTTTTTCGGCGTAACTTCGCTCACGATCTACTCGACCCGCTTCAGCGGCGGGCTCGCCCTCGTCTGGTTCGGCACCGCGATTCTCGTGGCTCTGCTGGTCAACGTGCCTTATCGCGCATGGCCCCGCACGACGATCTTCTTCGCCAGTCTCAGCATCTGCGCGACGACACTGTTCGGCTTCGGTCCGCACGCTGCCGTTCCGCTGGCGCTGGTCAACATGTTCGAAGCGCTGGTCATCGCAACGCTCCTGGTGCGGTTTCGCCCCGAGCGCGACTATTTCGAGAACTGGTCCGGTTTCGTGAAGCTGATCCTGGTCGGCGGAGCCGTCGGGCCCGCTCTCGCGGCTCTCCCGGGCGGAGCTCTCGTCGCGGCCGAAGTCGGCGGCGGATGGTGGAGCCACTCGATCGAGTGGTTTGCAGGTCACGGACTCGGTACCCTGCTGGTATTGCCGCTGGCGCTCCTGCTTGCGCGCGGGAATTCCTCCGGTCTTGCGAAACTGCGTGCGAGGCGTGGCTGGGGCGAACTGATCTGCCTTTCGCTGTTCAGCGTCGGCATTGGCTGGACCGCGTTTTACCAGACGGCCTATCCGCTCCTGTTCCTGCCGATCCTGCCGCTCATGATCGCCTGCTTTCTCTTGGGCCGGATCGGCGCTTCGATCTCGGTTCTACTGACGGCTCTCGTCGCCTTCGCCTCGCTCGCGGCAGGCGCCGGCCCGTTCGCGGCCCTGTCCGTCCCGTTGGCGGAGAAGGCGATGTTCCTGCAATTCTATCTGGTGGTCATCCTTCTGGTTTCTCTGCCCGTGGCGACCGCGCTCAAACATCGCGAGATCCTGCACGCGAACATCCTCCATCGGGAGGCATTGCACCGGATGATCTCGGATCATTCTGACGATGCGCTGCTGAGTCTGGACGACGCGGGGCGTATCCGCTTCGCATCGCCCGCCGGCGTGCGGCTAAGCGGGCTGGATGATCTCGATGGCCGGCCGCTTTCCGTCTTTTTCGAGGAGGCCGACGCGTCATTGATCGAGAACGCACTCGCGCAGGCCGGAGCGTCCCCCGGCATGACCAAGGTGATCGAACGCGCCGTGGCTACGCGCGGCGCGACCGTCTGGCTCGAAGCGAAGATCCGGGCCGTGGAAGGGCGTCAGGGAGCTTCCGTCAGCTATGTCGTCACTGTTCGGGATGTGACCGTCCGCAAGAAGGAGGAACTGCAGGCGATGCGCGATGCCTGCACGGATCCGCTCACGGGTCTGCCCAACCGCCGCGCCTTCATCAAGGATCTGGAGCCGGCATTGGCCGCGGCGGGCGAACGCCCGTTCTCGCTCGCGATCATCGATCTCGATCATTTCAAGGCGGTCAACGATCGCTACGGACATGACGTCGGCGATCTCGTGCTCAAGCACGTCGCGAAGATCATGCAGCGGCTGTCCGACGCCGATTGCCTGTTCGCCCGGCTGGGCGGTGAGGAGTTCGGGATGATCGCCTGGCACGATACGGTGACTGCTTCCGCCGAACTGTGCGAACGGTTGCGCGAGGCGATCAACGAACACCAGATCCGGGATGCCGACGGCGTCATGTTCGGCGTCTCGGCGAGCATCGGCCTCGCGCGTCTGGACCAGCCCTGCAGCGCGACGCTTGCGCTTCAGACCGCCGACTCGCCGCTCTATTCCGCCAAGGCCGCCGGGCGAAACCGTGTCCATGTGGCGCAGGGGGCGCCGGGCTGGAAGTATCGAACCGAAGGTACGGACGAGCGTCACCGCCTGATGCAGTGCGCCTAGGCGGTGCGCCCGCTAGCTCATGCCTGAACGACCTCCTGTTCGATCTTCCCGAAGATCGAGTGACCGTCTTCATCCTCCATCCAGATCGCCACGCGGTCACCGGGCGCCATGAAGCGGGTCTTCGCTTCGCCTTGGGCGATCGTCTCGATCATGCGGATTTCGGCGATGCAGGAATAGCCGGCGCCCCCTTCGGCGACCGGCTTGCCGGGACCGCCGTCGGCGTCCTGGTTGGAGATCGTACCCGAGCCGATGATGGCACCCGCGCCGAGGTTGCGCGTCTTCGCAGCGTGCGCGACCAGGTCGGCGAGACTGAAAGTCGCATCCTGGCCGGCATTGGCGCGCCCGAACGGTTCGCCGTTGTAATCGACCATCAGCGGGCGGTGGATCACGCTATCCTTCCACGCATCGCCCAGTTCGTCCGGCGTCACCGCCACCGGGCTGAACGCGGTCGCGGGCTTGGACTGGAAGAACCCGAATCCCTTGGCAAGCTCACCCGGGATCAAGCCCCGCAGGCTGACGTCGTTGACCAGCATCAGCAGCTTGATGTGCTCCGCCGCCTGCTCGGGGGTGGTGCCCATCGGCACGTCGTCGACGATGCAGGCGACTTCGCCTTCCATGTCGCAGCCCCAGGCCGTGTCCTTGAGCGGAATGTCGGCCCGCGGGGGCAGGAAGTCGTCCGACCCGCCCTGATACATCAGCGGATCGTGATAGAAGCTCTCGGGCACCTCGGCGCCGCGCGCCTTGCGCACCAGTTCGACATGGTTGATGTAGGCGGAACCGTCGGCCCACTGGTAGGCGCGCGGCAGCGGCGAATGCGCCTCGCGCTCGTGGAAGCGCTCGCAGGGCACCGCCTGATGCTCGACATCGCGGTAGAGAACCTCGAGCTTGGGCGCGATCTCCGCCCAGTTGTCGAGCGCGAATTGCAGCGTCGGCGCGATATTGTCGGCCGCGCAGTACCGGGTGATGTCTTTCGAGACGACGATCAGCTTCCCGTCGCGGGTTCCGTCGTTGAGCGTCGCGAGCTTCATATCTCAGTCCTTTTTCGGGCCGGAGAATTCGGGGTTGTCCGGCTGGTTGTCGGGGTGGGCGCGCTGGAATTCGGGCAGCGCGAGGCAGGCCGCTTCGATCCGCGCGATGTGCGGCATGGCGCTCACATCCAGAGCGAAACGGCGCGCGTTGTAGACCTGGGGCAGCAGCACGACCTCGAACAGGCCGGGCCGCTCGAACAGAAACTCGCCCGCGCCGAGCTGCGCCAGCCGGGCCTCGATCGGGGTGAAGGTGCGCGTGAGCCAGTGCCGATACCAGGTATCGATCTGGTCTTGAGAGGCACCGAACTGCTCCTTGAGGTACTTGAGGACCTGCAGGTTGTTCGGCGCATGGGTCTCGGTGGCGATGGCGTAGGCGAGCTCGCGCGCAGTGAAGCGCTGCTCGATATCATCGGGCAGCAGTGCAGGCTCGGGATAGGCTTCGTCGAGCCACTCGAGCTGCGCCATCGACTGCGCGCGTTCGCGTCCGTCCGCCTCCAGCAGCGGAACGCTGCCGAAGGGGTTGCGGGCCGTATAGTCTTCCCCCTTCTGCTCGGAGGTCACCAGGTTGACCGGCACGTAGTCGTAATCGAGCTGCTTCAGATTCAGCGCGATCCGAAGGCGGTAGCTCGTCGAGCTGCGATAATATCCGAAGAGCTTCATCAGAACGCAGGAATTCCCGTGATCGCGCGGCCGAGGATCAGCGCGTGGACGTCATGCGTGCCCTCGTAGGTGTTCACGGTCTCGAGGTTCACCATGTGGCGGATGACCTGATACTCGTCGGAAATGCCGTTGCCGCCGTGCATGTCGCGCGCGGCGCGGGCGATATCGAGCGCCTTGCCGACGTTGTTGCGCTTGACGATCGAGATCATCTCCGGCGCGAACTGCCCTTCGTCCATCAGCCGGCCGACCCGCAGCGAGGATTGCAGGCCCAGCGCGATCTCGCTCATCATGTTGGCGAGCTTGAGCTGGTAAAGTTGCTTGGAGGCCAGCGGAACGCCGAACTGCTGCCGGTCGAGCCCGTACTGGCGCGCGGCGTGGAAGCAGAACTCGGCCGCGCCCATGCTGCCCCACGAAATGCCGTAGCGTGCGCGGTTGAGGCAGCCGAACGGTCCCTTCAGGCCTTGTACTTCGGGCAGGAGCGCGTCAGCACCGACCTTGACCTCGTCCATCATGACCATGCCGGTGGTCGAGGCACGGAGCGAGAGCTTGCCCTCGATCTTCGGCGCCGAAAGTCCCGCCATGCCCTTCTCGAGCACGAAGCCGCGGATCGCGCCGCCGTGCGCCTCGCTCTTGGCCCAGATCACGAAGACGTCGGCGAAAGGCGCGTTCGAGATCCACGTCTTCGAACCGGACAGCGAATAGCCGTCGCCGTCCTTCTTCGCGTAAGTCTTCATCGCGCCCGGGTCGGAGCCCGCGTCGGGCTCGGTAAGGCCAAAGCAGCCGATCAGTTCGCCGCTGGCGAGGCCGGGCAGGTACTTCCGCCGCTGCTCGTCCGAACCGTAGGCGTGAATCGGGTACATCACCAGGCTCGACTGGACCGATGCCATCGAACGGTAGCCCGAATCGACCCGCTCGATCTCGCGCGCGATCAGGCCATAAGCGACGTAGCTCGCGCCGGCGCCGCCGTATTCCTCGGGGATCGTGGCGCCGAGCAGGCCCGCGCGGCCCATCAGCGGGAACAGTTCGGGCGCATCCGCCTCGTCGCGGAAAGCCTGCTGCACGCGCGGCTGCAATTCACCCTGCGCGAAGGCTTGCGCGGCGTCGCGGATCATCCGCTCATCCTCGGTCAACTGCCCGTCGAGAGCGAACGGGTCCTCCCAGTTGAACGGCGCCATTCCGGCCATGGTTTCTCCTGTAACTGTCGCACCCCCTTTGCAGGGTTGGGCGGCAGCGGCAAGCCCGGCCGATGGTAACGCGGGATCCGAGAGCGCGCGCGATGCGTGGAGCGCCGGCAGGCGCCGACCCCCAGTGACCGTGAAAGGCCTCTCAGTGCGTCTTGAGCGCTTTTTGCACCTTTTCGAGCATCACGTTCGGAGGGCAGGGTTTCGCGCACGCGATCGCGCTGGGGTAGCGCTCGCGAACCTCCGCGGGGCTGAACTGGCCGGAGTGGAAGATAACCGGTATATTCTCGGCCATCAGCGCTTCCGCCAGGGGAAAGGCGTCGCCATCCTCTAGTTCCACGTCGAGGATTGCGAGATCGGGGCGCGATTTCTGCACCGCCAGCATTGCAGTGGAGATCTCCGAATGCGGCCCTTCAACCTGGAATCCGGCCTCCTCGACCGTGTCGCACAGGTCGAATGCGACGATAAACTCATCTTCGGCGACCAGAATGCGTGGGAGGTTCATCATCATTATCCTGCAGGAATTCGATCGAGTTTGATCGAATGAACCTGTTGGAGGTCTGATCGTTCCCGCGCCGGAGGTCTGCCCCGATCAGAGCTTCCCGAACCTTGCCTCGTAGCCTGCCCTGTCGCCTTCGGCCAACAAGCGGGCTTGCTCGACCCAGTTGTCGCGCCGGATACGGCCTTGAAAGCGCCCGAGTTCGGCGTCGATCCGATCGATATCCGCATCGCTCCAGGCGGCGATCTGCGCGAAGCTGGTGACGCCGAGCGAGGCGAGCAAGTCGTTGAGCTTGCCGCCGATACCCTTGATTCGCGTGAGATCGTCGCCCCCTTGGGCGTCCGGCGCAGGGGGGGCGGATTCGACCTTCGTCTCTGCTGTCTTGATCTCCTCCGCCGCCTTGACTTGCTGGGCCTCCACCGCCGCGGCAACAGCAGTCCCCGCACCGGCGACGCCGGGAGGCACTGCCGGGGGTTGGGGCGCTGCGGCAGGGGGAGCGTCGATCAGCGCCTGATTGCGTGCCGCTGGCGCCGCGCCTTCGTCGAGCACGTCGGCACCGCTGCGATCGCTCACGCGCGCCCTGCGCGAGGACGCGAAGATCCACCAGGCGACCGCGATACCCAACAGTAGGGCAACCACGAAAAGCGGCCACCAGGTCTCTACCATCTGCGTCATTCCCTCATTCTCCCAAGTCGTCCGATATGCGACCCCAGATCAGCCACCCCAGCCCAAGGCCGATGGCGTAGGTGGCGAGCAGCATTACCATCAATTCGAACCAGATCGCCATGTCAGCGCGGCCCTGGCTGATCGACCGGCGTGATACTGATCGGCTCGGTGGCCACCACCGAGAACTCGATCCGCCGGTTGGCAGGATCGCTCGGAGCCAGGCCCTCGACCGGTTCGCTCGACCCGAGACCACGGCTACGCAGCCCGTCTGCCGGGATTCCGCGCGCGACCAAGGCGCGCCGCACCGCCTCGGCGCGTTCCATCGACAGCGCTAGATTGCCCGGTTCGGGCCCTGAGCTGTCGGTGTGGCCGGTGATGGCGATAATGCTGCCGAGGCAGGGACGCAGGGCTCTTGCGACCTCGTCCAGCAACTGCTGGCTGGCGCTGTTGATCGCGCTGCGCGATTCCTCGAACCGAATCGTCCGCGCGCGAAGCAGGGCGTCGACATCCTCCTGACAATGCATGGGCGTATAGTCGAAGCTGCGGGTTTGCGCGCGCGCCTCGCCATCGGCCCACCGGATCCCGCCGACGCCGGGAACCGCTGCGACGGCGCGTGCGACTTCAGCTCGTGTATCTTCGTCGAGTTCGGCACCTCCGTCGAGAACGGGATGCCGCGACGGCCAGCCCGACGGCGAGACGAACCGGGCCGTGACTCCGCCGCCGCCGGCGTCTTCTATCGCCTGCGCTGCCCGCTTTTCGAAGCGCGCCTGCAGGTCCCCGGCCGACATCGACGCTCCGGCAACCGCGAGCCCACTCGTGACTATGGCTCCGGCCGCGACGGCGATGGAGGGGCGGACTGGCATGGCCGTGCCTTAGCGGCCCGGCGGGCGAGGGGAAAGGGCGAGGTGGGCGGCGGCATCTCAAGCTGCCGCTGCGTCGTCTCCCTCCAGGTTCTTCCGGAAGAGCACCCGGTCCTCGGGGCCGAAGCCCTTGCGCCAGATGATCCAGCCGTAAGTGAACAGGATCAGCGGGATGCCGAAGATGAGTTCCGCCCATTCGGGCATGCGCGTCGCGAGATAACCCACTGCCATCGCCGGAACAGCCGCCCAGACGAGCGCCCAGCGCCAGTTGTTCACGCGCTCGCCGAGAATGCGCGAAAGCACCCACGCCTTGACCAGCGACGCGACGCCGAGCGCCACCATCAGCGCGATCGCCGCACCCGCTGCCTTGTAAGGCTCGCCGAGCGCCATTCGCTCCATCAGCAGGATCGCGGTCACGGTCAGAACGCCCTGCAGGACGATCGTACCGATCGAAATCACGAGATTGCGCTTTCGGGCCACGTAGACCAGTGCCGCTTCGGATACGACCGCAGTTGCCGCGACGACTTCCGCTGCAAGCAGGAAGGCGAGCGCTCCAGTGCCTCCGACGAAGTTGGGGCCGACGAGCCCCATCACCGCTTCGCCCGGAACGCCGAGCGCCAGCGCGATCCCCGCTTGCGCGGCGACGATCCAGAAGCCCACCTGGCACACCTGCCTGGCGATCGCCGGATAGTTCTTCTCCTTGAGATTGCGCGTGATGACGGGACCAAGGATCGGCTCGAAGCTGGTCTTGAGCTTCTGCGGCAGGCTCGCGACCTGCTGCGCAATGTAGTAGATGCCGACCGCGGCCGGCGCGGCGAAGAGACCGAGGATGAAGATGTCGAGCCGCCGCGTCCCCCACTCGATCGCGTCCGCGGTCGCCAGCGGGAACGCGCGGGCGGACATTTGCCACATCTGCCGGGGGTGCGGCCGCCAGTTCTGTGGCAGGCCGTAGGTCCGCAAGAAGGGCCAGGCGGCGGCGATCAGCCCCGCATAAATGGAAGTGATATATGCCAGCGAGAGGCCCGATTGGGGCGTCAGATAGAAGAAAATCCCGGCTGTTATCGAGATCGTCCATGGTTCGACTATCGCCCGCGCGCGCACGGTCGTCGCGATATCGTAGCGGTAGGCCTGCGCGGCGAGCAGGATCTCGGTCAGAGCATAGGCGGGAATCGCCGTGACAAGCAGCTTGTCGAGTGTGCTGTATTCTCCGGCGGGAAACATTGGGGCGGGAACGAACCACAGGAACAGGCCCGCGGCACAGGAGAGCAGGGCTGCCAGGAGCATGCTGTCGAATACGAGATTGGCGGGGCGCACGCCCTCGCCTTCCGAGAGGCGCTGCGCCAGCCCCCGCTTCTCCCCCATCGAGCAGACGAGCGCGAGCAACTCGACGACCACCAGGGCGGAGGCGAAGCGGCCCAGCTCAGCAGCGCCGTAGAGCCGCCCCGCGATGAACAGGAAAGGCAGCCGCGCGGCAAGCCGCAGCAGGAAGCCGAAGAAGTTCGTCCGTCCGCCCTTCGCCAGTGCGGCGATGTCACCCTGCTGCGCGGCGTCGCTCACGCAAGGCCTTCCTGTTCGGCGCGCAAAGGGCGGGACAGCAGTTCGGTCGCGATATCCCGCGCGGGAGCACCGTCCAGCAGGCGGTAGACGGCCGCTGCGATCGGCATGGCGATGCCGTGGCGGGCGGCAAGCTCGATCAGGACGGGCGCGGTATGGGCGCCCTCGGCAACCGTGCGCCGGTCGGCCATGAGCGCTTCGGCCGATTGCCCCTCGCCGAGCGCCTTGCCGAGGGAGAAGTTGCGGCTGGACGTAGAGGAGCAGGTGAGTACGAGGTCGCCCAAGCCGCAGAGGCCGGCCAGCGTCTCCGCCCGTGCCCCTAGCGCTTCGCCGAAGCGCAGCATTTCGGCATAGCCGCGCGCGATCAGCGCGGCGCGCGCGTTCTGGCCGAGATGCAGCCCATCGACCACCCCGCAAGCTATAGCGAGCACGTTCTTCACCGCGCCGCCGATCTCCGCTCCGGTGATGTCGTCGGTGTAGTAGGGGCGGAACGAGGGGCGGGCGATGACCGGGGCGAGCCGATTCCATTGCGCTTCACCGCCACTGCAGGCGAGAGTCACCGCGGTGGGCAGGCCGGCAGCCACCTCGTGCGCGAAAGTCGGACCGGAAAGGATCGCGATCTCGCTTCGGGGCGCAGAGGTTGCCGCGACCTCGTTCATCAGGCGCCCCGATCCGGTCTCGATACCCTTGCTGCACAAGACGAGATCGCGTGGAGGCCGCTGCAGGCTCTCGAGGACTTTGCCGAGGTGCTGCGCCGGGGTCACCGCGAGGGTCGTCTCGCATCCCGAGAGATCGCCCAGCGCGGACGTCGCCCGTATAGTCGCGGCGAGCTCGACGCCAGGAAGATAAAGCGGGTTGCGACGCCTCGCGTTGATATCCTCCACGAGCTCGGCTTCCAGCGCCCAGAGCAGGACTTCCCGGCCGTCGGAGGCAAGCATTTGCGCAAGCGCCGTGCCCCAGGCGCCTGCACCGATCACGCCAACCGGGGGCAGACCGCTCATGCCTTGTATCCCGCGCCGCGCACGGGTTCGGCTTCGGGATCGAGCGGCCAGCGCGGCCGTGCCGCAATGTCGAGCGGATCGGACTGGCCGAGCCGTTCGCAGCCGGCCCAGGCGATCATCGCCGCGTTGTCGGTGCACAGCGCCATCGGCGGTGCGACGAAACGCATGTCGCGCCCGGTCGCGACACGCTCGAGGGTGTGCCGGATCACCTTGTTGGCGGCGACTCCGCCCGCGACGACGAGAGCGGGTACCGGCCCCATCGCGTCGAGCGCGACCCGCAGACGGTCGAGCACGCAATCGAGCGCAGCCTGCTGAAAGCTCGCGGCGAGATCGGCATCGCCATGCCGGCCGCTCTCCTTGGCGCGCAGGACGGCGCTCTTGAGCCCGGCGAAGCTGAAATGCGGTTCGGCGCTACCCGCGAGCGGTCGGGGCAGGGGAACGGCGTTCGGATTGCCTTCGAGCGCCAGGCGTTCGACGGCGGGGCCGCCCGGGAAGCCGAGACCGAGAATCTTCGCAGTCTTGTCGAACGCCTCGCCCAGCGCATCGTCGATCGTCGTGGCGAAGCGGCGGTAGCGGCCGACCCCCTCCACGCGCAGGATCTGGCAGTGCCCGCCCGAGACGAGCAACAGCGCATAAGGAAATTCGAGGTCGGGATCGGCGAGCCGCGGCGAAAGCGCGTGGCCTTCGAGGTGGTTGACCGCGATCAGCGGCACGTCGCCAGCCATGGCGAGCGCCTTCGCGCTCACCAGCCCGACCATGACGCCGCCGATCAGCCCCGGGCCTGCGGTCGCGGCGATCGCATCCAGTTCGGCCAGCGTTACGCCCGCGTCGTCCATCACCGCCTCGACCATGGGCGCCAGCCGCTCCGCATGCGCGCGCGCGGCGATCTCGGGCACCACACCGCCGTAGGGCGCGTGGCTCTCGTCCTGCGACGCAATGCGCTGCGCGACGATCCGCCTGTCGGTGGTGACGAGGGCCGCTGCTGTCTCGTCGCAGCTCGATTCGATGCCAAGCACGATCCCCATGATGCTTTCCCTGAACAAATTGCCTCGCTAGGGCAAGCGCCGCCCATGACCGAACAGCCAAAGCTTCGTCTCGGAACGCGTCAGTCTCCGCTCGCCATGGCGCAGGCGCGCGAGGCGCGCGAACGCCTGTGTACCGCCCACGGATGGCCGGAAACCGCGGTCGAACTGGTGCCGGTGCGCGCCAGCGGCGACAAAGTGCAGGACCGCCCTCTCGCCGAGATCGGGGGCAAGGCGCTGTGGACCAAGGAGCTTGACGAGTGGATCGTGGAGAGGCGGATCGACGCCGCGGTCCATTCGATGAAGGACGTAGAGACCGTCCGTCCCGCGAATCTCGTCATCGCCGCCGTGCTTCCGCGTGCGGATGTCCGCGACGTGTTGGTCGGCGCGGCGGGTGTTGCCCAGATTCCGCGCGCTGCGAGAGTCGGAACGAGCGCCCCGCGCCGCGCTGCGCAAGTGCTCCACCGCCGGCCGGATTGCGAAGTGGTGATGTTCCGCGGCAACGTTGCGACCCGCCTTGCGAAGCTCGCTGCGGGTGAGGCCGATGTGACGCTGCTTGCGGCGGCGGGGCTCGCACGGCTGGGCGAGCACGCAATCGGCACGCCGCTGGATACGGAGGAATGGCTGCCGGCCCCCGCACAGGGCGCGATCGGAATCGAGTGCCGCGCCGGTGACGAGACGACCCGGGCGCTGATGGCCGCTGTCGACGATGCTCCGTCGCGTGCGACCGTCACGGCAGAGCGCGCGCTCCTCGCGGCGCTGGGCGCAACATGCCATAGTCCGGTTGCCGCGCATTCGACGCTGCGCAGGGATCGCATCGTCCTGCGCGCCGCGCTATTCAGCCCGGATGGCGCCGAGCGGGTGGACGGCGAACGCAGCTTTCCCGTGGGCGACCTCCGAGGTCCCGCGGAACTGGCTGCGGATTTGCTCGCGCGGGCCTCTTCCGGCATCGCAGCGCACTTCGGAAAGGCGCCGGAAGGGTGAAGATCTTTGCGGTCCGGCCGGAGCCTGGGCTCTCTGCCACCATCGAGACGGCGCGTGCGGTCGGCATCGCCGTCGAAGGTTGTCCGCTCGCGGATGTCGCTCCGGTCGCCTGGCAACCGCCGCCGGATTCCGGTTTCGACGCGCTCCTGCTCGGCAGCGCAAATGCCGTGCGCCATGCCGGTCCAGCACTCGCGCGGTGGCGTGACCGTCCTGTACATGTCGTAGGCGACGCGACGGCGAAAGCTGCGCAGGCTGCGGGATTGAAGGTAGCCTCGGTGGGCGAGGGCCATCTGCAGCCGGTGCTGGATCGCCTGGCGTCGAAGAACCCGATGCGGCTGCTGCGCCTGACCGGTGAAGCACACGTGCCGCTCGTTCCGCCCGGAAACGTGTCGATCGAGACTCGGGTGGTTTACCGCGTCGTCCATCGCCCCATCCCGGAGGAGCTCGCCGTGGATCTTGCGCAAGGCGGCGTGGTGCTGCTTCATTCGGGTGAAGCGGCGCGGCATTTCGCGCGCGAATGCGACCGCCTCGGCCTTTCACGAGCGGGGATTTCCCTGGCGGTGCTGGCTCCCCGCATCGGAGAGGCCGCCGGCTCCGGATGGGGCCGAGTGGAAATCGCCGCTCGACCCGCGGACGGTGCCCTTCTGGCCTTGGTCCGGGACATATGCCATTGACGGGCGCGCGATAGCGCCCTTGAAAGCCTGTGCGGCTCGCAGAACGGAATTCGATGGATAGATACTCGCCTCCCAGTCGCTCAAGCGGCGGCTCTCTCAAACCGATCCTGGCAGTCGCCATAGCTGCGTTCCTGCTCGGTGCGCTGGTGGTCGGATATTTCGCGTGGAGTTCCGGCTTCCGGTTCGGATGGGCAGACGATGGCGAGGTTGTGGAGCAACCCGCCGAGATAGCGGTGGACCCTCAGCCAATCCTCTCGCCGACGCCGACGCCTTCCCCGACCTCGGCCGAGCCGGCCGCCAACGACAGGGTCGAGCGTGTGGCCGAACAGCAAGGCGGTATGGACCAGCGGCTGGCTGCTGCCGAACAGCGCCTTGCGCGCCTCGATCTTCAGGCGCAGGCCGCGGCGGGCAACGCGGCGCGCGCCGAAGGCCTGCTGATTGCTTTCGCCGCACGTCGGTCGCTCGATCGCGGAGCCGAGCTCGGTTATCTTGCCGATCAGCTTCGTCTGCGCTTCGGCGATGCCAAGCCCAATTCGGTGGAGACGGTCATCCGGTTTTCCCGCAATCCGGTGACGCTCGACGTTCTCGTCGCTCGTCTGGAAGGGCTCGCACCCGAGCTGACCGAGGCCTCCAACGATCCCTTGCTCGAGCGCCTCGGGCACGAACTGAGCCAGCTTTTCGTCATTCGCCGCGAAACGACCCCCTCACCGCGGCCCGAGCGGCGTGTGGAGCGCGCACGGTTCTTTCTCGAAAGCGGGCGCGTGAACAAGGCGATCGAGGAAGTGCGCAACCTGCCCGGCGCCGAACAGGCGCGGCGCTGGATCGCGGATGCGGAACGCTATGTGGCGGCGCAGCGCGCGCTGGATCTGATCGAGACGTCGGCGGTGCTCGAACCCCGACGCCTGCGAGACAGCGCGGGGAATCCGATCGAGCAGCCGAGCCCGGCAAGCCGCCCCGGCGAGGAGGAATAGCCAGCGCGATCAGGCGCGCATCAACTCCGGCACATCGCCCGAGACGCCGCGTGCCTCGTCCATGAACCAGTGCTTGAGCGCGGGCACGCGCTGGACCCCTGCCATGCCGAAGCGGCGGACGGCCGAGGCCGCGCGTCCCGGGATACCGAACAGGCGGGTGAGACCGTCGGTTGCAAGGGCGACCATGAACGAATCGAGTCCGCGCCAGCGTTCGTAGCGCGCCAGCAGTTGCGCATCGGCGGGATCGAGCCCGAGCCGCATTCCTTCGACCAGCACTTCGACGAGCGCCCCGACGTCGCGCAGGCCAAGGTTGAGACCTTGTCCGGCAATCGGATGGATTCCATGTGCCGCGTCCCCGACCAGGGCGAGCCGCCGATCAGTTATTCGGGCGGCGTGATGAAAGCCGAGCGGGAACGACGAACGCGGGCCGACGCTGCGGATTTCCCCGAACAGACCACCCATCCGCTTTTCCACTTCGGCGAGGAACGCGCGGTCGGAAAGCTTGAGCGTGCCCGCGGCGTCGTTTTCGTTCACCGTCCAGACCAGCGCGCTGCGATGCGCGCCATCCTTGTCGTCGCGCATCGGCAACAGCGCGAAGGGGCCTGCGGGATAGAAGATTTCCCACGCCACACCGTCGTGCGGCTTCTCGTGCTCCAGCCCGGCGATGATCGCGCGGTGGCCGTACTGCCATTTCGCAACCTTGAGGCCTGCCTCCTCGCGTGTGGGCGACATGCGGCCTTCGGCGCCGACCATCAGCGCGGCGTGCAAGAGGCGTCCGTCGGCCAGGGTTGCCGAGACGGCGTGCTCGCCGCGTTCGCGCACGATCACCTCGGCCTTCGCATGCCATGCGATCAGCGGCTCGGTTCTCGCTGCTTCGAAAAGAGCGAGCCGCAGCGTGCGGTTGGCGAACATGCGCCCGAGCGAACCTTCGTGGGGCTCGGGCTGAAAGTCGATCCGCCCGGGCCTGAGCTGGTCGGTTACCGCGATCGATTCGATCGGGCACCCGTGCGGTTCGAGCGCGGTCGCGAGCCCGATGTTGGTGAAAAGGTTCCAGCTCGCCGTGGAGATCGCGCTCGCTCGGCCGTCAAACCCCTCCGCCGTAAGGTCCGCCGGATCGGCCCGGTCGACGACGTGGCTCGACAGCCCCTTGCGCGCAGCGGCGAGCGCCAGCGTCATTCCCACCAGGCCACCGCCCAGGATCAGCAGATCGCGCTTGTCGTCCATCGCCTTCTCATTGCAGGAATCTCCGCGCCGTCCTAGGACGGCCGCCGTGACCGAGGCAAGGACAATGGGCGGAGCGCGAACCTGGCTCGCATCCATCGCGCTGGCGCTCGTTGCCGCCTTCGCGCTTCTCGCGTCCGGTCGGACGGAAGCTCAGCCGCGGATAACCGATGACAATATCGCGGCGCGGGTAACAGATGACAACATTGCCGCGGAGATCTTCGCCGACGGTCCGCCGAAGGCCGGTAGCGAATGGCTCGTCGCGCTGCGTTTCACGCCCCGGTCGGACGAATGGCACGGCTACTGGTCGAATCCCGGTGATGCCGGGCTGGGGATGGAACTTGCCTGGGAACTGCCGCGCGGATGGTCGCCGGGCGAGCCGCTCTATCCGGTGCCCCGCCGGCTCGTGGTCGGCGGGCTGATGAACCACGTCTACGAGGGGCAATATACCGTTCTCGTCCCGATCCGCATCCCGCGTGGAGCGAATCTCGAGGACCTCGAACCGATTTCGGTCACGGCCGACTACCTCGCATGCACCGACAAGATCTGCGTTCCGCAGCAGGCGATACTGGAACTTGACCCCGCCACTGCGGAGGGAGACCCCCGCTTCGTCCGCTGGCGTGCGCAAATCGCGCCGATGCTCGATAGCCGGGCGAACTTCGCGATCGAGGATGAACGCCTGCGTGTCGGAATTCCGCTGCCCGCCGACATGGAGCTTTCCGACCCGCACCTCTTCGTGGAGGAGCGGGAGCTGGGCAAGGGCAGGCGGCCGGCATACGCCGACGAGCAGACCTTCTTCCGCGAGGGCGATCTGCTCGTCGCCGAAATGCCGCTCGACCAGCTCAATCTGCCGTCGGAGATCGTCCGCGAACCCGCACCCCAGCGGATCGAAGGCATTCTTGCCTTCTCGCGCGATGTCGGGGTGCGCTTCGTCGCGGTGCCCGGCGCGGTGCCGAGCGCGGGCCAGCCCGTCGCGGTTCCGGAGATGCCGTCATTGTGGCTGCTCGTCCTGGGTGCCCTGGCAGGCGGGCTGCTCCTCAACGTGATGCCGTGCGTGTTTCCGATCCTCAGCCTCAAGGCGCTGAGCCTGGCCCGCGCCGGTGAAAGCCAGGCCGAGGCCCGGCGCGAAGGGTTCGCTTACACGGCCGGCGTTCTTATCGCCTGCGTCGGGCTTGGCGCGCTGCTCCTGACGCTTCGTTCGGCGGGCGAGGCGGTCGGCTGGGCCTTCCAGTTGCAGGAGCCGGCCGTGGTGATCGGCCTGCTCGTGCTCGCGACGGCAATCACCGCCAATCTCGCCGGATTGTTCGAACTTCCCTCAATCGCGCTGACGCGGGGCGGCGAGCCGGCGGGGGCATTCGCGACCGGTCTCCTAGCGGCTTTCGTCGCGACGCCGTGCACGGGCCCGTTCATGGCCGCGGCACTGGGCGCGGCGCTGATCCTGCCGCCGCTGGAGGCGTTACTGCTTTTTGCCGCGCTCGGCCTGGGCCTGGCGCTCCCGTTCCTGGCGATCGGCGTCATTCCCGCGCTGCGGCGGATGCTGCCCCAACCCGGCCCGTGGATGGCGACTTTCCGCAAAGTCATGGCCGTGCCGATGGGGCTGACCGCGCTCGCCTTGCTGTGGCTCTGCTTCCGTCTCGGCGGCACCGGGCTCGGCTGGGGTGCCGTTAGTCTGGTTGTTGTCATCCTCGGTGCCCTGCTGCTCGTCGGAGGACGCGCGGGTGCTAGACGCCAGGCGGGCTTCGTCGCCGTGCTGTTCGTCACCACGCTCGGCGTCGGATTTCTGCCGAATTTTGCCAGCGAGGATATCGAAGTTGCGGAGAGCCTTCTCGATCCGGTCGAGTTCAGCGAAAGCGCACTGGCCGACGCGCGCGCCAGCGGCAGACCGGTTTTCGTCTGGTTCACCGCCGACTGGTGTGTGAGCTGCAAGGTGAACGAGCGCGTGGCGATAGAGCGGGAAGCCACGCGCGACGCGTTTGCCGAAGCGGGGGTAGTGACGTTGCGTGGCGACTGGACGCGCCGCGATCCGGCGATCACCCAATTCCTCGCCGATCACGGTGCGGCGGGTGTTCCGCTCTATCTCTGGTATGCGCCGGGAGAGGACGGACGGCAGCTTCCGCAGGTCCTCGGACCTGATGCGCTCGTCACTCTGGCTCGGGCGGTACCGGCTCGTCCAGCGGGCGTTCTCCACGACACATCTCAATCAGGTGCCGCGGGCGCTCGCTCGGATTGAGCTCGACAGATCCCGCACCGGGAACGGTTGCCTCTATCCGGCGTGGGCCCGTCAGCACCTCAAGATTGGGGTCGTCCGCCGCAGCGTAGCCTTCCCACAACCACGCCCGCCCATTCCATGTCGCATCGACGTAAAGCCGCGCGACGTGTCCGTTGCCGATCAGCGCGAGGACCGCTTTGGCCTTCGGATCGGCCGCAGCGAAGCGCGTGATGTGGATGCGCTTGCCATTGTCCGCATCCTCGCAGGCGAGCGACATCAGCGGTGCCTCTCCGGGCTTGCCGTAGAGGATGCGGCCCGGACGATCGCTCTCCGCCCAAAGCGCTCCGCCGGTGTCCGGGGAGGGAAGGGGCTCGCTGGCATAAGTGCGCGCCTCATCGAGCGCCACGCGGGCCACATAGTCATCACTTGCCGGCGGCTTGCATCCCGCCAGCGCGACCAGCGCAACAGCGATGGTTAACCGTCCGCCCAACGGGTCAACGTGCGCGGATGAAGGCGCGTACGTCTTCCGACAGCTTGTGCCGGTCCTCGTCGCGCACGTACATCATGTGGCCGGCGTCGTAGTAGCGCCACTCGATCCGGTCCTGCGGGAAACCGGTACGGGTCAGTGCATATTCGGCGGCGAAGAAGGGCGTGGCGAAGTCGTACCATCCCTGGCCGACGAAGATGCGCATGCCGGAGTTCTCACGCAGCGCCTTCCCCAGGTAAGGGGCCACATTGAGATAGGCGTTGGTGTCCCGTCCCCCTTCCAGCCGCCAGTCCCAAGGCTGCACGGAACCGATCGTCACGTAGTTGCGCTCGGTCTCATAGCCGAGTGTGTCGCGCATGAAGTGATTGATTGCTGCGGTATAGCCGCCGTCGATGCCGTAGAAGCTCGGGTCGTTGTCCGGATATTCGCCGGCGCTGTCGTAGTCGGTACCGGTGTAGCGGCTGTCGAGCCGACCGACGGTCAGGCCGCGGTCGCGCAACAGCTCCTTGTAGAAGCGGCCCGAGGAAACCCGCAGGTCGGCGCGATCGAGGAACTCTTCGGACAGGCCGGTGAAGCGCGCAAGCTCGGCCCTGACTGCGGCGCGTTCCTGCGTGCTCGCATTCTGGCCTTTGAGCAGGAAGGCGGCGTAGGGGCCGATTGCAAACTGACGTGCTTCTTCGACGAACTGCTCGACCGATGGCGCAGTGGCCTTGCCGTGATAGAGCGCGGTCGCGGCCATTGACGGGAGCGTGGTGATGTAGCCGAGCTCTGCGCCTTCGGTTTCGGCTCCCGCCCCGAAGTCGAGTACGGTGGAAATCAGAATCACGCCGTTGAGCGAGACATCGTTGTAGCCGCCTTCGAGCTCGTGGACGACCGCGGCAGATCGCGTCGTGCCGTAGCTCTCGCCGCCGAGGAACTTGGGGCTGTTCCAGCGGCCGTTCTCGCTGAGCCAGATCCGGATAACCTCGGCGACCGACTTGGCGTCTTTCGTGACGCCCCAGTATTCCTCGCCCTTGGTGTCGCCGATCGTGTGGCTGAAGCCGGTGCCGACCGGATCGATGAAGACCAGATCGGTCACGTCGAGCAGCGAGTCCGGATTGTCGAGGATCGGGTAGGGCGGCGCACCGTCGTCGCGCGCGTCGGAAGGGATGGCGACCCGTTTGGGTCCGAATGCGCCCATCTGCAGCCAGACCGAGCCGGAGCCGGGCCCGCCGTTGAACAGGAACGTCACCGGCCGCGAAGGATCGCGTGGTTCGGCGACATAAGAAGTCGTGACGATCGCCGCCTTGGGCGTGCCGTCTTCCCCCT
This sequence comes from Pelagerythrobacter rhizovicinus, assembly GCF_004135625.1. Lineage (GTDB taxonomy): Bacteria > Pseudomonadota > Alphaproteobacteria > Sphingomonadales > Sphingomonadaceae > Pelagerythrobacter > Pelagerythrobacter rhizovicinus. Next base: position 498,840 of record NZ_SDPV01000001.1, read on the forward strand.
TGAGAACCTGCTCCTCGACCGTCGCGGTATAGCGGATCGAGCGCCCGCCGAAGGTGCCGCTGAGCGCCTTGGAAGCGGAATTCGCCTCATACGCCGTTTCTGCCTTGGCGGCCGGCTTGGCTTCGTCCGTCTGGGCGACGAGGGGAGAGGAAAGGGCGAGAACGGCAGTTGCCGCAAGCAAGGTCCGGAAAATCATGCGGGGCTACTAGGGCAGCAGGCCCGCAAGATGCAATAAATCGCGATCGATCATCGACAGGGTTCGACGAACAACCCGCTTGTTCTTGCGCAGCGGATCTCGGACGAGCCTGCTATCGTCCCCATTTCCGCTGGGTCTTGCCGTAGCGAAGCTTGCGGGTGCCCGGCTTGCCCTCGTTGCTGCGGCCGACGACGGGGGCCTTCTTTTCGCCGTCCGGAAGGCCGAGTTCGTCCTTTTCGAGACGCCGGATCTCGTCGCGAAGGCGACCGGCTTCTTCGAACTCGAGGTTGGCCGCGGCTTCGCGCATGCGCTTCTCGAGGTCCTCGATGTATGCGCGCAGGTTGTGACCCACCAGGTTGTTGCGCTCTGCATCGCCCGTGTCGACCGTGACCCCGTCCTGCGCCGCCGTATGGGCAACGATGTCGGCGATCTGGCGACGGATGGTTTGCGGAGTGATTCCGTGCGCCTCGTTATATGCCCGCTGCTTCTCCCGCCGGCGTTCGGTTTCCGCCATCGCGCGTTCCATGGACCCGGTAATCCGATCGGCGTAGAGGATGACCTTGCCATCAACGTTGCGCGCGGCGCGGCCGATCGTCTGGACCAGGCTGGTTTCCGAACGGAGGAAGCCCTCCTTGTCGGCGTCGAGGATGCAGACAAGACCGCATTCGGGAATGTCGAGTCCTTCGCGCAGAAGATTGATGCCGATCAACACGTCATAAACTCCGAGGCGGAGATCGCGGATCAGCTCGATACGTTCGAGCGTCTCGACGTCCGAGTGCATGTAGCGCACTTTGACGCCCTGTTCGTGCATGAACTCCGTCAAATCCTCCGCCATGCGCTTGGTAAGCGTGGTGACGAGCGTACGATACCCCTTGGCAGCCACCGCCTTGGCTTCGGCGATGCAGTCCTGCACCTGATCCTCCACCGGACGTACTTCGACCGGCGGGTCGATCAGACCGGTGGGGCGGATCACCTGCTCGGCGAAGACGCCGCCGGTCTGTTCCATTTCCCAGCTGCCCGGGGTGGCCGACACGGCGACCGTCTGTGGCCGCATCGCGTCCCACTCATTGAAGCGCAACGGGCGGTTGTCGATGCAGCTCGGCAGGCGGAATCCATACTCGGCCAGCGTCAGCTTGCGCCGGTGGTCGCCGCGCGCCATCGCGCCGATCTGCGGAATCGTCTGGTGGCTTTCGTCGACGAACAGCAATGCGTTGTCAGGCAGGTATTCGAACAGCGTGGGCGGCGGCTCTCCCGGCAGGCGACCGGTCAGGAATCGACTGTAGTTTTCGATTCCTGCGCAGCTTCCGGTGGCGGCGATCATTTCGAGATCGAAATTGGTCCGCTGCTCCAGCCGCTGGGCTTCCAGCAGCCGGCCTTCGGCGTGCAGTTCCTTGAGGCGCTCCTGAAGTTCGAACCGGATCGCCTCCATCGCCTGCTTCATCGTCGGACCCGGAGTCACGTAGTGCGAGTTGGCATAGACCCGCACCTTGTCGAGGCTCGCCCCCTTGCTGCCGGTCAGGGGATCGAACTCGCTGATCTCCTCGATCTCGTCGCCGAAAAAGCTCACCCGCCAGGCCATGTCCTCGTAGTGGCTGGGAAAGATCTCCAGATTGTCGCCGCGCACGCGGAAGTTGCCGCGCGCGAAAGCGGCGTCGTTGCGCTTGTACTGGAGGGCTACGAGCTTGCGGATGATCTCCCGCTGGTCCACCGTCTCGCCCTTCTTGAGATCGAAGATCATCGCCGAATAGGTCTCGACCGAGCCGATGCCGTAAAGGCAGGAAACCGAGGCGACGATGAGCACATCGTCACGTTCGAGCAGGGCCCGCGTGGCCGAGTGGCGCATGCGGTCGATCGCCTCGTTCACCGAGCTTTCCTTCTCGATGTAGGTATCGGACCGGGGCACGTAGGCCTCGGGCTGGTAGTAGTCGTAGTAGCTGACGAAATACTCGACCGCGTTGTCGGGAAAGAAGCTCTTGAACTCGCCATAGAGCTGGGCGGCGAGGATCTTGTTCGGGGCGAGAACGAGGGCGGGGCGCTGCAGCTCCTCCACGACCTTGGCCATGGTAAAGGTCTTGCCCGACCCGGTAACGCCGAGCAGGACCTGCGTCTGCTCCCCTTCCTTCGCCGCTTCGACCAGTTCGCGAATCGCTGCTGGCTGATCGCCGGAGGGCTGGTATTCCGAGACGAGCTCGAACCTCCGCCCGCCCATGCTTTTCTCAGGACGCTGCGGCTTGTGCGGCTTGAAACCTTCGGAAGTATCGGGTTCTTCCAGTCCTCTGCGAATGACGAGTTCGGCCATCGCCCGGATATGGGCGAGCGCGCGGCGCACGGCAAGCGCTTGGCAGGCATGACCCCGCTTGTTAGCTAGTGCATAGCGATTGGCAGGGAGGAACGGTCGAATGCGAGCGATGATCATGGTTGCCGGCGGTGCGCTGGCGCTTGCCGCATGCGGCAGTGAGCCCGATCAACCGAAGACTGCAGAGGAAGTCGTCGCGGCGGCCGACAAGCTGGTGAAGCCTCGTCCGGGGCTGTACCGAAACAGTGCGGAGATCGTCGAGTTCGAGATTCCCGGGATTCCGCCCGAACAGGCCGCGCGGATGCGCGACATGGCGGCCGGCCTGCAAGGGGAGCAAACGACCCAATGTCTGACGCAAGCCGAGGCGGACGAGGGCTTCAGGCGAGTTGTCAAGGAACTGGGAGAGGGGCAGAACGGCATAACCTGCAGTTTCTCCCGCTTCAACGCATCCGGGAACGATCTGGATGCGGCGCTCGCCTGCTCCGCCCCTGGAGGGGACGACGCGGAGATGACGATCGAGGGCACGGTGGAGGAAGAACGAAGCCGTATGCAAATGGAAATGAACCAGCAGTCCGATGCGATTCCCGGCGGCGAGATGCGTATGACGATGGAGGTCGTCTCGGAACGCATCGGCGACTGTCCCTGAGGAAAGGCATTGCCGGCTAGAGGAACGCAGCCGTTCAGCCAGCGTTAGCCAAATGAGCATAAGTTACATTTCGATGGCAACGCTACCCGCCCCTTCCTCGTTCGCACAGCTCCCCACCACACGGGAAGAGTTGGTCCTGCGCTGGGAACTCGCGCGCGAGCCGGATCCCGAGGCGAACGGTGGACCCAAGCTCCGTTATCTGGTGGGCGAGCTGTCGCACCTCGCCGAACCGGTCGTACGCCCGTTCCGGCGCATCGATATCGCCGCTGCATCCGCTTGCCGTACAGTGATGCTGCTGCCCGGCTTCGCCACGCATCCTGTCCGCATGCGCTATATGGCGCGGCTGCTCGAGCGGGCCGGCCACAAGGTCAAACGCTGGGGCCTGGGCTTCAACTTCGGGCCGACCGAGGAGAACGTGCAGTATCTCGAGCGGCGGCTGATCGAGGTGCACGAGCGCTATGGTCGCGAAGTCTATCTCGTCGGCTGGAGTCTGGGCGGGCTCTTCGCGCGCGAGATCGCCAAGCGCCATCCCCAGCGGGTGGCGAAAGTGATCACCATGGGTTCTCCCTTTTCGGGCAATCCGCGCGCCAACAATGCGTGGCGTGCGTACCAGTTCGTGACTGGTCACCGGGTCGACCAGCCGCCGATCGAGGCCAACCTGCGCGAGAAGCCGCCCGTGCCCACGATCGCGCTGTGGAGTCCCCGCGACGGCATCGTCAGTCCGCGCAGTGCGCGCGGGCGCGCAAGCGAGCGTGATCGGGCCGTCGCGCTGCGCTGTACGCATCTCGGCTTCACTTCCTCGGCCGAGGCGATCGGCGCCGTCCTGCGGGAACTCGAAGGCGATTGAACCTTTTCCTAGGCGACGGGCCGGCCTTCCTGGACGTGAACCGTGTCATCGGTAGCGGCCCTGGAGGTTCATGTACGAGGCGGACGGCAAATTCGATGAGATGCGGACCGTGGATGGATCGGTCCGCCCGGCTTACAGAGATTACCGACACTGGTACGATCAGCAGGAGTCCGCGTTTCTCTCGCGCAAGCACCGAGAGGCCGAGATCGCGTTCCGTCGCACGGGCATCACGTTCAATGTTTACGGCGAGCAGGAGGCGGAGGAGCGGCTGATCCCGTTCGACATGGTACCGCGCATCATCACGGCGGCAGAATGGCGCCGGCTGACTCGCGGGATCGAACAACGCGTACGCGCGACCAACGCATTCATCCACGATCTTTATCACCGCCAGGAGATCGTCCGCGCGGGACGCTTGCCCGCGAGACTGCTGCACGACAACGACGCGTGGTTGCAGCACATGGTCGGCTTCACACCTCCGGGCGAGATCTACACACACGTCGTGGGGATCGATCTCGTACGCACCGGCCCGGACGAGTTTCTCGTACTAGAGGACAATGCGCGCACCCCTTCGGGTGTCAGCTACATGCTGCAGAACCGCGAAACGATGATGGCGATGTTTCCGGAGCTCTTCACGCGCGTGCCCGTCGAGACCGTCTCGGACTACCCGCGACGGCTGGCGAAAAGCCTCGCGGCCTGTGCGCCGGTTGCGGCGGCAGGATGCAAGCCAACCGTTGCGGTCCTGACTCCAGGCATTCACAACAGTGCTTACTTCGAACACGCCTTTCTCGCCGATCAGATGGGCGCGGAGCTGGTCGAGGGAAGCGACCTTCGCGTGGTCAACGGCCGCGTGGCCATGCGCACCACCCGCGGATACGAGCCGATCGACGTGCTCTATCGCCGGGTGGATGACGAATTCCTCGATCCGCTGACTTTCAATCCCGACAGCGTGCTCGGGGTGCCAGGCATCATGGACGTCTATCGCGCGGGCGGGATCACTATCGCCAACGCCCCGGGCACCGGCGTGGCGGACGACAAGGCGATCTACAGCTTCATGCCCGAGATCGTAGAGTTCTACACCGGGGAGAAGCCGCTGCTGCCCAACGTCGAGACCTGGCGCTGTGCCGACCGCGACAGCCTCGCCTACGTGCTCGACCACCTCGAGGATCTCGTGATCAAGGAGGTCCATGGATCGGGCGGTTATGGCATGCTCGTCGGCCCGGCGGCCTCGAAGCGCGATCTGGCGGCGTTCCGGCGCAAGCTGAAGGCCAAACCGCAGAACTACATCGCGCAGCCGACGCTCTCGCTTTCGACCTGCCCGATTTTCACCCGGCGCGGGCTCGCCCCGCGGCACGTGGACCTGCGGCCCTTCGTGCTTGTCTCGCCGGAAGGGATCGACATCGTGCCCGGCGGGCTGAGCCGCGTGGCCATGCGCAAGGGCTCGCTGGTGGTCAACTCGAGCCAGGGCGGCGGTACCAAAGATACCTGGGTGCTGAAGGACTGATGCGCAGGAGCCTGCCTTGCTAGGGCGAACGGCACACGGCCTGTTCTGGATGTTCCGGTATCTGGAGCGGGCGGAGAACACCGCGCGCCTGCTCGAGGCGGGCTTTCACATGGCGCTGACCCGCGATGTAGCCACGGCGGAGGAGGAATGGCGGTCGGCGATCGAAGCCTTCGGGCTGCGCGCGGGCTACGAGGCGAAGCACGGGACGTATACCGGGCATCAGGCGTGGAATTATCTCCTGCGTGATCCGGAGAACCAGGCCAGCGTGCTCGCGATGATCGGTGCCGTACGAACGAATGCGCGAGCGGCGCGCAACGCGATCAGCGGCGAGTTGTGGGAGGCAATCAACGAAAGTTGGATGGAGATTTCCGGGCTTCTCGCGCGTCCGGTGGCGCAGGGCAGCGTAGGCGAGGCGGTGCAGATCATCCGCCGCGCCGGGACTGCGGTCCACGGCGCGATGAACGGATCCATGTTGCGCAACGAAGGCTTTCACTTTGCCCGTGCGGGCACGTTCGTCGAGCGCGCGGATTGCGTCGCGCGCATCCTGGACATGAAGTACTACCTGCTGCTGCCATCGCTGTCGTACGTCGGGTCGAGCCTCGACACCGGTCAGTGGGATCAGGTGCTTCGTTCGGTGTCCGGGGACCGCGCGTTCCGCTGGCTCAACGCCGGACAGATCGACGCCCGTGGGATCGTGGAATTCCTCGTGCTCGACGACCGTTTCCCGCGCAGCATCGCCTTCTGCCATTCGGCGCTGCGCGACGAACTGGCGGCGCTGGCGCGGATTCATGGCACCGAAGGGACGAGCAATGCGTTGATGCGCGAGAGCGCCACGCGCATTGCGGACCTCACGATCGACGGAATCTTCGAAATGGGCCTGCACAACTTCCTGCTCGAGTTCACAGCGGCCAACGGTGCGATCGCCGATGCAATTGCCGAAGACTATCGGTTCCAGAGCTGAGCCATGCGCCTCTCGGTCCGCCACAGAACACGTTACAGGTTCGCCGAGCCGGTGGTCCACGCGCTCCAGCGCCTGCGCCTGACGCCCAAGGCGACGCAGGAGCAGGAGGTCCTCTCATGGGACGTGGAGTACGAGAACGCCCGTCCGGAGCTCTCGTACGAGGATCAGCACTGCAACGCCGTGACTCTTGTTTCGGTCGAGCAGGACGCGCGGGAGGTGGTCGTCAGTTGCCGGGGGCTGGTCGACACGAGGGATAATGCAGGCGTCATGGGCCATCACTCGGGGCATCTGCCTCTGTGGAGCTTTCTCGCGCAGACCCGCCTCACGCGGCCGGGGCCGAAAGTGCGGGCCCTGCTCCGCGACCTCGATTGTCCGCCCGACGGAAAGCTCGAGTTCCTCCACGCGCTCTCGGACCGGATCCGCGAGGAGGTCGAGTATCGTGCCGGATCGACAGAGGTAACGACGGCCGCGGAAGAGGCGGCAGATGCCGGATGCGGGGTGTGCCAGGACCACGCGCACATCTTCATCGGTGCCGCACGCGCGCTCGATATACCGGCGCGCTACGTCAGCGGCTATCTCATGATGAACGATCGCGTGGAGCAGGATGCGACGCACGCGTGGGCGGAAGCACACGTCGACGGGCTCGGCTGGGTGGGGTTCGATATCTCCAATGGGATCAGCCCCGATGCGCGTTACGTTCGGGTCGCCACTGGTCGCGACTACCGCGACGCCGCACCCGTGACAGGGATCAGCTTCGGGGTTGCCAGCGAGGATCTCCACGTCGATGTGGCGGTCGAACAGCAGCAGATGGATCAGTAGTAATGACCTATTGCGTCGGAATGGTGCTCGACAAGGGGCTCGTCCTGATGAGCGACACGCGCACCAACTCCGGTGTCGACAACATTTCCGTGTTTCGAAAGATGTTTCAGTGGCAGACGCCGGGCGAGCGGATGCTCGCTGTCATGACCGCCGGCAACCTCGCCACCACGCAGGCGGTAGTCAGTTATCTCGAGGAACGCACGAACGTTCCGGGTGAGCGGCACAACTCACTTCTCGAGGCGCCCACGATGTTCCAGGTGGCGACCGAGATCGGTCGGCTGCTGCGTGCGACGATCGAGGAACGGCAGGAAGCGAACGGCGATCGCGGACGGGGCCGCTTTACCGCCTCGATCATTCTTGCGGGACAGATCAAGGGCATGGAACCGCGCCTGTTCCTGATCTACCCTGAGGGTAACTTCATCGAAGCGAGCTTCGACACGCCCTTCTTCCAGATCGGCGAAACGAAGTACGGCCGCCCGATCCTGATCCGCGGCTACGATCGGGGGATGAGCTTCGAGGACGCGGTCAAGCTGCTGATGGTTTCGTTCGATTCGACGCTCAAGGCCAATCTCTCGGTAGGCTTGCCGCTCGACCTGCTGGTGATCGCGCGCGACCAGTTCGAGCCGACGCACGCGCGCCGCATTACGCACGACGATCCTTATTTCGACGCAATCTCCTCGAGCTGGGGCGACGAACTGCGAAAGGCGTTCCACGCCCTGCCCGACTACAGCTTCCATCCCGGCGGCGAGTAGGCGCTCTTGCGGACGCGTGCCGGCACGAGAGCGATACATCCATTCCGGATGGAAGCACGCGGCACCGCATGGCGCGGGGCGGCGAAGCGGCATAGGTGATCGCACTTAGCCAAAACCTTGGAATCAGAGCGGCTGCAATGCCGTACAGGGTTGCGCTTCGTTGCATTGCTTCGCCGCATGGGCGGGCAGGTTATCCACATCGTCGAACCGCAGGGGGATCAGCGGGCGCATCTGGCACAGCTCGTTGTTGCGCTGGGCCATAGCGCGGAGGCCTACCCGACGGTCGACGAGGTGATCGATTCCCAGCCGCAGGACGGGATTCTGCTGCTCCGCGATTGCGAGCTGTGGGGCGGCATCCCGGAGGTCATTCGGCGACTCACCCGCCGGTCGGTCTGGCTTCCGGTCGTGGTGACGGCAGCCGAACCGAAAGCCCCACGGATCGTTGCCGCCGTTCGGGGCGGCGCATTCGATTATCTGGAGCTGCCTCTGACGGGGGAGGTGCTGGGGGCCGCGATCAACCGAGCGACGGCCGAGGCTGCCGGCTATGCGGCGAGGCAGCGGCGGCTCGCGGAAGCGCGCCGACATGTCGGCGCACTGACCCGGCGCGAGCGCCAGGTGCTCGACCTGCTGACCGAAGGGCTAAGCAACAAGGCTATCGCCCGCGCGCTTGCGATCAGTCCGCGCACGGTCGAGATCCATCGCGCGAACATGATGGCCAAACTTGGCGCGAAACATCCCGCTGATGCAGTGCGAATACGGCTGGACGCCGCGAAGTGATCGCGCGTGCTTATCGGCAGAAGCCGCCATCCCCGCCGCGCTCAAGATGAAAATGGTTGCGGTGCGCAGCGTTGTATTCGGGGCCGAGCACTGTTTCGAACCGCTTGCATGCGCTGCGCTGGACAATGCGCAGGAACTCCCGTTCGGCCGAGGTCCCGCCGTCCCAGTCGTCGAGCACGCTTACCCTGCGCCCGTCGGCAAGCACAAAGGCGGCGACGTCGATTGCCTGCGCTTGGGAATGTGCGGACCGGCGTGAGCTGCCCGCGACATTGCGGCAGGCGTAGCTCCCCATGGTTTCGACCTGCACGATCGGGCTGCCGAGATAGATACGCGCGGCGCGATCAACGCCGTAACGCACCCAGCCTGTGAAGGCGGTGGCGGTCGGACAGGCCACCGGGCCGAGATTGGTGACCGTGAAAGTGCCACGGTCGCCTGGAAGGCGGGAAAGTTTCACGGTGTTGAGCAGAGAGCATCCCTGCCCGGCGTAGCGGTCGGGCAATGGGCTGAAGCTCGCGCCGGTGGCGCCAAGATCGGCCAGGCATTGCCGCGCTGCGGGGCTGGTCGATATGGTCCCGCCGCTGGACGGTCCGCGCGGCCGCTCCGGGCTCTTGCTTTCCGGCAGGATCTGGCAAGCGCCGAGAGCCAGTAAAGTGAGGCAGGAAACGATCGCGCGCCGCATGCCGGGCTCTATGTCCCCGCGATAGTTAATCCAGCCTTGCCCGCACGATGCGCCGCCCCCTCAGTTCGCCGGGACTGCTCGGGGCGTGGGCGCCGCCGTGCCGAGGCTCACACCCCAGATCGCGAGCCAGGACGCAATGAAGCCCGGGATGATCTCGTAAACACCTTCACCGCCGAGGAAGCTGGCATTCCACCCGAGGGCGATCCAGGCGATCACCACCGCCGCACCGGTCACCAGCCCCGCGGCAGCCCCCGCGCCGGTCATGCGGTTCCAGGTCAGCGAAAGGATGATCAGCGGGCCGAAAGCGGCGCCGAATCCCGCCCAGGCATTGGCCACCAGCCCCAGCACCCTACTCTCCGGATCGGATGCGATCACGATGGCGGCCAGGGCGACCAACAGTACGGCGAGCCGGCCGACGTTCACGATTTCGCGCTCGCTCGCGTCCTTACGCAGGAACAGGCGGTAGAAGTCTTCGGTCAGTGAACTCGACGACACGAGCAGCTGCGAACTGATCGTACTCATGATCGCCGCCAGCAGCGCCGCCAACAGGAAGCCCGTGATCAGCGGGTGAAACAGCAGGTTGGCAAGAACGATGAAGATCGTTTCCGGATCGTCGATCGCGAGGCCGTTGCGCGCGATGTATGCCCGGCCGGCGAGACCCACGCCCAGCGCCCCGATCAGACAGACGAACATCCATGTCATACCGATATTGCGCGCGACGGAGACATCCTTCTCGTCGCGGATGGCCATAAAGCGGACGATGATGTGCGGCTGCCCGAAATAGCCGAGACCCCAGGTCACCGCGGACAGGAACCCGATGAAGGTAAGGCCGTATCCGATATCGAGAAAGCCCGGTTGCACCTGCGTCAGCGATTCGCCGGCACTCCCGCCAGGTCCGAACATCACCACGAGCGGCATGAGCACCAAGGCAACAACCATGATGCAGCCCTGCACGAAGTCGGTGAGGCTGACGGCCAGAAAGCCGCCGATCATGGTATAGGCGAGCACGACGCCCGCGGTCAGCCAGATGCCGAACATGTAATCGCTCATGCCGACGTCGCCGAACGCGCCGGCGAAGCTGGTCATGAACAGCTTGCCACCGCCCACCAGCCCGGCCGCTGTGTAGACGGTGAAGAACACGACGATGATGATCGCCGAGATGACCCGTAGCGTCGTCGCCTTGTCGGGAAAGCGATTGGCGAGGAATTCGGGGATCGTCAGTGCATTGCCATAAGCGATGGTCTGTTGCCTCAGCCGCGGGGCGACCACGATCCAGTTGATCAGCGCACCGACGAACAGGCCAATACCGATCCAGGCTTCGACGAGGCCTGTCACGTAAAGCGCACCGGGCAATCCGAGCAGCAGCCAGCCCGACATATCGGATGCGCCCGCGCTGAGCGCTGCAACCGCCGGATGAAGCTGCCGCCCTCCGAGAAGATAGCCTTCGGAAGTGTCGGTCGACTTCTTCCAGGCATAGAGCCCGATGGCGAGCATCAGAATGAAATAGAGTGCGAGTGAAATGAGTGTTCCCGTCTGCATGTGCAGCGACGTAACAACGTTGCAGGCGGATTGCTACCGGCGGGCGGAAATTTGCAAGGAAGCCGGTGCTTGGAGGGTGCGGAACGAGCATTGTTTTCGTTGCCGTGCGAGAGACTGAAAGAATGCTATGGGGGTGCTGGCGATTCACTGTGTCACGAAGATTTGGCGCGGCTTTAGTTTACCAGACACGTGCTGAGGAATGCGCACTAGGGGCAATTCATGGAACGCCTCCGGGGCAGGCCGACAGAGCGGGGAGTCTGCCGCTGAAATGCTGGAATGTGACGGTTGGACAGCGTGTCGGAAACCGGGGCACCCATGCGGTCGTATCCGGTGGGGAGGTGATCGATGACCGGCCCGGTTGCTGCGACCCTTGCAATGGCACTCGGCTTCGTGGCGGTGCATGTGTTCGTCGGTCGCCTGACCTTCCTCGACGTTGTGCCACGCAGTCGCTGGCTCAGCTTCGCAGGCGGCGTCGCGGTCGGATATGTATTCCTCCACATCATGCCCGAACTGGGCGCGCATGCCGCCGCCTTCAGCGCCGGGACCGGCTATGCAACACCGGTGGCCGAAGCGGCGGTCTACACGCTCGCGCTGGCCGGCCTCGTGCTGTTCTACGGGGCGGAACGCGCCATCATCGTCTCGCGCGGCATGCGGCGCGCGAAGGAGGGCCGCGATCGGCCGGAGCGCGGAATGTTTCGGCTCCACATTGGCGCCAGCGCCCTGTTGATCTTCGTCATCGCCTACCTGCTCAACCACCGCGAGGATGCGACCGTGCCGGGCCTCGCGCTCTATTTCGTGGCGATGGCGCTGCACTTCATAACCGCTGACTATGGTGTACGCTGCCACCATCCCGAGCTCTACGACCGACAGGGCCGCTGGATCCTCGCCGCGGCCACCCTTGCCGGCTGGGGCGCAGGCGTGGCGGTCGCCCTGCCGCAGGTCGCCATCGGGGGGCTGTTCGCCTTCATCGGCGGCGCGATCGTGCTCGTCGTGCTCAAGGAAGAGCTGCCAGAGGAGCGGAAAAGCTATTTCCTGCCCTTCGTCGGCGGCGCAGTGCTCTATGCCATCTTGGCCGCGGGCGAGCTATACCTCGTGGCCTGACGGAGGGAAGCAGGCTGCCTCAGCTCTCCGCTTTGCGCTTCGCCTTCTTGCGTTCGTGCGGGTCGAGGATGGCCTTGCGGAAGCGGATGCTCGTCGGCGTCACCTCGACCATTTCGTCGTCGTCGATATAGGCGATCGCCTGTTCCAGGCTCATCCGGCGCGGCGGGGTGAGGCGGATCGCGTCGTCCTTGCCGCTCGAGCGGAAGTTGGTGAGCTGCTTGGACTTGAGCGGATTGACCTCCAGATCGTCGGGCTTGGCGTTCTCACCGATGATCATGCCTTCGTAAACTTTGGCCTGGGGCGAGATGAACAGTTCGCCGCGCTCCTCCAGCGCATTGAGCGCATAGCCGACCGCCTCACCCGCGCAGTTGGAGATCAGCACACCGTTGATCCGGCCCTCGATCGGACCCTTGTAGGCGTCGTACTTCTCGAACAGGCGGTTCATGATGCCGGTGCCGCGCGTGTCGGAGAGGAATTCGCCGTGATAGCCGATCAGGCCGCGGCTCGGCGCGGAGAAAGTAATGCGCGTCTTGCCCGAGCCTGAGGGGCGCATCTCGGTGAGGTCGGCCTTGCGGCGCTGCATCTTCTCCACGACCGTGCCCGAGTGCTCGTCGTCGACGTCGATCACCACGGTCTCGTACGGCTCTTGCCGCTGCCCGTTCTCCTCGCGGAACAGCACGCGCGGGCGGCTGATGCCGAGCTCGAAACCTTCGCGCCGCATCGTCTCGATCAGCACACCGAGCTGCAACTCGCCGCGCCCGGCGACTTCGAAGCTGTCCTTGTCGGCGCTTTCGGTCACGCGGATCGCGACGTTGCTTTCCGCTTCGCGCAGCAGGCGGTCGCGGATCATGCGGCTGGTGACCTTGCTCCCCTCGCGCCCTGCCATGGGGCTGTCGTTGACCGAGAAGCGCATCGCCAGCGTCGGCGGGTCGATCGGCTGCGCGGCGATCGGCTCCTTCACCGCCGGGTCGGCGATAGTGTTGGCGACGGTCGCCTTCTCGAGTCCGGCGAGCGCGATGATGTCCCCGGCGCGCGCACTGTCGACCGGTACGCGTTCGAGTCCGCGGAAGGCGAGCAGCTTCGTCGCGCGGCCCGTCTCGATCACCGTGCCGTTCATGTCGAGCGCGTGGATCGGGTCGTTGACGTTGACCGTGCCCGACTGGACGCGGCCGGTGAGCACGCGGCCCATGAAGTTGTCGCGGTCGAGGAGAGTGGCGAGGAAGGTGAACGGGCCGTTCTCGTCCAGGCCGGGGGCTGGGACATGGTTGACGATCCGCTCGAACAGCGGATCGAGCGTGCCTTCGCGCGCTTCCTGGTCTCCGCTGGCATAACCGTCACGGCCGCTGGCGTAGAGCACGGGGAAATCGAGCTGCTCGTCGTTCGCGTCGAGGCTGACGAACAGGTCGAACACTTCGTCGAGCACTTCCTGCGGGCGCCCGTCCGGCCGGTCGATCTTGTTGACGACGACAATGGGACGCAGGCCGAGTGCGAGCGCCTTGCCGGTGACGAACTTGGTCTGCGGCATCGCCCCCTCGGCACTGTCGACCAGCAGGATCACCCCGTCGACCATGCTCAGGATGCGCTCAACCTCGGCGCCGAAGTCGGCGTGGCCCGGTGTGTCAACAATGTTGATGCGCGTGCCGTTCCATTCGACGCTGGTGCACTTGGCGAGAATGGTGATCCCGCGCTCCTTCTCCAGGTCGTTCGAATCCATGGCGCGTTCTTCCACGCGCTGGTTCTCGCGGAAGGTACCCGACTGGCGGAAGAGCTGATCGACCAGTGTGGTCTTGCCATGGTCGACGTGGGCGATGATCGCCACGTTGCGAAGGGCGTCTGACATGTCTCGGGGCTTTCGGTTTTCTGCATGGCGCCGCGATTGTGCAGCGCAATAATCGCGCGCGCCCTAGACGAGGTGCGCCGACGGGGCAAGCGCGGGCTGAACCACAATAGGGACTCGCCTGCCGATTTTTCCTGCCGCTCACAGGCCCCTGACACGGATTGCCTCGCCGAAAAATACCCCGATCAGCGTGTGGTTGCGCGGCTATGGCGGCCTTGCCGTTACGTCACCTGTGACTCGAAGGGCACAGCTCTCGCGTGTGAATGAATCCGAATTGTCACAAGAACTTGAGAGGTTTCTGATGGGGACCTATTCGCCTCGGGGAACCGATGGCCGAATCCAAAGCGGCTGCACGTTCGACACTAGGAGAGGAACTTCAATGCGATTCACTGCTTCCGTTCGCACCCTACTGCTCGCAGGCGTGGCCGGCGTTGCATTTCCGGCGTCTGCCTTCGCCCAGGATGCCGCCGATCCCGCGGATCCGGCAAGCGCACAGGCCGAAGCGGCGCGGCAGATCGAGACCGGCGGCGAGATCATCGTGACCGCGACCAAGCGTGAACAGACCTTGCAGGAAACGCCGGTGTCGGTGAGCGTGACCAGCGGCGAGACGCTCGAACGTGCCGAGATCCGCGACCTGATCGACCTGCAGACGGTCGCGCCTTCGTTGCGGGTCAGCCAGTTGCAGAGTTCGGCCAACACGACGTTCATCATCCGTGGTTTCGGCAACGGTGCGAACAATGCCGGCATCGAACCTTCGGTGGGCGTGTTCATCGACGGCGTGTTCCGCTCGCGCTCGGCCGGTCAGATCGCCGACATCGCCAACGTCTCACGCGTGGAAGTGCTGCGCGGCCCGCAATCGACGCTGTTCGGCAAGAACGCATCGGCCGGCGTCATCTCGGTCGTCACCCGCGAGCCGCAGTTCGACTTCGGTGGCTCCGTCAGCGCGACCTACGGCAATTTCGACCAGATGGTGCTGAAGGGCGATGTAACAGGTCCGCTCACCGACAGCCTCGCGTTCTCGCTCGACGGCAGCTACAACAAGCGCGACGGCTACGTCGAAGTGGTCAATCTCGACGAGCGGATCAACGAGCGCGATCGCTACTCCGTCCGGGGGCAGTTGCTGTTCGAGAACGGCGGCCCACTTCGCGTTCGTGCGATTGCCGACTATTCCAAGATCGACGAACTATGCTGTTTCGCCGGCAACGTCATGGCGGGGCCGACCGTGCCGCTGATCTTCGCCGTCGGCGGTGAAATCGTGCCGGAGGATCTCTTCTCCGACCGGACCTATCTCGATACGCTGCCGGTCAACGAGATCGAGAACTATGGCGGCTCGATTCAGGCCGACCTCGAACTGGGCGCCCTGACGCTGACCTCGATCACCGCCTATCGCGAGCTGCGGTCGCTCAGCCAGCAGGACGTCGACTTCTCGAGTGCCGACGTCGTCAGCGAGCTGCGCGACCAGGCCTACGACACTTTCACGCAGGAAGTGCGGATCGCGTCGGACTTCGACGGACCGTTCAACTTCCTGCTCGGTGGGTTCTATTTCAACGAGAAGGTCGACCAGACCAGCGGGCTCACGAATGGCGAGGATGCTCGCCTGTTCTTCGACCTGCTGGCAGGCGGCGGCGTGCCGGGCACGCTGAGCACGGTGGAGGCGGCGCTCGGGTTCGAGCCGAATTCCATCTTTGCCGAGGGGCCCACGACGAGCGAACATTTCACACTCGACAATGAAGCCTACTCGATCTTCGGGACGCTCGACTTCCAGCCGATCGACGGACTGACGCTGACTGCCGGCTTCAACTACACCAAGGACAAGAAGGATTTCACCCTCGAACAGACCTCGTTCGACCCGCTTGCCAACGTGAACCTGGTCGACGCGGTGATCGTGGGACAGATCGCCGGCGCGCTCGGCATTCCGCCCAGCAGTGTCGATGCGGCGACGATCGCGGCTTTCCAGCAGGCGAACCCGGCCGCGTTCCAGATGATCGCCGCCGCGGCGACCGATCCCGACACGAATCCGTTGCTCGCCCTGCAGCCGCTGCAGTTCCTGCCGCCGTTCCTCGGCGTTCCCAACGCGGTGGAGCCAGGCCGCACGCGCGACGACGACTTCAGCTATACGCTGCGTGCC
The DNA here is from genome assembly GCF_004135625.1 of Pelagerythrobacter rhizovicinus. Taxonomy (GTDB): domain Bacteria; phylum Pseudomonadota; class Alphaproteobacteria; order Sphingomonadales; family Sphingomonadaceae; genus Pelagerythrobacter; species Pelagerythrobacter rhizovicinus. The sequence goes on from NZ_SDPV01000001.1 coordinate 514,919, forward strand.
GCCTTCGACGTGACCGATCGGTTGAACGCCTACGTGACCTATGCGACCGGCTTCAAGGCGTCGTCGGTCAACCTCTCGCGCGACAGCCGTCCGCTGCCAGAGGATTACACGCCGGGTCCATACGGCAGCACGATCCTCGCACCGTCCTCGCCGATCCGCGACGCTGGACTCGCCGTGCCGAACCTGACGACGGGCACGCGCTTCGCGGGGCCGGAGGAGGCCGAGGTCTATGAAGTGGGCCTCAAGGGCGATTTCCCGGGCGTGAGGTTCAATCTGGCGCTGTTCGATCAGACGCTCGAAGGCTTCCAGTCGAACGTCTTCACGGGCACCGGGTTTGCGCTTGCCAACGCGGGCGAACAGTCGACGCGCGGCTTCGAATTCGACACGGTAGTCCAGCCGGTCGATCCGCTCGTCCTGACATTCGCGCTGACCCACCTCGACCCGAAGTACGACAGCTTCCCGAACTCGACCCTGGGTGATTTGTCGGGGCGGCGCCCCGCCGGCATTCCCGCGTGGACGATCGCGACTTCGGCGACCTACACGCACGAGTTCGGGATGAGCGGCAACGCGTTGATCGGTCGTCTCGACTACTACCACGAGAGCAACACGCAAATCACCGATGGCCTGACCGGGTTCGACACGGATGCCGAAGGCATGGCGATCGCGCGCCTGTTCCGCCGCGAGGTGAACCAGGTCAACGCATCGCTGACTCTTGCGCTCGACATGGGGCTGGAACTCAGCGCGTTCGTTCGCAACCTGACCAACGATCGCTACATGACGCAGATCTTCGACGGTGTGGCGCAGGCAGGCACGGTCTCGGGCTATCCGAACCAGCCGCGCACCTATGGTGGCACGGTTCGCTTCAAGTTCTGAGCCTACGATCGCATTGCAACGGGAAGGGGCCGCCTTGCGCGGCCCCTTTTCTTTTGCGCAGTATTCAGAGCGTTCTGAGCGCCTGAGCCGGCTTGGCTCTCAGCAGCGGCAGCGAGCCCGCCAACGCGAAGATCAGTACGACGGCAAGCCCGGCGCCGAGCACCGCAAGCATCGCAGCCCAATCGGGTAGCCAGTCGAACTCGAAAAGCTGGGTGATCACCGCCCAGGCGAGCGCGCTGCCAAGCGCGAAGGCGACCACGGCGAGGGCCGAGGCGAGCAGGCCGTACTCGACCAGTTGCATCACCAGTATCTGCCGGCGGCTCGCGCCGAGCACGCGCAGGACCACGGTGTCGTAAGTCCGCGCCGCGCGCGCAGCGGCGATCGCACCGATCAGTACGGCGAGCCCCGCGAGCACCGCGACCGAGGCGGCGGCGAAAGTCGCCAGCCCCACCTGGCCGAGGATCGTGCGCGCTTCAGTCAGGATCTGCCCGACCTCGATCACCGAGCTCGAGGGAAACTCCCGCACCAGCTGGCGCAGCAGCGGCCCCGTGGGCGCGCCCGCGGGAAGGTCGATCGTCGCGGCGAGGTTGTGCGGCGCGTCGGCGAGCACGTTGGGGCTGAACACGAAGACGTAGTTGAAGCCCATGCTCTCCCAGTCGATCCGCCGCAGGTTGGCGACCCGCGCTGTGCGCTCGATGCCGAGCACACCGACGGTGACGTAGTCGCCCACCTCGATGCCGGCGGCCTTCGCGAGCTCCTCGTCGACCGAGACCAGCGGCTCCCCGGTCCACATCGGGCCCCACCACTCGCCCTCGACGATCGCGTTGCCCGGCGGCACGGTATCGGCATAAGTCAGCCCCCGCTCGCCGCGCAGGCCCCAGGCGCCGTCGGGAATCTCCTCCAGGTCAGCGACGCGCGTCATGGCGTCTCTCGGCCCATAGGCGAGGACGGCACCGCGGAGCGCGGGTACTGTGCGGATCTCCGCCTCCGGCTGATCGTCGCGGATCAGCGCCTCGAACGCCGCCACGCGATCGCGGGGAATGTCGAGCACGAAGTAGTCGGGTGCCTGCTGCGGCACGCGCCGCTCGATATTGCCGCCGATCGCGGTCTGGATACCGGCCAGGAGCACAAAGGCCGAGAGGCCGAAACCGAGTGCCGTCACCAAGGCGCCGGTAGAGGAACCGGGGCGGTGGAGATTGGCAATCGCATTGCGCAGCAGCGGGCTCGCCGGGCGGGGCAGCCGCGCCGCCACGTAGCGGATGCCGTACCCGAGCAGGGCCAGCAGCCCCAGTGTTGCCCCCGCGCCGAGCAGGAACAGTGCCGCCAGATCGGGCTGGCGCGAAGTCAGCAGAACGAGCGCGACGATCCCCGCCAGTCCGCCGAGCACCCAGCCGAGTGCGGTGCGGTCGCGCATCAGCGGCGCCACCCGGGCGCGCATCAGCGCCATGGCCGGAAAGCGGCGCGCGCGCAGCAGCGGCGTCGCGGCGAAGACCAGCGCCACCAGCAGGCCGTAACCGGCCGCGAGCAGCAGCGCGCCCGGCGCGAAGACGAACCCGCCTTCGACCGGCAGCAGGTCTTGCAATGCGGCGGAGAGCAGGGGCGTGACCAGCAGCCCTGCGGCAAGCCCGAGTACGCTGCCGACGACCGCCGCTGCCGCGATCTGCAGCGCGTAGATGCGCGCGATGTCGCCGCTCGTGGCGCCGAGCACCTTGAGCGTCGCGATGCTGGTCCGCCGCGCTTCCAGGTAGGACGTTACGCCGCCACCGATGCCGATTCCGGCGATGACCAGCGCGGCGAGGCCGACCAGCGTGAGGAACTCGCCCATGCGACCGACGAAGCGGTCCGCGCCCGGCGAGGCGCGGTCGCGCGTGCGGAAGTCGAAGCCCGCTTCGGGGAAGCGCTCCGCCAGTGCCTCTTCCACCACTTCGGGATCGCGGTCGGGTTCGAAAGCGACGCGGTACTTGCTCTGGTACATTGCACCCGGCGCGATCAGGCCCGCGCGGTGGGGTAGGGCGACGTCGACGATCACCGTCGGGCCGAGCTGGAAGCCTTCGGAGAGCCGATCGGGCTCGTCGGCGATCACGCCGGCGGCGGTCAGCTCCTGCGTGCCGATGCGGAAGCGCTCGCCGACTTCGATCCCGAGCCGGTCGATCGCACCCTGCGCCAGCCATGCCTCGCCGGGCGCGGGAGCACCTGCGGTGTGGCCGCCGGCCAGAGTCAGCGTGCCGTAGAGCGGCCAAGCGGCGTCGACCGCCTTGAGCTCGACCGGCGCGGCGTTGTCGCCCGTGGTCGCCATGGCCTGCAGCCGCGTGCCGCCCGATATGCGGCCGTACTCCGCGAGCGCCGCTTTTTCCTCCGGTCGCAGGTCACGCTGCCAGACCTCGATCTCGAGATCGCCGCCGAGCAGTACTTGCCCCCGGTCGGCCAACTCCCCCTCGATCGCCCCCGTCAGCGTTCCGATCGCGGCCAGCGCGCCGGTGCCGAGGAACAGGCATACGAGCAGCAACCGCAGCCCCTTGAACCGCGCATTGAGATCGCGCTGCGCGATCCGCCAGGCTGTGGACCAGGTCATACGGCGCCTTCGCGTGAACCAGGCTCACCCACGGCGGTCGCTCGCGATACGGCCGTCTTCGATCGTCACCACCCGGTCGCAGCGCTCCGCCAGCTCCGGATCATGCGTGATGACGAGCAGCGTCGCCCCGGTTTGGGCTCGACGGGCGAAGAGAAGGTCGATGATCCCGTGCCCGGTCGCGACGTCGAGATTGCCGGTCGGCTCGTCGGCGAAGATGAGGCTCGGGCGAGAGGCCGTCGCGCGGGCGATAGCGACGCGCTGCTGCTCGCCGCCCGAAAGCTGCTGCGGGTAATGGTCGAGCCGGTGGCCGAGACCGACCGCTTCGAGCTCGGCGCGCGCACGGGCCTGCACATCGCTGTCGCCGGCGAGCTCCATCGGCGTCGCCACGTTTTCGAGCGCGGTCATGGTGGGGAGAAGGTGAAAGGCCTGGAGCACGATCCCGATGTGCCCGCGCCGGGCAAGGGCCAGCGCGTCCTCGTCCATCGCTGCGAAATCCTGCCCGGCCACCATCAGGCTGCCGCCGCTCGCCCGCTCCAACCCCGAGAGGACCGCCATGAGGGAACTCTTGCCCGAGCCGGATGGGCCGAGGAGCGCGAGCACCTCTCCCTGCGCCACGTCGAGGTCGACGCCGCGCAGGATCTGGACCGGAGCGCCGGTCTGGCCGAGGGTGAGGGTGAGGTTGCGCGCGGAAATCGCGAGAGAGGGGTTTGTCACAGCGCGGCGATGGCATAGGCAGGCGCGACGAACAAGGAGCCTCGCCGATGCATCTCAGCCGTCTGTCGATCCTGGCCGCTCTGGCGCTGGCCGCCTGTGGGGGCGAAGCGCCGCAGCGCGAGCCCACGCCCGCAACGGAGCGGCCGGCCGATGCCGTGCCCGCGATGGGACCGGAGCGCCACATCCTGGCGTTCGGCGACAGTCTCTTCGCCGGGTATAACCTGGCGAAAGAGGAGAGCTACCCTGCGCGCCTGGAGGCGGCGCTGCGGGCGCAGGGGATTGACGCGCAGGTCGCCAATGCAGGCGTTTCGGGGGACACGACGGCAGCTGGACTTCAGCGGCTCGCCTTCACGCTCGACTCCCAGGAGGAAACGCCCGATCTCGTGATCCTCGAGCTTGGCGGGAACGACCTGCTGCGCGGCCTGTCGCCCGAGGAGACGAAGGCCAACCTCGCAAGCATGCTCGACATCCTGGAGCAGCGCGAGATCCCGGCCCTGCTGATGGGCATGCGCGCGCCGCCGAATTACGGACCGGAATTCCAGCAGGCGTTCGACGCGCTCTACCCCGCGCTGGCCGAGGAGTATGGGGTGGCGTTGGTGCCCTTCTTCCTGGAGGAGGTCTACGACCAGCCACGACTGATCCAGCCGGACCGGATTCATCCGACGGCCGAAGGCATCGAGACGCTCGTTGGTGCGACGGTGGACGTGGTCGCGGAGGCGCTGCCGGAAGAGGTTGGCAACGAAGATACTGCCGAAAACTAGCACGAGCTCCTGCCTGCGCGGGGGCTCACGCCCGAACCACCGCTCCCCCCGCAACCTCCCACATTGCCGCTTCCCCTTGGATATCCGCGAATGGCGCTCGCTCGGTGCCCGTGAGCCACACTTGTGCGCCCCCTGTGCGCAGCCGCGCGAACAGGGCTTCGCGTCGCAGAGGGTCGAGATGCGCGGCTACCTCATCGAGCAGCAGGAGGCCCGGCCGGCCCTTGGCGGCCAGTTCGGCATGCGCGAGCGTGATCGCGATCAGCATCGCCTTCTGCTCGCCGGTCGAGCAGATCGCGGCAGGAGCGCCTTTGCCGGCCATGGTGACTTCGAGATCGTCGCGATGGGGGCCGGTGAGCGTACGCGCGGCTTGGCGATCGCGGCGGCGGCTCTCGCGCAGGGCGGCGGCGAGGTCCGCCGGATCAGCCGGGCCGCCCGCGGCATAGGCGAGGGCGGGGCGGGCAAACGGCTCCTCCGGCAGCTCAGCCAGCGCCCCGGCGAGCGCGACAATCGTGCGCGCGCGCGCCTTGGCCAGTGCACTGCCGTGCTCGGCGAGGTGACGCTCGACCCCGTCCAGCCAGACCGGATCCGGCGGAGCGTCGTCGGACAACAGGCGGTTGCGCTCGCGCAAGGCGGCCTCGTAGCGCGTCGCGTGGCGGGCATGGGCCGGATCGAGGGCGAGCGTCATGCGGTCGACGAAGCGCCGCCGCCCGCCCGCGCTGTCGGTGAACAGGCGGTCCATAGCTGGGGTCAGCCAGCTTATCGCCAGCCATTCGCCGAGGCTGGCCGCGCTCGCTTCCGCGCCGTTGACCTGCACCAGGCGCCGGTTTGGGCGATCGGGCCGGGCAAAGGTGCCGAGCCGCACCGGCTCGCCGCCGCCGGCCGCAAGCGACGCGCCGATGGCGAAGCCGCCTGCGCCGCCGCCGCGTGCCATCTCCGCAAGCGGCGCACGGCGCAGGCCGCGGCCCGGAGCCAGGAGCGAAAGCGCCTCCAGCACGTTGGTCTTGCCGGCGCCGTTCTCCCCCGTGAGCAGATTGAACTGCGCGGTTCCCGACAGCTCGCTGCGCGCGTGATTGCGGAAGTCGGAGAGGGAGATCAGGTCGAGCGCCATCGAAGCGGGGGCGATAGCCGGGCGGTCTCGCCAAGACTATCGGTTTCTCCGATCCCGACATGTGGTGAAATTTCCCAACCCTCGGCGACTAACGACTGGTGAACTCTCCATGCGGGTTCCAAAAGTGGCAGAATTCCGCCGTTTTCATGAATTGGCACGCGCCGTGCAAAGCAGGGAGCGTTCGCGGGATCGGCCCTCGAACAGCACAAGGAAGGGAAAGTTTCGATGCAGTCGTTCAATCAGATGAGCAACCGGGTCCTCGCCGCGGTTTCCGCTTTCGCCGTGTCGGCCGTGTTCTTCGCCGCCGCGATCGTCCCCGCCAGCCCGGCCGGTATCCTGGTATGAACCGGCCCGAGCGTAACCGCCCCGCCGTGGCGCCGGAGCGTAGCTTTCATCTCGACAAGCGGAATGGCAAGCTCTTCGGCGTCTGCAGCGGGATCGCCGACTACTTCGGGGTCAACGCCACCTGGGTCCGCATCGGCTTCGTCGCCGGCACGCTGATCGGGTTCGGATCGCTGATCCTGGTCTACCTCGCGATCGCACTGATCGCCGATTGACTGGTCCCCGGCGGGGGCCCGTCACATCGCCGAGATACCGCCGTCGAGCTTGAGCTCCGCCCCGGTCATGAAGCGGCTTTCGTCGCTGGCCAGATAGACCACGGCGTTGGCGATATCGTCCGGCTCTCCCACGAATTTCAGCGGAATCTGCCGCGCCAGCTTCTCCAGCAACACGCCCTTGTCGAGATTGTGATGCCGCGCCGTCCCGTCGAGGATCGGCGTGTCGACGAATGTCGGGTGCACCGAGTTGCAGCGGATGCCCATGTTGTTTTTCGCGCAGTGCAACGCGATCGACTTGGTCAGCATCCATACCGCGGCCTTGCTCGCATTGTAGGCGGGCATCGTGTCGCTCGCGATAAGTCCGGCGATGCTCGAGATGTTGACGATCGATCCCGGCGCATGCTCGCGCATCAGCGGCAGAGCCTTCTGGCAGCCGTGGAAGATCGAATCGACATTCACCGCGAAGCAGCGCTTCCAGTCCTCGAAATCGCAAGCCTCGATATTGCCGCCGACGCCGATCCCGGCGTTGTTGACCAGCACGTTGAGGCCCCCGAGCTGTTCGCGCGCAGCTTCGACCGCGGCGCTCCAATGATCCGGATCGGTCACATCGTGCGCGACCGAGAAGGCCGAGCCGCTGCCGTAGCTTTCGTTGATCGCGACTGCGGTTTCCGCCGCGCCATCGCCGTTGATATCCGTGCACAGCACCCGGGCGCCTTCTTCCGCCAGCCGCCGCGCGTGCGCCGCGCCGAGGCCCTGTGCCGCGCCCGTCACCAGCGCCAGCTTGCCCGCGCACCTGCCCGCCATATCAATCCTCTCCGATGAAGCCGCCAGCCAGCAGCATGGCAATCCGTACGTCGACGCCGTGCCCCAGCGCGCGCCGCTGGGCAACGAATTGCGGCAGGTCGGCGAGGGGGACGCGATGAACGGTGATGTCCTCGCTGTCGGTGCCGCCGCCGTCGCCCACTTTGGTCAGCCCGCGGGCGCGCATCAGCGTGAAGCTCTCGCTGACCATGCCGGGGGAGGAGAAGAACTCGCCGCAGCTCTCCATCCGCGCGGCACGGTAGCCGGTTTCCTCCTCGAGCTCGCGCGTGGCGGCCGCTTCGGCTTCCTCGCCCTCGAGGCTCTCGTCGTCCCCGATCAGTCCGGCGGGCAGCTCGAGGCAGACCTTTCCCAGCGGCACCCTGTACTGCTCGACCAGCAGCACGTGCCCGTCTTCGACCGCGAGGATCGCCGCCGCGCGAATGCCGCGTGCACGGCCGACGTATTCCCAGCGGCCGCGCTTCTTGGTGGTGAGATACTTGCCCTGCCAGACGATCTGCTCGGGCGCGTCGTGATCGGCCGCCATCAGACTTCGATCAGCCGGTCGGGCAATTCGTTGGTGTCGTCGTCCGCGCGCGGAAAGTGGCCGGCGAGGACCTTGCCCACATCGCGCACGCCGGCGGCCATGCCTTCGGCCAGGCGGCTCTGTTTGATTTCCACCAGCATGTCGGCCATCGCCTCGCCCCAGACCTCGGCCGGGACTTTCTCGGCGATCGGCTGGTCGGCGACGATCTCCGCACGATGCTCGCGTATCGAGAGATAGATCAGCACGCCCGTGCGTCCATGCGTGCGCCGCTCGGCCCCGACCTTGAACAGCTTCACGGCCTTGGCATGCACGCGCGCGTCCTTCACCGGGCCGGGCACGAGCCAGAACTTGAGCGGCTGCCAGAGCTGGATCGCCCAGACGGCGGCGAACTTGATGAGGCCGAGCGCGGTGAGCATGCCGAACAGCTCGCCGGCGGTCCATTCGTGTGTCCAGCCGCCCATCAGCCAGTCGACCTTGTCGAGGAAGAAGTCCGGGAACAGCGCCACGACGCTCATGGCGGTAAACGCCGCGGCAATCGCCCAGAGAAGGGCCATGTCGTTGTACTCGTCGGACCGGTCGGCGAGCACGGTGACGATCTCGCCCGACGTTTCGAGCTCGGCTGCGGAGACCGCTTCGGTGACGATCCGGTGCTGGTCGGCTGTCAGATACTGCATCGCCTACCACCCCCCGGAGGCGCCGCCGCCCCCGAAACTGCCGCCGCCGCCGGAGAAGCCGCCGAAACCGCCGCCTCCGCTGCCGAACCCTCCAAAGCCGCCACCGCCGCCCCAGTCGTCGTCGGTGAGCCCACGGGCAACAGCCTTCCCGGCTTCCCAGAGGATGATGTCGCCGACGAGACCACCCATGCCGCTGCGATAACGTCGTTTGCGGCCACGCCCGAGCATCGGGAGGACGAAGAAGAAGAACAGGAAGGCGAGCCAGATCAACGCACCAAACGGAAAGCCGCCGTCGCTCTCACGCGCCTGCTCTGCCTGTGCGGCGACTTGCGCCGCTTCCTCGGGGGGCAGTTCGAGCTGGTTGATGATCCTGTCCGCGGCCATCGCAATGCCGCCCGAATAGTCGCCCTCGCGGAAATAGGGCTTCATCGCCTCGATATATTCGAACGCCAGCCCATCGGGGATCACCCCTTCGAGGCCGTATCCGACCTCGATCCGCATCCGCCGTTCGTTGGGCGCAACGATCAGGATGATGCCGTCGTTGTTCTCCGCATCCCCCAGCCCCCAGGCGCGGCCGAGACGGTAGCCGTAGTCGGCGATGTCGTAGCCCTGCAGATCGGGGATCGTCGCAATCACGAACTGCCGCTGGCTACGCTCTTCGAAAGCGTCGAGCTTCTGCGTCAGCGCCGCTTCGGTGGCCTCGTCGATGATGTTCGCGCCATCGACGACCGGCGCCGTCCCGCGTTCGGGGAACTCCTGCGCCGCGGCGGGCAAGGCGAGGCCCACCGCCGCAGCGAGGATCAGGAGCAGGCGAACCAGCTCGCGCATCGCGCCTGTCCGGCAGGCGATCAATTGTTCGCCGCGGCGGGCTGTTCGGCGGTATTGTCGTTGTCGTTGGCGCCGGCATCGGCCCCGGACGCGCTGCCGCCGACGCCCATGTCGAGCGTAGGGGCGACTTCGGCGCCGGGCGTCACCGACTCGTACGGCACCATCGGTTCGGCACCGTGGATGATGTTCGCGCCGATCGTGTCGGGGAATGTGCGGATCGTGGTGTTATACTGGCGCACCGCCTCGTTGTAGTCGCGGATGGCGACGCGGATGCGGTTCTCCTGCCCTTCGATCTGGGTCATGAAGCGGCCGAAGTTCTCCTGGCTGCGGAGTTCGGGGTAGCGCTCGACCGAGACGAGCAGGCGGCTCAGTGCGCTGCCGAGCGAGTTCTGCGCCTGCTGGTACTGCGCCATGGCGGCGGGATCGGAGAGGTCTTCCCCGTCCACCTGGATTTCTGGCCGGGTGGCCGAGGCGCGGGCCTCGATCACCTGGTTGAGCGTCTCACGCTCCTGCTCGGCGGACGAGAGAACGATCTGCTGCAGGTTCGGGATGAGATTCGCGCGCTCCTGGAACGCGGCCTGGACGTCGGCCCACTTGGCCTTGGCGTTCTCTTCCGCCGCGGGGACCGAGTTGATCCCGCATGCGGCCAGGCCCAGCGACGCGAGCGCAACGAGCGAAAAACGGCGGATGGACTTCCAGTTCATCGAAACAAGCTCCCGTTGTGCGAGCACGTCATGCCGCAACAATCTGTGTTGTGCAGATAGCACACCGCGCTTCCATTTCAAGGAAGTCGGTGGCTCTTGGCACCGCCGTATCATGCTGGCAGAAGATGGTGGCGGGACAACTTCGAAGGGGACCCACGCGATGCTTTCGGATTTCAAGGCCTTCATTGCCAAGGGAAACGTGATGGAGCTGGCGGTCGCGGTGATCATCGGCGCGGCCTTCGCCAAGATCGTCACTTCGCTGACGGAGGACGTGATCATGCCGGTGGTGGGCTGGATATTCGGAGGGGTCGACTTCTCCAACTATTTCATCCTGCTGAGCACGCCGGAGGGTTACCAGGGTGCGCCGGACGACTACCTTGCGCTGAAGGAAGCGGGCGCAGCGATGATCGGCTACGGGTCGTTCATCACCGCGGCGATCAATTTCCTGATCCTGGCCTTCATCATCTTCCTGCTCGTGCGATACGCGAAGAAGGTGATCGAGGAGTTCGAGAAGAAGCCGCCGGAGGAAAAGCCAGCGGGCCCGACCGAGCTCGATCTGCTCAAGGAAATACGCGACGAGTTGAGGAGGCGGGGTTGAGACTTCCGCCGCCGCCCCGGGGGCGGGAGGCGGCGCCTGGTCACTTCACATTAAGCTGCGGGTCCCTATATAGGTCTCGCCGGTTTCGGCCGGCTATGGCGATAAACTGCGGTGTGCAATAGGCACAACGGACCCGGGGGCAGTACCCGGCGGCTCCACCACCAGCGGCGCGTCACCGCCGTTGATGACGGGGCCGAACCAGGATCGACGTGTGTTGAAAAGCACTGTTTTCGCCCGGGCTGAGTAACCCGTTAAAGGCTCAAAACTCACAAGTGCCAACGACAACGAAGCACTTGCTCTCGCTGCGTAATGTGACGGCCTAACGGCCTGAATTTACAAAGCTAAGAGCACGGTTCGGACCGAACCGGGTAACAGAATCGGAAACCGGGGGCCCGGGGGAGCCTAGCAACAGAATCCCCCACTCATTCTTCCAGTTCAGCTTGCCGGATGGCTCAGCGCGTGGGGCCGTTGGAGGCGGACGCCGTTGCCGCCCGCTCCCGCTCGTAGCGCAAGGCATCCAGGATTTTCGCCCCGGCGAGGAACACTGCGCCAGTGCAGGCGAGGAACAGCAGCTTGCCGCCCCAGCCGGGGAACTGCTCGATATAGGCCGAGCCGCGCGCCGTCGCGCCCAAGGCGAGCGCGTAGATGATCAGATAGGCCTCGGCGCGCGTCTTGATGACGAACAGCCGGCCGATCTTCCTGAACATTCGCACCCCTTCGTTACCGTCGCAGCGCGCACGCGCCCCGCTGTGAGCGACGTTCCGCGCTCCATCGCGGTTAACAGGTCTGCGAGAGTAGGGGTTCCCTGCGCGCCGTCCAAGCGCCCTAGAGGTCCGATAATCCGAGTGTTTCAAGAAGGGACGCGCGTGCCGAACGCACGTCGCGGGCCAGTGCCACGTTGCCGAGATCGGCGGGGTCGATCTGTTCCGGCCAGGCGCCGGCGATCACGCGCTCGATCTGCTCTGCCTTCGCTTCGTCGAGCAGGAACCGCGGGTCGATGGTCGCGGGGTCGGCGACCACCCGCAACCGCAGGCAAGCCGGACCGCCTCCATTAGCCATCGACTGTCGCACATCGACCGGAATGACCTGCCGGATAGGGCCGTTGCTTGCGAGCATCGTCTCGCACCAGCCCCACACTGCTGCGCTTTCGCGGCATTCCTCCGGCACGATCAGCGCCATCTCGCCGGTGGGAAGCGTGAGGAGCTGTGCGTTGAACAAGTAGGTGCGAATGGCTTCCTCGAGGCTGACCGCGCTTGCCGGGACTTCGACCACCTCGAGCGCGGGGAATCTCGCCCGAATCGACTCGCAGGCGCGGGCCTGGTCGGCGAAGGCCTGTTCATGCGTGAACAGCACCCGCTCGTTCGCGACTGCGACCACGTCGTTATGAAACGCGCCCGCTTCTATCGCCGCCGGGTTCTGCTCGATGAACACGGTGCGCTCGGGATCGAGACCGTGAAGACGCGCCACCGCGCGGCTCGCCTGCTCGTGCTGGCGTGCGGGGAATTTGCCGCCCGGGCGGCCGTAGACGAACACTTCGACGCCGGACGCGCCGTGTCCCTCGCAGAACCGCATGTGATTGGCCGCGCCCTCGTCGCCGAGACTCGGCGGGATAGTGTCGTGAATCGCGAAATGCGCCGTATCGGCGAAGGCAACGTCCAATTGGCGCTTGGTGTCGGGCCATTCCTGCGCGCGGTGCAGCATGGCCGAAAGGTTGGCCGGCGTCAGATGGCAGCGCCCATCCGCCGTGTCGGGCGCGGGGCTGACGGTCGCCGCATTGGCGGTCCACATCGAGCTTGCCGACCACGCTGCGGCGAGCAGCGCACGGTCTGCCGTCTCGTCGACTGCCAGTCGCGCCAGCAGGGCATGGTTCGGGCGCGGCAGGGGGAGGAGGAAGCCCTGCGGCAGCCCGCGCGCCATGTTGCCGCGCATCTTCGCCAGTCCCTGCAGCGCCGCGGCACGCGGGTACGAGGGGCTACCCCTGTGACTTGCGCTGGCGATATTGCCGAGGCTGAGGCCCGCGTAGTTGTGGCTCGGGCCGACGATGCCGTCGAAGTTGATTTCCTGAAGCAAAGGCATTCTCCGTTCGCCCTGAGCCTGTCGAAGGGCCGCTCTTGCTTTGGTCCGTTGCACGCAGAAAGTGCGGGGCTTCGACAAGCTCAGCCCGAACGGGTTTGAGGTTACCGCGCCACGCTCCACACCTCGTCGCCGGGCCCGACGCGCAGCGCCCTGGCGGCCGTCTCGTCGACGGCGAGCGTGCCCTCGGGCGTGACTTCGCGCATGCCGTAGGCCGAGCGAAAACTGTCCAGCCTGCCAGCCGCGATGATCGCGCGCTCGCCGTACTCGAGATCGCACCGCTCGATTTGATGCGCGCGCGCCTCGGTAACACTCTTCACCTGATCGGTCCGGGCGGTCATCGTCGGTCCACCGTCGAAGATGTCGACGTAGCCTTCATAGGCGAAGCCCTCGTTCTCCAGCATCTTCATCGCCGCACGGCCCGAGGGGTGCGGCAAGCCGATCACGCTGCGCGCGTCGTCGTCGAGCATCGCGATATAGACCGGATGCTTCGGCATCAGGTCGGCGATGAACTGGTTGCCGTTGATCGCATTGAAATAGTCGGCTTCCTGGAAGCTCATTCCGAAGAAGCGTCCCGCGACCCCGTCCCAGAAGGGCGATCCGCCGCGCTCGTCGATGATCCCGCGCAGCTCTGCCAGCACGCGGTCGGCGAAGCGCAGGCGGTGCATTGCGATGAAGAGGTAGCGGCTGCGCGCCAGCAGCAGGCCCAGGCCGCCCGCGCGCTCCCCCGGATGGAGGAACAGTCCGCCGACCTCGCTGCATCCCTCCAGATCCGTCACGAGGCTGAGCAGTTCCGCGCGCACCGTGCGGTTCAGTTCCTGCGAGTGCTGCGTCAGGGTCGTCAGGCGGTAGGAGTAGAACGGCCATTGCTGACCGACCTGGGTGAAAAGCTGGCACGTGCCGCGCACCTCGCCGGTCGCGGTGTTTTCGAGCACGAGCACGAACTGATCGTCGCCGAGCGTGTCGTCGGTGCGCGCGAAGGCCTTGGCTGCGCGGTCCAGCTTGGCGGAGAGCGCATCGCGATCGGGCGGCAGGTTGGTGAACCCGCCGCCGGTGAGTTTCGCCATTTCGTAGATCGGTTCGAGGTCGTCGGTGCGCGCGGCGCGCAGGGCGAAGGTCAAATGGGGTCTCCGTTGGCGAGATGGCGCAGCACGAGCGCGCTTAGGGCGGCGCGTTCGGCGAGCGAGGATACGATTAGGAACTCGTCCGGCGAATGGATCGCGCCGCCGCGCACGCCCATGGTGTCGACCACGGGCACGCCGGTGGCGGCGATATTGTTGCCGTCGCACACCCCGCCGGTCGATTTCCAGCCGATCTCCTGGCCGAGCGAGGCGCCGCAGTCGCGCACGAGGTCGAACAGCTTCTGCGCTCGGCGGTCGACCGGCTTGGGCGGGCGGGTGATGCCGCCGTGGCGGTGGATCGCGACTTCGTGGGCTTGCTGCACATCGCCGATCAACGCGGCGAGACCGGCTTCGAAGCCTTGCGCCGCATCGGGGCTCTTGGGCCGGATGTTGAACCGCAGCACGGCGTGGTCAGGCACGACGTTGTTGGCCGATCCGCCTTCGATCTTCGCTGGATTGACCGGGCACTCAGAATTCTGGAGCCGCTTGAGGCCCAGCACCAGCGCCGCCGCGGCGACGATCGCGTTGCGCCCGTCCTCCGGATTGCGCCCGGCATGGGCCGAGCGGCCGGTAATGGTGAGCGAATAGTTGCCGCTACCGCCGCGGGCGTGCGCCAGCGTACCGTCGGGCAGGGCGGAGGGTTCGTAAGTCAGCGCCGCATACTTGCCGCGGGCGAGCTCCTCGATCAGCGGCGCTGAGGCGAGCGAACCGGTCTCCTCGTCCGAATTGATCATCACGTCGTAGCCGAGCTTGTGCGCATCGCCGCTCGCCTCGAACGCCGTGAGCGCGTGGAGGATCACCGCGATCCCACCCTTCATGTCGGCGAGGCCTGGGCCGTTGAGCGTGTCGTCGTCGATCCAGCGCTGTTCTTGGAACGGATGGTCGGCGGGGAAGACGGTGTCCATGTGGCCGGTCAGCAGCAACCGCCGCTCGGCCTCGGGCCGGACGCGGAGCACGAGGTGCTGCCCGAACCGCCGTTCGACCTCGCGCCCGTCGGCGGCGATCGCGGTGACGGGGGCGGGATCGACCAGCGCGATCTTGCCAGGCAACGCGGAGAACGCCTCCGCCAGCGCATCGGCCTGCCGCGCCAGCCCATCGAGATTGTCGGTGCCGGTGTTGATGGCGCTCCAGGCCTGCACCTGCTCCAGCATCGCCTGCCGGTCGATCGCCTCGAGAATGGCTGCGCTGTCGTTATCCGGTTTCATCCGCAACTGCCTCTAGCTTGGGCGCGCAGTCAGTCCAACCCCGTTGCAATCCGTGGCGCGCTTGGCCATAGCCCGTCTCGTCCTCCTCCCCGGGATGTTGTCAGGAATGCGCGGATTTGTCGCGCGCCACGCATTGTGTGAGGACGAATGACCGAGACGATCGAACGGGCCGGGTTGGAGGTTCATGCCGCGTTGGCGGACTTGCTGGAGCGCGAGGTTCTGCCCGTGCTCGGGCGCGATGTGGAGGCGTTCTGGCGCGGGTTCGCCGCGCTGCTGGCCGACCTCGCGCCGCGCAATCGCGCGCTGCTGGCCAAGCGCGAGGACCTGCAGGCGAAGATCGACGCCTGGCACCGCGAGCGGCGGGGGCAGCCGCACGACGCGGCCGCTTATCGCGCGTTCCTCGAGGAGATCGGCTATCTCGTTCCCGAGCCGGAACCGTTCACGATAGGCACCCGCGACGTGGATGCCGAGATCGCGACGATGGCCGGCCCGCAACTCGTGGTGCCGGTGCTCAACGCGCGCTTCCTGCTCAACGCCGCGAACGCGCGCTGGGGGAGCCTCTACGACGCGTTCTATGGCACCGACGCGCTCGATGCGCCACCGCCGAAGCCGGGCGGATACGATCCGGAGCGCGGCGCTGCGGTGGTCGCGCGGGTGCGGGCGTTTCTCGACGAGGCGGTGCCGCTGGCGGAGGGTAGCTGGGCGAACCTGACCGACCTGTCGGGCGAAATCCCGCTCGCTGATCAGTCGCAGCTCGCAGGCCGGACCGAGCGCGGGCCGCTGCTGGTCAACAACGGGCTGCATATCGAGATCGTCGTCGATCGCGAGCATCCGGTGGGCAAGGACGATCCGGTCGGGATCGCCGACGTCGTGCTCGAATCCGCGCTGACGACGATCTGCGACTGCGAGGATTCCGTCGCGGCGGTCGACGGCGAGGACAAGGCGCTGGCCTACCGTAACTGGCTCGGCGTGATCCGCGGCGATCTGGAGGAGAGCTTCGAGAAGGGCGGACGGCGCCTCACCCGCAAGCTGGCGCCCGACAAGCGCTACACCGCGCCCGACGGCAGCGACCGGAGTCTGCCGGGCCGCAGCCTGCTGTTCGTGCGCAACGTCGGCCATCTGATGACCACTCCGGCGGTCCGGCTCGCGAGCGGCGCGGAGGCGCCGGAGGGGGTGACCGACGCGGTGTTCACCTCGGCGATCGGCGCGCTCGACGTCGAAGGCCATGCGACCTGCCGCAACAGTCGCACGGGCAGCATCTACATCGTGAAGCCGAAGATGCACGGGCCAGAGGAGTGCGCCTTCACCAACGACTTGTTCGACCGGGTCGAGGACCTGCTCGCCCTTCCGCGCCACACGATCAAGGTCGGGGTGATGGACGAAGAGCGCCGCACCAGTGCCAATCTCGCCGCCTGCATCCGCGCGGTGAAAGACCGGATCGTGTTCATCAACACCGGCTTCCTCGACCGCACCGGGGACGAGATCCACACCTCGATGCAGGCCGGGCCGATGATCCGCAAAGGGGCGATGAAATCGAGTGCCTGGCTCGATGCCTACGAGAAGCGCAACGTCGCCATCGGGCTCGCCTGCGGCCTCTCGGGCAAGGCGCAGATCGGCAAGGGCATGTGGGCGGCGCCCGATATGATGCGCGATATGCTGGAGCAGAAGATCGGTCACCTGAAAGCCGGCGCGAACACCGCCTGGGTGCCGAGCCCGACCGCGGCAACGCTCCACGCCCTGCATTACCACCAATTCGATGTCTTCGCGGCGCAGCGGGAGCTGGGCGAAGCGTCGGGGCTGGACGCCCTGCTGACGATCCCGCTCGCGGACGGGACGAACTGGTCCGAAGGCGAGGTGCGCGAGGAGCTCGACAACAATGCGCAAGGGCTGCTCGGCTATGTCGTGCGCTGGATCGACCAGGGCGTCGGCTGCTCGAAGGTACCCGACATCCACGACGTCGGCCTGATGGAGGACCGCGCGACGCTGCGCATCTCCAGCCAGCACATGGCCAACTGGCTACTCCACGGCGTTTGCACGCGGGAGCAGGTCATGGACAGCCTGCGCCGGATGGCCGCCAAGGTCGACGCGCAGAACGCGGGCGATCCGGCCTACACACCGCTCGCCGGCAACGAGGACGGACCTGCCTTCCGCGCCGCCTGCGATCTCGTGTTCAAAGGCGTCGAGCAGCCGAGCGGCTATACCGAACCGCTGCTCCACGAATGGCGTGCCGTGGCCAAGCGCGGGTAGGCTTGTACGAAGCGGAGCCGGCTGAGGGGCGCTGTTCCAGGATTCGGATGTCGCCCCTGATCATGGTGACGCAGTTTCGCAGGCATCAGAGTGCATGTCCGCCGGCTACCTGATCATTTGATCTCTTCAGCCAGTGTCGCCACGAGTTCGGCAGCCGGCAGGGCGCGCGCGAGCGGTGCTCCCTGGCCGGCCCACTGCGCCCCGAATCCGTACTCGCCCGCGGATCTCGCAGCGGCGTTAAGCGCCTTTCCGGCATCGTATGCGACCGGATAATCCGGCGGCGCGAGCTCGGTGCGGCATTCCCAGTCCGTGAAGGCGTTTCGCAGGCAGCGTGCCGGGCGGCCCGAGATGGCGCTGGTCATGATCGTGTGCCGGGCGGCCGGGCTGAACAGGGCCCGCCGGTAAGCCGCATCTGCGCTGCTCTCCGGGCAGGCGAGGAAGGCGGTGCCGAGTTGAGCGGCAGCAGCGCCCAGGTCAAGAGCGGCCCTGATGCCCGATCCGTCCATAATACCGCCAGCGGCGATCACGGGCAGACCGGACTGTTGGACGAGGATCCGCGTGAGCGCGAAGGTGCCGAGGCAATCGTCGGTTGCGTCGGGATCGAACATGCCGCGATGACCGCCGGCCTCGAACCCTTGGGCGACGACCGCGTCCATGCCCGCCTCCCTTGCCGCCGTCGCCTCCCGCAGGTTCGTTGCGGTCCCGATGAGAAAGCAACCGGCGTCCCGCAAAGCCCTTACGCGGGCCTCGTCAGGCAGGCCAAAGTGGAAGCTGACCACCGCCGGGCGCAGTTCCACCAGCGTTCGCATCATCTCTTCGTCTTCGGCGAAGCTGCGATAGATTTCGCGCATCGCGGCGGGTGGCTCCGCACCGAACGCCTCGAACAAGGGGGCGAGTGCGGACAACCATGCAGCCTCCTTCTCAGCATCGCGTTGCGGCGGCGCGTGGACGAAGACGTTTACATTGAACGATCTTCCTGTTCGTGCACGGACCTCCCGGATCATGGCTCCGGCGCCCGCGGCATCGGTGGCACCCACGCCAATGGACCCCAGGGCGCCTGCCTCGGAAACCGCGGCGGCGAGGTCGGGTGTGGAGACCCCGGCCATGGGTGCCTGGACGATCGGAAAGCGCATGCGAAGGCGTTCGAGCATGGATATCTCGTGCGGCCCGGTGGAGGTGTTCACAACCGACGTCACGACAGTTCGCGCGCCACCGCCACGAACTCCGCGACGCTCAACGTCTCGGCCCGTCGCTGCGGGTCGATGGCAAGCGCTTCCAGCGTCCCCAGCGCACCGGGTATGCCCTTGAGGCTCTGGCGGAGCATCTTGCGGCGTTGGCCGAAGGCGGCTTCGGTCACGCGCTCCAGAACGCGTGGGGAGACACCGTCGGGCATAGCGGCGGGTTCGAGATGGACGATGGCGCTCATCACCTTGGGCGACGGGGTGAATGCGCTGCGGTGGACCTTCATCGCGAGGCGCGCAGTAGACCGCCACTGGGTGAGTACCGCCAGGCGGCCGTAAGCGTCGGTACCCGGCTGCGCGACGATCCGCTGTGCGACCTCCTGCTGGAACATCAGCGTCAGGCTGGTCCAGCGCGGTGGCCATTCCTCGGCCGAGAGCCACCCGGTGAACAGCGCGGTGCCGACGTTGTAGGGCAGGTTGGCGACGGCCGCATAGGGTTCGCCCATGATCGCATCATGGTCGAGCTTCATCGCATCGCCCTCGATCACTCGCAGCCGGCCCGGGAAGGCGATCTCGAGTTCGGCCAGGGCTGGGAGACAACGGCGGTCCATCTCGATCGCCGTGACCCGCGCGCCGGCCTTGAGCAGCGCGCGTGTGAGGCCGCCGGGGCCGGGTCCGATCTCGAGCACGGCTCTGTCGTGCAGATCGCCTGGAACGGCGGTGATCCGGTCGAGCAGTTGCGCGTCGAGCAGGAAATTCTGCCCCAGTGCCTTGGACGCGCTGAGGCCGTGCCTTGCGATCACTTCGCGTAAGGGGGGGAGGTCGGCCATCTTCCGCGTTCCCTAGCTCGTTCGGCCGGAGCTTGTCGAAGGGGTTTCGATGCGAATGTTCATGTCGCCATCCCGGCAAAGCCGGATCGCTGGCCGCCAGGTCGTACGTTGCTGCACCCGATCCCGGCGTTCACTGGGATGACCGAGATGTCAGCGCTTACAGGTTCCGACCGGCCGTCCGCCGCGCGGCGCATTCGCCGGCCATGCGGATTGCCGCGATCGTGGCGCCCGGATCGGCGAGGCCCTTGCCCGCGATGTCGAAAGCTGTGCCGTGGTCGGGGCTGGTGCGGACGATCGGCAGCCCGAGTGTGACGTTGACGCCTTCATCGAAATCGAGCGCCTTGAGCGGAATCAGCGCCTGATCGTGGTACATCGCCAGCGCCACGTCGAAGCGGGCCCGACCGCGTGGTGTGAACAGCGCGTCGGCCGGATGTGGACCCGTGGCTTCGATCCCTTCTGCCTGGAGCATCGCGACGGCAGGGGCGATCACCCGCGCTTCCTCGTCGCCGAACTTGCCATCCTCCCCGGCATGGGGATTGAGGCCGGCAACGGCCAGCCGCGGCCGCAGTAGCCCGAAATCGCGTTCAAGCGCGGCGGCGACAATGCGGGCGCGGCGGACGATCAGCTCGGGGGTGAGCAGGCGCGGCACCTCGGCCAGCGCGACGTGGACGGTCAGCGGAACGGCACGCAGTTGCGGCCCGGCGAGCATCATCACGGCGTCCTGCGCCTCCACGCCGCAGGCGGCCGCGACATATTCGGTTTGCCCCGGATGCGTGAAGCCCGTCTCTGCGAGCCGCCCTTTCGCAATCGGCCCGGTGACGACGGCAGCGGCGGAACCCGAAACCGCGAGCCGCGTCGCCGCCTCCAGCGAGGCGAGGGCGAGTCGTGCGCCATCTTTCCCCGGCGCACCGGGCGCCCATTCGCCGTCTTCGGTACCAAGCACCGGCAGAGCGCGGGCGAATACCGCGGCAGCCTCCTGCGGGTCGGCGATGGTCTCCACCGGCAGATCGATCCCGCGCGACGCAGCGGCGGTGCGCAGCAAGCTCGCGCCGCCGGTCACCAGGAATACCGGAAGCTGCTCCTCTTCGCGTCGCGCCCACGCCTCGGCGATCGTTTCGGGTCCGATGCCCGCGGGATCGCCGAGCGACAGCGCGAGAGGCGTACCGGTCAATTGTACTCGATGAAGGCGTCGTTGCGCAGGTCGCGCAGATAGCTCTGGGCCCGCTTGGCGATACGGTCGTCCTCGATCTGACTCATGATCCGGTCGAAGCTCGGGCTGCCTTCGGTCTGCGGATCGTCGCGTCCGCAGAGCAGGAGCACGCGTACACCATCATCGATGGACCCGAAGGGCGGTGTTGACTGACCGACCTGCAGGTTGAGGATCGTCTGCTGCAATTGCTGGGGCAGCTGTGCCACGCGCATGCCGTTGTTCGTTACCACCTCTGCGCCAATTTCGGAGGCGACGCGTTCGGCGTCGCCGCATCCGCGCATGCCGGCGATCGCGGTGTTGAACTGCTCGACCCGGGCGGCGGCTTGCGCTTCGGTCGTATCCGCCGGGAACGCGATCGAGATCTGCTTCAGGCTCAGGACGGCATTGCGCGGATCGGCCATGCCAACCTGGCGCCTGTCGATGAGGTAGAGAATCTCGAAGCCGCCCGGAATCTCGAACGGACCGACGAGCTGGCCGGGCTCCATCTCGCGCGCGACCGCAGCCATCTCGTCGGGCAGCGTCTCCAGTCGGACGAAACCGAGATCGCCGCCCGCCGCCGCCGTCGATGCGTCGGAAAACTGCCGCGCATAGACGGAGAAGTCCGCCCCGCGCTGGAGCTGCTCGACGATGCGGGTGGCGTTCTGGAGCACAGCTTCACGGTTTTCAGGCGTCGCCTCGAGATATATCTCGCCAATCCTGTATTCCATCGTTCCACGGTCGGCTTCCATGCGCGCGAGCACGTCGGTCACTTCTTCGTGCGATACGTTGATGAACGGGGCGACATTGCGGCTGAGGAGACGCTGCCAGGCGATCTCCGCCCGGAGCTGGCGCTTGAGCGAGGCAGGCGAGGAGCCCATCGCGACCAGCGCCTGGTTCATCCCCTCGACGCTCTGACCGTTGCGTTGGGCGATTTCGGCATACTGCGCCTCGACCTCCTGATCGGTGACCGGCATTTCCTGCGCGGTCGCGGCCTGAATCTGCAGCGTTTCGTCGATCAGGTTGCGCAGGATCTGCATGCGCGCAGCCTGGAGCTGCTCCGGCGAAAGCTCGTTCCCGCTGGCGCCGAGAAGCAGGGCTACCCGCTGTTCGATGTCGGTCCCGGTGATCACCGAGCCGTTCACCACTGCCGTCGCCGTGCGCACATTGGGATCGCCTTCGCCCAGGAAGGCGGCATCCTCAGGAATGTTGAGCGGGTTGGCAGCCTGCGCCTGGAGCGCGACCGGCCCCGCAGCGAGACCCAGTGCGGCAATGCCCGCGAGCAGCTTGGAAAACTTGTATTCGATCACCTGCAAATCCCATTTTCGGCGCCATCCACGGCACCCGCGGTCGCTTGCGGCACATGGCCGGCGACGGCTTAACCAAAGCTGAGTGATCGCGCGGATAGCGCACTTGCGTCGCGCTGCCAATCGCGATGGTTCTCTCGCGCGGTTGCCTCAGCGGAAACCGAGGTTGCGCAGCGCGAAGTAGAGCTGGAACGTGTCGCCGCGCTGCGCGTCGCCGGCATCGGTATAGTCGCGCCGCCAGGTGAGACCGAGCTCGAGACAATCGTCCTGGTAGGCCACGCCCAGGCGCGTGCGGACCGGGTCGAACCCGTCGGAGGTCAGCGTCGGATCCTCCTCCCGGTCGGTGAGGTTGAACACGCCGGAGCCGAAGACCGACCAGTAGCGGGCGAAAGCGACGCGGGTGGCGAGGCGCAGTTCCTCACGGTCCTGAAGGTCCTCGATCCCTTCGGCGATGTCGCGATCGAACCTGAGGTAGCCGATTTCGGCATAGGTCCGCCTGCTGCCGACCGTCGCATCGAGTTCGTTGCGGCGCATCGCGAAGCTGTCCTTGTCGAGCCGGAAGCGGTGCGTGAACTTGACGAAGTCGCGGTAACGCACCTCGGTGCGGCCGACGAAGTCCGATACTCGTTCGCTAAGGCCGGTGCCATCGATGAGCACGCCAGGATCCTTGTCGAAGCGGTAGCTCTGGCCCACCGTCGTCTTCACTCGCCAGTCGGGCACCTGCAGTTCCCAGTCGAAGCCGTAGGTCACGCGAGCGCCGTCTTCCACGCGGTCGTAGCCGGGGAAGCGGTTGAGTGCGAAAAGGTTGGAATCTTCCAGGTCGATGGCCCGCGCGTCCTCGTTGGGCACGGCGAGGTTGCGGATCGGCGGGCTGGCGGCGAACTGGACCCGCGGAGTGAAGACCTGCGTTCCGCCGAAGGCTTTGCCGACGAACGGCCATTCGACGTCGATCGCGGCCACCGCGATGCCGCGCGTCTCCCAGCCGGGATTGCCCCGATAGATGGCGGTTTCCGTAAGCCCGTTCTCGTCGCTGTGGTAGACGTCACCGCGCACGAGACCGGTCAGCGTCACGACCTGACCAAGTGCGGTGATACGCTTCAGGTCCCACCGCGCGCCGGCGAAGGCGCGTTGCGTGTCCTGCCCCTCGTCGCGGGCAATCGCGAGCGAATTGAGCTGCAGCTCGAGCTTGCCGCCTATGCCCAGGGGATCGGAAAAGCGCCGCCGGTAATCGATCACCGGCAGCGCCACCGGCACCTGGCCCTGCGGCTCGCCGAGGCGCAGCGTCTGCGTCGCCCAGCCGGCGATGGAGAGGTAGGAATCGTCGTCGATCCGCTCGAGATTGACGGTCGAGCGCAGCCGGTCGTCGCGGCTGATGTCGTAGCGGCGCAGGAATGTGCGGTCGCTCGCAAGCCGGATCGAGCCGGTCAGGCTCCAATGCGGGTCGAACTGGAACTTGCCGTTGGCGAACAGGTAGCCGCGCGGGTCCTTTTCCGTGATCGGGTCGCCGGTGATGTCCGAGATGCGGCTGCTGTGGGTGGCATAGCCGGTGATCTGGTAGGCGCCCTTGCCCGTCAGATGGCGCCATTGTGCGGAGACCATGGGAGGGGCCTCGGTGAAGACGTGGGCGCCGAGCGTCAGATCCTTGTTGTCGGCGATGCGCCAAAGGTAGCTGCCGCTGATCTCGACGCCGTTCGATTCCGAAAAGCGCAGGTCCGGCACGAGGAAGCCCGAAACCGCCTTGCCGTCGGTACGTACCGCGAGCCCCGGGAGAGGCAGCAGGCGAGCGCCGAAGATTTCGAGGAAAGCGCCGGAGAAGCGGACGCGATTCTCGTCCGGATCATAGACCACCCGGTCGGCGGTGATGCGCCAGCTCGGGTTCTTCGGGCAGCCCTCGGCATCGGTGATCGCGCAGGCGGTATAGGCTGCGCTGGAGAGGATGACGGTGCCGTCCTCGCCCCGCTGCCCTTCGCGCGCCGCGAGCCGGCCGCCCTCGCGCAGAGCGAGCAGCAGGTCCTCCATCGCGCCGGCCTCGAACTCGTCAGTCAGCTCGATCCGCTCCGTGTAGAGCTGGTTTCCTTCCTCGTCGACGAAGCGGACGTTGCCCGCGCCGACGATCTGCCCGGTGGCACTGTTCCAGGTGACCTGGTCTGCCCGCACGGACCTGTCGGCATTGCGCAACACCACATTGCCGGTGGCGGTGACCGTATCGCCGTTCGAATCGTAGGACAGCGTGTCCGCTTCGAACGCGATCTCGTCCTCACTTGCAGGCGCCTCGGGATCGCCGCTGGTGTCGAGCGGCGGCAGAGGCGTGGAAAGATCCGGCGGCTGACGCTCCTCGGGCTGTTCCAGATCCGCATCGATCACCGCGTCACCGTCCTGCGCCGCGGCGTAGGACGGCGCCAGCGCGATCAACCACGCAAGACCGGCAGCGCCGGCCCTCCAGGCCGCCCGGTCCAAACGGCGTTGATCGGCCTGCAGCGCGTTCGACGGGGCGGGGAGCATGGGTTGCCTATCGCATCGGTCGAGCCTAATCGCAATCGCCATCGAACGGCCCGGCGCAGCCACGCGCCCGAGCGCCCCGTCTGAGCAAATTCCGCGGAGTTTCCATGAAGATCGAATTTTCCCCCGCTCTCCCCGAAGGAACGCGGCTTGTCGCGTATGTCGCCGACCAGGATAAACTCCCCGGCGGGATCGAGCCCGCACTGGCCGAAGGCGCGAAGGCGGCGCGGTTCAAGGGACGCGCGGGAGAGCTGTTCGAAGGGTTCGTGGAACGCGGCGGCGCCGTGGTTCGCGTCGCGATCGTCGGTGCGGGGGAAAGCGGCGCCGAGGCGCGCCCGGGCAATCTCGAGAAAGCCGGCGCAGCGCTTGCAGCCAAGTACCTGACTTCGGGCGAGAAAAGTTTGGCGGTCGACTTCACCGACAGCGAGCTTTCGGCCGAACAGGCGGCGGCTGTGCTGCTCGGCCTGCGCCTGCGCGCGTGGCGTCACGACGCCTATCGCACGAAGCTGAAGGACGAGCAGAAGCGCTCGCTGGAGACCGTCGTCGCCGTTGGCGCGCCGGAGGGGACGGAGACGGCCTGGGGCGTCGAGGCGGCCCTGGCCGAGGGCGTCGAGTTCACTCGTCAGCTCGTGACCGAGCCGCCGAACAAGGTCTATCCGGTCAGCTTCGTCGAGAAGTGCAGAGAAGCCTTCAAGGGCACCGGCGCGGAGCTGACGGTGCTCGACGAGGACGAAATGGCCCGGCTCGGCATGGGCGCGCTGCTCGGCGTCGGGCAGGGCTCGGCCCAGCCTTCGCGCCTGCTCGCGATCAAGTGGAACGGGGGCGGCAGCGAGGCCCCGACCGTGTTCGTCGGCAAGGGCGTCACGTTCGACACCGGCGGCATCTCGCTCAAGCCCGGCGCGGGCATGGAAGACATGAAGTGGGACATGGGCGGCGCGGGTGCGGTCGCCGGGGCGATGCTCGCGGTCGTGAAGCGCAAGGCCAGGGCCAACGTGGTCGGCGTCGTCGGCCTGGTCGAGAACATGCCCGACGGCAACGCCATCCGCCCGAGCGACATTCTCACCTCGATGTCGGGCCAGACGATCGAAGTGCTCAATACCGACGCCGAAGGGCGGCTGGTGCTGTGCGATGCGCTCCACTGGGCGCAGAAGGAGTTCTCGCCCAAGCGGATCGTCGACTTCGCCACGCTGACCGGCGCAATGGTGATCACGCTCGGCAGCGAGTACGGAGGGGTCTTCGCCAACGACGATGCGCTCGCCGATGATCTGCTCACCGCGGGCAAGGCGAGCGGCGACCGCCTGTGGCGCCTGCCGCTCGATCCGGCGTACGACAAGCTGATCGACAGCCAGATCGCCGACATGAAGAACGTCGGCCCGCGGCCCGCGGGTTCGATCACCGCGGCGCAGTTCCTCCAGCGCTTCATCGAGAAGGGCACCGCCTGGGCCCACTGCGACATCGCGGGCATGGTCTGGGCCGACAAGCCCGGCGCGACCTGGGACAAGGGCGCAACCGGATATGGCGCGCGCCTGATCGACCGCTTCGTGCGCGACACGTTGGAAGGCTGAGGCGGGGCGGGCCGTGCGCGTCGGGTTCTACCTCGCGCCGGGCCAGCCCGTCGAACGCGTCCTGCCGCTGATCGCGCGAGCGGCGGCGAAAGCGGGACAGCGCATGCTGGTGGTCGCCAAGAGCGATGATCTCCTCGACCGGATCGGCAGCGCGCTGTGGGAATTTGCGCCGGCCGAGTTCCTGGCCCACGGCCGCGCGGGCGATCCGCACGCGGCGCATCAGCCGGTGCTCCTCTCCCGCACGTGCGCCGCGGAGAACGATGCGAAGCTGGTGGCGGTGGCCGATGGCGCTTGGCGCGACGAAGCCGAAGGCTTTGAGCGAGCGTTGCTGTTCTTCGACGAAAGCGGCCGCGAGGCGGCGCGCGATGTCTGGCGCAAGTTCGACGGCCGCAAGGACGTCGAGCGCGAGTTCTACGAGCTCGACGGCGGCAAATGGCAACGCAGGCGCTGAAGGAGAGGACGATGGCGGTTCGGCTGGCGATGGTAGGCATGGCGGCACTGCTGCTGGCCGGATGCGGTTCCGAAGGATCGGGCACGGTCGAGGGCGAGGACGGCACGGTCGCGCATTACAAGGTCGACGAGGCGAGCGGCGAGGTGAACGCGACGCTCGAAACGGCGGACGGCACGGCGACGATGCGCTCGGGCGCGGACGTGCCGGTCGAGCTGCCGCGCGGGTTCACGATCTATCCCGGCGCCAAGGTCACGACCAACACGGTGTTCGAGCAGGCGGACGCGAACGGCGCGCTTGTGACGATGGAGTCCGACGCCTCGCCCGAGGAGATGGTCGCCTTCTACCGCAAGCAGGCCGAGGCGGCGGGCGTCGAGATCGGCCTGAACATGAACACCGACACGATGCAGATGATCGGCGGCGATGCGCCCGACGGAGCGACCTTCAGCTTCACCGCGACCCGGAAGGATGGCGGAACGACGGCGCAACTCATGGTGGGTGAGGCTTTCCGGTAATCGCCATCCCAGCAAAAGCCGGGATCGCATGCAGCGCGCTCCGACCTCGCGGAGAGCGATCCAGCTTCCGCTGGGATGGTCGGTTGCGCCGGAAGGTCGGGACTGCACCAGACGAAAGAGAGCAGGGCTTGCGGCCCGCGCGGCGCGGCGCTAGTTGCGCGCCGCATTCTCCCACGCACTTTCACGACTTCGAAGGAACACCTGATGGCGGTCACCCGCACCTTTTCGATCATCAAGCCCGACGCCACCCGCCGCAACCTGACCGGCGCGGTCACCAAGATGCTCGAGGAAGCCGGCCTGCGCGTCGTCGCCTCCAGGCGCATCCGCATGACCCGCGAGCAGGCCGAGGGCTTCTACGCGGTTCACAAGGAACGCCCCTTCTTCGGTGAACTGGTCGAGTTCATGACCAGCGGCCCGGTGGTCGTGCAGGTGCTCGAGGGCGTCGACGCCGTAAAGCGCAATCGCGACGTGATGGGCGCGACCAACCCGGCCGACGCCGCCGAAGGCACCATCCGCAAGACCTTCGCGGAAAGCATCGAGGCCAACACGGTCCACGGTTCGGACAGCGAAGAGAACGCCAGGATCGAGATCGATTTCTTCTTCGACGAGGACGAGATCGTCGGCTGATTGCCGACGGCGCAGTTCACGAAAATTAACATTGTGCGCGAATCGGGGATGGGTGATATGCTCGCCTTCGTGCCGCCGCAGGACCGTGCGCAATTGTGCGCGTACGGGATCCGGTCCGAACCGGGCGGCGCAGAAAGCGTGACGATGTTCGACTGGCCTACGCCCGAACCGATCAAGATCGTGAGGCAGTACCTCGCGGCAATGAACGCGCGCGATGCGGAGCAAGTCGAGGCGCTGCTCGACGAGCGCATCCGCTTCGTCGACAGTCGGGGCGAATGGATCGAGGGGCGCGAGAACGTCGCCACCGCGACCCGCAGGTTCTTCGATCTGGAGCCCGACTACAAGCTGCACGATATGAAGATCGTCATGCACCAGGGCGACGTGCTGCTCAAAGGGCGTGCCTCCGCTCGCGAGGAGCGGCTGGCGCACGACACCCTCTGGCGTGCGCGGACACGGCGCGGGAAGCTCGTTCACTGGCAGAGCTATGGTGAGGATTCGCCGGCGCTTGCCCGGATTCTCATGCCCGAGGCGGTGCAAGGCATCGAGCCGAACTAACCGCGCTCCCCCGCAGGTGGTCAGAACTGATCCGCTGCGTCCATCAATGCAGTGAGCCGCTTCGGCGCGACCGCACGCCAGCTACGCGAGAGCCAGCTCTCTATCGCGTCCCAGTCGGTGTCGCCCAGATCGAGGCGGATGCCGATCCATCCATCGCCGAAATAGGGCGGGCGGTAATAGCGCGCGGGATCCGTCTCGATCAGGTGCGCCTGTTCGTCCGCACCGCTGATCTTGGCGAGCAGCGCGGTGACACCGTCGCCATGATGATCGACGCTGACCCAGGCGAATTTCTTGCCCTTGACGATGCCGAAGCAGGGCATGCCGTGGCTGAGCGTCTCCTCCGCCTCGGGCAGCGCCATCGCGCGTTCGCGCACGCGGGCGATGAGCCAGTCCGGGTCGAACGGGCGGGCGGCATACTCGGACAGGACACGCGGGTAGAGCTGATGTTCGGCGAGCTTCACCCGTTCGGCGAGCGTTTCCGGAGTGTCGCCCGGCAGGATAGCGACTTCCGCCCGGCCGAGCACTTCGCCCATGTCGAGGTCGTCGGTGACGAGATGGACCGAGGCGCCCGCGTGGGTGTCGCCCGCCTCGATCGCGCGCGCATGGGTATCCAGTCCCGGATATTTCGGCAGCAGCGAGGGATGGATGTTGAGCATCCGGCCCTCCCAGCGGGAGACGAAGTCCGTGCCGAGAATGCGCATGTAGCCGGCCAGCGCGATATACTCGGCGCCCGCTTCGCGCACCGCACGGTCCATAGCTGCGTCGTGATCGGCGCGCGCCATGCCGCGGTGGCTCAGCGCGAAGGTCGCCAGACCTTCCGCCTCGGCCAACCTCAGCCCCTCCGCTTCGGGATCGTTGCTGGCGACGAGGACGATCTCGTAGGCCGCGCCGGCCTGCCGGCTGGCGTAGAGCAGGGCGGCCATATTGGTGCCCTTGCCCGAGATGAGCACCGCGACCTTGGCGCGCTTCACGCAACCCCTCCCGCTTGCGGGAGGGGCGCGAGACTTGGCGGCGCGCAGCGACGCCTAGTCGCAGCGGGGTGGGAATGTCTCGCCGTGCCCACCCCCGGCCCCTCCCGCAAGCGGGAGGGGAGAGGGTCAGGAGACATGCCGTGCCTCCCAGTCCTCCTTCGCCGACCACACACCCGCCGAGCCGCGGACGGTGCAGCCGCGCGCGCCGGCTTCGATCCGGCCGACGCGCAGCACGGTCTCGCCGGCCGCCGTCAGGTCGTGGGCGAGCGAATCGGCTTCGCCTTCGTCGACCGCCAGGACCATGCCGACGCCGCAGTTGAAGGTGCGCGCCATCTCGCCCGGCTCGATATTGCCCTGCGCCTCAAGGAACGCCATGAGCCGCGGCTGCTCCCATGCATCGGCATCGACCACCGCGTGCGCATCCTCGGGTAGAACGCGGGGGATATTCTCGAGCAGGCCGCCCCCGGTGATATGCGCGAGGGCGGCGATGCGCCCTGCGCGAATCTCGGGCAGCAGGCTCTTCACGTAGATGCGGGTCGGCTCGATCAGCGCTTCGATCAGCAGCCGGTCCTGATCGAACAGGGCGGGGCGGTTCAGCCGCCAGCCCATATCCTCGGCCAGCCGGCGCACGAGCGAATAGCCGTTCGAGTGGACGCCCGAACTCGCGAGGCCGAGCAGGACCTGCCCGGGCCGGACGCGCTCGCCGGTGAGCTGCTCACCGCGCTCCACGGCGCCGACGCAGAAGCCCGCGAGGTCGTAGTCGCCCGCGGCATACATGCCCGGCATCTCGGCCGTCTCGCCGCCGATCAGCGCACAACCCGCCTGCTTGCAGCCCTCGGCAATGCCGGCGATCACGCGCTCGGCGACTCCTGTCTCGAGCTTGCCGGTGGCGAAATAGTCGAGGAAGAACAGCGGCTCGGCGCCCTGCACGATCAGGTCGTTGACACACATTGCGACGAGGTCGATACCGACGGTGTCGTGCCGGTCGTGATCGATCGCGAGCTTGAGCTTGGTCCCCACGCCGTCGTTCGCCGCAACCAGCAGCGGGTCCGCATAGCCGGCGGCCTTCGGATCGAAGAATCCGCCGAATCCGCCGATCTCCCCATCCGCGCCGGGGCGCGCGGTTGCCCTGACCAGCGGTCCGATGGCCCTGACCAGCGCGTTGCCGGCGTCGATCGAGACCCCGGCCTGTTCGTAGGTGTAGCGCCCTGAAGGCGGGTTGTTTCCGGACATGGGCACTCGCTTTAGTCATTCGCGCTTGGAATTCCACGCCCCTTTCGGCAAAAGGCCGCGAGTTTTCCCCATGCTCCAGACGCTTTCGCTCCCCCGCCTGTCCCGCAAGGCCGTCATCGCCGCCGCGACCATGCTCGCGCTGCTTGCAGCCGCGGCGGCGCTGTGGGCGCAGGTGGAGGGTGACCGCGGCATCGCGCCGGTTGCAAGCAGCGGCGACATAGAGGTCGGCGGGGTCGAGGTCGACGTGCGCGGGGAGAATGCCGAGGATGCGCGCGAGAAGGGCTGGCGCGAAGCGCAGCGCAAGGCGTGGGAAAAGCTCGGCGGGCCGGACATTCCCGACAGCCAGTTGCAAGGTCTCGTCGCGGCGGTCGTGATCGAGCAAGAGAACATCGGCCCCCGCCGCTACGTTGCGCGCCTGGGCGTCACCTTCGACCGCGGGCGGGCGGGCGCACTGCTGGGCGCGAGCGGGCGCGGGCCCGGCTCGGCGCCGATGCTGCTCGTGCCGGTGACCCGCTCCGCGGGTACATACATGGTCTACGAAGCGCGCAATCCCTGGCAACGCGCGTGGGCCGAGTACCAGGCGGGATCGAGCAGGATCAATTATGTCCGCCCCTCGGGCGCAGGCGGCGATTCGCTGCTCATCACCTACGGCCAGACGGACCGCCGGAGCCGCACCTGGTGGCGCAACGTGCTCGATCAGTTCAGCGCGGCGGATGTGCTCGTGCCGGTCGCCCATCTCGACTACAAATGGCCCGGCGGGCCGATCGAGGGGCGCTTCACTGCGCGCTACGGCCCGGACAACGCCTATCTCGACAGTTTCACGCTGACTGCCGAGAGCCCCGAGCAGTTGCAACCGATGCTCGACCAGGCGGTGCTGCGGTTCAATGCGATCTTCGAGCGCGCGCTGGCGGAGGGCAAGCTGCGGCCCGACCCGACGCTCGACCTGGGCACGGTGGAGGCCGACCGCGCGATTCAGCGGCTGATCGAGCTCGGCCGCGCAGCGCTCGCGCGCGACCGGTCGGACGCCGCAGCGCGCGAGGCGGAGCTGATCGGAGAGACCGCGCCCGGCGAAGCGGCCACACCGCCTGCCGCCGCGCAGGTCGCCACCTATCTCGTCCAGTTCGCTACACCCGACGCGGGCGCCTTCGACGCATCGATTGCCGCCGTTCGCGCTGCCCCCGGTGTTCGCAGCGCCGCCGTCACGAGCACCGCGATCGGCGGCCACTCGGTCATGTCGGTCGGTTACGCGGGGAGCATGGATCAACTGGCGGAAGCCTTGCGCGCGCGCGGGTTCACCGTGCGGCAATCGGGTAACGTCATTTCCATCAGCCGCTGACGATGTCCCAGATCGCTCTTCCGCTGACGCCGCGGAACAAGGACGATCCGGCGCGGATCGTCCTCGGCACCGCGAATTTGCACGTCGCCGAGGCACTGCGGGATCCTGAGCGATGGCCATTCCGCACCGCCGTCCTCGCCGGCCCGCCGCGCTCCGGCAAGTCGCTGCTCGCTCGCTGGTTCGAAGGCGCCGGGAAGGGCGAGGCGATCGACCCTGCCGACACGCTCGACGAAACCGAACTGTTCCACCGCTGGAACCGGGCGCAGGAGGACGGGCGCCCGCTCCTGCTCGTCAGCGGCGCGCAGGTGTGGGAGATCGCGCTGCCCGACTTGCGCAGCCGCATCGGGGCAGCGCTTCATCTCGAGATCGGTGCGCCCGACGATGAGATGATCGCGGCGCTGATCGAAAGCCATGCGGCCCGGCGCGGCCTTGCGCTGGGCGAAGGCGCGCTTACCTACCTCGTACCGCGTGCCGAGCGCAGCTTCGCGGGCGTCGAGCGGCTGGTCGCGGCGATCGACCGGCTGAGCCTCGAGCGCAAGGCGGCGGCGACGCTGTCGGTCTGGCGCGATGCGCTGGCGGCGGTGCAGGGGCCCGAGCAGGGAAAGCTCGGCTTGGACCCCGCGAAATAGCATCCGGCTTGCCTGGCCGGGCGACAAGTGGGACAAATGTACGGATGCTGGACAATCTCGTCGCCTATTTCGACTCGATCCGCGCCCGCGACCCCGCGCCGCGTTCGCGCTGGGAGATCCTGCTCTATCCCGGCGTCTGGGCGGTGGGCCTCCACCGCTTCGCGCACTGGCTGTTCCAGGCGCGGCTCTATTTCCTCGCCCGCTTCGTCAATCATCTGTCACGCTGGCTGACGGCGATCGACATTCACCCGGGCGCGAAGATCGGGCGCAACCTTTTCATCGACCATGGCTTCACGGTGATCGGCGAGACTGCCGAGATTGGCGACGACGTGACGATCTACCAATGCGTCACTCTCGGCGGCACGAACCCGACCAACGGGCAGGGCGGCAAGCGCCACCCGACCGTGCGCGACGGGGTCATCATCGGCTCGGGCGCGCAAGTCATCGGCCCGATCGTACTCGGCGAACGCGCGCGCATCGGTGCCAATGCGGTCGTCACCGACGACGTGCCCGACGGCGCGACGATGATCGGCCTCAAGGCGCGCTCCACGCTGGTTCCGGCGGAGGAATGGCTCAAGGAATTCATCCCCTACGGCACGCCTTGCGACGAGCCGTGCGAGGAAATCGCGAGCAACGGCGCGCGCCGGATCGAGGAGCTCGAGGCGCAGCTTGCCGCGATCCGCGCGGAACTGGCCGAACTCAAGGCCGCCTCGCCCGCACCCGTCAGGCGCAACGGGACCGATAGCTGATGGCGGCCGGCGCGGGGCTCGGCGACCTTCCGAACATCGTTCCCTTTCCTGGCCGCGTGCCGGGCCAGATCGGGTTCGCACGCGAGGAACTGCAACGGATCCTCGACCTCTATGGCCGCATGGTCGCGGCGGGCGAATGGCGCGACTACGCGATGGACTTTACCCGCGATGCCGCCACCTTCGCTGCCTTCCGACGTGCCTCGGAGCGCCCGCAGGCGCGGATCGAAAAACGTCCCGCACTTCGCAACCGCCAGGGCATGTGGACCCTGTTCGGCGAGCACGGCCAGGTCCTCAAACGCGGCCACGAACTCCCCGGCGTGCTCGCCCCGATGGAGCGCAAGCTGGTGAAGGCGGTGGAGGGCTAGGCCGCCGCCATTGGTCAGGCGTGCGCGATCGCCCCTGCTACCGGAAGACGCGCCTGCAATGTGCCCGGGAGTTGGTGGACCACTGCATTGCGGATCGGCGTCCAGAACGCCGAGAGGGTGAGCAGGGCGGAGCCGATTACGAGAGCGGTCAGCGCGACGTTGAGCTCCACCGCGCCGAAGCGGTCGAACAGCCAGGTCAGCGTCACCAGCACGTAGGCAAGAGCGGATACGAGCAGCGCGCGCCTGTCGACCGCGAGCGCCACCAGACCCATCGCGACGTAGACCACGAGCACTGCAATCGCTGCACCTGCGCCGATGTTCACTCCCTCGGTCACGCCGATCCAGTAGAACAGCGGATGCGCGATCATCGGTGCTGCGAGCAGGTGGAGCCAGAAGGCGACGTCGCTGCGGCGGGTCTGCCGCTCGCGGTCGCTGGCGTCCCAGCGCATCGCGAAGAGGAAGATGGCGAGGCCGGCGGCGAAGACCAGCGGCATGAGGGCGGTTTCGGGCTCGACATTGTCGGGGCCGATGACCGCGATGACGAGAGCGATCACGGTGCCGGCGATCGCGCCCGCACCCGCCGCGACCGTGATCGGGACCATGAACCGGCGCCAGTGCACCCAGGCCGCGCCCGCGGTAACCAGCGCGCAGCCGGCGATCAGGACCGCGATCAGCGATTCGTTCGCGTCGTTCGCCTGGAACGCCAGGACCACGAAGCCGACCAGCGCCTCGAACACCCCGCCAACGAAAGCGAGCAGCAGCACGATGCTCGGCAGCGCCATGCGCCGCTTGCGGGTGAAGAACTCGGCCATCATCCATGCCGCACCGGCGATCAGAACGCCGGAGAAGGGTGGTGGACCATCTAGCGCTGGAGTGATCGCCTGGCCGATCCCGGCCATCGCCACCAGCAGCAGAACCGCCGCTATAGTCACGAAGATGTCGTTGAAGCTGTTGAGCAGGCGGAAGTGCTCTTCGTCGCCCTGAGGCGCGCTGCGCATGCCGCGCACGTGATTGCGCAGGGCCTCGGCCGCGGCGGCGCTCAGCGCCCCGCTGGCAACCGCGCCCCGCAGGTCGTCTTCGGTATACATCGGCATACTCCTCCCCTGTGAAGGGGAGAAGCTATGCCTAGTGTATTACTGTGTCAATACAGCGTGGAATCAGTCGCGCGCGGACGAGGGAGCCGCGCCGCTGCCGAGGACACGCTGCATCGCCTTGAGGATCGCCGCGGACTGCTCCGCGCCGGACTGCGGGGCGTGAAGGTTGCTCATCGCGCCGATCTTGTCCCAGTTGGCGGCGAAGCCTTCGACCGTGCGGTCTTCTTCCTTCAGCCAGACGGCGTCGTTCATCATCACCCAGGCCGAGTGGAAGCCGCCTGCGCCCGCGCCGACGATGGCGTTCGTCGGGGCATCCTCGCTCACCAGGAAGAGCGCGGCGGGCACGACGTTGACCGGGTCGAACAGCTTGAACGCCTCTTCGGGGAAGAGGTCCTCGGTCATGCGCGTGCCGGCGACCGGGCTAAGCGTGTTGACCTTGATGTTGTACTTCGCGCCTTCGAGCTGGAGCGTCTTGGTCAGGCCCGCGAGCCCGAGCTTGGCCGCGCCGTAGTTCGCCTGGCCGAAGTTGCCGAACAGGCCGGTCGAACTCGCGGTCATCAACACACGGCCGTAAGCCTGCTCACGGAACGTTTCCCAGCAGGCCTTGGTGGCGAAGGCGGAACCGGTCAGGTGGACCTTGACCACGAATTCGAAGTCCGCCGGTTCCATCTTGGCGAAAGTCTTGTCGCGCAGCACGCCGGCGTTGTTGATCAAGATGTGCACGCCGCCCCACTTCTGCTTGGCGTCGGCGACCATCTTTTCCATCTGCTCGTATTCGGTGACCGAGGCGCCGTTGGCGATTGCCTCGCCGCCAGCCCTCTCGATCTCCTCGACCACCTGCGCCGCCGCATCGGACGAGCCGGTGCCGTCGCGCGAACCGCCGAGGTCGTTGACCACCACTTTCGCGCCGCGCCGGCCGAGCTCGAGCGCGTACTCGCGCCCCAGGCCGCCGCCGGCCCCGGTGACGATGGCAACCTTGTCCTTGAACGAAATGGTCATGGCATGTCCTCCTCGCGGCCTGCTGGGGCCTTACGTGTGCGTCAATCCGAGCGCGGGGTGACAGGTTCCGCGCGGCGATGCAACTGCGCGTGCGATCGGGCGCAATGCCGTAAGGTCAGACGCTCTATGCCCATCCCGAGCCCCAGCGCAGGCTGGGGCCTCAGGCCGCCGGCGATTCGGCCGATGGCACGAGGTCCCAGCCTTCTGGGACTCAGAGCTTCTCCAGCACCGGGATCAACTCGCCCAGCGAATCGATCATCGCATCCGCGCCCAGCTCCTCGCGCGGCTTGTCGCAGTAGCCGTAGCAGGCGGCGATCACCGGCACTTCTGCCGCGCGGGCGGCGCGCACGTCGTAGGAACTGTCGCCGACATAAACCATGCGTCCGCCGCCGCAGCATTCGCGGGCGTGCAGGATCGGGTCCGGCGCCGGCTTGGCGCGCCCTTTGCCCATGGTGTCGCCGCCGATGACGCAGTCGAACCGGTCGACCAGCTCCAGCGTGCCGAGGATGGCGCGGGCGAAATGTTCGAACTTGTTGGTCACCACGCCCACCCGCACGCCGCGTGCCGCCAGCTCGTCGAGCATTTCGACCGCGCCCGGATAGGGCTGCGTATGGACGGCATGGTTGTCGCCGTAGAACGCGAGCGTCTGCTTGTAGAGCTTGTGGAATTCGTCGTCGGGCAGGCCGCCCTGATCGTCGATCGCGCGCTTGAGCATGATCTTGGCGCCGCCGCCGATCAGGTCCTTGGCGCTGTCGGCCGGGACGCTGGCGAAGCCGCCGAGCGCGAGCGCATGATTGACCGCGGCGCCGAGATCGCGGTGCGTCTCCAGCAGTGTGCCGTCCAGATCGAAGCCGACCACGTCGAAGGGGAAATCCGCCATGCGGCACGACCTGACGGATGGTTCTTCAAACCGCAAGCGTTTGCTGGCATGGCCGCGCGCATGAGAGAGTTTGCCACGATCATCCTCGCCGCGGGCAAGGGCACCCGCATGAAGTCGGACCTGCACAAGGTCCTCCACCCGATTGCCGGTCGGCCGATGCTGGAGCACTTGTTGGCGAACCTTGCGGAACTCACACCGACGCACACGGTGGTGGTCGCGGGCGACCGGCACGAGCAACTCCGGCAGGCGCTTGCGGCGCATAGTATAACCGTCGCCTTGCAGGAGCCGCAGCTTGGCACCGCGCATGCGGCGTTACAGGCGAAGACGGCGTTGGCCGATTACAGCGGGCTGATCATGGTCTGCTTCGGTGACTGCCCGATGGTCAAAGCGGAGACCGTGCGACGGCTCGCCGCAGTGCTCGAAGGCGACGCGCGTGTCGCTGTGCTGGGCTTTCGCCCGGCCGATCCGCTTTCCTACGGGCGGATTATTGCCGACGAAGCCGGCACGGTGCGCAAAATGGTCGAGTTCAAGGATGCGACCGACGAAGAACGGGCGGTCGATCTGTGCAATTCGGGCGTCATCGTCGCCCATAGCGACGATTTGTGGCGTTTGCTCGAAAGCGTGGGCAACGACAACGCACAAGGCGAGTACTACCTGCCCGACGTCGCGACCAATGCAATCGCCGAAGGCCTGCAAGTATCGGTGGTCGAAACCGGCGAGGCGGAGGTACAGGGCATCAACAGCCGCGCCGAGCTCGCCCAGGCCGAGGCGCAGTGGCAGGAACTGAAGCGCGAGGAGGCGATGACGAACGGCGCTTCGCTCCGCGCGCCGGAGACGGTGTTCTTCAGTTGGGACACGGAGATCGGCCGGGACGTGACGATCGAGCCCAACGTCGTCTTCGGCCCCGGCGCCAAAGTCGCCGACGGCGCCACCATTCGGGCGTTCTCGCACATCGAGGGTGCCGAGATCGGGCCCGGCTGCGAGGTCGGCCCCTTCGCGCGCCTCCGCCCGGGCGCGGTGATGGAGAAGGGCAGCAAGGTCGGCAACTTCGTCGAGATGAAGAAGGCGGTGCTGGGCGAGGGGGCCAAGGCCAACCACCTGACCTACCTTGGGGATGCCGAAGTCGGGCCCGGCGCCAACATCGGCGCTGGCACGATCACCTGCAATTACGACGGGTACTTCAAGTACAAGACCGTGATCGGCCCGCGCGCCTTCATCGGCTCGAACAGCGCGCTGATCGCGCCGGTGAAGATCGGCGCGGATGCGATCGTGGCCGCCGGCAGCGCGGTCAGCCGCGACGTCGCCGACGGCGAGCTGCGCATGGTCCGCGGGGAGCAACTGGTGAAGCCCGGCTGGGCCGACCGGTTCCACGACGCGATGAAGAAGAAGAAAGCGGAGAAGGCCGAGAAGGGCAAGTAGCGCGCTGCTCTCGAGCCGGACGGACGAGGTGACGGAGGAGCCCCTCACCTGCTGGCTCTGCGGCCGCCCGATCGCCAGCCGGCTCCAGTGGCACCATCCGGTGCCCAAGGCCAAGAAGGGCCGCGCCACGGTCCCGGTTCACCCGATCTGCCACCGCGCGATCCACGCCAACTTCACCAACGCCGAGCTCGCACGGATCGGAGACGATCGCGAGCGCCTGCGCGCCGATGCGGCAATCGCGAAGTTTCTCGAATGGATCGCGGACAAGCCGCCGGACTTTCACGCGCCGACGCGCGGGAAGCGCTAGTCCACGCCGCCGAAGCCGGGAATGAAGGTCTGCGGCACCGTCCACTTGTAGACCGGGCGGTTCGCGACGACACGGCGTTCCTCGGGCGTCCAGTCGCCCATGTTGAAGTCGTGGCTCACCACGCGCGCGCCGGGCTCGAGTTGCTCGAGCAGCCGCGGGCGCAGGCGCAGGTTGAGCATGTCGCCGAGGTAGAGCGTCACCACATCGGCATCGGAGAAGTCGGTCTCGAACAGGTCGGATTCGCGGAATTCGACCAGGTGCGAGACGCCCGCCTCCTCGGCATTCCGGCGCGCGATCCTGATGAGTTGCGGGTCGATCTCGATCCCCACCGCGCGGACGCCGAACCGCTTCGCAGCCGTGATCGGAATGCGCCCGTCGCCGGAGCCGAGATCGTACAGAACGTCCCCCTCCTCGATCTCGGCCATCTCCAGCATGGCCTCGACCACCGGTTCGGGCGTCGGAATGTAGTGGATGTCCACCCGCGGCCCGCATCCGGCGAGCGCAAGGAGGATTGCGGAGAGCAGAGCCAGTCGGAAGGGCAAGGTGGAAATCACGTTAATCGCATGAGCGGGCGATTGTGACGCCGGCATTAACGATAGCGTGGAGCGTTTGCCGCGCGCGCCGAGAGGTATGCGCTATGGCGGCGATGCGAAGGACACAAAAAGGGCGGCCTCGCAGCCGCCCCTTCGATGCCGAGCCTACGAAGGCCGTCAGCCTTCGACGTGCTCCGCCAGCACGGTCAGGCCGTTCTCGCCCACTTCGGCGAACCCGCCGCGAACCTGGATCTCCTCCGGCGCGGCGCCTTCGGTCTTGTAGACCTGCACCGCGCCGTCGCGGATCGTCGACATGAACGGCGCGTGGCCTTCCAGCACGCCGAATTCGCCTTCCGCGCCGGGAACGACGACCATGTGGACGTCCTCGCTGCGGACGAGCTTTGCCGGGGTCACGAGTTCGAAATGCAGTGCCATCGTCTACCTCATACCTCTCTCCCCTTCAGGGGAGAGATACGCAGACTTGCCGCGGTAGCGGCCAGTCGGAGTTGAGAGGGGGTGTAGCGCGAATCCCCCTCTCCCAACCCTCTCCCCTCAAGGGGAGAGAGCCATTTCGTTACGCCTCGTCGGCCAGCTTCTTCGCCTTGGCAACCGCCTGGTCGATGCCGCCGACCATGTAGAAGGCGGCTTCGGGCAGGTGGTCGTACTCGCCCTCGACGACCGCCTTGAACGACTTGATCGTGTCTTCGAGCTGCACGAACTCGCCCGGGATGTTGGTGAACACCTCGGCGACGTGGAACGGCTGCGAGAGGAAGCGCTGGATCTTGCGCGCGCGGGCGACGGTCAGCTTGTCCTCTTCCGACAGCTCGTCCATGCCGAGGATCGCGATGATGTCCTGCAGCGACTTGTACTTCTGCAGCGTTTCCTGAACCTTACGGGCGGTCTCGTAGTGCTCCTGGCCGACGACGCGCGGCTCCAGCACGCGGCTGGTCGAGTCGAGCGGGTCCACGGCCGGGTAGATGCCCAGCTCGGAGATCGCGCGGCTCAGCGTGGTCGTGGCGTCCAAGTGGGCGAACGAGGTCGCCGGGGCAGGGTCGGTAAGGTCGTCCGCCGGCACGTAGATCGCCTGGACCGAGGTGATCGAGCCCTTGGTGGTCGAGGTGATGCGTTCCTGCAGGTTGCCCATGTCGGTCGACAGGGTCGGCTGGTAGCCCACCGCCGAAGGAATACGGCCGAGCAGCGCCGACACTTCCGAACCCGCCTGGGTGAAGCGGAAGATGTTGTCGACGAAGAACAGCACGTCCTGCCCTTCCTGGTCGCGGAAGTACTCGGCCATGGTCAGGCCCGACAGCGCGACGCGGGCGCGGGCGCCCGGAGGCTCATTCATCTGGCCGAACACGAGGGCCACCTTGGAACCTTCGCTGGTCGCGTTGCCTTCGGCGTCCTTGGCGATGACGCCCGCGTCGAGGAACTCGTGGTAGAGGTCGTTGCCCTCGCGGGTACGCTCACCCACGCCGGCGAAGACGGAGACGCCGCCGTGGCCCTTGGCGATGTTGTTGATGAGCTCCTGAATCAGCACGGTCTTGCCCACGCCGGCGCCGCCGAACAGGCCGATCTTGCCGCCCTTGGCGTAAGGCGCGAGCAGGTCGATGACCTTGATGCCGGTGACAAGGATCGCCGCTTCGGTCGACTGGTCGACGAACAGCGGAGCCTCGGCGTGGATCGGCGCGCGCTGTTCGGCACCGATCGGACCGCGCTCGTCGATCGGCTCGCCGACGACGTTCATGATGCGGCCGAGCGTCTTGGGGCCCACGGGGACCGAGATCTGCGCGCCGGTGCTGACCACTTCCTGGCCGCGGACGAGACCGTCGGTGCCGTCCATCGCGATCGTACGGACGGTGTTCTCGCCGAGATGCTGCGCAACCTCGAGCACCAGCGTGTTGTCGCCGTTCTTCGTCTCGAGCGCAGTGAGGATCGCCGGCAACTCGCCTTCGAAGGTCACGTCGACGACGGCGCCGATGACCTGGCTGATGGTGCCGGTCGTGGTCTGGTTGAGTACAGGTGCGGTGGCCATGATGTCTGTCCTGCCTAGCGGGTTATCGGGCGCAAACGTTTTCGGGATCGGCGAGCACCCACTCGCCTTCGCCCGGGGTAAGCTTCGCCTTGTTGCGGAGGTATTCGTCTTCGCCGAGACCGTATTCGCAGATCACGTCGCTCGAGCCGAAGCCGGCGCGCTTGCAGACGGCAGTGTTAACCGGGGCAAGCTCGGGGCACGCCTCGGCCAGCAGCTCGGTGAAGAGCTCCTGGTCAGGTGCGGGCAGCGACGGCGTAGCGGGCGCAGTCGGGGTCTGCGTCGGCGCCGGCTCGGGCGCCGGTTCCTGGCCGCAGGCGGCGAGAGCGAGGACGGGGAGAAGGAGAGCGATCTTTTTCACGATAGGGGTTCCGGTAGCTTGTAACCTCAGAGCGCTTCCGCGCCGGCGATGATTTCGATGAGTTCGGTGGTGATCGCTGCCTGACGGCTGCGGTTGTACTGGATGGTGAGCTTGTTGATCAGCTCGCCTGCGTTACGGGTCGCGTTGTCCATCGCGGTCATCGACGCGCCTTGCTCGGACGCCGCGATTTCCAGCAGCGCGCCGAACACCTGCGTCTTGACGTAACGCGGCAGCAGTTCCTCGAGGATCGCTTCCTCGTCGGGCTCGTATTCGACCACCGCCTCGGCAGCGGACGACTCTGCTTCCGCACGCGGGGCGGGGACGGGGATCAGCTGCTGCACGGTCGGGTCCTGCGCCAGCGCGGACTTGAACACCGGATAGACGAGGTGTGCGACGTCGAACTTGCCCGCCTCGTACATCGCGATCAGCTCGTCGGCGATCGCTTCGGCTTCCCCGAAGCCCGGATCGCGCACGGTGCTGGTGTCGAAGTTCTGCTCGATGCGGTCGGCATAGTCGCGCTTGATCGGCGCGCGGCCCTTTTTGCCCACGAGGTAGAACGTAACGTCCTTGCCCTCGGCGATCAGCGCGCGCGCCTTGACCTTCGCGGCCTTGACCACGTTGGCGTTGAGACCGCCGCACAGGCCCTTGTCGGTGTTGACCACGACCAGCAGGTGGCGCTCGTCGCTACCGGTGCCGGCCAGCAGACGAGGCGCGCTGTCGCTGCCGCCGACCTTGGCAGCGAGCGAGGCCATGACCGCGGACAGCCGCTCGGCATAAGGACGCGCAGCTTCCGCCGCGGCCTGCGCCTTGCGCAGCTTCGCCGCCGCGACCATCTGCTTGGCCTTGGTGATCTTCTGGGTCGACTTGACCGAGTTGATCCGGCCCTTGAGTTCCTTGAGTGAAGCCACTCTTCCGGTTCTCCGTTTCCCTGTCTGTCATTCCCGCGAAAGCGGGAATCCATGGTCGAAGTTTGGTCCCTGGATCCCCGCTTTCGCGGGGATGACAAGGTGGGGTTACTCGCCTCGGTCCTTAAGCGAACTGCTTGGCGAAGGTGTCGAGCGCCTTCACCGTGCGGTTCTTCACATCGTCCTCGAACTTGCCGCTTTCGCGGATGTCCTTGAGCACGTCGGCATGTTCGCTGCGCATGTAGCTCAGCATTGCCGCTTCGTACTCGGTCACCCGGTCGGTCGGGATTGCGTCGAGATAGCCGTTGGTGCCGGCGAAGATCGACACGGTCTGCTCCTCGAACGGCATCGGGCTGAACTGCGGCTGCTTGAGCAGCTCGGTCAGGCGCGCACCGCGGTTGAGTAGCTTCTGCGTCGCCGCGTCGAGGTCCGAGCCGAACTGCGCGAAGGCCGCCATCTCGCGGTACTGCGCGAGCTCCAGCTTGATCGAGCCGGAGACCTTCTTCATCGCCTTCGTCTGCGCGGCGCCGTCCACACGCGACACCGAGAGGCCGACGTTGATGGCGGGGCGGATGCCCTGGTAGAACAGGCCGGTCTCGAGGAAGATCTGCCCGTCGGTGATCGAAATCACGTTGGTCGGGATGTAGGCCGACACGTCGCCCGCCTGCGTCTCAATGATCGGCAGCGCGGTCAGCGAACCGCCGCCCTCGGCCTTGTTCATCTTCGCCGCGCGCTCGAGCAGGCGGCTGTGGAGGTAGAACACGTCGCCCGGATAGGCTTCGCGGCCCGGTGGGCGGCGCAGCAGGAGCGACATCTGGCGGTAGGCGACGGCCTGCTTGGAAAGGTCGTCGTATACGATCACGGCGTGCATGCCGTTGTCGCGGAAGAATTCGCCCATCGCGCAGCCGGTGTAGGGCGCGAGATACTGCAGCGGGGCCGGCTCCGAAGCGGTCGCCGCGACGACGATGGAGTATTCCATCGCGCCGTTCTCTTCGAGCTGGCGCACGATCTGCGCCACGGTCGAGCGCTTCTGGCCGACGGCGACGTAGATGCAGTAGAGCTTCTTGCCTTCGTCGTCGCCTTGGTTGATGTTCTTCTGGTTGATGAAGGTGTCGATCGCGACGGCCGACTTGCCCGTCTGGCGGTCGCCGATGATCAGCTCGCGCTGGCCGCGGCCGACGGGAACGAGGGCGTCGATCGCCTTGAGGCCGGTCTGGACCGGTTCGGAAACCGATTCGCGCGGAATGATGCCCGGCGCCTTCACTTCGACGCGGCGGCGTTCGGTGCTTTCGATCGGGCCCTTGCCGTCGATCGGATTGCCCAGCGCATCGACCACGCGGCCGAGCAGCCCCTTGCCGACCGGCACGTCCACGATCGTCTCGGTGCGCTTGACGGTGTCGCCTTCCTTGATCTCGGCGTCGGAGCCGAAGATCACGACGCCGACGTTGTCGGCCTCGAGGTTGAGCGCCATGCCCTGAACGCCGTTGGCGAATTCGACCATCTCGCCGGCCTGGACCTTGTCGAGGCCGTGGATGCGGGCGATGCCGTCACCGACCGAAAGGACGGAGCCGACTTCGCTGACTTCGGCTTCGGTGCCGAAGTTGGCGATCTGGTCCTTGATGACCTTGGAGATTTCTGCGGCGCGGATTTCCATGTTCGTGTCTTCCTTCGAAGCCTTGTGGCGTCAGCCCTTCATGGCATGGGCAAGAGAATTGAGGCGGGTGCGGATCGAGCCGTCGATCCGCTTGGAACCGATGGTGACGACGAGCCCACCGAGCAGATCGGAATCGACCTTCGTTTCGAGTTTGACCGTGCGCCCCTCGCGCGCGGTCAGCTTGTCCTTGAGCGTCGCGAGCTGCGCGTCGGTCAGCGCGTGGGCGCTGGTGACCTCGGCCGAAACCTCGCCGCGCTGCGCGGCGGCGATCGCGCGGAAGGCGCGGATGATCGCGGGCAGCTCCGCCAGGCGGCGGTTGGTGGCGAGCACGCCGAGGAAGTTGCCGGTCAGCTCGCTGAGGCCGAGCAGCTTCACGACGCCGGCCATGGCCGCGCCCTGCGCCTTGCGGCTGAGTTCGGGGTTGGTGGTCGCAGCGCGCATGTCGCTCGATTCGGCGAGCGCCTCGGACAGCTTGGCAAGGTCCGATTCGACGGCCGTGACCGTGCCTTGCTCAGCAGCAAGGTCGAACAATGCCGAGGCATAGCGCCCTGACAGGCTAGCCTGAATACCGGCGGAAATCTCCACGCGTCTCTCGTCCTTTGAAGGTCCGGAAAATAGCGGTGCTTCACCCATGCCGATGCGGGCGGAGCAAACCACCCCGGCCAGGCTGGCGCGCGCCTAGCACCCGGTTTCCTACTATGCAACCCGGGTCGGACCCGGGACGCGGCGCTAACGCTTCGCCTCGCACGAATAGACGAGCCGCTCGTTCGGCGCGTCGGGAAGGTGGCTGGTCACACTCGACTGAAGGTCGGCCAGCGCCGTCGCCGCGCCGTCCGCACCGCACTGGGGCGGCGTGTACCTGTCGCGCGCCTCCCGGGCGTCGTCCATTGCGCTGCGGCCGAGCAGGTAGCGATCCGCGCGGAACGTGCCGGTCGCCGGATCGAACTGGTTGATCGAGACGGTGTCCTCCTCGTCCGGCACCAGCACGCGCGACCAGGTGCCGCCGGAGAAGCCGTATTGCGTCCGGCCGTTGACGCAGCCGTCCTCGCGCCAGGAGAATTCGAGCTCGCGGTCGGGCGCGCCGACGATACGGCTACGCGAAAGGTCGAGGGTGCAAACCAGCATGCCGTCACCGGTTGCACTGGCACCCGGCGCGTCGGGCGTGTCGCCGCTCTCGTCCATCGCGGCGGCGACGCGCCGGCCGACTTCGTCGAGTCCGGGGCGCGTGAACCAGATCGCCAGTGCGGCAATCGCCGCG
This sequence comes from Pelagerythrobacter rhizovicinus, assembly GCF_004135625.1. Taxonomy (GTDB): domain Bacteria; phylum Pseudomonadota; class Alphaproteobacteria; order Sphingomonadales; family Sphingomonadaceae; genus Pelagerythrobacter; species Pelagerythrobacter rhizovicinus. Next base: position 559,734 of record NZ_SDPV01000001.1, read on the forward strand.
ACCGCACAGATCGTGCCCGCGATCATCAGCTTGCGCTCTCCGCTCTCACCTTCCTGCCGCGCCTGCCATGCAACGAATGCGGCGCCGGCGGCGAGCAGGGCAAGCACGAATGCGAGTGCCATTGCGTTCTCACGGTCGGTCTGGACCGATTCGCGCGCTTCGGCTTCGATCCGGGCCCGCTCCTCGCGCACCTCCGCGGTTCGGGCGGCGAGCTGCTGGCGCGCTTCCGCCTGCTCGCGCTCGACCCGGGCCCGCTCGGCCTCGTTCAGGTCTTCCAGGCTGCGGCAGGGCAGTTCGGTCACCCGCGGCTCGACGTCGTTCGCCTGAAGGAAGGGCAGCAGCTCGCGGGTCGAGACGGCGAAGTAGAACTCCCCGTCGGAGCCGTCCGAATCGGTGCCGAAGCTGTTGACGCCGATCACCCGCCCGCACCCGTCGAGAAGAGGACCGCCCGAATTGCCGCGCGCGATCGGCGCGGTGTGGAGGATCGTGTCGAACAGCCGGCTCGGCCGCTGGCCCGAAATGAACCCGCGGCTCTTCACCGGCGGCTGCGAATGAAAGATGTCCTCCATCCCGAGGCCCTGCGCCCGGTCGACGTTCATCGGGTAACCTACGGCCGACACCTCGCCGTCGCGCACCGGCCCGGCGGCGACAGTCAGCGGCGGAAGGCGCAGCTCGCCGGTGATCTCCACCAGCGCGAGGTCGTTGCTGGGAGAGACGGCAACCGGCCGGGCATAGGCGGCCGCTTCGCCGCCTTCGCTCGGCACGATGCCGATGCGCAGCGTATCGTCCTGCAGCGCCTCGCGCACGACATGCGCATTGGTCACGATCTTCGCGGGGGAGACCGCAAAGCCGGTCCCGTGGCTTACCGGGAAGACCTCCTGCCCGTCGGTGCCGATGATCACCACCCGCACGACGCCCCGCGCGGCCGCGTCGATATCGGCTGGATCGGCCTGGGCCGCGGCGGGAAGGAACAGCGCAAGCAGCGCGGCGGCCAGGGTGAGCAAGCGCATCATCTGCACGGCTTCTAGGGGAGTCTCCGTTTTGACCGCAAGGTCCGGGATGCGGCCGTCCTCAAGTGTACGCATGTAGAGGGTGACAGCACGAAAGGATCGCTTGTCATGACGTATCGCATTCGCGGGCTCGACCCCGCGCAGTTCGCGGACCGCTTCGCCATGGAACCTGGCGCACTGGCTGCTTCGCTCTCGCAGCGCCTGACGGTGGGACCGGACGGATACTACCCCTGCCGCGTCAGCCTCCAGGATGCCGCGCCGGGGGAGGAGATCCTGCTCACGAACTTCACCAACCACGCGGTCGACACGCCTTACCGCAACACGTTCGCCATTTATGTCCGGCGGACGGCGGATCGTGCCGCCGAATTCGTCGACAGCCTGCCGCCGGTCCTGCGCGCGCGGCCGATCGCGCTGCGCGGCTACAGCGCCGGCGGCCTGCTGCACCGGGCGTCGCTGGCGCTGGAGGACGACGTCGACGCCGCCGTCCGCGATCTCCTGAACGACGAGAACATTGCCTATATCGATGCGCACAACGCGAAGCATGGCTGTTTCGCCGCGCGGATCGAACGGTATGAGGAGCGCTGACATGCTTAACGACGATCTTGCCTGGGCCGCCGTCCAGCGGCGCGACCGCAGCTTCGACGGCCGCTTCGTGACCGGGGTGCTCACCACCGGCATCTATTGCCGCCCCTCGTGCGCGGCGCGCCATCCGAGTCGGGAGAACGTGCGCTTCTTCGCCAGCGGTGCCGACGCCCGCGCCGCAGGGCTGCGACCGTGCAAGCGCTGTCTGCCCGATGACGTCGCGCGCGACGAGGCCGCGGTGCTCGCCGCGATCGACGAGATCAAGCAGGGCGCCGATGGAACGGAGGGCACGCCCTCGCTGGACGAGCTGGCGCAGCTCACGGGCTATTCTCCGAGCCATTTCCAGCGGGTGTTTAAGCGCGCGACGGGGCTCTCGCCCGCCGCCTACGCCCGCGCCCTGCGCGCCGAGCGTGCCCGCGATGCGCTGAGCGGCGGGACGAGCGTGACAGAGGCGATCTACGAAGCGGGCTATTCCGGCCCGTCGCGGTTCTACGACAATGCAAAAGGGAGGCTGGGCATGGCGCCGAGCGCATGGGCCGACGGGGGCAGGGGAGTCACGATTCATTGGGCAGTCGTCCCGACGACAATCGGACCGATGCTGGTCGCCGCCACGGATAAAGGTGTGTGCCGCCTCTCGTTCGACGAGGACGAGGCCGAACTGCGCCGCCGCTTCCCCAAGGCCGACCTGGTCCAGGGCGGTGCGGAGTTCGAGAAGCTGCTGGCCGAGGTCGTTGCCTCGGTCGAGGCACCGGGCGATTTCGCCCATATCCCGCTCGACGTGAAGGGCACGGCCTTTCAGGAAGCATGCTGGAAGGCGCTGCGGGAGATTCCGCCGGGCGAAACCCGCAGCTATGCCGACATCGCGGCCGCCGCCGGCAACCCCAGGGCGGTCCGCGCCGCGGGCAGCGCCAACGCGCGCAACAACGTCGCCGTCCTGATCCCCTGCCACCGCGTGATCCGCAGCGACGGCGACCTCGGCGGCTATGCCTACGGCCTCGACATCAAGCGTGAGCTGCTGAAACGTGAAGGAAAGCAATGATGGACAAGATCGAACAATTCCGGGCTCTCCACGTCCCGGGCGATCCGCTGGTGCTGTTCAACATCTGGGACGCTGGCTCCGCCCGCGTCGTCGCAAAAGCGGGAGCCAGGGCGATCGCCACTGGCAGTTACGGCGTGGCCGAGTCACTGGGGCTCAGCGACGGGGAGACCGTGCCGCTGGACGTCGTGCTGGCGAACCTGGAACGAATCGTATCGGTCACCGACTTGCCGGTCTCGATCGATATGGAGTCGGGCTATGGCGATACGCCCGAGGAAGTCGCGGCGTCCGTTGCCAAGGCGCGCGAGGCGGGCGCGGCGGGCATCAACATGGAAGACCGGATGCCGGACGAAGCTGCGCTGGTCCCTCTCGCCGAACAGGGCGAGCGCCTTGCCGCGGCCGCCTCGACGGGCCTGTTCGTCAACGCGCGGTGCGACGTATTCCGCGGCCGCGACGCCGCAGCGGAGGGCAAGGCGCTGGTCGCCGAAACGCTCGAACGCGCGCGCGCCTATGCCGACGCGGGGGCAGGCGGGCTGTTCGTCCCATTCCTCGGCGATGCAGAGTGCATTGCCGCGATCTGCGAGGGTTCGCCCCTTCCGGTCAACATCCTCTGGTCCCCCGCCTGCGGCGACCGCGCCGCCCTCGCCGAACTCGGCGTCGCCCGCATCAGCCATGGCCACCAGCCGTGGGCCGCCGCCATGGCCATGCTCGGCCGCGAAGCCGAAACCGTGCTCGGAGGCGGCATCCCAAGCTATGCTGGCTGACCGCTGAGGGCCCGACCGCTACACGAAACTGTAGGGATCGACGTCCACGCTCACCCGCACACCGCGGGGGAAGTCTAGGGCGCCGAGCCATTGGCGGATCACGTCCTGCACTTGCGCGCTGCGGCGGGCGTTGATGAGCAGGCGGTAGCGGTAGCGGCCTCGCAGCAGCGACAGCGGCGCGGGGGCCGGGCCGAGGATGGCGATGTCCGGGTGCTCGGGACGCGTGCCGCCGATCGCGCGGGCGGCTTCCTTGGCTTCGGCCTCGTCCTCGCTCGAGACGATGATCGCGGCCCAGCGGCCGAAGGGCGGGGCGCCTGCGTGGCGGCGCGCCTCGGTCTCGGCAGCGTAGAAGGCGTCGCGGTCGCCCGCGGCGAGCGCGGCGATCACCGCGGCTTCGGGATGGCGCGTCTGGATCAGGACCTGGCCGGGCTTGTCGCCGCGTCCCGCGCGGCCGGCGACCTGCGCGATCTGCTGATAGGTGCGCTCCGCTGCGCGCAAGTCGCCGCCCTCAAGGCCGAGATCGGCATCGACCACGCCCACCAGCGTCAGCTCGGGAAAGTGGAAGCCTTTTGTCACGAGCTGCGTGCCGACGATCACGTCGACGGCTCCAGCCTCGACCTGCGAAACGAATTCCGCAGCTTTCTCCGGCGAGTTGAGCGTGTCGCTGGTCGCGACCGCCACGCGTGCCTCGGGCAGAATCTCGGCGACTTCGTCCGCGATCCGCTCGACGCCGGGGCCGCAGGCGACCAGGCAGTCGGGCTCGCCGCATTCGGGGCAGGTGGCAGGCGGCGGCGTCTCGTGCCCGCAATGGTGGCAGGCGAGCCGGCGGCTGAAACGGTGCTCGACCAGCCAGGCGGTGCAGTTGGGGCACTGGAAGCGGAACCCGCAGTTGCGGCACAGCGTCAGCGGGGCATAGCCGCGGCGGTTGAGGAACAGCAGCGACTGTTCGCACCGCTCCAGCCGCGCCGCCAGCTCCTGCGCCAGCCGCGGCGCGAGCCAGCGACCGCGCTCGGGCGGTTCTTCGGTCAGGTCGAGGGTCTCGATCGCCGGCAGTTCGGCCGCGCCGAAGCGGCTCGGCAGCTCGAGCCGCTCGTAGACGCCGCTCTCGGCCATCTGCAGGCTCTCCAGCGCGGGGGTCGCGCTGGCGAGGATCACCGGAATGCGTTCGAAATGCCCGCGCATCACGGCCACGTCGCGCGCGTTGTAGCGCACCCCCTCGTCCTGCTTGAAGCTGACCTCGTGCGCCTCGTCGACCACGATCAGGCCCAGCCTCGCATAAGGAAGGAACAGCGCCGAGCGCGCGCCGACCACGACTTGCGCTTGCCCGCTCGCGATCGCCCGCCAGGCGCGGCGGCGCTCGGTGGACTTGAGCGATGAATGCCAGATCACCGGCGGCGCGCCGAACCGGTCCTCGAACCGGCGCAGGAAGGCTTCGGTCAGCGCGATCTCGGGCAGGAGGACGAGGACCTGGCGGCCCATGCGCAGCGCGGCGGCGACCGGCTCGAAGTAGGTCTCGGTCTTGCCCGATCCGGTCACCCCGTCGAGCAGGAAGGGCGCGAATGCGTCCGCCCCGACGGCCTCGACCAGCCGCTCGGCGACCGCGCGCTGGTCGGCGGTCAGTTCCGGCTGGGCGTGGTCGGGATCGCCGCGCGGGTAGGGGCGGTCGCAATCGACGACGACCGGCTCCAGCACCCCTTGGTTGACCAGGCCGCGCAGGACCGCGTCGGACACGCCGGCGAGCTCGGCCAGTTCGCGGATCGTCGCCTGCTCGCCTTCGAGCAGTTCCATCGCCCGCTCGCGCTGCGGCGTCATTCGCTCGGGCATCCCGCCGGTCAGGCGGTACTCGGTGACCGTTGCCGGCCCGCGCAGCGCGCCGCCGCTGGCGATCACCATGCGCGCGACGGAGGATAGGGGGGCGCAGTAGTAATCCGCCGTCCACTCGATCAACCGGCGCAGCTCGGGCTTGAGAGGCGGCACCGGCAGCACCTCGATCAGCGGCCGGAGCTTGGCGTCGGGAACGGGATTGGCGGGCAGGCGCTCTTCGTCCCATACCACTCCGACGATCTGGCGCGGGCCCAGCGGCGCGGCCACGACCGAGCCCGGCCCGACCGCCATCCCGGGCGGTACCGAGTAGTCGAGCGCGCCGAGCGCAGCGTTGAAGACGAGGAGACGGACGCGGTTCATTGGATCGCGCCCATATGAGAGCGGCGGGGCGCAGGCGGCAAGTCGGGGCGAACAAATATCCGGGCGGATAGTATCCCGATCCGTCGCCCCTGCGCAGGCAGGGGCCCATCCGACGTCGCGGGTTGTCGGGCCCTAGCCACTTCGCGCCGTGCTCGCGGCTGAGGTAGAGCGCGCCACCGAACTTATCTGGGCCCCTGCCTTCGCAGGGGCGACGGGGGTGGCCTGGCAGGGCCGAAAAGGTATAGCGATCGCGAATCGCCAATCGGAGCCGAACATGAAATTTTTCGTCGACACCGCCGACACCGCCGAGATCGAGGACCTGGCCGCGACCGGCCTGCTCGACGGCGTCACCACCAACCCTTCGCTGATCGCCAAGTCGGGTCGCGACTTCATGGAAGTGACCAGGGAGATCTGCGGTCTCGTGGACGGACCAGTGAGCGCCGAGGTCGTCGCGCTCGACCACGAGACGATGATGAAGGAGGCCGAAGTCCTCCGCAAGATCGCCGACAACGTGTGCATCAAGGTGCCGCTCACGATCGACGGCCTGAAGACCTGCAAGGCGCTGACCGGCGACGGCACGATGGTCAACGTCACGCTGTGCTTCTCGGCCAACCAGGCGCTCCTCGCGGCCAAGGCGGGCGCGACGTTCATCTCCCCGTTCGTCGGCCGTCATGACGACAACGGGTTCGATGGCATGGAGCTTATCCGCGATATCCGCCTGATCTACGACAATTACCTGTTCGACACCGAAATCCTCGTCGCCTCGGTGCGGCACGCGACGCACGTGCTCGAAAGCGCCAGGATCGGAGCCGACGTCGCGACGATGCCGCCGAGCGTGATCCGCGGGCTGTTCAAGCACGTGCTGACCGACAAGGGCATCGAAGGGTTCCTCGCCGACTGGGCGAAGACCGGGCAGAAGATCATATGATGATTTTCCGCCCGAGTCCCCGCGCAGGCGGGGACCTCGTACCACCAGTCGCGCGCCAGCGGCCTGAGGCCCCTGCCTACGCAGGGGCTCGTGCATAGGCGACAATGGCAGACCAGACGCCCCTCGACCGCTTCAAGCAGGCGCTGACCGGAACGGCGCGTGCCCTTGCGCGCGAGCCGGAGGTCGAAGTCGCCTGGAGCGCGGACGCGCCCGCGGCCAGCGGCAAGAACTTCCGCGTCCCGCTCCCCGGTCGCACCCTGCCGCCGGAGCAGGCCAGCGAGGCGCGCGGCTTCGCCGACAGCTTCGCGCTCAAGCTGCGCCATCACAATACCGCGCTGCACGCGCGCGGCGCGCCGTCGGAGCCGGTGGCGCGGGCGTGTTACGACATGGCCGAGCAAGTCCGCTACGAAGCGCTTGGTGCGAACAATTTCAGCGGCATACGCGAGAACCTTGACGCGGCGGTGGAGCTGCGGACTGCCAGCGATCCGATCGCGCGGGCGCAGAGCGAGAGCGACGTTCCGCTGCAGACCGCGCTCGGCCTGATCCTGCGCGAACGGCTGACCGGTGCGCCCATCCCCGAACGTGCGCGCGCCGGCGTTGAGATGGTCCGCGAATTCATCGAGGCGCGCGCCGAGCCCGACCTGGAGGCGCTCGCGCTCTCGCTCGACGACCAGAAGGCTTTCCAGTCGCTTGCGCTCGACATGTTGCGCCATCTCGAGCTCACTCGGCCCGAGGAGAACGAGAGCGGTGACAACGAGGAGGGGGACGAGGAAGACGGCCTCGACCAGGACGAGGATCAGGACGAAGGCGAGGACAGCGGCGAGGCCGAGCCGCAGACGACCGAGATCGCAGGCGAGCCGAGCGAGGGCGAAGGCGACGGCGAAACCGATGGCGACACCGAGTCGAGCGAGGAAATGGCCGACGGAGAGCCGTCGGAAGAAGGCGACGAGGGCATGCTCCCCGTCCGCCCGAACCGGCCGTGGACCGACATCCCGAACGACTTCGAATATACCTACTTCACCGACAAGTTTGACGAGATCGTGGAAGCCGGCGAGCTGTGCGACGCCGAGGAGCTCGACCGCCTCCGCGCCTATCTCGACAGCCAGCTCGCCGGGCTGCAGTCGGTCGTCACCAAGCTCGCCAATCGCCTCCAGCGGCGCCTGATGGCGCAGCAGAACCGGAGCTGGGATTTCGACCAGGAAGAAGGCCTGCTCGATGCCGCGCGCCTCGCACGCGTCGTCATCAGCCCGGGCCATTCGTTGAGCTACAAGGTCGAGCGCGACACCGAGTTCAAGGATACCGTCGTCACCCTTTTGATCGACAACTCCGGCTCGATGCGCGGGCGGCCGATCTCGATCGCGGCGATCAGTGCCGACATTCTCGCGCGCACGCTCGAGCGGTGCGGGGTCAAGACCGAGATACTCGGCTTCACCACCCGCGCATGGAAGGGCGGGCAGAGCCGCGAAGCCTGGCTAGCCGACGGCAAGCCGCCGCATCCGGGCCGCCTCAACGACCTGCGCCACATCGTCTACAAGCAGGCCGACGAGCCCTGGCGCCGCGCGCGCCGCAATCTGGGCCTGATGATGCGCGAGGGGCTGCTGAAGGAGAACATCGACGGCGAGGCCCTGCTCTGGGCGCACCAGCGCCTGCTCGGCCGCTCGGAGGATCGCCGCATCCTGATGGTGATCTCGGACGGCGCGCCGGTCGACGATTCGACCCTGAGCGTGAACAGCGCCGGCTATCTCGAGAGCCACCTCCGCCGCGTGATCGACTGGATCGAGAAGCAGTCCCCGGTCCAGCTCGTCGCCATCGGCATCGGCCATGACGTCACCCGCTACTACAAGCGCGCGGTGACGATCATGGACGTAGAGCAACTGGGCGGCACCATCATCGAGCAGCTCGCGGGCCTGTTCGAGGCGGAGTGATCGGGTAGTGAACGTCTCCGAAGCAGTCGCCACCCGCCGCTCGATCCGCGCCTTTCTCGACACGCCCGTGGATCGCGCCGTCCTCGAGCGCGTGCTGGAGAAGGCGCAGCGGGCACCCTCCGGGGGAAACACGCAGCCGTGGCACGGGCTCGTCCTCACCGGCGAGCCGCTGGAGCGCCTGTTCGCGCGGATCGCCGAGGAATTTCCCAAGGGCCGCGCGGCGCATGCACCCGAGTATCATATCTACCCGCCGGAGCTCGACGGCGCCTACGAACAGCGGCGCTTCGGTGTGGGCGAGGACATGTACGGCGCCCTCGGGGTCGCGCGGGAGGACAAGGCGCAGCGGCTCGCCTGGTTCGCCAACAACTTCCGCGCGTTCGGCGCGCCGGTGCTGATGCTGGTCCACACGCCGAAATACATGGGCCCGCCGCAGTGGTCGGACATCGGCATGTGGCTGCAGACGATCATGCTCCTCCTGCGCGAGGAAGGGCTCGATTCCTGCTCGCAGGAGGCCTGGGCGGTCTATTCGCCGCAGATCCGCCAGGTGGTCGATATACCGGAGGATCACACCTTCTTCTGCGGCCTCGCGATCGGCTGGCGCGACCCGGAGGCGCCGGTGAACGGCTTCCCCGTCGCCCGCGCCCCGCTCGACGAAGCGATCCGCTGGCAGGGTTTCGACGCTTGACCGCAAGCCCGCGCGCGGGCCAAGGCTTGCGGCGATGACCGGCGCGCCACTTCAGCTCTTCAACAGCCTCACCCGCCAGCTCGAGACTTTCGAGCCCGTCCATCCCGGCGAGGCGCGGGTCTATTCCTGCGGGCCGACCGTCTACAACTACCCGCACATCGGCAACATGCGCGCCTACGTCTTCGCCGACGTGCTCGGCCGGACGCTGAGCTGGAAGGGCTACGCGCTCACCCATGTCGTCAACATCACCGACGTCGGGCACTTGACCGACGACGCCGACGCGGGCGAGGACAAGCTGGAGAAGGCCGCGGCCGAAAAGGCGCAGTCGATCTGGGACATCGCGAAGCACTACACCGAGGCCTACTGGGCCGACGTCAAGGCGCTCAATATTCGCGAGCCGGCGCACTGGTCGATCGCCACGGACTATGTCCCGCAGATGATCGAATTCGCGAAGTCGATCGCGGACAAGCATTGCTACGAGCTCGACAGCGGCCTCTACTTCGACGTCTCGACGGTCGCCGACTACGGCCGGCTGGCCCGCGCAAAGACCGAGGAGGGGGAAAGCCGGATCGAGGCGGTCGAAGGCAAGCGCAACGCCGCCGACTTCGCCATCTGGCGCAAGACCCCGCCGGGCGAGACGCGCCAGATGGAATGGGACAGCCCCTGGGGTCGCGGCGCCCCCGGCTGGCATCTCGAATGCTCGGTCATGGGCGAGGCGCTGCTCGGCTTCCCGTTCGACATTCACACCGGCGGCATCGACCACCGCGAGATCCACCATCCGAACGAGATCGCCCAGAACCAGGCGCGCTGCTGCACCAACGGGCTCGACGATCCGCTCGCGAGCGGCGCGCGCATCTGGATGCACAACAACTTCCTGGTCGAACGCTCTGGAAAGATGAGCAAGAGTGCCGGCGAGTTCCTGCGCCTGCCGCTGCTGGTGGAGAAAGGATACCACCCGCTCGCCTACCGCCTGATGTGCCTCCAGGCGCACTACCGCAGCGAGCTGGAGTTCTCGTGGGACGGCCTCGGCGCCGCGCTGACACGCCTCAAGCGCATGGTGCTGGCCGCCGAACGCTTCGCCGACGCGGAGGAAGGCGGCGATCCGCGCCACCCGCGCCTTGCGCCGTTCCTCGACCGGTTCGACGCCGCCATGTCCGACGATCTCAACACGCCCCTCGCGCTGACCGCGTTCGAGGAGGCGCTGGCGGCGAAGAAGATCGATCCGGCCGCGCGGCGAGCGGCGATCGCGGAGATGGACTCGGTGCTCGGCCTCGGCCTGCTCGAGCTCACTCGGGCCGACCTGCGGCTGCGCCCGAAGAACGCCGAACTCGACGAAGACGATGTCGAAGACGCCCTCGAGCGCCGCCGCGACGCCCGCGAAGCGCGCGACTTCTCGCGCTCCGACGCGATCCGCGAGGAGCTGGCAGCAAAGGGCGTGGAGGTGATGGACGGCGACCCGCTGGGCTGGGAATGGAAGCTCTGAGGGAGGGCCCCTCCGAAGCTCTGAGGGAAGGCCCCTCCGTCAGCCGCTTGCGCGGCTGCCACCTCCCCAACGCAAGTCGTTGGGGAGGATCAATCCAGACCGCCGCCAATCCTCCCCATCGTCTTGCGATGGGGAGGGGGACCGCTCGCGCAGCGAGCGGTGGAGGGGCCTCTTGAGCCGCCCCGCCAAGCCCACGCGCACCGTAAAACATGCCAAGCGCCTGCGCCGCGAAATGTCGCCGCCGGAGATACTGCTGTGGCAACAGCTACGCGGCGGACCGCGCGGAATCCGCTTCCGCAAACAACACCCCGCCGGCCCCTATGTGCTCGATTTCTTCTGTGCGCGGGCCAATCTCGCGATCGAGATAGATGGTCTCGCGCATGACATGGGCGATCGGTCGGCTCGCGATGGAGAGCGCGATGCCTGGCTGCGCCAGCGCCGCGTCGAAACGCTTCGCATTCTGGCAAGCGACGTGCTTGCTGATGCGGTGGAGGTCGCCGAGGGGATCCTGGCATTGGCGAAGGAGCGATTGTTGACGATGGGGAAGAGGGCCCCTCCGTCATCGCTTCGCGATGCCACCTCCCCATCGACTTGCGATGGGGAGGGGGACCACGAGACGCGAAGCAGCTCGTGGTGGAGGGGCCGCAGAGGTGTGATAGGGAGAACCCAATGACCGTCGCCGTTCTTTCCGGCCTGATTCGGCCGCTGGTGGAGGCGCAGTTGCCCGCGGGCATCGAGCCGCGCTGGTACACGTCGATCGAGGAACTGCACGCGCTTGCGCCCGAGGCGGAGATCGGGTGGTTCGATCTCGATGCGAAGGACCCGATGGCCGAGGCGGTGCGGCGGGCGGAGAGGCTGCGCTGGCTCAATTCGATCTACGCCGGGCTCGATTTCCTGCCGCTCGATCTGCTGCAGCAGCGCGGGGTGACGATCACCAACGGCGCCGGGATCAACGCCATCACCATCGCCGAGTATGTCGTGATGGGCATGCTGACGATGGCCAAGGGCTATCGCGAAGTCGTCCGCGCGCAGGAGCGGCATGAGTGGCTGACCGACTCCCCGGGCAAGCGCGAGCTCGCCGGCAGCAAGGCGCTGCTGCTCGGCTATGGCGCCATCGGCAAGCTCATCAAGCCGCGGCTGGAGGCGTTCGAGGTCGAGGTCTCGGTCGTGCGCCGCTCGGGCGGAGAGGGCGTGCTCAGGCCGCACGAGTGGCGCGCGCGGCTCGGCGAGTTCGACTGGGTCATCCTCGCCGTTCCCGCCACGCCCGAGACCGACGCGATGATCGGCGCGGAGGAACTGGCGGCGATGAAAGAAGACGCGGTGCTGGTGAACATCGCCCGCGGCGCGGTGGTGGATCAGGACGCGCTCGTCGCCGCGCTGGAGGACAAGCGCATCGGCGGCGCCTTCCTCGACGTCACGACGCCCGAGCCGCTGCCGGCCGAGCACAAGCTGTGGTCGCTCGACAACGCGCATGTCACCATGCACCTCTCCGGCCGGGCGCAGAGCAAGATGTTCGTCCGCTCGGCCGAGCGTTTTGTGGCCAACTGCCGCCGCTACGTCGCCGGCGAACCGCTCGAACCAATCTTCGACCCCGCGCGCGGATACTGACCGCGGACCCATAGGCCGCGGCAGGGATTGATCGGGCAGGAGGATCCCATGCCCCAGCTCAAGGACACTTACCCGCTCTACCTCAACAACCGGCCGGCGCAGCCCAACACCGATCTCGAGGTGACGGACAAGTACACCGGCAAGATCGCCTTCCGCACCGCGCTCGCCACGCCCGACGTGATCGAGGAGGCGATTGCCGGGACCACGCGCGCCGCGGAGCCGATGGTGCGGCTCGCGAGCTACGAGAGACAGGCCGTGCTCCAGCATTGCGTCGAGCGGTTCCGCGAGCGGTTCGACGAGCTCGCCTATGCGCTGTGCGTCGAGGCGGGCAAGCCGATCAACGATGCCGAGGGCGAGGTCACCCGTCTGATCGACACTTTCCGCATCGCGGCGGAGGAGGCGGTCAGGAACTACGGCGAGATCCAGCCGCTCGACATCTCGGCGCGGGCGAAAGGCTACATCGGCATGTGGAAGCGCGTGCCGATCGGGCCGTGCAGCTTCATCTCGCCGTTCAACTTCCCGCTCAATCTCGCCGCGCACAAGATCGCCCCGGCGATCGCCATGGGCTGCCCGTTCGTGATGAAGCCCGCCAGCCTCACGCCGCTCGGGGCGCTGATCATCGGCGATGTGCTCGCCGAGTGTGACATCCTTCCCGAAGGCGCCTTCTCGATCCTGCCCGCGCGCCGCGACGGGGCCGACCTGTTCACCACCGACGAACGGCTCAAGCTGCTGAGCTTCACCGGTTCGGACGAGGTCGGCTGGGCGCTCAAGGCGAGGGCGGGCAAGAAGAAGGTCGTGCTCGAACTCGGCGGCAACGCGGCGGTGATCGTGGACCGCGATGCCGACCTCGCCCATGCGCTCGAGCGGATCGTGTTCGGCGCGTTCTACCAGTCCGGCCAGAGCTGCATCGGCGTGCAGCGGATCCTGATCCATGATGACATCTACGACCGGTTCAAGGCGATGCTGGTCGAGAAGACCAAGGGGCTCGTCGCCGGCGACCCGAAGGACCGCAAGACCTTCATCGGCCCGATGATCTCGGAGAAGGAGGCAAGCCGCCTCAAGCGCTGGATCGACGACGCGATCGACGCCGGCGCCACCGTGCTGTGCGGCGGCGGGTGCGAGGGCAACATGCTCGAGGCCACGCTGCTGGAGAACGTCCCCGAAGACTGCGACGCCAACCGGCAGGAGGCCTTCGGCCCGCTCGCCAATCTCTCCAGCTTCACCGACTTCGGCGAGGCGCTCGCCCGGGTCAACGACTCGCGCTTCGGCCTCCAGGCCGGGGTCTTCACCCGCGACATCCACAAGGTGCTCGACGCCTGGGACCGGCTCGAGGTCGGCGGAGTGATCGTCAACGACGTCCCCAGCTACCGGGTCGACAACATGCCCTACGGCGGGCTCAAGGACTCCGGCCTCGGGCGCGAGGGCATTCGCTTCTCGATGGAGGACATGAGCGAGATCCGGAACCTCGTCATCCGGCGGGAGAGCGCGGGTTAGAGCGCTTTTCGACCGCTCCGGACCACCATGCCTGGTCGAAAAGCGCTCCGACCCTCCGGCGCGTGCGACGCGGGCGGGAATCCAGCCCGGCCTGGGCGGCGGGGGATAGTGAATGATCATGCGTCCACCAGCAGCAGGAGCTCGCACGCGACCGTCATTTGCGGCTGCGGCAGCAGGATATGATCGACCCGGGTGACCGTCGCGTCGGCGACGAGCTGGCCGAGGATGGCGAACTCGTGCTCGGGCAGGGCGGCGATGAACTGCTCACCCGCCGCAACCGCCTCGTGCCCGTCGAAGCGCAGCGTCACCGTGTGGCGCGAGCCTTCGAAGGTCACGCTCGCCCAGGCCTTCTCGCGGTGCGTCAGCACGGCGGCCCTGTTCTCGGCCAGTTCGAGCAGCGCCTCGCGCAGCCGGTCGGCCGTGGTGCGGCGGGGAGGGAGGGGATCACGCGGCATGTGTGGTCTCCCGCCCGGCCTCGTAGCCGGCGATAAAGGCCTGAACGCGCGCCTCGGTGTCCGGGCGCGGCTCGCGGCCGTTTCTCAGGTCATACACGAAGCGTGGGTCCTTCACGGTCAGGCGGCCGAATGTGGTCGCGGAGACGTCGTAGGCGCGGAGGAATTTCTCGATGGATCGGATCAGCATGGCTCTCCCCGACAGGTGATGATGGGCGACTCGGAACTCGTTGTTCCCGATTCGTTCCACCTGAAATCCTACTTGTCTAGGAAAAATACATCGTCTATGCGGGAAAAATGTTGCGAGGATGGACATTCGCATGACCGATGCCCGGGAGCGCCTGATCGAACTTGCCCGCGAGCGGGGGGCGAGCCTTGCCGGGCTGTCGCAGCTCATCGGCCGTAACCCTACGTATCTTCAGCAATTCGTGCGCAAGGGCAGCCCGCGCAAGCTGGAGGAGGAGGATCGGCGCACGCTCGCCGAGTTCTTCGGCGTCGCCGAATCGGAGCTCGGCGCGCCAGCGGATAAATCCTACGCGAATCCGCACGCGGACTGGGTCGAGGTGCCGCGGCTCTCGCTCGACGCGTCCGCCGGACCGGGCGCGCTCGGTGCGCAGGAAATCTCCTTCGACGCCTTCCGCTTCTCGCCCCGCTGGCTGCGCGAAATGGGGCTCGAGGGCGCCGATCTCACTGCGATCCGGGTCGAGGGCGATTCGATGGAGCCGCTCCTGCGCAGCGGCGACGAGATCTTCGTCGACCGCAACAAGCGCGGGCACGAGGGCATCCACGTGGTCCGCATCGGCGACGCGCTCCACGTCAAGCAGCTCCAGGCGAGCGCCCCGGGCCGCATCGTGCTCATCAGCCTGAACAGGGCCTACGCCCCGATCGACCTAGCCCGCGACGAAATCGAGGTGATCGGCCGCGTGGTGTGGAAGGGCGGGCGGGTCTGAGCCCACAAACGGATCCTCCCCAACGACTTGCGTTGGGGAGGTGGGCGACGCCGCAGGCGTCGGTCGGAGGGGCCCTGTGCCGGGAATAGCCCCTCCACCACTCGCTGCGCGAGCGGTCCCCCTCCCCATCGCGAGACGATGGGGAGGATTGGCGGCACCATCATCCGATCCTCCCAGCGACTGGGGTTGGAGGGCCCTGACGGACCGCTTGCAACCTGCAGGTATCTTGGCCATCTCCCCGCCATGACCGATACCTCACAGCCCCCGATGCGCGCCGCGATCATGCCGGTGACCCCGCTGCAGCAGAACTGCTCGCTGATCTGGTGCACGAAGACGATGAAGGGTGCGCTGGTCGATCCCGGCGGCGATCTCGACAAGCTCAAGGCCGGCGTCGCCAAGTCCGGCGTGACGCTGGAGAAGCTGCTCGTCACCCACGGCCATCTCGACCACTGCGGGCAGGCGGGCGTGCTGGCCGAGGAACTCGGGCTACCGATCGAGGGCCCGCACGAGGAGGACCGGTTCTGGATTTCGCGCCTCGACGACGACGGCCGCCAGTGGGGCATGGCTGCGCGCAGCTTCGAGCCCGACCGCTGGCTGAACGACGGCGACACGGTGACCGTGGGCGAGCTCACGCTCGAGGTCATCCATTGCCCCGGCCATACCCCGGGCCACGTCGTGTTCTTTCACCGCCCGAGCAAGTTCGCGATCGTCGGCGACGTGCTGTTCCAGGGCTCGATCGGCCGCACCGATTTCCCGCGCGGCAACCATCAGGACCTGATCGACGCGATCACGCAAAAGCTCTGGCCGCTCGGCGAGGACGTGACTTTCATCCCCGGCCACGGCCCGACCAGCACCTTCGGCCACGAACGCAAGACCAACGTCTTCGTGAGCGACCACGCGCTGTCGTAGGCGCTGCTCCGAACCATCTGGAGCACCACCCCCACCCCAAACCCGTTCGCCCTGAGCTTGTCGAAGGGCCGCTCTTCCTTCGAGCGCAGCACCGGAAAAAAGCGGTGCTTCGACAAGCTCAGCACGAACGGGGGAGCAATCTACCGGCGACGGCGGCGGGTCAGCCTTCGCCGGAAATTCCCTCAGATCAGCCGCAGCACCGCGCCTACCGCCACGCCCGCGAGGAAGAGCTGCGTGGCGAGCGTGACCAGCACACCGATCACGCGCCCGATCTGCGCCTTGCCGCCGTCCATCCCGAAGCCATGCGCCACCCGGCCGAGGATGAAGGCGCCGGCGACGTAGGCGAGCCAGGTCTCGCCGATTCCGGCGATTTCCAGTGCCGCGATCAGCACCAGCACGATCGGCACGTTCTCCGCGAAGTTGAGCTGCGCGCGCATTCGGCGCTGCAGCGCCTCGTTTCCGCCGTCGCCCACGCTGATCCCGAGTCCGCGGCGCAGCGTGCCGACTCTCACGAACAGCCAGAGGTTGACGATCGCAGCAGCCGCGGCCGCAGTCAGTGTGACGGCAAGTATCATGCAGGTTTCCCTTTCCCCGAGTACGCCATGTGCTAGGGACAGGTCGCACGGCTTGCAACGGCGGAAATTTGCGCTATAGGGCGCGCCTTCCCGCCATGGTCGGGTCCACTGCCAGGCGCGCACTTGTGCGTTGCCGGACCTTGGCCTAGAGCGGCGCGCAACACTCGGATTTTACTGGAACAGGTGCCGCAATGGCTGTCCCCAAGAGAAAAGTATCGCCCCATCGCCGCGGCAACCGCCGTGCGCACGATTCGCTGAAGGTCGAGGCATTCCACGAATGCTCGAACTGCGGCGAGCTGAAGCGTCCGCACAACCTCTGCACGCAGTGCGGGCACTACAACGGCCGCGAAGTCATCGCCGTCGGCCTCTGACGGCCGAAGTTCGGAGAGCGCTATGAGTTTGCCGCGTATCGCCGTCGACGCGATGGGCGGCGATGAAGGCGTGCGCGTGATGGTCGAAGGTGCTGCGCTTGCGCGCCGGCGCCACGACCAGTTCAAGTTCCTGCTTGTCGGTGACGAGAAGCGGATCGCTGCCGCGCTCGATACCCATCCGGGCATGCGCGGCGCCTCCGAGATCCTCCATTGCGAGGATGTCGTCGGCGGCGACGAGAAGCCGACCCAGGCTCTCCGCCGCGCCAAGACCACGTCGATGGGTCTCACGGTCAACGCCGTGAAGCAAGGCGAAGCCGGGGCCGCGGTCAGCGCAGGCAACACCGGCGCGCTGATGGCGATGAGCAAGCTCGCGCTGCGCACGCTGCCCGGCATCGATCGCCCTGCGCTAGCCGCGCTCATGCCGACCCTCGGCGACAACGACGTCATCATGCTCGACCTCGGCGCCAATACCGAGGCGGACGCCCGCAACCTCGTCCAGTTCGCGATCATGGGCGCGGCCTATTCGCGCATCGTCACCGGCCTCGCCGAACCGCGCGTGCGGCTGCTCAACATCGGCACCGAGGAGACCAAGGGCACCGACGCCCTGCGCGTCGCGGCGGCCCAGCTCCAGGCCGCGACCGGCCTCGCGCTGTCGTTCGACGGCTTCGTCGAAAGCGACAAGATCAACCGCGGCGAAGTCGACGTGGTCGTCACGGACGGCTTTTCCGGCAACATCGCGCTGAAGGCGATCGAAGGCGCGGCGCGCTTCGTTACCGACCTTCTGCGCAGCGCCTTTACCAGCTCGCTGCGTTCGAAGATCGGGTTTCTCGTGTCGCGCCCGGCGACCGAGCTGCTGCGCCACCATCTCGACCCGAACAACCACAACGGCGCAGTCTTTCTCGGGCTCAACGGCGTCGTGGTGAAGAGCCACGGCAGCGCCAGCGCGGCGGGCGTGGCCAACGCGGTCACCGTCGCGGCCCGGCTGCTGGAGGAAGACCTGACGCACCGGATCAGCGCCGACCTTGCCGAGCTGGGCGAAGCACGGCTGCGCGCCAGCAACGGCAACGGAGGAGCGAAATGATCCGCTCGGTCATCCGCGGCAGCGGCTCCGCGCTCCCGCGCACCGCGGTGAGCAACGCCGAGCTGGCCGAACGTGTCGATACCAGCGACGAGTGGATCGTCGAGCGCACCGGCATCCGCCAGCGCTATATCGCCGAGGACGACGAGACGACCTCGTCGCTCGCCGTCGAGGCATCGCGCAAGGCGCTGGAGGCCGCGGGGCTCGAGGCGAAGGACATCGACCTGATCGTGCTGGCGACCGCCACGCCCGACCAGACGTTCCCCGCCACCGCCACTCTCGTCCAGCACGCGCTGGGCTGCAACGGCGGCATCGCGTTCGACGTGGGCGCGGTGTGCTCCGGCTTCCTCTACGCCATGGCAAGCGCCGATTCGATGCTGCGCACCGGCATGGCGAAGCGCGCGCTGGTGATCGGCTCCGAAACCTTCAGCCGGATTCTCGACTGGGAGGACCGCACCACCTGCGTCCTCTTCGGTGACGGCGCGGGCGCGCTCGTGCTGGAGGCGCAGGACGTCGCCGAAGGCGGGCCGGGCGTGCTCGCCAGCAAGCTCCATGCCGACGGCGCGCATAACGAACTGCTCTATGTCGACGGCGGTCCGTCGACCACGCAGACGGTGGGCAAGCTGCGCATGAAGGGCCGCGAGGTCTTCCGCCACGCGGTGGTCAATCTCGCCGCCGTGCTGGAGGAGACGCTGGCCGAAGTCGGCCTCGGGCCCGACGACATCGACTGGGTCGTGCCGCACCAGGCCAATGCGCGCATTCTCGACGCGACCGCACGCAAGCTCGGGCTGCCGGTGGAAAAGGTGATCGTCACGGTCGATCGGCACGCGAACACGTCTGCCGCCTCGGTGCCGCTGGCGTTCGACGCCGGCGTGCGCGACGGACGGATCAAGCCCGGCGACCTGGTGATGTTCGAGGCGATGGGCGGCGGTTTCACCTGGGGCGCAAGCCTCGTGCGGCTGTGACCGGGCAGACGTTGCGGAGGATGCGGATAATCGTTAAGGTGCGGGACCTTATCCTGGGTCGGGTCGCGATTGAGGAGGAAGGCGCATGATGCGTTCTGTGGGCACCCTGACTCGCGCGGATCTTGCGGAGACGATCAATCGCAAGATGGGGCTGTCGCGGGCGGAGTCGCTCGATATGGTCGAGGCGATCCTCGCGCACATGTGCGGGGCCATGGCCGACGGCCAGAATGTGAAGATTTCGGGGTTCGGCAGCTTCGTGCTGCGCGACAAGAAGGAGCGCGTCGGCCGCAATCCCAAGACCGGCGTCGAAGTGCCGATCACGCCGCGGCGCGTGATCACCTTCCGCGCCAGCCAGCTCCTCAAGGACCGGATCGCGAGAGGCTGAGCCCGATGGTGACCGAATTCGACGATGGCAAGGAGCGGGGCGCCCTGAGAACCATCGGCGAGGTCAGCCAGGCGCTGGGCATCAAGCCGCATGTGCTGCGATACTGGGAGCAGCAGTTCCCCATGCTCCAGCCGCTCAAGCGCAGCGGCGGCCGCCGTTATTACCGCGCGGGCGACATCGCGCTGGTCGAACGCATCGACCGCTTGGTCAACCGCGAGGGCTACACTTTGAAAGGCGCCCTGGCGGCCCTCAAAGGAACCGAGGCGTCACCGAAGCCCGAATCTCCGCCGCAGAACGCCCGTACGTCCGACCTCCCCGCCGACGTCCTTCCGCGCCTCAAGGCTATCCGCGAAAAACTGGCGAGCGCGCTCTCGGTCTGAGGGGCCGCGCCCAATCCCTCGTCATCCCAGCGAAAGCTGGGATCGCTCTCCACCAGGTCGGACGGTGCTGCACCCGATCCCAACTTTCACTGGGATGACGACGATGGGTGGGGGCGCAATTTCACCGGCGGCTTTCGTTAAGCCGGCACTGCCTGACCCTGACGATCGGGCGACCGGCTGCCCTCTCCCTCGTCATCCCCGCGCAGGCGGGGATCCAGCTAACCCGCCCCCTCCTGGCCTGCCCCGTCAGCTAGGCCCCTGCCTTCGCAGGGGCGACGGCAAGGAGAGCGGGCGCGGAGAGAGACCTACTCCGCAAATCGTCCGCGATGATCTCACGGATGGCGCTGGCCGCTTGAGGGGCACCTATCACGCCCTTTCGTCGTCCCAGCGAAAGCTGGGATCGCTCTCCACCGGGTCGGACGGTGCTGTACCCGATCCCAGCTTTCGCTGGGATGACGGGAAATTGTGAGGGCGCAGCGAAGATGAGCGACCGGCGGCTCGAACCTACTCCGCCGCCAGCAGTTCTTCCGCGCCGCCGAGGTCGACGCTGACCAGGCGGCTGATGCCTTTCTCGATCATGGTCACGCCGAACAGGCGGTGCATGCGGCTCATGGTCACGGCGTTGTGGGTGACGATGAGGTAGCGGGTGGCGGTTTCCTTCACCATCGCGTCGAGCAGGTCGCAGAAGCGGTCGATGTTGGCATCGTCGAGCGGCGCGTCGACTTCGTCGAGCACGCAGATCGGGGCGGGGTTGGTCAGGAACAGCGCGAAGATCAGCGCGATCGCAGTCAGCGCCTGCTCGCCGCCGGAAAGCAGGGTCAGCGACTGCAGGCGCTTGCCCGGCGGCTGGGCGTAGATCTCGAGGCCCGCCTCCAGAGGATCGTCGCTGTCGACCAGCGCGAGATGCGCCTGCCCGCCCTCGAACAGGCGGGTGAACAGCCGGCGGAAATGGGTATCGACCTGCTCGAATGCCGCGCGCAGCCGCTCGCGGCCCTCGCGATTGAGATTGCCGATCGAGCCGCGCAAGCGGTTGACGGCCTCGGCCAACTCGGCCTGCTCGGCGGCGCTGCTGCCGTGTTCCTCCTCGATCTTCGCGAGTTCGTCGGCAGCGACGAGGTTGACCGGCCCGATCCGCTCGCGGCTGGCGACGAGGCGGTCCATTTCCTCGGACTCGTCGGCGGAATCCCCGACTGCGTCCTCGTCGAACTCGAACCGGCCGGCGAGCAGCGGTGGCGGGCACTGGAAGCGTTCACCCGATATGCGGGCCATCTCGCCGCGCCGGGCTTCCTCGTTCTCCGCGCGTGCGGCAAGACCGGCACGGGTCTCGCGTGCGGTGGCAAGCGCCTCGTTGGTTTCGGCGAAGGCGCGGTCGGCGGCGTCGGAGGCGCTCTGCGCCCCGGCGACCGCCGCCTCCGCTTCGGCCAGAGCCTTGCCGAGCCGCTCGCGCACCGCATCGCCCTGCTCGATCTCGCGCATCAGCCCTTCGGGCTTGGCCGCGACGACCGCGCGTTCCTCCGCAATCTCCTCGAACCGCCGCTCCATGCCTGAGAGACGCTGCGCCGCCTCGCCCGAACGGGCCTGCCAGTTGGCGATGTCGCTGCGCTGCGCCGCTGCCCGCTCGCGCGCCACGGCGAGCCCCTGGTCGTGCGCGGCGAGCTCCGCAGCCGCGGCCTGCTGCGCGGATTTCGCCGCTTCGTTCTTCGCTCGCGCGGCTTCGAGCGTGGCGCGGCCGGTTGCCGGATCGGGGAGGCCGGCCTTACGCTCCCTGGCCGTGTCCAGCTCCGCTTCGGCCTGAGAGCGTTGCTCGGCGAGTTCGTGCGCTGTCCGGTCGAGCTCGGCGAGGCGCGCCGCAAGCCGCTCGCGCGCCGCTTCGGCCTGGTCGAGCGCGCGCAGCGCCTGCCGCTCGGTGTCGCTGGCCGCGGCGATCCCGCGTTCGGCGGCGACGAGCGCGCGCTGGAGCCCCACCAGTTCCTCCTGCGCCGCGGCGTGCGCGGCTTCCGCGCTTTCGGCCGCTGAGCGCAGCGCGGGCAGGTCATTCTCGAGATCGGCAAAGCGGTTCTCCGCCTCCAGCCGCGCCGCTTCCGCCGCGCCTTCGCCGCGCGCAACGAAGCCGTCCCACCGCCGCAAATGACCGCCGGTCGTCACCAGCCATTCGCCGGGGCCGAGCGCGCGCCCGTCGTCGGCTTCCGCGACGTGCACCAGCGCGAGCCGTGCGGTGAGTTCGGGCGGGCAATCGGGTACATGCTGGGCGAGACTGTCCGGCACGGACGCCGGCGCTGCGCCGCCGGTCCAGAACCGCCCGTCGCCGTCGGCAGCGCCAAGCGGGGCCTTGGCATCGCGCCCGAGAACCGCCGCCAGCGCGCGTTCGTAGCCTTTCGCCGCGCGCACCTTGTCGAGTGCCGCGGGCCGGCCCTTGCGCCCGGCCATTTGCCGCTCGCGCGCCTCGCGGTCGCGCTTGAGCGCGCTCCATTCGCGCTCGACCCCGGCAAGCTCGGCGCGGGCGGAGGCGAGGGCGCTCGCCGCCTCGTCGCGCGCGGTCTGGAGCGTGTCCTTGCGGGCGCGCTCGCTCTCCAGATCCTCGCGCAGCCGCGCCAGCTCGCGCGCCGCTTCCTCGGCGGCGGCCTTGGCCTCGGCGACAGCGAGACCGGGATCGCCGGCCTCCGATAGCGCACGGCGAGTCTCTTCCTGCCGGCGCACCTCGGCATCGAGCCGGGCAAGCCGCGCCTCGGCCTGCTCGATCGCGGCTTCGGCGACGCGCCATTCGGCTTCGACCCCGGCGTGATCGGCGGTCGCCTTGGCCAGCGCCAGCTCGGCCGCGCGGCCGGCTCGGTCGCTGTTCTCCAGCCGCGAGACGAGGGCGGGGCGGTGCGCCTCGTCATCGGCCAGCGCCTTCTCGTTGGCCTCCAGCTCCCTCTCGAGCCGTGCGAGCGCCTCGGCGGCATCGCGCGTCAGCCGGTCGGCCTCGCTGCGGTCCTCCTCCAGCCGGGCCTTCTGGCGGTCGAGATCGGCAAGCCGCTGCTCGGCCGCTTCGAGCTGGCTGGTCAGCGCCGCCATCCGGTGGCCGTGCGCGCTGGCGTCATCGCGCCGGTCGGCAAGTTCGTCGCGCGCTTCGGCAAGCGCCTTGGCGGCCGCGTGCTGCGCCTTCTGCGCCGCATCCGCCGCTTCCTTGCACGCGGCGACCCGCTCCTCGGCCGCCTTGGCCTCGCCGCGCGCCGCCTTGGCCGCCGCCGCCGCATCGCGCCAGCGCGCGAACAGCAGCCGCGCCTCTGCGACGCGGATCTCGTCGGAGAGCCTGGTATAGCGCTCGGCCTGCTTGGCCTGCCGGCGGAGCGAGGCGATCTGCGAGTCGAGACCCGCCATGAGGTCTTCCAGCCGCGCGAGATTGGCTTCGGTCTGCCGCAGCTTGCTCTCGGCATCGCGCCGGCGAACGTGGAGCCCGGCGATGCCCGCCGCTTCCTCCAGCATCTGGCGCCGTTCGGTCGGCTTGGCGGCGATCACTTGCGCGATCTTGCCCTGGCTGACCAGCGCCGGGCTGTGCGCGCCGGTCGCGGCATCGGCGAAAGTGAGGGAGACGTCCTTCGCCCGCACGTCGCGCCCGTTGACGCGGTAGGCGCTGCCTGCGCCGCGCTCGATCCGGCGCAGGACTTCGAGTTCGCTCCCGTCGTCGGCCTCGGCCTGAAGCACGACTTCGGCGAAGTCACGCGGCGGCCGGCTGGCGGTGCCGGCGAAGATCACGTCCTCCATCCCGCCCGAGCGCATGGACTTGGGCGAATTCTCGCCCATGACCCAGCGGATTGCTTCGAGCAGGTTGGACTTGCCGCAGCCGTTGGGGCCGACCACCCCTGTCAGCCCGGGCTCGATGCTCAGGGTCGCGGGCTCGACGAAGCTCTTGAAACCACTGAGCTTGAGCCGCCTGATCTGCATCGCCGCTCGCCGAGCCCCCTCCCGCTCGGCGCCCTATCTGGCGCCGGCTGCCTGGAGCATCGGCTCCAGCGTCGACCAGCTCTGCGTGCCGACGTTGCGGCCGTTGATGAAGAAGGTCGGCGTGCCGGTCACGTTCAGTTCCTGCGACTGCGTTTCCGAATTGGTGGCGATCGTCTCCATCGCCGCGGGATCGGACAGGCACTGACGCGCCTGATCGCGGCTGAGCCCGCGCGCGGCGAAGAAGTCGTAGAAGCCCGCCACGTCGGCGAAGGCGGCGAAGCGCTGCTCGGGCGGCAGCGACATGGCCTGCTGCACCGCCTCCTGGTTCTCGAACACCGGCTGGAGCACGCTCTGGAGGTTGGCCCAGACCTGCTCGGACAGCGGGTGGTAGGCTTCCTTGGCGCCGCAGCGCACGAGGCGCGCCAGGACGAGATCGTGCGGCCCGTGGATCTGGTTGCGCAGCTCGTAGCTGACCACGCCGGTGCTGATGTACTTCTCCTTCAGCGGCTCGATGCCCTGCTGCGCGAAGGCGGCGCAGGCGGGGCAGGTGAGCGAGGCATATTCCATCAGCTTGATCGGGGCGTCCGGATTGCCGAGCAGGTAGCCGTCCGCTTCCGTGACCTGCACCATGTCGAGCCACTCGGTGCCCGAGGGCGCTTCGACCGGATCGACGGGATCGCCGGTCGGCGCTTCACCTTCCGCGGCGGGTTCCGAACCGCATGCGGCAAGGCCGAGCGCGAGCGGCGCGGCGAGGGTGGCAAGGGCGATCTGGCGAAGCGACATCATGGCAGGTCCTGTCCTTTGCGGAATTGGTCGAGGCTAGTCGAAGCCAGCCGGGTGGTGAAGCGCGGGAGGGGGCTTTCCACAGCTTGTCGCCCGAGAAAACCCCTGAAGAGCGTTCATGACGTGAGATCCGTGTGGTGGAGACGAAGCTCGTAACCTTGAAGGTCGTCACCCTGAACTCGTTTGTGCTTTGCACAGCTTCGCTTCCAGGGCCCATTCGTCCTCTCGCACTGCCGGCTCTGGAGGCGGAATGGGTGCTGAAACAAGTTCAGCATGACGGAAATGGCGAGGGCGGTGGAGCGGGGACTCCCGGTGCAGGCGTTCTAGAAGCGCGCGGCAAGCTGCGGCGAAAGCATCGACCAGTCGTGCGTACCCGCCAGCGTCACCCCGTCGAGGACGAAGCTCGGCGTGCCGTGCACGTGGTGCTTCTCGCTGGCCGCCTGGCTGCTGGCGATCAGTGCGCGGGCCTCGGCATCGCTCGCGAGGCAACGGTCGATCTCGGCCCGGCCATATCCGCGGCTCTCCATCAGGCGGTAGAAGCCGAGGTCGGACGCGATCGCGCGGCGCCGCGCCGCCTGACTGCCGTTCTCCCACCGCGCGCGCTGTGCCTCGGTGGCCTTCGCATAGCGGTCGAGCCATTTGCTCTGCTCGTTCATGAACAGCGTGTGGTTGCGCAGGAATTTGGAGGGCGCGCCGCAGCTCGTCAGCATCGTCGCGACGAGATCGGCCGAATTGCGGATCATCGGCTGAATCTGCAGCTCGACCCGGCCCGGACCGACATAGGCGAGCTGCAGCGGCGCTTCGCCCTCGGTGGTGAAATGCGCGCAGTGCGGGCAAGTGTAGCTGACGAAAACGATCAGCTCGACTTTCGCGTCGGGATTGCCGATGCGGTGCGCGCCGTCGGCCTCGACCACGGTGGTGTTCCAGTTGCCCGAATTGCCGAGCGTGAAGGCCGCCGCGATGGCGAGTGCCCCGGCTTTCGCGAAACGCGCGAGTGTCATTGCCCCTGTCCCTCCTTCGTTCCCAGGCTGCGCGCGAGCGATTCGAGCACGGTGCGCAGTTCCGGATCGCCGATATCGCGCAAGCTGTCGCCCAATTCCATCGGGATCGGCTTGAGCGACGGCGGCGCCTTGGCCCGCGTTTCAGCAGCGGGCGGCTTAACCTCGCCTTGCCGCAGCTTCACGCGCGCGACCGCCTTGTAGCCGAAGAAGCGGTTCACCCGGTCCATGATCTCGGGGATCACGTGCTGGATGAGCGGCGCGTGCGCGGGCACGACCACGAGCTGCAGGATGCCCTCGCTCTTCTCGCCTGGGGGGAAGCGGATCGCTTCGGGCGCGCAGACCCGCGCGTGGTGGTCGCCGACGATCTCGGGCCAGCGCGTGACCACGCTCGATTGCACGAACCCGAAGCGGCGGAAGGCCGTGCGGCCGATCTGCGGCATCAGGTCGGCGATCTGGCGCGCGGGGCCGCCGCGCGGGCGCTCGTACTCGCGGCCGGCGGGGCGCTTGGCGCTGCGCTTCGGTTTCGGCGGTGTGTCCCGTTCCATTGCCCGAGAGGCCATGCCATAGGCCGCGCGTGACCGCCAGCGGGGAGAATGTCGCGAGCCTGCTGCTCGCCTGGTATGACGCTCATGCGCGCGACCTGCCGTGGCGCGCGCGGCCACGCGATCCGGCGCCCGATCCGTACCGCGTCTGGCTGTCGGAAGTCATGCTGCAGCAGACCACGGTCGCGGCGGTGAAGCCCTATTTCGCCGCGTTCACGAGCCGCTGGCCGACTGTCGAGGCGCTCGCCGTGGCGCCCGAGGAGGAGGTCATGGCCGCCTGGGCGGGCCTCGGATACTATTCGCGGGCGCGCAATCTGGTGAAGTGCGCGCGGGCCGTCGCGGAGCGGGGTGGGTTTCCCGAGACCGAGGCCGAACTGCGCAAGCTGCCCGGACTGGGCGACTACACCGCCGCCGCGATCGCCGCGATCGCCTTCGGACGGCGCGCCGTGGTGGTCGATGCCAATGTCGAGCGCGTGGTGGCGCGGCTGTTCGCAATCGCCGAGCCGCTGCCCGGCGGGCGCAGGGCGGTCCGCGCTGCGGCCGATGCGATTACGCCTGAGGAGAGCGCCGGCGATTTCGCGCAGGCCATGATGGACCTCGGCGCCACGATCTGCACCGCGCGCGATCCGCGCTGCCTGCTGTGCCCGCTCTCCGCCCGATGCGAGGCGCGCAGAAGCGGCGAACCCGCGCGCTTTCCCGTCAAGACGCCGAAGAAGGCCAAGCCGCAGCGTGCCGGCACCGTTTGGTGGATCGTCCGCGAGGGACGCGTGTGGCTCGTCCGCCGACCGGGCCGCGGAATGCTCGGCGGCATGCGCGCGCTGCCCGACGACGGCTGGTCCGCGGGGAGCGACGGGAGCGGCGAGCCGCCGCTTGCGGGGGAGTGGCGCGAAGTGGGTGCGGTCCGCCACGGCTTCACGCACTTCGACCTCGATCTGCGGGTGATGGCGCTTGGTGGCGCCGGGGAGCCGCCGGGCGAGGGGGAGTGGTGGCCGGTCGGGGAACTGGAAAGCGCCGGCCTGCCGACCTTGTTCGCGAAGGCCGCGCGCAGGGCCATGGCCGACTGATCCTCCCTGTTTTCGCCGCAGGCGCAAACGGGGGGGACCGCGAGACGCGAAGCGGCTCGTGGTGGAGGGGTTTTGCGTGACAATGCCCCTCCGTCAGCCGCTTGCAGCGTCTGCCACCTCCCCATTTGCGCTGCGCGAAAATGGGGAGGATCGGGAGCGCTCAGATAAAGCCGCCGCCGAGCATCAGCCGGATCACCGCGATCGCGAACACGATCAGGCAGAAGTTCCGCCCGCCGTTCGACGACGACAGCGCGCCGAGCCCGATGCCGATCACCACCACGGGCAAGGCAAACCAGTTGCCCCAGCCGAGAAATGGGATGGTGGAAGGGATCACGATCACCAGCGCGACGATCCCGGCGAGGATGGAAAGCAGGTTGAGCATGTGTTCTATATGGGCAACACAGCGCGGCCGTGCAAGGGCAATTGACCGTTCATCGCCGATGCCCCAAACCCGCGACGCATTGCAAAAGAGGACCGTTCGCATGGGATCGAGGACGATGGAGGGAGCGGCCATGTCGCGCCGGGCGCTGCTGCGGGGCGGGGCGCTGCTCGGGGCAGGCGCGGCGCTGGGAACCCTGCCGCTGGGCCGCGCGGCGCTGGCGCAGGCGGGGCGCTGGCCGTCGGTCGCCGCGCTCGCCGAGCGCTACGTGAGAGGGCGCAAGGTCGCCAACATGGTCGCGGCGCTCGGCTGGGGGCAACGCGCGCCGGACGTGATCGCCCACGGCACCCTCGCCATCGGACAGGCCGTGCCCGCGGGGATCGACAGCCTCTACCGCATCTATTCGATGACCAAGCCGATCACCGGCATGGCGACCATGCTGCTGATCGAGGACGACAAGCTCGAGCTCGACCAGCCGCTCGCCGAGATCCTGCCCGCCTTCGCGGATATGCAGGTACAGAAGACCTACGACGGGTCGATCACCGATCTCGAGCCGGCCGAGAGGCCGATCACGATCCGCCACCTGCTCACGCATACCGCGGGGCTTGGCTACTCGATCATCCAGAAGGGGCCGATCCGGACCGCCTATGAACGCGCCGGGGTCATACCGGGGCAGGTGACGCGGCTGCCGCTGGGCGAGATGTTCGGCCGCGGCACGCCCGCGCCCAGCCTGAAGGCCTTCGCCGACAACCTCGCGAAGCTGCCGCTCGTCGCGCAGCCGGGGACGCGCTGGAGCTATTCGGTGTCGCTCGACCTGCTCGGCCGCGTGATCGAGGTCGTCTCCGGCCAGCCGTTCGATGCCTTCCTGAAGGAGCGGCTGTTCGATCCGCTCGGCATGACGAGCACCTGGTTTCAGGTGCCGGCAAGCGAGGTCGGGCGTCTGACGACGAACTACGGCCTGATGAACGGGCGGCCGCTGCCGCTCGATCCGGCGCGCGCCTCGGTCTATCTCGGTCCTCCGGCGTTCCCGTTCGGCGGCGCCGGGCTCGTCAGTAGCCCGCGCGATTACGACCGGTTCCTGCGAATGCTGGTGGGTTATGGCGAATTCGAAGGAAAGCGCGTGATGAGCGAGGCCGCGGTGCGCCTCGGAACCTCGAACCTCCTACCCGAGGGTGTGAACACCGCCGGCACGCTGGCGGCCGGAGCCGGCTTCGGCGCTGGCGGCCGTGTCGGACTGGGCGAGCAGGCGGGCATTTACGGCTGGGGCGGCGCGGCGGGCACGATCGCCTTTGCCGACCTGAAGCGCGGCCTGCGCGCCGGGCTCTTCACGCAATACATGCCGGCCGACGCCCTGCCGATCCAGAGCGAGTTCCCGCTGGCCGTCGCCGCCGACCTCGAGGCCATGGCCACGGCCGGATGACCGCACGACCGCTGGCCTTTACCGGATGCCGCATCGAGCGGGCGGATCACGTCCGCGCCGACCCGGAGGCGCTTGCGGGACACATGACCTGGCGCGCGCGGCTGCTCGCGCTCGAGGGGATGATGCCCGCGGTCGACGAGGAAGGGCGGCTCGCATGGCGCACGCTCGCCGATGCCGCGGAGGATGCGGAGCTCGTGTTCCTCGGCCTGCACGAAGGGCGCGGCTGCTTCGCTGCAGTTCCCGCGGAAGGCGATGCCTCGCCGCGCATGGCGAACCCGCAGCTCTGGTCGCTGATGGCCACGCTCGCGCCGGAGGATCTGGCGCTCTACGGCGGCGCGCGCAGCCTTGTCGACTGGCATGCCCGGCACCGCTTCTGCGCCACCTGCGGCGGGCGGACGAAGCTCGCCAAGGGGGGCTGGCAGCGGAACTGCGAAAGCTGCGGCGCGCAGCACTTCCCGCGCACCGACCCGGTCACGATCATGCTGGTGGAGCACGAGGGGCGGCTGATGCTCGGCCGCGGCCTCGGCTGGCCGGAAGGGCGCTTTTCCGCCCTCGCGGGGTTCGTCGAGCCGGGCGAGAGCATCGAGGAGGCGGTGGCGCGCGAAGTGTTCGAGGAATCAGGCGTGCGTGTGCGCGACGTGACTTATGTCGCCAGCCAGCCGTGGCCCTTCCCGAGCCAGCTCATGATCGGCTGCCACTCCCACGCGGACGACGACGAGCTTGCGATCGACACGACCGAAATGGCCGAAGTCCGCTGGTTCACGCGCGAGGACGTGGCGGCTGCACTGGCTGGCTCCCACGAAGCCTCGTTCACGGCGCCTCCGCCGCATGCGATCGCGCATCACCTAGTCCAGCGGTGGCTCGAGCAATGACGCGCCTGTCGATCGATATCTGGTCCGACGTCATGTGCCCCTGGTGCCTGATCGGCTGGGGCCAGCTCTCGCATGCCCTGGCCGAGCTCGAGGGAGAGATCGAGGCCGAGGTGCGCTGGCGCCCGTTCGAACTCAATCCCGACATGCCGCCCGAAGGCGAGGACCAGCAGGCGCACCTCCGCCGAAAGTACGGGCGCAGCGAAGCCGAGATGCGCGACACGCGCGAGCGGATGCGCGCGATTGCGCGCGAGGCGGGCGTCTCGCTCGACTACGCGGGCGAGGGCGAAGCGCCGCCGGCGATGATGTGGAACACGTTCGAGGCGCACAAGCTGCTCGCCTGGGCGCTCGACAGCGAAGGACCGGCGAAGCAGGTTCAGCTCAAGCTCGCGCTGTTCCGCGCCCATTTCAACGAACGGCGGCGGATCGGCGAGCGGCCGGTGCTGCTCGATATCGCGGAGGAATGCGGCCTGGACCGCATCTCGGCCGCCGCCGCGCTCGACGACGAGGCACTCGCCGCGAGGGTTCGCGCCGAGGAGCGGCAGGCGCTGGACATGAACATCACCGGCGTGCCGGCGATGGTGGTTGAGGGACGTTTCCTGATCCCCGGAGCGCAGCAGCCGGAAACCTACGTGACGGCGCTCAGGCGGGTCGCGGAGAGGTCGCCGAGCTGACCGTGCCCTTGAGCACTCGGAAATAGCGGATTCCAGCGCTACCGGCCCAAAAAGAGGAAACACCATCTGTCATTCCCGCGAATGCGGGAATCCATTGACGTACGCCGCACCTGGATCCCCGCTTTCGCGGGGATGACAAAGCGGTTGGGTGATCATCGACAAGCAATGTCGACAGGCCTAGCCCTGCTGCCCTTTCTTGATCGCGTCCATCGTCTTGGCACCCTTGGCCTCGTCCTGCTCCGGATTGTCGGAGCCGACCGCGCGCTCCCGATCCTCGGGAGCGGTCGCGCGATCGAGTTCGGCGCGTTTGCCGACGTTACGGTTGACTTCGCCCCCCGATGAGCTCGACTGCGGCGGAGTCGGCTCCTCGGTCAGCTCGTCGATCAGGTCGTTGTCGGGGTGGCGCGATTGGCGTTCTGTCATCGAAGTTCTCCTCGCCCGACCAACGGAGGAGACCGCGACCGCGTTCCGCAAACCGTCCTACGTCTGCCGCACGTAGGCGAGGAAGTCCTCCACCTGCCCGCGCAGGCTTTCCGCCTGCCGGTGCAGTTCGTCCGCCGAGCTCAGGACCTGCTCGGCCGATTGGTCGGTGGTCCGGACCATGCCGCGCACCCGGTCGATGCTGACGCGCACGCGGTTCGTGCCGTTCGCCGCGAGATCGAGGCTTTGCGCCAGCTCGCGGCTGGCGACGCCCTGCTCGTCGACCGCTTCCGCGATCGTCCGTGCGTTGTTTTCGACGTTGCGCACGTGCTCGCCGATTCCGCGCAGGGCGAGGATGTTGGTGTGGCTGGCGCGCTGGACGGCCGCGATCTGACCCTCGATCTCCTCGGTCGATTCGCGCGTCCGTTTGGCGAGTTCCTTGATCTCGTTGGCGACGACCGCGAACCCGGCGCCAACCGGCCCCGCACGGCTCGCCTCGATCGTGGCGTTGAGCGCGAGGATGTTGGTCTGCTCGGCGATGGCGTCGATCAGGCTCACGATCTCGCCGATCTGCGTCGCTGCCCCGGCCAATTCGCCCGTGGTCGCGTCGATCGCCTCGACCGAGGCAAGCGAGTGGCGCGCGCGTTCGGCGGAGCTCGCGGCCTGATCGCCGATCTCGCGGACCGAGGATGCGAACTGGTCGCCGGTTGCCGCAGCCATGGCGACGCCGCGGTTGGTCTCGTCCATGGAGCCGGCGACCTGGTCCACGTGCGCCGCTGCCTGTTCGGCCGACTGCGCCATTTCGCCCGCGGTCGTCTGGAGCTGCTTGGACGCGGCGCCGATCCCGCCGACGACTTCACCGACGGTCTGTTCGAAGCGCGTCGCAAGGTCGCGCAGCAGGGCCGCCTGGCGGTCGCGGGCGGCGAGCTTCTCTTCCGAGCGCCGCGCCGCATCCTCCTGCAGCTTGGCCAGTTCGCGGGCGCTCTGCCGGAACACCGTGAGCGCGCGCGCCATCTCGCCGATCTCGTCGCTCCGCGCGGTGCCGGGGATGGTGACCGACTGGTCGCCGGCCGCAAGCGCGGTCATCGAAGCGGTGATCTCGCGGATCGCCGCCGCGACCTGCCGCACCATGAACCCCGCGCCGATCAGTGCGAGCACGACGCAGCCGGCGATCAGGCCCACGATCACGGCCGAGAGGGTGCGGTTGAGGTCGGCCAGCTCGGCGCGGGCATCCCGCGTGCGGGCGGCGAGCGTCGATTCGACTTCGCGCGCCTGCCCGGCCAGCAGTTCGCCGCTCACATCGATTGCATCGGCGAGCGCGACCGCGCTGGGCGACGGGCCGTAAGCGTCGATCGAGCCTTCGAGCGCGTCGAGCTCGGCCTCGAAGCCGTCGACCTGCACGTCGAGCCAGGCGATTGCCTCCATGCTTTCGGGATCGATATCGGCCGCCCCGTCGCGTGTTTCGCCGAGGCGGTGGCGCGCGCTGGCGAGCGTTTCGCGCGCACGGGCGATCTCGCTCGGATCGCCGGTCACGGCGTAGCGCGACGAGTAGTAGCGGCTTTCCGCGATCGCGGTGGTCAGCTCCGATGCCGCCAGCGATCCGCCGGCGAAGACGGAAGCCTCGTCGTTGCGGACCGTTAGCTGGTAGAAGGCAGCGCCGAGCACTACGCCGAGCGCCAGCAGCAGGGCGACGAAGAACAGAGCGAACAGGCGGATGCGCCCTGCGATCGTGCCGGTGGTGCGGGTCCACAATGCGCGCGGGCCGTCAAAGACGGGCAGGCGCCCGCGGCCTGCGTCCGCAGTCCAGCGACCGGTGGTTTCGAGCAAGCTGACGTTCCCCCTGTGCGACCAGCCGATGCGGCTGGAGCGGGGCGGATGGACGGCGATCTTTTCCGCAGTGTGACGCCGGCGTTAACTAATCGATCAGACCAGCTCGCCCCGGATCAGCTCGGTCAGACCAGCCCGAGCCGGATCAGCCGGTTCATCATCTTGCCTGGCAGCACGTCGCCCGCATCCTCGCCTTCGGGCAGGTCGCGCGGCGCGTCGGCATCCGCGAGATAGCGCCAGCCCTGATGTGCCCGCTTGGGGCGCGGCTCGACCCGGATCAGCTTCGGCGCGAGGCGGATCGTCCAGCGCCCGTCGTCGTCGCGTTTCTCGAAGCCGAGGATCTCGCAGCGCGCGACGAGCGCGTGGTCCATGATCCAGAAGAGCGAGCCGCCGACCATCTCCTCGTGCCGCTTGGGCAGATAGCGGGTGGTCATGTGCGCCTCGGGCCCGCGCTCGACCCATTCGCGCAAGCTGTCGAGGCTCTTCGAGCGATAGGCGATCTTGGTCATGTGGAGCGGCATGGCAATGGAGATAGGCGCGATCGCCGCTCGCGCAACTCAGCCGACCAGCCCGCTCGACACCGCAAGGCCGAGGAAGGCGAAGAAGCCCATCGAGTCGGTGATCATGGTGACGAAGACGGAGCTCGCCACCGCCGGGTCCTGCTTCAGCCGGTCGAAGATGACCGGCACGAGTACGCCGGCGAGCCCGGCGACGACGATATTGATCACCATCGCCGCTGCGATCACCGCGCCGAGCGTGGGCGTGAAGATGATCCCGGTCGCGATCCCGATCAGCACCGCGATCGTGACCCCGTTGAGCAGGGCGACGCGCATCTCGCGCCACAGGATGCGGCCCGTGTTGGCCTGGGTGAGCTGGTTCATCGCGATCGCGCGGACTGTCACCGCCATCGTCTGCGTGCCCGCATTGCCGCCGATGCTGGCGACGATCGGCATGAGCACGGCCAGCGCGACGAGCTGCTCGATCGCGGCGCCGAACATGGCGATGATCAGGCTCGCCACCAGCGCGGTGCCGAGATTGGCGATCAGCCAGCGCACGCGCGCGGTATAGGCGTCGCGGATCGGCTCGTTGATGTCGCCGTCGCCCGCGCCCGAGAGCAGCAGCACGTCCTCGCCTGCTTCTTCCGAGATGATGTGGACGATGTCGTCGACCGTCATCTGGCCCACCAGCCGCCCGTTCTCGTCGACCACCGCGGCCGAGATCAGGGCGTATTTCTGGAACATCAGCGCGACCTCTTCCTGGTCCATCGTGACCGGGATCAGCGTCTGGTCGCGCTTCATCACGTCGGTCAGCGCCACGCTGCGCGGGGTGCGCAGAATCCAGCTCAGCGCGCAGGTGCCGACCGGATGGTGCGCGTGGTCGACCACGTAGACTTCCCAGAAATCGTTCGTCAGGTCGCCTTCGTCGCGCAGGAAGTCGATCAGGTCGCCGACGGTCATGTGCTCGGGTACCGCCACGAAATCGCGGCTCATCAGGCGCCCGGCCGTTTCCTCGGGATAGGAAAGCGCGCTTTCGATCGCTGCGCGATCCTCCGCATCCATCGCGGCGAGGACGGCGCGCTGTTCCGCCGGCCCGAGATCTTCGATCAACTGGACCGCGTCGTCGGTCTCGAGCTGTTCGGCGATCGCGGCGACCGCGCCCGCGGGCAGCGCCTCCATCATGTCGTCGCGGACGTAATCGTTGAGCTCGGCGATGACTTCGGAGCTCATCAGGTCGGTGATCGCGGCGGCGAGCTCGCGCCGTTCATCCCGCTCGAGCAGCTCGAGGAGGTCGGCGATGTCGGCGGGGTGCAGCGGCTCGACGAGATCGTAGACGGCGCCCTTGTCGCCGTCCTCCAGCGCCTCGCGCACGGCGCGGACGTAATCGGGTTTCAGCCGGTTTTCCTCGTCGTGGCGCTCGTCGTCGACGCGGTCGTCGGGGCGCGCGCCGTCCTCCGCCAGCGGCGGATCGACCGGCCTGATCTCGTCCTCGCGCGTCTCGTCCGCCATGCGCTCGCTCTACGGCCCGAGCGCGCAAAAGCAAGCGCGCGCCGGGGTGACTTTGCGTCGCGAGTGCCTATACCGGCGCGAACACGAATTAGGAGACACGATTCCATGGCCGACCAGACGCTCACCCTCACACTCGATACCGGCAATGGAGAGGGTGGCGACGTCGTGATCAAGCTGCGGCCCGATCTCGCGCCCGGCCATGTCGAGCGGATCACCGAGCTTGCGCAGGAAGGATTCTACGACGGCGTCGTGTTCCACCGCGTGATCCCCGGCTTCATGGCGCAGGGCGGCGATCCGACGGGCACCGGCATGGGCGGCAGCGACAAGCCCGACCTGAAGGCGGAGTTCAATGCCGAGCCGCACGTGCGCGGCACCTGCTCGATGGCGCGCACCCAGGTGCCCGACAGCGCCAACAGCCAGTTCTTCATCTGCTTCGACGACGCGCGCTTCCTCGACAACCAGTACACCGTCTGGGGCCAGGTCGAGAGCGGCATGGAGCACATCGACGCGCTGCCCAAGGGCGAGCCGCCGCGCGAGCCGGGCAAGATCGTCAAGGCGACCGTCGCCTGACTGCCATGGCCCGTGCTTTGCGGGCCTGCGCCGGGGCGGGGGCAGCGCTGCTGTTCTCCGCCTGCGCCACCACCGACCTGAGCCAGGCACGCAGCCCCTGCGTTTACGAGCCGGGCGGTTGGTGCGGCTTCACGCGCGAGCTGGCAGCGGAAAGCTGGCAGTACGCGCAGCTCGCCAACAACAGCTACAAGGACGAGGAGGAACTCGCCCATCTGCCGGGCGACTTCGTGCAGGCGGGCGAGCCGCAGGAGCTCGAATCGGGCTACGCCTATGTCATCTACGACCGCCACGAGCCGGATGACGAAACCGGAGAGCCGAAGCTGGCCGAACGCGTGATCGCGTTCCGCGGCACCGAGATGGACAGCTTCGACGACTGGGTGCTCGGCAATATCGGCGAACTCCATAACGACCGCGGATGGGACACTTACGCCGAGCAGCGCAAGATGCTCGACGAGCAGGGCCTCGACGACGTGCCGATCCGCCTGACCGGCCATTCGCTCGGCGGAGCGATTGCCGCCTACGTGGCCCTGCGCGAGGCGCGCGCCACATCCTACGCCTTCAACCAGTCCCCGCGCTTTTCCGTACCCGAACAGCCTACCCGCACCCGGCGCCTTGCCGTTTCCGAACGCGGGGAGGCCCTGCGCAGCCTGCCTGCGGGCGGCGGCGTGTTCCTGCAGGATGCGCTGGTGGTCAACTGCCGCCCAAACGGCGCGCCGTGGAAAGATCACTCGATCCGCAAACTCGCCGAATGTCTCACCTGGATCGCCGCCTATGGCGATCCTCGGGCGCTCGAATCGGTTCGCAAGAACGCCATTCCCAAACCGCCGGTCGAATGCGGCCCTGTCGACAAAGAGCATCCCGGCGACGCGCCGCCCGAAGCGGTCTGCCGCCACCACACGCGGATCGGGAAGAACTGATCCGCGGCAGCTAGAGCTCCGCCTTTACCAACCAGTCGTGA
This sequence comes from Pelagerythrobacter rhizovicinus, assembly GCF_004135625.1. Classification (GTDB taxonomy): domain Bacteria; phylum Pseudomonadota; class Alphaproteobacteria; order Sphingomonadales; family Sphingomonadaceae; genus Pelagerythrobacter; species Pelagerythrobacter rhizovicinus. Next base: position 595,935 of record NZ_SDPV01000001.1, read on the forward strand.
AACAGCCGCACGGGTCGTTCCTCGAGCGCGGTAGGCTTGCAGACGAACCAGTAGCTGTAGGGGCTTTCGACCTCGACGCCGTAGAGGTTGGTCAGGCGGCGGTCGCCTGCACGGCGAAAATGGTCGTCGTGCATGATCGCGATGCCGAGCCCCTGGGCGGCGGCTTCGAGGATCAGCTGCCCCGAATCGTAATGGTCGATCGCGGCCGGCTCCAGGTCGTCGAAGCCGAGCGCACGCTTCCACGCCTCGAAGCTGGCGGGCAGTTCGGTATGAACCAGAAAGGTCTGCTTCGCCAGCAGCCCGGCATCGGGCGTTTCGCCGAGCGTCTCGGCAACGTCGGCCCGGCAGATCGCGTGGACCTTGTTGTAGTCGAGGCGCACCGCGTGGAGCGACCTGTCGGGTCCACGCGAAAGGATAATCGCGGCGTCCAGCGTGTCGCCGACGCGCGATTCGAGGTGCGGCCCGGTATCGATGTCGATGTGGAGGCGCGGGTGAAGTTCACGCAGTTCGGTCAGGCGCGGGAAAAGGCGCTGACTGCCGAACAGCGGCAGAACCCCGAGGTGAAGCCGCAGCAGCGAGAGGTTTTCCGATTGCCCCTCTACGGCGCGCGCCAGAGCCTCGAAGTGCGGGCTGACCGCCTCGTAGAAGTGGTGTCCTTCGTCAGTGAGCTGCATCGACTGGCGCGCGCGAGTGAACAGCTTTTTCCCGACGAATTCCTCCAGGTTGCCGATCCGGCGCGAAAGCGCGGAGGGGCTGAGGCCGATCTCCTCCGCAGCAGCGCGCGCGGAGCCGAGACGGACGGTGCGCATGAACGCTTCGAGCGCGCGCAATGGCGGAAGGCGGCGGGTCGGCATGGGCGGGAAAATGCTTGCTGGCTGGGTGAATGTCGAGCGCGATTTTGCAGTTGCGAAAAGTACCTTGGAAAGGCTTGCTACTCGGCGGTCGCCGGTTCTCCGGGCGGGTGCAGGCGCAGGCGCGTGACATGGGTCGCGTCGCCCGCGGTTACCTCGATCCGCCAGCCGCTCGGGTGCTTGACCACCGTGCCGACCGGCGGCACCTGCTCGGCCAGGACGAAGGTCAGGCCGCCCAGCGTGTCGACCGATTCCTCGACTTCCGCGAGGCGCGGGTCGACCTGTTCGGCCACGTCGTCGAGCTCGGCGCGCGCGTCGCAGTCCCACATGCCTTCGCCGATCGGGACGATCCACTGCTCGGGCATCTCGTCGTGCTCGTCCTCGATGTCGCCGACGATCTCTTCCACCAGATCCTCGATCGTGATGATTCCGTCGGTGCCCGAGAACTCGTCGAGCACGACCGCCAGATGCGTGCGCTGTGCGCGCATGTCGGCGAGGACGTCGAGCGCGCCGCGCGCCTGCGGCACGTAGAGCGGCTGGCGCATCAGCACTGTCCAGTCCTCGGGCGGCGGCTTGCCCTCCGCAAGATAGGGGAACACGTCCTTGATGTGGATCATGCCGATCACGTCGTCGAGCGTGTCGCGGTAGACCGGCATGCGCGAATGGCCGTTCTCCGAGAAGCTGGAGACGAGCTCGTCCCAGCTCCGCGAGGCGTCGATCGCGATGATCTCTCCGCGGGGGACCGCAATATCGTCCGCGTCGTGCTCGCGGAAATGGAGAATGTTGCGGAGCATCTGCCGTTCGACGGGCGAAAGATCGTCGTCGGGTCCGGAGTCCTCGCCGTTGACCGATTGCTCGTCCTCGTGCTCGTCGATGGCTTCTTCGAGCTGCGCGCGGAGCGAGCGATCACCTTCGCTGAAGAATCTGCGAATGGCGAGCCAAAGCCCGCGTCTACTGTCTGCGTCTCCGGCAGAGTTATCGGAATCGGGCATGGCCCTGGATGTCACTCCTGGTTGTCTCGATCGCCATATGGGTCCGGCAGGCCGAGAAGCGCAAGCGCCTTTATCTCCATGCCCTCCATTGCCTCGGCATCCTGCTCCGAAATCTCGTGATCGTATCCGGCGAGATGGAGCAGGCCGTGGACCAGCAGATGGAGCGCATGGCTTTCAAGCGGTATTCCCTTCTCCGCCGCTTCCCGCATGCATGTTTCCCACGCGAGTGCGAGATCGCCGAGCATCTCCGGCCCACCCTCCGGGGTGAGCCCGAGCAGTTCCTCGCGCGTCAGCATGGGGAACGAGAGCACGTTGGTCGGCTTGTCCTTCGTGCGCCACTCGCGGTTGAGCGTGCGGACATCCTCGTCGATGGTGAACAGCACGCTCGCCGTCAGCCGCCCGTTGGCAAGCTCGGGCGCGACTTTCTCGGCCGCTTCGGTCGCACGATAGGCGAGATCGGCCCAGTCGTAGGAGCTCGGCCAGCCGTCGATTTCGATATCCAGATCCATCACATCCCCTCCTCTTCGAAGGAGGGTGCTGGGGGATGGTGGCGCGGCGTGGAGCGTCGTGCAAGGGGCAGGCACCACCCCGCTACGGTCAGGCGCCGCCGCGCGCCGCCAGGTCTCGCTGCCCCTCCTCCGAAGAGGAAGGGGGCCTGCGCGTTCATGCGTCTTTCCCCTCGTAAGCCTCGACGATCCGTCCGACGATGGGGTGACGCACCACGTCGGCGGCAGTGAAGCGGCTGACGGCGATCCCCTCCAGTCCTTCGAGCCGCCCGATGGCATCGGCAAGACCGCTCATCGCGTCGCCGCCGGGAATGTCGACCTGCTTGGGATCCCCGCACACGACCATCCGGCTGTTCTGGCCGAAGCGGGTGAGGAACATCTTCATCTGCTCGCGCGTGGTGTTCTGCGCTTCGTCGAGGATGACGAAGGCGTCTGCCAGCGTCCGCCCGCGCATGAAGGCGATCGGCGCGACCTCGATCACGCCCGAGATCAGGTGTCGCTCCACCTGCTCCGGCGGCATGCAGTCGTAGAGCGCGTCGTAGAGCGGGCGCAGATAGGGATCGACCTTCTCCTTCATGTCGCCGGGCAGAAAGCCGATCTTCTCGCCCGCCTCGACCGCCGGGCGGCTGAGGATCAGGCGCTGGACGCTGCCGGTGATGAGCTGGCTCACCGCCTGCGCGACGGCGAGATAGGTCTTGCCCGTTCCCGCGGGGCCGAGCGCGAAGATGAGCTCGTCGCGGGCAAGCTGGCGCATGTAGGGGATCTGCCCGGCGCTGCGGGGTACGATCGTCTTGCGCCGCGTGCGGATCATGACCGGCGGACCGTCGCTCTCGCCCGAGATGATCCCTTCCAGCGTCGGCTCGTTCGACATCGCGATCAGCGATTCGATCGCGCCCGAGTCGAGCTCCTCCCCGCGCGCGAGTCGGCCGTACATTGCCTGGAGCACGTCGCGCGCACGGGCGACCGAATCTTCCGGCCCTTCGATCAGCACTTTGTCGCCGCGCGCCGAGATGAACACGCCGAGGCGGTTTTCCACCTGCACGAGGTTCGCGTCGAACTGGCCGAACAGCGGTACGAGCAGCGATTGGTCGTCGAAACTCAGCTCAGCCTTGGCGCGCCTGATCTCGCGCTGCGGGCTGGGCGGCGGCGAGATGGCCGGATCGGCGCTGTTCGGTCTGCGTCCCATGCAATCCTTTCGTGGTGCGGGGCCGAATCTAGAACGCAACGCGCGGGAGGCAAGCTTGGTGCCTCAACACGGCGGTGGATTGTTATCGAGTTGTATGAACGGGCGACGAAATCAGTAGGTTGTGGTTTGCCAACGCCATGTGGCCTATAGTCGAACAAGTGTGGGAAAGAAGGGATTGTGATGATCGCCTCGGCTTGGAAACAGATGGCGGCGCTTCCGATGCTGATCGCTTGCGGTTCTGCAATCGACGCCAGAGCTCAGAGCAGCCCGCCCTCCGGAGATGAGATCGTAGTCCAGGCAGAGCTGGAGAAAGCCGAACGGCAGGTCGAAGCCTTGACGCGCGAAATCACTCGCCGTCCTCGCACCGACAAGCCGATTTCCAAACGCTACTCCGCCGTCTGCGTGGGAGTCTATGGATTGTCGGCGGATTTCGCGCATGTCCTGATCTCGCGCATCGAGGAAAACGCGCGGACGCTGGGCATCCACGTCCTGGGAAAGGGATGTCAGGTGAACACGCTGGTCGCGTTCACGAACGACAGCCGTGCCGAAATCGAGCGCCTGCGCAAGGCAGAACCGTGGCTCTTCGAAACCCTGCTGGATTACGAATACGATCGCATTTTGCGCGGTAACGGCGCGGCACAGGCTTGGCATTCGACCCAAGTGAAGGGCGCCGACGGCAAACCCTTCCGCACCGAAATGCTGCCTTGTCCGCCCGCTTGCCCGCCGCGCGCAGCAGAGATTAACGACCAAGCGTTCGCGAGCAACATTTCTCAACAGCTCAGGGTTGATATTGAGGGCTCGATTGTGGTCTTCGATAACGCTCACGTACCGGGCAAGTCGATACAACAACTTGCCGACTACGCCTCGATGCGGCTCTTCGCACCCACCGATGATGTTTCGAACGGCGCTCCCGGTGAAATGTCGACCATCCTTTCGCTTTTCGCCGAGGACGGGGATGCTCCAGACGGCCTCACCGCGTTTGACCGAGCCTACCTTGGGGCGCTGTACAAGTTGCCTGCCACCGCGCGAGGCGCAGCGATCCACGATGCGACCTGGGCGGCGTATCGCCAGGGACGCTATGAAATCGCCGGCTCCAGCGACACCGACTGAACAAGGCGGCCCGCAAGCGAGTTGGGGCCTGCTTCGACGAGCTCGGCCTGGACCAGGTCGCCGATTGCCGCGTCGCCCTCGAACCAGACCGATTGCAGCCAAGGCGACTTGCCGAGCCACTGGCCAGAGTGCTTGCCCTTGCGTTCGACCAGGACTTCGCAGGTCTTGCCGACCGAAGCTTGGTTGAACGCGAGCTGGTGGCGGTTGAGTGCCGCCTGGAGGCGCTGGAGGCGTTCGTCCATGGCCTCGCGCGGAATCTGGCCGTCCATCGCCGCGGCCGGCGTGCCGGGGCGGGGGGAATACTTGAAGCTGAACGCCTGCGCGTAACCGACCGCTCCGACGAGGGCGAGGGTTTCCTCGAACTCCGCCTCGGTCTCGCCCGGGAAGCCGACGATGAAGTCGCCCGACAGTGCAATATCCGGCCGCGCCTGGCGGAAGCGCTCGAGCAGGCGGAGGTAGCTGTCCGCGGTGTGGCTGCGGTTCATCGCCTTGAGCACGCGGTCGCTGCCCGACTGCACCGGCAGGTGCAGGAATGGCATCAGCTTGTCGATCTCGCTGTGCGCCGCGATCAGCGCGTCGTCCATGTCGGCCGGGTGGCTGGTGGTATAGCGAATGCGGGCGAGCCCATCGATCTCGGCAAGGTCGCGGATCAGGCCTGCCAGTCCGATCGCGCGGCCGCGGCCGTCTTCGCCGCTCCAGGCCGAGACGTTCTGGCCCAGCAGGGTGATCTCGCGCGCGCCGGCCTCGACCAGACGCTGCGCTTCGGCAACCAGGTCGCTGAACGGGCGCGAGATTTCGGCGCCGCGGGTATAGGGAACGACGCAGTAGGTGCAGAACTTGTCGCACCCTTCCTGTACGGTGAGGAACGCGGCGGGCGGGCTCTTGCGGCGCTGGGGCAGGGCGTCGAACTTGGCGATCGGCGGCATGTCCGTATCGGTCGCGCGCTCGCCGTGCACCGCCTTGTCGAGCATTTCGGGCAGGCGGTGATAGGCCTGCGGGCCGACGACCATTGAGACCGCCGGCGCACGCGCCATGATCTCCTCGCCTTCCGCCTGCGCGACGCAGCCGGCGACCGCGATCAGCGGCTTCTTGCCCGCCTGTTCGCCCGACTTCACCAGACGGCCGATGTCCGAATAGACCTTCTCCGCCGCCTTCTCGCGAATGTGGCAGGTGTTGAGCACGACGAGGTCCGCGTCCTCGCCCTCCGGGGCGGGCGCGATGCCCTTGTCGGCCAGCAACTCGGCCATGCGCTCGCCATCGTAGACGTTCATCTGGCAGCCGAAGCTCTTGACCCGGTAGGTCTTCGGAGGGGCACTCTGTCGCATGGCGCGCGCCTATAGCGGAGGTAGGCGCGGTTTGGAACTGCTGGAGATACTCATGAGTCCCAGCGGAGGCTGGGACCTCCCTCAACAGCGGACGACCTGCCGGCACGAGGTCCCAGCCTTCGCTGGGACTCACAGCCGTTACTCGGTCGGCGCGTTGTAGCGCACCGGCACCACATCGTGCCGGAACTCGCGCAGCGGCTTGCCGAGCGTGGTCAACAGCGCCGCCTCGATCGCGGCGCGGGCCCGCGCGCCGATCGCCTTGCGGCCGCGGAACTCTTCGGGGCTGAACGGCTCGAGAAAGTGCAGACGCACGCGGAAGCTACCCTTGCGCGCAAGGATGCGGCGTGCGTTGTGCAGGCCGCTTTCCTCGCCGATCCAGCCGATCTCCTCCGCTACGGGGCCGTAGTCGACGAGGACCGGCTGGACGAGCACGCCGGGCGGCGGCGGTTCGAGCACGCTCAGCATGCTGGTCTTGAACGGGAGGAGCGACTGGCCGTCGGTCGTCGTCCCTTCGGGAAAGACGGTGACTGACCAGTTGTCCTGCAGCGCCTCGCGCAACGCGTTGATCTGCTCGGCCACGCCGAGGCGGTTTTCGCGCTTGACGAAGACCGTGCGGTTGAGCCGGCACAGCCAGCCGACCGCGGGCACTTCGCTGAGCTCGTGCTTGGCGACGAACGCCGTGCCGCTCGCGCCCGCGAGCGAGAGAATGTCGAGCCACGAGACGTGGTTGGCGATGAAGAACACGTCGCGCCGCAGCGGCACCCCGATCTTCTCCACCCGCGCGCCAGCGATGCGCGCGGTCAGCCCGAGGAACCACATCGGGAACGGTGAACCGTAAGCGAACAGGCGATAGAGGAAGTGCAGCGGCACGAAGACTGCCAGCAGCAGGACGATCGCCAGGGCGCGAAGGGCCAACCGAAGGTGACCTGCGAGGGACAGCGGCGCACTTTCCCCGTGCGCCACCGCCTCGCGCAGCGCCGGATCCATCAGTCGGGCTTGTCGCCGCGATCGAGCCTGACGCCGTAGAGTTCCATCCGGTGATCGACTAGGCGATAGCCCAGGCGCTCGGCGATCACCTTCTGCAGCGCCTCGAGCTCCGGATCGACGAACTCGACCACGTTGCCGCTCTCGACGTCGATCAGATGGTCGTGATGCGCCTCGGGCGCCGCTTCGTACCGGGCGCGGCCGTCACCGAAGTCGTGCCGGTCGAGAATGCCCGCTTCTTCGAACAGGCGCACGGTGCGGTAGACCGTGGCGATCGAGATCTTGGGATCGATTGCGGAGGCGCGATGATGGAGCTGCTCCACATCCGGATGATCCTCGCTCTCCGACAGGACGCGGGCGATCACCCGCCGCTGTTCCGTGATGCGCAGGCCGCGGTCGGCGCAGAGTTGCTCGAGATCGATCCGCTGGGACAAGTGGGCACCTTAATAGTAGAAACGCCCCGCACCCTTAACGGGGCAGGGCGTTCTGCTCAAGCGCGAGGTGCCGCGCTCAGTCGGCCTTCTTGCGGCGCCCGCGCTTCTGTCCGGGCTTGCGGCCGAGGCCGATCTTCTTGGCGAGATCGCGGCGGGTCTCCGCGTAATCGGGCGCGACCATCGGATAGTCGGCGCCGAGGTTCCAGCGCTGGCGATACTCGTCCACCGTCATGCCATGCTCGGTCATCAGGTGACGCTTGAGCATCTTCATCTTCTTGCCGCAATCGAGGCAGACGATGTGGTCTTTCTTGACCGAAGAGCGAAGCGAAACCGCGGGTTCCGGTGTCGGTTCTTCTTGCGCGATATCGGCACCGAGTCCTGAGAGCGCACCGTAAACGTTGCTGATCAGCGTCGGCACTTCGTCGACTGCCACGCTGTTGTTGCTCACGTGGGCCGCGACGATGTCCGACGTTAATGTGATCAACGTTTCGGTCATGTCGAATTCTTGCTGTTCCATATTACCTCGGTGGCGATGTTTTGTCATTGATGTAAATGTCTTGAATCGCGAGCCGCTGCTCACCCCTGTTTCATGGACGAGGAATATAAATATTTCAACACCGTTGAATTGCGAACGTATATCAAATGCGCGCGCTTCAGACCTAAATGTTATAAATCGCGAGCGAACGTAATCGCGTCGAGAAACTGTCCCGACGGCAACCGATAATATGCCTTGCGGCGGCCAATCGGCTCGAAGCCCATCAACCGGTAGAGCGAGGCGGCCGGGTTATTATCACGCATTTCCAGGAACATGCGCTCGGCTCCGCGACCGCGGGCTTCGGCGAAAGCGCGGGTGAGCAGCGCCCGGCCGATGCCCTTGCCGCGCAGATGGGGCCGCACGCCGATCAGGAGCAGTTCTTCTTCTCCGGGAGCGAAACGGGTCAGCGCGAAACCGGCTGCGTCGCTTTCCTCCGCGAGCGGCTCGCCGTCGGAGCCGGACAGGAGGTAATGCGTATGCGGCAGGGCCAGCGAATCCGACACCTGGCGGCGGTTCCATGCTTCGGCCCAGGCCGGATCGAACGCGGCGTCCATTACGTCCATGATCCGGTCGAGATCGTCCTTCATGCGGAAGGTCTCGCGTCGGGTGGCCGGCCGTAGATCGGCCGCGGATCGGCGGAGAGGAGGGCGGTGGGGACATGCAACGCTAAGCGCGCGTCGGGATGAAGCGGAAGGGCACGGCCTTCCCCGCGCCGCGCCACGAGCGCTTCGGCCTGGGTGCCGCCGACCAGCGACGCGCCGATCGCGCGCGCGGCTTCCTCGGGTGGGAGCGAGCGGACCTCGGCCTCCGGCAGCCCGTCGGGACCGAACGGCTGCACGAACCATTCGCCGTGCCCGCCCGTGGTGCAGACGCCGACCGGTTCCCCGGCATGCTCGGTTTGCATCATGGCCGCGATCAGCGCGAGCGTCGGATAGCCGGCGACCTGCGCGCCCCATGCGTAGCCGAGCGCGCGCGCGGTCGCTAGGCCGATGCGCACGCCGGTGAAGCTGCCGGGACCGAGCGAGACGAGGATGCGGCCGGCGCGCCCGCGATCAGGCAGCGCGGCGATCATCGGCACCAGCCGTTCGGCATGGCCGCGGCCGAGCACGCGATGATCGTGCGCCACCGGTGTGTCGTGCTCGAACAGCGCGACCGAGCAGGCCTCGGTCGCGCATTCGATCGCCAGCGTTCGCATGTTTCGCGCTCAATCCTTCCCGTCGCCGCGGGCGCGACTTGTCCGCGCGGCTTCAGCCTGCGGGTTTGCAACGACGGGAGGAGCCGTCAAGCGCGGAGGGCGCCTGACGGCCGGAAATCAGGCGATGGTGTTGAACCTGTCGAAGTCGGGCCGCGGGCTGCGGTCGAAGATCGTCGAGGCGTCGCCATAGCCGATGCCGCAGATGAAGTTGCTGCGAACGCGCGGCTGATCGGCGAAGAACGCCTTGTCGACCGCCGCGTTGTCGAACCCCGACATCGGGCCGCAGTCGAGCCCGAGGGCGCGCGCGGCGAACATCAGATAAGCCCCCTGCAGCGAGGAGTTGCGGAAGGCGCCTTGCTCGCGCCCGGCCTCGTCGCCTTCGAACCAGCTCTTCGCGTCGGTGTGGGGGAAGAGCCACGGAAGATGCTCGTGGAAATCGATATCGTAGCCGATGATCGCGACGACCGGCGCGGTCTCGATCTTTGTCTTGTTTCCTTCCGAAGCGAGATCGGAAAGCTTCTGCTTCGCTTCGGCGGACTTCGCCCAGACGATCCGCGCGGGCTGCATGTTGGCGGAGGTCGGCCCCATCTTCATGAGCTCGTAGATCGCGCGGATCTGTTCGTCCGACACCGGCTTGTCGAGCCAGCCGTTATAGCTGCGCGCCTCGTGGAAAAGCTGGTCGAGCGCGTCGTCGGACAGGACGTTGTCGTGAAACTGCTTGGTCATCGAAACTCCGCCAAAATGGAAAAATCAGGCCGCGCGGACTTCGACGACCTCGGGCACGTAGTGCTTCAGAAGGCCTTCGATCCCGTGCTTGAGCGTCGCGGTCGAGCTCGGGCAGCCGGAACAGGCGCCCTGGAGCTGGAGATAGACGACGCCGTCGCGGAAGCCGCGGTACTGGATATCGCCGCCGTCGCCGGCGACGGCAGGGCGCACCCGCGTTTCGAGCAGGTCGTTGATCTGGGCGACGATGTCCGCGTCTTCCGGATCGTCGTCCACCAGCATTTCGTTTTCGCCCGGCACTGCGATGCCGCTCGCGTTGCCGCCCGCGAACAGCGGCGCCTCGGAAACGAAATGGTCGAGCAGGATCGAGACGACCTGCGGCTTGAGCGAGGACCATTCCACGCCCGGCGCCGCGGTAACCGAAACGAAGTCGGCGCCGAAGAACACGTTGGTGACTTCGCCCGTGTCGAAGATCGCCTGCGCCAGCGGGCTCGCCTCGGCCGCTTCGGGGCTGGCGAACTCGCGCGTGCCGGAGGGCATGACCTGCCGCCCGGGCAGGAACTTCAGGCTCGCGGGGTTCGGCGTGGTTTCGGTCTCGATGAACATGCCCGCGATGTAGGGTCGAGGGACCCGCCGGGCAAGGGCCGCACGCATTCACTATCCCTTCATCGCCCGGCTCCCTATAACCGCGCGCATGACTCTTCTCCCGCGCGCCGTCCGGCGCCTCGCGCTCCTCCTCCCCCTCGCGCTCCTGACGCCTTCCGCAACGGCGCAGCAGGCTCTGCCCGCAGGTGCACCCGAGTCGCTCCAGACCGGTGACGAGGTGCCGTGGATCTATCGCGGGAGCGATGTTCCGCGCGACAAGGAATGGCTGTTCGGAGAGATGGACAATGGCCTGCGCTACGCCGTGCGCAAGAACGGCGTGCCGCCGCGGCAGGTCTCGATCCGTATCCGCATGGACGCGGGCTCGCTGCACGAGCGGGACGACGAGCGCGGCTTCGCGCACCTGATGGAGCACCTGAGCTTCCGCGAGAGCAAATACCTCGGCCCCGCCATGGCGATCCCGACCTGGCAGCGCCTCGGCGCAACGTTCGGCAGCGACACCAATGCCGAAACCACGCCGACCCAGACGGTCTACAAGCTCGACCTGCCCAACGCGACGCCGCAGGCGCTGGAGGAGAGCTTCAAGCTCCTCTCGGGCATGATCCGTGAACCGGTGCTCAACGAGAGGAACCTGGCTGCCGAAGTGCCGATCGTGCTGGCCGAAAAGCGCGAGCGCGGCGGTGCGGCGGAACGCGTGGTCGAGGGGACGCGCAAGACGCTGTTCGCCGGCCAGCCGCTTGCAGAGCGCATGCCGATCGGCACCGAGGAGACGTTGACGGGTGCGACAGCGCAAGCCGTGCAGGCATTCCACGACCGCTGGTACCGGCCCGAGAACACCGTGATCGTCGCCGCAGGCGATATCGATCCGGTGCGGCTAGCGCAGCTGGTCGAGCAGTGGTTCGGCGATTGGCAGGGCAAGGGCCCTCACGTCGAGGCGCCGAATTTCGGCGACCCGGTGCCGCCGCCCGGCGCGACCGGCGAGAACCCGGTCGGCGAGACGGCGGTGCTCGTCGAACCCGATCTGCCGCGTTCGCTGACCTACGCGATCATGCGCCCGTGGCGGAAGGTCGACGATACGATCGAATACAACGAGGGCCTGCTGCTCGACTCGCTTTCGCAGGCGCTGATCAACCGGCGGCTGGAAGCACGGGCGCGGGCGGGCGGCTCGTATCTCTACGCGCAGGTCCAGCAGGACGATGTCAGCCGTTCGACCGATGCGACCTTCGTTACGGTCGCCCCGCTGAGCGAGGATTGGGAAGCCGCGCTGACCGACGTGCGGGCCGTGATCGCCGACGCGCTCGCGACGCCGCCCTCGCAGGAGGAAATCGCGCGCGAAATGGCCGAGTTCGACGTCGTCTTCGCAAGCATGGTCGAGCAGCGCGCCGTGATGGCCGGATCCAAGCTGGCGGACGACATCGTCACTGCAGTCGATATCCGCGAGACGGTCGCCGCGCCCGAGACCGTGCTGTCGGTGTTTCGCGGCATGAAGGAGAAGTTCACGCCCGAAGCCGTGCTCGAGCATACCCGCGCGCTGTTCTCCGGCGATGTCATGCGCTCGGTTTATGTCACGCCCGCCACCGGAGAAGCCGACGCCGCGGCGCTCAAGACGGCGCTGGAAGCCGAGGTTGCTCCGGACCCGAGCGCCCGGCTCGACAGCTCCCCGATCTCGTTCGAGGACCTTCCCCCGATCGGGGAGCCGGGGCAGGTCGTAGACGAATCGTCGCTCGGCCTGCTCGGAATCGAGCGGATCGAGCTCGACAATGGCGTCACGGCGATCCTGTGGCCGAACGATGCAGAACCCGGCCGGGTGGCCGTGCGCGTGCGCTTCGGTGCGGGATTCCGCGGGTTCGACGAAGACGATGCGGTCTACCGCGCGCTGGGCGAGGCGGCGCTCGTCCAGTCCGGCGTGGGCGAACTCGGGCAGGAAGAACTCGACCGGATCTCGACCGGCCGCAAGATGGCCTTCAACTTCGAGGTCGAAGATGCCGCGTTCACCTTCTCCGCGCAGACGCGCAACGCCGATCTCGCGGACCAGCTCTACCTGTTCGCTGCCAAGCTTGCGATGCCGCGGTGGGACGGGAACCCGGTGCTGCGCGCCAAGGCGGCCGCACGTCTCGCCTACGAGAGCTACTCCACCAGCCCGAGCGCGGTGCTCAACCGCGACCTCGAATACTATCTGCGCGATCGCGATCCGCGTTATGCGACGCCCGACCTCGCCATGCTGGAAGGGACGACGCCGGAGAAGTTCCGCGAAGTCTGGGAGCCCCTGCTCGAGCAGGGGCCGATCGAGGTCGCGATCTTTGGCGAGTTCGACCGCGCCGCCGCGCTCGAGGCCCTGCGCAATACTTTCGGCGCTTTGCCCGAGCGCACGCCGATCCCGGCCGAAATCGCTGCGCGCACGCCCGATTTCCCTGCACCTTCGACTGACACGGTCGTGCTGCATCACCGCGGTGATGCCAATCAGGCGGCTGCGGTCATCGCATGGCCGACGGGCGGCGGGGTCGAGCGGCTGCCCGAATCCCGCCAACTCGAGATCCTCGCCAACCTGTTCAGCAACCGCCTGATCGACGCGATGCGCGAGCGGGCGGGAGCGAGCTACGCGCCGCAAGTCATGAACACCTGGCCGGTGGACTTGCAGGAGGGCGGACGGCTCACCGCGATTGCGCAGCTTCGACCGCAGGACGTGCCGGCCTTCTTCGCGGCGGCGGACGAGATCGCGGCCGACCTGGCGGCGAATCCTCCGACCGAGGACGAACTGGCTCGCGTGACCGAGCCGCTGCGCCAGCTGATCAACCGCGCCTCCACGGGCAACACCTTCTGGATGTACCAGCTCGAAGGGTCGACCCGCGATCCGCGCAGGGTGCAACTGGTGCGCTCGCTGCTCAACGACTATACGGTGACCACACCGCAGGCGATGCAGCAGCTTGCCCAGCGGCACCTTGCCGCCCGCCCGGGCTTCCGCCTCGCGGTCATTCCCCAGGGGCAGGAACTGGTCCGCGCGGCGCCTGGATCCGAAGCGGAGGTCGCCGGTCGCTGATCCGCGCATAGCGCAACCATCAGCGACCGAAAGTTAATTGCCCTTGCGGCTCGCCGCGCATTGGCTTTCAATGCGCGGCCCCGCAAACACGGAAAGATCGGCACGTGGCTCGCAATTGGACTCCCGATAGCTGGAAGGCGCAGGAAGCACGGCACCTTCCGCAGTACGACGACGCCCAGGCGCTCGCGGATGCGGAGGCTACGCTCGGCAGTTACCCGCCGCTGGTGTTCGCGGGCGAAGCGCGCGCACTCAAGGCCGAGCTTGCCGGGGTCGCTCAGGGCGAGGGCTTCCTGATCCAGGGCGGGGACTGCGCCGAGAGCTTTGCCGAGTTCCACCCGAACAACATCCGCGACACTTTCCGCGTGCTGCTGCAGATGGCGGTCGTGCTGACGTTTGCCGGCAAGCTGCCGGTGGTGAAGGTCGGCCGCATGGCAGGCCAGTTCGCCAAGCCGCGCAGCGCGCCGACAGAGACCAAGGACGGCGTGACTCTGCCGAGCTACCTCGGCGACAACGTCAACGGCATCGAGTTCACGCCCGAGAGCCGCCGCAACGATCCGCAGCGGATGGTGCGCGCCTATTCGCAGGCCGCGGCAACGCTGAACCTCCTGCGCGCCTTCGCCGGCGGCGGCTACGCCAACCTGCGCCAGGTCCACCAGTGGACGCTCGACTTCATGGGCCGCAGCCCGTGGGCGGAGAAGTTCGCCGAGACCGCCGACCGTATCGGAGAGGCGCTGGACTTCATGGAAGCCTGCGGAGTCGACCCGGCGACCGTGCCGCAGCTCCAGGGCACGAGCTTCTACACCAGCCACGAGGCGCTGCTGCTGCCCTACGAGCAAGCGATGACGCGGCAGGATTCGCTGACCGGCGACTGGTACGACACCAGCGCGCACATGGTCTGGATCGGCGATCGCACGCGCTTCCCGGGCAGCGCCCACATCGAATTCGCGCGCGGTATCGGCAATCCGCTCGGCCTCAAGTGCGGTCCGAGCCTGGAGCCGGACGACCTGCTGACGCTGCTCGATACGCTCAACCCCGCGCGCGAGCCGGGGCGGATCACCCTGATCAGCCGCTTCGGTCACGACAAGGTCGAAGTCGGCCTGCCGCGCCTCGTCCGTGCCGTCACGCGGGAAGGGCACCCGGTGGTGTGGAGCTGCGATCCGATGCACGGCAACGTCGTGAAGTCGGACAGCGGCTTCAAGACACGGCCCTTCGACCGCATCCTGACCGAAGTGAAGGGCTTCTTCGCGGTCCACCGTGCCGAAGGCAGTCACGCGGGCGGCATCCATATCGAGATGACCGGGCAGGACGTGACCGAATGCACGGGCGGCGCGATCGCGATCACCGATGAGGCGCTGGGCGACCGCTACCACACGCACTGCGACCCGCGTCTCAACGCCGCGCAGTCGCTCGAGCTCGCATTCCTGCTGGCGGACATGATCCGGCTGGAAGCCGTGGAACGCCGCGCCGACGCCGCCTGAGATCATCTGGCCGCAGCGCGGGCAAAGGGGCCTTTACGCCGCAAGGCTGCGCCTCATAGCGTAGAACCCTCGTCTGTGCCGCTCGAGCGACTGCGGCCGGCCCCCGCCCTTCGCGCCGTGCATCGCAGAGGGGGCCGGGTCACCATGCGCCGCGCCGCCGGCTTCGGTGGCGTGTTAGCTTTGCGGCACCTCTTCGGCGGGTTCCGCCGGCATATCGCTGGCGGCTGCCTCCGGCTCGCCCCACACCTCGGCGCCCAGCAGCGCTGTTCCCTCTTCAACCCCGTCGAGCTTCTCCAGGACGGCGCGTGCCTGGTCCGCCAGGCCGCCGCCGTGTGGATCTGCGGCGACCGGCTTGAGGTTGTAGCGGGCGAGTTCGATCTTGCCTTCGCCCATCTGCATGATCGCGGCATTCAGCGCCAGATCACGGTCGAACGGCGCCAGCTCCGCCGCCCGTTCGAGCGCGTGTCTCGCGGTTTCGGTCGGCGTCTCGCCGCGCTCGAGGAAGCTGCGATAGTAGTAGATCAACGGCAAAGGATGATCGTTCTCGAGCTTATTGAGCTCGCTGAACGGCACCATCGCGGCGGCATAGGCGGCATCGGGATCGTCCGCCTCACCTGCGATGCGGAATAGAGACAGCCCTTTCTGCACGTAGGCGTTCTTGACCGTCGGATCGATGGCGATCGCGCGGTCGGCGGCGGCGATCGCCTCTGCATCGTTGCCGGCGTCGTGCTCCGCCTCCGCCAGCACGGCGAGAACGTCCGCATCGTTCGGGTAGCGCGCGGCCACCTTGCGCGCGTCCGGCAGCAGTTCGAGCGCCTGTTCACGCGATACCCCGCGCTGCGAGCGGATGCGCAGCGGCATGGCTTCATCCATGCCCTCGCTCAGCTGGCGTACGGTGATGTTTCCGATGGGGACCTGCTCGGGTTTCAGATTGAAGAGGTTCAACCGCCGCTGCCGCAAGTAGGCGTCGAGTTCGCGCTCCAGCACGTCGAGATCTCCGAAGACCTGCTCGGCCGCCGCTCGCGCGGGGGTGCCCTCGGCGATCGTGAGCCAGTATTGCGCCAACTGACCGCCGCGTTCCTCCGAGAAGGTCAGGTAATGGTAGAGCGCCCAGGCGCGACCGTAGAACGCGTCGTGGCCCTTACCGCGGTTCTGTTCGTAAAGCTCGTAATCGAGAAGTTCCTCGACGCTCACGTCCGCAGAGTAATGCAGCTCCGCCGCGCGGTGATAGGCCGGGCGCCCGATCTGGATCGATCCATCCCGCGGGAATCGGCTCGACGCGAAGAATTCTGCCGCACCCTCGCTCAGCCAGTTCGGCATTGCGTAGCGCGAGCTGCCGATGAGAAAATGGTGCGCATACTCGTGGAGGAGCACGATGAACGAGAAATGCGGTTCGCCGTGCGAAACGCGCACGTCTGGTACGAAGGCGCGCGACGCGCCGGCGCGGGGGATATAGAACCCGGCCACGTTGCGCGCATCGTCTCCGACGAGCTTGCGGACGTCGCGCTCGTGGCCGACCGCAAAGATCGTTACCCGGTTCGACGGACTCGGCGAAGGAATATCGCGCTGGGTCAGGACACGCAGAGCCGAATGGTAGCGCTCGAGCATTTCGGCGAACTTCTTCACGTCCTTGGCGCTGTCGTCGGCATAGACGACGAAGTGTTCGGACTGCGCCTCGTGCCAATGGGCCCGAGCCGGCGAGCATGCGCTCAACGCAAGTAGGAAAGCGACCAGATATTTCATTGACCCCCCCCTCAAATTCCCCACCGCGACGATAACGGCAAAGGGACGGGGGGTGAATACCCTCTGATCCGTCTCGCAAGCGGGATGCCCTTGGTCAGGCAGACCGGCCAACTTTGCTCTTGACATTCATAACCAAATAGGTTAGCAATGTCGCCGCCCCTGAACCTCACAGGGGCACGAGGACCGGGAGCGGGCGAGACCGGCTTGCCTCCCTCCTTCGCCGTCCGGCTTGCCGGGCGGCGACGCGGCCGGCGCGGGTGCGCGTGGGCGGGCGGTCATGGTCAGACCGTCGAGCTCGACCCGAACCTACAGCCGGAAGCCGCGATTCGGATGCGCGCCCCAGCGCCTGCCGGGCATCCTGCCAAACGTGGCAGGCTCTCCCGCGGCAAGGCGGACGCGGGCGCCGGTGGCGCGGCGGATCAGCCGCGGGGCCGGGGGGACTGTGCGCGAGCTCTTGCCCTCCGCCTGCCGATCGCTGTGAAACAGAGCCGAGCCGGACGCGCCGCGGATGAGCGTACTCCGGCCGTTCGCAGACAGGACAAATCGCCGCCCGCCTGCCCCAAATCCAGCGCACGCCCTGGCGACGCGCCGGCCGCGCGGTTCCTTTGTTTCCCACGGCGTCATGTCCGGGTTCGCCGCCGGATGACTTCGCATGTCCGCCGCCGATACGGCTTCAGCTATCCCGACTATTCGCCGCAATCGCTATCGTCCCGGCCCTTTCCTTCGCCGACCATTTCCGCCATCATCGCTGCGGACTGGTAGCGACAGGAGAGTTCCGTGCCCCAGCCCGAAGCGGCCCCTCGATGGGAAGGCGCATCGAAACTGGCCGACGATTTCCGTCGCACGCGCGCGCTGAGCGAGGCGCTTGCCGCGCCGCTGTCGGATGCCGATGCGACGATCCAGTCGATGGAGGATGCGTCGCCGGCCAAATGGCACCTCGCGCATACGACCTGGTTCTGGGAGACGTTCCTCCTGCGCGACCACGCGCCCGGCTATCGGCTCTATCGCCGGGACTGGCCGTACCTGTTCAACTCCTACTACGAGGCAGAGGGCGAGCGGGTGGCGCGCGGCCGGCGCGGGATGCTTTCGCGTCCGACGGTCAGCGAGATTCTCCAATGGCGCGCGCATGTCGACGCCGCGATGGAGGGGCTGCTCGACAATCCCGAGTGCGCGCCGCTGGTCGCGCTCGGCATCGCACACGAACAGCAGCATCAGGAGCTGCTGTTGACCGATATCAAGCACGCGCTGTTCCAGAACCCGCTCGGCCCGGCGATGTGGGAGAGCAACAATAGCGCGAGTCCCCGCGAAGGCGGGGATCTCGGGCAGCTACCGGACGACCACGCGGCCCGAGGCCCCCGCCTTCGCGGGGGCTCGGGGCCGGACGACTGGCACGGCCACCCGGGCGGCGTCGCGCTGATCGGCCATGACGGCGATGGCTTCGCCTTCGACAACGAGGGGCCGCGCCACCGCGTCCTGCTGGAGCCGTTCGCGCTCTCGAAGCGCCTCGTCACCAACGCCGAGTGGGACGAGTTCGTTGCCGACGGCGGTTATCGCGACGCGCGCCTGTGGCTCTCCGATGGATGGGCCTGGGTCAGCGAGCACGAGGTGAAGGCACCGCTCTACTGGCGCGAGGGGGAGCAGTTCAGCCACGCCGGCTGGCGGCCGCGCGATCCGCGGGCGCCGGTCACGCACGTGTCCTATTACGAAGCCGATGCTTTCGCGACCTGGGCCGGCGCGCGCCTTCCGACCGAGTTCGAGTGGGAAGCGATCGCGCGCGGCCAGCACGCCGATGAAGCGCCGGCGCACGATCCGGCCGGCGGCAACCAGCTCGACGAGGCGGCGGCGCCATTGCCCCTCGGCACCGACACCCTGTTCGGCGACTGCTGGCAGTTCACCCGCTCGGCCTATCTGCCCTATCCGCGTTTCGCACCGGCACCGGGCGCGGTCGGCGAATACAACGGCAAGTTCATGTCCGGTCAGTTCGTCCTCAAAGGTGCGAGCTGCGCCACGGTGCGCGGCCATTCGCGCGCCAGCTACCGCAACTTCTTCTATCCGCACCAGCGCTGGCAGTTCACCGGCGTAAGGCTTGCAAGGGACGTCTGATGGCCGCGAACGAGGGGATGGCGCTCGTCGATCTCGACGGGGAGGGGGTCGACCGGGCGTTCCGCGCCGACGTTCTCGCAGGATTGCACCAGCCGCAGAAGGCGATACCGGCGCGGTGGCTGTACGACGACGCCGGTTCGCAGCTGTTCGAGGACATCACCCGCCTCGAAGAGTATTATCCGACCCGTGCGGAGACCGAGATCCTGACCGCGCGGGGCGCGGAGTTCGCGGGGGAGATCGGCCCGGGGCGGGCCGTCGTCGAATTCGGCAGCGGCAGTTCGGTCAAGACGCCGCTGCTCCTGCGCGCGATCGACCCCGCAGCCTATGTCCCGCTCGACATTGCCGGCGACTTCCTGCGGGCGGCGGCCGACGACCTGGCAACCAAGTTTCCCGGCCTGCCGGTCTACCCGGTCGAGGCCGACTTCATGCGCGAGGTCGCGCTGCCCGAGGCGGTCAAGGGGCTGCCCACGCTCGGCTTCTTCCCTGGATCGACGATCGGCAACATGGTTCCGCGAACCGCGGTCAACCTGCTGCGCACGATGCGTGCGACGCTGGGCGCGGATTCCAAGCTGCTGATCGGCATGGACCTGATCAAGGACCCCGCGGTGCTGGAGGCGGCCTACGACGATGCCGCCGGCGTGACGGCCGAATTCAACCTCAACCTCGCGCGGCGGATCAATCGCGAGCTCGACGGCACGATTCCGGTGGAGGACCTGCGCCACGTTGCGCGCTGGAACGACGATTTTGCGCGGATCGAAATGCATCTCGAGGCGCGGCGCGACATGACCTTCGAGGTCGCGGGCGAGAGTTTCTCGCTCGCAACGGGCGAGACGATCCACACCGAGAACAGCCACAAGTTCTCGCGCCGCAGCGCCAATGCTCTGCTCCTCGCCGGCGAATGGACTCCGGTGCGCCGGTGGACCGACAGCGGGGAGCGCTTTTCCCTGATCCTTGCCGAGGCGACCATTCCGCGCAGCGCGCCTTAAGCTCTCGCTCGATCCCCCCTCCACGAGCCCCTGCGAAGGCAGGGGTCTCCCTCCGCACCGGACGACCAGGCGGCTTGAGGTCCCAGCCTTCGCTGGGACACGGCAAGGCCATGGAACCCGACGCCGCGAACACCTATATCCGCAGCGTGGATCTCGATGCCCTCTTCAACGCCATCGCCGGAGTGATCGCGGAGATTCCGCGTTCCGGCCTCCTGCTGGCGACCGTGGCCGCGCTCGTTGCAGGCTGGGTCGGTTCGATCATGGCGCGGCGCGACGTGCCGTTCGGCCTGTCCATCCGCCGCCTCAGCACGCTCGCATTGGGCGGCATCCTCGTCGTGCTCGTGCTCCAGCTTTCGCGCTTCGATCCGCGGATCGAGCTCGCCGTTCCGCAGATCGGCCTGCCCGAGCAGGTGGTGGAGGGCGGCGAGACCCGCATTCCTCTGGCACCCGACGGCCATTTCTGGCTCCGCGCCGAAGTGAACGGAGAGCCGGTCGCCTTCATGGTGGATACCGGCGCGACGCTGACGGCGGTGTCCGCGCAGGTCGCCGATCGTGTCGATCTCGAGCCGCGCACCGGCGGCATTCCCGTACGGCTCAACACCGCGAACGGCACGATCTCGGCCGAGATCACCACGATCGACGACCTGCGCTTCGGCAACGTAGCCGCGCGTGGGCTCGACGCCGTGATCGCGCCGAACCTCGGCGAAACGAGCGTGATCGGCATGAATCTCCTCTCCCGCCTCCAGTCGTGGCGGGTGGAAGACAACACCCTGATTCTCGTTCCCCATCATCCGCAAGTGCCGGTGGACTGGTAGGACGCCGCCGATGCGGTCGAACCAGCGCGCCGCGCCTTGCACGATTGATACGCCGCCCAAAGCGGCCTAGCGCGCATTCATGAGCGGGGTGGGAAGACGGCCGGATTCGGTCATCGGCGAGCGGGCGGTCTGGTTCTGGGCCGGGAGCGCCGCGATCACCGCCGGGGTCCTGCTGCACCTGCCGATGCTGTCCCATGCGCATGCCATGGGCAACCATCTGGCCGGAATGGCAATGGACCCGTGGATGTACCTGGGCATGGCATTGATCGCGGCCGGCGCCCCGCTGGCGTGCTACGGCGCATTGCCTAAACGGAAGCCCCGGCATGCCGACGATGCCGGGACCAGCTACGAGGCGCGCAATTCCACGCCACTTAACCGCTGGCACGCCGGCGTGCTGGTCGTCCTCACGCTGGGGCTGGTGATCGATGTCATGAAGCCGGCGACGCTCGGGTTCGTGCTGCCGGGGATGATCGGCGAATACGGCATCACGCCTGCCACTGCGGCGCTGCTGCCGCTGGTCGCCTTGATCGGGACGACAGTGGGCTCCTTCATGTGGGGCTGGCTCGCCGACGTGTACGGCCGGCGGGTCTCCATCCTCCTTTCCACGATCCTGTTCGTTTCGACCGCGATCTGCGGCGCCATGCCGGCGTTCGAGTGGAACCTCGTCATGTGCTTCCTGATGGGCGCGTCGGCGGGCGGAATGCTGCCGGTGGTCTATGCGCTGCTGGCCGAAGTCATGCCGCCCCGACACAGGAGCTGGGTGCTGGTACTCGTGGGCGGCACCGGGCTCGTCGGCGGCTATCTCGCCGCGAGCGCCGCAGCCCATCTCTTCGAGCCGGTGTTCGGATGGCGGGCGCTGTGGCTCCAGGGATTTCCGACCGGGCTGCTCCTGCTGGCACTCGCGCGGCTCATACCCGAATCGCCACGGTTCCTTGCCGAACAGGGCCGCCACGCGGAGCTTGCCCGGATGAGGCAGAGATACGGAATCGTGCCGCGCGAGCGCGCCCCGCCGCCCGAAGACGCGCCAGTCGCGCACGAGAGGCACGGGCGCCTCACGCTCGCGCTGACCATCGCGGCCCTTTCGTGGAGCTTCGTGAACTTCGGCTTGCTGCTATGGCTGCCGAGCGATCTGCAGGCGCGCGGTTACTCGGCCGAGCTGGCGAGCGGCACGATCGCGAGCTCGGCGCTTGTGGCCCTGCCGACGGTGATGCTGGCCGCCTGGCTCTACAGCCGCTGGAGCAGCAAGTGGACGCTGGTAGGAATGATCGCGCTTACGCTCGCGGGGCTCGTCGGGGCGCTGCTCCCGCCCGAGCTGCTTGTGTGGGACCCGCTGCTGCTGGGCGTGATCGCCATGCTGATCATGGGCACGAACGGGATGATCGCGGTGCTCCTCCCCTATACCGCCGAGAACTACCCGCTCGGCACACGCGGTCGGGCGACGGGCCTCATCGCCGGAAGCAGCAAGTTCGGCGGCGTTGCCGTTCAGCTCTTCGCGCTGCTGGGCCTCATCCCCACTCTGGGCGGAACGGCGCTGGCGCTCTTGCTGCCGATGGCGGCCTCGGGCGGGCTCGTCGCCTGGGCCGGGCGCGAGACGCGCGGCCGCAGCTTGCGCGATCTGGAGGCCTGATCCCCGCGGCGTTCGCTAAGCTCGGCGCGATATGCTGAGCAGCAGGATACATGCGAGCGCGGCCAGTCCGGCGAGGAGCAGGAAGAGCGCGGCGAAGCCGAAGGTTGGTACCAGGGCCAGCGCGAACCATGGCATGATGAGCGAAGGGACGGTGTTGGTGAGGTTGAACAGCCCGAGATCCCGCCCCCGCGTTTGCGGCCTCGTCAGCACCCGCAGCGTCTGCCCCGAATGGAGCGCGAGGAACACGGTGCTGGCGAGCCCGAAGGCCACGTAGCCGGTGATCGCCAGGGTCAGCGACGGCGCCAGCGCCATGAGCAGGAGGCCGATTGCCGCAATACCTGCGCCCGCCGCAAGCGGCGCGATCGGGCGGTCGGCCCGGTCCGACCAGCGGCCGGTCAGAAGCGCGAGGGGGACGCCGAGACCCAGCACGACGAAGAACAGCGTGGCGGTGTCGTTGTCGCTGTAGCCGGGCTCGATGCTGCGGAACCAGAGCAGCAGGTATGCGAACAGCATTGCCTCGGCGATCTGGACCAGCAGGCGTGCGAGCCACATTCGCGCAACCGCCGTGCGGGCCGCACGGCCGCCCGTGTCTACCGCTTTCTCCGGCTTTCGGGGGATCATCAGCTGCGGCATGGGGCGGGGCGCGCCGAACACGAGGGCGGGGAGCACCATTGCGACAACCATCGCCGCGACGAGACCGAGCCTTGCATCCGCCGACGCAACCGCGGGCAGGGTGACGAGCGCGCCCGACAGAGCGCCCAGCGCCGGAGCAAAGGAGAGGAGTCCGCCCAGCAGCCCTTTCTGGCGGTCCGGCACGAGATCGCCGGCCCAAGCGGCCAACGGCGCGAGCATCATGTTGAGGCAGACCTGCCAGGCGACGATGAAGGCGATCAGCACCGGGACGCTGGCTGCCGTCCGGACCGAGACGAGCAGCAGGCAGGACAGCACGAGGCCGGCGACGATCCACGGCCGGCGATCGCCGGTCAGATCGCTGAGCCAACCAAAGGCGATGTTCGCGAGGCTGGCGGCGGTCGCCCCGGCAAAGGCGGTGTAGGCGAGAACCGAGACGGCCTCTTCGCCAGCCAGGGAAGAGACCCTGACCGGAAGCAGCATCGTGAGGAAAGGAACATAGGCGACCGCCCCGCCTGCAGCCGCGAGGGCGTAGAGATAGAGAAAGCGCGTCGACTGCAGCGCCGGCGGAGCAGCCTCCGGTCGGTCGCCCGCCGAAAGGGATGAAGCCGCCGGCGGCGCAGTGTCCATGCGTCCGGAAGTCATCGGAGAATGATCGGCGCGGCCCCTCAACCCCGTTTCGCGGCTACCGCGGAGCCGCCGATATTCGTGATTGTACCCATGCCAATGCCCTCTCCCCGCGAGATCGCGGACCCGCGATTCGGGTTCCACTGTCTATCTCGCCCCCCGTTCGAAACCCTTTTGCATCCGCGGTCAACGCCCCGTCCCAACAGATCATGCCCTGGCGCGACGGCAGTGCCTCTTCGCAATCGTCGCGCAGCGGCGTGACGTTGGCGTATGGCGGATCGATTTCCCGTCCGCCCCTCCTCCGATCTTTCATGGGCAGCTCTCTCGGGCCACCAATTGTGAACGTTCATTTTTTCTTGAGAACGATCACGACGGCGCGTAGCGATGATTCGGAAGAGAGAGGACGTGGTCGCAGTATCCGGCGCGCTGATCGAGCGCAGCTTGATGGCTCCGCCGCCGATCCGAGGTTCGGCCGCGCTCCGAATAATGCCATTCGCAGGGGAGAGGATCGATTATGAACTGGCGTATCGGGACAGCGGCGTTGGGGTTCCTGGCTATGGCCTGTGCGGGCGCGATGGCGCAGGATCCGGATCCGGCCGCAGCCGCATCGCGTGCCGAGGCAGATCCGAGCTCCTGGCCTGCCGCGTCCTCGCCCGATGCGCTGACCGATCCTGCTACCGAGGCGCGGATCGGCGATCTACTCGCACGGATGACTCTCGAGCAAAAGGTCGGTCAGCTCATCCAGGCGGACATCAGCGCGATCGAGCCGGCCGATCTTGCCGAGTACCCGCTCGGTTCGATCCTCGCGGGCGGCAACAGCGGACCCTACGGCAACGAACGCGCGAGCGCTGCGGACTGGAACCGGCTCGTACGCGAGTTCCGCGCCGCTTCGCTCGCCAATTCTGATAACGGTGTGGCGATCCCGATCATCTTCGGCGTGGATGCGGTTCACGGCCACAACAACGTTCCCGGCGCGACCGTCTTTCCGCACAATATCGGGCTCGGCGCGGCGCGCGATGTCGACCTGATCCGCCGCATCGGCGCAGCGACCGCGCGCGAGATCTCCGCGAGCGGAATCGAGTGGACCTTTGCGCCGACGCTCGCGGTTCCGCAGGACCCGCGCTGGGGCCGGACCTACGAGGGCTATTCCTCCGATCCAGCGCTGGTGGCAGCCTATGCCGGCGCGATGGTGGAAGGCCTGCAGGGTGATCTGACCGCCGGCCGCGCGCTGGCCGACCGAAAGGTCGCCGCGACCGCGAAGCACTACCTCGCCGATGGCGGCACCGGTAACGGGGTCGACCAGGGCGATGCCACGATTTCCGAAGAGGAACTCGTGCGGCTTCACGCCCCCGGCTACCCGGTCGCGATCGAAGCCGGCGCGCTGACGGTGATGGCCAGTTTCTCGAGCTGGAACGGCGTCAAGCACCACGGCAACCATAGCTTGCTGACCGACGTGCTGAAGGAGCGGATGGGCTTCGATGGCTTCGTGGTCGGCGACTGGAACGGTCACGGGCAGGTTGCCGACTGCACCGTCACCTCGTGTGCCGCAGCGATCAACGCCGGCCTGGACATGTTCATGGCGCCCGACAGCTGGAAGGCGCTCTACGCCAGTACGCTCGCACAGGCGCGCGACGGCACGATCCCGATGGCGCGGATCGACGATGCCGTGCGCCGCATCCTGCGGGTCAAGGCGAAGCTGGGTCTGCTCGACGATCCGCTGCGCGAGCGCGCAGACTATCCGGCGATCGGCTCGGCCGAACATTTGGCCCTGGCGCGGGAGGCGGTCGCCAAGTCCCTCGTTCTGCTGAAGAACAATGGCTCGGTCCTGCCGATCCGGCCCGGCGCGAAAGTGCTCGTCGCGGGCCCGGGTGCCGACGACATGGCGATGCAGAACGGCGGCTGGACCATCAGTTGGCAGGGCACGGACGTGACCAAGGCCGACTTCCCCAACGGCCAGACGATCTGGCAGGCGCTTTCGACTGCGATAGACGACGCCGGCGGAACGGCTACGCTGTCCGCAGACGGATCGTTCGAGAGCCGCCCCGACGTCGCCGTGGTCGTGTTCGGGGAGACTCCCTATGCCGAGATGCAGGGCGACGTTCCCACGCTCGATTACCAGCCGGTCGGGGCCGAAGACCTCGCGTTGCTCCGGCGCCTGAAGGGGCAGGGCATTCCCGTGGTCTCGGTATTCCTGTCGGGCCGCCCGATGTTCACCAGCCCGGAGATCAACGCTTCCGATGCCTTCGTTGCGGCCTGGCTGCCGGGCACGCAGGCGAACGGCATCGCCGACGTTCTCGTGGCGCGTCCCTCGGGCGAGCCGGTGCGGGACTTCAGCGGCACGCTGCCGTTCGCCTGGCCCGCCGACGCGCGTTCGCCGATCACCGAGCCGCTGTTCGAGCGCGGCTACGGGCTGACCTATGCCGCGCCACAAACTGTTCCGACGCTGTCGGAGGACCTGGGCATCGATCTGGCGGAGGCGCTCAATCTGGAGACCTTCTTTGCTGACGGGCGGGCGCAGGATCCCTGGGTGCTGGCCGTCGCCGATGATGGCGGCAAGCGTCCGGTCGGACCAGGCGCGGTAGCCAGCCCGGGCGGCGCCGTCGCGGTTCGCGCGATCGACGTGACCGCGCAGGAAGACGGCAAGGCCTTCACCTGGACCGGGGCGGGCCAGGTTCTGATCGAGGGCCCGCCGGCCAATCTCTCGGCGCAGCACGAAGCGGGCGACGTCCTGCGGATCGACATGCGCGTGGACGATCCGGGCAACGGCGATGCACGGCTGACGATGCATGGCCAGTCGGTTCCGCTGGCCTCCTGGCTCGAAACCGCACCGCGCGGTGAAGTTTCCACGCTGCGCGTGCCGCTGCGCTGCCTTTTCACCGAGGGCGAAGCACTGGAGGCAGTCGGCAACGTCGTCCGGATCGACGGCGACCGGGGGCTTGCGCTGACGCTGCTCGAAGCCGGACTGGAAGAGGGGCAGGGCGATGCCGACTGCACCCGCTGGTCAGGCGCGGAAGCGCAGGACCGGGGCGCGCTGATCTTCTCCGACGACTTCAATTCCGGCTCGCTCGACCGCAGCAAATGGAACGTCGTTGGCCCCGAGTTCTGGGTGAACAACGAGCAGCAGGCCTACGTCGACTCGGCGGAGACGATCCGCCTCCTCCCTGCAGGCGCGGTGCCCGGTGCGGAGGACGGCGTGCTGGTGCTCCAGCCCCGCTTCAGCGAGGGCTTCAAGACGCCGACCGGCCGCGTGGCCGACTTCGTCTCCGGTCGCATCAACACCCGCGGCAAGTTCGAGTTCACCCACGGCCGCGCCGCCGCCCGCATCCGCATGCCCGATGCGGAAGGGGTGTGGCCCGCCTTCTGGTTGCTCGGCAACGGCAACTGGCCCGAGACGGGCGAAATCGACATCCTCGAGTACGTCGGCGAGAAGGACTGGGTCGGCGTTGCCCTCCATGGTCCCGGCTACTCGGGCGAGACACCGCTGGTGAACAAGTACTTCTTCGAAGATGGCACGGACGTCACGCAGTGGCACGTTTACGCCGTCGAGTGGTCCGACAGCGAGATCGTGTTCACCGTCGACGACCGCACCATCTACCGCGCCACCCGGCCGATGGTGGAGCACTACGGCCAGTGGGTCTTCGACACCCCCAAGTTCGTGATCCTCAACTTTGCGCTCGGCGGCGCCTATCCGTTCAAGACCAACGGGATCGAGGAGCCGTACAACGGCCTGCCGGCCGAGACGGTCGAGCGGATCAAGGCGGGCGAGATCACGATGGAGGTCGACTGGGTCCGCGTCCACGCGGCCGAGTGACGAGCGCGGCTAGTCCTCCGTGGCCGCCGCACGCTCGATCACGGGCCTCCACTCCGGCGCCACCGGCAGGGTGAAGCGCTCCGCCAGTTCCCGCTCGATCTCGTCGGCGGTGAGCATGCGCCGTTCAGTCGTGCCGTCGGGCGCGCGCACCGTCAGGCGCCGTCCGGCGAGGACGTGGCGCGCCTCCGGAGTGGTGCGGGTGACGATCAGCCGGTGGCGGAAATGCGAGCTCGGATGGGTCGCGGTGTACCAGTTGGGAAGCTCGTAATCGATGTCCATTTGAGGCGCGCCGGTGATCCGGTAGCTCGAACGCCATTCATCATCGATCAGCGCCTCGAGCTGCAGTTCGCCCGCGACGGGCACGAAGCGAAAGGCCTCGTGCCCGGTCTGCCGCGGCTCGAAGCTGTCGAGGCGCAGAGGCGCTGTCGGCACGCAGCTTCCGAAGCCGACGTCCGCCATCCACGGCGCGCCGTCGAGCGTGACGCGGAGCGTCATGTGCGACGGCGGGCGCAGCGGCGCGTCGGGCGGCGCCATCCAGTTGACCCGCGCGATCAGCCCCTCGACCTCGAACCCGATCGCTTCCAGCACGCGCTTGAACAGGCTGTTGTGCTCGTAGCAGTACCCGCCACGCCGTGCGCCGAGCAGCTTGGCATCGACCGCGGCAGGCGCGAGATCGACGCCGCGGTCCAGCAGTACATCGATCGCTTCGAAGGGGATGGCCGCGGGATGGAGCTCCTGCAGGGCGGCGAGGGTTTCCAGCGTGGGGGTGAGCGGCCCCGCATAACCGATTCTCGCGCAGTAGGCGCCGAGGTCCACTTTCGGCGAGCCGGCCTGCTCGAGGAGCGCCGCGCCGCTCATGCCGCTTCCCCGTAAGGCCGTACCGCGCGCGCTTCGCTGAGGGCGAGACTCCACCAGACCAGCCGCCCGAGCATCAGCCGCATGGACCGTTCGGCCCGCTCCGGATTCCGCAGGCGGCCTTCGGCGTCGAACTGCTCCCACGCACTGGCAAAGCTGACGGTGTCCCTTATCCCCACGGCGTGCAGTTCCGCGAAGACGCCGCGCAGATGCTCGACCGCCCGCAGCCCGCCGGACACCCCGCCGTAGGAGACGAACGCCACCGGCTTTGCCTCCCATTCCGCTTTGGCCGCGTCGATCAGTTCTTTCAGCGGCGCTGGAAAGCTGTGGTTGTACTCGGGCGTGGCGACGATGAAGGCGTCGGCCTGTCCAATCTTCTCGATCAGAGCGGGAAGATCTGCAGCTTGAGGGTCGATCGGGTCGAGTTCGAAACCGCCGTCGATTTCGACACGCTCTCTGATCCAGGCAGCGATCGTGTCGCAGAATCTTCCGGTCCTCGTGCTGCCGTAGATCAGGCCGAGTCTCAGCGGATGATGCATCGTGTTCCTCCTTCGCGTTAGCAGAGGACGCTTTTATGAAACTTCAAGTAAGGTTTAGGTCAAGCGCAGTCGCAAACGGAAATTCCGCTCACAGTGATTGGCCTAGTGCAGGTGCTTCAGCTTGTCCGGGTTGCGCATCACGTAGATCGCCACGATCCGGTCGCTCTCGATCTCGAATGCGGTCGTCTGCAGCTCGCCGTCGGATTCGCGGGTGACGAAGCCGGGCAGGCCGCTGATGAAGCCGGTCCGCACCAGCGTGGACCGGCGCTTCACGAACAAGGCCGCCAGCGCCTTGTGCACCTTCATGACGTGATCGAACCCGATGATCGGTTGCGGGGCCGCCGAGCGCTTCCCGCCGCCGTCCGCATGCATGCTGACGTCAGCCGCCAGCAGCGCGCCGAGCGCGCTCATGTCGCCGCTCCGCGACGCGGCGTAGAACGCTTCGGCCAGTTCCAGCCCGCGCTTCTTCTCCAGCTTGTAGCGGGGCCGCGCATCGCGGATGTGGGCACGGGCTCGCGATGCAAGCTGCCGGCAGGCGGCGGTATCGCGCCCCACCGTCTCCGCCACCTCGTCGAAGGACAGGCCGAACACGTCGTGCAGCAGGAAGGCCGCGCGCTCCAGCGGCGAGAGCCGTTCGAGCGCCAGCATCAGCGGCAGGGTGACGTCGTCATCGGTCTCCTCCTCGACGATCGGCTCGGGCAGCCACGGGCCGACGTAAGTCTCGCGCCGGTGCCGGGCGGACTTGAGCTGGTCGAGACAGAGCCGGGTCACGGTCCTTCGGAGGAAAGCCTCGGGTTCGCGCACCTCGGAGCGGTCGGAGCGCATCCAGCGGATGAAAGCCTCCTGCACGACGTCCTCGGCATCGGCGACCGAGCCGAGCATGCGATAGCCGAGGCGGAGCAGCATCGGCCGCAGCGGGTCGAAACCCGCTGCGGCCTCGTCGGCTTGCGCCGTACCGGTCACGCCGCGGCTCGCACCGGGGATTCGTGCCACAGGCCGAAGCCGACCGCGAGCCGGTTCCAACCGTTGATCACGTTAATCATCAGCGTGAGCTTCACCTGCTCCTCCTCGGTGAACTGCGCCTGCAGGGCCTCGAGGGCCTCCTGATGCCTGTGCCCTTCGGACAGCCGCGTCAATGCGTCGGTCCAGGCGAGGGCGGCCCGCTCCCGGTCGGAATAGCACGGCGCTTCCTGCCAGGCCGAGAGCAGGTAGATCCGCTGCTCGGTCTCGCCCTGGGCCCGTGCTTCGGCGGTGTGCATGTTGATGCAGTTGGCGCAGCCGTTGATCTGGGAGGCGCGGATCTTCACCAACTCGATCAGCGAAGGCTCGAGACTGCCCGCGACGCGGGTCGAGGTATCGAGCCAATCCTTCATCAATGCGGGAGCGGCGGCGAAAGGGTCAAGCTTTGCAGTCATGGTCGGTTCTCCTTGTGGGTTCCGCAACCAAGACGAGATGGCACCTGCCAGATGTGACATCGGCGCGAAAAAAGCTTGGTGATTACGTCGTCGGCGGATGCTTGATGGAGAACGTTCGAGAGGCCGCCCACCCCGCTGCGACTAGCTTCGCCTGCGGCTCAGCAAGTCTCGCTCCCCTCCCGCTTGCGGGAGGGGTTGGGGGTGGGTGAGGCGCGGCAGAGTCCTCCGCCACGCGCCGGTCAGCCCCTCAACCGCCCGACCATCCGCCGCCGAGCGTGCGGAACACGTCGATCTGGGCGCGCGATACTTCGGCATCCTGCGCCGCGAGCTGGGCGCGCGTCTCAGCCAGGGTGCGTTCGGCATCGAGCCTGTCGAGGGAGTTGATCTGCCCCTCGCGCTGCTGCGCTCCGACGATGCGGAATGCCCTTTCCGCTTCCTCCCTGGCGGACTGGAGCGCCCGCCGCCGCTCGATCGCGCGGGCATAGTTGGACAGCGCCGTCTCGGTTTCCTCCAGCGCGACGAGGACGGCGCCGTCGAAGGCGGCCAGCGCGCCCTTGGTGTCAGCCTCGGCCGCGTCGATCCGCGCGCGCACCGGTTCCTGATTGGGGAACGTCCAACTCAGCAGCGGGCCGAGCAGCCAGCGCAGCGGCCCGCCCGTGAAGATGTCGCCGACGTCGGGCCCGGTCGAGCCGATCGAGCCACCGAAGGTGATCCGCGGATAGAGATCGGCGGTCGCGACCCCGATCCGGGCGGTCGATGCGGCCAAGCGCCGCTCGGCGGCGCGCACGTCGGGCCGCCGCGCGAGGAGCTGCGCCCCGTCGCCGACCGGCAGCGGCTGCTCGATCTCGAGCACGATGCTGCGCTCCCCCGCGATCGGCGGCAGCTCCGCCGGCGCGCGCCCGGTGAGGGTTGCGAGGCGGAACAGGGCGGCAGCACGCGCCGCTTCGAGCAAGGGGATCTCGGCCGCGCGCTGGTCGCGCAGCGTGGCGATGCGCGCGACCGCGAGGCCACTCTCGAGCCCGGCCTCATGGCGCTTGCGGGTGAGCGCAAGCGACTGGTTCATCAGCTCCACGATCTCGCGCGCGACGCGCAGCCTCTCGGCGCCGGAAGCCGCGTCCGCATAGGCGCGGGTGGTGTCGGCGACGACCATGACCCGCACTGCGTTCGCATCGGCCTCGCTCGCGGCGAGATCGGCCTGCGCGGCTTCGATCCCGCGGCTCACTCGTCCGAACAGATCGACTTCGTAGGAGACGTCGATCCCCGCATCGTAGGACCAGTCCTCCCGGTCCGCGCCGGGAGGTACCTGGCCCTCCGGCACCCGGCCGTAGGTCGCGCCGGCGCCGATCGCGCTTTGCGGCAAGCGGTCGCCCCGCGCACCGCGCAGGCCCGCTCGTGCCCGCTCGATGCGAGCGAGGGCCTGGCGCACATCGGTGTTCGCCCTCAGCGCATCCTGCACCAGCGAGTCGAGCACGGGATCCTCGTAGAGGCGCCACCAGTCGGCGGGGAGCGGCGCCGGCGTAAACGCCGGGTCGTCGGCCGAAAGGAAGGGGCCGGACGACGCTGGGCGGGGGGGAGTAGGGGCGTAGTCCGGCCCCACCGCGCACCCCGAAAGGACGAGCGCGGAAAGGGTCGAGAGAGCGAGGGAACGGAATTTCATCGGGGCACCTATTCTGCAGGCTGCAGGGCGTAGTCGCCGCTGCTGCGGCCGCCGCGCAGGCGGGCGATGCGATCGCCGAGGGCGCGGCAGACGACGTAGAAGGTCGGGGTGAAGATCAGGCCGAAGCCGGTCACGCCCAGCATGCCGAAGCACACGGCGGTTCCCAGCGCCTGCCGCAGCTCGGCGCCGGCCCCGGTCGCGATCACCAGCGGCACCGAGCCGAGGATGAACGCGAAGCTGGTCATCAGGATCGGGCGCAGGCGGGTCTTGGCCGCCTCGACCGCGGCCTGCGCCGGGGAGAGCCCGTGCTGCTCCTCGCCCTGGCGGGCGAATTCGACGATCAGGATCGCGTTCTTCGCCGCCAGCGCGATCAGCACGACCAGGCCGATCTGCGTCAGCACGTTGTTGTCCATTCCGCGCAGGTTCACCCCGATCATGGCGGCGAGCAGACACATCGGCACGATCAGGATGATCGAGAGCGGCATGACGAGGCTTTCATACTGCGCCGCGAGCACGAGGAAGACGAGCAGCACGGCCAACACGAAGACCAGCGCGGCGGTGTTGCCGGCGAACTTCTGCTGGTAGGCGATGCCCGTCCATTCGAAGTCGTACCCACGCGACAGCGCCTCGCCGGCGACCGCCTCCATCGTCTCGAGCGACTGGCCGGTGGAGAAGCCGGGCGCCGTATCGCCGTCGATGGCGACCGCCGGGGCGAGGTTGTAACGCGTCACCCGGTACGGTCCGGTCGTGTCGCTCAGCGTTGCGACCGATCCTATCGGCACCATCGACCCGTTGGCGGAGCGCATGTGCAGGTTGGCGATGTCCGCCGGGTTGTCCCGGAACTGGGCGTCGGCCTGCGCAGTCACGCGGTATGTGCGGCCGAGGAGGTTGAAGTCGTTGATGAAGGCCGAGCCGAGATAGACCTGCAGCGTGTTGAAGATGTCGGACGGGGAAACGCCCAGAATCTGCGCCTTGTCGCGGTCGATCTCGGCGCGCACGCGCGGCGTGCCGGTCTCGAAGAAGGTATAGACGCCGGCCAGCCCCTCCTGCTGGTTAGCCTGGGCGATCACTTCCTGGGCGATCCTCTCGAGTTCGCGGTAGCCCTGGCCGTTCTTGTCCTGCACCATCATGCGGAAGCCGCCGGCAGAGCCGATGCCGCGGATCACCGGCGGCTTGACGATCATCAGGCGCGCCTCGTTGATGTCGGCGGTCGCCTTCTGCGCCTCGGCAATCAATGCGTCGACGGTCTGCCCCTTGTCCGCGCGCTCGTCGAAGTCGTCGAGCACCCAGTAGGCGGCGGCGGAGCTGGCGGACTGCGTCTCGGAGGTGCCGTCGAAGCCCGAAAGCATGACCACCCCGTCGATCCCGTCGATCGGCAGCACCCGGTCGGCGACCTGCTTCATCACCGCCTCGGTGCGCGAAGTCGCCGAGCCTGCGGGCAACTGCACCACGGTCAGGAAATAGGCCTGGTCCTGCTGCGGAACGAAGCCGGTCGGCGTCATCCACAGCGCCGCTCCCGTCAGCGCGATCAGCCCCGCATAGGCGGCCATCATGCGCCGCGGCATGGCGACAAGTCGTGCGGTCCATCTGCCGTAGCTGTCGCTGAAGCGGTCGAAGGCGCGGTTGAAGGCGTCGCCGGCCCGCTCGACCATCCGGCGCCAGCGGGCGCCCTCGGGGGCGTGCTGGTGCGGGCGAAGCAGCAGGGCGGAGAGGGCGGGCGAGAGCGTCAGCGAGACGATCAGCGAGATCACCGTCGCCGCCGAGATCGTCACCGCGAACTGCTGGTAGAACGCGCCCGACAGGCCACCGATGAACAGCGTCGGCACGAACACGGCGCAAAGTACCAGCACGATCGCGACCAGCGCTGCCCCGACCTCGTCCATCGAGGTGCGCGCGGCCTGCAACGGGGACATCCCCGCCTCCAGATTGCGCTCGACGTTCTCGACCACCACGATCGCGTCGTCGACCACGATGCCGATCGCGAGAACCAGCCCGAAGAGCGATAGGTTGTTGAGCGAGTATCCGAGCGCCGCCAGCACCGCGAAGGTGCCGATCAGCGAGACCGGGATCGCCAGCACCGGGATTAGCGAGGCGCGCCACTTCTGCAGGAAGACGACGATCACCAGCACGACCAGCACGACCGCTTCGAGCAGCGTGGTCACCACCGCGTCCACCGACTGCTGGATGAACTCGGTAGGGTTGTAGACGATGCGGTATTCGAGACCGGCCGGGAAATCGGCGGCGAGCTCGTCCATCGTGGCCTTGACCACTTCGGCCGAGGCGAGGGCGTTGGAGCCGGGTTCCTGCAGGACCGGAATGATCACCGACTCGCTGTCGTTCAGGAATGCCGAAGTGCTGTAGTCCTGCGCTCCGATCTCTACCCGGGCGACGTCGTTTATGCGCACCTGGCGCCCGTCGGCATCGGTGCGGATCACGACGTTCCCGAACTGTGCGGGATCGGTGAAGCGTCCTTGCGTCTCGACGTTGAGCTGGAAGGCGCTGTCGGGGCTCGGCTGCTGGCCGAGGACGCCGGCGGCGACCTGCACGTTCTGCGCGCGCAGGGCGGAGACGATGTCGCCCGCCGTCAGGTTGAGCGCCGCCGCGCGGCCGGGATCGATCCAGATCCGCATGGCCAGCTCGCGGCTGCCGAAGAGCTGTACGTCGCCCACGCCCTCGATCCGCGCCAGCCGGTCCTTGATCCGGGTCTGCGCGTAGTTCGACATGTATTCGCGGCTGAGCGACCCGTCGGGCGAGATCAGGTTGACGATCAGCAGGAAGTCAGGGGTGGTCTTGCGGGTGACGATGCCGAGGCGCTGCACTTCCTCCGGCAGGCGCGGTTCCGCGATGGCGACGCGGTTCTGCACCAGCACCTGCGCCTCGTCGAGGTCGGTGCCCTGCTCGAAGGTGACGGTGATCGTCACCCGCCCGTCACCGGTCGACTGGCTCGAGAGATAGAGCATGCCGTCCACCCCGTTGATCTCCTGCTCGATCGGATTGGCGACGGTTTCCGCCACCGTTTCGGCCGAAGCGCCGGGGTAGGTTGCCGTCACCGTGACGGTGGGCGGCACGACCTCCGGATATTGGGAGACCGGCAGGAAGAAGTACGAGATCGCACCGATCAGCGTGATGATGACGGCGATCACCCCGGCGAAGATCGGCCGGTCGATGAAGAAACGGGACAGGCGCATTGCGGCCTCCTGGTGGAATCGGTCAGGTCAGGGAGAGGAGGGGGCCGTCAGCCGGCGATCGTCGCCTCGCCGGGAGGTGCCCCGGCAACGGCGGTTTCCGGCTTGTCGGAGGTGGGCGGGGCGATCTTGCCGGCCTTCGGGGTCACCTTTGCGCCCGGCATGGCCATCTGCGTGCCCTTGATGATGACGCGGTCGTTCGGCGAAAGGCCGCCGCGGATCACGCGCAGACCGCCGATCACCGGACCGAGCTCGACCTCCTTGGCCGCAACCGTGCCGTCCTTGGCGACGACCAGCACCAGCTTGCGCGTCTGGTCGGTCTGGATCGCGGTGTCGGGTACGAGCAGGGCCTTCTCGGTACCGCCGCTCGCCATGCGCATGTTGCCGAACATTCCGGGGGAGAGGAAATTGTCGGGATTGCGCACCACGGCGCGCGCGCGGATCGTGCCGGAGTTGGGATCGAGCCCATTGTCCGTGAAATCGAGCGTGCCGTGCCATGCATAGTCGGTTTCGTCCTGCAGCCGGATGTCGATCTGTGCCCCGCGCTCGCGTCCTTCGCGGCGCGCTTCGAGGAACAGGCCTTCGGATCCATTGAAGGTGAAGTAGAGCGGGTCGGTCGCGTTGATCGTGGTCAGCAGGGTGGCGGAGGGTCCATCACCCGCGGCAACGAGATTGCCGGGATCGACGCGGCGGTAGGAGATGCGCCCGGTGATCGGAGCGCGGACGGTGGTGAACTCGACATCGAGGCTGCGCGAACGCACCCGTGCCTGGGCCGCCGCGAGGGCAGCCTGCGAGGCGGTCACCCGCGCTTCCAGCGCATCGATCTCGCTCTGCGCCACGGCGTTGTCGTCGATCAGGCGGCGCGCCCGCTCCAGCTCGGTGCGGGCGAGCGCGAGGTCGCTGCGTGCGGTGGCAACGCCGGCCTGCGCTTCGGCCAGGGCGGCGCGGTAGGGGCGCGGGTCGATGGTGAACAGCGGCTGCCCCTTGCGCACGATCTCACCGTCGCGGAAATGCACGGCGGTGATCTCGCCGGACACGCGCGGGCGCAGCTCGACGCTGCGGCTCGCCTCGAAGCGGCCGATGTAGTCGTCCCACTCGGTCACTTCCTGTTGCAGCGGGGCGGCAACCGTCACCACTGGCGGCGGCGGAACTGCGGCGGGCGCGCTGTCGCCGCGCAGCAGGTACCATGCGAGCGCTACGGCGACGACGAGCGGCACGATCCACATCAGCCGCCGGCGCGACCGCGATTGTGAGCCGAGGTTCGCATCCTCGGCGTCCTCCAGTTGCGTCATCTCAATGGGCGTCAGGTCATTCATCTGGCGGTCCTCAATTCTGCACGCCTGCCGCCCCTCTTGGATGGGCGCACGCAGCCGTTCCGGGGAGCGAGGCACCCGGAGGAGTAAAACTGTTCGAGCAATCAGAGGCCCGGATGGCCGGGCGTGGATGTCGGGCAAAGATGCTGAGGAACAGCCGCGCGGAGACACGACAAGCCTCCCGCAGAACCGCTCCGCAACGTTCTATACTGATAAGTATGTAATCTGGCGTTCAGGTCAAGGGCTAGTTCTGTACCGCCCGATACTTTTTTCTGCAGCGCAGCATTTTCAGGCGCTTAGCGCCCGGGCCAGATGGCCAAAGCCGCCTCCGCAACCCGCTTGAGTTCGTCCCGACTCGCGCCTGAGCCCGCCTGAACGGAGATCCCCTGCAGAAGCGCGAGAAGGTAGCGCGTCATCGCTTCCGCCTCGACGGGAATGGCGAAGTCGCCCTCGTCGATCGCGCGTTGCATCCGCTCGATGACCGCGCAGCGAGCGGACTGAACGCGCGCGTGGACGTCATCGCGGATCGGCGAGTCCTGGTTGCTGCAGCTGACCGTCGCGATCACGCCCAGACAGCCAGGGCATTCGCTGGTGATGTTCTCGATCGTGCCGGCGAGCATGCGCTCTGCCACGCCTCGCGCCGTCGGCGCGGCCAGCGCGCTCTCGACGTAGGCGAGCTTCTCCTCCTGGTAGAGATCGAGCGCACGCTTGAAGAGCGCTTCCTTGTTGCCGAACGCGGCGTAGAGGCTGGGTCTGGTAATGCCCATCGCCTCGGTCAGGTCGGTAAGCGAGGCACCGTCGTACCCCTTGGTCCAGAACACGCGTAGCGCGCTGGCAAGTGCCTCGTCGGTATCGAATTCCCGCGGGCGCCCTCTCTGAGCAACCTGTTCCATATCGAACGGTATGTAATATCGCTGCAAACAAGAGTCCAGCGAAGGGCCGTCATGCCGCGGCGACCCAGCCGCGGAAGGAAAAGCCGGCATAAAACAGGACGATGTCCGAAAAGCCCGCTTCGGCCAGCAGCGCTTCGTCCTCTTCCGCCGGGAGGACGGGCAGGTGCTGCGCCATAGTGGTGGCGGTCGCGGAGGCTTGCGCAAAATCGACAGTCACGCGGTTCGCGAAGGCGATCGACCGAGCCAGCCAAGTCTGGACGTCACCCTCTTGCGGCGCGCTGTGGTGTGCGACGACGAGCGGCGCGCCCGGCGCCATGCGGCGCCGCAGTTCTTGCAGCGTGCGCAGCCGCTCAGCCTTGGGCAGGAAGTGGAGCGTCAGCAGGCAGGCCGCACCGTCGAACGGACCTGATGGAGCATCGTCGATCAGGCCCTGCACCAGCCGCACTTGCGCCATGTGCGCGCCGAGGTTGTCTCGGGCGAGGTCGAGCATGGCCGCCGCGGGATCGATGCCCACGAGCCGCCAGCGCGGCTGCGCCTCGGCGAAGGCCTTGAGCTCCAGCCCGCCGCCCGCGCCGAGCACGAGAATGTCCGCGGCCGCAGGCGCGCGCTCCGCGAGCAGTAGCATCGCCATGCGCTGAAGGTCCGCGAAGCCGGGCACTTTCTGCGGCGTGCTCGCCGCATAATGCGCGACCGTGGCAGGATCGGTGAAGGGGGACAGCAGATCCATCTATCAGCCGAACACGAGCGCCCGGTGGGCGGAGGTGCCCGCCGTCACGCCGTCCGCGACCGCCCAGCTCACGCTGTGCGGCGCGCGTGCGATATCGCCGGCGGCATAGACGCCGGGCACCGAGGTCATCTTGCTCTCGTCGGTCCCGATCAGCGGTCCGAACGGGCCATCCTCGATCGCTACTCCCAGTTGCTCCGCAAGTGGGCTGGAGAGGCAGGATTGCGGGGCGATGTAGAGCGCTTCGACTGGCCGGTGGTGATCGCCCTCCAGCGCGATCGACGAGAGGGCGGTGCCGTCGCCCTCGAGCCGCGTCACCGTGCCCGGTTCGACCGCGACACCGCGCGCGGCGAGCGTTTCCGCGTCCGCCGGATCGAGATCGGCGCCGTTGAGATACAGGGTGGTCGGCCCCCATTCGGCGATCAGAAGCGCCTGATGGACCGACATGGGCGTGCGGTAGAGAACCCCCAAGGCGCGATCGCTGAACTCGAACCCGTGGCAATAGGGGCAGTGCAGCACGGTCTTGCCCCAGCGTTCCCGAAGGCCGGGAATCTCGGGCAGGATGTCGCGCAGTCCGAAGGAGAGGATCAGCTTGCTCGCGGCCAGCTCGGTTCCGCCGGCGAGCAGGACACGGAAGGCGTCGCCCTCCGCATGGGCCTGAACCGCCTCACCGTCGAGGATCTCCACGCTCGGGTAAGCGGCAAGCTGCGCGCGCGCCGTGCCGAGGATATGGCGCGGGTCGCTGCCGTCCTGCCCCAGAAAGCCGTGCGACGCATCGGCGAAGCGGTTGCGCGGCTGGCCCGTGTCGATCACGCAGACGCTGCGCCGGGCGCGCGCCAGATACGTCGCCGCGGCGAGCCCGGCAAAGCCCCCACCGACGATGACGGCATCATGCTTCATGTGCGTTCTCCAGGGTCATGGCCTCCGTCGCATCCGGCATCATCGCGACCACGTCGGCACTCAACTGCGCCAGGGTGACTTCGCCGAAGCGGCGCAGCAGCAGCGCCTCCGCTTCGTCGAAAGCGCTGCCGAGCGCGGCATTGACCGCCTGCTCGACCAGGCATCCCGGCGCCTCGGTGCGATTGCCCAAGGCCAGGATCTCCGGCTGGCCCAGCGCCTCGTAGATGTCGCGCAACGTGATCCGCTCGAGATCGCGGGCGATGACCCAGCCGCCGCCGTGCCCTTTCTCGGAGCGGACGAGGCCTTGCTCGCGCAGCCCGGCCATCAGGCGCCGGACCACGACCGGGTTGGTCTCCATCGCACGGGCGAGGATCTCGGACGTCTGAGGCCCCGGCTGCCGCGCCATGTGCAGCAGGATGTGAAGGACCCCGGAGAGGCGGCTGTCGCGTTTCATGTAACTTCAAATGATACGTGACTCGCCTTTTGTCAATTCCTCTCCGCTCCCGAGAAAAGAAATTGGCTGGTCATCGAGGAGGGTGACGCTAGGGCGCTCGCATGATTTCGGAAGCAACGGACTTCGCGGCAGACCACCGGCGCATGCTCGCCGACCTTGGGGAGCGGCAGCGCCTGCGCCGGCTGATACCCCGGCGGGGCGTGGATTTCTCGTCGAACGACTATCTCGGGCTCGCCGGATCGCCGCGGATCGCTCGTGCCATCCGCGAGGCACTCGAGCGCGGGGTGCCGACGGGATCGGGCGGATCACGGCTCCTGCGGGGTAACCACCCGGAGCATGAGCTGCTGGAAGAGGAGGCGGCACGCTTCTTCGGGAGCGAGGCCGCGCTGTTTCTTGCGAGCGGCTTTGCGGCGAATGCTGCGCTGTTCGCGACGCTGCCGCAGCGCGGCGATCTCGTGGTCCACGACGCTCTCGTCCATGCCAGCGCGCACGAGGGCATGCGCCTCGGCCGCGCCGAGTGCGTCGCGGCCGCGCATAACGACCCTGAGGCCTTCCGAAACGCGATCCGCGCCTGGCGCAGCGGCGGCGGAAGGGGCCGCGTCTGGATCGCGGTCGAGAGCCTCTACAGCATGGACGGCGACAAGGCCCCGCTCGATGCCTTCCGCGCCCTCGCGGACGAGCACGAGGCTTTCCTGCTCGTCGACGAGGCGCATGCGACCGGCGTGTTCGGACCCGAGGGCCGGGGGCTCGCGGCGCATCTGGAAGGGCTGGAGAACGTCATCGTCCTGCGGACCTGCGGCAAGGCGCTCGGCTGCGAGGGCGCGCTGCTGACCGGCCCTGCCTTCATGCGCGATTTCCTCGTCAACCGCGGGCGCGGGTTCATCTTCTCGACCGCCCCGTCGCCGCTGATAGCGAGCGCCGTGCGCGAGGCGCTGCGGATTCTCGCCGGTGAGCCGGAACGCCGCCAGGCGCTCGTTGCACGGATCGACGAGGCGGAACGCCTTCTGGCGCCGCTCGGCGCCGTCTGCCGGGGTACCCAGATTCTGCCGCTCATCGTAGGTGACGACGCGCGGGCCATGTCCGCCGCCGCGGCGATACAGGCCGCCGGCTACGACGTGCGCGGCATCCGGCCGCCGACGGTGCCGGCGGGGACTGCGCGGCTGCGCATCTCGGTCACGCTCAACGCGAGCTTCGACGATATCGCCGGCCTTGCGGCCACCCTCGGGGAGGTGCTGGCATGAGCCGGACCTTCGTCGTGACCGGCACCGACACCGGCGTGGGCAAGACCGTGTTCTCCGCAGCGCTCGCAGGGAGCCTCGGTGCCTTCTACTGGAAGCCGGTCCAAGCAGGGCTGGACGAGGGCAGCGATACCGAAACGATAGCGCGCTTTTCAGGCTTGCCGGCAGACCGCATTCTGCCGGAGGCCTACCGGCTCACCACGCCGTGCTCGCCCCATCGCGCCGCCGAGATCGACGAGATCGAGATCGATCCCGCTCGTCTGCGGATGCCCGACGTCGCCGGGCCGCTTGTGGTAGAGGGCGCGGGCGGAGCAGCGGTCCCGCTCCGTGCCGATTACCTCTATCTCGACCTCTTCGCCGATTGGGGTGCCCCGGTCATCGTCGTCGCGCGCACGGCGCTCGGCACGATCAATCACAGCCTGCTGACGATAGAAGCGCTGCGGTCGCGCGGGATCGCCATTCACGGCATTGCGTTCGTTGGCGAGCTCCATCAGGACAGCGAGGCGATCATCTGCCGGATCGGTGGCGTGAAGCGCCTCGGCCGGCTGCCGCATCTGCCCACGCTCGACAGCGCCGCGCTGCGTGCCGCCTTCAGCGCCAATTTCGATCTCGAGGACTTCCGATGACGCGTAGCCCCGTCTGGCATCCGTTCACCCAGCACGGACTGGGCGAACCCGTCCCGCTCGTGGCGCGCGGCGAGGGCGCGATCCTCTGGACCGAAGACGGGCAGCGGATCATCGACGGCATTTCCTCGTGGTGGGTCACCACGCACGGCCATGGCCATCCGCTGATCGTGCAGGCGATTGCGGAGCAGGCGGGGAAGCTCGATCAGGTCATCTTCGCGGGGTGGACTCACGAGCCGGCCGAGACTCTGGCCCGCGGCCTCGTCGACCTCATGCCTGACCCGCTGGCGCACGTGTTCTTCTCGGACAGCGGCTCGACGAGCGTCGAAGTCGCGCTCAAGATGGCGCTCGGCTACTGGCTCCACCGGGGCGAGCCGCGCCACCGGATCGTGGTGATGGAGCACAGCTACCACGGCGACACGATCGGGGCGATGTCGATCGGCGCGCGCGGCGTGTTCAACCGCGCCTATGCCCCGCTGCTGTTCGATGTGACCGAGATCCCGTTCCCGCACGAGGGCGCCGAGCAGGCGACCCTCGACCGGCTCGAGGCGATCTGCCGCGAGGAAGCGCCCGCGGCGCTGATCGTGGAGCCGCTGATCCTGGGCGCCGGCGGCATGCTGATCTATTCCCCGCAGGTTCTGGCCGAAATGCGTGCGATCTGTGCCCGCCACGGCGTGCTCTTCATCGCGGACGAAGTCATGACCGGCTGGGGCCGGACCGGCACCCTGCTGGCGTGCGAGCAAGCCGATGTCGTGCCGGACATATTGTGCCTGTCGAAGGGCCTCACAGGAGGCACCATCCCGCTCGCGGTAACGATGGCGACTCCGGCGATCTTCGACGCGCATTACTCCACCGACCGGTCGCGCGCGCTCTATCACTCTTCGAGCTACACCGCGAACCCGATCGCCTGCGCGGCGGCCAACGCCAATCTCGCGATCTGGCGGGAGGAGCCGGTGCTCGACCGGATAGCCGATCTCGCGGCCCGGCAGGCTCACCACCTGGACGCGACGGCGTCGCTCCCTGGCGTTGCGCGGGCACGGCGGATCGGCACGATCACCGCCCTCGATGTCGAGGTGCGGGACACCGGCTATCTCTCGGCAGTCGGACCGCAGATGCTCGCCCACTTCAGGAAGGAAGGCCTCCTGCTGAGGCCGCTGGGCAATACCGTGTACGTCATGCCGCCGTACTGCATCGAGGAAGCGGATCTGGCCGCGCTCTACGCGGGAATTCGGAAGGCATTGCGGGATTTGGCAATCTAAACGGCACGGGCCGATGGCAGAGCCAGCAACAGGCGCCGTCATGCCGCCCGAGGCCGAGAAGGTGCTGGAACTTGCCATCCGGCGCCTCCGCGGTTCGCTCGTCGGTGTCTACCTGCACGGCTCCGCTGTTGTCGGGTGGGCGATCTGCTGGAGGGAATCAGCCCTCGACCATTTCCGCCAGTTCCAGCCAGCGTTCCTCGGCAGCGTCTTTCTCGGCGCGTGCGTTTTCGAGGCCCTTGCTGATGTTGGCGAACTTCTGCGGATCGCGCGTGTAGAGCTCCGGGTCGGCGAGGATTTCCTCGCCGCGGACGATGGCCGCTTCGAGTTCCTCGATCCGCGCCGGCAGAAGTTCGTAGTCGCGCTGGTCCTTGTAGGAGAGTTTAGGCTTGCCCACCCCGCTGCGACTAGCCGGCTGCGCCGCCAAGTCTCGCTCCCCTCCCGCAAGCGGTAGGGGGCTTTTCGCGCGACCCGCCGCCCTCCCGCTTGCGGGAGGGGTTGGGGGTGGGCCCTTGCGTTCCTTCCGCTTCGCCTCCCAGTCCTCGTAGCCGCCGGCAACGATGTCGACGAAGCCGCTTCCGTCGAGGCCCAGAGTCAGCGTCACCGTGCGGTCGAGGAAATCGCGGTCGTGGCTGACGATCAGCACGGTGCCGTCGTAGTCGGCGATCACTTCCTGCAGCAGGTCGAGCGTTTCGAGATCGAGGTCGTTGGTCGGCTCGTCGAGCACGAGCAGGTTCGACTTGCGGGCGAACTCGCGCGCCAGCAGCAGCCGGCTGCGCTCGCCGCCCGACATGATCCCGACCTTGGTGTCGACGACCTTGGGATCGAACAGGAACTCCTTGAGATAGCCTTGCACGTGCTTCCGCACGCCGCGCACCTCGATCCAGTCGCCGCCCTCGGCGAGCACCTGACGCACCGTCTTGTCGCCTTCCAGCAGGCTGCGCTGCTGGTCGATCATCACCCCGGTGAGCTTCTTGGATATCTCTACCGTGCCTTCGTCGGGCGCGATCTCGCCGGTCAGCAGCTTGAGCAGCGTGGTCTTGCCCGCGCCGTTGGCGCCGACCACGCCGATCCGGTCGCCGCGCTGGATGCGCAGGGTGAAGTCGCGGATGATCCTGCGATCGCCGTAGCTCTTCGAAACATGCTCGGCGACGATCACCGACTTGGACTTGAACTCCTCCTCGGTCGCGAGGCCGAGCTTCGCCGTGCCCTTGGGCGCGATCATCGCCGCGCGTTGGGCCCGCATCTGCCACAGTTTCTCGAGCCGCCCCTGATTGCGCTTGCGCCGCGCAGTGACGCCGCGTTCGAGCCAGTGCGCCTCGATCTTCAGCTTGGCATCGAGCTTCTCCGCCGCGCGCGCTTCCTCGGCATAGACCTGCTCTTCCCATGCCTCGTAGCCGCCGAAGCCGACTTCCTTGCGGCGCAGCGTCCCGCGGTCGAGCCAGATCGTCGCGCGAGTCAGGCGCTTGAGGAAAGTGCGGTCGTGACTGATGACCACGAACGCGCCCTTGTAACGGTCGAGCCAGCCTTCGAGCCAGTCGATCGCCGCGAGATCGAGGTGGTTGGTGGGCTCGTCCATCAGCAGCAGGTCGGGCTCCTGCGCCAGCGCCTTGGCGATCGCCGCGCGGCGCCGCTCCCCGCCGCTCGCGCCTTTCGCCCTGGTGCTCATGTCGATGCCGAGCTGGCCCGCGATCGCCTCCACCTCGTGTTCGGCAGGCGCGTGCTCGCCGCGCAGCGCGAAGTCCATCAGCGTGTCGCAGCCGGTGAAGTCGGGATCCTGTTCGAGCAGCACGACGCGCGTCCCGGGCTTGATCTTGCGGATGCCGCGATCGGCCTCGATCTGGTCGTCGATCAGGCGGAACAGCGTGGTCTTGCCCGCGCCGTTGCGGCCGATGAGCGCCAGCCGGTCGCGCGGGCCGATATGCAGGTCGATATCGGCCTGCTCGGGCCCGCCGAACAGCCAGCGGCCGCCCTGCTGCAGCCCGAGGCCTTCCCAGGAGAGGATCGGTGGTTGTGCCATGAGGCGCGCGAGGTAGGCGAGGGCGCGCCTTGCCGCAAGCGGCGAAGGGCTACTGTCCCTGCGCCGCCCGCTGCTCCTCCACCATCCGGGCCACGCTTTCGAGCAGGGCGGGCGCGTCGTAGACGATCCCGTCCTTGACGGTCCAACGTACGCCGCCGACGGTCTCGATCTGGTTCGTCTCGCGGTTCAGGCGCTTGTGGCCGGTGCCGTA
The DNA here is from genome assembly GCF_004135625.1 of Pelagerythrobacter rhizovicinus. Classification (GTDB taxonomy): domain Bacteria; phylum Pseudomonadota; class Alphaproteobacteria; order Sphingomonadales; family Sphingomonadaceae; genus Pelagerythrobacter; species Pelagerythrobacter rhizovicinus. Next base: position 640,519 of record NZ_SDPV01000001.1, read on the forward strand.
GAGGACCTTGAGGTTGTCGAGCGGGTTTTCGGGCACGATCACCAGATCGGCGAGCTTGCCGGCGCGGATGCTGCCGATGGGCGGCTCGACGCCCTTCGGCTCGTAGATCTCGCGCGCGCCGTTGATCGTCGCGGCCTGGATTACCTCCAGCGGGCTGAGCCCGGCCTCCCGCAGCATTTCCAGCTCGGCGATATAGGCGAAGCCCCAGGTCTGGTAGATATAGCCGGGGTCCGAGCCTGCGCTGACGCGGCCCCCTTGGTTCTTGAACTCGTTGGTCAGCCGCATCCAGGGGCGGTAGAAATGGCGCCAGGCCACTTCGTCCTCGGTCGTCCAGTCGTGATAGTAGCTGCCGTGGTTGGTCAGGCTCGGCTCGTAGAAGTTCATCAGCGAGGGCAGGGTGTATTTGTCGTGCCACTCGAGCGTGCGGGCGCGCATCACGTCGCGGCTGGCGACGTAGATGTTGAAGGTCGGACTGAGAGTCACGCCGCTTTCGACCAGGAAGTCGACGTATTCGTCCCACTTCTCGCTGCCCGGCGCGACGATCTGGTCCGCGAGGCTGGCGACTTCGCCGAAGCGGTCCTGCTCGTCGAGATAGTTGTAGCCGGCCGGGTACTGCGGCACGGTGCCGTCCTTCAGCAGGCTTTCGAAATGGCCGTAGAAGTGCGTCACGCCGTCGAGCCCGAGCCCGACCGCCTTGCGCGCGTTGACCTGCGCCACGCCGACTTGCGCGAGGTGCGCGACGGTGCCGAGGCCCAGCCTGTCCGCCTCGTCCAGCGCAGCGCCCAGCACTTCGGGCGTTTCGGAATTGAAGAACTTCACCCCATGGAACCCCGCCTGCTTGATCCAGCGGACCCAGGCGCGCGCTTCCTCGGGCGTGTCGGGCGTGCCGCCGTCCCACTTGTCGCCGAACGCGGCGTAGGGGATCAGGCGCGGGGCGACGATCGTGTTCGCTTCGCTGCGCGCCGCGTCGCTGATGTCGGGCTGGTCCGGGCCGAAGTAGAACGAGACGCCGCGCACCGTCGTCACCCCGTGCGCCAGCCACAGCTTGTAGCCGTAGGACGGCTGCGGCGCCTTCGCCGGGTCGCCATTGTGGCCATGCACGTCGACGAAGCCGGGCAGGACGTACATGCCGCTGGCGTCGATCGTCCGGCTGGCGCCGTCGAGCACCTCCTGCGGCGCGCCGGTCAGGTGGACGCCGGCGATGCGGTCGCCTTCGACCACGATGTCCACCGGCCCCATCGGCGGGGCGCCTGTGCCGTCGATCATCGTCGCGCCGCGGACCACCAGCGTGGTGTAGGGACCTTCGCCTTCGCTCGCAGCGCGGTCGGGAACCGGCTCCATGCCGGGCTGGGCGGCGAGCGCGGTGCTGCAGGCGAGCGTGCAGGCGGCAAGTAGGGCGCGCAAATTCAAGGTAGGCAAGGGACCCCTCCGTCTGGTTTCTGCCGACCCTATCGCCGCGATCCGTCGCAGGAACAACCCGGTTCATCCGCGCGTAACCGATCAATCCCCATCACGTGCCGGATATAATACAGGAGTGCCGCCATGATCCGATATGCCATTCCCCTGCTCGCCACCGCCACGCTCGCGGCGCCTTCGCAGGCTGCCGAGATCCAGATCCAGGCCCAAGGCCCGGTGGTGGAGATCGACGCCAGCGAGACCGTCGATGCTGCGCCCGATATCGTCGACGTCAGCGCCGGGGTCACGACCGACGCGCCGACCGCGGTCGAGGCCATGCGTCTCAACGCGGAGCGGATGGACGCGGTGATCGAGCGGATCAAGGCGCTCGGAATCGATGCCGATGACATCCAGACGACGGGCATCAATCTCGGCGCGCAGTACGATTACGACCAGGCCACCCGCAGGCAGGTGTTCCGCGGCTATCAGGCGTCGAACCGCGTCGCGGTGACGCTGCGCGAGATACCGCGCGCGGGCGAAGTGCTCGATGCGCTGGTCAGGGCGGGCGCGACGGACATCGGCGGTCCGACGTTCTCGCTCGATGATGACAACGCCGCGCGTGCGCAGGCCCGCAGGGCGGCGTTCGACAAGGCACGCGAGCAGGCGCTCGAATACGCGCGCTGGTCGGGCTATTCGGATGTGCGCCTGCTCGAGGTGAACGAAACCGTCGTTCCGGGGCGGCCGATGGCCTATGCCGAATCCGGCGCCCGGCTGCAGGCGGCCGACGCCAAGGCCCCGACGCCGATCGAGCCGGGCCTGGTCGGGACGATGGTGACGCTGACCGTCAAGTTCGAGATGACCCGCTAGAACACACTGGTTTCCTTGCTGAACGCTACGCGCGGGTCGCATTCAGAACTTGTTCAATCCGCGCAGCCTAGGCAGGTAGGCACTATGCGAAAGCTTATTGCCTCCTGCCTCGCTGCCACGCTGACGGTTTCCGGCCTTGCGGCCGCGCCGGCGCTTGCCCAGTCGCGCGACGACCAGGGGGAGGCGCGCAAGGAAATGCGGGCCGGCAACGTCCTGCCGCTGCGCGAGATCGAACGGCGCGTGCTGCCGCAGATGAGGGGCTCGGAATATCTCGGGCCGGCCTACGATTCGACGGCCATGGTCTATCGTCTCAAGTTCATCCGCGACGGCCGCGTGACGTTTATCGACGTCGATGCGCGTACCGGGCGCGTCGTGCGTCGCAGCCGCTGATGCTGTTCGCGCGGTGGAGGAGGGAAACCCGCTCGCTTGTTGACGCGTTCACCCCGAAAGCCCACTTAGCGACAGCCTGATCCAGGGGGAACGAACCAGCAATGCGCATCCTGATCGTCGAGGACGAACCCACGCTCGGCCAGCAGCTCAAGTCCACGCTCGAACAGAACGGATATGCGGTCGATCTCTCGACCGACGGCGAGGACGGCCACTTTCTCGGCTCGACCGAGGATTATGACGCGGTCATCCTCGACCTCGGCCTGCCGGAAATCGACGGGCTTACGGTTCTGGGCATGTGGCGCAAGGAAGGGCGCGGCTTCCCTGTCCTGGTCCTGACTGCGCGCGACAGCTGGTCGGACAAGGTGGCGGGCCTCGATGCCGGTGCCGACGACTATCTCGCCAAGCCGTTCCAGACCGAGGAACTGATTGCCCGGCTGCGCGCATTGATCCGCCGCGCTTCGGGCAACACCTCGAGCGAGCTGACCGCCGGCGACGTGCGGCTCGACACCCGCTCGGGCCGGGTCACGCTCGGCGGGGAGCCGGTCAAGCTGACCGCGCAGGAATACAAGCTGTTGAGCTACCTCATGCACCACAAGGGCAAGGTGGTCAGCCGCACCGAACTGATCGAGCACATCTACGATCAGGATTTCGACCGCGATTCGAACACGATCGAGGTCTTCGTCACCCGCATCCGCAAGAAGCTGGGTGCGGAAGTCATCACGACGATCCGTGGCCTCGGATACAGCCTCGACGACCCCCAAGACGCCCCGCGCGCCTGATCCGGCGCAAGCTTCGGCGGCCGGCGCGCCCCATGCGGCGTCCGGCGGTGGTGGCGCGGCCGGGGAAAGCGAGGGGCAGACGCCCCATACCGGCAGCCTTGCCCGGCGCATGCTGCTCATTGCGGCAGGCTGGATCATCATACTTCTGGTCGGCGGCGGGATAGCGCTCGAACGGACGCTGACGGGGCAGGTCCAGCAGAGCTTCGACGAACAGCTCGGCTACCTGCTCAACACGATGATCGTGATCTCCGAAGTCGGTCCCGACGGGGAGGTCTATTTCATCCGCCCTATCGGCGAGCCGCGCTTCCTTGAGCCGAATAGCGGCATGTACTGGCAGATCGCGGCCGAGGGGCGCGAAGGGTTCGAATCGTTCTCGCTCGGCGCGCAGCCCTCGCAGTCGCTGTGGGACCGGACATTGCAGCCGCAGGGCGATCACGTCGATCACGAACCGCACTTCTACGACAACAACCAGTTCCCCGAGGAGCCGCTGCGCGTGGTCGAGCGCACCGTCATCCTGCCGGAGAGCGACACGCGCTGGACCTTCATGGTCGCCTCCGCCCGCGAAAATCTCGACGCGCAGATCACCCGCATCCGCTCGATCCTGGTGTGGAGCTTTGCCGCGCTCGGCCTGGGCCTGTTCGGCATGGCGGTGCTGCAGAGCTACTACGGGCTGCTGCCGCTGCGCCGCATCCGCGCGGCCATTCAGCGCATCCGCACGACCGGCAGCAACCGCGTGTCGGATCCGCTTCCGCTCGAGGTCCAGCCGCTGGTGGAGGAGATCAATATGCTCCTCGCCCACTCCGAGCGGCAGGCGGAGGAGGCGCGCACCCACGCGGGCAATCTCGCCCATGCCCTCAAGACGCCGCTGACGGTGGTCAACAACGCCGCCACCGCGCACGCGCCCGATCTCGCCGACACGGTGATCCGCGAGGCGCGCGCCATGCGCCGCCACGTCGATCATCACCTCGCCCGCGCGCGCGCCGTCGGCCGCCGCTCGGTCGGCCATGCCCGGACGACGGTGTGGGACAGCGCCGAAGCGGTGCGCCGCGCGGTCGAGCGGCTCTATCCGGACGTCCGTTTCGACATCGACGGCAACCGCGAGGTGCGCGTCGCGATCGAGCGGCAGGACCTCGACGAGATTCTCGGCAACCTGATCGAGAACGCCGCGAAGTACGGCGGCGGCAGCGTGTTCGTCACGATCGATGCCGAACGCGAGGCCGAACGCTGCGTGATCTGGGTCGAGGACGACGGCACCGGCATTCCCGAGGAAGAACGCATCCGCATCTTCGATCGCGGCGCGCGGCTCGACACCGACAAGCCGGGTACCGGCCTTGGCCTCGCCATTGTGCGCGACGTGGCCGAAATCTACGGTGGCAGCGTGGAGCTGGGCGAGAGCGAGGACCTCGGCGGGCTACTCGTCCGCCTGATCCTGCCGCGGGCGGCCTGAACGCAATCGCCCGGGTTCTTCGGAACCGCAGGCCGTCTCGCGCATAAATCGGTTAGCCGAACTTCGTTACCCGGGAGAGGCCGTCATGGCCCAGCGTATTCTTGCATCCGCCCTTCTTGCCGCCGCGACCATCGGGCTCGGCGCATGCAGCACCTACGACGACGGTTACGGATATTACGGCACCTCGGCCGGATATGGCAGCGGGTACTACGACGGCTACTACGACCGCAGCTCCTATCCGTATTACGGCTGGTACAACGACTACTACTACCCCGGCTCCGGCTATTACATCTACGATCGCCGCGGCCAGCGCCACCGCTGGGACGACGACACGCGCCGCTATTGGGAATCGCGCCGCGACCGCTACCGCGACCGGGGCGACCGGCGCGAGAACTGGTCGCGCTATCGTCGCCAGGACGACCGGCGCTGGCGCGATGACGACCGCCGCGGCTGGCGTGACCGGGACCGGCGCGGTGACCGTAACCGCGGGGACCGCGAGCGGCGCTGGCGCGACAGGGACCTGGACGATGACCGCCGCTGGCGCGGCCGTGACCGTGACGATCGCCGCTGGCGGCGCGGCCGCGACGACTGACGCGCTGTCTTAGCTGCCGCGCGCGCGTTCGTGGTGGCGGATCACTTCGTCGATGATGAAGCGCAGGAACTTTTCGGAGAATTCGGGGTCGAGGTGTGCTTCCTCGGCCAGCTTGCGCAGCCGGGCGATCTGCTTCTGCTCGCGCCCCGGATCGGCCGGGGGCAGGGCGTTGGCCGCCTTGTACTCGCCGACCGCCTGGGTGATGCGGAACCGCTCCGCCAGAATATGGATCAGGGCCGCGTCGATATTGTCGATGCTGCGGCGGAAGGCGGCGAGCTGCGCGTCGCCTGCGGAGTTGGAATCGGGCATCGCGGCAGGGCTTATCACGCGCCGCCGCGCAATTCCAAGCTTGCCAAGCCCGGTCCGCCGCAGCAATGCGTGCGCGCCATGACAGCCGACGTCGTTCCCCTGCCGCGCCGCCGCCCCACGCTCGACCCGATGCTCGCGCTGACGGCGCATGGGATGAACGCGGTCAATGCCGTGATTCTCGAGCGGATGCAGAGCGACATTCCGCTGATCCCGCGGCTTGCCGGGCACCTGATTTCGGGCGGGGGCAAGCGCCTGCGCCCGATGCTGACGCTCGCGGGGGCGGAACTGGTCGGCTACCAGGGCGCGCGCCATCACAAGCTCGCCGCGGCGGTCGAGTTCATCCACACCGCCACGCTGCTGCACGACGATGTCGTGGACGGCAGCGAGCTCAGGCGCGGCAAGGCCGCCGCGAACATCATTTTCGGAAATCCGGCGACCGTGCTGGTCGGCGACTTCCTGTTCAGCCGCGCGTTCGAGCTGATGACGGAGGACGGCAGTCTCAAGGTCCTGAAGATCCTCTCCGGCGCGAGCGCGATCATCGCCGAGGGCGAAGTCTCGCAGCTCACCGCGCAGCGCCAGATCGAGACGAGCGAGGAACGCTATCTCCAGATCATCGGCGCCAAGACGGCGGCGCTGTTCGCCGCCGCCAGCCGGATCGGCGCCGTGGTTGCCGAATGCGGCGAGCGCGAGGAGCAGGCGCTCGACGATTACGGCCGCAATCTCGGCGTCGCCTTCCAGCTCGTCGACGATGCGATCGACTACGATTCCGACGCCGCCGAAATGGGCAAGGACCGGGGCGACGACTTCCGCGAAGGCAAGATGACGCTGCCGGTGATCTTCGCCTATTCCCGCGGCACGCCGGAAGAACGCAAGTTCTGGCAGGCCGCCATCGCCGGGCACCGGACGTCCGACGACGATCTCGCCGAAGCCATCGCGCTGATCGGCAAGTACGATGCGGTCGAGGCGACCCGCGACCGCGCCCGCCACTTCGCCGCCCGCGCGGTCGACGCCATCTCGATCTTCCCCGACGGAAAGGCCCGCGCGGCCATGGCCGAAGCCGCGCACTTCGCGGTGGCGCGGGGGTATTGAGGATTCCTTCTCTCTCCCCCCGTCAGGGGAGAGATACGCAGGCTTACGAGCTTGCTCGCTAGTCGGAGTTGAGAGGGGCCGAAGCCGCAACGACGGTGGATGTTGCGCGAGTCCCCCTCTCCCAACCCTCTCCCCTGAAGGGGAGAGGGCTATGCTCGCCCGATCTAGCTTTCGCCATGGCGACAAGGTGGGTTAGGGCACCCGCGTGAACCCGACGCTCCCCATCCACGCCGTCCTGCCGGACCTCCTCGCCGCCCTGCGCACCTCCGGCGCGGCGGTGCTGGTCGCGCCGCCGGGGGCGGGCAAGACCACTGCCGTCGCTCCCGCGCTGCTGAACGAGGGCTGGTGCACCGGGCAGGTGATCCTCCTCAGCCCGCGTCGCGTGGCCGCGCGTGCGGCAGCCGAGCGGATGGCCGAGATGCTGGGCGAGAAAGCGGGCGAGACGGTCGGCTATCTGAGCCGACTCGACAGCCGAACCTCGGCCAGGACCCGCGTGCTCGTCATGACCGAGGCGATCTTCGTCAACCGCGTGGTCGAGGACCCCGAGCTCGCGGGCGTCTCCGCCGTGCTGTTCGACGAGGCGCACGAGCGGCATCTCGACAGCGACCTCGGCCTGGCGCTCGCGCTCGAGAGCCGCGCGGTGCTGCGCGAGGACCTGCGCATCTGCGTGATGTCCGCGACTATCGACGGCGCGCGCTTCGCTCGCCTGCTGGGTGACGAAGCGCCCGTGATCGAGAGCGAGGGGCGTGCCTTTCCGCTCGAAATCAGATGGTTGGGATCGTCACCCGACAAGCGGATCGAAGACGCCATGGCGCAGGCCGTGCTCACCGCCTGGCGCGAGACGGAGGGCGACGTGCTCGCGTTCCTCCCCGGCGTGCGCGAGATCGAGCGCACGGACGAGCGGCTGGCCGAGCGCCTGCGCGAGGTGCCGATCCTCCCGCTGCACGGTCAGGTCGAGCCAGCGGGTCAGCGCGCCGCGATCCGCCGCGATCCGCAAGGCCGCCGCCGCATCGTCCTCGCCACGGCCATCGCCGAGACCTCGCTGACGCTCGACGGCGTTTCGGTCGTGGTCGACAGCGGCCTCGCCCGCCATGCCGAGTTCGACCGCGCGGCCGGCACCACGCACCTCGTCACCCGCCGGGCAAGCCAGGCCTCGGCCGGTCAGCGCGCGGGCCGCGCGGCGCGGCAGGGGCCGGGCGTCGCCTATCGCCTGTGGGAACAGGCCGCGCATCTCGGTCGCCCCGAATTCGACCTGCCGGAGATCGCCGCCGCCGACCTCGCGCCGCTCGCGCTCAACCTCGCGCGCTGGGGCACGCACGACCCCGCTTCGCTCGCATGGCTCGATCCGCCGCCCGCGGCCTCGATCGCCTCCGCGCGCGAGCGGCTGATGCGGCTCGGCGCGCTCGACGGGGAGGGGCGGATCACCCTGCGCGGCGAGATGCTCGCGGCCCTGCCGCTCGACCCGGCGCACGCGGCGATGGTCCTCTTCGGCGCGGAGCAGGGCGCGGCGCGTGAGGCGGCAAAGATCGCGCTGCTGCTGCAGGAACGCGGCCTCGGAGGGCGCGGAGAGGACCTCGCGGCGCGCCTCCAGCGCTGGAACGCCGATCGCGCCCCCCGCGCCGAGGCGAGCCGCAAGCTCGCCGCGCGGTGGGCGGAGCGGGCGGAACATCAGCTCGCCGCTCCTTCTCGCCCTTACTTTCCATCCTCCGTTCGCCCTGAGCCTGTCGAAGGGCCGTCCCTTTCTTCGGGCGCCGCGCTGAAAAAGAAGAGCGGCCCTTCGACGAGCTCTGGGCGAACGGGTGGGAGATTGGGGCCCCGTGACAAGGCCCTGAGAGCGGAGGAAGGCAAGCAAGCGGACGTAGACGTTCCGCCGGCTATCCTCCTCGCCGCGGGCCTGCCCGACAACGTGGCCCGCCGGCGCGACCCCTCGGGCGAGCACTGGCTTTCGGCCGGCGGCCGCGGCTTCGTGCTCGACCCGGCGAGCCCGCTTGCGCGCACCGAGTGGCTCGCGATCGGCGACGCGCAGGGGCAGGCGAAAGGCGCGCGGATCACCGCCGCGCTCGCGCTGGAGGAGGCGGATCTCGAACGCTGGCTGCCCGAGCGGATCGAACGCCGCTCGGTCCTGCGGTGGAACGAGCGCGAGGGCAGGGTCGAGGCGCGGCTCGAGCGCCGCCTCGGCGCGATCGTCCTCGCCAGCGGCCCCGATCCCGCACCCGATCCAGCGGAGGTTGTGGATATCCTTGTGGAAAAGGCGGTGGAGAGGCTGGCGACGCTGCTCCCGCCCGAGCTCATCGCCCGACCGCGCTATGCCGGGATCGAGGCGCTTTTACCCGAAGCGCTCGCGGAAACGGCCGACCTCTGGCTGCGGCCGCTGCTCGAGGGGCGCCGCGATCTCGCGGTGCCGCGCGGCAAGTTGGTCGATGCGCTCCTCGGCCAGCTCGACTGGGACAGCCGCCAGCGCCTCGACCGCGCCGCTCCGCGCGAGTTCGTCTCGCCCGCCGGCACGCGTCACCCGATCGACTATACCGGCGACGACGCGCCGAGCGTCGAGGTGCGCGTGCAGGCGCTGTTCGGGCTCGAGCGGCACCCGATGGTCGGTGACACGCCGCTCCTCCTCAAGCTCACCAGCCCGGCCGGCCGCCCGATCCAGGCGACCCGCGACCTGCCCGGCTTCTGGCGCGGAAGCTGGGCCGACGTGCGCAAGGACATGAAGGGCCGCTACCCCAAGCACCGCTGGCCCGAGGAGCCCTGGACCGAAGCCCCGAGCCTCAAGACGAAGAACGCCTTCTCGAATGGAGGCGCTTGATTTTGACGGCCCCGGGCCGCAAAGACGGCCTGCAAGCGCGACTGCGCGCCGCGGCCTATACCGCGAAGCCAAGGCGGGCGAGCGCCCGCCGCCCGGCGTTTGAGGACGAAACAAAAATGGCAGCCCGTATCTATCAGCGACCCAAGAACGCGATGCAGTCCGGCAAGGCGCGCACGTCCGAATGGGTGCTCGAATTCGAACAGTCCGAAGCGCAGCGCCCGGACCCCCTGATGGGCTGGACCGGCAGCGCCGACACGCAGTCGCAGGTCGTGCTCACCTTCCCGAGCATGGAGGCGGCCCAGGCCTATGCCGCGAAGTACGGCATTCCGGCGCGCGTCCATGCGACGCCTCCGCGCCACCTCAAGATCCAGGCCTACGCGGATAATTTCCGGTAACCAGATCCTCCCCGTTTTCGCGTAGCGCAAATGGGGAGGGGGACCGCCAGCCGCAGGCTGGTGGTGGAGGGGCAGGGCGCGCCATGGCCCCTCCGTCACGCGCCTGACGGCGCGCGCCACCTCCCCATTTGTGCTTTCGCAAAAATGGGGAGGATCGGTGACTGTGCCCGTGCCCGACCCCTCCCGCGCGCGGGAGGGGAGCGAGACTTGCCAGTTTGCTGGCTAGTCGCAGCGGGGTGGGCCTGCGCGGTTGCAATTCGCTCGCTCTCCCGCCATATGCGCCGCGGGAGTCGGGTGGACGTTCGCGTCCGCCAACCTGGTCAGGTCCGGAAGGAAGCAGCCATAACGGATGGCAGCGGGTCGCTCGGCTCCTTTTTCACCCCGCTTTTTACCGCCGGTTTGGGCCGCCATGCATGACATTGGCGGCGGTTGGCCCTACCTAAACGCGCATGGGTGATTCACCGGACACTTCGGGCGATCTCCCCTGGGACACCGGGGAGGAGGACCAGACCGAGCCGAGCGCCGCCGAGCTCGAGGCGGCAGGCCAGTCGGCCATGTTCGGCGACGCACCGGCGTCTCCTCCGGAACCCGCGCCCGCGCCGGCCGCCAAGCCGGACACCTCCGCGCAGCCCTACCGCGTGCTGGCGCGCAAGTACCGGCCGCAGACCTTCTCGCAGCTCATCGGGCAGGAGCCGATGGTCCGCACGCTCGCCAATGCGATCGCGCGCGACCGGCTGGCCCATGCCTTCCTGATGACCGGCGTGCGCGGGGTCGGCAAGACCTCGACCGCGCGCCTGATCGCCAAGGCGCTCAACTGCGTCGGGCCGGACGGCGAGGGCGGCCCGACGATCGATCCCTGCGGCCAGTGCGAGCCCTGCAGGGCGATCGCCGAGGGACGGCACATCGACGTGATCGAGATGGACGCCGCCAGCCACACCGGCGTCGACGACGTGCGCGAGATCATCGAGGCGGTCCGCTACGCCGCCGTCAGCGCGCGCTACAAGATCTACATCATCGACGAAGTTCACATGCTGTCTCGCAATGCTTTCAATGCCTTGCTGAAGACACTTGAGGAACCTCCGGCCCATGTGAAGTTCCTCTTCGCGACCACCGAGGTCGACAAGCTGCCGGTCACGGTGCTCAGCCGCACCCAGCGCTTCGACTTGCGCCGCATCCCAACCGAGCTGCTCCAGGCGCACTTCGCCTGGGTCTGCGAGGAGGAAGGCGTCGCGGCCGAGCCCGAGGCGCTGCACATGATCGCCGCCGCCGCCGAAGGATCGGTGCGCGACGGGCTCTCGATCCTCGACCAGGCGATCGCCCATGCCGACATGGGCGAAGAGGGTAAGGTGACCGCCGCGCTCGTGCGCGACATGCTCGGCCTCGCCGACAAGAGCGCCCAGCGCCGCCTGCTCGGCACGATCCTGGAGGGCGACGCCAAGGGCCTCCTCGCCGGGGTCGCGGACCAATACGCGCTCGGGGTCGAGCCGCTGGCGCTGATGCGCGGGCTGATGGATCTGGTCCACCGCATCACGGTCGCACAGATCGGCGGCGGGGAGCCGGAAGCCCCGAGCGCCGAGGAGCGCGCCGCGCTGGCCGAATGGGCCGGCCGCCTGTCCGCGGGGCAGCTCCACCGCCTGTGGCAGCTCCTGCTCAAGGGGCACGAGGAAGTGCGTCAGGCGCCGGACCCGCTGGTCTCGGCGCAGATGGCGCTGCTGCGCGTGCTCCATGCCGCCGACCTGCCCGACCCGGGCAAGCTGGCGAAGAAGCTGGAGGAAATGGCCGCGAACGGCTTGGCCGCGCCTGCGGGCGGCGGGCAGGGCGCGGGCGGTTCGGCTCCGGCGGCGGCGTTGAGCTGGAGGGCCCTGGTCGATCAGGTGCGCGACAACGGCAATCACCTCGCCGCCAGCATCATGGAACTGCAGGTCCGCGTCGTCACGCTCGAGCCGGGCACGCTGCGCTATTCGCGCGCCGCCCATTTCCGCGACGACATCGCCCCGCAACTGCGCGACGCGCTGATGGGCGTGACAGGCCAGCGCTGGATCGTCGAACAATGCGAAGAACAAGGCGTCCCCTCGCTCGTTGAGGAGGACGAGGCCGCCAAGGCCGCCGAACAGGCGAAGGTGCGCGCGCACCCGCTGGTCGAGGCCGCCTATGCCGCGTTTCCGGAGGCCGAACTGGTCGAGGAAGCCGAAATCCACAGCTCCGGCCGTGCCGCCTGGGGCCGCTGACGAGACGAAAGAGGATCACCCCGATGCAATCGATGGAAGAGATGATTCAGGCCGCGCAGAAGGCCGCCGAGACGATCCAGAGCCAGATGGGCGAAATGCAGGCCAAGCTCGACGCGATCGAAGTCGAGGGCGCCGCCGGCGGCGGCCTGGTCAAGGTCCGCGCCAGCGCCAAGGGCCGCATCCTGCGGGTCGAGATCGACGAGAGCCTGATGAAGCCCGAAGAAAAGCAGATGGTCGAGGACCTCGTCACCGCGGCCTTCAACGACGCCCGCGACAAGGCCGACCGCGTCTCGGGCGAGGAAATGAAGAAGATGCAGGGCGGCCTCGGCCTGCCCCCCGGGTTCAACCTGCCGGGCATGGGATGATCGCGCGGCACGTGGCGCGGCCTCGCAGGCGGCGCGAGTGAGACCCGCCGCAAGCGCGAGCCTCGCGGGCGTCGCGGCCTGCCTGCTGACCGCTTGCGCTTCACCCGCTCCGCCATCCGGTACGCCTCCCGCGCCCGCCGCGATCCAGGTCCAGACCGAAGACGTCGCGCGCTTCTACGATCTCTACGAAGCCACCGGCGGGCGGCCGAGCGTCGAACAGATCCAGCGCGAGTATCTCGACCGCGGATCGGCCGGCCTGCGTCACCTGCTCGCGGTGCGCAACGTCGACGCCGAGAACATCGCCCGCGCACTCGCGGAAAGGCCCGAACTCTACACCGATGCGCGAACCTGCCTCGCCTCGCTCCCGCGCGTTGCCGATCGGCTGGAGCGGACGTTCCGCAATCTGCTCGAAATCTATCCCGAGGCCGACAAGCCGCCGGTGACGATCCTGGTGAGCCGCGGCAAGCCGATCGCCATCGCCGAGCGCGGACACGGCGTGCAGGTCGCACTCGAAGGGATGTGCTCCGACCTGGCGGCGAAAGTGCTCGGCGGCGATGCCGACGACCGCTTCGTCAACGTGATCGCGCACGAATACATCCACGTGCAGCAGCCGCCCGTGAACGACGAGCCGACCGTGCTTCAGCGTGCGATCGCGGAAGGCGTGGCCGAGTTCGTGGGAGAGCTGATCTCGGGCGGCATCGCCAATGTCGCCGTTCATGCCTCGGCCGAAGGGCGCGAACGCGAGATCGAAACCCGGTTCCTTGCCGATATCGGCAAGACCGACCTGTCCGCCTGGTTCGACAACACGACCGCGGAGGATCCCGGCCAGCTTGGTTACTGGGTCGGCTATCGCATCGCCAAGGCCTACTACCGCCGCGCGCCCGACAAGCGCGCCGCGATCCGCGAGCTGATCGAGGCCTCCGACGCGCGCGCCCTCCTGGCGCAAAGCGGATGGTATCCGGGGATCGTGCTGGATTGACCGGCCGAGGGCGGGGCGATCGGCGCGGCAGGTGCGCCCTCACCACCAACGGAGAGCGCCGGGATGCCGGAGAGGGGCGCGCCCCGCCCCTTACGGCGAGTTCAGCATCTCAAGCAGTTCGGTCAGGCGCTGCCGGCGCGGCAGGAGGTCCTGTCTGGTCCTGCGGCTGCTGTCGTAAGTGCTCCATGCGGTCGAGACCACCAGGAAAACGACGGTCCCCGCCGTGAGCCAGAGGTCGTCGATCCGGTTGATTTCCATGATCAGCCAGAAGATCAGCGATGCACTGGCCACGATCGGCGCCGACCAGAGCATGAGATTGCTCCAGCGCCCGACTTGCGACAGCTGGTAGTCGATCAACGAGAGATTGCGGCGAACCTCTTCCTGCAGTGTATTGCCGAAATCTCGCTCCCGCACGGCCTGGCGTCTGCGGCTCAGCCATAGCGCGCCCATCCATAACGCCACCCCTCCAAGAGCGGCTGACATCGCAATGACCGCCTGCGGCGAAAGGCCCCGAAGATAGAGAAATGCCCATAGCGAGATGCCGGCCACCGCCGCCATTGCGGTCCCGACCACGTATGTCGTCCACTGATCCCGGCGCAGCGAACGACGGATGTCGGCCTGTTCATGCCGGAGGACCAGCCGCAGCAGGTCGCCGTTGACGCCATAAAGCGGCTTGTCGTCCTGCGCCTTCCAGGCGTCCATCATCTGATCAAAGTCCATCGTTCTGCTCCTTCGCGAGCTGGGCGGCGAGCGCCTTCTTGATGCGGTTGATCCTCACGCCGACGTTGCTCTCGCCGAGGCCGAGGATCTCGGACATGTCGCGGTAGCTGAAGCCGTCGAGCATCAGCAGCGCGAGCGACCGGTTCACCTCGTCGAGCTCGGCGATCTGCCGGTAGATCCACTCGATCCGCGGGTCGCGGTCGGGCGGGGCAACCAGCAGTGCGGTCGCCGCATCGAAGTCCTGTCGTCCGCTACCGTGCTTGCGCTCCTTCCGGCTCCAGGCGAGCGCGGTGTTGAGCGCGACCCGGTAGATCCAGGTGGCGACCGCGGAGTCGCCGCGAAACGCCGCGACCGAGTGCCAGACCTGCAAGGCGATCTCCTGGAACAGATCCTCGCGGTCCGCATGCGTGGAGCCGTAGGCGCGCGCCACCTTGAACAGGATGGCCTTGTGCGCCTCGATCCAGCTCTCGAAAATCCGGTTGCGTTCGGCGTCGGTCATTTTCCCCACCTTCACGCCGTTAGTAGCAGGCGGGAGGGGATTTCTTACACGCGGCCGAAAGCGCCGGGGCGGCCGGTGCTAGGTTCCGATCGCCATTCTGATCGCCTGCTCGACCGGCGAGTAGGCACCGTCCTCCCGCTCGAGACGGATCGGCTCGCGCGGTAGGAGCGGGGGCTGGGCCATGAAGCGGGGCTCGATTCCGCGATGGCGCTGGGCTGCATGGATCAGGAACGGGTGGCACAGGTACACCGTGCCGGCCTCGCCGGTGGCGAGCACTTCGGGCCGGTCGGCCGATGCTGCGAAGCCGTCAGCGGCGAGCTCCCGCAGCGTCAGTCCGGCCTCACCCGCGGGGGCGAGCCGGCGGGCGATGTCGATATGCGACCCGGCGCGGATGCGGGTCGGGGCGTCCTCCGGCCCGACGTCGGAGAACAGGAACAGCATGAGCAGCGCGCGGCCCTTGCTGTGGACGTTGGCGCGCCATTCCATGAAGTCCGGATTGTCCTCGCCGAAGCTGACGTCGACGTGCCAGCCGTCGTCGCCAGGATCTTCGGGCGAGGGGAAGCGGAGGGGGAAAGTGCCGAGCGCCATCGGCGGCAGCCAGCGTCCGGGGCCGACCAGCGCGTCGAAGGCCGCGTGGAGCGCCGGACCGTTCGCCGCGGCGCGGAACGGAGGCTGCGCATAGTGGCCGAGCCGGACGACGGGCCGGGTCCAGGTCGCGCGGTCATGCGGATCGCAGCCGGTATCGCGCCAGAGGATCGTGCGCGCGTCCTCGGCCAACGCTTTGGGAAATGCGCGGTCGATGCGGATGAAGCCGTCGGAAAGGAACGAGGCGATTGCGCCGGCGTCGGGCGCAGCGGTGGTGTCAGAGGTCATGAGGTGCTTTCCATCGAATGTGCAGAAGTTCGCGGCGCCGCTCTCCACGGCGCCGGCAGGTTCGCTATCGCGATTCGCTCAAACGAGCGGAAATGCCGCTGCGCGATGGAAGATCATGAACGTCATGCGGCGATATTAGGCATCGCCGCGCCGGTTGCAAACCCGCGTCGCCCGAAACCATTTTCCTACATCGCCCCGATTTGCCATCGTCTCCCGATGCCGAGTCTCGTCGTCTCGTCCGGTCAAGCCAGCTCCCCCGCCGCGCCTCTGGTGTGCGTCACGCGAAGACGCTCTCCGAAAGCGACATCACAAGGTGACACTTTGCCCAGCCACCGCGTCACATGTGTCAACAGGTTCGGCGATCGCCGGCATTGCGGCCCGCGCGGCGGGTTCCCATATCCGGGGTCAAACGGAGCGCGCCTTCCGCGCTCCACGGACGGATTGACAGCATGAACCAGCAACACCCCCTTCTCCCCCTGCGCGACATCGTCGTCTTCCCCGGCATGGTCGTCCCGCTTTTCGTCGGCCGCGACATGTCGGTCGCGGCGCTGGAAGCGGCGATGGAGGGCAGCAAGGACATCTTCCTGCTCTCGCAGCTCGACCCCGGGTGCGACGATCCCGGCGCGGACGATCTCTACGACGTGGGCGTGGTCGCCCAGGTGCTCCAGCTCCTCAAGCTGCCCGACGGCACGGTTCGCGTGCTGGTCGAGGGCACGGCGCGGGCGCGGCTGGAAGAGATCAGGCCGAACGGTGATTTCATGGTCGCCGAAGTCTCGGTGCTGGAGCCGGAAACCGCTTCGGGCAGCGAAGTCGTCGCGATGATGCGCCAGGTGGTCGAGCAGTTCGGCGAGTACGCCAAGCTCAACAAGAAGCTGGGCGAGGGCGCGGGCGACGATCTGGAGGAGATCGACGACGCGGGCCAGCTCGCCGACACGATCGCCGCGGCGATCAGCGCGAAGGTCTCCGACAAGCAGGCCGTGCTGACCGAGCGCGATCCGCTCAAGCGGCTCGAGATGGTCATGTCCTTCATGGAGGGCGAGCTCTCGGTCCTGCAGGTCGAGCGCCGGATCCGCGGCCGCGTGAAGCGGCAGATGGAGAAGACCCAGCGCGAGTACTACCTCAACGAGCAGCTCAAGGCGATCCAGAGCGAACTCGGCGGCGGCGACGGCGAGGAAGGCGACGAGATCGCCGAGCTGCAGGAGAAGATCGACACGCTCGAACTCTCCGCGGAAGCCAAGGCCAAGGCGCAGAGTGAACTCAAGAAGCTCAAGTCGATGCAGCCGATGAGCGCCGAGGCGACCGTCATCCGCAACTACCTCGACGTGCTGCTCGGCCTTCCCTGGGGCAAGACGAGCGAGCTCAAGAAGGACATCGCCGAAGCGCAGGCGATCCTCGACGAGGACCACTATGCGCTGGAGAAGGTCAAGGACCGGATCGTCGAGTACCTCGCGGTGCAGGCGCGCACGCAGAAGCTCAAGGGCCCGATCCTGTGCCTCGTCGGCCCTCCGGGCGTCGGCAAGACCAGCCTCGGCAAGTCGATCGCCCGCGCGACGGGCCGCGAGTTCGTGCGCCAGAGCCTCGGCGGCGTGCGCGACGAGGCGGAGATCCGCGGTCATCGGCGCACCTACATCGGCTCGCTGCCGGGCAAGATCGTCACCAACCTGCGCAAGGCTGGGGCGAGCAATCCGCTGTTCCTGCTCGACGAGATCGACAAGCTCGGCCAGGATTTCCGCGGCGATCCCGCCTCGGCGCTGCTGGAAGTGCTCGATCCGGAGCAGAACTCGAAGTTCCAGGACCACTACCTGGAGCTCGACATCGACCTTTCCGACGTGATGTTCGTGACCACCGCGAACAGCCTCAATCTCCCGCAGCCGCTGCTCGACCGGATGGAGATCATCCGGCTCGAAGGCTACACGGAAGACGAGAAGGTCGAGATCGCCCAGCGCCACCTGATCGCCAAGCAGATCGAGGCGCACGGCCTGGCCGAAGGCGAGTTCGAGCTGACCGAGGACGGGCTGCGCGACCTGATCCGCTACTACACCCGCGAGGCGGGCGTGCGCACGCTGGAGCGTGAGATCGCGCGGCTGGCGCGCAAGTCGCTGCGCCGGATCCTTGAGGGGAAGGCGGAAAGCGTCACGATCACACCCGACAATCTCGGCGAGTTCGCCGGGGTGCGGAAGTTCAAGCACGGCGTGTCGGAGGAAGAGCCGCAGGTCGGCGCGGTCACCGGGCTTGCCTGGACCGAGGTCGGCGGCGAGCTGCTGACGATCGAAAGCGTTACCACGCCGGGCAAGGGCGAGATCAAGACCACCGGCAAGCTCGGCGAAGTGATGACCGAAAGCGTCGCGGCCGCCTTCAGCTTCGTGAAGGCGCGCGCGCCGGCCTACGGGATCAAGCCGTCGATCTTCCAGCGCAAGAACATCCACATCCACCTGCCCGAAGGCGCCGTGCCCAAGGACGGGCCCAGCGCAGGCGTCGGCATGGTCACCTCGATCGTCTCGATGCTGACCGGCATCGCGGTGCGGGCCGACGTCGCCATGACCGGCGAGGTCACGCTGCGCGGGCGGGTCCTGGCGATCGGCGGGCTGAAGGAGAAGCTGCTTGCGGCTCTTCGCGGCGGGATCAAGACCGTCCTCATTCCCGAAGAGAACGTGAAGGACCTCGCCGAAATTCCGGCCAATGTGAAGGACGGGCTCGAGATCGTGCCCGTCAGCCATGTCGATCAGGTGCTGGAGAAGGCGCTCGTCGCCGTGCCCGCGCCGATCGAATGGACCGAGGCCGACGATATCGCCAGCCAGCCGGCCCATCCAGGCCAGCCGCTCGGCGACCATTCCGCGACCGCGCACTGAGCGCGGAAGCCTCGTCGGCGCGCGACGATCCGGTGCGATTTGGGACGAATCGTGCCGGATCGCGGGCCCGTATCCGTATTCGGCGGGATTTGCCTTTGACAGCCCCGGCAAAAACGCGTTCAAATCGCTCCTTTCGGAGAGGCGATTCACCGAAACCGGCTTCAATCCAGAGTTTAGGGGGTTCCCAGAATGAACAAGAACGATCTGATCAGCGCCGTCGCGGATTCCAGCGGCCTTTCGAAGAGCGATGCCTCGAATGCGGTCGAAGGGGTGTTCGATTCGATTACGAAGGCCCTCTCGAAGGGAGACGAAGTGCGACTGGTCGGATTCGGAACGTTCTCCGTCGCGCGCCGCAAGGCGTCGACCGGCCGCAACCCGCGCACTGGCGAGCCGATGACGATCAAGGCCTCCAATCAGCCCAAGTTCAAGGCGGGCAAGGGCCTGAAGGACAGCGTGAACTGAGCCGTTCGCTCTGACGCCCGGGGCCGACCGCCTCGCGGCCAGCATCGAAACGCCGCGCCGTCCCCTGACGGCGCGGCGTTTTCCTTTTCATGAAGCGGCGCGGACGCGGATCTGCCTGGCACCTGTTGCTTGCGGACGCCATGTCTTCGATGCATCCTCTAGCGATGACCAAGTACCTCATCTCCTTCCCGAGCGAGGCGATGGTTCTCACCGACGAGGAGCTTCCGATCGTCGCTGCCGACGCGCGTGCAGTGATCGAAGACGCCAAGGCTGCCGGCGTTTACGTCTTCGGCGGCGGGATAGAAGAGCAGGTCGATCCCGTGCTGGTCTCCGCAGACGGCACAGTGTCGCCGGAGATCTATCCGGACAGCAGGCTCAAGGGCGGCTTCACGGTGCTGGAGCTGCCGACCCGCGCGGATGCCGTGCTCTGGGCGAAGAAGATGGCGGCGGCTTGCCGCTGTCCGCAGGAGCTCCGCGAGTTCATGTACGATAGCGCGAGCTAGGGCGAACGAGCGGCGCATCTGCGTCGAAAGCACGGGGAACGGTCGCGGCGTGGCAATCGGTTCGCCGCACGATGGGCCCGGATTACCCGCACAACCAGCCGTGAGGCGGAGCCCATTCATGTGCAGGAAAGGTGAACCTGAACAGCCGGGGCCGTGACGTTCGGGTCCGGCCTGTGGCCGGCTGCTGAGGTTGAAGGAGTAGCATATAATGAGTGTCATTTCGAAACGACCGGGGGCTCTTTTCCTGCTTGCCGCGCTTGCCGTGCCGGCATCGGGCAGTCTGTCCGCGCAGCAGAGCCCGCCAGAGGGCGAGTTCCTGACGACCGTGTACGGCTCGCCTCCGGCCGACCTGTCGGGTCTGCCCGAAGGGCCCGAGATCGAAGGCATCATCTCCGCCCGCAGCGGGAACCGGGTGCAGATCACCAGCGCCGACGGTACCAGCACGGCCGTTACCGTCGGCGATGTCACCGAGATCAAGGCCAGGGGCGGATTCCTCGGCCTCGCCCGCGACGAGCTCGCTGCGGATTCGCTGCTCAATGGTCTGCCGGTGTCCGTCGAGACGGTGCAATGGGGCGAAGGCCTGATCGCGAGCCGGATCGATCTCAAGAACAAGGATCTCAAAACCGCGGAAATGATCCGCAGCGGCACGGCCCAGGGCTTTGCCGAACAGACCGCGGCAACCGAGGCGCTGCGCGGCCGCATGGGCGACATCGACAAGTACAACCTCAAGGGCACGACGAACGTGCACTTCGATGTCGGCAAGGCATTGCTGTCCGAACAGGCCAAGGCCGATCTCTGCGCTGCCGCGACCCAGGCCGAGGCGATGGATAACGCCCTGCTCCTGGTCGTCGGCTACACCGATTCGACCGGTAGCCAGGAGTTCAACCAGGAACTGAGCGAAAAGCGCGCCGGCCGGGTGGTCAACTATCTTCAGCAGAACTGCGGTTGGGAGCCCTACCGCATGCTTACCCCCACCGGGATGGCCGAAGCGGATCCGCTGGCAGACAACAGCACTCCCCAAGGCAAGGCACAGAACCGCCGCGTCGCGGTCAACATCCTCGTCAGCAAGAGCGTCGACGGTATATGAATCGCCCGGGGGCGGGCTGGCCCGCCCCCGCAGGTTCTCAACGGACGGTCCGAACTGCAAGGCAACGATCGCGACGGGATCGGACGTCGTGCTTCAGGTGCCCCCGCCGCGCCCACCTTTCTGTCGTCCCGGGATGTCCCGGACTTGCTCAGCCTGTCCGTGCGCCGTCGATATATCGTCCGACGTTCTTCGCCATCACGTCGAGCGGCGCGTTGCCGCCCAGGACAACCGCGTCGTTGAACGCCTTGAACTCGTAGGCATCCCCCAGCGCTTCCTGCGCGCGGATGCGCTGACGGACGATCTCGCTGTGGCCGATCTTGTAGCCGCAGGCCTGGCCGGGCCATGAGCAGTAGCGGTCGACTTCGCTCGCGACCTCGTCCGGCTTGGAACCGTTGCGCTCGACGAAGAACTGGCGACCCTGTTCGCGCGTCCAGCGCTTGTGGTGCAGGCCAGTATCGACCACCAGCCGGCAGGCGCGGAAGGCGAGGCTCTGGAGATAGCCGAGCCGACCGACCTTGAAATCGTCGTAGGCTCCCAGCTCATCGGCAAGCTGCTCGGCGTAGAGTGCCCAGCCTTCGGAGAAGGCGCTGAACGAGAGGATCGAGCGGATCAGCGGCAAGCGGTTCGAATATTCCCCTTCCCAGACATGGCCGGGGATCGTCTCGTGATAGGTGAGGTCCGCCAGGTCGTACCTGCGGTGCAGATCGGTCGTGCGCAGGTTGATCCACATGCGGCCCGGGATCGTCCCGTCCTTGCTCCCCGCGCCGCCATAGGCGCCGGGCGCGCCGGGCTCTTCGGCCGGGGGCAGGCGGCGGACTTCGAGATTGGGATCGACCAGCGTGTTGAACGCGCGCGGCATCTGCGCGGTGATCCATTCGATCCGCTCGTGGATGAAGTCCATGATCTGCTGGCGGCCCGGATCGCCCTCGGCGAACTTGTAGCGCGGGTCTTCCGCCAGGGCCCGCATCCGCTCACCCACCGAGCCGGTGGTGTAGCCGATCTCCTTGAGGATCGGGTCCATCCGGCCATGCAGCTCGTCGAGCTCGTCGAGGCCGATCTGGTGGATCTCGTCGGGCGAGAGCGTGGTCGTGGTCGCCGCCCGCAGGCCCCAGGCATACCACTCGTCGCCGCGCGGCTGCGCCCACATGCCGGCGTCGGACTTCGCCACCGTGCGTTCGGTCTTGAGCTCCTCCAGCTGGCGCTGGAGCGCTTCGGTGATCGGCCCGGTGACGATCTGCCGCGCCCGATCGCCCCAGGCGCCGACTAGCCCGGCTTCCCTCGTCCGCGTGACGAGCGAGTCGACCAGCGCGCCGCCCTGCGCGGTTTCCGCAATCGTCCGCTCCATCTGCGCGATCGCTTTGTCGAGCAGGAAATCGGGCGGTACCAGCCCCATCCCGCGCGCGTCCCTGATCCGCGCCAGTTCGCCATCGAGCGCGGCGGGCAGCGCTTCGAGCCGCGCGACATAAGCCTCGGCGTCGGCCACCGTCTTCACCGGGTGGGTCGAGTCCATGAAGCGCGGCATGTCGAGGTAGGTGCCGACGTTCTGGATCACGACGTAGGGCGAATTGCGCCAGCTCCCCACCGCGACGTCGCCGTAGGGCAGGGCAAAGCCGTCGAGCGCGGTCGAGTAGGCGCTCTCCACCACCTCGAAGCTGGTTCGAGTGTCGGCATCGAGCGAGGCGGTGTCGAATGCCCGCACCCGCGCGAGGTCGGCGCGAAGGGTCTCGGCGTAGGCTTGTTGGCCCGCGGGTGACTGGTCCTCGAGCTGCGCGCGCAGCGCGGCGTGGGCCCCGGTGTCGACGCCGAGGCTGGTCGCGCGCTCCGGCTCGTGGCGCAGCAGGTTCCAGGCGATGTCCTCCAGCAGCGCGGCGCCGTTGCCGGCGAGCGGCATCGGTGCGGATCGGGTCACGGCGTGCTGGCATCCGCCGAGCGCGAGCAGGGAGGCGCCGGCGCCGAGGCTCGCAAGTGCCTGGCGACGGGTGATTTCGGTGGTGATCTGGGTCATGCCGCAATGTCTGACGCGCGCTCGCGCGGCTGTCAAACCGGCTGGCGGCCGGCGTGCGATGCGGTTAGGCGAGCGGCGTTAGCGGAGGAGTATCGAGCGAATGATGGGTACGGTGCTGTCGATCGTCATGCTGGCGGGCCTGCTGCTGCTTGCCGGCGCGTTCGCGCTCTGGCGCCGCGGCGGCTCGCGCAAGCAGGTGCTGCTGATGGTGCTGCTGGCGGTGATCTGCTTCGTCAACGTCGCGATCTGGACGGTGCCCGATGCGGGAGGCGAGGCCCCGCTCGACCGGGTCGAGCAGGGCCGGGCCGATTAGATCAGTCCGGCAGCTGCCAGGACACCGCGCTGGACCAGGTCGCCGAAGTCTTCGCCCCGGTGCCGTCGAGGCCGGCCTCGAACCGCGCACGGCGCGTGACGAGGTCGCAGGTGGCACCGTCGAGTTCGGAATGCCCGCTCGAGCCGGTGATCGTGCAGCTCTTCGCCCGCCCGTCCGTGCCGACCTCGACCCGGAAACGGGCGACGCCGGTGAACTCGCGGTTGATCCAGCTACTGCGGTAATCTGCCGTGGTCACCCACTGCCCCGGATCGTTGCGCGGACGGGGTGCGACCGGATCGAATGCCGGGGTCGCCTGGGCGGCGGGGGTGACCTCCGGTTTGGGGAACAGGTCCGTGGTCACGTCCGGAATTGGGGGTAGCGGAACGTCGCGCACTTCGATCGGCGGCATTTCGGTGGTCAGGTCCAGCGGCTTCGGCGGGACGTGGACGTAGGTTTGCGGGGTCGACGTGCTTTCCGGCGTGACCTCGGGTGTCGGTGGGGGCGGGGGTTCGACCGGCACTTTCACGATCGTCTCGCCGGTCAGCCTCGGCACATCCTCGATCATTCCGGTGACCTGCAGCCCCACCAGCAGGGCATAGGCGGCTGCGCCGTGAACCACGATAACGCCGGCGATGGACTTTGCCCGGTCCCGCGGCGTGCGCGTATCGATATAGGCCATGTCGTTCTCCTCTCCTCGATGCGCCTCCGAGGATCGGAGACACTCCCCTCCACCGAGAAGAATGATACAACGTAACTTTAGTTTCGACCAAGCGTTTTCACGTTGCTGAGCGCAACCGGATTCTGGATGAGACAGGGGAGAACGCCGCGAAGGCGGTCAGTCGTGGTCGGGGTGCTGCCGGCTGGTACGCCGTATTGCGGCGGCCCATTCAGCGTTGTCGCCCGCCTCGGTCTCGCCCTCGTCATGGAGCGAGGGGAGCTTGTCGAACCACGGCATGCGTGCCTCGGTGCCCATCTGCGATTGCGGGGCGAAGGCCGCGGGATCGTCGAGCGAGCCGATCGTCAGGTTCGTGCGCCCGTTTGCATGTGCATGGTAGAACAGCGGCGTGCCGCACTGTGCACAGAACCCGCGCTCGACCCCGGCGCTGCTCTCGAAGGTGGCAGGCGTGCTGCGCGTCCATTCGAGGGCGTCGTCCGGCGCGGCGACGAGCGCGGCGAACAGATTGCCGGTTGCCTTCTGGCACATGCGGCAGTGGCACAGGTGCGCGTTGTCGAGCATCGCCGAGGCGCGGTAGCGCACCGCGCCGCACTGGCAGCCGCCCGTCGCCGTGATCGGGAGCCGCCGCATGGGGTTCACTTGATCGGGCAGGCCGGATCCAGCCGGAAGTCGAGATAGTTGTCGACCGACCCCATCAGTTCCTCGATCTCGTTCTCGAAGAAGTGATTCGCGCGCGGGATTTCCTCGTGATGGATCGTGATGTGCTTCTGCGTGCGCAGCTTCTCGACCAGCTTGGTCACCGCGCCGGGCTGCACCACCGTGTCCGAGGCACCCTGGATGAAGATGCCGCTCGCCGGGCAGGGAGCGAGGAAGCTGAAATCGTACATGTTGGCCGGCGGCGCGATGGAGATGAAGCCGCGGATCTCCGGCCTGCGCATGAGAAGCTGCATGCCGATCAGCGCGCCGAAGCTGACCCCTGCGACCCAGGTGGTCTGCGCCTCCTGGTGGATCGACTGAACCCAGTCGAGCGCGGCAGCGGCGTCAGAGAGCTCGCCCACGCCGTTGTCGAAACTGCCCTGGCTCCGCCCGACCCCGCGGAAGTTGAAGCGCAGCACGGCGAAGCCGCGGTCCACGAAAGTCTTGTAAAGCCGCTGCGTGATGCGCTCGTTCATCGTGCCGCCGCCCTGGGGATGCGGGTGGAGGATCATCGCGACCGGCGCGCGCGGACGCGGCGGAGGGGAGAAACGGCCTTCGAGGCGGCCTTCGGGGCCGGGAAAGATCACTGAGGGCATTGGGGAATCCTGCCGGAGATGTGGGTTCCGCGGCGGACCGGGTGGCGCGCGCGAAGTCGCGGGGTATATAGTGCCGCGCCCCGGAATCGCAATTCTTTCGAGCACGTCGCCATTTCCAAGCGGATCTATCTCGACCACGCCGCCACGACGCCGCTGCGCCCCGAAGCGCAGGCGGCGATGGAGGAAGGCTTTGCCGTATGGGCCAACCCCTCCAGTCCGCACGCCGAAGGGCGCAAGGCCAAGGCCGCGCTGGAAGACGCCCGGGCGCGGGTCAAGGCGGCGCTTGGCTGGCAAGGGGAGGTCATCTTCACCTCGGGCGCGAGCGAGGCGCTGGCAATTGCGCTGAGCCGCGCCAAGGCGGATCGGCCGATCGTCTCGGCGGTCGAGCACGATGCCGTGTTCCGCGCGGCACGCCATGCGGAGGTTCTGCCCTTGGTCGAGGGCGAAGCGGATCGCGACGCCCTCGATGCCGCGCTGGCGCTGCCTGGCCGCCCGATCGTGGCTGTGCAGCAGGTCAATCCGGAAACGGGCACGCTGGTTCTGCCGGAGGACGGCGGTGCGCTGCGAAGCCGCGTGCACGAGGCCGGTGGACTGCTGCTTTCGGATTGTTCGCAGTCGGCGGGCAAGCTCGCGCTGCCGGATGCCGACATGGCCGTTGTTTCCGCTCACAAGCTGGGCGGGCCCATCGGCATCGGAGCGCTGCTGGTGCGCGATTTCGCCATGCTGGAACCGGTGGGGGGTCACGAACGCGGTTATCGCGCCGGGACCGAGAACCTGCCTGCCATCCTCGGATTTGCCGCCGCGCTGGAGACGGGTGGACTGGACGGCTGGACGACGACCGGGGCGCAGCGGCACTCGTTTGCTGCCACGCTGGCTGATCGGCGCGTCACGCCCGGCGCAGGGCAATGCGCGCACATCCTCGCTCTCACGCATCCCACCCTCAGTGCGCAGGCGCTGCTGATCCGGCTCGACGCGATGGGATTCGCGGTTTCCGCGGGGAGCGCCTGCTCGTCGGGCACCCTCAAGCGCAGCCGCGTGCTTGAGGCTTTCGGAGTGGACGAAGGCTCTGCCGCCCGCACGATCCGCATCAGCCTCGGCTGGAGCACCACTGCGGGGGAACTCGACCGGTTTGCCGACGCATGGGCGGGGTTGGCGAGCGCATGATGGCGGGATGACGGAAGGCGCGATTGATGCCAAAGGGCGCCGCATGATCTATCTCGATTACCAGGCTACCACCCCGCTCGCACCGGAAGCACGCGAGGCGATGCTGCGGTGGCTCGATGGCCCCGAGAGCACCGCATTCGGCAACCCACACAGTCCGCACCGCATGGGACGGCAAGCGGCGGCGGCGGTCGAGCTGGCGCGCGAGCGGGTCGCGGCGCTGCTCCCGCCGGGGGGGCGGGTGATCTTCACCGGCAATGCCTGCGAGGCCGCCAATCTCGCGATGCGCGGATCGGCGGGCGGCCGGAAGGCGGGCATCGCCTACTCCGCCATCGAGCATGCGGCGGTGCGCGACACCGCGATGGCGCTTGGCAACGCGGTCGAGATCCCGGTCGACGGCGAAGGACTGACTGATCCCGCGGCCGAGCTGCCCGGCGACACCGGCCTGGTCGCGGTCATGGCGGTCAACAACGAGATCGGGACCGTGCAGCCCGTCGCCGACTGGTACCGCCGTGCGCAGGAAAGCGGTGCGCTGTTCCTGTGCGACGCGGTCCAGGCCTGCGGAAAGCGTGCAATCGCCGGCGCCGACATGATCGCGATCAGCGCGCACAAGATGCACGGGCCCAAGGGCATCGGCGCGCTGTGGGTGCGCGACGGAGTGGAGCTCGATCCGCAGGTCACCGGTGGCCTCCAGGAGGGACTGCGATCAGGAACCCTGAGCCCCGCGCTCTGCGCCGGCTTCGGAGCGGCCGCGCAGCTCGCGACGGAGCGTATGGCCGAGGACGCCGCGCATATCGAGACGCTCTGGCACCGCGCGCGCGAACTGTTCGCTGACTGGATCCTCAACGGCAGCGCCGAGGCGCGCTGGCACGGCAATCTCAACATCCGTCGGGACGGGCTCGACGTCGCCCGGCTGATGAGCGAGTGCCGCGAGGTCATGTTCTCCGCCGGCTCGGCCTGCGCCAGCGGTTCGGGCAAGCCGAGCCACGTGCTGCGCGCGATCGGCCTCAGCGACGCGCAGGCGAAAAACTCGATCCGCCTCGGTTTCGGCCGCTACACCACGATCGCCGAGATCGAGGAGGCCGCCGGTCTCATCAACGCCGCGGCGGAGGCGCAGGGCGCGTGAGCGTGCGCGTCCGCTTCGTCACGCCGCGGGGCCGCGTGGTAGAGGCCGAGGGCGAGGCGGGCACCCCGCTGCTGGACGTGGCGCAGGCGGCGGGAATGCCGCTGGAGGGGACGTGCGAAGGGCAGATGGCCTGCTCGACCTGCCATGTCATCGTTGCCGCCGAGTGGTTCGCCCGCTTGCCCGACGCGAGTGAGGACGAAGAGGACATGCTCGATCTCGCGGCCGGAGTTCAGCGTACGAGCCGGCTCTCGTGCCAGATCGTGCTTTCCGATGAGCTTGACGGTCTGGAAGTGCGCGTTCCGGCGGAGAGCCGGGACATGAGCGTGATTTAGGCGCGCAACGCCGCGAGCAACTGCTGGTAAAGCCACTCGCGCGCGTGGGGCTCGGCATAGGCGTGCGTCGCGCCCTTGCAGTAGGTTACGCGCTCGTCGGCCGAGTCCCAGGTGGACGCGAAAGCCTGCGCGGTCCGGTCCGCGTCGGCCAGCAGGATTCGTACCAGCCCGTCGAACGTCTCTAGTCCGGCCTTCATCTCCTGCGCCAGAGAGCTGGGGCCGGACTTCGGCAGCGCTGCCTTTGCAATCCCGCGCGCGAGCTTGCCAAGATCGACCTTGCCTGTGACGAGTCGCGCCAGTTCTTTCGGGTTCTTCAGCTTCTCGGCATAGCGAGCGCGCACTGCCTCGGGCGGGGGTATGGCATCGTCGTCGCCCTCGATCGTCCACGGATTCGACAGCACCAGCGCATCGCATCCCGCACCCTTCGCGAGCATCAGCGCACTCGCGGCATCGCAATTGCCGAAGCCGACCACGCGGTTCATCTGCGGTGCCATCGCCCGGAAGGCGTCGAGCGCGGCGACGATGTCCTTGCGGCTCTTGCGAAAGCCGCGGTTCTCGCCCCCGCTATCACCGACGCCGCGGCGGTCGAAGCGGAACACGGGAAAACCGGCCTTCTGGATGCGCGTGGCAAGCTGC
The DNA here is from genome assembly GCF_004135625.1 of Pelagerythrobacter rhizovicinus. GTDB lineage: Bacteria > Pseudomonadota > Alphaproteobacteria > Sphingomonadales > Sphingomonadaceae > Pelagerythrobacter > Pelagerythrobacter rhizovicinus. The sequence goes on from NZ_SDPV01000001.1 coordinate 668,694, forward strand.
GCTTGGCCGGAGAACGCGCCTGCGCGGATCTCGTTGCCACCGCTGACGATCAGCAGGCCGACCGACGCGGGCGCTGTGTCGAGCGTGCCGGCGAGTGTCGAATCCTCGCACGCGAACGTGAGCGGCAGGCGCTTCATGCCGAGGTGAGTCCGGCCGTAATCGAGAGGGCCAACGCATCGGCCTGTTCGGGCGATTCGTCCGACTCGGCGCGCAGCCACAGACCACTTCCGCCGATCGCTCCCTGATCGATCTCGATCTGGGCGGAGTCCGGCTGCGGCGCCGTGTTCTCGAGCTGCGCGAACAGGTCGGGGCCGAGCGTCCAGCCGGCCAGCTCCACGCCTTCGCTGCGGCCGGTCTGCTGGAGGGCTTCGATGGTCTCCTCGCGGCCGGCCTCGCGCGCGGCGATCGTGCGGGCGCGCAGCATGGCGCGCAGCACCTGCCGGCCTGCGACCGGAGCGTAGTTCCAGCCGAGCATCTCCGGGGGCGCGGTCAGCACTCCGCCACGCAGGGTAAGGACATGGGTCGCGGCGAAGTGCTCGGCCGCGGCCTTCGCGCATTGGCGCCAGTGATCGAGCGACTGCGCCTGGAGCGGCTGGCGGCTCTCGTTGCAGCCGGGCAGGTCTGGGAGGACCGAGTCGATCCCGGCTCCATCGAGTCGCTGCATGACTTCGGCGGTCAGCCGCCGCAGCTTGTTTGCCTCGTCGAACAGCGCGGGCAGCACGAGCACGCGCGCGGAGCGCTTGCCGCCGAAGGTGAGCGCGATTTCCTCGTGCGTGCCGCCCCCGATGGTCGGGCACGGCCAGGTCCTGAAAGCCCGTTCCGTCAGTTTTCTACGACTTTCGCCTCGGCGAAGGCGAGCAGCCCGCCGTAGGTCTCCAGCATCTCGCCATCGACGTCGTCATCCTCGATGATGATGTCTAGACGGTCCTCCATCTCGGTCAGAAGGCCGGCGACGGCCATCGAGTCGAGCTCGGGCAGGTGGCCGAACAGGCCGGTGCTGTCATCGAAGCGCTCGACCCGTTCCGCATCGAGACCGAGCACGTCGCGCAGGATCGCGCGCAATTTCGTGTCGATATCGCTGCGGCTTGGCGCAAGTTCGGTCATGTTCGGGCTCGTCCCCTGAAATTTGGCCCTGCAGTTCGGCCCTGCAATTCGGCGCGCCGCCTTAGCCCCGCCCGGTAGCGGGTGCAAGGCGGCGAGCGAAGCGCTTGGCCAGCGCTGGCCAGGCACGCGGCTGCATCGGGTCGAGGCAGTCGAGCCGGAAGCGTGGGCGGACGATCTCCATCCAGTCTGCCTTGTAGCCGTCGTTGCCGGTCCCGAAATCGACCAGTGCGACGCCATCGCGGTCGATCACGTGTTCGAACAGGGCAGCGGTCAATGTGGTGCCGGCCGACAGTTCCCTGCGGCTTTCGAGATGGGCGAGCTTGTGGATGTAGGCGGTGCCGTTCTCGACCGTCCAGAACTGCGCGGCGACCGGCTCCCCTTCATGCCGCGCGACGGCGAGGCGGATGCGGCCCGCTTCTCCCTCTGCCTCGGCAAAACGGCGAAGCAGATCGGGCGTGCCCTCCTCGGGCTTCCAGCTTTCCGCGTAGATCGCCTCGTAGGCCTCCCAGTCGGCCGCGTCGAAACGCTCGCGTATCGTGACCTCGACCTTCTTTGCCTTGCGCTTGAGCGTCGTCCGCATCCGGCCCGGTCGCGATGCCCAATATTCGGCGAAGGTGCGTCCGTTCACCTCGAGCACGTGATTGTGGTCGCACTGCTCGCGCGTGACCAGCCAACCTGCTTCGCGGAACGCCCGTTCGAGCCGGGTGGCGGAGCCGTCCTCGTCCGGCACCGGCCATAGCGTGACGCGGTGCGCCTGCCGTCTGAGATCGCGCGCGAGGCCCGCAAGCAGTCGCTCCGCCCGCGACCCCTCCGGCGCGAGCTGGCGCCAGGTGAAGCTGTACCAGTTGCGCAGCGGTTCGAGCCGGCCGTTGGTGCGGGTGAGCGCCAGCGCGGCTTTCGCCTCGCTGTCTTCTGCCAGCGCGATGAAGGGGCGGATCCCGCTCTCGGCCAGCAAAGCGAACCACTCGGGCCGCTCGAAGGGCGAAGGCGCCCGTTCCATCGTCCCTTGCAAGACGTTAACCTCAGGGTGATAGCTGGCGGCGATCACTTCCTATGCGTTCCTCGAAAGCTCAGATGTCTCTCGCACCAGATCCAGTTCCCCGGCCGCTCGACCATCTCGCCGAACGTGGCGAGCCGGATGCACCCGCGCTGGTGCTGCGCGAGCGCACGCTTAGCCACAAGGACTTAAGAACCCGTGTCGCTCGCATGGCGGCCTGGTTGCGGGACCAGGTGCCCGGGCGCGGCGAACGCGTAGCGAGTTGGGCAGCCAAGGGCGAACTGACCTGCCTCCTGCCGCTGGCCTGCGCCCGCGCCGGATTGGTCCACGTGCCGGTCAACCCGCTGCTCAAGCGCGCACAAGTCGCGCATATTCTCGCCGACAGCGGCGCGCGCCTGCTGCTCGCGACCGAGGCACGGCTGAAAACGCTGGAGCAGGGCGACCTGCTCGAGCAATGCCGAGCCCTGGCGGAGGACGACGCCCTCGCGGCGATCGATGGGTTCGGCGGTTCGCTCGCACCCTCCGACGCCAATCCGGACGAGCTTGCCGCCATCCTCTACACCAGCGGTTCGACCGGCCGCCCCAAGGGCGTGATGCTGAGCCACGCGAACATGTGGCTCGGGGCGGTCAGCGTGTCGCATTACCTCGGGATCGAGAGCGACGACGTGACGCTCGCAGTCCTTCCCCTGTCGTTCGACTACGGGCAGAACCAGCTCCTCAACAGCTGGTACGCGGGGGCCTGCGTGGTTCCGCTCGACTATCTCTTCCCGCGCGACGTCGCTAAGGCGTGCGCCCGGCATGGCGTCACGACGCTCGCCGCGGTGCCCCCGCTGTGGGTGCAACTGACCGATCTCGACTGGCCCGAAGAAGCCGTGGCGCCTCTTCGCCGCCTGACCAACACCGGCGGTGCGCTGACCGTCGATCTCGTGCGAGATATGCGCCGTATCTTCCCGCAGGCCCGGCTTTTTCCCATGTACGGACTGACCGAGGCCTTCCGCTCGACTTACCTCGATCCGGCGCTGGTCGACACCCACCCGACCTCGATGGGCCGTGCGATTCCCTTCGCCGAAATCCTGGTGGTGGGCGACGACGGCAAAGTCACCCAGACCGGCGAGGAGGGCGAGCTGGTGCATTGCGGCCCCCTTGTCGCGCAAGGCTACTGGCAGGACGCCGAGCGGACCGCGGAGCGGTTCAAGCCCGCTCCGGCGGAGTCCGAGTATGGCGGTACGGCCGTGTGGTCGGGCGATCGTGTCCGGCGCGATGCGGAGGGGCTGCTCTATTTCGTCGGCCGGCGCGACGCGATGATCAAGAGCGCTGGCAACCGGATCAGCCCGCAGGAGATCGAGGACGCGGCGATCGCAACTGGATTGGTGGCCGAAGCGGTCGCGCTCGGCGTACCCGACGAACGGCTGGGGCAGGCGGTGCATCTCGTGGTTCGCGCGGCGGCCGGGGCCAAGGACGCCGAAGAACGTCTCCCCAAGGCGCTGGCGAAGGATCTGCCGAATTTCATGCACCCGAAGATCATCCACTGGCGTGAGACGTTGCCGATCAATCCGAACGGCAAACTGGATCGCACGGGCATTGCGCGGGGGATCGTCGGATGAAGCCGCTCGGCCCCATTCCCGCCGGTTTCACCGCACTCGACGGCGAACTCGCCATTGGCGGGCGCAAGGCGACCGACCTGGCCGTGGAGGCAGGGCCTACGCCGCTGTTCGTCTATTCGCGCGCCATGCTGCGCAGCCGGGTGGCAGCGCTGCGAGCGGCCATGCCCGCACGGCTGGGGATCAACTACGCGATCAAGGCCAACCCTTACGCGCCCGTGCTCGAATTCATGGCCGGACTGGTCGACGGTTTCGATGTCGCGTCCGCAGGGGAACTCGCGAAGTTAGGCGAGGTGGGAATCGATCCGGCGCGGGTGAGCTTCGCCGGCCCCGGAAAGCGGGATGAAGAGCTCGAATCCGCAATTTCAGCCGGTTGCACGATCAACCTCGAGTCGGAGGGAGAAGCGCGGCGTGCGCTTGCGATAGCTGAGAGGCTCGGAGTTCAGCCCCGTCTGGCGATCCGCGTGAACCCCTCGTTCGAACTGCGCGGCTCGGGCATGAAGATGGGGGGCGGCGCCAAGCAGTTCGGAATCGACGAGGAGCGCGTGCCCGCGCTTGCGCGTGAGATCATTGCCGCGGGCGCGGAATGGCGCGGGCTGCACATCTTCACCGGGAGCCAGGCGCTCGACGCGGAAGCGATCATCGAGACTCAGGCCAACGTGCTCGCGCTGGCGGACCGCCTGGCGGGCGAGATCGGCACGATCTTACCCAAGCTCAACATGGGCGGAGGCTTCGGCATTCCGTACTTCAACGGTGACACGCCACTCGACATCGGCGCGGTCGGCGCGGCGCTGGCGGAGCGTTTCGCGGGGCTGCCCGAGCGTCTTTCCGCGACCGAACTGTGCATCGAACTCGGCCGCTATCTCGTCGGCGAGGCGGGGGTCTATCTGACACGCGTGATCGATCGCAAGGTCAGCCACGGCCAGACGTTCCTCATCACCGACGGCGGGCTGCACCATCAGCTCGCGGCATCCGGCAATTTCGGTACCGTCGTCCGCCGCAACTATCCGCTGGCGATCGCCACCCGCTTCGATGCCGCGCCGGAGGAAGAGGTCAACGTCGTCGGATGCCTCTGCACGCCGCTAGACCGGCTCGCCGACCAGGCATATCTGCCCCATGCCGACGTTGGCGATCTCGTCGCGGTCTTCTGCGCCGGAGCCTACGGCGCGACCGCATCGCCGGCCGAATTCCTTGGCCACGGTCCCGCGCGCCAGATCCTCGCTTAACCTTTTCGCCCCGATTGTCCCGGATCGGGACCGCCCTCCAGAAGGCGGAGAGAGCTAACAGTATGTTCACCCTTTTTCGCGAGGAAGCACGCCTTGAACCGCGGGTGCGGAATGGGGGCGCCTCCCTTTTCGCATGCCGCGCCCGCAAGACAGGCAAGGACGTGCATCGATGCCCATCGCCCGACTTTCCAAAGCGCTCGCCGGCACCGCACTGGCGGCCCTCACGCTCGCAGGCTGCGCCGGCGGCGGCGGCGCCCGGTTGCCCCCAGCCTCTTTCGTTGCGATGCAGGAGGGACCGGGCGAGGAATATGTCATCGGGCCGCTCGACGAACTGACGATCCACGTCTGGCGCAATCCCGAGCTCGGCGCCGAGAAGATCCAGGTTCGCCCCGACGGGCGCATCACCACGCCATTGGTCACGGACATGCCGGCGGTCGGCAAGACGCCGGCGATGCTGGCCGAGGACATCCGCCTGCAGCTCTCGCAGTATATCGAGGAGCCGCTGGTCTCGGTGATCGTGACGCAGTTCGCGGGCACGTTCAGCCAGCAGATCCGGATCGTCGGCGCGACCGAGCAGCCGGCCTCCATCCCTTACCGCGCGAACATGACCGTGCTCGACGCGATGATCGCCGTGGGCGGTCTCAGCGAATTCGCTGCCGGCAATCGTGCCAAGCTGATCCGCTTCGACAAGCAGGCCGGGCACCAGCGTGAATATGCGCTGCGGCTCGGCGACCTGCTGAAGGATGGCGATAGCCGCGCCAACGTCATGCTCCATCCGGGCGACGTGATCATCATCCCCGAAAGCATGTTCTGAGAAAGGCGCCCGGCGCATGAACGAGGTCTTCGAGGAACTGCAGGCGGCGCTCTATTCGGCGTGGCACCGGCGCTGGCTGGTGCTCGCGGTCGCTTGGGGCGTGTGTATCCTTGGGTGGCTTGCGGTCGCGATGATCCCCAACACCTACGAATCGAAAGCGCGCGTGTTCGTCCAGCTCGACGACGTGCTCGCGCAGCAGATCGGCATAGCCGGCGCCGGCAAGGACGAGATCGAACGCGTACGCAAGACGCTCCTGAGTTCGGTCAACCTCGAAAAGGTCGTGCGCTCCACGAAGCTGGGCGACGGGGTCACGTCGCCGCAGCAGATGGAGGGTGCGATCGCCGGCCTCGCCGAGAAGATCAAGGTCGTCAGCACCGAGGACAACCTGTTCGAAATCACCGCGCAGATCGGCCAGTCCAGCCTCTCCGACGCGGAGAATGCGGCGCTGGCACAGGACGTGGTGCAGAAGATGATCGACATCTTCCGCGAGGAGAACATCGCCGGCAGCCGCGGCGAGGTGGCCGAAACGCTGATCTTCATCGAACAGCAACTCGAGGACCGCAAGCGCGAGCTCGAGGCGGCAGAACAGCGGCGGCTCGCCTTCGAGGCCGAGCATCCCGAGCTGATCGGCGGCACGACCTCGCTTTCCGCCAAGCTCCAGGCCTTGCGCGCCGAGATGCGCGGAGTCGACGCGGACCTTGCCGCGGCGCAGAGCGCCCTCGCAGCGATAGGGGGGCAGATCGCGGGCACGCCCCGGACACTGGTCACTGCCGGTGAGGGTGGCGCGCGCGGTGCGCTGATGCAGGCGCGCTCGCAGCTCGCAAGCCTCCAGGCGCGCGGCCTCACCGACAATCATCCCGACATCGCGGCGCTCAAGCGTCAGATCGAGCTGCTCGAACGGCAGGCGGCGAGAGAGGGACCGAACGCCTCGGGAACGGCCAATCCCGCCTACACCTCGTTGGTTGCGATCCGCGCCGAGCGCGAGGCCAACGTCCAGGCGCTGATGGCGCGCAAGGCTGCGCTACAGGCGGATCTCACCGGCATGATGGCAGTGCAAGCGGAGGAGCCTGCGGTGGCGGCCGAGGCCAACCGGATCAGCCGCGACTACGAGGTGCTCAAGCAGAAGTACGACGAACTGCTGCAGAACCGTGAGGAGATGCGGTTGCGCAGTCAGGTCGAGAGCGAGCGCAGCTCGTTCCGTTTCGAGGTGGTCGACCCTCCGTCGACGCCCCGCACACCGGCTGCGCCCAACCGCCCGATTCTGTTGATCGGGGTGCTGATCCTGGGGATCGGCGCAGGCGGCGGTGCGGCCTTCGCGCTCAGCCAGGTACGTTCGACTTTCGCCACCGATGCGAAGCTAGAGCGGTCGCTGGGCCTGCCGGTGATCGGCACGATCTCGCACACGCTCACCGATGCGACCCGCGCCGTGGCGCGCAGGCGGATGAAGCTGTTCGCGGCCGGTTGTGCTTCGCTCGGCGGCCTCTGCTTGCTGCTGCTCGCGGTCGAATTCGTCCAGGTAGGCATGGTCGGGTGAGGAGAGGGACATGACCGAACAGAAGAAGATACCCGTCCCGCCCGAAGGACCGAAGGAAAGTTCCCTCCTCGAGCGGGCGAGCGGAGCCTTCGGCTTCGATCCGTTCAAGGCTGCGCCCGTGCCGCACCGGCTGCCCGACGCGCCAATGAAACGCGCCAGAGTCCCCCGGCCGGAAGAGGCGAGTAGTGCGGTTGAAGCCGCCGCGGAAACAGCCGCCGAGCCGCCGGCGGAGCGGGCCGCGCCGGGGGACCTCCCGGCCCCGCTCGTTCCATCGCAGGCAGTGGTGGAGCGGCAGGTCGGCGCGGTCGCGCTCAGAGGCAAGCGTTTTCCGGTCGACCGCGAATTGCTGCGCGAACAGGGGCTGATCGTTCCGGACGGTGCAGTGAACGCGCTGATGGAAGAATTCCGCATCGTGAAGCGCCGGGTACTGGAAAGCGCGCAGGCGGCGGGCACCGCGCGCTCGCGCCGCGTTCTCATCTGCTCGCCGCATCCCGGCGAGGGCAAGACCTTCTGTGCCAGCAATCTCGCGATCGCGCTGGCTGCGGAACGCGACAGCGAAGTCCTGCTGATCGACGCGGATTTCGCCAAGCCCTCGATCTTGTCGACCTTCGGTCTGCCGAAGGGGCCGGGGTTCATGGACTGTCTGGCGAACGACAACGTTCCGCCCGAAGACCTCGTGATCGGCACCGATATTCCGGGGCTGTGGGTGCTTCCTGCGGGCAACCAGACAAACGCGGACAGCGAATATCTCGCCAGTCGCCGCACCGCCGAGGTGCTTGACCGGCTGAGCATAGGCGCGCCCAACCGCATCCTGATCTTCGATTCGCCGCCTGCGCTCGCGGCCTCGCCCGCGGCCGAGCTCGCCAGGCACGTCGGTCAGGCAATCCTCATCGCGCGTGCCGACTCGACCGCGCAGAGCGCACTCGAGGACGCCGCGGAGCTGCTTTCGGGGTGCCCGGACGTGAAGCTGGTGCTCAACGATGCGCACTTCAGCCCCAGCGGCCGCAAGTTCGGCACCTACTATGGCTACGGGGAGTAAGGCGATGACCCGCACTTTCCTCGCCCCGGCCTGCGCGATAGCCGCGCTTGCTCTGGCGACGCCGGTCTGCGCGCAGCAGACCGCGACCGAAGAAGCGAGCGAAGGGCGCGACCGCCGCGCCGTCGTCGAACCCTATATCGAAGCCTCGCAAGTGCTCGTCGCCGAGCTTTCGCCGGGCGACGATACGGTCACCTATACCCAGGTTGCTGCGGGCGTGGACGCCAGCGTGACGGGCCGCAACAACGGCGGCTCGGTCTCGCTGCGCTACGAACGCAATATCGGCTACGGCGACGAAGCGCTCGATTCCGATACGCTGAGCGGCGTCGCGCGCGGCTATGCCACGATCGTGCCGCGCGCGCTGACCGTCGAGGGCGGCGCGCTCGCCGCGCGCACGCGGGTCGACGGCAACGGCGGCGCGACGCTCAACCCGCTGGTCGGCGACGACAGCGAGAGCCGCATCTACTCCGCCTACGCCGGCCCGAACCTCCACACGAGCGCGGGCGACGTCGAGGTCAACGCCAACTACCGCATCGGCTACACCCGCGTGGAAGCGCCCGATGCGGTGGTCGTCACGCCGGGCGGCCCGCCGGTCGACTTATTCGACGAGAGCGTGGTCCATGCCGCGGGCTTCCACGTCGGAACGCGCCCTGGACAGCCACTTCCGGTGGGCCTGGGCGTCGGCGGCGGCTGGGTGCAGGAAGATGTCTCCAACCTCGACCAGCGCGTGCAGGACCGCTTCGTGCGCGCCGACGTGCAGGTGCCGGTGTCCCGCGATCTCGCCCTCGTCGGGGGCGTCGGGTACGAGGATGTCGAGGTGTCGAGCCGCGACGCGGTGCGCGATGCCGACGGCATTCCGGTGGTGGGCAGCGACGGCCGCTTCGTCACCGACGACAGCGCGCCGCGCCGCATCGCTTACGAGGCCAACGGTCTGATCTGGGATGTCGGCGTCATGTGGCGCCCGAGCACGCGCACCGCGCTCGAGGCGCATGTCGGCCGGCGCTACGATTCCACCACCTACTACGGCACGTTCGCCTGGGCGCCGAACTCGCGCAGCAGCGTCAACGTCGCCGTCTACGACACGATCTCCGGCTTCGGCGGGCTGCTCAACACCGCGCTCGCCAACCTTCCGACCCAGTTCACCGCGGCGCGCAATGCGCTCAGCGGCGACTTCACCGGCTGCGTCGGGGGCGAGGAGGGCGCGAGCTGCCTCGCAGGCGTGCTCGGCTCGGTGCGCTCGGCCGTGTTCCGCTCGCGCGGCGTCGCGGCGAGCTACGGCCTGCAGCTCGGCCGGATCGACACCGGTGTGGGTGCGGGCTACCAGCGGCGCAAGTTTATCGCCGCGCCGGGCACCGTGCTCGCTTCCGCCAATGGCGTGGTCGATGAGGCCTACTGGGTCAGCTACTACCTGTCCGCGCAGCTCGGCCGCGACGCGGGCTTCGACGCCAATGCCTATGCGAGCCGGATCGACAGCGGCTTCGTCGACAGCGGCGAGGTCCTCGCACTCGGTGCATCGGCCGCCTACCGCCGCTCCATCACCGACCGCCTGTCGGCCCGCGCCGCCGTGGCGATCGACCATCTCGATAGCGACGCCGCGATCGAGAACTACACCTCCGCCTCCGCACTGCTCGGCCTGCGATACGATTTCTGAGAGGTTTGAAGCGATGTTCGACGACTTTTACGGGCTAACGGGTCGCCCCTTCCAGCTGACCCCCGATCCCAATTTCTATTTCGAGAGCACGACGCACCGCAAGGCGCTGTCCTACCTCGGCTACGGCATGGCGCAGGGCGAGGGCTTCATCGTCATCACCGGCGAGGTCGGCGCGGGCAAGTCCACGCTCGTTGCGCACCTGATGCAGAAGATCGACCGCAGTCAGATGACGGTCGGTCAGGTCGTCACCAGCAATCTCGACGGTGAGGAACTGGTTCACGTCGTCGCGCAGAGCTTCGGCCTCGATGTCGAGGGGCATGACAAGGCCAGCGCGCTGGGCGCGATCGAGAGCTTCCTGCACGAGGAAGCGCGCGAGGGGCGCCGGTGCATGCTGGTGGTCGACGAATCGCAGAACCTCAGCGTCGAGGCGCTCGAGGAGCTGCGGATGCTGTCTAACTTCCAGCTCGGCGCGCATCCGCTCCTGCAGACCCTGCTGCTGGGGCAGCCCGAGTTTCGCCAGGTTCTGGCCGAGCATCAGGATCTCGAGCAGCTCCGCCAGCGCGTGATCGCCGCCCATCATCTCGGCCCGATGGAGCCGGGAGAGATCGAACCCTACATTCGCCACCGTCTCAAATGCGTCGGCTGGCAGGGCAATCCCGAGTTCGACCAGCAGATTTTTGCCGAACTGCACGAAGCGACCGGCGGCATCCCGCGCAAGGTGAACCAGGTGGCCACGCGCTTGCTGCTGCTTGGCGCCGTCGAGCAGAGGACGCGGATCGACAGCGTGATGCTGAGCACGGTTCTGAAGGAAATGCGGAGCGACCATGCTTTTCCCGAGACTGCATCGGGCTCGATGCCGAAGCTCGCTCCCGCGCCTGGCCCGGGGCCGGTGAAACATGCAGTCTATCCCGAGGCCGTGTCGGCCGGCCCGTCGCACGGTGCGGCGGTGGATTTCGAGGCCATGCTGGCCGAACGCGACGCGCAGATTGCGGAACTCCAGCAGGCCGTGATCGAACTGTCGCATGCTCTGGAGCGCAACGGAGCCGAGGACGACGAGCTCGTCGCCAGGGTCGACGCGTTCGGCCGTCGGCTCGACGAGCAGGAGCGGTCGGTGCGCGAAGTGCTGGCGATGCTGATAGAATGGGTCGAAACGGGGCAGCCCCCGCGCGTTGCGGCCTGAGGACGGCGCGTGTCGGAGGGGCAGCAGATCGTCAACGGCCTCTCGGTCGACGTCGAGGACTGGTTCCAGGTCGGTGCGTTCGAGAACGTAATCGCGCGCGATGACTGGGACGATCTCGCGCTGCGCGTCGAGGACAACGTGCTGCGCATCCTCGACCTGTTCGCCGAGGCCGGGGTCAAGGCGACCTTCTTCACGCTGGGCTGGGTGGCCGAGCGCAATGGCGCCCTGATGCGGCGGATCGTCGAGGCCGGCCACGAGCTCGCGAGCCACGGCTACGACCATGCGCGGGTGTTCACTTTCGACCGGACGCAGTTCGCCGCGGACATCCGGCGCGCCCGCGAGACGCTCGAGGATGCGGGCGGCGTCGCGGTGACCGGCTACCGCGCGCCGAGCTTCTCGATCGACCAGCGCACCCCCTGGGCCTATCTCGAGCTGGCCGAGCAGGGCTATGCCTACTCCTCCAGCGTCGCGCCGATCGCGCACGACCACTACGGCTGGCGAGAGGCGCCGCGCTTCGCGTTTCACCCGCTCCCCGGATCCGATCTCGTCGAGGTTCCGGTGACCACCGCCACGTTTGGCGGCAAGCGTCTGGCAGCGGGCGGCGGCGGGTTCTTCCGCGTGCTGCCGTACGGCTTCTCGCGCTGGGCGATCCGGCAGGTGAACCGCCGCGACGGGCGCCCGGCCGTGTTCTACTTCCACCCGTGGGAGATCGATCCCGATCAGCCGCGGGTGCCCGGCGCGCCGCTCAGGTCGCGCCTGCGCCACTACACCAACCTCGAGCGCATGGCGCCCAAGCTGCGGGACCTGGTGCGCGAGTTCGCCTGGGGGCGCATGGACGAGATCGCGCAGCGCGAAGCCGCGCGCGCGGTGCCGCTGGCGGCATGAACGCGCCCTTCGCTCCGGCTTCGACCTCGGTCTCGCTCGCGGACCTGCGCGATGCAGGCGAAGTCGCACGGATAGAGCGCTTCGTCGCGGAGCGGGGCGGAGCACTGTTCCATCGCCCCGCCTGGCTTCGCGCAGTGGAGCGCGGCACCGGGCAGCAGGCGCTCGGCCTCGTGGCGGAGCGGCATGGCAACCTCGTCGGCTGGCTGCCGCTGAGCGAGATTCACTCCCCGATCTTCGGCCGCGCGCTCGTCTCGAGCGGCTTTGCGGTCGGCGGCGGCATTCTGGCGGAGGATGACCGCGCCGCGGCGGCGCTTGCCCGCGCGGCCGAGGAGCTGGTGCAGCGGCGTAGCTGCGCGACGGTGGAGCTGCGGGGCGGGGCGCTCCCGGCCGACTGGGACTTGCGCGACGACACGCACCTCGGGTTCGTCGCCGATCTGGCGGCGGACGACGAGGCGCAGCTTCTCGCCGTTCCGCGCAAGCAGCGCGCGGAAGTGCGCAAGAGCCTGCAAGGCGATCTCGAGGTCCGTGTCGGACGCGGCGAGCCGGACCGGGCGGCGCACTACGCGGTCTATGCCGAAAGCGTCCGCAATCTCGGTACGCCGGTGTTCCCGCGGGCGCTGTTCGATGCGGCGCTGGACGAACTCGATGGCGACATCCTCACCGTCCTCCACGATGCGCGGCCGGTGGCAAGCGTGCTGTCTCTCTATCACGCCGGCACCGTGCTCCCCTACTGGGGCGGCGGCACCTTCGCGGCGCGCTCTCTGCGGGCGAACGAGCGGATGTACTTCGAGCTCATGCTGCATGCCCGCCGGCGCGGATGCCTGCGGTTCGACTTCGGCCGTTCAAAGACCGGCAGCGGGCCGGCTGCCTACAAGAAGAACTGGGGCTTCGAGCCGCGGCCGCTCGCCTATGCGAGCTGGACCGCGCCGGGCACCGCCAAGCGCGACATCGATCCGAACAGCGACGCCTACTCGGCCAAGATCGCGCTGTGGAAACGCCTGCCGCTCGCGCTCGCCAACCGCATCGGTCCGCTGATCGCGCGGGGGCTGGGCTGATGCCGGGAGAGATCCTCTTCCTCGCGCACCGCGTGCCTTTTCCGCCCGACCGCGGGGACAAGATCCGTTCGCACCATCTGCTGAAGCGGCTGGCCGAGATCGCGCCGGTCCACGTCGGCTGCCTGGCCGAGACTGACGGGGATATGGCGCAGGAGAGCGAGCTGGCGGAGATTGCCAGGAGCCACTTTCTCGCCCGCCGCGCGAAGCCGCTGCCGCTGGCCGGTATCGAGGCCCTGGCCAGGGGCCTGCCGGTCAGCCTCACGGCCTTCGACCATGCCGGGCTCCGCCGCTGGGTCGCGGCAACGCTGGCGGAGCGGCCTATCGGAACGGTCTTCGTGTTCTCCGGGCAGATGGGGCAGTATGTGCCAGCGGACTTCGGCGGCCGCGTGGTAGTCGACCTATGCGACGTCGATTCAGCCAAGTTCGAGGCCTACGGCAAGCAAGGCGGCCCCCGCGCATGGATCGACCGGCGGGAAGGGCGCCTGCTCGCTCGCGAGGAAGAGCGGCTGGCGCACCGCGCCCACTGCACGCTCTTCGTCAGCAAGGCCGAGGCGGCGCTGTTCCGCTCGCGCCTGCGCAGCCCGGCGGGCGTACGCATCGAAGCGCTGCGCAACGGGATCGACACCACCACCTTCGATCCAGTGGCGGTCGCACCGCACCCGGAACTTGCCGCGGAGCCGGGGCCGCACCTCGTGTTCACCGGACAGATGGACTATGCGCCCAACGTCACCGCGGCACTGCGCACGGCGGAGCGGCTGCTTCCGGCGATCCGGCGGGCTCACCCCGGTGCGACGTTCCATGTCGTCGGCCGCGCACCCGTGCCGCAACTGCGGCGGCTTGACGGACGGAACGGCATCCGTGTCTGGGGCGAGGTGCCCGACGTGCGCCCGTTTCTCGTTGCCGCAGACGCCGTGCTCGCTCCGCTGGAGATCGCCCGCGGCATCCAGAACAAAGTGCTGGAGGCGATGGCGATGGCGCGGCCCGTCGTGCTCTCACCGGAGGCCGCGACCGGGATCGACGCGCGCGACGGCGAGCACTTCGCCGTCGCAGCCCACGATCAGGCGCTGATCGACCGCGCCCTTGCGCTGCTGCAAGACGCGACCGCGGCCGCCACAATGGGCGTTGCCGCGCGGCGTTATGTGGTCGAGCATCAGGGCTGGGCCGCAATGCTCGTGCCGCTGAGCGAGATCGTCGGCGCGCGCGGGGCCGAGGCGCGCCGCGATGCCGCCTGAGGCCAGCCTTTCGTTTGCGGGCGAGGGCATGTTCGCCCGGGTTCCTGCGATGTGGCGCGGCCCGCTGGTGCGCCTTGCCGCCGCCTGGCTCGTGCTCGTGCTCCTCACTGGCCGCGATTGGCTGGCGATGGCGGACAAATGGTGGAACGTCTCGACTTACAACCACGTGCTGTTCGTGCCTCCGATCGTCGGATGGCTGGTGTGGCACCGCCGCCGCGAACTGGCCGAGCTGACGCCGCGTGCCTGGTGGCCGGGGCTGGTGCTGGTCGGAGGATCGCTGTTCGTTTGGCTCCTCGGCATGCTCGCGGGGCTCAACAGCGCGAGCCAGCTCGGCGCGGTCCTCGCGCTTCCTTCGGCGGTGATCGCGTTGCTCGGACCGCGCGTTGCGGCCGGGCTGCTCTTCCCGCTCGCCTACATGCTGTTCCTCGTGCCGTTCGGCGACGAGCTCGTGCCGACGCTGCAGATGGTGACCGCCGACATCGTCATCTGGCTCACGCACGCCAGCGGCATTCCCGCGGTGATCGAAGGCGTCTTCATCGACACGCCGGTCGGCCTGTTCGAAGTGGCCGAGGCATGTTCGGGCGTGCAGTTCCTCGTCGCCATGCTCGCGCTCGGTGTGCTGATCGCGCAGACCTGCTTCCGGAGCTGGCGGCGCCGCACGGCGTTCCTCGCCTTCGCGCTGGCGCTGCCGATCCTCGCCAACGGCGTGCGCGCCTGGGGGACGATCTACATTGCGCAGTGGCAAGGGATCGCGTTCGCCGAGGGGTTCGACCACATCGTCTACGGCTGGGTCTTCTTCGCTTTCGTCGTCGCCGTGCTGCTCGCGGTGTCGTGGCGCTGGTTCGACCGGGAGCCGGATGAGCCGGCGATCGATCCTGAAGCGCTCCGCCGCTCGCCGTTCCTCGGCATGCTGGAGCGCGCCTCGCTCGGCGCCAACACCGCGCTTGGGGCAATCATTGCGATGGCGCTCGGCTTCGCCCTCTGGGCCACGCTCGCCTCGCGAGTGGAGGCGCAGGTGCCGCCGGCGATTGCCTTGCCCGAGGTCGCGGGCTGGCAGCAGCTCGCCTATGCACCTGAGGTCCCCTGGCAGCCACGCGCAAGCGGCGCGGCGCATCGGCTGATCGGCCGCTACCGCAACGCCGCCGGGGACGAGATAGACGTGTTCTACGCGCTCTATCCGGCGCAGGACGACAGGCGCGACGCCTCGGCTTACGGGGAGGGCGCGCTCGTGCCCGATACGCCGTGGCGCTGGCTGGAGCCGGGGCGGACCTCACCCGAGGCGGCGGGCGACGTCCTTCTCGCCTACGGGCGGCTCGTCCGGGTTGCAGAGACGAGCTATCGCAAAGGCGATCTCACCACCGGCAGCGCGGCGCGGCTCAAGCTCGCGACAATGCGCGACCGCCTGCTGCTGCGCCGGCGCCCGACGGCGACGCTGATCCTCTCGGTCGAGGGCCGCCCGGCAGCCGAAGGCACGCAGGTCATCGACCGGTTCACGGCGGCCATCGGCGATCGCGGCGCGTGGATGGACCGCGTGGCCGACCTGCGATAGAGGCCGCGCATGTGCGGCATCGCCGGGATCTTTCATTGCGGCATCCCCAAGCCGGTCGATTCAGAACGGGTGCGCCGCATGTCCGACGCGCTCGCGCACCGCGGGCCTGACGGGTCGGGAGTCTGGACCGGGCCCGGCGTCGGCCTCGGCCACCGCCGCCTTTCGATCATCGACGTCGCGGGTTCGCCCCAGCCGATGCATTCGTCCGACGGGCGCGCAACGATCGTTTTCAACGGCGAAATCTATAACTACCGCGAATTGCGGCGCGAGCTCGCGAGCGAAGGCGCACAGTTCCGCACCGACGGCGATACCGAGGTGATCCTCGCCGCCTGGGCCCGCTGGGGCGTCGAGTGCCTGCCGCGCCTCCACGGCATGTTCGCCTTCGCGCTCTACGACGCACATCGCCGCGAACTGCTGCTCGCGCGCGACCGGCTCGGGGTGAAGCCGCTGTTCATGGCGCACCTGAGCGACGGAAGCCTCGCCTTCGCCTCGGAGCTCAAGGGCCTGCTCGCGCACCCGCTGCTGCGGCGGGAGGCCGATCCGCTGGCAGTCGAGGACTATCTCGCCTGGGGCTACGTTCCCGACCACCGCTCGATCCTGAAAGGCGTCGAGAAGCTGCCGGCCGGTCATTACCGAGTGCTCCGGCACGAGAGCTCGCCCCAGCCGCCGGTGCAATGGTGGGACGTCGATTTCACCCGCCGTCGGAGCGGTTCTAGCGCAGATCTTTCGGCCGAGCTCCTTCACCACATGCGCCAGGCGGTGGCGTCGCGCATGGTGGCCGATGTGCCGCTCGGTGCCTTTCTGTCCGGTGGCGTCGATTCCTCCTCGGTCGTCGCGCTGATGGCGGAATCGAGCCGCGATCCAGTGAAGACCTGCTCGATCGGGTTCGACGTCGCGGCGCTCGACGAGACGGCCTACGCCGAACAGGTCGCGCTGCGTTTCGGCACCGATCACCGCAGCCGCACGGTCGATCCCGACGACTTTTCCGCGGTCGACCGGCTTGCGACCATGTTCGACGAGCCCTTTGCCGACGCCTCCGCGCTGCCGACCTGGCGCGTGTGCCAGCTCGCCCGTGAGAACGTGACAGTTGCCCTTTCTGGCGACGGAGCGGACGAAGCTTTCGCCGGCTACCGCCGCCAGATCTTCCACGCCCGCGAGGAGCAGGCGCGCGCCGTGCTTCCCGCCGCACTGCGGCGCCCGGCATTCGGCGCCCTCGGCGCGATCTGGCCCAAGGCCGACTGGGCGCCGCGCCCCCTGCGCGCCAAGACGACCTTCCAGTCGCTCGCCGACGATGGGGCCGCAGGGTACGCGCGCGCGCTCGGCGTAGTTCCGCCAGAGCTCCGCGCGACACTCTATACGGACCGCTTCGCACGCGAGATCGGCGACTATCGCGCCGAAGATCCGCTGGTGGAGATGATGCGTTCGGCTCCGGCGCGCTCCGGCCTCGACCGCGCGCAGTATGCCGATCTCAAGTTCTGGCTGCCCGGCGGCATCCTCACCAAGGTCGACCGCACGAGCATGAACGTGAGCCTCGAGGCGCGCGAGCCGCTGCTCGATCACCGACTGATCGAGTTCGCCGCACAGTTGCCGCAGCGCGAGCGGATCAGGGGGCGGCAAGGCAAGTGGCTGCTCAAGCACACGATGCGCCGCTACCTGCCCGATGACGTGCTGTTCCGCCCCAAGCAGGGCTTCGTCACGCCAGTCGCCCAATGGCTGCGCGGCCCGCTGGCCGGCGAGGCCCGGGCGATCGCGAGCGGTGCGCGGCTGGCCCGTACCGGCTGGTTCGACGAGATCCGGCTGAGCACGATCGCCGAGGCGCACATCGCCGGACGGTCGGACCATTCGCGGCTGCTGTGGCAGCTCCTGATGCTCGACCGCTCGCTCGATCGCCTGGGTATATCGGGCTAGCGGACACTCGATTTTGGGGCATGCCCCGGATCGGGACCCACTGTCAGCAAAGTTAATTAATCGTTTGCCAATTGACTCGCGTGTCGATTACGCTTCGCGAAATCGGGGGATGCCGCAGAAAAGCGGGGGGATCCTTATGGATCATGTGAGTTCTGGAATGGAGAATACCGAACCCGAAACGGGTTTGGATCAGCCAGCTATTCCGCTTGGCGAAGGCGACGAGGCGCTGGTCGCGGAAAGCGCGCGGCACGCGGCGATCCCCGAAGGTCTCTTCCAGCTTCACGAGCTCGACGTCTTCTACGAGGACGAAACGCAGACCCTGTGGACCTACATGAACCCAGAGGGGCGGCCGAGCTTCACGCCGACCATGCTCGGCGATTTCGAGAACTGGCAGGTCTATATCGAGCAGGGTTTCGGCCCCGAGAAAGTGCCGCTGCGCTTCCTCGTGCTCGGCAGCCGTGCGCCAGGCGTATTCTGCTTCGGCGGCGATCTCGACCTTTTCCAGCGCCTGATCCGCGAGCGCAATCGCGACGGACTGGTGCGTTACGGCCATCGCTGCTGTAAGATACTTCACCGCAACGTCGCCTCGCTCGACCTGCCGATGCTGACCGTTGGGCTGGTCGAGGGCGCGGCGCTCGGCGGCGGGTTCGAAGCGCTGCTGTCGTTCGATTACATCGTGGCCGAACGCGGTGCGACGTTCGGGCTGCCGGAGATCATGTTTGGCCTGTTCCCGGGGATGGGCGCACACGCGCTGCTGAGCCGCAAGGTCGGCAGCGCGATGGCCGACCGGCTGATCGTCTCGAACGAGACCTATAGCGCGGAGCAGATGTACGAGATCGGCCTGGTGCATCACCTGGCGGAGAACGGACAAGGCCTCGCCGCCTGCCGCGAGTTCATCAAGAAGTCGGACCGTCGCCACGCCGGGCTGGTCAACTCACGGCGTGCGATGAAGGTTTCCTGGAACCTTGAGCTGGCCGAGCTGAACCGCATCACCGAGCTATGGGCCGATTCCGCGCTCCAGCTGCGCGAGCAGGACCTGAAGGTCATGGGCCGCCTCGTGGCCGCGCAAGCACGGCTCGCCAAGGCGGCGTGAGGGGGCGAACCTCCCGAGTCCCAGCGAAGGCTGGGACCTCAGGCCGTTGGCGCTTCGCCCGATAGCCTGAGACCCCAGCCTTCGCTGGGACCTGTCTCCTTTGTCGCAACTCTAGCTAGCGGGCGTCGACCAGCACGACCTGCGCATCGTCGATCGCTTCGACGACGATCTCCTCCTCGCCGGTCACGGCAATGCCGTCGCGCGGAGCGGCCTCGACACCGTTCACGCGAATGCGGCCGTCGGGGGCGACGAGGTACTGGTGCCGCGCGCCCGACGTGCGCCATGTCGCCGACTGGCCCGCCGCGAGCGTCGCCGCGGCCACTTTGGCGTCGGTGCGGATCGACAGGGCGTCATCCGCTTCGGGCGTGCCGCTGGCGACGATCTCGAACCCGCCCTCGCGCGCAGCCTTGGGGAACTCGCGCTGGCCCCATGACGGCTGCTCGCCGCGCCGGTCCGGGATGATCCAGATCTGAAACAGCGTGGTTTCCTCGTCCTCGAGATTGTATTCGGTGTGGGTGATGCCCGTGCCGGCGCTCATCACCTGAACGTCACCCGCGGCGGTGCGGCCTTGGTTGCCCAGGCTGTCCTTATGCGTGATCGCGCCGGTGCGCACGAAGGTGACGATCTCCATGTCGTTGTGCGGGTGGGGCGGGAAGCCGCTCTTCGCCGCTATGGTGTCGTCGTTCCACACGCGGATCGCGCCCCAGCCCATGCGCTGGGGATCGTGGTAGCTCGCAAAGCTGAAGTGATGTCGCGCATCGAGCCAGCCGTGGTCGGCCGCGCCCAGCGTGGCGAAAGGTCTCACGTCGATCATCGATATTCTCACCTCGGCGGGGTGTTGTCGCCGGAATAATCGATAAGTGGGGCTCGCCCGCAGCCTTTCAACCCTCGCTGCCGTGGCCCAGCGCCATGTAGTCGGCGCTCTGCATTTCCTCGAGCCGGCTGACCGTGCGAGCGAATTCGAAGCTGCCATCGCCCGCGAGGTAGAGGCCTTCGGGCTCCGCGTCCGCCGTAGCGAAGAGCTTGACGCGAAGTTCGTAGAGCGCGTCGACGAGCTTGGTGAAGCGGATCGCCTCGTTGCGGCGGTCGGGCCCCATGACCGGAATGCCGACCACGATCACCGTGTGATAGGCTCGGGCGATGGCGAGATAGTCGGCTGCGCCGCGGTTCTCCCCGCACAGGCGCTTGAAGCTGAACACGGCGACGCCCTTGAGGCTCTTGGGCACGTGCAGCGTCCGCCCGCCGCCGAGGTCAAGTTCGGCGCTCGGCACGTGCGCGGCATCTTCGGGCTTGTAGTCGGTCAGGCGAAAGAACGCCTCGCGCACCTGCGCGGTCGCCTCGGGTCCGAGCGGCGTGTGCCAGTTGTCGATCCCGCCGAGCCGGTCGAGCCGGTAGTCGACCGGGCCGTTGAGCGGAACCACGTCCAGCTCGGCCTCGACCAGGTCGATGAAGGGCAGGAACAGCGAGCGGTTGAGCCCGTCCTTGTAAAGGTCGCGCGGCGGCCGGTTGCTGGTGGTGACCACGGTGACGCCCTCGTCGCGGATCAGCGCGGTGAACAGGCGGCTCATGATCGCGGCGTCGGCGGTGTTGTTGACCACCATCTCATCGAACGCGAGGCAGCGGACCTCGCGCGCGATGCGGGCGGCCGCAGGGGCAACCGGGTCGCCGCTTTCCTTCGCCCGTTCCTCGCGCATCAGCTTGTCGACTTCGAGCATGAAGCCGTGGAAGTGGACCCGGCGCTTTTCCGCAATTCCCAGCGTCTCGACGAACAGGTCCATCAGCATCGACTTGCCGCGCCCGACGCCGCCCCACATGTAGATTCCGCGCGGAGGCGAGGGCTTGCGGCCGAGGAGGCGACCGAGGAAGCCCAGGTTCTGTTCTGTCTCGAGCGCGTCCTGCAGCCGGTCGAGCGCCACTGCGGCAGTGCGCTGCTCGGCATCGGGGCGGAGCTCGCCCGCGGCGATCAGCGCTTCGTAGCGCGCGAGCATCCCGCTCACTTGCGGCTGGCCTTGCGCACTAGCGCGGTGAAGCCCGCCACCAGATGATCGCCCTGCACGACCTCGCCGCGCAGGAACAGCAGACGCCCGGTCTCGCGCAGCACCTCGACCACCGCATCGAGCGGCTGGTCCGGCTTGCCGGCGCCGATGAACTGGGTCGAAAGTTCGAGCGTCACCGCCGGGCCGGCATCGCCGCCGGTCAGTGTCCGCATGGCGGCAAAAAGCGAGATGTCGATCAGCGACAGCGTGACGGCGCCGTGGATCATCTCCTGCAGGTTCGTGTGCTTGCGCTCGGGAAACATGCGCAGGCGGCACTTGCTGCACTCGGTGCGCACGAGCATCTCGCCCATGACCACGGGATTGAAGCGCGTCTGGTCGCGCAGGTTCCAGGTATGCCAGCCGGGATGATCGGGATGCTCCCGATAGTCGAAGACCGGCTCTTCCGCCTCCACGCTCAGATCTGGCGCTCGGCCAGCATCTTCTTGGTCTCGGCGATCGCCTTGGCCGGGTTCAGGCCCTTGGGACACACGTTCGCGCAGTTCATGATCGTGTGGCAGCGATAGAGCCGGAACGGATCCTCGAGCTGGTCGAGCCGTTCGCCGGTCATCTCGTCGCGGCTGTCGGCGAGCCAGCGATAGGCCTGGAGCAGGATCGCCGGGCCGAGGAACTTGTCGGAATTCCACCAGTAGCTCGGGCACGCGGTCGAGCAGCAGGCGCAGAGGATGCACTCGTACAGGCCGTCGAGCTTCTCGCGCTGCTCGGGGCTCTGCAGCCGCTCCTTGCCGCTCGGCGTGGTCGAGACGGTCTGCAGCCAGGGCCGGATCGAGGCGTACTGCGCGTAGAAGTGTGTGAAGTCGGGGACGAGGTCCTTGACCACGTCCATGTGCGGCAGCGGCGTGATGCGGATTTCGCCCTTCAGGTCCTCGATCGCGGTGGTGCAGGCGAGGCCGTTCTTGCCGTTGAGGTTCATGGAACACGAGCCGCAGATCCCCTCGCGGCACGAGCGGCGGAAGGTCAGCGTCGGATCGATCTCGTTCTTGATCTTGATCAGCGCGTCGAGAACCATCGGGCCGCAATCGTCGAGGTCGATCTCGAACGTGTCATAGCGCGGGTTCTCGCCGCTATCGGGATCGTAGCGATAGATCTTGAACTTCTGGATCCGGTTCGCGCCCTCGGCGCGGTGGGCGCGGCCCTTGCCGCTGATCTTCGAATTCTTCGGAAGGGTGAAGGTCGCCATTGCGTCCGGTGTCCTGCTGCGTTTCGGGGCCTATCTAGCCGGTTCGGCGGCAAGAGCAAGGTGAAGCGGGACACAACGAGAAAGTCGAAAGGGGCGCGATCTTCGCCGGGGATTGCGCTAGGGGGCCCGAACGCGACAAAGCAGGAGCGTTCAGCTTGCGCATGACGATCTACGACCTGGACGGCACGCTGCTGTCCGGTTCGACCTTCACGCCCTTCCTCATCTTCGGCGCGCGGCGACTAGCCCTGTGGCGGCTCCTGCTGCTGCCGGTCTGGATCGCGCTGATGATCGGGCACAAGCTCGGCCTGATCGACCGTACGACGCTCAAGCACCGCGGGATGCGGCTGATGCTGGGCCGTCCGCTGCCCGAGACGCTCGCGCG
Source organism: Pelagerythrobacter rhizovicinus (assembly GCF_004135625.1). Lineage (GTDB taxonomy): Bacteria > Pseudomonadota > Alphaproteobacteria > Sphingomonadales > Sphingomonadaceae > Pelagerythrobacter > Pelagerythrobacter rhizovicinus. The sequence continues at coordinate 691,175 of NZ_SDPV01000001.1, forward strand.
TGTGGCGCGGGCGTTCGCGGAGGTGCGGGTCGCGCGGCTGCACCCGGGGGCGCGGCGGGCCATGGAGGCGGACGCGCGCGAGGGGCGCCGCGTGGTGATCGCAACCGCCGCCTATCTGCTCTACGCCGAACATATTGCGCGCTTGCTCGACGTGGAGGAGATCATCGCCAGCCACTGGGCCATCGAGGGGGAGATGCAGCCTAACTGCTACGGCCCCGAGAAGCTGGCGCGCGTGCAGGTCTGGCTGGCGGAGCGCGGCATCGCGCGCGGCGAATTGCACCTGCGCTTCGTCAGCGACAGCTTCGCCGACGCACCGCTACTCGACTGGGCGGACGAGAGCTGGTTCGTAACCAGCCGCGCCGGCGTAGCCCGGCGTGCCCAGGCGCGCGGGTGGCAGCCAGTCAACTTCAGCCGCTGAGACATCGGCGTCGAGCCCGCGCAGGATCAGCGCGATGTGCCGATCCCAGCGGAACGTGCGCAGTGCGTGCGCGCGCGCCGCTTCGGCCATGGCGCGCCGCTCGGCGGGGTGGGCAAGCAAGTGGCGCAGGGCTTCGCGCAATTCCTCGTGATCGGTGCCGTCCACGGCAATGCCGTTGACGCCCGAGTCGACGAGTTCGATCGCGCCGCCCGCCTTGCCGAGGACGACCGCCGTTTCCGCAACCATGGCATCGGCGATCGCGATGCCGAACCCCTCGAAATCGCGCCCGTCGTCGATCTCGATCTGCGGATGGAGGAAGATGTCGGCTTGGGCGTAAAGCGCCGCCACCCGCTCCGCCGGCATGAAGCCCGCCACCTCCACCATGTCGCCGAGTGCGCAGTCCTCGACGAGCTGCTGCACTTCCGCCAGGGCCGGGCCGCGTCCGCCGATGATGTATCGGAACGGCAACCCCTGGTCGCGCAGTTCGGCAAGGGCCCGAACGCACGCGGAGATGTTCTTGCGCGGCTCCAAACGGCACAGCGAGAAGATGAGCGGCGGATCGTTCTCGGCAGACGATCCCTGTGCGGTACAATCGGCCGGGCTGTCGCCGAGCCCGTTCCAGGCCACGATCGGCTCGGGCAGATCATCGCCCAGCCGTGCGCGGAGCTTGGCCGCGCTGTAGCCGCTGACGGTCACGATCGCACGCGCGCGGCGCGCAACCATCCGCATGAGCTGCCTCGTGCGCGTGCCGCCGTACATGAACTCGCGGCCGTGAAAGGTGGTGACGTAGGGCAAGCCGGCCAGCATCGGCAGGATCGAAGTCCGCCAGGTGGTGCCGTGCACCAGGAAAGGCGTGCCGTTCCGTGCCCTCTCGCGCCGCATGGCCGCGCGCAGGCGAAGCGGCATCAGCGGAGACTTGGGCCGGCCCACGTCGACCAGCGCGACCGGCCCGACGCGCATATGCCGTGGGCCGAGCGCCGTCTGCGTGAACACAGTCACCTCCGCGCCGGCTTCGGCATAGGCTTCGGCCACGCCTTCGGCGTAGGTCTGCATGCCGCCTTCTTCGGCAGCATACCCTTTCGCCATGACCCAGATGCGCCGGCCGTTGAGCCGCGCAGGTTTCAGGCTTTCGTCGTGTGAGATGGCGAGCTCTCTTCCATGAAAGACGTTATGGCGGCCGCCGCTCTTATCGCGGCCGATTGCGGGCCTGTCGAGAACGTATCGGCGAAAAGTTCCTTCTGCCGCGCCTCGTACGTCGGGTGAGTGGCGATCGCGCGGTCGAGCGCTTCGAGGATGTTTGCCCGGGGGCCGACGACCGGGCCGGTCTGCCAGTGCGCGTAATCGGCGCTACCCTGCCAGTCCACGCCGTGCGCGTTGAGATGCAGGCAAGGGCGGGGGCGCAGGAGGAATTCGTAGATCTGGCTGCTCACGTCGCCGCAGTAGATGTCGGCGAGATTGGTGTAGCTCATATCCGTCGCCGCCGGGCTGCCGCGGTCGACCAGGATGTGCGGGCATGCCTCGACGGCGGGGTTGACGGGCGGCACGCGCTCGATCGCGGGCGGGGCGATGGTGAGCGTGTGCCGCCGCTGGAACAGCATGACATGCGGGGCGAAGATGACGTTGTAGCGGTCGCTCGCCGCCAGTTCCGCGAGCACGCGCGGCCCCATCCGGTAATAGCTCGACAGACGGGGCGAGGGGTGGGGCGTGTAGAGGACGATCGGCCGCGAGTTGTCAGGAAACGGGTTCGGGATGCGCCTGTCTGCGAACATATCGAACTTGGGGTAGCCGACGATCCGGATCCGCGCCGGATCGACGCCCGCCTCCGCCTCCAGCCGCCGCGCAATCTTGGGGCCGGACACCAGCACGAGATCGAACCGGGCGCTCTCCTTGCCGAACCCGATTGCGCGGTCTCCGGCGCCGTGGCGGGTATGGATGATCTTCAAGTGATCGAGGCCATAACGCGTCTTGAGCAGGAGCGAGGTCTTTTCCGACACGACCAGCGCGTCGAACCCGCGGAAGAGATCGAGGTTGTCGCGGTAGAGCAGGATCTTGCGCGCCGGCACGACCCGCTCCAGCAGACCCGCCGCGAGACGCGAGACGCTGTTGCGGAGATCCAGCCGGACAAGGCTCATCCGCTCGAGCGCGCTGCCCGCCAGTTCGCGGACGCGCTGCTCCAGCCGCTCGCTCCCGGTCGCCAGCACGACCTCGTGCCGCCCGCTCGCGGCCAGCTCCAGCGCGATCGGCAGGCTGTGCGCGAGCTGGTGGAGCTGGTCGTGGTTGAAGAGAAAGCAGATGCGCGCCATCGGGCGTGCCGCTAGCGTAAACGGCAGAGTCGCGCCATGCCGATGTCGCCCTCCCTGGGCATTGACCGTCCCAGCAAGCTCGTCCAGAGCGCGGCCATGCCGTCGCGCGCTTCTACCTCACGCACGGGCCTGTCGACCATCCTGGGCAACTTGGCGTGGCTCCTGGGGGGCAAGGGCTTCGGTGCGGTGTGCAGCATCGTCTATCTCGCGGTGCTGTCGCGCTCGCTCGGGATCAAGGATTTCGGCCACTTCTCGCTGATCTTCGGCACCGGCCAGGCGCTGGTGGCGATCGCCGGATTCCAGACCTGGCAGACCATGGTGCGCTTCGGCGCGCAGGCCGTGCACGAGCAGAACTGGCAGCGCTTCGGCCGCCTCGCGTGGTTCTGCGGGGCGATCGATGCCGGGGGGGCGTTGCTGGGCAGCCTCGTCGCATACATCATCTATTTCGGGTTCGCCGAGTTGCTTGAACTCAACGAACGCTACGTCGCGATGGCATTCGCCTTCAACTGCGCTCTGCTGTGGGCGCGGGTCACGACGCCGATCGGCATCGTACGCGTGCTCGGCCGTTTCGACATCGCCACTTACGTCGAGGCGATCGTTCCCACCGGTCGCCTCCTGGCAGCCTTCGGGATCATGTTTGCAGGCGCGAACGTCGGCCGCTTCCTGGCAGCCTGGGCGGCCATCGAGCTGATCTCCGCCGCAGCCTACTGGATTGCTGCCTGGCGGCTTGCGCCGCAAGCCATGCGCAAGGAGCATTTCGGCACGTTTGGTAAAGCAATGCGCGAGAATCCGGGCGTGGGCCGCTTCTTCGGAATCACCTATGCCAGTTCCACGCTTGACGCGCTGTACAAGCAGGGGCCGCTGCTTGCAGTCGGCTATTTCCTCGGCACCAGCGCGGCCGGCGTCTATCGCCTCGCGGACCAGCTCGCGCAGGGCTTCGGCAAGCTGTCCCAACTGCTCAGCCGCGCGATCTATCCGGAGTTTGCCCATGCGCGCGTAGCGGCCGACATCGGCGATTTCCGCAAGCTGGTCAGCCAGGTGACCGTGATAGCGGGGGTCGGCGGTGTAACTGTGACGCTTGCCGCGCTCGCATTCGGCGAGGACCTGTTGGGTCTGATCGGGGGCGAGGATTTCGCACGGGGCGGGGTGGTGCTGATACCGCTGGCGATAGGCGCGGCGTTCGATCTCGCCAGCGCATCGTATGAGCCCGTCCTCCATTCCACGGGCCGTCCGTCCTATCCGCTGATTGCGCGCAGCCTTGCCGCGGTGGTGCTGATTGCCAGCATCGTTGCTTTCGCGGGGTTTGGCCCGGTGGGCATTGGTTGGGCCGTCGCGCTGGGCATGGCGTGCAGCTACCTTGCGATGAGTTTCGCGGTATTCGTCGTTCTCCGGCGGGACCGGGCTGCGTGACGGTCGCGGTGAACGCGCTGGTGCTGGCCGGCTCTCGGCCCGGCGGCGACCCGCTCGCGCTTGAAGTCGGCGTGACGCACAAGGCTCTGATCGAGATAGGAGGCGTGTCGCTCCTCACCCGCGTGGTCGGAGCGCTGCGCGAAGCGGGATGCACGCGGATCCTCGTTTGCTGCGAGCCAGGACCGGTGGAGGATCTCGCGCAGGCCCTGGGTGCGGGTGTAATCCCGCCCGCAGCAGGGCCGAGCGGGAGCGTGCTGCGGGCGCTTGAGGCCTCCGGCACGCCGCTGCTTGTGACGACTGCTGACCACGCCCTGTTGCGCCCCGAATGGATCTCCGAACTGATCGGGGGTGCGCCTGCCGACTGCGATCTCGCGGTGATGATGGCCGAACGGGCGCGGATCGAGGCAGCGATGCCGGGGAGCCGGCGGACCTACCTGCGCTTCGCAGACGGGCACTGGTCGGGCTGCAATCTGTTCTACCTGCGCACTCCCGCGGCACGAGCTGCGGTGGAGGAATGGACGCGAGTCGAGGCCGATCGCAAGCGGCCGTGGAAGATCGTAGCACGGCTCGGGCCCGGCCTGCTGCTATCGTACGCGCTCGGCCGCCTCTCGCTGGCGGAGGGGCTGGCGCGGCTTGGCAAGAGCATCGGTGCACGAGCCGCGCTCGTGCGTGCCAGCGACGGCCGGGCTGCGGTGGACGTCGATACGCCGCGCGATCTCGAAGATGTGCGCGAACTGCTGGACAACAGCTAGGCGGAACTTCGGCAGCGGCGCGTCATGACGAGGGGCTACGGAGGCCTCCTCGCCATGACGTGCAGGGATCACTCGCCGAAGGTGCGCTGCCACCAGCCGCGCCGCTGAGGCGCTGCGGTTGCCGCTTCGCCGGCGTCGTTCGCCGGAGCCGGTTCGGCCGCCTCTGTTGGTGCAGGTTGCTCGGCCGAAACGGTGTCCTCGGCCGGGGCGGCATCCTGGGGCGCCGGTTCTTCCTTCTTCTTGCGCCGCGTGCGCTTGGGCTTTTCGACCGGAGCCACCGGTTCGGCGGCCGATTCGGTTGCGGTGGTCGCAGCGTCTTCAGCCGGAGCTTCGTCCGCCTTCTTGCGACGCGTGCGTCTCTTCGGCTTCGGCGCTTCCTCAGTTTCCGCTGCGGGTTCGGCCGCGGGCGCTTCGTCGGTTGCGGTGGCCTCGGCGACTTCGGCCTCGGCAGCAGGCTCCCCGGCCTTCTTTCGCCGCGAGCGCCTCTTCGGCTTGGGAGCCTCCTCGGCAACCGCTTCGGCCGTCTCCGGTGAATCTTCGGGGCCGGCAACGACCGCCATGTCATCGACGACCTGTTCCGACAGATCCTCGATCGGCTTCACCTCGCCGCCCGTTTCCTCACCCGCTTCGCCGCCCGCTTCGCCGCCCTTGCCGCGCCGGCGGCGCCCGCCGCGGCGACGGCGCTTCTTCGGCTTTCCTTCCTCGTCGTCGCCACCCTCGTGATCATCGCGGGCGGCTTCGTCGCGACGCTCGTCGTCTTTGGACGTTTCGCCGTCACCGTCACCGTCATCACCTCGGTTCTTGTTGCGGCCGCGACCGCCCCGGCGGCGGCGCTTGCGCTTCCGTGAGGAGTCGCCCTCGTCCTCGTCGCGGATGTCGTATTCATCGTCGTCGCTCTCGGCTTCGACCTCGACGTCATCCTCGTCGTCGACGACGATCGGTTCGAACTTCGGTGCCTGAGTCGGTCGCGGACCGGAACTGGAGACGCTCATCTTCGCGCCTTCTTCCTCGCCTTCCGGAACGACCTCGACGTTGACGCCGTAGCGTTGCTCGATCTCGACGAGATCGTCGCGCTTCGCGTTGAGCAGGTAGATCGCCGCCTCGGTGCTCGCCGCGAGGCGGATCACCGTGCCCTTGCCCTTGGCCGCCTCGTCCTCGATCAGACGCAGCGCCGACAGGCCCGCGCTCGATGCCGTGCGGACGAGACCGGTGCCGTCGCAGTGCGGGCATTCGCGGGTCGTCGCTTCGAGCACGCCGGTGCGCAGCCGCTGGCGGCTCATCTCCATCAGACCGAAGCCCGAGATGCGGCCGACCTGAATGCGCGCGCGGTCGTTCTTGAGCGCGTCCTTCATCGCGCGCTCGACCTTACGGATGTTGGAACTGTACTCCATGTCGATGAAGTCGATCACGACCAGGCCGGCCATGTCGCGCAGGCGGAGCTGGCGCGCGATTTCCTTCGCCGCCTCGAGATTGGTCGCGAGCGCGGTCTGCTCGATCCCGTGTTCCTTGGTCGAACGGCCCGAGTTGATGTCGATCGAAACGAGCGCCTCGGTCGGGTTGATGACCAGGTAGCCACCCGATTTGAGCTGCACCATCGGATCGTACATCGCGCGAAGCTGGTCTTCCGCGCCGTAGCGCTGGAACAGCGGAACGGGATCGGAATAGGCTTTAACCCGCCGGGCGTGGCTGGGCATCAGCAGCTTCATGAATTCCTTGGCGGAGCGGTAACCCGCTTCGCCCTCGACCACGACTTCTTCGATCTCGCGATTGTAGATGTCGCGGATCGCGCGCTTGATCAGGTCGCTGTCCGAATGGATCAGCGTCGGCGCGGCGGAGGCCAGGGTCTTTTCGCGGATCTCGTCCCACAGGCGGGCGAGATAATCGAAGTCGCGCTTGATCTCGGTCTTGGTGCGCTGGAGGCCCGCGGTGCGCACGATCAGGCCCATCGACTTCGGCAGGCTCAGGTCGCCGACGATCTGCTTCAGCCGCTTGCGGTCGCTCGCGCTCGAGATCTTGCGCGAGATGCCGCCGCCGTGGCTGCTGTTCGGCATCAGCACGGTGTAGCGACCGGCGAGGCTGAGATAGGTCGTCAGTGCCGCGCCCTTGTTGCCGCGCTCTTCCTTGACGACCTGGACCAGCAGCACCTGGCGGCGCTGGATGACGTCCTGGATCTTGTAACGGCGGCGCAGCGCCTGGCGGCGGGCGCGAACCTCGTCGACTTCCTTCGTGCGGGCGCGGCCCTTGCCCTGACGGCGTGCACGGCCACGGCGACCGCGGCGCGAATCTCCGGCGTCGTCAGCGTTCTCTTCGTCGCCGTCGTCGTCGTCGTCGCCGCTCTCGACCTGGCCTTCCTCGATCGTGGAGACCTTGGACTTCTCGGAGGTGTCGATTTCCTCGACCCCATCCTCGGCGAACTCCTCGACCAGCGATTCTCCGGTCTCGTCGTCGGCGTCGTACTCGTCGCCGGGAATTTCGCCGCGGTCTTCCTCTTCGGCGCGCAGGCGCGCCTCTTCCTCGGCTGCCTCGGCCTCTTCGGCGAGGAGCTGTTCGCGATCCTCCTTCGGGATCTGGTAGTAATCCGGATGGATTTCGCCGAACGCGAGGAAGCCGTGCCGGTTGCCGCCGAAGTCGACGAAAGCGGCTTGGAGGCTAGGTTCTACCCTGGTGACTTTGGCGAGGTAGATATTGCCTTTGATCTGCTTGTGTTCGGCAGATTCGAAATCAAACTCTTCAATCCGGTTGCCCTTGAGCACCGCCACCCGCGTTTCTTCCGGGTGGCGCGCATCGATAAGCATGCGCGTTGCCATTTAGAATTCTCCGTGCGCGTGCCCTTAGGCCGAGGCCCTTGGGGAGAACGCGCGCATATGTGTGGAATCCGCCGATCGGAGCGCGATGGGCGGCATTGTCGGACCGGTCGCTCTGGATCGTCCAGAGGCGCCGGAATGATGTGTCTGCAGACATGCGAATGCGCTTGTTCTGCGCCGCCCGGTCCGCCCGTGCCGCGACGCATGCCGGCGGCAGCGTCGTCAGGGGCGGGGATGGGCTTCTCATGTATTGCATCAACCTGTTGCAAAAAACCCGGGAACGGACTTCCGGACCTGCCGATCGTTCCCGGCCGGCCCAGCACAATTGTGTGAAAGGCAAGCTTTAACGGGCCGGATATCGGCCTGCCAGCGCTAGCACTGCCGGTGTAGTTCGGCAACCATGTTGCGCTCTGCGCCCGCAACGCCGTAACAACGCCGCGCAATGTCCATGCGGCTTCAGATCTGGCTGGTATTCCTCGCGCCGCTGGCTTTGCTGGCCGGGCTCTACGCGCTCGGTCTGACAGTCCCGGTGCCGCATCTCGGGCGGGACTACGTCGTGCGCCTGCAGCTTCCCGACGCCGGCGCGCCAGTCGACTTGCCGAAAATCCACGGCCCCTCGGACCGTTCACGCCCCTTGGTCGTGATCGATCCGGGCCACGGCGGCAAGGATCCGGGGGCGAGCGTCGAGGGATATCGCGAGAAGGACATTGCACTTGCCCTAGCGCTGGCGCTGCGCGACCGTCTCGTGCGGGACGGCGGGATCCGGGTGGCACTTACGCGGGAGGATGACAGCTTCCTGGTGCTCGAGGAACGGCCGGAGATCGCGCGCCGGATGGGCGCCGACCTGTTCCTGTCGATTCACGCCGATTCCGCAGGAGAGGCAAGCGACGCGAGCGGAGCAAGCATCTACACGCTTTCCGCGCAGGCTTCGAGCGAAGCGGCCGCGCGTTTCGCGGAGCGTGAGAACAATGCAGATCGCCTGAACGGAGTTCGGATCGAAGGGCAGAGCGAACAGGTCAGCACAATCCTGATTGAGCTGTCGCAACGCCGGGTGCAGGAAGAATCGGCCGAGTTCGTGAGTTTGGTCCTGCGCGAGGGGGAAGATGCGCTGACGTTCCACCCACGACCGCGCCGTTCGGCCGCGCTCGCAGTGCTGCGCGCTCCCGACGTGCCTGCCGTGCTCTACGAATCCGGCTTCATCACCAATCCCGAAGATGCGAAGCGCTTGGCCACGCAGGAGGGAAGGGAGCGGTTTGCCGAAGTAATGGCGCGCGCGATCCGCATCTACTTCGCGCGACAATCGGGGGCTTAGCTGCGTCAGTGCATCCATGGATGACGAGGAACGCTCGTGCAGGTAGGACCGGCGCGATGACCGAGCAGATCGTACCCGACAGCGAACATCGCGGAATCGTCGCGCGCCTGCCGCAGGTGCCGCGCGATCTTGCGCAGCTCGCCCGGTTCGACCGGCCGATCGGCTGGTGGTTGCTGTTCTGGCCTTGCGTCTATGGCCTTTGGCTGGCGGGCGCGGGATGGCAGCTGGAATTGCTGCTTTGGCTTCTCCTCGGCAGCGTCGCGATGCGCGGGGCGGGGTGCGTCTACAACGATATCGTCGATGCCGATCTCGACCGCCAAGTGGCGCGAACGGCGGTGCGGCCGATCGCGAGCGGGCGTGTTTCGAAGACACTTGCGTGGAGCTGGCTCCTCGCACTGTGCCTCGTCGGCCTCGCCGTGCTGCTGCAGCTGCGATGGCAGGCGCAGCTCGTCGCGCTGGCGAGCCTCGCGCTGGTGGCCGCGTATCCCTTCATGAAGCGGATCACCTGGTGGCCGCAGGCGTGGCTCGGGCTCGTGTTCAGTTGGGGCGCGCCGGTTGCCTGGATCGCGCTGCGCTCCGACAATTGGGAGGTCCTGGCGGCGCTCTATGCCGGGTGCGCCCTGTGGGTGATCGGCTACGACACGATCTACGCCTTGCAGGATCGCGAGGACGACGCGCTCGTCGGCATCCGCTCCTCTGCGCTGCGGCTGGGGCGGCGTGTGAAGCCGGGGGTGGCGCTGTTCTACGTCGGCGCGGTGGCGCTCTGGGCGCTCGCGTTCTGGCTGCTGCGCGAGGATTGGCTGGCGCTGCTGGCGCTGGCCCCGGCGGCGGTCCACCTCAGCTGGCAGGTGGCGACGCTCGACCCGGCCGATGCGGCCAATCCGCTCGAGCGGTTCCGGGCGAACCGGTGGACCGGCGCGCTGGTGGCGGCCGCCTGCTTCGTCGTCGGCAACGCCTGATTGCCCCTCTCGCTCTGCCTCGGCGAACGAGAGGGGCTCATGACTTAGAGGTAGCTGACCACTTCGAATTCGATTCCGTCCCAATCGAAGAAGTAGAACCGGCGGCCGGGATCGTAGTCGTCGTGCCCGAACGGCTCCAGGCCGGCTTCGACCACGATCTTCTCCGCCGTGTCGAGATCGTCGACCAGCAGGCCGACATGGTTGAGCGGCGCGCCCTTGCGATAGCCGCCGGTAGCGTCCGGGTTGGTGTAGAGCGCGAGGTAAGTCACCTCGTTGCCGACGTGGATCGTCTCGCCGCCGTTCATCGCCGGGCCGCGCCAGCGCTCGTGCCAGTCGCATAGCTTCTCGAACAGCTCGGCGCTGCGCTGGGGGTCGGTGACGGTGAGATTGGCGTGTTCGAGTTGGCCCTTGGGCATATTGGCACTCCTTGTTGCTACACCCGCGCGTCATGCGCCGGCGAATCGGGTGCTCGCATTCATGCAACTTCAAGCTCACTTGAGGTCAAGACATTTCTCGATTATCCGGTGCATATGAAAGCAAGCGACCTCCTGCCGATCGGCATTCTCGCCCGCCGTACGGGGCTCTCGACCTCGGCGATCCGCTTCTACGAGGACAAGGGGCTGCTCAAGTCGCATCGCACTGGCGGCAACCAGCGGCGGTTCCTTCGTTCGGACATTCGTCGCCTCAGTTTCATCCTGATCGCGCAGAAGCTCGGGCTGACGCTGGAGGAGATCGCCGAGCATCTGGCACGGCTGCCGGAAGGTCGAACGCCGACGAGTTTCGACTGGTGGAAGATCAGCGAGGCGATCCGCGATCGTCTCGACCGCCGGATCGCGCAGCTTCAGGCGATGCGCGACAACCTCGACGGTTGCATCGGCTGCGGATGCCTGAGCCTCAAGCATTGCAGGCTCTACAATCCGGACGACAAGGCGGGCGAGCAAGGACCAGGGCCGCGCGTTCTGCGCGAGATGGCCTAGCTTTTACTCTTCCGGCCCCAGCGCCGGGTCGAGGTCGCGAGGGCGCTTGAAGTGCACCAACTGTCCGCAGCCCGGCACCAAGTCGGTCCAATCGTCGATATCGAGTTCGAACACCGCGAACGTGGCGGTCGGATATTTGGTCGCCGCCTCGTCGAACATGCCGTTCTCCGCCGATGGCGGGACAAGCGCGAAGAGCACTTCCTGCAGGCCCGGATTGTGCCCGGCGACGAGCACGGCATCCGCACCACCGGCGTTCTCGCGAACCACGTCCAGGATCGTCTCGGCGCTGGCGAGATATAGGCGCTCGTCCCATCGCGGCTCCGTCTCGGGCAATGCGGCGGCGAGCGTCTGGCGTACGCGTTCGGCGGAGCTGGCGAGCAGCAGATCCCACTCCACGCCATGTTCGGTGATGTGCCGGCCGATCAGCCGGGCGCCCCTGCGCCCGCGGGCGTTGAGGCCGCGATCGAAGTCGCGTTTGCCCACGTCGTCCCAATCCGACTTCGCGTGGCGCAGCAATCCCAATCTCTTCACGACGGCTGGCGGTCCTTCGATTCCCGTACGGTTTCGGCCCCTGAAACACCTGCGGCCACCCGTTGTAAAGCTTCGGCCAGCGTCAACCTGATGACAGGCGTGCCGACAGGGAAGGCGCCGAGAAGCCTGCTGGGGAAAGCGGAGGAGAGCACGACGAAATGGCCTGCGTCATCCTTCGAGCGGATCAGCCGCCCGAACGCCTGTGCCAGCCGCGCCCGGATAATGCGGTCGTCGTAGACGCTGCCGCCGCCCGCCGCGCGGCGCGCACGGTGGAGAATGTCGGGGCGGGGCCATGGGACCTGCTCCATGACCACGCAACGCAGCGAACGCCCGGGCACGTCCACCCCGTCGCGCAAGGCATCGGTGCCAAGCAGGCTTGCCGCGGGATCGTCGCGGAAGATGTCGACCAGCGTGCCGGTGTCGATCGGATCGACGTGCTGCGCATAGAGCGGCAGGCCTGCGCGTGCGAGGCGGTCGGCGATCCGTCCGTGGACCGCGCGCAGGCGCCGCACTGCGGTAAACAGACCGAGCACGCCCCCGTTCGCAGCCTCGATCAGGCGCGCGTAAGCACCGGCGAGCGCCGGCAGGTCACCGCGCTTTATGTCGGTGACGATCAGCACCTCCGCGCGGGCGGCATAGTCGAACGGGCTCTCCGCGTGCGCGAGCATGGGCTCGATCTCGATGTGCGGCGCGCCCGAGCGTGCGATCGCGTTCTGCCAGTCGTCACCATCGCGCAGGGTGGCGCTGGTGAGCATGACCCCGTGCGCCGGTTCGAGCACGACGCGCGCGAAAGGCTTCATCGGGTCGAGCCAACGGCGGTGAATGCCCACGTCGAACTCGCGCGCTTCGCTGCGGTCGACCGCCAGCCAATCCACGAACTCCGGGTCCGCCGGGCCGCCAAGCCGGTCCAGCAGGGCCTCCCATGCCTGGAGCAGGTCGACCCGCCAGGCGAGCGAATGGCGCGCGCCCTCGATCCGCGCGCGGCCTTGGCCGTCCAGCCAGTCCGGCGCGTCCTCGACGACCGCTTCCAGCCGCACGCCCAGCTTGACCAGCGGACGGCGGATAGCGGCGAGCGCGTCGCGCGCCGCCTGCGCCTGCTCCACGAGGCTACCCGGCAGGCCTGCTGCTTCAGTCTCTATGCCGTAGCCGGCTTCCTGCCCGCCGCTTTCGTCGCGCGCGTAAGTGCACGCTCGCACCGCCGCGAGGAGGGATTCGAGCGGGCCGTAGGGCTCTCCGTCGTTCAGGCGCTGGAGCCAGCCGTCGGACGGTAGTGCCTGCGCTGCTTCCAGCGCCGCCTCGATCGCCTCGCCGCCCGCATCGTCGTAGCTGGCCACGTCGGCGAGGCGGGCTGCAAGGCCCCTGCGGCGGCCGCGGTTCTTGCGTTCGGGCCCGACGATCCAGCGTCGGAGTTCGATCGCCTCCTGCCCTGTCAGCGCCGCCGCGAACGTGCTGTCGGCGGCGTCGAAGACGTGGTGCCCCTCGTCGAACACGATCCGCGTCGGCCGCTGGGCGTGGTCGCGTCCGCGCGCGGCGTTGATCATCACCAGCGCGTGGTTGGCGATGACGAGGTCGGCCTGGGCGGAGGCGCGCGCGGCGCGTTCGATGAAGCATTTGCGATAGTGCGGGCAGCCGGCATAGACGCATTCGCCGCGCTGGTCGGTCAACGCCGCGATTCCGCGCTTGCGGAACAGCGTGCCGAGCCAGCCCGGCAGGTCGCCGCCGATCATGTCCCCGTCGCGGCTATAGGCGGCCCAGCGCGCGACCAGATGCGCGAGGATCGCCGCGCGCCCGCCGAAGCCGCCCTGCAACGCATCCTCCAGATTGAGCAGGCAGAGGTAGTTCTCGCGCCCCTTGCGCACCACGACCGGCTGAGTGCCGTCCGCGCGCCGTTCAGGCCACGCGCGGCGACTTTCCCCACGGAGCTGGCGCTGGAGGTTCTTGGTATAGGTTGAAACCCAGACCGTGCCCCGCGCCGCCGAGGCCCAGAGCGAGGCAGGAGCCAGGTATCCGAGGGTTTTGCCGATGCCGGTCCCGGCCTGCGCCAGCAACAGGTGCGGCGCGGCGCGCTTCGCCCGCGGTGCAAAGACCTTGCCGACCTCGCGCGCGTAGAGACGTTGCCCTTCGCGGCGCTCCGATCCGGCGCCGGTGAGGTGCGCGAGTTGCGCCTCGATCTCCGGCTCCTCGATCAGCACCTGCCCGGGAGGGGGGCGGTCGGGCGCTTCCTCCCACTCCGGTAGGCGCGAGAACAGCCACTTTTCCGCCCGCTCCGGCCGCCCGACATGCGGCGCCAGCACCTGCGCCCAAGGCCAGCGCAGCCGCACGAGCGACTGGAGCGCCGACCACGCGCCCTCACGTTCCGTCCAGTCGGGGCTGGCGCAGGTCTCGAGCAGCGCACCGGCCGCCTGTTGGAGCAGCGCGGGCACGGCGTCATCGCTCGCCGGCTCTTCCAGCCCAAGCGCGTGAGCGAGCCCCTTGGGCGTCGGAACGCAGAAGCGAGCAGGGTGGATGAAGGCGAACAGCTCCAGCAGGTCGAGCCCCGAAAGATCGGGATAGCCCAGCCGGGTCGCGACCAGTGGCGCGTTGAGCAGCAGCACCGGCGTATCCGCCGCGGCCATGATCGCTTCGCCTTTGGAGCAGCCGCGCGTCGCGCCGTTGGCATCACGCAGCCATGTTCCGGCATGGCTGGCATGGAGCGCGGGGAGAGGCACCGGTTCGGACATCGGCGGACGATGCGCGAGAGAGAACGGAAAGTAAACATGAGCGACGAATTCGCAAAACAACGGCAACGCCTGAACGCATGAAGGCCGCGTCCCGTCGCGAAATCAAGCCGGGGAATGCCACGAAATCAACAGCTCATGGCTTCCTGAACGGCAGATAAACAGGAACGTGGCAGAAATGTGCCGCGTTTTTCCGGTTACTATGCTCAAAACCAGACACCACCTCCGCAGCGCCCCCATCGCGATCGCCGCGATGCTCGCGCTAGGCAGCACTTCGGCTTCTGCCCAATCGACGCCGGCCACCCCGACGGCGAGTGCGCCGTCTGAGCCGATCGTCCTCCAGTTGCCGGTCGCGCCAACGACTACTGCGCCCGCCACCGCCAGTCCGAGCACCACCGTCGCCACGCCTCCCGCGACGCAACCGCTGGGCGTCGTACTCGATCTGCCGCCGGCGCCCGCTGCCGACGAGACCGAGCCCGAAGCCGCGGCAAGTGCGCCGCGGACGAGGGCGGCAGGATCGCTCGCCGAACCCGAACCCGCTTCGGAACGCCTGGCGCCCCCGGCGGCCGCACGCGATCCCGCACCGGCCGCAGCGCTAATCTCGGCTGAAGCCGACGCTCGTGCGACGGAGGTTTCACTCCCGGCCGAGGCGGCAGCTGCATCGGCGCCACCGGCGGCCGGTATCCCTGAACCTGCGGCGATCGAACCGGTGCCCGATGCAGAACCTGACTGGATCGCCCTGATCGCTCTGGCTCTCGTCGGGCTGATCCCGCTCACCCTGGCGTTCCTCGCCTTCGCCTGGTTCCGCCGCCGGTCGCGCCGGGCGGGCAAACTCGAAATGGCTGCGGCGGAACGCCAGGCCGAGCCGGGTGCAACGGCGCCGATCGAGAACGAACCGGTTCCGGTCGCCGCCGGCCGCGGGTCTGAGCCGGAGCGCGCTCGGGAAGCCCGCGGTCTGCTCGATTCCTATCGCAGCCACCCCGCGACCGGCGCGGCAGTGGTGCTGCCGCCGGAGCTTCCGGAAACCTTCGAGGAGCGCGATGCGCTGCTCAAACAGATGATCGCGGCCAAGCCTGATCGTGCCAACCCGTTCCGCTCGACGAGGGCGCGGGCCCGGCGTGCGCGACTGATCCTCCAGTCGCTCGGGCGCAAGTTCGAGAACGTCCGCCCGCGGATCGACCTGAGCGAGTACACCGCGAACTGGCCGGCTTTGGCGCGGCGCCCAGTGCGCCACGCCTGACCCGCGAGGGTCGCAGGGAAGGGGCGCTCCGCAAGGGGCGTCCCTTTTCGTGTGGCGTGCCTTCGCACTTGCAACATCGGCTGCCTTGCGCGAGAGGCGGGCCATGACCGAGCAGACCCTGATCGAAGCCGCCCGCGTGTCCAAGGCCTGGCCGTTCCAGGAGGCGCAGCGTCTGCTCAAGCGTTATCCCGACGGAAAGCCCGGCGGCGCTCCGGTGCTGTTCGAAACCGGCTACGGCCCTTCGGGTCTGCCGCATATCGGCACTTTTCAGGAAGTCCTGCGCACCACGCTCGTGCGCCGCGCCTATGAAGCGTTGATCGGGGCGAAGCCGGAGGACGGCAAGACGCGTCTCGTCGCGTTCTCGGACGACATGGATGGGCTGCGCAAGGTGCCCGACAACGTACCCAACCGCGACATGCTCGCCGGGCACCTCGGCAAGCCGCTGACGCGCATCCCCGATCCGTTCAACGCGGGCTTCGACAGCTTTGCCCACCACAACAACGCCAAGCTGCGCGAATTCCTCGACCGCTTTGGGTTCGAGTACGAATTCATGTCGTCGAGCGAGCACTACAATTCGGGCGAGTTCGACGATGCGCTGCGACAGGTGCTGCGCAGCAATCAGGCGATCCTGGAGATCATGCTGCCCACACTGCGCGAGGAGCGGCGCAAGACTTACTCACCGGTGCTGCCGATCAGCCCGACCACGGGCGTCGTGCTGCAGGTGCCGGTCGAGGTCGTCGATGCGGAAGAAGGCATCGTCCGCTTTACGGACGAGGACGGGACCGTGGTCGAGCAATCGGCGCTCGGCGGCATGGCCAAGCTGCAGTGGAAGGTCGACTGGGCGATGCGCTGGTACGCGCTCGGCGTCGATTACGAGATGTGCGGCAAGGACCTGACCGACAGCGTCACCCAGTCGGGCAAGATCGTCCAGGTGCTTGGCGGCCGCAAGCCGGAAGGGCTGATCTACGAGCTGTTCCTCGATGCCAACGGCGAGAAGATATCCAAGTCGAAGGGCAACGGGCTGACCATCGAGGAATGGCTCACCTACGGCAGCGAGGAGAGCTTGGGGTTCTATATCTTCCCCAATCCCAAGAGCGCCAAGCAGCTCCACGTCGGCGTGATCCCGCGCGCCGTGGACGATTACTGGCAGTTCCGCGCGCGCCTGCCGGAGCAGGAGCTCGACAAGCAGCTCGGCAACCCGGCGTGGCACCTGCTGCGCGCGAACGGCGGGTTCGAAGGTTCGGAGGCTCCCGGCGCCGGCGACACATTACCCGTGACCTATGGGTTGCTGCTCAACCTCGTCGGCGTGCTTGGCGCTGGTGCAACGCGCGAGCAGGTCTGGTCGTACCTCGGCAACTACATCGCCGATCCCGATCCTGCGAAGCACCCCGAGCTCGATGTGCTGGTCGGCACGGCGCTTGCCTACAACCGCGACTTCGTTGCCCCGACGCTGGAGCACCGCGCGCCGACCGCAAATGAGGCGGCGGCATTGCGCAAGCTCGACGACGCGCTGGCGGACGTCGCAGCGGAGAGCTCGGCGGAGGACCTGCAGACCATCGTCTACGAGATTGGCAAGGACGAGCAGTTCGGCTTCGAATCGCTGCGCGAATGGTTCCGGGCGCTTTATGAAACGCTGCTCGGTTCGAGCCAGGGCCCGCGCATGGGCAGCTTCATCGCGCTCTACGGGATCGAGAACACGCGCAAGCTCATCGCCGAGGCGCTGGAACGAGCGCAATAAGAGTACCGCAAGCGTGCTCCTGCGAAGGCAGGGGCCTCAGGCCGCTGGCGGAGCGCCGGTGGTACGAGGTCCCAGCCTTCGCTGGGACTCAAACCTAGAGATCCTCGCCTTGACGGGGCTCGTGCCGTATTTCGCGTTTGGCTCACCCCCACTTGCGGGTGCGGTACCACTTCGTGATGACGTACTTCACGCCGCTTTCAACCGGTGTACCCGCGTGCATGGTGCCCTCGTTCGGCGTGCCGTCGGGCAGGGCGTTGTTCCACGTCAGCAGCACGCCGGGCTTCGGCGGGATCTTGATCTCGACTTCGGTGAAGTGCGTCTCGCCGCCGGCTTCAACCTGGTTGAGGAAGATCATCGCCGTCCAGCTCCGCTGGCCGCCGCGCTTGCGCTCCATCTTCCAGTAGTCTTCGGTGGTGTAGAACCAGTCGTTGTGCGGCTTGAACTCCTGGCCGGGCATGTAGCGCTGGCCCTGGATCGCCTCGCCCGTCTCGGGCTTCATGCCGAGCAGGTCGTCGATCCTTCGCGAGACGCCCGCCACGAACGGGTCGCGCGGGTCGAGATTGCCGGAATAGGAGGTGCGGAACCCCGTCGAATAGTCGGCGTCGTAGAGGGTGCTCGGCTGCGCGACGGCGTCGATCATCAGGATGAGCCGCTGGCATTCGGCTGGGCTCAGGAACTCCCCGACGGCGAAAATCTCCGCCTTGTCGGTCGGGACCTTGTAGGCTTGAGGATCGTCCTCGAGCCGTTTGCGGACGGAGGCACCGACGCGCTTGAGCGCGTCCTTGTCGGGGATAGTCGCGGTCTTCGCCATATCGCGCTTCCCTACCAGCGCTTCGGTATGCTTCAAGAGGCCTGGAGGCCGATGGGCAGCTCCATCGGATCAAAGGGAGATGGATCATGAACGAAGCTTCGGGACATCGCTATCCGGGTGTGGCCATGTTGTTGCACTGGCTGCTGGCCATCGGCGTTTTCGCGCAATGGCGCATCGCGGTCGCGGCGGAGAACGCCCCCAACGATGAAGCGGGCAGCGAGATCATGGCCAACCACTTCTCGCTCGGCGCCACTCTGCTGGTACTCGTCCTGATACGTGTCGTATGGCGCTTCGTTCAGCCGAACCCGCCGCTCGCAGCGCATATTTCGACCTGGGAGCGGTGGCTGGCGAAGATCACCCACACGCTGTTCTACGTCCTCCTGATCGTCATGCCGCTGGCCGGCTGGCTCGCCATGTCGAAATACGGAAACGGGGTGGACGTGTTCGGCATCCTCACGCTGCCCGCCATGCCGGTCGAAGCCGATCCCGAAGGTGCGCGCGAGATATTCCACATTCACGCGGCCGCGGGGATCACGCTGCTGGTGATCACCGCGATCCACATCCTCGGCACGCTCAAGCACACGCTGATCGATCGCGACGGCAACCTGTTCCGTATGCTGCCGTTCGGAACGCCGAAGGCCTGATGGCACATGCGAGAACCCCCGCCGGTTCGCACCGGCGGGGGCTTGCAAAGGGCTGCCGGGCTGAGAGACCCCGGCAGCGGGGGAAAGCGGCTTACCAGAAGAAGTCGTAGATCACGTCGACCACTTCGCCGGAATAGGTGTTCACCAGCAGCACGTCGTCATAGTAACGGACCCAGCGGTAGGGGCCGTATGCCGGCGGCAGGCGGTACTGCCACGGATCGTTGATCCAGTAGCGGTTGCTGTAGAACAGATTGCCGAGCCGGAACCCGATATTCACCCGGTTGTAGCGGTAATTGCGATAGGGCGAGTAGTAGCGACCGATGCGGTAGACGTGCCGGTTCGACGCGCGATAGCGATGCCAATCGTAACGATTGTTATCGCGCCAGCGGCGGTTCCACTCTCTGTGATCCCGCCGGTCGTCCCATCGGTCGCGGCGGTTATCGCGGCGATCTTCCCATCGGTCGCGGCGATTGTCCCGGCGATCATCCCAGCGGTCGCGCCGGTTGTCGCGCCGGTCGTCCCACCGGTCGCGGCGATTCTGATTGCGCTCCCGCCAGTTGTCCCGGCGGTCGTCGCGCCGATCGCTCCTTACAGGCCGGGCGCCGCTCTGTTCTACCGCACGGCGCATCGCATCCCAGCGAATTCGCTCGTTCTGTTGCCTGGCGCGCGGGGCGTCGTTGCCTCGCCTCGCGCTACGACGCTGATCGTTGCCGCGCTGTCTTGCCTGACGTGCTTCTCGACGCTGGCCGCGATCGCTCCGTGCCTGCGGGCGATCGCCCCGATCGCGCTGAGCGCGCTGTTCCGTTTCGGCAGAGGCGGCGAAGGCTTCGGCGGGCAGGGCGGTCAGCGCCATCGCACCTGCCACGGCCGCCATTGCGCTTCCCTTCAGAAATTGTCCAAGTGTCATCGTGGGTCTCCGTTCGTCGAGAACACCGCGCCCACCGCATGCGGCTCCTCTGATAAGATGGGGCCCTTTTAGGGCGGATCGAATGACCCGAAACTGAACCGGTGTGCAGGGTCAGTGTTCATGTTTGGCGTGATTTAGCTTAACAAGGATCAGGGCGCGGGCGCTGGCACCCACTTCATCACACCGCCGGGAAACGGCGTCCACAACCCCGTCTCGATCCCTGCTGCTGCCAAGGCGTCGCTGGTCCACTGGTTGCAGGTGTTGCCGAGGTGATAAGTGCCCGGCGCGTCGTAGAACACGTCCCAGTCCTCATAGCCGGCATATACGCGGCGGCGGTCGGACGGAAGGATCTGCGCTTCGATCCGGCGGACGAGGCGCGCGTATTCTTCCGGGCGAATGCGCAGCACACGTGCGGTGTCGCTTGGCGCGGGGCGGACGTAGTGCGCAACGTGGAGCAGTCCGTCGCCGCCGACCGCCGCGTTGATGGCAGTCGGCAACGAGAGGTCGGCCCAGGTCGGAGTGTTGAGGAATACCTCGCGCTCGCCCCAGCTCACGGAAAGGTGCGTGTAGGGTCGGTCCGATGTGGGCAAATCTGAGGAGGGGAAGTCCGCGCGCCAGTCCTTCTGCGCGTTGACGAGCGGCATGACGATCGCGGTATGAATGCCATTGGTCTCGATCATGATTTCGACGCCGTGTGCGGGTTCGGTCCAGCCGCTGTTGCGCGGAATCGAGGATCCGAGCCAGGCGAATGCCATGAAGAGTCCCGCGACGAGCGCGAGCCAGGCAAGGACTTTGCCGGTGATCCGCCATACTTTCGCTGCCGCGAGCGCCCGCAGCGTGTCACGCGGCTCCGCCCACCCTCGCGGCCAGGGGGAGGTCACCGCCTTTTCCGGCGCCGCAGCCAAAGGATCGACCAGTCGCCGTTCACGAGCCGGGAGGCGAGGCGGAAGCCGGAACGGCTATATACACTGCGCACGCGGGGTTCCTGCCTTTCAAGCAGCCCAGCGAGGAGCAGGTGCCCGCCCGGTGCCACTGCGCGCGCGAAATCGGGCGCAAGCTCGACCAGCGGCCCCGCGAGGATGTTCGCGATCAGCAAGTCGTAGGGCGCGCGCGCCTGGAGCAGCGGGTGGTTCATTCCTCCAGCGACGACCATTGCCAGTTCGCCCGCCCGTCCGCCTAGGGCGAAGCCGTTCGCCGCCGCATTGCCCTCGACCACGCCAGCGCAGGCCGGATCGATGTCGCTCGCGGTCGCCAGTGCGCGCGGCCAGAGGGCGAGAGCGGCGAAGGCGAGCAGGCCCGTACCCGTGCCGACATCGGCAAGATTGCGTATGATGGCGCCACTGCGTTTCATGGCGTCGAGCATGGCGAGGCAGCCGGCCGTCGTCGCATGCTGCCCCGTGCCGAACGCTTGGCTGGCGGGGATCGCCAGGTTGATCAGGCCGGAAGCCGCGCTCGGCGGATGATCGGGAGTATGGACGTGGAAGCGGCCCGCGCGGATCGGCTCCAGGTCCTGCTGGCTTTCGGTCACCCAGTCGGTGTCCGGCAGCCTCTCTGCGTGCAGGTCCGGTGGGACACCGGCGAACAGCGCGGTCACCATCGCGCGGTCCGCGCTGTTCGGCTCGCGCGGAAAGTATGCGTCGAGCCGCCACTCGTCGGGGCGATCGTCGGCCAGCTCGAACCCGGTCAGCACGACCTCCGGATCCCAGTCTGCCGCATCCTCCTGCGCCACCAGCGCCGCCTGGATCGATGGTTTGTCGGCGAACGCCGTGAGTTTCCAGGTGCCGGACATGGGCACTCACTAGCCCGATCGCGGCCAACGCGAAAGCGGCGGCGAGCTACCGCACGTAGCTCGCCCCGTTGGCGTCCACCGTTGCGCCGGTCATGCTGCCGGGTGCGTCGAGCGCACAGAACACGGCGATGGCGGCGATCTCCTCCGGCTCCGCGACGCGGCCCAAGGGGATATCGGCCAGCAGGCCGGGGCCGCCGCGGCTCGCGAGATAATCCCCGGCCATCGCGGTATCGGTGAACCCCGGCGCGATCGCGAAGCTCAGAATGCCGTTCCCAGCATAGGCTCTGGCGATCGTCTTGTGGAGCGCTAGCATGCCGCCCTTGGCTGCCGCGTAGTGCCAGTGGGCCGGTGAATCCCCGCGGTGGCCCGCGCGGCTGGCGATGTGGACGATGCGGCCGGGCACGCCCCGCTCCAGCCAGTGCCGCACCGCAAACCGCGCAAGCTGCGCCGCCGAGGTGAGATTGATCCGCAGGGTATCCTCCCACGCGTCAAGCCATTCGATGTCGGAGCGATCGATGGGATTCGGCTCGAACAGACCTGCGTTGTTAATCAGCACGTCGATCTCACCGCCGGCGCGCGCCACTGCCTCTTCCCACAGCGTTTGCGGGGCCTGCGGTTCGGAGAGGTCCGCGCCGATGGTCTGCACGTCGTACGGTGCGCTGGCGTGGCGGATCACGCGGACGCCATCGGTCACCGGGCGTGCCTCGATCTGTTTGCGGATCGCTGCGCCGATGCCGCGACTGGAGCCGGTGATGAGAACATTTGGCATGTCTTGCGCCTAACGCAGCTTTTCTTCTCCGTCATCCCGCACATGTGGCGGGCTCAACTTCCCGTGCATGAAGCGCGCCGAGGCGTGGTTCTCGGCCCCAACCCGGGTGATATCCGCGGGGGGATCGTCGCACAGCGTCTGGACGCGCCTTGTCTCGCCAGTCGATTGCGCTAAGGGGAGGGCGCAATTTCAAGGGCAACCGGACGATCGCCATGGCCGAAAGACCACTCTCCCCGCACCTCAGTATCTGGAAATGGGGCCCGCACATGCTGGTCTCGATCCTGCACCGCGTCACCGGCGACGGAATGGCGATCGTGGGGCTGGGCGTGCTGCTGTGGTGGCTCGGCGCGCTGGCGAGCGGGCCCGAGGCTTATGCGACCTTCACGGAGATTGCGACCTCCTGGTACGGCTACGTCGTCCTGGTCGGCCTCTCCTGGGCGTTCTTCAATCACATGACGTCAGGCCTGCGCCATTTCGTGCTCGACATCGGCGCGGGATACGAGCTCGGCCTCAACAAGGCCTGGTCGGTCGCTTCCCCGATCATCGGCATTGCCCTGACGGCGGCGTTCTGGGCCGCATTGCTGCTTCTCTGAGGATTTGAACCATGGGTAACGGAACCTCGATCGGCCGCGTGCGCGGGCTTGGCTCGGCGCACGAGGGCGTGCATCACTGGCTGCTCCAGCGCTTCACTGCGATTGGCAACCTGATCCTCGTGCTGTGGCTGGTCGGCTCGATCCTGCTGCTGCCCGATCTCTCCTACGCCACCGTCACCGGCTATCTATCGCACCCGCTCGCGGCGACCGCCATGGCGCTGCTGACCGTCAACCCCTTCTGGCACGCGCGCCTGGGCCTGCAGGTGATGATCGAGGACTACGTCCACACCCCCGGCAACAAGTTCGCGGCGATCGCGCTGCTCAACGTCGCGACCATCGGCGGGGCGGCCTTCGGCCTGTTCTGCGTCGCCCGCATCGTATTCGGAGGAGCCGCCTGATGGGCAACCCGGCACCCAAGACCGCCACCAACAACCAGGCGAACCAGAAGGCCGGGCAGCAGCCCGCCTATCCGATCGTCGATCATACCTACGACGTGGTCGTGGTCGGCGCCGGCGGCTCCGGGCTGCGCGCGACGATGGGCGCGGCCGAGGCCGGTCTGAAGACGGCCTGCATCACCAAGGTCTTCCCGACCCGCTCGCACACCGTCGCGGCGCAGGGCGGCATCGCGGCGAGCCTCGGCAACAACACGCCCGATCACTGGTCGTGGCACATGTACGATACCGTCAAGGGCTCCGACTGGCTCGGCGACCAGGACGCGATCGAATACATGGTGCGCGAGGCGCCGCAGGCGGTTTACGAGCTGGAGCACGCAGGCGTGCCGTTCAGCCGCAACGAGAACGGCACGATCTACCAGCGCCCGTTCGGCGGCCACATGCAGAACATGGGCGAAGGTCCGCCGGTGCAGCGCACTTGCGCCGCGGCGGACCGGACGGGGCACGCGATGCTCCACGCGCTCTACCAGCAGAGCCTGAAGTACGACGCCGACTTCTTCATCGAGTATTTCGCGCTCGACCTGATCATGGAGAACGGCGCGTGCCGCGGCGTCATGGCCATGTGCCTCGACGACGGGACGATCCACCGCTTCCGCGCCAAGGCAGTGGTCCTCGCCACCGGCGGCTACGGCCGCTGTTACTACACCGCGACCAGCGCCCACACCTGTACCGGCGACGGCGGCGGCATGGTGCTGCGCGCGGGCCTGCCGCTGCAGGACATGGAGTTCGTGCAGTTCCACCCGACCGGCATCTACGGCGCCGGCGTGCTCATCACCGAGGGCGCGCGGGGCGAGGGCGGCTATCTCACCAACAGCGAAGGCGAGCGCTTCATGGAGCGCTATGCCCCGAGCGCGAAGGACCTCGCGAGCCGCGACGTCGTCAGCCGCTCGATGGCGCTGGAGATGCGCGAGGGCCGCGGCGTCGGGCCGGAGAAGGATCACATCTACCTCCACCTCGATCATATCGATCCCAAGGTGCTCGCCGAGCGCCTGCCGGGCATTACCGAGAGCGGCAAGATCTTCGCCGGCGTGGACCTGACGCGCCAGCCGCTCCCCGTCACGCCCACGGTCCACTACAACATGGGCGGCATTCCCTGTAACTATCACGGCGAGGTCGTGACGATCGGGCCTGACGGCGACCCCGAAACCGTCGTCCCCGGCCTGTTCGCGGTGGGCGAGGCAGCCTGCGTCTCGGTCCACGGCGCGAACCGCCTCGGCTCCAACTCGCTGATCGACCTCGTGGTGTTCGGCCGCGCGACTGGCCATCGCCTCAAGGAAATCATCAAGCCGGGCACGAGCCATGAGGAACTGCCGCAGGACAGCGCCGACCTCGCGCTGACCCGCCTCGACCATTTCCGTCACGCCAGCGGCGGTTCGCCGACGGCGGAAGTCCGTGCGGAGATGCAGAAGAACATGCAGAAGCACGCGGCGGTGTTCCGCGACAGCAAGCTGCTGTCCGAGGGCGTCGAGCTGCTTCGCAACGTCAACAAGCGGATGGAGGACATCCACGTCACCGACCGCTCGCTGATCTGGAACTCGGACCTGATCGAGACGCTCGAGCTCGACAACCTGATGGCGCAGGCGAACGTCACCATCGCCTCGGCAGAGAACCGCAAGGAAAGCCGCGGCGCCCATGCGCACGAGGACTTCCCCGAGCGCGACGATGCCAACTGGATGAAGCACACCGTCGCCTGGTTCGAAGGCTGGGGCGGAAACGGCGGCGCGGTGAAGATCGACTACCGCCCGGTGCACGAATACACGCTCACCGATGATGTGGAGTACATCAAGCCGAAGAAGCGGGTGTACTGAGCCGGCGGCGGGAACGGGAGAAGAACCCGATGAAGCCCTTTCTGCTTGCGGCCGGTTTGCTGCTTTCGACAGCGCCGGCCGCGGCGCAGGACAAGATCTTCGACATGCATGTTCACCTCCACGCGGGTGCCGATTCGCTACGCGCCTACGAAGCGCAGAACGACGCGGAAGATATCGAGGTGGATCGTCTGGGCGCGATGTGGTTCGGCGGACCGAACCAGGCGCTCGCGGGCGAGATCGAGGCGACTCGTACCGCCAATGACGCCTTGCTCGCGCTGGCTGCCGCCAATCCCGAGCTTCTGCCGATTGCGACCGTTCATCCGTACGATGGTGCGGCGGCGCTGGCTGAACTCGATCGCGTCGCCGAGCGCGGCGTCAGGATTCTCAAAATCCACCCGCATACCCAGCGCTTCGAGGTGACCGATCCCAGGGTTGCCACCCTCGTCACGCGGGCTGGTGATCTGGGCGTCACGGTGTTGATCGACAATGCCGGGATCGTGCCGAACGACGCCGTGAACCTGTTCAACCTCGCACTGGCATGCCCCGGAACGACATTCGTCTTCGCGCACATGGGCGGGCTGGATTTTCGCTTCTGGAACATTCTCGCGCTCGCCCGCACTGCGGACGGGCTGTTCGCCGACAATGTCTATTTCGACGTTTCGGCCACGCTTGTTCTTGCGTCTGGATCGCCGATCGAGGACGAATTCGTATGGACGATGCGGAACGTAGGGGTCGACCATCTGCTGCTGGGCTCGGACTTTCCACAGCTGTCGTTGTCACGAACGCTGGATGCGCTCGATCAGCTACCCTTGACGGAAGAGGAGAAGGCGAAGGTCCGATACGGCAACGCACAGCGTCTGTTCGGGCTCTGAGCCGCCTGCGGTGATAGGATGGGCCTGGGAAGAAGCCTTCCGGCGCTGACCGCGGCCTTGTTTGCAGTCGCCACGGCCGGCTCCTGTGCCGCCACCCTGCCGCCTCCACCGGACCCGCTTGGGATCGACCCCTTCTACACCAAGTATGCCAGCGCCCAGGGCATTCCGATAGTCGCATCCCCGCGGGTAGCGGACGGGGCCCTGCTCGGCGCTCGTGCGATGATCGAGGACATGCTGGCGTATCGTCCCGATCTTGCCGGGGTTCTCGCGCGCACGGGCTATCGCGTCGCGATCCTCGCTGAAGAGGAGGCGATAACCGACCTGCCGGAAAACGCGCACTGGACGAAGCCTGCGCCTGACGATCCGCGGCTGACCCGGTGCGAACGCAAGCACTACGAGGAGCGCATCGGAAGCCTGACCGACCGCGAGTATTGGAACGCCCGCGCCCGAGGCATCGGCGGCGTACACACCGTCGGAGCGGAGGAGGACGTCCTCGGCAAACGCTCGAGCCGCTACTATGGCGAAACGATCCTGGTCCACGAGTTTGCGCACAATGTGCTCGATGCGATCCGCATCGCTGATCCGCAGCTCTACGCCGAAGTCGAAACCGCCTATTCCGAAGCACTCGAGACGGGGCTTTGGCTGGACGAGTACGCAAGCACGACGGTGCAGGAATATTGGGCGGAAGGAACCCAATTCTGGTTCAATTCGAACCGGTTGGCGGTATTCGATGGCCGGCGCATCCTGAACCATGCGGATCTGGAGGCCTACGATCCACGCCTCGCCGCTGTGCTGCGCCAGGCTTACGGCGAACGGCATCGGCTGGCCGCCGATCCATTCCATCGCCATCCTGCCCGCGCGCCGCCAGGACCGATTCCGGAGAATACGGCCGAAGTGTGCTGAGCGGCCCCCGTCCGATACGCAAACGGCCCTTGCGAGCTTTCGACATTTCTTAAGGTTGTACCTGCAGGGCCCCCGCGACCGTAGCAAGGGGGCGCTCGCGAGCGACATCGATAGACTTGGACGTATTCACGCTCTTCGGCGCCAACGCGATCATCCTGCTGGTGATGGCACTCGGGTTTGCCGCTGCCTGGGCCAAGCGGCGCCGCGAGCGCTACTGGCCCGTGTGGATCGCGGCCAACCTCGTGCTGGCGACCGCGCTCGCGCTGTTCATGACATTACCCACAGCGGTGCCCACGCTCGCAGCGATTCCGAATGTGCTCCTGGTCGTCGGCTTTGCTCTGCGCTGGCGGGCCGCGCGTCTTTTTAGTGGCAGCCCAACGACGGCATGGGCCCTCTGGGTGCCGGCCTGCGCCGTCGGATGGCTGTTTGCCTTGCCTGCCGTGTTCCACGAAGGATTGGTCTTCGCTGCCGTCAACGTCGTCTTGGCGCTTCAGGCCGGTGCGGTTGCCTGGCATTTCTGGCAGGAGCGCAAACCCGCGTCGGTTTCAAGTCACGGTCTGGTAATCGCCTACGGGGTCATGGCTCTGTCCTTTGCCGCCCGCGTGGTCGAAGGACTTGCTTTTCTGGACGGGTTCACG
Source organism: Pelagerythrobacter rhizovicinus (assembly GCF_004135625.1). Classification (GTDB taxonomy): domain Bacteria; phylum Pseudomonadota; class Alphaproteobacteria; order Sphingomonadales; family Sphingomonadaceae; genus Pelagerythrobacter; species Pelagerythrobacter rhizovicinus. Next base: position 718,522 of record NZ_SDPV01000001.1, read on the forward strand.
AGTTATCTGCCTCTGGACGGAACGCTGCCGGTTCATCTGATAGTGGCAGTGGTCCACACATCCGCGAGTGGCGCTTTCGCGCTCTCGATCGCCTACGAACGATCTGCGGTGCGGCTACGCGACGAGCGCGACGACGCGCAGCAGAGGGCTCGGAGTCTTGGCTGGCTGGCGGAGCGTGACGCGCTGACCGGCCTGATGAACCGCCGCGCGATCGAGCCGCGCTTCGAGGAGTTGCACGCGGCAGGTTTCTGCGCGCTCGCCGTGCTCGATCTCGACCATTTCAAGCGGATCAACGATGTTTACGGTCATACGCGCGGTGACGAGGCGCTATGCGCCGCTGCCGCAGCGCTGAACCCGGACGAGGACTGCCTCGCGGTGCGAATGGGCGGCGAGGAGTTCGTGCTGCTGCTCCGCGGGGCAAAGTCCCGCGAACGGGCGGAAGCGCGCCGACAGGCGATCCCCCGCCGAATCGCGGAAGAGGTTCCCGATCTGCGTGGTTCCGTCACCGCGAGCATGGGCCTGCTGGAAATCCCGCAGCGGGGCATGGCCGGAGCCGGGTTCCGAGAACTCTATGCCGCCGCCGACAGGCTGCTCTACAAGGCCAAGAGTGGGGGCCGCGATCGGCTCGTCAGCGAAACGGTAAGCTTGTGTCGCTCCGCGCCGGCCGCGCCGGAGCAGCGTGAGGCAGCTTAGGGTCCGTACTCAATTGGAGCAAGGATCGTGATCGCCCATAGAGGTCCTAGAGCATCGCTCTATTGGGCCTCGGCCCGCCGCGCCTCGATGATTTTCACCGGCTCAGCCAGCATCTGGCCCTTCATCCAGCCTTCGCCCTTGTTCGGATCGGTCGGCGCGGCGTAGATCGCGCGGACGACGTCCATGCCTTCGACGACATGGCCGAAGGCGGCATAGCCGGCGCGCAGCTCGGGGTCCTCCGAGGTAGGATCGGCATCCATTCCCGGTTGTTCCTGCAGCATGATCGAGAAGTCGCCGGTGGCCGTGCCCGGCTCATTTCGAGCCATGGAGAGCGCGCCCGCGGTGTGGAGCACGCCCGTCTCGCTGGTCGGCTCGTGCGCGATCGGGGGCAGGATGCGCTCGGGATCGTGCTGCGTGCCGGCCTGGACAAGTCCGTTGGGTTGCTCGCCCCAGTCGAGCTGCATAGCGCGGTAGAAGACGATCCCGTCGAAACGGTCCTCGTCCACATAGCGCAGGAAGTTCGCAGCAGTGACCGGCGCACGCTCGGTCTCGATCGCAACGGTGATGTCCCCCATCGTCGTCTCGAGCACGACGAGCGTGGTGTCGGGCTCGTCCGCCGGAGAAGGTGGAGGCGCAGGTGTCTCCTGCGCGAAAGCGGCGGAGGCGAGTGCGAAGGGCAGGGCGAGCGCGGCGAATCGTCCGAACATGCCGCGACTATGCCTGACTTTCACCGCTGCCGCAGCATCTCGCGGTCAAGCTGCTCGATGGAGGTCACGCCCATCAGGCGCATGCCGCGCTCGATCTCGTCCTTGAGCAGCGTGAGCGCGCGCTCCACGCCCGCCTGACCGGCGGCGGCCAGCGCGTAGAGGTAGAGCCGTCCGCCCGAGGCTGCGGTGGCGCCCTGCGCCAGTGCCTTCAGCACGTGTGTCCCGCGCCGCACGCCGCCGTCGCAGATCACCTCGATCTCGCCGCCCACGGCATCGACGATCTCCGCGAGCTGGTCGAACGGCGCGCGGCTGCCATCGAGCTGGCGGCCCCCGTGGTTGGAGACCATGATCGCGTCCGCCCCGATCTCGACGGCGCGGCGCGCGTCGGCCACGCTCATTACACCCTTGAGGCAGAACGTGCCGCCCCAGTCCTGCCGGATGCGTGCGGCCGTATCCCAGTCCATCGCGGTGTCGAGCATCGTGTTGAAGTATTCGGCGATCGAAACTGCGCGGCCCGTGCCCTCGCTGACGTGAGTGTCGAGATTGGGCAGACGGAACTTCTCGCGGAAAACGTAATCCAGCGCCCAGCGCGGCCGCGTGGCGTAGGACCAGAGGGCGCTCGGCGTGAAGCGGGGCGGGGTGGTGAACCCGCTACGCGCGCACCGCTCCCGCTTACCGGCGACGATCGTGTCAACAGTCAGCGCCATGGCATCGAACCCGGCCGCCCTGCAGCGCGCGATCATCGAGGCGTTCAGTCCTGCGTCCTTGTGGACGTAGAGCTGGAACAGCTTGGGTGTTGACACGAGTGACGCGATCTCCTCGATGGTCACGGTCGCGAGGCTGGAGATGCCGAACCACAGGCCGAACCTCTCGGCCGCCCGTGCGACGGCGCGCTCTCCCTGCCAATGGAACACGCGCTGGAGCGCCGTAGGGCTGAGCATCAGCGGCAGCGCGCTGCGGCGGCCCATGATCGTGCAGCTCGTGTCGATCTCGGCCACGCCGGCGAGCACGTTCGGCACAAGGTCCACCTCGTCGAATGCGGCGGTGTTGCGTGCCCGGGTGATCTCGTCGTCGGCCGCACCGTCGATGTAGTCGAACACCGGCCATGGCAGACGGCGCTTGGCCAGCAGGCGCAGATCGCCGATATTGTGGCAGTCCGACAGACGCATGACCCGGCTCTATCAGCAGCATCGGCAGGCGCCAATCGGTTCATCTGCGCTTAATGTTTACAAGCGTAGTCGACAGGTCTACGAACGTAGACGCAAAGCCGGGGAGGTTTTCGTGGCGAAGTCGGAAGAAGACGAACGGCCCGAACGTATCAGCGATGCAGAACACGCCGTGATGGAAGCGCTCTGGGCGAGGAGCCCGCTGACCGCCGCCGAAGTGTGCGAGGCGGTCTGTGCCGAGCGCGACTGGAGCTTGCCGACGGTCAAGACGCTGCTTTCGCGGCTCGTAACGAAGCAGGCGGTCATGACCAGGCCGGACGGGCGGCGGTTCCTCTACAGCCCGCTCCTCGCGCGTGACGATTACGTGGGCGGGGAATCCCGCAGGCTCGTGGATAGGCTGTTCGGCGGCCGCGCGGCGCCGCTCTTCGCCCATCTAGCGCAGGAGGAGGCGTTGACCGACGCCGATATCGCCGAGATCGAGGCACTGCTAAGGGAGCTGAAGCAATGAGCTGGCTTCTCGATACGCTCGTCTGGACTGCGGCGCTGATTGCGCTGGTCCTCCTGCTGCGGCGCCCCGTCGCGCGCCATTTCGGGGCGAAAGCCGCTTACGGGCTATGGCTGCTGCCGTTCCTGCGCCTGCTGCTGCCGCCGATCACGTTGCCGGCTTGGCTGGCGCCCGAAGCGCCGGCGACACCCGCCGCGCTGCCTTCCGAGGCAACTTATCTCATCATCGATCGAGCTGCCGCCCTGGACGGGATGGGTGCAGCAGTGGAGGCAGCGTCGCCGACAATCCCCTGGGCGGCGGCGCTGCTTGCGCTGTGGCTCGCAGGCGCGGCGGTGTTCCTGTGGCTGCGCTTTTCCGGGTACCACCGGATGCGCCGCGTGCTGCTTGCCGATGCGGTCCCTGTGGGCGAGGCGGGCAAGATCCGCCTGGTGGAAACGCCGGAGACGAACGCTCCGATCGCGTTCGGCGTAATCGACAAGGTCGTGGCATTGCCGCCCGGTTTCATGGCTCAGCGAGACCGTGCCGCGCGCGATCTGGCCCTGGCCCATGAACTCGCCCATCACCGTGGAGGCGACCTGCTGGCGAACTTCGCCGCGCAGCCGCTGTTCGCGCTGCACTGGTTCAACCCGCTCGCCTACGCCGGCTGGCAGGCCATGCGCCGCGATCAGGAAGCGGCCTGCGACGCCCGTGTGGTCGAGACAAGCGACCGTGAGACGCGTGCGGCTTACGGCCAGGTCATCGCCAGCTTCGCTGCCGGACCGCGGGTCGCGCTCGCTGCACCGATGGCCTGCCCTGTCCTGGGCGATAAGTCGATTATTCACCGTTTGAGGAGCCTGACCATGTCCGAGATCACTCCGCGTCGGCGCATGGCCGGGCGCGCGCTGCTTGCGGCCGGGCTTCTCGCCCTGCCGCTGACCGCTTCGATCAGCTATGCGGAAACCATAACCCTACCGGAGCCGCCCGAGCCGCCCGCTGCGCCGTCCGCTCCTGCCGACGTGCCGCCGCCTCCGCCCGCTCCCCCGGCGCCTCCCGCTCCGCCGGCACCGCTTCCGCTCAAGGTCGTCGGCGATCACCCCGACGGCGAGCCACGCCACATCGTCGTCCATCGGCTCGATGGTGACCACAAGGGGAAGCCGATGGTCGTCAAGCTGCATGGTGATCGCGCGACCTGGGAAGGCAGTGTTCCGCGCCTCTCTCCCGAAGCGCGAGCAGCTCACCTCAAGGCACTTGAAGAATTCGAGAACGAGTTTGGCGAACTCAGCGAACTCGCCAGCCTGGGCGAGCGTATCGGACACGAAGTGCGCATCGCTCTGGCCGACATGCCGGAGGTCCCGCGGGTGATCGAGGGCTGCCGCGGCACCGAGGTGGTCCACGAGAGCTCCGAGGATGGACGGCAGGTGATCCGGGTCTGCACGGCTGCGATCAGCGCCGAAGCGATGCGCGGCTTGCGCGAAGCCCGAGCGGAGATCGCCCGCGATCGAGCGCTGTCCGAGGAGATGCGCGCACGCGTGCTGAGCTCTCTCGATGAATCGATCGCGCGGATGGCCGCGAAGAACTAGGTCGCGGCGGTTCAACCGCCCACTGGTTGCACGACTTCCTCGGAAACGAAGGTGATCCCCCGGGTCCCTTCGTTTGCGGCTTTCGCATTCTCGACATCGGCTGCCGCTGCCGAACTCCCGTTGTCGAATGTGAGCCCGATCTCGGGCCATTCGACCTGATTATCTTTCGTCACGTTGATCTTCGCGAATGCGGGCCGGGCCGGATAGGCGCAGCCCATCTGCTGGCCCAGTCCTTTCAGATAGCCGCGCCGGATCAGGCCGGCGACGATCGCCGCCTCGAACTCGCGCTGATGGTCGGCGGCGCCGGTGATCTCGCGCACGATGCTGCGGAAGGGGATGAACGACCCGACCGCGCTCTTGGCGATACGGCCGACGGAGATGTCGTCGCGGTCCTCGTCGGCAACGTCGAGGTCGGCGCCGAGCACAGCATCGAGTTGGGCGATCGCGCCTTCGACTTCGCCGCACTCGTCCAGCCCTTCGTTCGCGTAAGGCGACTGCGCCGCGGCCAGCAGGATCTCCGGAATCGGATCCTTTGCGAGGTTGAGATCGGTAAGCGGCGTGGTGGCGATGTCCGCCATGTCCGGATCGCGGTCGCGCACGTTCGCCTGGTCCCGCGCCGCGAGCGGCGCGCCGGCCAGGACCGAGGCCAGCGCGAGCGCCTTAGCGCATGTCGAAATAGGCATCGCACACACTGTCATCGGCCTGCTTCATTCCGCGCTGCAGCGCTTCGGTGCGCTGGGCGCTCGAGCCGTGGGTGAAGCTTTCGGGGCTCACCTGCTGTCCGGCTCGGCGCTGCAGCGTATCGTCCCCGATCGCGCTCGCAGCGCGCAGTCCTTCCTCCATGTCGCCCGGATCGATCAGGTTGCGGTTCTTGCCGGCCCAGACGCCGGCATAGCAGTCTGCCTGCAGCTCCATCCGCACCTGCAGCTCGTTGGCACGGCCCGGGTTTTGCGACTGCGCGCTGCGCACCTGGGCGGCGAGCCCCGTCAGGTTCTGGATGTGATGCCCGTACTCGTGCGCCATGACGTAATAACGCGCGAAATCTCCTCCGGCACCAAGCTCGCGCGCAAGGGTGTCATAAAAGCTCGTGTCGATGTAGATGCCGTGATCCGCCGGGCAGTAGAACGGGCCCATCGCGCTCGACGCACCGCCGCAGCCGGAGTTGGTGCCGCCGACATAAAAAGTGAGCAACGGATCCTCGAACGCGATCCCCGCGCGCTCGAACTCGGGTTGCCACGTGCGGTTCAGCGAATCGAGCGCGTTGCAGGCCTCGAGAGCGTATTCGTTCTGTTCGCAGATCTGGGTGTCCGACAGGTTCGACTGCGGTTGCTGTCTGGATGGCGCGCTCTGCTGGACGCTGTCGATCGTGCCGAGCATCTGGCCCGGGTCCACCCCGAACACGAGCGCGGCCACGATCACGATCACCAGCGTGCCGCACCCGACCTTGCCTCCACCGCCGCCGGGAAACCGGCCGCCGCCACCCTGGCGTACGCGAATATTGCGCGGATCGAACCGGTTGAGCCTCATGAATTCTTCTCCCCGAGGGCGTCCGACGATAGTATGTCTGGACAGGCGCAGACTTGCCGGCAAGAGCGGTTTGCGCAAGGCTTCGCGCATCAATCCGCAGGGGGTATCGAATGTTCCTTTCAGGCAAGCGTGCGCTCGTGACCGGGTCGACGTCAGGCATCGGCCTCGCAGTCGCGCGCGCGCTGGCGGCGGAAGGGGCGGATATGGTGCTCAACGGCTTCGGAGAGGAAGCCGACATCGCCCGGCTCTGCGACGAGCTCCGCGCGCAGCATGTGGCGGCGGACCTGACCACCCGCGAAGGGTGCGACGCGCTGATGGATGCGGCCGGGCCGATCGACATCCTCGTCAACAATGCCGGGATGCAGCACGTCGCACCCGTCGAATCCTTCCCGGTCGAGAAATGGGACGCGATCGTTGCGCTCAACCTGACCGCAGCATTCCACACGGTGCGCCGCTCGGTGCCGCACATGAACGCGCAGCGCTGGGGGCGGATCGTCAACGTGGCGAGCGCGCATTCGAAGACCGCATCGCCGTTCAAGAGCGCTTATGTCGCCGCCAAGCACGGGCTCGACGGCTTCACGAAGACCATCGCGCTGGAACTGGCGCGGAGCGGAGTGACGGCGAACTGCGTCAGCCCGGGTTACGCCTGGACGCCGCTGGTGGAGAACCAGATTCCCGACACGATGAAGGCGCGCGGTCTCTCCCGCGAAGACGTGATCAACGACGTGCTGCTAGCCAAGCAGCCGACCAAGAAGTTCGTCCAGCCTGTGGAAATCGGTGCGCTTGCCGTATTCCTGTGCCGCGAGGAAGCGGGCAACGTCACCGGTGCCAACTGGAGCATCGATGGCGGCTGGACGGCCGAGTAGCCGGCCGGTGCGGGCGGGGGCGCACATGCATCGTTGGGCGATGATTCTGGTGGCAGCCGCCCTCTGGAGCTGTGCCCCTGCGCGAATGGTTTCCGCGCCCGGCGACAGTCTGGATGCGATCGAAAGCGAACTTGCCGCCGATATTGCCGTTCTGGCGAGCGACGGGTTCGAAGGCCGCCGCCCGGGCACGGACGGGGAAGCGAAGACGCTGCGCTACCTGGCGCAGACATGGCAGGCGATCGGGCTCGAATCCGGTACGAACGATCCGGCGCACCCCTGGTTTGCGCCGGTCGCGCTGCAACTCATCACGCCGGAACGGTTCGAGGCGAGATTCTTCCGCGGCAAACGCAGGATCGCGTTGCCCGACGGGGCAATCCATCTCTACACGTCCGGCCGCCGCTCGCTGCTCGAACGCAGCCCGGCCGTGTTCGTGGGGCGTGAGGGGGAGAACCTCGACCGCTCCGAGCTTGCAGGCCGCATCGCGGTCATGCTGTGGGACCATCCGCGCCAGGCCGAGCAGCGCGAGGCGCTGCTGGAGAAAGGCTCGGCCGCCGTACTCGCGATCGTGCCCGACGCTGCCGAGCTCACCGAACTAGCCTTCTGGCGGAGCAAGGGCGCCTACCGTCTCGCGGAAACCGATGACGGTGCACAGCTCGACGGCCTCCTTTCGCAAGAGGGCGCGGAGATCCTGCTGGGGGCAGAGCGTTTCGCCGCGCTCGCGGCAGCCGCGAGAGGGGAGAGCTTCCGTCCGGTTCCGCTCGAGATCGAGGCGCGCTTCGAGGCGGTATCGCTGTCGCGCGAAGTGCGCACGCACAACCTCATCGCGCGCCTCCCCGGCAAGCAGCCCGACGCCGGCACGGTGCTCCTGCTCGCCCATTGGGATCACTTCGGGCGCTGTGCCGAAGGGCAGGGGACCGACCAAATCTGTAACGGCGCGGTCGACAATGCCAGTGGCCTGGCGGTGCTCAGTGCCATTGCCCGGCGGCTTGCGCAGGCGCCGCAGCTCGACCGCGACGTCTACTTTCTCGCGACCACCGCCGAGGAGTGGGGGCTGCTGGGGGTGCGGGCGTTCGCCCAGGACCCGCCCCTGCCGCTCGAGACCATCGTCGCTGCGTTGAACATCGACACGATCGCGGTCGCCCCGCGTGGAGGCCCGGTCGCCATTGTGGGCCACGGGATGACCGCCCTGGACCGGGATGTGGAACGGATCATTGCGAAGCTTGAGCGCAAGCCGGGCGATCACCAATATGCCAACCGCTACGTCCGCCGTCAGGATGGATGGGCGCTGCTCCAGCACGACGTGCCTGCGCTGATGGTCTCCAGCGCTTTCGCGGACCGCGAGGCGATGGAAGCCTACATGCGGGACCGCTATCACCGTGCAGCCGATGCTGATGATGCGATACAGTTGGGCGGCGCAGCGGAGGACGTGCTGCTGCACCTCGCGCTGGTGCGGCATTTTGCGAGCCTCGACGCTTATTCGGTCAGAGCTCCATAAATTGCCGCTCACCCCTAGCGGGGGCCGGTACATGCGGTTACATGGGCCGCCACGATTCTCCCGGCGAAAGAATTTTACGTGGCTTCGATCGACATCCCCCTCGGCCTTACCTTCGACGACGTGCTCCTGCGTCCGGCCGAAAGCGACATCCTCCCGTCTATGGCGGACACTAGCACGCGGCTGACGCGCGACATCGCGCTCAACATCCCCGTGCTGTCCGCCGCGATGGACACGGTGACCGAGGCCGACATGGCGATCGTCATGGCGCAGCTCGGCGGGATCGGCGTGCTCCACCGCAATCTCACCATCGAGCAGCAGTGCACCGCGGTACGAGCGGTCAAGCGGTTCGAGAGCGGCATGGTGGTCAATCCGATCACGATTTCGCCCGAAGCCACGCTGGGGGAGGCGCAGGCCCTGATGACGCAGCACCGGATCAGCGGCATTCCGGTGACCGACCGCGGCGGCAAGCTGGTCGGAATCCTGACCAATCGCGACGTGCGCTTCGCCGAAAACCCGCAGCAGCCGGTGCGCGAGCTGATGACGACCGACAATCTCGCCACTGTGCCGCTCGGCACCGGGCAGGACGAAGCGCGCCGCCTGCTCCACCAGCGGCGAATCGAGAAGCTGCTGGTGGTCGATCAGGATTATCGCTGCATCGGGCTGATCACGGTCAAGGACATCGAGAAAGCCGTGAACTATCCCAATGCGACCAAGGACGTCAGCGGACGCCTGCGCGTTGCCGCGGCGACGACCGTGGGGGACAAGGGTTTCGAGCGGACGCAGGCGCTGGTCGACGCCGAAGTCGACGTGGTCATTATCGACACCGCGCACGGTCACAACAAGGACGTCGCCCGCGCGGTGGAGAAGGCGAAGACGCTTTCGAATTCCGTGCAGATCGTCGCCGGCAACGTCGCGACGGCGGAAGCGACGCGTGCGCTGATCGACGCGGGGGCGGATGCGGTGAAGATTGGCATCGGCCCGGGCTCCATCTGCACCACGCGGATCGTTGCGGGCGTGGGCGTGCCGCAGCTCACCGCGATCATGGAATGCGCGGAAGAGGCGGCGAAGTCGGGCGTTCCGGTGATCGCCGACGGCGGCCTGCGGACCAGTGGCGACGCGGCCAAGGCGCTGGCGGCGGGTGCCTCGACCGTCATGGTCGGCTCGATGCTTGCGGGCACGGCCGAGAGCCCGGGCGAGACATTCCTCTACCAGGGGCGCAGCTACAAGGCCTATCGCGGCATGGGCTCCGTCGGCGCGATGGCGCGCGGCAGTGCCGACCGGTACTTCCAGCAGGACGTGTCGGCGATGAAGCTGGTGCCCGAGGGGATCGAGGGGCAGGTGCCGTTCAAAGGCCCCGCGGCCGACGTGATCCACCAGCTCGTCGGCGGCATCAAGGCGGCGATGGGCTATACCGGCAGCGCGACGATCGACGATCTGCGCACGCGCGCGAAGTTCGTCCGCATCACCAACGCAGGGCTGAGCGAAAGCCATGTGCACGACGTCGCCATCACCCGCGAGGCGCCGAATTATCCGACGCGATGAGGGTGGGGCGCTCCTCGTGTAAGCCTCAGCGAAGGTTGCAGCATCGGGCGGCCAAACCTTCGGCTTCCAAGGGAGGCTCCAGCCCGCGCCAGGGTTCACATACATGACACCCGCCGCACGGGTACAGGCCGCGATCGAGCTGCTCGATACCGTCATCATGGCAGCACAAGGCAAGGGTCCGCCTGCCGACCGGCTGATCGTCGATTACTTCCGCCAGCGCCGGTATGCCGGGAGCAAGGACCGGCGCGCGGTGCGCGAGCTTGTCTACCGGGCGATCCGCGTTTGCGGGCCGGTCCCGTCCAGCGGCCGTGCGGCGATGATCGCGCTCGGCGCGGAGGACGAAGCGATCCTGCAGCTTTTCGACGGTTCGCCCCACGGCCCGGCGCCGCTCGCCAGCGGCGAAGTCGGTGCGCCGCCCGGTCTCGCGCCGCAATGGCTGGTCGAGGCGCTCGCTGGTTCCGGGATCGCGGGAGAGGAAGCTGCTGCCCTGCTGGACCGCGCCCCGCTCGATCTGCGGATCAACACGCTCAAGGCGGGCCGCGAAAGCATCGACCTGCCCGAACATGGCGAACCGCTCGTCGCGCCTAACGCATTGCGCTTTCCCGCGGGCACTTCGGTCGATCAGTGGCCCGCGTACCGCGAGGGACTGGTCGAGATCCAGGACCACGGCAGCCAGCTCGCCTGCATGGCCGTGGAGGCTCGGCCGGGGGAGACTGTGATCGACCTCTGCGCAGGGGCGGGTGGAAAGACTCTGGCGATGGCGGCCGCAATGCAGAACCGCGGCACGCTGATCGCAAGCGACACCGACCGCGCGCGGCTTGCGAACCTTGCGCCGCGGGCGGAGCGGGCCGGCGCCGGAATGATCGAGACGCTGCTGCTGAACCCGGGCCGCGAGATGGAGTCGCTCGAGCGGTTCGCGGGTGCGGCCGATGCGGTGCTGGTCGATGCGCCATGCTCCGGCACCGGTACGTGGCGCCGCAATCCGGAGGCGCGCTGGCGCCTCGACCCGGCGCAACTCGCGCGGTTTTCAGACACGCAGGACCGGCTGCTCGGTCTCGCTGCCCGGCTCGTGCGGCCGGGCGGGCGGATCGTCTACGTCACCTGTTCGCTGCTCGATATCGAGGGCGCGGATCGCATCGCGCATTTCCTTGCCGGAAACCCGGAATGGCGGGCCGACCCGCCCGATCTTCCGCTCGGCCGAACGCGGGGGAGCGGCGTGCGCCTGACGCCGTTCCACGACCAAACGGACGGATTTTTCATCGCGCGTGCAGCCTTGCCGTGTTAACCGGCGGCACTATGGCAGAGGAACCATCTGCAAGTGCCCGGGCCTACCAGGAGTTGATCATGCGTTTTGCCCCCGCAGCCGTTGCCCTTTCGCTGGCCGTTGCGCTTACCGCAAGCGTGGGGGTGGGAGCGGAACGCGAAGCCGATCCACGCGCGGCGGCATTGATTGCGGAAGGCCGCGCGGCGCTCGCCGCCGACCAGCCGCAGCGCGCCATCGATGCGTTCGAGGCCGCCCTGGCAGTCGATCCGGGCTATACGTCGATCTTCCTCGAACTCGCCCGGGCATCGCGTTCGGAGGGTCTGCAGGGCAAGGCGATCCACTACTACCGCGAGGCGCTGGCGCGCGATCCGGGTAATCTCGCAGCGATCTCGGGCGAGGGCGAAGCCTTGCTGGAGAAGGGCGCGATCGAGAAGGCGAAGGCCAACCTGGCCAAGCTCAGGAGCATGTGCGGTGAAGGCTGCCCCGAAACACGCCAGCTCGCGGCGACGATCCAGCGTGGCCCCCGTACTCCGGTGCTCGCCGCCGAATCGGTTTTGCCCGAAACGCAGGTGAGCAAGGCGAACTGATCGGTTTGCGAGCCATGCCCGTGCGGGACGCGCGCGCTATACCAGCTCGCGGAAAGCCTCCACCACGGCGCGATAGACGCGCTTCTTGAACGGCACGATCAGCTCGGGAAGTTGCTCGGGTTCGACCCATTTCCAGTCGCAGAACTCGGGCGGATCGTGAGCCTCGAGGTCGATATCGGCATCGCTGCCGCCGAAGCGCGCAAGAAACCAGACTTGCTCCTGCCCGCGGTATTTTCCGCCCCAGAGCTTGCCCATCAGCTCCTCCGGCAGGTCGTAGCGGACAGGTTCCTCCATCCGCTTGAGGATCGTGACGTGTTCGGCCCCTGCGCCGGTCTCCTCGGCCAGTTCGCGCAGTGCGGCGGCGGCGAGGTCCTCGCCCTCGTCGACCCCGCCCTGGGGCATCTGCCACCAGTCGCCCTCCTTGTTGTCGATACGGCGACCGACGAAGACCTTGCCGTCGGCGTTGACCAGCATGACCCCGACGCAGGGGCGGTAGCCGAGTTCGTCCATGTGTTTTCGTGCCTTAGTTTGCGTGCCGCTCGAGCATCAGCCTGATCGCGGCGAGAAAGGAATCGAGGTCCTTCTGCCCGCTGGGGATCGCCTTGCGCAAGGTGGTAAAGCCATGAATGATGCCAGGAAATTCGAGGTAGCAGACTTCGGTTCCCTGCTGAATCAAATGCGCGGCGTAGCTCCGGCCGGAGTCGCGCAGCGGGTCGAGGCCGGCGGTACACAGCACCGTCGGCGGTGCTCCGGAGCAGTCTCCGGCCATCGGGGTATGGCGCGGATCGCTCGGATCGCCGCCGTAGTTGTCGGTGAACCAGGCCATCGCTGCCCCGGTCAGGAAAAAGCCTTCGAAGAAATCCTTGAGGCTCTGGTGCTCACGGATGTCGTCCGCGACCGGGTAGATCGGTGCCTGCACGATCACCGGCACCTTCGCCGGCCGGGCACAGAGTTGGTTGGTGGTGACGATCGTCAGGTTGCCGCCCGCGCTGTCGCCGGTGATGACGAGGCCAGTGAATTGCCGGCCGAGCTCCGCCGGGCTCGAAGCGATCCAGCGTGCCGCTGCCTCGCAGTCGTCGGGCGCGGCGGGGAAGGGGTGCTCAGGCGCGAGGCGGTAATCGATCGAGACCACCGGCAGGTCGAGCTGGTGGCAGATTTCGGTGCACAGCGAATGATAGACCTCCAGATCGCCGATCGTGAACCCGCCGCCATGGATGAACACCACGCACGGGCCGGGAGCGCGGGTTTCCTTGGTGTCGTAGAAGCGCAGCGGAATGTCGCCCGTCGGTCCCGGACATGTGACGTCGCGGATCACGGGCAGCTGGCGCGGCTCGGCTTCCGCGAGCGCGCCGAGCATGCGCATTCCCTCGCGGCCTTCCTCGACCGGCAATTCCTCTACCCCGGGACGGCCCATCTGCTCGAGCATATCGAGAAATCCGCGCACGTCCTGGCGCACGTAGTGTTGGGTATCGGCCATCGTTCCCTCCCCGCGATCGGTTGCTTTTCGCAATCCTAGCGCCCAGCCGGTGCTTTTCCACTCGACATTTTTGCCCCGGGGGAGAAAAACTTCATTGCGGGTGCGGGTTGCCGTGCATACGTGCCACCGCCTGAAACGAATGCGCCGACACGCGACGCGCAAGAAGGAATTCCGATGGCTACGCAGGCCGCCGATACGCCGCTGGACGCGGAAACCCCAGAAGCCGTCGTGGTGCGCTTCGCCGGAGATTCCGGCGACGGCATGCAGCTGACCGGCGGACAGTTCACGCTCTCGACTGCGCTGGCGGGCAACGATCTCGCGACGTTCCCCGACTTTCCGGCCGAAATACGCGCGCCGCAGGGGACGCTGTTCGGCGTTTCGGCGTTCCAGATCAACTTCGGCAGCCGCCAGATCAACACCGCGGGCGACGCGCCGGACGTGCTCGTCGCGATGAACCCAGCGGCACTCAAGGTGAACCTGGCGGCACTGAAGCCTGGCGGATTGATCATCGCCGACACCGGTGAGTTCACCAAGCGCAACCTCGACAAGGCGAAGTACGACAGCAATCCGCTCGAGGACGGCAGCCTGGCGAAGTACGACGTGCTCGCGTTCGACATCAGCGCGCTGACGATCGAGGCGGTCAAGCCGTTCGGCCTCGGCAACAAGGACGCGCTGCGCAGCAAGAACATGTGGACCCTCGGCCTCGCGCTGTGGATGTTCGACCGTCCGCGCGAGCCGCTGCACGAGTGGCTGCGCGCCAAGTTCAAGAGCAAGCCCGATATCGCCAACGCCAACATCGCCGCGCTCGATGCGGGTCATGCCTACGGCGAGACGGCGGAGCTTTCGGGGCCGCTCAAGCAGGTCCACGTAGCTCCCGTGCCGAGCGCGCCGGGGCTCTACCGCACGATCACGGGGGCCGAGGCGGTTTCGCTCGGTCTCGTCGCGGGCGCGCAGCTCGCCGAGCTGCCGATGTTCTTCGGCGGCTATCCGATCACGCCGGCGAGTGCGATCCTGCACCACCTCACACGCCTCAAGGAATTCGGCGTCACCACCTTCCAGGCGGAGGACGAGATCGCCGCCATCTGCGCCGCAATCGGCGCGAGCTACGCCGGGCAATTGGGAGTGACGTCGTCGTCCGGCCCGGGCATCGCGCTCAAAGGCGAGGCGATGGGCCTGGCGATCATGACCGAGCTGCCGCTGGTGATCGTCAACTCGCAGCGCGGCGGACCGTCCACCGGCCTTCCCACCAAGACCGAGCAGAGCGACCTGTACCAGGCGGTCTACGGCCGCAACGGCGACGCGCCGATGCCGGTGATCGCCGCCCGCAGCCCGTCCGACGCGTTCGAATGCGCGATCGAGGCATGCCGCATCGCGGTCCAGTACATGACCCCGGTTATGCTCCTGACCGATGGCTACATCGCCAATGCGGCCGAACCGTGGAAAGTGCCGGATCCGGCGAGCTATGAGAAGTTCCCGGTGCAGTTCCTCACCGAGAAGAACGACGGCGACCGGCTGCTGCCCTACAAACGCGACGCGAAAGGCGCGCGGCCGTGGATCAAGCCAGGCACGCCGGGCTTGCTGCACCGCATCGGCGGCATCGAGAAGCACGAGCTGACCGGCAACATCGATTACTCGCCCGACAATCACCAGCGGATGACCGACGCCCGCAAGGCGAAGGTCGATCGCATCGCGGTGCCCGACCAGGAGGTCGCGCTCGGCGAGCCGACCGGCACGCTCGCGGTGGTAGGCTGGGGCTCGACCTACGGCCCAATCCACCAGGCTGTGGGCCGCGCGCGGCGGAAGGGGCTGGACGTCAGCCATATCCATGTGCGCCACATCTGGCCGCTGCCGGCCAATCTAGGCGCGCTGCTCAAAGGGTTCGACAAGGTGCTCGTGCCCGAGATGAACACCGGCCAGTTCAAGACGGTCCTGCGCGACCAGTTCCTGGTCGACGCCGAGCCGCTGACGAAGACCAGCGGTCAGCCGTTTCAGATCGCTGAACTGGAAGAGGCGATCGGCAAGTACTTCGACGACGTCCCTGGCAACGAAGGCGGCGAGATTCCGGCGAACGAGCAGCAACTGCCGATATCCGAATCCGGCCATGATGACGGTAGCTATCCCGATGCCCCCTTCCACGGCGACGACGCCGCGCTCCCGGGCGAGGGATCGGACACCGGGGCGGTGAACCAGTGAGCCGCCCCCTCCGCCCGTTCGCCCTGAGCTTGCCGAGGGGCCGCTCTTCTTCTTCTTTCAGCGCCGCGTTCGAAAAAAGCGCGGGGCTTCGCCAGGCTCAGCCCGAACGGGCTGGGGAGGTTGCACGATGAACGACATGACCCCTATCCAGACCACGCTCAAGGACTGGGAGACCGACCAGGAAGTTCGCTGGTGCCCGGGCTGCGGCGACTATGCGATCCTCAAGGCCGTGCAGCGCACGCTGCCGCAGCTCGGCGCGGACCCGGCGAACACGGTGTTCATCTCCGGCATCGGCTGTTCGAGCCGCTTCCCGTACTACATGGAAAGCTACGGCTTCCACACGATCCACGGCCGCGCGCCGGCAGTGGCGACGGGCGTGAAGCTGGCCAACCCCGATCTCGACATCTGGCTCGTGACCGGGGACGGCGACGGGCTGTCGATCGGCGGCAACCACCTGATGCACGTGCTGCGGCGCAACGTGAACATGCAGATCATGCTGTTCAACAACGAGATCTACGGCCTGACCAAAGGCCAGTATTCTCCGACCAGCCGCGAGGGGACGAAGTCGCCCTCGACCCCGCTCGGCTCCTACGACCACCCGGCGCGGCCCGCCGCCTTCGCGCTCGGATCGGGCGCGCGCTTCGTCGGCCGCGGATTCGACGTATCGAAGAACCTGCCTGACGTGCTCAAGGCCGCCCACGCGCACCAGGGTGCCGCCTTCATCGAGATCTTCCAGAACTGCATCGTCTACAACAAGGACGTGTTCAACGACTTCGCCGCGCCCAAGGGTGCCGAGGACCGGCAGCTCTGGCTCGAGAACGGCGAACCGATGCTGTTCGCTGGCGGCACCAGGGGCATCGCGCTCGACCGCGACCGGCTGGAGCTCAAGGTGGTCGACGTGGTGGACGGCGACTGGCAGGCGGCCGAGGTGCTGGTGCACGACGCCACCAACCGTTCGATCGCGCACATGCTGGTCGAAATGCCGTTCGGTCCGTTCCCCATGGCTCTCGGCGTCCTCTACGACGACCCGCGCCCGACCTTCGAAACCGCCGTCATCGAAGAGCGGGCGAGGGCGAGCGAGGGCAAGACCGCGGACCTCGCCAAGCTCCTCGGCAAGGGCCAGACCTGGACCGTGCCTGGCACTGCGCAGGACCCGATCGGTACGCGCACGCCGGACCAGGGCGGCGACCCGCAGATGCGAGGTCGTCCCTGACTGCGCGGACTTCCTGCCCGATAGCGGGCCTGATCTGTCACGGATTGACAACACTGCGAGCCGAGTAGTGCAGTCTCGGCGGGGGTTCGCGGGCCGTGTCCCGGCCCCTGTGCTACGCTGGGGGATGAAGGCCGGTGGACAATCTAACGCATAGCTTGGTCGGGGCGCTGATCGGGCAGGCGGGGCTCAAGCGGAAGACGGGTCTGGCGATGCCGGCGCTGATTATCGGCGCGAACCTGCCGGACGTCGACGCGGCGTGCTTCTTCTGGCTCGACGGGGTGGAGCATCTCGGGTTTCGGCGCGGGATCACGCATGGGCCGATCGCCTGGGTGCTGCTGCCCTTGATCCTTGCAGGCGCGCTCTGGTGGTTCGACCGACGGCAGGCGAGCCGTGGGCGGCGGCCGGAGGGGCGACTGCCGGTGCATTTCGGCTGGCTCTACGCGCTCAGCTTCATCGCCTGCCTGTCGCACCCTGCGCTCGACTGGCTGAACAGCTATGGCATTCGCCTGCTCGAGCCGTTCTCGAGCCGCTGGTTCTACGGCGACGTACTGTTCATCATCGACGTGTGGCTGTGGGCGCTGATGGGCTTTGCCACCTGGCTCTCGCTGCGGCGGGAGAGGTGCGGCGGGGAGTGGCGCCGGCCGGCACGGATCGCGATTGCGGGAGCGCTTGCGTACGTTGGCCTGAACGGCGCGATTACATGGTTTGACGAGACGATCACCGGAACCAGTGGTGAGACGGTTATAGCAAGTCCGGTGCCTTTGGCCTTTTGGCAGCGCGATACAATCCTTGGCGAACCGAATGACTGGTCGGTGCGGGACCACGATAGCGAGTTTCCACCCTTCCGAGCGATCTCGGACCGGCGGTGCCGCTGGCCTGACGTGGAAGCGCTGCGGCTGACCAGTCCCGATCTCGACGCCTTTTTATTCTGGTCCCGAGCGCCGTTCGCCGAGCGTGCGCAGGACGGTTCCATGGTGATCCGCGACGCGCGCTTCTACGATCCGCGGGCGCGGAATCGCTTCAGTGTCGCGTTGCCCGATGTGACGTGCGAGCCGCTTTCCTGACGGGCAGGGCAAGCTGATCGCTCTCCGCCGCCGCCTTTGCCGGCCGGTACAGCAGCGCTGCGGCCATGAAGGCCCAGCCCGCGCCTCCGAGCCAGCCAGCGATCACGTCGCTCGGGAAATGGACGCCGAGCATCACGCGGCTCCATGCGACCATGGCCGAGATCAGCATGGCAGCGCCGATCACGGTGTAGCGCACGGATTGCCGGCGGCTCAGCGCGGCGAAGGCGAGGGCCATCGCGATGTAGACTAAGGCCGCGTTGAAGCTGTGGCCGGAAGGGAAGCTCTGGCCGCTCGCGTCCATCAGATGTGGGACGATCTGGGGTCGCTCACGCCCCACCGCGAACTTTAGCGCTGCGTTGACCAACCATCCCGTAATGACGGTCATTGCGAACAGCACGGCCTCGCGTTTCAGCCGGAGGAACAGCAGCGCGACGACCGCGCCGATCGCGAACAGATTGCGCAGGAACACGCCGCCAAGCGCGGTGATGTCGCGCACGATCTCGCGCACGAGCGCCGGCCCGCCAAGCGCCAGCTCGGTGCCGCTACGCCCGGAAAGGAGCCCGACGCGGTCAAAGGCTTCGGTGCCTCCGTTCGCGACGAGCCAGACGATGACCGCGAAGCCCGTCCAGCACAGGGCGCCGGCGATCAGCGCCTTGCGCCGGTCGATCGTGAACCCGCGCTCCGGCAGGCGGATCGTCTCTGCCGGAAGGTGAGGGGTTTCGCGGGAGAGCTCGTCCATTGCAGGGGCAACCCGTGGCCGGGTGGGCCGTTCCCTCGACCCCTAGAGCGCCTCGATCTGCCGGATCATCAGCCGTTTGGCGAAGAGAACGGCCACGAGCGGCAAGACCGCGCTGGCCGCAAGGAGCCAGTCGGGATGCGGAACCATCCGCGTGCTCCACACGCCCAGCAGCGCGATCAGGAGCCCGACGATCCAGGCGGGGAGCACGCGCCGCGATACCGCGATCGCGGCGCAGGCGCCCGCCAGCGCGCCGAGAAACCAGGCGAGCGCGACCGCGATCCGCGCCTCGATCGGAATCAGGTCCATCGCCTGCGCCGGATCGTCCACCCCCGCGAGGTCGGGCGGGGGAGGCAGCATGGCATCGCTGATCGCCTGGACGATCGCCATCGCGATCATGGCGGCGACCAGCCCGGCCACGACCGCCAGGATGTTGCGCATCAACGGACTGCTCATCGCGGTAACTCCCCTCGCATCGCCGCGGTATTCTAGCATGATCGCATCGGGTTGCGCACTGCCGTTCGCGCGGGATCTCATGCTTGAACCGCAGTTTGCCCGGGTCCATAGGAACGGCATGAAGGCAGAGGGGATAGGCAGGGGCGAAACCCTCCTCACCGGCGGCGCGCGGTTCGAGCGCAGCCCAGGCCTGCTTGCGCGCCTGTTCGCGCCGGGCTTCCACAAGATTCTCGATCGCGTCGATGCAGGGCTCGAAAGCGGATCGATCACCGGCCGCCTGCCCGACGGCACCACGCGGGTGGTCGGCGGAAGGGCGCCCGGATTCGATGCCGAGGTGACGATCCACGACTGGCGCGCGCTGATGCGGCTCGCCACCAACGGCTCGATCGGCTGGTATCAGGCCTGGGAAGCGGGCGAGTGGGACAGCCCCGATCCGGTGCCGATCTTCGCGCTGTTCATGGCCAATGGCGACGCCCTGGGCGACACCGGCCGCGCACGTGGGCCGTTCCGCTGGGCCGCGCGGCTCGCGCACTGGATGAACCGCAACACGCCCGAAGGCGCCGAGCGCAACATCCACGCGCACTACGACCTCGGCAACGACTTCTACGCAGCCTGGCTCGACCCGACGATGAGCTATTCCTCGGCGATCTGGGGCGAGGACGACGACCTAGAGGCGGCGCAGCGGCGCAAGTGGGCGCGACTGGCCGAACGGGTCGGCGCGCCGGAGACCTTGCTCGAGATCGGCTGCGGCTGGGGCGGTCTGTCGGATTTCTTCGCTCGGTCCGGCGTGCGGGTAACCGGCATCAGCTTGTCGGAGGAGCAGCTTGCCTGGGCGCGCGAGCGGCACGACCCGCGCATCGATTTCCGCAAGCAGGATTACCGCGACGTCGACGAGCGTTTCGACGCCATCGTCAGCGTCGAGATGGTCGAGGCGGTCGGGCGCGAGTACTGGCCCAGCTATTTCGACTGTATCGCGCGCTGCCTGAAGCCCGGCGGCCGCGCGGCGATCCAGTTCATCTCGATGAAGGACAGCCTGTTCGAAGCCTACGCCAAGAGCGCGGACTTCATCCAGGCCTACGTCTTCCCCGGCGGTCTGCTGATCCGCACCAGCGAGTTCGAACAGCTCGCGCGCGAACGCGGGCTTCGGTGGGAGCACTGCGAGAGCTTCGGGCTCGACTATGCGGCGACCTTGAAGGCCTGGCGCGAACGGTTCGACGCGGCGGCCGAGCAGGGGCGGCTGCCAGCCGAGTTCGACGAGCGCTTCCGCCGGCTCTGGCGGTTCTACCTGATGTACTGCGAAGGGGGATTCCGCGGCGGCGGGATCGAGGTTCAGCAGGTTACGCTGGTCAAGGAGGGGTAAGGGAATGCGGATATTCGGGATTGCGCTGGCGGCAGCGCTGCTGGCGGGCTGCGCGAGCGCGCCGGGTGAGTCGACGCGCGCCGAGAGGGTCGAGGTCTATCCGACCCAGCCTTCCGAAGCGATTGCGCTGGAGGACCAGCAGGTCCTCTTCTGGGACGACGCCACGCGCGCCGACCGCTTCCGGCGGATGGAAGACTTCTTCGCAGGCATCGAGGCAAGCCGCGCCGGCGACCCGCGCGAACTGCCCCCCGGTCCGCCGCTGCCTGCCGAAACCGCGGCGGCGGTCGATGCCTTCCTCGCCTCCAGCAATGCGGCGGGGATCATGGTGATCGACAACGGGAAGGTCCGCTACGAGAAGTACGGGCTCGGTTTCGGGCCGGAGCAGCGCTGGACCAGCTTCTCGGTCGCCAAGAGCTTCACCTCGACGCTGCTCGGCGCCGCGGTCGCGGACGGGCTGATCGCGAGCATGGACGACCCGGTGACACGCTACATCCCCGAGCTGGCCGGCACGGCCTACGAAGGCGTAAGCGTCGAGCAGCTCGCGACGATGACCTCGGGCGTGAAGTGGAACGAGGACTACACCGACCCGAACAGCGACGTGGCGAAGATGCTCAACGTCGCGGTGGTGCCAGGTGAATCGCAGGCCGTCACTTATGCGCGCACGCTGGAGCGCGAGGCGCCGGCGGGGGAGAAGTGGGTCTACAAGACGCTCGAGACCAACCTGCTCGGCGTGCTGGTCGAGGAAGCGACCGGCCGGAGCCTCGCGGACTACGCGAAGGAGAAGATCGTCGATCCGGCGGGCTTCGCAGGCAACCTGTTCTGGATGACTGACCTGACCGGCGGCAATATCGGCGGCTGCTGCCTGTCAATCAGGCTGTCCGACTACGCGCGCTTCGGTCAGTTCGTGCTCGAAGGCGGGGAGGGCGTCGTGCCGCAGGGCTGGTTCGCGGAGGCGGCCGGTGAGCGGGTCGCGTTGAACACGCCGGGCTTCGGCTACGGATACCAGTGGTGGACCTATCCCGGCGCCTACGGCGCGCAGGGAATATTCGGCCAGGCGATCACGGTCGTGCCGGAGGACCGGCTGGTGGTCGCCGTGGTCAGCAACTGGCCGGTGGCGTCGAGCCGCGATCTGAGGCTCCAGTGGGGTGGTCTCGTGCAGAAGATCGCAGCGGCCGACTAGGGCCGAACGACATCCATCCTGGCGCCCTGGAAATGGGCTGCTCGTCCGTCCGGCGATCAAAGAGGGGGCGCTTTTTCGCCACCTTTGTCATTCCCGCGCGCGCGGGGAATCCATGGAGGAACGTCGGCACCCTGGATCCCCGCGTTCGCTGGGATGACAAGCCTTGGATGATTGCGCGGCGTGCCTTCGCCAGCGCGGTCGATCAGGGCAATCACGTGCTCGCTTGGGCGGCGTAAGGCCCCAAGCACTCAGCAGGTGCTGCGGTAGACTCCGCCGCTGCGGTACTTGCTGACGATGTTGTCGTGGACGATCGGGCTCAGCAGTTCGGCGAAGGCGCAGCCGACCTGGCAGTTGTCCCACCAGATCACTTCGGCCTGCAATGCGCCGAGGCCGGGCAGGGTGATCCAGCACACCTGCCCCGGATGCATCCGGTTGATCGCCGCTGCGGAAAAGCCGGAGATCGAAAGATCGTGGACGACCGTCTGGAACGCCCGGCCGCCGGAGGCGCGGAGCTGCGCGGGGATCGTCAGCTTGGTTCGGGGCGCGCAGCGATCCTCCTGCGCGGCGATCGCATAGCGTCCGGAAGATTGGACCGTCATCGCCCGGTTTCCTTTCCCAAAGAACCTGAACCGCGCGTCGCGCGCGGGCGCTCGGGAAACCTGGGCGCTGCTGCTTTCCGCAGGCTTACGGAGAAAGGTTAAGCGGGATTAACCACGCGCTCGCGATGGCGCGTCTCGAAGTCCTCGGCGACGAGCGCGGCGATGCGTTCACCCACCACATGGGGATGCTTGACCGTTTCGGGATCCTCGCCCGGATAGGCCTTGGCGCGCATCGCGGTGCGGGTCGCGCCCGGGTCGACGATCGCGACGCGGATGTCGCCCAGTTTGCGCACTTCCTCGGCATAGCTGTCGAGCAGCGATTCGAACGCCGCCTTGGTGGAGCCGTAGGCCGACCAGAACGCCCGCGGCTGCGAACCGACGCTGCTCGTGAGCCCGACCACGCGCGCGCTGCCGCTGCGCTTCAGCAGTGGATCGAAAGCGGCGAGCAGGGCCTGCGTCGCGAGCAGGTTGGTGGTCACCGCCTGGGCGAACTGCTTGGGCTCGATCTGCGTCACCGGCGTCAGTGTCGGCAGGTATGCTGCCGCGATTACCAGGATGTCGAGCTTCTCCCACCGGCTTGCGACGGCCGAGGCGAGGCGCGCGATTCCGTCCTGCTCGGCCAGGTCGAGCGGTGCGATCGTCGCATGGCCTCCGACCTCGTGGATCGCGTCCTCGGCCTGCTCCAGTGCACGCACGTCGCGCCCGGTGAGGACGACATGCGCACCGTCCTTCGCCAACGCTACCGCCGTCGCCGCGCCAATCCCGCGGCTCGCGCCGGTGACGAGCGCAATGCGCCCTTCGAGAGGCTTGGAGGCGGGCATCAGGCGACCTTGTCGAACGGGAGCTGCGCCTCGCGATGCTCGCGCGTGGCGAGATCGGTCAGCGGTGTGGGGTAGTCACCGGTGAAGCAGGCATCGCAGAACTGGGGGCAGGCTGCGTTGCGCGGCTTGTGTCCGACTGCGCGGTAGAGACCGTCGATCGAGACGAACGCGAGGCTGTCGGCCTTGATGAATTCTCGCATCGGCTCAATTTCCATCCGTGCGGCCAGCAGCTTGGAACGCTCGGGCGTATCGACGCCGTAGAAACACGAATGGGCGGTCGGCGGGCTGGCGACACGGAAGTGGACTTCGGCCGCACCTGCCTCGCGCATCATCTCCACGATCTTGAGGCTGGTCGTGCCGCGCACGATCGAATCGTCGATCAGCACGATGCGCTTGCCCTCGACCAGCGCGCGGTTGGCATTGTGCTTGCGCTTCACGCTCGAATGGCGCGCGCCGTCGCTCGGCTGGATGAACGTGCGCCCCACGTAGTGGCTGCGGATGATGCCGAGCTCGAACGGCACGCCTGATTGGTGGGCGTAGCCGATCGCCGCCGGCACGCCGCTGTCGGGCACCGGCACGACGAGGTCCGCCTCGACCGGACTTTCGATCGCGAGTTGTTCGCCGATCGCCTTGCGTGCGGCGTAAACGCTGCGCCCGTCGAAGATCGAATCGGGGCGGCTGAAGTAAACGTGCTCGAAAATGCAGGGGCGCTGATTGCGTGCGCCGAAAGGATGAAGAGAGTCGATGTTGCCGTCGAAATCGACCTTCACCAACTCGCCCGGTTCGACCTGGCGCACGAATTCCGCGCCGACGACGTCGAAAGCCACCGTCTCGCTCGCGAATACGGTGGCGTCACCCATCTTGCCCATCACGAGAGGACGGATGCCGAGCGGATCGCGGCAGGCGATCATGCCTTCGGGAGTCATCACCACCAGCGCATAGGCACCCTCGATCAGGCGCAGGGCGTCGATCAGGCGGTCGATCATCGTGGGATAGCGGCTGGTGGCCACGAGGTGGATGATGACCTCGGTGTCGGAGGTCGACTGGAAGATCGCGCCCTTGCTCACGAGCTCCTGCCGCAGGGTGCCGGCATTCGAGATATTGCCGTTGTGCGCAACCGCGAAGCCGCCGGCGGCGAGATCGGCATAGAGCGGCTGTACGTTGCGCAGGCCCGATCCGCCGGTGGTCGAATAGCGCACGTGGCCGGCAGCCATGAAGCCGGGCAGCTCGGCAATCGCCTCACTGGACGAGAAGTTCTCCGCCACGTGGCCGAGGCCGCGACGCTGATAGAACTCCGCGCCGTCGAAGCTGATCATGCCGGCCGCTTCCTGCCCGCGATGCTGCAGTGCGTGAAGGCCGAGCGCCGTGGCGGCCGCAGCATCTGCAGCGTTGACGGCTCCGAAGACGCCGCACTCCTCGCGGAGCTTGTCGCCGTCCTCGTCGCGGAACGGGTGGGTGAGGTTCATGCCGATGCGGTCCGGGTTTGCGCGCGTCTCGGGGCGCTCAATGGCGATGTTGCAGCCCGATTACAAGGGGCGCACTGGCCCGACCCGGGCGCGCAGGGGGATTTCATTGCGCAGACAGGAAAGGCTGCCTAAGGCTACGCGGCACCTCAGAACAGACGAGATCGCTCGCCCTTGATCCTCTCTCTCTTCGAACGAACGATCGCCAAGCGATATCTGCTGCCGGGACGCGGCGAAGCGTTCATTGCGCTGGTCGCCGGGATCAGCGTGGGCGTCGTCATGCTCAGCGTGGCGATGCTGGTGATCGTGATGAGCGTGATGAACGGTTTTCGCGCCGAACTGCTCGACAAGATCGTGGGGCTCAACGGCCACGCCATCGTGCAGGCTTATGGGGGGCGGCTCGACAACTGGGAGGGCGTGCTGGAGGACATCCGTGAGGCGCCCGGTGTGGTGCGCGCTTCGCCGCTGATCGAACAGCCGTTGCTGATCAGCTTCAACGGCCGCGTCGAGGCAATCCTCGTGCGCGGCAATACGCAGCAGGATATCGATCGGCTCACACCCAATGTCCTGGCGGGCAATCTTGCCGAGCTTCGGTCGGGCGAACGCAACGTGGCGATCGGCGCCCGGCTGGCGGAGAATATCGGCGTGCGGCTCGGCGATACGATCACGATCATCAATCCCGAGGGGCGCGCGACGCCGTTCGGCACGATGCCGCGACAAATCGGCTACCGCGTTTCTGCGATCTTCGAGATCGGGATCTACGACTACGATCAGAAGTTCGTCATCATGCCGATGCAGGAAGCGCAGCGTTTGCTGCTCCTGGGCGATACGGTCGGCATGATCGAGGTCAAGACGACCGATGCGGACCGGGTCGAGGAGATACTTGCGCCGGTCGAGCGTCAGCTTGCGGGCCGCGCGGTCGTGAACGACTGGAAGACCATAAACTCTACTCTGTTCGAGGCCTTGCAGGTCGAACGTGTTGCGATGTTCTTCGCCTTGAGTTTCATGGTCCTGGTGGCAGCTTTCAACATTCTTTCGAGCCTTGTCATGCTCGTGCGGGCGAAAACCCGAGACATTGCGATCATGCGCACCATGGGGGCGACACGGCGAAGCCTGCTCAAGATCTTCGTGACGACGGGCTTCACGGTCGGGGCGATCGGCACGGCGGCCGGGCTCGTGCTCGGTTTCCTCGTGCTGGCCTTCCGGCAGCAGATCGTGCGGGTGATCGAGGTGGTGACGGGGCAGAACCTGTGGGACCCGTCGATCCGCTTCCTCAGCACCTTGCCGGCGCGGGTCGATCCGGTGGAAATCGCGGGTATCGTCGCACTGGCGCTGGTGCTGAGCTTCCTGGCGACGCTCTATCCCGCATTCAAGGCCTCGAGCACCGATCCGGTACAGGTCCTGCGCTATGAATGACCCGGTGGTCCGCCTCGGAAACCTGACGCGCAGCTTCGAACAGGGCGGCGTCCGCATCGATGTTCTGCGCGGTGTCGACCTAGAGGTCCAGCCTGGCGAGATCGTCGCGCTGCTCGGCCCCTCGGGTTCGGGCAAGTCTACCATGCTTCAAGCCGTCGGACTGCTCGAAGGCGGGTTCGGCGGTACCATCGAGATCGCCGGCATCCCCGCCAGCAAGCTGCCCTCCGACGGGCGCACGAGCGTTCGGCGGGAACATCTCGGCTTCGTCTACCAGTTCCACCATCTCCTGCCCGACTTCAACGCGGAGGAGAACGTGATCCTGCCGCAACTCGTGGCCGGCCGGGGGCGCGACGAAGCGCGCGAACGAGCGCGCGAGCTGCTCGGTGCGCTCGGCCTTTCGCAGCGGCTCGATCATCGTCCGAGCCAGCTGTCCGGCGGGGAGCAACAGCGCGTCGCCGTTGCTCGTGCGCTAGCCAACCGGCCGACGCTGGTGCTGGCAGACGAGCCGACCGGCAACCTCGACGAACATACCGCAGACCGGGTGCTCGCGCAGTTTCTCGAGCTCGTGCGCGGCGAGGGCAGCGCGGCGCTGGTGGCCACGCACAACGAGCGGCTGGCCGGCAAGATGGATCGCGTCGTTCGCCTGCACGAAGGCAAGCTCGAGTAGCGGACCCTGCGCGGGCCTTGGACGTTGATCATGCAAAAGGAGACACTGCATGACCGACCATCCCAGCACGTTCAAAGCCGTCGAAACCCGCCAGGAAGGCGTTCAGTGGGACGATCGCGCTTCGATCCACGCCGCCGGCGATGGGCGAGGCATATTCGACGGAGCCAAAGGGCTGCGCAGCGGCACGCTGGCCGAAATGGTCGCGCAGGTGATGGCCTATCCGCCCGAGCGGCGCGGCGACTTCGTGATCCAGAAGGCGGGCGATCACCGGCTCGCGCGCGCCGAAATCGAGGCGCTGGCAGCGCGGAGCGACTTTCCCGGCTGAGTCACCCGAACTGGCTGCTTTCTGGTACTCGTTGCGTTACCCACCACGCCTGGCAAGCAGTCGCAGGCGCAGCGCGTTGAGCTGGATGAAACCCTGCGCATCCTTTTGGTCGTAAGCCCCGGCATCGTCCTCGAACGTGACGTGTGCCTCGGAGTAGAGCGAGTTCGGCGACTTGCGCCCGACAACGCTCGCCAGCCCCTTGTAGAGCTTCAGCCGCACACTGCCGCTGACC
Organism: Pelagerythrobacter rhizovicinus; assembly: GCF_004135625.1. GTDB lineage: Bacteria > Pseudomonadota > Alphaproteobacteria > Sphingomonadales > Sphingomonadaceae > Pelagerythrobacter > Pelagerythrobacter rhizovicinus. The sequence goes on from NZ_SDPV01000001.1 coordinate 745,635, forward strand.
TTCTCCTGGCTGAGGTCGATCGCCGCCTGCAGCATCTCGCGCTCGGGGCTGAACCAGAAGCCGTTGTAGATCAGCTCGGCATACTTCGGCATCAGCTCGTCCTTGAGGTGCGCCGCGCCGCGGTCGAGGGTGATCTGCTCAATCCCGCGGTGGGCCCGCGCGTAGATCTCGCCGCCCGGCGTTTCGTACATCCCGCGGCTCTTCATCCCGACGAAGCGGTTCTCGACCAGGTCGAGCCGGCCGATGCCGTGCCTGCGGCCGAGGTCGTTGAGCGCGGCGAGCAGCGTTGCCGGACTCATCGCCTCGCCGTTTAGCGCCACGCCGTCGCCCTTCTCGAAGTCGATCGTGATGTACTCCGGCGTGTCGGGCGCATCCTCGGGATGATCGGTGCGCGAGTAGACGTAGTCGGGCGTCTCCTCCCACGGATCTTCCAGCACTTTGCCTTCGGACGAGGTGTGGAGGAGGTTCGCGTCGGTCGAAAACGGGCTCTCGCCGCGCTTGTCCTTCGGAACTGCGATCTGGTGCGCTTCGGCCCAGGCGATCAGTGCGGTGCGCGAACCCAGATCCCACTCGCGCCACGGAGCGATAACCTTGATGTCCGGGTCGAGCGCGTAGGCGGAAAGTTCGAAGCGGACCTGATCGTTGCCCTTGCCGGTCGCGCCGTGAGCGATCGCGTCCGCGCCGGTCTCGCGTGCGATCTCGACCAGGCGTTTCGAGATCAGCGGGCGGGCGATCGAGGTGCCCAGAAGGTAATCCCCTTCGTAGCGGGCGTTGGCGCGCATCATCGGGAAGACGAAGTCGCGCACGAATTCCTCGCGCACGTCCTCTATGAAGATGTGCTTGTCGGGAATGCCCATCGCCCGGGCCTTCGCTCGCGCCGGTTCGATCTCCTCGCCCTGGCCGAGATCGGCGGTGAAGGTGACGACCTCCAGCCCGCGCTCGACCTCGAGCCACTTGGCGATGACGCTGGTATCGAGACCGCCCGAATAGGCAAGAACGACACGCTTGATATCCGACATCCACTGCACTCCGTGATTCCGGGGCGCCGCTATCAGGCGCTGTCGGGCGCGGCAATGAGGAAGCGATTGTGCGGCGACAATCCCGGTTTGTCTCTCGATGCCGTGAAACTTCCGCTTTTCTTGGGCGCCGAAGTGCGCTTCACTGACATAGGGGATACGAGGGGGGATATCGGATGCGGATTCATCTGCTGGCTATCGCCGCGCTTGCGTTTGCCGCGCCGGCCGGGGCCGAGGTACTCGAGATCAGTTGGGGCCGTGCGGCGCCGGCGGCCGAAGTGGCGTCGATGCATGGCCTGGCGGTCGCCGAGTTCGGCGGCACGGACGGGGCTCGACTGGCTGCAGAGATCGAGCGACGGCTGGCTGAGGCGCGCGACGCGAGGGGGCGACCATATTACGAGCTCTTCGCGCTCAATGCGTCGGGTGCTGTAGGCAATGTCGAGGCCGTGATCGAGGGCAACGCGAGCGTGAACGTCGAAGAGCGTCGCACGCAGCAGCGTCGCCGCTATTGCAAGGACTCGGACAAGCCGCGCACGGATTGTGACAACAAGGACAAGAATGAGCGGCAGGTCACTTGCCGAACACGTATCGTCTCGCTCGCCGGAGACATGCGCATCGCGCGCGAGAGCGACGGGCGGGTGATTTACCGCCGTTCCGTGCCCAAGCACGAGGAGGCTACCTGGTGTCCGGGTGACGCCGCGCCCGGCAGCAGCGAGGAGGCCGTGGATCGCCTGATCGCCGCTGCGGCGGGCGACTACGCGAGCGATCTCCGACCGCACTGGCAGCGCGGCCAGATCCGCGTGCTCGAGAGCCGCAAGGGATTGAGCGATGAGCAAGGCGAAGGCTTCAAGGCGGCCTTGCGCGCGACGAAGAGTAGCGGCGAGGCTGCCTGCCGCATTTTCGAGCAGCTGGTGCTGGAGGCGCCGGCACAACGCTCGCTCATGTTCAACACGGCGCTATGCGCCGAAATGCGCGGCGACTACGGTGCGGCGCTGGCGGGCTTCCGCGCAATGGGTGGCGACGCGCAAGCCGCCGCCGCGGCGGAACGCGTGCGCGCGACACTCGAGGCGATCGCGGCCGAGGAAGAGCGCGGCTAGGCTGCGGCCGCCGTGCCGGCCGTTCCACCGACTCTCCGGGCTATTCGGCCGGGGAGGGCGTGCTCCGCAGGGCGCTCTCGGCCTCGCCCATGTAGTCGCGCGTCAGCGGCAGTGCGTGGCGATTTCGGGTGTACTGGATCTGATAGTTGCACATCCCGCCGCTTTCGAAAGCGGCAGTCGCGCCGGCGAGATAGAAGGTCCACATGCGGTAGAAGGGCGCATCGAACATCGCTTCGATTTCATCGCGACGCGCTTCGCAGTTCGCGTACCATGCGCGCAGCGTTCTGGCGTAGTGCAGCCGTAGCGTTTCGATATCCGCGGCGATCAGCCGGACCTTCTCGCTTGCCGCTACCGTTTCGCTCAACGCGGGGATGTAGCCGCCCGGGAAGATGTACTTGCGCGTGAAAGCGTCCGTCGTGCCGGGGCCGCCCATCCGGCCGATGGTGTGGAGCAGCATGACCCCGTCACCGGCCAGCAATCCGGCGCAGGCGCGGAAGAAGGTTTCGAACTGCGGCCGTCCGACGTGCTCGAACATGCCCACCGAAACGATCCGGTCGAACCGTTCCCCACGTGCCGCCAGATCGCGATAGTCCACCAGTTCGAACTCGACCCGGTCGGCCACGCCTGCCCGCTCGGCACGCTCGCGGGCGAGGGCAATCTGCTCCACGCTCAGCGTGATCCCTTTCACCTGCACGTCGAACTTGCGCGCCAGGTAAATCGCCATGCCGCCCCAGCCGCAGCCGATGTCGAGCACGCGCTGTCCATCCTCCAGCGCGAGCTTGGCGGCGATGTGCGCGAGCTTTGCCGTCTGCGCCTCCGCCAGGGTCATGTCCTCACGCGGCCAGTAGGCGCAGCTGTATTGCATGTGCTCGTCGTCGAGCATCATTTCGTAGAGCTTGTTCCCGATATCGTAGTGGTGCGCCACGTTGCGCCTGGACGAGCGCGCCTGATTGATCGATTCGACCGTAAACCCGATCCTGTTTCTCAGGCGTCGTACCGCGCTGGGCGGATTGAGGCGATTCTCCGCTTCCCAGGGGGCGTTCATCCTGATCAGCTCGACCAGCTGCATCACGTCGCCGTGTTCTATCACCAGTCTGCCGTCCATGAAGGTCTCGGCAGCGCCCAGACTGGGATCGAGCAGGATGTCGCGAGCCACTCTGGTGTCCGCAAAACGCACGGTCACATCGGGATAGCCTGACGCAGGCGCGCCGAATTCGGCGCGCCGCCCGTCGGCATGGAGGACGATGAGGCGACCGGACTTGATCGTGCGCCCGATCGCTTTGTCGAAAAGGGAAGCTGCACTCATGATGAAAACCGATACCGCTCGTGTGATGGGAAGTGCGCGCTATCCAGGATGGCAACGCGCTTCCCTCCTTGTTCCGGGGTGTGCGTTGCCGGGGCGCTCGCTGTCAACCGACCCGCCTTCGTTCGCTGTGGCTCGCCAACACTACGGTCGCACCCCTTCGCGGGCGAGATAGATCACATCGCGAGGTTGCGCGAGCAGGTGCTGGCCGCTGTCGACATAGAGCGTCTCGCCGCTCGCGAGCCAGCCTTCGGCAAGCCACAAGCAAGCGTCGGCGATCTCGTTCGCGCCGGTCTTCCGCTTCAGAAGATTGAGCCGATGCGAAACCTCGGTCTCAGCCTCGTTCTGGTCGTGGCTCGCGAGGATTGCGCCGGGGGCGAGGGCATAGATGCGGTCCTGGCGCCGCGCCCCGCCCATTCTCAGCATCGGGACGCTCGCCGCGGCCGCATGCTTGCTCATCGTGTAGCTGAAGAAGTCGGGGTTGGGATTGGCGAGTTTCTGGTCGGTCATCTGGATCACGCGCCGCCCGCCAAGCGCCTTTGCATGAGCGAGAAAGGTCTGCGCCATCCGGGCAGGCGTCACCGCGTTGACCTGCATGGCCGTGGCGCAGATCGCAGGATCGAGCGCGCGTACGTCGTCGGGCCGGAAAGTCGAGGCGGAGTTTACCAGCACGCGCCAGTCGTGCAGGCGCGTGGCAAGGTGTTCGACCATCGCCACGGCGGCCCGACCATCGGCGAGATCGCATTGAATGATGTCGGCGGAGGGGAGCGAGGCGGCAAGTGTCCGGGCCTCGTCGGCGGAGCGGCCGTAGTGGATCACGACATGCCACCCCGCCTCGCCGAATCGGCGCGCGATCGCCGCGCCGATACGCCTGCCCCCCCCTGTGACGAGCATTGCAGGGCGATCTTGGGCTGCTTCGTTCATCGCGGCTACTCAAGCACAGCCGTGCCGCCGGGCGCAAAGGAAAAGGCGCGTCGTCCGCCTGGACGACGCGCCTTCCTGCCGGCCCTGCTCGCTGTCAGGCTCGGCTGGATTTCAGCGGCATTTGAGGCTGCCGCGGTCAATCTCACGCCCGACCATCGCGCCAAGTGCGCCACCGAGGATTGCGCCCAGCGTGCGGTCGCCGTTGCCGGCGATCTCGTGCCCCGCCAGAGCGCCAACTCCGGCGCCGATCACAAGACCGGTCGTGCCGTTGTCGCGCTTGCAGTAGTAGCGGCCGTCGCGCCCGCGCCACATGCTGGAATTGCGTGTGATGCGACGCGGTTCGCGATAGCGCCCGTCGCGGTCGTAACGGCCCCAGCGATCGCGGTCACGCCAGCGGCGATCGCGGTCATACGACGACGCAATGTCGGCGTGAGCGGCGGCAGTCGCTTGGGCGGGAGTGGGAAGCTCAACCGCCATGGCGGGAGCTGCGGTCGCCGAAAGGGCCACGGCGGCAGCGGCAAAAAGGGTCTTCTTCATCATAGTGCTATCTCCTTTCGGATGGGGATCCCACTCTCGGCTCGCCATTGTTCAGCGACCGACAGTCCAACTGAACGATCGCCTAGCGGCAGCGGAGGCTGCCGCGGTCGATCTCGCGGCCGATGATCGCGCCGACCGCACCGCCGAGGACTGCGCCCAGGGTCCTGTCGCCGCGGCCGGCGATCTCATGACCCGCCAGCGCTCCGACTCCCGCCCCGATGACGAGGCCAGTGGTTCCGTTGTCACGGCGGCAGTAGTACCGGCCATCGTCGCCGCGCCACATATGCGAGCTGCGCGTGATGCGGCGTGGTTCGTAATACCGGCCGTGCCGATCGTAGAGCTGCGCATCCTTGGCTCTCTTGCCGTGCGCCGGCGCCCACGGCGGCGGATCCGCCATCGCGGGGGCGGCGGTAACCGCCATCGAGGCGGCAGCGATAGCAAACAGCGTCTTCTTCATCTTTCGACTCCCTAGCTGGGCCTGCACAGCCTTTACGGCCCAACATGTTCATCGATCCCCAACCCCAGATGAACGAGACTCGGCCGGAGGGGCGCGTCCGACGGAGCGGTGCAAACGCACGGCCAGCCGTTTGGGGTTATGGTCAGAGCCCGGCGACCCGCGCCCTCGCGTCGGCAATGGCCTGGTCGCGCGCTTCGGGACCGAAACCGGTCTTCTCCGCACGGACGAACTCAACATCGGGAATGCCGATGAAGGCGAAGAAGTCGCGCAACAGTGTCTCCTGGTGTTCGGCGGTGCCGCCCATCTCATATGCGCCCCCGCGCGAAGAGGCGACAATGACGCGCCGTCCTCCGGCCAGACCCTGCGGCGCCCCGTCCTTGTAGGTGAAAGTGACCCCGGGGACGCCGAGCCTGTCGAGCCACGCCTTGAGCTGACTGGGAATGGTGAAGTTGTACATCGGCGCGCCGATGACCACGATATCGGAAGCGAGGAACTGATCGAGGACGGCTCGTTCGGCAGGGAACGCGGCTGCCATGGCTTCGTCGTGACTGTCCTGCGGCAGGCGAATCGCGCCGGTCGCAGCGGCATCGATATGCGGCAACGGGTCGGTGACGAGGTCGCGCTGGATCAGCGTGGCTTCCGGATGCTTTGCGGTCAGGTGATCGGTGATCGCCTGCGTCAGAATCCGGCTCACCGAGTTGACCCCGGTGGTTGCGCTGTCGATACGGAGAATCTGCATGTGCTTTGCTTTCCTTGGTTACGGATGATAACTAGGGGCCATATGGAAACTACCTCCGCACCAGCGCAAGAAGGCACATTGCTGTCCGATAGGCACACCGATGTGACTGCCGATGAGCATTCGCCAATCCGTTGCCAGGCGGTGAACGACATTCTCGCCCGCGTAGGCGACAAGTGGTCGATGCAGGTAGTGATGAGCCTCGCCGCCGGGCCCATGCGCTTCAATGAGCTGCGCCGCGCGGTCGATGGCATCTCGCAACGGATGCTGACCCGCACCCTCCGCGCGTTGGAGCGGGATGGCCTGGTAGACAGGGAGGTGACACCCAGCGTGCCCCCGCGGGTCGACTATTCGCTCACCGCGCTCGGACTTTCACTACGTGAGCCGGTCGCTGCGCTGGGCGTCTGGGCGATGGAAAACAGGCAGCATATCGATTCGGCGCGGGCCCTGTTCGACGCGATGGAAGAATAGGCGGCGTTCACGCGCGCATCGTCAAGGCGAGCCACTCCGCTGCCATGCCGTCGAAGCCGCTACCGGCGTAGCGCTCCGCGGCAATCTCCTTCCAGGAGCCGGCCTGGCTATAGACCGCGCGCAACTCGGCCTCGCGAGGGAAGCTGTAGTAGCGACCGAAGCGATCGCGTCCCTCACCGTCCCCGAGCTTGTAGTTGGCGAAATGCCACCCGCCGGGCCGTAGCGCACGCACGATGCGGCTAAGCGCGTTGCGCAGTTCATCGAGTGACAGGTGAAGCAATGAGGCGTGCGCCCACACTGCGTCGAATGCGTCCTCCGCCTCGAGTTCCGCGAACATCATGACGCGTACCGACCGGCCGATTCGTTCCTGCGCCTTCGCCGCCATTGCCGCGCTGCCGTCGGTCGGCGCCACGTCGAACCCGCGTTCGATCATTCGCGCGGCGTCTCGTCCAGCGCCGCAGCCGAGCTCAAGGATGCGCGCGCCCGGCGCCAGGCGATCGAGGAAAGGGTCGAGATGGCGGCTGTGTGCCTGTGTCGTGCTGGCCGTGTAGCGAGGCGCCTCGCGCTCGTAGAACGCGAGTGTCGCCGGATCGCTCATGCAGAGGCAACGGCCGCGGCAGCTTCGCGATCGCGTTCGGCCCGACTCTTCTTCTCAGCGGCTGTCTTGAGCTGTCCGCAGGCCGCGTCGATGTCGCGCCCGCGAGGGGTCCGCACGGGAGCGCTGATACCGTGCTCGAACACGATTTCCGAGAAGCGCCGCACCCGCTCAGGCGTGGAGCATTCGTACGGTGCACCAGGCCAGGGGTTGAACGGGATCAGGTTGACTTTGGCCGGCAGCTTGTACTGCTTGATCAGGCGGACGAGCTCGCGCGCATCCTCGTCGCTGTCGTTCTTGCCCCTGAGCATCACGTATTCGAAGGTGATGCGCCGCGCGTTCGAGGCTCCGGGGTAAGCCGCGCAGGCGGCAAGCAATTCCTCGATGCCGTACTTCTTGTTGAGCGGGACGATTTCGTCACGAACGTCCTTGGTGACCGCGTGAAGCGAAACCGCGAGGTTGACGCCGATCTCTTCCCCGCAGCGCTCCATCATCGGCACCACGCCGCTGGTCGAAAGCGTGATCCGCCGCTTGGACAATGCAAGGCCGTCCCCGTCCATCACCAGGCGGAGCGCGTCGCGCACGTTGTCGAAGTTGTAGAGCGGTTCGCCCATGCCCATCATCACGATGTTGGTGAGAAGGCGCCCGTCGGCGGTATACTCGGCCTCGTCCGCGTCTTCGCCGACATCCATCCGGCCGCGCGGCCATTCGCCCAGCGCATCGCGTGCGAGCATGACCTGGCCGACGATCTCGCCCGGCGTAAGATTGCGCACGAGCTTCATCGTGCCGGTGTGGCAGAAGCGGCAGTTGAGGGTGCAGCCGACCTGGCTCGAAACGCACAGCGTGCCGCGGTCCGCATCGGGGATGAAGACCATCTCGAACTCGTGTCCGTCGGCAGTCCGCAGCAGCCACTTGCGTGTGCCGTCGCTGGAGTGCTGTGCCTCGACCACGTCGGGCCGCCCGACGACGAAGCGCTCCGCGAGCCAAGGGCGCATGGTCTTCGCGATGTCGGTCATCGCTTCGAAATCCGTCGCGCCGCGGTGATAGATCCAGTGATACACCTGCTTCGCGCGCAGTTTGGCCTGCTTGGCATCGAGACCGGCGCCGGCGAACAGTTCCGCGATCTGCGTTCTGGGCAGGCCGATCAGATCGGCGCGGCCATCGGCGCGCGGCGTGATGTCGCGCGCGACGGGTACCGGATCGACGGGTCCGGGAATGGGCATGAGTACGGTATCGGCCATGGCGGGGGCGCATATAGGGAGGCGCGCGCCTCAAGGCAAAGGCTGTCACTGTTTCGGGCGCGGAGGCCTGCCGAAATTTGCAGCACTCCGAGGGTGGGGAGACCGTTTGGCGCTTTGTCGACGAAATTCCCCGGCTCGTCGCTGAATATGTGGCTGAGAAACCACACAAATGTTGTTGTGTCAGGTTCATGAAACCGGTTCGTGGTGGCCGCCGTTGGGGTGGTCCAGGCGGGCGGCTGAAGAGCCAAGCGCCGGACAACCACGGAGTAGTTATGAAAAAGACGATAGCACTCATCGCCACCGGGTCCTTGGTGGCCCTAGCCACACCCGCGATGGCGCAATCGACCGAGGATTCGCCGTTCCATGGCCCGCGTGCCGGCGTTCTGGTCGGATATGACCAGACCGGTGCCGGAAGCAGCGTGGACGACGACGCCAACGAGGACAACAACGACCAGTCGATCGAAGGCGTGGGCTATGGTGTGGAAGTCGGTTACGACCTCGACACCGGCGGCGCGGTGGTCGGCATCGAAGGCGAGTACATGGACTCGACCGCCGATACCGAATTCGAAGACGGCGATTTCGAAGGCTTCGGCCTCGGCAGCCTGGAGGCGAACCGCGACCTCTATGTCGGCCTGCGTGCCGGCGTGAAGGCCACGCCCAACACGCTGGTCTATGCCAAGGGCGGTTATACCAACGCGAAGTTCGACGTTCTTTCGAGCGACGGCACGACCGAGTTCAGCAACGACATCGACACCGACGGCTACCGCATCGGCGGCGGCGTGGAATACGCCATGGGCAACGGCGTGTACCTGAAGGGCGAGTATCGTTACTCGAACTATTCGGAAGCCGAGATCGACATGGAAGATTCGCTGCCCGACAGCGAACGTTTCGACGTTGACCTCGATCGTCACCAGGTCATGGCGTCGGTCGGCTACCGCTTCTGAGCCGCGGCACAGCGCCTATAGAAGAGGGAAGGGCGGGGCTTCGGCTCCGCCCTTTTCATATCAGCCGCGGCGGATCCATCCGGTGATCGAATAGCGGGGCGCCGGCGCGAACGGTGCGACGATGGACACGCTGTGTGACTGGGGAACGCGGAAGAGGTTGAGGACATTGAAACCCGGAACCATCGCCCCGGTCACCTCCCCCGTGGCATCATGGAACTGCAGCAGTCCGCCCCATTCTGGCCGCCATTCTGGACTCAGGTTGAGAACGTAGGCGGCGACCCTGTTCTTGCCTTCGACATCGTCGTCGTGACGTGTCAGGAAATGCCCCGGCAGATAACGCGTAGCCTGACCGTCGACCAACGCGACGTCGGGGTCGCCCGTCAGTTCCCGCCACACCGCCAGCACCGGCGCGCTGTTCATCGCCTCCAGCAGGCGATCGATGGGGAATCCGCGTTCCGAGCGTTCCGATGATTGCTCCGAGACTCGCACGGTCTCGTAGACGTACTGAAAGCCCTTCCGGGCCCCTTGATGGATCGCTTGTTCGAGCTTGCCCGCCTGTTCGAGGGTAAGCACCTCGATCGATTCCGGGCCGAGGTCCCAGGTTCGCTCGCCCTGGTTGAAGGTCCTCCACCAGGGGGCGTCCTGCAGGAAGGTGTGCAGCGCCTCCGCCGCCTCGCGCTGGAGGAAGCCCGGTATTCGGATGCGGCCGTCCCTGGCGAACGCCTGCGTCGCGTCAGCGATCTGATTGGGCGAGGAAGCGGGATGAAAATCGGTCATGAGGTCACTCGCGCGCAGCCGACGGTGGCCGCGTCGATCGCGGTGGCCGCGCCGGTGAGGTCGTATCGATCGGAGAAGCGCCGGCCGCGCGAATCGCGTGCGGTGACGGTCATCCGCCCGGCCGCGCGCATCGCGGCCACGATGGCCGCGTCCATCGCCCTGTCGCGGGCCCAGGCATCGCCGCCGCCGCCGGTCAGCTCGAAACGCCTTTCGCCGACCGTGAGGGTGATCGCCGCGTCCTCTGCAAGCTTGCGCGAGAGCCGCAAGTGGACCTGACCGCGCACGTTCCTGTGCGGCCAGGTGCCGACGCTGGCGAAGGCACGGTAATCGCCGTCCCGGTCGCTCTCGAAGGGCTGAGCTATCGCATAGCAGCGCGGCACGCCCGGATCGCGGAAGGCGCCCCAGTTCGAGAATACGCCAAGGCTGTCGCGTGCGGAAAGCGGTGTGGCGAGGGCAAGGGCCGCTATTGCCGCAAAACAGAGACGTCGTCCCTGTGCAGGCACGATTCCGGTGAACGGCCGAGGCCGGCGCTGCGCGATCATCAGCAGGAGCTCTGCCGACGAGGGGTGGTGCGCTCCACGCACACCATCTAGCCCCCCGCCGTCGCAGGGGCGGCGGGCGCGGGATAGGTGATCGCGACGATCTCCCACTCCTTCTCTCCGCCGGGCAGGGGCACGGTGCGCAGGTCGCCAACCGCTGCGCCCCGCAGGGCGCGTGCGAGCGGGCTCGACCAGCCGATACGACCGGTACCAGCGTCCTGCTCGTCGTCGCCGACGAGGGTGACGACTTTCCGCGCGTCGTCCTCGTCCGCGAGGGTCACCGTCGCACCGAAGAACGCGCGGCTCCGGTCGGGCTGATCCGCCGGATCGACGACCCGCGCGGCCTTCATCCGCCGGGCAAGGTGCGCCAGTTCACGGTCGATCTCGCGCATGCGCTTGCGCCCGTAGAGATAATCGCCGTTCTCGCTCCGGTCGCCGTTGCCGGCCGCCCAGCTCACGATCTCGACGATCTCCGGCCGTTCGGTGCCGAGCAGATGATCGTACCGCGCCTTGAGCGCGGCGAGGCCTGCCGGGGTGATCGGGTTGGTCGGGGCGTTGCTCACCGGACGCCCTTAACAAGATTCCCCGCCCCGGCAAAAGCCGGGATCACGGAAGTGAGGCTTGGCGCGTTTCAGCCGGGGGTGGACTTGCCGAGGAATTGACTGATCCCCTTGGGCTGCCCGTAGCGGACCCGGTCAGGGTACATCGTCTCGTAGACGACCGCATTCTCGAGCACGCGCTGAACGTAGTTCTTGGTCTCGAAGTACGGGATCTCCTCGATCCAGCGCAGCCAGTCGACCGCTCCGGTGCGCGGATCGCCGTTCTGGCGCAGCCATTTGTTCACGTTACCGGGACCCGCATTGTAAGCCGCGACGGCGAGCGGATAGCTGCCGCCGTAGTTGTCCATCATGCGTGCGAAGTAGGCGTTGCCGAGCCGCACATTGTAGTGCGGATCGCTGGTGAGATTGCCGTAGTTGTAGCTCATGCCGAGCTTGCCGGCCTGTTCGCGCGCGGTCCCCGGCATCAACTGCATCAGCCCGCGGGCGCCGGCGTGGCTGACGCGGTCCTGGTCGAATTCGCTTTCCTGCCGCGCAATGGCGTGGACGATCGTGAAGTCGGTCCCCGTCGGTTGGGAGACGGTGGGGAAGCCGATCCGCTCAAACCCGGCGATGTTCTTCTCCGGCGCAGTGCGCCCGATCACCACCGCGAGCTCGGGCAGGCGCAGCTCTTGCGCGAGTTCCGCTACGAGCTGCATCTCGGCGGCATCGTCCGCCGATTCGGCGAGAGCGGTGAAGAAATAGCGCTCGGTGCGCCAGTCGCCGCTTCCCCGCGCGAGTTCGCGCACGGCGAGCGCCAGGGGGTTCGAACGGAACGCAGCGCGCTGCTCGGCCGTCGGCTGCGGTGGTGTGGCTGCGCCGAACGTCGGCTTGGGGCGCCCGAGCCGCTCAAGAGCCAGCAGACCATAGTAATACTCGGGGTACTGCGCGGCCATTTCCCAATAACGCCGCGCTTCCCCGGCATTCCCCGCGCGATCCGACGCGAACCCCGCCCAGTAGAAGCCCTTGGAGCGCGTCTGCGGCGTCCGCGCGGCCGCGCCATAGCGGTAGAACAGCGGTGCGGCGGTGTTGCCCTCGCCGAGGCTCCACAGCGCCTTGGTGCCGCCGAGCCACATGAGCGAGGTGTAGTCATCGCGCAGGCGGTAGCTCATGCCGGAGATGTCGGCGCCCGGCGCGAAGAGATCGTCGACCTTGGATGCGATCTGCACCGCCGGCCGCGCGCCCGCTCCGCGCGCGATCCGCAGCGCTTCGGTCACGAAATCCTGTGCGTCGAACGGCAGCCCGGCGAAAGTCGGGCGGTTGGCGAGCAGGTCGATCGCCTGCGGAAGCTGCCCGCTGGAGCGGTAATAGCGCGCCAGCGTGTAGACGTAGCCGGGGTCCGTCCGGGCGTTCGCAGGGACCGGCAACCCCGCACTGGCCGGATTCTGGCCCTGGATCAGCGACAGGCGTGCCATTGCCGTGTCCCGGTATGCGGGGGAAACGTTTGCCATATGGCGCGCCGCGGCATCGGCCTTGCCCTGCCACAGCAGCGCAGCCATGCGCGCGTCGTGATCCTCCGGCGTGAAGCGCGAGCCGAACAGGCCGTGCATGTATGCTTCGGCGGGGGTGCTCATGTCGCCCCCGCGCCACGCTGCGCGTGCCGTCTCGAACGCCTCGGGCCGCTGCAGTCCGGCAAGCGCCAGTGCATAGCGCGCCCGCGCCGGATTGCTCAGCGGCGGGTTGCGGTCGAAGTAGGCGACGAGTTGCTCGGGCGTGGGTGCGCCGCTTTCCAGCGCCTTCTCCGCATTGGCGCGGATCAGGTCCATGCGCGGAAATTCGGGGTAGGCGAGGGCGAATCCCGCATAGGATGCGAATCCCATTCGGTCGTTCGAGGTGAGGAATTTCCACCGCTCGACGGCCTGCCCCATCTGTGATGGTACTGTCGCCACCAGTGAATGGCGCGCGCTTTCGATCGCGTCCTGCTGGGCAACCAGCGGGACGGAGGCGGTGAGGACGGTGGTTGCGAGAAAGGCGAGACCGTACAAGGGAATCCGTGTCATGCTGGACATCGTGGCCCCCGGCTCCTTATCAGGCGCTGAATGAAGATTTCCATCGCGCGGGATACTGCCTCGCGCCTTGGGCAGGCACAAGGATAGTGGCAATGTTCTCGGGCTCGATTCCGGCTCTGGTGACTCCTTTTCGCGACGGATCGTTCGACGAGCCGGCCTTTCGCCGGCTGGTCGACTGGCAAATCGAGAACGGCAGCAAGGCGCTGGTCCCCTGCGGTACAACGGGGGAAGCCTCGACGCTATCCAACGCCGAGCATCACCGGGTGATCGAGATCTGTATCGAACAAGCCGCCGGCCGTGTGCCGGTGATTGCCGGTTGCGGCAGCAACGACACGCGCAATGCGTTGCTGCACATGAACTTTTCCAAGAAGGCGGGCGCCTCCGCAGGTCTGTGCGTCGCGCCCTACTACAACCGGCCGGGCCAGGCCGGGATCATTGCGCACTTCAGCTATCTCGCCGAGCATTCGGACCTGCCGATCGTGCTTTACAACGTGCCGGGTCGCACCGTAACCGATATCGAGCCGGAGACGGTGTGCGAACTGGCCAAGCGCTATCCTGACCGGATTGTCGGCATCAAGGATGCGAGCGGCGATCTCAGCCGAGTGACCGACCATCGCATGGGGATCGGCAAGGATTTCTGCCAGCTATCGGGCGACGACGAGCTGGCGCTGCCTGCCAATGCGGCGGGTTCGGTCGGCTGCATTTCGGTGACCGCCAACGTGGCCCCGGCGCTTTGTGCCGAATTCCAGCAGGCTTGTGCCGACAACGATCTCGTCCGCGCGCGCGAGCTCAACGACCTGCTCTACCCGCTGCATTACGCGATGTTCGAGGACGCAAGCCCCGCTCCGGTGAAGTATGCGCTCAGCCGCGTGCACGACTGGATTCTCCCCGGCGTGCGTCTGCCCCTGGTCGAGTGCTCCGAGCAGGCGAAGCGGGCGGTCGACGAGGCCCTGGAGCACGCTCGGCTCGTCTAGGCAGCCTCGCCGCAATAGACGAGGCCTGTCTGGGGAAGGCTCGAAGCTCCCTCGACGAGCATCGCCTTGGCCGATTCGGCGAAGCGCAGGATCAGGTCGTCGTCCTCTTCCTCGCCGTCGACCCTGCACGTGGCGTCGATCGCGTAGCCGCCGGGCGATTTCGTGATGCTTCTGAAATCGCAGACGATGCCCTCGGGGGCGGCCAGCCGATCGCGCGTAAGCGTCCACGCCTCCTTCCGACATTGCTCCACGCTTTCGGCCCAGCGGCCGACGTAGCGGAATGTGTCTGTGGCAGGCGGGAGGACATGACCCGGCTCGTCCGCCGGCTCCGCAGGGGCCAATCCACCCGCTTGCTCCTCCTCCTGCGGAGGGGAGCAGGCGGCAAGCACTGCGGCCATACCCAATATGCCGTGCCGCCATTCAGGCATGGGCATTCATCGTGTCGAGGGCCTTGCGGCAGTCGCCGGCGCATTCCCGGCACATCGTCGCGCAGCGACGGCAATGGGGATTATCGTGCTTCTCGCACTCCGCGGCACAGGTTTCGCACACCTCGATGCATGTCTGCAGGATCGACTTGATCACCGTGACATTCCCCGACGTGCGGCGCGACGCCACCCGATAAGTCGCTTCGCAGATGTCCGAACAATCGCTGCAAAGGCGGATGCAGCGGTGCATGTCGGCTTCCTCTGCGCTGCAGGCATCGGCGCACGAATTGCAGATGGCTGCGCAGTACATCGCGTGCTTCACTGCCTCGGCGAGCGGCTCGTTGAAATCCGCACCCACCTGAGGGTGCTCCGAAATCATTTCCTTGATCGACATGACACATCTCCTTCCTGGCTCAGCGAGTGAAGGTCGGGGATAGTTCCGGACGGGGCTTTCGTGTCGCCGCCGTTCCGTCTATGTTCCCGTGATGGAAACGACTGCGATCTTCGTCGCCCTGCTGGCGCTCGTCCTCGGCGCCGGGCTGGGCTGGTTCTTCGGCTCGCGCCCTGCGGCGGACTGGAGGGCCCGGCACGGCGAGCGGGATGCGGAGGCGAAGGAGCTTGCCGGGAAGCTTGCACGCATGGCGCCCGAGCTTGCGACGATGAGCGAGCGCGCGGGGCGGGCGGACGACCTTGCCGCAAGGCTCGACGCCGCGCGTGAGGAACTGGCCGGCCTTAGGGCCGAGCGCGCCGCGTTCGAGGAGCAGAAGCGCTTGCTCGAGGAATCGCGTGCGAACTTGCTCAAGGAGTTCGAGAACACTGGCGCCCGGGTTCTCGGCGCTGCGCAGGAGCGTTTCCTCGAACGTGCGGCGGAGCGGCTTGGCCATTCGGAAAAGGCGTCTGAGGAGAAGATCAAGGCGCTGCTTCAGCCGGTCGGCGACCGGCTGAGGAAATACGAAGAGCAGGTCGCGGCGCTGGAGGAGAAGCGCACCGATGCCTTCGCGCGGCTTCACCAGCAGATCACCGAAATGCAGCGCGGGCAGGAGGAGGTGCGGCGCGAGGCGCAGCGGCTCGGCAATTCGCTGACCAATGCCCCCAAGGCCCGCGGGCGCTGGGGCGAGCGGGCGCTGCAGAACGTGCTCGAACAATGCGGCCTTTCGGAACACACCGATTTCATTCTCGAACATTCGATGGAGACCGATGAGGGTCGCTTGCGGCCGGACGCGATCGTTCGGGTGCCCGGGCAGAAGAAGCTGGTGATCGACGCGAAAGTCTCGCTCAACGCCTATCAGGCGGCGTTCGAGGCCGACGACGAGGACGAGCGCCGCCGACATCTCGATCTCCATGCGCGCTCGATGCGCGGGCACGTCCAGACGCTGGGCGCCAAAGGCTATCAGAGCCAGTTCGACGAGGCACCCGACTACGTGGTCATGTTCGTGCCAGGCGAGCATTTCGTCGCCGCCGCACTCGAACACGATCCCGAGCTGTGGGACTTTGCCTTCGAGAAGCGCGTGCTGCTGGCCACGCCGACCAATCTCGTGGCAATCGCGCGCACGGTGGCGCAGGTCTGGCGGCAGGACACCATTGCGCGTGAGGCGATCGAGATCGGGCGGGCGGGCGCGGAGCTGTACGACCGGCTGGCGGTCGCCGCCGAGCACATGAAGCGCGTCGGCGGGGGGCTCGAGTCCGCGGTCAACAATTACAACAAGTTCGTCGGTAGCTTCGAACGCAACGTGCTCTCCTCCGGCCGCCGTCTGCGGGACAAGGGGATCGAGATCGGCAAGCGGGAGATCGACGAAGTGCCGCTGGTCGAAAGCGCGCCGCGCTATACTGCGGAGGATTCGGACGCTACGGAAGAGCCGGCATTGCCGTCAGTAGGCGGCGATAACGACTAACCGAAAAGGACTCTGCCGATGCGCCCGACGATCTGCCTTGCCCTGACGCTTTCGCTCGCGCTCGCCGCGTGCGGGGAAGGCAAGGCGCCGTCGGAGAAGTTGAAGGATGCGGCCGAGGGCCTGGTGGAGGAAGCGGCGGGCGAAACCCCGCCCAAGCTGGGCGACGGGCCCTATGCCCCGCGCGACGAATGCGCCGCCCTGCCGGGCGCGGACGCCTTTCGCCAGCAACTGGCGCAGGCGGTCGCGGCGCGCGATGCGCAGGCGCTGACCGCGCTGGCGGCATCCGACGTGAAGCTCGATTTCGGCGGAGGTGCCGGATCGGCGCAGCTGCGCGCCAAGCTCGACGGGGAGGAGGCGAGTCTGTGGGACGAGCTCGATACCCTGCTGACGCTCGGTTGTGCAGCGGAGGGGCGGGCCGGCATCACGTTGCCCTGGTACTTTGCGCAGGAAATCGACGCGGTCGAGCCCGCGAAAGGCATGATCGTGATGGGCGAGAACGTGCCGCTGCGCCTGGCGCCCGACGCGAAGGCCGAAACGTTGAAGACCATTTCCTGGGACCTCGTCGAGCTAATCGACGGCCTCGAGCCCGAGGCGTCGTTCCAGCATGTAGAGACTACTGATGAGCAGCGCGGGTACATCGCCACCGACAAGCTGCGGAGTTTGCTCGACTATCGCCTTCTTGCGTCCAGCCGCGACGGCAAATGGAGCATCACGAGCCTGGTTGCGGGGGACTGACACTGATCCGCGTCAGCTCGGCGCTGTGACCACGAGAGCGCAGAGTCAGCCGGTCGGCATCCTGCCATTCGAGCGTGGGCGCCGCGACAAGCAGGGCCGCGACGGCTTGCTCCTGCTCCCACACGTCCCCCTGACAGAACATGCGGGTGCCAGCCAGCGGTCCGGCGATCAGGCGCCCTTGCTCGACCCGCCATTTGCCGACCATGGTGTTGCAGCCGACGCTGGCGGAGACATCTTCCTCGCCGAACGAGAGCCGGGCGCCGTCCGGCTCGGCCGGTTCATAGTCGTCGATCTGGACGAAGCGCCATTCGCTTTCGGAGAGCCGTTCGGGCGCCGCCGGCCGGGCCACGCAACCTGTACACAGGACGAGGAGGGGCAGGGCGAGGGCGATTCTCTTCATCGGCCGCCCGCATAGCGCCCTCTTGCTGAGTGGCCGGTGAATAAATGTCAGTCGAACGCCGCCAGCACCTCATAAGCGAGCACCGCACCTGCCACGGCGGCGTTCAGGCTGTCCGCGCGCCCCCGCATCGGCATCGTCACGCGCAGGTCACAAGCGGCTTCATACTCGACCGGCAGGCCGCGCGACTCGTTACCCACGAGGATGAAACACGGCCGTGCGTAGGGCGCACCGCGATAAGGCACCGCGTCGCGCAGGCTTGCGGCGACGAGTTGCCCTTCGCCTTGGCGGAGCCAGGGCAGGAACTCGTCCCACCGGGCCTGGGCGATGCGCTGGGTGAACACGGCGCCCATGCTTGCACGCACCGCCTCGACGCTGAACGGGTCGGCGCAGTCGTCGATCAGGATCAGTCCGCCCGCGCCGACCGCGTCGCCCGTGCGCAGCATCGTGCCGAGGTTGCCTGGATCGCGCAGCGCCTGCGCCACCAGCCAGATCGGCGCCGCGGCCCTGTCAAGCGCGGCCAGTGAAGTGTCGAACTCCACAAAGACGCCCGCGATCGCCTGGGGATTCGCCTTGCCGGTGATCTTCGCGAGAATGTCGGGAGAGGTTTCGACGATCGTACCGCCCGCATCGGCAACCGCACGCTCGAGTGCGTCGGCCAACGGATGCGGATCGCGCCGCTCCGCCATCACCAGCAGTTCGGGTAGAATCCCCGACTCGCGTGCATCCGTCAGTAACCGCAGTCCTTCGGCGAGGAACCGCCGTTCTCGCCGCCGATGCTTCTTCTCGCGAAGCGACCGCAGGAACTTGACCGTCGGATTGGAAAAGCCGGTGATCCGCTGCCGGGTGACGGTCGTCATCAATCCTCGCCGAAGCCGTCGCGCACGAGAACGTAGAGTTCGTCGAGCACCGTCTCCGCACCGGGGCCCTCGACGACGATCTCGACCGTATCGCCCTTGGCTGCGCCGAGCATCATCAGCCCCAGGATCGAGCCGCCCGCCGCTTCGTAGCCGTCCTTTGCGACGCGCACGTCGATCCCTGCAGGAAGCTCGCTGACGATGTTGACGAATTTGGCGCTAGCCCGGGCATGAAGCCCCCGGGAGTTGACGATATTGACCTCGCGTCGCGGCATCAGCACGCTTTCGCGTGCTGACCGAGCAGCTCGGAAGCGACGGTTATGTAGGTCCGCCCCGCATCGCGGGCGGCGCGCACCGCTTCGGACACGCCGTGCGACTTGCGCACGCCGGCAAGACGGATCAGCATCGGCAGGTTGATCCCGGCGACGACCTCGACCTTCCCCGCCTCTAGCAGCGAAATCGCGAGGTTGGACGGTGTGCCTCCGAACAGGTCCGTCAGTACGGCTACGCCGCTGCCGTCGTCGACCGTCTTGATGGCCTGTGCGATTTCCTTGCGCCGCTGCTCCATGTCGTCGTTGGGCCCGATGCAGATAGTGGCGATCGCCTCCTGCGGGCCGACGACGTGCTCCATTGCACGAACGAACTCTTCGGCCAGGCGGCCGTGGGTGACCAGGATGACGCCGATCATGCGAAGGAGCTTTGTCCGGAATGATGGAGGTAGGGCATGCGAACCGTAGCCAACGGGCCTTGTCTCATTGCGGGCCTTCGATCTCGTCGGCCGCGCGCGATCCCAGATTGCGATGAATGATCGTGGGCGAAAATCCCGCGTCGCGCAAGGCCTGTGCGAACCTCTCCGCGGTGTAGACCGAGCGATGCCGGCCACCCGTGCAGCCGAAAGCGACGTTGACGTAGCTCTTCCCCTGCGCTGCGTAGCGCGGGAGGAGCTTGAGCACGAGTTCGCTGATCTGCTCCAGAACCGGGCCGAAGCTTTCGTCGCGCTCGATATGCTCGCCCACGGCCGTGTCGAGCCCGGTTTGCTCGCGCAGGTCGGGCACCCAGTGCGGATTGTCGAGGAAGCGCATGTCAAACACGAGATCGGCCAGCGGAGGGGTGCCGCGCGCAAAGCCGAAGCTGGAAACGATCACTGACATCTCGCTCGGTGCACTGTCGGCGAACTGCGCGCGGATCGCCTGCTGCAGGTCATTGCTGGTGAAGTCCGAGGTGTCGATCACCACATCGGCCCAGCGGCGCAGCGGTTCGAGCAGTTCCCGCTCCGCCTGCACGCCGACGCGCACCGGACGCCCGGCAGCCATCGGATGGCGGCGGCGCGTCTCGTTGTAGCGGCGCTCGAGCTCGCCACTGTTGCAGTCGAGGAACAGCGTTGTGACCACCAGGTCGTGGCGGTTGGCGAGTTCCTTCACCTTGGCGATGATCTCGTGCGGGACGAAGCCCCGCGTCCGCGAATCGAACCCGATCGCGAGCGGCGGACGCGGCCCATCGTGCGCACTGCCGCCGATCAGGCGCCCGAGCAGACGGATCGGGAAGTTGTCGATCGCTTCCCAGCCCAGGTCCTCGAGCACACGCAGCGCCGTTGTCT
The DNA here is from genome assembly GCF_004135625.1 of Pelagerythrobacter rhizovicinus. Lineage (GTDB taxonomy): Bacteria > Pseudomonadota > Alphaproteobacteria > Sphingomonadales > Sphingomonadaceae > Pelagerythrobacter > Pelagerythrobacter rhizovicinus. The sequence goes on from NZ_SDPV01000001.1 coordinate 765,754, forward strand.
TGCCCGCCCCGGAAAGACCGGTGACGAGCAGAATGTGTTGGCGGCTGTCGGGCGAATCGTCGGTCGAGCTTCCGGCCATGGGCACGATGTGCGCTCTCCCGCGCGCGAAAGAAAGGGGCAGATCAAACGCGGCCCCGGTGCGCGCGCCGTCCCACGCGGGCAGGCGCCGTCCGCGCCGCCTCTAGATGGCGCCGGCCTTCAGCTGCTTGACCGCATAATCCGCCGCGCGCGCCGTGAAAGCCATGAAAGTGAGGGACGGGTTCACGCACGAAATCGAGGGCATCTGTGCGCCGTCGGTCACGAAAAGATTGGCCGCGTCGTGCGCCTGGCTCCACTTGTTGAGGACCGACTGGCGGGGATCGGCGCCCATCCGCGCGCCGCCCATCTCGTGGATCGCGTCGCCCGGAACGTGCTCTCTCCGCTCGCTGCTCACGTTGGTCAGGCCTGCAGCGCGCAGCATCCTCTCGCCTTCCGCCTGCGCATCCCCCATCATCTTGAGCTCGTTGTCGCGGAAGGTGACGTCAAAGCGCATCAACGGAATTCCGAAGCGGTCGACCTTGTCGGGGTGCAGCGAGACGCGGTTGTCCTCATAGGGCAGGCACTCGCCGAACGCGCCCATCCCGAACCGCCAAGGCCCGTAGCCGCGCATGCCGTGCTTCATCGAAGCGCCGAAGCCTTCGGGCGGCAGCGGGCTGCGATAGGCGCTGCCCTGATAGCCGTAGCCGCGCAGGAAGCCGATTCCTTCCTCGCCGCCGACGTTGCGGAAGCGGGGAATGTAGACCCCGCCCGGGCGCCGGCCGTACTCGATGTATTCGGTCATGCCCGGGATATCGCCCCAGATGTTGACCCGGAAGATGTGGTCCATGACATAGCGGCCGAGCGTGCCGCTGTTATCGAAATGGCTGCGGCCGGTGCCCGGGATCCGCGAGTTCATCAGGATTTGTGTCGAGGCCATCGCCGAGGCGCAGAGGAAGACCAGCCGCGCGGGAATGATCTCCGCCTGCTTCGTGTTCGCATCGACTACGCGCACCCCGGTGACGCGCTTGGTCGCGGGATCGTATTCGAGGTTGCTGACCACAGCATCGGAACGCAGCGTCAGCAGGCCGGTGGCGCGCGCGGCGGGGAGCGTCACCGCTTGGGTCGAGAAATAGGCGCCGAACGAGCAGCCGCGGCCGCACTGGGCGCGGAACTGGCACTTGCTGCGGCCCTGTTCCGGCTTGTCCTCGGTCATGTTTGAGAGGCGCGTGTGGATCAGCTTGCGTCCCGGCGAGGTCGTCTCGAGCCGTTCCTTCACCCACTTTTCCGCGACGTTCATCGGGATCGGCGGCTGGAACTGGCTGTCGGGCAGTTGCGGCAGGTTCTCGCGCGAGCCCGAGACGCCGACATACTTCTCGACATAGTCGTACCAGGGCGCGAGGTCGTCGTAGCCGATCGGCCACTCGCCGCCGATGTTCTCGCGCTTGTTGGCCTCGAAATCCTCAGGCGCCCAGCGGAACGACCAACGACCCCAGATCAGCGACTTGCCGCCGACCGCGCCCGGGCGGATCCAGTAGAACTTCTCGCCCTCGTCGTAGGCGTAGGGATTGAGGCGATCGTTGTTGTAGAACTTCTGGTTGCTGGGCGAGACGTAGCCGTGGGTGGCGATGAAGTAGTCGCTTTTGACCAGCGGCCTGGGCATCATGTTGCGCGCGGGGATTTCGTAGGGCGGCGCGCCGTCGTAGGTGTAGTCCGCGCCGTGCTCGACCATTACACCGCGGTCGAGCATCAGCACGCGCAGCCCCTTCTCGGTGAGCTCCTTCGCCGCCCAGCCGCCGCTGACGCCCGAGCCGATGACGATCGCGTCGAATTGGTCCGTCGCTGCCATGAGAAATGTTCCTTGCGTAATCGGTTCAGGCGCTCAGGCGGCTGAGGGTGGTGAAGCTGGTGGTGATGTCGGGCAGGTAGGGCGCCGGCGACTGGTCGTTTTCGACGTAGAGATGCTTGACGCCCGCTATATCGTTCAGGGTGAAGATATCGGCGAAGTCGATCACGCCCTTGCCGACGCTGGTCATGGCGCCTTCGGCGGTCATGTCCTTCACGTGATAGGCGTAAATCCGGCCGGGCAGGCGGCGGATCAGCGCCTTGGCGTCCTGTCCGGCCTTGACTGCCCAGAACAGGTCGAGCTCGATGTTGACGAGTTCGGGATCGCCTTCTGCGATCAGGACATCGAACAGCGTCCGGTCGCCGTCCTTGTGCGTGAACTCGAAGTCGTGGTTGTGATAGGCGAAGCTCAGGCCCGCCGCCTTGAGCCGTTCGGCGAATCGGTTGAAGTCGGCCACCGCGCCGCGCCAGGCGGCGGCTTCGAGAAACTTCTCCTCCATCCACGGGACGATGATCGTGTCGGCGCCGAGCGTTCGGGCCATGGCCACGGATTCATCGAACTTGCTGGCGAGCGCATCATAGCCGACGTGGATTGACGGGGCGGTAAGGCCCAGCCGGTCCATCGCCTTGCGAAGCGCGGCGTGATCCATTGCCTCGTACCCGCCGCCGCCGTATTCGACTTCGCGGTAGCCGATCGCAGCTATCTTCTCGAGCGTGCCGATCGGATCGGGCGCGAACAGCTCGCGCACGGTGTAGAGCTGGAGACCGATCTTCCGCGCTGCAGGGGCGGCGCGGGCCGCGAACGGTCCGGCCGCGAAGGCCGCTGCCAGCGCCGCGCCGCCGGCGAGCATCTGCCGTCTGCTCGCCCTCATGACGAAAAGACCTTCGTGACCCTGGCGTAGGGGTATGCGCCGTCGTATTTGCCCGGTACGGGGAGGTACTCGCGTTCCTGCGTGATGCCGATTTCGGAGGTGTAGTAGCCGGTGATGACGAGCTGGCGGAACTTGTCGAAGAAGTCCGCCCCGCCGGGAAGCTGATCGTTCATCGCCAGCGTCAGCAGAGCGTCCTGCTGCTCGGGCGTCGCGTCGGCAGCGGCGACCTTGTAGTCGCGCCGGCTGCGCGTTTCGATCGCGCCGAGCCCGGCGAGGATCGGCTCCTTGTCCTCGGGCCGGGCCCAGTCGGCGAGCAGCTTCTCGATAAACTGCGGCACTTCCGCCGCGATCGCGCCCGGTGTGTCGGTGGTGGGGATCACCCGCTCACTCAGCGCACTTACCAGCGCGCGCTGGCCGGCGGTGAAGACCGCGCTGCTCGGCGGCCCGGTGTCGATCACCGCGACCTGGACCGAGGCCGCGCGCGCGATCGGCGCGAACAAGGTGGCCCCAAACATGGCGACGATGCCCGCGAGGGCGTCTCTGCGATCGATCACTGGTGGTCTCCCATGGCATCATGGCTCAGCGCCGCCTCGGGCAGCGGCCGGACCCAGATGTTGCGGAACGATACCGGCGAGTCGTGATCCTGAAGCTGGATCGGTGCGGCATCGGCATGCGCTTCGTATGTCCCGACGTCGCGCCATATGGTCGAGCCCAGGAACGGCTGGCGGTTCTGCACCAGCACGCCGTTCAGGAACACGGTGACGTAGGCGGGCCGCTCCACCGATCCGTCGGCGGCGAAGCGCGGCCGTTCGAAGACGATGTCGTAGCTCTGCCATTCGCCCGGCTTGCGCGAGGCGTTCACCAGCGGCGGCTTCCATCCGTAGATCGCGCCCACGGTGCCGTCGGCGTAGGTCGGGTTGTCGTAGCCGTCGAGGATCTGGACCTCGTAGCGCTCCATGAACCACACGCCGCTGTTGCCGCGGTCCTGCGAGCTCTTTTCCGGCGGGTTGGGGGAGCGGAACTCGAGGTGGAGCTGGACGTCGCCGAAGCTCTGCTTGCTGACCAGCGTGCTCGCTCCCTCGCCCTCTTCGCGGGTGGGCACGGTCAATACGCCGTTATCGAGCCGCCAGGGCTGGCCGGTGGGCTCCCACGCATCGAGCGAGGTGCCGTCGAACAGCACCACCGCGTCGGACGGCGGCGCGCCGGGGGTGGCACCGGGCGTCACGACCTCGGGATGGGGCCGGTCGGCGTCGTGGACCTTCCACTTGCCGTCGGGCAGCAGCGGTGTGTCCCGAAAGCCGGGTTTGTCCTGCGCCATGCCTGCGCTCCCCGCCAGTGCCGCGATGGCCATCGCGGCTGTGATGTTGATGCGCCTCACTCGTTTCCTCCTCATGCCGCGTCGATCGCGCGATAGGCGGCGACCAGCCGCTCCTCGCCCGCGCGGCCTTCGATCGAATTGCCGTGTTCCATGCCGATCACGCCCGCGAATTTCTTCGCGCGCAGCCAGCGGACGACGTTGCGGTAGTTGATCTCGCCTGTGCCGGGCTCGTCGCGCCCCGGATTGTCGCCGAATTGGATATAGCCGATCTCGTCCCAGCAGGCCGCCATCGTGTTGATCAGGTTCCCGGCCTGGATCTGCTCGTGGTAGAGATCGGCAAGGACCTTCACCGCCGGGCTGTCCGCACCCCGGGCGACGGCAAAGCCCTGGGGGATGGTCCGCAGGAACACACCCGGGTGGTTCACCAATGTGTTGAGCGGCTCCATCACCATGACCAGCCCGTGCGGCTCGATGATTTCCGCCGCGCGGCGCATCGTGTCCACGATCCGGCCGGTCTGGATCTCGGCCGGCAGCTTGCGGTCGAGGAAGCCGGGGACGACCGTCATCCACTTCGCGTTGAGCCGCTTGGCGACGTCGACCGAAGCGCGGATGTCGGTGAGGAAGGCCTGGCGGTCGGAATCGTCGTCGGCGCCGAGCACCGGGCGGAAATCGCTCCATCGCGGCATGCTCGCGACGAACACGCCCATGGTCATGCCGCGCTGCTGAAGCGCGTTCGCCATGGCGGTCTGCTCAGCGACCGAGCGGCCCGCGGCCTCGTTGTCCTCCCAGGCGGTGAAGCCCATGTCGGCGGCATAGGCGATCTGTTCGAGCCGGTTGCCGCGGCTCCTGAAGCTGCCTTCGTGCGGCGCGTAGCCGAGCGAGAAATGGGCGGCGTTCTGCGCGGAGGCGCCGCTGCTCATCGCCGCCGCCGCGGCAGTGGCGGCCGCACCGCCGACCAGCACCGTGCGGCGCGACAGGTTCACGCCGCTTCGCCTGCGAGCATGGCCCGCGACTTGCCGCGCTCGCGCAGCCAGATGACGCCGAACACCACCAGCAGGATCACCGGCAGGACCGCCAGCCGCTGGAACGAGACCGATGCCGCCGCGTCCTCCACGGCCAGCTTGGCCGCGCCGGTCAGCCGGGCGAACGCTTCGGGACCGCCGGCGAATTCGATCTTGGCTTCATCGAACATCGCGCCCAGCTGCGGCAGGACGAAGAAGCTGGCGAGGGCGCCGGCCGATCCGACCAGCCCCAGGGCCCACGAACCCCCGCGAGGATAACGCTCGGCGACGGACGCGAGCATCGTCGGCCACATTACGCACACGCCCAGTCCCCAGACGGTGGAGGCGAGGATCGCCGCGGCCGGCGACTGCGCCTGGCTCAGCATGAACAGCCCGATCGCGGCGAGCAGGCTGGAGACCCAGAGGAGCCCCGGATTGGAAATTTTGTTGGCCAGCCGGCCGGCGAAATGGCGGAACACGAACATCAGCGCGTTCACGTAGACCAGCAGCAGGATGCCGCGCATGCCGACGCGGTTCGACAGCGCAACGTCGATCCACTGGCCCGGCGCGAGCTCGGACGCGGCGGTCAGGAACATCGCGCCGAACCAGATGAAGAAGCTGGGACGGCGGAAAACCTCGCTCACCATCTCGCCGAACGTCACGCCGCTTTCGCTGCGCAGCGGCGGCGGGAAGGTCGTGGTTGCCGCGATCAGGACCGTTGCCAGCGCGGGGATCATCACCAGTGCCATGATGCCTTGCCACGGCAGGGTGGCGGACAGGAAGAACCCGGCAAGTCCGCCGACGATGATCCCGCCCGGAAACCAGGCATGCAGCACGTTGAGTCGGTGCGTCGTGTCTTCGGGATAAAGCTGCGCCGTCAGGGGATTGATCGCCGCTTCGGTCAGCCCCCAGCCTATGCCGCTGAGGAGCATGCCGAGCCAGACGAGGGTATAGACAGTCATCCCGGTGGCGACGTCACCCGCAGTGATGATCAGCAGCGGGCCGACGAGGAAGCACAGGCCCGCACCCAGCAGACACCCCTTCATGCCGATCTGGTCGAGGAAGGCGCTGGCGACGAACAGGGTGATCGCGAAGCTGAGGAACGCCGCTCCCAGCGCGGCGGCAAGCAGTTCGCCCGCCTGCAGCGGAGCGATCGGATCGATCCATTCGGCCTTGAGCCCGCTGGCGATCGCGCCGCGGATCGCGAGGCTCGATGCGGCCGTGAACAGGGCGAGGACGCCCAGCCAGAACAGCCTTCCCTTATTCAATGTCGCGACCATCCGGCGCTCCCTCCCAATCGTCTCGTTCTTGCCCGCTCTTGCGGGTCGTCAATCCAGTCCCAACAGCGCGCGATTGAGCGCGGGATCGCTGCCTGCGGCGAAATCGTCGAACGCGCGTTCGGGCTGGCGGATCATGTGCGCGGCGATGAACGGTGCGCCTTCGCGGGCGCCGTCCTCGGGGTGCTTCAGGCAGCACTCCCACTCCAGCACCGCCCAGCCGTCGTAGCCGTACTGCGTCAGCTTCGAGAAGATGCCCGAGAAATCCACCTGCCCGTCGCCCAGCGAGCGGAAGCGGCCCGGCCGGTTCACCCAGTCCTGGTAGCCGCCGTAAACGCCCGAGCGACCGTTCGGGTTGAGCTCGGCATCCTTGACGTGAAACATCCGGATGCGCTCGTGATAGATGTCGATGAACTCGAGGTAGTCGAGCGCCTGCAGCACGTAGTGGCTTGGATCGTAAAGGATGCTGGCGCGCGGGTGGTCGTCAACGGCGGCGAGGAAGCGCTCGAACGTGACGCCGTCGTGCAGATCCTCGCCGGGATGAATCTCGTAGGCGAGATCGACGCCCTGTTCCTCGAACGCATCCAGTATGGGTCGCCAGCGCTTGGCGAGCTCGGCAAATGCCTCCTCGACCAGCCCAGCCGGGCGCTGCGGCCACGGATAGAGGTACGGCCAGGCGAGCGCGCCCGAGAACGTCGCATGCGCCTTGAGGCCCAGCCGCCGGCTCGCCTTGGCGGCGAGATGGAGCTGCTCCACGGCCCATGCCTGTCGCTCGGCCGGCTTGCCCCGCACCGCCTCGGGCGCGAAGCCGTCGAATGCCACATCGTAGGCCGGGTGAACCGCGACCAGCTGGCCCTGCAAATGGGTCGACAGCTCTGTGATCTCGACTCCCGCCTCGCGGCAGGTACCGGCGAGTTCGTCGCAGTAGTCCTGGCTCTCAGCCGCGAGGCGCAGATCCATGCAGCGGCTGTCGGTGGTCGGAACCTGGATCCCGACATAGCCGGCCTCGGCCATCCATCGGGCGGCGGAGGGCAGCGTGTCGAACGGCGCGGAGTCGCTCATGAACTGCGCGAGAAAAACTGCCGGGCCCTTCATGCCGCCGCCCCTTTCCGAATCACTTGGCCGTTTCGGCCTTGAGATAGTCGATCAGTGCAGCACGGCGTGCCGGATCGGCAACCTTGGCGAACATCCGCGTGCCCGGAACCTTCTTGGTCGGCGCGGCCAGATATTCGTTGAGGGTCTTCTCGTCCCAGCGGATCTTCGACGCCTTGAGCGCCGGGCTATAGTTGAACCCGGGGACCGAGCCCGCCTGCCGGCCGAACAGGCCGTGGAGATTGGGACCCATGGTGCTCTTGCCGCCCGCGTTCAGCGTATGGCAGGCGCGGCAGGCGGCGAATGCCTGGGCTCCGGCACCGGGGGCAGGATCCGCCCGCACCTGAGTCGAGGGCGCCAGCGCCAGGACGATCAAGATCGCGGCCACCGGAGGGAGGCCCATAAGAAACTTCATTTATCCTCTCCCGTCTGGAAACAGCCGGTCGGGGCATGTAACCGTTCACAATCGAATTATGCAATCATTTTTCAGAATTCAGAAAGCCAGGGGAATACGATGAACGCACGCTCGAAAATTCGCTACGGCATGGTCGGCGGCGGCGAGGGTGCGTTCATCGGGGCGGTACACCGGATGGCGGCGGCGCTCGACGGCGAGTTCGCGCTGGTCTGCGGCGCATTCAGCAGCGACCCGGAACGTAGTCGGCGAAGCGCCGACGCGCTCGGCCTCGACCCCGCGCGGACGTACCCTACGCTCGATGCGCTGCTGGCGGCCGAGGCAGCGCTGCCGGAGAACCAGCGGATGGAAGCGCTGGCGATCGTGACACCGACTCACCTGCACGCCCCGATGGCGATCGCCGCGCTCGAGGCCGGTTTTCATGTCATGTCTGAAAAGCCGATGGCCCTGAACCTCGCCCAAGCGCAGGCGATCGCGAAAGCGGCCGAGCGCAGCGGCAAGCTCTACGGCCTCGCCTTCACCTACAGCGGCTACCCGCTGATCGAAGAGGCGCGCGTGCGCGTGGCGCGGGGCGATTTCGGCGCGATCAGGCTAGTGCAGGTCGAATACTCGCAGGGCTGGTTGAGCGAGCCGATCGACCGCGAGGGCAACAAACAGGCCGAGTGGCGCACCGATCCCGCGCGGGCGGGCTTGGGCGGCTGCCTCGGCGACATCGGCACGCATGCGTTTCAGCTTGCCGAGCACGTTTCCGGCCTGAGGGTCGAGCAACTGAGCGCGGAGCTAACCGCCCATGTGCCGGGCCGCCGTCTCGACGACGACGTCGCAGCGCTGTTGCGCTTCGAAGGCGGGGCGCGCGGCGTCCTTAAGGCGAGTCAGATCGCGGCGGGTGACGAGAACGGGCTGCGCCTGCGCATCCACGGCGAAAGGGGCGGTCTCGACTGGTCCCAGATGGAGCCGAATACGCTCACGCTGCGCTGGCTCGACCGGCCGGCCGAGCTCGTCCGCGCAGGCGGCCCGGGTCTCGATGCCTCGACAATGGCGCGGTTGCGCGTCCCGGCTGGCCACCCGGAGGGTTATATCGAGGCATTCGCCAATCTATACCGCAGCTTCGGGGGAGCCCTGCGTGCGGGTGCCACGAATCCGCCCCCGCCCGGCGCGGCCAACTGGTTTCCCGGCATCGAGGATGGCCTCCGGACGATGGCTTTCGTCGAGGCGATGGTCGAGAACAGTGCCGGCGATGCGAAGTGGGCCTCGCTCCCGGACGTCTTGCAGGGGCGCCATCAACGGTGACTGCCGTCCACAGATGCCTTCCGTGAAAAGTTGGCATCCGCGCACTTGCCTATAGCGCCGGGCGGGGTGCGAAGTGCGCCCCGCCGCTACCCATCACCTTATGGATCGAGGCGATCGCTCGCGCGCGGTATGCATCAGCCAATCGCGAAAGGTGCGCATCGCGGGAGTGTCGTCGCGCGACATCATCCGCGTGAGCCAGTATCCGCCGCAGTCGACCTCCGCGGAGAACGGGCTCACCAACCGCTCGGCCGCGAGGTCGTTCTCGAACATTTCCGCCGGGGCCAGTGCTACGCCGCGACCGGCGAGCGCCGATGCGATCATCAGAGCCGAACTGTCGAATACCGGACCGCGCAAGGCGGGGCACTCGAGACCGGCCGCCGCAAACCAGCGCGGCCATTCCTCGGCACGATAGGAGCGCAGCAGGTTCTCCCGCCCAAGCGCCTGCGGCCCGTTCAGGCGCGCTGCGATCGCAGGTGTGCAGAGCGGCGTCAGCGGGGCCGCCATGATCCGTTCCGCATGGGTTCCGTGCCATGCGCCGTCTCCGAAGCGGATCGCGAGATCGAGGCCCTCGCCCGCGAGGTCCACCCGATTGTTGTTGGTCATGAGGCGCAGGTCGATGTGCGGATGTGCACGGGTGAACTCGTCGACGCGCTCCAGCAGCCATCCCACCGCGAAGGTACCGACCACGCCGACCGTCAGCGCTTCCGCAATTCGGCCACCGGCGTAACGGTCCAGAGTGGCGCCAATGCGATCGAATGCCTCCCTGACCACCGGCACCAGAGCCAAGCCCTCATCGGTCAGCATGATGCCGCGGGGGAGACGGCGGAAGAGCGACGTTCCCAGCCGGCGTTCAAGAAGGGCGACCTGATGGCTGACCGCTCCTTGGCTGACGCACAGTTCGCTGGCGGCGCGGGTGAAATTCAGATGTCGGGCGGCCGCTTCGAAAGCGCGCAGGGCATTCAGGGGCAGTTGAGCACGATCCATTCGGAGATGCCATGAACTGTGTTCATGCCTGTGTCGAGAAATCATGCTTTGTCGGCGGGCGAGCCGCTGGGCACAGCCACGCGTGCGAACTCCAGATTGCCAAGGGAAACGAAAGATGAAGCGAGGCATGATTGTGATTGGGGCTTTGATTGCCGCATCGGCACCGGCCCACAGCGAGAGCGACCCTCTTCTTCAACCCATCGCTCCCGAGAAGGCGCGCGAATGGCTCACGCCGCAGGACCCTGTGCGCGTCTTTGGAAACACCTACCTCGTCGGCTTCGGTGGACTGAATATCGTATTGATTCGCACTGACGACGGCCTCGTCCTGCTGGACGGAGGGTTGCCGCAAGGCGTGCCCCAGGTCGAAGCCAACATTCGCAGGCTTGGCCTCGAGTTGAGCGACGTGAAGCTGATCCTCAGCACTGAGCCGCACTACGATCACTCCGGCGGGCTTGCCGCCCTTGCCCGCGACACGGGCGCACCGGTGCTGGCGGGCGAGCGCGCCGCCGCGACCCTGCGCCGCGGGCGAAGCGGGCCGGATGACCCCCAGGTGGCATGGCTCCCGCCTTTTCCGCCTGTAGAACAGGTACGGATCGTCGGCGATCGCGAGCAGATTCGCCTCGGGGATGTCACGATCACGGCTCTTGCCACGCCGGGCCACACGCCCGGTTCGATGAGCTGGACATGGCGCTCCTGTGAATCCGGGCGGTGCGCCGACGTGGTGTTCGCCGCGAGCCTGAACCCGCTGGCAGCCGAGGGCTATCGATTCTCCGCACCGGCGAACCGAGCCGAGACGGCGCGATTTCGGCAGACCTTCGACAAGCTGCGGTCGTTGTCCTGCGACATCCTCCTGACCACGCACCCCGCAGCCTCACAAGGAGACGTCAAGCTAGCCCGGCTCCAGCAGGAACGGGAACCGAATCCGTTCCTCGATCCGCAGGCATGCGCAGACTACGCCGATACATACGAGCGAGCCCTGGTGAAGCGCCTCGCGGAGGAAGCGGGAGCGGGCGGCCCGTAGCTCAGAGACGCTGGATGCCATTACGGCGGCGTACATCGCTTCACCGCAGGTAATTGGGCAGGCACGCCTTGGCCGACCCCGTCACGTCGAACTCGCTGACGGTCGGCACCTCCTCCGGCTGAAGCAGCTCGATAGAAGATTCTGTGCCAGGGCGGTAGCGCACCCAGGCCATCGAGTTGTCGAAATCGGCAAGTCGCGCGTTATCCCGCGCGGCAGTCGCCGCATCGACCTCTCGTTGCTCTACACGTGATCCCCTGATCATGCGGATCGAACCGTCGCGCCGTTCGAAAGCGCGATAGTACATCCGGCCGTACATCATGTCGTCGAACCGGGAGTTGTAGCTCCAGTCGGCCGGGTCGGTGTCTGACGGCAGGAGGACGGTTGTTACGTGACAATCGTAGCCGGGCTCGTTGTAGAAGGGCGCCTCCTGGTTCTGATCCTTGGCCCGCTGCCGCCGGGCCGGCGGGCTGAAGCCTCCACCCGGAAGAGCCAGCGAGCGCTTCCCGTCGCCGTCGTCGTCCCAATCCACAGGACCGGTTCCGGAGAGCGTAAGGATACTCGCCTGCGTAGCGGGATCGTATCGGTATGTGACGCTCTCGACGGCGTCCCATGTACTGCCGCCGGTCATCTGGCTCGTGAAGATGTTCTCGAGCTGGTCTTTGGTCAGCGCCGAAAACTGCACGTATTGGGCCAGGCCCTCGATACCACGCCGAACGGTCGTCTGCGCAATCCGCGCAGGCACGTCGAAGCCAGCGCGTGCATCGATTTCGTAGAGCGACATCTCAAGCGGCAAACTCGCCGGTCTCCAGGATAGGCGCTCCAGTTCGGCGCCGCGGGCATCGATCGGCAGAACCCACCGGTACGGCATGAGAGGCTCGATGCCGGCCCGCGCTACCTTGGGCAGCGTGCCATCCATCCAATACCGCTTGCCATCGATCCTCGCGCGGACGAGCACGTGATCGAACAGACCCGGGCTGGGTAGACGCTGATCGAAACCGTCGTCGATCCCCTGATTGCTGGCGAGCACCGGCTCGGCATCGATACCGAGTTCGGCGAGCAAGGCCAGCAGCAGTGCCGTCTTGCCCTTGCAGTCTCCGTAGCGGCGCTGCCACGTCTGATCGGCGGTTGCAGGCGTGAGGTTGCCACCGTTCAGGCCGACATAGACATAGCGGATCTGTTCCTGAACCAGCTCAAGCGCTGCCTGTGCCCTGCCGAGCTGGGTCTCGTGCGCGGCGGCAATGCGCGCCGCCTCCTCCTTGACAGCTGAATCGGCCTGCAGGCGAGAGGCCGTTACGAACAGCGTGGCCGTGCGCCGTGAGACGTCAGGCCAATCGGTGAAGTCGCTGTACTCGACGACCCGCTGCCAACCGTAGCGCGGCGGCGCGTCCTTGGGAGGGTTGAGAATTCCGGGATTGTCGGCGTGTATTTCGAGCGAGTTAGCGCCGTTTTTCGCTATCTCGGCGAAGTCGGGGGTAACACGGAAGTTGGGCTTCTGCCCCTCGTCCCAACTAACGCCGAGCCGGAAACGCCCCGGCGCGGGAGTATCTGCAAGTGCGAGGAAGCCGAAACTGTCGCTTCCGAAAGTCGGATCGTGCGACGGGACGGTGAATACGAGTTCCAGTTCGTCTCCTACCCTGAGATCCGGGACCCGCAGCGTTGCGGTCAGTAGTCCGTCGAGCATGGCCATCTCGAGTTGATCCTCACGCCGGAGGACCTCAAACTTCGAGCTTTCCAGCAGGTCGATCGCTGTTCCGTCGCGATAGATTCGAAGCGCGTGAACGGTCGGTGCCCCCGCCGCGGGGTTCCACGTCAACGCCAGATTCCCTGCCTGGAGCGCCTGCGGATGCAGTATCTTGATCCGCTGCCCCACGTAGGTCTGCTGGCCCTCGTCCTCCAGATGGACGAGCGTGTCCTGGACCCGCGTGAACAGCAGGCCGCTTGCATCGGCGGGAACCGGCAGTGGTTCCGATGGCTCGACCCACCTTGGCGCAGGCCCCGTCAGCACCTCGTCGTGTTCCGCGCTCTCGGTGCTGGCAGCGATGGGTGCCGCCAGGATCAACGCCGCAATGGCAACGCTCGATGATAGACGCATGAGATTTCCCCCTGCCGCATACATGCTGCAGCTAGGGGAGCGCGATCAAGACTCTTCTGCTGAGAATTGGCCCGGCTATTTCTTCGGTTTCGAGCTGCGTAGCTTGCCGCGATGTGCGCTGAGGTCGAACACTTCGCCGGGGCCGCCGTCATCGTTCTGGAGCAGGCCGAGGCGGCGGGCCACTTCCTGGTAAGCTTCCTCCTCGCCGCCAAGGTCGCGGCGGAAGCGGTCCTTGTCGAGCTTCTCGCCCGTCGCCATGTCCCATAAGCGGCAGCCGTCGGGGCTGATCTCGTCCGCAAGGATCAGGCGGCTGTAGTCACCGTCCCAGATGCGTCCGAATTCGAGCTTGAAGTCGACAAGACGGACGTTGATCGCGGCGAACATGCCGCACAGGAAATCGTTGATCCGGATCGCCATGCTGGAGATGTCCTGCATCTCTTCGTTGGACGCCCAGTTGAAGCAGGCGATATGCTCTTCCGCGATCAGCGGATCACCGAGGCCATCGTCCTTGTAGTAGTATTCGATGAGCGTGTGCGGCAGCGGCTCGCCTTCCTCCAGCCCGAGGCGCTTGGAGATGCTGCCGGCGGCGACGTTGCGCACGACCACCTCGATCGGCACGATCTCCACCTGGCGCACGAGCTGTTCGCGCATGTTCAGCCGGCGGATGAAGTGCGTCGGGATACCGATGTGGGCGAGGCGGGTGAAAACATACTCGCTGATGCGGTTGTTGATCACGCCCTTGCCGTTGATCGTGCCCTTCTTCTGCGCGTTGAAGGCAGTGGCGTCATCCTTGAAGTACTGGATCAGTGTGCCGGGCTCGGGGCCCTCGTAGAGGATCTTGGCCTTGCCTTCGTAGATCTGCCGGCGACGAGCCATGGGGGATTCCTTGCGCGCAAAAATGACGGCGCCCCGGCGCGCGAAGCAGGTCGGGCTTCGCATGAACCGGGGCAGGAAGCCGCCCATACTCCGATTGCCCCCTCAAGGCAATTGCAGCCCGGCAAACTCGACGCGGCGAGGACCGTCCTATCACCCGTGCCGGTTCCGGTGCTAGGGAGCGGTGAATCGCCTCGAGCGACATCGGTGCCGGTGTAGGCGACGTGCATTTCTGCAGGTTGGATGGTCCGTGGACATGAACGAGAAGGCGGCGCGGGGCCTCGGGTTGATTGATTTCGCACCCGAGGAGTATCGGCCGGACCCGAAGCGCAGGGCCCTGGCGATCGTCGCGGCCTTGGGGCTCGAGCTGCTGCTGATCGGCCTGCTGCTGTCGCTGGGCCTGCAAGACGCCGGCGAGGGCGAAGCCGAAACGACACTGGTCAGGTTCCAGGCCAGAACCACGCCGGAGCCCGCGGAAGATGGGCCCGAACCGGAGGGCGAAGATGTGGAGAGGTCGGCCGAGCGCCCGCGGGCGGAGCCGGAGGAGGAGGCGCCGCCGCAGCCGATCCGCCCGCCTCCCGCCGCGGCGTCCGAGCGACCCGCGCCGGCGGTGCGGGTGGCGCCGTCCTCGTTCGACCTGTCCAAAGTCGAAGCACCGTCGTCCCCGCCTCGTGCTGCCGCCGGGCCTGCGATCGGTCCGCCCGACAGCGGCTCGGGCGGCGACACCCCGCGGGTCGGCACGGCGCCCAACGGAGAGCCGCTCTACGCCGCTTCGTGGTATCGCGAGCCGCGCGAGGACGAACTGCGTGGATACCTCTCAACGGCGAGCGGCCCAGGGTGGGGATTGATCGCGTGCCGCACCGTGCCCGACTTCCGCGTCGAGGATTGCGTCGCGCTCGAGGAGTATCCCGGCGGCTCCAACATCAACCGCGCGGTGCTGGCCGCCGCCTGGCAGTTCAGGGTCCGCCCTCCGCGGCTCGGGGGCCAATATCAGGTGGGCGCCTGGGTACGGATCAGGATCGAGTACGACCTTCAGCGCCGCTAGGGGGCGCGAGAATGATGAGGCCTTCGTCGCCGCCGAGCCGGCTGGGTATCCCTCCGCCGCTTTCTCCTGAGGAGGCGCGCAAAAGCACTTCGCCCTGGCGGAACTCGTGTGGCAGGTCGAGCGACGCGCTCTCGGCGGACAGGTTGAGGGCCACTGCAATCCGTTCGCCGCGGCGATACGCGAGGACCGCCGGGCCGGCGTCGATCGAGCAGTAGTTCCCCTCCCGAAGATCGGGGAATCGCGTGCGAAGCGCCAGCAGGGCGCGGTGCAGGGCGAGCATGGAGCTGTCGTCGCCTCGCTGACGATCGACGTTGCGTGTCCTGTAATCGTCCGTCAGCGGCAGCCACGGCTCGATTTCGCTGAAACCGCCGAACGCTTCCGCTGACCACTGCATCGGTGTGCGCGCCCGGTCGCGATTGAAGCTCGCGTCCGGTTCGTTCTTCGCCCAGGGGTCTTTGATCCTGCCGTGCGGGACGTGGACGTCGGCGATGCCCAGCTCGTCGCCGTAGTAGAGGGTCGGGGTGCCGCGAAGGGTGAGAAGCAGCATCGCGGCGACCCGCGCCTGTGCCTCTCCCACCCGAGCAGCGATCCGCGGCTTGTCGTGATTGGAAAGTACCCAGTTGGGCCATCCGCCCTCGGGAAGCGCGGTTTCGTACTCTTCGATCAGCTCGCGGATGACTTCCGTCCTCCAGGGCGCTTGAATCAACTGGAAGTTGAACGGCAGGTGCAGGCCCTTGTTGCTTTCGCCGTAGTAGGTCACGAGGCGATCCAGCGGCAGGTAGATCTCGCCGATGAGAAGTCGGTCGACATAGCGGTCGACGACTTCGCGCAGCTCGGCGATGATCTCGTGCACATAGGGCTGGTCGGCGGAATACCGTTGCTGAAAGCGCTGAATTTCGGGTTGGTCGGGCTCCCACGCCGGATTGGGCGGATTGTCGCGAAACCGCGTGTCTTTGGCGAGATGCCAGATCACATCGATGCGGAACCCGTCGACGCCCTTGTCCAGCCAGAAGCGGAGCACATCGTACATTGCTTCGCGAACTTGCGGATTGCGCCAGTTGAGGTCCGGCTGCTTCTCCAGGAAGGCATGGTAGAAATACTG
Source organism: Pelagerythrobacter rhizovicinus (assembly GCF_004135625.1). Classification (GTDB taxonomy): domain Bacteria; phylum Pseudomonadota; class Alphaproteobacteria; order Sphingomonadales; family Sphingomonadaceae; genus Pelagerythrobacter; species Pelagerythrobacter rhizovicinus. The sequence continues at coordinate 781,993 of NZ_SDPV01000001.1, forward strand.
CCCGGTTGCCTCGTCCCATGTCCACGCCGAGCCGCCGAAGTTGCTCCTCCAATTGTTGGGCGGACCTCCGTCCGGTGCGGGATCGTGCCAGATGTACCAGTCGCGCTTCGGATTATCGCGTGAGGAGCGACTCTCCACGAACCACGGATGTTCGTCCGACGTGTGATTTGGCACGAAATCGAGGAGGAGTTTCAGGCCATGGCGATGCGTGTCGTCTAGGAGGCGCTGGAACTCGTCCATGTCGCCAAACAGCGGGTCGATCGCACGATAATCGGCTATATCGTAGCCGAAATCCGCCATCGGCGACTTGAAGATGGGGGAGAGCCAGATTGCCCCCACGCCGAGGTCCCGCAAGTAGCCGAGGCGATGGCGAACGCCCGCAAGATCGCCGATGCCGTCGCCCGACGTGTCCTGGAACGAACGGGGATAGATCTGATAGATTGCTGCGTCGCGCCACCAATGCGTCAAAGGCCGCTCCTTGCACCTGTCTCTACCTAATGACGGGTTGTTGGCGACAGTTCCATGAAACGCTCCGGCCTGCCGCTCGACCGCGCCGGCGAGGGCAGCTCTCGAGATGTGAAAGCACCACCCGCAACTGATCTGCCGTCGAGAGCCTGCCGTCTATCCGGACGAACCTTTCGGGCCGCGCCGGCGGTTCCAGCGTTTCAAGCTGATCGCCCAGAAGTGACGGGGGCATGAAATGATCGCTTCTGCGCCGTATGCGCCGATCCAGTTCGTCGGCAGGTACGTCGACCCAGGCGAACAGTATGTCGCGCGCGTAGCGCCGCAACTGCTCGCGATGGGCGCGACGCAGGGCCGAACAACTCACCACGACCGGCCGCGCCGACGCACGGATCGATCGACCGATGCTGTCGAGAAATGGAACACGATCCTGCTCTGTCAGCGGTACGCCTCGCGCCAGCTTGGCCTTGTTTCGGGGCGGGTGGTGATCGTCGCCTTCGAGCATTGGCCAGCCGCCATACGCCGCAAGCGCCCGGGCGAGGGTCGACTTTCCGCATCCGCTTGGCCCCATGACGACGACCGCCTCGGGGCAGTTCCTGCGAGCACGGTGGCGCCTGGTGCTTGTCAGGACCACCGCGACAACCGCTACCGCCGCGCCGGTGAGTGCGATCTTCAGGAGTCTCCTCTGGAACGATGCCCCACAAGTCCGGCGGTTTGCCTGTGGGCGATCAGCCATATTTGCGCGCGCGGGCGATCAGCAGCGCCGCCGCCGCGAGACCCACGCCGGCGAGAACGCCATTCCGCCTTCGATTGAGCGCCATCTGCCAGCTCTTCTCGACCGCCTCGCGGTCGAAGCGCCCGTGCGCACCCGGATCGCCTCGGGGCGGCTCAAAGAGATTGTCCTCCCGATCTCCTTCGAGAGGCTCGGGCGAGGACTGGCCCGAGATGCCGCTCCCCGCGAGCATGTGGTCGATGAGCGGCGATGCCACCCGGTCGCCTCCGATCGCCCGCACGGTCGTGCTGCCGACCCAGACTTCCTTGCGCCGTGCGTCCGCTGCAAACCGGATCGCGCGGGCGGCGGCTTCTGGCTGGTAGATCTTGCCGACCGGGCGAGGCTTCCTGTCGATGCGCGCTCGCGCCCAGTCGAACTGGGGCGTGTTGACGGCGGGCAGCTGCACCATGGTGACGTGGACCTTGCTTCCGCGGTGCTCGAGCTCGGGTCTGATGGAATCGAGAAAGCCCTGCAGCGCGTGCTTGGCGCCGCAATATGCCGACTGCAGCGGAATACCGCGATAGGCGAGGGCGGAGCCTACGAGAACGATCGTGCCCCGATCGCGGGGAAGCATGCGTTTCAATGCCGCGCGCGTGCCGTGAATCTGCCCGAAATAGGTGACCGCCGTGACACGCTCGTATTCCTCCCAGCTCATGTCCATGAAAGTCGAGAAGATGCCGGCAAAGGCATTGTTCACCCAGACGTCGGTCGATCCGAGTTCCCGCTCGACCCGCTCCGCCGCTGCCTCCACGGCGGGGCCATCTGCGACGTCGACCGCGATGCCAAGCGCCCGCGATCCAGCCGCTTCCACCTCGCGCACCGCCGCGTCCAGGCGCTCTTGGCCCCTCGCCAGAATCGCCACGTCCGCGCCGTTCCGTGCAAACTCGCGGACCGTTGCACGGCCTATGCCTGCGCTGCCGCCGGTGACGACGACGGTCCGTCTCACGATGAGAGCTCCCGGGAGGTACTTCTATCGATCATGTCCCAGCAACGGGAGCCGATCCGGCCTGTTCCGGCGGCGAGTTCGATCGAGCGATGCTCAGCGGGCAGTTCGCTGCGTGTCGGTAGAGGGGCCGAGAGGTCAGGTAGCTTTCGGTGTTCGCCGGCGGATCATTCCTTCCTGCGCGACGCTGGCGACCAGCCGCCCCTCGCGGTCGAAGATCCGGCCGCGGTTGAAGCCGCGTCCGCCGCCGCTCCACGGGCTGTCGGTGGCGTAGAGCAGCCATTCGTCCGCCCGCGCCTCGCGGTGGAACCATACCGCGTGGTCGAGGCTCGCGCCGATCATCTCGCCGCGTGCCCAGCTCAGCCCATGCGGCAGCGCGCTGGTGCCGAGCAGCGTGTAGTCGCTGGCGTAGGCGATCACCGCGCGGTGCAGGGCAGGATCGTGCTCGATCGGCGGCAGCGGCGCGGCCGTGCGGAACCAGCAGCGGGCGCGGGGCGGCCGGGGATCGCTGTTCATCCAGTGCAGGCTGTCGACCGTCCGCATCTCGATCGGGCGGGGGCGGAGCATCATCGCCCGCTGCGCCTCGCTCACTTCACCCATCTCGCCGAGGAACTTGCGCCGCTGTTCGAGGTCGGGCGCCAACTCCTCGGGTGGCACCGCCTCAGGCATTTCGTAGTCGTCGTGCGAAAGCCCGTCCTCGGGCCGCTGGAAGCTGGCCGTGAGGTTCAGGATCGGCGTGCCTTCCTGGCTCGCGACGACCCGGCGATTGGCGAAACTCCGCCCGTCGAAGTCGCGCGCGATGGCGTAGTCGATCGTCGGCCCTTCCTTCCCGCCGCGGAGGAAGTAGGCGTGCAGCGAGTGCGCCACCATTCCCTCCGGCGCGCTGGCCTGCGCGGCCTGCAGCCCCTGCGCGATCACCTGCCCGCCGAAGACGCGGCCGACGCCGTCCTTCTGCGGATGGCCGGTGAAGGCGTCCTCCCCCTGCCGCTCGACGGTGAGCAGGCGGACGAGATCGGCGACGAGCTGTTCGGGGCTGGGTTGATCGGTCATCCGCTGCGCTTTGCGGCGTGCGGGCGCCGCGGTCAACGGGCCAGGCCGAGCCGCCGCAGCGCGCGGAACGCCAGCGCCTTCGGCTTGTTCGTGGCCGGCCAGCGCCCCGGAGCTGCCGGCGAGAGCCCGGCGCGCCGCAGCAGGCGGTTGAACCCGCGCGCATCGGCCTCGGCGAAGCTCCAGTCGCTGCGCCAGGTGATCGACAGCGAGATCGAGCTCTCGGGGCCGTTGCGGACGAAGTGCGGCGCCATGACCGGCACGAACACCGCCTCGCCTGGGCCGAGCGCGAACGCGCGTCCGCCTTCGGCCAGCTCGTCGCGCCAGGTCAGCTCGCGCGCGCCGCCGGCGTGATACGATTCGTGGATCTCGTCGGGCGCGAACCGCGCGTCGCCGGCGGGGAACTGCGTCATCGTCTTGCGGCCGACAAGCTGGAGCAAGATGTTGTGCTCGGGGTCGAAATGGTAGGGCGTGACCGCATCGGGGCTGGAGATGAATACGAACGCCTGCGGACGCAGCATGGCGCCCGTCCGCGCCTCGATCTCGGACCTGATCTCGTCCAGCAGGCCGAGCAGCAAGGCCTCGTATTCCGGCACTTGCTCGACGTTCTTGAGCACGGCCCAGCTGTTGCTGCTGGCGATGTGGCGGATCGTGTCCTCGATCGACAGTCCCGTGCCGCTCGGCTTGCCGTCGACACCGATCGGAACGTCGCCGCGGTTGTATTCGATCGAGCGCTCGGGCAGCCGGCTCGCAAGCACCGCCAGCGCATCGAGAGTCAGCAGTTCGTGCGCGGCGAGCCCGTGGCGCAGCACGTGCGGCGTCTCGGGATATGCCGCGGCGAACGCGGCGCGGGCCTCGGGTCCGAACACCGGCGCGGGCGCGCCCTCGGCCGGAACTTCGATGGCGGAATGGGCACCCATTGTCAGGCTCCTCTGGCTTTGCCGCGGCTTTCGGCGCGGAGGATCGGTCGGAACAGCGCCCGGCGCAGCGGCCCGCCGATCGCGACGTTGACGCGCACCATCGCGCGCTTCTCGCGCCAGATGCGCTCGATCATCGGATGGTCCGCCGCCGCGCAACTGTCGCACCACGCCACGTCCTCGCGCTCCAGCAGATCGAGGTTCTCGAGCTGGAGCAACACACCGGGCGAGAAGCGCGCGAAGCGCTCGTCGAACGCGGTCTTGAAGCTGAACGCGCCGGGCGGGGTGATGAAGTTGGCGAGCATTGCGATCGGCTTGCCGTCGAGGGTGAGAGTGAGCCGCTCGAGCCGGCCATGCGCCGACGCGCCGTGCAGCGTCTGCGCAAACCAGTTGCAGGTGCGCGAATCGTCGGCGAGCGCGGTCCGGTTACGGCCCTTCCAGCCGGCCTGCTCAAGCGCGAGGAACTCTTCGATCCAGCGGTCGACGTCCGCTTGGTCGCCGCGCCTTTCGAAGCGCAGCTCTCCCTCTTCAGCGAGACGTTTATGCTGGCGGCGCAGTTCCTTGCGTTTCTTGCCGCTCATCGCTGCTTCGAGATATTCCTGCGGGCCGAGCCCGGAATGCAGCAGCGCGCGTTCCTCCCGCTGCACCACGCCCCACGCGCGGTTCTGCCGGTCCGCGACTTGAGACAGCGCCCGCAGCAGCGGGCCGTCTTCGGCGATCCAGCCCAAATGGAGAAACATTGCACCGCCCGCATGCGCATCGGCCCAGCTGAAAAGCTCGCGCCAGAACGCCTCCTCGTAGCCGCTGCGTACCAGCGGACTGCCAACGAACATGTTGTCGTGGCTCCAATTGCCCATGTTGGGCAGCGGGTAGCCGAAGTACCTTGCTGCCCGCGCCAGTGGCATGAGCCCGCAAAGCTCGCCTGACACCTGCAGAGAGACCAGGGCGACGTTCCGCTCCCGGGCGAACCGCTCGAGCGCCGGCGCCAGGTTCCAGCTTTCGCAGAACGGGTTGGGCTCGGCCGCCACCCGCGCAAGATCGTCCCACTCGGCGAGCGAGAAATGGTCCTGGAACGCGTTCCACGAAGATGCGGCGAAGACGCACAGGCGAGCGAGGCGGCACACCGCTGCCGCATCAGAGCGTTCGAGAGGGGCACTGGCCACGTGTTAACCTTGGCTGCCGCGGACGAACCTGCCGCAAGAGAGCTGGTATCACCGAGACGATTAAGAAAGCTTAGCCGTGACCTCGAGGATCGAAAGGTGTGCCGCCGCTGAGATCAAAGATCCTCAATTCCCAATCGTTCACCCATCTTCTTGGCAGCCGGATCCAGCGGCGGTCGATCCTCGTAGTCCGGATCGCTCGGAATGTAGGAAGGGTTGTGCTTTGCCAACCAGGCCGATGCGCCACCCAACCATTCCAGCCGCTCTTCCTTCGTGAAGAAGGCGCCGTAGTGACCATTCTTCGGCTGTTCCAGATAGGCGAAGTCGACGCCCTCCTGTTTGCCGGCACCTTGCAGCGCACCCCGGAGAATCCGAGCTTGCTCTATGGGAACGCGTGGATCCCGCACGCCATGAACGATCAGAATCGGCGACCACGTACCGCCCGCGTTTCGGGCGGGCGAGACATCCGCAAGTGCGGATGCGCCCTCCGCGAGATAGTTCGCGCCGAATTCTCCTAGGTAGGTTAGATCATATTGCTTCATGCGCGGCAGGTCATAGACGCCGGCTCCCGCGATCGTGCAGTCCCAGCGTTGCGGATCGCGCTGTGCTGCGCGCGCCGAAGCATAGCCGCCATAAGACCAACCCATCATGCAGGCGCGATCCTTGTCGACGAGACCTTGCGCGTCGAGGTAATCGACCACGTCGTTGAGATCATCCTGCATCCGCGTGCCGAAGCCGTCGCTGCGGCCGGCCTTGACGAACTCCGCACCATACCCGCCGGAGCCGCGATAGTTCGGCTGCACGACGACATAACCCTGTTCCGCGATGGCTTGCGCCCACTGATCGTAGCTGGCGTAGTCACGCACACCATAAGGCCCGCCATGGGTCAGCACGACCACCGGCAGATCCTTCTGTTGAGACCGCAGGCGCGGCTTCGTAACGACAGCCTCCATCTCAAGCCCATCGCTTGCAGTGTAGCGAACCATCTCGACCGGGTTCAAAACGCCGTCTTTGAGCTCGGAATGGGTGTAGGAGATCAGATTGAAGCTGCCCGACTCAACGTCGTAGAGGTAGTAAGACGGCAGTTGCGCAGGACGTGAGAGCGCCACGATCATTCTTGTTTCGGCGTCGTTCGTACTGACGATCTGCGCATTTCCCTTGCCGAACTCTTCGCGCAGGAATTCCTGGATCTGGGCGAACCGTGGATCGGTATATTCACGGTACTGGCGGTCGGTCGCGTAGGTGTACCCGAGAATGCCGTTGTCTTCGGCGTTCGGAATCACTCCACTGACGTCATAACCGTCGATCGAAAAGAGCTTCTCGACGATCTCCATGTTGGAGAGGTTTGCTTTGTATATGGCGTCATAGCCTTCGTGATTGCTTCGTACGATCGCCATGTCTGGTTCGTCGAGGAACACCAATGGCTGGATGCCGCTACCGGTAAAATGCTCATCAGTGACCCGCGCCACGGTACGAAAGTTCTCGTTCTCACGAGAGCGATAAAGATAACGCTGTTCGCCGCTGTTGCGGTCATAGGCGACACCCATACGCACCACCCCGTCGCTATCAGCCACCCAGCCGTTCACGATGGGGTTCTTGCGCTGCTCGGTCGATAGGACCTTGCCAGTCGCGACGTCCACCCAATCGACCTGATAGAGGAACATTCGCTCCGTATCGCCACGCCGGTTCGCTTGGCGCGCCAGGAGGATTCGTTTATTCTCCTTGTCTCGGTAGAGAACATTCGAGGCATCCGCCATGGCGTCGTCCCACCCGACGTCGTGAAGCTTGCCGCTCGTGGTATCGAACGCGACTAGCCGATAAATATCGGCGCGTGTTCCGTACACATTTTCACGTGAGGCAAGCGTCATGAGAAGATAGCGGTCATCAAACCATTCATAGCCGAAGACCGAGCGCTGGCCCGTTTCTTTGAAAGTCCCCGCAGATGCGATGGGCGTCGCCTTGCCGCCATCCTGGAGATCGATGATTGCGTAAACGAAGTCGTTGCCGCTGCCGAGTTGTGCTGCGATCTTGGTCCCATCGGGGGAGAGCCGCAGGTTGCTCATCGCTGGAAGCGCCGCGAGTTGCTCCAGTGGAACCTTTGTGGAGATGACTTCGCCGGGCGTTGTTTGCGCGACAGCAGGTGCCGGAAGACCAGCGGCAAGGGTGCACGAGACGAGTGCCGCTGCGCTCGCGCTCCGAATGGCGAGATGTTTGATTTTCATGGATTGCGTCCCCCAAAAGCCAGAAGATTCCCCAGTGGCGGCAACCGGCATCTTCGGCTGTTCCCCCGATGTGGAAGCGCCGAATGAATAGCGATCAGCTGCGTCAAAAGGGCAGTTTTCATCGAAAGCGCATGAAATCGCAAGCAAAAACCCCGCCCGAGGTTTCTTTCGGGCGAGGTTCTCAAACTTAGCGGCTTCTCGTCGTCTAGGCCGCCAGCGCCGCCAGCAGGAGCAGGGCGACGATGTTGGTGATCTTGATCATCGGGTTCACGGCCGGGCCGGCAGTGTCCTTGTAGGGATCGCCGACCGTGTCGCCGGTCACCGCGGCCTTGTGCGCCTCGGAGCCCTTCCCGCCGTGATTGCCGTCCTCGATGTACTTCTTCGCGTTGTCCCATGCGCCGCCTCCGGCGGTCATCGAGATCGCGACGAAAAGCCCGCCGACGATCACGCCCAGGAGCAGCGCGCCGAGCGCGGCAAAGGCATTCTCCTGCCCGGCGATCAGCATGATCACGAAGTACACCGCGATCGGTGCAAGCACCGGCAGCAGCGAGGGCACGATCATCTCCTTGATCGCCGCCTTGGTCACGAGGTCCACCGTACGGGCATAGTTGGGGCGGCTGGTGCCGGCCATGATGCCCTTGTCGGCGGCGAACTGCTCGCGCACGTCCTTGACCACGTCGCCCGCCGCGCGGCCGACCGCCGTCATGCCCATCGCTCCGAAAAGGTAGGGCAGGAGCGCGCCCAGCAGCAGGCCGACGATGACGTAGGGGTTCTCGAGGCTGAAATCGACGTCCGCGTCCGGGAAGAACTCGGTGAGGTCGGTGGTGTAGGCGGCGAACAGGACCAGCGCGGCGAGACCGGCCGATCCGATCGCGTAACCCTTGGTCACCGCCTTGGTCGTGTTGCCCACGGCGTCGAGCGCGTCGGTCTTCTCACGCACGCTGTCGTCGAGGCCCGCCATCTCGGCAATGCCCCCGGCGTTGTCGGTCACGGGACCGTAGGCGTCGAGCGCGACGACCATCCCGGCCAAGGCCAGCATCGCGGTGGCAGCATAGGCAATGCCCATCAGACCGGCGATCTGGTAGGTGACGATGATGCCGGCGACGATTACCACCGTGGGAAGCGCGGTGGCCTCCAGGCTGATGGCGAGACCCTGGATCACGTTCGTACCGTGACCGGTTTCCGACGATTTCGCGATCGAGCGTACCGGGCGATAGTTGGTCCCGGTGTAGTATTCGGTGATCCATATGATGAGGCCGGTGATGACGAGGCCTACCATCGAGCACCAGAACAGGTCCCACCCGGTGAAGCCGCCCACCTGGGTGGACATGCCTTCCTCTGCGAGGGTCCCGCCTTCGGCCACAGTGGTGATCTCGGTCAGGCTCTGCGCACCGATCGGGGCGTTCATGTCGCCGAGCGCATACTGCGTGACGAGCCAAATCGCCGGGATCGAAAGCAGCGCGGTGACGAGGAAGCCCTTGTACATCGCGCCCATGATGTTGGTCCCGCCGCCCAGACGGACGAAGTAGGTCCCGATGATCGAGGTGACGATGCAGGCGCCGCCAATCAGCAGCGGCAGAGCCATCAGCGGCAGCAGCAGATCGCCCACGCCGCTCAGCAACAGCGCGGTGAGCACCATGGTCGCACCCACGGTGACGACATAGGTCTCGAACAGGTCGGCGGCCATTCCGGCGCAGTCGCCCACGTTATCGCCCACGTTGTCGGCGATCACCGCGGGGTTGCGCGGGTCGTCTTCGGGAATCCCCGCTTCGACTTTGCCGACCAGGTCGGCGCCGACGTCGGCCGCCTTGGTGAAGATGCCGCCGCCGAGGCGCGCGAAGATAGAGATCAGCGAAGCGCCGAAGGCCAGCGCCACAAGCGCGTCGATAACCGTACGGTCGTTCGCCGCATGACCCATCCAGCCGACCAGCACATAGAAGAACACCGCGATGGCAAGCAGCGCGAGGCCCGCGACGAGCATGCCGGTGATCGCACCGGCACGGAAAGCGATGGTAAGGCCCTGCTGGAGCCCCGTCTGCGCGGCGGCCGCGGTACGCACGTTCGAGCGGACCGATATGTTCATGCCGATGAACCCGGCCACGCCGGAGAGGATCGCCCCGACGACGAAACCCGTGGCCGAGATCGGCCCGAGGAAGATGCCGACGACGATCGCCACGACTACCCCGACCATCGCGATCGTGGTGTACTGGCGGTTGAGATAGGCCTTGGCGCCTTCCTGGATCGCCCCGGCGATTTCCTGCATCTTCTCATTGCCGGCGGCAGCGCCGAGCACCTGGCGGCTGGTGATGAAGCCGTAAACGACGGCCAACAGCCCCAGAACGATTGCGATCGCGACTAGATTCACGCGCAAGTCCCCTCTTCCCTGGTTTCATTTGGCACGCGGCCCCGCTTTCGCAGGGCCGCAGGCCCGTCGAGGTATAGGGGGTGGCGCGCCGCGCGCAAGTGTCTGCTGCGAAGTTGTGCCCGAATGCCGATCCGCCCCGAAATGCGACATTCACAAGACGAATTTTGCCGCGTCTTGCGGCCAATCGTGCTTAAGATTAAGTAAACGGCCATGCAGAACGCGGTCCAGGCGCTTTTCAAGATCATGCCGTTTCTCTTCGGCATCGGGTTCATTGCGCCGCTGATTGCGCAAACGATGAGCTATTGGGAATGGGAGCCGCCACTGGGCCTCTCGCCGATCGGCTTCGGCCTCCTCATCGGCGGGCCATGGGGGCTCTACGCGACGTGGCGGGGGCGATGGCTGTGACAGAGGGGCAGGGGGCGACAGACGCGATATTCTTCCGCGAGGGGCTTGTCGAAACGCCCGCGCGCGGCGATGCGCCGGCCATTCCACTGACGGGCGACGCGTCGCTCGACAAGCACATCCGTGTCGCGCTGCTCAAGGAAGAGCGCGAGATCGCCCGGCGGTTCGAAGGCGGGAAGATGTGGATCTACCCGGCGTTCGCCTTCACCTGCTACGCCATCTGGCTCAGCTTCTTCCCTCTGGCGATCATGGGCTGGCTCAACCTGCCGCTCGCCTTCGTGCTGTCGACGGTGTTCGCGGTCGGCGGCTACGTCACCAGCCACGAGGCGATGCATTCGAACATCGGCCGCCCGGGCAGCAAGACGCGCTGGCTCAACGAATGGACTGGCAAGGTCTCGACGATCATCATCGTCTTCCCGTTCTCGATGGCGCGGCTGATGCACCTGGAGCATCACTACCACTGCAATCATCCGGAGAAGGACCCCGACTACCCCGACCGCGCGAACGGTCCATGGCACGCGATCTACAAGACCTGGCTCAACCGCCAGCCCGGGGTCGACGGATCGATCCACATCTACAAGCGCATTCTCGCGGAGATGGGGACCAAGGAAGCGGCGGACTCGCTCAAGGACACGATCCGGCTGCAACTGATCTTCATGGCGGTGCTGTTCGGCATGGCCTGGAGCGGTTACGCGATCGAGGCGGCGCTGATCTGGTGGCTGCCGCGGCATATCGGCCTCAGCTACATCCGCTTCTACCTGAGCTGGGCGCCGCATCACCCGCGCGAGGAGCGGGGCCGCTACACCAACACGCGGCTGTTCAAGAGCAGGCTCGGCCATATCGGCTCGATCGGGATGGAGACCCATTTCATCCATCACCTCTATCCCGGCATACCGAGCCATCGGACCAAGGAAGCCTACCACGCGCTGCGCCCGGTGCTGGAAAAGCGCGGGGTGCATTGTCCCGAGATTTAGCCTTCGTGGCTGTAGCCCAGACCTTCGGATGAACGGACCGGCTCGCCATCCAGTAGCAGCGGAGCGCCGTCCAATGGCGCCACGACACGGCCGATCGTTGTCGCGGGCACCGGCAAATCGGCCCTTTCGGACGCGGTAAACAGCAATTGGTAATCGTCTCCCCAGCGCAGGGCCTCGCAGCGCCGGGTTTCGGGCAGGGCGATCGGCGGTGCGGAGCGGTCGACGGCGAAGGTCGCGCCGCTCGCCTGCGCCATTCGCCAGACATCGAGCAGCAGACCGTCTGAAATGTCCATCATCGCGCCGACCATGGGCGCAAGCGCGCGGCCTTCGGCTAGCAGGGGGACGGGCCGGCGGTAGGGCAGGGCGGCGGCATCATCGCCGGCTTGCAACGCCTCGAACCCCGCGAGTGCCGCGCCCAGCGGACCGGTGACGTAGATCGCATCCCCCGGACGCGCTCCGCTGCGCGAGGGCACGGGAACGTGCGTCGCCCGGCCGATGGCGGTCAGTCCGAAGCTGCGCGGCGGGCCGCCCGACACCGTATCTCCGCCGAGCAGCGGCGTATCGTAGGTCGCGAGCACTTCGCGCAGACCCTCGAGAAAGCGCGCTTCGTCGGCGCCCAGCATATAGCCGACGAGCACGCCCGCCGGTTCGGCACCCTTGGCGGCGAGATCGGACAGGTTGGTCGCGACCAGCTTCCACGCCACGTCCGCCGGATCCTGATCCGAAAGGAAATGAACGCCCTCGACCAGCATGTCGTGCGTCAGGACGAGCGTTTCGCCGCCCAGTTCCAGCACCGCAGTGTCGTCGTCCAGGCCGCGGGCGCCGGGGTGCAGCGGCAGGCCGCGCAGGAGATCGATGAAGGCGCTCTCGCCGCTCACCGCACCTGCTTGGCCACGGCGTCGAGCACGCCGTTGACGAACTTGGCCTCGCGATCGTCGAAGAAGGCCTTGGCGACGTCGACATATTCGTTGATTACGGTCGCAACCGGCACGTCCTCGCGGGCGATCAGTTCGTAGGCGCCGGCGCGCAGGACCTGCAGCATGGTCTTGTCGAGGCGGGCGAGATTCCAGCCTTGCGCCAGTCGCTCGCTCAGCAGCAGGTCGATCTCGTCGCAGCGCGCATCGACGCCGGAGACGACGTCGTCGAAGAATGCCATCTCCGCTTCCGCATGATCCTCCTCGCCGATCACGGCGCCGAGGCGGTGCCGGTGAAACTCGTCGAGCAGGCGGGCAAGTGCGGTCCCCTCCATCTCGCGCTGGTAGAGCGCCTGCACGGCCGCGAGCCGCGCAGCGGAGCGGGCGAGCGTGCGTTTCGGCGGACGTGCGGACATTACTTGAGCCTCATGGCAACGGAGTGGGCGTGCGCCGGCAGCCCCTCGGCTTCGGCGAGCGCGACGGCGGCCGGGCCGATGGCGGCAAGCGCCGCAGGATCGAGCGAGATGAAGCTGGTGCGCTTCATGAAGTCGAGCACCGAGAGCCCGCTGGCGAAGCGGGCTCGGCGACCGGTTGGCAGGACGTGATTGGGGCCCGCGACATAGTCCCCGACCGCCTCGGGCGTGTGGCGGCCGAGGAACACGCTGCCCGCATGGCGCAGGCCGGCGAAGAGCGCCTCGGGATCCGCCACCGCAAGTTCGACGTGCTCGGCCGCGAGCCGGTTGGCCAGCGGCACCGCCTGATCGAGCGATTCGACCACGATCATCGCGCCGTTGTCGCGCCAGCTCGCCTGCGCCGTCGTGCGGGTCGCGAGCATGGCCGACTGGGTGTCGATCCGGTCCTCCACCTGATTGGCGAAGGCGGCATCGTCGGTGATCAGGATCGATTGCGAGGTGGGGTCATGCTCGGCCTGGCTCAGCAGGTCGACGGCGATCCAGTCCGGATCGTTGTCCGCGTCGGCGATCACGAGAATCTCGCTCGGCCCTGCGACCATGTCGATCCCGACCACGCCGTAGAGCTGGCGCTTGGCCTCCGCGACCCAGGCGTTGCCCGGGCCGGTGATCACATCGACCCGCGCGATCCGCTCGGTGCCGTAGGCGAGGGCGGCGATCGCCTGCGCGCCGCCGATGCGCCAGACTTCGTCGACGCCTGCGACGTGCGCGGCGGCGAGAACGAGCGAATTGGTCTCGCCCCCGCGGGTCGGCGTGACGACGACAAGGCGTTCCACCCCCGCGACCTTGGCCGGAATGGCGTTCATCAGCAGCGAGGAGGGATAGGCGGCGCGGCCGCCGGGCACGTAGAGCCCCGCCGCATCGACCGGCGACCACCGCGCGCCGAGGCGGACGCCCGCCTCGTCGGTGAAGTCGCGGTCGGCCGGAAGCTGCTCGCGGTGATAGACCTCGATCCGCTTGGCTGCGAGATCGAGCGCATCGCGCAGATCGGGCGCCAGCGCTTGGTAGGCGGCGCTGCAGTCCTCGGGCGTGATCCGCCAGTCGCTCTCGTCCACGAGCCGGTGCTTGTCGAAGCGGGCCGTGTACTCTTCGAGCGCCGCGTCGCCCTTCGCCCGCACGCGAGCGATGATATCGGCGACGTCCTGCCGCACTTCGATATCGCTCTCGCGCCGGCCGTCGACCAGGCGGTCGAACGCCCGTTCGAAACCGGACTCGGTGATGTTCAGACGCTGCATCAGGCCGGCTCCGCCTCGGCAGCGACGGCGCGGAAGCTCTCGACGATCTCGCCCACGCGCGGATCGGTCTTGAGCGCCGCGCGGTTGACGATCAGCCGCGCGGACACCTGCATGATCGTCTCGCGCTCCTCGAGGCCGTTCTCGATCAGTGTGCGGCCGGTGGAGACGAGGTCGACGATCTGCCGCGCCAGGCCCAGCGCCGGGGCGATCTCCATCGCGCCGTTGAGCTTGACGCACTCGGCCTGGACGCCCTTGCTCTCGAACCATCGGCGCGTGAGGTTCGGATACTTGGTGGCGACCCGCATGTGGCTCGCGCCGGCTTGCCGCTCGGTGACGTTTGCAGGTGCAGCAAGCGAGAGGCGGCAGTGCCCGATGTCGAGATCGACCGGGGCGTAGAGGTCCGAATAGTCGAACTCCTCGATCACGTCGGAGCCGACGATCCCCGCCTGCGCCGCGCCGTGCGCGACGAAGGTGGCGACGTCGAACGCGCGCACGCGGATGATGCGAAGATCATCGCGGGTCGTGCCGAAGGTCAGGCTTCGGTTGCCCTTGTCGTGGAAGGCCTCTTCCGGCACGAGGCCCGCGCGTGCCATCACGGGCAGCGCCTCGTCGAGGATGCGCCCCTTGGGGATGGCGAAGGTGAGCGGTGCGGCCATTGCGCCGCGGCACTTAGAGGTCGAGTTCGGAAAGGGCAATGGAGATGGCGGAGAGCCCCCATGCGATCATGCACACGCGGTCGGTCCCGGACGGGATCGAGTGGCAGGCGCAGCACGCGGAGAACAACGGAGCGCCGGGCACGGCGCGCGTGATCCGCGGCCTGCTGCCGGTGCTCAAGACCGAAGCGGCGGTCGGCCGGCGCATGGCCAACTGGCAGGGTCTGCTGCTGGAGGACGCCATGCCGCTGCGGATCGCGGGCGGGCTCCACTACCTGCTCCTCAGCGGAACCGACAAGCGGCTGGAGCCGGTCTACGCCGGGCTGACCACAGATCAGGGCGCGGTGGACGAACTGGTGGTCGGCCTGGTCGAGACGTTCGACCATCTCCTGCTGCCGTGGCTCGATCATCCGCCTCAGACGAACGAGGCGGGTCGTTCGGCGAGCATCATGGCAGGTCTGCTCTGGTTGTCGGAGCGGATCGGACCGCGCTTCGAGATGAACGAGATCGGCGCCAGCGCCGGGATCAACACGATGATGGAGCGGTTTCGCTTCGATCTCGGCGGCGTGGCCGTGGGACCGAGCGGCTCGCCGATGCACCTAGCGCCGGAGTGGCGCGGTTCTCCTCCGCCGGACAATCCGGTGAAGATCGAGGGCATCCGCGGCTGCGATGTGCGGCCGATGGACTTGCGCGATCCCGACACCGTGCTGCGGCTCAAGAGCTACATCTGGCCCGAAGCCCGCGAGCGCATGGGCCGGATCGACCGCGCCGCGCGGCTGGCCGCCGAACGCGCACCCGAACTCGACCGCATGGGCGCGGCGGAGTGGGTCGGGGAAGTGCTGTCCGAACCGCAGGTACAGGGCGTCGCTCGCACGGTGTTCCACTCGATCGTCTGGCAATACATTCCGGAACCCTCGCGGGAGAGGATTACGGCGGCGATGGAGCGCGTGGGCGAGACAGCTACGGCGGACGAGCCGCTCGCGTGGATCATGCTGGAGACCAACCGCGAGACCTTCGCCCACGAGTTGCGCGTGCGCTACTGGCCGGGGCCGCAGGACTGGACTTTGCTCGCCACCGCCCACCCGCACGGCGCGTGGGTCGAGTGGCAGGGGTGACGGCTAACCGGTCCGGTCCAGAAACGCGTCCATCGCAGCGTTGACCTCGCCCGGCGCTTCCCAAGGGACGAAGTGGCCGCAGTCCGGCACCTCCGCGATCGTCAGGTCCTCGATCAACTCGTCCATTCCCTCGAGGTTCTCGGGCGGAAGGGCGAGATCGTCCATCGCCCAGATCACCAGTGTCGGGATGGTGAGCTTGGGAAGGGGCGGGGGCGTCCAGCCTTCGGGCAGGGCATAAGGCGCGTCGAGCGGAGGTACGTCGATCGGGCTCGCGCGGTACCAGTTGAGCATGCCGAACGCCGCGTCCCGATCCTGCCAGTCCTTCAGCAGCGCCTCGCGCTCCTCGGCCTCCATCTCGCTCGGGCGATCCCACTTGATCTCCTGCATCAGGATCGCGGCGAGGCCATGCTCGCGCACCAGCGCGTCGTTCGCCGGATCGCGGAAGCCGCGCATGTACTGGCTCGACTTGCGCTGGTGCTCGTTGGTGTAAAGCAGCTTCTGGAAGATCGCCGGATGCGGCGCGTTGGCGACCACTGCGCGCGTCACGCGGCCGTTCGCCTGCCCGGCGAGCGCCGTGCCCCAGGCGATCGCGCCGCCCCAGTCGTGACCGACCACGGTGAAGGTCTCCACCCCCAGCGCCTCGGCCAGCAGGAACACGTCGCCGATCAGCTTGTCGGGCGTATAGGCCTCGACCTCCTGCGGCTTCGACGATCCGCGATAGCCGCGCTGATCGGGGGCGATGCAGCGATAGCGGTCGGCGAAATGCGCGATCTGGTGCCGCCAGGTGCGGTGGCTTTCGGGAAAGCCGTGGAGGAAGACCAGCGCCGGTGCGTCGCGCGGCCCGGCGTCGACCACGTCGAGCTCGATGCCATTGGCAAGCGTTACGCGCTTCTGTTCCATCCTCACCCCTCCGCTTCCATCTTCTCGATATATCCGGCGGCAACCATCGCCGCGACCTGATCGAACAACTGATCGGGCGTCTGGCGCGCCTTGCCCATCGCCTCTTCCATACCGCGCGCGACGATGATCTCGCGCTGATTGAGGGCGATGGCATCGACCATGGTCTTCGCCGCCTCGTCGGCGGGAATGCCTTCGTCGATGGCCTTGTCGCTCTTGCCCCGCTTCGATCCGTCCGCGGTAAGCGCGTTGCGGCTCACGTCGGTCGCGACCGAGCCGGGGCAGACGACGTGCACCTCCACGCCGTCCCGCGAGAGCTCCCCGCGCAGCGAATCCGCATAGCCGATGAGCCCGAACTTGGCCGCGCAATATGCGGTGCGCATCGGCACCCCGACTTTGCCTGCGATCGACGAAATGAACACGAGACGTCCGCTGCCACGGTCCGCCATGTGGCCGATCAGTCCCTGGGCGAACGCAATCTGCTGGGTGAGGTCGATTTCGATGATGTCGTGATAGACCTGCATATCGGTCTTGAGCGCGGTGCTGCGCTGCGAGACGCCGGCGTTGGCGACCGCGACGTCGACGCCGCCCCGCCAGGCGATCGCTTGCTGCGTCGCCTCGGCGAGTGCCGCATCATCACGAATGTCGAAAGGGAGGGTGAGCGTCTCCGTGCCGAGTTCGCCGGCAACCGCGGCCAGGCGCGCCTCGTCGCGGCCCGAGAGCACGACCTTGGCGCCGCGTCCCGCGAACTCGCGCGCCAGTGCCGCGCCGATGCCGGAGGATGCGCCGGTGATCCAGACGACTTTACTTTCGAAACTCATGGGTAGCTCACCGTCTTCGGCTGTTCGGGGATCGGGATGAATTCCTTGTCGTCGCCCGGCACCTTGGGAAACTCGCCGCGCGTCCATGCATCGCGCGCCGCGCGGATCCGCTCGCGGTCGGAGCTGACGAAGTTCCACCAGACGTGGCGCTTGGTCGCGAAAGCCTCCCCGCCAAGCAGCATGACCCGCCCGCCGTGCTCGCTCGAGAGCGTCAACTGCGCGCCGGGTGCGAGAACGGTCAGCTCGTAGAGCACCAGCGGCCGGCCATCGACGCTCGCTTCGCCGCCGACCAGCATGACCGCGCGCTCGTCCGCCTCCGCCTCGATCGGCAGCGCGCCCGAGGCGGCAAGCACGACGTCGGCGTAGATCGTGCCTGCATGGGTGGTCGTCTGCGCGCGCTTCCCCCACAGCTCGCCCATGATCACGATCGCCTTGGCGCACTGGTCCTCCACCACCGGCAGGTCGATCTGCGCTTCGAAGGCGGGAGCGATCTCCTCCTGTCCGTCGGGCAGCGCGAGCCAGGTCTGCATCCCGTAGAGCCGGGCGCCACGCTCGCGCTCTTCCTGCGGGCTGCGTTCCGAATGGACGATACCGCGGCCGGCGGTCATCAGGTTGACCTGCCCCGGGCGGATAGTCGCGAAGGTGCTGAGGCTGTCGCGGTGGTCGATCGCCCCCTCGAACAGCCAGGTCACGGTGGCGAGATTGATGTGCGGGTGCGGCCGCACGTCCATGCCGCCGCCGATGTCGAGCTGCGCCGGCCCGAACTGGTCGACGAAGATGAAGGGCCCGACCATCGTCCGCTCGCGCGAGGGGATCGCGCGGCGCACTTCGAACTGGCCAAGGTCGTGGGTGACCGGAGTGATTGTCTGTTCGATCATGATCCGTCGAGCTCCGGATAGCGGCGGAATATGCCGTCTTCGTTGAACGCAATGCAGCGGTCGGACGCACGGTAGGCGGCGACACCCTCCAGCGCGGCGACCGCTTCGTGGCACGCGAGCAGGCGAGGGTAGTCGTTCTCAATCGCCGCCATCCGCTGCGGGAACATGTAGCGCAGTCCCTCGACGAGCTGAAACAGCGAGGTATCGGCGTGGCTCCACTTGCGGCCGAGCACGAAGGGCCCGTCGTTGGCGCCGAGTGCGTCCTCGAAGTAGCCGAGGAACTTCGGCATGCGTTCGCTGCGGAAATGCGCCGCGGCCTGCCGCGCGGCGTCTCTCTGGTCCTCGTAGTAGAGCGCGGTCGCGATCGGATGGTGTACGGCGTGCACCTCCGCCACCATGTCGCTGACGGTGAGCTGGAGCGTGATCAGTTCGAGATCGCGTTCGAGCTCCCCGGCGCCGAAGCCGTGCCGGTCCGCCAGCCAGGCGAGAATGTGCGCGACTTGCGCGATGGCGAAGTCGCCGTCGACGAGATAGGGTGGGGCGAAGGGCCGGATGCCGCTGCGCGCCTCCAGGTCCCGCACCAGCGCCTCGGCGCCCTGTTCGCGGGCCATGTCGCGATAGGGGACGCCCGCCGCTTCCAGCGCCAGCCGCACGAATTCTCCACGCCCCGGTATGCTTGGCCAGTACCAGAGCGCGTAGGCCATCAGCTCTCTCCGGGGGCCGAGGCGCGGATCGCCAGGGCGTGAACGCGTTGCCCGGGAATGTCGCCCAACGCCGCATTGACCATGCGCTGGCGTTCCAACCGGTTCCTGTCCGCAAAGGCGGCGCTTTCGATCACGACGGTGAAGTGCGATTCGCCACTTCCGTCGTCGCCGGCGTGGCCGTGGTGCCTGGCGCTATCGTTGATCACTTCGAGCCGCGACGGCGCGAACGCGGAGGTCAGCAGCGATTCGATTTCGGATTGCAACGTTCCAGCCATGGCTCATGGTTTGGGGGTTCCCATCCGGCTTGTCCATGCCCATCCTAATGGGCGTGAAGCAGACGAAGTTCCATGGGCGGTACGAAGGCACGGGGCGCAGGTGCGAGACCCCGGGGTGCAACGAAGCCGGCGAGTTCCGCGCACCCGGCGCGCAAGGCAACTCGTTTGACGGGCCGGGCGCCTGGCGCTGGTTCTGCCTCGATCACGTGCGGGAATTCAATTCGGGTTACGACTGGTTCGAAGGCATGAGCGCGGAGGAGATCCTGGCCGCACAGGCCCCCGCCGCGGGGTGGCGGACCGAGAGCCATGCGTTCCGCCCGACCGCCGGGGTTGACGGAATGCCGCGCTGGTCCGACTTCGATGATCCGCTCGACGCCATCGCCGCGCGCGCGGGCGGGATCAGGAGCCGTGCGCAGCGCGAAGCGGAAATGGCGATGGACGGCCGCTTCAGCCGCGAGGAAGCGCAGGCGCTCGAGACGATGGGCCTCGGCCTCGACACCGACCTCCGCCGGCTGCGGCGGCGCTATTCCGAGCTGGTCCGCCGCTACCACCCCGACCGCAACGGCGGCGACCGACGCCACGAGGGGCGTCTGACCCGCGTGGTCGAGGCCTACCAGTTGCTCAGGAAGAGTGCGGCGATAGCGTAGTGTGCCGGCTTCGCGGAGGGCCTTGCTCGCCCGGCTTGTCATCTTCCACCCGCGCGAGGATGGATGCGGGGGCGTGAGCGGCCCGCTTGCCCGTTCGACCCGCGAAGCCGGGTCGCTTAATCCCTCAGAACGATGCCCCGTCCACCCGGTTGATCTCCAGCGCATCGATATCGCACTCCGGCACGCAGCGCAGGTTCACCGCGACCATCTCGCGCCCGTCCGGCCCGGTGCCGAGCGCAAAGGGTGTGCAGCCGCAGTCGGTGCAGAAGTGATGATGGATCGTCTGCCGATTGAAGGTGTAGTCGCCCAGCTTGTCTGCCGGTGCGTCGATCACCGCCTCGGAAGCGGGCACGAAGTGGAGGATGGTGCCCTTGCGCCTGCACATCGAGCAGTTGCAGGTCATGCCGCTGGCCGGGAGGTCGCCATCGACCGTCGCGCTGATCGTGCCGCAATGGCAACTGGTGGTGTAGCTCACGCCTGGTTCTCCCGAGCCTGGATCTCGGCGATCAGCTTGCCGTCGATCGCCTTTCCGGCCTGATAGGCTGCGCGAGCGCTGCAACGCCCGGCATAGGCCCTGAAAGCGTCGCGCTCGGAGATGGAGCCGAACTGAAGGCCCCAGTCGACCGCGCTGCCGACATAGACGTCCGCCATGGTGAACCGGTCGCCGCAGACGAAATGGCGCTCTGCGAACCAGGCATCCAGCGTATCGATCGTGCGCTCATAATTGCCGAAGCCCGCGGTGCTCTCGCGGTCCTGTGGTACGTTCCAGCCCATGACTTTCGTCAGCACCGCCTGCTCGAGCGGACCGGCCGCGAATATCAGCCAGCGGAAGTAGTCGGCCTTCTCGTGCTCGCGTGGGAGCAAGTCGGGCGCGTTCATCTCCGCGAGGTAATGGCAGATCGCCGCCGCCTCGGTCACGACGTGATCGTGCTCGCCGTGGTGGTGAACGATCGTCGGCACCTTGCCCATCGGATTGGCCTCGAGAAAACGCGCGGGCTTGTCCTCCCAGTCGACGAGGACCTGCTCGTACTGCGCGTTCGCCTCGTGCAAGGCCCATCGGACGATCTGTCCGCGGCTCATGGGATGGGTGTAGAACGTGTATTCGGCCACGGGATTCTCCTGCGATTCGATGGAGGAGAACATATCAAGAACATTGATCTTTGTCAACCTGCCTCGCAGAGCGCCTTCAACTGGTCGGCGCAGGCGCCCCAACCGGGTTCGAAGCCCATCTCCTCGTGCTGCTTGCGCGCTTCGTCGGTCCAGTGGCGTGCGCGGGCGGTGTAGCGGGTGCCGTCGCCCTCGAGTGCGATTTCCCAGATCCCGATCATGAAGGGCCCCTCGGGCTCGAAGTCGCCCACGACGGCATCGGTGGTGATGAAACGGCGCCCCTCGTCATAGGCGAGATAGATCCCATTCTGCGGCATCTTCTCGCCGTCCGGTCCGTGGAAGGTCATCTCGCAGCGGCCGCCGGGGCGGCGCTCGACGTAGTCGATCTCGGCGCGCCACGGGGTGGGGCACCACCACTCCTCCTGCCGGTTGACCATGACGTCCCACACCTTCTCGGGTGGGGCGTCGATATACCGGCTGATGGACAGTTCCCTGGTATCGCTCATCGGATCATCCTCTCTGATCGGAATTCAACTGGCAGCCTGGCCGTAGGTGACCTTCGGGAAGAACGTGTCGCCCCGGCCCTCGGGCGTGGTGTCGAGCAGGCCCCAGACCGCGTCGGCGAAGTCGAGCCCACGGTGATGCTGCCCGGCGTCCTCGGGCGCGAACACCAGCTCGCTGCCCCAGAAATGGCGGATCGTGTCACCATCCTTGTGGAAGACGTTGAGCATCGGCTCGTCCCAGTTCTCGTCTTCGCCGTAGCCGCGCTGCGCCCGCATTGCCGGGGTAAGTGCCGCGGTGTTGCCGTAGTAGTGAGCGCTGTAGTCGTTGCCGGCGGTGGAGAGCAGCTCGAGATGATTCCAGCCGCGCGCGTGCGCCCACGCGGCAAGTCGGGCGACCGGCGACCTCGCCACGACATAGAGCGGCGCGCGTTGCGGCACGTGCCGGGCGGCGCCCTCGATGCAGTCGAGCAGATGGGTACATCCCGGGCAGGGGACGTCGCGCTCCGGCCCGAACATGTAGCTGTAGATCAGGATGGTGGGAAAATCGCCGAACAGCTCGGACATGCGGACCTGCTCCGGCCGGAAATTCGCACCGATCCGCTCGAACACGAAATCCTCGGGCACCTCGCCGCCGGGCGGGAGCGCACGGCGCATCGCGGCCACCGCTTCGGTCTGACGGCGGAGCGCGATCTCGGCATCGAGCAGCGCGTTGCGCGCCGTGCGGTAGGCGGAGCTTTCGTTGGGAAAGCTCATCCGGGCAAAGTCATCGCTCATGGCCATCTCCTCTCGTGCGAACCCCTAGTCCCGATCGGGCGCGCCAGGCGGGAACAGTGGGCGGTAGGGCCGGGCGTCGTCGACGCAGCGCGCGACTGGCGGCAGGGCGAGCAGTTCGGCGCGCAGCGCGGCCAGGCGCGGGCAGTCTTCGGGAATGCGCTCGATCCAGTCAGCGTAGAACAGCGAGGGCGCGGCGGCGCAGGTCACCAGCGAAACGTGCGGCGGGAGCGTGTTCGCCTCCAGCCACCTCTCGATCCAGCGATAGGCGCGCAGCAAGCCTTCCTTGCCCGCCGTGACTTCCGCGGGATCGGGGCCGTTCTTGCCGACGATGTAAGCCATCACGACCCGCATGACGCCGCCCATCACGTAGTTGTCGAACACCCGGTCGAGCATACGCGTGACCGACGCTTGCGCGGGATCCTCGGGGATCAGCGGGGCCGGGCCGGGGTGACGGAGCGCGAGATGCTCGACGACCGAGGTCGCCTCGATCACCGTAATGTCGCCGTCGACCAGTACAGGGAACTTGCCCGCAGGATGCGCTGCCTGCACAAACTCGGCATTCTGCGGATGCTCTTCCCCGACCTCGCGGAATTCGAACGCCGTCCCGTTCGCATAGAGCGGGATCAGCGCCTTCCAGGTGTAGGATGAGAACGGATGGCCGTAGAGCGCGAGCGTCATGACGAAAGCTCCTCGAACACGGCCAGTTGCGCCTCGAACGCGCGCTGGTAGGCGGGCCGCGCCAGCCCGCGCGCCACGTAGTCGCTGAGCGTTGGGTAGTCTTCCAAGATGTTCGTTCCTTCCAGCCTGCGCAGCACCATGATCATCATCAGGTCGCCTGCGCTGAATCCTCCGTCGAGCCACTCGGCATCCGCGAGCCGGCCTGCGAGTTGGTTCAATCTGATGCGGACCCGGTCGTCCAGGAGCGGCAGGCGCGCCGCGTACCAGCTCCTGTCTGCTTCGGTGTACTTTACCTGTTCCCGCTCGACGACTGGCGGCTCCACCGTGTTCAGCGCGGCGAAGAGCCAGCCGATCGCGCGCGCGCGCGCGTCGGGATCGTCGGGCAGCAGGCCCGGGCGCCGCATCGCGATGTGGAGCACGATTGCGCCCGATTCGAACAGCACGAGGTTGCCTTCCTCGTACGTTGGGATCTGTCCGAAGGGATGAAGTGCCAGGTGCTCCGGGCGCTTCATCTCGTCGAACGAAACCAGCCCTACGTCGTAGGGCTGATCCGCTTCCTCGAGCGCCCAGCGCACGCGCATGTCGCGCGCGAGCCCCTGGCCCTTGTCGGGCGACTGGGCGAAGGCGGTAATGATAGGGCGCATCAGTCGCTCCAGTCCATCGGATGGCGGCTCAGCCGCCGCGCCGTGCGGCTTCGATCCTGGCGACGTCGATCTTCTGCATCGTCATCATAGCCTCGAAAGCGCGCTGCGCTTCGTCGCCGCCCGCAGCCATGGCCTCGGTCAGAACGCGCGGGGTGATCTGCCAGTTGAGGCCCCACTTGTCCTTGCACCAGCCGCAGGCCGATTCCGCTCCACCATTGCCGACGATCGCATCCCAGTAGCGGTCGGTCTCCTCCTGATCGTCGGTCGCGATCTGGAACGAGAACGCCTCGGTTTGCGGGAAGGTGGGACCACCGTTGATACCTATGCACGGAATGCCGCACACCGTGAACTCGACGGTGAGCACGTCCCCCTCTTTTCCGCCGGGGAAGTCCGACGGCGCCTTGCGCACCGCGGTCACCTCGCTGTCGGGGAAAGTCTCGGAATAAAACCTGGCGGCTTCTTCCGCATCGCGGTCGAACCACAGGCAGATCGTGTTCTTGTTCATTCTCGCTCTCCTCAAATTTTGCGTGGGCCGACGAAGCCGATCGCCGCGCCCTGCGGGTCCAGGCAATGGAACGCGAATTCGCCGCCGGGAATTTCCATGATCTCGTCGAGGAGCTTCCCCCCGCCGTCAGCGACAGCCTTGGCCGCGCGGTCAATGTCGTCGACCCCGACGTAGTACGTCCAGACCGACTGTGGCACGTCGGGCATCTTCGGCATCATTGCACCGATCATCCCGTCGCCCTGATGGATGAACAGGTAATCGCCCATTTCACCCATCGGCATCTTGTCCTTCTGCTCCCATCCGAACAATTCGGTGTAGAGCGCGACGGCGGCATCGGTGTCGGTCGTCTGCAGCTCGTTCCAGCGCACGTGCTGCGGTTTCTCGTAGTCGAACACGTCGCTTTGCGCGTCGGGCCGATCGGCAGGCGGGGTCGGCGTCATCACGTAGATCGGCGCGCCCTGCGGGTCGGCGACCATGGCCATGCGGCCCACGCCTTCGAGATCGTGCGGGCCGGTGAAGACCGTTCCGCCGGCCTCGACGATCCGCGCGACCGCGGCGTCGACATCGGGAACGTGAACATAGCCGAACCAGCCGGGGCGAGCCCCGCTTTCGCACATCGCGTCGGTCAGGGCGAGCACGCCGCCGGCGTCCCCGCCGTCGCTGCGCTTGATCATGCGATAGTCCGGTCCGCCCGCGGGCATCGAGCTTTCCGCTTCGATGTCCCAGCCGACCACCTCGCGGTAGAACGCCCGCGCGCCCGCGGGATCGGGGGTCATCAGTTCGTACCAGATGAAGCTGCCTTTATCCTCGGCCATTTGTCAGTCTCCCTTCCTTGTCTCGTCCGCCGCCGCGAAATGCGCGAGCTGGTCCGCGCGCGCCTTCGCGAAGGCAGGGCGGGCGGTGACGCGTGCGACATAGGCCTCGGTCGCCGGCCGCTCGCCGTGCGCGCGCACCTTGGCGACGCGCAGTACGTCCGCCATGATCAGGTCGGCGGCGGTGAAGCGGCCGGCGGCAAGCCACTCACGCTCCGCCAGAACGTTTTCGAGTTGGTTCAGGCGATTGTCGAGCCAGCCGGTCAGGCCATTGTCCGCGCCGCCCACTATGCTCAGGAACCACCACGGCACCGAGACCATCTCGATCGAGTTGAGCGCGCTCACCACCCACTGCAGCACTTGCGCTTCGCCGACCGCGTCGCGCGGCATCAAGGCCTCGCTCTTCCGCGCCAGATGGATCAGGCACGCCCCGCTTTCGAACAGCGCGATCTCGCCATCCTCAAGCATCGGCACCTGGCCGAACGGCTGGCGGTCGAGGTGATTGGTCTCGCGATCGTCGAAGGCGACCGTGCGGACGGCATAGGGCAGGCCCGCCTCCTCGCACGCCCAGCGGAGCCGGAGGTCGCGCACGAAACCGCGCGGACCCTCCGGCACCCAGTCGTAGGTCCAGATCGTGATGGTCTCGGGCATCGGTACCGTCGTCCTTCGATCAAACGTCGACGATCGGGCGGAAGCCGCCCCAGAACATGCGCTGGCCGTCGAACGGCATTTCGCCCTGGGGCTGCATGTCCGGATCGGACATGATCGCTTCCCATGCCTTGTCGCGCGTCGGCTTGTCGGGCCATTCGACGTAGGAGAAGATTACCCCTTCGCCGTCCTCGGCCTTCACAGCGCGGCGATAGTCGGTCACTTTGCCGTCGGGGATATCGTCGCCCCAGGCCTCGACCACACGGACCGCGCCGCGCTCGATGAACTTGCCGGCGACGCTCTGGGCCAGTTCGCGATAGGCGTCTTTCTTGTCCACGGGGACCGGCACCAGATAGCCGTCGGTATAGCCCGGCTTACCTTCGCCGCGCTCGTCGACGATCGCGTCGAACCCGCCGAAGATCATGCGCTTGCCGTCGAAGGGCATGGTCTCGCCCATCTTCTCCATCCGCTCGTCGCTCATGATCTTCTCGTTGGCGGCATCGCGGGTCGCCTTGTCGGGATATTCGAACCACGAGAACACGACCGTCTCGTCGTCCTTCGCCTGCACGGCGCCGTAGAAGTCGGTCACCTTGCCGTTGGGCACGTCGTCGCCCCAGGTTTCGACCATGCGGGCGGCGCCGAACTCGCGGAACAGCGGCGCCGCATCTTCGGCGTGCTTGCGATAGGCATCCTTGTTCGCGGTCGGAACCGCAGCGACAAATCCTTCCAGGTACGTCATCGTCTCTCTCCTTGGATTATGCGTCGCCCCATCCGGCGGGCGGCTTGCCGGTAAATCCCTGATGGTGCGCTTCCAGCGCGCGCTGAAAGGCGGGGCGAGCCTCGCCGCGCTCGCGGTAGGCGGCGAGGCTCGGATAGCGATCGAACATGTCGGCGAGTTCGCCGCCGACCATCTGCAGCACTGCGATCATCATCAGGTCGCCCGCGCTGAACGTGCCTTCGAGCCACTCGGTGTCCCCGAGCCGGCTGGAAAGCTCGCCCAGGCGCTCGTCGACCCGTTCGCGGATCGCGGGCTTGCGCGGCTCGGACCATGGCTGATCCGCTTCGAAGATCGTGGCAACGGCCCAATCGCTCAGGTGTGGCTCGATGGTGTTGAGCGCGGCGAAGACCCACTCGGCGGCGCGGGCCCGGGCATGCGGTCCTTCCGGCAGCAGGCCCGGTGCGCGGTCCGCGATATGGAGCACGATCGCGCCCGACTCGAACAGCGTCAGGTCGTCTTCTTCGAACGTCGGAACCTGGCCGAACGGCTGGCGGGCGCGATGCGCGGGCATCTTCTGCGTGCCTTGCGGGAGATATTCGACCCGGTAATTGAGCCCGGCTTCCTCCAGCGCCCAGCGCACCCGCAGGTCGCGGACGAGGCCGCGCGCGAAATCGGGCACCCAGTCGTAGGCCGTGATCGTGATTGGAGCATTGGGATCGACGGCCATGATCAGTTCTCCCCGCGGTTGAATGGGAAGACGGAGCGGAGCGCCGGATTCCTCAGCCACAGCCCGCCCCAGACCATTAGGCCGAGGTAGACTCCGAACAGCGTATGCGTCGGCAGGGGGCTGTCGATCCGCAGGTGGGTGGCGATCGCCCCGCCGAGATAGCCGGTGATCAGAACGGCACCGAGCACCGCGGTGCGCGGCCAGATGTAGAGCAGGGTCGGGATCAAAAGGAGGATCGCGAGCGTGTACATCGTGCCCACTTCCGGCGGCCAGCCGAGATCGGGCGGGCTGTACTTGATCGCGAACTCGGGGGCGGCCAATTTGAAACCGGCGTCGAACAGCAGGAAGGCGATCACCAGTCCGCTGAGAACCCGCCCGACCCAGACCCCGGCCGGGGTCGAGGATCCGGCGGGAAGGGCGTTGTCGGCAACAGTAGCCATCGGTTTGCTCCTCTCTTCAGAAGGACACGCGGATCAGCTCGCGGGCTGCTCGGCCGGATGGTCGCCTTCGGGCAGGGCGCTCATGTCCATGAACGCGTTCTCCCAGATGTGTCCGTCGGGATCCTCGAAACTGCGGCCGTACATGAAGCCGAGGTCCTGCTTGGGCGTCGGGTCCGCCTTGCCGCCGGCGGCGACAGCCTTGCGGACGATCTCCTCGACCGCGTCCTGGCTGTCCTGGCTCAGTGCGAGCATCACTTGCGCGCTTTCGTGCGCATCGGGAATCGTCTTGCTGGTGAAGGTCTTCCAGAAGTCGTGCTTCAGCAGCATGACATAGATCGCGTCCGACCAGACCATGCTGACGGCATTGTCGTCGCTGAACTGCGGATTGTTGGTGAAGCCCACGGCTTCGTAGAACGCCTTCGACCGGGCGAGGTCGGTGACGGGCAGGTTCACAAAGAGCATCTTGGTCATGGCGGTTTCCTCTCGATTTCTCGCGTCGCCTTTTCGCTCTGGGCGAATCGGAACTTGCTTTTTCTGATCGACTCGGTTACAAAAAGCAACCATGAAGTTACAAAAAGAAACTGATGCTGCGAAATCCCCCCATGGCAAATGGTATGGCGACGCCTGCGGCACCGCGTTCGCCATGGAGCTCGTCGGGGAGCGGTGGTCGCTGCTGATCGTCAGGGAACTGATGCTCGGCGCGCGCCGCTTCTCCGACATCAGGGCCGCTTTGCCGGGGATCAGCGCCAAGGTGCTGACCGAACGGTTGGCCTCGCTCGAGGAAGCGGGCGTGCTCGTCCGCCGCCAATTGCCGTCGCCGGTGAAAGCGCAGGTCTACGAACTCACCGAATGGGGCTACGCCGCCGAGCCGCTGATCCAGGAGGCCGGACGCTGGGCCGCGCAATCGAGTGCGCACGACCCGACGCTACCGCTCTCGAACGTCTCGCTGATGCTGTCGATGCGCACGATGGTCGACAAGGCGCGGATCGGCGAGATCGAGGGCACGATCGGCTTTGCCATCGGCGAAGACGGCTTCGTCGCCGAACCGGGCGAGGGCGTGCTGCCGATCCGGCGCGGCGATCCCGACGAAGCCGACGCGATCTTCCGTGCGCCGATTGCCGCGGTGATCGCAGGTGGGCTCTACGCCGGCGTGGCGTGGGAGGAACTGGAGCGCGGGGTCGGCCTCTCGATCGAGGGCGACCGCGATCTGGCCCTGCGTTACGCCAGCATGTTCAGCCTGCCGCCCAAGCTGGCCTAGGCGATCTGGTCCACGTAGGCCCTCCCGAGCCCCTGCGAAGGCAGGGGCCTCAGGCCAAGCAGACCTCCCACGATCCCCAGCGAAGGCTGGGGTCTCCGCCCGCTGGCGCTTCGCCCGATAGCCTGAGACCCCAGCCTTCGCTGGGGATCATGCTGTCCGAATTTCAAACGCTGTGAGAGGTCGCACTATCGCGATGTTCCGGCGGAATAACCGAATAGCGTTACAATGTCAAGTGCAAAACGCCAAATAGGCTAATTCTGCCGAAAGGCCCAGCGCAGCGTCTTGCCGACGGCCCAGGTTGCCGCGCGGGCGGGAATCGCCTCGAGGCCCGGCCGGTCCAGCCCCAGCATCGAGCGCGCGAAGGGCGGCAGCAGCGCGATGGCCTCGGCTCTCAGCATGGTTTGCAGGGCCGGCGGCGCGCCCTCTGGCCGCTGGGTTAGCACGAGCTGCGCCACTTCGCGGGCTTCCGGCGATCCGCGCAGATCGGCGCGCAGCTCGCGGAAGATCGCCTCTGCCTCGCGCTGGTTCTCGGGTACGGGGTCCGCCCCGAGCGCACGGGCGATGACCGCGAACTGGCGGTAATACTCGTCGCGCGCGCCGTTGGACGTCTCCGGGCGCACGAGCCGCAGATAGGCGGCAAGGAAACTCGTCGCTTCCGCCACATGCACCCAGGCCAGCGTGCGCGGATCGCGGGCGGAGTACGGCGTCCCGTCGGGCAAGGTGCCGCTTACCTGCCCATGGATCCGGTTGACCCGTTCGATTGCCGCGCGGGCGTCGTTGCGATGGCCGAAGGTCGTCACGGCGATGAAGCGTGCGGTGCGCCGCAGCCGGCCGTGCATGTCCGCGCGAAAGTCCGAATGATCCAGCACGCCCTGCAGCGCGTGCGGGTGGAGCATCTGCAGCAACAGGCCGCGGATGCCGCCGACCATCATCGCCACGACATCGGCATGGACGAGGCGAATCGGTGTGTCCTTCGCGAACAGCGCTTCGTCCGAAGGCGGAACGGGCTGCTGGCCTTCCTCGTTGAAAGTCGCGCGCACCCGGCGAACCAGTTCCTGGCGAAGACGGTCGGTCGGGCGGGGCGGCGGCATGCGGTTCAATATACCGTTGGCCGGCCGGAATGAAATCTCGCTGTAAGCGCGCTTGCAGCCGCTCCCGCGCGCGTATAGGCACCGCGCCCGAGATGAACGACATGACCGACAAGAGCTTCGAAGCCTCGAGCAAGACCGCGATGGCCGCACCCGACACCGAAGTCGACGTGCGTGAAACCTTCGGCATCGACATCGACTGGAAGGTGCCCGCCTTCTCCAAGGCGGACGAACGCGTGCCCGATCTCGATTCGGCCTACGTGTTCGATCCCGACACGACGATGGCGATCCTCGCCGGCTTCGCGCACAACCGGCGCGTGATGGTGCAGGGCTATCACGGCACCGGCAAGTCGACTCACATCGAGCAGGTCGCGGCGCGCCTCAACTGGCCGTGCATCCGCATCAACCTCGACGCGCATATCAGCCGTATCGACCTCGTCGGGCGCGACGCGATCGTGCTGCGCGACGGCTTGCAGGTGACCGAATTCCGCGAAGGTCTGCTCCCCTGGGCGTTGCAGCATCCGGTGGCGCTGGTGTTCGACGAATACGACGCCGGCCGCCCGGATGTGATGTTCGTGATCCAGCGCGTGCTGGAACAGGCGGGCAAGCTCACCCTGCTCGACCAGAACCGCGTCATCCGCCCCGATCCGCATTTCCGCCTGTTCGCGACGGCGAACACGGTGGGCCTTGGCGACACCAGCGGGCTCTATCACGGCACACAGGCGATCAACCAGGGGCAGATGGACCGCTGGAACATCGTTGTCGCGCTGAACTACCTGCCGGCCGAGACCGAGCAGCAGATCGTGGCCGCGAAGAACCCGAACACCGATACCAAGACCATCGCCGACATGATCAAGGTCGCCGACCTGACCCGGCAAGGCTTCATTAATGGCGATATCTCCACGGTGATGAGTCCGCGCACGGTCATCACCTGGGCGGAGAACGCGGCCATTTTCAAGGACATCGGCTTTGCCTTCCGCCTCAGCTTCCTCAACAAGTGCGACGAGGCCGAGCGGATGCTGGTGGCCGAATACTATCAGCGCGTCTTCGGAGAGGATCTGCCGGAGAGCGTGGTCTCCGGCGCCTGACGGCTTGCGATGCGGCGCTGCTGTGTTAAGGACTTAACACAGTAAGCCATGGATCGCATTCTTCCCTGGACTTCGCGCGAGCGGCGCGGTGGCGGCGAGCCGGCCGATCCCGGATTCTATTCGGTGCAGGACGCCTATGCCGATCCCTGGGCCGAGCGGCTCGACGAACTCGACCGCTATATCGACGAGGAACCGAAGCGCGAGAAGAAGCGCAAGCGTCGGCGCTGGGCGGTGCGCATCCTTGCCGGTGCGCTGCTGGTCTTCATCCTGCTGGTCGGGTGGCTGGCGGTTACCGCGCCGCTGTCGCGCTCGCTCGAGCCGATCGCGCCGCCGCAGCTCACCTTGCTCGCCGCCGACGGCACGCCGATCGCGCGCAATGGCGCGGTGGTGGGCGAGCCGGTCGACGTCGCCGAACTGCCGGCGCATGTGGTCGAGCCATTCCTCGCGATCGAGGACCGTCGCTTCTACAGCCACTGGGGTGTCGATCCGCGAGGCATCGCGCGCGCCGCATGGTCGAACCTGACCGGCGGGCCGACGCAGGGCGGCAGCACGATCACCCAGCAGCTCGCCAAGTTCACCTTCCTCTCGCCCGAACAGAGCCTGACCCGCAAGGCGCGCGAAGCGCTGATCGCGTTCTGGCTCGAGGCCTGGCTGACCAAGGACGAGATCCTCGAGCGCTATCTCTCCAACGCCTATTTCGGCGACAACACTTACGGCCTGCGCGCCGCCTCGCTGCACTACTTCTACCGGCAGCCGGAGAACCTGAAGCCGGAGCAGGCGGCGATGCTCGCCGGGCTGCTCAAGGCGCCTTCCCGCCTGGCACCGACACGCAATTTCGACCTCGCGGAGCAACGGATGCGGATCGTGGTAAGCGCGATGGTGGAGGCGGGCTATCTGACCGAGTCGGAGGCGCGCCGTCTGCCTACGCCGCGGCTCGACGTGCGTACCCGCAACGAATTGCCCACCGGCACCTATTTCGCCGACTGGGCGCTGCCCGCCGCGCGCAAACTGACCGAGGGCGGCTATGCCCAGCAGACGATCACCACCACGCTCGACTCGCGCCTCCAGGGCATCGCGCGCGATGTCGTCGCCCGCGCGCCGCTGGGGCAGGCGCAAGTCGCGCTTGTCGCCATGCGCACCAACGGAGAGGTCGTGGCGATGATCGGCGGGCGGGACTACGCGACGTCGCCCTTCAACCGCGCGACGCAGGCGCGTCGGCAGCCCGGTTCGACGTTCAAGCTGTTCGTCTACCTCGCCGCGCTGGAGGCGGGGATGAAGCCGGAGGACCGGATCGACAACACCGCGTTCGAAACCGGCAGCTATCGCCCGCAGAACGCCGGCGGGAAATACTCCGACGACCTGACGCTGGAGCAGGCCTTCGCCCGCTCGAGCAACGTGGCGGCGGTGCGCCTGTTCAATCTGGTGGGTGACGAGGCGGTGATCGACACGGCCCGTCGCCTGGGAATCTCTTCGCCGCTGGCGGCCGGCGACCCGAGCCTCGCGCTAGGCACTTCGACAACGACGCTGATGGAGCTGACCGCGGCCTACGCGGGCATCGCGGGGAATGCCTTCCCCGTCCGGCCCCATGCTTTCGTCGAGGAAGAGCCGGGCTGGTTCGCATGGTTGTGGGACGGACCCGAAAGCCTTTCGCGGCGCAAGCACGAGGAGATGGAACAGCTCCTGCGCAGCGCGATCAATCGCGGCACCGGGCGGGTCGCGATGCTGCGCGCGCCGAACTACGGCAAGACCGGCACGACGCAGGACAACCGCGACGCGCTGTTCGTCGGCTATGCCGGCGATCTGGTGGTCGGCGTGTGGATCGGCAACGACGACAATTCGCCGCTTGCCGGTGTTCACGGCGGCGGGCTTCCGGCCCGCATCTGGCGCGACTTCATGCGCCAGGCGCTGGGCGAGGCCCGCGCGCCCGTCCGCCCGCGGGCAACGCCGAGCCCGGACCCGAGCGGCCCGGTCCAGCCCCAGGACGTCCCCCAGATCGGCGACATACCGCTCGGCGAGGACGGCTCGCGCCTGCAGATCAGGGACAACGGTGTGGTCATCTCGACCGACGTGGGCGGGATTCCGGTGGACGTGCGGCTTGGCGAGGACGGCGTGGCACTCCAGCCGGGCACCGGCCCGCGTGATCCGCCGGCGCAGGACCCGCCCGCCCAGTGACCTGGCAGGCAGTCGGCCAGCCCGGCCCGACGGCTCTCAATCGGCAGCGCCGGTCTTCGTGATCCGCCGGATCGCCGGTATCGCTGTTGCCCAGGCGGTCCGCGCCCGCATCAGGCCGTCGAACAGGAGCCGGTAGCGGCGCGGGCCGATGGCGACTGCACAGTCGTAGATCGTCCGGTCATCGTTCCAGGGCGAATTGCGCTGTCCCCGCAATGCCGGCGTGCAGGTATCGAAATGCATCGCCGGGTTCCTGCCGACACAATCCGCGACGCTCCGCATCAGAAGCTGGCCCGGCGCATAGGACCGGAATGCCTCGTCGAACGCCATCTTGAACCCGAGGCCCCGGTCTCCCGCCTCGAACCAGCTCGACATCGCCAGCGGCCTGCCGTTGGCCGCCAGTTTTGCGAGCCGGATCACCCTGCGCTCCTGCCCCCCTCGGATGACCTCGCGGAACAGCGCTTCGGTGTCGGGGGAGCAGGCCAGCGCGCTGCCCGTCCTGCCCTTCCAGCCTTTCCTTTCCAGCGCGAGGAACGTGTCGATCCAGTGTTCGCAGCAGGCGTCCGGTTCCTCGATCGTCACCGTCACGGGACCATGGTCGCGCTCCAGCCGTCCCCGCAGGCTCCGCAGGCGCGCCAACGCCTTCTTCTCGGACTTGCCGGCCGGACGGATGGCGGAGCCCGGAAATCTCGCCGGCCGCTCGAAACGCTCGAGAACCCGAAAGGCCCGGCCCTCGGCGTCGCAGCAGTCGGCAAGAGCGGCGCACACGGGATCGTCCTGCGCGAAGCGGCGACAGTGGAGCAGCAAGCCCTGTTTCGTATGCGCATCGAGATAGCGGAGCAGCGAACGCCAGAAGCGGTGCGCGTCACGCGGGGAGACAAGCGGCGTGCCGAGAAACTGGTTGGTCGCCAGCCACGTCTGCCAGTTGCGCACCGGCCATCGCCCGAAGCTCGGCTCCGGCACCAGCGGCACGGCGCCCAGCCACGCGCCTTCATGATCGAGCACGACAGCCAGCACAGCGTCCCCCGCCGGCGCCGAATGGCGCAGGGCGGCGTCCATGAACCAGTGCTGCGCGAAGACGTTTGCGGCGCCCGCTCGATCGGACAGCTCCACCCAGCGCCTGTGGTCTCCCGCGCCCAGGCTGGCATATTTCCGCAACTGCACCGCGCAGTCATCCGCCGCACCGCGGGCGGAGACATCGTCGCTGGTGATGACGTAGTGCTTCATAGCAGGCCCACCCGGCGCGCTGCCCGGCCGCCGAGAGCGCGCCAGGTGGGCGTCTCCGGCCAGATCGGGGGGCTCGCGGAGGGGAGGCCCAGGCGGCGTAGCAGCGGGTTCAGAGCGATCGCGTCGGCGGTCTTCCGGCTCCATTCGTTCTGCCACGTTACCGACAGGGACACCGACGGTGTGGCGCCCGCCCGAACCCAATGGGGCGCGGCATAAGGGACGTACAGCGCATCGCCGGGCGTCAGGCGATGCACGGTGCCCCGCGTCTCGAACTCGTCTTCCCACGGCAGCATGTTGTCGCCTGTGCGATGATAGGATTCGTGCGCCCCGGGCGACAGGAACGGCGGCTGCGGCGGGTAGACGGCGAATGCCTTGTCGCCCGAAATCTGGAACAGGATGTTGTATTCCGCATCGAAGTGGAACGGCGTCAGCGTTCCCGGCGCGGAGACGAAGACGAATGCCTTCACCGTCTCGCATGGCCCCGTCAGCGGCACGAAGGCCGGGCCGAGTTCGTCCAGCAGCCCCAGCACGAGATCGCGGTACCGGGGCAACTGCTCGACGAAACGCAGCATGATCCAGTTGCGGCTGCTGCCGATCGCGGCGATCGTGTCGGCCACGTCGCCGCTGTCCGGCAGATCCATGGCGAAGTCGCCGCCGTTCGCCGCGTCGGATATGCGCCGCTCGACATGCTTCGAAGGGAGTTCGCGCGCCGCCTGCTCCAGCGCGGCTAGCGACAGCAGCGGATGATCGGCGAGCCCGTGCCGGAAAACTGCCGAAGCCCTGGGATATACGCTCTCCAGGGCCGCGACGCTTGCTGGCGGCAGAAAAGTCATGACTGCTTCTGAAACAACCCCCGTCCTTGCGCCCGGGGTTATCGCGCAGAACCAAAGAAGCGGTTAATCCTGATGGCGATCGCCTCTGCGACGGTGCCGGCTAGGCATCGGCCGGCGCCATCAGGACGTTCATGACCGCCGTGGCCACCGGGCGCGCGCGATCGTCCTGCCAGGCTTCGACCTCGATGTGGGCATTGCGCCGTCCCAACCGCAGCACGCGGCCGCGGGCGTAGGTCGCGCGGCTCTTGGCCGCGCTCAGGAACTGCACGGTGACGTTGATCGGCTTGAGCCGCTGCTGCCGCCCCTCGCGCGCGAGCGCGGCGCGCAGCGCGGCATAGCCCGCGTTCTCGAGCAGGCCGCTGGTCGCACCACCGTGGAAGACCGTGGGCCGCCCCTCGACGATCTCGCCGAAGGGGACGACCAGCACCGGTGAGCCGCCCTCGATCGAATCGATCGCGATCCCGAGAGAGCGCGCATAGGCGGGCAGGTCGCGTTCGAGCGCGGCAAGAAGGGCAGCGTCGCTCATCGCGCGCCTCCGATCGCCATGAAAACCCCGGCAACGTGTGCGACCGGATCCTCCGGATCGCCGTCGTGCGCCAGGCCACGCACAAAGGCGGCGGAACGCGTCAGGCGGTAGCACTCTGCACGTCCGTTGACCGCCGCGCCCTTTCGTGCGGGCCGCATGTAATCGACCCTGAGATCGAGAGTCGCGATTGCGCGGAACTCGCCCGTCGCGGTCCAGATCGCCATGCCCGAGGCCATGTCCATCAGGCTGACGATGGGACCGGTGGCGAGGATACCGCTGCCGGTCTCGCCCACCAGGTCTTCGCGCCAGGGGAGGGCGAGTTCGACCCAATCCGGGCCATGCGCGACGTAATGCATCCCGAGCCATCCGGGGTGCCCATGCCGCAGCATGAGCGCGGCCGCGGCGTCCGGGTCGAAGGGCGGCAGGTCGCTGGTCATGGCAGCGCTCTACGACAGCGGCCCGGCATTTCAATGTTCTAACACGTCCCATCCCCGCCGGCGTGTCATTCACCGTCGCTGCGGGGCGACGTGGCGCCCGCTCGAGGAGGATGCGCAAGATGAACTTTCCGAAGATCGACCCGTCGTCGCTACCGGCGCTGGACGAAGCCGCAGGCATGTTCGGCAGCCTGTCGGACGCGGCGAGGGCCACGACCGACGATCGCGTGGTGATCATCATGGTCTATCTCTACGAGACCGTCTCCGGATCCGCGCCCGGCCTGCTCTGAGCGGCGCGCCCGTGCGGATCGATCCCGCGATCGAAGCGCTGCGCGAGAACGCCGCCCTGCAGCACCGCGCGCAGGCAGAGCTGGAGCGGATCAAGGCCGACTGGCTGATCGAGCCGCGAACGGCTGCGATGCTGCGGGCGCTGGAACGCTACGATCGGGGCGCTCGGCTTGCCGACTGCCCCCCGCTGGCCGCGCTCGTGGCGGAGACAGATGTTGCACGCAGCCACATCGATGCGCTGACCGGGGCGATGATCGAGGGCTTGCGCGAAAACCCGCTCGGGCACGTTCCCTTCCGGCATCGGTATGGCGACGGCCTTGCCGTGCTCCAGCTAGCCCAGTCCGGCCGGGCCACGCTCTCGCTGATGCTGTACGCGCCGCCCGAAAGCGAGGCGCCGCCGGCTTCGGTCTGCTTCACCGACGGCGAGCGGCACGAAATATGCCTTGCCGGCGCGGCCGAAGCGCGGCGGGTGTCTGCGAAGGAAGGGCAGCGGAACAGGGCCGAACTGACCTGCAAGACCATTCGCATCGCCGCGGGCACCCGCCTCTCGTTCGCCGGTTTGCGCGAGACCAAGCTGGTCGACCGGGTTGAGGGACGGCTGGTACTGCTCCGGCTTGCGCGTCAGGCGGCTGCGCCGCGCCCCAGCGTGGAGTACCGGCTTTCCGATGGTGCGCTGCTGCATCGGGCGGCGGGCGCATGCGACGAGAGCCGACGAGAACTGATGCTCGCACTGCTCGGCGCAATGCAGCGGGAGGACGCGGTGCCGGCGATCGCCCGCTTGGTCCGGACGGGCAGCGACAGCCTGCGGTGGCAGGCCCTGCGCGAATGCCTGGCGCTCGACAGCGCGGCGGGCTTTCGCGAGCTGTCGCAGCTGGCTCGCGATGCGGCCGATCCCCTTCATGGGCCGGCGTGCGCCCTGCGCACCGAGCTGCTTGCGGGTTATCCGCAACTTGCCGCCGCGGAAGGGGAACACCGGCCATGCCGCGCGTGATGGCGGAGGTGAAGGAGGCCTGGTCGTGCTCGCTGGGCGAGGCGGTCGAGGCGCTGGACGCTCACGGCTTCGACCCGCGCGACGAGGACAGCCTGGCGCATGGCGCGCTGTGGCTCCGGCGCCTCGGCAACGATCCGCATTTCCTCGGCGATCTGATCGTCGAGACGCTCGCCGCTTGCGGCGCCCGGGAAACGGCCGAGAGCGCCTATGGTCCGCAGGCGATCGTGCTTTCGGGCATGCGCGAGGGCTTCTTCCTGCGTGCGAACGTCTGGCCGTCGGAGCGCGATCATGCCTTTCGTACCAGCGGCGCGCGCAGCTTCGTCTACGGGATTCCGCACGATCATAATTTCGACTTTCTGACAGTGGGTTACTTCGGACCGGGCTATAGCAGCGACTACTACGAGTACGACTACGAGGCGGTCGTGGGCAGGTGCGGCGAGACGGCGGAGCTGCGCTTCGTCGAACGAAGCACGCTGAGCCCCGGCAAGCTGATGCACTACCGCGCGCACCGCGATGTTCACCGGCAGCTGCCGCCCGAAAGCCTCTCGGTTTCGCTCAACATCGTCGCGGCCAATCCTGCTGCCGGATGGTTCGACCAGTATGGCTTCGATGTTGCGGCGGGCACGGTAACCGGCGTCCTGAACCCGACCGCAACCGAGGTCTTTCTGCGCCTCGCGGTCGGGTTGGGCGGGGCGGAGGCGCTCGACATGGCGCAACGATTCGGTCGGCTTCATCCCAGCGATCGCCTCCGGCTCGCCTGTTTCGAAGCGAGGGCGAACGCGGCGGGAAGCCCCGCAGCCGCCGATGCCGTTTGGCGAGAGGCCGAACGCTGCGGCAGCCGCCTCGTCGCCGAGGAAGCGCAAACCCGCCGCCGGGGGCTGTCGACGATGAGGTAGCGTGGAGGAGACGCGGCCGATCCGGCCCTGCCTCCGGCGGCCGCCGGATTGCTCGCCGCAAGACATTGCGCGCGAATGGGCTCACGTCGCGACTAGGGATGACAAGGCGGCGAAACGGGAGGAGACCGGCAAACCTTGCTCTTGACATTCGTAACCAAATAGGTTAGCAACGTCGCCGCCCCTGAACCTCACAGGGGCACGAGGACCGGGAGCGGGCGAGACCGGCTTGCCTCCCCTCCTTCGCCGTCCGGCTTGCCGGGCGGCGACGCGGCCGGCGCGGGTGCGCGTGGGCGGGCGGTCATGGTCAGACCGTCGAGCTCGACCCGAACCTACAGCCGGAAGCCGCGATTCGGATGTGCGCCCCAGCGCCTGCCGGGCATCCTGCCAAACGTGGCAGGCTCTCCCGCGGCAAGGCGGACGCGGGCGCCGGTGGCGCGGCGGATCAGCCGCGGGGCCGGGGGGACTGTGCGCGAGCTCTTGCCCTCCGCCTGCCGATCGCTGTGAAACAGAGCCGAGCCGGACGCGCCGCGGATGAGCGTACTCCGGCCGTTCGCAGACAGGACAAATCGCCGCCCGCCTGCCCCATATCCAGCGCACGCCCCTGGCGACGCGCCGGCCGCGCGGTTCCTTTGTTTCCCATGGCGTCATGTCCGGGTTCGCCGCCGGATGACTTCGCATGTCCGCCGCCGTCGCAGCCGTGCCCGCACCTTCGGCCGTGCAAACGGCACAGCGGGTGTCGCGCTCCTCCATGGTCGAACAGAAAGCTTCGCGCTTTCCCGTCACGGCCTGCGGACCGGGCAACCCAAGGAAATCGTATTCGCGTTTGACCTCGCGCGCCGCGCGGGTAAGAGGCAGCGCGGATGAGCGATGTGATCGACCTTCCTCCGCCGCCGCCCCTGGGCCGGTTGGCGGGCGCGCGCGAAATCGCGCTGTTTCTCGACTTCGACGGCACTCTGGTGAACCTGGCGCACGCGCCGGGCGCGATCGACGTGCCGCCCGATCTCGGCCCGCGGCTGCGGGCGCTGGGGGATCGTCTTGGCGGGCGGCTTGCGCTGGTCTCGGGCCGTTCGCTCGAGGATCTCGGCGGACATTGTCCGATCGACGGGATCGCCTGCGCCGGCTCCCACGGCGCCGCGCGCAGAGATGCCGCGGGCGTTGCGATTGGCGACCCGGCGCTCGCAATCGCGCCCGGTGCCCTCGAGGCTCTGCGCTCCGGCGCGCGCGAGCTCGGCCTGATGCTGGAGGCCAAGCCACACGGTGCGGCGCTGCATTATCGCGCCAACCCCGAACGCGCCGCGCTGGCGGAGGCGCTGGCGGACGAAGTCGCCGCCCGGTTCGAGCTCGCGATCAAGCCGGGCAAGGGCGTGGTCGAGCTCACCCAGACCGGCGCCGACAAGGGCGGTGCCGTGCGGGCTTTCCTCGCACTGCGGCCGTTCGCCGGCGCTCTGCCCGTGTTCGTCGGGGACGACGTGACCGACGAGGATGGCATGATCGCATGCGAGGAGGCAGGCGGCTTCGGCATCCTCGTCGGCGATCGCGCGCCCACTGCCGCGCGCTATCGCCTGCCCGACGTTCCCGCCGTCTACGAATGGTTGAGCCTGTGACCGATCCGCATCAAACCTCGCTCGAGCTCTGGCCCATCGGGAACTGCCAGGTCAGCGGCCTGATCGACCGCGAGGGCGCGCTCGTCTGGGGCTGCGTGCCGCGGGTGGACGGCGATCCGGTGTTCTGCTCGCTGCTGAACGGCGACGAGGAGGACCTCGGCGTCTGGCGCTTCGAGCTCGAGGGACAGGTCGCCGCCACCCAGTACTACGAGCGCAATACTCCGATCCTCGTCACCCGGCTCGAGGCGGAAGACGGCAGCGCGGTCGAGATCCGCGACTTCTGCCCGCGCTTCGAACGCTCGGGCCGCATGTACCGCCCGGTCGCCTATGTCCGCATCGTTCATCCGATCGCCGGCACCCCGCGGATGAAAGTGGTGCTGCGTCCGGCGCGGAACTACGGGGCGCAGCTCGCCGAGACGACCAACGGCACCAACCACATCCGCTATCTCGTCGGCGGGCAGGCCATGCGCATGAGCACCGACGCCCCGGTCGGCTATGTCCTTTCCGGCCGCACCTACCGCGTCGAGAGCGACCAGCACTTCTTCCTGGGCCCGGACGAGCCGTTCTCCGGCAACCTGCGCGCCGAGTTGCGCCAGATGGACGAGCTGACGCGCAAGTACTGGACGCTGTGGGTGCGCGGTCTGCACATTCCGCTGCAGTGGCAGGACGAAGTGATCCGCTGCGCCATCGCGCTCAAGCTGTGCCAGCACGAGGAGACCGGCGCGATCGTCGCGGCACTGACCACCTCGATCCCCGAGGCGCCGCACAGCGAGCGCAACTGGGACTACCGCTTCTGCTGGATTCGCGACTCCTACTTCACGGTTCAGGCGCTCAACCGGATCGGTGCGCTCGACGTGCTCGAGAAATACCTGTCCTACCTGCGCAACATCGTCGATTCGGCGCAGGGCGGGCAGATCCAGCCGCTCTATTCGGTGATGGGCGACACCGTGCTCGACGAAAGCACCGCCGCGCACCTAGCCGGCTATCGCGGCATGGGACCGGTGCGGATCGGTAACGCGGCCTATTTCCAGGTCCAGCACGACTGCTATGGCCAGATCGTCATGCCGACCGCGCAGGCGTTCTTCGACCGGCGGCTGCTGCGCATGGGCGACGACCACGACTTCGCCAGCCTGGAGAAGGTGGGCGAGATGGCGTGGAAGATGCACGATCAGCCCGACGCCGGCCTTTGGGAATTCCGTACCCGGCAGGAGGTGCACACCTATTCCGCGGTCATGTGCTGGGCGGCCTGCGATCGTCTTGCCAATGTCGCGGCCCATCTGGGCAAGGGCGATCGGCACCGCCTCTGGCGTGAGCGGGCAGACGCGATACGCGAGCGCATCGAGCAGGAGGCGTGGGTCGAGGGCGAGGCTGGCGGGCACTACGGTGCCAGCTTTCAGAGCGACTATCTCGACGCCAGCCTGCTGCAGATGGTCGAGCTGCGCTTCCTGCGGCCCGACGACCCACGCTTCCGCACGACCTTTGCCGCGATCGAGAAGGCGCTGCGCCGCGGGGAGCACATGCTGCGCTATGCCAGCGAGGACGACTTCGGCCTGCCCGAAACCGCGTTCAACGTCTGCACCTTCTGGCTGATCGAGGCGCTCCACATGGCCGGCCGCGACGAGGAGGCGCGCGGCCTGTTCGAGACCATGCTGTCGCACCGCACGGCTTCCGGAATGCTCTCCGAAGATCTCGATTTCGACACCGGCGAACTGTGGGGGAACTTCCCCCAGACCTACTCGCTTGTAGGGATAATCAACTGCGCCGGCCTGCTGTCCAAACCGTGGAGTGAAGTGCGATAAGTCGTCTCGTCGTCATATCGAATCGGGTCGCCGTCCCCAAGGCTCGCGGGGTCGCGGGGGCACAA
This sequence comes from Pelagerythrobacter rhizovicinus, assembly GCF_004135625.1. GTDB lineage: Bacteria > Pseudomonadota > Alphaproteobacteria > Sphingomonadales > Sphingomonadaceae > Pelagerythrobacter > Pelagerythrobacter rhizovicinus. Next base: position 823,688 of record NZ_SDPV01000001.1, read on the forward strand.
GGCGGTCTGGCGGGGGCGCTCAACGCGGCTCTCAAGAAGCACGGCGGCATCTGGTTCGGATGGTCCGGGCAGGAGTGCGAGGAGTTCACCGGCGATATCAACATGCAGCGGCACCAGGGGGTGACCACCGCCACGGTCGACCTGCCGCACCAGGACGTCGAGGAATACTACAACGGCTACGCCAACGCGACGCTGTGGCCGCTGTTTCATTTCCGCCTCGACCTGACCGAATACGAACGCGAGACGGGCAGGGGCTACGAACGCGTCAACGAGCGGTTCGCCGACAGCGTCGGGCCGCTGATCGAGCCTGACGATCTCGTCTGGGTGCACGACTACCACCTGATCCCGCTCGGCGCGCGCCTGCGCTCGCGCGGGATCAGGAATCGCATTGGCTTCTTCCTCCACACGCCCTGGCCGCCGACGCGCCTGTTCGTCTCGCTGCCGTTCCACGAGCGGCTGGTTCAGACGATGCTCGAATACGACCTGATCGGCTTCCAGACCGAGGAATGGCTCGAGAGCTTCGTCCACTATTGCGAGAAGGAACTCGGCGCCGAGGTGGACGAGGCGACGGGGACGATCACCTACGAAGGCCGGGAAACGGTGGCGCGGGCCTATCCGATCGGCATCGATTACGAGCACCTTCGGGCGCAGGCCGACACGGGGGAGGCGCGGCAGGCGGCGCAACGGCTGCTGTCGAGCACGCGGCGGCGCACGGCGATGATCGGCGTCGACCGGCTCGACTATTCCAAGGGTCTGCCGGAACGGATCGACGGAATCGGGCGCTTCTTCGACAACTATCCGGAGCGGGTGCGCGACATCGTGTTCATCCAGATCGCTCCGCCGAGCCGCGAGAACGTCGAATCCTATCAGGTCATCCGCGCGACGCTCGAGCAGAAGATCGGCCAGATCAACGGCGCGCGCACCGAAGTCGATATCGTGCCGATCCGCTACGTCAACCGAGGCCACACCCTGGCCGAATTGTGCGGTTTCTACCGTGCGGCGAAGATCGGCCTGGTCACTCCGCTGCGCGACGGGATGAACCTCGTGGCCAAGGAATACGTCGCGGCGCAGGACCCGGAGGATCCCGGCGTCCTGATCCTGTCGCGTTTCGCTGGGGCCGCGCTGCAGTTGACGGACGCGGTGCTGGTGAACCCGCACAGCCCCGACGATCTCGCGCACGCGATCCACACTGCGCTCGACATGCCCCTCGAAGAGCGCCGGCAGCGGTGGGAAAACATGATGGAGACGGTGACCAGGGACAACGTTCAGCAGTGGACCGAAACCTTCACTTCCGACCTTGCGGGGCGCGGGGCCGCGCACTGACCCGCTGCGGCTTGTGCCGCGCCGGGCGAGATGGCAGGGGCCTCCTCCATGAACAACCAGCGTGTCGTCGCGCTCGAGGGCGTGCACAACTTCCGGGACTATGGCGGCTATCCGATCGCTGGCGGCGGGCGCATGCGGAGCGGACTGCTCTACCGATCCGGCCAGCACGTCGGCGCGAGCGATGCCGATCTCGCGGTGATCGCCACGCTCGACTTGCGCCACGTGATCGATTTTCGCGGGGAAAGCGAGCGGCAGAACTATCCCTGCCGCCGAGCGGACGGCTTCTGCGCCGAGATCATCGCCTACGAGGGGGAGACCGCCAATCTCGCCCCTCATATCGAAGCCGCAGGCGGCGTCCTCACGCGCGAGGGCGCGCACCGGGCGATGGAGCGCATCTACCGCAACCTTCCCAACCGCCAGCCGGTGCTGTGGGTCATGCGCCGGTACTTCGCGACGCTGGCGCGGGGAGAAGGGGCGAGCCTCGTCCACTGCCTCGCGGGCAAGGACCGCACCGGCATGGCGGTAGCGCTGCTTCATCATGCGCTCGGCGTGCACCCCGACGACGCGATGGAGGATTTCCTCCTCACCAATGTCGCCGGCAACATCGAGGCACGCATCGCTGCGGGCGGTGAAACGATACGGGCCAAGTACGGTGCAGTCGACGACGAGACGATCCGCATACTGATGGGCGTCGACGCGCGCTATCTCCATGCCATGCGCAAAGCTGTGGAGGAGGCGCACGGCTCGCTCGACGCCTTCCTCGCCGATGTGCTGGAGGTGGACGAGGCCCGGCGCGAGGCGCTGCGCTTGCATCTCGTCGAATCCTGACCCACCTGAGGGTCGGATCGTCATTCAATCGGAACGGAAATCTCGCATGGCTACCCACCGCACCAGGATGCTCATCATCGGCTCCGGTCCCGCCGGCCTCTCGGCCGCGATCTACGGCGCGCGCGCGATGATGGAGCCGATCGTGGTGCAGGGCCTTCAGCCCGGCGGGCAGCTCACGATCACCACCGACGTCGAAAACTATCCCGGCTTCAAGGACGTGATCCAGGGCCCGTGGCTGATGCAGGAGATGCAGGCCCAGGCCGAGCATGTCGGCACGCGCATGATGTGGGACACGATCGTCTCGGTCGAGGTCGACAAGGGCCCGCCGTTCCGCGCGATCGGCGACAGCGGCGACGAATATATTGGCGACACGCTGGTCATTGCGACCGGCGCGCAGGCCAAGTGGCTTGGCGCGCCGGGCGAGCAGGAACTGGGCGGCAAGGGCGTTTCCGCCTGCGCGACCTGCGACGGGTTCTTCTATCGCGGCAAGAAAGTCGCGGTGATCGGCGGCGGCAACACCGCGGTGGAGGAAGCGCTCTACCTCACCAACCATTCTGACGACGTGACCCTGATCCATCGCCGCGACGAACTGCGCGCGGAGAAGATCCTGCAGGAACGGCTGTTCAAGTCGGACAAGATCTCGACCCTGTGGAACAAGGCGGTCGAAAGCTTCGAGGGGGATCCGGCATCGGGCGGACTGACGCACCTCGTGCTCAAGGACACCGTGACCGGCGAAATCTCGAAGCTTGAGGTCGACGGCGCCTTCGTGGCGATCGGCCATGCCCCGGCGACCGAGCTGTTCAAGGGCAAGCTCGAGATGGACGAGAGCGGCTACCTGATCGTCGAGCCGGGCACGCCCAAGACCGCGATCCCGGGCGTTTTCGCCTGCGGCGACGTGATGGACCACACCTACCGCCAGGCCGTCACCGCCGCCGGCACCGGGTGCATGGCCGCGCTCGACGCCGAACGTTTCCTCGCGACGCTGGAGTTCGCGAAGCAGGAAGCCGAGGCGGCGGAGTAGCGAGCCCCAGCGCAGGCTGGGGCCTCCCTCCACCGGCGGAGCACCAGCGGCCTGAGGTCCCAGCCTTCGCTGGGACGCATCGCGCGTCAGATAAACTCGAACACCGCCATCGCCGCGTGCACGATTAGCGCGATCAGCACCAGGCTCGACAGCGCGAACAGGACAAAGCGCACCATCACCTTGTTCGCGGTGGCCTGCACCAGCGAATGGATCACGCGTAAGCCGACGTAGATCCACGCCAGCAGCGCGTTCGTACCGTCGCCCTGGCCGATGATCGCGAGAACCAGCCCGACCGCGTAGAACACGGTGGGCGCTTCGTGCAGGTGGTTGTAGTTGTGCGCTTTCCACTGGACCTCGGGCGGAAGCGACCGGTCGAGCGACGCGTCGGGATCGCGCGTCATCTGGTCGGGATCGATCTTCGCGCGGCTCATCGCCGGAATACGCGTCACGTACATCCACAGCCACATGACCATCGTCCAGGCCATGAGCGCGACGAGCGGTTGCAGGATGGCCATTCCGATCATGCGGCGACTCCCGGTTCTGCAGAAAGTGTGAGTATCAAGGCGCTGACCGTCAGCACGGCGAGGCACGCCGTCGAGAGCATGAACAGCAGGAAGCGCACGTTCACCTTGTTGACCGTCGCCTGCCAGACCGAGTGGATCACACGGATAGCAACGTAGGCCCAGGCGAACAGCACGTCGTGCGCCTGCGGTCCCATGATCGCGAGTATCGCGACCACCGCGTAGAACAGCGTCGGTTGCTCGAGCAGGTGAGCATAGTTGTGCGACTTCCAGTTGATCCGGTCGTCGATCACACCTTCGAGATCCTGCCCGCGGCCGCCCGGCTTCGCATTGGCCATTCCGCCGATCTTCGAGAGCGCCGGCAGCCGGGTAGCGGCCATCCAGACGAGCATGACGAGCGTCCAGCCCACGAGAACGGCGGCCGGTGCGAGTATCTGTGCCTGCATAGAGAAATCCCCCTCCTGCGAGCCGCGAAACTGCGTTGCCGAAAGGCAGAAGTCAAACTGTGAGAATCACTTCGCCCCTATCGTGACGGCGAAGCTTTCCGGATCGCAGTTGCCGCCAGTCAGCAGGATGACCGTATGCTCGTCGACCGGCACTTTCCCGGCGAGCACGGCCGCGAGCGCCGCCGCGCCGCCCGGTTCGACCACCAGCTTCAGCTGCGCGAAGGCGAAGCGCTGTGCGGCGCGCACTTCCTCGTCGGTCACCGAAACACCCGGCTCGCTACGACCGCGCAGTACATCGAGGTTGATCGGCTTCGTCGCGCTGGGCTGGAGCGCATCGCAGATGGTCTTCGGCGCATCGGGCGCGGCGTGGACGATCTCGCCCGCGGCAAGGCTCCGCCCGACCATGTCCCAGCCGACCGGCTCGACCGGAACGATGCGCGCCGAAGGGCAGGCGAGCGCGAGCCCGGCGCTGAGACCGCCGCCGCCGCAGGGCGCGACGAGGCGCGAGGGCTCGCGGCCGAGCTGCTGCGCGATCTCGATACCGGCGCTGCCCTGACCCTCGATCACCCACGGATCGGCGAAGGCGTGGACCAGCACCGCGCCCCGCCGCTCGACCTCGCGCGCGGCGACCTCGTCGCGGTCCTCGCCGGGCCGGTCGTAGAGCACGATCTCGGCCCCGAGCGCGCGGGTCGCCTCCAGCTTCACCTTCGGCGCGTCGCGCGGCATGACGATGGTTGCGGCAATGCCGAGCCGCCTGGCGGCCCAGGCAACGCCCTGGGCGTGATTGCCGCTCGAGACCGCGACCACGCCCCGTGTGCGCTCCTCCTCACCGAGATCGCTTAGCCGGTGCCAGGCGCCCCGGATCTTGAACGCGCCGATGGGCTGTAGCACCTCGGCTTTCGCCCACAGGCGCGTGCCGCCGATCTCCAGCGGCAGCAGCGGGGTGGGCGGAAGGATTTCGGCGATCTTCGTGGCGGCGCGCAGCACGCCTTCGCGGGTCGGCTTTCGAATCGTCTCGTGGATCATGTTGCCCTGCTAGCGCATTTCCCTATGTGAGCCGTCGTTATTCGCGAGTCCCCGCGCAGGCGGGGACCTCGGGCAGGCAGTGGACGACCAGGCGGCCCGAGGCCTCCGCCTTCGCGGAGGCTCATCAGCAGTAGGATTGGAGCAATTATGTCGAAAGTGCTGGTAATCGGTGCAGGCGGGGTCAGCTCGGTCTGCGTGCACAAGATGGCGATGAACCCCGACATCTTCAGCCAGATCCACCTTGCGAGCCGCACGAAAGCCAAGTGCGACGCGATCGCCGACTCGGTGAAGGAGCGTACCGGCCAGCAGGTCGCGACGTACGAGATCGACGCCGAGGAAGTCCCGGCAATGGTCAATCTGATCAGGAAGGTCGAGCCGAGCCTGGTGGTCAACCTCGCCCTGCCTTATCAGGATCTGCCGATCATGGACGCCTGCCTCGAAGCCGGCGTCGACTATCTCGACACCGCGAACTACGAGCCGAAGGACGAGGCGAAGTTCGAATACAAGTGGCAGTGGGCCTACCACGACCGCTTCAAGGAGGCCGGGATCATGGCGCTGCTCGGCAGCGGCTTCGACCCGGGCGTGACCAGCGTCTTCACCATGTGGCTCAAGAAGCACAAGCTGAAGACCATCCGCCAGCTCGACATCCTCGACTGCAATGGCGGCGATCACGGCCAGCATTTTGCGACCAACTTCAATCCCGAAATCAACATCCGCGAGATCACCGCGCCGGCGCGCCACTGGGAGAAAGGGAAGTTCGTCGAGACCCCTGCGCTGGCAGAAAGGGTCGAGTTCAACTTCGAGGCGGTCGGCCCGAAGAACATGTACATGATGTACCACGAGGAGCTGGAAAGCCTCGCGAAATTCGTCCCTGAGCTGGAACGCGCGCGCTTCTGGATGACCTTCGGCGATCAGTACATCACGCACCTGACCGTGCTGCAGAACGTCGGCATGACCTCGATCGAGCCGATCCGCTACCAGGGCAAGGACATCATCCCGCTGCAGTTTCTCGCCGCCGTGCTGCCGAAGCCCGAGACGCTGGGCGAGACGACCAAGGGCAAGACCAACATCGGCGTGATCGCGACCGGCGAGGCGCTCGATGGATCGGGGGAGAAGACGTTCTACATCAACAATATCTGCGACCACGAGGATGCCTACGAGGAAACCGGCAACCAGGCGGTCAGCTACACCACCGGCGTTCCGGCGATGATCGGCAGCGCGATGGTGCTTCAGGGCACGTGGAAGGGAGAGGGTGTGTTCAACATGGAGCAGTTCGATCCCGATCCGTTCATGGACATGCTGAACGACCACGGACTGCCGTGGAATGTGAAGGAGCTCGACGGGCCGGTGGACTTCTGACGGTGCTGAGGCCTGTCCTGACAGCTGCTGCGGCGCTGACGGCGACGCTTTGCCACCCCGCCTCGGCCGCCGAGCCGGCGAGCGATCCCTACGCGCCGGCGCGCGAGATCATCGCCGACATGAACCGGATCGTGACGCCGGACGGTGTCGAGGAAACCTTCGTCGCCACGCTCGGCGGCGCGAAGCAGGTCGTCAACGTTCGCGGGACCGACCGCGACAATCCGATCCTGGTCTTCGTCCACGGCGGGCCCGGCGCGGTGGAGATGCCTTTCGCCTGGACTTTCCAGCGTCCGTGGGAAGACTTCTTCACGGTCGTGCATTACGACCAGCGCGGCGCCGGGCGGTCCTATCCGCTGAACTCTCCCGAGGCGCTCGCCCCGACGATGACGCTGGAGCGGTACCGGGACGATGCGATCGAACTGATCGAGTTGCTGCAGGAGCGCTACGGCGAGCGCAAGGTCGTGCTGATGGGGCACAGCTGGGGCTCGTTCGTCGGACTGGCGGTCGCGCTGGAGCGGCCGGACCTGCTCCATGCTTATGTCGGCGTGGGGCAGGGCATCGACTTCCGCGAAAGCGAGAAGGCTGGCATGGCCTGGACGCGGGCCAAGGCGCTTGCTGCCGGGGACGAGGAAGCGGTCGCCGCGATCGATGCCCTCGCGCCCTATCCCGCGGCAGGCCCGTTCACGATCGAGCAGGCCGACGGCTGGCGCAAGTACGCGATGCCGTACGGCTCGCTGCTGTACAACCGTCCGCCCGTGGAGACGCTCTATTTCCATCAGCCGCGCCTGTCGCCGCTTTACAGCCCCGCTGATCGCAAGGCCTGGGGCGAGGGCAGCGCCTTTACGGTGACGACGCTCTGGCCTCGTCTCGCCGATGTCAGCTTCGCGGACGTCGAGCGGGTCGAGGTGCCGCTGGTGTTCCTTCTCGGGCGGCACGACTATACCGTGCCTTCGCCGATCGCGGCCGAGTGGCTTGAAGAAGTCGAGGCGCCTTCCAAGGAGCTGGTCTGGTTCGAGCATTCGGCGCACATGCCGATGTTCGAGGAACCGGGTCTGTTCCTCGCCGCGCTGTTGCGCGAGGTGGTACCGCTCGCCAGGGATGCGCAGCACGCGTCCGCGAATATCGATCCGGGAGGTTCCTGAGCCGATGGAAACCAGAGCCGGCGATCCGGGCGCATTCGCCCATTTCGACCTTCACCGCGTCGACAGCCCCGCCTTCGTCGTGGACGCGGCGAAGCTGCGTGCGAACCTGCAGGTGCTTGCCGAGATCCGCGATGCGGCGGACATCAAGGTGCTTGCCGCGCTCAAGGCCTTTTCGATGTGGAGCGTCGCGCCGATCGTCGGGGAGTATCTCGACGGCGTGTGCACCTCGGGCCTGTGGGAAGCGCGCTTGGCGAGCGAGTTCTACGACGGCGAGATCGCGACCTACTCGGCAGCCTACAAGCCGGATGAGCTGGAGGAGGTCTGCCGCCTGTCGGATCACGTGATCTTCAACTCGCCCGGCCAGCTCGAACGCGCGGCGCTGATCCTCGATCAGGCGCGCGCGAGCGGACAGGATTTCGACGTCGGCCTGCGGATCAATCCGCTGTGTCCCTGCGGCGAAGTGCCGCGCTACGATCCCTCGTCGCCCGGTTCGCGGCTCGGCTTTCCGATCGACCAACTCACGCCCGAGATCATGGAGCAGGTGGACGGCATCCACTTCCACAACTTGTGCGAGCAGGACTTCGAGCCGCTTCGGCGGACGTGGGACAAGGTGTTCGACGCGATCGAGCCGTGGTTCGGGCAGCTCAAGTGGATCAATATGGGCGGCGGGCACCACATCACCCGCGCCGACTATCAGCGCGAGGAACTCGTTGAATTCCTGCGCGATGCGAAGGAGGACACCGGCGCGGAGATCTACCTCGAGCCGGGCGAAGCCGTGGCGCTCGATGCCGGGATCCTCGTCGGAACGATCCTCGATTCGATGTGGAACGGAATGCCGCTCGCGGTGACCGACATCTCCGCCACCTGCCACATGCCCGATGTGATCGAGGCGCCTTACCGGCCGGCGATGCTGCACGAACCTGGTCCGGGTCCCCGCGAAGGCGGGGACCTCAGTCTATCCGGCACTCCGCAGCCCGAGATCCCCGCCTTCGCGGGGACTCGGGACCTGGTCCGTCTCGGCGGCCCGTCGTGCCTCGCGGGCGACGTGATCGGCGATTACCGCCTGCCGGTGCCGTGCGAGCCCGGCCAGCGAATCGCCTTTCTCGACCAGGCGCACTATTCGATGGTGAAGACCAACACCTTCAACGGCGTCCAGTTGCCGTCGATCTGGCTGTGGGACAGCGAAACCGACGCGCTCGAACAGGTGAAGAGCTTCGACTACGAAGATTTTCGCGACCGGTTGAGTTGACGGGGGTTGGCGGGGGGAACCGTCCGTGGAAGGATCGCCCGGAGACGTTTGGGGGAAATCGATGCGCAAAGTCCATTTTCTCGCTGCGATTGCACTTGCCAGCGCGATTGCTGCACCCGCGCCGGTGCAGGCCCAGGGCTATTCGGCGGAGCGCCTCGTGAGATCGGTCGATCTCGATGATCTGAGGGTCGTGGTGACCTCGCTGGGCCACACAGTCAGAGAAGAGCGGACGTTTGGCGACGTCAGCCTGTCTGCGACCGATGCCGAGGGGACCAACTACATCGTGATCGGTACGGCCTGCGGGGCCAACGGCAGTGCCCGATGCCAGGGCGTGATGATGCAGGTCCGGTTCGATCCCGACGAGACCGTGAACGCGGAGAGCCTTGCGCGGGCCAATCTGTCGCAGGCTGCCGTCAACACCTGGCGCGATCCGGCAAACGGCACGATCGGGGTCACGCGCTATGTCGTGCTCGACCATGGAATCACGATGGCGAACCTGCGCGAAAACGTGAACGTGCTCCTCTCGCTGACGCCGAGCGTGGTCGACGCGCTTCTGGGGGAATAGGGTCCGCACGGCCCGTCTCGCCGCACCCCCGCTTCGTCCCCTCTCCGGTTGCAGGGAAAAGCACGAGTTTTCACTTGCGGTTCACGCTGCGAAGCTTATAGGCGCACCCCGCTGCCCCAAGGGGACTTCCTAACCGCAAGGCAGCCTCGTTCGAACTTAACCGTTTGGGGGTCCCTTGAGTTGCACATCCATCCTGACGCCCGGTCTGTAGTTCGCGCTCTCGCGCCGGACGAGCCGGTCATCCTCAATCGCCCGCACGCTGCGGAGCGCGCAGCGCGTTTCTTCGTCGAGAAGTTTCCGGGCAAGTCGCTCTATGCGGTGAAGGCCAATCCTTCGCCCGACCTGCTGCAGGTTCTGTGGAAGGGCGGCGTGACGCATTTCGACGTCGCCTCGATCGCAGAGGTGCGCCTGGTGCGCGCCATGCTGCCGGAAGCGACGCTGTGCTTCATGCATCCGGTGAAGACGCCGCGCGCGATTCGCGAGGCCTACTTCGAACACGGCGTGAAGACGTTCAGCCTCGACACGATCGAGGAACTGGCCAAGATCGTCGAGGCGACCACCGCCGAGGACGGCACGCCGGCTGCCGACCTGCGCCTGCTGGTGCGCCTTCGCGTTTCGTCCGACTACTCCGAGCTCAGCCTTGCATCCAAGTTCGGCGCCGATCTGGTCGACGCTGCGCCGCTGCTGCAGGCGACCCGCCAGCACTGCGACTGGCTGGGCGTGTGCTTCCACGTCGGGAGCCAGGCAATGACGCCGTTCGCCTATGTTCAGGCGCTGGAGCGCGTGCGCGCCGCGGTGGCCGAGGCGAGCGTGGTGATCGACGTGGTCGACGTCGGCGGCGGATTCCCCTCGGTCTATCCGGACATGGAGCCTCCGCCGCTGGAGGACTACTTCGAGGTCATCCACCGCCACTTCGAGAACCTGCCGATCGCCTATAACGCCGAGCTGTGGTGCGAGCCCGGCCGCGCGCTCTGCGCCGAGTATTCCTCGGTCGTGGTGCGGGTCGAGAAGCGGCGGGGGGACGAGCTCTACATCAACGACGGCGCTTACGGCGCGCTGTTCGATGCGGCGCATGTCGACTGGCGCTTTCCGGTCTCGGCGCTGGAGGACGATCTGCGCGATCCGCCGCAGGAGTTCGCCTTCTACGGCCCCACCTGCGACGATGCCGATTACATGAAGGGGCCCTTCATGCTCCCCGGCGACATCCAGGCGGGCGACTACATCGAGATCGGCATGCTCGGCGCCTACGGCGCGGCGATGAAGACCGGCTTCAACGGCTTCGGCAACGCGCAGCAGATCGTGGTGGGCGACGAGCCGATGGCGAGCCTCTACCGCGGCGACCGCGAGCGGCCGGTGACCGACAACGTGGTGAGCCTGCGCTGAGCAGACCGCCATCCCCGCGCGACCGGCTACGGCCTCGCGCGGGGAAGGCAGGCACCCACCGGCGGCGAGGCGAAGATGCGGCAGTCGAAATAGATCGCCTCGGCATTGCCGTTTCGCGCCGGCAGGAAACTGAAGCGCAGTACGCGGCGGGCTTCGCCGGTCAGCGGCAGTTCGGCCGGAATCGCCGCCGCATCGTCCCAACCGTAGACCTGGCAATAGGCGTCGCCCGGGCACAGGGCGCGGGCGCGCTCGACCAGTGTCTGCGGCGCATCCCCGCGCGCGACGAGCACGAAATGGACGCCGGGCGCGGGAGAGGCCGGAGCCGCAGTCGATGCCTCCGCTGCTCCGACCGGAGTCGCCTCCGCCTCGCCTCCGCCCGATGCGGTGATCGTACGAACCGCCATTCCCTGTTCGGCAAGTCGAGGGAGGAGAAGCTCCACCGGTCGATCGACTTCCTGCGCAGTCCTGCGCAGCGCCAGCGGATCGGGCTCGCCGCCTGTGTAACGGGCAGACATCGCCGCGCCGCTTCCCCACCAGCCGCGCCAGCGGAAGAACAGGTGCGGGCCCACCGCCGCAATCTTGTCGAGTTCGCCGCTCCAGGCGGGGTAGACGTAGTCTGCGTGGTAGTGGGTCGCCGTGCCGACCGGCGCGTGGACGTAACCGCCCAATGCCTCCTCAGCCCGCTGGCGTGCCGCGCGCCACAGGGCTTCGGAATAGCTCCGCGCGAGCGAGCCGTCACAAGTGAAGGTGAACTGGCACCCGGTGGGCCGCTCGGACCCTTGGAAGATCACGCCGCAGACCGTGTTTGCGAAGGCCGGATGGCGCACCCGGTTGAGGATCACCTGCATCACCGCGCGCTGGTCAGGCTCTCCCGCGCCCGCCTCGGCCATCGCGGCAAGCGCGAGACAGTCGCGGGCCCGAGTGCGGTCTGCGGAGCTGCCGTGAAAGGCGAAAGGCCGGGCGGCGGCGAGATCGGTATCGGCAAAGGGAACGGCGGCGTTGCGCGCGCGCGCATCGTCAGCGGGAAGGGTGGAGAGGATCGTGCCCTCGTCCTCGGCACTGGCGGGCAGGGCATCGGGCGGCGCAGCGGCGGGAGCAGCGCGGTGTGCCGCTCCCGTCACGTGCGGATCGGACGCATCGCCGAACAGCGCCAGCATGAGGAAGACCAGCGCGAGGATTGCGGAGACCGCGTGGAGAGGCGCATTCTCCCGCAACTGCCGTGATCCCGTCTCGTCCATTGCCGCTATCTAGCGTCGCGAGCGGCCACGAACAGAGGCAGCGCTCAGGCTGCCTGTGCGAGCTCCAGTTGGAGACGGTCCCAGATCTCCACCAGCGCGGCGGTCAGTTCGTCCATCATCGCTTCGGTGTGCGACGGGCCCGGAGTGAAGCGCAGCCGCTCGGTGCCGCGCGGCACGGTCGGGAAGTTGATCGGCTGCACGTAGGCGCCATATTCGGCGAGCAGGATGTCGCTGATCTTCTTCGCGCGCACCGGATCGCCGACCATCAGCGGCACGATGTGCGTCTGGCTCGGCATGACCGGCAGGCCGGCAGCGGCGAACTTCGCCTTGAGCAGCGCGGCGTTGCGCTGCTGCGCCTCGCGCTCCTCGTTCGATTCCTTGAGGTGCCGCACCGCCGCGAGCACGCCGGCGACGAGAACCGGGCTGAGTGAGGTGGTGAAGATGAACCCGGGCGCATAGCTGCGGATGCAGTCGATCACGCGCGTGTCGGCCGCGATATAGCCGCCCATGACGCCGAACGCCTTGCCCAGCGTGCCTTCGATGATGTCGATCCGGTGTGCGGCCTCGTCCCGCTCCGAAATTCCGCCACCGCGCTTGCCGTACATGCCGACGGCGTGGACCTCGTCGATGTAGGTCAGCGCGTTGTACTTCTCGGCAAGGTCGCAGATCGCGTTGATCGGGGCGATGTCGGCGTCCATCGAGTAAACGCTCTCGAACGCGATCAGCTTGGGCGTTTCGGGCGCTTCGGCCGCGAGCAGCTCTTCCAGATGCTCGAGATCGTTGTGCCGGAACACGCGCTTCTCGCAGCCCGAGTTGCGGATGCCGGCGATCATGCTTGCATGGTTGAGTTCGTCGGAAAAGATCACGCAGCCCGGCAGCAACTTGGCCAGGGTGGAGAGCGTCGCGTCGTTGGAGACGTAGCCGCTGGTGAACAGCAGCGCGCCGTCCTTGCCGTGCAGGTCGGCGAGCTCGCGTTCGAGCTGGACGTGGAAGTGCGTGTTGCCGCCGATGTTGCGCGTGCCGCCGGATCCGGCGCCGACGTCGTGCAGCGCCTCTTCCATCGCCGCGATGACTTTCGGATGCTGGCCCATCGAAAGGTAGTCGTTCGAGCACCAGACGGTGATCGGCTTCGGGCCGTTGTGCCCGGCGAAGCAGCGCGCGTTGGGGAAGGTGCCCTTGTTGCGCATGATATCGATGAAGACGCGGTAACGGCCTTCCGAGTGCAGGCGGTCGATCGCCTGATCGAAGATCTGATTGTAATTCATCGCACGCTCGCGCCTCGCCGTTCGGTCACGGCCGTTTCGGGCCGGCATTTAAGCCGCTCGCGCCTGCATTTCCACCGCGATCTTTGCGAGCGATTCGCAGCTAGAATTTCTCGAGGCGCTCGATGCAACAGGCGCGGAACGCCTCGGCGAGCGGCTGGAACTCCTCGATCGGTCCGGTCGTGACCGCGCGGTCGGGTTCTCTTCGCTCCATTGGCTGCCCCGCGACGAGGTGTGCGATCCGGCGCGCGATGCCCTCGGCGCCGTCGATCAACGCGACTCCGGGTCCGAAGGCCGCCTCCAGTTCGCTGCGCAGCAACGGAAAGTGCGTGCACGCGAGCACGACGGTGTCGATCCGGTCACCGCCCGGTTGCTCTCTGAGCCCCGCCACGGCATCCCTGATCGCTGCGGGGTCAAGCGGGCGCCCGCGCAGCTTGGCCTCGGCCGCTTCGACCAGGCCGGGCGCGGCGTGGCGCAGCAGCCTGTGGCCATTGCCGAACTGCGATTGGAGGTTGTCGACATAGGCCTGGCGGATCGTCGCCGCAGTGCCGAGCAGCCCGATCGTACCGCTGCGTGTCTGAACGGCGGCCGGCTTGATCGCCGGCACGGTGCCGACGATCGGAATCTCCAGCACCTCGCGTACCATGCCGAGCGCGATGGTGCTTGCGGTGTTGCAGGCGATGCAGATCAGCCGGGGGTGCCAGCGCTCCGCCATGCGCCCGAGCAGCCCGCAGACGCGCGCCGCGACTTCGGCCTCGCTCTTGGTACCATAGGGCAGACCCGCGAGATCCGCGGCGTAGATCACCGGTGCGTGCGGCAGCGTTTTGCGGACTTCCGCGAGCACGCTGAGTCCGCCGACGCCGGAATCGAACAGCAGGATGGGGGAGTGCGAAGAAACGTCCAAAATAGTCCCGTTCGTCCTGAGCTTATCGAAGGACCGCTTTTTCTTTGGCCCAGCGCCTATTAGAAGTACGGCCCTTCGACAAGCTCAGGGCGAACGGGTAGGGGGCAGATGTGGGCGCTGAACTGACCATCGACGTGCTATGGGCCGCGCTGCTCGGCTACCTTTGCGGCTCGATCCCGTTCGGACTGATTCTCGCCCGGCTCGCCGGGCTCGGCGACGTGCGCAAGATCGGCAGCGGAAATATCGGCGCGACCAACGTGCTGCGCACCGGCAACAAGGCGGTCGCGGCCGCGACCCTGCTGCTCGATCTCGCCAAGGGATTCGTGGCGGTGCTGCTCGCCGCGCACCTGCTCACCGGGCCAAGCGAGATGCCGGGCGCAATCCTCGGCCCGGCCCCCGTGGCCGCGGTGTTCGCGGTGATCGGCCACTGCTTCCCGGTCTGGCTCGGGTTCAAGGGCGGCAAGGGCGTGGCGACCAATGCGGGAGTCAGCTTGGGGCTCGCCTGGCCGATCGGGCTGGCTTACGCGCTCGTCTGGCTCGGCGTGCTGGCGGCGAGCCGGATCAGCTCGCTTGCCGGGATGAGTGCGGTGGTGGCCGCCGCGATTGTTGCTGCGGTGCTCGGCTACGCGGCCTATGTCCCCGCGCTGGTGCTGATCGCGCTGATCGTGCTCTGGCTCCACCGCGAGAACCTCAAGCGTCTGGCGAACGGCACCGAGCCGAAGGTCGGCTCGAAGGAGTGAGCGCGCTCTCGCAGTCCGAGGCTTTCGCGCGCATACGGCTGCTGCGGTCGCCCAATGTCGGCCCGGTCTCCTATGCGCACCTGCTCCAGCGATACGGCGGTGCGGAAGCCGCGCTGGAGGCGCTGCCCGAACTGGGCCGGCGCGGCGGGCGCGACTACCGCGCGGCGCTGGTCGAACGGATCGAGCGCGAAGTGGAGGCCGTGCGCGCGGCAGGCGCGCGGTACCTGTTCCACGACCAGCCGGACTATCCGCCACTCCTCGCAGAGATCGAGAGCGCGCCCCCGATCCTGACTGTCCGGGGCGACCTCACGCTCGCCGCGAAGCCCTGCGTCGCCATGGTCGGCGCGCGCAACGCCTCTGCCGCCGCGGTCAAGCTGGCGCGCGATTTCGCAGCGGCGCTGAGCGAAGCCGGGTTCGTCGTCGTCTCCGGCCTGGCGCGCGGCATCGACGGCTCCGCGCACCGGGGCGCACTGCCTGCGACGATCGGCGTGATCGCCAGCGGTATCGACATCACCTATCCTCCCCAGCACGCCGAACTGCAGGAAGAGATTGCGAGCGCAGGCCTGCTCCTCGCCGAGCAGCCGCCCGGCACCGAGCCGCGCGGCAGCCATTTCCCGAGCCGCAACCGCATCATTGCCGGGCTCGCCGCGGGAACGCTGGTTGTCGAAGCTGCGCCGAAGTCGGGCTCGCTCATCACCGCGCGGCTTGCCGGCGAGGCGGGGCGCGAGGTCATGGCGATCCCCGGCAGCCCGCTCGACGCCCGCTCACAGGGGTGCAACCAACTGATCCGCGATGGCGCGGTCCTGGTCCAGGCGCCGGGGGATGTGATCGAGCTTCTCAGCGATTTCGACGGCACGCCGCGCTCGACTTTTCGTGAAGCCGCACCGTCCTATGATCCCGCTTCCGACGAACTGGAGGAGGCTGAACCGGCCGACATTCGCGGCCTCCTCACCATTGCGCCGGTCCCGGTGGACGAACTGATCCGCCAATCGGGCACCGGCGCCGCGGCCGTGCAGATGGCGCTGCTGGAACTTGAAATCGCCGGCCAGTTGCAGCGACATGCGGGCGGGCGGGTCTCGCTCGCGGGATAACCGAACAAGGGGGGGGGGGTGAAATGCATCGCAGGGCGGATTTCAGGGGAATTCTCGAGGAGACGGTCGCTCTCGCGCGCGAGGTCTTCGCCTACTTGCTCGTCTTTGTGATCGTGGTCGGTGGCTTGGGCGCGGTCAGTGAGATCGGCGGTGCGACCGACCCCGATCGCCTATGGGGTTTCGGTTTTACCTTTGACGCCGGCACCACAATCCTGGGCGGCATTGCCGGGGTGGCCGCTCTTATCGCCCATGTCGTCGGCAGCTATCTCATTCTTGAAAGAATGCTGGAGCTGCGCGGGCGAGTGGGTTCGGGCGGAACGCGTATCTGGGCCTATGTCGGCCTCGCGCTCCTCACCGGGTTTGGCATGATACTCGGGCTGCTATTTTTGATCGTGCCGGGCCTGATCCTTGCCGTGCGTTGGAGCGCGGCATCGGGCTTCCTCATCGCACGGCGAGCTGGCGTGATCGAGGCGATGGGCGCAAGCTGGAACGTGACCAGAGGGCACAGCTGGCCGATCTTTTTCGCAGGGCTGGTCTGCTTCCTCTTGGCTCTTGTTCCGATCGTCGCAGTGTCGAGCTTCATCGAGTTTGCGGGGGCGGGGCCTGTGGGCGCGGCCATCGGCACTGGGCTCACCGATGCGATAACGACCGCGGTCTTTCTCCCACTGGGAATCTCGGTTTTTACGCTGCTTGACGAGGGCACCCAGGAGATCGGGGAGGTCTTCGCCTGATCTCCTCGCAAAATCATGGATTGACGAACGCGCCGGAGCCTAGCCACCCTCGCGCACACGTACACACGTAAGGGACCGCCTCCACTTCCATGCAGCTTGTTATCGTCGAATCGCCGGCCAAGGCGAAGACCATCGAGAAATACTTGGGCAAGGACTTCAAGGTCCTCGCCTCCTACGGTCACGTCCGCGATCTGCCGCCGAAGGATGGCAGCGTGCGGCCGGACGAGGATTTCGCGATGGATTGGGAACTCTATCGCGACAAGCAGAGCCGCTTCAAGGAAATCGCCGACGCCGCGAAGAAGGCCGACCGGCTCGTGCTCGCGACCGACCCCGATCGTGAGGGGGAGGCGATCTCGTGGCACGTGCGCGAGCTGCTCGCGAAGCGCAAGTCGCTGCCCGCGAAAGTCGACCGCGTCACCTTCAACGCGATCACCAAGCCTGCCGTGACCGAAGCCATGGCTCGTCCGCGCGAGCTCGATCGCGACCTGATCGACGCGTACCTGGCGCGCCGCGCGCTCGACTATCTCTACGGCTTCACGCTTTCGCCGGTGCTCTGGCGCCGCTTGCCGGGAGCCAAGAGCGCGGGCCGGGTGCAATCGGTCGCGCTGCGGCTGATCGTCGACCGCGAGCGCGAGATCGAGGCTTTCCGTGCGCAGGAATACTGGTCGGTGGTGGCGAAGCTGGAGCAGGACGGCACCGAATTCGATGCGCGCCTGGTCAAGTACGACGGCAAGAAGCTCGACAAGCTGACGCTCGGCGATGAGGGTAGCGCGATGGCCGCCAGGGCCGCGGTCGAGCAGGGCCGCTTCACGATCGAAGAGATCGAGACCAAGCCGCTCACGCGCAATCCGGCGCCGCCGTTCACCACCTCGACGCTGCAGCAGGAAGCCGCGCGCAAGCTCGGCTTTTCCGCCAGCCATACCATGCGGCTTGCGCAGTCGCTCTACGAAGCCGGCGCGATTACCTACATGCGGACCGACGGCGTGCAGATGGACGGTAGCGCCATCAGCGCCGCGCGCAAGGCGATCGCGGATCGCTATGACGGGCACTACATCCCGGAAAAACCACGCCACTACAGCACCAAGGCAAAGAATGCTCAGGAAGCGCACGAGGCAATCCGTCCGACCGATTTCTCGCGCGACCGTGCGGCATCGGGGGACGAGGGCAAGCTCTACGATCTGATCTTCAAGCGCGCGATGGCCAGCCAGATGGCGGCCGCGCGGCTCGAGCGCACGACTGTTACCCTGCGAGACGGGACCGGCAAGAACGAACTGCGCGCGACCGGGCAGGTGGTGAAGTTCCCGGGTTTCTTCGCGGTCTACCAGGAAGGCTTCGACGACAAGGACGCAGAAGACGACGAGGGTCTGCTGCCTGTCATGCACAAGGGCGACAGCCCGGCGAAGAAGGGTGTCGAGGCCAACCAGCACTTCACGCAGCCTCCGCCGCGGTTCTCCGAAGCCTCGCTGGTCAAGCGGCTTGAGGAACTCGGCATCGGCCGACCGTCGACGTATGCATCGACGATCCAGACGCTACGCGATCGCGAATATGTGCGGATGGAGAAAAACCGTTTCTTTGCAGAGGAATCGGGCCGGCTCCTGACCGCATTTCTGGAGCGCTTCTTCGAACGCTACGTCGCCTACGATTTCACCGCCGGGATGGAGGACGAGCTCGACGAAGTCTCGGGTGGGCGTGAGGAGTGGAAGGCGCTGCTCACCCAGTTCTGGCGCGACTTCAAGCCGAAGACCGAAGAAGTGATGGAGCGCAAGCCTTCGGAAGTGACCGAAGCGCTCGATGATTTCCTGTCCGACTATCTCTTCCCGCCGCGCGCCGACGGCAAGGATCCGCGCACTTGCCCCCTGTGCGAGGCCGAGGGCCGCCCGGGCGGCCGGCTTGCGCTGCGCGGTGGGCGCTACGGCGCCTTCGTCGCCTGTGCGAATTACCCGGAGTGCAAGTTCACGCGCCGCTTCGCGCAGCCGGGCGCCGACGGCGAAGCCGCGGCCGATGATGGCGTGCTCGGCAAGCATCCCGAAACCGGTGAGGAGATCCACCGCAAGACCGGCCGCTTCGGTCCCTACATCCAGATGGGCGAGGGCAAGGACGCCAAGCGCGCGAGCATTCCCAAGGACCTGCCCGACTTCGATCTCGAGTGGGCGATCAAACTGCTCGAGCTGCCCCGGATTGTCGGTCAGCACCCGGAAACGGGGCAGGATATCGAGGCAAATATCGGGCGTTACGGTCCGTACCTGCGCCATGACGGCAAGTATGCCAAGCTGTCCTCCACCCGTGACATTTTCGAGACCGGGATGAATGCCGCCGTCGCCGCGCTCGCCGAGGCCGCCCAGCGCGGCGGCCGCGGCACACGTGCCAAGGCGGAGCCGATCAAGACGCTCGGAGCCCATCCGACCAGCGGCGGCGAGATCAAGGTCATGCCGGGCCGCTACGGCCCCTACGTCACCGACGGCACGACAAACGCGACCATCCCCAAGGACGTGAAGCCGGAGGATGTCACCGAAGCGCAGGCCATCGAACTCATCGATGCACGGGCAGCCAAGGGGCCGGCGAAGAAGAAGGGTGGGCGGAAGGCAGCGCCGAAGAAAAAGCCTGCCGCGAAGAAGAAGGCCGCGCCGAAGAAGGGGGCTGCGAAGTGAGCACCGCCGTCCCGCCATCGATCCAGGGCCGAGAGGCGTAGGCATGGCGAAGGAGCACTTCGAGCGCCACAAGCACCCGTGGAAAGCCGACGAGGCCGGTCAGCTGCGCACGCTTGCCGCCAAGGGCCACGGCCTCAAGGCGATCGCCAAGGCGCTCAACCGCAGCGAGGAATCGGTCAAGGACTTCGCCAAGAAGAACAAGATCGGGATCGCGAAGAAACGCTAGCGGCGCTCAGTCGCCGTTTCGGTGCTGGGAAAGGGTTGGGGGCGACTCACCGCCCCCAGTCCAGCCCGATCTCCTCGAAGATCTCGCGGTTCTCGGCCCAGTTCTCCTCCACCTTCACGTGAAGGAAGAGGTGGACCTTCACGTCGAGCATCTCGCTCAGTTCCTTGCGCGCCGCCTCGCCGATCGCCTTGATGCGGCTGCCGCCCTTGCCGAGGACGATCGGGCGCTGGCTTTCGCGGCCGACGACGATCTGCTGGTGGATCTCCAGGCTGCCGTCGGGGCGCTGCTGATAGCTCTCGGGCCGTACGGCGCTGTCGTAGGGCAGTTCCTCGTGGAGCTGGCGGTAGAGCTGCTCGCGAGTGACCTCGGCCGCCAGCAGGCGCTCGCTGGCGTCGCTGACCTGGTCCTCCGGATACATCCACGCGCCTTCGGGCATCGTCTCGGCGAGCGCCGCCTTCATCTCGGGGACGCCGTCGCCGGTGAGGGCGGAGACGAAGAACACCTCCGCGAACTCGACTTTGCCCGAAAGCTCCTGCGCCAGCGCGAGGAGCGGCTCCTTCTTCGCCACATCGACTTTGTTGAGTACCAGGATCTTGCGCTCGGGCCTGGTCGCGAGCGCTTCCAGCAGCGGCTCGAGCTCGTGCCGCCGCTGCTTGACCGGATCGACCAGCAGCAGCACCGCGTCGGCCGCCTCCGCGCCTTCCCACGCGGCGCTCACCATCGCACGGTCGAGCCGCCGGCGCGGTGTGAAGATGCCTGGGGTATCGACCAGGATCATCTGCGTTTCGCCGTGGAGCGCGATGCCGAGCATGCGCGCGCGGGTGGTCTGCGCCTTGGCGCTGGTGATCGCGACTTTCTGCCCGACAAGCTGGTTCACCAGCGTGGACTTGCCCGCGTTCGGCGCGCCGATCACGGCGACGAGGCCGCAGCGGGTATTGGTATCGTCGGTCACCCGAACATCTCCATGAACTTGCGTGCGGCCGCCGTCTCGGCCTCCTGCTTGCTGCTTGCCGTGGCTTCGGCCTCGCCGACCTTGTGGACCTTGACCCTCACCGTGAAGCTGGCGGCGTGGTCGGGGCCGGAGCGATCGATGAGCTCGTACTGCGGCGGGCGGCGCTGGTTGCCGGCCGCCCACTCCTGCAACGCGCTTTTCGGATGCTTGGAGCGGCCGGCGTGCCCCTCGACCAGGTCGTTCCACAGCTTGCGGACAAGGTCGCGGGTGACATCGAATCCGCTCTCGACGAAGCTCGCGCCGAGCAGCGCTTCCATCACGTCGCCGAGGACGTTGTCGCTCTCCGCCGCGCCGTCGTCGCGCGCCTGCTTGCCGAGGCGGACGTGGGCCGGGGCGCCGATCTCGCGGGCGATGCCGGCGCAGGCCTGGCGGCTGACGAGCGCGTTGAGCCGCTGCGCGAGCTCGCCCTCCGCCGCGCCATTGCGTCCGTAGAGCCACTCGGCGATCGAGAGGCCCAGCACCCGGTCGCCGAGGAACTCGAGCCGCTGGTAGTGCCGCGTGTCGCCGGTGCTGCCGTGGGTCAGCGCCTCGCGCCATAGCGCCTCGTCGCAGACGGCGAAGCCGACGCCGGTCAGCCACTCGCGCGTCTTGCCGTCGAGCGTGCTCACAGCCCGTCTCCGATGCGGCTCCAGCGCGCGGCGGTGAACCAAGTCCAGGGCAACAGCCATTCCGCGCTGCCGTCGGTCGACCACATGATGGCGCTTGCGCGGCCGACGAGGTTCTCCTGCGGCACGAGCCCGACGCCGCCGCCCGGCATGGCGGGGAAGCGGCTGTCCTGCGAATTGTCGCGGTTGTCGCCCATTACGAAGATCGTCCCCTGGGGTACGATCGTCGGGCCGTAGTCGTCCTGCGGGGTCGTCCCGAAGTCGAGCACCGTGTAGCTGCGGCCCGACGGCAGCGTTTCGCGGAAGCGGGCGTAGCGGCACTGCTCGCCGCCTTCGCCGTCCGCCTCGCGCACTCCGCCCCAGGCGCAGTCCGTATTGGGCGAGAGAGGGATCACGAAATCGTCGATCCGCTGCTTGGCCACCGCGTCGCCGTTCAGGAAGAGCTGGCCGTTACGCATGGTCACGGTATCGCCCGGGAGGCCGATCACCCGCTTGATGTAGTCCGTACGGTCGATCGGGTGCTTGAAGATCACCACATCCCCGCGCTCGGGCTGGCCGGCGAACACACGCCCCGGGATCAGCGGAGCGGAGAAGGGCAGGGAGTAGCTGGAATAGCCGTAGGGCCACTTGGCCGCGACCAGATAGTCGCCGTTCATCAGCCGGGGCAGCATCGATTCGCTGGGGATCGAGAAGGGCGAGAAGACGAAGCTGCGGAAGATGAGCACGACCAGCGCGAGCTTGACCAGGAACAGCAGGAAGCCGCCGAGCGTCTCGCTCTGCTCCTCGGGCCCGGGTGCTTCGGCTTCGGACACGGCAGTCATGCGGTGCCGGGGTGTTGACAGATGTGACATGCCGGCGCCTTTGAAAAACCGCGGTTTTCCCGTGAAAGGTCGCAGGGGGCCGTGACCTTGGATAAGGGCTCGCCCGGGTTCGGCTGAGTGCTTGCAAACATCGCCACAGTCCCTAGTCGGGAGCGCACGATGTAGGAAAGGGATTTTCGTATGACCGAGGCGGTTTCCGCAGCCTGGCAGCGGGTCGAGGCCGTGCCTCAGCGCACGCTGAAGGAACTGTTCGCCAGCGATCCGGGGCGGGTGACCCGGCTCTCGCAGCGGCTCGAATGGGGCGAGGGCGAGATCGCCGGCGGCATCCGCTTCGACTGGTCCAAGACCCATCTCGACGAGGATCTGCTCGCCGCGTTCGAGGCGCTCGCCGAGGCGCGGGGTTTCGCGGCACAGCGCGCGGCCCTGCTCGGCGGCGAGAAGATCAATGTTACCGAAGGGCGCGCGGCGGAGCACACCGCCCAGCGCGGCGTCGGCAGCGAGGCGGCGGTGGAAGAGGCCGCCGCGCTCCACGCACGAATGAAGCTCCTGGTCGAGGCGATCCACGAGGGCGCGCTGGGTCCGGTGAAGCACTTGATCCACATCGGCATCGGCGGAAGCGCGCTCGGCCCGGCGATGGCGGTCGACGCGCTGACCCGTGACCTCGCGCTGGTGGACGTGCATGTCGTGTCGAACATCGACGGGCTCGCGCTCGAGCAGGCCTTCGCCGCCTGCGATCCGGCGACCACGCTGATCGCGGTGGCGAGCAAGACTTTCACCACGATCGAGACGATGACCAACGCCGCCAGCGCGCTCAACTGGCTGCGCGACAACGGCGTGTCCGATCCCTCCGGCCGCGTCGTCGCGCTCACCGCGAGCCCGGAGAAGGCCGTCGAATGGGGCGTCGACGAAACCCGCGTCCTGCCGTTTCCGGAGAGCGTCGGCGGGCGCTATTCGTTGTGGTCCTCGATCGGTTTCCCGGTCGCGCTCGCCGTGGGGTGGGACGAGTTCGAGGCCATGCTCGCTGGCGCGCGGATGGTCGACGAGCATTTCCGCGATACCGACGGGCGCGACAACCTGTGCCTGCGGGCGGCCTTCGCCGACCAGTATTACACCAGCGTGCGCGGCTGCCAGACCCGCGCCGTCTTCGCCTACGACGAACGGCTCGCGCTGCTGCCCGACTACCTCCAGCAGCTCGAGATGGAATCGAACGGCAAGCGGGTGACGGCCGACCAGCGGCCGGTCTCCGGCCCGACCGCGCCGATTACCTGGGGCGGGGTGGGTACCGACGCGCAGCACGCGGTGTTTCAGCTTCTCCACCAGGGGACCAACCTGGTGCCGATCGACTTCATCGCCAGCGTGGCGCCCGGCGACGCGCTCGACCCCGCGCATCATCGTATCCTGCTGACCAACTGCTTCGCGCAAGGCGCTGCGCTGATGGCCGGCGACGCGGGCGAGGACCCCGCGCGCCACTTTCCCGGCGACCGCCCGAGCGCGACCATGCTGTGCGACGACCTCAATGCCGCCGCGCTGGGCGCGCTGGTCGCGTTCCACGAACACCGCACCTTCGCCAACGCGGTCTTGCTGGGCATCAACCCGTTCGACCAGTTCGGGGTCGAACTTGGCAAGCGCATGGCGAAGGACATGGAGGCCGGCGGAGGCGACTTCGACGCCAGCACCCGGGCGCTGCTCGAAGCCGCCGGGCTGGGGTGAGAGAGGACGCACGATCTCTGCTTTCGCCGGGATGACGTGGCAAAGGATATCCGTCATCCCAGCGAAAGCTGGGATCGCTGTCCTCCGGTCGGACGGTCGCACATGGCGCAACCCGATTTCGGCGTGTATGCGGACGCTGGAGGAGGGGGACGAGTGGAGAGGGGCGGTTATACCTACATTCTGACCAACAAGCCCCGTACTCTATATCGGCGTCACGAGCGATATCGCGGCGCGTCATGCGCAGCATCGGGAGGGGACAGGCTCGAAGTTCGCGCGCCGGTATGGGCTCGATCGGCTCGTCCTGATCGAACATCATGCGACGATCGAAGAGGCGATCACGCGCGAAAAGGCGCTGAACGCGTGGCAGCGGGCTTGGAAGATCGAACTGATTGAAAGGATCAACCCCAGCTGGGGCGACTTATGGGACACCGTACTGGATTGAGAGCGATCCCAGCTTTCGCTGGGATGACGAGCGAGGGTATTATCAAGTGCCGAAGGGGCTTTCGGCCGATAGCGGCGCTAGTCGCAGCGCTCGTCGCACTGCTGGCGTTGACGTCCCCCGCGTCTGCCGGGGAGCCGCGCACGATCCTCTTCATCGGCAACAGCTTCACGCAGGGCGCGAACTCGGCCGTCCTGCGCTACCGACCGGAGAGTGTGAACGACCTGAACGGAGAGGGGGTCGGCGGCATTCCCGCGCTCTTCGCCCGCTTTGCCGAGCAGGCGGGGCAGGCATGGGAGGTTTCGCACGAGACGCGCGGTGGTTCGACGCTGGGCTTCCACTTGAACGAGCGGCGCGAGAAGATCGATGCACCATGGGACGTGGTGGTCATGCAGCAATACTCGGTGCTCGATCCCGAACGCCCCGGCGATCCCGCGCAGACCGCGGCCGATGCACCGGCGCTCGCACAGATGTTCACCCGCGCCAATCCGGCGGTCGAGGTTTACCTGATGGCGGCGTGGACCCGCGCGGACCAGGTCTATCGCCCGGAAGGGCACTGGTACGGGCGCCCGGTCGCGGCGATGGCGCTCGATCTGCGTCGCGCGATGGACGCGATCGACGCGGCCTCGGCCGAGATCGATGGCGTGATCCCGGTCGGAGAGGCGTGGAACCGGGCCATGATGCGCGGCATTGCCGATCCCAACCCGTACGACGGGCGGACCTTCGGCGCGATCGACCTGTGGAGTTACGACCAGTACCACGCGAGCGCGGAAGGCTCGTACCTCGAGGCGCTGGTCGTGTTCGGCCACGTCACCGGGATCGATCCGCGCGTGCTCGGGGCGGAGGAGAAGGCCGCGCACGAACTCGGCATCGAGCCCCGCATCGCAGAGGCGCTGCAGCAAGTGGCGGCGGCGCAGCTGGGCATGATCTGATCCCTGCCGGACCAACGCCGAACCGAGGCGCACCATTTTTCGGGATTTACAAATGTGCCATTGTTTCCGGATGGTTATATGGTAGTACCTCCCGGTGAAAGTGGGGCTGCCCAAAAACTTCCGCGACGCGTATCTGGCCGCGATCGTCGAGCACTCCTCCGACGCGATCGTGTCGAAGGACCTCGACGGCATCGTCCAGAGCTGGAATGCGGCTGCCGAAAGGCTGTTCGGCATTCCGGCCACCGAAATGATCGGACAGTCCATCCGGCGCATCATTCCCGCCGACCGGCAGTACGAAGAGGATGCGATCCTCGCCCGTGTCCGCAGCGGCGAACTGGTTCCCAAGTTCGAGACCATGCGGAAGCGGGCCGACGGCACCGAAATTCCCGTCGCGATCACTGTCTCCCCGATCCGCGACGCCTCCGGAACGATTGTCGGCGCGTCGAAAATCGCCAACGACCTGCGCGAACAGGCGAATCTCCGGGCGGAGCTGCTTCACAGCCAACAGCAGTTCAAGGCGCTCGCCAACAACATCCCGCAACTCGCCTGGATGGCCGACGAGAAGGGGTGGGTGTTCTGGTACAATCAGCGCTGGTACGATTTCACCGGCACCACGCTGGAGGAGATGCAGGGATGGGGCTGGCGTGCGGTCCAGCACCCCGACCACGTCGACCGCGTGGTCGAGGGCATCCAGCATGCATGGGACACGGGGGAGGCGTGGGAAGACACCTTCCCCCTGCGCGGCAAGGACGGCGAATACCGCTGGTTCCTCACGCGGGCGCAACCGCTGCGCAACGAGGCGGGCGAGGTGATCCTGTGGTGCGGCACCAACACCGACATCACCGAGGAAC
The DNA here is from genome assembly GCF_004135625.1 of Pelagerythrobacter rhizovicinus. GTDB lineage: Bacteria > Pseudomonadota > Alphaproteobacteria > Sphingomonadales > Sphingomonadaceae > Pelagerythrobacter > Pelagerythrobacter rhizovicinus. The sequence continues at coordinate 849,761 of NZ_SDPV01000001.1, forward strand.
GCGAGACCAACGAGCGCATCCGGCTGCTGATGAACGAGGTCAATCACCGTGCGCGAAACATCCTCGCGACGATCCAGGCGATCGTGCATCGCACCGTGGGGACCGCGGACGCGGAGCTCACCGAGGCGCTTATCCGGCGCATCACGGCGCTCGCCGCGAACCAGGACCTGCTGACCGGCGAACGGTGGAATGGCGCGGCGGTCGACGCGATCGTCCGGTCGCAGGTTCTCCACGTCATCGATCCCACCGACCATCGGGTCGCGTTCGAGGGTCCCGAGGGGATCGTGCTGAAGCCGACGGCGGCCGAGGCGCTGGGCCTGGCGATCCACGAACTGGCGACCAATGCCTTGAAGTACGGCGCGCTTTCCAACGGCGACGGCGAGGTGGCGGTGCGATGGCGCCTCGCCGACCGCGACGGCGAGCGCAGCTTCGAGATCGAATGGAGCGAGAGCGGGGGTCCGCCGGTGAAGCCTCCCGAGCGAAAAGGCTTCGGCACGACGATCATAACCCGGAATCCCGAGATGGCGTTCCATGGCAAGGTCAGGCTCGACTTCCGGCGCGACGGGGTGCTCTGGCGACTCGCCGCGGGGGACGACGCGCTGACCAATCAGAGCGCTTCGCGTAGTCAGTAGCGACCGCCGCCGTCCTCACGCGGCCTCGCGCGCCTCCATTTCCAGGCCGATCGGATCGGGCGCCGCCAGGCGCGTCTTGGCGAATGCGTTGGGGCAGTTGTCGGCGATCCATGCGAGCATGGCTTCGCGAATGTCGCACCGCAGGTCGAACAGAGTGCCTGAATCCGCCGCGCTCATCAGCAGCCGCAGTTCGATCGCGTCGCGATGGGTTTCGGTGACCTGCGCCACCTGGACGCGGCCGTCCCACCGCGAGTTCGACTTGACCTGCCGCTCGAACTCGGCGCGGATCGGCGCGATCTTCGCCGCGGGGTCGAGATAGAGGATCACGGTGCCGAGCAGTTGGGCGGTCTTCTTGGTCCAGTTCTGAAACGTGTCCTCGAGGAAGCGTGAGGTTGGCACGATCAGGCGCCGCTCGTCCCAGATCTTGACCACCACATAAGTCGTGCGGATGTCCTCGATCCGGCCCCATTCGCCGTCGATGATCACCACGTCGTCGATATTGATCGGCTCGGTCAGCGCCATCTGGACCCCTGCGATCAACGATCGGAGGGCGGGCTGCGCGGCGGCGCCGACCGCGAGGCCGGCGAGCCCGGCCGAGGCCACCAGCGTCACGCCGACGTCGCGCACGCCCGGGATCGACAGCAGCATCAGCCCTACCGTGACGAAGACGATCAGGAACGTCGCGATGCGGCTGAACATCGTCAGCTTGGTGCGCTGGCGGCGGGCGGCGAGGTTGTCGGCCACGGTGATGTCGGCGCGCAGCTTCATCGCCGTCACCAGCGCGTGAAGAATGGCGAGCGCGATCCAGCCGACCAGCGCGGGCATGACGAAGCTGGCGACTTTCTGCCAGATGGCATCCAGTGCGGGGATCTCGCGGGCGACGAGCACGAGGGCGAGCGCGATCAGCGCAACCCGTGTGGGCTGGGCGAGGCAGCGGATCAGGACGTTGTCGGAGTCGCTGTCGCTGCGCCGGGCAATGCGGCGCAGCACGCGGAATACGATCCAATGCGTCAGGAGTGCGGCCAGCGTTGCCGCTGCTCCCACCGCGATGATGCTCCAGGGACTGGACAGCGCCTGTGCCTGCGTGTCGATCGCTTCGACGATGGGGTCGAACATGGCGGGGGAGCTCCGTTTGCTTCTCATCGGACGAGAGCCGGCCGGTGCGCGGCGTCGCTGTACAGGAATCGGCGGCGCGGGCTGCCGGTTCCCTCCTTTGTCGCCGGTTCGGACCGCGGGTGCTCACCTGCGGCATTGACTTTGGGAGGTTTTGCCCCCATCTGCGCCCTCAGCGAAGCGCGCGTGCCAGCGTGAAGCGGCGGCCCGAGACAGGGACGCCCCGGCCGCACTTCGGTTTACCCAAGAGACTTCCCTTTTCACGCGGGCGGTTTTGACAACCACCGCGAGCGCGCGCCATTTCGGCTGCGCGCCGCATATTTTGCGAGTTCAATCCACAATGACATTCGAACAACTCGGGCTGTCGCAGCCCGTCCTCCAGGCGCTTGACCTGAAGGGATACAACACGCCCACGCCGATCCAGGAACAGGCCATTCCGCCCGTGCTCGAAGGGCGCGACCTGCTCGGCATCGCGCAGACCGGCACCGGCAAGACGGCGGCCTTCATGCTGCCTTCGATCGACCGGCTGCGCGATGCGGAGCGGCAGACGCCGTTCAAGTCGTGCCGCATGCTGGTGCTTGCCCCGACGCGGGAGCTGGCCGGGCAGATTGCCCAGTCGGCCAAGGATTACGGCGCGCTCGCCGGCCTCAAGGTCCAGTCGATCGTCGGCGGCACTTCGGTCAGCAAGGACCGCAACAAGCTCCACCGCGGGACCGACATCCTCGTCGCCACGCCGGGCCGCCTGCTCGATCTGATCGACCAGAAGGCCTTTGGGCTGGGAGGGGTCGAGATCCTCGTGCTCGACGAGGCCGACCAGATGCTCGACCTCGGCTTCATCCACGCGCTGCGCAAGATCAGCCAACTCGTCCCGAAGGAGCGCCAGACGCTGTTCTTCAGCGCGACGATGCCGAAGCAGATCAAGGACTTGGTCGGGCAGTATTGCCATAACCCGGTCCAGGTCTCGGTGACGCCGGAAAGCACGACGGCCGAGCGGATCGACCAGTACCTGTTCATGGTCCAGCAGGACGAGAAGCAGACGCTGCTCGAAATGATCCTCGCCGGCCGCCATCCGGTGCCGGGCAAGATCGAGCGCGTGCTCGTCTTCACCCGCACCAAGCACGGCGCGGACCGCGTGGTGAAGAAGCTGGCGCAAGTCGGCATCGCCGCCAACGCGATCCACGGCAACAAGAGCCAGCCGCAGCGCGAGCGGGCGCTGGCCGAGTTCCGCTCCGCCAAGACGCGGATTCTCGTCGCCACCGACGTCGCCGCGCGCGGGATCGACATTCCGGGCGTGAGCCACGTGATCAACTACGAGCTGCCCAACGTGCCCGAGCAGTACGTCCACCGCATCGGCCGCACCGCGCGCGCCGGAGCGGACGGGATCGCGATCGCCTTCTGCGCGGAGGACGAGCGCGCCTACCTGAAGGATATCCGCAAGGTTACCGACGCGGAATTCACCCGGCTCGACCTGCCGCCGAACTTCCGTGCGGTGGTCGAGGGCGTCGGGCCGACCAAGCCCGAACCGCGCCAGCCGCGCCAGCGTGTCGCGGTCAAGCCGCGGGGGGAGGCCCGCTCGGCCGGGGGCGAACAGCGTACGGCCAAGCCGAAGCACAAGCATCCGAATCGCGCGGGCAAGCCGCACGGCGCAGGCGAGCGGAGCGAAGGTGCCGGCCGTGGCCGCCCACCCCGGCGCCGCAGGCGCTCGGGTCGTGGCGGGCAGGGTTGACGCCTGCGTTAGTTTACTGGACTTCGCCGCCCGCGGGCCGGTAGTGTCCGCCTTTTGTGCGACCCAGCCAGTAACGGGCGATCTGTAATGGAACCACGTGCCAACGCCACCGCCGCGCCGATCGAGCGGATTCAGGAGAATCTGATCGCTCGCGTCGAGCGGCGGATCCTCAACCGCCTGTGTGCCGCCATGCCCCCGTGGGTGACGCCCGACATGCTGACGTTCACCGGCATGTTCGGCGCCCTGCTGGTCTTCGCCGGGTACATCGCGAGCAACTTCGACGCGGGCTGGCTGTGGTTGTCCATCGCCGGCTACGTCGTCCACTGGTTCGGCGATTCGCTCGATGGCAGCCTCGCCCGCTACCGGGCGATCGAGCGTCCGCGCTACGGCTATTTCCTGGACCACAGTTGTGACGGTTTCGCGACGATGCTGGTGGTCGTTGGCATCGGGCTGAGCGCCTATGTCGAGCTCGAGGTGGCGCTCGTGGCGCTAGCCGGATACCTGCTCATGTCGATCCACGCCTTCCTTTCGGTGCGGGTGCTAGGCGAGCTGCGGCTGTCCTATCTCAATGCCGGCCCGACCGAGCTGCGGCTTGTCCTGATCGGCCTGACGCTGGCCATGCTGATCGCAGGGCAGGAGAACCCGATCGTCTGGCAGCTCAACGGGTTCGATCTCTTCGTCGGCGGCGTTGGGCTGCTGCTGATCGTGCTCTTCGCCGCGCAAACAGCGACGACCGCACGCCGGCTGGCCAAGGAAGAACCCCCGGTCCGCCGCCGCGACGACTGATCGGCGCCCGCCGCGGCGGTTGGCAAGCGCTTCCATGCCCGCCATATCGCGCGTCCAAACAAGGAGCGCGCGCATGGCGGACCAGTACGACTACGACCTCTTCACCATCGGTGCCGGTTCGGGAGGGGTGCGTGCGAGCCGGGTGGCCGCCGCGCATGGTGCGAAAGTCGCCATTGCGGAAGAGCACCGGGTCGGCGGCACCTGCGTCATCCGGGGTTGCGTGCCCAAGAAGATGCTCGTCTACGGGGCCCACTTCGCGGAGGACCTGGAAGATGCCCGGGCCTTCGGATGGACGATCGACAATCCGAAGTTCGACTGGGCGACGCTGCGGGACAACGTCCTGCGCGACGTGGACCGGCTGAACGGCCTCTATACCGAGACGCTGGAGAATCACGGCGTCGAGATCGTCAACGAGCGTGCCGAGCTGACCGGGCCGCACGAGATTGCCCTTTCAGGCGGCAGGAAAGTCACCGCGAAGCATATCCTCATCGCGACCGGCGCGCGGCCGCATGTGCCCGAATGCCCGGGCAATGAACTGGGCATCACGAGCAACGAGGCTTTCCATCTCGACGCCCTGCCGCCGCGTATCCTGATCGCCGGCGGCGGCTATATCGCCAACGAGTTCGCGGGGATTTTCAACGAGTTCGGCAGCCAGGTCACGATCATCAATCGCTCCGACGTTCTGCTGCGCGGCTACGACGCGGCCCTGCGCGACCGGCTGCTGCAGATCAGCGTGATGAAAGGCATCGATTTCCGCTTCCACGCCGAGTTCCGGGGGATCGAGGAGAACGACGACGGGAGCCTGAAGGTCTCGATGACCAATCACGACGATCTCGTCGTCGATGCCGTCCTGTTCGCGACTGGCCGGGTGCCCAACACCGAAGGTCTGGGGCTCGACAAGGCCGGCGTGAAGCTGGGCGACAAGGGCGAAATCGTGGTCGACGAGTTTAGCAAGACCAGCGCCGATCACATCTATGCCGTCGGCGACGTCACGAACCGCGTGCAACTCACCCCGGTTGCGATCCGCGAGGGGCAGGCCTTCGCCGACACCGTGTTCGGCGGGAAGCGGACGAAAGTCGACCATAGCTGCATCCCCGCCGCCGTGTTCAGCCACCCTCCGCTCGCGGGCGTCGGGCTGACCGAGGGCGAGGCGCGCAACAAGTACGGTTCGATCCGCGTCTACCAGTCCGACTTTCGGCCGATGAAGAACGTGCTCGCCGGCCGCAGCGAGCGGGCGCTCTACAAGATGATCTGCGATGAGGACTCGGGCCGAATCCTCGGCATCCACATGATCGGGCCGGATGCGGCCGAGATCATGCAGGCCGCGGCCGTGGCGGTGAGGGCCGGTTTGACCAAGGCGGACTTCGACGCGACCGTGGCCATCCACCCGACCATGGCGGAAGAACTGGTGCTCATGCGGTAAATCCGCCCGAGCCCCTGCGAAGGCAGGGGCCTCAGGCCGCCGGCGCTTCGCTGGAAGGTCGTGAGCCGTGGGCGTGCATTGCCCATATCGAACGGAGCGCTAGCGGCACGAGGTCCCGGCCTTCGCCGGGACTCAGGCAAGGGACGCCGCCAGAGGCTCGAGGACTCTCCCTTCGGGGGGACTCGTGTAACGCGCATGAAAGATTGACGCTCGCTTGCGCCGCCCGCTAGGCCTCCGCCACCGCAAGATCAGGGGTCAGGATGTCCGCCAATATCGCCGAAATGGAACGCCGCCGGGAAGCCGCTCGTATGGGCGGCGGACAGAAGCGGATCGACGCGCAACATGCCAAGGGCAAGCTCACCGCGCGCGAACGGCTCGACGTGCTGCTCGACGAGGGCAGCTTCGAGGAGCTCGATACCTACGTCGAGCACGACTGCGTCGATTTCGGTATGCAGGACCAGAAGATCCCGGGCGACGGCGTCGTCACCGGGTCTGGCACGATCAACGGCCGCCTGGTCTATGTCTTCAGCCAGGATTTCACCGTGTTCGGCGGATCGCTGTCGAAGCGCCATGCGGAGAAGATCTGCAAGGTGATGGACATGGCGCTGAAGGTCGGCGCGCCGGTGATCGGCCTCAACGACTCCGGCGGCGCGCGCATCCAGGAGGGCGTCGCCTCGCTCGGCGGCTATGCCGAAGTGTTCCAGCGCAACGTGCTCGCCAGCGGCGTGGTGCCGCAAATCAGCCTGATCATGGGCCCATGCGCGGGCGGGGCGGTCTATTCGCCGGCGATGACCGACTTCATCTTCATGGTGAAGGACAGCTCCTACATGTTCGTGACCGGGCCCGACGTGGTGAAGACGGTCACCAACGAGGTCGTGACGCAGGAGGAACTGGGCGGCGCGGTGACGCACACGACCAAGACCAGCGTCGCCGACCTCGCGTTCGAGAACGACATCGAGACGCTGCTCGCGACGCGCGACTTCTTCGATTACCTGCCCCTCTCGAACCGCGAGGACGTGCCCGAACGGCCGACCGCCGACGCGTGGGACCGCGAGGAACCGTCGCTCGACACGCTGATCCCCGACAACGCGAACCAGCCTTACGACATGCACGAGGTCATCCGTAAGGTGCTCGACGAAGGCGACTTCTTCGAGATCCAGCCGGCGCATGCGGGCAATATCATCTGCGGTTTCGGCCGGGTCGAGGGTCGCACCGTGGGCGTGGTGGCGAACCAGCCGATGGTGCTGGCGGGCGTGCTCGACATCAACTCGAGCAAGAAGGCCGCGCGTTTCGTGCGCTTCTGCGACGCCTTCGACATACCGATCCTGACATTCGTCGACGTCCCCGGCTTCCTGCCCGGGACCAGCCAGGAACTCGGCGGGATCATCAAGCACGGCGCCAAGCTGCTGTTCGCCTATGCCGAGGCGACCGTGCCCAAGATCACCGTCATCACCCGCAAGGCCTACGGCGGCGCTTACGACGTGATGGCCTCCAAGCACCTGCGCGGCGACCTCAACTACGCCTGGCCGACCGCCGAAATCGCGGTGATGGGCGCCAAGGGCGCGGTCGAGATCATCTTCCGTCAGGATCGCGACGATCCCGAGAAGATCGCGGAGAAGACGAAGGAATACGAAGACCGCTTCGCCAACCCCTTCGTCGCCGCCAGCCGCGGCTATATCGACGAAGTGATCTATCCACACTCCACACGGCGCCGGATCGCGCTCGGTCTGCGCAAGCTGCGCGGCAAGCAGCTCGAGAACCCCTGGAAGAAGCACGACAATATTCCCTTGTGAGGTGATGCGATGAAACTCGGCCGTCTCAACCATATTGGCGTCGCGACGCCCTCGATCGCCGACAGCATCGCGCACTATCGCGAGACGATGGGGGCGACCGACATCGTCGAGCCGTTCGACCTGCCCGAACAGGGGGTGAAGGTCTGCTTCGTCAACACGCCCACCGATAGCGGCATGAACGGCACGCAGATCGAGCTGATCGAGCCGCTCGGCGAGGGCTCGGCGATCCGGGGGTTCCTCGAGAAGAACCCGCTCGGCGGGCAGCATCACGTCTGCTTCGAGGTCGAGGACATCGCGGCGGCGCGCGAGTGGTTCGAGGGGAAGGGCAAGCGCATCCTCGGCCCGACGCGGATCGGGGCGCACGGCACGCCGATCTTCTTCGTCCACCCGAAGGACATGATGGGCCAGCTTACCGAAATCATGGAAACGCCCAAGGGCGCGCACTAGCGTTTCGGTCCATCAGGGGTTGCAAAGGGCAACCGTTCGCGCTGATGCTCCTCCGCGAAACGGGAGAGAGACCGCGCATGGATTTCGAGACCATCAAGTTCGCCATCGAAGAGGGCGTCGCCACCATCACGTTGAATCGGCCGGAGCGGCTCAACGCCTGCTCGCTGGAGATGGCCGACGAGATGCTGAGAGCGCTCGATCATCTCGACGACGCGCGCGTGCTGGTGATCACCGGCGAGGGCCGGGCGTTTTGCTCCGGCGCGGACCTCGCTGCGCGCGGCGACCGCCCGGTGAACGGCGCCCAGGGCAGCTACATGGCGCTGACCGAGAAATACAACCCGCTGATGATGAAGCTCGCGCGGCTCGACCTGCCGGTCATCTGCGCGGTCAACGGCCCGGCGGCGGGAATCGGCTGCTCGATCGCGCTGGCGGGCGACTTCGTGATCGCGGGGGCGAGCGCCTATTTCTTCCAGGCCTTCGTTAACATCGGCCTCGTGCCCGATGGCGGCGCGAGCTGGATGCTGCCGCGCCTGGTGGGCAAGGCGCGCGCGACCGAGATGATGATGTTGGGCGAGAAGATCGGCGCGGACAAAGCCCTCGAGTGGGGCATGATCTACAAGGCCGTGGCCGACGAATCGCTCGCCGCGGAGACGGAGACGCTTGCCGCGCGGCTCGCCAACGGGCCGACCGTTTCCTACGCCACGATGCGCAAGAATATCCTCACCGCGCTCGAGAACAGCTACGCCCAGGCGCTCCAGGCCGAGGCCGAGGGCCAGCGGATCGCCGCCTCGACCGAGGACGCGCGCGAAGGCGGCATGGCTTTCCTCGGGAAACGCAAGCCGGCGTTCAAGGGGCGGTAAGGCCGCCGCCACATCTCTCCTTCCGGGGCGGTGGCGAGCAGATCTTGGCGGCGCACTGCGGCCCTTCCGCTTCCTTCTGGAATATGATTAGGAGCCGCCATGACCGACCACAAAGACACCCGGCCCACCCTCTCCGATTGGCAGGACCTCGCCGACAAGGAAGTGAAAGGCCGCGACCTTACCTGGCACACGCCCGAAGGGATCGCGGTCAAGCCGCTCTACACCGAAGCGGATCTCGAGGGATGGGACCCGGGCCTGCCCGGTTTCGCGCCGTACACGCGCGGCGTGAAGGCGAGCATGTATGCCGGGCGGCCGTGGACGATCCGGCAGTACGCGGGCTTCTCGACTGCCGAGGAATCGAACGCCTTCTACCGCCGCAATCTCGCGGCGGGGCAGAAGGGGCTGTCGGTCGCGTTCGACCTCGCCACCCACCGGGGCTACGATAGCGACCATCCGCGCGTCGTCGGCGACGTCGGCAAGGCCGGCGTGGCGATCGACACCGTGGAGGACATGAAGATACTCTTCGACGGTATTCCGCTCGATGAGATGAGCGTCTCGATGACGATGAACGGCGCGGTGATCCCGTGCCTCGCGTTCTACATCATCGCGGCGGAAGAGCAGGGGGTGAGCCCCGATCAGCTCACCGGGACCATCCAGAACGACATCCTCAAGGAGTTCATGGTCCGCAACACCTACATCTACCCGCCCGAGCCGAGCATGCGGATCATCTCCGACATCTTCGCCTACACGGCGGACCATATGCCCAAGTTCAACTCGATCTCGATCTCCGGCTATCACATGCAGGAAGCCGGCGCGACGCAGGTGCAGGAGCTCGCCTTCACCATCGCCGACGGCATGGAATACGTGAAGTACGGGGTCGCCAGCGGGCTCGACATCGACAAGTTTGCCGGGCGGCTGAGCTTCTTCTTCGCGATCGGGATGAACTTCTTCATGGAAGTCGCCAAGCTGCGCGCCGCGCGCACGCTGTGGCACCGTGCGATGACCGAGCTCGGCGCGAAGAGCGAACGCAGCAAGATGCTGCGCACGCACTGCCAGACGAGCGGCGTCTCTCTGACCGAGCAGGATCCGTACAACAACGTCATCCGCACGACGATCGAGGCGATGGCCGCGATGCTCGGCGGTACGCAGTCGCTGCATACGAATGCGCTCGACGAGGCGATCGCGCTGCCGACCGACTTTTCTGCCCGCATCGCGCGCAACACGCAGATCGTGCTGCAGGAAGAGACCGGGATGACCAACGTGGTCGATCCGCTCGGCGGCTCGTACTACGTCGAGGCGCTGACCAAGCAGCTCGTGGACGAAGCCTGGGCGATCATCGAGCGGGTCGAGAGCGAAGGCGGCATGGCCAAGGCGGTCGCCGCCGGCTGGCCTAAGGGCATGATCGAGGAAGCCGCCGCCGGGCGGCAGGCGCGGGTCGACCGGGGCGAGGACGTGATCGTCGGGGTCAACCGGTTCCGGCTCAAGGACGAGGACCCGATCGAGACGCTCGACATCGACAACACCAAGGTCCGCCAGAGCCAGATCGCCCGGATCGAGCGCGTGCGCGCGAGCCGCGACGAGGCGAAGTGCCAGGCGGCGCTCAAGGCGCTGGCCGAGGGCGCGAAGGGCGAGGGCAACCTGCTCGCCCTCGCGGTCGATGCCGCGCGCGAGCGGGCGACGCTGGGCGAGATCTCCGCCGCGATGGAGGAAGCCTTCGGCCGCTACGACACCATGCCGCGCCCGGTGAAGGGCATCTACGGCGCCGCCTACAAGGATGACGAACGCTACGCGCAGGTCGTGCGCGGGGTGGAGGCCGTCGCGCGGCGGCTCGGCCGCAAGCCCAAGGTCATGGTCGCCAAGATGGGCCAGGACGGCCACGACCGCGGCGCGAACGTGATCGCCAGCGCCTTCGCCGACATGGGCTTCGAGGTCTTGAGCGGCCCGCTGTTCCAGACCCCCCGCGAGACGATGGAGATGGCGCTTGAGGCCGACGTCGACGCGATCGGCGCCTCGAGCCTCGCCGCCGGGCACAAGACGCTGATCCCCGAGCTGATCCAACTCCTCAAGGACGCCGGGCGTGCGGACATCAAGGTCGTCGCGGGCGGCGTGATCCCGCAGAGCGACTACGAGTTCCTGCGCAAGGCAGGCGTGCAGGGCATCTACGGGCCGGGCTCCAACGTCGTCGAATGCGCCGCCGACATGCTGCGCCTGCTCGGCCACAACATGCCGCCTGCCGGCGAGGAAACGGAAGACGGAGAAGGTGGGGCAGAGGCGGCGGAGTAATTGAGCCTGTCATGACTCTCGGCTTCTCCGTCGACGCGCTTCTGCCTCGCGCTCGCGGCGGGGGCGTGCTCAAGATGGGGCTCGCAGCGCTGTCGGAGGACGAGTGGCTCGATCCCGCTCCTGATCTCGCCGCGCGCGAGGCGGGCTTTGCGGCTTATCCCGAAGGCATCCGGCTCACCGCCGGAAGCGAAGCGCCGGGACGCGAGCTCACCGGGATGCTCGGCGTCGAAGGAGGACTCGCCGAAGCCGCGAAGGCGCGCTGGGAGGACATGTGCCTGCTTACGCGCCGGGAGGGCGAGGACTTCTACCGCCTCGTCGGCGCGGCCGTGGCTTTCCCGAGCGACTGGCGCCCGGCGGAGAAGATGGGCCTGCCGCTGACGGCCATGCACGCGCCGATTCAGGGTTATGCGGAGCAGCTCGCGAGCGGCGTGGACCGTTTCATTGCCGGGCTCGCCCCCGGGCGGATATTCGGCCGCTGCAACTGGTTCATCGCCGCGACCCCCGCCCTGCGCTGGGTCGCCGAAGCGCCCGAGCAAGCGTTCGCCCATGTCACGCCCGAAAACGCGGGCGAGACGCTGTTCGTCCGCTCCGAACGCCAGACGCTGCGGCGCCTACCGGAAACCGGCGCGATCCTGTTCACCATCGGGGTCTATGTCGCGCCGCTCGGCTCCCTGTCGGATGCGAACGTGGCGCGGCTCGCCGGTGCGATGGAGAAGCTGCTGGCAGGCGAGGGCGACCGCCGCGGGGCGCCACACTACGTCGCCGCACTGCAAGGGTTTGCGCAAACGCGCGAGGCCGCTATCGGAAGCCCCATATGACACAAAAACCCGAAACGCTCACCGTCCACGCCGGGACCGAACCCGATCCGACCACCAAGGCGCGGATCACGCCGATCTACCAGACGTCGTCCTATGTCTTCGACAGCGTCGAACATGCTTCGCGCCTGTTCAACCTGCAGGAATTCGGGAACATCTACACCCGGATCATGAACCCGACGAACGGGGCGCTGGAGGGCAAGATCGCTGCGCTCGAAGGCGGCGCGGGGGCGCTGGCAGTGGCCTCGGGCCACGCTGCGCAGTTCCTCGCGTTCCACACGCTGATGGAGCCGGGGTGCGAGATCGTCGCCGCCCAGAAGCTCTATGGCGGTTCGCAGAACCAGCTCGGCCAGAGCTTCCGCAAAATGGCATGGACCACGCAGTTCGTTGACGCCGATGACGCCGGCAACGTCGCCGCCGCGATCACCGACAAGACGCGCGCGGTGTTCATCGAAAGCCTCGCCAACCCCGGCGGCGTGGTGCAGGACATCGAGGCGATCGCGAAGGTCGCGCACGACGCCGGCGTTCCGCTGATCGTCGACAACACGATGGCGACGCCGGTTCTCTGCCGCCCGATCGACTACGGCGCCGACATCGTCGTCCATTCGACCACCAAGTTCCTCAACGGACATGGCAACGCCATCGGCGGCGTGATCGTCGATGCGGGCAGCTTCGACTGGGCGAAGGGTGGCAAGTATCCGACCCTCAGCGAGCCGAACGATTCCTACCACGGGATCAGGTTCACCGAGGCCTTCGGCAATCTCGCCTTCATCCTCGCGACGCGGACCCTCGGCCTGCGCGACCTCGGGCCGGCACTGGCGCCGATGAACGCCTTCCTGGCGCTCACCGGAATGGAGACGCTGGCGCTTCGGATGGAGCGGCATTGCAGCAACGCGCTGGCGCTCGCCACGTGGCTGAAGGCGCATCCAAAGGTGGACGGGGTCTCCTACGCTGGGCTGGAGGACGACCGCTATCATGCGCTCGCCAAGCGCTATCTCGGCGGCAAGGGCGGGGCGGTGTTCACCTTCGGCCTGAAGGGCGGGTACGACGCGGGCGTGAAGCTGGTTTCCTCGGTGAAGATGTTCAGCCATCTTGCCAATCTCGGCGACACGCGGTCGCTGATCATTCATCCGGCCTCGACCACGCACAGCCAGCTCGAAGGCGAGGCGCTGGAGGCGACCGGCGCGGGGCCGGACGTCGTGCGGGTATCGGTCGGCATCGAACATATCGACGACATCATCGCCGACCTCTCGCAGGCACTGGACGCTATCTGATGACCCAAATCCGCACCGACTGGACGCGCGAGGAAATCGCCGAGCTGTTCGACCTGCCTTTCCCCGAGCTCGTGTTCCGCGCGGCCTCGGTGCACCGGGAGAACCATCCGCCGGCCGAAGTGCAGCTCTGCACGCTGCTCTCGATCAAGACCGGCGGGTGCCCGGAGGATTGCGGCTATTGCTCGCAGAGCGTCCATGCCGACAGCGGCGTCGAGGCGACCAAGCTGATGGACGTGCAGGCCGTGCTCCAGTCGGCGGCGCAGGCCAAGGATCACGGCAGTCAGCGGTTCTGCATGGGTGCCGCATGGCGCAATCCCAAAGACCGCGACATGCCGAAGATCGTCGAGATCGTGAAGGGCGTTCGCGCAATGGGGCTGGAGACCTGCATGACGCTCGGCATGCTGACGCCGACGCAGGCCGACATGCTCGCCGAGGCGGGGCTCGACTACTACAACCACAACATCGACAGTAGCCCCGAGTATTACGAGCGCGTCATCACCACGCGCACGATGGACGAGCGGCTGGAAACGCTCGACAACGTGCGCCAGGCGGGCATCAACGTGTGTTCGGGTGGGATCGTCGGCATGGGTGAGACGCGCGCGGACCGGGTGGGGTTCATCCACACGCTCGCAACGCTGGAGCAGCATCCGGAAAGCGTCCCGGTCAATGCGCTGGTCCCGGTCAAGGGCACGGTGCTGGGCGACATGCTGGCCGACACGCCGCTCGCCAAGATCGACGACATCGAATTCGTCCGCACCGTCGCCGTGGCGCGGATCACCATGCCGCTGAGCATGGTCCGCCTCTCCGCCGGCCGCGAGTCGATGAGCGAGGCGACGCAGGCCCTGTGCTTCCTGGCCGGCGCGAACTCGATCTTCACCGGCGACAAGCTCCTGACCGCGCCCAACGCCGGCGACGACAGCGACGGCGCGCTGTTCGCCAAGCTTGGCCTGACGGCGCTGCAGGGCGAGGAGCCGATGCAAAGCAGAAAAATTGAGGAGAGATGTTTTGGCGCATGAACAATCCATCGAAGACTATTTCGAACAGCATGCGAGATCGGGAAATCCTCAATTCGCGATTGCCTTCGCCCTCATGCGCCTTGCACAGGAACAGAAGAACGTGGCCGATGCCCTCACAAGCCTCGGTCAGCGCGAAAGCGGGAAATCCGTGACGAGCGCGATAGAAACAATCGCCCGTTCGATCGAAGGCACAAAATAGGTCATGTTCTCCAAAATCCTCATCGCCAACCGGGGCGAGATCGCGTGCCGGGTCATCAAGACCGCGCGGCGCATGGGCATTGCGACCGTCGCGGTCTATTCGGACGCCGATGCGCGCGCGCCGTTCGTGCGGATGGCGGACGAGGCGGTGCATATCGGGCCGGCGCCGGCCTCCGAGAGCTACCTGATCGCGGACAAGATCATCGCCGCGTGCAAGCAGACGGGCGCCGAGGCGGTGCATCCGGGCTACGGCTTCCTCTCGGAGCGGGCGAGCTTCGTCGAGGCGCTGGAGAAGGAAGGGATCGCGTTCGTCGGCCCGCCGCCCGGCGCGATCGCGGCGATGGGCGACAAGATCGAATCGAAGAAGCTGGCGAAGGAGGCGGGGGTCAACGTCGTCCCCGGGTTTGTCGGCGAGATCCGCGATACCGAACATGCGATCGAGATCAGCAACGGCATCGGCTACCCGGTCATGATGAAGGCCTCGGCCGGCGGCGGCGGCAAGGGGATGCGCCTTGCTTATAACGAAAAGGACGTCCGCGAAGGCTTCGAGAGCGTCAAGCGCGAAGGCCTCAACAGCTTCGGCGACGATCGGGTGTTCATCGAGAAGTTCATTCTGAACCCCCGCCACATCGAGATCCAGGTGCTCGGCGACAAGCACGGGAACATCGTCTATCTCAATGAACGCGAATGCTCGATCCAGCGCCGCCACCAGAAGGTGGTCGAGGAAGCGCCGAGCCCGTTCGTCACGCCGAAGATGCGCAAGGCGATGGGCGAGCAGTGCGTCGCATTGGCGAGGGCGGTCGGATACCACTCGGCAGGCACGGTCGAACTGATCGTCTCCGGCGCGGACGAGACGGGCGAAAGCTTCTACTTCCTCGAGATGAACACCCGCCTCCAGGTCGAGCATCCGGTGACCGAGGCGATCACCGGTGTCGATCTGGTCGAACAGATGATCCGTGTCGCTTACGGCGAGAAGCTCGGCTTCACGCAGGACGATGTGACAATCGACGGCTGGGCGATCGAGAACCGCGTCTATGCCGAGGACCCCTACCGCGGCTTCCTTCCCAGCACGGGCCGGCTCGTGCGCTACCAGCCCCCGGTCGAAGGCTGGACCGATGACGGCGAGGCGAACGGCCGCCGCGGGATCGATGGCGTGCGCATCGACGACGGCGTCTTCGAAGGCGGCGAGGTGTCGATGTTTTACGATCCGATGATAGCCAAGCTGATCACCTGGGCGCCGACGCGCGAGGAAGCGGCGGATCTGCAGATCGAGGCGCTCGATGCGTTCCGTATCGAGGGGCTGGGGCACAACATCGACTTCCTCTCGGCCATCATGCAGCACCCGCGCTTCCGCTCGGGCGAACTGACCACCGGCTTCATCGCCGAGGAGTATCCCGAAGGGTTCGCCGGCGCGGCGGCCTCCGAGGACCTGAAACGCGCGCTTGCCGCGGTCGGCGGCGCCATGGCAACGGCCGATGCGGATCGTGGGCGACGGATCGAAGGGCAGCTCGATCCCGCGCTCGCCGCTCCGGGCGACTGGTGCGTGACGATCGATGGCACCGATTATGCGGTGAGCCTGGAAGAGACGGCCATCACGGTCGACGGCGAGGCGGTCGAACTCGAGATGGAGTACGCGCCCGGCACACGCTTCCTCGAAGTCGCGCTCTACGAAATCGGATCGGACGAGGATGCCGAACCGGTCGAGAAATTCGGGCTCCAGCTCGAACCCACGCGCACTGGCTACGCGATCACCACGCGGGGCGCACGGCACGTGCTGCGTATCCTGCCGGCACACGTCGCGCATCTGTCGCAGCACATGATCGAAAAGGTGCCGCCGGATCTCTCGAAGCTGCTGATCTGCCCGATGCCCGGTCTGCTCGTCGCGCTCCACGTGGAGGAGGGCGAGGAGGTCCAGCCGGGTCAGCCGCTGGCGACGGTCGAGGCGATGAAGATGGAGAACATCCTGCGCGCCGAGAAGCAGGGCAAAGTCGCGAAGATCAACGCCGCGCAGGGCGACAGTCTGGCGGTCGACGCGGTGATCCTGGAGCTGGAGTAGTGCACCTCCGCCATTCGCCCGACGCGCCGGCTGCCGAGCGGATCGATTTCGAGACGTTCCTGAAGGCCGACATCCGCATCGGCACGATCGTCGCGGCCGAGGCGTTTCCCGAGGCGCGCAAGCCGAGTTGCCGGCTGCGCATCGATTTCGGCCCCGCGATCGGCGAGAAGAAGAGCTGCGCGCAGATCGCGGCGAACTACGCGCTGGAGGAGCTTCCCGGGCGGCAGGTTGCGGCGGTGGTCAACTTCCCGCCGCGGCAGATCGGCCCGGCGATGTCCGAAGTGCTGACGCTGGGCTTCGCCGACGAGGCGGGTGAGGTCGTGCTGTTCGCGCCCGACAAGCCGGTGCCGAACGGCTCGCGCCTGTTCTAATCGTCGATCAGCGCCACGGCCCTGATCCAGCCGGCGCTGGCGCGCTCGATCTTCACCGGGAAGCAGCTCACGGTGAAGCCGTGGCTCGGCAGGCGTTCGAGATTGGTGAGCTTCTCGATCTGGTAATAGGGCCGGATGCGGCCGGCCTTGTGGCCTTCCCAGATGATCGAGGCATCGCGATTTTCCGCCCAGCGTCGGGCGGTATGACTGAAGGGCGCGTCCCAGCTCCAGGCGTCGGTGCCGACCACTTCGACGCCGCGCTCGGTCAGCCATAGCGTCGCTTCCGCGCCAAGGCCGACACCCTGATCGGTGAAGTTCTCGGTTCCATAGACCGCGCCCGACTGCACGAGCACGATGTCGAGCGGCCTGAGCGCGTAGCCGATCCGGTCGAGCTCAGCCTCGACTTCGGCCGCGCTCACCACGTGTCCGTGCGGCAGATGGCTGAAATCGAGCTTCACGCCCGGGCGGAAAAACCGGTCGAGCGGCGCCTCGTCGATGCTTGGGGCGGCCCGGGCGCCTTCGCTGGTGGTCGAGTGGTAATGCCACGGCGCGTCCATGTGCGTGCCGTTATGCGTCGAGAGTTCGAGCATCTCGACCGCCCAGCCTTCACCGTCCGGCAGGTCGCTTTTCTCGAGCCCGGGGAAGAACATGGCGATCTGCTGCCAGGTATCCTCGTGCGTCATGTAGGTGATCTTCGGCCGCATGACCTCTGGGTCGGAGATGACCTCGTTGGTTATGGGGATCGAGAGGTCTATGAAGCGGGTCATGTGGCGAGAGTGCGTTGGGCGGGAGGCAGGGTCAATCCCCACATATCCTCCCCATTTTTGCGTCAGCACAAATGGGGAGGTGGCAGACGCCGCAGGCGGCTGACGGAGGGGTTTGGAGTGCAGAAACCCCTCCACCACGAGCCGCTTCGCGTCTCGCGGTCTCCCTCCCCATCGCAAGACGATGGGGAGGATCACGATCAACCCGCCCGCAGCTCTTCGTTCAGGAACTCGCTAACGTCCGCCAGTTCAACGTCGCGAGCCACATGGGCGTCGCCGATCGCGCGCAGGAGGACGAAGGGCAGAGTGCCGGCGTCCATCTTCTTGTCGTGGAGCATGTGGTCCGCAAGGCGGCGGCCATCGCAGCCGAGGCCAAGAGCGGCGATCTCGCTCGGCAGACCCGCCGCATCGACGGCGCGCGTTACCCGCTCCGCGTCGGCATCGCTGATCTGGCCACGCCGTGCCGAATAGCGCGCGGCGAGCACCATGCCGAGCGCAACGGCCTCTCCATGCAGCAGACGGTCGGAAAAGCCCGTTTCCGCTTCCAGCGCGTGGCCGAACGTATGGCCGAGGTTGAGCAGCGCGCGCCGGTCGGCGGTCTCGCGCTCGTCCTCCGCGACGATCCGCGCCTTGGCTGCGACGCTGGTGGCGACCGCGTACTCCAGCGGCGTGTCCTCGCGGGCGAGGACCGCTTTGCCGTTGGCTGCGAGCCAGTCGAAGAATTCGCGGTCGCCGAGCACGCCGTACTTAAGCACTTCGGCATAGCCGGCGCGCATCTCGCGGTCGGGCAGAGTATCGAGCGCGTCGAGGTCGGCCAGAACCAGCGAGGGCTGGTGAAACGCGCCGATCAGGTTCTTGCCCGCGCCGGTATTGATCGCGGTCTTGCCGCCTACCGAGCTGTCGACTTGCGCCAGCAGCGTTGTCGGCAACTGGATGAAGCCGCAGCCGCGCTTGAGGATTGCCGCAGCGAAGCCGACGAGATCGCCGATCACCCCGCCGCCCAGCGCCAGCACGTGATCGCCGCGCTCGACCTGTTCTGCCAGCAGCCAGTCGGTGACGCGCCGGAGATTCTCCCAGCTCTTTGCCGCTTCGCCTGGTTCGAGCACGAACCAGCGGGATTCGATGGCGGCATCGGCAAACGAGCTCTCGACGGCGTCACGCCAATGCTGCGCAACATTGCGGTCGGTGACGATCGGCACGCGGGGCTTGCGAAGCAGCGGCACACATTGCTGCGCGGCCCCATGCAGCAGGCCCTTGCCGATGCGCACCTCGTAGGATCGCCCACCCAACTCCACGGGCACTACAGCCATCGATCGATCGCCTCCACTATGGCCATCGCCGTCTCGACGTGGGGCCCGTCCTCTCCCGTGACCCGGATCGGTGCCTGTGCATAGAACGGCTTGCGCTCCTGCAGCAGACGGGTGAGGATCTCGCGCGGATCGCCGTTGCGCAGCAGCGGGCGAACGTCGCGCCGCGCGGTGCGTTCGACCAGCGTTTCCACGTCGCAATCGATCCATACCGCAATCGCTTCCTCGAGGATCATCTTGCGAGTGGTGTCGTTGACGAATGCGCCGCCGCCGGTGGCTATCACGCCGTGACCTTCTTCGATCAATCGGGCGATTACGCGCCGCTCTCCATCGCGGAAGTAGTCCTCACCGAAACGGTCGAAGATCTCCGCGACGCACATCTGAGCGGCATCCTCGATCGCCTCGTCCGCATCCACGAAGCTCTTGCCGAGCAAGGCCGCCAGCTTGCGTCCCACGGTGGACTTGCCCGCACCCATCAGTCCGACCAATACCACGGGCCGATCGATCCGCCGCGCAATGCGGGCGATCTCGGCGTCGGTTCGTATTTCGGCCTCCTGGGTCATTGCCGCTTCGCCTATAGATGGGCTAGGTGCGGCGCAACTGTGCAAACGGACGGGCAAGAAGGGTCTGCTGGCTTGGCGATGACAGGTAGGCGTATCGTATGGGCGGTGGCGGCGCTGGTCGCCGCGCTGCTGCTCTATGCCTGGATGGATGGCGGGGAAGAGCCGGTTCGGCCGATCGCCGAGTCAATCGACCTCCCGGAGACTGCGGAATGAAGGCAATCCTCCTCGCCGGAGGCGCTGCGCTGACGCTCAGCTCCACTTTTGTGCTTGCGCAGAGCGCACCAGAGTCGCTGCTGCCGCCCGGATTCGACGATCCGGCGCCGACGCCCAGCCCCAGCCCGACGCCTACTCCGCGCCCCACCGCCACCCGTACCGCGGCTCCGACACCAAGCGCGACCAGCACTCCCGTGATCCAGCCCCTGCCCGAGTTCGACGTAGCCGACATCGCATTGCCCGATGATCTGCCCTCGTTCGAAGAGCTCGAGGCGATGGACACCGACGAACTCGATGAATTGCTCGGGCTCAAGCCGCGCTACGACATTCCGCCAGCCGCACGCCGTTCCCTGGCCGAGGTGGGTGTGCTTGCGCCGGAGGAGGGTGGGTTCGCAACCGCCTCGCTGGCCGGGCAGCCTGCCTCCCTCGTGCGCGCCGCGCTTGCCGGAACGCGTGGTCCGCTCGTGTCACGCTGGGGACACATCCTGCTTCGCCGAGCGCTGGCGAGCAGGCTTGCCGCGCCGGAGGGGATGGATGCGGTCGACTTTGCCGCACTGCGGGTCGAGACTCTCAACTCGATGGGTGAATACACGGCGGCCCGGGCCATTGCGCAGGACATCGACACCGGCAACTGGAATGGCGCGCTGACCGGCGCCGCACTGGATGCTTATGTTGCGACTGGCGACATCGTCGGCGCCTGTCCGGCGATCCAGCTTCAGGCGAGCGACCGCGACGAGGCGCGGTGGCAGCTCTGGCGTTCGATCTGCGCGGCTTTTGCCGGACAGGGCGTGCGCGCTGGAACCGAGCTCACCCGCGCACTTTCACGCGGGACCGCTCCGGCGATCGACGTGCTGCTGGCGCAACGATACGCGGGTGCGGCGGGAGCAGGACGGCGCGCGGTGACTCTCGAATGGGACCAAGTGGACGAGATCACCCCATGGCGCTTTGCGCTCGCCGCAGCGGTCGGCGCGGAAATACCCGAGAATCTGCTGACGAACCCGGAGCCCTATTACCAGCGGGTTTCCGCGATTGCGTCGATGCTTGCGCCTGCGACGCGCGCGGCCGGTGCGGACCGGGCCGCGCGCGAAGGCATTCTCTCTGCCTCCGCCATGGTCGACCTCTACAGCCAGATCTACGCGGCGGAAGGGACCGAAGGCCCTGCCGTGGCGACGGCGGCAAGCCTGCGCGACGCTTATGTGGGCGAGCCCGCCGCGCGGCTCGCTGCCATGCAGGAAATCTGGGGTCCGTCGGATTCGCCCGCCTACGGGCGACTGGTGCTCACCGCCTACGCCGCGGCACGCATGCGACCGAGCGAGCAGTTCGCGGAGGCCGCGCCGCACCTGATTGCCTCCATGCTGGCCGCGGGGCTGGAGCGCGATGCCATGGAATGGGCGCCGGTCGTCGCGCAGGGAAGCCAGGGCTGGGCACTGCTGGCCCTGGCGCAGCCGGACCGGCAGGACTCCATTGGCGGCGGCCCGCTCGATACCTTCATCGACGCCGACGAGAGTGCCGGACAGCGCAAGTCGCGCTTCCTCATCGCCGCGCTCGCGGGGCTGGGGCGGCTCGAAAGTGGCACTGCGCGGTCTTATTCGGAGCGTGTGGGGATCGACCTCTCGCACGAAACCAGATGGACGCGCACGATCGAGCGCGCGGCGGACGTCGACAACGCGGCGCTCGTTGCGCTGCTCGCGGGACTCGGCATGCAGGGCGAGGGGTGGGACCGAATGACCGCGCGGCATCTGTTTCACATCGTATCGGCTCTCAACCGCGTCGGCCTCTCCGCCGAAGCGCGTATGATCGCTGCGGAGGCCGTGGCGCGGGCCTGATGTCCTCGATCGAGGATTTTCTGGTCATGCTTGCCGCGGAGCGCGGCGCGGCGGCGAACACGCTCGCAGCCTACCGCCGGGACCTGGAAGGCGCGGAAGAGGCGGTCGGGCCGCTCGAGCGTGCGGACCGCGGAGACTTGGCGCGCCTGGGCAGCGCGTGGTCCGCACTTGCGCCGTCCAGCGTAGCGCGAAAGTCCTCGGCGCTGCGGCAGTTCTACGGCTTCCTGGTCGATGAGGGCTTGCGCAGCGACGACCCGTCCGCAGCGCTACCCCGGCCTGCGGCGCGCCGTCCGTTGCCGAAAATCCTTTCGCATGGGGAGATCGAGGCGCTTTTCGCCCGGGCGGAGAACGAGGCGCAGGGGGACGAGCCGCGCGCGGTGCGTCTGCTGACGCTGCTTGAACTGCTTTACGGGTCGGGTCTGCGCGCGACCGAGCTCGTCTCGCTGCCCCTTTCGGCCGTGCCGCGCGATGCGCCGTTCCTGACTGTGACCGGCAAGGGCGGACAGGCGCGCATGGTCCCTGTCAGCGGCCGTGCGCGGCTGGCGATGTCGCGCTGGCTTCCGCTTCGGCCCGGGGGATCCAGACACCTCTTCCCGTCCCGCGCCGGCAAACATCTGACGCGCGTACGGCTGTTTCAGCTGCTCAAGGCGCTTGCGGCGCGTGCCGGGCTAGCGCCGGAAAAGATCAGCCCGCACGTGCTGCGCCACGCCTTTGCCACGCACCTGCTGGAAGGTGGGGCGGACCTACGCGTGCTGCAGACGCTGCTCGGCCACGCCGACATTGCAACCACGCAGATCTACACGCACGTGGACAGCGCACGGCTTGTAGCGCTGGTTAACGAGCGGCATCCCCTTGCCGTTCGCGGCCAGTCGGACTAGCGCGGCCCGATGATCTCCTATCTCGAATTCGAGAAACCGGTCGCGCAGCTCGATGCGCGTATCACTGAACTGCGCACTGCAGCCGAAGGCGACGATGTCGATATTTCGGGCGAGCTCCAACGGCTCGAGCAGAAGAGCGCCGATCTTCTCGCCAGCACTTATGCCGCGCTGACGCCGTGGCAGAAGACGCAGGTAGCCCGTCATCCGGCACGGCCTCACTTCCGCGATTTCGTGGAGCACGCGTTCGAGGAGTTTATCCCCCTCGGCGGTGATCGCTACTATGGCGAGGACGAGGCGATCCTGGGCGGCTTCGCAAAGCTCGACGGGCGACGCGTGATGCTGATCGGACACGAGAAGGGGCACGACACCGAGACCCGCCTTCGGCACAACTTTGGCATGGGCAAGCCCGAAGGATACCGCAAGGCGATCCGCCTGATGGAAATGGCCGGTCGCTTCGGTCTCCCGGTGGTGACGCTTGTCGATACGTCCGGTGCTTTCCCCGGGGTGGAAGCAGAGGAGCGGGGGCAGGCGGAAGCGATCGCGCGCTCGACCGAAGCATGTCTCGCGCTGCCCGTGCCGATGATCGCGACTATCGTGGGCGAGGGCGGATCGGGCGGCGCGGTCGCGCTGGCGAGCGCGGAGCGGGTGCTGATGCTCGAGCATGCCGTCTACTCGGTGATCTCGCCCGAAGGCTGCGCCTCGATCCTCTGGCGGACGGCGGAAAAGGCACCCGACGCGGCGGAAGCGATGAAAGTCACTGCGCAGCACCTTGAGCGGCTTGGGGTGATCGACCGCATCGTTCCGGAGCCCATCGGGGGCGCGCACCGCGACCCCGCGGCCACGGCGCAAGCCTTGGGCCGCGTGATCGGCGAGGAGCTTGACGGGCTGTCCGCTTCTTCTCCCGACGAGCTCCGGCGCATGCGCGAGGAGCGGTTTCTGCAGATCGGCGGGACCTGACGAGTTCACTGCGTGCCAGCGGGAACCGAGGTCGCGTCATTCGGGTTTATCGAAGCAGAATCAACCGCAGCGGCGGGTAGAGCGCCGCGCATGCCCGGAGGAGACATCGCAATGCGTCCCCTGAAACCTGCAGCGCTAACTTCCGTCGCGGCGCTTTCGCTGGCACTCGGCTCGTGCACCACGATGGGCAACATCCCCGGCCCGACGACACCGATCACCCAGTCCGAGGCGCAGATGGGCGCCGAGGCGCATCCCCAGCTGCTTGCGGAATTTGGCGGTGCGATGACCGGACCGCATGCGCAGTATGTCGAGCAGGTCGGGCGGAATATCGCCGTGCAATCGGGCCTCGGCAATGCGCAGTCGGATTTCACCGTGACCCTGCTCAACAGCTCGGTCAACAATGCCTTCGCGATCCCCGGCGGCTACGTCTACACGACGCGCCAGCTCGTCACGCTGATGAACAACGAGGCGGAACTGGCCGGCGTGCTGGGGCACGAGGTCGGTCATGTGGCAGCCCGCCATTCGCAGCGTCGCCAGGCAACTGCTCAGCAGAACACGCTGCTCGGTGCGGCGGGTGCGATCCTGTCGGGTATTCTGCTGGGCGACAGCAGCATCGGCCAGCAGCTCTCGCAAGGCTTCCTGCAAGGCTCCCAGCTGCTGACGCTGCGGTTTTCGCGCAGCCAGGAACTCCAGGCGGACGAACTCGGTATCCAGTATCTCAATCGTGCCGGATACGATCCCCACGCGATGGCCACCGTGCTCGCCAGCCTCGCGGCGCAGAATGCGCTCGATGCCTCGCTGCAGGGGCGCGACGATGCGACGGTGCCCGAATGGGCCTCCACCCACCCCGATCCGGCCAGCCGGGTTCAGACGGCGCGGCAAAGGGCGGCGGGCGGTACCGGCGTCACCAATCGCGACACGTTTCTCACGCGGATCGATGGGCTCGTCTACGGCGACGATCCGGAGCAGGGGATCATCGAGGGGCGGCAGTTCATCCATCCGGTGTTTCGCCTCTCGTTCACCGCCCCCCAGGGCTTCTACATGGTGAACGGGACGCGTGCGGTCTCCATCAACGGCCAGAGCGGTCAGGGGCAGCTCAGCACCGGGCCTTACGATGGCAATCTGGACAACTACGTCCGCAGCGTATTTCGGGCGCTCGGCGGTAACCAGCAGACGCTGGCGCCGGCGAGCCTGGAGCGGACGACGGTGAACGGGATTCCCGCAGCCTACGGCACAGCTCGCGTCAACAGCGGCAACGGGCAGGTGGATGTGGTGGTCTTCGCCTACGAATTCTCGAACAACCAGGCGTTCCACTTCGCCACGATCAGCCAGGCCGGCCGTTCGGGCACTTTCACGCCGATGTTCAACTCGATGCGGCGGATCAGCCAAGCCGAGGCGAACCGGGTGGTGCCGCGGCGGATCGATGTGGTGACGGTACGCAGCGGAGACACGATTTCATCGCTCGCCAGCCGCATGGCCTTCGATAACGCGAAGGAGCAGCGCTTCCGCGTGCTTAACGGCCTCGGCTCGGGCGATACGCTGCGTGCCGGGCAGAAGGTGAAGATCGTGGTGCGGGGGAGCTAGCTAGGAGCTAGCCGTCCGCCGCGCAAACAAAAGGGCGGCGGGATCGCTCCCGCCGCCCTTCCGATGACAAACGCAACAGTTTTACTGGGGCTCGCCGGTTTGCATGGTCGTCGAGACCTCGCTGAAGGTGGAACCCAGCTGATCGCCGAGAGCGCTCATGGCGCCGATCGCGGCAACGGCGATGAGTGCGGCGATCAGGCCGTATTCGATGGCAGTGGCGCCCTGCTCGTCGCGGAGCAGCTTGTTGATGAACTTCATGTCAGTCTCCTGGTTCAGTCTTCGATACCCGAACTCTTTCCTGCAACGCGGGAACGAGCAGTGAGCGGCAATAAGGGGAATGGCTTTATAAAGTGCTAAAGGTCGGGGCTCGCCGACCATCCTATCCCCTCTCCTTGGTGACCTCGCTCGAAACCCAGTCCCACATCTCGATGGTCTCCCCCGCGACGAGCTGGAGAGCGCCCATGCAGGCGATCACGATCAGGGCCACGATCAGGCCGTACTCGATGGCAGTAGCGCCGCGGGTGTCGCATCCGATGCGTGCCAGAAGATTCGTCTGCTGCATCGGACGCTTCCCCCCGGTACGGTCCTGAGCGGCGGTTATGGGCCGCTGGCGTTAAGAAAAGGTTTGGGCGAATCGGGATGGAACAGGGACCGACATGGATCGTGGTCGCGGCGCTGGCCCTGCGCCGGGCGGACGGATGCTGGCTGATGCATCGCCGTCCGCCGGAGAGACATCATGGCGGCTTGTGGGAGTTTCCCGGTGGTAAGGTGGAGTCGGGCGAGGCGCCTGATTGCGCGCTGGAACGGGAAATCCGGGAAGAACTCGGCATCGCAATCCATCGCGATCGGCTCGATCCCGCCAGCTTTGCCCAGTCCGCTCCCCAGGGGCCGATGCCCGGTATTGTCATTCTCCTTTACCGGACCGACCGTTGGATCGGCGAGCCGCACGCACTCGAGGGTGGAGAGGTGGCGTGGCTTACGCCGGAGGAAATCGCACCGCTGCCCAAACCTCCGCTCGATGTGGCACTCTGCCGCGCGCTGTTCCGCGCCTCTTTCGCGAATCCGGTCCAATAGGGGGATTGCCAAGGCCGAACGCCCCCCCTATGTGGCGCCCTCCAAGCGCGCCCGTAGCTCAGCTGGATAGAGCACCAGACTACGAATCTGGGGGTCAGAGGTTCGAATCCTTTCGGGCGCGCCAACAAACAAGGCCGTCCCCACCAGGGGGCGGCCTTGTTTGTTTGTGGGTCCTCAAGACCGCACCGGGGTTCTTTGTGCGCCTTTTCGAATCCCTATTGCTTCGCATGCACTCCGGCGTAATTTCCGGCGTATGGGGCAGGGGAACGAGGAGACCCGGCGCGAAGAGCGTCACCACATAGCGGTCGAAGGGCGCTACCGCACCGGCAGCGGGGTGCCCAAGGACGTCAGTGTGCTCGACATTTCGGAACGCGGCTGCCGCTTCTTCGACAAGTTCGGCAGCCTCATCCCCGGCGCACAGATCACGATCCGCATCGGGCCGATCGGCCCGATCGCTGCCACGGTGAAGTGGGCCGAGCGCCAGGTGGTCGGGGTCGAGTTCGAGAACCCGATCTATGGCCCGGTGCTCGACCACATCCGCAACCAGCTTGACGAGAGGCGCAAGGCCTAGGGCGCGAGTTCGTCGTCCACGCTTTCCTCGAGCCAGTGCATCTCCTCGTCGGAGAAGCCGAAGTGATGCCCGGCCTCGTGGATTACGACGTGGCGCACGAGATCCGCGAAATCCACCCCGGTCTCGCGCCACTCGCGCACCAGCGGCTGGCGGAACAGGCTGATGACCGGCGGCAGGTCTCCCGGGTCCCAGATCGACTGTTCGTCCAGCGGGCGCCCTTCGTAGAGGCCTGTGAGATTCCACTTGCTCCGTATATCGACCGAATCGAGCTGCTCGCGCGTGGCGAACTCCTCGATCCGCACCACGACCTGGCGTAATGGTTCGCGGAACTCCTCCGGCAGGGAGTCGATGACCGCCTGCGCCATGCGCTCCATGTCCTCGGCGGTCGGCGGGGCGTGGCGGAATGCTTCCATAAGGTGGCATATGGCGTCCCTCGACGCTCCCGTCACCCCGCGACTGCCGAGGAACAATGCTCCGCCTCGCCCATTTTCGACGAGAACATCATTCAAACAGGGGACTTCCCAGGATGGCAGCAGCCGAAGCAATTTTTGCGCGTCTCAAGCAGGACCACGACAAACATCGAGATCTGCTAGACCGCCTTCTCAGAACCGAAGGCGAGAGCGACGAACGCAAGATGCTGCTTGCCGAACTGACCAGGGAGTTGAAGAGCCACGCCGCGGCCGAGGAACAGGCGCTCTACTCGACCATGATGCGCAAGCCCGAGACCACCGACGAAACCCGTCATTCGGTCGCCGAGCACCACGAGATCGACGAAATGCTCAACGACCTGGCCGCGACCGAGATGTCGAGCGGCGACTGGCTCACGAAATTCAAGGCTCTCGACCACCGGTACCGCCATCACATCGACGAAGAGGAGCAAGAGCACTTTCCCGACTTCGAAAAGTACCTCTCAGAAGACGACGAGAAGCATATGGAACTGGTCTTCGAGCGCCGTAAGCGGGAGGAGAAGGCCGAGGCCGAGGTCACTCCCGAGAAGATGGAAGACGCCAAGGAATAGCAGAAAGCGAGGGAGGGGTGAGCGCTGCAGAGGAAGGCTCGCGCGAGCCGGAATTCGACGACCGGTCGGAAGAGCCCGGGGTCTGGCGTTTTGCCCGCGTCGAGCGCGCAAGCGTGATCATCGATGCAGCCGATTACTTCGCGTTGATGCAGCGTGCGATGCTCAACGCGCAGCATCGCATATTCCTTGTCGGGTGGGATTTCGACACGCGCATTCACCTGGCAATGGGACGCCGCTGGTTTCAGCGCTTGCTGCGTCGCGAGTACCCGCGCCGGTTGGGTAGCTTCCTGATCTGGCTCGCAAGGCACCGCAAGGGGCTGGAGATACGGGTCCTCAAGTGGAGCTTCGGCCTGCTGCAGTTCATGCTGCGGGGCTACATGCTGGTCGATCTGGCGCGCATGGTCGCCCGTCGGGACATCACGTTCAAGTTCGACACGCACCACCCCGTCGGCTGCTCGCATCACCAGAAGATCGCCGTTCTGGACGACAAGCTTGCCGTCTGCGGCGGGATCGACATGACTCAGGACCGGTGGGACACGCGCGAGCATCTCGAGCGTGATCGCCGCCGCCGCCGGCCGCACGGCAGGCGCTATGGCCCATGGCACGATGCGACCATGATGTTCGAAGGCGAGGCGGCGCGCGTGCTCGGTGTGCTCAGCCGCGAGCGGTGGGAGCGCGCGGGAGGGGAAGACCTCCACCAGGTGCCGATCCCCGAACAGAGCCTATGGCCCGAGGATCTGCCGGTCCAGTTCGAGAACGTCGAGATCGGCATTGCGCGCACCAGGGCCAAACACGACGGCTCGCCCCAGGTGAGCGAGATAGAGCAACTGCTGCTCGACCAGATCGCGCGTGCGAAGCACTTCATCTACAGCGAGAACCAGTATTTCACCTCGCGCAAGATCGCGGAGGCGATCCGGCAACGCCTGAAGGAAGACGATCCGCCCGAGATCGTCATGGTCCAGCCGCTCACTGCTGAGGGATGGCTCGAGCAGCAGGCGATGGACCATGCCCGGGCCTGCGTGATTCGCAGCCTGGCCGAGCTCGACCACAAGCGCCGGTTTCAGGTCTACGTTCCATATACCGGCAAGACGCCGATCTATGTGCACGCTAAGTTGATGATCGTGGACGATCGCATTCTGCGGATCGGTTCGGCCAACTTCAACAACCGATCGATGGGTCTCGATTCCGAGTGCGACGTGTTCATCGATTGCGATCGTCCGGACAACGATCACGCCTGTCACGGCATTGCGGCGCTGCGCCGCTCGCTGCTTGCCGAACACTGTGGAATCGAGGAGGAAACGGTTGCGAGGCTGCTTGATGCCGATCCATCGATGCACAAGCTGATCGCGGAGCATGGGAGGGGGGGCGACCGGTCGCTGCAGCCTTACGAAGTGCCCGATCTCAACGGCGTCGAGGAAACGCTGGCGGATTCGGGCCTGCTGGACCCGGAGCGGCCCGACGAGATGTTCGAGCCATTTGCCAAGGGTGGACTTTTCCGCAAGGGGAGCCTGCTTGGCCGCGCCTATCGCGGCGCGAGGAAGAGGATCGGAACATGAGCAGCCTTGTCGGACCCGACGAAGACGATCCACGCGGAAAGCCTCCGGTGCCCGAAGAGGTGCAGGACGCGATCCGCACGTTGATCCGCTGGGCGGGCGACGATCCGATGCGCGAGGGACTGCTCGACACGCCCCGGCGGGTGGCGCGCGCGTGGAAGGAGTACTGCCTCGGCTACGACGAGGATCCCTCGATCCATCTCAGCCGCGTGTTCGAGGAAGTCGGCGGCTACAACGAGATCGTTCTGCTCAAGGACATCCCGTTCCAGAGTCACTGCGAGCACCATATGGCGCCGATCATCGGCAAGGCGGCGATTGCCTACCTGCCGACCGACCGCGTCGTCGGCATCTCCAAGCTCGCGCGTGTGCTTCACGGCTTCGCGCGCCGCCTGCAGGTGCAGGAACGTCTGACCGCCGAAGTGGCGGACTGCATCTGGGAGCACCTCCAGCCGCAGGGGGTTGCCGTCGTGATCGAGGCTGCGCACAGCTGTATGACCGCCCGCGGGGTGCGGACCCCGGGCGTGTCGATGACGACCAGCCGCATGATGGGCACGTTCCTCGACGACCCGAGAAGCCGCGAGGAAGTGCTGAAGCTGATGGGTTATTGAGGGGCGGGCGAGGTTTCGCTCGCTCACATACCTTGGGGACGGCCTGCTGCCCACGTGGCGGCACGAAGGATGGAGACGCCGGATGACTACCATCGCCGATTTCACCGTCACCACCAATCGTGGTGAGACGCTCGACCTCAAGGACAAGCTTGGAAAGGTGCTGCTGGTGGTCAACACCGCCAGCAAGTGCGGCTTCACGCCGCAGTACGAAGGGCTGGAGAAGCTTTACGAGGGTTATGGCGATCGCGGCTTCGAGGTGCTTGGCTTCCCGTGCAATCAGTTCGGCGCGCAGGAACCAGGGAGTGCGGACGAGATCGCGGAATTCTGCAAGGTGAACTTCGGCGTCACTTTTCCGCTGATGGCGAAAGTGGATGTGAACGGCGACAACGCCTCACCCCTGTTCGACTGGTTGAAACGCGAAGCGCCCGGGCTGATGGGGTCGAAGGCGATCAAGTGGAACTTCACGAAGTTTCTGGTCGATCGCGAGGGAAAGGTCGTGCGCCGTTACGCGCCCACCGACAAGCCGGAGCGGATTGCGGAGGACATCGAGGCGCTCCTCTAGTCCACTCGGGCCATCCCACTAAAATTCGGATCGCCAACAGCTGACATTCGGCGGCGCGGCATGCGATCCGGAGGACGAATTGAAATGGCGCGTGACGAGTGGGGACAGCGGGCGGCGATGCCTTGGCGAATCCCGCCACCGCCCGCATATTGCCGGCCATGTCTTTCGCCCCGTTCGTTCCCCTGCGCGTGTTGTCGTCTTATTCGATGCTCGAAGGGGCGATCGATCCGAAGGCGATCGCCAAGCTGGCGAAGGAACGCGGCTTCCCCGCGATCGCGATCTGCGACCGCAATGGGCTCTACGGCGCGGTCATGTTCGCCAAAGCCTGCATGGACGAGGGCGTCCAGCCGATAATCGGCACTTTGCTGGGCGTGGCGCGTGACGCCGACGGCAAGCAGGTCGATTACCTGCCGCTCTACGCGCAGGACGAGGCGGGGTACGACAACCTCTGTCATCTCGTCAGCAAAGCGCATCTCGAACGTCCTCTCGAACTCGAGCCGCATGTTGCCACGGGTGATCTCGAAGGTCGCAGCGAGGGTCTGATCGCGCTTACCGGCGCCAGCGAAGGGGCGCTGACGCGGCTCCTCGCCGAAGGCCAGCGCGATCGTGCCGAGGCGACGCTCGACCGGCTGGAGGCGCTGTTTCCCGGCCGGCTCTACGTCGAGCTCGCACGGCGTGGCAATGCGGTCGAGGATGCGGCGGAGGGCGCGCTGATAGACCTCGCGTACCAGCGCGATCTGCCGCTCGTGGCGACGAACCCGGCGAACTTCGCCGAGTCGCATATGTACGCCGCGCATGACGCCATGCTGTGCATCGCCGGTTCGACGCATATCGAGGCGGAGGAGCGCGCTCGCTCCAACCGCGAAGCCTGGGTAAAGCCGGCGGACGCGATGGCCGAGACGTTCGAGGACTTGCCCGAAGCGACCGCGAACACGCTGGTGATCGCGCAGCGCTGCGCCTTCGCTCCGCCAAGCCGCGCCCCAATCTTGCCGAGTCTTGCCGGCGACCTTGAGGGCGAGGCGAAGATGCTCGCGGAAGACGCGCGCAAGGGGCTCGTCGCGCGGCTGGAGCCCTACTATCCTGAATCCGTCCATGCGGAGCTTGCGGAGGCGCTGTGTTCTCCGTCGGTGGAGGCGCTCGAAGCGAATGCGAAGGCGTTCGAGAAGCTCCGCGCAGGCGACATCTGGGACGAGGTTCTCGAATACAAGAAGCGCCTGGAATTCGAGGTCGAGATCATCGTCGGGATGGGCTTCCCGGGCTACTTCCTGATCGTTGCCGACTTCATCAAGTGGGCCAAGGACAACGGCATTCCCGTAGGGCCGGGGCGCGGCTCCGGCGCGGGCTCGCTCGTCGCCTGGGCGCTGACGATCACCGATCTCGACCCGATCCGTCTCGGCCTGCTGTTCGAACGCTTCCTCAACCCCGAGCGCGTTTCGATGCCCGACTTCGACATCGACTTCTGCGAAACCCGCCGCGGCGAGGTGATCCGCTACGTCCAGCGCAAGTACGGGCACGACCACGTCGCGCAGATCATCACCTTCGGTAAGCTCAAGGCCCGCGCGGTGCTGCGCGACTGCGGGCGCATCCTGCAGATGAGCTACGGGCACGTCGACCGGCTCTGCAAGATGGTCCCCAACCACCCGACCGATCCGTGGACCCTGCCGCGCGCGCTGAACGGGGCGGCCGACTTCAAGCGCGAGTACGACAACGACAACGAGGTCAAGCGCCTCGTCGATCTCGCGATGCAGCTTGAAGGCTTTCCGCGCAACAGTTCGACCCATGCGGCGGGCGTAGTGATCGGCGATCGGCCGCTGGCGCAGCTCGTGCCGCTCTACCGCGATCCGCGCTCGGACATGCCGGTGACGCAGTTCGACATGAAGCATGTCGAAAGCTCGGGGCTGGTCAAGTTCGACTTCCTTGGGCTCAAGACGCTGTCGGTGCTGCAGAAGGCCGTCGAACTGCTTGCGCAGCGCGGGATCGAAGTAGATCTTGGCGCGCTCGCGTGGGACGATCCGGCGGTCTACGAGTTGCTCAAGCGCGGCGACACGGTCGGCGTGTTCCAGCTCGAATCCGAAGGCATGCGGCGCACGCTGACGGCGGTGAAACCGACCAAGTTCGAGGACATCATCGCACTCGTGTCGCTCTATCGCCCGGGTCCGATGGATAACATCCCGCTGTTCGGCAAGCGCAAGAGCGGTGAGGTGCCGATCGAGTATCCGCACCCGAAGCTCGAAGGCATCCTGGCCGAGACCTACGGCATCTTCGTCTATCAGGAACAGGTCATGCAGGCCGCGCAAATCCTCGCCGGCTACTCGCTCGGCGACGCCGACCTGCTGCGCCGCGCGATGGGCAAGAAGGTCCAGGCCGAGATGGACGCCCAGCGCCAGCGCTTCGTCGACGGGTGCAGGGAAGTCTCCGGCATCGAGGCCAAGCGGGCGAACGAGCTGTTCGACTTGATCGACAAGTTCGCGGGCTACGGCTTCAACAAGTCGCACGCCGCGGCCTACGCGCTGCTCGCGTACCAGACGGCGTGGCTGAAGGCGCACTATCCGGAGGAATTCTACGCCGCTTCGATGTGCTTCGACATGCACCAGTCGGAAAAGCTGACGCTGTTCGTCGACGATGCGCGGCGGGGCGGGGTCGAAGTGCTGCCGCCCGACATCAACCGCTCGGAGGCGGAATTCACGGTGGAGCGGACCGACGACGGCTATGCCGTGCGCTACGCGCTCGCCGGCATTCGCAACGTGGGCGAGAAGGCGATGGAGGCGCTGGTCGCCGAGCGCGAGGCGCGCGGATGGTTCGAGAACCTGCAGGACCTGTTCGAGCGGCTTCCCAAGGGATCGATGAACAGTCGCCAGCTCGAAGGGCTCATCTGCGCCGGCGCTCTCGACGGTCTCGAGCCGCATCGAGCGAAACTGTTCGCCAACATCGACATGCTGCTTGCCGTCGCCGACGCTGCCAACCGCGAGCGCGAGAGTGGGCAGGTCGGCTTGTTCGGCGGTGAGGAGACGGCAGGCGATACGCTGCGTCTGAAAGATGCCGAGCCGTGGAGCCGTGCCGACCGCATGGCTAAGGAACGCGAGAACTTCGGCTTCTACTTCTCCGCCCATCCGGTCGAGCAGTATCGCGCCGTCGCCTCGGCCAATGGCGCACGCAGCTATCAGAGCCTGATGCAGGGCGGTGGCCCGGCCGGCGGCCGCCAGCCCGCGGTGATGGCGGCGATGGTCGAGAAAGTGAACAAGGGCCGCACCCGCCGCGGCGGCGAGTTCGTGCGCGCCGACTTCTCCGACAGCTCGGGCCAGTTCAGCGCGGCCTGCTTCGAGGAATCGCTGGTCGAAAGCTTCCAGAAGTGGGCGGCGGAGGGGACCTGCGTGCTGCTCAACGTCGAGCTCGACAGTCCCAGTCCGGACGAACCGCCCCGCGTGACAGTGCGCGGGGCGCGCCCGCTGGACGAGGTCAAGAGCGGCTCGCGCATGCTGCTGACGATGGACGTGACCAGCGCCGGGGCGATCGCCGAGCTCAAGCTGGCACTGGAGATCGGCACGCCGGGCCATGGCGAAGTGCAGGTGCGTCTGAAGATCGGCGGCGAGAGCGAGCCGCTCCTGCGGCTGGGCCGCGACTATCGGCTCGACGGCGAACTCGCGGAGCGCCTGGCCGAAATCGACGGACTAGAGAACGTCGCGCTCGCTACCCAGCGGGGCGGCGGGCACTTGCGCCTCGTCGCGTGAATCCTGCGCCGCTTCGGTGGTCGCTTGCGGCCGGGTGAAGAGGTTCGTGTAGCGCGCCGCGATCAGCAACATGGTCGGGACAGCCATGGTGTTGAGTATGTCCTTCACGTTCTCGCGCCCGATGGCGCTCTCGAACGGGCCAGGCATTCCCCGGATATCGAGCACCTCGCCCACAAGCGCAGCGAGCAGCACCAGCAGCCAGGGCTTCCACTGGTGCACCCTCCATCCGAACAGGATGCACGAGCCGAATAGGACGATCAGCGCGACATAGATGTGCAGCGCGTCCCTCGCGAGATGCAGGTGCTCGACCAGATAAAACTTCGATTGCTGGAATGGATTCATTCGTTCCGCCTGCCGCCGATTGCCAAGGCGTGCAAGCGGCGGCATGAAAGTGGCAAAGAGAAATTGAACGGGAGAGAAATGCCGATGCTCGGAGCCATGCAGGATTGGGACCTTGTGGTCACCCACCTGATCGACCACGCCGCACGCGAACACGGCGCGCGCGAACATGTGACCCACTGGGCCGATGGCACGGAGACGCGCGCCACCTGGGCCAGCGTGCGGCGCGATGCGCTGAAGATGGTGCAGGCCCTGCAGGCGCTTGGAATCCGGAAGGGTGATCGTGTTGCGACCTTGGCCATGAACCACTCGCGCCATCTGGTGAGCTGGTACGGCGCCGTCGGCGTGGGCGGAGTGCTCCACACGATCAACCCGCGCCTGTTCGACGATCAGCTCGAATATATCGCCAACCACGCCGAGGATCGGGTGCTGCTCTACGACGCGGCGTTCCAGCCGATCGTCGACAAGGTGCGTGAAAGGTGGACCACGATCGAGCACTACATCTGCTACGATCCGCCGGCGGGGTTCTCGGGGCTGGCCTTCGAAGACTGGATCGGCGCTTACGACGGTGACACGAGCTGGATCGCGGTCGACGAACGCGATCCCTGCATGCTCTGCTACACCAGCGGCACTACCGGGCATCCCAAGGGCGTTCTCTACGAGCACCGATCGACCATGCTGCACGCCATGGCCGGCATTCAGCCGAACAGCTTCGATTTCGATGCGCGCAGCGTGATGTTGCCGGTGGTTCCGATGTTTCATGCGGCAAGCTGGGGCCTGCCTTGGGCGGGTGCGGCGACAGGAGTGAAGTTCGTCTATTCGGCGGTCAATGATCCGGCCGTTTTGTGCGAATTGCTGGAGCGAGAGGGGGTGACTCACTCGGCGGGCGTTCCGACGGTCTGGCTGGCGATGTTCCAGCACTGCGACGCCACCGGCACCCCGCTGCCCAAGCTGCAGCAGGCGATCATCGGCGGTTCGGCCGCGCCGCGCTTCATGATCGAGCGGTTGATGAAGAACGGCAGCCGCGTCGCGCACGCCTGGGGGATGACCGAGACCAGCCCGATCGGCACCGTTGGCGCACCGACGCCCGACTGGGACAATCTCTCTTTCGAGGAGCAGGTCGAGATCGTCACGCGCCAGGGCCGCCCGATCTTCGGCGTCGAACTGCGCACCGTCGATCTCGACGACTGGACCAAGGAACTGCCGCGCGACGGCAAGACCGCCGGCGCACTGCAGATCCGCGGTCCGTGGATCATCAAGCGCTATTTCAAGGCCGAGGAAGACGCGGTGACGGCGGACGGCTGGTTCGACACCGGCGATGTCGGCATTCTTCATCCCGATGGCACGCTTCAGCTTACGGACCGCACCAAGGACGTGATCAAGTCGGGCGGCGAATGGATCAGTTCGGTCGAACTCGAGAACGCCGCCTGCGGCCATCCGCAGGTCGCGGAGGCGGCAGCGATCGGAATTCCGCACCCGAAGTGGGATGAGCGCCCGGTGCTGTTCGTGGTGAAGAAGGCGGGGCAGGATGTCACGGCCGACGAGATCATGGAACATCTCACGCCGCTGATCGCCAAGTGGTGGCTGCCCGACGCCGTCGAATTCGTGGACGAGATTCCGCACACTGCCACCGGCAAGATCAGCAAGAAGGATCTGCGCGCGCGGTTCAGCGACTACCGGCTGGAGGAGAGCCAATGAAGACCTGTGTTCGCCTCGGTGCATCCGCCACCGCCGGGATTCTCGGATTCGCGACTGGCGTTCTCGGCATCGAATATCTCGCTTGGTTCTATGCCGGTCCGACTGACATCCTCCTCGATCCGGCCATCAACGCGGGCCGCTTTGCGGTAGCGGCTGCGGTGGGAGTCGCGGCGGCGTTCCTGTCCTTTCCACGCGCCACAGGGGGACGGCAATGACCTACATCGATCCCAGTCGCGCCAATTTCGAAGCCTTCAAGGCGCTTCCGCGCGACGAGCCGATCCATATGCTCAACCTGCTGCTCTATCGCGATCTTGCGGAATACCCCGAGGGTCACGAGCATGTGGACAAGGGCTGGACGGGGCGCCGCGCCTATCAGGAGTACGGTGCCACCTCCGGCCCGATCTTTCGTCGCGTGGGCGGCACGATCATCTGGCGCGGTGCCTTCCAGGCCATGGTGACCGGCCCGGAGGATCGCCGCTGGCACGACGGCTTCGTCGCTCAGTATCCGAACAGCGCAGCCTTCTTCGAGATGATCAAGGACCCGGACTACCAGCGGGCCGTCGTCAATCGCACCGCTGCGCTCATCGATAGCCGTCTCGTGCGCTTCAAGCCGGGCGAGGGCGGGGAGGGGTTTTGATGGCGAAACAAGCAAGCAATCCCAGGGAAATTTCCTGGGCACTGGTCGCCGGCGCGATACTGGCGTGCACGCCTGCGTCGGCTGAAAGGAATCCGATTTCGGCGCTCGAGTCGTTAGCCGAGAAGGGAGACCCGAAAGCACAATATCATTTGGGCATGATGTATCTGACCGGGACATCGGTCGAGCAAGATCAGGAACGCGCGGTCGAGTATTTCAAAATGGCAGCCGAACTCGGCGATCCCCTCGCATCCTACAAACTGGGATGCTTCTATGACGGGCAGTATGATCTGTTCGACGCGAACCACGATCTGGCGCTGCAATACAAGTTGATCGCTGCCGAGGCAGGCTACGCTCTCGCGCAACAGGATGTTGCCGGCTTGTATTATCGGCGCGATGATTTCGAAAGCGCACTTGTATGGCTGGAGCGCGCGGTCGCCCAAGGAACGGCGGGTGCGCTGTCGACCTATGCATCAATCCACAATGGTGCTCCGGGAATAGCGAAGAACCCGGTCAAGACAGCTGCCTATTTTCGGCTCTTCCTGCAGCGCGCCGGCGGAAGCGACGTTCAACGAAAATGGCTGGCGGATTTCGAGAGGAAGATGACCGACGCCCAGCGAGAACAGGCCTTCGCGATCGTGAAAGGCTACCAACCCGAACCATCCTCACTGACGATCGAAGCACTTGCCGGAGCGCGCGCGGCAGAGACACTCATTGAGGACTCACTATAGCAATCGCATCTGCCCGCCGATCTCTGGCGGTCTGAACTGCGAGCAATCGAGTTCGAACCGTTCCTTCCCGATCCCGGCGCGCTTGCAGGCGATGCGGAAGCGGGCGCGGAAGAGGTCGGCCCACACGCCGCTCGGCTTCATGCGGGTGAAGAAGTCCGGGTCGTTGTCGCGCCCGCCGCGGATCGAGCGGACGATCGCCATGACCTTGTCGCCGCGCTCCGGGAAATGGACGGAAAGCCATTCGCGAAACAGCGGGGCCACCTCGTGCGGCAGGCGCAGCGGTATCCACCCTGCCGATCGCACTCCCAGCGCCGCCGCGCGCGCGACGATCTCTTCCATGAACTCGTCGGTGATCGCGGGGATGATCGGCGCGATTGAACAATGTGCCGGCACGCCTGACTCGACCAGTTTCCCTAGCGCAGCCAACCGCTTGGCTGGTGCCGCAGCACGCGGTTCGAGCTTGCCCGAGAGCTTCGGATCGAAGGTGGTCACCGAGATAGCCACCGCGACCAGCCGCCGCTCGGCCATCTCGGCCAGCAGGTCGAGATCGTCGAGCACGCGGTCCGACTTGGTGGTGATCGTCACCGGATGGCGCGCGTCCAGGCACACTTCCAGAATCTGGCGGGTGATGCGGTAACGCCGCTCGATCGGCTGGTAGGGATCGGTGTTGGTGCCCATCGCGATCGGACGAGGGCGGTATTTCGGCTTCGCCAGCGTCTCGCGCAACAGCCGTGCGGCGTCGGGCTTGGCGTAGAGCTTCGTTTCGAAGTCGAGACCCGGCGAAAGGTCGTGATAGGCATGCGTCGGCCGCGCGAAGCAATAGACGCAGCCGTGCTCGCACCCGCGATAGGCGTTCACCGAACGATCGAAAGCGATATCGGGCGAACGGTTGAAGGAAAGGATCGTCTTCGGCCGTTCCTCGGTCACCGTGGTGCGCAGCTTCACCGGAGGACCGTCGAGCGCCTCCATGTGGTCGCGCCAGTCGCCGTCCGCCTCCCGTGTCGCCAGCCCGAATCGCGTCGGCACCGCGCCCGACTGGGCGCCGCGACCGTGAACTTCGGGGTCGAGGCGGCGTTCCATTCCCTAGAACATACAGTGAACATTGTTGGGGTGCCAGTTTGTTTTTCACGCGAAGACGTAAAAGGCGCGAAGAGGTTCTGCCCCGGATGTAAGTGTCACGCCTGAGATGCGTGAAAGCACACGCCGTCCGCGGGACTTGAAGAGAGGGTCAATCCCTCGCCGTCACGCGTACTCCACCTCCGCCCGACAGCTCGGGAAAGGTCGGCCACAGGCCTTGGGCGAGCGCGGTCCGGCTCTCGGAGGCGCCGCCGGCCTGGCGCTCGTACATCCAGTAGTTGCGCATCACGATCGAGACGTAGCCGCGCGTCTCCCAGTACGGGATGCTCTCCATGTAGAGCAGCGGATCGCCGAGATCGCGCACTTCGGTATTCCAGCGGCCGATCGGCGTGAGGCCGGCGTTGTAGGCGGCCATGACCTTCGGCAGCAGCCCGCCCGTCGCGGGCGCGTCGCGAAGCATCCGGAGATGCGCCTGTCCGAACGCGAGGTTGATCTCCGGCCGCGCGAGATCGCTTGGCGAGCCGGCAACTCCGAGCCTGCCCGAATGGTCCATCGCCGCGGCGGGCATGATCTGCATCAGGCCGCGCGCACCCGCCGGGCTGACGGCATCGGCGCGAAACACCGATTCCTGCAGCGTATGCGCGTAGGCGAGCGCCGGATCGACCTGCCATCCGTTGACCGGCGCCCAGCGCGGCGCAGGATAGCGCAGCGCCGGCTCGGCTGCCGCACCACGCGGTGCGTTGTGTGCCATCCAGAGCTGGGTCGACGGCAGCCCCATGTCGCGTGCCAGCCGTGAAAGTTCGTCGTAGTGCTCGGGATCACCGATCCGTGCCTCGTGGCGCAGGACCTCGTCCGCGAGATCGTCACGCCCGATTTCGGCGAGCGAAACTGCGATGCGCACGTTCTCGATGCCGCGCAGCTTCTGCCAGTCCTCCATCGCGAAGTCGGCGCCGGCGTGTGTCTGCGGTAGCGTCTGGCCGAGCTGCTCACGCGCGAGCATACCGTAGAGGGTCTCGTCCAGCCGTGCGGCCCCGCGCAGCTGCTCGCCCGCCTTCTCGGGGTGGCGGCAACGGATCAGTGCGCGGCTCGCCCAATAGCGGGCGGCGGCGGTGAGTTCGTTATTGGTCGATCCACTCGCCGCGCGCTGAAAGGCGTCGCCTGCCGTGCCGCAGTCGCCCATGCGCCACGCCGCCAGGCCCGCTGCCCAGTCGCCCTCGGCCACCCACGCGCCCGATCCCTCGCGAACGGTCAGCGCCATCGCCAACGCGGTGGGGTCGTTGTTCTCGATGAAATAGCTCCACGCGACTCGCTGGCGCCACTCGGCGCGCGCGGGCGGACTGAGCAAGGCGTCGACGCCGTCGAGCAGCTGGCGGGCGCCGTCCGGATCGTCGTTGGTAATCCGCTCGAGGATGGCAGTGCGCACCTCGGTTGGCATCGTGCCGTCGTCGATCGTTGCCGGTCGCACGCGCTTGGACGCATAAGGCTGGCGCACGAAACTCTGTTCCGGCGGAACGTAGGGTGCGGATAGCAGGCCCCGTTTCAGCCCGAGGTTGCCGATCTGGGCGGCTTGCGGCAAGCGGTTGCCTTCCGCGAGCCAGGCCTGGATAGCCGGCAGCTCGACCCGCGGGCTGTTGGCCGCCAGATAGTACTCGGCGCGTGCCACCTGATGCAGCGGGCCGTCGCTGCGCTCGGCGAGCATTGCCTGAACCCGGGCCCAGTCCTCGCGGTCAATCGCGTGGAAGAGCTGCGCGTAGTATTCCCTGTCGGGGTTGCTCAGCAGTTGCGGAACGTTGCTGTTGAGCGCCCGAGAGCGGAAATACTCGGCGCTGTTCGCTGCGGCCGGCGCTGCCGTGACGACCGCTGTCAGGGCCGTGACAACTGTCGCCGCCAGTCTCCAACCCCGCTTAATCCGTCCGTCGTTTGCCATATGTCCAATCGAGCCAGCATCGCCAGAAGCGCTCGCGCCGCTTCGCTGAACGGAGCATGTCCGCGAGCCCTCCGGCACCCATGGCAGGAATGCTCCGCCCTTGTTGGTTAAACTCCGGTAAAATTGCAGGGCCTTGCGTCATGTCGTGCCCCAACAACGGCGGAATGTTGCGTCCGAGCAGAAGAATCCGTTGGGGTTCGGCAAGCCCGATATGATGGGCCAGCAAGTCACCGAACCCCGCGGAACGGATCGACGGCCAATCAGGGGCCGGATCGTGGCGGGGCAGAAGCGACGCGAGATAGACCGTCTCCGGCTCAACCCCGGCGGCGCGCAGGAATCCGTGCAGCAGTGCGCCCTCGGGTCCGGAAAGGAGCCGTTCGTGATCGCCTTCCTCGGGTTGGTTGACCACGACCATCAGGGCACGCCGCGCCTGACCCACCGGCGCCACACGCGGGAACACGCCGCCGTGGTCGAGCGTGTCGGAGGTGAGCCACCATTCGCGAAACGCGGCGAGGTCCGTCGGCCAGACGGCTCGGCTGGCGACAATCGCATGTGATGGCTTATCCGGCGGCGCGAGCGGGCTGGTGGCCGTGCGCGCCGGTGCCGCGGCAGGTTTTGCGGGCGGCTGATCGTCCGGCGGGGCCAGCCAATCCGTAGCGTCCTCGGCGAAATCGCAATCGACGCCGGCGTCGCGCCACCAGTCGAAGGCGGCGGCAAGCTCGTCGGGAAGGGGCGGGGGCGGGCGTTCGGCCATCACGGCTGCGGTCTTGACCTGCCCCGCCGCAGCAATCAAGGCATGAACCAAGTCTCGTCAACGCAATATTACGAAGGACCGAACCGGGATGAGCGAACGCGAATCGATGCCATGCGACGTCGTGATCGTCGGCGGAGGGCCCGCGGGCCTGGCCGCGGCGATCCGCCTCAAGCAGATCAACGATGCGCTCGAAGTCGTCGTTCTCGAGAAGGGATCGGAGATCGGCGCGCACATCCTCTCGGGCGCGGTGGTCGATCCGATCGCCCTTGACGAGCTGCTTCCCGAATGGCGGGAACAGGGCTGTCCGATGGCTGAGACGCCGGTGACCGACAACTGGCACTGGGTGCTGGGCAAGTCGGGCAAGTGGTCGATGCCGCACCTGCTGATGCCGCCGTTCCTGTCGAACGACGGCTGCTACACCGGCTCGCTCGGCAATCTGACCCGCTGGTTGGGCGAGCAGGCCGAGGCGCTGGGCGTGATGGTCTTTCCGGGCTTTCCCGCCGCCGACGTGCTGTTCGACGAGAGCGGCGCGGTTGCCGGTGTGGTGACGCAGGACATGGGCGTCGCGGCCGACGGCAGTCAGAAGCCCGACTACCAGCCGGGCATGGAGATCCATGCCAAGTACACGCTTTTCGCCGAGGGCGCGCGCGGCAATCTCACCAAGCGGATGAAGGCCAA
Source organism: Pelagerythrobacter rhizovicinus (assembly GCF_004135625.1). Classification (GTDB taxonomy): domain Bacteria; phylum Pseudomonadota; class Alphaproteobacteria; order Sphingomonadales; family Sphingomonadaceae; genus Pelagerythrobacter; species Pelagerythrobacter rhizovicinus. The sequence goes on from NZ_SDPV01000001.1 coordinate 891,598, forward strand.
GTACGACCTCGAGGCCGACTGCCAGCCGCAGGTCTACGGCCTCGGCGTCAAGGAGCTGTGGGACATCGATCCCGAGAAGCACGTCCCTGGCCGCGTGATCCACACGCAGGGGTGGCCGCTGTCGGAAAGCGACACCTGGGGCGGCGGCTTCCTCTACCACCAGGCGAACGGACAGGTTGCTATCGGCTTCGTCACCGCGCTCGACTACGAGAATCCCTACGTCTCGCCGTTCCATGAATTCCAGCGCTGGAAACATCACCCTGCGATCCGTGAGTATCTCGAAGGCGGCAAGCGCGTCGCCTATGGCGCGCGCGCCATCAACGAGGGTGGCTGGCAGTCCGTGCCGAAGCTGGCGTTTCCTGGTGGCGCGCTGATCGGCTGCGCCGCCGGCTTCGTCAACGTGCCGCGGATCAAGGGCAGCCACACGGCGATGAAGAGCGGCATGCTCGCTGCCGAGGCCGTCGCGGCTGCGATCGCCGGGGGCAGTGAAAAGACCGAGCTGGCGGACTATGATTCCGCCGTGCGTTCGAGCTGGATCGCCGACGAGCTCAAGAAAGTGAAGAACGCGCAGCCGGCGGTGTCGAAGTTCGGCGGCGACATCGGCACGGCGCTCGCCGGGATCGACATGTGGATGCGCACGCTCGGCATCGGTCTGCCGATCACAATGAAGCATACGCCCGACTACACCCACACGCATCGGGCCGACCTGCACAGGCCGATCGACTATCCCAAGCCCGATGGCGAGATCAGCTTCGACCGGCTGACGTCGGTGTCCTATTCGTATACCAACCATGCCGAGGACCAGCCTTGCCACCTGAAGGTGAAGGACATGGCCTTGCAGGAGGCGAGCGAACTGGGTGTCTATGGCGGCCCTTCGACGCGCTACTGTCCGGCCGGCGTCTACGAATGGGTGGACGTGGAGGAGGGCGATCCCAAGTTCGTCATCAACTCGCAGAACTGCGTCCACTGCAAGACCTGCGACATCAAGGACCCGAACCAGAACATCGAATGGGTCACGCCCGAAGGCGGCGGCGGTCCGAACTACCCGAACATGTGATGGGGGCGGTGGGATGGTCCTCTCTCCCCTTTAGGGGAGAGATACGATCGTGCCATGCGAGAGCCTTTGCGTGTCTCTCCCTCTCCCAATCCTCTCCCCTGAAAGGGAAAGGGCACTGATGCGGGAAACCGCCTACGCCAAGATCAACCTTGCGCTGCACGTCCGCAGACGGCGCGAGGACGGCTATCACGAACTCGAAACCGCTTTCGCTTTCGTCGACGTGGGCGACGAACTGACTGCGCGCACCGCCGCACAGGACAGACTGACGGTGACGGGCGAGTTCGCCGGCGCGCTCGACGATCCGTTCGGCAACATCGCCTCCAGAGCGCTCGGCAAGCTGCCGCGCGCGGAGGGACTGGCGGTGACACTGGACAAGCGCCTGCCGGTTGCCGCGGGGTTGGGCGGTGGCTCCGCCGATGCGGGTGCGGTGTTCCGGATGATCCGCGAACGCTACGGCTTGCCGGACGACTGGCGCGAACGTGCCGCCGCTCTCGGAGCGGACGTTCCCGCCTGCGTCGAGAGCGAGGCCTGTATCGGCCGGGGCACCGGGACCGATCTTGCCTCCCTCGCGAACGATCTCGCCGGCACGCCCGTGTTGCTGGTGAACCCGCGCGCGCCGCTCGCGACAGCTGCGGTCTTCGCGGCCTGGGACGGGCGGGACTGCGGCGCTCTGCCGGATGGCCCGGCATCGCAGATCGCGCGCGAGGGGCGCAACGGTCTCGAAGCGCCGGCTATCGGGCAATGCCCCGCGATCGCAGACATTCTCGCAGCGCTGCGAGGGACACGGGCCTTTCTCCACCGCATGTCCGGTTCCGGCGCCACCTGCTTCGCCTTGTTCGAGAACCTTGAAGAACGCGACGCGGCAGCCGTGGCAATCGCGAATAGCAATCCGAAGTGGTGGCAGATGCGGGGCAGACTCAGATGACAGAGGCCTCCCCCTACCGCCGCGTCGGCGAAGCCATTCGCGGCGGTATCGTCTGCGTCGCCGATCACTCCTCGAACCATGTCCCGCGCGACATCGAACTCGGCATAGATCCCGCGCTGCTCGAGAAGCACATTGCGCTCGATATCGGCGTCGAAGGGGTCGCCGAGCGAATGGCGCGGCGCCACGACATTCCCGCTCATATCGCGTGCATCAGCCGGCTGGTTTGCGATCTCCATCGCGAGGAGGACTCGCCCGGGGTCGTCCCGCAGAAGAGCGACGGGCACCTGATCCCCGGTAATATCGGAGCGAACATCGAGCGGCGGCTGGAACGCTTTCACCGTCCGTATCACGTCGCGCTTGGCGAATGGCTCGACGAGGCGCAGCCCGAACTGATCGTCGCGCTACACAGCTTCACGCCCCAGATGGAAAGTGGCGGTGAAGAGCGGCCCTGGGAGGTCGCTCTGCTCTACAACCACGATGATCGCGCCGCGCGGCACGCCATCCGGCTGTTTGCGGAGGAAGGGCTGATCGTCGGCGATAACCAGCCTTATTCGGGCAAGCAGCTCAATGCGACGATGGACCGCCATGCCGAGGCGCTCGGTCGACCTTATCTCACCATCGAGGTCCGACAGGACATGATCGAGCGCGAGGCCGACCAGGCGCGCTGGGCGGCGCTCGTGGCGGATGTCGCTCGCCGGACCGTGCTTGCCCTGAAGGGCACTTGAGAGCTGTTGCCGGCAAAAGAATTTCCCTTTCGACCGCTGCGCGCGATGCTTTAGGGGTGGCCGGAAGCCCAACCCCCCAACATCTGGAATTCGTCATGCCCGCCTACCGCTCCCGCACTTCGACCCACGGCCGCAACATGGCCGGCGCGCGCGGGCTGTGGCGCGCGACGGGAATGAAGGACGACGACTTCGGCAAGCCGATCGTCGCGGTGGTCAACTCGTTCACCCAGTTCGTGCCCGGCCACGTCCACCTCAAGGATCTCGGCCAGATGGTCGCGCGCGAGATCGAGGCCGCGGGCGGCGTGGCGAAGGAGTTCAACACGATCGCCGTCGACGACGGGATCGCGATGGGCCACGACGGCATGCTCTACTCGCTGCCGAGCCGCGACCTGATCGCCGACAGCGTCGAGTACATGGTCAACGCTCACTGCGCCGACGCGATGGTCTGCATCTCGAACTGCGACAAGATCACGCCCGGGATGCTGATGGCCGCGCTGCGGATCAATATCCCGGTCGTGTTCGTCTCGGGCGGCCCGATGGAGGCAGGCAAGGTCGTGGTGAAGGGCAAGGAAGTCGCGCTCGACCTGGTCGACGCGATGGTTGCCGCCGCCGACGAAAGCTACACGGACGAGGAAGTCGCCACGATCGAGCGTTCGGCATGCCCGACCTGCGGCTCGTGCTCGGGCATGTTCACCGCCAACTCGATGAACTGCCTGACCGAAGCGCTGGGCCTCTCGCTGCCGGGCAACGGATCGACGCTGGCGACCCATGCCGACCGCAAGGCGCTGTTCCTGCGCGCAGGGCGGCTGGTCGTCGAGCTCTGCCGCCGCTGGTACGAGGAGGACGACGCGAGCGTCCTGCCGCGCACGATCGCCGACAAGTCCGCGTTCCAGAATGCGATGAGCCTCGATATCGCGATGGGCGGGTCGACCAACACCGTGCTCCACCTGCTCGCCGCGGCGCACGAGGCGGGCGTCGACTTCACCATGGCCGATATCGACCGGCTCTCGCGCGGGGTGCCGTGCCTCAGCAAGGTCGCACCGGCCAAATCCGACGTCCACATGGAGGACGTTCACCGCGCCGGCGGCATCATGGCGATCCTCGGGGAGCTCGACCGCGCGGGGCTGCTCAACACCGCGGTTCCGACGGTCCATAGCCCCACGCTGGCCGATGCGCTGGATTCCTGGGACATTGCGCGCACCAACAGCCCGGCGGTGCAGGAATTCTTCCGCGCCGCGCCCGGCGGCGTGCCGACGCAGACCGCGTTCAGCCAGGATCGCCGGTGGAGCGAACTCGATCTCGACCGCCAGGGCGGCGTCATCCGTTCGGCCGAGCACGCCTTCAGCAAGGATGGCGGGCTTGCCGTGCTTTACGGCAACATCGCCGCTGACGGCTGCATCGTGAAAACCGCGGGGGTGGACGAGAGCATCCTGAGGTTCTCCGGTCCGGCCAAAGTCTACGAGAGTCAGGACGCGGCGGTAACGGGAATCCTGATGGACCAGGTCAAGGAAGGCGATGTAGTCGTGATCCGGTACGAAGGACCGCGCGGCGGGCCGGGCATGCAGGAAATGCTCTATCCGACGAGCTATCTCAAATCGAAAGGCCTAGGGAAGGCCTGTGCGCTGCTGACCGACGGGCGCTTCTCCGGCGGCACCTCGGGCCTCTCGATCGGCCATGTTTCGCCCGAGGCGGCCGAGGGCGGGGAGATCGGCCTGGTTCGGGACGACGACACGATCGTGATCGACATTCCCGGACGAACGATCCATCTCGACGTCACCGATGACGAACTCGCGCGGCGGCGCGCGGAGATGGACGCGAAGGGGGATGCGGCATGGCAACCGATGGAGAAGCGCAAGCGGCAGGTCTCGACCGCACTCAGGGCCTATGCCGCGATGACCACCAGCGCCGCGCGCGGCGCGGTGCGCGACGTCTCGCAGCTGGAGCGCAAGTGACGCGCGTCTCCACCGCCATCGCAGGGGCGCTGGCGCTCGCCGCCTGCTCCTCGGGCGATGCTGCGGTGCAGGCGCAGGCGGAGGAAGGTGCGCAGCGGATCGAATGCGCGATCGGGCCGGGCGCCGAATTCGGGGCCGACTGCCTGGTGGAACGCGGCGAAGCGGACGGCGTGGCCGTGCTCACCGTCCGCCACCCCGACGGCGGCTTTCGCCGCTTCGAGCAAATGCCAGATGGACGCGGGCTCGCAGCGTTCGACGGGGCGGATCCGGTGGAACAGGAACTGACGGGCGAACTGCTGGAAGTCAGCGTGGCGGGCGACCGCTACCGCTTCCCCGCACGCCCGCAGCAAGGCAGCGATGCGGGGGAGTGATTCGGTTCTCACGGTCGCCGAAATGCGGGCGGCCGAGCAGGCGCTGATCGACGGCGGAACCAGTGTCGATGAACTGATGCAGCGCGCCGGCCGCGGCGCCGCGGAATGGGTCTGGCGCATCGCGTCGGGACGGCCGGTGACGGTGCTCTGCGGGCCCGGCAACAACGGCGGCGACGGTTACGTGATCGCGCAGGTTTTGCACGAGCGCGGACTCGACGTGGTTGTCGTCGCGCCGATCGAACCGAGGACCGATGCGGCGAGGAACGCGCGCGGGCTTTATCGCGGCGGTATGGCGACATCGGGCGAGGGACGGCGCGGCGCCGTGCTGGTCGATTGCCTGTTCGGCAGCGGGCTGACGCGGCCGCTGTCGGACGATCTGCTTGCCTTGCTGGGCGGCCTCGCGGCGAGCCACGGCCAGGCGGTCGCGGTCGATCTGCCGAGCGGCGTCGAGAGCGACAGCGGGGCGCAGCTCAACGACGGACTGCCGCGCTACGACCTGACGCTCGCGCTCGGCGCATGGAAGTTCGCGCACTGGACGATGCCCTCTTCCGCCGCGATGGGCGCGCGGCGGCTGATCGACATCGGCATCGGCGATATCGGGGCCGCGGCATCGCTGTCCGCGCGCCCGCGCTTCGAACCGCCCGCGCCTGATGCGCACAAGTACCGCCGCGGGCTGCTCGCGGTGGTCGGCGGAGCGATGCCCGGCGCCGCGCTGCTCGCGGCACAGGCGGCGATGCGCGCAGGGGCGGGGAACGTCAGGCTGCTCGCCGACCATTCGCATCCGGCCACGCCCGCGGCGCTGGTGGTCAGCGACGCGCGCCTCGACGAGGCGCTCGGCGACGAGCGGATCGGCGCCGTGCTCGCAGGGCCAGGCCTGGGGCGCGACGACGCCGCGAAAGCCCGGCTCGCAGCCGCGCTGGCGCGTGGCGGGCCGCTGGTTCTCGATGCCGAAGCGCTGGGGCTGCTCGAGCGCCAGGTCTTTACCCGCGAGACACTGGCCACGCCGCACGAGGGCGAGCTTGCGAAGCTATGCGAGACCTACGGGATTTCCGCCCAGGGAAAGCGCGCGCAGGCCCGGGCGTTGGCCGAGGCGAGCGGACTGACGGTGCTCGCCAAAGGGCCCGACACCGTGCTCTGCGCTCCTGACGGACGAGTGCGTCTGTTCGCTCCGGGCCCGAGCTGGCTTTCGGCAGCGGGCACCGGCGACGTGCTCGCGGGAATCGCTGCGAGCCGCATGGCCACCGGGCTCCCGGCGTTCGAAGCCGCGGAGCAGGCCGTCTGGCTCCAGCACGAGGCCGCGCGGATCGCCGGTGCGGCGTTCATCGCGGACGAACTGGCGCACGCCGTCAAACCCGCCTACGCGCGCTTCCTGTGACCGAAGCATCCGAGATCGTCCGCATCGCCGCCAAGGGCGATGGCGTCACCGCCGATGGGCGGCACGCGCCCTATGCCGCGCCCGGCGACGTGCTCCTGCCCGACGGATCGCTAGCGCCTGGCCTGCACCATGCGGTTCCGCCCTGCCGCCATTTCGGCACTTGCGGCGGATGCCAGCTCCAGCATTGCGACGAGCCATCGATCGCACGCTATGTCGGCGAGCGGGTCGCCTTCGCCGCGCAGTCGCAGGGCGTGGCGATCGGCGAATTGCTCGCGCCCCATCTCTCGCCGCCGCGCAGCCGCCGCCGGTGCACGCTGCACGCGCTCTCCGCCGGGGGAAAGCCGGTGATCGGCTTCCGCGAGGCGGGCTCGCACCGCGTCGTCGACATGCGCGAGTGCCATATCCTGCGGCCGGAGCTGTTCGCGCTCGTGCCCGCGCTTCGCGCGCTGCTTGCGCGCCGCAAGGGGCGCTTCTCGGTCGATATCGAGCTGGCGCTGACGGACCAGGGCGTGGACTGTGCGATCGCGAACCTGCCTGTCGAGGGCCTCGAGGAAACCGAAGCGCTGCTCGCTTTCGCGCAGGAGAACCGGCTCGCGCGGCTCACGCTGGATCAGGGCTATGGCCCCGAGCCGGTGTGGGAGCCGGAGCCGGTGACGGTCTCGCTTTCGGGCATTCCGGTGGGCTTCCCCAGCGGCAGCTTCCTCCAGGCCACCGCTGATGGCGAAGCGGCGCTTGCCGGTGCCGTGCGCGAATGGCTCGTCGGTGCCGGCGTGGTCGCCGACCTGTTCGCGGGCCTCGGCACGTTCTCGTTCCCGCTGGCCGAAACCGCGAAAGTGCTGGCGGTCGAGGCCGCGCGCGACGCCCATCTCGCGTGCAAGTCGGCCGCGGGCAGATCGGGAAGGGCGGTCCACGCCATGCACCGCGACCTGTTCCGCAATCCCCTTCAGCCCGAAGAACTCGGCCGCTTCGACGCCGTCCTGCTCGACCCGCCCCGTGCCGGCGCGCGAGAGCAGGTCGCGCGCCTCGCCGAAAGCGCCGTGCCGCGGATCGCGTACGTAAGCTGCAACCCCTCGAGCTGGGCCCGCGATGCGGCGCGGCTCGTCGAAGCCGGCTACCGGCTGGAGCGTGTTCGCCCGGTGGGCCAGTTCGTCTGGTCGACCCACATCGAGCTGGCGAGCCTGTTTGTCCGCTAAGCGGCGTCCCGCCGATCGGACTGCAGACGCTCGATCAGAGCCTCGGAGAAGGCGGGAATGTCGTCGGGGCGGCGGCTCGTGATGAGATTGCCATCGGTCACCACCTCGCGATCGACGACCTCCGCGCCCGCGTTCTTGAGGTCGGTCCGGATCGACGGCCAGCTCGTCACGGTTTTACCCTCGACAATGCCGGCCTCGGCGAGCAGCCACGGCGCGTGGCAGATCGCGGCGATCGGCTTGCCGGCGGCGTCGAACTCGCGCACGATCGAGACCGCCTTCTCATTCATTCGCAGGATGTCGGGGTTGATCTGCCCGCCGGGGAGCAGCAGCGCGTCATAGTCGCCGACGCCGACTTCGCCGACGGTGAGGTCCACTTTGACGCTTTCGCCCCAGTCCTTCTCCTTCCAGCCGCGGATTTCACCGTCTTCGAGGCTTGCGACGACGGTTTCGATTCCGGCCTGCTGGAGGTTCTCGCGCGGGTCCATCAGCTCGGATTGTTCGAAGCCGTCCGTGGCGAGGATGAGAACGCGTTTCATGGTGATCTCCTTTCCGCTTGATGTGTCGCCGCAACGTGTGGGGAAACCGCACCGTTCCGCTCTGTTAGCCGGGGCGTGGCGCTGCTAGGGCGAGGAGCATGGCGACCCTGCAAGACGAAAAAGATCCCTTCGACGCGATCGTCGATGCGCCGTTCGATTCCGCGCTGGAAGAGCGTTATCTGGTCTATGCGCTCTCGACGATCACCGCACGCTCGCTGCCCGATCTGCGCGACGGGCTGAAGCCGGTCCACCGCCGGCTGCTGTGGGCGATGCGGCAGCTCAAGCTCGACCCGTCCTCCGCCTTCAAGAAGTCCGCCCGCGTGGTCGGCGACGTGATCGGCAAGTATCACCCGCATGGCGACGCGAGCGTCTACGACGCGATGGTGCGCCTCGCGCAGGACTTTGCGCTGCGCTATCCGCTGGTTGAGGGGCAGGGGAACTTCGGCAATATCGACGGCGATAATGCCGCGGCCTACCGCTACACCGAGGCGCGGCTGACCAAGACCGCCCTGCGCCTGATGGAAGGGCTCGACGAGGGCACGGTCGAGTTCATACCGACCTACAATGGCGAGGAGCAGGAGCCGGAGATCTTCCCGGGGCTGTTCCCCAACCTGCTCGCCAACGGCGCCAGCGGCATCGCCGTCGGCATGGCGACCAACATCCCGAGCCACAACGTCGCCGAGGTGATCGACGCGACGCTGGAGCTGATCGACAATCCACATGTCGAGCACGCGCGGCTGATGGAGCTGTTCCAGGGGCCGGACTTCGCCACCGGCGGGCTGATCGTCGACAGTCCGGAGATGATCTCCCAGGCCTACGAGACCGGGCGCGGCAGCTTTCGCGTCCGGGCGCGCTTCCACGCGGCGGAGGCGGAGAAGGCGGAGGATCGCGACGCGGGGATCGAGCGGCTGGGCGGCGGCCAGTGGCAGCTCGTCGTCAGCGAAATCCCTTACCAGGTGCAGAAGGGCAAGCTGATCGAGCAGATCGCGCAGCTCATCGCCGACAAGAAGCTGCCGATCCTCGAGGACATTCGCGACGAGAGCGACGAGAAGATCCGCCTCGTGCTGGTCCCGCGCAGCCGCAATGTCGATCCGGAGCTGCTCAAGGAATCGCTCTACAAGCTGAGCGATCTCGAGACCCGCTTCGGTCTCAACATGAACGTGCTCGACGCGCACCGCACGCCGATGGTCATGGGCTTGAAGGAGCTGCTGACGCACTGGACCGCGAGCCAGATCGACATCCTCCAGCGCCGCAGCCGCCACCGGCTCGAACAGATCGCCCGGCGATTGGAGCTGGTCGAGGGCTACATCATCGCCTTCCTCAACCTCGATCGGGTGATCGAGATCATCCGCACCGAGGACGAGCCCAAGCCGGTGATGATGGCGGAGTTCAATCTCACCGACCGCCAGGCCGAGGCGATCCTCAACATGCGGCTGCGCAGCTTGCGCAAGCTGGAGGAGATGCAGCTGCGGCAGGAGAAGGATGCGCTGCTGAAGGAGCAGGACGAGCTCACTAAGCTGCTCGACAGCCCCGCGCGGCAGCGAACGCGGCTCAAGCGGGACCTCAATGCCTTGCGCAAGGAATATGGCGAGGACACCGCGCTCGGCCGCCGCCGCACGACCGTGGCCGAGGCCGCGCCCGCGGTCGAATTCAGCATGGACGCGATGATCGAGAAGGAGCCGGTGACGGTGATCCTGTCGCAGAAGGGCTGGGTCCGCGGCGCCAAGGGACACGTCGATCTCGCGGGCGAGTTCAAGTTCAAGGAGGGCGACGGGCCCGCCTTCGCGGTCCACGCGCAGACGACCGACAAGCTCCTCGTCGTGGCGGACGACGGACGCATCTACACGCTCGGCGCCGACAAGCTCCCCGGCGCGCGCGGTTTCGGCGAACCGATCCGCAACATGCTCGACATCGATCCGGAGGCGCAGGTCGTCGGCCTGATCGTTCACAAGCCCAAGGGGCAACTCCTGCTCGCCGCGACGACGGGCAAGGGTTTCGCCGCGGCGACCGACGAGATTCTCGCCGAGACGCGCAAAGGGCGGCAGGTCGTCAATCTCAAGGCCGGGGCGAAGCTGCGCGTCGTGCGCGAGATCGCCGAAGCGCACGATCACGTCGCCGTCGTGGGCGACAATCGCAAGCTGGTGGTCTTCAACCTAGAGGAACTGCCGATGCTCGCGCGCGGTCAGGGTGTTACTCTGCAGCGTTATCGCGATGGTGGGCTTTCCGACGCGATAACCTTCACCCTTGCCGACGGTCTGAGCTGGACGATGGGCGGTGAGACCGGCCGCACCCGGACCGAAGGCGAGATCTGGCAGTGGAAGGTCGCGCGCGGCGCGGCAGGCCGCCTGCCGCCGCAGGGTTTCCCGAAGGACAATCGTTTCGAGAACGGGCGTTGAAACGGAAAGAGCCGGGCGTGGACATTCTCCACACCCGGCTCTTTCCGCGGTAACATCAGGTCGAGGCTTACTGGCTGGCCCCCGCCGAAGAATCCGATCCGCCCGCTGCAGCTGTCTGCGCCGCGACGGCCTCGTCGATCTGCGCGGCCGTGAACAGCGCCATGAGCTGCCCGTTCTGGTTGACGGCAAAGTGCTCACGCAGGAGATTCACATCTCCCTCGCTGCGCGCGACGATCACGTTGTCGCCCTCGATGCTCTCGACGATGCCGAGCGGCTGATTGTCCGCCGTGACGACGGTGGCCGTCTCGATCAGCGCCGCATCGCGCTTGGCATTGGCCGCGGCGACCTGCTCGTCGAGCATCGCGTTGAGCTGGGCCTTGGTGACGGTGATGGTCGGACCCTGTTCACCCTCGCCAAAGGCGTTGGCAGGCAGCGGCGCCTTGTGCTTGCCGGTATCGACGGTGACGACGCCATCGGCGACGCTTTCGATGGTCCCGACCGCGTTGCCTTCGGGGCCGTAGACGGTGGCGCCGGCGGTGACGCCCTGGGCGTAGGCCGCTGTCGCGATCCCGGCGGCAGCGATGGCTGTGATGGCCATTTTCGAGAACTTCATAATTCCACTCCGTTATAATTCGTATCAAACGCAAAGCTGTACGACGCGAGACCCGCACGAGTACCAGCCAGATTGGATCACGGGTGCACCCTTCAGAAGGTCTGAAAGCCCTTCGGCGCCTTGCGCCCCGCTACAAGAGCAGGAACCCGCATGCCCGATAAATCGGGCGGAAGGTCCACCGCGAGCGAGGCACGCGATGGCATGTCCTGCCTGACGGCTATGAACACGTGCTACCATTTCCACATTAAAGTGCGATGAAGCAACCTCAGAGCTCTCGAAGCACCTCATCCACGATACGGTTCACCCTGTCGCGCGTGGGAAACCCTTCGTCGATCCATTGAGATTCGACCTTCCGCAGCACGCGCGCCACCTCAGGCCCTGCGGCAACACCTCGGGCCACGATCTCGCCGCCCCTGAGCGGAAGTTGAGGAACATCCCAGTCGATCAGCGGTGCGACGTTGCCGCCGGTGAGCAGCAGCCTGTCGATCGCGCTGTCGATGCCTTCGCGATAAGCGAGCGCACGCGGCTGCAAGGCATCGTCTGCCCGGCGCGCCGCGGCTCGGGTGACCCGTTCTCGCTGGGCCTTGGAAAGCCGCAGCCGCGCGGCGACGGCTTCTGCGACCGGCGAAAGCGCGGGCAGGAGAGCGGCCAGGCGCCGGATCGGGTTTGGGGGGATGCCCGCCGCGTCTTCATTGGCGATCAGGCGGCGGAGTGCCTCGACACCGGTCGTGCCGACTTCGGGCAGCACGACGGGCAGCACACCCAGCGCCAGCATTCGTGCGACCGTGTCCGCTGGATCGGGGAGGCCGAGCAGGTTGAGCAGTTCGCCCGCGACCCGCTCCCGCGAAAGGCCCTTGAGCGTCGCGGCGAGCGCGGCGCAGGCTTCCTCCGCCTCGGCATCGAGCTCGGCGCCGAAGCGCGCCTGGAAGCGGAAATAGCGCAGGATGCGGAGGTGGTCCTCGTGAATGCGCTGGCGCGCCTCGCCGATGAACCGCACGCGCTGGGCGGCCAGATCGGCGAGCCCGCCGAACCAGTCGAAGATCTCGAGTGTGTCGGGTGCGGCGTAGAGCGCGTTGATCGTGAAATCGCGGCGGGCGGCGTCTTCGCGCCAATCCCGTGCGAAGGCGACTGTCGCGCGGCGCCCGTCGGTCGAGACGTCGCGGCGGAGCGTGGTGATTTCCACCGGCCCGCCGGGCAGGACCGCGGTGACGGTGCCGTGGTCGATCCCGGTCGGGACCGTCCTGATCCCGGCCGTTCGCAGCCGGTCGATCACGGTCGCCGGCTCGAGCGGGGTGGCAGCGTCGACATCGCGCACCTCGTGCCCGAGCAGCGCGTCGCGCACCGCGCCCCCGACCCAGCGAACGTTGTCCGCGCCCATGGCTGCGACTAGCGCGGCAAGATCCGGGCGTTGCGTCCATTCCGCGGGGGGCAGGCGCTCAGCCATCGAACAACGCCTTGTATTCGAGGCGGCGGGCGAGATTGGCGATGATCGCCGCGGTCACCCCCCAGATACGGAAGCCCTCGTAATGATACTCTAGGTAGCGCCGGGTCGCCCCGCGCCAGAAGACCTCGTGCTCGGTCCAGTTTTCTCGGTCGAGCAGCAGGTCGAGCGGCGCCTCGAACCATGCCTCGACCTCGCCCGGGTTGGCGACGAGCGGCAGATCGGGGGGAATGACGCCGAGCACCGGCGTCACGTCGAATCCGGTGCCCGTCTGGTAGCGGTCGGTCCTGCCGATCACGCGCACGTCGCCCGGGCGCATGGAGAGCTCCTCCTCCGCTTCGCGCAGGGCGGCCTCGACCGCCGTTTCGCCCGGGTCGATCTTGCCGCCGGGAAAGGCAACTTGCCCAGGATGATCGCGCATGCCGTGCGGGCGCTGCGTCAGGATCACGCCGGGTGAGGGGCGGTCGGTCACCGCGATCAGCACCGCCGCGTCCGCCGTACGGCTGGCGTCGGCAAAGCGCTCGTCGGTCAGCAGGTCGGGAATGTCCGCGCGGTGCCCCTGTTCGAACAGGGCTTCGAGGCGGTCGAAAAGCGAGCTCATTGCGGCAAGAGAGGGAAGGTCTCGCCCCGGCTCGTCACCGTCCGTCCGTCGCCTTCGGCCAGTGCGATCTCGGCGAGTTGCTGCCAGGTGCTGCGGTTCAGCCGCGCCTCGCACCCGCGCCGTACGCCGAGATAGATCGCGGGCGTTTCGATCTGGTCGCCGGCACGTAGCGGGTTGTCCCGCCCGGCGACGATCAGTTCGTCGGTGTTGAGGCGGAAGGCGAGATCGCCATCGCGCCGTACCACGTCGGTTGCGATGAAGGCCGCATCCTCGACCTCGATCGATAGCTTCTCGAACGGGGTGACGAGCCAGTGCCGTCCATTGTCGTCGCGCGTGAGCAGTCCGGAGAAGGCGCGCACCATTGCCTGGCGGGTTATGGGGCCGCCGTCGTGATACCAGGTGCCGTCTGCCGCGATCCGCATGCGGCTGTCGCCCGAGCTCTCCGGACGCCATTCCTCGACCGGTGGCAGTTTGCGCGCCGCGACCTGCTCGGCGATTTGGTCGAGCGTCAGTCCGGCAAGTTCGGGGGGCGGTTGGTATGGCATCGGCAGTGCGATGCCACGGCGCGATCAATTCGCCAAGGTCTCGGGCCAGGGGCCCAACATGCCTTCTGCCGGGAGTACCGCCGGATTGTCGCACCGGACCAGCAGGCGCGCGGGATCGTAGGGGCCGGGACAGTGCCAGCCGCCGGTCGGCGCAGCGGTGAAGCCGAAGAAGCGGCCATAGTATTCCGGATCGCCGATCATCACCTGCGGCAGGGCACCGGGTTCGAGGGCCCCCAGGACGGCAAGCATCAGCGCCTTGCCGAAACCTTCGTTCTGCCGTTCGGGCACGACCGCGACGGGGCCGACCATGATCATCGGATGCGCCCGGCCCTCCGGGTCGGTCAGTGCAACCGGCCAGAGCTGGATCGTTCCGACCAGATAGTCGTCATCCGCCAGGGCGAAACTGAGGGCGGGCAGCCAGTCGGTGCCCTCGCGGATGCGGTAGGCGGTGCGGGCATGGCGGTCCGGCCCGAACGCGCGGTCGAGCAGCGCCTCGATCAGCGTGGCCTCTACGTTGGCAAGGGGGACGATCGTCGCCATAGGCGCGCGCCGTTAGGGGCGGCGCGCGCCGCTGTCGATCAAATTCGCCTTCGCGGGCGTCGCGTGCAGCTTTGCGTCTAGCGAGGCGTCAACTTGATGAGACGCCCGCCTTCGCGATCCTCGAGTATCCAGAGGGCGCCGTCGGGCCCTTCGAGGATGTCGCGCACACGCTTTTCGAATGGGTACCGGCCAGCCTCCGTCGCCTTCTGGCCCTCGATCGAGACGCGCACGATCGCGGTCGGCTTCATTGCACCGATGATGGCTTGGCCCTTCCACTCGGGCCAGAGCTTGCCGGAGTAGAACACGAAGTCGCCCGGCGCGATGACCGGATCCCAACTGAGCGCCGGCGCGTGGAATTCGGGGCGGGTGCTGTGGTCGGGAATCGGGTCGCCGCCGTAGTGAACGCCGTCCGACACGACCGGCCAGCCGTAGTTCTCGCCGCGCACGACGAGGTTGAGCTCGTCGCCGCCGGCCGGTCCGTGCTCGAGGTCCCACAGCCGACCTTCCGCATCGAACTGCAGACCGAGAATGTTGCGGTGGCCGTACGACCAGATCTCGTCGGAGGGGCTGCCGCGTTCCGCGAAGGGATTGCCGGGCGCCGGCTCGCCGTCGAGCGTCAGCCGCAGAACGCTGCCGAGGTTGTTCGACAGATCCTGCGCCGGCTCCATCTTCTGCCGGTCGCCCGAGGCGAGGAAGAGGTATTGCCCGTCGGGCGAGAAGGCGATGCGGTGCGAATAGTGGCCGCGGCCGGTGACTTTCGGCTGCTGGCGCCAGATCACCGAAAGGCCCTCGACGGCGCAGGCATCGGCCTGCTCGCAGACGAGCGTGCCCCTGCCGAGCGCTGCCCCGCGCGTATCGCCTTCGCCCGCCTCGGCCCAGGTGAGATAGATCGTCCGGCGATCGAGCGTCTCCGAACTTTCGGAGGGAAGGAACGCCACGTCGCCGAGGCCGCCCTGGCCGCCATAGTCGACCTCCGGCATTCCGGTGACGGTGCCGGTTCGCCCGGTCCCGGTGTCGACGAACTTCATCGTCCCGGCCTTTTCGGTGATGAACAGAACGCTGGTGCCCGGCGCGAATGCGGCGGCCCAGGGTTCGTCGAAGGTGCCGAGGGACACCGCCCTGAATTCCTCCGCAGGGGTAACGGTCACGTCCTCGCCGACCGGTGTCGCGGCAGCATCGGGCGCAGGGCTATCCCCAGCGGGTTCCGCGCTGCAGCTTGCGGAGAAGAGCGCACACGGCGATATGACCGCGGCGAGAATCGCAGATTTCGTCATGTTCAGTGGAACTCCTCATCACGCGTTTGGGTCTGCCCCGCTCATCGTCGGCGTCGACGAGGCAGGGCGAGGACCTTTGGCCGGCCCGGTTGTGGCCGCTGCCGTGGCGCTGTGCAAGCCGCGACCGGCGGGGCTCGACGATTCCAAGAAGCTTTGCGCCAACTCGCGGGGCCGGCTCGATGTCACGATTCGTCGCCGCTGCGCGTGGGGCATCGGCGTTGTCGAAGTCGAAGATATCGACCGGCTCAACATCTTCGGGGCGACGATGCTCGCGATGACCCTGGCGGTGGCACGGCTGGCGGAGGTGCTTGCGTGCGATCCCGACGAGGTGCTGGTCGACGGTAACCTCACCCCCCACGGTCGCCGGCCGGAATGGCGCTGGGCGGCGCGGCCGATCGTGGGCGGCGATGCCAAGGAGCCGGCGATCTCCGCCGCGTCGATCGTCGCCAAGGAATGGCGCGACCGCATGATGATCGAGGCCGCCCGCAAACATCCCCATTACGGGTGGGAGCGCAACAAGGGCTACGGCACGCCCGACCATGTCGAGGCGCTGCGCAATCACGGCCCAACCCCGCTCCATCGCCGCAGCTTCGCGCCGGTCGCGCAGATGGAACTGTTCTGACGAGCGAGTCCTTCCGGCAACACCCGCAGCATGTCGAGTCCATCTGAATTGTACAGACTCAACATCTTGTGGCGGACTCTTTTCGTTCCTCCGCAGGTTACCGGGCGTTAATCATACCGGGCGCAAATTCCTCGCTTGACGCGGAGTCCGCTTGGACTCACCCTGTGGATAACTACGGAAACGGGGGATTTGCTTTGAGCGTTCTGGAGATCACGAAGACGCGCCCGCCGCGTCTGGCCGAAGCAGTCGCGCCGCCGCGCGCGCTTCCGCTGGGGCAGATTCTCGGCGGCGACTGCGTAGAGGCGATGCGCTCGCTGCCCGATGCCAGCGTGGATCTCGTCTTCGCCGATCCGCCCTATAATCTCCAGCTCGGCGGCGACCTCAACCGGCCCGACGGCAGCCATGTGGACGCGGTGACCGACGAGTGGGACCGGTTCGACAGCTTCAAGGCGTACGACGATTTCACCCGTGCCTGGTTGGCCGAGGCGAAGCGTATCCTCAAGCCCGACGGCGCGCTGTGGGTGATCGGCAGCTATCACAATATCTTCCGCGTCGGCGCGATCCTGCAGGATCTCGGCTTCTGGATCCTCAACGACGTGGTCTGGCGCAAGGCGAACCCGATGCCCAACTTCAAGGGCACGCGCTTCACCAACGCGCATGAGACGCTGATCTGGGCGAGCCAGGGCGAGAAGGCGAAGTACCACTTCAACTATCGCGCGATGAAGACGCTCAACGACGAGCTCCAGATGCGCAGCGACTGGGTCCTGCCGATCTGCGGCGGCCAGGAACGCCTCAAGGAAGACGGGCACAAGGTCCACCCGACGCAGAAGCCCGAAGCGCTGCTCTACCGCGTGCTGCTGGCCACGACGGAGCGCGGCGACGTCGTGCTCGACCCGTTCTTCGGCACCGGCACCACCGGCGCGGTCGCCAAGCGGCTGGGGCGCCAATGGATCGGCTGCGAGCGCGAGGGTCTCTATCGCGAAGCCGCGCTCAAGCGGATCGAAAAGGAGCTGCCGCTCGACGAAAGCGCCCTCGCCACCATGCAGAGCCGCAAGAGCGCGCCGAAGGTCGCCTTCGGGGCGCTGGTCGAGAATGGAATGATCCAGCCCGGCACGGAGATCTTCGACAAGAAGCGCCGCTGGGTCGCGACGGTGCGGGCCGACGGCTCGCTCGCCTATGGTAAGCAGACCGGCTCGATCCACGGGCTCGGCAAGGAACTGCAAGGCGCGCCGAGCTGCAACGGCTGGACCTTCTGGCACTACGAGAGCGGTGGCGAGGTGAAACCGATTGACGCGGCGCGGCAGCTCTATCTGCTGGCGACGGAGGACTGATCCTGCGGATCACGAATTGATTTTATCGTGAGTCCCCGCGAAGGCGGGGACCTCAGGCGGCGCGGTGCAACGTGGCCCGAGATCCCCGCCTTCGCAGGGATACGCAGGGGAGTCGAATGCCCGACCAGATCTACCTCCGCCCGATCGGCCTCGCCCCCAGTCCGCAGAGCGAGGAGGGCGATTGCATCCGGCTCGCCGGCGGGTTGACCCATGCGCACCGTTTCGCCGCGATCCTGCGGCGGGACGGCGAGGTGATCGAGCGCTGGCGCTTCACCCCGGCAACGGTGGACGAGATGCTTGGGCGGCTGCCCGACGGGTTCGGCGCCGACGCCGAGGCGCAATGGGCGAACCTGCGCATGGCGCATCCACCGATCGAAATGGGCGCGCGAACGGTGCGTCTGGACCAGCCGCAGATCATGGGTATCCTGAACGTCACGCCCGACAGCTTCTCCGACGGCGGCAAGTTCCTCGACGACCCGGAAGAGGGGCGTGCCCATGCAGCCGCGATGCTGGAGGCGGGTGCCGCGATCGTCGACGTGGGTGGCGAGAGCACGCGGCCCGGCGCGCCGGCGGTCTGGGAGGGAGACGAACTGGCGCGCGTGATCCCCGCCATCGAGTACTGCGCGGGAATGGGCGCGGCGATCAGCGTGGATACCCGCCGCCCCGCAGTGATGGACGCCGCGCTCCACGCCGGCGCACATATGGTCAATGATGTTTCGGCGCTGCGCCACGACCCGCGCAGTCTGGAACTTGTCGCAGCGCGGGCTTGCCCCGTCGTGCTCGTGCATGCGCCGGGAAAGGGCGACGACCTCCACGGCGGTGCGGACTACGAGAGTGTCGTGTTCGACGTGTTCGACTGGCTGCGAGAGAGGCGCGACGCGGCCGTCGAGGCGGGTGTGCCGCGGGGCCGGATCGTGCTCGATCCGGGCATCGGCTTCGGAAAGAGCCTGGGCGAAAACCTGGCGCTCCTCAACGCGCTGCCGCTGTTTCATGCGCTCGGGCAGCCCCTGCTGCTGGGTGCGAGCCGCAAGCGGATGATCGGCGCACTCAGCAATGAGGCGCCCGCTCACGAGCGCCGGGGCGGCAGTATCGCGCTGGCGATTGCGGGAATGAACGCCGGCGTCCAGCTTCTGCGCGTTCATGACGTCGCTGAAACCGTCCAGGCCCGCAACGTCTGGCGCGGCCTGCGCGACGCCGCGCTGACCGACTTTTCGGATCTTCCGGCCTAGAGGCGCCAGCCGAAGGAGCGCACGCGATTGCGTCCGTCCGCCTTCGCGCAATAGAGCGCATCGTCGGCCGCGCTCAGGATGCCCTCGCGATACCAGTCGGTCGGGAGATCGGTGATCGCCGGTCCGAGGGATGCCGCGCCCACGCTTACGGTAACGACTTCGTACAAGCTGAAACCGTGAGCGATCTCCAGGGCTTCGACCTCGGCTCGAAAGCGCTCGGCGATCGACGTGGCATCTGCGCGGCTGATACCGGGCAGCACCGCGACGAACTCCTCACCGCCGTAGCGCGCCGCTTCCCCTCCCGCCGATTCGATACAGGTCCGAAGACATTTCGCGATACGGCGGATGCAATGGTCACCGGCGAGATGGCCGTACTCGTCGTTGTAGCTCTTGAACCAGTCAATGTCGGCCATGAGCACCGAAAGCGGCTCCCGCATGCGCGAGGCGGACTTCGTCTTCTGCCGCAATGCGAGGTCCAGGCCGCGGCGATTCATCAGTTGCGTCAGGTGATCGCAGCGCGTTCGCGCGGCCAGCCGCCGTGCCGCCGCCCTCAGTTGCCGCGTCGCGCGATGCCGCCTCGTGATGTCGGTCGCAGCGACAATCATCCCTTCGACCTGACCGGCCGTGGTGAGAGGATTGACGGAGAGTTGATAGTGCCTGCCGGCGTGACCTATCTCGCATTCCAGGGTCGGACGGCCTCTGTCCAGCAATTCCATGGCGTGCCTTGCGAGGACGGCGGTGTGCGGCAGCAGTTCCGCCAGGCTGCCGCCAATAAGCGCTGGGCGCGACAGGCGCAGTGCACCGGCAGCCGCATCGTTCGCGAAGACGAGTCTCAGGTCGCGATCCAGGAGCAGGATCGGTACCGGACCGCGGGAAACCGCCCGCAGCAAATCACCCTCGTCAACTTCCCGCGATCGTGCCCGCAGGCACAACGGCGGACTGGCGCGCGGCACGCTAAGGAGATCAACTGCGAAGTTCATGCGGCGCCGATACTGGTTTCAACTGGTCGAGGAGCAGCCTGCCTTGATACCTCCGCGCGTCTGATGTCACGTCAAAAAGTGTAAAATTCGCGCGAAGATCATTAGGTTAATGCACTGATAACCATCATTTTATTCCGACTGATCTTGTGATCGATCGAGCATGGCTGGTTCGCGCTGGACCCGCGCCTTCGCGCGTTGTCGAGGCGCAATATGCGCGCTAGGTCACGAGGGATAGCCGGCCGGTTGCCAATAGGCCATGAGCGCAACGGAAGCGGGCGCGATCGGAAGTCGGGGACGAACGATGAATGGAGCGATAGCGCATATCCGCCAGGCAAGATGGACGCTCCGGCGGCTGTCTTGAAATTGTAAACGAGTGTGAAATCAGTGCCTCAACTCTTGGAAAACGCACGAACGCGATGTCCTGAAGGCGCAAATTCGGGCACGGAGGCGCACACCGCATTTCGTGCGAACCTGACGCTTGCTCCAAGCGTTCCACCGTGGGCAAACTGGAAAGCGATGCGCATAGCGATCCTTGAAGACGACCCCACCGTTGCGGTCCAGTTGAGCGAGACGCTCTCGACAGCTGGTCACCACTGCTTCGCGTTCGAGAGCGGCAGGCAGTTGATGAAGTTCCTTCGCAGCGAGACGGCCGACGTGGTCCTGCTGGACTGGAATATTCCGGACGCCTCGGGCCTCGAGGTCGCCCGATGGATGAACAAGACGCTCGAGCCACCGCCGCCGATTGTGATGATCACGGTGCGTTCGGTCGAAGAAGACATCCTCGCCGCGTTCCGGGTCGGCATCGATGACTACGTGACCAAACCCGTGCAGCCGGCTGTTCTGCTCGCCAGGATCGAGGCGGTCGCGCGGCGTGCCTATCCGGAGCCGCCGAAGAACAGGTCCGAGCAATTCGGTCGCTATCGCTTCGATACCCAGTTGAAGCAGATCCGCCTCGATGGCGAAGCGATACCGGTCACCCGAAAGGAGTTCGCGCTTGCGCTTCTCCTCTTCCACAACCTCAACCGCAGCCTCTCACGTTCGTATATCTTCGAAGCCGTCTGGGGAGGGAACCCCGACATCCAGACGCGAACCGTGGATACGCACATCTCCAAGGTGCGAGCCAAGCTAAAGCTTCGGGCTGAGCACGGTTTTCGGGTTGTTCCGCTATACGGCTACGGGTACCGGCTAGAACCGACCGGGTAGGTTGGGGGCACATGCGCTGGCGAATTCTTCTTTTGCTGCTGTTTGCATTCTCGCTGCAGCCCATCGCAGCGAGCGCCGAGCCGCCGAAGCAGGCGGATTTCGTCCACTACAGGATGCGCGCCGGCGACAACCTGTATGTTCTCGCCGAGCGCCATTTTCGTCGAGTCGGCGATTTCGCGGTCGTCCAGCGCCTGAACGGCATTCGCGACCCGCGGCGAATCCCTGTCGGACGTACCCTGCGCATTCCCAAGCGCCTGCTCAGGTACGAGCCTGTCGCCGCCCGGATCGTCTCGTTTCGGGGGGCCGTTAGCCTGCGGCGGAAAGGGCGCGATCTGCCGGTGTCTGCGGGGATGACGGTGCGCGAAGGGGATGAACTGACGACGGGCGCAAATTCGTTCGTATCCATGAGCCTTGCCGACCGCTCCACAGTCGCGTTGCCATCGCAAAGCGCAGTGCAGGTCAGCCGGATGCGCAAGGTGTCGCTCACCGGCGCAGTCGAACGGCTCTTCTCGGTTCGGCAGGGCCGGGCGAAGGCCGTGGTCACCCCGCTGGGCGAGGCCGACGACTTCCGTATCTCGACTCCAATCAGCGTCTCGGCGGTACGGGGCACCGAATTTCGGGTGCGCTATGACGCCGACCAGCAGCGGGCGATGACCGAGACGCTCGCGGGCGAAGTCCGAATGTCCGGAGCGGAGGAGACAAGCCGCGATCTCACGGCCGGCTTCGGCGCCGTCGCTTCGGAAACCGAGGTGAGCGTGCCGCTCTCGTTGCTCGGCGCGCCGCGTCTCGCAACGCCGGGAGAAGTCCAGGACGAGCGCGAGCTCGCGTTCGAACTGGTCCCGCTGTCCGGCGCCCGGGCCTATCACGTTCAGGTCGCGAGCGATGCCGGCTTCCTCGACGTGGTGGCCGAAGCCACATCACCGGATACCGAAGTGCGGCTCCCAGCCGTCGGCGACGGAACCTGGTTTGTACGGATCTCCGCCTTCGACCATCAGGGCCTGGAAGGCATGTACGAGACTTACGGCTTCCAACGGCGGCTGAACGATATCGCGGGCTCGGTCGAGGTGTCGCGTGGGGGCGATTATCGGCAGCACCTCTTCCGCTGGGAGACGATGGGCGAAGGGGAACGGCAATACCGGTTCCAGCTTTCGCGGCACGCGGACGGGCGCGATCCGATGGTGGACGAGCTCGGCCTTACCGAGCAGCATTTTGTCATCACCGACCTGCCCCCCGGCACGTACTACTGGCGCGTCCTGGCGCTCCAGTTCGTGGATGGCGAGGCGTATGAGAAGTGGTCCCGGGTCGAGCGACTGATCATCAGCGCCGATCGATGAACCAGCAGAACGGGAAGCGGCGACTGGCGACCGAGTGGTGGCTGGTTGCGCTCCTGTCCTCGGCGCTGGCGCTGTTCCTCGTCCACGATCGTGCGACACAGCGGCTCGACACGCTGCTGTACGACCTGCTTCTGCAATTCGACCGCAGCGATCCCGATCCGCGCATTCTGATCGTCGGAATCGATGATCACGGCATGCGCGAAGCGGGCGCCTGGCCGTGGCCGCGCGACCTGCAGGCGGCGCTGATCGACAGGCTTGCTGAAGCGGATCCTGCGGCGATTGCCTATGACGTACTGCTGCTCGATTCCAAGCCGGGCGACGCCGAACTGGGCCGGGCCATCGCCGGTCCCGCAAAGGTCTTCGTCCCGCTCCTGATGCGAGCCCCGGGTACGAACGGCGCGCCGTTCGACATCGTCCTACCGGTTCCTGAGGTAGGTCAGGCGGCGGATGGGATAGGCCACGTCAATCTCCTCGTCGATCCCGATGGGAAGGTGAGGAGAGTGCGTCTGCTCGCGGGGGACGAGCGCGGCCGCTGGCCGCACCTGATGGCGTTGATGCATGACGCGGCCGATCCCTCGGTCCCCCTCGAGGGACGGGCGGGAGAGCCTCTCCTGATCCCATTCGCCGGCTCCGCCGGTCACTTTCCCACGATCGGTGCATCGTCGGTCCTGCGCGGCGAAGTGCCGGCAGAGCTGCTACGCAATCGCCTGATCCTCGTCGGCGCCACTGCCGAAGGGCTCGGCGACCGCTATGCAACAGGCGGCGGAAACCCCGGCGGCGTTCTGCCCGGAATCGAAATCCAGGCACACCTGCTCAACGGTCTCCTGTCGGACAAGATGATAGAGGAGGCGGGGTTCTGGCCCCACGCCGCCCTGGCTCTCCTGCCTCTCTGGTTCCTCCTGTTCGCGCTGCGAGTGCTGCAGCCGTCGGCGATCTTCGTGCTGATCGCCGGGCTCGTCATCCTCCTGCTGGCTACGGCTGCGGTGGCTCTGCTGGCGCTGCGCTTCTGGGTGACGCCCGTGCCGGGGCTTGCCGCGCTCGCGATCGTCTACCCGTTGTGGGGCTGGCGGCGGTTGGCAGCCGCGAACAGCTACATGATCGGGGAACTCGAGCGCTTCCGGGCAGAACCGGATGTGCTTGCACCGGCATCGCCCCTGCCGTCGGCGCCGGATCCGGTCGCGCGGCAAATGGCGCTTCTGGCCGATGCCATTGGCCAGAGTCGCGACCTGCGTCACTTCGTGACCGAGAGCCTCCGCCAGTTGCCCGACGGCCTCTTCGTTGCGGATCGAAAGGGCAAGGTAATCCTCGCCAACACCGAGGCCGAGGCGCTGGTGGAGGAGTTGCAGCTTCCCTGCGCCGAGCAGACTCTTCCCGCGTTGTACGCCCGCTTGCAGCCGATCCCTGCGGCCGAGGGCCGGCCGGGCGGCGGAGAGAGTGAGCTGCCGCCATGGCCGCCATCGGAAGGAACGGGCCGCTATCGCGCCCGCCTGGCGAGCGGCCGCTGCTTCGAAATACGCGTGGGGCCGCGCCGATCGGCGCAAGGTGAGCTGCTCGGCTGGATCGTGCGAACGACCGACATAACGACCTTGTGGGAGACTCAGCGCCAGCGAGAAGACATGCTGCAGTTTCTTTCGCACGACATGCGCTCGCCCCAGGCGTCCATCCTCGCGCTTCTCGACAAGGCCGAGGGGCACGGGATCGATCCGGCCATCGCCGAACGAATCGAGGGCCATGCACGGCGAACTATCGCGCTGGCGGAAGGCTTCGTTCAGCTCGCACGCGCTGAATCGCTTCCTTACGAACCGGAGCCCGTCAACGCCGCCGACATGCTCGTCGACGCGCTCGACCAGTTGTGGCCGCGCATAGCAGCCAAGGATCTGAAAGTTGCGTTGACGGGGGAGGACGCCTGCCTCTTCGTCGCGGGCGAACGCTCGCTCCTGACACGGGCCGTGGTCAATCTGATCGACAACGCGGTGTATCACAGTTCGCCCGGTGGGCGCCTCGACTGCTCGATCGACCTGCGCGAGGAGCAGGGCGGCCGGACCGTGATCTGCCGGATTGCCGACGAAGGCCCCGGGATTCCG
Source organism: Pelagerythrobacter rhizovicinus (assembly GCF_004135625.1). Taxonomy (GTDB): domain Bacteria; phylum Pseudomonadota; class Alphaproteobacteria; order Sphingomonadales; family Sphingomonadaceae; genus Pelagerythrobacter; species Pelagerythrobacter rhizovicinus. The sequence goes on from NZ_SDPV01000001.1 coordinate 915,925, forward strand.
CCCGACCATCTCGCCGCTCTGTTCGAACGGTTCCGGCAAGCGCCGGGAAAGGGGCGAGGCGACGGCGTCGGCCTCGGCCTGGCGCAGGTCCATACCGTGGCGGGCCGCCATGGCGGGTGGGTTCGTTGCGAAAGTCAGCCGGGGCGGGGCGCGACTTTCCTGCTTGGACTCCCGCTGCTCAGCGAGTTGTCGAGCGATCCGTAGAGTCGCGAGGAATGAGCATCCCGGCCACGAGCCGCTCGAGGTCTTCCGACGCTTCCTTGTGCCGGCCAGCCCTGACTTCGACGACCGAGCGGTAAACCTCCCGGCCCGTCGTCCTCTCCGTGAGGCTTACGGTTACGCCGTGCACGGTCCGCCGGGTGCCGAGCGACGGGCTGCGGAGCCATTGCTGGCGCTCGGAGTGGGGCACCAGCGCTCCCACCGTTGCCGGGCGCTCCGACGCGCCGATCTGTACCAGATAATCGGGCGTGTTGGACTGCTCCAGCCCCAACTCGGCCAGCTGCTTGGCAATCGGGCTTCGCAGGTGCGGAAGGCCCTCTTCCCCGAGGAAGCGATAAGTGCCAGCCTGGGGCAGGACACCGTGCGACGTCACGACCGGCTCGTGCGTTGCGCAGCCCGCCGATCCGAAGATAGCGAGAACGGCGGCGAGCTTCAGGATGGTGTGCATGGCAAGACAATAGCCGCACGCGACGCCCGCGTCAGCCGGTAAGGTCGTTGACGACGCCGAATCCTCCTCGCCGGAGCAAGTTCCGGCTTTGCAGCAGGATTCGGGGCGGCAGACCGGGCCTCGCCGCTTTGACGGCCGCTTGCGGCTACTCGCAGGCGTCGGATGGGGCGACAAAGGCCCGCTCAGGGCGGGGCGCGCTAGGCGGCAATCAGGCTCTCCACGGCGTTTTGGAACAGTGCACGCCCGTCACTTCCGCCGTGGTCGGCTTCGATCGCGCGCTCGGGGTGCGGCATCATGCCGAGCACATTGCCCGCCGTGTTCAGAATGCCGGCAATGTCGCGCCGCGAACCGTTGCAGGCGTCGAGATAGCGGAACGCGACGCGGCCTTCGCCCTCCAGCCGGTCGAGTGTCTCTTCGTCGGCGAAGTAATTGCCGTCATGATGCGCGACGGGCAGCATGACCTGCTGTCCCTGCTCATAACCGCCGGTGAAAAGTGACTGGCTGTTTTCCACCCGCAGCGGAACGGTCCGGCAGGTGAAGGTGAGTTGCGCATTGCGCATCAGCGCGCCGGGAAGGAGCCCGCTTTCGGTCAGGACCTGAAAGCCATTGCAGACGCCGAGCACCGGTACGCCGCGCCCGGCAGCCTCGACCACCGCGCGCATGATCGGGCTACGGCTCGCGATCGCTCCACAGCGCAAGTAGTCGCCGTAAGAAAAGCCGCCGGGGACGCCGACGAAGTCGAGCCGCTCCGGCAGATCGGCATCGCCATGCCACACGCGCAAGGCAGGCGTGCCGGAAACCTTCTCGAGCGCGACGGCCATGTCCCGGTCGCAATTGGATCCGGGAAAGGTGATGACGGCGCCGCGGAAGGCCATCACGCGGCCTCCGCCGTTTCGACGCGGAAGTTCTCGATCACCGTGTTGGCGAGCAGCTTACGGCACATCTCCTCGAGCTGGGCCTCGCTCGTGCCATCGGCGACGTCGAGTTCGATCAGGCGACCCACACGCACATCCTCGACCCCGGTAAAGCCAAGGCCTTCGAGGGCGTGGTGGACCGCGCGGCCCTGCGGGTCGAGCACGCCGGGCTTGAGACTGACATGGATGCGGACTTTCATGGGGTGGCGCGCCTTTCGCTAGGAGTGCTCATCGACTCGCCCGCAGCCTATGGCTTGCTGCGCGCCCCAGGGCAAGCGGGCTACCGAACGTCCGGACCGTCGAAAAGCTTGGGCATTTGGCAATGTCGCAGTGCTAAAGGCGGGCGCGATGAAGATGGACCTTGTCTACAACCCGGCCGCGGGCAACTTCCGCCGGGCGCGGCTCGATGCATTGATCGCCGCCTTCTCCGCCCGAGGCGTTGCCGTGACGCCGGTGGCGAGTCGCGTCGACGGCGCCTGGCTCTCCGGCGAGGCGGACATCGTCTGCGTTCATGGAGGGGACGGGACTCTGCGCGATACGGTGCGGGCGCTGGGCGAGCTTGCAGCGCACGTGCCGCTAGCGATCGCCCCGGCCGGCACGATCAACCTGGTGGCGCGGGAGCTGGGCTATGCGCGGAACCCGGAACGCCTCGCTGCGCAGGTCGCTGCCGGCTGGGAGCGGGGCGCCGGAACATGGGTTCGCGCACCGCTCTACCGCCTGGGAGAGATGCCGATCGTCGCCTGCCTCAGCATCGGGCCGGACAGTCACGCGGTCGCGCAGGTCTCCGGCGGCCTCAAGAAGCGGCTCGGACGCTATGCCTATGTCGTCGCGATCATGCGTCAGCTCCGGCGCTGGCCGCGGGAGACGATGGCGATCAGCGGCGAACTCGCCGATGGAACGCCTTTCTCCTGCCAGGCCGAAGCCGCGATCGCCTCGCACGGCGCGCTCTACGCCGGTCCGTTCCGGCTCAGCCCGCGCGCAGCGCTGGTGGCGGATTCGGTGGAACTGATCACGCTGCGCCGCTCGACCCGGCTGGGCACGCTGGCGCTTTCCGGCGCGGCGATGCTGCGCCTCCCTCTCGACCGTCTTGGTCTCGCCGAAATTCGCACCGTGCGCCGTGTCGTGTTCGACCGCTGCGTCAGCCCGGTGCAGGTCGATGGCGACCACATTCCGGACTGCGCCTATGCGATCGGACCGAGCGGAACGACGCTGCAGTACGTGATCTGACCCTTTCTCGCGCGGCGGCGGGCTAGAACGCGCTGCCCGTCAGCGCGTCGATGGCGCCTTGCAGGATCACGGCCGCGGCGTGGCTGTCGATGCGCTCGGCCCGCTTCCTGCGGCTCATGTCCTGGCCGATCAGGTCGCGCTCGGCGCTGGTGGTGGACCAGCGTTCGTCCCACAGGAGGATCGGCAGCGTGAGGCGGTCGGACAGATTGCGCGCATAGGCGCGGCTCGCCTGCGCGCGGGGGCCCTCGCTCCCGTCCATGTTGCGCGGCAGACCGAGGACGAGACCTTTCACCCGGCGCTCGCGCACGATCGCGCTCAGCGCTTCCAGATCGCGGCCGAACTTGCCGCGGGGCAGGGTCTTGCCCGCGGTCGCGAACTGCCACCCCGCATCGCAGGTGGCGGTGCCGATCGTCTTGGTCCCGAGATCGAGCGCGAGCAGCGCGCCGCCACCGGGCAGGGCGGCACCGAACTCGGCGCTGCTGTCGGTGATCAGGGCCGCGCCGCCCATGCCTCGACCCGCTTCGCGACGTCCTGCTTCACGTTCTCCCAGAACAGCGGGATGTCGTAGACGTGATAGTTGTTGCCCGGCAGCACTGCGCTACCGACCTCAGGGGGATCGCCGATCAGCAGCAGGCCAAGCTCGTTGCAACGCGCAGGCACCGCGCCGGGGACCAGTTCACCGGTCGTGTAGTCGAGGTTGGGGATCAGCGTTCCCAGGTTGGCCTCGGCCGGCGCTTCGCCACCGATGCCGCCGGTGAGCGGATTGGTACAGAGGATCGGGCTTTCGCCGCGCATCTCGCCGTCGAAACCGGGCGAGTTGCGGTAGGCATCGATCACGCGGGCGGGATCGGCCGGTTCGGCGAACGTGGACCAGCTCATGATGCAGCCCGCCTGCGACGGCGTGGCGCACGCGGGAAAGCCGAGGGCAGGCAGGTCGTGCTCGGCCGAGATGGGCCAGCCCACCGCGTAGATCGCCGCGATCCGCCCTGCCAGCGGGCTGTTCGCCAGGTCCTCCCGCAGCAGGCGCAGCAGATGGAGGGTGCCCTGGCTGTGCCCCGCGAGCACGATCGGCACGTCCTCGTCGACGCTCGCGACGAAGAAGTCGAACGCCTGCTTCACGTCGTCATAGGCAGCATCAATGGCTCGCCGCGCTTCGGCTGAATCGGTCAGGAACGCGCCGAAGGTCGCCTGCCGGTAGCGCGGCGCCCAGATCTCGCTGGCCCGGTTGAACGGACTCGCCATGCCGCGCACGTAGATGCGTGCGATGCGCTGCGATTGCTCGTCGTCGAGCGGGGCATTCCAGTTTGCGCTGTCGAGATAGCTCGTCGGATGGATGAAGAAGACGGCGAAGTCCTGCTCCGGATCGTCGCTTCCCGGCAACCGTCGTCCCTCGCCCTGCATCGCAGGCTGCCAGCGCGCCGCATCGTCCAGCCCGATTCCCGGGCGGGAGAGCCACATCGCGGGATCCTGATAGGCGTTCGTCTCAAGCGGTTGCTGCTCGACGAACTCGGTGCGCGGGACATAGGCGATCTCGGCGAGATCGTCCCAATAGATCCGCAGCAGGAACATCGCCGCGAGCGCGACGATGATCAAAATGGCGATGAAATAGAGAAACTTGCGAGCCATCAGGCCTCGGCCCCCTTGAGCTTGTTACCGTCATCGAGCCGCTGTGCCCGGCGCTCAAGCGCCACCTTGATCATCGCCAGCATCGGATCGGCAAGAGCAAGCCCGAGGATGCCGAACATGACACCGAAGACAAGCTGCGCCCCGAGGACGAGCGCGGGCGCCAGGTCGACCGTCTTCTTGGCGATCATCGGGATCAGGATATAGCCGTCGAAGTTCTGCACCAGCAGGTAGACGAAGATCGTATAGAGCCCCATGTCGGTTCCGCCGGAGAAGCCGACCAGCACCATCAGGACGCCCGAGATCACCGCTCCGATATTGGGGATGAAGGCGAGCAGGCCTGTCAGGAGGCCCAGCAGCGCAGCCATCGGCACCGGACCGATTCCGATCAGTTGCCCGCCGTAGGCGAGCAGCGCCCAGGTGAAGAGACCTTCGGCAAACATGCCTGCCAGCCGGCCCGCAAGGAGGCGGCGCAGGGTGAAGGACATGTGCTCGATGGTGTCGTGGAACGTGGCGCGATGCCGCTCCGGCACCATCCATGCGACGCCGCGCTCGTAGAGATTGGGGTCGATCGCGATGTAGATGCCGATGATCAGGATCAGCAGTATCGTGGCCAGGCCGCCGACCAGTCCGCCGATTGCACGGGTGACGGTTCCCACCCCGCTGACCAGGCTTCCCACCACGCGCTGGACGTCGTCCTGACTGATGGCGAAACCTTGCTCGCGCAGAAAGGCGAGAAGCCGTCCGAGTTGCTCCCCCACGATCGCGGGGAACTGCGCCGCCTGCTGCGAGATCTGGGACCCGGCGAAATACCCCAGCCAGGCGAGGAATGCGACCATCGCCGCGATCACGATCGCGACACGCCAGCCGCGCCCGATCGCCAACCAGCGTCCCAATAGCCGTGCGCCGCCGTCGATCATCGTGGCGAAGACCATCGCTCCGAAGATCACCAGCAGCGACTGCGAGATGTAGACGGCGAGAACGACGAGTCCGACGACGGCGGCCCAGACGAGTGCGCGCGCTGCCTCGTAGCGCAGCTTGGGGCTTCCGATGTCGGTTGGGCTCGCGCCCATCGGCGCGTCCGGCTCGTCCTCAGTCCTGCTCACTCTCGGCGCCCCCATCGGCGATTGCGGGCCGCAATGTGGTCCAGGCGCGATCACCGCGCAAGGAGGTGAACCACGTGATCGGATTGAGGCTGGTCGTGCCGTCGAGCGAGAAGGTGATGAACTCCGCGCGGCCGCCGATATTCTCCAGCGGGACGGGGCCGCCGAGCCCCCGTGAGCCATACTCCCGGCTGTCGGCCGAATGGTCGCGGTTGTCGCCCATCACGAAGACATGACCGTCCGGCACGGCGATCTCGGGGAAATCGTCGAGATCCTGCCTTGTGTGGTCGACGACCAGATATGTCGCACCATTGGGCATCGTTTCGCGATAGGTCGGCATCTCGCACACGATCTCTCCGGAAGGTGTGGCGGTCCGCATGCCCGGATAGCTATAAGGATCGCAGGGCGAGTTGGCGTCGACCGGAATCTGCACCGGCGGTTCGACCGTGCGGGGTACGGGCGCGCCATTGAGCACGATCTGCCCGTTGACGACGGCGATCCTGTCGCCGGGAAGCGCGACGACGCGCTTGATGTAGTCCTCGTCGCGTTCGGGATGGACCGGAATCACGATGTCGCCGTACTCGGGCGTCGCCGGCCAGATACGCCAGTCGCCGCGTGGCATGAGGTGGAACGATATCGAGGCCCAGCTCCACCCATAGGGATACTTGCTCACCACCAGCCGATCGCCGACCAGCAAGGTGGGCATCATCGATTCGCTGGGGATATAGAAAGGCTTGGCTACGAAGCTGTGGAACCCGAGCACGGCCAGCAGCATCAACGCCAGCCCGCGCAATTCGGACACCCAGTTGACCTTTTCGCCGTCCTTCTGTTCGGTTTTGGTTTCGCTCACGGTCGGGGTTTCTGCGGTCAAAGGGGTCGAGCCTCAATCACGACGAAGGCCTGTGCCCATGGGTGGTCGTCGGTTAGGGTGAGATGAACGACCGCCTCATGGCCGGGCGGCGTCAACTCCGCAAGCCGCTTGGCAGCGCCGTTCGCCAAAGCCAGCGTTGGCGCACCCGACGGTGCGTTCACCACGCCGATATCCTTCATATAGACGCCGCGGAAGAACCCGGTGCCGACGGCCTTGGAATAGGCTTCCTTGGCGGCGAAGCGCTTGGCGTAAGTGCCTGCGCGCGTGAAGGGGCGCTTGGCCGCTTTGGCCCGCTCGATCTCGGTGAAGCAACGACGCTCGAAACGCTCGCCGTGCCGCTCGAGCGCAGCCTGGATGCGCTCGATATTGCAGAGGTCGGAGCCGAGGCCGATGATCACGGTGCCCACCTCATCGCGCGTCGTCCATCAGCTCGCGCATCGTGCGAACCGCCTGCTCCAGCCCGACGAACACCGCTTCTCCCACGAGATAGTGGCCAATGTTGAGCTCCGCGAGCTGGGGGATGGCGGCGATCGGCTGCACGTTCTCGTAAGTGAGGCCGTGGCCCGCGTGCGGTTCGATGCCGTTCTTCGCCGCCAGGGCGGCCATGTCGGCGATCCGCTTCAGTTCCCGCGCTCGATCCTCCCCTGTTGCGTGGGCATATTCTCCGGTGTGGAACTCCACCACCGGGGCGCGGAGCCGGATCGCCGCGTCGAGCTGTCGTTCGGTCGCCTCGATGAAGAGACTGACGCGGATGCCCGCATCCGTCAGCCGCGAGACGACCGGCGCGAGCTGGTTGTGCAGGCCGGCGGCGTCGAGCCCGCCCTCGGTCGTGCGCTCTTCCCGCTTCTCGGGCACGATGCAGGCGGCGTGCGGCCTGTGGCGCAGCGCGATCGCCAGCATTTCCTCGGTCGCAGCCATCTCGAGGTTGAGCGGCAGGTCGGTCGCCGACTGGATCCGCGCCAGATCCTCGTCGCGGATGTGGCGTCGATCCTCACGCAGGTGGGCGGTGATGCCGTCGCCGCCCACCCGGGCGACGATCTCCGCCGCACGCACCGGGTCCGGATGGTCGCCGCCCCGCGCATTGCGGATGGTCGCGACGTGATCGATGTTGACGCCGAGGCGGAGCCGCTGGACCACCTACTTGCGGCTCCCCGGCTTGGTGACCGGAATTGCCGCGAGCTCCGGCGGGAGTTCGTCCTCGGCATAAGTGGGGAAGGCGATCTCCAGCAGCGCGTAGTATGGAACGTGGAACGTGATCCCTTGCGCGCGACGGTCGACCAGCGAGGCGAGCCCGACGACGCTGCCGCCGGCGGCCCCTACCGCCTGCATGGCTTCTTTCGAGGAAAGGCCTGTCGTGACGACGTCTTCGACGACGAGCACCTTCTCCCCCTCCTTCAGGTCGAAGCCACGGCGAAATTCGAATGTGCCTTCCGGCCGTTCGAGGAAGATCGCCTCCTTGCCCAGCGCGCGGCCCATCTCATGGCCGATGATGATCCCGCCCATGGCGGGGGACACCACTTTCTCGACCGAACTGCGCAGTTCTCGTGGCAGCTTCGCAGCAAGCCCGGCCGCCAGCCGGCTGGCACGCATCGGCTCCATCAGCACGCGCGCGCATTGCAGATAGTATGCACTGTGGCGGCCGGAGGAGAGCTTGAAATGCCCCTCGAGCAAGGCTTCGCTCGTGCGGAACTCGTGGAGAACTTCGTCTTCTGTCATCGACGTTTGCGGTCCGTTTCTGCGGCAGCTTCCGGCGTTCTTCGCCGGTTTGGGATTTTTCTCCTAGAAGCGCTTGAGGCAGGGGGCAAGCGGGCGTATAGGGCCGCCCAGACCTGTCCCCCGACGGGGTTTTCGCGGCTGCGCATGCGGCCTCTCAACGACAAGAACGGAAGCGTCGGACAGATGAGATTCGGTGACTGGCCCCAGGGGGCTACGCGGTTTGTAATGATTTTGTGGGCGGCAATCGCGCTCCTCGTGGCGCCGCAGGCGGCGTTCGCGCAGGATCAGGCGGAAGCGCCTGCGGCGGAGGCTGCTGCTGCCGAACCCGCCACGGCCGCGAGCGATGCGACGCCGGCTGCTGCGGGCTACGAACCGCTGGGGCCCGAATGGATCAAAGGGCAGCCCACGCCGGGCGGATGGGACGTCCAGCCGCAGTTCTCGCCGATCGGCGACACGGCTTCCGGCCTGCATGTCGGCCTTATGTGGGTCATGGGGATCATCTGCCTCTTCGTGCTCGCGCTGCTGCTGTGGGTGATCGTGCGCTATCGCCGCGGTGCCAACCCGACACCGTCCAAGACGACGCACAATACCTTCATCGAAGTGGTGTGGACGCTCGTCCCGGTTCTGATCCTGGTCGGCATCGCCATTCCGTCGATCTCGCTGCTGACCGACCAATATCAGTCGCCGCCGAAGGACGCGGTGACGATCAAGGTCACCGGCTACCAGTGGTACTGGGGCTACGGCTACCCTGACAACGGCGGGTTCGAAGTCATCTCGAACATGATGCCGGAGGATGAGGCGAAGGCGAAGGGCTTGCCGGCGCTGCTCGAAGTCGACAACCGCATGGTTGTGCCGGTCGACACGCCGCTGCGCATTCAGACGACGGCTGCGGACGTCATTCACTCGTTCGCCGTGCCTTCGCTGTGGTTCAAGATCGACGCGGTGCCCGGTCGCCTCAACGAGCGTCTGCTTACCATCGACGAGCCGGGTATCTATTACGGCCAGTGCTCCGAGCTCTGCGGCGCACGTCATGGTTACATGCCGATCGCTGTGGAGGCGCTCCCTCGCGATCAGTGGGAGGCATGGGTCCGTTCGCAGCCGGGCGGCACCGTGGGCGATGAAGCCGAAGCCGAAGCGGCTGCACCCGCTCCGGTCGCCGACGAAGGCGGTGAGGCCACTGCCGAAGACGCCGACGGCACCGACGCCGCCGCCGAAACCAATTGATAGAAGTCGAAGAGAAACGCGACCATGGCTACCACCGCTGAAGGTTTTCAGGCCCACACCGAAGACGTGCATCACGATGCCGACCACAAGCCCGGCTTCTTTGCGCGTTGGTTCATGTCGACCAACCACAAGGATATCGGCACGCTTTACCTGATCTTCGCGATCTTCGCGGGCATCATCGGCGGGGCGATTTCCGGCATCATGCGCGCGGAGCTGGCGGAGCCCGGGATCCAGATCCTTACGCAGGTCTGGCCGCTGGGCGCGGGCGAGGCGGGCTTCGATGCCGCCCTGCATCACTGGAACGTGCTGATCACGGCGCACGGTCTGATCATGGTGTTCTTCATGGTCATGCCGGCGATGATCGGCGGCTTCGGCAACTGGTTCGTGCCGCTGATGATCGGCGCGCCGGACATGGCGTTCCCGCGGATGAACAACATCTCGTTCTGGCTCACCGCCGCCGGTTTCGTCTCGCTGATGATCTCCGCTTTCGTGCCCGGTACGGCGGCGGGTGCGGGCGCGGGCACGGGCTGGACGGTCTACGCGCCGCTGGCGACCTACGGACATGACGGGCCCGCGGTCGACTTCGCGATCTTCTCGCTCCATCTCGCAGGCGCGGGCTCGATCCTGGGTGCGACGAACTTCATCACCACCATCTTCAACATGCGCGCGCCGGGCATGACGCTCCACAAGATGCCGCTGTTCGTGTGGTCGGTGCTCGTCACCGCGTTCCTGCTGCTTCTTGCCTTGCCGGTGCTTGCCGCGGCGATCACCATGCTGCTGACCGATCGCAACTTCGGCACGACCTTCTTCGATCCGGCCGGCGGTGGCGACCCGATCCTCTACCAGCACCTGTTCTGGTTCTTCGGCCACCCCGAGGTCTACATCATGATCCTGCCGGGTTTCGGCATGATCAGCCAGATCGTCGCGACCTTCAGCCGCAAGCCGGTGTTCGGCTATCTCGGTATGGCCTACGCCATGGTCGCCATCGGCGTCGTCGGCTTCGTCGTGTGGGCACACCACATGTACACCGTCGGCCTCGACGTGAACACGAAGATGTATTTCACCGCGGCGACCATGGTGATCGCCGTTCCGACCGGTGTGAAGATCTTCAGCTGGATCGCGACGATGTGGGGCGGCAGCCTGGAGTTCAAGAGCCCGATGGTCTGGGCGCTGGGCTTCATCTTCCTCTTCACGATCGGCGGCGTGACCGGCGTGTATCTCGCCAACGGCGGCGTGGACGACGTCGTGCACGATACCTACTTCGTGGTCGCCCACTTCCACTACGTGCTGTCGATGGGCGCGGTATTCTCGCTTTTTGCCGGGTTCTACTACTGGTTCCCGAAGATGAGCGGCCGCATGCACAGCGAGCTGCTGGCGCACCTCCATTTCTGGGTGTTCTTCATCGGCGTGAACCTGATCTTCTTCCCCCAGCACTTCCTGGGTTGGCAGGGTATGCCGCGCCGGTATCCGGACTACGCGGAAGGGTACGCCTACTGGAACGAGATTTCCTCGGTCGGCTACACGATCATGGCGGTCTCGATGGTGGTGTTCTTCGTCAACGTCGCTTACGCCTTCATCGCGGGCAAGCGAGCACCGGCGAATTACTGGGGCGAGGGCGCCACGACGCTCGAGTGGACGCTGTCGAGCCCGCCGCCTTACCACCAGTTCGAGACGCTGCCGGTGATCGAGGACCGTCACGACTATCACGATCATCGCCCCGTCGCCGCGACCGGCGCGGCCGCGACCTGACGATGCAGCCCTCCCGTTCGCGGGAGGGCTGGGGCGGCCTCGCGCCGCCCTCCGAAACGCTTGCAAACCCCTCCCGTTCGCGGGAGGGGCATTCTTTATGACATGACCGCGACCACGCCCCACACCCGATCCATTCCGGCCGACTGGCGCGACTTCTTCGCGTTGACGAAGCCGAGAGTGATGAGCCTGGTGATCTTCACCGGCCTGTGCGGCCTGCTGGCTGCGCCCGGCGCGATTCACCCGGTGATCGGCTTTACGGCCGTGCTCTGCATCGCGCTCGGCGCGGGCGGCGCGGCGACCCTCAACCAGTGGTGGGAAGCGGATCTCGACGCCGGAATGAAGCGCACGGCGCGGCGGCCGTTGCCGTCCGGGCGCCTGAACCGGACCGACGCGCGCGACTTCGGGATTGCGCTGTCGGTCGGCTCGGTGCTGCTGATGGGGCTTGCCGTCAACTGGCTTGCGGCCGCGATCCTGTTCTTCTCGATCATCTACTACGCGGTGATCTACACCATCTGGCTGAAGCCCCGCACGCCGCAGAACATCGTGATCGGGGGCGGCGCCGGGGCGTTCCCGCCGATGATCGGATGGGTCGCGGTGACCGGCGACGTCACCCTCATGCCCGTGATCCTGTTCGCGATCATCTTCTTCTGGACGCCCCCGCACTTCTGGGCTCTCGCGCTGTTCGTCCAGTCGGACTACGCCAAGGTCGGCATTCCGATGATGCCCGTCGTCAAGGGCGAGCGCTCCACGCGGCGGCAGATCCTCGTTTACTCCCTGCTGCTGCTGCCGCTCGCGCTTGCGCCATGGTTGATCGGCGGCACCGGCCTGCTTTATGGCATCGCGGCTGCTGTGCTGACGGCCGTGTTCGTGGCGCTTTCGCTGCCGGTGGCCTTCCGCACTGCCGTGGCGGACGACCGGATGCTGCCCGAAAAGCGGCTGTTCGGTTACAGCGTGCTCTATCTCTTCGCGCTCTTTGCGGCCCTGGTTGCGGACCGTATGGCGCAAACGCAAGGATGGCTCGGATGACGCCCGAAGAACAGGAAGAATTCAAGCGGCGGCAGAAGGGGCGCAACATCGCGCTCGCGCTCGTGCTCGGCTTCTTCGTCGTGCTGTTCTACGTCCTCACGTTCGTGAAGATGGGAGACTAATCATGTCCACGGCCGCGCTCGACCGGAAGAACCTGCGCGTCGGCCTCTTCGGCTTTCTCGCTGCGGCGGCCATGCTGGGTCTCGGCTATGCCGCGGTGCCGCTCTACCAGCTGTTCTGTCAGGTGACGGGATTTGGCGGCACGACGCAGCGTGCGACGGCCGAGGATGCCGATCTCGCGGCCCGGATAGCGCAGAGCGCCGGCGCTCCCACGATCTCGATCCGCTTCGACGCAAGCACCTCCCACGGCATTCCGTGGGCCTTCCGGCCGGAGCAGGTGACGCAGACCGTCCAGATCGGCGAGCGCGACATGGCCTTCTTCGTCGCACGCAACGACAGCGCGGAGCCGATCACCGGGACCGCGACGTTCAACGTCGAGCCCGAGCAGACCGGCAAGTACTTCAACAAGATCCAGTGCTTCTGCTTCACCGAGCAGACGCTGCAGCCCGGACAGGAAGTGCGCATGCCGGTGCTGTTCTTTATCGACCCGGCGATCCTCGACGATCCCAATGCGAGGGATGTCGAACAGATCACCTTGAGCTACACTTTCCACCGCAAGCCGGAACCAGCTTCCTAGCACTGGACCAACGGCGCGCCGCCGATTAAGGGCCGCGCAACGCTTTGACAGGACGTTCGATCAATGGCCGGAACCAAGAACCACGACTATCACATTCTCCCGCCCGACATCTGGCCGCTGATCGGCTCGATCTCGGCTGTCACCTTCACCAGCGGCATGGTGCTCTACATGCACGAGCTGGCCAACTGGCAGATCGTGGTCGGTCTCGGCATCGCGGGGCTGATCGCGACGTTCTTCAGCTGGTTCAGCAACATCGTGAAAGAGGCGCAGGCCGGCTATCACACGCCGGTCGTGCAGCTTCACATGCGCTACGGCATGATCCTGTTCATCGCCTCCGAAGTCATGTTCTTCGCGGGCTGGTTCTGGGCCTGGTTCGACTTCTCGCTGTTCCCCAGCACGCTTTCCGAAGTGGTCGGCGGCCAGTTCCCGCCGGTGGCGATCGAAGCGGTGATGAACCCGTTCGACCTGCCGCTGCTCAACACCCTGATCCTGCTCTGCTCCGGCACCACGGTCACCTGGGCGCACCACTCGCTGATCCACGGTGACCGCGACGGGCTGAAGAAGGGCCTGTGGCTGACGATCCTGCTCGGCATTCTGTTCAGCTGCATTCAGGCGTACGAGTACTGGCACGCGCCGTTCGAGTTCGGCGGCAACACCTACAGCTCGGCGTTCTACATGGCGACCGGCTTCCACGGCTTCCACGTGCTGGTCGGCACGATCTTCCTGATCGTCTGCCTGCGCCGGGCTTACCTCGGTCACTTCACCCCGCGCCAGCACTTCGGCTTCGAAGCCGCCGCGTGGTACTGGCACTTCGTCGACGTGGTGTGGCTGTTCCTGTTCGTCGTGGTGTACGTTTGGGGCAGCTGGGGCGCGCCGGTCCATTGATCGACCCGCGCGAGCCGCGAATCGAGAAGGGGCAGCCCGGTATCGCCGAGGCTGCCCTTTTCGCGTTGTGCCCCCGCTGCGGCGGGAAGACGCTGTTCGCGAGCGGCATCCGCTTCGCCGGCCGGTGCCGGACGTGCGACCTCGACTACGACAGCTTCAACGTCGGCGACGGTCCGGCTGCGTTCCTGACCTTGCTGATCGGCGCCGCGGTCACGGCGCTTGCGATTTCGGTCGAGCTGGCGTTCCGGCCGCCGCTCTGGTTGCATGCCTTGCTCTGGGTGCCGGTCACCGCCCTTGCGGTGATCTTCGGTCTTCGGATCGCCAAGGGGGCGTTGCTTGCGTCCGAATTCCGTAACCGTGCGAAGGAAGCGGGAGGCCGCGAGCAATGATCCGGAAGGTCCCGATCGTACCGACAGCGATCGTCGCTATCGCCGTTGCGACGATGATCGCGCTCGGATTCTGGCAGCTCGGCCGCAAGGCGGAGAAAGAAGCGCTCCTCGCACGCTATGAACAGGCGCGCACGCTCTCCTCGGCGGTCGAATGGCCGCAGACCGAAGCAGACGTGGAAGTGGCGCTCTTTCGCCACGCCCAGCTCGATTGCGAGCGGGTCGTCGACCTGTCCGCCCGCGCGGGCACCAGCGTGGACGGCCGCAAGGGCTGGGCTCACATCGCTCGCTGCGCGATCGGCGACGGGCGGGAGGCCGACGTGGCCATTGGCTGGTCGGAGCGGCCTGTGGCCCCTGATTGGCAGGGCGGTGTGGTCGAAGGGATTGTCGCTCCCGGCCCGCGTCTTGTGGTCGCGCAGCCCACTGCGGGCCTCGTGCGGCTCGCGCCGCCCGATCCGGCGGACGTTCCCAACAATCACCTCGCCTACGCCGGGCAGTGGTTCTTCTTCGCGCTTACGGCGCTGGTGATCTACGTTCTGGCGCTGCGGCGAAAGTGGAACTCCGCCGCCTGAACTCGCGCCTCAGTCGCGCTTCTTGCGCACCAGGGACTCGAAATTGCCGTAGATCATCCGTTTCGGGTCCAGGAGCGGCTCGTCGCCCAGCTTCGCCATGCGGGGGTCCGCAGTCATCCGTTCATGGCTGGCATCGGCGGTTTCCTTGTCGGGCCAGATGACCCAGGAGAAGACGACCTTCTCACCCTCCTGCAAGTCCACCGCGCGGCGGAAGTCGGTTCTTTCGCCATCGGGTACGTCGCTTTCCCAGTTCTCTGCGTGTTCCAGCGCGCCGTAGTCCTTGGCAATCTCCCACCAGCCCTCCGACACCTTGCGAAAGGCTTCCTTGTTGCGCTCGGGGACGGCGAGCACGAATCCGCTGATATACATGAGGCACCCTCCTTGCTGGCCGGAGCGCCGGCCGCCGATTACTTGTACATTCCCTCCCGCAGGTTGATCCCATGTTCGAGCCAGGCCTTGAGCGCGCAGAGCATCTGGCTCCAGCCCTGGCAGTTGCCGTAGCTGGCCTTGAGCGCGCCCTGATTTTCGCGCCAGCCCTCTTCGGCGATTTCGACCAGCGTGCGGCCGTCCTCGAGCGGCTTGAAGGTCATCGTCACGGTCGTGCGGTAGTCCGCACCGACTGACTCGGCGCCCTCGACATTCGGCGCTTCGCCTTCGCTGGCATCCCATTCCAGCACGATCCGTTCGTTCGGCACGACCTCGATCACGTAGACGGGAAATGCGCCGGGGAAATCCAGGAAGTCCCAGGTCACCGTGGTTCCGGTCTCGATCCGTCCCTGCGCGCCGCCCGTGGTGAAATAGCGCGAGAGCTGACGGGGATCGGCAACCGCCTCGAACACTTCGTGCACGGGCCTGGCGATCCGCGCCGCCACTCTGAATTTCAGTTCCATCGCAACTGTTCCTTTCGAGTCGCCGCTTGATCGAGGAAGAAATATGTTATAAAAACATAACATGTCAATCGAAGACGATCTCGATGCCGTGTTCAAGGCGCTGGCCAATCCCGTGCGCCGGGCGATCTGCGACGCGCTGAAGCTGCGCCCGCTTACGACCAAGCAACTCTGCGCCTGCTTCGAAGAGCTCGATCGGACCACGGTGATGATGCATCTGCGCGTGCTGGAGGAGGCGGGGCTGGTGGTGCCGGTGCGCAAGGGGCGGGAGAGGTTCAACTATCTCGACGCCATGCCGATTCAGGCCATCCACGAGCGCTGGATCGGCCCGCATGCGGCGGCCGCCGCCACGGGCCTGCATCGTCTCAAACAGGGGCTGGAGCAGGATGCAACCGAAGCCCATTCGCGCTGAAACGTGCCGATCCCCCGCGCAGGCGGGGATGGTCGGCGGACGGAGCGCCAGTGGCCTGAGGCCCCCGCCTGCGCGGGGGATCGGCGCGATCTTTGAGGCCGGCGAAGCTTTGCCATACGCAGCCTCCACTTCGCTCGACTGGACCGCTCGATTGGTGACGGCGAGCTGCCTTGCCCGTTCCTGGCGGGAATGTTTCGGATCGCGGATGGAAACAGGGTCGATTCACGCGGAGACGCGGAGACGCGGAGAGAAGGTTCGGGCCGACAGGCCCCTTACCCGTCTCAACATCGCACCACGATCCGGCGTTGAGGCAGGAAAGGCCGCTTCGCGGCCAGCACGCCATCTCCGCGTCTCCGCGTGATTCCAAATCCCTGCGCCCTTCGCGGTCTCTGCGCGAATCCCCGAAAAGGCAGCCAATCGGCTTCGCTCACGACGAACGGGGATTTGGGGTGCCATAAGCGCCGCTTGCTTGCTCGCCGCCCTGCGCGCGGCTAACCGCTTGCGACGATGGAATACCTATCCACCCGCGGAAGCGCCCAAAACCCCGATGGCGGGCCGCTCGATTTCGAAGGCGTCACGCTCGCCGGTCTGGCGAACGACGGCGGGCTCTACCTGCCTCGCGAATGGCCGCAGTTCTCGCCTGGCGAGATCGCCGGGCTCGCCGGTCTTCCCTACGCGGAGCTTGCCGCGCGGGTGATGCAGCCGTTCGTCGGCGACAGCCTGACGCCCGAGCGCCTGCGCGAGCTGTGCGAGGAAGCCTACGCCCGCTTCGCGCACAAGGCGGTGACGCCACTGGTCCAGCTCGACCAGCGCAACTGGCTGCTCGAGCTGTTCCATGGGCCCACGCTGGCGTTCAAGGATGTCGCACTGCAACTGCTCGGCCTTCTGTTCGAGGAATTCCTCGGTCGCCGCGGAGAGAGGCTGACGATCGTGGGTGCGACCAGCGGCGATACCGGCTCGGCTGCAATCGATGCGGTTGCGGGCCGCGAGGGCGTCGAGATCTTCATGCTCCATCCCAAGGGCCGCGTCAGTGACGTGCAGCGCCGCCAGATGACCACCGTGCTCGCGCCTAACGTCCACAATATCGCGATCGAGGGCAGCTTCGACGACGCGCAAGCCATGGTAAAGCGGATGTTCGCCGATACCGCGCTCACCGGCCGCGTGCGGCTCGGCGCGGTGAACTCGATCAACTGGGCGCGGCTGATGGCGCAGGTCGTCTATTACTTTGCCGCCGCGCTGCAACTCGGCGCGCCGCAGCGCAAGGTCGCGTTCAGCGTTCCGACCGGCAACTTCGGCGACGTCTTCGCCGGCTATGTCGCCGCGAAGATGGGTCTGCCGGTAGAGCGGCTGATCGTGGCCACCAACGTCAACGACATCCTCCACCGCGCGCTGTCCGACGGCGACTATTCGACCGGCGAGGTGACGCCGACCGCCGCGCCTTCGATGGACATTCAGGTGAGCTCCAATTTCGAGCGCCTGCTGTTCGACTGCGGCGGACGCGACGGCGCGGCGTTGGCCGAACAGATGCGCGGTTTCGAGGCGACGAAGGCGATGCGCCTCACCAACGCGCAGCGCGAAGGTGCCGCGGCACTCTTCACCAGCGCGCGCGCCGATCAGGACGAGATGGCCCAGGCGATGCGCTGGGCGTGGGAGAATTGCGGCGAGACCGTCGACCCGCATACCGCGATCGGCCTCCACGCGGCGCGTCTGCAGGACCTCGACGCACCCGTCGTGACGCTCGCCACCGCGCATCCGGCCAAGTTCCGCGATACGGTGGAGCGCGCGACCGGGACCCGCCCGCCGCTGCCCCCGCGCGTCGGCGACCTGTTTGCGCGCGAGGAGCGCTTTACCGAACTGCCCGGCGACTATGATGCGGTTGTCACATACATCGCCGAGCATGCGGGCGTGTGATCGTGGCCTCTCCGCGTGAACGACAAGGTCCGGTATGGCTCGCCTGATCGAAACCCCGCAGGTCATGATCGGCGAACCCTGGGCCGACTACGGGCTCGTCGACAGCGGTAACGGCCGCAAGCTCGAGCGCTACGGCCGTTACCGCTTCATCCGGCCCGAGCCGCAGGCCCTGTGGACCCCGCGCGGTGCCGACTGGCGGGCGCATGGCGAGTTCGCGCCCGGCTCGGACGAGGATGGCGGCGGCCGCTGGCAGTTCGCGGAGCCGGTTCCGGCGGAGGGCTGGCCGCTTTCCTGGAACGAGGTGCGCTTCACCGCGCAATGCACGCCCTTCCGCCACCTCGGGTTCTTTCCCGACATGGCGCCGGTGTGGGAGTGGATGGGCGCGCAGCTCGGCGCGGCCGAGGATGCGCAGCTCCTCAACCTGTTCGGCTATACCGGCGTCGGGACCCTGGCGCTCAGCCGCTTCGGGCAGATCGCGCATGTCGACGCCTCGAAGAAGTCCGTCGCGCAGGCGCGCGAGAACGCGGCGCTTTCGGGCATGGAGGATCGCCCGGTCCGCTGGCTAGTCGACGACGCGGTCAAGTTCGCCGCGCGCGAGGTGCGGCGCGGGCGGCGCTATGACGGGATCATCCTCGATCCGCCCAAGTTCGGGCGCGGCCCGAACGGGGAAGTCTGGCGGATCGAAGAGGGGCTACCCGGCCTCGTCCACGATTGCCGCAAGCTGCTGGATGGCGAGAGCCGTTTCCTTTTCCTCACCGTCTACGCGGTGCGCATGAGCAGCCTCGCGCTCGCCGGACTGCTGGCTGAAGTTATGGAGGATTTGCCGGGGGAAATCCAACACGGCGACCTTTCTGTGCGCGAGGATAGTAAAGATCCCCGCCTCCTCCCCACCGCAATCTTCGCCCGCTGGTCCAATCCGGGCTAAGCGCAGCACATGGCCGATTCGCTGATCCTCGAAGTCGCCGATCTCGAGCACGATGTCCTCACCGGCATCTACTCGGAGGAGACCGGCAAGCCGCAGCCGCTGCGGATATCCATCAGCGCGCAACTCAAGTGCGCGGCCCGCTACGCGCCCGATACGCCGCTGGACGCGAGCAAGAACTACATGGACCTGAAGTTCGCCGCCACCGAAGCGCTTCCGCCCGGCGAGCACTTCAAGCTGATCGAGGCGGTCGCCGACCATATCTGCGAAACGCTGTTCCTGCAGGACGAACGGGTCGAGGCGGTGACGGTGAAGATCGTCAAGCTCGCTATCGCGGAAGGCAACGAGAAGATCGGCATCACGCTGACCCGCGAGCGCCGCTGATGAAGCGGATCGCGGTGGACGATCTGCCGGAAGATCCCCTCTCCGCCGCGGGCGTGTTCCACCAGCACTGGCTGCCTCGTGCCGAGGATGCACTCGCAGCGGGCGACGATCTGCTGCTCGTCTTCGCGCCGGCCGATCACACGCATCGCGCCTGGCGACTTGCCGCCGTCGCCGGTCTGGCGCGGAAGCACGCACCGCTGCGCGTCAACGCCGTCACGGGGGAAGGGGAGGCGATTGCCGGAGCCGAGCGATACCTGGCCGCTGCGCCCGGCGTGACGGGGCAATATCTGCCACTCGACGGGGACGGTGCCGGGGATCCGTTGGGCGCGGCGCGTTAGCGGATGCTGCGCAGTTCCGTGAGGATCGCGTCCTCTTGCGCAATCATATCGACGACCTCGCTGCGCGCAGCGGCGATCGGCTCTCGCAATTCGAAGGCGAGGGTCGCATCGGCGAATATCAGGTCGAGATCGCCCAGCGCGACCGCGGTCCTGCTGCGATGCGAATCGAGATCAGCCAGCGCGACCTGTGCGGCGGCCCAGCCATTCGTTTCAACGCCTGCTCCGCGAGCGGCCTCGATCGCGCGGCGCGCGCCCGGCACGGCTTGCGTAAATGCCTGATGGGCGCTCGCAGCCTCAGCCTCTAGCTGGGAGAGCCGCTGGAGCAGATCGGCGCTCGGCGCCGCTGGCGGGGCCGGGGCTTCGGTTGCCGGAGCAGGTTCGAACGTGCCCTCGACACGCTCCGCATCGCGGATCGCCAACGACGGGTAGTCGGCTTTGCCGCCAGCGCAGGCGGCCAGCGGGGCAGCGAGAACGAGGGGCGCGATGCGGGTGAGGGCTTGCTTCATTCTGCAAGGCTCATAGCATGCACCCCGCGCTGCGCCAGATGGCGTTCGCAGGCGGATTTCCGCCGTTGACTTGCGCGGGCGGTTCCCTTAACGGCACCCATCTTTCCGGACACCGCCATTGGCGGTATTTCGGTCGCGCCTCTTCCACCACGGTGGAGGCACAGCAAAGAGAATGGAAGTTACCACCATGTTCGCAGTAGTGCGCACGGGCGGCAAGCAATACCGGGTTGCCGCCGGAGACAAGATCGCGGTCGAAAAGCTCGCTGGCGAAGCCGGCGACACGGTGACGCTGGGCGACGTCCTGCTCGCCGGCGAAGGCGACAAGATCGCCGACGCCTCGAAGGTCGCCGTTTCGGCGGAGATCATCGCACAGGCGAAGAGCGAGAAGGTCGTCGTCTTCAAGAAGCGTCGCCGCCACAACTATCGCCGCAAGGCGGGTCACCGCCAGCAGTTGACCCTGCTGCGCATCACCGCGGTGGGCGATTCGAAGGCCGAGAAGAAGGCGGCTCCGAAGAAGGAAGAGGCCAAGGCCGCTCCTGCGAAGAAAGAAGCCGCGCCGAAGAAGGCGGCACCCGCGAAGACGGCTGCCCCGGCTGCGAAGGCCGACACTGCCGAGAAGAAGCCGGCCGCCAAGAAGGCTGCGCCGAAGAAGGAAGGCGCCACCCACAAGGCGCCGGCCAAGAAAGCCCCGGCCAAGAAGGCCGAGAAGAAGTAAGGACCACGAACGATGGCACATAAGAAAGCAGGCGGTTCATCCCGCAACGGTCGCGACTCGGCCGGCCGTCGCCTCGGCGTGAAGAAGTTCGGCAGCCAGGGCGTGATTCCGGGCAACATTATCGTGCGCCAGCGCGGCACCAAGTTCTATCCGGGCACCAATGTCGGGATGGGCAAGGACCACACGCTGTTCGCGCTCGCGCAAGGCGTCGTCCGATTCCACACCGGCAAACTTGGCCGCAAGTACGTGTCGGTCGACATGCTCGCGGAAGCTGCCGAATAACCGGACGATCCGATAACGGGATCGTCCTCACGGGACGGTCCCAGCCGGGCTGAACACCGGCAGACGAAGAGGGAGATGGGGCCGACCCGTCTCCCTCTTGTCGTTTCTCCCTCTCTCGTCGGCGAAATATTCTTTCGCCGCCATCGCACTGTCACGCATCGCCCGTAACGGGGCGCTGCGGGGCGAATGAGGAGAGATCGCCGTGTTCCATCGCAGCCAGAGACTGCTCCTGAGACCGCCATGGCCCGAGGATGCGGAGCAGGTCTTCAGCGCCATCGCCGATGAAGGGTTGGTGCGCAATCTCGCGCGCGCGCCGTGGCCCTACAGTCGCGAGGACGCGCGCGAGTTTGTTTCACGCCCGTTCGAATCGCGCTTTCCTCGCTTCCTGATCGCACGCGCCGACGATGCTGCGCTGATCGGCTGCGTCGGGATCGATCCGGAAGGCCGGGACATCGAACTGGGCTACTGGATCGCCCGCGACCGTTGGGGGCAGGGCTATGCGACCGAAGCGGGTAGCGCGATGATCGAGATCGCCCGCATGCTGGGACACCGGCGGATCATTGCGAGCCATTTCCTCGACAATCCCGCTTCCGGCGCCGTGCTGCGCAAGCTGGGCTTCGTGCCTGTCGGCCGCATTCGGCCGCGGTATAGCCGCGGGCGCGGCGAACAGGCGCTGGCGGCCGAGTATGCGCTCGAACTGGCGGGCGAGGTCGAGCCGGACATGCGTGCGGCATAGCGTGAGCCCTCGCGCAGGCAGGGCCTCAGGCCACCTGGTCGTCCGGTGCTGCCTGAGGTCCCCGCCTTCGCGGGGACTCCTGGCAATCACTCCGCTGGCAGCAGCGCGTCCTGGAACTCGCCTTCGTAGAGGCCGATCAGCTCGCGATCGTCGTGATCCCACGGGTGGAAGCCGGGCTTGAAGTAGGCGACCCAGGCCGGAAAGATCCGGCGCAGGACACCCGGGCTGACGACCAGATACTTGAGCAGGCCCCAGCGCGCCTTCCAGCCGGTGATCCCGTCCTGCGCGAGCAGACCCATCGAATCGATCCAGCGGTTCTTGAAGAACCGGCCCGTGACCGAGAGCATCACCAGGCTGCGGACTTTCCAGCGCTGCCACTTCGACCAGCCGCGCGTCGCGTGATTCCAGGTGTCGAATGCGACGCCCTTGTGCTCGATCTCCTCGACCGCATGCCAGCGCCACATTGCGCGCACCTCGGGGTCGGCGTCCTCGAAATGCTGTGGATTGGCGAGGAACTCGTGCGCCATCATCGCAGTGTAGTGCTCGAGCGCCATCGTCACGGCGAGATTGGCGATCGCGGGGCGATCCTTGGTCAGCGCGAGCAGTTCCTCGACCCGCTTGTCGATCGCCTTGATGTCGTAGCCGGCATTCTCCGCCAGCTTGTTGAAGGCGATGTGCTCGCGGGTGTGGTTGATTTCCTGCTTCACGAAAGCGCGGATCTCGGCGTCGAGCTTCGGATCGGCGCCTTCGCGGTGCGCCTTGACCGCCTCGATGAAGAAGGCCTCGCCGCGCGGGAAAGTGGCGGAGAGCGCATTGTGCCAGGCCGTGCCGAACGGTTCGCCGGCCCACCAGCGCCGCGGCGTGTCATCGCGATTGAAGCGCTCGTCGCGCACGGTGATCGCGAGGTCCGGCGGTGTAGGGCCGGTGGTGGAGGCTCGTTCAAAGGTGATCTTCTGGGGGGCGTTCATGTTTCGCTCGTTCGTTACTGACACTTCTGTCAGTAGGTAATACTTACATCTGTGTCAATAGTAGTGAGAGTCACGCGCCAGCCCCCTCCTGCTGGGATGACGAACGAGGAGTGTGAGGACTTCCCAGCGGCCAAGCGCCGGTGGCCCGAGGCTCCTGCCTTCGCAGGAGCTCGTCGAGATCATAAAGAGTCGAACGGCGCCCGCTACTCCGCCGGCATCACCGCATCGGCATAGGGGCTGTCGAACTTGCGGATCAGTGCCCGATCGTCCTGTTTCCAGGGATGGAAACCGGGGAGCAGGATCTTCGCCCAGTCGAGGAACATCCGCCGCATCATTCCGGGCGCGATCCACAAGTGCTTGAAAAGCAGCCACTTGGCTCGCGCACCTGCGATCCCGTCCTGCCGCAACAGGCCGAGCGCGTCGCGCACCCGGTTGTTGTAATAACGGCGCGTGATCAGCAGCGTCAGCAGCGCGCGCACGCGGTACCGCTTCCACGCGCTCCACTCGCGCGTGGCGTAGAGCCAGACGTCGTAGGTGATGCCCTTGTGCTCGATCTCCTCGATCGAGTGCCAGCGCCACATCTCGGCGATTTCCTCGTCCACGCCCGCGAGATAGCGCGGATCGGTCAGCAGGCAGTGGCTGATCGACGCGGCGAAATGCTCGAGCGCGATCGTGATGGCGAGATTGAACTCGACCGGTCGCCCCTGGGTCAGCGCGAGCATCTCCTCGATGCCCTTATCGATACTCTCGATGTCGTAACCATGGCTCTGCGCGAGATTGTTGAACGCCACATGCTCGCGCGCGTGGTTCGATTCCTGCCGCGTGAAGGCGCGTAGTTCCTTCGCCATGCGGGGCGGAACCTTGTCGTCGTAGTACTTCATCACCTGGATGAAGAACTTCTCCCCCCGGGGCAGGCTGGCGGACACCGAGTTGTACCACGCTGTCGCCACCGGATCGCCAGAATGCCACCAGCGTGCCGGCCGGTCGCCCCGGCAGAACTTCTGGTCGCGGATGGTAAGCGCATGATCGGCGGGGGTCGCACTGCCGCTGGAGCCTCGCGCCTTGCCGCCCGCGCTCTCGCGTTCTACTCCGATGAGACGATCCCCCTGCATCGTTAAGCTTTTATTGTTCAAGGAATCGCATGGCAAGTCGCAAGCGCCTCAGTCCCGAAGAAAGCCGCAAATCCGCGCTGGAAGCTGCGCGTGCGTTACTTATCGAGACCGGTCCGCAATCGGTTACGTTGAAAGCGGTCTCGGCACGGATTGGCCGCACCCATGCCAACCTGCTGCATCATTTCGGCTCCGCGGCCGGTTTGCAGAAGGAACTTGCGCGGCATCTGGCCGAAACCGTGTGCGAGAGCATCAAGGATGCCGTGCGCGCGAGTCGTGCGGGTCTCGGCTCTCCGCGAGAGGTCGTCGATCTGGCGTTCGATGCCTTCGACAAGGAAGGGGCGGGCGCACTCGCGAGCTGGATGATCCTGACCGGCAACGAGGACGCCCTCACGCCGATCGTGGAGACGATCCACCACCTCGTCGACGAGATCGCGCCGGAAGAGGCGGGGCCGCACGGCGACCTGACGCGCGTGCACGAGGATACCCTGGCGCTCGTTCTGCTCGCGATGGGCGACGCATTGATCGGATCGGCTCTCGCGCGCTCGCTCAAACTGCCGGATACTGCGGCGCGCGACCGCGCCGAACGGATGCTGCTGAACTCGATCGCGGCGGCTACTCAGCCGGGCTGAGCGCTTCCGCAAGCCAGCCCGGTACCGACGCCGGATCGATCGCGTCCACCTTCAGGTGATCGACCGCCAGGCCGAGGGCCGGATAGGCCGCCTTGCGACGCTTCTCCTCAGATCTGTCTAGCGGAACGACGACCAGGCGGCGGTTGATCTTCTGCCGCCAGTTCATCCGCGCCGTGTTCTCCTGTCCGACATAACAACCCTTCGCAAAGCTTACGCCGCCCAGCTCCGCAGCATTGGTTTCCAGCCACAGCACGTCGCCCAGCTCGTCCCGCCCCTCGGGCACGCCCAGTGTCAGTCGGTGAGCGCGCCATTCCGCGTCGGCTGCAGCATCATCGCCGGAGACGGGTGCGAGCCAGCGTTCCCCGAGGTCCGCCAGCCGCGGATCGGGCGCCGCGCCGTCCCCGAGATGCTTGCGCCAGTGAACGCCGACCGTCTCGTCCACGCGGATGTCGATTTTGCGCCGTAGGCGGTAGAGCGAAAGGCGCTTTGCCAGTTCCTCCGCGTGCGCGGCCTCGCAGTCGAGAATCATCTCCCTTTCGCCGCCCGGCCAGACAATCAGGTCGAACATTGTCTTGCCCTGAGCGGAGAGCAGGGCGGCGTAGGCCGGCAGCTGCCCTGTCACGTCGTTGGTCAGCAGTCCCTGAAGGAAAGCGGTGACATCTTCGCTGTCGTCGAGGGGGCTTACGCGCACCACGGCGCGTTCGAACAGGCGGGTCGCGGTCATGGATGACAGATAGGGTGGCACGCGCCTAAGGGAACCCCCATGACCGACACGCCCGAATCCCTCATCATTCGCCGCCCGGACGACTGGCATGTCCACTTGCGCGATGGCGAACTGCTACGCGGAGTAGCGGCATTCACCGCGCACCAGTTCGCCCGTGCGATCGTGATGCCGAATCTCTCGCCACCCGTCACCACGGTGGATGCGGCCAGCGGGTACCGCGATCGCATCCTCGCCGCCGTGCCGGAAGGCGTGAGCTTCACTCCGCTGATGACCTGCTATCTCACCGATCACACCAGCCCCGACGAGCTCGAGCGGGGCCATCGCGAAGGCGTGTTCACCGCGGCCAAGCTATATCCTGCCAACGCGACCACCAACTCGGCACAGGGCGTCACCGACGTCGCAAACATCGGCAAGGCGCTCGAACGCATGGCGGCTATCGGCATGCCGCTGTGTGTCCATGGCGAAGTCACCGACGCCGAGATCGACGTGTTCGACCGTGAGAAGGTCTTCATCGACCGGGTGCTTGCCCCCCTGGTGCGCGAGCTGCCGGAGCTCAAGGTGATCTTCGAACATATCACGACTCGGGACGCAGTGCAGTTCGTGGATGATGCGGGCGATGATGTCGGCGCGACGATCACGCCGCAGCACCTGCACATCAACCGCAATGCCATGCTGGTCGGCGGGATCCGACCGCACGCCTACTGCCTTCCGGTCGCCAAGCGCGAGGAGCATAGGCTGGCGTTGCGCAAGGCTGCGACTTCGGGCTCTGCGAAATACTTCCTCGGCACCGACAGCGCGCCGCACGCGCGCCACGCCAAGGAGAGCGGATGCGGCTGCGCAGGTATCTTCAACGCGCCGTTCGCGCTCGAGAGCTATCTGCAGGTCTTCGAGGAGGAGGGGGCGCTCGATCGCTTCGAGCGCTTCGCTTCGGAAAACGGCCCGCGGTTCTACGGGTTGCCGCTCAACGAGGAGCGGATCACGCTGGAACGGACGTCCGTCGATGTACCGGCGGAGATCGATGCGGGGGATACGACCGTCGTTCCGTTCCATGCGGGCGAAATGCTCCGCTGGCGACTGCGCCGCTAGGCTTGAAGGACCTTGTCGGCCTGGCGCCGTGCGAGAATGTCCCACACGAAAATCGCGATCGCAATCCAGATCAAGACGAAGCAGGCGAGTTGAATGGACCGAAGCGGCTGATCGAACACCGTGAGGCCCAGGATGAAGACGATCGTCGGCGCGAGGAACTGCAGGAACCCCAGCGTCGAATAATCCATCCGGCGCGCCGCGATCGCAAAGAGCAGCAGGGGGATTGCGGTCACGATTCCACCGAGCATGATCGCCAGGCTGAGCTCGACCGATTGCGCAAAAGCAGAACCGTCAGGCGAGGCGGCGTACCAGCCGGCGATGGCGGCAGCCGGAACGAGCAGGAGGGCCGATTCGATCGTCAGGCCGGGGAGCGCGCCGACGTCGACCTGCTTGCGGAGAAGACCATAGGCTCCAAAGCTGACCGCCAGCACGAGGCTGATCCATAGCGTCGTCAAGGCGCCACCGAGGAGAAGCGCTACGCCGCAAGCTGCGATCGCCACCGCTGCCCACTGGCGCCGGCTCAGCCGCTCGCCCAGGACGAACGTGCCCAGCAGCACGTTGATCAGCGGGTTGATGTAGTAGCCAAGGCTCGCGGCGTAGACCTGGTCGTGCTGGATTGCCCAGACGTAAACGAACCAGTTGGTGCCGATCAGCGCTGAGCTCGCTGCCAGCGTTGCAAGCACGCGGCGGTTCGCGAGGGCAGCGCGGACCTGCGGGCCCTGACTGCGGACCGCGACGATCAACAGGCAGATCGGCAAGGTCCAGATAATTCGCCAACCGACGAATTCGAACGCGGACACCTCGCGCACGAGAAGCAGGTAGAGCGGCAGGAAGCCCCAGATGAAGTAGGCCGCGAGCCCGGCGGCGAAGCCCGATTGCCGGGTCTGAGGCGGTGCATCGGTCACTCACCGGCCCTTAGGTCCGGCAATGAACGCCGGCAAGAGGGCATCTCGACCCCCGAAAAGACCGTCTCGTCGGGAATCTTCTATTCTGTATTCCGTGTTGCACTCCGTTCATAAAATGGGTCCTAAACATGAATGCATCGAGCGGATGACCCATCGAATCGGCGTCCGGCGAGACGAAGAAAGGACCGAGCGATGACGATGAAGACTTTGAAGATCGCAGCACTGGCAATTGCTGCCCCGGGCCTCGCGATGGCTATGCCTGCACAGGCAGCGGTGCCGGCCAGTGCCTATCAGACCACTCAGGCGACTCACGCAACGACTTACGAGATCGAGAGCAGCAACCAGTGGCGCGACCGTTACCGCGATCGCGACTATCGCCGCTACGACCGCGGCCGTTACGATCGCCATCGCGATCGCGACTATCGCGATCGGCGCACGTGGCGCGGCCGTGATGGGCGCTACTACTGCCGCAAGGACGACGGCACGACCGGTCTGCTGATTGGCGGTGCAGTCGGCGGTGTGATCGGCCACGAAGTTGCCGGCCGCGGCGACCGCACCCTCGGCGCCATTCTCGGCGCGGCGGGCGGTGCGCTCCTCGGTCGCGAGATCGACCGCAGCGGTTCGCGTTGCCGCTGATGCGATTGCACTAACAACCTTCGGCTGCACCCACCTGCAGCCGCAGCGCGGTCCCACCGAGCCGCGGAAGGCGCTCCGTTGCCGATGGCAACGGGCGCCTTCACTTTTTTGCGCATCGGTTAACCCTATTCTCGCGCCTGCGAAGTACATCCGCCCTCCAGTATCGGTTGAAGGAATCCTGACATGGCGAGGCGGGACTTAGCTTTGGGCGTGCTGTTCGCCTGCGCGTTCGTCGCGGCATGCAGCAACGAGCATGTCGTGCCTGTCGCGGACGAGATCGATCCCGCCGTCGCCGCTGCGCTCAATGACCAGATTCTCACGGACCCGGATCTCTCGCGCCAGAACGAGGGAAGCGCCGCCCTTACCGGAGGCGTCGACCATGCGCTTCCCCTGGTGAACGACAGTCCACGCGCTTCCGACGCAGCGCGTGAGGAGGCGCTCGCCCTCCTCGGCGGGCGCGACCGCCTGCTCCGCTTGCCTCCCGTCGC
Organism: Pelagerythrobacter rhizovicinus; assembly: GCF_004135625.1. Taxonomy (GTDB): domain Bacteria; phylum Pseudomonadota; class Alphaproteobacteria; order Sphingomonadales; family Sphingomonadaceae; genus Pelagerythrobacter; species Pelagerythrobacter rhizovicinus. The sequence goes on from NZ_SDPV01000001.1 coordinate 944,226, forward strand.
GAAGCGGGGCGAGGAAGTCCCACTGAAAGATCGCATCACCGTTACCGCTCGTGCGGCTTACGCCGGAGCCAGCGAACGCTGTGTCCGTTCGCTCCGGCGCGGTTTCATCTGGGCCGCGCGGATGCCGGCGCAATTCCCCGTGTATCCGCGCGGGGCGACGCAAGAGGCTGCCGGGAATGACGTGGAGGGCTGCACTTTGCGCGCCGTCAATTTTCGAACGCCGGTGCCCCCGAAAGAGGTGCTTGCCTTCTACCACACCCGTGCGCTGGGCGCGGGGTTTTCCTCCACTCTCACTGTCGCGGGCGAAGAAACGGTGCTGAGCGGCAGGCGCGGAGACGCGTCTTTCGCGGTCTATGCCAGGACGGGCCCATCGGGGCTGACGGATATCGACCTTGTCACCCGCGGTTTGTGAGACGGCTCAGGCATCCTTGAAGCCGACACCTACGCTGGCGCGCGGCTGGTCCATCTCGGTGCTCGCCACCGGATAGGCGCAATAGTCCGCGGCGTAATAGGCGGCGGGGCGGTGATTGCCCGAAAGACCGATGCCGCCGAACGGCGCGTTCGAAGACGCTCCGTTGGTCGGGCGGTTCCAATTGACGATCCCCGCGCGGATGTTGGCCCAGAAGCGATTGTAGTCTTGCGGTGTGCCGCCGATCAGCGAAGCGGAGAGGCCGAAGCGCGTGTTGTTCGCTTCCGCGATCCCCTCGTCGAGATCCTCCACCTTGATGACCTGCAGCAGCGGACCGAACAGCTCGACGTCGGGGCGATCGGCCATCGCGGTCGTATCGATGATGGCGGGCGAGAGGAACGGCAGGTCGTCATCCGGGCGCGTCATGTGCCGGATCGCCTTGCCACCGTTAGAGAGCAGGTAGAGAAAGCTCTCGACAAGCTGATCGGCGGCCTGGTTGTCGATCACGCACCCCATGAACGGCGGCGGATCGGCAAAGGGCTGATCGACTATGATGCGCCCTGCGAGCGCCTTCACCTCGCTGACGATCGCATCGTACATGCTCGTCTTGACGATCAGCCGACGCGCTGCGGTGCAGCGTTGTCCGGCGGAAGTGAACGCGGACTGGACGATCAGTGCTGCCGCATCGGAAATCTTCGGCGTATCAACCACTACGATGGGATTGTTACCGCCCATTTCAAGCGCGACGATCTTACCGGGGCTGGTCGCCAGCTTCCGGTTGATCGCGATTCCCGCCTGTGCCGAGCCGGTGAAGAGCACCCCGTCGACACCCCTGTGAGCGACGAGTTTCTTGCCTTCCTCCGGCCCCCCCACGAGCAGTTGCACGACTGCCTCCGATATACCGGCGCGGTGGAAGCACTCGACCAGGAACTCGCCCACCGCGGGCGTCTTTTCGCTCGGCTTGAAGATCACCGCGTTGCCCGCGATCAGGGCGGGGACGATATGGCCGTTGGGCAGGTGTGCAGGAAAGTTGTAGGGGCCGAGCACAGCCATGACCCCGTGCGGCTTGTGCCGCACCGCGGCCGTGCCCTGCAGTGCACTGTCGAGCTTCTTCTGTCCCGTTCGCTCCGCGTAGGCGGTAACCGAAATATCGACCTTCTTGACGACGCTATCGACTTCGGTGAGTGCCTCCCACAGGGGCTTCCCGGTCTCGCGCGCGATGAGTTCTGCGAAGCGGTCCGATTGCTTGCGCACCTCGTTCGCGAAGCGGCGGCAAAGTTCGATGCGGGTCGCCAGCGGTAGCGCGGCCCACTCAGGCCAGGCGCGACGTGCGCGATCGACCGTCTCATCGACATCGCCGGCCCGGCTGCGCCACAGTTCCTTGCCCGTTGCGGGCTCGAAAGACACGATATCGTTGCTGCTCACTGGAGCGGGTATCCCTGCGTTCCTGAATGACGGGGCCAATGCCACAGGCCCAAGGTAGTAACAAACCGATTGTCTGCCAGTCGGTGTCTCAGTGCCCCCGAGGCGGCGGGGGCGGTCCGTGCGCGTGGCCCATACGGCGGATCGCTCCGATCTTGTCGTGGAGCGGCGCCCAATCGTCGCGCTGATCGACCGCGGACCAGATTGCCTCGACCTCCTCGATCAACATCGTTTCCGGCGCCGGCAGGTCCCAGTACGGATCGTCCGAAGGAACGGCGCGATAACCCTCGAGTGCCCCGGTCAGTTCGCCCTCGGCGTTACGTCCGCCGCGGTGGCGATGGAAGAACGTATCCGGCTGAGTCCCATTTTCCCGCATCGCCTTCTCACTGGCGGCAACGAGCAGGCCGTCGCGCTCCGATCCGCGGGATTCCACCCCCAGCCGCCAACACCAGCGCCGCGCCACCGCGTCCATGTAGAGCGGTCCGAACCGCTCCAGCGCTGCGATCAGGGGCGGCGCATCGGCGAGCAGGCGCAGCGCGACCGCGAACTGGCCGAGGTTCCAGTGCAGCGCTTCCGGTTGGCGGCCGAACGCATAGAGTCCCGCATGATCAAAGTAGGCTGCGGTGAAGCTAGCATCCCACGCAGGCAGCCAACGCCATGGGCCGTAATCGAAGCTCTCTCCCGTCACGTTCATGTTGTCGGTGTTGAGCACCCCGTGGACGAAGCCCGCGACCATCCATGCTGCAGCGAGGTCGGCGAGCCGCTCGACCACCTGGTGCATCAGGATAGTCGCCGGCTCGTCCCGCCCCGGCGCATCCGCAGGTGGCCGGGGGCCTGGAAATTGCCTGAGGCAATAGTCGACCAGTTCCGCCATATGCTCGCGTTCCTCCAGCGCGAGGAGACGCTGGAATGTGCCGATACGGATATGGCCGTGGCTCAGCCGCACCATGACCGCCGAGCGCGTGGGGGAGGGCTCGTCGCCCCGCCACAGCTCTTCCCCGGTCTCGATCACCGAGAAGGTCTTGGAGGTATAGACGCCCAGCGCCTCGAGCATTTCGGTGGCAAGAATTTCGCGCACCGCGCCCTTCAGCGTCAGCCGCCCGTCGGCGGTGCGGCTATAGGGGGTGAGACCGGAACCTTTAGTGCCGAGGTCGAGCAGCCGCCCCTCCGCATCGCGCATCTGCGCGAACAAGAAGCCGCGCCCGTCGCCGATGTCCGGATTGTACACCCGGAACTGATGACCGTGGTACCGCAAGGCAAGCGGGCGCGGCAGGTTGTCCGCGAGGGGTTCGAACCGGGCGAAGTGCGCGGCCCATTGCTCGTCGTCGAGATCGCTCAGGCCGACCGCCCGATCCCACCTCCGGTTGCGGAAGCGCAGGGTGGCGCGAGGGAATTCTGCGGCAGCGACTTCGTCCGCAATCCAGCCAGCGAGCGGCAGGATCGCGGGGTCGGGCCGGTAGGGCGACGCTTGCGGATCTTCGCGCATCGGGCGATAGTGGGCCTCGCGGGCGACGCTGGCAATGCGGCCGTCCGGAGATGCAGCAACTTGGACACAGGAAACTCTCCGAAGCCGATGGACACAGAATTTAGCGACCGCTTCTGGGAAAGCCCGGACGGTCTGAAGCTGCATTTCCGCGACTATCCGGGGCGTGAGGACCATGTGCCGGTCGTCTGCATGCATGGCCTGACGCGCAACGCGCGCGACTTCGCGACGCTCGCGGAGCATCTGGCGGGGGAGCACCGCGTGCTCGTGCCCGAGATGCGCGGGCGGGGCGACAGCGAATATGCGCGCGACCCGGCGACTTACACGCCGATGACATATGTCGAGGATGTGTCTGCCTTGCTGGCGCAGGAGGGGATTTCCCGCTTCGTCGCCGTGGGGACCTCGCTCGGCGGGCTGATGACGATGATGCTGGCCGCGGCCGAGCCAGGCCGGATCGCTGGTGCGGTGCTCAACGACGTCGGTCCCGAGCTTCAGGCGGCGGGGCTGGCGCGCATCGCCGAGTATGTCGGTCAGGGCCGGAATTTCCCGACCTGGATGCATGCCGCCCGCGCGCTCGAGGAAGTGCATTCGGCGGCCCATCCGGGCTTCGACACCGAAGGATGGATCGCCATGGCCAAGCGCACGATGACGGTGCAGCAGAACGGCCGCATCGCGTTCGACTACGACATGAGCATTGCCGAGCCGTTCCAGGCCGGCGACGGCGCTGCGCCGCCCGACCTTTGGCCCGCATACGACGCGCTGCAGGGCGCACCGCTGCTGATCGTGCGCGGCGCACTCTCCGACCTGCTTTCCGAAGAGACCGCCCGGAACATGGTCACGCGGCATCCCGACGCGGAACTTGTCACGGTGGCGGACACGGGCCACGCGCCGCTACTCGACGAACCGGCTGTCCTGGCCGCGATCGACCGGCTGATGGCGAAGGCGGCATGAGTGTCGCAGGACGCGGCAAGGCGCGGATCCTGCACCTTCACTCGACCTTTGCCGCCGGCGGCAAGGAACTGCGCTCGGTTCGGCTGATCAACGCTTTTGGCCCGAAAGTGTCGCATACGATCGTCTCGGCGGAACCGGAACGAATGGAGGCGGCGCAGCACATCCTGCGGCAGATTCCCGTAACTTATCCCCGTGACTTCCCGGCGCTGAAGGGCAAGCCCACTCCCGGGCGCCTGCAGCGCCTCGCCCGCGCAATGCAGGAATACGACCTCGTGCTCACATACAACTGGGGGGCGATGAACGCGGTGATGGCGCACACCGTGTTCAAGGATGTCTTCCGCCTGCCGTCGCTGATCCATCACGAGGACGGCTTCAATGAAGACGAGCGCACCCGGCTCAAGCCGACGCGCAACTGGTTTCGCAAGATCGCGCTGGGACGCACCAACGGGCTGGTGGTGCCCTCGGAAACGCTCGAAGGCATAGCGCTCAAGGTTTGGGAGCAGCCGATCGGGCGGGTGAAACACATCCCCAACGGGATCGACACGAAGGCGTTCGCGAAGCGTCCGAAGCCGGACGCCTTGCGAGGCGTGGTAAAGCGGAAGGGTGAATTCTGGGTCGGCACGCTCGCCGGCCTGCGCCCGGTCAAGAACCTGCCGCTGCTGGTACGCGCCTTTCGCCACCTGCCCGAGGATTGGCACCTGGTGATAGTGGGCGACGGGCCCGAGCGGGATGCGATCCGGGCCGAGGCGGAAGAGTATAATGTCGGCCACCGGGTTCATCTGCCGGGCTTTGCATCCCATCCTGAGCGGTATGTCGGCCTGTTCGACGTATTCGCGCTTTCGTCCGACAGCGAGCAGTTTCCGATTTCGCTGGTGGAAGCAATGGCCGCTGGCCTGCCGGTAGCCGCACCGGCCGTGGGCGACATTGCTGATATGGTGTCCGAGGCCAATGCTCCGCTGATCGGTCCTGCCGGCGATGAAAGCGCGCTGGCCCGCGGCCTGGCGCAACTCGCCGGCGACCCCGATCTGCGCGAGCGGATCGGACAGGCAAACCGAGAGAAGGCGCGGACCAGCTACGACGAGAAACCCATGATCGCGGCCTATCGCCGTCTCTACTCCTCCGCGATGGACAACGATGCCCTGAACTGAACGTCCGTCCTGCCTGCTTCACCTCGGGTTCACGCGACGGGGGACAGGCCGGTTTCCAAGTTGAATTGGCGCGGTCATCCGCTAAACAGCCCGGCGAACCTTCACTCGAACGATCGAAAGAGCCACGTCTTGGCCCTGAATCCCACTTCCAAGCAAACTCCGGACCAACGCCGCGCAGCGCAGGAAGACGTGCTGATGCGCGAAGTCGACGAGGCTGTCAGGCAGGATCAAGTCGCCGAGTTCGGGCGCCGCTACGGCAAGCCGCTCATCGCAGTCGTCGCTCTCGGCATCCTCGCTTTCGGTGGATATCTGTTCTGGGATCACCGGCAGGAAGCCGCGATGGAGGCGGAATCGGAAACGCTCGTCGGCGCGCTCGATCAGCTCCAGGCCGGCAATCTCGGCAGCGCGACGGAACGTCTGGACCCGTTGCTCGCTGAAGAAGGCGGTGCGGCAACCCAGGCCGCCTTGCTCAAGGCGGGCATCGCGATGGAGCAGGGACGTAACGAGGACGCGGCGAAGATCTACGCTGAGGTTGCAGCGGATGACGATGTGCCGCAGCTGCTTCGTGATCTCGCCACAATTCGCGAGATTGCCGCAACCTTCGATGACCGTGAACCCGACGACGTCGTCGCGCGGCTCAAGCCGATGGCTGTGCCGGGCAACCCCTACTTCGGAAGCGCTGGCGAACTCGTCGCAATGGCCTATCTCGATCAAGGCAACAACGAGGAGGCGGGGACGCTCCTCGCCGCGATCGCCAAAGACGAGACGCAGCCCGAGAGCCTCCGATCACGCGCGCGCCAGATGGCAGGCGTGCTCGGGGTGGACGCCATCGAAGACGTCGATGCGGTGCTGGAGGGCATTCAGGAGCCCGCGGCCGCGGCGCAAGCACAGCAATAACTCAGGACGAGCTTCCGATGAAGGCGAATCGTATTTCCATTCTCGGCCGCGGCATCGCGGTGGCAGCGCTGGCTACCACGCTCGGTGCGTGCGGCATCTTCGGTGGCGGCGAGACGAAGACCACGCCGACGATCGGCGAACGCAAGCCGGTACTTTCGCGGATCGAGAGCGGAGCGAAAGTCGATCCGTCGCTCGCCGGCGTTGCGGTGGTTCTGCCTCCCGCCCGGACCAACAGTGATTGGGCGCAGGCGGGCGGCACGGCGGACAAATCCTACGGCCATCTCACGCTGGCTGAGAGTCCGTCTCCGGCCTGGACCGTGCAGATCGCCGGCGGCGGCGAGCGCCGCAAGCTTGCGTCGGCCCCGGTGATCGGCGGAGGGATGCTCTATGCCGTCGACACGGACGGCGTGGTCCATGCCTTCGACGCACAGACCGGTGGGCGGCGCTGGAGCCACCGAATGGAGCTGCCCGGCAATGCCCGCAATGCCGCGTTCGGCGGCGGCGCGAGCTACCACGGGGCACGCGTCTATGCGACCAACGGTGTAGGCGAGGTGATTGCACTGGACGCTGAGACAGGCAGCGAGATCTGGAAGGTCCGGCCGGCCGGGCCCCTGCGGGGCGCACCGACGATAGCGTTCAACTCGGTCTACGTGATGACGCAGGACAACCAGATTTACGCGCTCAGCGCGGCGACCGGTGAGACGCAGTGGAATGAATCCGGTTCGCAGGCGCAGGCTGGCGTGTTCGGCGTTGCGACGCCGGCGGCTGGTCAAGGTACTGTGATCGCGGGCTACAGTTCAGGCGAACTCGCAACCTATCGCTACGAGAACGGGCGGACCCTCTGGTCGGATGCGCTTGCGCGGACCTCGATATCGACCGAGGTGGGTTCGCTGACCGATATCGATGCCGACCCGATCATCGATTCCGGCAGCGTCTATGCGCTGGGGCAGGGCGGGCGCATGGCCGCCTACGAACTGGTGACCGGCCAGCGGCTATGGGAACTCAACGTCGCGGGCATCTCCACTCCGGCGGTCGCCGGCGAATGGATCTTCGCGCTGACCGACGATGCCCGCCTGCTCGCGATCGCGCGGGCGACCGGCAAGGTGCGTTGGCTCACGCAGTTGCAGCGCTACCGCGACGAAGAGGACAAGGAGGGCCCGATCTTCTGGACCGGTCCCGTCCTCGCGGGCAATAATCTCTGGGCGGCGAGCACGCGGGGGGAAATCTATAAGATCGGCGTAGGCGAAGGGTCGGCAAGCCTGTTCACCGATCTGGAAACGCCCGTGTCGCTTCCGCCGGTGGTGGCCAACAACACTCTCTACCTGCTCGACGACGGCGGCACGATCCACGCCTTCCGGTAATCGCGCCGCCGGGGCTCTTACCGCGCGCTTAACCCTTTGCCGCTATCGCGCGACTCGTCATGAGCGCGCATCCGATCTCCGCGGAGGGGCCCCCGGCCAGCGACGTCTCGGCGGGCGTGGGCTTTGCCGGACTGCTGGGTCTGCTCGTTTGGATCGTCTTGTGCCGCAACTGGCCGCATATCGCTGAGGCCTTCGCACTGCCGGGACCGCGCGAGCCGCTCTCCGGCCCCCATGCCGCGCTGACTGCGCTGCTCTTCTCGGCTGCACCGATGGTCCTGTGGTCGATCTTCGTCGACAAGGTCCACCGCAACCCCTCCACCGGGATCGACTGGCGCCGCAAGCGCGCCCTGTCCGAAGTGCTAGAAGTCTCGCTGGTAAAGATCGCCGGCCTCTGGGCGACCTGGGCGATTATCGGGTTCCTCTACTGCGCCGCACGTTGGTACTGGCGGGGGCAATATCTCTTCGCGATGGACGTGATCGCCGCCGCGGCGATTCCGCTCGTGGTGCTCTCGGTGCCCTATGTGCTCTGGCTCGACCGCTACATGGTGAACCCACGCGATCACGCCTGGCATTTCGGCGCCATGTTGCTGAGGCGCGAGGCTTTCGATCCGGAAGAGGTGAAGAGGCATTGGCGCGCCTGGATCATCAAGGCCTTCTTCGGCGCCTTCATGCTCTCGATCCTGCCCGGCGGCTTCGCTTCGGTGGTCGACGCCGACTTGTCGCAGGTTGCGGGCGATCCGGTCGCTCTCGGCATGCTGCTGATCGGGCTCCTGTTCGTGATCGATGTGCAGATCGGCACGGTCGGCTATCTCGTCACCTTCCGACCGCTCGACGCGCACATCCGCAGCGGCAATCCGTTCCTTGCCGGATGGCTGGCAGCGCTGATCTGCTATCCCCCCCTCGTCTTCGCCTTCATGGGTGCCGACGGGATGCTGGCGTACGAGATCAACACGCCCGGTTGGGGCTTCTGGTTCGGGGATCATCCCATTCTGGCCTGGGTCTGGGCGGCCTGGCTCGTGTTCCTGACAGCGATCTACGCTTGGGCGACCGTCGCGTTCGGTTTGCGGTTCTCCAATCTGACGTATCGCGGGGTGCTGACGAACGGACCCTATCGCTTCACGCGGCATCCGGCCTATCTGTCGAAGAACCTGTTCTGGTGGAGCGCGACGCTGCCGTTCCTCGTTTCGGGCGGTTCGCTGGTAGACGTGGTGCGCAACACCTTCTTTCTCGGCTGCGTCAGCGCGATCTATTACTGGCGTGCCAAGACCGAGGAGGCGCACCTGCTTGGCGAGGACGCCAAGTACCGAGAATACTACGCGTGGATGGAGCGTCACGGGCCGATCACCCGGCGGCTCGCCGCGCTCCGGCGCCGACTGCGACCCCGCCGGCCGACGATGCAGCGTCAACCCGCCGAGTAGGCAGGTCTAGAAGCTCTGCTCGTAGACCCGCGAGACGTCGCCCTTCCACTCGCCGTGATAAAGGTCGAGCAGGCGCTGCGCCGGGACTTTTCCGCTGGCGACGATCTCCTCGAGGGTCTCGAGAAACCCGGTCTCGTTGTCGCCCCCGGTGTTGAGCCGTCCGCGTGCCGCCAGCCCCGAGCGCGAGATTGCGAGCACCTCGCGAGCGATGTCGTGCAGCTTGCCGCCGCCGGGCAGCGGGGCATCGAGGGCCAGTTTCGGCACTGCGTTGCGAAGCGTCTCGCGTTCCTCCATCGTCCAGTCCTTCACGACCTCCCACGCCGCATCGAGCGCGCCTTCGTCGTAGAGGAGGCCGACCCAGAAGGCGGGTAGGGCGCAGATGCGGTTCCACGGCCCGCCGTCGGCGCCGCGCATCTCGAGGAAGCTCTTGAGCCGCACTTCGGGGAATGCAGTGGAAAGATGATCCCACCAATCGCTCTCGCGCGGCTTCTCACCGGGCAGGGCAGGCAGCTTGCCCTCGAGGAAGTCGCGGAAGCTCTGCCCCGCGGCGTCGATGTACTTCCCGTCGCGGAAGACGAAGTACATCGGCACGTCGAGCATGTAGTCGACCCACCGCTCGTAGCCGAAGCCGTCCTCGAACACGAAGGGCAGCATGCCGGTGCGGTGCGGATCGGTGTCCGACCAGATATGGCTGCGATAGGAGAGGTAACCGTTGGGCTTCCCCTCCGTGAATGGCGAGTTGGCGAAGAGCGCGGTTGCGAGCGGCTGGAGCGCCAGCCCGACGCGGAACTTCTTAACCATGTCCGCTTCGCTGCCGTAGTCGAGGTTCACCTGGATCGTGCAGGTGCGCAGCATCATGTCGAGGCCGAGGGTGCCCACGCGCGGCATGTGCCGCATCATGATCTCGTAGCGGCCCTTGGGCATGACGGGCAGCTCTTCGCGAGTCTTGTCCGGCCACATGCCGAGGCCGAGGAAGCCGACGCCGCAGCATTCGCCGATCGCCTTCACCTGTTCGAGGTGGCGCCCGGTCTCGTTGCACGTCTCGTGCAGATTCTCGAGCGGTGCGCCCGATAGTTCGAGCTGTCCCGCCGGCTCGAGGCTGACGGTGCCATCGGGGCCTCTCATCGCGATGACCTTGCCGCCTTCCTCGACCGGCTCCCATCCGAACTTGCGCAGATTCAGCAGGAGATCGCGAATGCCGCATGTTTCGTCGTAGGCGGGGGCGTGGAAATCCTCCCGCTTATAAACGAGCTTCTCGTGCTCGGTGCCGATGCGCCACGCGTGTCTCGGCTTTTCGCCCGCGGCAATCGGCGCGACCAGCTGATCGCGGCTTTCGATGGTCGGGTCGTCGGCGGCCGAGGCTTCGCGTGTGCTCATGCCGCTCGCGATAGGCAACCGGTGAATTCGAGGAAAGCGCTAATTGCGCCAGTCCCCGGCAAAGGCCATCCACAGCGCCGTGGCCGCGATCGCCGCGGTTTCGGCGCGCAGGATTCGTGGGCCGAGCGAGATCGGGCGCGCTTGCGGCAGCGCACGAATCGCGGCACGCTCGACATAGTCGAAGCCGCCCTCTGGCCCGATCAGCAGTGCCGCGGGGCCGGAATGGTTCACCAGGGATTCCGCCGGCGTTTCGCCGCCGAGTTCGTCGGCGAAGAACAGAGAGCGATCTACCGGCCAGTTCTGCACGAGCCGATCCAGCTTCGTCATTGTGGCGAGCTCGGGCAGCGCAGTACGCTCGCACTGTTCGGCAGCTTCGATGATCCGCTTCCGCAGGCGCGCTTCGTTGATCTTGCGCACTACCGAGCGGCGCATCTCGACCGGAACGAAGCGCCGCACGCCGAGCTCGCACGCTTTCTCGGCAACGAGCGCGAAATTGTCGCGCTGAAGGGGAGAAACGCACAGCCACAGATCCGGCACTTCCTCGCGGGGCGCCAGCTTCTCCTCGACCGTTGCGAGGCAGCGTCCGCCCCCGGCTGCGGCGATGCGTGCCACGTACTCGCCCGTCGTGTCGTCGAACAGGCGCACGACGTCGCCGTCGCTTCGCCGCATCACTCCGAGCAGATAGCGTGTCTGACCGTGGTCGAGCTCAATCGTGGCGCCGACGTCGAGACGCTGGTCGAGGTAGAGGCGTGGTGTGGACTTCGGCGGCCAGGCGGGGGTGGCGGGCATTGTATTCCTCACGGGTTGCCGGTGACGGCGCAGATTCTGAGCTGCCCGACCTAATCGATATGGCGCAAGACGAAAGCCGCGTGCTAGGGACCGCATCCAGATTATGGCCGAACAGTCCACCACCGAATACTTCCGCTATCGGATCCGCCGCGATGCGTCCGGAGCGATGAACTGGCTAAGGACCAGCTGGCGCGAGAAGCGCTGGTTCCGCTGGGGCGTCGTCCTTCTGGGCGCGCTTCTGGCGCTGTGGATCGTCGTGTGGGCACTGCTCGCGCGTGATCTTCCCGACGCGGAAATGCTGCTGGAGTACGAGCCACCGCTGCCGACGATGGTACGGGGGATCGACGGAGAGATCGTTTATTCCTACGCGCGCGAACGGCGCGTGCAATTGCAGTATGCCGATTTCCCGCAGCAGCTGATCGAGGCCTATCTCGCGGCCGAGGACAAGACGTTCTTCACCCATGGCGGGATTGACGCGGGGGGGCTTGCCGGTGCCGTCGTCGACTACGTCAGCAAGTTCGGTTCGGGTGAGCGCGCTGTGGGCGGATCGACGATCACGCAGCAGGTGGCGAAGAACATCCTTCTGTCGAACGAATACTCGATCACCCGCAAGCTCAAGGAAATGATGCTCGCGCGGCGCATAGAGGGGGTGCTCAGCAAGCAGCAGATCCTCGAGCTCTACCTCAATGAGATCCCTCTGGGCCGGCGCAGCTTCGGCGTGCAGGCCGCCGCACGCGCCTACTTCGACAAGGATGTCGGCGATCTGGAATTGCACGAGATGGCGTTCCTCGCCATCCTGCCCAAGGCGCCCGAGCGCTACGGGCGCAAGCAGCACGAGGACCTGGCACTTGCGCGGCGTAACTTCGTGCTCGACCAGATGGTGGCGAACGACTTCATCACAGAGGGCGAGGCAGCCGACGCCAAGGGCGAACCGCTCGGCCTGAAGCCGATGCGCGCCCAGCACGCGACGGTAGACGCGGGTTACTTCTTCGAGGAAGTTCGGCGCACGCTGATCGAGAAGTTCGGCGAAACGGCAGAGGATGGCCGCAACAGTGTTTACGCGGGCGGGCTATGGGTCCGCACGTCGCTCGACCCCGCGTTGCAGAGCGCCGCGCGCGATGCACTACGCAACGGCATGCTGCGCTATCACGGAAATCGCGGCTGGCCGGGGCCGGTGGCGACGATCGACCCCGACAACGGCGATCTCATAGCGCAGCTTCGTTCGTCGAATCTCGGGCTCAACTTTCGCAACTGGCGCGTCGGCGTGGTGACGGAACGCGCCGGATCGTCGGCAACCGTGGGGCTAACCGATGGGGAGACCTACCCACTCACTGGCTTTCCCGATGCGGTGAAGGTGGGCGATGTGGTTGCGGTCGAGCGTTCAGGGAACGGATATCGCCTACGCACCGTGCCGGAGGTGTCCGGGGGGTTTGTTGCTATGAATCCGGAATCGAGCCGGGTTCTGGCCATGCAGGGCGGTTTCGACAGTCGCCTGACCGATTTCAACCGCGCCACCCAGGCGGAGCGTCAACCCGGCTCCACGATCAAGCCGTTCGTATATGCAACAGGCCTCGACAACGGGATGACGCCTGCAACCCAGGTTCCGGACCAGGCCTTCTGCTTCTACCAGGGCGCCGCGCTGGGGGAGAAATGCTTCCGTAACTTCGGCGGCGGCGGCGGCGGGGTCCATACCATGCGATGGGGGCTCGAGCAGAGCCGCAACCTGATGACCGTCCACATTGCGATGGACGCGGGCATGCCGAAGGTCATCGATACCTTTGAGCGCGTGGGCATCGGTAGCTACGAGCCTTACCCGGCGTTCGCCCTGGGGGCGGGCGATACCACTGTACTCAAGATGGTCAACGCCTACGCGGCGCTGGTCAATCACGGGCGGCAGAATGACGCGACGCTGATCGACTATGTCCAGGATCGCCATGGCAAAGTCATCTGGCGTGCGGACGCCCGTAAATGCGAGCGGTGCAGCATGTCCGAATGGGACGGGAAACCCATGCCACGGCCGGGCCGCAGCGGAAAGCAGGTGCTTGATCCGCGTACCGCCTACCAAGTCGTGCATATGCTCGAAGGCGTGGTGACGCGGGGCACGGCGGTGCGCCTGCGCGATCTCGATCTGCCGCTGTTCGGCAAGACCGGCACGACGACCGGACCCACCAATGCCTGGTTCGTGGGCGGATCGCCCGAAATCATTGCGGGCATGTACCTCGGCTTCGACCAGCCGCGGAACATGGGCGGCTGGGTTCAGGGCGGGAACACTGCCGCGCCCATGTTCAAGGAGTTCGTGCAGGAAACGCGCGATCGCTGGTCGGACGAACCGTTCGTCGCACCGGCAGGAGTCCGAATGGTGCGGATCGATCGGCGCTCCGGCAAGCGTGTGCTTGATGGCTGGCCAACCGACGAACCCTTGAGTTCGATCATCTGGGAAGCGTTCAAACCCGACACCGAGCCGCCGCGGCGTACCCGCGCCGATGCGATCGAGGCCAAGCGCCGCGAGTTCCTCGAGCTGATCCGCCGGGGCGAGATGGCGCGTCGCAAAGCCCAGGACGGCGGGGCGGCCCATGGTCAACCATCCGATTTCGTCGAGGACCAGGGCGGAATATACTGAGGCCGTCGTAGGAGAGTGGGATGAGGAAACTTGCCATGGCTGCCGCGTTCGCTGCGGTCCTCGCTGCGCCGGCATCGGCCGAGCTGCCCGTCGGCGCGGAAGCGCCGCTGTTCGCCACGGAAGCCGCGCTGGGCGGCGAGGTATTCGCGTTCAACCTTCGAACGGCGTTGGCGAAGGGGCCGGTCGTGCTCTATTTCTATCCCAAGGCGTTCACCAAGGGATGTACGCTCGAAGCGCGTCAGTTTGCCGAAGCTGCCGACGAATTCGCATCGGCGGGAGCAACGGTGGTCGGCATGTCCGCCGACGATATCGACACGCTGAAGCGTTTCTCGACCGAGGAATGCCGCGACAAGTTCGCTGTCGGCACAGCGACGCCCCGGATCATCGAAGCCTACGATGCGGCGCTTGTCCGCAATGGCAGCGATACGGGAATGACCGAGCGCACGAGCTACGTCATCGATCAGGCGGGCAGGATCGCATTCGTCCATTCGGACCTCGACTACCGTGATCACGTTCGCCTCACGCTCACGGCGGTGAAGAAGCTCAAGCAAGGCCGCTGACGGCTCCGGAAGCTTCCCTTTCGCTGTTGCCGGAGCTCCGCTAAGCGGTCGGCCAATTCTGTTGGAGAATCAATTTATGCGTGCCGAAGGGCAGGCTCATATCGATCGTATCGATGCGGCGCTGGCGCTGGTGCGCCAGTCGCTCGACTGGGAGCGTGCGTTGCGACGGCTGGACGAGCTGAACGCGCGCGTCCAGGACCCCTCGCTGTGGGACGACCCCAAGGAAGCACAGGCAATCACGCGCGAGCAGAAGCGGCTTGAGAGCGCGATCAGAACCGTGCGCGAGATCGAAGACGAGAAGAACGACGCCATCGAGTTCGTCGAAATGGGCGAGGCCGAAGGCGACGAGGGCGTTGTCGGCGACGGGCTCGCGAGCCTCGAGAAACTCGCCGTCCGCGCCGATGCCGATAAAGTGCAGGCGCTGCTTGCGGGCGAGGCCGACGCCAATGACACCTACCTCGAAATCCACGCCGGTGCCGGTGGGACCGAGAGTCAGGACTGGGCCGAGATGCTGCTGCGCATGTACGCGCGCTGGGCCGAGCGGAGAGGTTTCAAGGTCGAGACGGTCGAGTACCAGGCGGGCGATCAGGCGGGGGTCAAGAGTGCGACGTTACTGATCAAGGGCGAGAACGCCTACGGCTATGCAAAGACCGAGAGCGGGGTGCATCGGCTGGTGCGGATCAGCCCCTACGACAGCGCGGCGCGGCGGCATACGAGCTTCAGCTCCGTATGGGTCTATCCGGTCATCGACGACCAGATCGACATCGACATCAACCCGGCCGACCTCAAGATCGATACCTACCGCGCAAGCGGGGCGGGCGGTCAACACGTCAACACGACCGACTCGGCTGTGCGCATCACCCACGTTCCGAGCGGAATCGTCGTTGCCAGCCAGAATGACCGGAGCCAGCATAAGAACCGCGAAACCGCGATGAACATGCTGCGTGCGCGGCTATACGAAGAGGAACTGCGCAAACGCGAGGAAGCAGCAAGCGCCGAACACGCGAGCAAGAGCGACATCGGCTGGGGTCACCAGATCCGGAGCTACGTCCTGCAGCCGTACCAGATGGTCAAGGACCTGCGCACCGGCGTGACCTCGACCTCGCCCGACGACGTGCTTGACGGCGCCCTCGATCCATTCATCTCCGCCGCGCTGGCACAACGGGTTACCGGTGAAAAAGTCGACGTCGAGGACGTCGAGTAGGGCGGGACGGCAGCTTTGCCACGCCGCTGCGTTCCCGCTAGGGGCGGTCGGAGACACATGAAGGCTTTGTTACCCCTCCTCGGTGCCGCCCTGGCCCTAGGTCTCGCCGCGTGCGAGCCGGTCGAGGGCGACCGCCCCGACACCGCGCGTGATTTCCCGCGTCCCGACCGGCCGGTATCCGATCTCGGCGCCAACCAGTTTTCGACCGAAGACGCGCGGGACAGCGTGGGCGAGGCGCGCAAAGTGATGGATTTTGCCGAGATCGAGCTCGGGATGAGCGTTGCCGATATCGGCGCAGGTGAGGGTTACTACACCGTTCGCCTTGCCGATCGCGTAGGCGAAGAGGGGCGCGTGCTTGCGCAGGATATCGACCGCGATGTGCTTGATCGACTCGCGCGTCGAGTGGAGCGCGAGCGGCTCGACAACGTTTCGATCAAGCTCGGTGAGACGGACGATCCCAAGCTGCCCGAGAGCAGCTTCGACCGCGTCTTTATGGTGCATATGTACCATGAAATAGGGGAGCCCTACGCGTTCCTGTGGCGCATGTGGCCGGCACTGCGTGAGGGTGGTCAAGTGATCGTGGTCGACGTCGACCGCCCTACCGATCAACACGGGATCGATCCTCTTCTGCTGGCGTGCGAGTTCACGCAGGTCGGTTTCGAGCTGGTGACTTTTCGTGACGCGCCGGAGCTGGCCGGGTACTATGCACAGTTCAAGCGGGCCGCTAAGAGGCCCCGACCGGAAGACATAAGACCGTGCCGGGGAACGCCGGGCGAGGCAGACAGTACGGCACAATAGCCGCGTACAAGGACTAGCAGTTCAATGGCATTCAAGGGTTTGAGCCCGATTGTTTACGGTGGCCGCGAGGTCTGGCCGCTCATCGAAGGTGGGAAGGGCGTTTCCGCGACCAACCACGCGAGCTCGGGTGCCTGGGCCGCTGCGGGCGGTATCGGCACCGTCAGCGCCGTCAACGCCGACAGCTACGACGCCGAAGGCAAGATCATCCCGCAGATCTACGACCAGCTCACGCGCAAGGAACGGCACGAGCAGCTCGTCCGGTATGCAATTGACGGCGCCACCGAACAGGTGAAGCGCGCCTATGAAATGGCAAGCGGAAAGGGCGCGATCAACATCAACGTGCTGTGGGAGATGGGGGGCGCGCAGCAAGTTCTCGAAGGCGTGCTCGAGCGGACGAGGGGGCTCGTGACCGGGGTCACATGCGGCGCGGGCATGCCTTACAAGCTGGCCGAGATCGCAGCCCGCTTCAACGTCAGCTATCTGCCGATCATCAGCTCCGCGCGCGCGTTCCGTGCCTTATGGAAGCGCAGCTATCACAAGGTGAGCGAGCTGATGGCCGCAGTCGTCTACGAAGACCCATGGCTCGCCGGCGGGCACAATGGCCTCTCGAACGCGGAGGACCCGGCGAAACCGGAGGATCCCTATCCTCGTGTGAAGGCTCTGCGCGAGACGATGCGTGCCGAAGGGGTGAGCGAGGATGTGCCGATCGTCATGGCCGGCGGCGTCTGGTTCCTGCGCGAGTGGGACGACTGGATCGACAATCCCGAACTCGGCAAGATCGCCTTCCAGTTCGGTACGCGCCCTCTGCTGACCGAGGAAAGCCCGATCCCGCAAGGCTGGAAGGATATGCTCCGGACGCTCGATCCCGGCGATGTGCTGCTGCACAAGTTCTCGCCCACCGGGTTCTACTCGTCCGCGGTCAAGAACCCGTTCCTGTGGGACCTCATCCACCGCAGCGAGCGGCAGATCCCTTATTCCAAGGTCGAGGCGGGGGAGCACACCGTTCAGCTCGACGTGGGCATCAAGGGCAAGAACTTCTGGGTCACGCCGAAAGACCGCGAACGCGCGCGGGGCTGGGTGGCCGAAGGCTTCACCGAAGCGCTCAAGACGCCCGACGATACGGTCGTCTTCGTCACCCCGGAAAGCCGCGCCGAGATCCGCAAGGACCAGGCGGATTGCATGGGCTGCCTTTCGCATTGCGGGTTCTCGTCGTGGAAGGATCATGACGACTACACCACCGGCCGCCTCGCCGACCCGCGCAGCTTCTGCATTCAGAAGACGCTGCAGGAAATCGCACATGGTGGCGACGTCCAGCATAACCTGGCCTTTGCCGGCCACGCGGCCTATCGCTTCAAACAGGACCCGTTCTATTCCAACAACTTCACCCCGACGGTGAAGCAATTGGTCGATCGCATTCTGACGGGCGACTGATGCCGGGCCGCCATCCCGGCCGAGCTGGAATCGCGCCGAGAGCTAACTCCTCACGCGAGCGCGTTCTGGCTTGCACCGGGAGAGGCGCTTTCGCGCGATTCAAAGCTTAAACCAGTGCTTCGAGCACCTGGTCGGGTGGACGGTGACCGTCTGCCCAGAAGCGGATGTTGGCGATCACCTTTTCGCCGGAAGCCTCGCGTCCTTCGACGGTGGCGCTGCCGATGTGCGGCTGTGCGATGACATTCGGCAAGGCGACCAGGCGCGCATCAACTTTGGGCTCCTCCGGGAACACGTCGAGCCCCGCGCCGCCCAGATGGCCGCTTTCGAGCGCGTCGATCATCGCCTCGTAGTCGATGAGATTTGCTCGCGCCGTGTTGATGAGCGCGGCTCCTTGTTTCATGAGGCCGATCCGGCGGGCGTTGATCATTCCCTCGGTCTGCGTCGTTGCCGGGCAGTGCAGCGTGACGATATCGGACCGCGTCAGGAGATCGTCGAGCTTCTCGACGTATTCGGCCCCGAACATCGATTCGACCGCCTGGGGCAGCCGGTGGCGGTTATGATACTGGATTTGCAGCCCGAAGGCGCGTGCGCGGAAGGCGACTGCCTGCCCGATCCGGCCCATACCTACGATCCCGAGGACTTTGCCGCCGAGCTTGTGCCCGAGCATTGCCGAGGGAGCCCAACCGGTCCAGCGTTCCCGCCGGATCAGTGTGGTGCCTTCGCGCAAGCGGCGGGGTACACCGATGATCAATGCCATCGTGAGATCGGCGGTATCGTCGGTGAAGACGCCGGGCGTGTTCGTCACCATGATCCTGCGCGCGGCCGCGGCGGCGAGATCGATGTGGTCGGTGCCTGCGCCGAAGCTCGCGATCAGCCCGAGGCTTTCGCCGGCCTGGGCGATCAGCTCTGCGTCGATCCGGTCGGTGACAGTGGGGACAAGCACGTCGCACTCGCGCATCGCCGCAGCGAGGTCTTCGCGGGTCATGGGCGTGTCGGCGCGGTTCAGGCGGGTTTCGAAGAGCTCTTCCATCCGCGCCTCGATCGAAGGGAGAAGGTGCCGCGTCACGATGACGCGAGGTTTGCCCGCAACCCGCCGATTCGAGGTGTCTCCCGCTTGGTCCATGTGTGCCGCGCTAGGATGGGCAACGCGCCGCGGTCAAGCCATGCGCATATCGCTTGAAGCGCTGCCGCCCCCCAATCTATGGATGAAGCCCATGTGCCGTTTCATTCTCGCTGCCGTTTTCACGCTCTTCGCCATTGGCGGTTCCGGCTATGGCCCGGCCTCGGCGCAGGAGCGCGAGGTGCCCTACTGGGCGACGATCGACACCAGCAAGCTCAACATGCGGGTGGGGCCGAGCGTCAACTACCGCATTGCATGGGTCTACAAGCGTCCGGGGCTGCCGGTGAAGGTGATCCGTGTCATCGATGGCTGGCGCCTCATACGCGACCCCGACGGAGATCAGGGCTGGGTAGTCGCTCGCCTGCTAAGTGCGGATCGTGGTGCAGTCGTCGTCGGGGAAGGGCTTGCAGCGATGCGTGAAGCGCCTTCGGACAACGCGAAGTTGCGATGGAATGTCGAGGCCGGAGTGGTCGGCAAGCTCGGCGAGTGCGAGAATGACTGGTGCACCTTCGATGTCGATGGGCGCATCGGCTGGGTGCGAGCGGAACGGCTGTGGGGCGCCGGCGATCCGTAGAGGCGGGGCGGCAATGAGCCGCCCCGAAACGTGGGCTCTAGATCATCCGGTAGCGTTCGAAGCCTTCGCGACGGTCACCGTGGTGCCGTCGTCCGCCGTTGCGGTCCAACTCCCGTCGGCTGCGGGCTCGCTGTCGGTCCAGCACAGTTCCGCCCCCCCTTCGGGTGTGAGGCAACTCTTGCCATCCTTCACCTCCCAGGTGCCGCGGGCCGTTTCGTCCTCCCCCATCATGTCGATGTAGGTGCCGTCCGCGTTGATGGTCGTGCTGGTGACGGTGCCGTCCGCCCAGGTCACGGTGTAGGTACCAGCGGCCTCGTCGCCGGCGAGGGCGGACCTGCCGGCCGCAGGTTCTGCCGTCTCGGCGGGAGCCGCCGCGGTATCGGTCGTCTCCGCTGGTGTCGGGGTCTGTGCGGCTTCCTGTGAGCAGGCGGACAGTGCGACCGCTGCAGCAATCAAAACAAGGCTTCTCATCTCCCAGATCTCCTTATTTCCCGGAGGTTAGGCGATGATACCCCTGTGCGACGCGTGCGGCAAACGGTCTCGGTCGAGTGTCACCGGCGGAGGTATCAGATCAGCTCGACCGCCACCGCAGTGGCCTCGCCGCCACCGATGCAGAGCGAGGCGATGCCGCGCTTCTTGCCCTGGCGCTTGAGCGCGTTGAGCAGGGTGACTATGATCCGCGTGCCGCTCGCCCCAATGGGGTGGCCGAGGGCGGTGCCGCCGCCGTTGATGTTGATCTTCTCGTGCGGGATACCGATGTCGCGCATCGCGAACATGGCGACGCAGGCGAACGCCTCGTTGACTTCCCACAGGTCGACGTCGTCGACCGACCAGCCGGCCTTGTCGAGCACCTTCTGGATCGCGCCGATCGGGGCGACCGTGAACTTCGCCGGTTCCTGCGCATGCGCGGCCATGGCGACGATCTTCGCGACCGGGGCGAGACCCTTGTCCTTCGCGACGCTTTCGCGGGTCAGGACGACGGCGGCCGCGCCGTCGGAGATCGAGCTGGAGGTGGCGGCGGTGATCGTGCCGTCCTTGGCGAAGGCGGGCTTGAGGGTCGGGATCTTGTCGGGCTTACCACGGCCCGGCTGCTCGTCGGTGTCCACCACGGTCTCGCCAGCGCGAGTGGTGACGGTGACGGGAACGACCTCGTCGGCAAAGGCGCCGCTCTCGATCGCGGCGTTCGCGCGCCGAAGTGACTCGATCGAGTAGTCGTCCATCTCCTCGCGGGTCATCTGGTATTCGTTCGCGGTCTCCTGCGCGAACGTGCCCATAGCGCGGCCTGCCTCGTAGGCATCCTCGAGCCCGTCGAGGAACATGTGATCGTAGGCCGTGTCGTGGCCGATGCGCGCGCCGGAGCGGTGCTTCTTGAGCAGGTAGGGCGCGTTGGTCATGCTCTCCATACCGCCAGCGACGACGAGATCGATCGTGCCCGAGGCGAGCGCCTCCGCGCCCATGATGACCGTCTGCATGCCGCTGCCGCAGACCTTGTTCACCGTCGTCGCCTGGACCGACTTGGGCAGGCCGGCCTTGATCGCCGCCTGACGGGCCGGCGCCTGACCAAGCCCTGCGGGGAGGACGCAGCCCATGTAGATGCGCTCGACGTCCTCGCCGGACACGCTGGCGCGCTCGACCGCGGCCTTGACTGCGGTGGCGCCGAGATCGGTCGCCGAAACGTCCGCCAGGGCGCCTTGCATGCCGCCCATCGGGGTGCGCGCATAGGAGAGGATCACGACGGGATCGGCGGCGGAAAACTGGGCCATCGGGAGAATGCCTTTCGGTTGGACTCGTGTCTTTGGCGGCCTAGGTAATGTTGCAGTGCGGCAAAGGCAAATCGCGCGATTGCGGCGCTTGTCAAAGGCGAGGGTCTGGTGAACACTCGGTAGCAAAGAGAAACCAGTGGAGAGAGCGATGGCCGAGTCCCCGAAGTCCGCAATGGCGACCTTGCTGCACAAGCAGCGCGATGCCTTCACCGCCGCGCGGCCCGAAGGGCTCGACGTGCGCCGCGACCGGGTGAAGCGGGCGATCGCCCTGCTCAAGGAAAACGCCGAGGCGCTGTGCAAGGCGATGAGCGCCGACTTCGGCAATCGCAGCCCCCATCAGTCGATGATCACCGACATTGCCGGCACGGCGAACTTCGGGAAGTACTGCCTCAAGCATCTCGACAAGTGGGCGAGGGCGGAGAAGCGGCACGTGCAGTTCCCGCTCGGTCTGCTCGGCGCGAAGGCGGAGGTGCGCTACGAACCGAAGGGCGTGATCGGGATACTCAGCCCGTGGAACTTCCCCGTGAACCTGAGCTTCGGGCCGCTGATGCAGGTGCTCGCGGCGGGCAACCGTGCGATGATCAAGCCGAGCGAATTCACCGAGCGGACTTCGGAGGTCTCGGCGGAGCTGTGCGCCAGGTATTTCGACGAGGTTGAAGTCGCCTTCGTCACGGGCGGTCCGGAGGTCGCCCACGAATTCTCCGCCCTGCCGTTCGATCATCTCGTCTTCACCGGCTCCACCGCGACCGGGCGCAAGGTGATGGAAGCGGCGGCAAAGAACCTGTGCCCGGTCACGCTCGAGCTCGGCGGCAAGTCGCCGGTGTTCCTCGGCCGCAGCGCCAATCTCGAACAGGCTGGGGAGCGGATCGCACTCGGGAAGATGCTCAACGCCGGCCAGATCTGCCTCGCGCCCGACTACATGTACGTGCCCGAGGAGAAGGAGGACGCGGCGGTCGCGGCGGTCGAGCTGGGCGTTCACAAGATGTATCCGACCCTGCTCGAGAACGAGGACTACGCCTCGGTCGTGACCGATCGCCACTTCGACCGCCTGCAGGGCGTGGTCGCCGACGCGCGCGACAAGGGCGCCGAGGTGATCGAGGTCAATCCGGCGGACGAGGACTTCGGCAACACCAACGCGCGCAAGATGCCGCTGACGATTCTGCGGGGGGTCACCGACGACATGCAGGCGATGCAGGAGGAGATCTTCGGCCCGGTGCTGCCGGTGAAGACCTACAAGGACGTCGACGAAGCGATCGATTACGTGAACCGGCGGGATCGGCCGCTGGGTCTCTACTACTTCGGGCAGGATTCGGGCGAGCGCGAGCAGGTGCTGAGGCGGACGATCTCCGGTGGGGTGACAGTCAACGATGTGCTGTTCCACGTGTCGATGGAGGATCTGCCGTTCGGAGGCGTCGGTCCGAGCGGAATCGGCTCCTATCACGGTGTCGAAGGGTTTCGCGAATTCAGCCACGCGCGCAGCGTCTACACCCAGCCGAAGATCGACATTGCGAAGCTCGCGGGGTTCAAACCGCCTTATGGCGCGGCGACCGAAAAGGCGGTCCGCACGATGATGAAATAACGGTTGGAGCGCAGCTCTTCGTCTTTCGACAACTGTTGCGAATCGTTCGCATTTCCATGCCCTTGCACCATGCGGGTGAGGGGCCTAGAGGCGGGCGCGAAACATCCTTCCCCATGGGAATCGCCCCAAGGAAAACCGTGTGGTCGACCTGAGCCAATACCTTCCGATACTGATCTTCCTGGTCATCGCCCTGGGCCTCTCGGCAGCGTTCGTTTTTCTGCCGATGGGCGTGGCGCGCCTGACCGGCGCGCATAACCCCGACGCCGAGAAGCTGAGCGAGTACGAATGCGGTTTCCCTGCATTCGAGGATCCGCGCAGCCAGTTCGACGTGCGCTTTTACCTTGTTGCGATCCTGTTCATCGTGTTCGATCTCGAAGCGGCATTTCTGTTTCCTTGGGCTGTCAGCCTCGATCTGACCGGATGGCCCGGCTGGATCACGATGATGATCTTCCTGTTCGAACTCGCCGTGGGCCTTGCCTACGCCTGGAAAGTGGGAGCCCTGGAATGGGAGTAGACCACAGCCCGACGCGCCCGAAGCTCAACCCCGCGCTGCACGATGCGCCGACCGCACGCGGCGGTGAGGTGCGCCAGCCAGACGGAGACTACTTCCGCGCGCTGCAGACCGAGGTGAACGACAAGGGTTTCCTCGTCACCAGCACCGAGGATTTGTTCCAGTGGGCTCGCACGGGTTCGCTGTGGTGGATGACCTTCGGTCTCGCTTGCTGCGCGGTCGAGATGATCCACGTGAACATGCCGCGCTACGACATGGAGCGCTTTGGTGTCGCCCCGCGCGCCAGCCCGCGTCAGTCGGACGTGATGATCGTCGCGGGCACGCTGTGCAACAAGATGGCCCCGGCACTGCGCAAGGTCTACGACCAGATGTCGGATCCGAAGTACGTCATCTCCATGGGCAGCTGCGCCAACGGCGGCGGCTACTACCACTACAGCTATTCGGTGGTGCGCGGGTGCGACCGCATCGTGCCCGTGGACATCTACGTGCCTGGCTGTCCGCCGACCGCTGAAGCGCTGCTCTACGGCGTGATGCAGCTTCAGCGGAAGATCCGCCGCGAAGGGACTATTGAGAGGTGATTGGCTCACGATGACCGTGGTTCATTCCGCCCCCAGGTTCGCCTCCAACGAAGGTGTGAAAGCCGCGCTTTCGACGGCGCTCGGCGACATGCTCGTCGAGGCGCACGAGGAGCATGGCGAGATCCTGCTGACCGTGAAGCGCGGGCGCATCGAGCATGCGCTGCGCCTGCTGCGCGACGAGCACGATTATCAGCAGCTTATGGAGATTGCCGGGGTCGACTACCCGCAGCGCGCCGAGCGCTTCGAAGTCGTCTACATGCTGCTCAGCTTGACGAAGAACCATCGCGTGATGGTCAAGGTCACCGCGTCGGAGAAGACTCCGGTACCGACCGTCACCACGCTATGGCCCAACGCGGGCTGGCTCGAGCGCGAGGTGTTCGATCTCTACGGCGTGCTGTTCGATGGCAATACGGACTTGCGTCGCATCCTCACCGACTATGGGTTCGAGGGGCATCCCTTCCGCAAGGACTTTCCGCTCACCGGCTATACCGAACTGCGCTATTCCGAGGAGGAGAAGCGCGTTGTGTACGAGCCGGTCGACCTGCCGCAGGATCTGCGCCGGTTCGACTTCATGAGCCCATGGGAAGGCGCGGATTATGTGCTCCCGGGTGATGAGAAGGCGGACATTCCGCCCGTCGAAGAGGTGAAGACCACCGAAAAGGAGAGCGAGACCGGCGCCGGCGAGGAAACGGACAGAAAAGCGGCCGAGAAGGTCGCGCCGGCGGAGCGGTCGAGCGGTTCGGTGGCCGGGCAGGGCGATGCTAATCCGGCGCCTGTGGACACGGGCGAAGATGAACCCGACGCACCCAAGCCGACGGAAGATCGCCCGGATCGGAAGCCGCGCAAGGAGACCGCTCGCGACACCTCAGGCGCGACCGAGCCCGAAGAGAACGGAGAAGACTGATGGCGGGCCTGATTCAGGAATCCTCGCCGACCACCGAAGGCGAGGCCGTCTCCAACTACACGATCAACTTCGGGCCCCAGCACCCGGCCGCGCACGGCGTGCTGCGGCTGGTGATGGAGCTCGACGGCGAGATCATCGAGCGGATCGACCCGCACGTTGGCCTGCTCCATCGTGGCACCGAGAAGCTGATCGAGCACAAGACTTATCTGCAGGCGCTGCCGTATTTCGACCGGCTCGATTACTGCAGCCCGATGTGCATGGAGCACTCGTGGGTGCTCGCGATCGAGAAGCTGCTCAATCTCGAAGTGCCGCTCCGAGCGCAGTATCTGCGGGTGCTGTTCGCCGAGCTGACGCGCATCAAGAATCACATGCTCAACATCGGCAGCCACGTCATGGACGTGGGAGCGATGACCCCGAACCTGTGGCTCTTCGAACTGCGCGAAGACTGCATGAATTTCTATGAGCGGGTTTCGGGTGCGCGGATGCACGCCGCCTGGTTCCGTCCGGGCGGTGTGCACGAAGACGCGCCGCTCAAGCTGCTCGCCGACATCGGCGACTGGGTGGACAAGCGCCTGCCGGAGCTGTTCGGGGACGCGATGAGCCTCGTTATGGACAACCGCATATTCAAGCAGCGCAATGTCGACATCGCGGTCGTCAGCAAGGAAGATGCGATCCGCTGGGGCTTTTCGGGCCCCATGATCCGCGCATCCGGCATTCCCTGGGACCTGCGCAAGAGCCAGCCTTACGATGTCTATGACCGGATGGACTTCGAAGTGCCGGTCGGGACGAACGGCGACTGCTACGACCGCTTCATGGTACGTGTGAAGGAAGTCTACGAGAGCGCGAAGATCATCAAGCAGTGCCTCGCCGAGATGCCCGAAGGGCCGGTGCAGAGCACCGATGGCAAGGTCTCTCCGCCCCGGCGCGGCGAGATGAAGCAGTCGATGGAAGCGCTGATCCACCATTTCAAGCTCTATACCGAGGGCTTCCACGTGCCCGCCGGCGAGGTCTACGTCGCGACCGAGAGCCCCAAGGGCGAGTTCGGCGTCTATCTCGTGGCGGACGGATCCAACAAGCCCTACCGCTGCAAGATCCGCCCGACCGCCTTCAGCCACCTTCAGGCGATCGATTTCATGGCGAAGGGTCACATGCTGCCGGATGCGACGGCCATTCTTGGCGCGATCGACGTGGTATTCGGGGAGTCCGATCGGTGAAGCGTGCAGCTTTTGCGATTAGTATTGCCGTCGGCCTGCATTCGTCGGTATTCGCCCAGGATTCTGAACAGGAAAAAGTGGTTGCAGCTGTCAAGGCTGTTAGTTCCGCAATCAGCGATGGCACAGATCTAGCCTCACTCGATCTGATGCCCGAGCTCGACGAGGCTACGATCACTGAGCTCAAGAGCCTCAAAGGCTGCGACGGTAGTGCGTTAAGGGAATCCACGCTTGAAGTGGTGAGGCTCTTTTATCGCTGCGGTAAAATCGCGAGACCTCGGAACGGGCCCATCAAATTGCCAAGGGCCGCGACGGTGGAGTTGCATTTCGAGGGCGGCAGCATGACCAAATTGACCGTCGATGAAGTTCAGGCCGTGCCAGTTGGAGGCTACTAGTGGCCGATAGGCAACCCGCACCCGATACTCCCGAGCTGCGCGAGCGCTGGGGCTCGTTCGAGTTCTCGCCCGCCTACAAGGCGAAGGCCGACAAGGCGATCGCGCGCTACCCGCAGGGGCGCCAGCGCTCCGCGGTCATGCCGCTGCTCGACCTTGCCCAGCGCCAGGTCGGCGAGGAGACGAACACCCAGGGCTGGCTGCCGCTGCCGGTGATCGAATACGTCGCGCGCTATCTCGACATGCCGGTGATCCGCGTGCTCGAGGTCGCCACCTTCTACTTCATGTACAACCTGCGGCCGGTGGGTAAGTACCACGTGCAGGTCTGCGGCACGACGCCGTGCATGCTGCGCGGTTCGGACGATCTCCTCGAGACGTGCAGGAAGCGCGGCATGGTCAAGGGCCATGTTTCCGAAGACGGGCTGTGGACGCTGACCGAAGTCGAGTGCATGGGCAATTGCGCAACCGCGCCGATGGTCCAGATCAACGACGACAACTACGAGGATCTGACGCCCGAGCGGCTCGAGCACATTCTCGACGAGCTTGCCGCCGGCCGCCAGCCGAAGACGGGCACGCAGGAGCCGGGGCGCCACACCAGCGAGCCGCTCGGCGGGCCGACCACGCTCAAGGAAATGGTCACCGAGAACCACGATTACCGGGGGGAATGGTGATGTCCCAGCCCCGAATGCTGCAACTGGCCGGGATCGTGTTTCTCGTTTGCGCGATGGCCTTTCTGCTGGGTGACAACACGGCTCTCGGCGCCAGCTTCGTGGCGATCGGCTCCGCTTTCCTCGCCATTTCCGCGAGCCAGCTGAAGAGCCGCGAGATCCGCGAACGGCAAGAGAAGGGGGGCAACTGATGGACGTCGTCGCCATTCTCGTCGCGCTCGTGCTGATCTTTATCGCCTGGAAGGTGCTCGCCGGTCTCGTGAAGTTCGGCGTCATCGTCCTCGTGGCGGCGGCCGCGATCTATTTCGTTTCGCAGGGGATCATGTGATGCTGGCCGACAAGGATCGCATCTTCACCAACCTCTACGGCTTCCAGGACTGGGGCCTGAAGGCGGCGCAGGCGCGCGGCGACTGGGACGACACCAAGGCGCTGATCGGACGCGGGCAGGACGCCATCATCGACGAGATGAAGGCCTCGGGCCTGCGCGGGCGCGGCGGTGCGGGCTTCCCGACCGGCCTCAAGTGGTCGTTCATGCCCAAGGAAAGCAAGGACGGCCGTCCGAGCTTCCTCGTCATCAATGCCGACGAGTCCGAGCCCGGTTCGTGCAAGGACCGCGAGATCATCCGCCACGATCCGCACAAGCTGATCGAAGGCGCGCTGGTGGCCGGCTTCGCGATGCGTGCGCGGGCGGCCTACATCTACATCCGCGGCGAATATATCCGCGAGGCCGAGACGCTGCAGGCGGCGATCGACGAGGCCTATGACGCCGGCCTCATCGGCAAGAACGCCAGCGGCTCGGGCTACGATTTCGACGTGTTCCTCCATCGCGGGGCGGGTGCCTACATCTGCGGCGAAGAGACCGCGATGATCGAGAGCCTCGAGGGCAAGAAGGGCCAGCCGCGCCTCAAGCCGCCGTTCCCGGCCGGCGCGGGCCTCTATGGCTGCCCGACCACGGTCAACAACGTCGAATCGATCGCGGTCGTCCCCACGATCCTGCGCCGCGGTGCCTCGTGGTTCGCCAGCTTTGGGCGTGAGAACAACGCTGGCACCAAGCTGTTCCAGATCAGCGGCCATGTCGAGAAGCCCTGCGTGGTCGAGGAAGCGATGAGCATCCCGTTCCGCGAGCTGATCGAAAAACACTGCGGCGGCATTCGCGGCGGGTGGGACAATCTGCTGGCGGTGATCCCGGGCGGTTCCTCCGTGCCGCTCGTCCCCGCCGAGCAGATCATGGACTGCCCGATGGACTTCGACGGGCTGAAGGAACTCGGCTCGGGCCTCGGCACCGCGGCGGTGATCGTGATGGACAAGTCGACCGACATCGTCCGCGCGATCAGCCGGATCAGCTATTTCTACAAGCACGAGTCCTGCGGCCAGTGCACCCCGTGCCGCGAAGGCACCGGGTGGATGTGGCGCGTGATGGAACGCCTGCGCACCGGCGATGCGGCGATCGAGGAGATCGACATGCTGCAGCAGGTGACCAAGCAGGTCGAAGGCCACACCATCTGCGCTCTGGGCGACGCCGCAGCGTGGCCCATCCAGGGCCTGATCCGCCACTTCCGTCCCGAGCTGGAACGGCGGATCGAGGAGCATAACGCAAGATATGCGGAGGCTGCGGAATGAGAGTCTCGTTATTGATACTGGGCGTTGGCATCGCGATGGTTGCCACTCCTTCTCTCGCAGGAAAGAAGGAAGACGCTTACGCTAAATGTGCATGGGACGAAGCACCGGTATCGGCCGCAAATTGGCTCACTCTGCCGGTGCCTGCAAAGTATCCGTTGCCGGGAAATATTACCCGCGAATACGCTCTCAAGCAAAGACTCGATGCGGCATGTTTGGACAGGCTCATCGCAGAGGGAATTAGCCGTCCGAGGGCGCTTTCTGCCAAGAAACTGCGCGCGGCGTTGGAGCAGACGCGACCTGCAGAGCTGGTCCTCGAAGAAGAGGATCCCAAAGCCTTCGTGTGTTTCCGCTACTTCGAAAACGATACTGCAATGAAGAACCCGGCCGCTGTCCGTTGGGGTTACGGCAGGGATATGTCCAAATCACAGTTTGGAACCACGACATCGATCTTCGCAGAAGAAAGTGGCGGGGGAGTTTCGCTCTCAGAGGACGGTGGATTGGAAAAATGTCAGTTTGTCCGATCGGACGGGAGCCTGGTCGATGCCTAAAGTCACCGTAGACGGTCAGGAAATCGAGGTCCCCGACGGCGCGACCGTGTTGCAGGCGTGCGAGCTGGCGGGGAAGGAGATTCCGCGCTTCTGCTATCACGAGCGGCTCTCGATCGCCGGCAACTGCCGCATGTGCCTGGTCGAAGTGAAGCCCGGACCCCCCAAGCCGCAGGCGAGCTGCGCGCTGCCCGCGACCGACGGACAGGAGATCCGCACCGACAGCCAGATGGTCAAGACCGCGCGCGAAGGGGTGATGGAGTTCCTGCTCATCAACCACCCTCTCGACTGCCCGATCTGCGACCAGGGCGGCGAGTGCGACCTGCAGGACCAGGCGGTCGCCTACGGCCGCGGCGGCTCGCGCTATCACGAGAACAAGCGCGCGGTGACCGAGAAGTACATGGGCCCGCTGATCAAGACGATCATGACCCGCTGCATCCACTGCACCCGCTGCGTGCGCTTCTCCGAGGAGATCGCCGGGGTGGACGAGATCGGCGCGCTCTATCGCGGCGAGGACATGCAGATCACGACCTACCTCGAGCACGCGGCCAAGCACGAGCTTTCGGCCAATGTGATCGATCTGTGCCCCGTCGGCGCGCTGACCAGCCGCCCCTACGCGTTCGAGGCGCGGCCGTGGGAGCTGAGGAAGACGCTCAGCATAGACGTTTCGGACGCGGTGGGCGCGAACATCCGCCTCGACAGCCGCGGGCGCGAGGTCATGCGGGCGCTGCCGCGCATCAACGACGACGTGAATGAGGAGTGGCTCAGCGACAAGGGCCGCTACATGGTGGACGGGCTCACGCGCCGCCGGCTCGACAGGGTGTGGATCCGCAAGGGCGGCAAGCTGCAGCCGGCGAGCTGGGAAGACGCGTTCAAGGCGATCGCGAGGGCCAAGCCAGGCAGCAGCATCGCCGCGATCGCCGGCGACCTGGTCGACTGCGAGACGATGTTCGCGGCCAAGAAGCTGCTCGGCGCGCTCGGCTCGAGCCTGATCGAAGGGCGGCAGACCGGGCTCAACTACCCGACGGACAATCTCGCCGCAGTGAACTTCAATTCGACCTTCGCGGGGATCGAGACGGCCGATGCGATCCTGATCGTGGGCAGCCACGTCCGCTGGGAAGCGGCGCTCGTGAACGTGCGCCTGCGCAAAGCGGTCAAGCGCGGGGCGAAGATCTTCGTGGTCGGCCCGCGCTGGGAGACGACCTATCCGGCCGAGTTCCTGGGCGACGACGTGAGCGTGCTCGGCGATCTTCCCTCTGAAGTCGCCGACCTGTTCGAGAAGGCCGAGCGCCCGGCGGTGATCGTCGGTGCCGGCGGCCTCGCGGCCGGTGCCTTCCCGTCCGCCCTTGCGCTCGCGCAGGGCTGGAGCAGGGAAGGGTGGAACGGCTTCAACGTCCTCCACACCTCCGCATCGCGCATGGGCGGGCTCATGCTCGGCTATGCGCAGAAGGGCGGCATTGCGGACGTGGTGAAGGCGGAGCCAAAGGTCGTGCTCGCGCTGGGCGCCGATGAAGTCGACTGGTCGGCGTTCGGCAAGAGCCTCAAGGTTTATATCGGCCATCACGGCGACAAGGGCGCGCACGCGGCGGACATCATCCTGCCCGCGGCGAGCTATGCCGAGAAGGACGGGACCTACGTCAACACCGAAGGCCGCGTGCAGTTCGCCGAGAAGGCGGTGTTCGCGCCGGGCGACGCACGCGAGGACTGGACGATCCTGCGCGCGCTCGCCGATGCGCTGGGCGTCGAAGTCGGCTTCGACAGCTTCGCCGAACTGCAGGCCGCGATGATCGCGGAAGTCCCCGCGCTGGGGGTCGAAGGTCTTGCCGACTACGGCAGGCTTCCCACGGTGAAGCCGGCCAAGGCGAAGGGCGCGATCTCCTATCCGATCAAGGACTTCTACCTGACCAACTCGATCGCCCGCGCCAGCGCCGTGATGCAGCGGTGCTCGGCCGAACTTCTCCACGGCGAGGAAATCCTGGAGGCGGCGGAATGACCGCGTTCTTCCAATCGCTCGGCATGAGCTACGAGTGGGCGTGGTTCGTCGCCACGGTCGCCGGCATCCTGTTGATTGCGCTGCCGCTGATGCTGGCGGTGGCGATGATCATCTACGTCGACCGCAAGGTATGGGCCGCGATGGCGCTGCGGCGCGGGCCCAACGTGGTCGGGCCTTTCGGGCTGATGCAGAGCTTCGCCGACGGCCTGAAGGTGTTTCTGCAGGAAACGATCATCCCTTCGGCGTCGAACAAGGGGCTGTTCCTGATCGGGCCGATCGTGACCTTCACGGTTGCTCTGCTCGCCTGGGCGGTCATCCCCTTCGGGCCGGAGGCCGTGCTTGCCGACATCAACATCGGCCTGCTTTACGTGCTCGCGATCAGCTCGCTCGGGGTATACGGCGTCGTCATCGCCGGCTGGGCCTCGAACTCGAAGTACCCCTTCTTCTCGGCGATGCGCGCCGCGGCGCAGATGATCAGCTACGAGGTGTCGATCGGTTTCATCCTCGTGTGCGTGATCCTCTACGCGGGCACGAGCAACTTGAACGATATCATCGAGGCGCAGCGCGGCCACGGCTTCGGCCTGGTCAACGGGTTCTTCTTCAACCTGCTGCTGTTCCCGATCTGGATCATGTTCCTGATATCGAGCCTCGCGGAAACCGCGCGCGCGCCGTTCGACCTGACGGAAGCGGAGAGCGAGCTCGTCGCCGGTTACCAGACCGAGTACAGCTCGATGAGCTTCGCCCTGTTCTGGCTTGGTGAATACGCCAACGTCCTGCTGATGTGCGCGCTCAACGCGATCCTGTTCTTCGGCGGCTGGCTGCCCCCGCTGAACGTGGACCTGATCCCGTGGTTCGACATCCCGGGCTGGATCTGGCTCTTCGCCAAGATCTTCCTGTTCTTCTTCATCTTCAGCTGGGTGAAGGCCACCGTCCCGCGCTTCCGCTACGACCAGCTGATGCGCTTGGGCTGGAAGGTCTTCCTGCCGCTGAGCCTGCTGTTCGTGGTGCTCGTGAGCGGCTGGCTGATGTTCACCCGTTATGGAGTCGCCGCATGAGCGTCGCGCAACTCGTCAAGTCTTTTACCCTTTGGGAGTTCGTGAAGGCACATGCCCTCACGCTGAAGTACTTCTTCAAGCCCAAGGTGACGATCAACTATCCGTTCGAGAAGAACCCGATCAGCCCGCGCTTCCGCGGCGAGCATGCGCTGCGCCGCTATCCCAACGGGGAAGAGCGCTGCATCGCGTGCAAGCTGTGCGAGGCGGTCTGCCCCGCGCAGGCGATCACGATCGAGAGCGAGCCGCGCGCAGACGGCAGCCGCCGGACGACTCGCTACGACATCGACATGACCAAGTGCATCTACTGCGGCTTCTGTCAGGAAGCCTGCCCGGTCGATGCGATCGTCGAGGGGCCGAACTTCGAATTCTCGACCGAAACGCGCGAGGAACTGCTCTACGACAAGGCGAAGCTGCTGGCCAACGGGGACAAGTGGGAGCGCGCGCTCGCTGCCAACCTTGAAGCCGATGCGCCCTACCGCTAGGCGCCGCCGCAACGAGATTCAGGGGCCATGATCCAGACCTTAGCCTTTTACCTATTCGCGTTCCTTGTGATCGCCAGTGGCGTGTTCACGATCATGGCGCGCAACCCGGTGCATTCGGTGCTGTGGCTGATCCTCGCGTTCTTCAACGCCGCGGGGCTGATGGTCATGGTGGGGGCGGAGTTCATCGCCGCGCTGCTGGTGATCGTCTACGTCGGCGCGGTCGCGGTACTGTTCCTGTTCGTCGTGATGATGCTCGACATCGATTTCGCCGAGCTGCGCGCGGGGTTCGTGAAGAACTTCCCTCTCGGCATCGCCATCGCGCTCGTGCTGCTCGCGGAGCTGGTGCTAGGCATCGGCGCCTACCGCGCAGGTGCGATCGAGCTCGGTGTGCCAAACGGCAGCGCAGCTCCCCTGATGGACCGCAGCAACATAGAGAGCCTCGGCGCTGTGCTCTACGGCGAATACCTGTTCCTGTTCGAAACGGCTGGCCTGATCCTGCTCGTGGCAATGGTGGGTGCGATCGTTCTCACCCATCGCGAACGGCCAGAGGGTGCGCGCGGCCATCAGAACATCGGCAAACAGATCGGCCGTCGCCCCGAAGACGCGACGGAGATGAAGCGGCCCGAAGTGGGCAAGGGGGTCGAGCTGTGATCGGCATCGAACACTACGTGGTCGTCAGCGCGATTCTGTTCGTGCTCGGCGTTCTCGGGATCTTCCTCAACCGCAAGAACGTGATCGTCATCTTGATGGCGATCGAGCTGATCCTGCTGGCGGTGAACATCAATCTCGTGGCCTTCAGCGCCTTTCTCGGCGACATGACGGGGCAGGTCTTCGCGATGTTCGTGCTGACCGTCGCCGCCGGCGAGGCCGCGATCGGGCTGGCCATCCTCGTCATCTACTTCCGCGGCCGCGGCACGATCGCGGTCGACGACGTCAACCGGATGAAGGGATAAGCACCGGTGCAATCGATCCTGCTTATCGTCTTCCTGCCGCTGCTCGCGGCGGTGGTCGCCGGGTTGGGCAACCGCGCCCTGGGCAACACGGTCGCCAAGTCGCTCACGACCGGCGCGCTCTTCATTTCGTGCGCCCTTTCCTGGCCGATCTTCCTCGGGTTTCTGAACGGAACGGCCGAGGCGCACGTGGTCCCGGTGCTGCTCTGGGTTCAGTCGGGAACGCTGAGCTTCGACTGGGCGCTGCGGGTCGACACGCTGACCGCTGTCATGCTGGTGGTGATCACCAGCGTCTCCGCGCTCGTTCACCTCTACAGCTGGGGCTACATGGACGAGGACCCGGATCAGCCGCGGTTCTTCGCCTATCTCTCGCTGTTCACCTTCGCCATGCTGATGCTGGTGACGGCGGATAACCTGGTGCAGATGTTCTTCGGTTGGGAAGGCGTCGGCCTCGCGAGCTACCTGCTGATCGGCTTCTGGTTCAAGAAGCCGAGCGCCAACAAGGCCGCGATCAAGGCGTTTGTGGTCAACCGGGTGGGCGACCTCGGCTTCATGCTCGGCATTTTCGGCACGTTCCTCGTCTTCCAGACGACCTCGATCCCCGAGATCCTCGCGGCCGCGCCGGGTATGAGCGGCAGCTCGGTCGGCTTCCTTGGCATGCGGCTGCAGACGATGGACGTGCTGTGCATCCTCCTGTTCATCGGCGCGATGGGCAAGTCGGCGCAGCTCGGCCTGCACACCTGGCTGCCCGACGCGATGGAAGGCCCGACACCAGTTTCCGCGCTGATCCACGCCGCGACGATGGTCACCGCGGGCGTGTTCATGGTCTGCCGCCTCTCGCCGATGTTCGAGACCGCACCGGTTGCGCTCGGCATGGTGACCTTCATCGGCGCCGCGACCTGCTTCTTCGCCGCGACGATCGGCACGACGCAGTGGGACATCAAGCGGGTCATCGCCTATTCGACCTGCTCGCAGCTCGGCTACATGTTCTTCGCCGCGGGCGTCGGCGCCTACGGCGCGGCGATGTTCCACCTGTTCACGCACGCCTTCTTCAAGGCGCTGCTGTTCCTCGGTGCGGGCTCGGTCATCCATGCGATGCACCACGAGCAGGACATGCGCTATTACGGCGCGCTGCGTAAGCACATCCCGTTCACCTTCTGGGCCATGATGGCGGGCACGCTCGCGATCACCGGTGTGGGCGTCTACTGGCTGCACGCGGGCTTTGCAGGCTTCCACTCGAAGGATGCGATCCTCGAGGTTGCCTTTGCCCGCGGGACGGAACTCGGTACGTTTGCCTTCTGGATGGGTGCGATCGCCGCGCTGCTGACGAGCTTCTACTCGTGGCGCCTGATGTTCCTGACCTTCTGGGGCAAGCCACGCTGGGCGGCCAGCGAGCATATCCAGCACGCGGTCCATCACGGGCACGACGAGCCGGAGGAGCACAATCCGCCGGCGCAGGAAGATGCCGGCGACGAGGCGGTGCATCACGTTCCCTCGCCCGAGCATGGCGACGGCACGGCGGGCTATCACCCGCACGAGAGCCCGCTGACCATGCTGGTCCCGCTCGGCCTGCTGACGCTCGGCGCGATCTTCGCGGGCTGGGTCTTCAGCCACGCCTTCCTCGACGACCCGGCGTTCTGGGGTGACTCGATCTTCTACAACGAGGCGCTGATCCACCAGATGCACGCCGTGCCGCTGTGGGTGAAGCTGACCGCGACGATCGTCATGCTGCTTGGCCTGTTCGGCGCCTGGCTCGCCTATATCCGCGACACCTCGATCCCGGGCAAGTTCGTCGAGCAGTTCAGCCTGCTGCACAATTTCGTCTACCGGAAGTGGTACTTCGACGAGCTCTACGACCTGATCTTCGTGAAACCCGCGTTCTGGTTCGGGCGCCAGTTCTGGAAGCGCGGCGACGTCGGCCTGATCGACCGCTTCGGCCCCGACGGGGCGGCCTGGGTGGTCGCCAAGGGCAGCGTCGCGGCGAAGAAGATGCAGTCCGGATATCTCTATAGCTATGCGCTGGTCATGCTGCTCGGGCTGGTGGCCGCGGTTACGTGGGTGCTGATGTAATGGGGGGCTTCCCGATCCTTTCCGTGATGCTGCTGGTGCCGCTGCTGGCGGGCGTGGCCTGCCTGTTCGTGGAGGCGAAGGCGGCGCGCACGATCGCGCTGGCGGCGACGCTGATCGACCTCGCGCTCGGCGTGGTGCTGTGGCTCAACTTCGACATCGGCGGTCCGCAGTGGCAGTTCACCGAACGCGCACCGCTCTTCGCGGGCTTCAGCTACGCGCTCGGGATCGACGGGATCGCGCTGCTGCTGATCGTGCTCAGCGTGTTCCTGATGCCGATCTGCATTCTCGCGAGCCACTCGATCGAGAAGCGCGTCGGCGAATACATGGCGGCCTTCCTGTTCATGGAAGTCCTGATGATCGGCGTCTTCGCCGCGCAGGATCTGCTGCTGTTCTACATCTTCTTCGAGGCCGGCCTGATCCCGATGTACCTGATCATCGGCATCTGGGGCGGCCAGAACCGCATCTACGCGGCGTACAAGTTCTTCCTCTACACGCTGCTCGGCTCGGTGCTGATGCTGATCGCCATGCTGTGGATGGTGAACGAGGCGGGGACGACTGACATCCCGACGCTGATGCAGTACGACTTCCCCGTCGGCGCCCAGACCTGGCTGTGGCTCGCGTTCTTCGCCAGCTTCGCGGTGAAGATGCCGATGTGGCCGGTGCACACCTGGCTGCCCGACGCGCACGTCCAGGCGCCGACCGCGGGCTCGGTGATCCTGGCGGGCGTGCTGCTGAAGATGGGCGGCTACGGCTTCATCCGCTTCAGCCTGCCGATGTTCCCCGAGGCGAGCGCGCAGTTCGTGTGGCTGATCTGGGGCCTGTCGATGGCCGCAGTGGTCATCACCAGCCTGATCGCGCTGGTGCAGCAGGACATGAAGAAGCTGATCGCCTATTCGTCGGTCGCGCACATGGCGATCGTCACCGTCGGTCTGTTCGCGTTCAACGTGCAGGGGCTCGAAGGCGCGATGATCGTCATGCTCAGCCACGGGCTCGTGTCGGGTGCGCTGTTCCTGTGCGTGGGCGTGATCTACGACCGGCTCCACACGCGCGAGATCGACCGCTACGGCGGCCTCGCGATCAACATGCCGAAATATGCGCTGTTCTTCCTGCTGTTCACCATGGCGAGCATCGGCCTGCCGGGGACCAGCGGCTTCGTCGGCGAGTTCCTCAGCCTCGCCGGCATCTATCAGGCGAACACCTGGGTCACCCTGGTGTGCGCCACGGGTATCATTCTGGGCGCGGGATACATGCTCTATCTCTACTGGCGCATTGCGTTCGGCGTGCAAAGGAATGCGGACGCCGCCGCCATGCCCGATCTCTCCTTGCGCGAATGGCTCATGCTGGGCCCGATCGCCGCGGCCGTCCTGTGGATGGGCGTCTATCCGGAAAGCTTCCTCGCCCCGATGCGTCAGGACATTGCTGCTCTCGATGCGCGCCTCTCGCGCGCTGCACCCGAAGGTGATGCGCACCTCGTCGCCGGCACGCCGCGTGCCGAGGCCGCCAACGCCGTGGAGGGCACGCACGATGCCGCCCACGGCGAAGCGGAGGGAGCGCACTGATGGACTTCAAGGCTTCCCTCGCGCTCATCGCGCCCGAGATCCTGCTCAGCCTCTCCGCGCTGGCGCTGCTGCTGGTCGCGGCCTGGAGCCGCAATTCCAGCCGCTTGGTGAGCATACTTGCCGCCGTCGCGCTCGGTGGGGCGGCGTTCCTTGCCGCGCCCGCGCTCTGCGCCGGTGCCATGGGGCCGGACACGGCGGCCTTCGGCGGGCAGTTCGCCGCCGATGCCTTCGCTTCGTTCTCGAAGATCCTGATCTACGTCGCGGCCATCGGCTGCCTGATGATCGCGCCTACGTTCTTCGACCGCAACGGCGCGATGAGGCCCGAGTATCCGGTGTTGGTGCTGCTCGCCACGCTCGGCATGGGGATCATGGTTTCGGCGACCGACTTCATCACCCTCTATGTCGGGCTCGAGCTCAACAGCTTGGCTGCCTACGTCCTCGCATCGTTCATGCGGACCGACGACCGTTCCGCCGAGGCAGGGCTCAAGTACTTCGTGCTGGGCGCACTGGCGAGCGGCATCCTCCTCTACGGCATCAGCTTGGTCTATGGCTTCACCGGCGCCACCTCGTTCGAAGGCGCGCGCGCCGCGCTCGCGGGCGAGCTTTCCATGGGCGCGTTGTTCGGGCTGATCTTCGTGCTCGCCGGCCTAGCATTCAAGATCTCGGCCGTGCCGTTCCATATGTGGACGCCGGACGTTTACGAGGGCGCTCCGACGCCTGTGACGACGTTTTTCTCGACCGCGCCGAAGGTGGCGGCGATCGCGCTTACCGCACGTGTCGCGCTCGACGCCTTCGGCATGCAGGCCGATGCCTGGCGGCAGATCGTGATCTTCGCGGCGCTGGCCTCGATCATCCTCGGCGCGCTTGGCGCGATCGGTCAGAGCAACCTCAAGCGGCTGCTCGCCTATTCGTCGATCAACAACGTCGGCTTCATCCTGATCGGCCTTGCCGCCGCGACGGTGGGCGGTGTTTCGGCGATGCTGGTCTATCTCGCGATCTACGTGGCGATGTCGCTGGGCAGTTTCGTTGCCGTGCTCATGCTGCGCGATGCGGAAGGGCGGCAGCTCGAAGGGATTGCCGACATTGCCGGATTGTCGCGCACGAAGCCCGTGCTCGCGCTGTGCGTCGCGGCCATGATGCTCAGTCTCGCGGGGATTCCGCCGCTGTTCGGCTTCTGGGGCAAGCTGGTCGTGTTTCAGGCCGCGGTGGAGGCCGATCTCGCGGTGTTGGCCGCGATTGGCATCGCGGCCAGCGTGATCGGCGCCTTCTATTACATCAAGATCGTCAAGGTGATGTACTTCGACGAGCCGGCCGACGTGGTGAAGGGCGGGAGCGACTGGGCGCACTGGTTGATCCTGGGCGTGACAACGCTGTTCGTCTCGCCGCTGGGATATTTGCTGACGGGCCCCTTGGGCGATCTGGCCGACAGGGCAGCGGCCGCGCTGTTCTTCGTCGCTTGATCCACACCGTCACAGAAACCGGATCGACCAGTGCCGACCTCGCCGCGCGGTTGCGCGCGGGGGAGCGCGTCGCGGAGGGTGACTGGCTGGTTGCGGACCGCCAGGTCGCGGGGCGGGGACGCCAAGGCCGCCCGTGGCAAGATGCGTCGGGCAATTTCATGGGGTCGACCGTGGTTCACCCAGGCCCCGGCGATCCACCCGCGCACACTCTGACGCTGGCTACGGCGCTGGCGGCCTACGAAGCCGTCGTGCCGCTGCTTTCCGACCCGCGTGCGCTCGCCATCAAGTGGCCGAACGACCTCCTGCTTGGCGGCGCCAAGCTCTCGGGCATATTGCTCGAGCGTGAAGGCG
This sequence comes from Pelagerythrobacter rhizovicinus, assembly GCF_004135625.1. GTDB lineage: Bacteria > Pseudomonadota > Alphaproteobacteria > Sphingomonadales > Sphingomonadaceae > Pelagerythrobacter > Pelagerythrobacter rhizovicinus. The sequence continues at coordinate 983,479 of NZ_SDPV01000001.1, forward strand.
ACGCGGTTGTGGTGGGCATCGGAATCAATCTTGCGCAGGCGCCCGACCTGCCGGACCGGCCGACGGTGGCCCTGTCGGATCTCGGACCGGCGCCCGATCGCGATGCATTCGCTATCACCCTGGCGGCCGCCTTCGATCGGGAGATCGAGCGCTGGCGGACTTTCGGCATCGAACCGCTGATCCGTCGCTGGCTGGCCGTGGCGCACCCGCTCGGCACCCCGCTCAAGGTGCATGATGCCGACGGCGTGCCGACCTACGGCACCTTTGCCGGCCTCGCGCCCGACGCATCGCTTCTCCTGCTCTTGGAAGACGGGACGACCCGTGTCATCCACGCAGGCGATGTGACGCTCGGCTGAAGGAACCCGCCATGCTGCTCGCTGCCGATGTCGGAAACACCAACGTGGTCTTCGCACTGTTCGAGGGCCTGGAGATCAAGGCCCGCTGGCGTATAGCCACCGATCCCCGCCGCACGGGTGATGAATACGCGGTCTGGTTGCTCCAACTACTCAAGATCGAGGGTTACGAGCGGACGGCGATTACACAGATCATCGTCGGATCGGTCGTGCCGCGCGCCATTCACAATCTTACCGTGCTGGCCGAGAAGTACTTCGGTCTGACGCCGCTGATCGCGGGCGAGGGCGAGGCTGCCTGGGGCTTCTCTGTCGATGTCGACGAGCCGCGCTCGCTCGGCGCGGACCGTGCGCTCAACACCATCGCCGCGCACGCGAAGTATCGGGGTGATCTGATCGTGGTCGACTTCGGCACCGCAACGACTTTCGACGCCGTCGATTTCAACGGCGCCTACAAGGGCGGGGTCATCGCGCCGGGGATCAACCTCTCACTCGATGCATTGGTGGGAAACACCGCGAAGCTGCCGAGGATCGCGATTGAGGCGCCGCGCACGAATAGCGTAATCGGCACGAACACCGAGGATCAGATGCTGATCGGCGTATTCTGGGGCTATGTCTCGATGATGGAAGGCCTGATTGCCCGCATGCGTGCCGAGATCGGACGTCCGGCGAAAGTGGTCGCGACCGGCGGCCTCGCGATCCTGTTCGACCAGCACACGCAGATCTTCGACGCGGTCGACGCCGATCTGACGCTTGAAGGCCTTGCCATTCTCGCGGAGCGCGCGTCACGGTGAAAAAGGACTTCACTCCGGAGAAGGAACTTCTGTTCATCGCGCTCGGCGGATCGGGCGAGATCGGCATGAACGTCAACCTCTACGGGTGCGACGGCAAGTGGCTGATGGTGGACCTCGGAATGACGTTCTCCGGAGGCGAATATCCGGGCGTGGACCTCGTGTTCGCGGACCTCGAGTTCATCGAGGAGCGCGCGAAGGACCTCGTCGGGATCGTCCTCACCCACGCGCACGAGGACCATATCGGCGCGGTGCCCTATTTCGCTGCCGACCTCGGCGTTCCGCTCTACGCCACGCCGTTCACCGCGGATCTGGTGATGCGCAAACTGGAGGAAGCCGGGCTCTCGCGGACGGTCGAACTTAACGTCGTCGCAAGCACCGATCAGTTCTTCTTAGGCCCCTTCGGTATCTCTTATGTGCCGCTCGCTCACTCGATCGCGGAGGGCAACGCGCTGTTGATCGAAACGCCGTATGGCCGCGTGTTCCACACCGGGGACTGGAAGCTCGACGAGGATCCCATCGTCGGCGAACCCACCACCGAGGAGGAACTGACCGAACTCGGCGATGAGGGCATCCTCGCGCTCGTGTGCGATTCGACCAACGTTTTCAATCCCGCACCGAGCGGGTCGGAAGGCGCGGTCTATCAGGGCCTGATGGAAGAGGTGAAGCGCCACACCGGTAAACGCGTGCTGGTGACCACGTTCGCCTCCAACGTTGCGCGCCTGCACACTTTGGGCGAGGTTGCCAAGGCGACCGGACGACGCCTGTGCGTCGCGGGACGGTCGCTCGACCGCATCATCGAAGTCGCGCAGGACAACGGCTATCTCGAAGACCTGCCGCCTTTGGTCGATTTCGACACCGCCATGGGCCTGCCCCGCGGCGAAGTCCTCATCCTCGCGACCGGCGGGCAGGGCGAACCGAGAGCAGCGCTCGCGCGGGTCGCCGACGGATCGCACCCGATCGAGCTCACCGCGGGCGACGTGGTGCTGTTCTCCAGTCGTCAGATTCCCGGCAACGAGATCGCCATCGGGCGGGTGCAAAACCAGCTCGCCGCGCGTGGAATCGTGATGGTCACAGACCGGCAGAGCGCGATCCACGTGTCCGGTCATCCCGGCCGGCCGGAGCTCGAGGCGCTTTACGGATGGCTGCGCCCCGACGTGCTTGTGCCGGTCCATGGTGAGGTGCGACACATGCAGGAACAGGCACGGCTCGGCCTTGCCAGCGGCATTCCCCACGCGGTGGCGCAGGTGAATGGCGACGTCGTGCGCCTCGCGCCGGGCGAACCCGGGAAAGTGGCGGAAGTGCGCGCGGGGCGCCTCGTGCTCGACGGCGACATTATTGCGCCGGCCGACGGGGAGGGGATCGTCATGCGCCGGCGCATTGCCGCGGAAGGCGCTCTCGTCGTCATTCTCGGCCCTCACGGGGGCGTGACCATCGAGACATTCGGACTGCCGCTGGAAGAGGACATGGGGGAGTTCATCGCGGAAGCCAAAGCCGATGTACTCGAGGCGATCCGCAAACTACGCGGAAAGGCGTCCGGCGCGGATGGCATCTCCGAGGCTGCCAGACTGGCCGCACGCCGGGCGGCGCGCCGTTGGTCGGGCAAGAACCCGCAGGTCAAGGTCATGACGATAGGGGACTGACGCAGTGCAGTGGACTTCGATCCTCGCGATCTACTTCATCGTCTGGGTGATGAGCGCGTTCTTCCTGTTGCCGTTCGGAGTGCGCACTCACGACGAGCTTGGACTCGATCGAGTGCCGGGCCAGGCCGACAGTGCGCCGGCCAATTTCCGCCCGGGGCGTGTGGCTCTGCGAGCGACCATTCTTGCGGCAGTGCTTACGGCCCTTTTCGTGCTCAATTACGAGTACCGCTGGGTGGACGCCGAAGATCTCGACGTTACCCGCCTATTCGCGTAGCCGCTTGATCGCCTGGGCGAGCGCCACGTAGAGCTTGCCCATGTCCGAGCTGAGCAAGGTGACGCCCAGCGCATTTCCGTCACGCGTCGAGAGCATCGTACGCAGCATGCCCTCAAAATCCGCGACATAGCGATTCACGTTCTCCTGGAAATCAGGCTCGCTTTCGTAAAGCGATGCAATCTCGCGGGCCTCGCTCCGGCTGAGCAAGCGCACCGCACGACGGGTGAAAATGCCACGATCGCCGCGGAGATAGGATGCCCATGCAGTGTCGGTCACATCGGTTGAGAGCGCCTTCGCGATATCTATGGCGTTCGAATTCAGGCTTTCGGTGATAAGCGCCATACGCCGCGCGAAATCGTTGTCGACCTGCTCTTCGGCGCGTTGACGGGCATGCGCAACACGCGTTTCCAGATTGCCGGCAAGCTCGTCAACCTTGGCGAGCTGGTCGCGGAGCTGAATCGCGGCCTGGCGGCTCGCATCCGACGCTTTCGCGGCCGCTTTCTCCAGTTGACCGATCGACTGCTCGGCCTTTTCCCGCATGACTTCATCGAGGGCCTGGGAGGTCTCGGTTCCGACCCGTTCGGCAAGTTCGCGGATGCTTTCGCTGGCGCTTTCCCCGATCGCGGCACGGGCCGAGCGAGCGGCGGTTTCAAGCGCCTCGATCGCATCACGCAGATCAACCCGCGCCTTTTCGGCGACCGCCGTGCTGTCCTCGTCGAGACTGGCAATCACGTTGCGAAGTTCCGCAATCTGCGCTGTATGGGCTTCGTTCGCCTGCGCGAAGCGCTCGTGCAAGGCGTCCACATCGGTGATCGTCTCGCGACCGGTATCGCGCGCACCGGCCACGTAATCGGACAGTTGCGCACTGGTGACATTCGCCTCGTCGAGCACGAGCTTGAGATTGCCCGCGCGTTCCTCGACCGAGGCCAGGCGGCTTTCGGCTTCGCCTATTGCGAGAGGCAGATCCTCCCGTGAATGCTGTGCGCTCGCCTGGAGCAGCTCGAGCAGGCGCACGCTCGCTTCGGTGAGCGAGGCCACGGCTTCGTCGGTTCCGTTCAATGTCGAACGACTTTCGGTAAGCTTCGCTTCGAGCCGTTCGAGGCTCTGCGCGAGGACCTTCTCGGTCTCTCCCCCGTGGGAAGCAATCGCTTCCACCTCGGCGCGCAGCTGCACCAGGCGCTCGGTTATGGTCTCGCCCTTGCGGGCGAGTTCGTCGGTTTGCGCGATGTGCGCCTCGCGCCGTTCGGCGATGGCCGCGTCGATCTCCGCAAGGCGCGACGCCAGCGCCTCCGTATACTCGCGCTCCGCCTCCGCGAGAACGGCTTGGCGCTCCGCGATGCGGTCCTGCAGGCGTTGGTCGCGCTCGGCAATGCCGCGGTCCACGTTCTCCGCTTCCGTCTTGAGTGCGGCGAGCTTCCGATTGGCGGAAGCAAGGGCGTTTTCGTCCACGCCCGTGATCACCTCGATCGCCTCGGTGAGGCGCTGCTTCATTGCCTCGACCTGTTCGCCCCAGGTGCCGAGTGCAGCCTCCTCACTCTCGCGCACCGCGTTGCCTATGGTCTTCGCCTCTTCTCTCAGACCTCCCAGACGCGCACGGAGAGAAACCAGCGCTTCCTCCTCTTCCGACGCCAACGACTCATGGGTCGCGCGAAGTTCCTCCGAAAGAGAGTCGGCACGCCGGCGCAAAGCGGCCAGCGTCTCCACCTCGCGCCCATCGAGTTCTGCGCGAAACGCCTCGCTCCTCGTGCGCAATACCTCGAAACGTTCTGAGGTCAGGCGGTCGAGCTGATCGAGCTGTTCTTCAAATCGGCCGAGTGCTTCTTCGATGCGGTTCTGCAGCGATCCGACTTGGCGCTCGCTGGCGAGGCCGAAATCGTTGAGCCGTTCGAAACCCTTCGTCAGCTCAGCCACGTGTTCGTTAGCGACACGGCCGGCGTTGCCGATCTGATTGGAAACGTCGCGAGCCGAATTGGCGATGACCGGCAAGTCATCGCGCAATTTGTTCATGTTGGTCAGTGCAGTCGAGCTTACAGTTGCCAGCGCCTCCACCTGTTGACCGTTGTCGTGGACAAGACTCTGAAGATGATCGGCATGGGTCGAAAGCCGTTCCGTCGCAACGCGCCCGAGCGCGTCGAGTTCGCGCGACTGTGATGCGAGGAATTCGCGCGCGAGGCTGAGTTCACGATTGATCGTTCCGAGCCGCGTTTCAAGCAGACGGGATTCGGCCGACAACAATTGCGCAACGTCGCCGAAGCGGCGCGCCTCATGCCTGCTGTTGCGCGTCGCAAGCAGCCACGACACGGCCACTAGAAGGACCGGCATGGTCCACAGGCTGATCCAGGCGATCCACTGCGCCAGGGGAGCGCCCGCAAGCATCGGTTCACGGAAAGTCCAGACGAACGTCGCGGTCCACGCCGCGATTGCCCCGAGGGCGAGCGAGAGTGCAAGCCATGGCGCCCGCAACTTCGGCTCGGGCTCTTCGGCCCAATCCTCCTCCGACAGCGCAAGATCGAGGGTATCTTCCTCGATCGTCACTGCTTCGGTTTCGTGCGCGATCATTTCGCCATCTGCGCGGTCCGGCCCGATGGCCCTGATGTTCGATCCCCCAGACATGCTCGCGAGGCTATCACGAAAAGGAGGTGCTGAAACCCTGCTTTAACCATTCTTGCGATAGAACGAGTGAGATGGTCCACGAAAACGGTGCTCTGGACGCTACTCTGGCAGCGGCTGCCGGCGAGGACGTTGTTCTGCTCGCCGAACTGCGTGGAGCTTTCCTCGAGAGCGTCGAACGACAGATCGACCTGCTGCGACGCGCGCGCTGCGACGGGAACTGGAAGGTTGCCGCCCTCCGCTTAAAAGGGTTGGGTGCGAGTTTTCACGTTACGCAACTCATTCAACTTGCCGACGAGGCCGCTGCGGCGGCGCCCGGGGAGCCGACGGTGCTACGCAAGCTCGAGGCGTTCCGGCGAGACTTGTCCGGCCGCACCTGAGCGCTCGATCGGCGCGCTTGGCACAGGCATGAGCTGGGCCTAAACCTCTTCGCTTTGATGCGGGAGAGAGCAATTGCGGGTGGCGATCCTGTCGGCAATCCGTCCGGGCGGCGAAGGGGCTGAAACGGTGCGTGGCTTGCTCACCGTTGCCGGCCGCAGTGTTGCCGCGCTCCAGCTGGACCTCGCGCTACGCCTCGGATGTGAGCGCATCGTGTGCCTGGCCGAGGACCTGAACGAAGGCATACTCCCGTTGCTACACCGCGCCGAGGAGGGCGGGGCAAGCTTCCACGCGCTGAGCAGCGCCAGATCGCTTTCCGGCCTGGTGCGGGCGCAGGACGAACTGTTCCTTTTCGCGGAAGGTGTTGTGCCCGATCCGCTGGTCGTGGGAGAACTGCTGGGCGAGCGTCAGGGCATCGTCGCTTTGCCGGCCGACCCCGGAATCGAGGCAGGTTTCGAGCGGATCGACCGCGACCATGCCTGGGCCGGTGTGGCCCGTCTGCCCGGGGCGACGGTCGAACGTCTGGTCGAAATGCCGTTCGAGGTCGATGCCGTGCCCGCCCTGCTTCGTGTGGGACTGCAAACCGGGACGCGGTTGATCCCCCTGCCTCCGTCTCTGTTGGCAGATCGCCGCTGGGCTCTGCTGTGCAATGATGAGCAGGCGCGGGCGTTCGAGTCCGGCTGGCTGAACCGGAGAGCCGCGCTCTCTTCGTTCGCAGCGCCCGCGTATGCGGTGGCCGATCGGCTCGCCAGGACCCTGGCACCAGACATTCTTGCGCGGCGAGGCAGAGCGGCGCTTCCAGTTGTAGGCGGCTTCGTTGGGCTGGGCGCAGCGCTGGCCGCCGGCTGGTGGGAGATTCCTGCGCTGGCCTTTGGTTCGGCTGCAATCGGGGCATTCCTATTGCGTGTGGGGGAGACCGTCGCCGCGTTCCTGAACGAAGGCGGGCAGAGCGGGGTGATCATGCGAGCCGCCCGCGCGGTGCCGCGACTGGCGATCGATGCCACGGTTCTCGCGCTGATCGGAATGCTCGCCCCGTCGGGAGAGATCACCGGCTGGCTCTTCGCAGGGATCGCACTGCTGCTGGCGCTGCGGGTCGCCGAACGGTCGCCGGTGGAGGCATTCTCACAAGCGTCATCGGACCGGACGATACTTGCCTTCGTCCTGGCGCTATGCGCCATCGTCGATCAGATACTCGTCGGAATTCAGATGCTCGTGCTTGCCCTGCTCGCTGTGCTCTACTTGATCGGGGCGCGATGGCGGATAACAGGCTCTTAACTATGCCGCGCTAAGGCGGATCGATGACCGACTCCGGCACGACCAGTACCTCGTATTCGCCGATCGAGGCGGTTCTCGCGAGCGAGCTCGCCCGCGGGGATCTCGTGCTGGGGACAGTCGGTCCCATGCTGGGCATGCTGCTGGCCAGCCACGACAGCGCGCTCTTCACCGACGAGGTCGTTGCCGGTGTGCGCGGTATGGGTCTTCATGTGGCACGACAGATGCTGACTGCGCAGGCGAAGGCCGCCGGTGTCGAGGAATCATGCGTCTTCGCCGTCGAGCATGCGGATGCCTTGGCGGAGGCGTTGACCGCAAATCTGCAGTTCCTCGGGCACTGCCACGTACTCGCGCTCGAACATAGATTGTCGACGCATCTGGAGCGGAGCAACGCGATCGATCCGGTGCTTTCGCCGCTGCTTCAATCGCTGACCGGCGCGCCAGACGCTGAGACGGCGCAATTGGCGAAGGCCGCGCTCGGCGCGCAGGCGCGCTTCACCGAACAGCAGCGACGGACGGAACTGCCACTCCGGGAACTGCCGCCGTCGCTATTCGAGCAGGCGCTGTCCCTGTGGCGTTCGCGCGCGACGGGTGCGGAGCGGAGCGTTGTCGAGGAAACCGTCGAGCATCTGCGCGAAGCTTATGATCCGCAGGCCAGGCGCGTCAGCTTGCTGGAGCGGGTCGCCGGTATGATCGGCGAGGGACCGAGATCCATGCTGTCGGTCGAACACGCCGGAGTGGCCCTCTTCCTGTCTGCGCTTGCCCTCGCAACCAACCAGGACCGCGATCTGATCGCCCTAGCTACCAACGAAAGCCAGGTCGGGCGCCTTGCGCTGGCCCTGCGCGGGGCCGGACTCTCGCCCGAACAGATCGCCAAGCAGTTCGTGCTGGTCCATCCGGGCGTCCTCGTACCTGAGGGGCTGGACTCGCTGCCGTCCGATCGTGCGGCGGCACTGCTCGCGGCGTCCGATAGGCAGGCCTTGGGCTAAGCCCATGAACGCGCATTCCCCCAGCTATCTTGCGCGCGGCCGGACTGACGCAGCCGACCGCTTGATCGAAGCCGACGAGTTGATCGCTGGCCTGCAACGGAGCTGCGGCGGTGAAATTCCCGGCGTCCTGGCAATCCCTGCGCTCCTCGAGCGGGTGCGCCAGGCGCGGATTGCCGGTACCCGTCTAGGCGGTTCGATCGAAGCGTTGGGCGGTGAAGGGATCGTGCGTGCGTGGGTCGAGGTGTTCCCGCACACGGCGGGCGATCCGGGGTGCTCTATCGGAATCGCCGATTGGCAGGTATCGGCCGCCACGCGCGATGATGACCGACAAGCCGGAGCAAGGCATCTCGAGATAGAGCGCGGCGTGGCCGAGCTATGGGCGCGTCTCGATTCCGAACAGCGCGTGCTCGCGGCCGAAGCGCGTGCGCCCGACCTGGCGGAGCTTGCGCGCAAAATGGAGCAAAACGCCGGGCGGCGCTGGAGCGATTCCGTCGAGTTGCCGGGCGTCGTACACGAGCAGCCGATACACTGGCGACTGCTCGATGGGGCGTCGGTGCGTGTCCCGGGGTCTTCGCGGGAATGGACGGCGACCCTGGTGCCGCTCGGCGCGCCCGAACCAGGTCAGTCGGGATTTGAACTCTACCTCTCGTCCGACGCGCCGCTTTCCGACGTGGCGAGGAGATCCGATGTCGAGACACCGAAAGCGCCTGCTAGGCACCTTATCGGGCAGAATCTGTCGCCCGTCCTGCGTCAGCCGATCGCGCGGATCATCGCCAATGCGGAGACGATCCGCACGCGGCTGGCCGGTCCTCTCGCCGAGGAGTACAGCAATTACGCCGCCGACATCGCTTCTGCGGGCCAGCACCTGCTCGCTTTGATCGAGGACCTGTCGGACCTGGAGGTGGTCGAGGCGGACGACTTCACCACCGCACCTGACGAAATCGATCTTGGCGATGTGGCACGTCGCGCCGCCGGAATTCTGGCGGTGCGCGCGAAGGAAAGGGACATCGAGCTGGTTGCGCCACCTGCCGGTAGCAAGGCACCGGCGGTCGCCGAATTCCGCCGCGTCCTGCAGATCCTGCTCAATCTGGTCGGCAATGCGATCCGGTATTCGCCCGAAGGTTCCGAGGTGCGGCTGGAGCTTTCAGGCGCCGAGGATCGCGCCCGCGTGAGCGTAATCGACCAAGGGGCGGGGCTTAGCGCGGAGGAACAGGCCCGGGTGTTCGAGAAGTTCGAGCGGCTCGGCCGCAGTGGCGACGGGGGGTCCGGGCTCGGCCTCTACATTTCGCGTCGCCTGGCGCGCGCCATGGGTGGCGACCTCACGGTCCGGAGCGAGCCGGGGAAAGGGGCCACGTTCAGGCTCGACCTTCCCCCGAATCCCAAGTCCTGAAGTGGGTTCCCGGGGAACCCCGCGCAGAGGCGCGGCCGGCAAACCGGGAGAATGATGGCGCTCAGCGTTCTCCGATCGGCACGTAGTCGCGCTCGGTCGGGCCGGTATAGAGCTGGCGCGGCCGGCCGATGACCTGGCCGGGATCGGAGATCATCTCGTTCCACTGCGCGACCCAGCCGACGGTGCGCGCGAGTGCAAACAGCGCGGTGAACATCGTGGTCGGGAAGCCGATCGCCGAAAGGATGATCCCTGAGTAGAAATCGACGTTGGGGAAGAGCTTCTTTTCCTTGAAGTAATCGTCGTTTAACGCGATTTCCTCGAGACGCAGCGCGGTTTCGAACACCGGATCGGTGACCTTGAGCGCGTCGAACACCTCGCGCACCGTCTTCTGCATAACCGTCGCGCGGGGGTCGTAGTTCTTGTACACTCGGTGCCCGAATCCCATCAGGCGGAACGGGTCATTCTTGTCCTTCGCACGCTCGATGTAGTGCGGGATGCGATCGGGGGTGCCGATTTCCTGCAGCATGTTGAGCGCCGCCTCGTTCGCGCCGCCGTGCGCCGGGCCCCAGAGGCAGGCAATGCCCGCCGCGATGCAGGCGAAGGGGTTCGCGCCCGAGGAACCGGCGAGGCGGACGGTCGAGGTCGAGGCGTTCTGCTCGTGATCGGCGTGAAGGATGAAAATTCGGTCCATCGCCTTTTCGACCGCAGGGTGCAGCTCGTAATCCTCGGCCGGCACACCGAAGGTCATACGCAGGAAATTGCCGGTATAGCTCAGCGAGTTATCGGGGTAGAGGAACGGCTGCCCGACCGAATACTTGTAGGCCATCGCCGCGATCGTCGGCATCTTGGCGATCAGGCGGTGGCTCGAGATCTTCCGATGCTCGGGATCGGAGATATCGGTGCTGTCATGGTAGAACGCCGAGAGCGCGCCGACCACGCCGCACATGATCGCCATCGGGTGCGCGTCGCGGCGGAACCCGCGATAGAAGGTCATGAGCTGCTCGTGCAGCATCGTGTGCCGAGTGATCGTGTAGTCGAAATCGTCGAGCTCGTCCTGCGACGGCAGCTCGCCGTTGAGAAGCAGGTAGGCGACTTCCATGAAGCTCGAATGCTCGGCCAGTTGCCCGATTGGATAACCGCGGTGGAGCAGCACGCCTTCTTCGCCGTCGATGTAGGTCAGCGCGCTTTCACAACTGGCGGTCGACTTGTAGCCGGGATCGAAGGTGAACGCCCCAGTGCTTCCGTAGAGCTTGCGGATGTCGACGACGTCCGGCCCCACGCTTCCCTCGAGCACCGGGAATTCGTGGGTCTGGCCACCCAGTTCGAGTTTCGCCTGCTTGTCCGCCAAATTCGTTCTCCTTCTTGATGCCTATCCCCGGCTTGCCGGAGTGGCCTGCGCGTCGATCCGCGCGAGCGCCTCTTCCCGTCCGAGCAGGACCAGCACATCGAAAATACCCGGGGACGTGGTTGTCCCGGTGAGCGCCGCGCGCATCGGTTGCGCGAGCTTGCCGAGGCCCAATCCGAGCTCGTCGGCGAGTGCCTTGGTAGTGGCTTCGAGAGGCTCGATTGTCCAGTTCTTTTCGGCACGAAGGTGGTCGGCAACCTGCGCTAAAATTGCGCGCGCATCGTCGTCGAGCAACGCTCGGGCCTTGTCCGTCAAGGTGAGCGGGCGTGACTTGAAGAGAAACGCCGCACCTTCGGCAAGTTCGTCGAGATCGCGCGCGCGGGTCTTGAGGACGGGCATGGCCCGGGCGAGCAGCGCCTCGTCGGCGTGCGTTCCGATCCGATGCGCGACCAGCTTCGCCAGCCGCGCGTCGTCGGCCTCGCGGATATAATGGCCGTTGAGGTTCTGCAGCTTCTTGAGGTCGAAGCGCGACGGGCTCTTGCCCACGCCCTCAAGGTCGAACAACGCGATCGCTTCCTCGCGCGTGATTTCCTCGCGGTCGCCATGGCCCCAGCCGAGGCGGAGGAGGTAGTTGAACAATGCTTCGGGCAGGATGCCGAACTCGTCGCGATAAGTTTCCGCGCCGAGCGCGCCGTGGCGTTTCGACAGCTTGGCCCCGTCGCTGCCATGGATCAGCGGGATGTGTGCGTAGACCGGCTCCGCCCAGCCCATCGCGCGATAGATCGGCAACTGGCGGAAGGCATTGTTGAGGTGGTCGTCGCCGCGGATCACGTGAGTCACGCCCATGTCGTGATCGTCGACCACCACTGCCAGCATATAGGTCGGGGTGCCATCTGCCCGCAGGAGGATATAGTCGTCCAGTTCCTCGTTGCGCACCGTCACCCGCCCCTGAACCCGGTCCTCGATCACTGTCTCGCCCTCGGCGGGAGTCCTCAGCCTCAGGACATAAGGCGCGCCTAGCGGTGCGTCGGCCGGATCGCGGTCGCGCCAGCGGCCGTCGTAACGCAGGGGCTGCTTGGCCGCACGCTGGGCGGCGCGCATTTCCTCGAGCTCCTCGGGCGTCGCATAGCACTTGTAAGCGTGCCCAGCGACGAGAAGTTGCTCGGCGACTTCCACATGGCGTGCCCCGCGTTCGGACTGGAACACGACGTCGCCGTCCCATTCGAGCCCGAGCCAGGCGAGCCCATCGAGAATCGCGTCGATCGCTTCGGGGGTGGAGCGCTTGCGGTCGGTATCCTCGATCCTCAGCAGCGCCCGGCCGCCATGGTGGCGTGCGTAGAGCCAGTTGAAAAGCGCCGTGCGGGCACCGCCGATGTGGAGAAATCCCGTCGGCGATGGAGCGAAGCGCGTCACAACCGGTCCGCTATCGCTTGCCATATCCGATGTGATCCTTTCCTATGTCTCGCATGGCGACGGGGGTGCCCGAGGTGCCGTTGGGGGGCGGGGCCGGAGAGGCCGATGCTGCAGCGCAGCGCAATTGGCGCAGCGCGGCGCGTTTGTCCAGTGGGGTGGAACGGGCGGAAGCATTTCTCGCTGCAGCGGGGTTCGATCGCGGGCCCTGGCTGGCGGTCGCGTTCGCCGGGGGAATCGGGGCGTGGTTCCTCCTCCACGAGCCGTGGCAATGGGTGTCCGTCATCGGCGCCGCGGTGCTCGGTGCGATAGCGGCACAGGCGATCTGGCGTGAACGGGGCGACCGAGCGAACTTGCGGCTGGCGGCGATCTCCCTGGCAATCATGGTGGCCGCCGGTGTGGCTGTGGTGTGGCTGCGCTCTGCTGCCGTAGGTGCGGAGCCCATCCCTTACCCACGTGTCGAGCGGATTGAGGCGCGCGTGCTCGAGCGGATCGACCAGCCGGCGGAAGACCGCGTGCGTCTGGTACTCGCGTACCGCGATGCGGAGGCAGGCCTCGCACGAAAGGTGCGGATCAATGTGCCGCTGGCGTCAGACCTGGCAGGGCTGACGGAGGGAGCGATCGTCCGTCTGCGGACTAGGCTGATGCCGCCATCGCCACCGATGTTGCCGGGCGGCTACGACTTTGCGCGCGCGGCCTGGTTTCAGGGACTGTCGGCGACCGGATCGCTGATTGGGGATATCGAACTCATACGGTCCGGCGACGAGGCACATGGCCTCGCAGGGATCCAACGAACTTTGGCGGCGCACGTCCGCGAACGGCTCTCGGGTTCGCCAGGTACGATTGCGGCCGCCTTCGCGAGCGGCGATCGCGGCGCAATCGCGCGTGCGGACGAAGAGGCCATGCGCGATGCCGGGCTTACACACCTTCTGTCGATAAGCGGCCTTCATGTGGGCGCCGTGATCGCAGCAGGCTATCTGCTGGCCATCAAGCTGCTGGCGCTTTGGCCGTGGCTCGCTTTGCGCGTCCGGTTGCCGGTGCTTGCTGCGGCGATCGCCGCAGGCGCCGGGGTTGGATACACACTGCTCACGGGGGCCGAGGTGCCGACGGTGCGAAGCTGTATCGGCGCCGTGCTCGTGCTGATCGCGCTGGCACTCGGGCGCGAACCGTTGTCGATGAGGATGGTGGCAGTGGCTGCGATTGCCGTCCTGCTCTTATGGCCGGAATCATTCGTCGGACCGAGTTTCCAGATGAGCTTCGCCGCGGTGCTCGCGATCGTCGCACTACACGGGAGTGCCCCAGCGCGCGCCTTTCTCGCTCCGCGCGAGGAAAGCTGGTTCGCCCGGCTCGGAAGGCGCACGGCAATGCTGCTTCTCATGGGCGTGGTGATCGAGATCGCACTGATGCCGATCGTGCTGTTCCATTTTCATCGCGCCGGCGTTTACGGCGCGCTGGCGAATGTGATTGCGATCCCGCTCGTGACTTTTGCATCGATGCCGCTGATCGCGCTCGCCCTAGCGCTCGATATTATCGGTATGGGGGCGCCCGCCTGGTGGTTGGCAGGCAAATCGCTCGAGCTACTGCTCGGCATCGCTCATTTCACGGCCGGTCAACCCGGGGCGGTAAAACTCGCGCCTCAGATGGATCTCGCGACCATGGCGCTGTTTGTCCTCGGCGGATTGTGGCTCGCGTTGTGGCGGGGGAATGCGCGATTGTTCGGTCTGGTGCCGGCGATCGCAGGAGCGGCCCTGCTCATCGCGACACCTGCGCCGGACGTTCTCGTTTCGAGCGATGGGCGGCATGTAGGCGTCGCGGGCGTGGGGACGCATCTGCTGATGCTGCGCGACACCCGCAGCGAATTCACGCGGGACAACCTCCTGGAACTCGCCGGATTGGAGGGCGAGCCCGTTCCGCTCGATCGCTGGGACGGCGCACGCTGCAGCCGCGACTTCTGTACGCTTGCGATCGACCGGGGTGGGCGGCGCTGGGTGCTCCTGATGGCCCGCAGCGGCGACATGGTGGAAGAACGCGCACTCGCGGCGGCTTGCGACCGGGCGGACATCGTCGTCGCCGACCGCTTCCTGCCACGCAGCTGCCGCCCACGTTGGCTGAAGGCGGATCGGCGCCTGCTTAGCCAGACGGGCGGTCTCGCGCTATACCTCGACGAACCCCGGATGAAGACCGTCGCGGAGGGGCAGGGTGAGCATGGCTGGTGGCGTGGGGCCAGCCGCTAGAGGCTCGCACTAGAACAGTTCCGCCTGCGCCCATCCCTCAGTGATAGCGGCGCAGCAGCCCCGAAAGCTTGCCCTGCACCTGAACTTCGTCGGGCCGGTAGATCTGCGGCTCGTACACGCCGTTGGCAGGATCCAGCCGGATCATTCCGTTCTCCCGGCGCATGTACTTGAGGGTCGCTTCCTCGTTGCGTACGAGCGCCACCACGATTTCCCCGTCCCGCGCCACATCGGTGCGACGCACGAGCGCGAAATCGCCGTCGAAAATGCCCGCTTCGATCATCGAATCTCCCGAAACCTCGAGCGCGTAGTGCTCGCCGGGTCCGAGCAGCGCGGCAGGAACGGGAAGGCTGTTCTGCCCTTCGAGCGCCTCGATAGGAGCGCCCGCGGCGATACGGCCGTGCAGCGGTATCTCGATTACGTCGTTCGCCGGTTCCGCGCGCACGGCAGCGACGCGGTGCAGGTCGATCACGTTGTCGTTTTTCACCTTTCGGGCCGCTGGCGTCGCGTCCTCCGGCTGTTTGAGCACTTCCAGCGCGCGGGCGCGGTTGGGGAGGCGGCGAATGAAACCGCGTTCCTCGAGCGCGGAGATCAGGCGGTGCACGCCCGACTTGCTCTTGAGATCGAGCGCTTCCTTCATCTCTTCGAACGAAGGGGAAATGCCGGTTTCCTCCAGACGCTGCTGGATGAAGCGGATCAACTCGTGCTGCTTTGCCGTCAGCATGGCGCAGTCTCCTCGGGTCGCCTGACACGCTCGTCCGGGTTGCGAACGAATGCGGAACAACTAGGCAACCAATTTGGTAAAGTCAAGCAATCCCGCCATTCTGGAGTCGATTGCGGAAGAACATCCGTTCCGGTTTCGTCTTCGGCGTCCCGCCCTTAGCCGAGGAGAAGCTGCCGGGTTGCGGCGGAAAGATCGGGCTGCCGCATCAGGCTTTCGCCCACGAGGAAGCAGCGGACGCCTGCCGCAGCCAGACGCTCGCAGTCGGCATGGCGTTCGATTCCACTTTCGCCGACGAGCAGCGCGTCCTCCGGCGCGAACGAAGCAAGACGTTCGGTGACGGTCAAATCGGTGCGGAAGGTCTTGAGATCGCGATTGTTGATCCCGATGAGCCTGGACCGCAGCGCGCGGGCGCGTTCCATCTCGGCCTCGTCATGGACCTCGATCAGCACGTCCATGCCGCGCTCGATCGCCGCGGCCTCGATCTCCGCCATCGCGCCGTCTGCCAGCGCGGCGACGATGATGAGGATCGCATCGGCACCGATCGCGCGCGCTTCGGCGACTTGCCAGGGATCGACCATGAAATCCTTGCGCAGCACCGGCAGGTCGCAGGCTGCACGCGCGTCCATCAGATAGTCCTCGTGACCCTGGAAGTAGGCCGCATCGGTGAGGACCGAAAGGCAGGCGGCACCTCCCGACTGATAGGCCGCGGCATGCTCTCCGGGGCGAAAATCCTCTCGGATCAACCCCTTCGATGGAGAAGCTTTCTTGATTTCCGCGATCAGGCCAAAACCGGTACGGGCCTTGGCCGCGAGCGCATCGCCGAAGCCCCGCGGCGGCGTCACGTCTCGAGCAGCGCGATCGAGGTCGTCCAGCGTAGCGTGCGCCCTGCGGTCGGCGACCTCTTGGCGCTTGGTGATGCAGATTTCGTCAAGTTTGTTCATCGTGCAGTCCGTGTGTCGTCGGCGTGCTCGTGTGGTCTACCGTGCCATTTCGATCCAGCGGTCGAGCAGAGCGCCCGCGCGCCCGCTATCGATCGACTCCGCAGCGGTCGCCGCCCCTTCCTCCCATCCTCGGGCAGCCCCTGCAACGATCAGTGTTGCTGCAGCGTTGAGCAGCACGGCATCGCGATAAGGGCCGGGCGCACCCATCAGCAGGGCCTTGAGCGATCGGGCATTGTGCAAGGCGTCGCCCCCGCGGATCGCCTCGACAGGAGCATGCGAGAGGCCCGCCATGGAAGCGTCGACCCGGCGCATCTCGAAATCGTTGCCGACGACGTCGGCGACCTCGTTGCCGCCGGCGAGGCTCAGCTCGTCGAGCCCCTCGTCGCCCGACGCGATGAAGGTGCGCTCCGTCCCGAGCCTGGCCTTGGCCGCTGCGTAGATAGGCACGTAGCCGGGGCGGGCGATGCCGATCAGCTGGCGTCGCACGCCGGCCGGGTTCGACAGGGGGCCCATGAGGTTGAAGATCGTGCGCCGGCCGAGCCGCTGGCGGAGCGGCTGAATGCGTCCCATGGCAGGGTGGTGGTTCTTGGCAAAGAGGAAGCAGATCCCGAGTTCTGCCAAGGTCTTCTCGGCGGTTCTTCCCGCCGCTTCCATGTCGAGCCCGAGCGCCTCGAGCGTGTCCGCCGCCCCGGACTTGCTGCTGGCCGCGCGGTTGCCGTGCTTGGCGACAGGCACGCCCGCGGCCGCAACGACGAGGCTGACGGCGGTCGAGACGTTGAGCGTGTGGTGGCCGTCACCCCCGGTGCCGCAGCAGTCGACGGCATCGTCCGGCGCCGCGACCGGGATCATCCGCGCACGGAGCGCGCGCGCCGCGCCGGCGATCTCGTCCGCCGTCTCGCTGCGTTCGGTGATCTCGATGAGAAACCGGGCGATCTCCTCCTCGCTCGTCTCGCCGTCGAGGATCCAGCCGAAGACTTCCTCGGCCTCGGCTTCGGAGAGATGCGGTTCCGCCTGCGGGAGCGTCTTCATGCCGGCACCTTCGCGTCGATCCCGCAGATCGCGAGGAAATTGGCGAGCGGCGCGTGACCGTGCTCGGTGGCAATGCTTTCGGGGTGGAACTGCACCCCGTGGATCGGCAGCTCGACGTGGCGGAAGCCCATGACGTTCGTGCCGTCGAGCCCGGGGGTCTCGCTGGTCGCGTTGACCGCCAGAACCGGGGGAACGTCCTCGACGATCAGCGAGTGATAGCGGGTGGCGGTGAACGGGGAGGGCAGGCCGGCGAAGACGCCGGTGCCGTCGTGCTCGACCGGCGAGGTCTTGCCGTGCATCAGCCCGCCGCGGACGACGCGCCCGCCGAAATGCTGCCCGATCGCCTGATGACCGAGGCACACGCCGAGCAGCGGCAGGCGGGCATCCGCGCAGGCGGCGACGAGATCGAGACTGATCCCGGCCTCGTTGGGCGTGCACGGCCCCGGGGAGATCAGAACGCCCGCAGGCCCGCTCGCAACCGCTTCCGCCGCGGTCAGCGCATCGTTGCGCTCGACGCGGACCTCGGCCCCGAGTTCCATCAGGTAATGGACCAGGTTGAAGGTGAAGCTGTCGTAATTGTCGATGACGAGGATCATGTCGAGGGTCTTCGTGGCTCGGTCGCGCGCGATCAAGCAAGGAAAGCTATTGGGGTGTCGATTGCTCTCTCCTCATGGGAGAGATACCGAGGCCCAGGTCAGCGGGAGAACTACCGGCTTAGGCTAGCTTCCCCGCAAACCGGTCGCTGGCACGTACGAGGCCGTCGGTGATGCCCGGCTCGGTGAACAGGTGGCCGCCGTCGGGCACGATCTGCAGGTCCACCTCCGGCCAGGCCTGCTTGAGTGCCCAGGCCGCGGCAGGCGGGGTGCAGCAGTCGTGCCGCCCCTGCACGATCACGCCGGGGATGCCCCTCAGCCGATGCGCGTTGGCGAGGAGTTGGCCTTCCTCGAGCCAGCACTTGTGGCGGAAATAGTGGTTCTCGATCCGCGCGATGGCGATCGCGTGATCGTCTTCGGTGAATTCCTCGAGCATCGCAGGATCGGGCAGAAGCGTTACCGTCATGCCTTCCCAGGTACTCCATGCCTTTGCGGCAGCGAGCTTTGTGGCGCGATCGTCGCTGGTGAGGCGGCGGTGATAGGCCTCGACCACGTCGTCCCTCTCGTCCTGCGGGATCAGGCCGATGAAGTCGGTCCAGGCTTCCGGATAGAGCTCGCTTGCGCCGTAAATGTAGAGCCAGTCGAGTTCCGCCTGTGTCGAGAGGAAGATGCCGCGCAGCACGAGTTCGCTGACCCGCTCCGGGTGCGTCTGCGCGTAGGAGAGCGCCAGGGTCGAGCCCCAGCTCCCGCCAAAGACCTGCCAGATCTCGTGCCCGCACATCTCGCGCAGCCGTTCCATGTCGGCGACGAGATCCCAGGTCGTGTTGTTCTCGAGGCTCGCGAACGGTGTCGAGCGACCGCAGCCCCGCTGGTCGAACAGCAGGACGTCGTAAAGTTCCGGATCCCACTGCCGGCGCTGCGTGTCGCTGCAGCCGGAGCCGGGGCCGCCGTGGAGGAACACGGCCGGCTTGGCGCCGCGCGTGCCGATGCGCTCCCAATAGATCGTGTGTCCATCGCCCACCTCGAGCATTCCGGTCTCGTAGGGCTCGATGGGCGGGTAGAGAGTGCGTTCGTATGCAATCCGGATCATGGCTCGTCCTTGTGCTCGACTACGATCATCGGCCCGATCGGTGCCCGGTTGTCGAGGCGGTCCGTTGCGGGGTCCCACAGCGCGCTGACGCTTCCGTCGAGAAACAACGCATCGGGCGTCTCGAGCACGTCGCGGAAGTAGCGCGCGATAATGCCGAAACTCACCGGGCCTTCCGAGATGACGAAGTGCGCGCGCCCTTTCGCGTCGATGCCGACGCCGTTGCGGATCGCCTTGCTCGGTCCGTTCTCCGAGATTTCCGGGTGCAGCTCGCCGTCGATCACCAGCATCGGCCCGCTCTGCGTGCCGAAGTCGGGACGTTCGCCGACGTTGGTGTAGAAGTCGTCCGCCGTGCGGATTTGCCACTTGCCGCCGGTGCCGAAGAACACTCCGTTGGGCTTCATGTGGAAATTGCCCGGTCCGTCCGCACGGTTGAGTTCCTTGAGACGGTCGCCGTTCTCGACGTAGTAGCCGATCGGCTTGCCTTCGCCGTCGTACATCCCACCGTTCATTGCGAAAGCGACTTTTGGCGCATCGTCACTCCGGTCGGCGGCAAGCTTAGTCAAGCTGCGGTAAGGTGCGCCGCCGGTGGGCCCGAGCTTGGTGGTGATGCGGTGCGTCGCGGGATCGGCGAGGCAATGGGTAAGCGCCGCCCCTTCGAATGTGACGCTCTCGCAGGCCGAGGCCACGCTGGAGGTCGGTGTCGGTGTGGGGGAGGGTGCGGCCGCCTTCTCAGCCACTCCACTCCCGATCTCGGTGCGGACGACGGGTTCGCCGGCGGGCTGCTCGCCACACGCCGAGAGAGGGAGAAAAGCAGCAAGGGCGATCAGGCGCTTCACTGGCCGAACCCGGGCTCCTGCGCGATCCGTGCAGCCTCGCGCGCGGCGGCAAGGAGGGCGCCGGCCTTGGCTTCGCACTCGCGCTGCTCGTAATCCGGATCGCTGTCGGCGACGATGCCGGCGCCTGCCTGGACGTGGAGCACACCGTCCTTCACCACGCCGGTGCGCAGGACGATGCAGCTATCGACCGACCCGTCGGGCGCGAAATAGCCGACGCCGCCGGCATAGGGCCCGCGCGTTTCCGGCTCGAGCTCGGCGATGATCTCGCACGCGCGGACCTTGGGCGCGCCGCTGACGGTGCCTGCGGGAAAGCCCGCGAAGAGCGCATCCAACGCGTCCTTGCCGGCACCGAGGCGGCCCACAACGTTACTCACGATGTGCATCACGTGGCTGTAACGCTCGATGGTGAAGCTGTCGGTGACCTCCACCGTGCCCTTCGCCGCGACCCGGCCGACATCGTTGCGACCAAGGTCAAGCAACATGAGATGTTCGGCGCGTTCCTTGGGATCGGCGAGAAGGCTCGCCTCGGCCGCGCGATCCGCCTCCGACGTCGCGCCGCGCGGGCGGGTGCCAGCGATCGGGCGGATGGTGACGTCTCCGTCGCGTACGCGCACGAGAATCTCGGGACTCGACCCGACGACGGCGAAGCCGGGCAGGTCGAGGAAGTAGAGGAACGGCGATGGATTCACCCGGCGAAGTGCGCGGTAGAGCGCGAACGGCGGCAGCGGGAACGGACAGGTGAAACGCTGCGCGAGCACGACCTGGAAAATGTCGCCTGCCTCGATGTACCCTTTAGCGCGGGCAACCATCGCGGCGTAGTCCTCACCGGTCATGGTAGCGGCGAGCGCCATCTCCGGCAGTTGCGGAGCGCGATCTGCAGGGGCGACCGGGCCGCCCAGCTTCCGCAGGATATCGTCGATCCGCTCGGCGGCAGCTTCGATCGCCTGGTCTGGTTCGCCGGCTTCTGCCCAGATCGGCGCGATGCAGAACAGTTCATCGCCCAGCCGGTCGAACACGAGCAGCACGGTGGGGCGGACGAACAGCATGTCGGGCAGCGCAAGCCTGCTCTGCGGAGCGCGCGGGAGCTTCTCGACCAGCCCGATGGTTTCGTACCCGAAATAGCCCACGAGGCAGGCGAGGGCGGGGGGCAGGGCGGCTGGCACGTCTATCCGGCAGCGGCCGACGAGGGCGCGCAGCTCGGTGAGCGCCCCGTCGCTGCATGGCTCGAACGCCTCTCGATCCCTTTGCCACCGCGAATTGATTTCGGCGCGGTCGCCTTCGGCACGGAACACGAGATCGGGATCTAGCCCGAGCAGGCTGTAGCGTCCGCGCACCTCGCCGCCCTCGACGGATTCGAGCAGGAAGTCGCCGCGGCCGGGCTCGACCAGCTTCAGCGCCGCGCCGACCGGCGTTTCCGTATCGGCAACGACCTTGCGCCAGACGAGCGCCGGCCGCCCCGCTGCGAGTGCTTCGTGTGCGGCGCCCGCGTTGGAGAGGCCGGTGGCGGCCAGGGCGGGGCCTGTCAATTTTGCCCGAGGAGCTGTTTGCGCACCGCCTCGATCGCCGTTTCGTTGCGTTCGATGCCGAGTTCCTTGCGCAGCGCAAGACGGAACTGGTCGATATACTCGCGACCCATGGTGCCACCAATATCAGTGCGTGCCTGCGCGAATACCGGATCGTCGGCGTTCACTTCGCCGGTCTCGATATCGTCGAGATCGACCACGAACCAGCCGTTGTCGTCGGGCGCCTCGAGCTTCTTTGTGGTGCCTTCGGCCATGCTGAACAGCAGCGCGATCGGGGCTGGGAATCGGCCCTGGAGCGCCGCGAGCTGTTCACGTGTGAGGTCGATCTGCTCGATACTCGGCAGATCCTGTTCTTCCTCGCCGATCGCCGAAGCCAGCGTTGCGCCGCCCCTGACCCGCTTCAGGACGCGATCCGCGGCGGCACGTGCGGCCTCAGCACCCTGCGCCTGCCGCCAGCCTGCGATCACGTCGTCCCGAATCTCCGCCAGAGGGGCAGCCGCGGAGGGGGTAATCTGGCTCGCCTCGAAGATCAGGAAAGTCCGACCCCGTTCGATCTCAGCGATCTGCGGCTGACCTTCCGACATCTGGAACGCGGTCTCGAGCGTCGGAGCGAGAACTTCCGGCGCCGTCTCGTTCGGCGTGTCGTAGACGCCCCCGGACGCCAGGAGCGGACGCGTGGTCCGCGTTTCGATTTCCAGATCGCGTGCGACATCGGCTAGCGAAATGCCGTCGGCCAGTTGATCTTCGACGTTTGCCGCGAGATCGGCGAGGGCGGTCTGGCGTTTCTCGGTCCGCAGGGCCTCGGCGATCTCGCCGCGAACCTGATCGAGGGGCCGCGCACCCGTAGCATCGATCTGATCCACCCTCACGACGTGCCAGCCGAGGCCGCTCCGCGCCGGCGTCGCGAGCTCGCCGCGGCCGGCGGCGAAGACGGCGCTCGCCACCTGGGGCGAGCTCTGCTCCGCAAGATCCTCCTGCGAGACGGGGCCCAATGCGGCCGTGCCGAAGCCCGCCTCACGCGCCGCGGCCTCCAGCGAACCGCCCGCCTCCACGCGGGCGCGGATCGCGTTTGCCGCTTCCTGCGTGGGGACGATCAACTGGGTAATGCGGCGGTCCTCACGCGCGGCGTACTGAGCGCTGTTCTCTTCGTAGCGAGCGCGAATCTCCGCCGCGGTCGGCTCGGCCTGGCCGCCCAGGGCATCCGCGTCGATCACCGCATAGCGGATCACCCGACGCTCCGGCCGGATGAAATCGCCGCGATTCTCCGTGTAGTAGGTCTCGAGAGCCGCCTGACTTGGATCGCCGGTCGGCGCGAAAGCCTGCGACGGGAGAACCGCAATCGCGCCGCGGCGCCGCTCCTTGAGCAATGCGGCGTAGCGCGCCACGACCTTGTCCGTTGCTTTCGCGCCGAACGCCATCGGCACGAGCAACTGCTGGGCAAGCAGCCCTTGAGTCAGATCGGCGCGGAAAGCCGCCTCCGAGATACCCTGGGCACCGATCAACTGGCGAAAGACGGCGGCGTCGAACTCGCCATCGGCGCCGCGGAACTGCGGAATGGCGAGAATCTCACTGTTGACGAGGTTCTCACCCGCTCGCAGCCCATGGCGACGCGCGTATTCCGCAATGGCGGCGCGATCGATCATCTGATCGAGGACGTCATCCAGCCCGCCCTGCTCGATGAACGCGTTCATCGACAGGTTGGGGTTGCTCTGACGTGCCTGCTCGAGCGCCGCCTGGGCGCTGCCGACAAGGTCGGCTGAATCGATCTTCCGGTCGCCGACGACTGCTACCCTGTCGCCTCCGGCGATCCCGCCGAACGTGCCCGTATTGGCGACGTCGCTGCTTGCGAAGGCAATCGCGATCAGCGCCAGAAAGGCGAGCGTGACCGGTACGCCAAGCTTCGATTGGAAGAAGTTGCGGAAGAACTGAAGCATGAGGCGGTGGTTCCGGAAGCTGCGATCGATTTTGGGGTTGCGCTATGCGGCGAGCGCTTTATCCGCCCTGCGGCCTCGCGGCAACAGGTCGGCAGAGCTTTTGACCCGGCAAGGCGAAGCATCTGGCGGGCCCGGCATCTCGCCCCATATAGGCGGCGATCGGAATCGTCTGAAATTGGGATTACAGGACGGATTGTCATGGCCGAACGGCCCTATATTGTTGGAAATTGGAAGATGAACGGCACGCGGGCGATGCTCGCCCAGGCGCGTGCCATCGACCGTGCGGCACAGAACCTGATGAAGGTGGAGGTGGCGCTTGCTCCGCCCTTCACTTTGATTCACGCAACCCACAGGGAGGTCGAGCAGATCGGCGTCGGCGCGCAGGACTGTCACTGTTCCAGCGACGGCGCGCATACCGGCGACATCTCGGCGACGATGGCAGCTGACGCGGGTGCGAAGTTCGTGATCCTCGGCCATAGCGAGCGCCGACAGAACCACGCCGAGGACGATGCCTTGGTCCGTGCCAAGGCGGAAGCTGCGCTGGCGGCGAGCCTGCGGGTAATCATGTGCTGCGGCGAGACCGAGGATGTCCGCGATGCAGGCGAGGCCGTTCGGTTCGTGACCGATCAGTTGCGTGCCTCCCTGCCGGAGAGCCTCGAGCGTGCCGGCGAGATGCTGACCGTCGCTTACGAGCCGGTGTGGGCCATCGGCAGCGGCCGCACCCCCACAGTCGAAGAGATCGGCGCGATGCATCGCGCGATTCGCGCGCTGCTGCTCGAGCTCTATGGCGAAGCCGACGGTGCGGCGGTACGCATCCTCTACGGCGGCTCGGTCAAGGCCGATAACGCACGCGAACTGCTGGCGGCCGACGAGGTTGGCGGTGCGCTGGTCGGCGGTGCCAGCCTGACCGCCGAAAGTTTCATGGGCATCGTCATCGCCGCGGCGGAAGTCCACGAACAATAGGCGCCATGCCCCGGGCGCGACTTGCCCCGGCGCCGCGCAGCCCCTAGATGCGCGGCCAAACGGATCGAGATAGAACGCATGTCCCTTTTCATTTTCCTTTTCGTGCTCCAGGCGATCGTTGCCGCGGCATTGGTCGGCGTGGTGCTGATGCAGCGTTCCGAAGGGGGCGGGCTCGGCATCGGCGGCAGCCCGACCGGGCTGATGAGCGCGCGCGGCGCGGCCGACTTCCTGACGCGCGCGACGAAGTGGCTGGCGATCATGTTCGTTCTCCTCTCGATCGCGCTGGCAGCGATCGCGGCGGAGACCAGCGGGCAGGACAGCATTACCTCGACCCTCGACCGGTCGGCTGCCGAAGATCCGCTCGGGCAGGCAGCGGGCAGCGCACAGCAGCCTGCCGCGCCGGCGACGCAGACGCCAGCGCCTGCGAGCGATGATCCGCTCGCCGACGTCACCGAGTAATCGCATCCCGACAATTGTGGATTGCGGGCGCACGCCCGCACCATTCCGCTTGCCCCGACTCATACCTCACGCTTAAGGCCCGACTCCCATGGCGCGGTACATCTTCATCACCGGCGGCGTGGTTTCTTCGCTCGGCAAAGGTCTCATGGCGGCGAGCCTCGGCGCGCTGCTGCAGGCGCGCGGGTACAAAGTCCGCATCCGCAAATTCGATCCCTACCTCAACGTCGACCCGGGGACGATGAGCCCCTATCAGCACGGCGAGGTCTACGTTACCGACGACGGGGCGGAAACCGACCTCGATCTCGGCCACTACGAGCGCTTCACCGGCGTTTCCGCGCGCCAGAGCGACAACGTCACTTCAGGCCGGATCTATCAGCAGATCATCGCCCGCGAGCGCCGCGGCGACTATCTGGGGGCCACCGTCCAGGTGATCCCGCACGTGACCGACGCGATCAAGGAATTCGCGCTCGCCGATCAGGACGACCACGACTTCATTCTGTGCGAGATCGGCGGCACCGTGGGCGACATCGAATCGCTGCCTTTCATGGAAGCGATCCGTCAGCTTAGGAACGAGCTCGAGCCCGACCGCACGCTGAGCGTCCACGTGACGCTGGTGCCCTACATCGCGGCGGCCGGCGAGCTGAAGACAAAGCCGACGCAGCACTCCGTGCGCGAACTCGCCAGCCTGGGCATCAAACCCGATCTGCTCCTGTGCCGCTGCGAGCATCCGCTGCCCGACAGCGATCGCCGCAAGATCGCGCAGTTCTGCAACGTGCGACCCGAAGCGGTCATTCCCGCGCTCGATGCATCGTCGATCTACGCTGTGCCGCTGCAGTATCATCGCGAAGGGCTCGACACCCAGGTGCTCCGCGGCTTCGGGATCGGCGATGCGCCGGAGCCGGATCTGTCGATCTGGCACGATATCCTCGACCGCTACGAGCATCCCGAAGGCGAAGTGACGATCGGCGTGGTCGGCAAGTACGTCGGCCTGCCCGATGCCTACAAGTCGCTCAATGAGGCGCTGATCCATGGGGGGATGGCCAACCGGGTGCGGGTCAATATCCGCTGGATCGACGCGGAGTTGTTCGAAGGTGAGGATTCGGAGCTTGCGGCCAAGCTCGAGCCGCTTCACGGCATTCTGGTGCCGGGCGGCTTCGGCGAGCGCGGATCCGAAGGGAAAATCGCCAGCGTCCGCTTCGCGCGGGAACGCGGCGTGCCGTTCTTCGGCATCTGCCTGGGCATGCAGATGGCGTGCATCGAGGGTGCGCGCAGTGCCGGCCATCCGCGCGCGTCGTCGACCGAGTTCGGTGAAACCGCCGAACCCGTGGTCGGGATCATTACCGAATGGATGAGCGAGGAGGGCCTGCAGAAGCGTGAGGCCGGAGGCGATCTCGGCGGAACGATGCGGCTCGGTGCCTACGATGCGAAGCTTGCAGGCAACAGCCACGTCTCACGAATTTACGGCGGGGCGAGGGATATTTCCGAGCGCCATCGCCATCGTTACGAGGTCAACGTGGCCTATCGCGATGCGCTCGAGAGCGGTGGGCTGATCTTCTCTGGCATGTCACCCGACGGGCTGCTGCCGGAAATCGTCGAGCGCCCCGAGCATCCATGGTTCGTCGGCGTGCAGTTTCACCCTGAGCTGAAATCGAAACCGTTCGACCCACACCCGTTGTTCGCCGGCTTTATCGCGGCCGCGCTGGATCAATCGCGTCTCGTCTAAGGGCGCGTTATTGCTAAGTAATCAGCGAAACTAAGCCACGTCGTTGGCCGCCAGCGCGTAACAAACTGCGCCAGATTGGGGCGGTGAAGCACGAAGTTTGCCCTCCGACTTTATCTTTTGATGAATTCGGCGCATGATGCCGTCCGGCGCACGCGATTTCGCGAGTGCGAGTCGCGTACGAGGGGCAAGTATCCGATTGGGCTTGGACCGGAGTTGATCGTCTTCTGCGACCCGGACGATCAGGCTTGGGGACAAGGCGGCGTCAACGTCGCGGGGGCGGGCTTTCGGGTCCGCCTCCATTCGTTGCGCCGGCGGTGGCAGAACGGCCCGCCCCGTTCAGGAGCGGACCGTCGCTGCCGACGCCTCAGGCGGCGTCGGCCTTGTCTTCGCCCGCGTCATCATCGTCGCGAACGACTTCGAGTGTCTTCTGGCCGTTCACGGCGATCTTCTTCGGCTTCATCGCTTCCGGCACTTCCCGGACCAGGTCGATCGCAAGCAGCCCGTCTTCGAGCCGGGCGTTCTCGACGCGAACATAGTCGGCGAGTTCGAAGCGGCGCTCGAAACCGCGATTGGCGATGCCCATGTGGAGCATCTCACCCTCTTCGTCGGTCTCTTCGCGCTTCTTGCCCTGAACGACGAGCAGGTTCTGCTGTGCCGTGATATCGATGTCCGCCGGGCGGAAGCCGGCCACCGCGAGCACGATGCGATAGCTGTCTTCGCCGCGGCGCTCGATGTTGAACGGCGGGTAGTTGTCGCCGGTGTTGCTACGTGCCTGCCGTTCCAGCAGGTCGAACAAGCGATCAAAACCGACCGTTGAGCGGCGATAGGGAGTGAAATCAAGACGGTTCATCGAAACAAATCCTCCTATGAGCAATTTGATCACGTGCCAGGCCCACGCGAGGCGGCACCCGGCGGTTTTCGGAAGGACGCATCCATTGCGGCATGCGCCTCCATTCGCCAGATAGGGAGCGGGTTTCACCGTTCAAGAGGGTTCCCTTGTGAGCGATAATCGAGGAATATCAATGAGTACGTCCAAGGTCGACATCTACACCAAGTTCGGATGCGGGTACTGTTTCCGTGCCAAGCGCCTGCTCGGCCAGAAGAATGTCGACTACACCGAACATGACATCACGCTGGGCGGTCCGGGGCGGGACGAGATGCTGAAGCGAGCGCCCGGCGCGCGCACGGTGCCGCAGATCTTCATCGGCGATACGCATGTCGGTGGATCGGACGAACTTCATGCGCTCGAGCGCGAGGGCAAGCTGGACGCGCTGCTCGGCGGATGACCCGTGTGGCGGTTCTCCAGATGCGGTCGGGGGTCGGCCCGGCGCAAAACGCCGCGACGATCGTAGAGGCGGTCGAACGCGCGGCCGGTGAGGGCGCGGCGATGCTGTTCACGCCCGAGATGTCGGGCCTGCTCGATCGCGACCGCACCCGTGCAGGACCGAAGATCATGCATGAGGCGAACGATCGCGTGCTGAGCGCCGTCCGCGATGCCGCGGCACGGGAAGGATTGTGGATCGCTCTCGGCTCGCTCGCGATCGATCTCGGTGACGGCAAGTGGGCGAATCGCAGCTACCTGATCGACTCCAGCGGGAATGTCGCCACACGCTACGACAAGATGCATATGTTCGATGTCGATCTCGCAAACGGCGAGAGCTGGCGCGAATCGAATGCCTACCGCGCTGGGGAGGAGATCGTGACGGCCCAGACCCCGCTCGGCCGTCTCGGTCTCACCATCTGCTACGATCTGCGCTTTCCCGCGCTGTTCGAGGCGCTCGGTAACCGCCAATGCGACGCCATCGCCATCCCCGCCGCCTTTACCGTTCCGACGGGCGAGGCGCACTGGCACGTTCTGCAGCGCGCGCGCGCGATCGAGGCGAGCGCTTACGTGATCGCCGCCGCCCAGGTCGGCACTCACGAGGATGGTCGGCGAACCTACGGGCACAGCCTCGTGGCCGATCCCTGGGGCGAGGTCCTGCTCGACATGGGCGGCGAAGCGCCGGGGCTTGGCTTCGCGGAGATCATCGCTGAACGCATCGCCGAAGTCCGCCGGCAGGTCCCGAGCCTTGCCAATCGTCGCAAGATGCCCGACTAGCGCGCCCGCAATGATCGTGTTCGACCTCTCCTGCGCCGAAGGGCACCGTTTCGAAGGCTGGTTCGGCTCATCCGACGACTTCGCCGGCCAGCAGGCGCGCGGGCTCGTCACCTGTCCGCAGTGCGGTTCGGCCGAGATCGTCAAGGCGCCGATGGCGCCGGCGGTCGGGGCCAAAGGCAATCAGCGGGCTGCGGTGAGCCAGTCGAGGAAGCCGATGAGCGGCGGCAAGATTCCGGCCGAAGTGCGCAAGGCGATGGAAGCGCTCGCCAAAGCCCAGGCCAAAGCGCTCGAGAACAGCCGCTGGGTGGGCGACGACTTCGCCGAAGAATCGCGCGCAATGCACTATGGCGAGAAGGATCTTGAAGCGATCCACGGAAAGGCGACGCTGAACGAGGCGAAGGAGTTGCTCGAGGAAGGTATCTCGCTCGCCCCGTTACCGTTTCCCGTCGCGGAGCCCGACGAGCTTAACTGAAATCGCTGCGGGGTGAGGCTGCGGCGCGACTTTTCGCCTGGCGCGGTATCAAACGCGTTCTTGAGGGCCCGAGGGATCCTGCCTGGACGAATTGTCGTCGTCAGGTAGTTGCGACCCTCCAAAATGGTTCGCGGGGACCATATTTGACCTCTGTCCATAACCTAGCCATGGCCTGGCCCCCGCGAATGTCGGGCAGAGAACAAGGGGATTTTCCTACGAAGTTGAGAACTGCAACCATGGTCGCATCCGCATTCGCCTTCTCGTTGCTCAGGGCTTGTGCCGAGAGCGAGGAAGAGGCTGCTGGAGACCTTGCCGAACAGCAAATGGAATCGCAGGAGGACGTTCTGGAAGAGGAGGCCGACCTCGCCGAGGCGCAGGGCGATGAGGCACAGGAAGAGGTTCTCGACGAGCAGGCCGACGCCATGGGCGACGCCGCTGACGAGGCCGAAGAGGCGACCGAGGATCAGGTTGCGCAGTAAGAGCGCATAGCGGCCAGCGCTGGTCTTTCCCGCTGGCCGAAAAGGAGGCGGCGTCCAGCGTTCAGCGGGCGCCGCCTCTTACTTCGGGATGCTCGCTAGATACGGGCCGCCCATGTCTGGGCGGGCTGCAGTGGCAGCGGCGAGTGCCGAGAGTGCAGGGCCGGACCATCAAGGCCACCCGCCAGTGCCGCTAAGTGGATTCTCGTCGGCGTACTAGCGATGCCGCGAATGCAAGGGCCGCGCAGCCCATCAGGCACCAGATCCCCATCCAGATCATTTGGCGTGGCAGATCGATGCCGGCGTCGATAAGTGCGCCGGTAATTCCTGGGCCAAGCGCCGTTGCCAGGACCATGGCCGAGACGGTGATCGCCCGTATCCCTCCCAGGTTGGCGGTGCCGTAGACTTCGGGCCAAAGAGCGCCGAGCAGCGTCTGGGTGAATCCGTTGCTTACCCCCAGCAACAGCATGAAGAGGTAAATGCCCCAGGCCGGCGTGACGAGCCCGCCGGTCACGGAGGCGAGCGCCAGTGGCAGGAGGAAGAAGGGCAGGATGCGAAGCGCGCCGAACCGATCGATCAGATAGCCGCAGAGGAAGCCAAAAAGCACAGTTGTCGCCGCCATCACGGGAAACGCCGAGGCAAACACGAGCGAGTCATATCCGCGAAGTTCGACGAGGTGGCCCTGGTGGAAGAAGATGGTCGTGCCGATGAACGGCGGGGCAAGCGTGCCGGCGAGCAGAATGTAGAGAACAGGATCCCCCATCACCTCGGCACGGGTCCAGGCTCTTGCCGTGCGGGCCTGTGGCTGAACCGTTCGTGTCGCGGCCGGCACCCGTTCGACTCGCAGGAGCGCAGTCAGAACCGGCCAGGCGACAAGCGCCAGCAGCAGCGCCGAAGCGAGCCACATCTGACGCCATCCGGCCATTTCTGCGATCCATACGGCGACCACAGGCAGGATCGCGTTCCCAACCTGGAAGCCCGGGGTTACGAGGGCCATCGCGCGGCCGCGGTTGGCCTCGAACCATCTGCCGACTTCCGTGAAAGCGATCTCGGTCATCATTCCCTGGCCGAACAGGCGCAGCAGGAAGATCGCGACGGTAAGGCCAACGAGCCCCTGGACCGTACCGATCAGTATGCAGGCAAACGCCAAAGCTGGGATCGTGAATCCAGCCACCTTCCGACCGGACATAATGTCGAGCGTTCTTCCGAGCCATGGCAGACTCGCTGCACTTAGCAACGTTGCGATCATGTAGATGCCGCCGAACCCACCCGCCGTCAGGTCAAAAGACCTGCGCAGGTCATTTCCGAACAGGCCGATGAAGAAAGTTTGGCCGAAGGAAGAGAACAGCGTCAGCAGGAAACCGGCGGTCAGCCAGCGGCCGTTCTCACGCACGAAGGCAAGCTCGGTTCGCATGGGCATCGCGGCGCTTTTGACCGATCGGGGCGGGAATTGAAACAAGGAGCTCGAACGGTGCCCTCGCGGAGACGATGAGCGGGAGAACGGAGCAGGGGGAACAAGGCCGGCGGACCGACGGGTGTTCGCAGTTGCAATATAGCCGCTGCTAGCTTAGGGCCCGCCGCATCCGCTGGACCCGGCTTGTTCCGGGTGGCTCGGCCCGGCGCCTATCCCCGGGACAACTTGAAGCATCTCGGCGTTCTGCCACTCGCAATGTGAGCCCGCCTCGTTTGCGAGCGTGTGTCGCGGTCGTGCTGCAGCATTTTCAGGTCCTTCCGAATGCCCACATTTGCCTCGCTTAAACGCGAATGGCTCAGCAACCCGCGTGGCGACATCCTCGCAGGGATCGTCGTCGCGCTGGCGCTGATTCCCGAAGCGATCGGCTTTTCGATCATCGCGGGCGTCGACCCGCGCGTGGGACTCTACGCCTCGTTTTCCATCGCGGTGATCATTTCGCTGGTCGGGGGCCGTCCCGGCATGATCTCGGCGGCGACCGCGGCAATCGCCGTGCTCGTCCTGCCTCTCGTGCGCGACCACGGCGTCGAGTACCTGTTCGCCGCCACGATCCTGATGGGCGTGCTTCAGGCGATCGCGGGATTTCTGCGCCTCAACCTGCTGATGCAGTATGTGTCACGCTCGGTGATCACCGGGTTCGTCAACGCGCTCGCTATCCTGATCTTCATGGCGCAGCTGCCCGAGCTCACCGGCGTTCCGATGCTGACTTATGTCCTTGTCGCTGCAGGACTGGCGGTCATTTATCTGTTCCCGCGGCTTACCAAGGCTGTTCCGTCGCCGCTGGTTGCCATCGTCGTCCTGACGATCATCGCCTACTATGCCGGTTTCGACGTTCGCACGGTCGGCGATATGGGCGAGTTGCCGGCGGCGCTGCCGAGCTTCCTCATCCCCGACGTACCGTTCACGCTTGAGACGCTGGAAATCATCTTCCCCTATTCGGCGACGATGGCCGCTGTCGGCCTGCTCGAATCGATGCTGACGGCGCAGATCGTCGACGATCTGACCGACACGCCTTCGGACAAGCAGCGCGAGATGAAGGGCCAGGGCGTCGCCAACTTCGTCACCGGGTTCTTCGGCGGCATGGGCGGCTGCGCCATGATCGGCCAATCGGTGATCAATGTGAAATCGGGTGGCTCGACGCGGTTGTCGACCCTCGTATCGGGCGTCTTCCTTCTGTTCCTGCTGCTGGTACTTGGTCCCGTCGTGGCAATCATCCCGATGGCCGCGCTGGTGGCGGTGATGATCATGGTTTCGATCGGCACATTCTCGTGGCGCTCGATCCGCGACATCCGTCACCATCCATGGCATTCCTCGGTGGTCATGGTCGCGACGGTGGCGATCACCGTGTGGACACACGATCTTGCCCAGGGCGTCCTGACCGGAGTGATCCTCTCGGGCCTGTTCTTCGCCAGCAAGGTCAAACGGCTGTTCACAGTCGAAAGCGAGCTCTCGACCGACGGCCGTAGCCGCACTTATCGCATCACCGGTCAGGTCTTCTTCGCCTCGTCCGAACGGTTCGTAGAAGCGTTCGATTTCAAGGAAGTGATCGATCATGTCGTGATTGACGTGTCACGAGCGCATTTCTGGGACATCTCTGCAGTCGGTACCCTCGACAAGGCGATTCTTAAGTTCCGCCGCGAAGGCACCGCCGTCGAAGTGATCGGCCTCAACGAGGCAAGCGCTTCGATGGTCGATCGCTTCGCCGTCCACGACAAGCCGGGCGCCGACACTGCGCTCGGCGGTCACTGAGAGGAGACTAGATCATGCAGCACATCCTCGCCTGCATCGATGCCTCGGCCTATGCCAACAGCGTCTGCGACCTCGCAGCTTGGGCCTCCAGGCGACTCCAGCTCCCGGTCGAGCTTCTCCATGTCGTCCAGCGGCGCGATGCAGTCGCCGCACGCCGCGATCTGTCGGGGGCGATCGGCCTGGGCGTGAAGACCAATCTGATGGAAGAGCTGGTCCAGTTGGAGGAGAGCGACGCCAAGCTTCAGGTCGAGCGAGGGCGCGTGCTGCTCGCGGCTGGCGAGCAGCGGCTGCAGGAAAGTGGTGCCGTCCAGGTACGCACGCTCCACCGGCACGGCGGCATCGTCGAGACAATCCTCGAACGCGAGGCGGACGCGCGCGTCGTGGTTATCGGAAAGCGCGGTGCCGGCCACGAGTTCGCCAGCGACCATATCGGCTCCAAGATCGAGCGCGTGGTGCGTGCCAGTGATCGCCCGATTCTGATCGCATCGCGAGCGGTGGAAGAGCCGCGCGAGATCGTCTTCGCCTACGACGCGAGCGAAGCGGCGAACCGCGCTCTCGAGCGCCTGCGCAATTCTCCCCTGTTCAACGGGTTGCCGGTCCACATCGTCATGGCCGATGCCGACAATGCGGCACATCGGCAAAGGCTCGACGAGGCCGCTGGACAGCTGGAGGGTAGCCGTGAAGTCCGCACCACGCTCCAGGGCGGGAAGCCCGAGGCGGTCATCGCCGACATCGTGGCGCGGACTCCTGGTGCGATGCTGATGATGGGCGCGTATGGTCATTCACCGCTGCGCACGCTGATCGTCGGCAGTACCACTACGACGATGATCCGGACGGTGCACGTGCCGGTGCTGCTGGTCCGGTAGGTACCCTTCGATCTCGCAATGTCGTTTCGACGCGTGGTTCGCCGCGCGAGGCGTTGGCCGAGCAGGATCGTTTAGCTGAAGCCGGTCGGGCGGAAAGCGCAAACTTCCGTGCTTTCAAGATCGTGGTGCGCCCGACAGGATTCGAACCTGTGGCCCCCAGATTAGGAATCTGGTGCTCTATCCGACTGAGCTACGGGCGCCCCGCAGCGCGCTTTAGGGTCGCGGGCGCGGTGCTGCAAGAACTACGCGGAAGCTGGCTCAGGCACGGGCGAGACCAACGCCGCGGTGTCAGCCCTTGGCGGCGTGTTCGGCGCGGGCGATCTCGTGGAGCCAGTCGGCGTGGCGAGGCGCCTTCTTGGTCTGCGACCATTCCTCCAGCATCGGCATCGCGACCCGCTTGAGCTCGGCATACTGTTCGTCGGTGCCTATATCGGCCGCGAGTTCGACGCGGTGGCCGTTGGGATCGAAGAAGTAGATCGATTTGAAGATGCCGTGATGCGTCGGGCCGAGCACGTCGATGTCGAGGCTTTCGATGTGCTTCTTCGCCGCCAGAAGCTCGTCCTCCGAACCGACCCGGAAGGCGAGGTGTTGGACCCAGGCTGGCGTGTTCTCGTCGCGTCCCATGTCCTTCTGCTGGGGCAGTTCGAAGAACGCGAGCACGTTGCCGTTACCCGCATCGAGGAACACGTGCATGTAGGGATCGTACTCGCCGGTCGACGGCACATGATCTTCGGAGAAGGCGCTGACATACTCCATGCCCAGCACCTTCTCGTACCACTCGACCGTCTCCTTGGCATCCTTGCAGCGGTAGGCGGCGTGGTGGACCCCGCCGAGCTTGATCGGGTGCATTGCCTGTTC
Source organism: Pelagerythrobacter rhizovicinus (assembly GCF_004135625.1). GTDB lineage: Bacteria > Pseudomonadota > Alphaproteobacteria > Sphingomonadales > Sphingomonadaceae > Pelagerythrobacter > Pelagerythrobacter rhizovicinus. The sequence goes on from NZ_SDPV01000001.1 coordinate 1,017,967, forward strand.
GGTCATCGCCGCTTCCTTCGGTTTCACTCCGCCGGTTCCGTTTCGACGGTCTTGGCGTCCTCGACCTTGAGCGCGCCGCGCTTGATCTGATCACGCTCCATCGATTCGAACAGCGCCTTGAAGTTGCCCTCGCCGAAGCCTTCATCGCCCTTGCGCTGGATGAACTCGAAGAATACCGGGCCAACCTGTGCCTCCGCGAAAATCTGCAGCAGCAGGCGTGGACGACCGCCTTCGGTGGTGCCGTCGAGAAGGATGCCGCGCGCCTTCAGCGCCTCGACGTCTTCGCCATGCCCGGGCAGGCGTTCTTCGAGCATCTCGTAATAGGTTTCGGGCGGGGCGGTCATGAACGGCACGCCCAGCTTCTTGAGGTTGTCCCAGCACGCGACGAGGTCGTCGCAGATAAGCGCGATGTGCTGGATGCCTTCGCCGTTGAACTCGCGCAGGTATTCCTCGATCTGGCCCTTGCCGCCGTCGCCTTCCTCGTTGAGCGGGATGCGGATCTTGCCGTCCGGCGCGGTCAGTGCTTTCGAGGTGAGGCCGGTATATTCGCCCTTGATGTCGAAATAGCGGATTTCCTGGAAGTTGAAGAGCGTCTCGTAATAGTCCGCCCAGTACTTCATCCGCCCGCCATAGACGTTGTGCGTCAGGTGGTCGATCAGCTTGAAGCCGGCGCCTGCCGGATGCTTCTCCACGCCCGGCAGGTACTCGAAATCGATATCATAGATCGACAGGCCGTCGCCGGCCTCGTCTTCATAGCGGTCGACAAGATAGAGGATTGCGCCGCCGATGCCGCGGATCGCAGGCAGGCGCAGTTCCATAGGCCCGGTTTCGACGTGGACCGGCTCAGCGCCCTTGTCCATCAGGTGCTGCCAGGCCTTGGCTGCATCCTTCACGCGAAACGCCATGCCGCAGGCGGAGGGACCATGTTCACGCGCGAAGTACCAGGCGGCGCTCTTCGGCTCGTAGTTGGTGATCAGGTTAATCCCCCCCTGGCGCCACAGGTGGACGTCCTTGCTACGGTGCGTTGCGACATGGCTGAAGCCCATCGCCTCGAACACCGGCTCAAGAACTCCCTTCTCTGGCGCGCAGAACTCCACGAACTCGAAACCATCGAGGCCGGCGGGATTTTCGAACAGGTCGGGCATGATTGTGTTCTCCTCTGTTGGTTTCAAGTGTAACCAATTGGAGGCGGTCTCGCAAGAGCGGGCTGATGGTTTGAATGAGCGGAGACGCGCAGCGGCTCCCGCTGAGAGTTCGGATAGTCGCAAAACGGCGCCAGCCGCCGACAAACCGCTTGAATGGCGGGGTTAACTGTGATTCTGTCGCTGGTATGACGCGCACAGGGCACAGGATCGCGTTGCCGAGGGAGCAACTGACTCAGGGATTTGCCCTGGTGCTCCTGCTATTGTTGACCGGTCTGGCGATCGCGGGACCGAGCGGATTGCTCGCCTGGGGCGAAAACGAGCGCCTTCTCGATCAGCACCAGGCCCGTATCGCGCAACTGACCGACGAGCGGAATGCACTCAGGAACCGTGTGGACCTGGTTCATCCCAACCATGCCGATCCCGATCTGGTGGGCGAGGAGTTGCGGCGTAACTTCAACGTGGTGCACCCCGACGAGGTCGTGCTGATCCTCGAACCGCAGAACGAGCAGGGCGAATAGTCGGCTACGGGCACCACTTGGCTCGGCGGGAATTTCGTATTCATCGGCGGTCCGAGGCGTTGCACGCGCGCGCGGCTTGCGCCTATAGGCGCCCAATGCCGCGCGATGCGGCGCACCTCCCCAGGGTGATCGCCACAACCGAGGAAATGTGAATTGGCCAGAACCGCCAAGACCCGCAAGACGCCCGCAAAAAGCAAGCAGCAGGGCCCGGTCGACGATCCCGACTTCGCGCTGCACAGCCTGCAGGAAGCGTTCGAGAAGGCGAAGAGCTACGACGCTTCCGAAGACGAGATGATGGAATTCTATCGGCAGATGCTGCTCATCCGCCGGTTCGAGGAGAGGGCGGGGCAGCTCTACGGCCTGGGTCTGATTGGCGGCTTCTGTCATCTCTACATCGGCCAGGAAGCGGTCGCGATCGGGCTTCAGAGCGCGCTCGACAACGACAAGGACAGCGTGATCACCGGCTACCGCGATCACGGCCACATGCTCGCTTACGGAATCGATCCCAAGGTCATCATGGCCGAACTGACGGGGCGCCAGGCCGGCATTTCGAAGGGCAAGGGCGGCTCGATGCACATGTTCAGCACCGAGCATAAATTCTATGGCGGGCACGGCATCGTCGGCGCGCAGGTGGCGCTGGGCGGCGGGCTCGCCCTAGCGCACAAGTACAACGAGGATGGCGGCCTGTGCCTCGCATATTTCGGCGACGGCGCGGCGAACCAGGGGCAGGTCTACGAGACCTTCAACATGGCCTCGCTGTGGAAGCTGCCGATCGTCTTTGTGATCGAGAACAACCAGTACGCGATGGGCACCAGCACCGCGCGGTCGAGCGCGGAGACCGAGTTCTACCGCCGCGGCACCGCGTTCCGCATCCCCGGCATGGACGTCAACGGCATGGACGTTCTCGAAGTGCGTGCCGCAGCCGAAGTGGCGTTCAGGCATGTTCGCGAGGGTAAGGGGCCGGTGCTGATGGAGCTCAACACCTACCGCTATCGCGGTCACTCGATGTCCGATCCGGCCAAGTACCGCACGCGCGAGGAGGTGCAGGACGTGCGCGAGCACAAGGATCCCATCGAAGGTCTCAAGAAAGTGCTGGTCGAGAACGGCAAGAGCGAGGACGACCTGAAATCGATCGACAAGGAGATTCGCAGGATCGTGTCGGAAGCGGCTGACTTCGCAGAGAATTCGCCGGAGCCGGAGGCAGATGAACTCTACACCGACGTTCTGGTGGAGGAGTATTGAGCTTGGCCATAACCGACGACAACCTGTGGCAGGCGGAGCGCCGGCTGTGGATGGAGGGTGCCGCGGCTTACGACGAACTGGTCGCCCCCGACTGCGTGATGGTTTTTCCTGGTATCGGCACGATGGATCGCGCCGGTGCGATTGCGGGGATCGAGAACGCGCCGCGCTGGCAGGAACTCGACATCTCCGAGACGCGCCTGGTGCGGTTCGGGAAGGACGTTGCCGTGCTTGCCTATCGTGCGGAAGCCAGGCGCGGCGATGATCCAGCTTACACCTGCCACTGCTCGAGCACATATCGCGGTGCCGATGCCGGTTGGCATCTCATTCAACATCAGCAGACGGTAACCGACTGATGGCCATCGAACTTAAAATGCCTGCGCTTTCCCCGACGATGGAGGAAGGCACGATCGCCAAGTGGCTGGTCAAGGAGGGGGACGAGGTCTCCAGCGGCGACATCCTTGCCGAGATCGAGACCGACAAGGCGACGATGGAATTCGAGGCAATCGATGAAGGAACGGTGGGGAAGATCCTCGTTCCCGAAGGGGCCGAGAACGTCAAGGTCGGAACGGTGATCGCTGTGCTCGCCGGGGAGGGCGAGGACGTCTCCGAGGTAGAGGCGCCTGCCGAAACCGGCGACAGCAAGGACGAGGAGGCGGATTCAACGGCAAAGGCCGAGCCGAAGGCCGAGAAGTCGGACGACGAACAGGGCTCGATCACCCCGAGCAAGCCGAAATCCGAGCCCAAGTCCGATCCGGCGATTCCCGATGGCACGAACATGGCCACGGTGACCGTTCGCGAGGCGCTGCGCGATGCCATGGCGGAAGAGATGCGCCGCGACGAGCGCGTGTTCGTCATGGGCGAGGAAGTTGCCGAGTATCAGGGCGCCTACAAGGTCACGCAGGGGCTGCTCGATGAATTCGGACCCAGGAGGGTCATTGACACGCCCATTACCGAATACGGCTTTGCCGGCATCGGGACTGGCGCGGCGATGGGCGGACTGCGGCCGATCGTCGAATTCATGACGTTCAATTTCGCGATGCAGGCGATCGACCACATCGTGAACTCCGCGGCCAAGACGAACTACATGTCGGGCGGGCAAATGCGATGCCCGGTGGTCTTCCGCGGGCCGAACGGCGCGGCCAGCCGCGTCGGCGCTCAGCATAGCCAGAACTACGGCCCCTGGTATGCCAGTGTGCCGGGACTGATCGTGATCGCGCCCTACGACAGTTCCGACGCCAAGGGTCTGCTCAAGGCCGCGATCCGCAGCGAGGATCCGGTCGTGTTCCTCGAAAATGAACTGGTCTACGGTCGCAGCTTCGAACTGCCCGAACTCGACGATCACGTCCTGCCGATCGGCAAGGCACGGATCGTACGCGAGGGTTCGGACGTGACGATCGTCAGCTATTCGATCGGCGTCGGTTTCGCCCTGGAGGCGGCGGAGAAGCTGGCGGAGGAGGGCATCGATGCGGAAGTGATCGACTTGCGCACCCTGCGCCCTCTCGACAGGCAAACGATCCTCGAAAGCCTCGCGAAGACCAACCGCCTGGTGATCGCCGAGGAAGGATGGCCCACGTGCTCGATCGCGTCGGAAGTGATCGCGATCTGCATGGAGGAAGGCTTCGATCACCTCGACGCGCCAGTCCTGCGCGTGTGCAACGAGGATGTCCCACTGCCTTATGCGGCGAATCTCGAGAAGATGGCACTGATCGATGCGCCGCGGATCGTCGAGGCGGCGAAGAAGGTCTGTTACGTCTGACTAGCGCGACGTTCGCAGAGCGTCGCCGATTCGCTGTGGCAGAATGCGTTCGCCGCATGGATGAAACGGCCGCCGCGAGCGATCAGCAGGTGCTCTCCTCGGCCTTCGGGTCGGGGTTGAAGATGTCGCTCAGGTCGCGGTCGTCGCGGACGTACATCGCCGCGGTCTTGTAGATCGTCTGCTCCGGGATCAGACCGCGAAATATCACCGGCTCGTAGTCGTAGAAGACCTCCGCGTACATGATCGCGAACCTGGGTTCCGCCTCAACCAGGCGCGATCCGGTCCCCATTCCCGCGAACGAGGTTCCCGTTTCTCCCTCGCCCTCCTCGCCGTAGCGGGAGGGGTAGGACTTGTCTCCGCCGCAGCGCTGCCAATGGATCCATTGGCCGCCGTCCGAATTCACCTCCAGGCTGGAGAGGATCACGCGGCCGTTCCCTTCCAGGTCCAGATTGCCGCCCTGCAACTGCGCGGCGCGGATCGACTCGTTGGCGTCCAATTCGCGGAAGCGGGGATCGCTGCCGATGACCTCCTGCTTCGCGCGCGAGGCGTTGTCCGCCAACGAAATGGCGATCTGGTTCACCCGCAGATGGGCCATCGTGTAGTTGATCAGTTCCAGTCCGCCGAAACCAAGCGTGACCAGGATCGGCAGCGAATAGGCGAACTCGATCAGCGCCACACCGTCGCGGGCCTTTGCGAGCCCCCTGAAATGGCGCAGTGATCGCGATAGCGCCTTCATCATGGACACACCCGCACCGAGGTCCGGCCTTCCTGTACGCCGAACGGCTGGTTGCGCATCACGGTGGTCGCCTGCGCCGTGTCCTGCTGCGGGAGGCCGATCATCGACCAGAGTGGGAAGATCCGGTCATAGGTGACGGTCACCTGGTAGTGAACGATGTCGTCCGCCCCGCCGAGTCCGGCAGCGCCGACATCGGAATCCCATTGGGCGTTGCCATTTTGGTCGGTGAAGCATTCGCCGGCGTCGTAGGTATCGTTGCCATTCGTATCGTCGAAATCCTCGGGCGTGCCGACGTCGCTGAACGCCTGGTAGTTGGAACGCTCGATCGCGATGTCCTCGTCCGGGATGAACGGCATGACCGCCTGGACGCTGGCCTTCACGCTCGCGTCGATATCCGCTTGCGCCGCCTGGCCGCTTTCGAGGCCCGCGTCGCGTCCGGCATCCTGTACCGCGCCCTGAAGGACGGACCGCATGTAGAGCCCATGGCCGAGATCGAGAATGCCGAAGATCAATGCCAGCAGCACCGGTGCCACGATCGCGAACTCCACGATCGTGACGCCGGTCGTGTCGCGCCGGAGGGAGCGGCTGCGGATCATTCGCCGAGCCTCAAGTCCGCCACTTGCGAGGCGATGAAGCGGAACGTCGCGCGCAGTTCGTCGGAGTCGTTCGAGAAGTAGGCACGTTGTCCGGTCGCGCAGGCCCGCATCTCGTTCGTGAGCGCGGACCCGAAGCCGATCACCCAGATCGTGTAGCCCTCCGCCCTCGCCGCATCGCAGGCGACGAGGAAGCGCTGCGTGTGGCGGGCGGCTACCGCGCCTGTGCTGGCCCACGCCGGCGCGATGCGGTTGTCGGTCCATTCCACGCCGTAGGCGGTGAATGACTGGATATGGGGTTCCATCTGCCCGTCGGTCATGAAGATGAGATGACGGCTGATGTTGTCCAGATCACCGTCATTGACGTTGCCGGCGAGCACACCGCGCGTGCTGCCCAGCCGCGCCCCCCAGATCATCCCGATATCATGATAGGTGTTGCCCGTCGCATTCAGGTTTTCGAGATAGGTGTCGAGCCAGGCGGGAACCTCGGTACTCGTGCCCGACAAGTCGATGTTCTGGAAAGGCAGCATCGGCGCCGGGCAGGGGATCGAGGATGTCTTCGTACCCGTATTTGTCGAGGTGGAACCGGGGGTGCGGTAATACGACACTGCCGGCCAGATCGGGCTCCAGCGCGTAGCTTCGCTATCGGGGATCAGCGCGATATCCAGATCGAACGCATCATCGGGAACCGGATCGAAATCGTCGGTCTGGACCGTGTCTCGTTCCTGCAGACAGCCGTTCCAGGTCGAGCTGGAGGTGGTCATCCCGCGGATCGACAACCTCGCCAGTTCCACCACGTCGTACTTTCCTTCCGTCTCGACGAAGGAGAGCTCCGGATCGAAACCGGTCGCGATGGATACGCTGTCGAAGGCTTTGAAGTTCGACGTATTCAGATCCGCCTCTTCATAACTCCAGCCGCTGAAGTGGAAGGCCCGGCGGTTCTCGTATTCGTAGCGGTAACGGTTTCGCGTCACCTGGCAGCCGTTATAGGTATAGTTCTCCTGGAAGCGAGAAACCGTTACATTCGCCGGCTTCGTGCCGGACCTTTCAACCCAGGAATCGCTGCAGTTCCACCAACTATCCGAACTGGAATACGTCTGACTGTCCAGTGGCACTATGTTCCTGATGACATAATCGAAATTATCGAATTTGGCGACGCGCGTCTGGTACGGGGTGGTGTCGCGAAAGTCGGCGTCGGAAAGATCGCCCGCAGGCAGAAGATTGTCGGGGTCCTGGAGCAGCACGCGGGCATTCACGGTGGTCGAATAGGGCACGAAGCCGTAGCGCACGCGGACATTCTGGTCGGCGACGGACGAGGCGATGGTCTCGTGGAAGTCCCTTACCGCCTCTCGCAGGCCTTGAATGCGCGGGCCGTTCATCGAGCCGGTCGTGTCCAGCACGAACATGACGTCGGTGTTGGCGATTTGCAGTTCGGCCATGCAGCCGACGGAGAACGAAAGCTCCTGGGTCCCGAACAGTTGCATCAGGACCGTCGGTATGGTCGCCGTAGCGGTACCGAAGACCTCGCCTTCGTCGCCGGCACGTGTGTCGAAGGCGACGTCCTCTGCGTCGATGATGGCAGAATCGAAGTTCGCGTCGAACATGCGGGAGGCCTTCGCCTTCTCGTCGTCCGTGTACTCGCCGGTACCGGCCATGGCGCGCCGTCCCGCCAGCACGCCCGCGTCGCAGGCGTTCTGCAACTGCGTCTTGGTCAGGTAGCCGCGGCTGGTGTCCACGCCGCCGCCGACGATCGCGAGCAGTGGAATCAGCGAGGCGGCGAAAATCGGCAGGGTATTCCCCCCCCGATCGCGCCAGAGCGCTGCAAGCGATTTGGCGATGCCCATACCCGTCATGGAACTTCCGAAGTTGTTCACAATGCGCCCTAGGCGAGCTGCATTAAGAAACTCCAAATGACGGCTATCGCGGATCGGCATGGCGCGGCCGCCCCGAACGATGCTATCGGCCAGCGGCTCGATGGACATCGATCTCCTCCCTCTCCCGCAGCGGCTGGCGCTGAACTACGCCCCCGCGCGCATTCGCGCGCAGACCGCTGCGCTGTTCGCGCTCGATGCCCGGCTGGGTGAACTGGTCGCGAAGGCGAATGAGCCGCTGCTGGCGCAGCTCCGGCTTGCCTGGTGGCGTGACGAGCTGGGCAAGCCGCAACCTGGACGCGCCAGGGGGGATCCGGTGCTCGATTCGCTCGAACTCTGGGGGGGAGAGGAACATGCGCTCATCGGACTGGTCGATGGCTGGGAGCAGCTCGTTGGCGATGCACCGCTGCCTGGCGCCGCGCTGGAGGCATTCGCGGCGGCGCGCGCCGAGGCATTCGCCGCGCTCGCACGGCTGGCGGGCGAGGCGAGGGCGGAAGCGAACGCTCGCGATGCCGGACGAGACTGGGCGCTCGCCGACCTCGCCGCGCGGGTGAGCGACGAGCACGAACGCCGGACCGCGCTCCGGCTGGCGGGGGAGGGCGAACGCAGGGTTCCCCGGCTTCCGCGCGTCCTCCGCCCGCTCGCGGTCCTTCGGGGACTGGCGCATCGCGCCTCGGCACGCGGTGGAGCGCCGCTCGTCGCGCGGCGGCGCGATATCCTCGCCGCGCTGCGTCTTGGCATGATCGGCCGTTAGCCTATGATCGCCACGGGGAAGGGGAGAACCGAGAATGAACCGGCTCGTACTGGGAGCGGTCGCTGCCTTGATGATCGCGGGGTTGGGCATGTTCTGGTGGCAAGGGAGGGCCGAGGTTGAACGGGGCGCCCCGCCGCCGTTGGCGGAGGTCGAAGAGCTCGACGACGGCGTTCTGCCGCAGGTCGATCCCGCCGACATGACCGGCCCCGAGCCGCCCGAGGCGACCGAGCTGACGCGCGAGCAGCGTCGGTTCTTCCGCTATGACCGCAATCGCGATCTCAAGATCACACGCAACGAAATGCTCTCCACCCGCAGCGACGGATTCCGGAAGCTCGACACGGACGGCAACAATCTGCTGACTTTCGAGGAATGGGCGGTGACGACCGCGGAGCGCTTCGAAGGTGCCGACGCGGATGGCGATGGCGAACTGACCCCGGCGGAGTTTGCGACGACGGCGCCGAAGCGCAAGCCGAAGCCGGCGTGCGAGTGCTAGCGCCCGGTCCCGTCCGGCCGATGGCCAGGCTCCAGGCGGTCCGAGCGACCGCTCAGTGCTCTTCTGTGCCGTTCAGTGCCCTTCTGTGCAAGGAGCGAACGCGGCGTTTCGCTTACGCGGGGACGCACACCACGCTCTCCAGCCATGCACCGAAATCCGCCTTGGCCCGGTTCGTATAGGCTTCCTTGCGCGCCTTCTTCTTGACGTCGTGGAGGGGAGGGAAGAGGCCGAAATTGACATTCATCGGTTGAAACGTCTCTGCCTCGGCATCGCCGGTGATGTGCGCGAGCAGCGCACCCATTGCCGTGCTGCGGGGCGGCGGAGTCCACCCAGTGCCGGCAATCTCGGCTGCCGTCATGAGTCCGGCCATGATCCCGACCGCGGAACTCTCGACATATCCTTCGCATCCGGTGATCTGCCCCGCGAAGCGGACATGCTCGCCGCCCCTCAGGCGTAGCTGCCGATCGAGTACGAGCGGAGAGTTGAGGAAGGTGTTGCGGTGCAGGCCGCCGAGGCGCGCGAACTCCGCGTTCTCGAGACCGGGAATCGTGCGGAACAGTTCGACCTGCGCACCGTGCTTCAGCTTGGTCTGGAATCCGACCATGTTCCACAGCGTGCCGAGCTTGTTGTCCTGTCTGAGTTGAACGACGGCATAGGGCCAGCGCCCGGTCCTGGGATCGTCGAGCCCCACCGGCTTCATCGGCCCGTATCGCAGCGTGTCCACTCCGCGCGCGGCCATGACCTCGATCGGCATGCAACCTTCGAAATAGGGGGTGTCGGCCTCCCACTCCTTGAACGCGATCTTCTCGCCGTCGAGCAGCCCCTGATGGAAGGCAAGGTACTGGTCCTTGTCCATCGGGCAATTGATGTAGTCCTTGCCGTCGCCCTTGTTCCACCGGCTCTGGAACCAGCAGACGTCCATGTCGATGCTGTCGCGATGGATGATCGGAGCAATGGCATCGAAAAACGCCAGCCGGTCCTGCCCGGTCGCGCGGACGATGCTTTCGGCGAGCGCCTGCGCCGTCAGTGGCCCTGTCGCCACGATCGTGGAACCGCGCGCAGGCAACTCGTCGATCCGCTCGCGGACGATCGTGACGTTCGGATGCTCCGCCAGCGCGGTTTCGACCTCGGCCGAGAATACGTCGCGGTCCACTGCCATGGCGGATCCGGCGGGTACGCGTGCGACTTCGCCCGCGCGCATCACCAGCGAGTCCAGTCGCCGCATCTCATGGTGCAGCAATCCGACTGCATTGCGTTCGTCGTCATCCGAGCGAAAGCTGTTCGAGCAGACGAGTTCGGCCAGGCCATCGGTCTGATGTGCCGGCGTCGAATCCCCGCCACCGCGCATTTCGGACAGCCGCACACGATAGCCGCGCCGTGCGAGTTGCCAAGCCGCTTCGCTGCCCGCGAGGCCGCCGCCGATGATGTGGACGTGATGGGTCATGATGCGCACCTAGTGCTTGCCTGCCGCAGGGTTCAAGTCCAAGGACGCGCTCCGAGGGGGAAGGGATGATGCCGAAACGCGCGCTGCTCGAACACAGGCCCTGGCTGCTCGCTGCGATCACTGCGGCTACGATCTATTTCTTCGTTCGCGGATGGCCACTCGGAGAGCTGTGGCTGATCCTTCTCAAAGGCGCGGGCGTCGGCTTCCTCGCCATCTACGCCTGGCAACGCCACGCGAGCGCAGACGGCCGGCTTCTCGCGCTCGTCATGGGGCTCTCGGCGCTCGGTGACATGCTGCTTGAGCTTGACTTCATCTGGGGCGGCGGCGCCTTCTTCGCATCGCATCTTGCCGCAATGACCCTCTATCTGCGCAATGGGCGGGAGAAAGCCGCATCGAGCCAGAAGGCGCTCGCCGTGGCGCTGCTGCTGGGCACGCCGCTGATCTCCTGGCTGCTCGCGGGCGATGCGGGTGTCGCGCTCTATGCACTGGCGCTTGGAGGCATGGCGGCGTGCGCATGGATGAGCCGCTTTCCGCGCTATCGTGTGGGGCTCGGCGCGGTTCTGTTCGTCGTTTCGGATTTGCTGATCTTCGCGCGGATGGGTCCGCTCTCGTCGAGTGCGGTCCCGGGCCTGCTGGTTTGGCCGTGCTATTTCGCGGGTCAGCTCCTGATTGCGACGGGTGTGATCAAGACGCTGCGCCGCACGGTCTGATACAGGCCGTGCGGCGCGACGGCATCACTCGCCATCGGCCTCGCCGCCGGCCGCGTCGTCGCCCGATTGCGATGTCGTCGCTGGCGCCGTTTCCGTGCTGCCGCGGGCGGCCATTTCCTCCACGATAGCTTCTTCGGCCTCGTTTTCGGGATCGGGCTCTTCGTCGAGCCGCACGGCGCTGACGATGTGCTCGCCTTCCGCGACCTTGAACAGGCGCACGCCCGCCGACCCGCGCCCGATCACACGGAGGCTGTCCAGCCCGATCCGGATCAGCTTGGCCCGATCCGTCACCAGCATGAGCTGGTCCCGCTGCGTGGCGGTGAAACTTGCCACTACCCGTCCGTTGCGTTCCACATTGTCGATGTTGAGGATACCCTGTCCACCCCGACCGATGCGGCGATACTCGTAGGCCGACGAAAGCTTGCCATATCCATTGGCGCAGACGGTGAGGATGAACTGCTCCTTCTCCGCCAGTTCCTCGAACCGTTCGGGTGCGAGATCGGGCTCGCCATCTCTCTCGCCTTTCCACGGGGCGTAGCGGAGATACTGGTCGCGCTCTTCCCCTTCGGTCCCGATCCGGTGCAGGATCGAGAGCGACACGACCTCATCGTCCTTTTTGAGATTCATGCCGCGAACGCCGGTGGAGGTGCGGCTGGTAAATTCGCGCACGTCGTCGCCTGCAAAGCGGATCGCTTTGCCATTGCTGCTCGCGAGCAGGACGTCGTCGTTCGCGTCGAGCAAAGCCACGCCGATCAGGCGGTCGTCGCTGCCCTCGTCGAATTTCATTGCGTACTTGCCGTTCGACGGGACATTCGTGAACGCGTCCATCGAATTGCGTCGCACATTCCCTTTCGCGGTCGCGAAGACCACCGAGAGGGCGCCCCAACTTTCCTCATCTTCGGGCAACGGAAGTACGGTGCGGATCGTCTCGCCTTCGTCCAGGGCGGGGAGCAGGTTAACTATCGGTCGCCCGCGGGTTGCCGGGCCACCTTCCGGCAGCTTCCAGACCTTGAGCCGATAGACCTTTCCGGCCGAAGAGAAGAACAGCACCGGATTGTGAGTTGAGGTGACGAACATCTCCATCACCGCATCCTCATCCTTGGTCGCCATTCCGGCGCGGCCCTTGCCGCCGCGGTTCTGCGCGCGGAATGTCGAGAGCGGGGTGCGCTTGATGTAGCCGTCGAGTGTGACCGTTACGACCATCTCGTCGCGTTCGATCAGGTCCTCGTCATCGATGCCGTCCCAGGCAGGTGCGATCTCGGAGACCCTTGGGGTAGCGTAAAGTTCGCGGATCTCCTTCAACTCGTCGCGCATGACGCCGTAGAGCTTCACCCGATCGGCAAGGATCGAGAGATACTCCTCGATCGCGATCGACAGTTCCTTGAGCTCGTCGCCGATTTCGTCGCGGCCGAGCGCGGTGAGGCGGTGCAAGCGCAGATCGAGAATCGCCTTTACCTGGCGTTCCGACAAGCGATAGGTGCCACCCTGCTGTTCGGCGTCGGGCTCGATCGCCTCGACCAGGCGAATATATTGCGCGATGTCGCCGATCGGCCATTCCTTGCCGAGCAGCTTGGCGCGCGCATCGGCCGGGTTGGACGACCCGCGGATCATCGCGACGACCTCGTCGAGATTGGAGACCGCGACGACGAGACCAAGCAAGATGTGGGCCCGTTCGCGTGCCTTGTTCAGCTCGAACTTGGTGCGACGGGTGATGACCTGTTCGCGGAAGGCGATGAACGCCTGGATGAAGTCGCGCAGCGTCAGGACTTCGGGCCGGCCCCCGCGGATTGCGAGCATGTTGGCGGGGAAGCTGGCCTGCGCGGGCGTGTGGCGCCAGATCTGGTTGAGTACGACATCAGCCGTTGCGTCGCGCTTCAGATCGACGACGACACGCACGCCTTCACGGCTCGATTCATCGCGGATATCCGCGATCCCTTCGATCCGCTTCTCTTTCGCAGCATCGGCGATCTTTTCGACCAGGCCCGCCTTGCCCACCTGGTAGGGGATCGACGTCAGCACGATCGACTGGCGATCGCCGCGCGAAGTCTCGATCGTATGGCGGCAGCGCATGAGGATCGAGCCGCGTCCGGTGGTGTAGGCAGCCTTGGCGCCCGACTGGCCGAGGATCAGCGGCGCGGTCGGAAAGTCCGGCCCCGGGATAATCTCGAACAGCTCTTCGCTGCTGATGCCGGGATCATCCATATAGGCCAGACACCCGTCGATGACCTCGCCCAGGTTGTGCGGCGGGATGTTGGTCGCCATGCCGACCGCGATACCGCCCGCGCCGTTGACCAGCAGGTTGGGGAAGCGCGCGGGAAGGACGGTCGGCTCCTGCCGCGAACCGTCGTAGTTGTCTGAGAAATCGACGGTGTCCTTGTCGAGATCGTCGAGCAGACTGTTGGCCACTTTCGCAAGCCGCGCTTCGGTGTAACGCATCGAGGCCGGCGGATCGGGATCCATCGAGCCGAAGTTGCCCTGGCCGTCGACCAGCGGCACACGCATCGACCACGGCTGCGTCATGCGGGCGAGGGCGTCGTAGATCGCGGCGTCGCCATGCGGGTGATAATTACCCATCACGTCGCCCACGATCTTGGCGCTCTTGCGATAGGGACGTCCGGCGACGAAGCCGCCTTCCTGACTGGCGAAGAGAATTCGGCGGTGAACGGGCTTGAGCCCGTCGCGCACGTCGGGCAGCGCGCGGCTCACGATCACGCTCATCGCGTAATCGAGATAGCTCGTCTTCATTTCGTCGACGATGTCGACGCGATCGAAATCGCCCGCTGGTACGGGCGGAGAAAGAGTCTCGGTATCGTCGCTCAAGGGACTTCTTTTCTTTTCGTTCTGTTGCCTGGGAATCCGGGGGCGAGCCTAGGGGAGAAGCCAGGGAATCGCCACCTGAACAGCCCCGAGATGGGCACTCGGGCCAGCTTTTTCCACACTTCCGGCGACTCGTGCCTGATCTGGGCCCGAACGAGGCATTCAAAGCCCGTTCAGCACGATTCCCCTACAAGCGATTGCAATACCGGACATGAGGCGGCACTAGCGCCTGCCTCAGATGTTTTCTCAGCCTACATGGCCTTAGTTCTGTCAATGGGAGATACCCAGATGCTGTCATTCGTCCGCAATCCGAAGGCGCGAACCACGCGATTCGGCACTCACTTTGCTCTTGCCGTCGCGTTCTTCGCGGGCGGAGCGATCGGCACCGTTGCGCTTGAGGCCCCCGCTCAGGCGCAGAAAGAAGAGCGGGCGAAGCCGAATTATTCGAAGGGATTCGTGGAAGTCTATCAGCCGCTCGGCAAGCGCATCGAAGCGCAGGAAGATCCCGCGGCGCTCAAGGCTGAAATCCCTGCTCTTCTGGCTGCCGTAGAGACCGAGGACGATCGGCTCGTCGCCGGTCAGGCGGTATACACGATCGGTGTCCGCAACGAGGACATGGCGGTCCAGCGTCAGGGCGTCGAGATGATGCTGGAGAGTGGCAAGATTGCGGCCGAGGACCAGGGGCGCATGGCGTTCGCGGCCGGACAGCTCGCCTATCAGGTTGAAGACTGGGCCGCGGCGCGCCAACGCTTCGAACAGGCCGCGGCCGCGGGATACGAGACCGCCAACGCGCAGGGCCTGATCGCGGAAACCTACTTCTCCGAGAACAATCATGCGGCCGGTCTGGACTACCTCTTGCAGGCGATCCGGGCGCAGGAGCAGGCCGGACAGCCGGTCGACGAGAGCTGGATCCAGCGCGGCTTCGCGGTCGCCTACAATAACCAGCTGCCCGAGCAGGCAACGGCATTCAGCCGGTTGTACGTCACGCATTATCCTTCCAGCGATGTGTGGGGGGACGCGATTGCCGTGCAGCGCAGCTTCTACGACTATGACGATCAGTCGCTGCTCGACCTGATGCGCCTTGCCGAACGAACCGACAGTCTGCGTAGCGAGCGCGACTATGTCGATTACATCTCGGCAGCGGATGCACGCCGCCTGCCGGCCGAGGTCGGCCGTGTGGTCGATGCTGGGCTGGCGGCGAACATGCTGAACGAGAGCGATGTCCTGGTTGCCGAAGCGAAGTCGACAGCTCAGGCGCAGATGGAATCGGCTCGTGCCGATCTCCCCGAACTGGAAAGCGATGCACGCGCATCCGGTGCCAACGCGCTCCTCGCTGCCGCGGCGGGCGACATGTACCTGAACTTCGAGCAGCCCGCCGAAGCCGAAGAGATGTACCAGCTTGCTCTGACTCGGGCCGATGTCGACACCGGCCGCGTACTGACGCGTCTCGGGATTGCACAGCTCGATCAAGGCAAGTTTGCCGAAGCCAAGGCGACGTTCGACAAGGTGGACGGCGCCCGCGCACCGATCGCGGACCTGTGGGCGCTCTATGCCGAACGGCAGGCAGCGGGCAATGGCGCGACAGCGCCTGCTGCGTCGACGCCGGCCCAGTAATCAGCTGCGAAAGTTTGGGGAAGGCGCGGGTTGCGGCCCGCGCCTTTCCTTTTGCGCCGTCAGCGCAGCCGCTTTACCCAGATCTGCCCGCCTTCGCGCCGCTCGGTCGTGAAGTTGGGAATCGCTTCGATCAGGTCGATCAGTCGTGCGAAGCCATAATTGCGCGTGTCGAAGCTTGACCGGTTACCGGCCAGCTGACCGACTTCGGACAGCTTGGCAAACCCGTTCTCGTCGCGCTTGCTGGCGTTGTAGGCGTCGAACAGGAGCTGCAGGAGATCCTTATCGAGCTTGCCGTCCTTGCCATTGGCGCGCTCCTCCTTCTCCGCGCGGATCAGGGCTTCGACGTCGATGAAGCGCGTGCAAGCCTGGCGAAATGCCTCGGGTGTCTTCGGGCTGCCGAAGCCATACACGGGATAGCCGTCCTGACGGATGCGCATGGCAAGCGGCATGAAATCGCTGTCGGAGCTCATGATGCCGAAACCGTGTACGCGGCCGCGATACATCAGGTCCATCGCGTCGATCGTCATCTTCATGTCGGTGGCGTTCTTTCCGCGCGTGAGATCGAACTGCTGCTGCGGCTCGATGCCATAGCGATGGACGAGGTCGGCCCAGCTTTTCAGCGCAGGTTTGCGCCAGTTGCCATAGGCCCGACGAATATTGACCTGTCCCAGTTCGGCCAGGACGGTCAACACCGGGTCGATCCCCGCCGGGCTCGCATTGTCGGAGTCGATCAGGAGAGCGATGTTACGTTGCAGCTCTTCGGTCATGCGTGCCTCCATGCCGGCGCGCGCGCGATGCGGCAAGCGCCTAGTCCGTGGGCTTGAACTCGCCGGTTCGTTCATCGAGCAGGTGGAGCACGCCGTCGGAGATGGCGAAGAACGCCCCGTACAGCCGGAGCGAGCCGTCGCCCTCCTTCTCCTGCACGCAGGGGAACGTACGCAGATTGGCAAGGCTTACTTTGACCGCCGCGTGCTCCATCGCGCGTTCGGCTTCGCGGCCATCTGTGCCGAGTTTTGCCGCGATGGGTTCGCGAACCTCATCGAGCATGGCGATCCAGTTGGCGATGAAGCCGCCACTGCCGGGTTCGGTGCCATGCAGATCC
Source organism: Pelagerythrobacter rhizovicinus (assembly GCF_004135625.1). Lineage (GTDB taxonomy): Bacteria > Pseudomonadota > Alphaproteobacteria > Sphingomonadales > Sphingomonadaceae > Pelagerythrobacter > Pelagerythrobacter rhizovicinus. The sequence continues at coordinate 1,034,762 of NZ_SDPV01000001.1, forward strand.
TGTGTCAGGGCCGCCTTGCAGCCACCGCAGAAACCGTGGCCCATCACTACGACCTCGCGGACCTTGAGGAACTGAATTGCGAACTCCAATGCCGCCGAAACGCCATGGTGGCCCGGCGTTGTCTCGAACGGCGGCACCATCGCCGCCACGTTGCGCACGACGAAGATTTCGCCGGGAGCAGCATCGAAGATCTGCATCGGATCGGCGCGGCTGTCGGAGCAGGCGATAACCATGACTTGCGGCGATTGCCCCTCCGCGAGCTGGCTCCACCGCTCGCGCTGCGCGGACCAGGAGTTCTTGCGGAAGTTGCGATAACCGTCGATCAGGTCTGAGAAGCTCTTCATGCACGCTCCATGGCGTTCTGGGAAAGGACTGGCAAGACCGCAACGCGGCGCCTAGATGGGCGCAATGAACGATCTTTCCAGCGCACCCGTACCCGAAGGCGCACGACCCGAGCGGCAACGCAAGCCCGATTGGATTCGCGTGAAGGCCCCCGTCAGCAAGGGATATCACGAGACGCGCCAGTTGATGCGCGAGCTCAACCTCAACACCGTGTGCGAGGAAGCGGCCTGTCCTAATATTGGAGAGTGCTGGACCAAGAAACACGCCACAGTGATGATCCTGGGCGACGTCTGCACGCGTGCCTGTGCGTTCTGCAACGTCAAGACCGGCATGCCGCGCATGGTCGATCCGATGGAGCCCGAAAACGTTGCCATCGCGGCAGGCAAGATGGGTCTGCAGCACATCGTCATCACCAGCGTTGACCGCGATGACCTGCCGGACGGCGGGGCAGGGCAGTTCGTCAAGGTCATCAAGGCGCTCCGCCGCGAGACGCCGGATACGACGATCGAGATCCTCACACCCGATTTCCGCGGCAAGATGCGTCCCGCCATCGAGGCGATCTGCGAGGCCGGTCCAGACGTCTTCAATCACAATCTCGAGACGGTGCCGCGGCTTTATCCGACGATCCGCCCAGGTGCGCGCTACTATGCGTCGCTGCGGTTGCTGGAGGAGGTAAAGGCACACGATCCTTTGATCTTCACCAAGTCCGGCATCATGCTAGGTCTGGGCGAGCAGCGGCTAGAGGTGCATCAGGTCATGGACGACATGCGTAGCGCGGATGTCGATTTCATCACCATGGGCCAATATCTTCAGCCGACCCCACGGCACGCCAAAGTCGAGGACTTCGTCACGCCCAAGGCTTTCGCTGCCTACGGCTCGATCGCGCGTGCGAAGGGCTTCCTGCAGGTCGCCTCCAGCCCCCTGACCCGCTCGAGCTATCACGCGGGCGACGATTTCGCCGAGATGAAGGCGGCGCGAGAGGCGAAGCTGGCGAAAGCGCCAGCATAAACCGGTTGGCAAACAATATGCATTCGCGTTGCACGTGTTGTTGAAGCGCTGCTCGACCTCGGACAGGTGGGAGAGGACGCGCCCGCCGGGTTCGACGCGAATGAACTGGATAAGCTAGAAGACGAGTATGCCCGGAATCCGCGAAACTCGACATGTTCCCTATAGCGCCGAGCAGATGTTCGACCTTGTCGCCGACGTTGGGCATTACAAGGAATTCCTGCCCTGGGTGATCGCGACACGGGTCCGCTCGAACAGCGAGACCGAGATGATCGCCGACATGGTTGTCGGTTTCAAGAGTTTCCGGGAGAGTTTCAGCTCGAAGGTGACCAAGCGCCGCCCCGAGATGATCGACGTGGTCTACATGGACGGCCCGCTGCGCGATCTCGACAACGAGTGGCACTTCACCGATCTCCCCGAAGGGGGTTGCAGGATCGACTTTGCCGTAGAGTTCACCTTCAAGAACCGCGTATTCGAAGCGCTCGCCGGGCAATACTTCGACCGTGCCTTCCGCAAGATGGTCGCCGCGTTCGAGGCGCGCGCGGAGGAACTTTACGGCAATAACAGATCAAGTGCGCATAGCGTCGCCTGACGGCGGATGTCGGCGCGGCCCACGTCGCCGAAGTTCCGCAACTCGCCTTCCGGATCGCCGGCTTCCCCGCGGATAACACGCGCGAAGACGACCGTCCCCACCGGCTTGAGGTCGGAGCCACCCTCCGGCCCGGCTATACCGCTGATCGCGACGGCCACGTCGGCCTGGCTTCGCTCGAGCGCGCCCTGGGCCATCGCCCAGACACAGGCGATCGAGACCGCGCCGAACGTTTCGATGATCTCGCTCGAAACGCCGAGCATCTCCATCTTGGCTTCGTTCGAATAAGTGACGAAGCCGCGGTCCAGCACTTTCGATGAGCCGGGCACCTCGGTCAGCGCCGCGGTGACGAGGCCACCGGTGCAACTTTCGGCCAGCGCGACCCGTCGGTTGCAGGCAAGGTTCTCCTCGACCGCGCGCCGCGCAAGCTCTTCGATGTCGTCGGACAGGAGAGCCTCGGTCACGACTCGCCTGCCGCCTGGGCGCTGTCGGCGTCTTCATCGCGTTCCGCCATCTCCACCATGAAGCCGATCAGGCCCGCGATGTTGTCGGCCGGGAGCGGATCGATCAGTTCCAGCCCCCGCTCCACGTCGGCACATTGGCTTGGCTTGATCTCGGTCGAGACCATCTGCTGGAGCAGCGCGGTCACGAAAGGTTTGAGCGCCTCGTCGGGCATACCGGCCAGCATCTCCCGGTCCATCCCTTCGCCTTTGCCCAGCGTGAGCAGCGCATCCTTGGCCGCGGGCCAATGTATATCGGCGCCTTGCGTGAATTTGGCGGCGAGCCTGTCTCCATTACGCGCAACGTAGCCGTCGTTCGCGAGCTCGGTCGAACAGGTCGCCTGGAACCCGGCAAACAGCGCGGGGAGGCCAAAGCGAACCGCGCTCTCGATCGTCTCGCCGTCGGGCCGGGCGTGGACGGGCGGCGTTGAAATCGCGAGAGGCAGCGACGCTAGCGCGGCGGATGCGAGGAGGGCTTTCATGGCAGCGTTCAGTCCTTTCCGACCAGCGTTGCGATCGCCTGAGCCGCGATGCCTTCGCCGCGGCCCGTGAGCCCGAGTCCCTCGGTTGTGGTCGCCTTGACGCTAACCGCGCCGATCTCGATCGCCAAGAGTTCCGCGATCCGCGCTCGCATCGCGTCCCGATGCGGGCCGATCTTCGGCGCCTCGCAAATGAGCGTGAGGTCGACGTTGGCGACTGCGTAACCCGCGCTGTCCACGAGCGAGACCGCGTGTTCCACGAAGCGCGCGGAGGGCGCACCTTCCCACTGTGGATCGCTTGGCGGGAAGTGCACACCAATATCGCCTTCACCGATCGCACCGAGGAGCGCGTCCACCAGCGCATGGAGCGCAACGTCTGCATCGCTGTGGCCGGCAAGGCCCTTGTCGTGAGGGACGAGCACCCCGGCGAGCCACAATTGCTCGCCGTCCGCGAGGCGGTGCACATCGAAACCCATGCCGGTTCGAGGAGAGCGAAGATCGGACAGGAAATCCTCCGCGAATGTCAGCTTTCGCAGCGCTTCGTCACCGTCGACGAGAGCAACGGTTCCTCCAGCTGCGCGCAGAACCTGCGCATCGTCCCCCGCCGTCGCTTCGCCTCGCCAGGCGCGGTGAGCGGCGAGAATATCACGGTAATGAAAAGCCTGAGGAGTCTGAACCCGGCGCAGGTTCGCTCGCTCCGCTGCGCCGCCCATCCGACCGCGATCATCGATCGCAAGACTGTCGACGACGGGAAGAACCGGAATCGCCCCCCGATGTCTTTCCAGAGCGTCGAGCAGACGCGCGATCACCGGCCGGGCGAGGGCGGGGCGGGCGGCATCGTGGATCAGGACAATGTTGGGCGCGGCGGGCTCCAACGCCTCCAACGCGCGCCGGACCGATGCCTGCCGCGTCGCTCCACCGGTGACGAGTTCAACCGGCGAGAGGCCTGCGAGCGCATCACGGGCGTTGTCGTCCGCGCCTTCCGGAATGACGACGATGACCCGTGCGGCCCCGGCAGTGAGCAGCGCTTCGACCGAATGGCGCACGACCGGCTTGCCGCGCCATCGCACGAACTGCTTTGGGAGGGACTGCCCCGCGCGCAGACCCTTGCCTGCCGCGACGACGATCGCGACGAAAGAGGGCAGGGGCGAACTGTCCGACATCGGCCCGCGGCTAGCGCCTTGCGCGGAGACCGGCAATCCACTATGCGCTGCCCAAATTTTAGGCACATCTCGCATGACTTCGCTTCCCACTCCCCCGGCGCTGAAGCCGATCCACGTCGGTCCCGTGACGATCGACTGCCCGGTGATCCTGGCGCCGATGACCGGTGTCACCGACATGCCGTTCCGCACGCTCGTCCGGCGCTACGGTTCGGGTCTCAACGTCACCGAGATGATCGCGAGCCAGGCAGCGATTCGCGAGACGCGCCAGTCGATCCAGAAAGCGGCGTGGGATCCCGTTGAAGAGCCGGTCTCGATGCAACTCGTGGGCTGCGATCCGGATTCGATGGGCGAGGCGGCTAAACTCAACCAGGATCGCGGTGCCGAGATCATCGACATCAACTTCGGTTGTCCGGTACGAAAGGTCACCAACGGCATGGCTGGCTCGGCATTGATGCGCGAGGTGCCGCTGGCGACCAAGCTGATGGAGGCTACCGTCAAGGCCGTCTCGGTGCCGGTGACAGTCAAGATGCGCATGGGCTGGGATCATGACAGCCTCAACGCGCCGGACCTCGCGCGGATCGCCGAGGATCTGGGCGTGAAGATGATTACGGTCCACGGCCGTACGCGCAACCAGATGTACAAGGGCAGTGCCGACTGGAGCTTCATTCGCAAGGTGAAGGAGGCGGTCTCCATACCCGTGATCGTCAACGGCGACATCTGCGGTATCGAAGATGCGGCCAAGGCGCTCGAGCAGTCGGGTGCCGACGGCGTGATGATCGGTCGCGGCGCATACGGCAGGCCATGGCTACTCGGCCAAGTCATGCACTGGTGGCGCACCGGGCAGAGCCTCGCCAGCCCGAGCTTCGACGAGCAGTACGAGGTGCTCGTCGAGCACTATCGCGGCATGTTGGAGCACTATGGCCGCGACGTCGGCGCCAAGGTCGCGCGCAAGCATCTGGGTTGGTACACCAAGGGGATGCATGGCTCGGCCGAGTTCCGCAATCGCGTGAACTTCATCGACGATCCAGACCAGGTGCTTGGTGAGCTCGAAAGGTTCTACGCGCCGTTCATGCGACGCCGCGCTGCGTGACGATGGAGGCCGTGCCGCCCGGCCCGGGGGCGCAGATCGCCGGGCTGATCTTCGCCGTCCTCCTGCTCGATCCCGATCTCGTTGTGCGGGAAGCCAATCCTGCAGCGGAGGACCTGCTTCACCGCAGTGCCAGCCGGCTTGTCGGTGCCAGCCTGCTGGCTGCGGTCGAGCTAGACGATGCGCGCGTGGCCGAGCGCCTGACCGAAGTGGACGCGCGGCTGACCGTGCGAGGCATGATGCTGCGCTGCGGCGAACGTGCAATCCAGGTGAACATGACCCTGTCGCCTCTCTCTTCCCATCCGGGGTGGCGTGTGATGACGATCTCCGAGGTAGGGCAGGGCGAGATGGCCGACGATCCGCGCGAGGAGACCGCGCTTCGCGCCCCGGCGATCCTTGCGCACGAGATCAAGAACCCGCTCGCCGCCATCCGCGGAGCCGGGCAGCTCGTCGCGCGCAAGCTGCACGAGAAGGATCGGCCGCTCGCGACGATGATCTCCGACGAGGTCGATCGCATCGCACGTCTGGTCGACCGGATGCAGCGTCTCGGAAGGGAGGTTGCGGATCCGGTCGCCCCGGTAAACCTGCATGTCGCCGTACGCAGCGCCATCGCAACGGTGCGTGCCGCCGGCGATGGCGGCGTGGAACTCGTCGAGGAGTTCGATCCCTCGTTACCACCTGTGCTTGCCAGCCGTGACGCGCTGGAACAGGTGTTGATCAATCTCATATCGAACGGGCGCGATGCATGCGCCGGCGGCAAGTCGCCGCGCGTCGTGATTCGGACGCGCTTCGCCAGCGGCCTTGTCTCGAACCTGACGTTCGGACGGGCCGTGCGCCTGCCGATCGAAATCACAGTCAGCGACAATGGGCCGGGAATCGATCCCGCTCTGCGCGATCACGTCTTCGAGCCCTTCGTCACCTCCAAGGCGAGCGGACAGGGGCTGGGCCTGGCCCTGGTGCGCAAGCTGGTGCGCGACATGTCGGGCCGCATCGGGCACCAGCGCGACGAACATACAGGCCTGACGCATTTCCGCATTCATCTGCCACTGGCGAAGGACGAAAGGGAACGGACATGAACGGCAAGGTCCTGCTGGTGGAGGACGATGCTTCCATTGCGACGGTGATCCGATCGGCGCTGGAGGATGAGGGGTTCGTCGTCGATCGCTGCGACAGCATCGTGGCGCGCGACCGGCTGCTCGCATCGGGCAAGTACGACGTGATGTTGACGGACGTGATGCTCGCGGACGGTGACGGCCTTGCCACCATCGGTAGCGTCCGCGCCGCGTGCCCCGCCATGCCGCTGATCGTGCTGTCGGCCCAGAACACCTTCGATACCGCGGTGCGGGCGAGCGACACCGGCGCATTCGAATACTTCCCGAAGCCGTTCGATCTGGACGATCTCGTGCGGGCCGTCTCGCAGGCAGTGGGGGCGGGCAGTAGGCCGGGGGAGGAGGCGCAGTCAGGCGATGGGCTCCCGCTTGTCGGGCGCAGTCAGGCAATGCAGGCGGTCTATCGCATGATCACACGCGTGTTGCGCAATGATCTCACGGTACTGATCCTGGGGGAGTCGGGGACGGGCAAGGAGTTGGTCGCCGAAGCGATCCACGAGCTCGGGCATCGCAAATCCGGACCGTTTGTGGCCGTCAACGCGGCGGCCATTCCTCCGGATCTGATAGAGAGCGAGCTGTTCGGGCATGAGAAAGGGGCCTTCACTGGTGCCATCGCGCAGGCCATCGGCAAGTTCGAGCAGGCCAACGGCGGAACGCTGTTTCTCGATGAGATCGGCGACATGCCGATCGAAGCCCAGACGCGGCTGCTGCGAGCGCTGCAATCGGGCCGCATTCGACGTGTCGGTGGGCGGCAGGAGATCGGAGTGGATGTTCGCATCGTGGCCGCCACCAACCGTGACCTCAAGCCGATGATCTCGGCCGGCAAGTTCCGCGAGGACCTGTTCTACCGCCTCAATGTCGTTCCGATTCAGCTGCCGCCCCTGCGCGAACGAGCGGAAGATATCGAGGCCCTGGTGAAGCATTTCCTCGGGCATGCAGCGCGGGAGGGGCTGCCGGAACGTCGCATCGACCGTGCTGCCATCGCGCTGCTCGAGCAGCAACCGTGGCGCGGTAACGTGCGTGAGCTGCGCAACGCGGTCTACCGCCTGGCGTTGATGGCGCGCGATGACGTGATCGACGCCGAGACGATCGCTATGGTCCTGGGCCAGGATTCGGCTCTCGCGGAGCGGCACGATGATCTTGACGGTCTGCGTGGGGCGCTGGAAGGCTGGCTCGCGGGCGTCGCACCGGCGCCTGGCACTGTGTATCACCGGGCGCTCGCCGCGTTCGAGCGACCCTTGTTCGAACACGCACTGGCGCAAACTGGCGGCAACCAGTTGCGCGCCGCGAAGCTCCTGGGCATCAATCGAAATACGCTCCGAAAGAAGCTTTCGGATCTCGATATCCAGGCGGACAGTTTCCTGCGCCTCGGCTGACGTTTCGTCGGGGCGACCCTTCGCTTGGGCGAAATTGGGCTTGCAAAACTGCAACAGGGAAGTTGTAAGCCGGCAACTGTGGCCGGACCGACACTCCCATTGACCAGAAGAGCTCCACGCTTGTGGCGTCGGGTGGTGGTCGCCTCGCGTCGATCGAATTTCTTTCTCCTGCTCGAAATCGCCGCCGGGGTTGCCTTGGCCGTAATGGTCCTGACGACCTGGATCACCTTCGAAGGCGCTACGCCGGACGGGCAGCTTGTTCCGCCGGGGCAGGTTGCGAGCCTGTTGATTGGCACCCTGCTGCCGGCGATGACGCTGGTCGTGCTTTTTGGCCGACGGCTCGCACTTCGCCGTGCGGCGGGCAGTACCGCCCGGCTGCACGTGCGGCTGGTATTCTTCTTCTCTCTCGTGGCTGCGGTTCCGACACTGCTGGTCGCTGCGTTCGCTGCCGTGCTTTTCCAGTCCGGCGTGGACTTCTGGTTCTCCGACGATTCCCGTGGGTTGATGCGCAACGCCAATGAACTGGCGCAAGACTACTACGAGCAGAACCAGTTGGAAGTGGCCAGCGAGACGATAAGCATGGCGAGCGACATGCGCTTCTATCTGGAACGCGGATCGCTCACCGACGGCGCATTCGAGGACTACTATCGTTACCAGGCCGAGGGACGGGGTATCAACGAGTCGGCCATTCTCCAGCGAGTCGCGGATGGAAGCTTGCGCACTGCTGCGATGCTCGGGCTGCTAAGCGACAACGATCCGACCACGCTTGATCCCGTAATTTTCGACCGCGTCGCAGGCGACGAACAGGTCGTCGTGCAAGGCAGCACTGAACGCGTCGAGGCCGTTGCAGCAATTGACAAGGAAAGCGGGATCTTCCTCTACAACGCCCGCAACTCGGAAGCTTTCGCGTTCGGCCTTTGGGACCGGGCCAATGCCATCTCGGCGAACTATGACGTGCTCACCCAACGAGCTCGGGCTCTGCAACTACGCTTCAATCTCGCGCTGTTCTTCGTGTCGCTCGCGCTGCTCTCGCTCGCGGTGTGGTTCGCTTTGCGGTTCGCCGACCGCCAGGTCGAGCCGCTCACGGATCTCGTCGGCGCGGCGCGGCAGGTCGGTGCGGGCAACTTCGCACTTCGTGTCGAGGGTCGGACAGGCCCCGACGAGATCGGGCTGCTGAATCGTGCCTTCAACCGCATGACCGCACAGATCGAGAAGCAGACGGATGCCCTGGTCAGCGCCAACCGCCAGTTGGAGAATCGCCGTGCCTTCATGGAGACGGTGCTCGAATCGGTTACCGCAGGGGTGATTTCGGTCGATCAGGACGGGCAGGTGCTGCTGATGAATGGATCGGCGCAGGCACTGCTGATTGAAGAAGCGTCACCGCCGCCGCTCGGGCTTACTCTCGAACAACTCAGTCCGCAGATTTCCGCGCTCGTCCGCGGCGGAGTTGACCGTGGGATCGTGAGCCAGACCGTCGGCGGGGATTTGTTGACGCTCGCCGTCAAGGTCGCCGATTTCTCCGAAGGCAAGGTGATCACGTTCGAGGACATCACGCGCCAATTGCTCGACCAGCGCCAGGCGGCCTGGTCGGATGTCGCGCGGCGGATCGCACATGAGATCAAGAACCCGCTGACCCCGATCCAGCTTGCCACCGAGCGGCTCAAGCGCCGCTATCGCAAGCAGATCGGCAGCGACGGCGAGCTGTTCGACGAACTCACCAGCACGATCGTGCGTCAAGTGGGCGCCCTGCGGAAGATGGTCGACGAGTTCTCCTCGTTCGCACGCCTGCCCAAGCCCGTGTTCCGGCAGGAGGACGGGCTTGATCTGGTGCGGCAGGCACTGTTCCTTCAGGAAGTCGCCCATCCCGGAATCGACTTCCGCTTCAGTTACGATGGAGACGGCCCGATCCCGCTTGCCTGCGACCGTCATCAGGTCGGTCAGGCGCTTACAAATGTGCTCAAGAACGCCGTCGAGGCGGTCGAGGCACGTGAGCGTGACGCCGAACCGGACTATCGCGGGCGGATCGCGGTCGCCGTCGTCCCCTGCGAGCACGACGTGACGGTGACGGTCGAGGACAACGGCATCGGCTTGCCGCAGGATCGCGATCGTATTGTCGAGCCCTATGTGACCACGCGCGAGAAGGGCACCGGGCTTGGCTTGGCCATCGTCAACAAGATCGTCGAGGAACATGGGGGGGAGATGACCTTTGCGGCCGCCGAGAGTGGCGGCACGCGCGTTACACTTCGGTTCGCGCGCCAGCCCCTGCTGCAGGGAAACGAGGCCGCCGAATGATACATGACAAGGAGTTCGCCTGATGGCTCTAGATATCCTCGTCGTCGATGACGAACGCGACATTCGCGAGCTCGTCTCCGGCGTCCTGTGCGACGAGGGTTACGAGTGTCGCACCGCCGCCGACAGCAACGGGGCTTTGGCTGCGATCGATGAGCGCCGGCCGAGCTTGGTGCTGCTCGACGTATGGCTGCACGGCAGCCCAATGGATGGGCTGGAGGTGCTCGACGAAATCAAGAAGCGCGAGCCGGAGTTGCCAGTGATCATCTTCTCCGGACACGGCAATATCGACACTGCGGTGTCGGCTGTCGGCCGGGGGGCGATGGACTTCATCGAGAAGCCGTTCGAAGCCGAGCGCCTGCTCCATCTCGTCGGACGTGCAACTGAAACCGAGCGGCTGCGGCGGGAAAACACGCGCCTGCGGCAGGGCTTCTCGCAGGGCGAGGAGTTCACGGGCAATTCCCCGGCGATCAACCAGGTCCGGGCGACGCTGAAGCGGGTCGCCAACACCGGCAGCCGCGTGCTCATCAGCGGGCCGGCTGGCGCGGGCAAGGAGGTCGCCGCCCGGCTGCTGCATAGCTGGAGTGGACGCGCCGATTCCGCCTTTGTCATCGTCAATTCGGCGCGGATCACGCCCGAACGGTTCGAGCAGGAGCTGTTCGGCGAGGAGGCTGACGGCCAGCTCGTTCGCCCTGGTCTTCTCGAACTGGCGGACGGAGGGACGCTTTACCTCGACGAGGTGGCCGACATGCCGCTCTCGACCCAGGCCCGCATTCTGCGGGTCCTGACCGAGCAGAGTTTCGTCCGAGTTGGCGGCAACCGTCAAATTGGTGTGGATGTGCGCGTCGTCTCGTCGACCTCGCGGGATCTGACCGAGGAGATGGAGGCCAAGCGGTTTCGGGAGGATCTGTTTTACCGGCTCAACGTCGTGCCCGTGGCGATCCCGTCCCTGGCGGAACGGCGCGACGATATCCCGTCGCTCGCCCATCACTTCTTCGCGCGCTATGCTGCGGAGCAGGGCGTGCCGGCTCCGGACATCTCGGAGGAAGCCATGGCGGCACTGCAAGCCTATGACTGGCCGGGCAACGTGCGCCAGTTGAGGAATGTGGTCGAGCGCACGGTGATCCTCTCACCGCGCGAGAATCTGGAAGTCATCGAGGCCGAAATGCTGCCGAGCGAGGTCACGGGCGGCAAGCTGGGCGGAGCCAACGGGTTGTCCACCTTGATGGGTGTGCCGTTGCGCGAAGCGCGCGAGACATTCGAGCGCGAATATCTCAGCATCCAGATTCGGCGCTTCTCGGGCAATATCTCGAAGACGGCGAGCTTCATCGGGATGGAGCGTTCGGCACTGCACCGCAAGCTGAAGTTACTCGGGATGGGCGAACGAAGCGTGTCCGACCGGAAGGCGTGAGCTGCGTTCAGTCAGCGGGTATAATAACGGTTTGCTCGCGGGCACCAATCGGGGCATAATCGGTTACCTATCCGGCTGACGGCGTTACGCCGCAGCCAGAATGCGGACCGCAAGGGCGGCCGCCAAGAAGAAGGAAAGAAACCATGCCTACCGGACAGACGCTCTCGGCGCGTCCAAAGCCCAAGCCTGCCGAGGAACCGAAGCAGCAGACGCGTCAACCCAATCTGCAGGATGCGTTTCTCAACATCCTGCGCAAGAACAAGACTCCCGTGACCATGTTCCTGGTGAAGGGCGTCAAGCTTCAGGGCATCGTTACGTGGTTCGACAATTTCTCGATCCTGCTGCGCCGCGACGGCCAGTCGCAGCTCGTCTACAAGCACGCGATCTCCACCATCATGCCTGCGCAGCCGATGGATGCCTCCCAGTTTGCGAGCCAGGATTCGAGCAAGAAGCAGCGCCTCCTGCAGGACGTGTTTTTGTCGCGGGTGCGCGACGCCGAGGCACAAGTGACGATGTTCCTCGTCAACGGTGTCATGCTGCAAGGCGCGATTGCGGCCTACGACCTGTTCTGCATGTTGCTCGAGCGGGAAGGCTACGTACAACTCGCCTACAAGCATGCGATCTCGACGATCCAGCCGGCGACGCCTGTCGACCTGACCGACGACGACGACTTCGAAGGTGAGGACGACTGAGTTTCGACGACACTCTTTTAGGCGAGATGTCGCGTGGTGCGCGGGCCCTCGTCGTATGCCCCGATATCCGCGGTCAACACCATGATCTCGATGCCGAGGCGCGGCTTGCCGAGGCGAGCGGGCTTGCGCTTGCCATCGGGATTGTGGTCGCCGACGCCTTCGTTCTCCCCGTCCGTCAGGTGCGGCCGGGCACGCTGTTCGGCGCAGGTCAAGTCGAGAATATCGCCGTTGCCTGCGAACAGAACCAGGCTGAACTGGTCGTCGTCGATGGTGCCTTGTCGCCGATCCAGCAGCGCAACCTGGAAGAAGTGCTGAAGCGCAAGGTGATCGACCGTACAGGGCTGATTCTCGAGATATTCGGCGAACGTGCGGCGACCGCCGAAGGGCGCCTGCAGGTCGAACTCGCGCATCTCGACTATCAGCAGAGCCGCCTCGTTCGGTCGTGGACCCACCTAGAACGCCAGCGCGGCGGCTTCGGGTTCCTCGGGGGACCGGGTGAAACGCAGATCGAAGCCGACCGGCGGATGATCCGTCAGCGAATGGGGCGGCTACGCAAGGAGCTCGATCAGGTGCGCAAGACGCGCACGCTGCACCGCGAGAGACGGGGCAGGGCGCCGTGGCCGATGATCGCGCTGGTCGGTTACACCAACGCCGGTAAATCCACTCTTTTCAACCACCTAACAGGGGAATCTGTGATGGCGGAAGACCTTCTCTTCGCCACGCTCGATCCGACCATGCGTGCCATCCGTCTCCCCGGCGTGGAGAAGGCGATCCTGTCCGACACCGTCGGCTTCATCTCCGACTTGCCGACGCAGCTCGTCGCCGCGTTCCGTGCGACGCTGGAGGAAGTCACCGGCGCCGACGTGATCGTGCACGTGCGCGACATGGCGAACGCTTCCGCCGGTGCACAGAAGGCGCAGGTCCTCCAGGTGCTCGCGGATTTGGGCGTTGTCGAGGGGGAGGGGGGCGAAAGCGCCATCCCCATCGTTGAAGCCTGGAACAAGATCGACCTGCTGTCACCGGAGCCGCTCGAGGAACTGCGAAGTGTCGCGGAGGGCGCTGTCGACAGCGTGCCAATCTCCGCGGAGACGGGCGAGGGCGTGGAGGTCTTGCTTGCACGGCTCGGTGCCTTGCTCACCGCCGGCGCGAAAGTCCACGAGATCGTCCTTGCAGTGGGCGAGGGCCAGAAGATCGCATGGCTCCACGCGCACGGACAGGTTCTCGACGATCGGGCGGAAGAAGGCGAGCACGGCCCGGTGCACCGGCTCCAGGTACGCCTGACGCCGAAGGAATTCGGCCGCTTCGCGAGCCTGCACTAGCGTTCGGCCTGTTTGACCTGCTGCCAGAGTTCTTCCTGCTCGTCGAGCGGCAGTTCGGGAAAGGCACCATCCGCCAGAGCCTCCATGGCACGGAAGCGGCGTTCGAACTTATGGTTGGCGTTGCGCAGCGCTTCTTCTGCAGGGACGCCGTACGCGCGGACGAGATTGACCGCGGCAAACAGCAGGTCGCCCGCTTCGGCAGGTCGCTCTTCCGAAGTTGCGCTCGCGAGTTCGTCCATCTCCTCGATCAGCTTCGCTCGCGGGCCTTCGGGGTCGGGCCAGTCGAAGCCGGCGCGCGCGGCGCGCTTCTGAAGCTTTTCGGCACGCATGAGCGCAGGAAGCGCCGTCGCGACGCCGTCCAGCGCGCTTTCCGCGCCCTTGGCTTTGCGCTCCTGCGCCTTGAGCGCTTCCCACCTCTCTTCGCGCATCCCGCCGGGCATTTCAGCGCCGCCGAATATGTGCGGATGGCGCGCCTCGAGCTTATCGGCGATCGATCGCGCGACATCGTCGAAATCGAAATGGCCGCCTTCCTCGGCGATGCGCGCCTGGAACACGACCTGAAACAGGAGATCGCCAAGTTCGTCGCGGATATCGTCGATATCCTGACGCGCGACGGCGTCAGCGACCTCATATGCTTCCTCGATCGTGTGCGGAACGATCGTTTCGAACCGTTGCGCGCGATCCCATTCGCAACCCCGATCAGGGTCGCGAAGAGTAGTCATGATGCGGAGAAGGCGGGTCAATTGTTCTGTCATGTAGAAAACGATAATATATATTATGTAAAGAGAGATCGACTGAGAGGGCGCCCTACCGGCCGATCAGCGAGAACACGAATGCCACTCCGACGAAGATCGCGATCCACACGAGGGCCATGCGCAGACTCTTCTTCAAGTCGAGCCGGAACGACGCGTACGCGGCGGTGGCGACTGCGAGCCAGCCGATCAGCGAAACGATGCGAAGCGTATCGAAGTCGGTCACAACACGATCTCCATGCCGTCGTACCCGACCGCGACGCCGGTGGGCACTTCGCCGGATATCGTCGCGTAATCCATGCTTTTGTCCAGGTGAGTCAGCACGGTGCGTCGCGCCCGGCAGCGCTCCGCGAGTTCGAGAGCCATCCCGAGGTGCGCATGCGTCGGATGAGGATCACGGCGCAGGCAATCGGTAACGAGCAAGTCCACATCGGCGAAGACATCGACCATCTCCGCACGAATTTCACTGAAATCTGTGGCGTAAGCGACAGACTTCCCGCCGCTTTCGAATCGGAATCCGGTCGATACGGCCGGCCCGTGCGGCATCTGGCACCATTCCACCGCAAAGCCGGCGCAGAGCCTCAGGCGGTCGAGTGCTTCGAGCGACACGATCGTGGGATAGCCATGCTGACCGGCGAAGACGTAGTCGAACCGTCTCCGCAGCCGGTCGGCCGTTACCGCGGAAGCGTAGCCCGGGATAGGACCGCCACGGCCGTACCGCAGCACGCGCAAATCATCGATCCCGTGGCAATGATCAGCGTGATCGTGCGTCCAGAACACCGCGTCGATCGCGTCGATCCCGTTCGCCAGGAGCTGCTGGCGCAGGTCGGTCGAGGTGTCGACCAGTAATCGCCGCCCTTCGTCGCTCTCCAGCAGTATGGAGACGCGCGTACGCCTGTTCTTCGGCTCGTTCGGGTCGCATTCCCCCCAGTCCTCGCCGATCCGCGGAACCCCGGTCGAGGTTCCCGAGCCGAGGAGAATACACTTCATGCCGCAGCCTTGGTGAAGAGCCGCTGGAAGTTGCGCGTAGTTGTCTCGGTGAGGCGCTCGAACGGTTCGTTCCGCAAGTTCGCCACGAACTGTGCGGTGTCGCGCACGAATGCCGGCTCACACGGCTTGCCGCGATGCGGCACGGGCGCGAGGAACGGACTGTCGGTCTCGACGAGAAGTCGGCCTTCCGGCAATTTCTTGGCGATTTCTTGGAGTTCCGTGGCATTCTTGAAAGTCACGATACCCGACAGAGAGATGGTCAGCCCCAGATCGAGAACCCTGTGTGCGAAGGCGGCGGAAGCGGTGAAGCAATGGATCAGGGCCGGGAATGCCCCCTTCTCCATCTCGTCCGTCAGGATCGTGACCGTATCATCCTCCGCGTCGCGCGTGTGGATGATTACCGGCAGTCCGGTCTCCCGCGCAACGCCGATGTGCATGCGGAACAGCGCCTGCTGCACGCTGCGATCCGACCGGTCGTAATAGTAATCCAGCCCGGTCTCGCCGATGCCGATCACCCGTGGGTTCTCGGTCGCCGTGCGCAGCTCGGCAGCGCCGAGATCTTCATGGGCATCGGCCTCGTGCGGATGGATGCCAACGCTCGCCCAGACATCGCGCTCGCGCTCGGCGGTACCGACGACCCGCTCCCACTCTCCACGCCGTGTCGAGATGTTGAGGAAGCCCGCCACCCCGACCGCACGCGCGCGGGCAAGCACCTCGGGCTGGTTTTCCGCCAGTCCTTCGTATTCGAGGTGGCAATGGCTGTCGATCAGCATCAGACCGTCTCGGTCTCCGGTAACTCCAGACGCGGAAACACCCCGACCGGCTTGTCGAGAACGAACCCGCTCTCAACGAGCGCTTCGAACCAATCCGCGTTCCCGATTGCGGCAAAGCCGCGCCCTTCCCCGGCAATGCCCATCTGGTCGAGCAAGACGTCGGCTGCCGCGGGCACGACCGGTCGCACTGCAATCGTCAGATCGTGCACGCAGCGAAAGAGCGTCATCAGCACCGCCTCCATCCGCTGCGGATCGGTCTTCCGCAGCGTCCAGGGGGCCTGCTCGTCCACATATTGATTGCACGCGAAGACCGCACGAAGCCATGCCTCCAGCCCGACCGAGAAATTGAGCCGCTCGAATTCGCGTGGCAGCTCGTCGAGGCAAGCGACACGAACCGCTGCCATCAGCGCCTCGTCTACGGGATCATATTCACAGGTGGTAAGTTCCCCGCTCATATTCTTGTGAATCATGGATAAAGTGCGTTGCGCCAGATTGCCGAAGCTGTTCGCAAGCTCGGCATTCGCGCGGGTGACGATCGCTTCGGGCGAATAGCTGCCGTCCTGCCCGAACGCGATCTCCCGTAGAAAGAAATAACGCAGCGGATCGACACCGAAGCGTTCTGCGAGTTCTATCGGGTCGGTGACGTTGCCGAGCGACTTCGATTCTTTTTGCCCGCGATTGAGCAGAAAGCCGTGTCCGAAAACCTTCTTCGGCAGCGGCAGGCCCGCACTCATCAAGAACGCCGGCCAGTAAACCGTGTGGAAGCGGACGATGTCCTTGCCGATCAGGTGCAGATCGGCGGGCCAGAACTTGCGCCAGAGCTCGGTCTGGTCCGGATAACCGAGGCCCGTGACGTAGTTGGTCAGCGCGTCGACCCAGACGTACATCACATGTCCGTCGCTGCCCGGCACCGGCACGCCCCAATCGAAGCTGGTCCGACTGACCGAGAGATCCCTGAGGCCGCCGGAGACGAAGGCGATCATCTCGTTGCGGCGGCTCTCCGGTTCCACGAAGCCGGGCGTCCGCAGCAATTCGAGCAGGGGTTCCTGATACCTCGAAAGCCGGAAGAACCAGCTTTCCTCTACCGTCCACTCAACCGGGGTACCTTGAGGAGAGAGCTTCTCCCCGCCCTCGCCCTCGACCAGTTCCTTCTCGTCGTAATAGGCTTCGTCGCGAACCGAATACCAGCCTTCGTACCGGTCGAGATAAAGGTCGCCGTTCGCTTCCATTGCCCGCCAGATTGCCTGGCTGGCGCGGTGATGATCCTTTTCCACCGTGCGGATGAACCGATCATACGAAATAGCAAGCATGTCAGCCATGGCCTTGAAGTAACCCGACATCTCGTCGGCTAACTCGCGGGCCGTCTTGCCCTGCTCGGCCGCTTTGCGCGCCATCTTCAGACCATGCTCGTCGGTGCCGGTCTGAAAGCGCACTTCACGCCCCATCGCCCGCTGGAAGCGGGCGACGACGTCGGCGGCGACCGCTTCGTAGGCATGGCCGATATGCGGCCGGCCATTGGGGTAGTTGATCGCGGTGGTGATGTAGTAGGGATCAGGCATCGGCGCGCTCGCTAGCGGGCGCAGCCGAGGCGAGCAAGGTGCCGATTTCCATCACCAGCAATCCGGGATCGAAATTGTATGTCGGCGCCTCTCCTGCGAGACGGACTAGCGCGGCATGCGCGTCGATCAGCCCCGGCCAACCGTTGCGGCCTTTCCGGTCCAACTCGTTGGCCAGCACTGCACGGGCGAGGTCCAGGATCGCGGCTATACGCTCCCGATCGGGCCGTGTGCCGACCGCCTCCGCAAGCCGCCCGCGCAGATCGAGGGCTTCGTCCCCCTCGCGGACGATCCGCGCCATGAGCGTGTGGAGCGGACCGAGGTCGCGCTGCACGAAATCGAGCGCGACGCCGGGCGAGCCGCTGGCTGCTCGTGCAGCCGCTTCACGGGTCTCGGCGTCCGCTTCCGGCGCCCGGGTCCCTAACCAATCCGCCAGTTCCCTCTCGCCGAGTGCCGGGAATCGCAGCATGCGGCAGCGCGAGCGGATGGTCGGGAGGAGCCTCGCCGGCCGATGCGCAATGAGGAGGAAGAAGGTGCCTGTCGGCGGCTCCTCCAGGCTTTTCAGCAGCGCGTTGGACGCGCTCTTCTCCAGGTCGTCGGCCGGATCGATGATCACCGCGCGCCGCGCGCCCAGCGTGGGGCGCGTCGTCAGCTTCTGCTGCATCGCACGGATCTGTGCCACGGTGATGTTGCGCCTGACCTCGTAGGGCTTGCCCTCGTCGCGCTTTCTTTCTTCTTTCTCGTCCTTCGGCTGATGTGTGAGCACATGCACGTCGGGGTGCGGGCCTGTGGGCTGGGCAACCCCAGGCTCGGCGCACAGTTCGCGCGCGGCCGCCTCCGCAAAGCTCATCTTCCCCAGCCCGCGCTTGCCGGCGAGAAGCCACGCGTGGTGCATCCGCGCGCCGCTCAGCGCGTCACGCCATTGCCGCCAGGCCTCGTCGTGGCCAAGCAACGTCATCGCACAGCATCCCGTAAGAGTGGCTCGATCGCGGTCACCACGCGTTTGTGGACCTCCTCCGGTGTTCCTGCGCCGTCGACGACGACGAATGCGGCAGGATCGGCAGCCGCGAAACTGCGGAACGCATCCGCTACCTGCCCATGATATTCGGCATCGCGGCCACCGATCGCATCCGATAGCCCACCGTCCCGCGCGGCGAGGCGTTTGGCCGCGAGCTCGGGTGTGACGTCGATCAGGACCGTCAGGTCGGGCCGCAGCCCGCCGCTGCCGATCTCGTGCAACGCGCGCACTGCTGCATCGCCGAGGCCACCCGCGCGCCCCTGGTAAGCCCGGCTCGAGTCGACGAAGCGGTCGCACACGATCCAGCGGCCGCCTTCAATGGCAGGGCGGATGCGGCGTGCAACATGATCGGCGCGCGCAGCGGCGAAGAGCAGCGCCTCGGCGGGCGTTCCCCATCCCTCCCCCGGCGGAGCGAGCAGCAGCGCGCGAATGGCCTCCGCTCCCGGAGTGCCGCCCGGCTCTCGCGTCAGTTCGGCATCGATGCCGCGCGCTGCCAGCGCTTCGGCCAGCATCTTTGCCTGCGTGGATTTGCCCGTTCCTTCGCCACCTTCGAACGCAATGAACCGGCCGCGCGTCATCGAAACATACCCACCACGCCGTTCACCAGCCGCTGCCAGCCGTTCGCCTCTTCGACGGCCTGGCCGGCCAGCAACGGAACGCGCGAAGGCGGCGCGCCTTCGACCGCAATCTCGAGTTCGGCGACCCGCTCTCCTTCTCTCAGCGGCGCCTGGAGCGGGCCGTCGTAGCGAATAGTCAACCGAGGCGTGATCTCGGCACCGCGGGGATAGGTGGCATGGATCGGCCCGGCGGCCACCAGCGGCACGGTGCCCCGCGCGCCCTCCTGCACCAGCGCTTCGCCAACGTAGCCGCCGCGCGGGTAGAGCGCCCGTGTGTCGAATGCGTCGAACCCCCACTCCATCAAGGCGATCGAAGCGTCATTGCGATCGCGCGGTGTCGGTGCGGTCGCGGCGACCATGATCAATCGCCGACCGTCACGCTCGGCGCTGCCGAGAAAGCCGTAACCCGCCTGATTGGTGAAGCCGGTCTTGATCCCGTCGGCTCCTTCGACCCGGCCGGTGATCGGATCGTGGTTCGCCTGCGCGATCCCGCGGTAAGACATGCCCTCGCGTCCGAAGTAGAAGCGGTAGAGATCGGGATGACGTGCGATCATCTCGCGGGCGAGGATCGCCAGATCGTTTGCGGTGGTGAACGTCCGCCCTTCGTCCATCCAGCCGTTCGGCGTGCCGAAGTGGCTGTCGGTCATCCCGATCTCGCGCGCTTTCGCATTCATCATCGAGACCCAATTGTCGACCGATCCCGCCGCACCTTCGGCAAGCACGACCGACGCATCGTTCGCCGATACGCTCGCGATGCCGAGGAGGAGCGTTTCTACGGTCACCGGCTCCCCCCGGTCGAGGAACATGCGCGAGCCTTTCCCATGCCACTCGCGGTAGGCGTGCTCGCTCATCGCGTAAGACTGGCCGGGCGAAAGCTTGCCCTCCTCCATAAGTTCGAATGCGAGGAAGGCTGTCATTACCTTGGTGATGGAGGCGGGCATGAAACGCCGGTCGGCCTCGCGCGAGAAGAGCACCTGACCCGACGAGAGATCGACCAGCAGCGCGATCGGTGCGCCTGCGAAGGGCTGGATCCTCTCGGGCGCCGGGTCGGCGCCGCCCGCTGCACTGGCAAGTGCCAGCGCGGGAACCATCGCAAAATATCTGGGAATACCGGTCAATTGCGCTCCCGCCGCCGGCGGGACCGGCGGATCAACCTGCTGTGGACACTCTCGCGTCGCTATAACCGGCAGCGCGTACCTTGGCGAGCGCGGCTTCGGCCTGTCCCCGGGTTGTATAGGGGCCGGTGCGGACGCGGTAGAACCGTCCCGCTTTCGACACGAAGCCGCCCAGCGTCTCTGCCGCACGATCGGCGTTGGCCTTGCTCGAGAAGGCGGCCGCTTGGACCACGAAGGCTCCGGCGGGCGCAGCTACTGCCGCCGGCTGCACCGATGCGGTCCGTTCGAGCGGCACCAGCGGGTAAACCTCGGCCGCTTTCTCGACCGGCGCAGGAGCCGGCACACCCGCCCCTGATTCCACGCGCGCAAGCGACGGGGCGGCGGGCTGATCCGACGTCTGAACGCCCGGGCGAACCGGTGGCCGGCGCCCGTCGGCGAGGCTTGCCGAGCCTTCCCTCGGCAAGTTGCGCCGCAGCACCCCGAGCAGGGTTTCCGGCGTATCCATCCGCAGCGGCGCCGCGCGGCCCGCGCGGAGATCGGCGCGCTGCATCTCGGGCGGATTGACGCGGCGGACGCGCACCGGTGCGCCTTCGCCTGCTTCGAGCTGCGCAAGCGCATCGCTTGAGAGCGCCACCAGTCGCGTGTTCGACATCGGCCCTCGCCGTTCGACGCGCACGAGGACAGTTCGACCGGTTTCGAGCGCGGTCACTTCGACATAGCTCGGCAGCGGAAGCGTCTTGTGCGCTGCCGTCACGCCCGCACCCGCCTCGCCATCCGCAGCCAGATAGCCAACCTCGTCGTAGCTCATTGTGTCGGTCGGAACGTATTCGACGCCGTCGATGGTGAACGGATCGCCGAGCACCAGGGGAAAGTCGGCCGCCGGTCCGTTCGCCTGGGCGGCGAGCGGGGAGCCCGCTCCTGCGGCCGGATGTTCGCCTCCGCCTGCCGCACCGCAGCCCGCCAGGACCGCGCTCAGCGCAAGCGCAATGGCTCCACCAGACAGGTCATCGGGCAATCTCATCTGCAAGCAACCCCACACTCATCGCGTAGTAATTCGAGCAGTTGTATTCGAGGATAACCCTATAATTTGCGGTTAAGAGCCAAGCGGGCGTACCCGGCCCGTCGGGCTGGAACAGGGTCGCCATGACGGATTCGTCGAGCGGGCGCTGCGGTTGGACGCCGAGCGCCCGCCACTCGCCGACCGTGCGCCATTGGCTGTGCCGCTCGTGAACCCGCGGGCATACCGGGGAGGCGACCTTGCTGCGGACCGCGGACCAGTTGAACCCGCTCGGAACCGAGGCGCGCACGCCCCAGGGCTGGCCGCGCCGCCAGCCCGCATCGCGAAAGTAGTTCGCGATCGACGCCAGCGTGTCCGCATTGTTGCTGAAGATGTCTGCGCGTCCGTCGCCGTCGCCGTCGGTCGCCAGGCGCAGGTAAACGCTCGGCAGGAACTGGGGATTGCCGAATGCGCCGGCCCAACTGCCCTTGAGCTGCGAGCGCGGATAGCCTTTGTCGGCGACCTTCAGCAGGTCGACGAATTCGCCGGCGAAGAGCTCCCGCCGGCGTCCTTCCCAGGCAAGCGTTGCGAGCGCCTGGGCCAGGTCGAAACTTCCGGTCACCGCGCCGTAGGCGGTTTCGTGCCCCCAGATCGCGACCAGGATTTCGCCGGGCACGCCATATTCCCGCTCGATCGCACGGATGGTGCCGATCGAAGAGGCGTGGGCGCGCCTGCCGCCGTTGATACGGGCGGCGTCGACATGCCTGTCGATGTAGGAGGACAGCGGCGGATATCCGCTACCGCCCGACGAGGATGACCCCGGCTGCCCGCGGTCGAGTTCGATCACGCGTCGGTTTGGCTCGAGCCCCTGCGTCATGCGCACGATGGTCGCTTCGCTCACCCCCTCCGCCCTGGCTCTGGCCGTCAGCTGCTGAAGATAGGTGTCGAACGGCATGTCCTGCGCCGTCGCGGGAACGGCGGGCGTGAACACGGCGGCGGAGAGGGCGAGGGTCAGGAGAGCGCGCTTGATCATGCGGACGTTGTGGCAGAGCGCAGTTTAACCGCAAATGATTTTCGACGTTTAAGGCGTCCCCCGCAGCCGAACCGATGCGCCGGTGATGACAAGCCCCCACGTTCGCGCTAGCTGGCGCAACACGGACAGGTGGCCGAGTGGTTTAAGGCAGCGGTCTTGAAAACCGCCGTGGGTTAACGCCCACCGTGGGTTCGAATCCCACCCTGTCCGCCACCTTCAGCCTGAACTGCGATGGCGGGGTAGCCTCATTCGCCTTGCTCGGCCGACGCTCGCTGCGCGTATGCAGCAGATGATCTTCGCGCACGCCGCCCGTGCGGTTCGCCTCGCACCGGTCGCCATCATGATCCTGGGGGTCGTCGTCGATCTCGAATTCCATCGCGCCTCTCCTTCGATGAAGAAACGCGCATCGAGACAAGCGGAAACGTCCACGGCGACAGAGCGCCCCGTTTTTTCGCCGAACCGCTGTCAGGCGGTTATCGCGTGATGCCGGAGCGCTTCGTAATCGGCCCGGCACGCGTCCGCGACAGCGCGATAGCCACCTTCAAGAGTCGGCAAGGACCCCGGCGGATCGCCGAAACCGGTCGAGGCATTGACCCTGTCGTACCAATGCGGGGCCCAGGCCCCGTCTTTCGGGTGAGGCCCTGCGCGCCATGCCAGCATGGCGGGATCCCAATCGATCCCCAGCGCAAGGCACAGCTTCTCCAGAACACCCGCCGGATCGGCCAGGATGTCGTCGGAATCCACCACTGGAGGAACACTTCCGGTCCGTTCCACCTCATATTCGAAATAGCGGCGCAGCTGCGCAAAGCCGAGCATCTCCGGGCGACGCAACTCGTTCTTCGCACGATAGCTTGCGACCACGCGCTCCGGCGCGCGGATCAGGAAGGCATGCCGATGATCGGGCATATCGGCGATGCCGACCGGCCCGACCATGTGGTGCGGCATGTGCTTCTGGTACCAGACCGGCTCACCGCCTGGTGGATCGCCAGACTGCGTCGCCAGCACCGAGCGCCAGTCGCAGTCCATCGTTGCGACCGTTTCTGCCGCCATTGGATGCGGTTCACCCGTCGCTTCGAGAAATGCGCCGTAGAACGGCTCATCCGAGACCGCGCAGTCGGCGCGAGATGAGAAGCTGCGCATCATCGCCGTCGAGATGTTGCGCGGGCCCGACCACATGGCGATGCGGATGGTCATGGCCGCCCCCTCCCCGCGACATCCTGCGCGAGACGTTCGAGATAGCGTTGTTGAAGCCGCTCGACCATCGGGCCCCGCTTGGTGCCGAGTGCCCGCCCATCGACCGAGCCGACCGGCGCCACGCCTGCGAAAGTACCGGTGGTGAACGCCTCGTCGGCGCCATAGACGTGGGTCAGCGAGAAGTTGCGCTCGAACACCGGGATGCCTGCCTCGCGGGCCACTTCGATCACCACTCTGCGGGTGATGCCGTCGAGGCAGTAGTCGCCGCTCGAGGTCCAGATCTCGCCGTCGCGTACGATGAAGAAGTGCGTCGAGTTGCAGGTCGCGACGAAGCCGTGCGGATCGAGCATCAGGCCTTCGTCGGCCCCCGCCTGCGCCGCCTGGATGCAGGCCGTGATGCAGTTGAGCTTCGAATGCGAGTTGAGCATCGGATCCTGCACGTCGGGGTAGCCGCGGCGCACGTGAACCGTGAACAGCCGAAGCATCCGCGTCGCCGTTTCGGGCGCCGGCTCCTTCCATTCGGGAATGATGACGATGGTCGCCGGCGTCACCACCACGCGCGGGTCCTGATAGGGGGTGGAGCGCAGACCGCGCGTGACCATCAGGCGGATGTGCACCCCGTCGTCCGTCATGCCGTTGGCATCGAGCACCGCATAGAGCCGCCGCTCGAGCTCGTCGCGTGTGACGCCGATGTCCATGTGGATGGCCTTGGCACCTCGCCACAGGCGATCAAGGTGCCGGTCAAGGAAGGCCAGGCGGCCGTGGTGCAGCCTGATCCCCTCCCATACGCCGTCACCGAGCATGAAGCCGCTGTCGAACACGCTGACTTTCGCTTCGGCGCGCGGAAAATGCTCGCCGTTCACGTCGATCAGAATGGTCTCGTTCCGCGTATCCGGAACGTAGTGGTGCGTACCCTGCGTCATTCGCTCAATGTCCCCTCTGGACGATGTCGTCCATCATCTCGCGCAGCTTGGGATCCCACTCGGCGCGCAGCTCCCTGATCTTCGCGAGCAGCGGCTCGTTCTCGTAGGCCGGGATGTCGAGCCGGTAGAGGTCCGCGACCTCGCGCATCGAAGTGCGGTCCATTTCCTCAAACGCATCCGCCATCGCGCGGGCCGCCTGCCGGTCGGCACCGAGCGCCTCGTAGGCGGAGCGGCCCATGCGGATCGCCGCGTCATAAGTCTCGCGGATCACGTCGCGGCAGCCCATCGCCCACAGGTGGTAGACGTGGTCACGATCGATGGCACGCGCTATGACGTGGAGCTGCGGAAAGTTCTTGATCGCATACTGGACGAGCTTGTCGATCTGCTCCCGCTCGTCGAGTGCCACGATCAGCAGCCTTGCGCGGGCGATCCCGGCGGACGCCAGCAGGTCGGGCCGCGTCGCGTCGCCGAAATAGCTCTTCACGCCGAACTTCTTCAGATGCTCGAGATGCGTCGAATCGTAGTCGATCACCGTCGCCCGGCGCCCGGCGGCGTCGAGCATGCGGTCGACGATCCCGCCGACCCGCCCCCGCCCCGCAATGATGATCGGGTTCTCCTCCTCGATCGTGTCCGCCTCGCGCTCTTCCCCGCGGCAATAGGCCGCCTCGATCAGTCTGCTATAAGCGATGAACAGCAGTGGTGTTGCGAGCATCGTGAGCGCCACGATCAGCAGCAGCATGTCCGCGGTTTCGCCGTCGAGGACGAAATTGGCCACGGCAAAACCGATCAGCACGAACGCGAATTCCCCCGCCTGCGCCAGGCTGAGAGAGAAGAGCCAAGACGCCTGACGCCGGATCCCGGCCACGCGCGCGATGAGCGCGAGAACCGCAGCCTTCACCGCGATCACGACCGCTGCCCAGAACAGAACCGTGTTCCAGTTCTCCATTGCCAGCGTGAAGTCGATTCCCGCCCCGACGGTAATGAAGAACAGGCCCAGCAACAGGCCCTTGAACGGCTCGATGTCGCTTTCGAGCTCGTGCCGGTATTCGCTGTTCGCTAGGACCACCCCAGCCAGAAAAGTGCCGAGCGCGGGCGAGAGGCCGACGATGGTCATCAGCAGCGCGATGCCGATCACGAAGACGAGCGCCGTGGCGGTGAACAGCTCGCGCAAGTGCGCCGCAGCGATGAAGCGGAAGACCGGCCGGGTGAGATAGGTGCCGATGAGCACGACCGCTCCGACCGCGGCAAGCGTCGTCAGGCCGGAGAGCCAGACCGGCATGCCTTCGGTCAGGTTGAAGCCGCCGCCGTGGCCATGAGCTGCCTCCGCGCTTGCGGCCCCTGCCGTAGCGAGTTCGGGCAAGGCAAGAAACGGCAGAATGGCGAGCATTGGAATGACCGCCACATCCTGAAAGAGCAGGACTGAAAAGCTTGCTTCACCGCCCTCGCTCTTCAGCAGCCCCTTTTCGGTGAGCGTCTGCACGATGATTGCGGTGGACGAGAGGGCGAGTACCATCCCGATCGCGATCGCAGTGCGCCACTCCTGTCCCGCGGCCATCATCGCGCCGGCGAGCGCAAGCGTGGTCAGCAGGACCTGCCCGCCCCCAAGTCCGACAAGGCGCCGGCGCATTTCCCACAGCTTCTTCGGCTCGAGCTCCAGCCCGACGATGAACAGCATCATGACCACGCCGAACTCGGCGAAGGCCTGAAGAGCACTGACGTCGACCCGAAGGGCGCCGAGCAATGGCGAAATCGCCATCCCCGCGAGCAAGTAGCCAAGCACCGACCCAAGCCCGAAACGCGTGGCGAGCGGCACGGCCACCACGCCCGCCATCATGATGACGAAGGCGAGGATCAGGAACTCGGTCATCTCGCTCTCCCCCGTCCGGGTCCCCGTCGGGGACGCTTAGTGCCCGTAGGTGCCGATCAGATGTGCAGCGCGCGTCCGTAAGCGCCGAGCACGCTCTCGTGCATCATTTCCGAAAGAGTCGGATGCGGGAAGACCGTCTGCATCAGCTCTGCCTCGGTCGTCTCCAACGTCTTGCCGACGGTATAGCCCTGGATCAGCTCGGTGACTTCGGCGCCGATCATATGGGCGCCGAGCAGTTCGCCGGTCTTCGCGTCGAACACGGTCTTGATGAAGCCTTCCGCCTCGCCCAGCGCGATCGCCTTGCCGTTGCCGATGAAGGGGAAGTTGCCGACCTTCACTTCGTGACCGGCTTCCTTCGCCTTCGCCTCGGTCATGCCGACGCTGGCGATCTGCGGATGGCAGTAGGTGCAGCCGGGAATGTTGTTGCGGTCGAGCGGGTGCGGGTGGACGTCCTTGTTGCCCAGCTCCTGCGCGATCGCTTCGGCCGCGGTCACGCCTTCGTGGCTCGCCTTGTGCGCCAGCCACGGCCCCGGCGTGCAGTCGCCGATCGCCCACAGGCCCTTGGTCTTCGTGCGGCCGTAGGGATCGATCTGAATGAAACCGCGGTCCATCTCGGCGAGCTTCTCGAGCCCGACGTTCTCGGTGTTGGGCTGAATCCCGACGGCGACGATCACGTGACTGAACTCGGTGTCGGAGGTCTTGCCGTCCTTCGCCTTGATTTTCGCCTTCACGCCGCTCGCGCCGACCTTCAGGTCCTCGACGCCCGCCCCCGTCATAATCGTCATGCCCTGCTTGGTGAGCGACTTCTCGAGGAAGGTGGAGACGTCCTTGTCCTCCACGGGCACGATCCGGTCGAGCATTTCCACAACCGTAACTTCGGCACCCATATCGTTGTAGAAGCTCGCGAATTCGATCCCGATCGCACCGCTGCCGATGACCAGCAGCTTCTTCGGCATCTCCTGCGGAGTCATCGCATGGCGATAGGTCCAAACGCGCTTCCCGTCGGCCTTCGCGAACGGAAGGTCCCGGGCCCGCGCGCCGGTCGCGACGATCACGTGCTTCGCCTCCAGCTTCTCCTCGCCCTTGTCGCCTTTGACGGTCATCGAGGTCGGGCCGGTCATGGTCCCCTCGCCCATGTGAACGGCGATCTTGTTCTTCTTCATCAGGTGCGTGACGCCCTGGTTGAGCTGCTTGGCGACGCCGCGGCTGCGCTTCACCACCGCTTCAAGATCGGCCTCTATCTCCTTGGCTTTCAGCCCATAATCCTGCGCGTGCTGCATGTAGTGGAAGATCTCGGCCGAGCGCAGGAGCGCCTTGGTCGGAATGCAGCCCCAGTTGAGACAGATGCCCCCCAGGTTCTCGCGCTCGACGATTGCGGTTTTCAGCCCCAGTTGGGCGCAGCGGATCGCCGCGACATACCCGCCGGGACCCGAACCGAGCACGATAACGTCGTATTTGTCAGCCATTGGTCGAATTGCCTCGTGAAGTCTGATTGGCGCACCCGATCCCTTTCACAGTCGCTACCATGTAGGAAAGGGGAAAATCGGGCGTAATAGGATTACCTCAGGTGGAAACTTTTCCGGGCAGGACGGCGGTGCGCGGACGATCGTCTTCATCCAGCAGCACGAACTTGAACGTGCCGCCTGCGACCTTGACCGTCGCCTCGCCATTGCGTTCGCGGGCGACCGATTCGGCGGCGATGGTCAACGAGGTATTCCCCGTCGCCAGCACCTCGCAATAGACCGAGAGTTCGTCACCCACCGCCATCGCGCCGGGGAATGCGAAGTCGGTGGCGGAGACGACAACCGCCTTGCCCCGCCCCACACGGCTCGCAAGCGACCCGGCAGCGAGTGCCATCTGGCTCATCAGCCACCCCCCGAACACGCCCCCATAAGGGTTGGTGTCCGCCGGCATGGCGGTGACGCGGATCATGGGGGCGCCGGCGGTATTCATGCCGGTCACCCCACCACCAGTTCGAGGTTCTCGGCCAGGACCCAGCCATGGCGGCACGGCCCGTCATACAGGCGGCTCTCCGGCACCGGGCTGCTGACGCGGCAGTCGCCGAGGTCCTGGAACTCGCCTGAGGGATAGACGATGCCCTGCCACTCGCCATCCGCCTCGCACAGCCAGACGAGCGCCTTGTGCGGAAGCTTCTCGGCTTCGGGAGCCTCGGGATCGGGGCGCTCGCGCACCGGCTCCTCTTCGTCGTAGGTTGCGATGCGCGCGATCCCTCCGCAGGCATCCACCCCGGGTCCTTCGCGTCCGATCATCGGCACGCGCACTTCGCCGACCGGTTCGGTCGGGGGCGCGGGCGGACCTATGACCTGCGCGGTCAGCAGGATGGCGGGCAGCAGGCCCACGTCAGACGAGAAGCCCCATCGGATTCTCGACCAGGTTCCTGAAGGCATCCATCAGCTTCGCGCCGTCGACACCATCGATCGCGCGGTGATCGAAACTGCCGGTGGCGGTCATCATCGTGGCGACGCCAAGCGCGCCATCGATCACATGAGGCCGCTTCTCGCCCGCGCCGACCGCCAGGATCATCGCCTGCGGCGGATTGATCACGGCGTCGAACTGCTTGGTCCCGAACATGCCGAGGTTCGAGATCGAGGCCGTGCCGCCCTGATACTCGTGCGGCTGCAGCTTGCCGTCGCGCGCCTTGCCCGCGAGCTCCTTCATCTCGGTCGAGATCTGCGCCAGGCCCTTGCGTCCGGCATCGACCACGATTGGAGTGATCAGTCCGCTCGGCGCCGCAACCGCAACGGAAATATCCTGCCGCGTGTACTGGTGGAGCTCGTCGCCCTGGAAGCTGACGTTGCACTGCGGCACGCGCTGCAGTGCCCGCGCGAGAGCCTTGATCAGGAGATCGTTGACCGAGAGCTTGACGCCGTCTGCCTCGAGGCTGGCGTTGAGCTCCCCGCGCAGCTTCAGCAGCGCGTCGAGCCGCACGTCCACCGTGAGGTAGATGTGCGGGATCGTCTGCTTTGCTTCCGTCAGCCTGCGCGCGATGACCTTGCGCACGTTGTTGAGCTTCTGTGCCTCGTAAGGCGCGCCGAATTCGCTCTGCTGGGCGCCCGCAGGGGCAGCGGCCTTTGCCGGCTCCGCGGCCTTGGAAGGAGCTTGCGCCTGCGCGGTGGCCGCCGGCGCACTCTCGACATCCGTCTTCACGATTCGCCCGTTCGGCCCGCTTCCCTTGACCGAGGCGAGATCGATTCCCTTCTGCTCGGCGATGCGCTTCGCGAGCGGAGAAGCGATAATCCGGTCGCCCTCTACCTTGGGTGCGGCAGGAGCCTTTTTCGCCTGAGCCCCCGCGGAGGCGGGGGCCTCGGGCTGTGCGTCGGACGGTTTTTCTTCACCGCCCGAGGCCCCAGCCTTCGCTGTGGCTTCGTCCTTCTTTTCGCTCTCTTCGCTCTTGGCGGACTTCGATTCCGCCGACGTCGCCGCCTTCGCCTCTTCGGGGTCTTCGTCCTCGCCCGCAAGCGTGGCGATCACGGTCCCGACTTTCACACCCTCCGTGCCTTCGGGCACCTCGATCTTGACGATCGTTCCCTCGTCGACCGCTTCGAATTCCATTGTCGCCTTGTCGGTCTCGATCTCGGCCATCACGTCGCCGGCGCTGACCTGATCGCCCTCTTTCACGAGCCATCGGGCGAGCGTGCCCTCCTCCATGGTGGGCGAAAGGGCGGGCATCTTGATCGGCGTGGGCATGTTTACGTCGGGTCCTCGCGAATTTTTCGGCCCTGCTCTGGCCAATTTGGCGCGCACGGGCAAGGTCCTTGCGCGGAATACGATTTCATCGGATACCCGACGCCGGAGGGCAATGCATGCGGGTCTATCTCGTGATCATGGACGAGACCGAGGAAGCGCGCAAAGCGCTGCGGTTCGCCGCGCGCCGCGCGTCGGCGACCGGCGGCGCGGTGCATATCCTCGCGCTGGTCCAGCCGCAGAGCTTCAACGCCTTCGGCGGCGTCCAGGCGACGATCGAGCAGGAAGCCCGCGATCGTGCCGAAGTCATGGCCACGAGCGCCGCAGGCAATCTCTACTCCGAAAGCGGCAAGATGCCGACCATCGCGGTGCGGGTCGGCGAAGGACAGGCGGTGATCAAGGAATACCTTGCCGAGCATCCGGAGGTCGCCGCACTGGTGCTGGGCTCGGCAGCGGAGGGAGGGCCTGGGCCGCTCGTGACGCATTTTTCCGCGCACGCCGGCTCGCTGCCCTGCCCTCTCTTCGTGATCCCGGGCTCTCTGAGCTCGGAAGCAATCGACCAGTTGAGCTAGGCGGCGGAAGGCCGCGCGCCGAGCGCCTTCAGGCCCCGCCATTCGAGAATCACGAACAGCTCGACCACGATCGCCTGCGCAATGATGACGGCATGGCCGAGTCCGGTCAGCGCGTTGAGGTGGAGCAGCCAGACCGCCAGGCTGGCGAGCACCCATCCGGCGTTACCGATGACCACAACTGCCAGCAGCGGACGCGACGGCCTGTAAGCGAGGAACGCCAGTAGCGCCGCCACCGGCAGGCAGATCCACCCCGCTGTGGCAACAATCGTGGTGGGCAGGCCCAGCAGACTCGCCACGGTAGCAGTGGTACCCACGCAGAGCGCGAAGAAGAGCGTACAGCTCGCCGCGTCGAGGACCAGGGCTTGCGTAAGAGTGATATTGCGCATGTGCTTTACTCCGTTGGTTGGACAAGCGCATTGGTCGCAGGCGCAGTGAGGCAAGTCGATTACCTGGCGGGTAATGGTGCTCACACTGCTCACACGATAGGAAATATCCCATGGAACAGGCCCCTCTTGGTGAGATGCTGCGCGAATGGCGCGCGCGGCGGAAAGTCAGTCAGCTCGACCTCGCGCTCGCGAGCGAGATATCCGCCCGGCACCTCAGCTTCATCGAAACGGGCCGCAGCGCGCCGAGCACTTCGGTGATCGACCGTCTAGCGCGCGAGCTGGGTATGCCGATGCGCGCGCATAATGCGATGCGGATCGCCGCCGGATATGCCCCCGCGCATCGCGAGCGGCCGCTCGACGATCCGCAGCTCAGCGATGCACGGGCGATCGTCGAGCAGGTTCTCGCGGGCCATGAGCCCTACCCCGCCCTCGCTGTCGACCGGGCGTGGAATCTGGTCGCGGCCAACGCGGCCCTGCCGCTGCTGCTGGCCGGAGTTGCACCCGAACTGCTCGAGCCGCCGGTCAACGTGCTGCGTGTCGCTCTCGATCCGCGCGGCATCGCGCCGCAGATCGCGAACTTCGCCGAATGGCGCGCGCATCTGCTCGCGCGGCTTTCGGCACAGATCGAGGCGACCGGCGACCCGGTGCTCGAGCGACTCGAAGCCGAGCTGCGTGCAATCCCCTATCGCTCGCCCGGCCCGCCGCCGCAGGCGCATGGCGGTGCGATCGCAGTACCGTTGCAGCTCGACACCCCGCATGGGCGCCTGTCGTTCATCTCGACTACGACGGTGTTCGGATCACCTCTCGACATCACGCTGTCGGAAATCGCGATCGAAGCATTCTTCCCCGCGGATCGCGAAACCGGCGAGCGCCTTCGCGCCGCGCTCGGCTAGCGTTTCTTGCCGCGTCCCTGATGGCGGATATTGCCCGGACGCCCCCGCTTGCCCTGAACGAACTTGCCGGTCTTCCGCCCGCGCGGAGCAGAGCGATCGCCGCGCGGTTCGATCGCGCTGCCGTCGGCATTGAGCGGTTCGAACTTGAGGGCGCCGGTGAGTGGGTTCGCTTCGCCGAGCTTCAGTTTGAGCCGGTCCCCGCTCGCATAGCGCGTGCCGCTGTCCGCCCCAACCAGAGCCTGCGCCGCCTCGTCGTAGTAGAAATGCTCCGCACCAAGGGTCGAGACCGGCACGAGTCCGTCGCCGCCAAGCCCCATGATGGTGGCGAAGAAGCCGAATGGCTGCACGCCCGTGATGCGCGTCTCGAACGTTTCGCCCACCCGTCCCGCAAGCCAGGCTGCGACATATCGGTCGATCGTGTCGCGTTCGGCTTCCATCGCGCGGCGTTCGGCTGCGCTGATCGCGTCCGAGACCTTGGACAGATCGTCGCGATCGCGGTCAGACAGGCCCGTCGTAGGCGGTATGGCGCCGCCTTTGGGCGCCGGTTGCTCGAGCCCGAACGCATCCACCAGCGCGCGGTGCACGAGCAGGTCGGCGTAGCGTCGGATCGGTGACGTGAAGTGCGCGTAGGAGCCCAGCGCGAGGCCGAAGTGCCCGGCGTTCTGCGGGCCGTAATAGGCCTGCGTCTGCGTGCGCAGCACGGCTTCCATCACCTGCGCCTTCTCGCTCTCGTCGGTCACGTCCTTGAGCATGCGGTTGAACAGGCCGGGCGTGATGACCTGGCCCAGCGCCAGCGTTCGGCCGAAGGTGGCGAGATAGTCCTTTAGCGCGACCAGCTTCTCTCGGCTCGGCGGCTCGTGGACGCGGTAGACGACAGGCGCGGTCTTGCTCTCCAGCGCCTTGGCCGCAGCGACGTTCGCTGCGATCATGAAATCCTCGACCACGCGGTGCGCGTCGAGCCGTTCGCGGACGGCGATCTCGGCGATCTTGCCCTGCTCGTCGAGCACCACCCGCCGCTCCGGCAGTTCGAGCTCGAGCGGATCCCGTGCGTTGCGGGCAGCGAACAGCAGCTTCCATGCGCCCCACAGGTGCTGCAGGTGTTCTGGGGCCTCGCCCTCGTCGATCGCCTTCTGCGCATCCTCGTAGGCGACGTTGTGGGCAATCCGCACCAGCGCGCGGGTGAAGCGCCACTTGGTCACCTTGCCTTCCGGCGAGATACGCAAGTGGCAGGCCATCGCCGCGCGGTCCTGGTCCTGCTTGAGCGAGCAGACGTCGGCACTCAGCACTTCCGGCAGCATCGGCACGACGCGGTCGGGAAAATAGACTGAATTGCCGCGCTTGCGTGCCTCACGGTCGATCTGACCGCCGGGCCGGACGTAGAAACTCACATCGGCAATCGCGACGAGTGCGCGGTAACCGCCTTCGCCGTCAGGCTCGGCCCAGATCGCATCGTCGTGATCGCGCGCGTCGGCCGGGTCGATCGCGACGATCGGCAGGTGGCGCAGATCCTCGCGCTTGTCCTCGCTTAGCGGCAGCTCGGCCGCACGCTCGGCTTCTTCGATCGTGGCTTCGGGGAAAATGTGCGGGATACCGTGCTTGGCAATGGCGATGAGCGAGAAGCTGCGCGGTTCGAGCGGATCGCCGAGCACCTCGACCACGTTGACTCCCGAACGCGGCGACCGTCCGGCAGGTTCGGCGAGGACGAGTTGCCCTTCCTCCGCCCCGCCGAGATCGGCGATCGGCGATGAATTGCGCACCCGCTTGTCGACCGGCGCCAGCCAGCCTTTCCCACTCGCGTCGATCTCGACCACGCCCATCAGTCCCTCGGTGCGGGCCGGGAGCTTCTTCATGACGTGCGCTTTCCACCCGCGTCCCGTTTCTTCGGTACGCGCGAGCACGCGGTCGCCGGTCTTCAGTGCCGCCTGCCGAGTCTTGCCCTTCTTTCCCTCGATGACGCGCAGCCGCGGAGGCGGGCTTCCATCGTCGGGCTGCCAGGCATCGGGGATCGCGAAGGCTTCGCCGTCGTCGATCTCGACCACGCGCAGGACGGTGACCTTGGGCACTCCGC
The DNA here is from genome assembly GCF_004135625.1 of Pelagerythrobacter rhizovicinus. GTDB lineage: Bacteria > Pseudomonadota > Alphaproteobacteria > Sphingomonadales > Sphingomonadaceae > Pelagerythrobacter > Pelagerythrobacter rhizovicinus. The sequence continues at coordinate 1,068,582 of NZ_SDPV01000001.1, forward strand.
CCATCCGGTGATAGGCGGTTTTCTTGCCGTCGATCAGGCCTTCCTCGGCCATGTCCTTCAGGCGCTTCTTCAGCGCGATCTTCTCCTGCCCCTTGAGGCCGAAAGCCTTGGCGATCTCACGCTTGCCCGCAGGGGTGTCCGAGGTCTGGATGAATTCGAGGATCTGCTCGCGCGAGGGCAAGCCTTGGGTGTAGCGGGCCATGGCCGTGCCCTATGCCTCCGGTCCGTTCATGTCGAGCGAAGTCAGAACGCCGGAATGCGTGCCCGGCCCCGCCCCTTCCGCTGCGCAGGCAGCTTGGACTCAATACGATTGGATCAGGGTTGGGTTTCAGCGACCGGCGCGAACCCGCCGGCCGGGACCGCGCTCGCAATCGGGCTTTGCGTACCGTCCGCAGCGCGCGCGCTGACGCCGAATATCCAGTCGTCGCCCCGGACGCCTTCGAGCTTCGCACTTGTCGCGACCACATTCTCGATCACCGGCTTCTCGCGCCAGTAGGGCTCGTCGGTGCGGCGCTGCCAAATCGTGTAGCCTGCGGCGCCGGGGACCTCGTCCCAGGTGATCTCGGTGAAGGTCTGCACCGCCGCCTCCGCCGTCGGCGCGGGCGGCATCGGCGCCTGTGCCAACGCGTCGAGCGCGCGAACATTGAAGCGGGTGACTTTCGCCAGATAAGCGAAATCCATCTCGTCGATCGTATCGCCGTAGGTCACGCCATCCTCGACACGCAGGTCCTGGTGCTGGTGATCGTAATCCTCGACCGCGACGGAGATGCGGACGGCGGGGTAGCCCTTCTCCAAAAATGGAATCTGGTCGCCGCCCCGCCCCATGCGGTCGGTGCGCCAGATCTGCCGCACGTCGAGACCTGCGGGATCGGCCTCGGCAAGCTGGTCGAGCCAGCGGGAGATGTTCCGGCCGGGACTGTCGTTCTCGCCGCCATTGCGGCGCTGTGCCGCGCGAATCGCGTCGGTCAGGTCGGCGCGCGGGCCTTCGGAGAAGACGCGCACATGCGCATCGTCGCAATAGCCGTCAGACCCGCAGGAGCCGCCGACGATATCGTTGTTGAGGACCGCCTTGACCGTCCAGCCTTGCTCCTCCGCGTAGTCGGCCAGCAATTGCCCGCCGTAGAGTCCCTGCTCCTCGCCCGAGAGCAGCGCGTAGACGATCGTGGTGGGGTATTCGTTCTGCGAGAGCACGCGCGCCGCCTCCAGCACCAGCGCGGTACCCGAAGCGTTGTCGTTGGCGCCCGGCGCGTCGCTGGTGAAGTCCGCCACGTCGGAGACGCGGCTGTCGATATGCCCCTGGACGATCACGACCTCGTCAGGGCGTTCGCTCCCGCGCTGGATGGCCACGACGTTCACCAGGCGCGTCGGTTCGGGCACGCGGTTGCCCTGGATCACGCGCTCCGGCAGCGCGATCTCCAGGCAGCCGCCGCAGGCTTCGCTTGCGGCGCGAAACTGGGCTTCGCCCCAGCGCCGCGCTGCGCCGATGCCGCGCGCGTCACTATCCTGCTCGGAAAGCGTGTGACGCGTGCCGAAGCCCACCAGGCGTTCGACATCCGATCGCAGTCGCTCCTGCGAAACGTTGTCGGCGGGGTTGCCCTGCGCGGCGGCGGGGGCGGTGACGAGAAAGGCGGCGAGCGGCAGGATCTTGTGCATGGCGCGCACTCTTGCCGCCAAACCACTCGAATACAAGACCTCTACAATGCAGACGCGAGTCCCAGCGAACGCCGGGCTCGTGCACGCGTCAGTACGCCTTGCCGATCAGGATCCGCTCCATCGCGGGTTCCCCGGTAAAGAGGCACGTGCCGTCGGCCGGCACGGAACCGATCGGCACGTTTCGCACCGTCAGCTTGAGCGCCTTGAGGTCTTCGACGACCTTGTCCAGCGCGGCGCCCGTCGGCTTGGCCCACTGCACCTCGACCCAGCCCGGATAACGGCCGCCGGAGGCGAAGAACTCTTTCAGCGCGTCCATGCTCTCGATCCCGCGCGTGATGTTCGCCTCGCGCCGGTCGCGCGCTTCGGCGAACAGCGCCTCCTGGATCTTTCCGAGCAGTCCGGGGATGGCCCGACCTGCCTCGTCGCGTGCCGGCGTTTCGAAGGCCGGCTTAGCGTTTTCGCCCCACAGCCGGTCGCGGCGGAGCAGCGAGACGACGCCGTTCTCCATGTCGCGGCCCCCGACCTCGACGATTACCGGCGCTCCCTTGCGTACCCAATCCCAGCGCTTCGCCGCGGCCTTGCCCGGCTTGTCGTCGAGCAGGACGCGCACGGGTTCGCCGAAGACAGACGCCCCGGCAAGTGCCGCACGCAGGCCTTCGCAATACTCGAGCAATGCAGCATCGCGTTCATCGTCGCGCAGCATGGGCAGGATCACGACCTGCCACGGAGCAAGCTTGGGCGGCACGCGCAATCCGTCGTCGTCGCCATGGACCATGATCATGCCGCCCACCACTCGCGTCGAGAGACCGAAGCTGATGGTGTGGCAGAACTGCTGAGTGCCTTCGCGATCCTGATAGCGAATGCCCGCGGCTTCCGCGAAGTTGGTCCCGAGATAGTGCGATGTGCCGGCCTGGAGCGCCTTGCCGTCCTGCATCATCGCTTCGATCGACCAGGTCTCGACGGCCCCCGGGAAACGCTCATGCTCCGGCTTCTCGCCCGCAACGACGGGCATCGCGATGTCTTCCTCTGCACAGGCGCGGTAGACCTCGAGCATTCGCAGGGTGTGCTCCTTCGCTTCCTCGGCGCTCTCATGCGCCGTGTGCCCTTCCTGCCAGAGGAACTCGCTGGTGCGCAGGAACATGCGCGTGCGCATTTCCCAGCGCACCACGTTGGCCCACTGGTTGAGCTTCAGCGGCAGGTCGCGCCACGATTGCACCCAGCGCGCCATAGCATCGCCGATAATCGTTTCCGACGTGGGCCGGACGACCAGCGGCTCTTCTAGCTTCGCCTCGGGGTCGGGCACCAGCCCGCCCTCGCCGTCCGCGATGAGACGGTGATGTGTGACGACCGCCATCTCCTTGGCGAAACCTTCGACATGGCTCGCCTCGCGCTCGAAGTTCGAGAGCGGGATGAAGATCGGAAAATAGCAGTTGTCGTGCCCGGTGGCCTTGATCCGCGCGTCGAGCAGGCGCTGGACCCGTTCCCAGATGCCGTAGCCCCACGGCTTGATCACCATGCACCCGCGCACGCCCGACTCCTCGGCCATGTCGGCGGCCGAGATCACTTCCTGGTACCACTGGGCGAAATCGTCGGCGCGCCGGGTGTTCAGCGCATGGCGGATCTGGGACACGTGAATTCCTGCGGTTCGTCGTCGTTGGAGGTCGGCCCGTTCGCGCTAGTTGCCGAGTTCGTCCAGCTTTTTTTGCATCGCTGCCATCTGTTCCCGTAAGGCGGCGATCTCTGTGTCTTGCTTGCTCCCGCGGGGAGCCTCGTTCGTCCTCGACCCGGGAATGAAGGCTTCCGTTGCGGCACGCATCATCGCCATGTTCGTTTCGGCGATCCTGGCGAACGGGTTGTTGCCCATGCCTTCCTTGAAGGCCTCCTGCAGCTTGGCCTGATTCTCGCGGAAGTTGGCCATGCTCGCTTCGAGGTAGCTCGGCATCATCGCCTGCATCGAATTGCCGTACATCGAGATCAGGTCGCGCAGAAAGCTGACCGGCAGCATATGCTCACCGCTGGCCTCTTCCTCCATGATGATCTGGGTCAGTATCGAGTGGGTTATGTCGTCGCCGGTTTTCGCGTCCACTACCTGAAACTGCACGCCTTCGCGTGTCATCCTGGCGAGATCATCGAGCGTGATGTAGCTGGAGGTGCCGGTATTGTAGAGTCGCCGGTTGGCGTACTTCTTGATGATGATCGGATCGTCCGTTCCGCCCTGATTTCTGGCCATTACATATCCCGGGAATGCTGCGTTTATGCTGCATTAGCAGGTGCAGTATGTGCGGCGCAACATCGCCGTCGGCTATGGGCGGAAACGGCGCCCGAGCGTGGTCAGGAGTTCGTACTGCGAGAGCCCGCTGATCTCTGCCGTGGCGGCGAGGTCGAAGGGGATCTCGAGCCAGTCGCCTTCCTGCACTTCGGGAGCGTCGGCCAAGTCCACTACGATCATGTCCATCGATACTTTTCCGAGCAGCGGCAAGCGGGCCTCGCCGCAACGCAACACGCCGCCCGCGCCTCGGCAGCGCAAAAAGCCGTCCGCATAACCAAGCGAGACGATCCCGGCGCGCATGGCTTTGCGAGCAGTGAAGGTCGCGTTGTAGCCGACGGTGTCGCCGGCGGCGAGTTCTCGCACCTGGATCACTGCCGCTTGCGGAAAGGCGACCTGCCGTACCGAGCCTGCGAATTCATCGCGGGGAACGCCGCCGTAGAGCGCCAGGCCGGGCCGCGTGAGATCGAAGGCGAAATCCGGTCCCAGTGCGATACCCGCACTGTTGGCAAGGCTTCTGCGCCGTGCAGGCACGGCCGCACATGCCGAGCGGAAGCGTTCGAGCTGCCGGGCGTTAAGCGCGCTCTCCTCATCCGCCGAGGCGAGATGGGACATCAGCAGGTCGATCTGGAGCGCTGCTATGGCTGGGTCGTGGATCTCCGCCAACGGGACACCCAGGCGATTGATACCCGTGTCTACCATCAGGTGACAGCGGCCCCCGCCAGCATCGGCCCAGCGCTTCGCCTGGCCGAGGCTGTTGATCACCGGCGTGATCCCCGCCGCGTTTGCAAAGGCCGCGTCGTCGGGGCGTACCGGTCCGTGCAGGACAGCGACCTGCGCCGGGGGGACATGGCGCAACACGTCGGGTGCTTCGCTCCAATGCGCGACAAAGAAGTCTCTGACCCCGGCCTTGCGCAGCACAGGGACCACCTCGTTCGCCCCGAGTCCATACGCATCGGCCTTCACCGCCGCGCCTGCGCTTGCAGTGCCCGACATGCTATCAAGCGTGCGCCAATTGTTGGCGAGAGCGTCTTTGTCCAGTCGCAGCCGCAGACTCGGCGGCGGAAGGTCAGGCATCGGCTTCGAAGTCCCTCGGCGGCCCATCGGGGATGCCCCACCACGCGACCACCACGCCAAAAGCGACGACGGCCCACGTGTACCAGAGCCCTGCATAGACGTCGCCGGTGCGTGCAACGATGATGCCGGAAATCAGCGGCAGGAACCCGCCAAGATAGCCTGCTCCGATGTGATAGGGAATCGACATCGAAGAATAGCGTATCTGTGGTGGAAACATCTCCGCGAGCAGGGCCGCAACCGAGCCATAGGTCAAGGCCGACAGCACGCCGAGGCCGAGCAGCAACGCAACTATTCCCAGGACGTTGAGGAGCGGCGGCGACTGGCGGGAGAAGTCGAAGCCTCGGGTCTCCAGTGCCGCCAGCACCCCGGCGCGCCGGGCGGCCCCGTCCTCGAACCAGCTCGGATCCAGCGCGATGGGTTCTTCGGCGACCGTCAGCGCGAGGTGGTCGGATCGCTCGACGGAATACGCGACGCCATTGGCGGTCAATGTCTCGAGCAGCTTTCCGCAGTCGGTCTGTTCACGGTCGAATAGTTCGGCGAACGGATCGGTTGAGCACTGTGCGCCGGAAACGACTACCGGGTTCACCTCGGCCGCCTCCGCGAGCGCCGGATTGGCGAGCTTGCCCATTCCCCAGAACATCGGGAAGAGCAGCACCAGCGTCAGCATCGCACCGACGATGATCGGCTTCTTGCGCCCGATCCGATCGGACCAGCGACCCACGACGAGGTAGAACGACATCGCGATCAGACCCGCAACGAACAGCACGATCTCCACGAGCTGCTCGTCCATTCGCATTGGGCCGCGAAGAAACGAGAGGCTTGAGAAGAAGGCCGTGTACCAGATCGTCGTGAGTACCCCTGTGATGCCGAACAGTGCGACGAAGATCCGCTTCTTGTTGCCGGGATACCGAAAGCTTTCTGCGAACGGATTGGGGGCAGTTCGGCCTTCCGCCTTCATCGCCTGGAATACCGGGCTTTCATTGAGCTTCAGGCGCATCCACAGCGAGATAGCGAGCAGGACGATCGACAGGAGGAATGGCATGCGCCAGCCCCATGCAGTGAATTCGTCTTCCGGTATGAGCAGCCGGCATGTGAGCACGACTGCGATCGAGAGCACGAATCCGCCGACAACGCTTGCCTGGATAAAGCTTGTATAGAAGCCGCGCTTCTCCAGCGGAGCATGTTCGGCAACGTAGATCGCCGCTCCGCCGTACTCGCCGCCGAGGGCAAGGCCCTGAAGAATCCGGAAGCCTATCACGATGATCGGCGCCGCGATCCCGATGCTTGCCGCACTCGGGATCATGCCGACGCCGGCAGTCGCGACGCCCATCAGCGTTACGGTAATGAGAAAGGTGTATTTTCGCCCGAGTCGATCGCCCAGGAAGCCGAACAGGATTGCGCCCAGTGGCCTGAATCCGAACCCGACGGCAAACCCGGCCCAGACGAGCAGAAGTTGCAGCGTCTCATTGCCGCTGGGGAAAAAGGCCGCGCCGATCAGCCCCGCCAGCGTGCCGTAAATGAAGAAATCGTACCACTCGAAGACCGTGCCGGCCGATGAGGCCGCTATCACCAGTCGGATTTCCTCGTCGGTCGGCTCCCGCTGCGCCAACGCCGCGCTTTCACTCATCCAGCCATCCCCTCGCCCTGTGGAAGCGATCTAGCCGGCCAGCGCCGCCTTGGAAAGCGCGGCGCGCGCGGCTCTCCACGGGAGGAGGACGGCACCATGCCGCCCTGGATGCGCCTGGGCGGCGGCGATCTTCTCGATCCCAGGCCATGCGGGCGTGTCACCGCCCGCGAGCCAGGCGGCGATCGCCTCTTCCGCCGCCGCGAGATCGTCAGCAGTTCTGCCACGCGCACCGCCGGCGAAAATGGCGGCGGACGCCTGCCCGACGGCGCAAGCCGATACTTGCATGCCGACCCGCTCGATCCGCCCTGCATCGTCGCACTGCAGCCCGACGAGCAGCTTGCTGCCGCATGTTCGCGAAACCGCCTCACCGCGCAGATGCAGTTCGTCGCCAAGTGGGCTGTCTGCGAGCGAGACCGCGAGCGCTAGCAGTTCGGGTGTGTAGAGAGGCCTCGAAGCGGCGGCGGTCATGGTGTCGCTTCGGCTGCCGCTTCCGCCTCGGCTTCACGGCGCAGCTGTGCGCGGCGCTCTTGAACGATCTCGACCAGTTCGTTGGCGCTGGCATTGACGACCGGATACGTGCGTGCGGTGGTGATCCAGTCGGGTCGCCCGGCGAGGCCCCAGATCGTGTCGTAGCCCAGCACGAGCAGCGAGAACGCCAGCACGACGATCACCGCGCCCTTGATCATGCCGAAGCCAAAGCCGAGGACGCGGTCGATCGGGCCCAAAATCGAGTTGCGGGACGCATTGCCCGCTCGCCCGGCGATCAGCTTCATCGCAGCGTAAGGGATCAGCAGCAGCAGCGCGAAGGCCAGCACGGCAGCGCCCGTTTCGGTGCCGACGTAAGGTTCGAACCACGTGTAGAGCGGCGTATGAAGCGCGCGGATCGCGAACAGCGCGAGAATCCATGCGGCCAGCGAGAGCACCTCCTGGACGAAGCCGCGCATGAAGCCGCCGATCGCGGCCACGGCGACGATGATCAATACGATGATGTCGAAGATCGCCATAAGCACTGCTGAATTAGGTGGTGGCCATAACCTGGTCAACGAGATTGGCGAGCTGCCGAATGCCGCGATAGCGGAACTCGGAGGGGCTGGCCGGTCCGGCCTTGTCCTCCGCGGGCCCGAAACCACAGCCGAAGCCGAGCTTCGCCGATTCACGCAGACGCAGCGCCGAATGGGCGACGGGGCGCACTTCGCCGGCGAGCGAGACCTCCCCGAACCATACGCTCTTGGGTGGCAACGGCCGGTCGGTGAGCGCGGAAACCAGCGCTGCCCCCACGGCGAGGTCGGCCGCCGGGTCGGTCAGCCGATACCCGCCCGCGACGTTGAGATAGACCTCCGCCGAGCTGAAGTTGAGCCCGCAGCGCGCCTCCAGCACGGCGAGCAGCATCGCCAGGCGCCCGTTGTCCCAGCCCACGACAGCGCGGCGGGGAGTCGCTCCGCTCTGGAGACGCACAATCAGGGCCTGGACCTCGATCAGCACCGGCCGTGTGCCTTCCAGCGCCGGGAAGACGGCACTGCCCGCCATCGGCTCGTCCCGGCCCGAGAGGAACAGCATCGAGGGGTTGGCGACTTCGTCCAGCCCCTGCCCCGCCATGGCGAAGACGCCGATCTCGTCGACGGGTCCGAAGCGGTTCTTCAGGCTGCGCAGAATGCGGTACTGATGGCTGCGCTCGCCCTCGAAGCTCATCACCACGTCGACCATGTGCTCCAGCACGCGCGGCCCGGCGATGGTGCCATCCTTGGTCACGTGACCCACGAGCACCAGCGCGACGCTGTTCTCCTTGGCATAGCGGATCAGCTCGAACGCGCATCCGCGAACCTGACTGACCGTGCCGGGCGCACCCTCGATCGTGTCCGAATGCATCGTCTGGATCGAATCGATCACCAGCAGCGCAGGCGGCGGCATGGTGTTCAGGGTCGTGAGAATATCCCGCACCGAGGTTGCCGCCGCGAGGCGGATCGGGGCGTCGGCAAGCCCGAGGCGTGAGGCGCGGAGGCGCACCTGGCCCGCCGCTTCCTCCCCGCTGACATAGACCGTCTCGTTCCCCGCCTTGGCGATCTTCGCCGCTGCCTGAAGCAGCAGCGTCGACTTGCCGATGCCGGGGTCGCCGCCCATCAGGATCGCCGAACCTGGTACGAGGCCGCCGCCAAGTGCGCGGTCGAACTCCGCGAGCCCGGTCGTGCGCCGGGTCAGTGCCTCGCCGGGTGCGTCCAGGGGCTCGAACGCAATCGCCCTGCCCCCGCTCGACAGATCGTGCTTCTGCGAGAAAACGGTCGCCGGCGCGTCTTCGACCAGCGTGTTCCACTCCGCGCAATCGGGGCACTGCCCCTGCCAGCGCGGTGAGACCGAGCCACAGGCCTGGCAGATATAGCGCTTCTTCGACTTGGCCATGGCAGCGCGATAAACGGAACATTTATGGAACGCAATTGCCTTCGCCGCAATTGCCCGCCACAAGGCGCCCGATGCGGCAGAAGGAACTGAGGATCGCACTCGTCTGCTATGGCGGGGTCAGCCTGGCGGTCTACATGCACGGGGTCACGAAGGAGATCTGGAAGCTCGCCAGCGCGAGCCGCGCGTTCCATGCGTCCGATCCGCCCGCCGACGGTGTGCAAGGAGTTTATCGGGAGCTGCTGGAAGCGATCGAAGCGGAGCATGGGCTCAAGCTGCGCGTGCTGCCGGACATTCTCAGCGGTGCCAGCGCAGGGGGCATCAACGCGGTGTTCCTGGCCCAGGCCATCCATTCTGGGCGTTCGCTGGAACCTCTGACGGAGCTGTGGTTGTCGGCGGCGGATGTGGAGCGCCTGGTCGATCCCAAGGCGGAGCCGGTCTGGCGCTTCGCCAAGTATTGGGCGCAGCCAATCGCCTGGTGGCTGCTCCAGCGGCCCGGGAACGCCGTGTCCGAGAGCGTCGCGCCGGAAACGCAGGCGGAAGTGCGACGCAAGGTTTCTGGTTTCATACGCGGACGCTGGTTCGAGCCGCCGTTTTCCGGCATCGGTTTCTCGCACCTCCTGTTCGAAGCGCTGGATGCAATGGCGAACGCGCCCTGCGGCAAGCCGCTGCTGCCGCCCCGTCATCCGATCGATCTCATGGTGACGACCACCGACTTCCGCGGACACTTGGAACTGCTGCGGCTCAACAGTCCGCCGGTGGTGGAGGAGAGCGAGCACCGCCTTCCGATCGGGTTCACCGCCCGCACACCTGCGGAGGGCGGGCACGATCTCGCCGACCCGCTGGAGCTCACGTTCGCCGCCCGTGCCACCGCGAGCTTCCCCGGTGCATTTCCACCGCTGCAGCTCAAGGAGATCGATCGCCTCGCGCGCGAGCGGAAGCTCGAATGGAGCGAGCGACACAAGTTCCTGGAGCGCGCGATGCCGGTCAACTTGCGGCAGGGCTCGGCGGAAGGGATCTCGCTGATCGACGGGTCGGTGCTGGTCAACAAGCCCTTCGAAGGCGCAATGCACGCACTTCGTGGTCGCCCGGCCCAGCGGGAGGTCGACCGGCGCTTCGTCTATATCGACCCGCGCCCCGACCGCACACACTCGATCCGCGAGCGGAACGACGATCCGGTCGGTTTCTTCGGCGCGATCTTCGGATCGCTTTCGACGATCCCGCGCGAGCAGCCGATCCGCGACAATCTGGAAGTGCTCGAACGTCAGTCGCAAGAAGCGGAGCGACGCCAGCACATGATAGCGGCGCTGCGGCCAGACGTCGAAGCCGCAGTGGAGCGCCTGTTCGGGCTGACGCTGTTCCTCGACCGACCCACGCCGAGGCGGCTCAATGCATGGCGCGCGAAGGCACAGCAGGCCGCCGCCGAACAAGCCGGCTATGCCTTCCAGTCTTACGCACAGGCGAAGTTTACCGGGATCGTGGAGAGCCTCGCCGAACTGGTGTTCGAGGCCGCTCCTGAGCTCAAGCTACCCGACGCGCGCCCGATCATCGCCATGCTGCGCAATGCCCTATCGGAGCGGGGACTCGACCGGCTCTCCGCGCCTTCGGGCGGCGCGAGCGCGGGGGCGATCGCCTTCTTCCGTGCGCACGACGTTGGCTTTCGCGTGCGCCGTCTGCGCCTGCTCGCGCGCCGGCTGTCGCGCGAGTGGGATGCCGATCCGGAGATTCCGGATGCAGCGGTCGAGGAAGCACGCGACGCGATCTACAGGATCCTCGCGCTCTACTTCGCACGCGAAAGGGCGAACGATCTGGGCGAGGATTTCCCCTTGCTCGCAGCAAACATAGTCGACGATCCTTCCGCGGTAATCGATGCGCTCGCGGCGCGTCGCCTGCTCCCCGAGGTCGACGAAATGGCCGAGCAGATGCTGGCTGAGGCCCTCGAGAAGATGCCGAAGAATCTTCGGCGACTGATGCTGCTGACCTATCTCGGCTTCCCGTTCTACGACGTGGCAACCCTGCCGCTGGTGCGGGACGATGCGCTTACCGAGTTCGACCCGATCAAGGTCGACCGGATCAGCCCCGACGATGCGCGTTCGATCCGTGAAGGCGGCACGCGTGCGACGTTGCGGGGAATCGAGTTCTACAACTTCGGGGCGTTCTTCAGCCGCGCCTATCGCGAAAACGACTATCTTTGGGGTCGGCTCCACGGAGCGGAGCGGATGATAGACCTGGTCTGCTCGACCATTGAGAAGCGAGACGAGGCGATCGATCCCGCCACCTTCAAGCGCAAGGTCTTTCTCGCCATTCTCGAGGAGGAACGCGAGCGGCTGCGGGCCGATCCGGCGTTGCTGGAGCGGATCCGGAGCGAGGTGCTGGCGACCGAACGAGTTTGAAGGCCGATCCGTTGCCGGGCCTTTTGTACTAGGCCCCGAACGCATCCTTCAGGCGTTCGAAGAAGCCGCGGCATTCAGGGCATTCCTCGCCCGTCTCTGTCTCGCGGAACTGTTCGAGCAGCGCCTTTTGTTCCTTGCTGAGCTTCGTCGGCGTCTCGACCGCGATCTCGACCACCAGATCGCCGCGCCCCCGGCCCTGAAGCACGGGCATCCCCGCGCCGCGCACGCGCAGCTGTTTGCCCGACTGAATACCGGCCGGGATATCGACGGTGTTGGTCTCGCCGCCGAGATCGGGAATCTCGACCTTGCCGCCAAGTGCGGCGGTCGTGAAGCTGATCGGAACACGGGAGAGCAGCGTCGTCCCCTCGCGCTGGAACACCGGGTGCGGGCGGACATGCACGAAGATATACAGATCGCCCGGCGGTGCCCCGCGGGGGCCCGCCTCGCCTTTGCCGGTAAGGCGGATGCGCGTGCCGGTATCGACGCCGGGCGGGATCTCCACCTCGATTGTCTGGGGGCGGTCTACGCATCCTTCTCCACGGCAGTCGCGGCACGGGCTCACCAGGACCTCGCCGCGGCCGTGGCAGCTCGGGCATGGCCGCTCGACCACGAAGAAGCCCTGCTTGGCGCGGACCTTGCCGTAGCCGTTGCAGAGATTGCAGCCGCGGGTGCTCGTGCCCGGTGTGGCGCCTGAGCCATGGCAAGTTTCGCAAGCCTGCGAGACTTCGATCTCGATTTGGGTCTCTTTGCCGTGGAACGCCTCTTCGAGGCCGATCTCCATATCGTAGCGCAGATCGGCGCCCCGGCGCGGCTGCTGCCGGCCGCCGCCGCCGAAGGCGCTGCCGAAGATCGTCTCGAAAATATCGCCAAGATCGGCAAAGTCCGCGCCAGGGTGGCCGCCACCGCCCATGCCCTGCTGAAACGCGGCATGGCCGAAGCGGTCGTAGGCGGCGCGCTTCTGCGGGTCTTTGAGGCAGTCATAGGCGGCGCTGACCGCTTTGAACTTCGCCTCGTTCTCCTTGCACCCCTGGTTGCGGTCAGGGTGGTACTTCATTGCCAGCTTGCGGTAGGCCGATTTGATCGTCGCAGGATCCGCATCGCGGCTGACGCCGAGAAGCTCGTAGAAGTCGATTTCGGTTGCCGGCATAGTATCCCCGCCCCTTCAAAGACCTAGCCGCCGCCGGGGCGGGCTGCACCGGCGGCGAACTGGATCTTCATCGGGCGTCTCAGCCCTTGTTGTTGCCGTCTTCGTCGACTTCGGAGAACTCGGCGTCGACCACGTCCTCCTCCGAGCCGCCCTCGCTTCCGGCGGCGGCACCGTCGCTCGGCGCATCGGCCGCAGCGGCCTGCTCCTTGCTGTAGATTTCCTGACCCATCTTCATCGCAAGATCGGTCAGCGCCTGCGCCTTCGCGTTGATCGCATCGACGTCGTCCCCTTCGAGCGCGGTCTTGGCCTCGGCCAGCGCGGCCTCGACCTGACCCTTGAGGTCGGCGCTGATCTTGTCGCCGTGCTCGTCGAGCTGCTTCTGCGTCGCGTGGACCAAGCTATCCGCCTGGTTGCGAGCCTCCGCGCTCTCGCGGCGCTTCTTGTCCTCGTCGGCGAATTTCTCGGCGTCCTGGACCATCTGCTCGATATCGGCGTCCGACAGGCCGCCGCTCGCCTGGATGCGGATCTGCTGCTCCTTGCCGGTGCCCTTGTCCTTGGCCGATACGTTGACAATGCCATTCGCGTCGATGTCGAACGTGACTTCGATCTGCGGCACGCCGCGGGGGGCGGGCGGGATGCCGACCAGATCGAACTGGCCGAGCATCTTGTTGTCCGCAGCCATCTCGCGCTCGCCCTGGAAGACGCGGATGGTCACCGCGTTCTGGTTGTCCTCGGCGGTCGAATAGGTCTGCGTCTTCTTGGTCGGGATCGTCGTGTTGCGGTCGATCATTCGAGTGAACACGCCGCCGAGCGTCTCGATGCCGAGCGACAGCGGGGTAACGTCGAGCAGCAGCACGTCCTTGACGTCGCCCTGCAGCACGCCGGCCTGGATCGCCGCGCCCATGGCTACGACTTCGTCAGGGTTCACGCCGGTGTGCGGCTTCTTGCCGAAGAATTCTTCGACCACTTCGCGAACCTTGGGCATGCGGGTCATGCCGCCGACCAGGATCACCTCGTCGACGCCGCCCTTTTCGATGCCGGCATCGGCCAGCGCCTTCTTGCACGGGTCGAGCGTGCGCTTGATGAGGTCGCCGACCAGCTGCTCGAGCTTGCTGCGCGTGATCGTCTCGACCAGGTGCAACGGAGTGCTCGAGCCGCCTTCCATGCGCGCGGTGATGAACGGCAGGTTCACTTCGGTCTGCTGGCTCGACGAAAGCTCGATCTTTGCCTTCTCGGCCGCTTCCTTGAGGCGCTGGAGCGCGAGCTTGTCCGAACGGAGATCCATGTTCTCCTTCTTCTTGAACTCGTCTGCCAGATATTCGACGATCGCGCTGTCGAAGTCCTCACCGCCCAGGAAGGTATCGCCGTTGGTGCTCTTCACTTCGAACACGCCATCGCCGATCTCGAGGATGGAAATATCGAACGTGCCGCCGCCGAGATCGTAGACCGCAATGGTCTTGCCGTCCTGCTTCTCGAGGCCATAGGCGAGCGCGGCCGCAGTCGGCTCGTTGATGATGCGCAGCACTTCGAGGCCCGCGATCTGGCCGGCGTCCTTGGTCGCCTGGCGCTGCGCGTCGTTGAAGTATGCTGGAACGGTGATCACCGCCTGGGTGACCGTCTCGCCGAGATAGCTCTCGGCGGTTTCCTTCATCTTCTGCAGGATGAAGGCGGAAATCTGCGAAGGCGAATATTCGGTGCCGCCGGCCTCTACCCAGGCGTCACCGTTCTTGCCCTTGACGATATCGTACGGGACGAGCTGCTGATCTTTCTTGGTGGTCGGATCGTCGTAGCGGCGGCCGATCAGACGCTTGATCGCGAACAGCGTGTTGTCCGGATTGGTAACGGCCTGGCGCTTCGCCGGCTGACCGATCAGACGCTCGCCATCCTTGGTGAACGCCACGATCGAAGGCGTCGTGCGCGCGCCTTCGGAATTCTCGATAACCTTGGGTTTGCCCCCATCCATCACGGCAACGCAGCTGTTCGTGGTGCCGAGGTCGATACCGATTACTTTCGCCATGGTTTCCCTATTCCGCTTCAGATAGTTGGACGCCGCACATTATGTCCCCCGAAACAGGCAAGACCACTCGGCGGCTCGTAGCCCGGGATATAGGTTCGGTTTCTGTTGGCACAAGGGACCCTCAAGGCTAGCGTCGCGTAGCTATTCAGAGGGGAGAAACGACTATGAGATCGTCCATTCTTGCTGCCGCAGCGCTTTCGGTCGCCGCGCTCGGCGTGGCTTCCTGCGGCGATGGTGCGACCGAGCAGCCGGTGGAAGCGCCCGACGGCGTGCCGGGGCTGACCATCACCAACGCCCGGGTGGTCCTCGCTCCAGTGGAGGGTAACCCCGCTGCGGTCTATTTCGATCTCGCCTATGACGGCGACCGCAACGTCGCGCTTACCCGCGCCCATGTCGAAGGAGCGGAAAGCGCCTCGCTCCACGAATATGGCGAGTGGAACCGGCAGGTGCAGATGCAGGAGATGCTGCCACTCGTGCTCAGGAAAGGTGACGAGGTGACATTCGAGCCGGGCGGCAAGCACGTGATGGCGACAGGCGTTTCGCCCGAGCTTCAGCCGGGAGGGACCACGGAAGTGACCCTCACGGTCTCGGGCGGCGACAAGACCACCTTCGAGGCTGAGATCCGCGGCCCTGGGGAAGAGCGCTGAGCGAAGTGGCCGTTCCCGCCTCCGCGCCGGCATGTCCGGCCGGTGGGGAACGGCTCCTCACATCGGGCGAGGTCGCGCTCGCCCAGTCCATTTTCGGCAGCGCGATCGACTATTCGAAGGTCACCATTCGCCGCCGCAAGTTCTTTCCCCTTCAGCCGCGCAAGATCACCATGGCGCCGCGCGGGCATCTGCATTTCCACCCGCTGGGCGAAGCCTATTGCGATGATTTTGCGCAAGTTTCGGTGATCCGGCAGGGGCTCTTCATTCACGAGATGGTCCATGTGTGGCAGGCGCAGACAAAGGGAAGCTGGTGGCTCGTCTTCAATCGCATGCCATGGGCGCGCTACGACTACAGCCTCAAGCCGGGCTGGTCGCTTGAGCGTTACGGAATCGAGCAGCAGGCGGAGATAGTGAAGCATGCGTTCTGGCTGCGCAACGGCGTGAGCGTGGCCGGTGCTCCCGATGTGAGAGCCTACGATCTGCTGGTGAGGTTTCCCGGCGCCTCTTGAGCGTGGCGGTTTCACTTGATACCTCTTCCGGCAGTGTCCGGGCGGCCCAACCCGCGCCCGGCCAACAGGTTCAAGACATGGAGCTCAAGGATTATGGGATGTCGCGCGAGCGCGGCTTCCTTTCGCATTACGAAATCGATCAGATTGCCCTCCCTCGCCAGTTCGATCCGGCAGTGGAGGCTGCGGAGAACCTTTCAGGCCTGCTGACCACCGGCCGTGTCCGCCATTGGCTCGATCAGATCCCGGATCCCCGGATCGAAGACTGGGCGCGCGAAGCAGCGGAGGAAGAGGTCCGCACCGCCATGGTGCACTATTCCTTCCTTGTTCAGGCCTACGTCTGGGGCGAGCCGGACCCGCCCGCCTGTCTTCCCGCCAACCTCTCGCGGCCGATCGTCGCGATTGCGGACCGGCTCGGCCAGGCGCCGCTCCTGCCCTACTCCTCCTACGTGCTCGACAACTGGTACCGGCTCGAGAAGTCGGGGCCGATCGATCTCGACAACATAGCGATGTACCAGAACTTCCTCGGCGGCGCCGACGAGAACTGGTTCGTGCTCGTCCATGTCGCGATCGAGGCAGAAGCAGGCGTCCTGCTCGACAATGCGGTGAAGCTTGTCGCGGTGGCAAGGCAGCGTGACGAAGTCGAGGCCGAACGCCTGTTGAAGGAGATGCACGACGCGTGGGAGCGAATCTACGGCCACTTCGCACGGATGCCGGAGCGTTGCGATCCCTATGTCTATTTCCACCGGGTCCGTCCTTACATTCACGGCTGGGCCAACAACCCCGCGCTTGACGGCGGACTGGTGTACGAGGGAGTTGAAAAGTTCGGCTCCACCCCGCAGGCTTTCCGCGGCCAGACCGGTTCGCAGTCGAGCATCGTGCCCTCAATGGACGCGCTGTTTCAGGTCGGCCATTCGGACGATCCGCTCAAGACCTTCCTCGACGAGCTGCACCACTACCGTCCGGTGCCGCACCGCCGCTTCATCGAGGATCTGGCTGCGCAGTCTAGCTTGCGCGACTTCGTTTCGACCTCGGGCAATCAGGCGCTCAAGGACGCGTTCAACGCCTGCCTCGAGCAGTCGGCGCGATTCCGTACGAGGCATCTCGAATATGCGGCCAGCTATATCAACAAGCAGGCGGGCTCGATCGCGGGCAACGATCCCGACGTGGGCACGGGCGGCACGCCGTTCATGCGCTATCTGAAGAAGCACCGCGACGAAAACCGCGCGCAAACGGTCTAGTCAGGTAACATATACAAGGCGGCCGTCCCGCTCCCGGGACGGCCCCTGCCCTGCGGTCGCGCGCGGATCAGCGGAAGTAGTCGTCGTAACGGTCGTCATCGCGGCAGTCGTCGTCGAGATAGCGGCGCCCGTCGCGGTCGTACCACCCGTTGCAGCGATTGTTCTTGTCCTTGAAGTAACCTGCAAGTCCGCCGATCGCTGCACCGGCGATGGCATAGGTTTCGAGATCCTCGCCGGTAATCGCTGCGGCAGCGGCGCCTGCAGCCGCGCCAAGCCCTGCACCTTCGACCGCATAGTTTTCCGCACACGCCGAAAGCGTGAATGAGGAAGCGAGCAGCGCCGGCGCGAGCAGCATTCTGGATTTCATGGCTATTCTCCGTAGCATCCCTGTGCGGATTGCTACGGGTCGCGCGTACTTAGGTTCCGCAACGGACAGGCCGCTGCGGTGAACCGAGACCTCGATCAGTCGTACGTTACGCCGGGGAGTCCCTGGCCCCCGTCGGCGATGAAATCCTCGATCCGCGCCTCCAGCACCGGCAGCGGAACGGAGCCGAGCGACAGCACGACATCGTGGAACTTCCGGATGTCGAACCGTTCCCCCAGCGCCCCTTCCGCTTCTGCCCGCACGCGCCGGATGGTCATCTCGCCAAGCTTGTAGGCGAGCGCCTGGCCCGGCCAGCTGATATAGCGGTCGACCTCGGTCTCGACTTCACGTCGCGACAGCGCGGTACGGCTCGCCAGATAGTCGATCGCCTGCTCGCGGCTCCAGCCATAATGGTGAATGCCGGTGTCGATCACCAGCCGCGCCGCGCGCCACATTTCGTAGCTGAGTTGACCGAACCGCTCGTAGGGAGTGCGATAGATGCCCATCTCGTTACCGAGATACTCGACATAGAGTCCCCAGCCCTCGCCGAAGCCGGAGAAGTAGGTCTGGCGGCGGAAGCGCGGCGCTTCCTCCTGCTCGAGCGCCACGCCGGCCTGGAAGCTGTGCCCGGGAATGCACTCGTGCAGCGTCAGTGCCGGAATGTTGTACAGCGGCCGCGAGGGAAGATCGTAGGTGTTCATCATGCAGGCGTCGAGCCCGCCACGCCCCGCCGTGTAGAACGGTGCGATCGCATCGGGCACCGGGCGGATGGTGAAGCGATGGCGCGGAAGAAAGCCGAAATAGTCGGCGATCACCCCGTCGACCCGCTTGGCGGTGTAGGCCGAAACGCCCATCAGTTCTTCTGGAGTGTCGGCGACGAACCGGGCGTCGGTGCGCAGGAACTGCACGAATTCCGGCAAGGTACCTTCGAATCCCGCGTCAGCCTTGACCTTCTCCATTTCGGCGGTGATCCGCGCGACTTCGGCCAGGCCGATCTCGTGAATCTCCTCCGCCGTGAGATCGAGGGTCGTGTACTGTTCGATCTGCTGCTGGTAGTAGGCCGCGCCCTCAGGCATCTCCTCGGCGGCGAGCGTGGTGCGCGTCTGCGGCAGATACTCGTTGCGAAAGAATTCCAGCAGTCGGGCGAACGCGGGCGTGACGCTTTCCGCAATCGCGGCGCGCCCCTGGGTCTTGAGCCGTTCCGCCTCAACGGCGGGAATCCGCTGAGGCATCTCGGCGAAGGCGGTCCAGAAGGGGCTGTCCTCCACGTTTTCGACCACGTTCGACGCAATCGAGCTATCCCGCCCGTCCAGCGTCACGCGCGGCACGCTTAATCCGCGCTCCAGCCCGGCGCGCGAGTTGGCGATATGCTCCTCGAAATAGCGCGGAATCTCCTGCATGCGTGAAATGTAGCGCTCGTACTCCTCGACCGTGGTGAAGCCGGTACGCGGGGCGAGATAGCTCCAGAAGTTGCTGTCGCTGTCGAACGGCATTTCCCATTCGCGGAAACGCGCGTCACCGATTTCGCCTTCCAGCAGCGTACGGAATACGGCTGCGTCGATCCGGGAGGAGGGACTGAACGCGCCTTGGTCCAGTGCAGCCAGCCGCTGCAGAAACTCCCGGGCCTTGGCTGCGCGAGCCAAGTGCGCTTCGGGTGTGACCGATGGAAGCTCGCTGCCGGGGGCGGTGCTGCCGTTACCCTCCTCGACCAGCTTGTACTGCGCAAGTCGGTGGGCGTAGTACTCGTCGGTCAGCGAAGCGAGACGATCGTCCGCCGTTTCCTCCGCCTGCAGCGGCACGGCGGCGACGCAGGCGGCGGCGATTGCCACCGGAAACGCAAATCTCATCGATCCTCCCCTAGGAACTTGTCCTCACTTGGCCACGCTTACCATGGCGGGACGCAGCAGGCGGTCCTTGATCATATAGCCGGACTGGAGTTCCTGCACGACCGTGCCCGGCTCCTGCCCCTCGCCCGCCGGCACTTCCATCATCGCCTGGTGGACATTGGGATCGAGCGGCAGGCCGGTCGCGGCGATGCGCGTGATGCCATGCTGCGCGAAGACTTTCTCGATCTCGCGCTGGGTCGCCTCGATCCCGGCGATGAAGCGGCTCATCTTCTCGTCATCGCGGTATTCCGCCGGAACCGATTCGATCGCCCGGGCAAGATTATCCGCAACCGACAGAATATCGCGCGCGAAACCGGTGGCGGCATAGTTGCGCGCGTCTTGCACATCCTTCTCGAGCCGTCGCCGCACGTTCTGCGTCTCGGCGCGTGCGTAGAGCACGTCCTGCTTGGCTGCGTCGAGATCGGCACGCAGAGCGGCGATCGCATTCTCCGGGCTGTCTTCGCCATCCTCCGCACCGTCGGCCTCGTTCTCGCCGCCGTCGAGGAATTCTTCCGGAACACCTTCGAGTTCTTTTTCTACGGCCTCGTCGTGCGGCCGCTTGTCGTTATCGCTCATGGTCTTTTCGTATCTATCCGATGAGTTTGCCCAAGGATCGGGCGGTGAAGTCCACCATGGGGACGACTCTCGCGTAATTCAACCGAGTGGGGCCGATCACCCCCAGCACGCCTACTACCCTGCCCTCGCGATCACGATAGGGTGACGCGATGACCGACGAGCCGCTGAGCGCGAAGAGCCGGTTCTCGCTGCCGATGAATATCCGCGTCGCCTCTGCCTCGCGCGCGCTCTCGAGCAGTTCGGCCACTGATTGCTTGCTTTCCAGATCGTCGAGAAGGGAACGCACGCGCTCAAGGTCGGACAGCGCGGCGTCATCGAGCAGCTTCGCCTGCCCTCTCACGATCAGCACGGGGCGCTGCGCCGCGTCCTCGCTCCACACCGCAAGACCACGTTCGACCAGCCTCCGGCTCGCTTCGTCCAATTGCGAGCGGCCGGAGGCGATCTCGCGGCGCATGGCGGCGACCGCCTCGGGGAGAGTTCGCCCTGCAAGACGGGCCGTAATGTAGTTGCTCGCCTGCTCCAGCAATTGCGGCGACACCCCTTCGCCCAACTCGGCCACGCGATTCTCGATCGCCCCGTCCTCGCCGACGAGCACCGCCAGCACTCGCCCCTGACCCAGGTTCACGAGGCTGAGCTGCGCGAGACGCGGCTCGAGCCGTGGCACCATGACCATCCCCGCGGCTCCGGAGATATCCGAGAGGATGGCGCTGGTCTGCTCGAGCGCGTGCTCGATCGGGCCGGGTTCGGTGAGCCGCTGTTCGATCGCCTCACGCTCCTCGCGAGTCGGCTCGGCCACTTGCATCATCCCGTCGACGAACAGCCGCAATCCGCTTTCGGTGGGCATGCGCCCTGCGCTGGTATGCGGCGCGGCGAGCAGCCCCAACGCCTCTAAATCCGCCAGCACGGAGCGAATCGACGCCGGCGAGAGATTGAGCCCTCCTTCACCGGCAAGCGTTTTCGACCCGACCGGCTGTCCGCTGTCGAGGTAGCCCTCGACAACCAGCCGGAATATTGCCCTGGCGCGGTCTGTCAGTTCGGTGACGGGTGGTGTGGGCATCGGCTCGACTTAACCGCAATTGCCAGACATTCAATTTTTCCCATTCATGACGCGCGTGCCGTAATCGAAGATGGTGGTTGGCCAAGGGCCGCATTTTCTTCTAGCGCCGCGCGAGAAGCAAGGACGCGCCATCCATCGACCGATGTGAACGGCCGTTCGAATTTTGGAGACTTTCATGCGACCTTCCGGACGCGCGCCCGACGAGATGCGTGCCATCACTATCGAAACCGGCTTTACCCGGCATGCCGAAGGCTCCTGCTTGATCGGCTTCGGTGATACACGCGTGCTCTGCACCGCGAGCATCGAAGAACGCACGCCGCCATGGCTGCGCGGCAAGGGCGAAGGCTGGGTCACGGCCGAATACTCGATGCTACCCCGCGCGACGCACACACGTGGCCAGCGCGAGGCGGCAAAAGGCCGGCAGTCTGGTCGTACGCAAGAAATTCAGCGCCTTATTGGGCGCAGCTTGCGCGCTGTGGTCGATCTCAAGAAGCTTGGAGAGCGTCAGATCACGCTCGACTGCGACGTCATTCAGGCGGACGGCGGCACGCGCACTGCCGCCATCTCCGGCGCGTGGGTCGCGCTGCGCATCGCCGTCGACGGTCTGATCAAGAGCGGCGCGCTCACCGAAGATCCGATCGAAGCACAGGTCGCGGCGGTGAGCTGCGGCATTTATCAGGACACGCCCGTGCTCGACCTCGACTACGACGAGGACAGCACCGCCGATGCCGATGCGAACTTCGTCCTGATCTCGGGCGGCAAGATCGCCGAAGCCCAGGCGACCGCCGAAGGCGCCTGCTATGACGAAGAGGGCTTGCTGCGCCTCCTGCGCTTGGCGCGGATCGGCTGCGACCGGATCTTCGCAGCGCAGCTGGACGCGGTGAAGAAATGACTCGTCGTCTCGGTTCCGGCTGCCTCGTGATTGCCACGCACAACGCGGGCAAGCTCAAGGAAATCCAGGCGCTCCTCGATCCCTATGGGGTCAAGTGCCTCAGCGCGGGATCGCTCGGGCTGCCGGAGCCGGCCGAGACCGGCACGACTTTCGTCGAGAACGCGCTGATCAAGGCGCGCGCCGCGGCTGAGGCCTCCGGCATCGCCGCGCTCGCCGATGACAGCGGGCTCTCGGTCGCGGCGCTCGGCGGACGGCCCGGCGTCTACACCGCCGATTGGGCCGAGCGGCAGTGGTTCGAAGGCGAGCCGGGCCGGGACTGGCACATGGCTATGGGCAAAGTCGAAGGGATGCTCGCGCAGCGGGGACCGGACGTGCCCCGCGACGCCACATTCCATTGCGTGCTCGCAATTGCCTGGCCGGATGGAGAACACGCGGTGTACGAAGGAACGGCGCCCGGTACGCTCACCTGGCCGCCTCGCGGAACCCTGGGCTTCGGTTACGATCCCGTCTTCGTGCCGCAGGGCTACGAACAGACCTTCGCCGAGATCGCGCCCGAGGAAAAGCACCGCATCGGTCACCGCGCGGATGCCTTCGCGAAGCTCGTGGCAGAGCAGTTCGGATAATCAAAGCGTGAGTCACCGCGAAGGCGGGGACCTCAGGCCACCGGCACTATGCCAGCGGCACGAGGCCCCCGCCTTCGCGGGGGAACAGGTGTATGCTAAGGAATTCCTGTGGCGCGCGCACTCTACATCCATTGGCCCTTCTGTCTGAAGAAGTGCCCCTATTGCGACTTCAACAGCCATGTGCGCGACGGAGTCGATCACGCTGCATGGCAGCGAGCGCTCGTGGCGGACATGCGGCACGAGGCCGCGCTCGCAGGGGGCGAACCGCTCACCTCGATCTTCTTCGGCGGCGGCACGCCATCGCTGATGCCGCCCGCGCTGATCGCTCACCTGCTCGCGCAGGCGGAGCGGTTGTGGGGCTTTTCGGACGAGACCGAGATCACGCTCGAAGCGAACCCATCCACGGTGGAAGCGGCGGCGTTCGGCGACCTCGCCGCAGCGGGAATCAACCGCGTCTCGCTCGGCCTGCAGGCGCTCGATGACACGGCGTTGCGGTTCCTCGGGCGGCTGCACGGCGTTCGCGAAGGTCTGGCCGCGCTGGAGATCGCCCAACGGAACTTCGCGCGGGTAAGCTTCGACCTGATCTATGCCCGCCCCGGCCAGACCCCCGCCGCATGGCAGGCCGAGCTCAGTCGTGCGCTCGGCTTCGGGACTGATCACCTCTCGCTCTATCAGCTCACGATCGAACCCAACACGCGTTTCGCAACCGATGTCCGGCTCGGTCACTTCGCGCCGCTCGACGACGATCCGGCAGCGGAGCTCTTCGAGCTCAGCCGTGCGATCACGGCCGATGCCGGACTTCTCGCCTATGAGGTCAGCAATCACGCGCGACGCGGACAGGAGAGCCGGCATAACCTCACATACTGGCGCTACCGCGACTACTGCGGGATAGGCCCCGGCGCGCACGGACGGCGCGGCGGCATGGCCACATCGCGGCACAAGAAGCCGGAGAACTGGCTCGCCGCGGTATCCGAGCAGGGGCATGGCATCCGGGAAGAGGCCGCCCTGTCCCCTGCCACTCGCGCGTCGGAGGCCCTGCTGATGGGCCTGCGCCTGTCCGAAGGCGTGTCGCTGGCGGACATTGCCGCGCGTCTGGAACTCGATCCCGCTCGCCTGATCGATCGCACCGGCTGCGCAATGCTGGAGCGGCTCGGCTTCGTGCAGCAGGTGGACGGGCGTCTTGTGGTGACCGACAAGGGCGTGCCGGTGCTCGACGCGGTGCTCGGCGAACTCGTCCATCCGGAACTCGTTGCGGCATGAGCGCCGCCGACCTGCTTGAAGATTGGCGCGATCATCTCGCCACGAATCGTCGCCGATCGCCGCACACCGTGCGTGCCTATCTCGCGGCGGCGAAGAACCTGCTCCAGGCCGTCGGTGCCGAGGACTGGCCGGCGGTTGCCCGGATCGAAAGTGCGGGTCTCCGCGCACAACTCGCCCGCAGGCGGGCCGACGGTCTCGGCAATGCCTCCGCCGCGCGCGAGCTTTCCGCGCTCAAGGCATTCGTGAAACACGCCCGCGAGCGTGCCGGCCACGCCGATGCCGCCGCCCCGCGACTGCGCGGGCCGCGGATCAAGAAAGGCCTTCCGCGCCCCGTCACGCCCGACGACGCGAGCAATCTCGCCGATCTGGTCGCGGCCGATGCGACGGAGGCGTGGATCGGTGTCCGCGACCGCGCGGTGCTTCTGCTGCTCTACGGTGCCGGACTGCGGATCGCCGAAGCGCTTTCGCTGAAGGGAGGCGACCTGCCGTTGGGCGAGACGCTGTCGGTCACCGGCAAAGGCGGCAAGCAGCGCGTGGTCCCGATCCTGCCGATCGTGCGCGAGGGCGTGGCCGACTATGCGCGGCAGTGCCCCTGGCCGCTCGCGAAGGATGAACCGCTGTTCCGCGGCGCGAAAGGCGGTCCGCTCAATCAGGGCATGGTGCAGAAGGCTACGGCC
This sequence comes from Pelagerythrobacter rhizovicinus, assembly GCF_004135625.1. Lineage (GTDB taxonomy): Bacteria > Pseudomonadota > Alphaproteobacteria > Sphingomonadales > Sphingomonadaceae > Pelagerythrobacter > Pelagerythrobacter rhizovicinus. The sequence goes on from NZ_SDPV01000001.1 coordinate 1,092,882, forward strand.
CGCGCCCGCCTCGCGCTCGGCCTTCCCGCGACCGCGACCCCGCACGCGCTCCGCCACTCGTTCGCGACACACCTGCTCGGCGCAGGTGCGGATCTGCGCAGTCTGCAGGAACTGCTTGGCCATGCGAGCCTCGGATCGACGCAGATCTATACGAAGGTGGACGCGGCGACTCTGCTCGACGCTTATCGCACCGCGCATCCGCGTGAGCGGGGCTAGTCCTCGCGTTCGTCGCGCGGCGTCCATGTCACGACGCGCCACAGGTAGCCGGCCACCGTCAGCACGACGATGCCGATCACAACCCAGCCGAGGATGTGCTCGTATTCGTTAAGATAGCGCGCCAGAATGGTGCCGCCCAGAACCAGCAGGGCGTTCCAACCCGCCGTGCCGACGAAAGTAAAGGCGAGAAAGCGCCACGCGCTCATGTGCGCGAGCCCAGCCGGAAGCGAGATTATCGTGCGGAACATCGGCGTGCAACGGAGCACGAGCACCACCCACTGGCCGTGGCGGCGAAAGAATCGCGAGCCGCTTTCGATATGCTCCCAGTCGAGCGTGAGCCATCGTCCCCAGCGTTCGACGAACGGTCTGGTCCGCTCGTAACCCCACTTGTCGCCAAGCCAGAACCAGGCGTAGTTGCCTGCAGTGGAACCGACTGTGCCTGCGAGCATCAGCGGCCAGAACTCCATCTGTCCGCGCGCTACCAGCACGCCGCCGATGCTCATGATCACCTCGGACGGGATCGGCGGGAAGATGTTCTCGATCGCCATCAGCAACACGATGCCGAGATAGCCTCCGCGGGCGATCGCTTCGATGATGATGTGATCCATCGCCGGCGGACGCGCAGAGCCGCTACCGGCTCGCGAGCCGGGCTTCGATCGCGTCCCAGATCAGCGCACCCGTGTCGGTACCGTTGAACTTATCGATGGCGACGATCCCCGTGGGACTGGTGACGTTGATCTCGGTCAGCCACTTGCCGCCGATCACGTCGATGCCGACGAACACGAGCCCGCGGCGCTTGAGCTCCGCCCCCATGGCGGCGCAGATCTCTTCCTCGCGCGCGGTCAGCGTCGCCGCCTCGGCATGGCCGCCTTGCGCGAGGTTCGAACGAAACTCCCCCTCGCCGGGGAAGCGGTTGATCGCTCCTGCGAATTCGCCGTCGACGAGCACGATCCGCTTGTCCCCCTCTGCCACCTCCGGGAGGAACGGCTGAACCATGTGCGGCTCTGGCCAGGTCTGATTGAACACTTCGGACAGGGCAGAGAGGTTCGTCCCATCGGCATCAATACGGAAGATCGCCTTGCCGCCGTTGCCGTGCAGCGGCTTGACCACCACCGCGCCATGCTTCTTCTGGAAGGCGCGAATATCCTCGAGTTTGCGCGCGACAAGCGTCGGCGGCATGAATCGTGCGTAGTCTAGCACGAACATCTTCTCGGGCGCGTTCACCACCTCGCGCGGGTCGTTGACGACCAGCGTCTCGCCCTTCAATCGGTCGAGCAGGAAGGCCGCGCTGATATAGCCGAGGTGGAACGGAGGATCCTGTCGCATGAGCACGACGTCGATCTCGTTCCCGAGGTCGATCCGGCGCACCTCGCTCTCCCACCGGAAGTGATCGCCCTCGACGCGCTGGACCGAAACCTCGCGCGCCCAGGCGGTTACGCGTCCTTCCTCCCACGCCAGCGTGGAAACGTCGTAGTGCCACAGCCGATGCCCGCGCGCCTGGGCGGACAGCATCAGGGCGAATGAGGAATCGCCCGCGATCCTGACGCTCTCGATCGGGTCCATCTGGATGGCGACGCGTAAGCTCATTGGGGTTCCCTAAGGCTGCCAGGCGTTGACGATGTGGCGGGGGAAGCTGCCGGGCGCAAGGAGGATCACGTCCAGGCGTATGTCTTCTCCGCCGGACGCGTATTCGTGGGCGACTGCCTCCACCGCCGCGGCGACGCGGCTGAGGCGGAATTCGTCGATCGCGAAATCCAGCTCCGCCGCGGCCTTGCGCCACTTGACCTCCACGAACGCAACCACATTGCCGCGCTTGCAGACGAGATCGATCTCGCCCAGCGGCGTCCTTCGGCGGCGGTCGAGGACGCGCCAGCCCTTCATCTGAAGCCAGAGCGCCGCCCGCCCTTCTCCGGTGCGGCCGTCACGCTCCGCACGCTGGCGTTTCATGCGCTTCGCAGCTCGAGCGCGCGGGCGTAGAGGGCCTTGCGGTCCTGCCCCGTCGCCTTGGCGACCTGGGCCGCCGCTTGCGACGGCTTGGCCGATTGCAGGGCCTCGCTCAGCAGTCCGTCGATGTCGTGCTCGCCCGCGGGTTCGCTCGCGCCCGGCCCCACCAGCAGCACGATCTCGCCCTTGGCGGGATGGGCGGCGAAATGCGCGGCGAGCTCGGCGGCAGTGCCGGTCCGGCATTCCTCATGCAGCTTGGTCAGCTCGCGCGCGACGGCGATTTCGCGGTCGGGCATCAACCGGTCGATCGCCTCGAGCGATTTCACCAGTCTGGGTGCCGTTTCGTAGAAGATCGCGGTTGCATCCGCCTTCGCGGCCGAGTCCAGCGCCTCGCGCCGGGCCTTGTCCTTGTTCGGGAGGAAGCCCGCGAACAGGAAACGGTCGTTCGGAAGGCCCGACAGCGTCAGACCGGCGATCGCCGCGCAGGGCCCCGGCAGCGTCGTCACCGGCACCCCCGCCGCCCGCGCATCGCGCACGAGCCGGTAGCCCGGGTCGGAGACGAGCGGCGTTCCCGCGTCGCTCACCAGCGCGACCGCCTTCTCCTGCATTGCGGCGACGAGACGCGCCCGATCCTTCTCGCCGGCATGATCGTCGTACCGCCAGAGCGGCTTCGACAAGCCGAGATGTTTCATCAGCTTGCCGGTGACGCGCGTGTCCTCGCAGGCAACCCCGTCGCACCGCGCGAGCGTCTCGGCTGCCCGCATGGTGATGTCGCCGAGATTGCCAATCGGGGTCGCGACTATATAGAGACCGGGTTGGAGAGGTTGGTGGGCCACTCCCGCATCCATGGACACGACGACGGGGAGCCGCAAGCATGAAGCGTTGGAAACTGGATCGGCGAATGCTGGTCATTGCCGGGGCAAGCGCCGTTCTGGCGGGTTGCCAGGTGATACCGAAGGGGCCGACCACTTCTACCGCTCCGGAGCCGACTCCGACGCCTACACCGAGCGAATCCGGCCTGCCCGATGACGAGGAGCGGCACCGGGTCGCTCTGCTCGTGCCCATGTCGGGCACCAATGGCGCAGTCGGCCAGTCGATTGCCAATGCGACGACCATGGCGCTGCTCGACACCAATGCCGACAATCTGCGCATCACCACCTACGACACCTCGACCAATGCGCGCGAGGCGGCCCGGCGCGCCATCGCCGACGGCAACAAGCTGATCCTGGGCCCGCTGCTGGGCAGCAACGTCGGACAAGTGCTGGCCGAGGCACGCCCGGCCGACGTGCCGCTGATCTCCTTCTCCAACGACACCAGCGTCGCCGGTGTCGGCGTGTTCCTCATGGGCCATATCCCCGAACAGTCGATCGCGCGCAGCGTGGCCTATGCGCGTCAGCGCGGTTCGGCCAACTTCGCGGCGATCGTGCCGGACGGCGAGTACGGCCGGCGCGCCGAAGCGGCGCTTTCCGCCGCCGTTGTCGAATCGGGCGGCCGGGTGGTCGCGACCGAAACCTACACGCGCAGCAACACCTCGGTGGTCAGCGCCGCGCAGCGGATAGCGGGCGAAGGCGGTTTCGATACCGTTCTGCTGGCCGACGGTGCGCGGCTCGCCTCGCTGGCCGCGCGCGAGCTGCGCTCCGACGGTGGTGCGATGCAAATCCTCGGCACGGAATTGTGGAGCGGCGAAAGCGCCGTGACCAGCGCCGCAGCGCTGCGCGGCGCACTGTTCGCCGCGGTTTCGGACGCGCGGTTCAAGCGCTTTTCCGACAGCTACAACAGCCGCTTCGGATCGCAGCCTTATCGCATCTCGACGCTCGGCTATGACGGTGTCCTGCTGGCCCTGCGCGTCGCCGAGGACTGGCAGGTCGGGCGCGGCTTCCCGGTCGCACGCCTGCGCGAGGAAGGCGGTTTCCTGGGCCTCGATGGCCCGTTCCGCTTCCAGCGCAACGGCGTAATCGAACGGGCGATGGAAGTGCGCGAAGTTCGCGACGGGCAGGTCGTGATCGTCTCTCCCGCTCCGAGCGGCTTTTGAGGCTGACGATAACACACCGCCGCCCGCTTGAAGCTGCGCGAAATCGCGGCCTATAGGCCGAACCATGCCCGACGACCTGTTCGCGAACACGCCCGCATCGAGCGGCGACTATGACGCTTCCTCGATCGAGGTGCTCGAGGGGCTCGAGCCGGTACGCCGCCGGCCGGGCATGTACATCGGCGGGACCGACGATCGCGCCCTGCATCACCTCGCCGCCGAAGTGCTCGACAACGCGATGGACGAGGCCGTCGCGGGCCACGCTACGCGGATCGAGGTGAGCCTCGAAGACGGCAACCGCCTGACGATCACAGACAACGGCCGCGGAATGCCAGTCGCCGAACACCCCAAGTTCCCGGGCAAGTCGACGCTCGAAGTGATCCTTTCCATGCTGCACTCGGGCGGCAAGTTCTCCGGCAAGGCCTACGCGACCAGTGGCGGCCTGCACGGTGTCGGCGTTTCGGTGGTGAACGCGCTGTCCAGCCATACCCGGATCGAGGTGGCGCGCGACCGGCAGCTCTACGCGCAGGAGTTTGCGCGCGGAGAGACGCTGGGCCCGCTGCAGGAACTGGGCCCCACCCCCAACCGCCGCGGCACCACCGTCAGCTTCACGCCCGACACCGAGATTTTCGGCGACCGCAAGTTCGGTCCCAAGCGCCTGTTCAAGCTTGCCCGCTCCAAGGCCTATCTCTTCGCCGGCGTCGAGATCCGCTGGAAGTGCGCCGCCTCGCTCGCGAGCGACGACGTTCCGGCGGAGGCGGTGTTCAAGTTCCCTGGCGGGCTCGCCGATCACCTGGCCGAGCAGATCGGCGAGCGCGAGTGCGTGACCTCCCGCCCCTTTACCGGGACGCAGGAGTTTCCCGACGAGCAAGGCCGGGTCGAGTGGGCAATCGCCTGGCCCCTCTGGTCCGATGGCGCGGGAAGCTGGTACTGCAACACCGTGCCCACGCCGGACGGCGGCACGCACGAGCAGGGCCTGCGCGCTGCACTGACCAAGGGCCTGCGCGCCTTCGGCGAACTGACAGGGCAAAAGAAGGCCAAGGATCTCTCTGCCGACGACGTGATGACAGGCGCCGAGGTCATGCTCAGCGTCTTCATCCGCGACCCGCAGTTCCAGAGCCAGACCAAGGACCGCCTGACCAGCCCCGAAGCCACGCGCCTGGTCGAGAACGCGGTGCGCGACCACTTCGACCATTTCCTCGCCGACAACATGGAACGCGGCCGTGCGTTGCTCGGCGCGGTGATGGAGCGGATGGACGAGCGATTGCGCCGCAAGGCCGAGCGCGAGGTCAAGCGCAAGACTGCGACCAACGCCAAGAAGCTGCGCCTCCCCGGCAAGCTCACCGACTGCTCGGGCGAAGGCGATGGTGAGACAGAGCTGTTCATCGTCGAGGGCGACAGCGCCGGCGGCAGCGCAAAGCAGGCGCGCAACCGCAAGACCCAGGCGATCCTGCCGATCCGCGGCAAGATCCTCAACGTCGCCTCGGCCAGCGCCGACAAGATCCGCGCGAACAGCGAGATCGCCGACCTGATCCTCGCGCTCGGCTGCGGCACGCGCAAAGACTGCGACCCGGAGAACCTGCGTTACGACCGCATCGTCATCATGACCGACGCTGACGTCGACGGTGCGCATATCGCGACGCTGCTGATGACGTTCTTCTTCCAGGAAATGCCCGAGGTCGTGCGCCGCGGCCACCTGTTCCTCGCCCAGCCCCCGCTCTACCGCCTCACGGCAGGCAAGGAGAGCGTATACGCCCGCGACGACGCGCACCGGGCCGAGCTCGAGGCGACGGTGTTCAAGGGCAAGAAGGTCGAAGTCGGGCGCTTCAAGGGTCTCGGCGAGATGAACCCGCAGCAGCTCCGCGAAACGACGATGAACCCGGAAAGCCGCAGCCTGATCCGCATCACCCTGCCCGCCGAGCACGAGCAGCGGCACGCGGTGAAGGAACTTGTCGATCAGCTCATGGGGCGCAACCCGGAGCATCGCTTCAATTTCATCCAGAACCGGGCCGGCGAATTCGACCGCGAGATGATCGACGCCTAACCGGCGGTCGTCGTGTGAATGTGCAGATGCCCCTCCAGGGTCCTGTGAACCGGGCATTTCCCCGCGATCTCGACGATCCTGGCGCGCTGCTCGCCGGATAGATCGCCCTCCAGCTCGATCCGTCGGGTGAGCGCCTGGATCTGCCCCTCCTCGCCGTCGAGCACATGCTCGCAATCTTCCTCGTGATTGCGCTCGTGCGTCAGGTGGATCGTCGTGCCCTCGAGCGGCCATCCGCGCCGGTCGGCATAGATTCGCATGGTCATCGCCGTGCACGTGCCAAGGGCCGCGAGCAGCAGGTCGTACGGCGTTGGACCGGCGTCGTCGCCACCATAGCTCCTCGGCTCGTCGGCGACGAAGCGATGACTCGCAGTGTGAACTTCGGTGCCGAATCTGCCGTGCCCGGACTTCACCACCACGCCGTCCTCCGGCATGGGCCAGTCGTCGCGCATGGGGAGGTAGCGAGTGGCCCAGCCGGCAATCACGTTCGCCGCGAAATCCGCGTCGCGATCGTCGAGCAGCAGATGGTCGGCCCCTGCGAGACTTACGAAGCTCTTGGGATGGCGGGCGGCTTTGAACAGCAGCCCGGCGTTCTCGATTCCGACCAGTGCGTCGGTCGGCGAGTGGAGCAGCAGGAGCGGCACGCGCAGCCGCTCGACCTCGGCAAGCAGGTCGATCGTCTCGAGGCGTTCGAGGAACTCGCGGCTCAGTTCGAAGTCCCGCCCGCCGATCGAAACCGGGCCCGAGCCGCTTTCGCGGATCGCGGCAAGATCGCCATCGATCCGTTCGAGCACGTGCGGCACGTCCGACGGCGCGCCGATGGTGGCGATCGCCGCGATCCGGTCGAAACCGAGGTCGTCCGCGGCCGCGAGAACCGCGGCGCCGCCGAGACTGTGTCCGACCAGCAGGATCTTCTGTCCGAACCGATCGGCGAGATATTCCGCGGCGGCCACCAGATCGGCCACGTCGGTCGCAAAACCGGCGCGACCGAACTCGCCGCCGCTGCCGCCCAGACCGGTGAAGTCGAAGCGAAGACAGGCAATCCCTTCTCTCGCCAGCGCCCGGGTGATCGCGACCGCCGCCTTGCTCGCCTTGGTGCAGGTAAAGCAATGCGCGAACAGAGCCGCGCCCCGAACGAGCCCGGTCGGTAGCTCGAGCGAGCCGGCGAGGTCGTGGCCCGCGTCGGTCGCTATGGTGAGGTTCTCGGTGGGCATCGGTCCTCCGCGGCGTTTCGATTTAGCGTGGCCGGTCCCTATCATTTCGCACGCTGCGAGGAAAAGTTTCGCCGCCGGTGTAAGAAGTCGGGCAGCCCGACGACTAGGGGGAGTATGGGCACCGACCAGCAGTCACTCTATGCCGATGCGGGCAAGCGGTTCGCGCCCGCGATCGCACGCCTCGCCCGGACGATGGAGCGCGACGCGGAGAAGGCGCGGGATCTGGAGCAGGATATCCACGCCGAACTCTGGCGCAGCCTGGCTCGGTTCGACGGGCGTTGCTCGCTCAAAACCTGGATCTTCCGGGTAGCGCATAACGTCGCCGCCGATCACGTCGCCGCGGCGGTACGGCGCCCCAGCCACATCGCACTCGAGCAGATCGAGGTTTTGCCGGACCTGGCCGATGCGGAGCGACGGGCGGCAGAGCGCCATGCGATCTCCCGTGTGCAGGAACTGATCCGCCGCCTCGCACCGCTGGACGCGCAGGTGATCCTGCTGTGGCTCGAAGGACAGAGCGGCGGCGAGATCGCCGAAATCACCGGAATCAGCGCCAATGCCGCGCAAGTTCGCATCCACCGCATCAAGGCAGTGCTCGCCAATGCCTTCGCCGAGCCCGCGAAAGGAGGGCCGACATCATGACCGAACCGCTACTCGAACAATGGGCCGCCGACGCCGCTGACGCGCGCTTCACACGCAGCGAAGAGCTGATCCGGCAGCGCACGCGGTTCGAACGCACCGTGCGGCGGCGCAACCTGATCGAATATGCCGCCGGCGGCGTGACGATCCCCGTGTTCGCCTGGGCCGGCTGGCTCACGGCACGTGCCGGCGAAGCGGTTCTCACGCTCGGATGGGCGCTCGGGATCGTCGGCATGGTAGTCGTTCTGACCAGCCTCTATTACCGCGCAAGCAATCTGCCGCACCGTCCGGAGAGCGACTGCCGCAGCCACTTGCGCGCGCAGCTCGAGCATCAGCGGCAGGCGCTCGCCAGCGTGCCGCGCTGGTATCTCGGCCCGCTCGTGCCGGGGGCGGTGCTGGTGCTCATCGGTTCGATGTTGCCGATCGCTCGCGAGGCCGGCTGGGGCATCGCGCTTGCGGGGATGGCCGTGCCGGCAGCCGTGGTCGCGGCGATCTTCATCGGCATCGCCTGGCTCAACCGCCGCGCGGCGCGCATGCTCGAGTGCGAAATCGCCGCGCTGGACGCGCTCGCGTGAGGCGCGGCATACCGTTTCGACCCGAAAGGAACATACCATGCTCCGCATTCTCGCCCCCGCGCTTGTTCTTGCTATCGCTCCCGTCCAGCTTGCCGCGCAGACGCCCGAAGCGCACGAGGACACCGTGACCAGCCCGATCCAGGCCCGCGCCGAAGGCGTCGTCGCCGTGCTGCGGGGCGAAACCGCGGCCAGTGAGGTTTTCTCACCCCACTTCCTCGCGTCAGTTCCGGAAGAACGGCTCGAAGCCCTGGCCCGGCAACTCACGGCGCAGTTCGGCCCGCTGCAGGGACTGGAAGACGCGACACCCACCGGACCAGGCGCGGCGACAATCGCGATCCGGTACGAAAGGGCGCTCGCGCGCGGTCCGATGCAACTCGATGGCGAGGGAATGGTCGCCGGGCTGCTGCTAAACCAGTTCGACCCGATCGACGACAGCGCCGAGAAGATCGCCGCCGATCTGGCCGCGCTGCCGGGAACGGTCGGTGTCTACTACGCCCCGCTGGCCGAGGATGCCGAGCCGATCATCGCGACCAATGCCGACGCGCAGTTCGCGATCGGCTCGACCTTCAAGCTCTATGTCCTTTCCGCGCTGGCGCGCCAGGTGGCGGCGGGGGAACGCTCGTGGGACGAGGTGGTGCGCCTCGATACGCGTTCGCTGCCGAGCGGATTGTCGCAGGATTGGCCCAAGGGCGCGCCGGTGACGCTGCATACGCTGGCGACACTGATGATCTCCATCAGCGACAACACCGCGACCGATCAGCTCATCAAGATCGTCGGCCGGGACGCGGTGGCTGAAGAATTGCGGGCCAGCGGCCACTCCGCGCCGGCCAAGACGCTGCCCTTCCTCACCACGCTCGAACTCTTCGGCCTCAAGGGCGATCTCGCGCGCGGGCAGGCCTATGCCGCCACTGGCGAAGAGGAACAGGCGCGGCTGATCGAGGCGTTCGCGACGGAGATCGCGGGCGACCCGGACAAGATCGTCAAACCGACCTTCACGCAGCCCACTGCGATCGACAGCCTCGAATGGTTCGCCAGCGGCCGTGATCTCGCCGGGCTGCTGCGCCGGATCGCTGAGCTCGATGACGCGGCCGCGAGGGAGATCATGGCCGTCACCCCCGCCGTGCCGGAACCGAAGCGCGCCGACTGGTCCTACATCGGCTACAAAGGCGGCTCGGAGCCGGGCGTACTCAATCTCACCTGGCTGCTGCAGGACCGGGCGGGCGAGTGGCGCATCCTGACCATCAGCTGGAACAATCCCGCAGCGCCAGTCGATGTCGGCACGCTCGAGCTTCTTGCCCAACGCATCCTCTCGCTCGAGTAACCTGGCCCTTGCCCTCGGGCGCCGCACACCTTAACGCGCACGTAAAGTTGCAAGAGGAAACGGATGACCCAGCGCTTCGAAGGCACGAGCTCCTACATCGCGACCGAGGACCTGAAGGTGGCGGTCAACGCCGCGGTCACGCTGCGGCGGCCGCTGCTGGTGAAAGGTGAACCCGGCACGGGCAAGACGGTGCTGGCGCACGAGATTGCCAAGGCGATCGACGCGCCGCTGATCGAATGGAACGTGAAGTCCACCACAAAGGCACACCAGGGGCTCTACGAATACGACGCGGTCGCACGCCTGCGCGACGGCCAGCTCGGTGACGAGCGGGTCCACGACATCCGCAACTACATCAAGCGTGGCAAGCTATGGGAAGCGTTCACTGCGCCCGAGCTTCCCGTGCTGCTGATCGACGAGATCGACAAGGCCGACATCGAGTTCCCCAACGACCTGTTGCAGGAACTCGACCGGATGAGCTTCGACGTCTACGAAACGCAGGAGCGGATCGAGGCGAAGGAGCGTCCGATCGTCGTCATCACCTCGAACAACGAGAAGGAGCTGCCCGACGCCTTCCTGCGGCGCTGCTTCTTCCACTACATCAAGTTTCCCGACCGCGACACGATGCGCGAGATCATCGAGGTTCACTTCCCCGGCATTCAGAAAACCCTCGTCACCAAGGCGATGGAGGTCTTCTACGAAATACGCGACGTGCCGGGCCTGAAGAAGAAGCCCTCGACCAGCGAATTGCTCGACTGGCTCAAACTGCTGCTGAACGAGGACATGCCGCTGGAGGTCCTGCAGGACTCCAACCCCAACAGCGCGATCCCGCCCCTCCACGGCGCGCTGCTGAAGAACGAGCAGGACGTGATGCTGTTCGAAAGGCTGGCCTTCATGGCGCGGCGGCAGGGGTGATTTTCCGACCCGCTTGGTGATCAGAATCCCGAGATGAGCATGTCCAGGGCGTTGCCGATGGCGACGTCGTGCTCGGCCAGCGACCCGACGCGCGATTGCAACTCGGTGACCGGAATGCTGGCGGCGGCTTGCGGCACCACCAGGCGGGACAGGCCCTCGAACTCGATCACCGGATTGAGACGCCCCAGTCGCGGAGGCGCCTCTTCGGCGAGCATGAGCGGAACGACAAAGCGCGTCTTCAAATCACGGAGCAAGTCGGCCTGGCAGTCGACGACGAGCGTTGAGCCGTCGCGAAGACGGTAGACATCGAACTTCGCCATCAAAACTGACGGAATTTCGCCAGCGGAAGGCCGTTCTGTTCGAAATAGCAGTTCCAGGCCTCGATCGCTTCGGCATTCTCCGCGCGCCATCGCTCGGCCCGTGTCTCGACGATTTGCTCGGCGAGCCCTCGCTCACAGGCACGGGAGAGATTGATGTCGAGTTCGCGCGCTTCTGCGACCAGCGTCTCGTCGAGCGAAACGTTGGTTGCGCGGCGAGTGACGCGTTCGGCTACCCTTGGCATGAATCATCACCTTTCATGCGCAACATATATGCGCATAGCTCGAGGTGGCAATTCTCAATCGAAGCTATAGGCCAGCTCGAAATCGCCCCAGCGGCGGCCGGCGATGTAGATCGGGACATAGACGTTGCGCACCACGCGGTACGTCTTGCCGTCGCCTTCCTGGCGATAGACCGCCATCATGTACGGATCGCTGCTGCGCTTGGCCTTCTGGTCGATCGGGTCGAAGATGATGCGGCCATTGCGGCACGAATGCGTATCGTGCGCCAGGTCGCCCGTCGGGGCCTGCGAGTGCTTGGTCAGATGGGTCGGGAGATAGCCGTTCATGTCGGTGCAGGCCGCGCCCATGACCGAGGGATCGCCCTCCTCCGCGTTGTCGAGCAATTGCCGCCAGGTTTCATGCGCCCAGTCCATCAGCGAGGTGCGGAAGCGTTTGGGATTGCTGCCCTCGATCTCTTGGTAGTCCTGGTCGAACAATTGCGCCGGGCTCAGTTGGCCGGCCGCGATCGCCTCTTCCGCCAGGCGTTCCACCTCGCGCGCGCTTTCCTGCGCACGCTCGACCATGGCGCTATCTTGCGGCGATAGGCCGGCCTTGACGATCGAATCGAACATCTCGCTCGCGGTCATCTCGAGGTCGACCATGCGGCGGTGGGCGCTCTGGAGCTTGCTTTCGTTCTCGATCGCAGCGGCGTCGAAGTTCTCCAGCACGCGCTGGACGCGGCCCACGTGCCCGCTGATAGTGCCCGTTGCGCGCGCGATCTCGTCGTTCTGGCGGTCGACTTCCTCGACCAGTTCGGCGACCCCCTGGATCGTCTGCTCGATCTGGAACACGGAGGCCTTGGCTTCCTTGCTCGCTTCGGCGCCGCTTTCGATCTGCTGGATGACGGAGTTGGCCTCGCTGCCGAGGGCGTCGATCGTGCGCGCGATCTCCTCGGTGGCGCGGCGGGTGTCGCCGGCGAGGCTCTTCACTTCGTTCGCGACGACCGCGAAAGTGCGGCCCGCATCGCCGGCGCGCATGGCCTCGATGGTGGCGTTGAGTGCGAGGATGTTGGTGGTCTCGGCGATCTGCTCGATATCCTGCGAGCAGCGCCGTACCTGGTCCATTGCCGCGGCGAAGCCGGTGACATGCTGGGTCAGCGTGTCGACCAGTTCGAGGAGGCCGGTGATCTGGCCGAGCGACGACTGGATGAGTTCGGTGCCCTGCCCCAGGCGGTCGATCGCGCGCTCGGAGAGCATGCGCGCCTCGTCACTGGCTTGCGAGACCTTGCGCTGGTCCGCCTCGAGCTCTTCGACCGTGCCGCGCAGCGCGGTATGCTCGGCGCGCAGGATCTCCGATGATTTGATGACCGCCTCGACGATGCCCGCGACATCGGTACAGCCGACGGTAACCTCGCCGCAGCTTTCCGGAATGCGGTCGATCGGCTCATTTCCGCCGGTGCCGATCTTGAGCTCTTCCATGAAATCTGTTCTCCCCGCGTCTGGACGGCGAACGGCATATCGCCCCATGGTTAGCGAAGGTTTAAGCGCGTGGGCCTTACGCAACGTCACGCTGGCGGTCGCGAGGCTGAGCAGGTAGGACGCGGATATGTTCTTCAGTTTCGTCGACGAGCTGCGGGCCGCGGGAATCCCGGCGAGCTTCAAGGAGCACCTCACGCTGCTGGAGGCGCTCGACCGCGACGTGATCGAGCAGACGCCGGAGGCGTTCTACTACCTCTCGCGCGCCACGTTCGTGAAGGACGAGGGGCTGCTCGACCGGTTCGACCAGGTGTTCCAGAAGGTATTCAAGGGCATCCTGACCGACTACGACCAGAACCCGACGGACATTCCGGAGGACTGGCTCAAGGCCGTGGCCGAGAAGTTCCTCACCCCGGAGGAGATGGAGAAGATCAAGTCCCTGGGCGATTGGGACGAGATCATGGAAACGCTCAAGAAGCGGCTCGAGGAACAGGAAAAGCGCCACCAGGGTGGCAACAAGTGGATCGGCACCGGCGGCACCTCGCCGTTCGGCAATTCCGGCTACAATCCCGAAGGGGTGCGGATCGGCGGCGAGAGCAAGCACAAGCGCGCGATCAAGGTGTGGGACAAGCGCGAGTTCCGCAATCTCGACAACACGAAGGAACTCGGGACCCGCAATATCAAGATGGCGCTGCGCCGCCTGCGCCGGTTCGCGCGCGAAGGGGCGGCCGACGAGCTCGATCTGGACGCGACGATAGAAGGCACGGCCAAGCAGGGCTGGCTCGACATCCATATGCGGCCGGAGCGGCACAATGCGGTCAAGCTGCTGCTGTTCCTCGACGTCGGCGGGTCGATGGACCCGTTCATCAAGCTCTGCGAGGAGCTGTTCAGCGCGGCGACGAGCGAGTTCAAGAATCTCGAGTTCTTCTACTTCCACAACTGCCTCTACGAAGGCGTGTGGAAGGACAACCGCCGCCGCTGGCAGGAACGGACCAAGACCTGGGACGTGCTCCACAAGTACGGGCACGACTACAAGGTCATCTTCGTCGGCGACGCGGCGATGAGCCCCTACGAGATCACCCACCCGGGCGGCAGCGTCGAGCACATGAACGAGGAAGCCGGCGCGGTGTGGATGCAGCGGGTGACCAACACCTACCCCGCAACCGTCTGGCTCAATCCCGTGCCGGAAAAGCAGTGGGGCTATTCGCAGTCGACCAAGCTGATGAAGCAGCTCGTGAACGACCGCATGTATCCGCTCACGCTCGACGGGCTCGACGACGCCATGCGCGAGCTCAGCCGCAAGCAGGGATGAAGCGCGCGGCCCGCGCACTTCTGGCCATGGCGGCGTCGGGGCTTGTGGCGTGCGAGGTTCAAGACCCCAGTGGTCGCGACAGGTGCACACTGGAAGCTATCGGGGAGGAAACTGGCGCGCATTCATTCAACGCCGAGCTGCTGATACCTAAATCCTATCAAACGGGTGCGGAGACCACCAATGGCGGCATCGTCGTACTTCAACCAGGGTGCGACTTTCCACTGAATGCATTTTTCGCGGACGCAACGGCAAACGTTTTGATAGAGCAAGCGGCGAGCTTTCCCGAGGGCCGTGAGTACCAATCTCCTGCAAGGGCAGAACTGTTCATCTGGCGTTTTCGAGATGGATCGAGGGAGCCACGCTTCTTCGTGAGGTCATTCTCCGACCTCGAGCCAACTATCGACGCCGACGCCGCGCAAAGAACTGAGTAGGCTTTGACAACCCGCCTTAGGTCCAGCCACACCCGCTTCGAGGCGGTCCGCCGCCGTCTCGAGACGTTCGATCCGGGCGCGGGCTGGCGGCTCTGGCTCTACGAGTTCCTGCTGTTCGGCTTCAAGCAGGCCTGGGCCTGCCTGTTCGGCGCGCTCCTGCTCGCTCTCCTGCTGGGGACGCATCTCTTCTACCCCGATGATGCGCCGCTGCATCGCTACGACTTCCTCACGCTGGCGGCGATCGGCATCCAGCTCGCGCTGCTCGCCTTCCGTCTGGAAACGCCGCGCGAGGCCTCGGTGATCCTGATCTTCCATGTGGTCGGCACGGTGATGGAACTGTTCAAGACTGCGGCCGGATCGTGGGTCTATCCCGAGGCCAGCGCGCTGCACATCGGCGCGGTGCCGCTGTTCTCGGGCTTCATGTACGCGGCCGTCGGCAGCTACATCGCGCGCGTCTGGCGGATATTCGACTTCCGCTTCAGCCACTATCCGCCTCAATGGGCGACGTGGCTGTTGGCGGCGGCGATCTACGTCAACTTCTTCGCCCATCACTGGACCGTGGACATCCGCTATGTCCTGTTCGCAGCGACCGCGGTGCTCTTCTGGCGGACGCGGATCCACTTCCGCAACTGGCAGGTGCATCGCTGGATGCCGCTTCTGCTCGGCTTCGGCCTCGTAGCGTTGTTCATCTGGTTTGCCGAGAACATCGCGACGTTCGCCAACGCCTGGCACTATCCGGGACAGGAGGACGGGTGGGACATGGTTTCCCCGGCAAAGCTCGGGAGCTGGTACTTGCTGATGCTGATCAGCTTCGTGCTGGTGGCACTGGTTCAGCCGGTGCGGGAGCCCGATCCGCCTGTAGATTGAGCTGCGGGCGGAATTCGGGTATCGTTTCGGGCGAAGGAGCGCCCATGCACTGGATTTCGCTTCCACTCGCCGCGATCGCCTTTGCAGGTCCGATCCAATCGGACAGCGCCCGTACGCCCGAACAGGGGCGGCTGCCTGCGGATTATCGACCGTGCACCGGCACGGTGCCCGTCTTCAATCCGGAAGGATGCCCTCCCGCCCGGCTCACCGCCGAAGAGCCGGCCGCACCCGAGGAGCATGCATGCGAGGACCGGATTTCGCTCGTTCGTGAGGCGACCGGGCAGCCGAAGCTGGATCGGCAGCCTGCGACCCCCGAGCGGCCGCACATGATCGCCGCGGTCGACAAGCGGATCGACGGCTGCGCGGTCATGCAGATGCACCGCGATGTCGATGACATCCGGCCCCTTCCCGCCGCCCCAGATCAGCAAGCGAAGGTCTATCGCGGCGGTTAGCCCTGCCGGTCGAGTTCCGTGTCGAGCCTCAGGCTGCAACGCCAGAAGAAGAAGGCCGGCACCAGACCAAGGAACGCAGCGCCGTAGAGGACGTAACGCACGCTCTCCTCGCCATAGGCGGGTTGCAGCAGGTCGGACAGCATCCCGAAGAACAGCGGACCCAGGCCCAGGCCGATCAGGTTCTGGAAGAACAGCACCATCGCCGCGGCGATCGCCCGCGTCCGCAGCGGTACCAGCCCCTGCGCCGCCGAATAGGTCGGACCATAGTAAAGCGAGTTGCAGATGGTCGGAATGATGAGCAGCAGGAGCGCCACGAACCAGTTCGACGACTGGTAGGCGAGGAAGGCGAAGGGCACGGCGATCGCCATTCCGATCGCCGGCGCGCTGAGCACGTGCCGCCGGTTCTTCGAGCCGAACCTGTCCGCCAGGTAGCCGCCGAACCAGGTCCCGAAAATGCCCGCCGCGCCGTTCACTACGCCGAACCAGAACCCGACCTCGCCGGGCGACAGCTCATGCGTGCGCTGGAAGAAGATCGTCGTCCAGGTCACCTTGCCGTAGGCCAGGAACGCAGCGGTCGAGCCCGCCGCGAGCAGCAGGACGAAGGCTTTCGATCGCATGACCAGGCGCACCGCAGCCCAGGTCGACATGCCGGCCTCCTCCTGCGTCTGCGCCTTTGCGGCGGCGGCCATCTGCTGACGCGGCTCGCGAAGCGCAAAGTGGACCACGAAGGCGAGCGCGACGCCCGGAAGCCCGACGATCAGGAAAGCCATGCGCCAACCAACCCAGTCGGCGAGGAAGCCGCCGATCATCATGCCGAGCAGCGTGCCGATGGGAATGCCGAGGGCGTAGAAGGCCAACGCCGAACTGCGCCGCTCGGGCGGCACGATATCGCTGATCAGCGAATGCGCCGGGGGCGTGCAGCCGGCCTCGCCCACGCCCACGCCGATGCGGGCCAGCAAAAGCTGAACGAAGTTGTTGGCCAGACCGCACAGCGCGGTCATCGCCGACCAGATGGCGAGCGCGATTGCGATCAGCCGCGGGCGATTGGTCGTCGGCCGGTCGGCATAGCGAGCGATCGGCAGGCCGAGCGCGGTATAGAACAGCGCAAAGGCCAGCCCCGTCATCAGGCCGATCTGCGTGTCGCTGAGCCCCAGGTCGATCGCGATGGGCTCCGCCAGAATATTGACGATCTGCCGGTCGATGAAATTGAAGATGTAGACGATCAGCAGAATCCAGAGCGTCGCACGGACCGAGCGCGACGTGTTTTCGGCCTGTGCCGCTGATGCCATATTCGACCCTCTCCGAAGCGCGGGTATGCCCGTCGCGAGAGCTGAACCTTCTTTATGTAGGGCGCTTCGTCAAGGCTGAATCAGGGATATAGAAGAACGGGTGCGATTTCCTCCCGCCAGTGCCGCTCGTCCGTGCCGGCCATGTGATCGAGATCGCCCGGTTCGGCCGCGGGATCGTCGACCCACGCGCGAAGCGCCGGGCCGCCGTTGATCACGTCGATCGCCAGGCGCTCCAGTTCGTACTCGTAGGGAAAATCGCGCCAGAGATCGTAGTCGGGCTGAAGCCGCCGGATCGCCTTGAAGGCGAGCGCCTGCAAGCGCCAGGGGCGGAAGGCGTCGTGCGCGTAGAACGGGCCCTCCGCATGGATCATCAGCGCGTTGCAGAGCTTGCCGGCGTGCTTGTGGAAGGTCGGCTCGAACCAGCACTCGCGCAGAGCGCATCCGGCGAGCCATTGGGGCGCCAGTTCCTCCATCTCGGCAAGCACCGCGCCCGCGTCGATATCGGGCGCGCCGAACAGCACCTCGAGCGGGCGGGTCGTCCCCCTCCCCTCGCTCAGCGTCGTCCCCTCGAGCATGACCGTGCCCGCATAGGCACGGGCCATGTTGACGTTCGCCGCGTTGGGGCTCGGGTTGATCCAGACCCGCTCCGGCGGCCAGCCATGCCCGGGGCCATCGGGCTGCCAGCCCTCGACCCCGATCACGCGATAATCGACGTCGAGGCCGAAATGCCGCACGAACCAGTGCCCCATCTCGCCCAGCGTCAGCCCATGGCGCATCGGCATCGGCGCGGCGCCGACGAAGCTCTCTTGCCCCGGCACCAGTAGCGTGCCTTCCACCGGGCGCCCGGCGGGATTGGGCCGGTCGAGCACCCAAACGCTTTTGCCGTGGCGCGCCGCCTCTTCAAGCAGGTAGAGCAGCGTGGTGACGAACGTGTAGATGCGGCAGCCGAGGTCCTGCAGGTCGAACAGGAACACGTCGGCGTTTGCCATCATCGCGTCGGTCGGTCGGCGCACCTCGCCGTAGAGGCTGAAGACGGGAATGCCGTAGCGCGGATCGGTCTCGTCCGCCGTCTCGACCATGTTGTCCTGCTTGTCGCCCTTCAGCCCGTGCTGCGGCCCGAAGGCACTTGTCACGCCGAAGCCGGCGCGGATCAGCGCGTCGAGGCTGTGGGTCAGGTCCTCGGTTACGGACGCAGGGTGGGCGACGAGCGCCACTCGCCGCCCTTCGAGCGGCTTCCGGAGAACAGGGTCGGCAAGCAGCCGGTCGATGCCGAATTTCATGCCGTCGCGGGTGCCGCAAGCCTCGCCGCGAAGCAAGTGTCGTGATGGAAGTCGGGCCCGCGCTCCGGGTGGACGATCGCCCAGTAGCTCTTCACCCCGCCCTGCTCTTCGATCACGGCCGAGAGCCCGGCCGCACATTCCGCATGCGGGAGCCCCGCGCGCGGCACGGTTGCGTCGAAGATCGCCATGGCGCTCCCGATCCGCATCACGCAATCGGGCTCCCGCGGAAACGCCCGTTCGGTCATTCCATCACGATAGGCGGTAAAATCGTAGGCGGCCCACCGCTCCGACGGCGAGAGGTTGATCTCGCAATAGGCGGTGCCGCTCTCAGGCTTGAGGAACAGCTCGAAGCAGGTCGTCCGCCACAGCTCGTCCGCACGGCCGCGGCCGGCGAAGGGCGGGACGACCAGCTTGCCGATCCCCTCGATCCGCCAGCGCAGCCGCAGCCATTCGCTGTCCGAGTTGAGAATCCGCGCCTCGACCCGGGTTACTGCGAGCGGCGGATAGGCCGGATGGGCGATGAGTTCATGCGTTTGCAAGCCATACTCCTCGTGCTACGCGCGGCGCCCCGATCAGAGGAACCCGATGACGACCTACGAATCCGAACTGCTGCGCGTGCTCGACGAGCGCGGCTATGTCCATCAGGCGACCGACGCGAAGGGGCTGGACGCCCTCGCCGCGCGGCAGGTCGTGCCGGGCTATATCGGGTTCGACGCCACCGCGCCCTCGCTCCATGTCGGCAGCCTGGTGCAGATCATGATGCTGCGCCGCCTGCAGCAGACCGGCCACAAGCCGATCGTGCTGATGGGCGGCGGCACGACGCGGATCGGCGACCCGACCGGGCGCGACGAGAGCCGCAAGATGCTGACCGACGCGGCGATTGCCGAGAATATCGCCGGCATTCGCAAGGTGTTCGAGAAACTGCTCACGTTCGGCGACGGCCCGACCGACGCGGTCATGGTCGACAACCAGGACTGGCTGGGCCAGCTCGGCTATATCGAGATGCTGCAGAAGGTCGGCACGCACTTCACGGTCAACCGGATGCTGACATTCGATTCGGTGCGCCTGCGGCTCGAGCGCGAGCAGCCGATGACCTTTCTCGAATTCAACTACATGATCCTCCAGGGCTACGATTTCCGGCACCTGTCGCAGGAGATGGGCGCACGGCTGCAGATGGGCGGCAGCGACCAGTGGGGGAACATCGTCAACGGGGTCGAACTCGGCCGGCGGATGGACGGGACGGAGCTCTTCGGCCTCACCACCCCGCTGCTGACCACGGCCGACGGCGCCAAGATGGGCAAGACCGCGGGCGGCGCGGTGTGGCTCAACGAGGAGCAGCTCCCCGCCTACGATTTCTGGCAGTACTGGCGCAACGTGGACGACCGCGACGTCGGCCGCTTCCTTCGCCTGTTCACCGATTTGCCGCTCCACGAAATCGCTCGGCTCGAGGCGCTTGAGGGAAGCGAGATCAATGTTGCCAAGGTCGTGCTTGCAAACGAGGTGACCCGATTGGTGCGCGGTGCGGATGCCGCGCGCTCGGCGGAAGCGACGGCGGCGGAGACTTTCGCGGGGGGTTCGGGTGAGGATCTCCCGACTCTCGCCGTCGGGCCCGAAGGCATGCGGATCGGGTCGGTGCTGACGGAGATCGGCTTCACCGCCTCCAACGGGGAGGCCAAGCGCAAGATCGCCGAAGGCGCGGTGAAGCTCGACGGCGATGCAGTGACCGATCCGGCGTCGCTCGTGCTGCCGGCCGAGGGGCAGGAAATCCGCCTCAGCCTGGGCAAGAAGAAGCACGGCGTGCTGACTCGCTGATCGCGGCGCAGCGTTCCGGTTTCGGTATAGATCGAGCGACCGGCGGCTTTACCAATTGTAAGACTTTTGAGAACACTAGGGACAACCATATCAGGAGCAAGAGGGTTGTCGTTAGTGTCTGCCGGAGCCAATCTGAGCGTTACCGACATGCGCCGCGCGGCGCGCCATCCGGTAGATCACCCGGTGATCGCCGAACATCACGATCGCGGCGATCTGCCGCTCCACATCTGCAATATTTCCGCTCATGGCTTCATGGTCGACAACGCGAAGGATCTCGCGCGCGGCGATCGCGTGATGCTGCGCCTGCCGGTGATCGGCCTGATCGAGGCCTACGTGATCTGGACCCGCGACACGCGTGCCGGCTTCCAGTTCGAGCGAATCATCCGACTGGACGACTTCGTGAGCCTGATCGACACGCTCCAGCCCAATCCGCGCCTGCGCCGACGCCGCTGAACGGCGCGGCAAGCGCCGCTTTTCGTCCCGTTCGATCTGATTGCTTGGCTTGCGGCATGGGCAATGCCATGGCGCCTGCGTGACCGAACCGCGTTCTCCCTTCCGCATCGCCAACTTCCGTGCGTACTGGATTTCGCGTCTGTCGATGACGCTGGCGCAGTACGCGATGATGCTCATCATCGGGTGGCAGACCTACAATATCGCGCGCGACGGCGGAATGAGCGTGGCCGGCGCGTCGGGCCAGCTGGCGCTGATCGGGCTGTTCCAGTTCGTCCCGCTGTTCCTTCTGACGCCTTTCTCGGGCCTTGCGGCCGACCGCTTCGACCGGCGCAATCTCGCCCGGCTGACCGTTCTCCTGCAGCTCGCCTGCGCCGCCGCGCTGGCGCTGCTCACCTGGCGAGAGGCCATTGCGCTGCACTGGCTCTACACGATCGCCGTGGTGCTTGGCGTGGTGCGCGCGTTCAACGGCCCCGCGCTTTCCGCCCTCGCGCCCAACCTCGTGCCCAAGACGATCCTGCCCAACGCCATCGCGCTCAGTTCGATCGCATGGCAGGCAGGGATGATCGTCGGTCCGGCGATCGGCGGTTATCTCTACGCGATCGTGCCCGCTCTTCCCTACGCGGTCGCCGCGGGCCTGCTTGCCATCTCGATCGTGGCGCTGAGCACGATCGGCCGCGTCCCGCAGCCGCCGATCCCCGGTGCGGCCCGCCCGATCGGCCAGATGATCGACGGGCTGCACTACGTCGTGCGCAACAAGATGGTGCTGGGGGCGATCACGCTCGATCTCTTCGCGGTGTTTCTGGCCGGGGCGACGGCCTTGTTCCCGGTCTATGCACGCGACATTCTCCAGGTTGGTGAAACGGGTCTCGCCCAGCTCGCAATGGCGCCGGCGACCGGCGCGGCGCTCACCGCTTTGTGGTTCTCGTTCCGTCCGCTCAAGTCGAACGTCGGCCCCAAGATGCTCTGGGCGGTTGCCGCCTTCGGCACCGCGACGGTCATCTTCGGCATCTCCACCTGGATGCCGCTCAGCCTCGCGATGCTCTTTATCGTCGGCGCGGCGGACATGTTCTCGGTCTACATCCGCCAGTCGCTGATCCAGCTTCATACGCCCGACGACAAGCGCGGCCGGGTCTCCTCCGTGTCGCTGCTGACGATTTCCGCCTCGAACGAGTTCGGCGATTTCTTCTCGGGCACGCTGGCATGGCTGATCGGCCCGGTCCTGGCGGTCGTGAGCGGGGGCATCGGCGCAGTGATCACCGTCGCCCTCTGGGCGAAGATCTTCCCCGTCCTCCGCACCACCCGGACCTTTGACCCGCCGGAAGAATTGGACGATCATACACCGGAAGAAAAGCTGCAGGAGAACATCCCATGAAAGCCGCCAGCGTTCTAGAGACCATCGGCCGCACTCCGCACATCAGGCTCTCGCGAATGTTCCCCGACCACGAGGTATGGGTGAAGAGCGAGCGCGCCAACCCCGGCGGTTCGATCAAGGACCGCATCGCGCTCGCCATGGTCGAGGATGCGGAGAAGTCCGGCGCGCTCAAGCCCGGCGGCACGATCATCGAGCCGACCAGCGGCAACACCGGCATCGGCCTCGCCATGGTCGCGGCGGTCAAGGGGTACAAGCTCGTGCTCGTCATGCCCGAAAGCATGAGTATCGAGCGCCGCCGCCTGATGCTCGCTTACGGCGCCACCTTCGATCTCACGCCCAAGGAAAAGGGCATGAAGGGCGCGATCGAGCGCGCCAGCGAGCTGGCCGCGGAGACCGAAGGCGCGTGGATCCCCAGCCAGTTCGACAACGAGGCGAACTGGAAGGTCCATCTCGCAACGACCGCGAAGGAGATCCTCGAGGATTTCGGCGACAGCCCGATCGACGTGCTCGTCACGGGCGTCGGCACCGGCGGGCATCTCACGGGCTGCGCCGAAGAGCTGAAGCGGCACTGGAACGGAATGAGGGCCTACGCGGTCGAGCCGGAGCTCTCGCCCGTGATCTCGGGCGGCCAGCCCGGCCCGCACCCGATCCAGGGCATCGGGGCCGGCTTCATTCCGGGCAACCTGCATACCCAGGCGATCGACGGTGCGATCCAGGTGACGGCCGACGAAGCCAAGGACATGGCCCGCCGCTGCGCGCGCGAGGAAGGTCTGCTGGTCGGCATATCGAGCGGAGCGACGCTGGCGGCGATCGCCAGGAAGCTCGGCGACCTCGACAGCGGCGCCCGGGTGCTCGGCTTCAACTACGACACCGGCGAGCGCTATCTCTCGGTGCCCGACTTCCTGCCCGAGGAGTAGGAGCCACCCCGTTCCGTCGGCCCTGAGCTTGCCGAAGGGCGGTCTTTCCCTTTAGCGTGACGCTCGAACATCGTGCGGTGCTTCGAAGTCAGCATGAACGGACGTGGGAGGTCGGGTTGAAAGTCGAACGACGCACCGTGCTTGTCGGCAGCGCCGCCGCTCTCCTCGCGGGCTGCACCCGCACCGGCGGCGCGCTCACCTCCGCGCCGACGGCCCCGCGCCTCGCCCCGCTCCACTTCGATGCGGCGCACCTGATGAAGATAACCGTCTGCCTGCGCCCGTTCCGCCCGGCGGGCCCGCGGCTCGAGGCCGAGCGCTTCGGCGAGAAGACGGTGGTCCACAACTACGGCCACGGCGGTTCGGGCTGGTCGCTGAGCTGGGGCTGCGCCGCCGAAGCCACGACGCTGGCGCGCTCGGGCGGCGCCGGCGAGTTCGCGGTGATCGGCGCGGGGGTGATCGGTCTCACCACCGCGCTGCGCCTTGTCGAGACGGGTGCGAAGGTTACCATCTACGCCGAGGAATTCCCCGCCGAGACCCGCTCCGCCCGTGCCACCGGCGTGTGGTCGCCGAGCAGCCGGATCGCGCTCGCCGATGGCGCACCCGACGGCTTTGCCGAACGCTGGGAAAGCTGGGCCCGCATCGCCCATGCCGCACACCTGCGGATGGTCGGACTGCCCGGGGATCCGGTCGAGTTTCTGCCGGAGTACGAGGTAAGCGGCGGCGAAAGCGGCGCCTCGCCGCCGGCCGCGCACGACTTCCTCCATCTCAACCGCCGGGTCCGCGATCTGCGCCCGCCCTGGCGGCGGCTCGAGCCGGGCGAGAACCCGTTCGCCCCGCGCGATGCTGCGACCGGGCAGGGGATGGTGTTCAATGTCGCCAGCTACGCCGACCGGCTTGCGCAGCTCTTCATGCTCCGTGGCGGCCGGATGATCCGCCGCGCCTTTCCCGATCGGACGGCTGTCCTGGCCCTGCCCGAGACGGTGATCGTCAACTGCATGGGCTACGGCGCGAAGGACATCTGGGGCGATAGCGGGATGGTCCCGGTGCGCGGCCAGATCGGCTGGCTGATCCCGCAGCCCGAGGCGCGCTATGCGGTCTACTACGGGGGCGTCAACGCGATCTCGCGCCGTGATGGCGTCGTGATCCAGTACTACGGCCCGAACGAGGACTTCGGCTACGGCGATCCCGACGAGATCGTGGATCGGGTCGAAACCGAGCGCGCGCTGGAGATACTGCGCGGCGTGTACCTCTCGTAACCGCAGCGGGGACGGGACCGAAAGGAGCGAGTCGGAAAGGCGATGGAGCGACTTGAACCGATTTCCTACCGGGACGGGGAAACCGCCCTCACCGGTCATCTCGCCCGCCCGGCGGGAAAGCCGCGGGCGGCGATTGCAGTTTTCCCGACGATCATGAATTCCACGCCTGCGGTCGAGGCCAAGGCGTGCGTATTGGCCGAGGCCGGTTACCTGGCGATGATCTGCGACTTCTACGGCCGGCAGCCGGACGGCCCGGTGGCGTTCGAATGGGCCGACGCGCTGCGCGCCGACACCGGTGCCTGGCGCGCACGCCTTCGTGCCGGGCTCGCCGCGCTGCGCGAAATCGCGCCGGACCTGCGGCAGGCGGCGATCGGCTTCTGCATGGGAGGCCAGGCAGTGCTCGAACTGGCCCGCGACGGGGCCGAGCTCGCGCTGGTGACGAGCTTTCACGGCCTGCTGGAGACCAAGGCGCCTGCCGCGCCGGGCAGCGTGAAGGCGCGCATTCTCGTCTGCCACGGCGATGCCGATCCGCTGGTGCCGCGCGAACATGTCCTGCGCTTCTGGGAAGAGATGGACCGCGCGGGGGCCGACTGGCACTTCCATGGCTACAGCGGCGTGAAACACGGCTTCACCAACCCCGATCCTCCCTCGGGCAATCCGGTGGTCGACTACGACGCCAGCGCCGACCGCCAGAGCTGGGCGGCGATGGGGGAAATGCTCGCCGAAGTTCTCGACCAGGCCGCTCGCGCCTGAACGCCGGGCGGCGCGGGACACACTCATTAACTTTTCTCTTTCCTGCGATTGTGTCTTAACCTGTCCGGGGAGACGATAGACAACGGAGAGGGAGGAGAAAGATATGGTCCGCAAACTCGGGGCCGAGTTCTTCGGTACGTTCTGGCTCGTATTCGGCGGCTGCGGCGCGGCCGTTCTTGCGGCGGGATTTCCGGAACTCGGGATAGGCTTCGCCGGGGTCGCCCTGGCGTTCGGGCTGACGGTCCTGACCATGGCCTACGCGGTCGGCGGGATCTCCGGCGGCCATTTCAACCCGGCGGTGACGCTGGGGCTGGCGCTCGCCGGGCGGGTGCCCTGGAGCGACGTGGTTCCCTACTGGATCGCGCAAGTCGTGGCCGGGATCGTCGCCGGCGCCACGCTGCTGGCGATCGCGTCCGGCCAGGCCGGGTTCGAAGCCGGCGGATTCGCCACGAACGGCTTCGGCGATCTATCGCCCGGCGGCTACTCCATGCAGGCGGCGCTGCTGATCGAGATCATCCTGACCGCAGGTTTCCTGGTCGTGATTCTCGGGTCGACCTCGAAAGTGGCGCCCGCGGGCTTCGCCCCGCTGGCGATCGGCCTGGCGCTCACGCTGATCCATCTCATCTCGATTCCGGTGACGAACACGTCGGTCAATCCGGCGCGCTCGACCGGCGTCGCCCTGTTCGCGGATACCGCGGCGACCGGCCAGCTCTGGCTGTTCTGGCTCGCACCCCTGGCAGGCGCCGCGCTGGGCGCCCTGATCTGGCGCTTCCTGCTGATGCCGGGCGAGAGCCTCGGACATCTCGCGGGAAAACCGGAGGCCTGAATAGAAGGGGTTCTCGCGCGGAGACGCGGAGGAGGGCCGCGCGCCTTCCTTTATTATCCGCTCACTTCGTCATTCCCGCGAAAGCGGGGATCCAGGGACGAGCGCTGGACAATGGATCCCCGCCGTGCGCGGGGATGACGAAAGGGGGGAGGATTCGCCAGCCGGCACGCGGCGGGGCTTCTGCGCGTCTCGGCGTCTTCGCGGCGCGCGCTTTTCCTCCCCGTCATCCCAGCTTTCGCCGGGATGACGTGAGCGGGGTGCACCGACTGCACCCACACAACATCCTCCGGCGGCGAACCCGGATGCGTGACGCCTGGGAACTCGGATCGCGCGGCCGGTGCGGCACGCCAGGAGGCGTGCGCGGGGTCGGGCGGGTGGCGGTTTGGTTGCGAACGACCGACGGATGCGTTTGCGGCGTGAGGTTCGCCGCACCCGATCCGCTTGCCCGCCGCCGCCGCGGTGGGGCCCGGTTCGATCCCTCGGCTCCGGGACTGGCGGGCGCAGACGGCCGGGACTCGCCAAAAGTCCGCCCGTGCCCCGTGGCTGATCCGCCACGCCAGCGCGCGGTGGGCCGCTGCCGGGAGACCCGGGGCTGATCGCCGGGTTCGCAAGGGCAGCGCGCAGGCACCGCGAACATCCATGTCCCGGCTTCCGGCGGAAGGGAGCGAGCTTCCGGCTCCTTGGGAGTACACACCCGAGCCTTGCATCGCACGCCAGCCGCACCGGCCGCGCCGCTGGAGCGAGGAGCAGAGCCCATCGACCAGCGGAAGAGAGACAAGGCACCGTCGACACAAGCGCCTGCCCCGATCCTCGTTGCCTGGCGTTGAGGTCCACCAGGCCAGCACCCCATAACCTATATGGTTCGTTTTGTCAAGGTGGCTGGTAAACCGGATGAGGGGGCGCCGCTTTCCACCCCTCGTCATCCCAGCGAAAGCTGGGATCGCGTGCGGCACCGTACGACCTGGCGGAGAGCGATCCCAGCTTTCGCTGAGATGACGGGAAGCGCAGAAGCGTAAGGTAGAGGCCCGCTCTGCCGCCACCCTTTGTCTTCTGCCGCCTCCCCCCTTGTCATCCCCGCGGACGCGGGGATCCAGGGTCGCCGTCAACCCACAGATCCCCGCTTTCGAGGATGACAGAATCGTACGCGCGGGATGAGCTCTGCGCCCGCGCTTTCACCTCCGGGGCCTTCCTCCCGGAAGGGGCCGATCGACGCGATGCGGGCCCTACGCCGCCGTGGCGAAGGCCTCCTCCCCCAGGGCCATGACGCTTTCGCTGCCCGCCTCGAGCTTGCGCCGCAGCGCGCCCGCGTCGGGCAGGAAGCGTTCGGCGTAGTAGCGGGCGGTGACCAGCTTCGCCTCGTAGAACGCCCGGTCGCTTTCACCACCTTCGCCGCCTTCGGCCAGCCTCGCTTGCGCGACCTTGGCCATGCGCAGCCACATCAGGCCGAGCGTCACGATCCCCATGATATGCATGTAATGATGCGCGCCCGCGCCGAGGTTGTTGGGGTTCTGCATCGCGTTCTGCATGAACCACATGGTCGCGGCCTGCTGTTCGTTCAGCGCCTTCTCGAGCCGTTCGGCGAGCGGGCCGAGCGTCTCATCGTCCTTGGCCGCCGCGGCTTCCTCGCCCACCAGTTTGAAGAACGCCTGGATCGCCGCTCCGCCGTTCTGCGCCAGCTTGCGGCCGCACAGGTCCATCGCCTGGATGCCGTTGGTGCCTTCGTAGATCTGGGTGATGCGGGCATCGCGCACGAACTGCTCCATGCCCCATTCCTTGATGTAGCCGTGCCCGCCAAAGACCTGCTGCATGTTGACTGCGGTCTCGAACCCCTTGTCGGTACCGTAGCCCTTGATCACCGGGGTCATCAGCCCGAGCAGCATGTCGGCCTCGGCGCGTTCTTCCTCGCTCGCGGCCTTGTGCGTCAGGTCGACGAGCAGCGCGCCCCACAGCGCGAATGCGCGGAAGCCCTCGGTAAAGGCCTTGGCGTCCATCAGCATGCGTCGCACGTCGGGGTGGACGATGATCGGGTCGGCTTTCTCGTCCGGCTCGGCCGGCCCGGTCAGCGCGCGCCCCTGCCGCCGGTCGAGCGCGTAGGCGACCGCGTTCTGATAGGCGGCTTCGGCCTGGCTGAAGCCCTGAATGCCGACGCCCAGACGCGCCGCGTTCATCATGATGAACATCGCGGCGAGGCCCTTGTTCTCCTCGCCGACCATCCAGCCTTTGGCCTCGTCGTAGTTGAGGACGCAGGTGGAGTTGCCGTGGATGCCCATCTTGTGTTCGATCGAGCCGCAGCTGACGCCGTTGCGCTCACCGAGCGAGCCGTCGTCGTTCACCAGCACCTTGGGCACCACGAACAGCGAGATGCCCTTGGTCGAGTCGGGCGCGCCCGGGGTCTTGGCCAGCACGAGGTGAACGATCTGCTCGGTCAGGTCGTGCTCGCCGGCCGAGATGAAGATCTTGGTTCCCGTGATCGCGTAGCTGCCGTCGGCCTGCGGTTCCGCCCGGGTGCGGATCAGGCCAAGGTCGGTGCCGCACTGCGGCTCCGTCAGGTTCATCGTGCCGAGCCATTCGTTGGCGATCATCTTCGGCACGTATTTCGCCTGCTGCTCGGGAGAGCCTTTCGCAAGCAGGGCGGAGACGGCGCCATTGGTCAGGCCGGGATACATGCCGAACGCCTGGTTGGCGGAGGAAATGAACTCCTCGATCACGAAGCCGAGCACATGCGGCATGCCCTGCCCGCCGAACTCCTCCGGAGCGGAAATCGTGCCCCATCCCGCTTCGCGGAACTGCTGGAACGCCTCCTTGAAGCCAGGCGGCGTCGTGACCGAGCCGTCATCGTTCCGTGTGCAGCCGTGCTCGTCGCCCGCCCGGTTGAGCGGCGCGAGCACTTCGGAGCAGAACTTGCCCGCTTCGTTGATCACCGTGTCGATCATGTCGGGCGTGGCGCTCTCGAAGCCCGGCAGGTCGCCGTAGCTGGCGAGGTCGAGCACTTCGTTGACCACGAAGCGCGTGTCGCGGGTCGGGGCGGTATAAGTCGGCATTGGTCGGTCCTGCAAAAAAAGTGTGCTGGTCAGTCGATCGATTCGACGAGCTTGATGAAGGCGCTCAGTTCCTTGATCGAGGAATCGATGTCCGCCTTCTGACGCTTGAGCTTTGCGACGTGCGCGCGGCATTTCTCGACCGTCACGCGCCGCTGTTCGACTCGCCCGTCGCCGAGGTCGTAGAGGTCGATCATCTCGCGAATTTCGGAAAGCGAGAAGCCGACGTTCTTCGCCCGCATGATCCACGCGAGTCGGGCGCGGTCGCGCTTCGAGTAGACACGCGTCAGACCGAGGCGCTTGGGAGCGATCAGCCCTTCGTCTTCGTAAAAACGCAGAGCGCGTGCGGTGCAGCCGAATTCCGACGTCAGGTCGGAGATCGAGTATTGCTCGCGCGAATGCTTGTCGGGGCGCTCGAGATGAGCGCCGGAGTGCGGTTCGGGCAGCTTGCGGGCGGGATCGGACATGGCCGCAGAATAATACCCTTTACGTAAACGTCAATCGCCGGGAACCAGCCAGTCGTCTTCGAGGCGGCGGAAGAAGCAGCTCTCGGCGCCGGTGTGACAGGTGGGCCCTTGAGGGCGGCAGCGGAGCACAACCGCATCCTGATCGCAATCGACCAGAATCTCGTCGACCTGCAGGGTATTGCCCGACGTTTCCCCCTTCAGCCAGAGCGTTCCGCGCGAACGTGAGTAGAAGTGGGCAAGACCGGTCTCGCGTGTCTTCGCAAGTGCTTCGCGGTCCATGAAGGCGACCATGCGCACCGCCCCGTCCCCGCTATCGACGACCACTGCGGTGAGCAGTCCGTGGCCATCGAACTTCGGTGCGAATTGATCGGTCATTGGCTTTCCATCATGCGGAGCGGACACATGCCTCGCCGTTAGTCGATTTGTTGCACGATAACCACAGCGGCAGCCCAAAATCCGCACCTGGCGCACATGTCACTTTGATGAACGGCGCCGAGATGGGAAGAAGTGCAGGCAGCTCGCAAGGGCCGCCCACCGACCTTCCGGTGCCGCAAGAGCGCCAGGTTCAGGGGGAATGGGGACGCAGCCAGCCGCAAGGTGATGGCGCCCCCGCAACGTTGAGGGATCGGGCTTCGTGCCCGCAGTCGATGGGGGCGACTGCGAAGCTGAAGCGAGGCCGACGATTTTCGTCACGTGGCGCCCGGAGCTTCGGCTTCGGGCGTTTCGTTATGAGGGCCTTTCGTTTCCGGCCGCCCGATGCCTCCGCCGCCGTCCTCCAGAACTCGGGCAAAGCATGCGACGACAACGCGCGCGGCGCCCGCTCGCTTGAGAGCGGCGACGCAGGCATCGCTGGTAGCTCCGCTCGTCAGCACGTCGTCCACCAGCAGGACCTGCGCTCCGCGGATGCGCGCATGGCGGCGCGGGCCGACGGCGATCGCCCCCCGAAGCGTCCGCATACGGGCCTTGCGCCCCAACCCGCCGAGCGCCGGCGTGCGCTTGCGGCGCTCGAGACCATCGACGAGAAGCTCGGCATCCGTCGAACGCGCGATCTCGGCGGCGATAAGAGCGGCCTGATTGAAACCGCGATGCCAGAGGCGCCAGCGGTGGAGCGGAACCGGCATCACCAGCCACTCGCCCTCCATCGCCGGTAGCCGGGCGGCGATCAGGCGGGCCAGCATCGGCGCGAGGGCGATGCGCCGGCCATGCTTGAAGGCCAGCACGAGCTTGCGTGCGGTGTCGTTGTAGAGCGCTCCCGCAGCGATTCCGTCGTGGCGCGGAGGCTGGGCCTGGCACGGCGCGCAGATCGCTCCCCGGCCAGCCGCGTCGCTTGCAAGCGGCCTCTGGCACGTGGCGCACGCCGGTTCGCCGGGAATGACGAGGTCGCCCCAGCATGGCGCGCAGAGCCCATCCTGCTGCGCGATCGCCTCGCCGCAGACCGGGCAGCGCGGGGGGAAGACGAGATCGACCAGCGGAGCGACCGATTCGCGCAGGGTCCTGACGGCACTCACCCGGCGATGCTGTCGCGCTTGCATGGGCAAGGCAAGCCCGGCAGGGCGGGCGAATGATCGAAAGCCGCGTTCCCCAGATCTTCTCGGCCCGGCGGCGGCGCGTCCGCTGGCTGCGGGCCCTCGCCGAGCAGCGCCGCGGCGGCGCAGCCGACTTCGTGTTCCGCTCGATGGCCGAGGAGCTGGAGGAGCGACTCGACTTCATGCAGGTTCGCCCCAACTCCGTGCTGCTGTCCGGCGATCCGACCGGGCTGGCGCAAGCCGCGCTGGCAACTCGGGCGAACTCGGTCCTCGCCGTCGCACCGTCCGACCACGACGAGGAGGCTGCGTTCGACGGCTCGTTCGACCTGATCGCCAGCCTCGGCACGCTCGACACCGTCAACGACGTGCCTGGGGCGCTGATCCACCTGCGGGCCGCTCTTGCACCGGGCGGGATCGCCATGGTGAGCTTCGTCGGCGCGGGGAGCCTGGCCAACCTGCGGCGCGCCCTGCTTGCGGCGGAGCCTGACAGGCCGGCGGCGCGCATGCACCCGATGATCGACGTCCAGGCGGGCTCCGCCCTGATGCAGCGCGCCGGCTTTGCGCGGCAGGTGGCGGACGGCTACACGCTGCGCGTTCGCTATGGCGCGCTCGATCGCCTGGTGGAGGACTTGCGCGACCAGGCTCTGACCAATGTTCTGGCAGCTCCGCCGCCGCCCCTGTCGCGGACCGCCCTCCAGCGCGCCCGCGATGCGTTCGCCGACGCGGCCGACGAGGACGGACGCGTCACCGAACTTTTCGAGATTGTCACCCTTACGGGCTGGAAAGACTAGCGGAGTGTCGCCTGCGCCGCGGCCAGCCGCGCGATCGGGACCCGGTAGGGCGACGCGCTCACGTAATCGAGCCCGACCTTGTCGCAGAAGCCGATACTGGCCGGGTCGCCGCCGTGCTCGCCGCAGATGCCGAGCTTGAGGTCGGGCCGCTCCGCCCTGCCCCGCTCGGCTGCGAGTTCCACGAGCTGCCCGACGCCCTCGACGTCGAGACTCACGAACGGATCGCGGGCGAAGATGCCCTTCTCCACGTAAGGGGCGAGGAAGCGCGCCGAGTCGTCCCTCGAAACTCCGAGAGTAGTCTGGGTCAGATCATTGGTTCCGAAGGAGAAGAACGCCGCTTCTTCGGCAATATCGCCTGCCATCAGTGCGGCGCGTGGGAGCTCGATCATCGTGCCGACGAGATATTCGAGCGTGCGCCCCTTCTCCAGGAACACCTCGGCCGCAGTACGATCGACCAGCGCGCGCAGGAGTTCGAGCTCGCGCCGGGTGGCGATCAACGGGATCATGATCTCAGGCACGGGCGCCGCTCCGCTTGCCTCTGCAACCTCGCACGCCGCCTCGAAGATTGCGCGGGCCTGCATCTCGTAGATTTCCGGGTAGGTGATCCCGAGCCGGCAACCGCGGTGGCCGAGCATGGGATTGAACTCGTGCAGTTCGTCCGCCCGGCGCCGGAGGCGGCCGACGTCGACGCCGGTCGCTTCCGCCAGTTCGGCGAATTCGGCGTCGCCGTGCGGAAGGAATTCGTGCAGTGGCGGATCGAGCAGGCGGATCGTGCATGGCAGGCCGGCCATGACCTCGAAAATCTCGCGGAAGTCGGCGCGCTGTTCGGGCAGGAGCTTGGCAAGCGCCGCGCGGCGCCCCTGCTCGCTTTCGGCAAGGATCATCTCGCGCACGGCGCTGATCCGTCCGGCGTCGAAGAACATGTGCTCGGTGCGGCACAGGCCGATGCCTTCGGCGCCGAACTGGCGCGCCATCCGGCAGTCCGCCGGCGTCTCGGCATTGGCCCGCACCTTCATCCGCCGATGGCGGTCGGCCCATTCCATCAGCGTGCCGAAATCGCCCGCGAGCTCGGGTTCGACGGTTGCGACCTCACCGGCCATGACCTGGCCGTTGCCGCCGTCGAGCGTGAGCGTGTCGCCCTCCCCCAGCTCGCGCTCGCCGATGCGTAGCGTGCGCGTCTTGAGGTCGATCGAAACGCCGGGCGCGCCGGAGACGCAGGGCCGGCCCATGCCGCGCGCCACCACGGCCGCGTGTGACGTCATGCCACCGCGCGCCGTCAGGATACCCTGCGCAGCGTGCATGCCGTGGATATCCTCGGGGCTCGTTTCGACGCGGACGAGGATCACCTTCTCACCGCGCTGCGACCATTGCTCCGCAGTGTCCGCGTCGAGGACGATACGGCCCGACGCCGCGCCGGGAGAGGCCGGCAGGCCGGTGGTGAGCACGTCGCGCGGCGCATCGGGATCGAGCGTGGGGTGAAGGAGCTGATCGAGCGCCATCGGATCGACGCGCAGCACCGCCTCTTCCTCGCTGATCAGACCTTCCTCCACCATGTCGACGGCCATCTTGAGGGCCGCCTTCGCGGTGCGCTTGCCTGTGCGGGTCTGGAGCATCCATAGCTTGCCACGCTCGACGGTGAATTCGATGTCCTGCATGTCGCGATAGTGCCGCTCGAGCAGGTCGAACACGCGGGCGAGCTCGGCGTAAGCCTGGGGCATCGCCTCTTCCATCGAGAGCGGCTTTGCTCCTGCGGCCTCGCGCGCGGCTTTCGTCAGGTACTGCGGCGTACGGATGCCGGCGACCACGTCCTCGCCCTGCGCGTTGACGAGATATTCGCCGTAGTAAGCCCTCTCGCCCGTCGCCGGATCGCGCGTGAAGGCGACGCCGGTGGCGGAGGTCTCGCCCATGTTGCCGAATACCATCGCCTGGACGTTGACCGCGGTGCCCCAGTCTCCGGGAATATCGTTCAGGCGGCGATAGACCTTGGCCCGTTCGCTGTCCCAGCTATCGAAGACCGCACGAATCGCGCCCCAGAGCTGGCGGGAGACCTCCTGCGGAAACTGCTCGCCGAGTTGATCGGCGACGATCCGCTTGTATTCCTCGACCAGCGCCTGCCAGTCCTCACACTCCATCTCGGTATCGTTGTAGAAACCTTTGTCTTCCTTGGCGATCTCAAGCGCTTCTTCGAACAGGCCATGATCGAGGCCGAGCACGACGTCGGAATACATCTGGATGAAGCGGCGATAGGAGTCCCAGGCGAAGCGCGGATCGCCCGAGGTGGCGGCGAGACCTTCCACCGTCTCGTCGTTGAGGCCGAGGTTGAGCACGGTGTCCATCATGCCCGGCATCGAAACGCGCGCGCCCGAGCGGACCGAGACCAGCAGCGGGTCGGCCGCGTCGCCGAAGCGCTTGCCGACGGTTTTCTCGATATGCTCCAGGGCTTTGGCCACCTCGGCGCGCAGTTCCTGCGAGAAATCGCCGCCCTCCTTCAGGTAGCGGACGCATTCCTCGGTCGCGATGGTGAAGCCCGGCGGAACCGGCAGGCCGATCGCGGCCATCTCGGCGAGGTTCGCTCCCTTGCCGCCGGTAACGGTCTTGTCCTTCTGTCGTGCATTCGTATGCGGCGCATCGCCGCCGAAGGTGAAGACCGTCTGTTCCATTGCGCTCCCTGCCGGAAAAGTTACCGGGACGATGCCGTCCCCACCCCTAAGTGCGCGATCCAACCGGTTGTTCCCGGACGATATTTCGTCTCCAGGCCAACCCGTGCGGAGCGCGCCCTCACCCCTCGATGCGCGAGAAGTCGGCCACTTTGTGCACCGCAGCACGGAAGCGCGCAAGCAGATCGAGCCGCGCGGCGCGCTTCTTTTCTTCATCCGCGTTTACCGTCACTTCGTCGAAGAAGCGGTCGATCGGCGCGCGCAGCGAGGCGAGCGCGGCCATGGCGGCGGCGAAGTCTTCCTGTTCCACCGCCCGCGCGGCTTCGGGCTCCGCAGCGTGCAGCGCGTCTATCAGCGCCTTCTCGGCCGGCTCGGGCGTGTAGGACAGCCCGCTCGCGTGCCGCTCCGCCATCTTCGCCGCCACCACGGCCGCGAGATCGGGGTCGTCGACGATCGCCAGCGGATCTTCCTCGCCAGTCTGCGCGATCTCGCCCTCGATGCCGCGCCAGTCCTCCTTCTTGAGGATGTTGGACGCACGCTTGTAGGCGGCGAGCAGATTGGCGCCGTCCTCGGTCTCGATAAAGGCCTGCAGTGCGTTCACACGAGCAAGAAGCCGCACAAGGTCATCTTCGTTCCCGAGCGCGAACACGGCGTCGATCAGATCATGGCGAACGCCGGCCTCGCGTTGCTGGACTTTGAGGCGATCGGCGAAGAAGTCGAGAAACTCCCGTTCGGAACTCTCATACTCGGTCAATATCGCCTGAGCACGAGTTCGCCCAAACTGCTTCATTTTGGTCGGATCAGCAACTCGATGAGCGCGATCCTCCATGATCTCGAACACATTTTCAGCTTCCTGAGCCTGCCGCAGGGCAAAGAGGTCGAGCGACTTGAAGTAATCATCGTCAATAGCCCGTTGAGCCTTGGGAACCTCGGAGTTGTCCAATCGCAGGTTCAGACGCGCAGGCAAGAAGGTTGCGCGATACACAACACTCAGGGGAATCCGCAGATTGTTCTGAGCTACTACGGCAGCGAGGCTGATTGCAGCGCGCCGGAGAGCATATGGGTCTTTTGAGCCAGTCGGTTTATCGTCGTTTGCGAAAAACGCGGCAACTGTATCCAGCTTATCCGCCAAACTCACCGCAACCGTCACAGGCGCGGTTGGCACTTCATCGCCCTGCCCGACCGGCTTGTAATGGTCGCGAATGGCATCAGCGACTTCGTCGGGCAGGCCCTCGGCGCGGGCGTAGTAGCCGCCCATAAGGCCCTGGAGTTCGGGGAATTCCCCGACCATTTCGGTCACGAGGTCGGCCTTGGCGAGGCGTGCGGCCTGTTCGGCGAGGTTGGCCAAATCCCCCTCCCGCTTGCGGGAGGGGTTAGGGGAGGGAATGTCGGAGTCGGACGAAGCAGGCCCTCCCCCGGCCCCTCCCGCAAGCGGGAGGGGGGATTCGCGCACGATCCCCTCCTCCACCAGCCAGCGGGCCAGCTTCGCAACACGCTCGACCTTGTCGGCAACGGTGCCGAGCTTCTCGTGGAAGGTGATCCGCTCGAGCTTGCTCGCATGGTCCGCCAGCGAGGTCTTGCGGTCCTGCTCCCAGAAGAAGCGGGCGTCGGAGAGGCGCGCGGCGAGGACTTTGCGGTTGCCGTCGACGATCGCCGCGCCGCCGTCCTCAGCTTCGATGTTGGCGGTGCAGACGAAGGCGTTGGCGAGCTCCTGCGTCCCCGCGGAGGCGGGGGCCTCGTGCGGTTGCTCGCCTTCGCCTGAGGCCCCCGCCTGCGCGGGGGCTCTGGTACACACGAAATACTTCTGGTTGGTCCGCGCGGTGAGCTGGATCACTTCGGGCGGGACGTCGAGGAAAGCCTCGTCGAAGCGGCCGAGCAGTGGCACGGGCCATTCCGTGAGGCCGGCGTTCTCGATCACCAGACCCTCGTCCTCGACCAGCGCGAGCCCGGCGTCGGCGGCGGCCTTGCGCGCGCCCTCGCGGATCAGCGCCGCGCGTTCCTCATGATCGACGATCACGTGGCAGGCGCGCAGCTTCTCGGCGTAGTCGTGCGCGCCGCCGATGGTGATCTCACCCGGACAGTGGAAGCGATGGCCGAGCGTGGCATAGCCGGAGCGGACCCCGTCCACCGCGCATTCGACCAGATCCTCGCCCAGGATCGCCACGATCCCAGACAGCGGGCGCACCCAGCGCAGCGAGCCGGTCGAGACCGAGGCGGCGCCCCAGCGCATCGACTTGGGCCAGGCGAAATCGCGCGCGATGGCCGGGATCGCCTCTGCGAGGAGATCGCGGGTCGCACGGCCCGGCTTCTCGATCACCGCGAACCAGGTCGGCCGACCTTTGACCTCGCGAAGCTCGAGCTGATCCCGACCGACGCCGTTCTTGCGGCAGAAGCCGTCGATCGCCGCGTCGGGGGCGCCCTCCGGCGGCCCCTTGGCTTCCTCCCGCACGGCCTCGGTGCTTTCCGGCAGGCCCCGCGCGACCAGGGCGAGCCGGCGCGGGGTCGACCAGACGGTCACCTCGCCGATCCCGACCCCTGCGGCATCCATCTCGCGGCGGAAGAGCTTTTCCAGCTCTCCCCGCGCGCCGGCCTGCATCCGGGCGGGGATCTCTTCGGAGCGCAGTTCGAGGAGGAAGTCGCTCATTTCGACCACTCCGGGCACTTCTCGGCCCAGCGCGGGGCTTCCTTCGCCATGTAAGCCTCGCAGCTACCGCGGGCGAGGTCGCGCACCTGGGCCATGTAGCTGGCGCGTTCCTGCACGCTGATCACGCCGCGGGCCTGAAGCAGGTTGAATACGTGGCTCGCCTCGATCGCCTGCTCGTAGGCGGCGATCGGCACGTTGTTGTCGAGGCAGTTGCGGCACTCCGCCGCGGCCTTGCGGAAGAGGTCGAACAGCGCGTCGGTATCGGCGACCTCGAAGTTCCACTTCGACATCTGCTTCTCGTTCTCGAGGAACACGTCGCCGTAGCTCACGCCGCGGCCGTTGAAATCGAGATCGTAGACGTTGTCGACGCCCTGGATGTACATCGCCAGGCGTTCCAGCCCGTAGGTCAGCTCGCCCGCGACCGGCTTGCAGTCGAACCCGCCCATCTGCTGGAAGTAAGTGAACTGGGTCACCTCCATCCCGTCGCACCAGACCTCCCAGCCCAGCCCCCAGGCGCCGAGCGTGGGGCTTTCCCAGTCGTCCTCGACGAAGCGGATATCGTGCAGCAGCGGGTCGATACCGATGACCCGGAGGCTTTGAAGGTAGAGGTCCTGAATGTCGGCCGGGCTCGGCTTCAGGATCACCTGATACTGGTAGTAGTGCTGCAGCCGGTTGGGGTTCTCGCCGTAGCGGCCGTCGGTCGGGCGGCGGCAGGGCTGGACGAAGGCCGCGTTCCACGGCTCCGGCCCGAGCGCGCGCAGCGTCGTGGCGGTGTGGAACGTGCCCGCCCCCATCCGCATGTCGTAGGGCTGGAGAATGAGACAGCCCTGCGCGCTCCAGAAATCGTGGAGCGCGAGGATCATGTCCTGGAAACTTTCTGCGGGATTCCGGTCCATCGCGCCGCGCCATGACGGCTGAAGTGAAAAGCGTCAATGGCAGGCCACGCGGAGCAAGCAACGCTTGCTATTTGTCAGGTCTTCTTGACACAGTCGTGAACTCACGACATATAGTCAGGTATTCCTGACATAGTGGCAGGCAAGGGCGATATGGACAACCGGTTGAAAGTGCTGCGCGCGGAACGTGACTGGAGCCAGGCGGAGCTGGCTCTCCGGCTCGACGTCTCGCGCCAGGCGGTCAACGCTATCGAGACGGGCAAGCACGATCCGTCGTTGCCACTCGCCTTTCGCATCGCCCGTCTGTTCGGGATGCCGATCGAGGAGATTTTCGATGATGGTCACGCATGAGGATCGATCCCGAGGGCCGGAGGGCGGTGGGATGACTTTCGGCAAGGCCCTCGGCGGGCTGGCGCTGGTGCTCGGCGCGATCTTTGCCGCAGGCGTCGCCCTGGGCCTGGCAGTCGTTGCGGTGACCGATGGCCCGACCGGCCTCATGCTCGCAACGATCGTGGCGACGCTCGCCGCCTGCGGCGTTTGCCTGTGGGGCCTGTTCCTGCTGAAGCCCTGGCCCGCAGGTGACGAACCCGTTGCGCCGAGCCAGCGCCGTGCCCGTACGATGCTCGTACTCTCGGGAATCCTCGGCGGGGTCCTCGGCATCATCCTCTCGCTCGGAATGTTCGGTGACGGAGGGATAGATTTTGCTTTCAGCAACGCGCCGCTCGCACCGGCCGCGGCCGCAGGTATCCTCGCCGGATGGCTGCTGTTCGTCCCCGTGCTCTCATGGATATGGTGGCGCAATATCGACGAGCACGAGGCGCAGGCGTACACCTACGGCGCCGTCGTCGCGCTCCATCTCTACTACTTCGTCACGCCTGCCTGGTGGATCGGGTGGCGCGGCGGCTTCCTGCCGGAGCCGCAGCACATGCTGGTCTTCATTCTGGCGACGATCGCCTGGCTGGGCGGATGGGCGTGGCGCCGGTACCGCTGACACCATAGACTTTCCCTGCAACAAGGATCCAGAAACGATGAAACTGAACCGCATCTCCACGAACATCCGCACGCTGCTGCTCGGCGCATCGGCCTGCGCCTTCGCCTTGGTCGCCCCGGCCCAGGCGCAGGAGGGCGCGCCCGCAGCAGCGGAGGCGCAGGAGGCGGTGGCCGCTACGCCGGCGCTGTGGAAGGTCGCCGACGAGGATACCACGATCTACTTGTTTGGCACGGTGCATGCGCTGCCCGACGGCATCGAGTGGTATCACGGCCCCCTCGCCGAAGCGCTCGGTTCGTCCGAGATCCTTGTGACCGAGATCGAGATGACACCGGAGTCGATGGCCGCGACCCAGCAGCTCGTGTTGGCCAAGGGCGTACTGCCCGAGGGGCAGACGCTGCGCGACCTGCTGAACGACGAGCAGCGCGCCGTATACGAGGCAGCGCTGGCCAAGGTCGATCTGCCGGCCGGCGCCTTCGACCGGTTCGAACCGTGGTACGGCGCCATGATGATGACCATGCTGCCGCTGCTCAAGCAGGGCTATTCGCTCGACGCGGGGGTCGAGAAAGTGCTGGAAGCCAAAGCCGGTAACGGGATGGAGCGCGGCGCACTGGAGACCATCGAGGAACAGCTCTCGATCTTCGACGGTCTGCCGCAGGAAGCACAGATCGCATTCCTGATGGAGACGGTCGAGGGGGTCGACGAGATCAAGGCGATGCTCGACCAGATGGTTGCGGAATGGGCCGAAGGCGACGCGACCGAGCTCGCGCGACTGATGAACGAAGGTATGACCGATCCGGTGCTGGCCGAGCGCCTGCTCTATGCCCGCAACGCCAACTGGGCGGAATGGATCGACGAACGACTCGATGCGCCGGGTACGGTATTCGTCGCGGTCGGCGCGGGGCACCTTGCCGGCCAGCAAAGCGTGCAGGACAAGCTCGCCGAGCTCGGCATCGAGACCACCCGGGTCCAGTGATGCGGGGCGTTGCCCTCGCCCTTGCAGCGCCGCTCGCGCTCGCTGCTTGCGGGACGGCCGATCCGCCGCCTGGTTTCGACGGGCCGCCATCGCCCGCGCTGTTCGAGATTTCCTCTCCGGACGGCGCGGTAGAAGGGTGGATGTTCGGAACGATCCATTCATTGCCTGACGGCGTGGCGTGGCAGACCGAGGCGCTGGACGGCGCGCTTGCCCGGGCGGATCTGCTGGTGGTCGAGGTGCGCGATCTCGACGATCCGGCGGCCCTCTACGAGGTTTTTGCCGCCCGCGCCTATGCTGCCGGGGAGCCTCCTCTCCCGGCAAAGCTGCCCGCCGCGCTGCGCCGAGACCTCTTTGCGATCCTCGCCGAGCACGACGTCACCGCCGATGCCTTTGCCGGCATGGAAACATGGGCTGCCGCGCTGACGCTAGCGCAACATGCCGAGACGGGCGATGCCGCGAACGGCGTGGACCGGGCGCTGCTTGCCCGGGTCCCGCGCGAGAATGTCGTTGAGCTCGAAGGCGCTGCGCGGCAGCTTGACGTGTTCGACCGCTTGCCGGAGGCGGAGCAGCGCGATCTGCTCGCGGCAGTGGTTGCGGACATGGTCCGGCATGGCGACGACCCCGCGCGGCATGCCCGGGCCTGGTACGAAGGCCGGATAGATCACCTGGCCGATCCGGCGACGAGTGCGATCCTCGCCGATCCGGAGCTGCGGGAGGCGCTCTATGCCGGCCGCAACCGCGACTGGGCGGTGCGGCTCACGGAGCTGCTCGCAGACGATCCACGGCCGTTCGTCGCGGTGGGATCGGCGCATCTTGCGGGCGAGGACGGGCTGCCCGCGCTGCTTGCCGCCCGCGGCTACACAGTGCGGCGCATCCAGTAGCGTGCTTGCATTTCCGCCGCGGCCCGCTATAGGCGCGCGCTTCCGGCCATGGTCATCCCTGGAGGCGTGGCGGAAACCTGTACTCAGAAGCATTTCGAAAGGTAAGTGACATGAGCGACGCTCTGACCCTGCCGGCCGAGACGCGCGATCGGGCTGGCAAGGGAGCCTCCCGTGCACTGCGTCGCGAAGGCCGTGTTCCCGCCGTCATCTACGGCGGCAAGGAAGCCCCCACTCCGATCCACGTCGAGGAACGCCTGCTGGTAAAGCAGCTCGGCACCGGCCACTTCATGAACTCGATCGTCGAGATCGAATTCGGCGGCAAGACCTTGCGCACGCTGCCGAAGGACGTCGCTCTCCACCCGGTTACCGACCGCCCGATCCACGTCGACTTCCTGCGCCTGGCGAAGGGCGCCAAGGTCGATGTCGCCGTGCCGGTGCTGTTCGTGAACGAAGAAGCGAGCCCCGGCCTCAAGAAGGGCGGCGTGCTCAACGTCGTGCGTCACGAGCTCGAACTGGTCTGCGACGCGGACAAGATCCCGAGCGAGATCGAGATCGACGTCACCGGCCTTGAGGTCGGCGACTCGATTCACATCAGCCACGTCAACCTGCCCGCAGGTTCGGAAAGCGCGATCACCGACCGCGACTTCACCATCGCCACTGTCGTCGCTCCGTCCGCGCTCAAGCGCGCCGAGGCTGCCGAGGGCGAGGAAGCCGCGGCCGACGAGGTTCCCGCCACCGAGCAGACCGAAGAAGAGGAAGGCGGCGAGGAGTAATCCCGCCCGTTCCTTTACGGCATTTTTCGAAGCGCCGGTCCAGCGATGGGCCGGCGCTTTGTCTTTGCGCGCTCGCTTGTCTATCTACCCCGCCGCGATACCATGATGCCGACCAGCATTGCGGACCCCCGGGAGATACCGACTTGAGCGACACCGTTACCACCGCCGACACCGTACCCGTCCCAGCTTCCGCAAAGGAACGGACCGGTTGCACGCTCGAACAGTACGACGCGATGTACCGCCGCAGCATCGAGGCGTCCGACGCGTTCTGGACCGAGCAGGCACGGCGGCTCGACTGGTTCCGCGCGCCGACCACGATCGCCGAGTGGAGCTTCGATCCGGTTTCGATCAAATGGTTCGCGGACGGCACGCTCAACATCTGCCACAATGCGGTGGACCGCCATGTGAACGCGGGCCGCGGCGACACGGTTGCGCTGATCTTCGAACCCGATGATCCCGACGGCGCCGTGCGGCGTCTGACCTACGCCGACCTCCAGCGCGAGACGATCCGCATGGCGAACACGCTCCGAAAAATGGGCGTGGCGAAGGGCGACCGCGTGACGATCTACATGCCGATGATCCCCGAAGGCGCGATCGCCATGCTCGCCTGCGCGCGCATCGGAGCCGTGCATTCGGTGATCTTCGGCGGCTTCTCCCCCGACGCGATCGCCGGCCGGATCGAGGACTGCGCGAGCGACTGGGTCGTCACCGCCGACGAGGGCCTGCGCGGATCGAAGACGATCCCGCTCAAGGCCAACGTCGATGCGGCGCTCGAGAAAGCCCCGGCCAAGGCCGTGCTGGTGATCCGCCACACCGGCGCCGACGTGTCGATGAAGGACGGGCGCGACCACTGGTATCACGAGCTATCGGAGGGCGTTTCCGAGGAATGCCCATGTGAGGCAATGAGCGCGGAGGACCCGCTGTTCATCCTTTACACGTCCGGTTCGACCGGCAAGCCCAAGGGGCTGCTGCATACCACGGGCGGCTATGCGGTGTGGACCGAAACGACCTTCCGCTATGTCTTCGACTACCGTCCCGGCGAGATCTACTGGTGCACCGCGGACATCGGCTGGGTGACCGGCCACAGCTACATCGTCTACGGCCCGCTCCAGGCGGGTGCGACCGCGCTGATGTTCGAAGGCGTGCCCAACTGGCCCGATCACGACCGCTTCTGGGCCGTATGCGCAAAGCACAAGGTCAACATCTTCTACACCGCCCCCACCGCGATCCGCGCGCTGATGCGCGAGGGCGCCGGGCACGTGACCAAGCACGACCTGTCGAGCCTGCGGCTGCTCGGCACCGTGGGCGAGCCGATCAACCCCGAAGCCTGGCGCTGGTATCACGACACGGTCGGCAAGGGCGAGGTCCCGGTCGTCGACACATGGTGGCAGACCGAGACCGGCGGGATCATGATTACCACGCTTCCCGGCGCGCACCCGATGAAGCCGGGCAGCGCCGGCAGGCCGTTCTTCGGGGTCTGTCCCGAGATCGTCGACGCCGACGGCGAGCCGAT
The DNA here is from genome assembly GCF_004135625.1 of Pelagerythrobacter rhizovicinus. GTDB lineage: Bacteria > Pseudomonadota > Alphaproteobacteria > Sphingomonadales > Sphingomonadaceae > Pelagerythrobacter > Pelagerythrobacter rhizovicinus. Next base: position 1,135,951 of record NZ_SDPV01000001.1, read on the forward strand.
CGAAGGCGCCGGTTCGGGCAACTTGTGCATCACGCGGAGCTGGCCCGGCCAGGCGCGCACCGTCTACGGCGATCACGAGCGCTTCGTGCAGACCTACTTCAGCACTTATGCCGGCAAGTACTTCACCGGCGACGGCTGCCGCCGCGACGAGGACGGGTACTACTGGATCACGGGCCGGGTGGACGACGTGATCAACGTCTCCGGCCACCGCATGGGCACGGCCGAAGTCGAAAGCGCGCTGGTGCTCCACCCAAAGGTGGCGGAGGCGGCCGTGGTCGGCTTCCCGCACGACATCAAGGGTCAGGGCATCTACTGCTATGTCACGCTCATTGCAGGCGAGGAGCCGTCCGACGATCTCGCCGAGGAGCTGCGCCAGCAGGTGCGCAAGGAGATCGGCCCGATCGCGACGCCCGACCACCTGCATTTCACGCCCGCCCTCCCCAAGACCCGTTCGGGCAAGATCATGCGCCGCATCCTGCGCAAGATCGCGGAGAACGACTACAGCTCGCTCGGCGACACCTCGACGCTGGCCGATCCCTCGCTGGTCGACGGGCTGATCGAGGGGCGGTTGAATAGGTAGCGGTTTGCGAACTCCGATTCGCCCGATCCCCGGCGAAGGCTGGGGTCTCGTGCCGCTGGTGCACCGCTGATGGCCTGAGGCCCCAGCCTTCGCTGGGATCGGGAGGGACTCTCAAGGGGTTGCCGTGCCTTTGAGGAACGCTAGGGAGCGCGGATGCAGATTTGGGCAGGCCTCGGTAACCCCGGACCGCAGTACGCGCTCCACCGCCACAACGTGGGCTTCATGGCCTGCGACGTGATCGCGGAGATGCACGACTTCGGCCCGGTGCAGAAGAAGTTCTCCGGCTGGGTGCAGGAAGGCCGCATCGGCGGCGACAAAGTCCTGCTCCTCAAACCCGCGACCTACATGAACGAAAGCGGCCGCAGCGTGGGAGAGGCGCTGCGCTTCTACAAGCTCGGCACCGAGGCGCTGACGGTATTTCACGACGAGCTCGACCTCGCGCCGTTCAAGGTCAAGGTCCGCACCGGCGGCGGCCTCGCCGGGCACAACGGCCTCAGGAGCATCGACAAGCATCTCGGCCCCGACTTCCGCCGCGTCCGCATCGGAATCGGCCATCCGGGGCACAAGGACCGCGTGACCGGCCACGTCCTCGGCAACTACGCCAAGGCGGAGCTGGAAGACCTGACCGACATGCTCGCTGCGATGGGCGCGGAAGCGGAGTGGCTCGCGAAGGGCGACGACGCCCGCTTCATGAGCGATGTCGCGCTGCGACTGCAGAAATAAGCGCGCGCTCTTCTCCTGCGATCGGAGCGGGTGCTCTGCCTTCGCAGAGCCCAAGGCTTCGGGTAATAGGGAGCAAAAGGAAGAGGAGAGCCCCGCATGCCTTCGATCGACCGCCGCACTCTGCTCGCAGGCGCAGCCGCCACCACCGCCCTTGCCGCCAGCGCATCGCGCGCGCAGCCGGATGCCGTCGCAGCCACGCCCGATCTTTCGGGCAAGGCGATCCTGATCACCGGCTGCTCCTCCGGCTTCGGCAGGCTCGGGGCGGAGCACTACGCCAGGCTCGGGGCGAAGGTGTTCGCAACCATGCGCAACATTCCGCGCCCAGAAGCCGAGGAACTGCGGCAGCTCGCCGCCGACGACAAGCTCGACCTGCACGTGATCGAGATCGACGTGCTTTCTGACGAGCAGGTCGCGCAGGGGGTGGCCGAGGCGGAGCGAATCAACGGCGGCCCTCTCGACGTGCTGGTCAACAATGCGGGCATCGGGATTTCCGGCCCGGTCGAGGTCCAGGACATGGAGGCGACTCGGCTGGCCTTCGACACCAACGTCTTCGGCTATCATCGTCTCGCCCGCGCGGTGCTTCCCGGCATGCGCGCGCAAAAAAGCGGCCAGATCTTCGCCGTCTCCTCCCAGCTCGGCCGGGTCATCGTGCCATACGGCGGGCACTATTCCGCCAACAAATTCGCCGTCGAGGCGATGTTCGAGCAGCTCGCCTACGAGCTCGTGCCGCACAACATCGACGTGACCATCATCGAGCCGGGCGGCTACCCGACCGAGGTGTGGGTCAACCGCAACATCTACACCGGCGCGCTGAAGGAACGGGCGGAGGAGATCCACAAGGCCGGCTATCCCGAGGTCGTCGCCCGCATGGGCACCGAGGACGGGTCGGGCCGCACGGCGGACGCCATGGACGTGCCGCGGGCGATCGCCGAGATCATCGCCCTCCCCGCCGGCACGCGCCCTCTGCGCCGCGCGGTGAGCGGGAGCGCAATCCCGCAGACGCAGATCAACGAGGTCGCGGCGCAAACCCAGGTCGCCTGGCTCGGCCGCTCGGAAGCGCTGGGCCCTCTGGTGCGGGCGGTGCACGACTAGCATTGTGCCCGGTCTGCCGCTAAGGGCCGCGGCCTGCTTTCTATCCGGAGTATTCGATGGGTTTCCGTTGCGGAATCGTCGGGCTGCCCAATGTCGGCAAGTCCACCCTGTTCAACGCGCTGACCGAGACGCAGGCCGCGCAGGCGGCGAACTACCCGTTCTGCACGATCGAGCCGAATGTCGGCCAGGTCGCCGTGCCCGACGACCGGCTCGAGAAGATCGCCGCAATCGCCGGTTCGGCCAAGATCGTTCCGACCCAGCTGGCCTTCGTCGACATCGCGGGTCTCGTGAAAGGCGCCAGCAAGGGCGAAGGCCTGGGGAACCAGTTCCTCGGCAATATCCGCGAGGTCGATGCGATCGTCCACGTCCTGCGCTGCTTCGAGGACGACGACATCCAGCACGTCGCCAACAAGGTCGATCCGATCGCCGATGCCGAAGTGGTCGAGACCGAACTGATGCTCGCCGATCTCGAAAGCCTGGAGAAGCGCGTACCTGCGGCGGCCAAGAAGGCGACCGGCGGCGACAAGGAAGCGAAGGCGATGGCGAGCGTGCTCGGCCAGGCACTCGAGCTGCTGCGCGACGGCAAGCCTGCCCGCCTCACCGAGCCCAAGGACGACGAGGAGGCGCGCCTCTTCGAACAGGCGCAGCTCCTCACCGCCAAGCCGGTGCTCTACGTCTGCAACGTGGCGGAAGAAGACGCGGCCGACGGCAATGCGCTGTCGGCGCAGGTGTTCGAGAAAGCCAAGGCCGAAGGCGCCGAAGCGGTCGTCGTTTCCGCGGCGATCGAAAGCGAGCTCGTGGCGATGCCGGCCGAGGAGCGCGCCGAGTACCTTGCCGAGCTGGGCCTGACCGAAAGCGGCCTCAGCCGGGTGATCCGCGCCGGTTACAAGTTGCTCGGCCTGCAGACCTTCTTCACGGCCGGCCCGAAGGAGGCGCGCGCCTGGACCTTCCCCGCCGGTGCCAAGGCGCCGCAGGCCGCCGGCGAGATCCACTCCGATTTCGAGCGCGGCTTTATTCGTGCTGAAACAATTGCCTTCGATGACTACGTCGCGCTCGGCGGCGAGACGGGCGCGCGCGAAGCCGGAAAGCTGCGGCAGGAAGGCAAGGAATACCTCGTCCAGGACGGCGACGTCGTGCTGTTCAAGTTCAACGTCTGAACACGCGGAGTGACGAGATGCGCAGGCTTGCGAGTGCCCTTACCCTGACGGCGGCGGCACTGCTCGCCGCTTGCGCGCCGGTTTCCCAAAGCACTGCTCCTGCGAACGCCAGCGCCGTACAGGCCGAGCAGCGCGCGCCTGTCACTATCCTGGTGTCGATAGACGGCTTTCGGCCCGACTATCTCGACCGCGGATTGACGCCGACACTCTCGGCGCTCGCTGCCGAAGGCGTGCGCGCGCCGATGCAGGCATCCTTTCCGACCAAGACCTTCCCCAACCACTGGACGCTGGTGACCGGTATGGTGCCCGACCATCACGGCATCGTCGCGAACCGGATCGAAGACCCCGCACGTCCGGGCGAAGTGTTCACCATGGCGACGCTCGACCCGTGGTGGTGGAATGAAGCGAAACCGGTGTGGGTAGCCGCGGAGGAAGCGGGCATTCGCAGCGCGGCAATGTTCTGGCCCGGTTCGTCGGTCGCCTGGGGCGGCACGATGCCAAAAGGGAGCTGGGGGCCAGTCACTGACGGAACACTGCCCCAGGACTGGCAGCAGTTTAGCATGCAGGTCACCAACGTGCAGCGCGTCAACACCGTTCTCGACTGGCTGCGCCGTCCCGCCGAAATCCGCCCCGAGTTCGTCACCCTCTACTTCGACACGGTGGACACCGCCGGTCACGGCGGCGGGCCCGACAGCGAGGAACTGAACGAGGCGCTGCGCGGCATCGACGGTGATATCGCGAGGCTGGTCGGCGGCCTGCGCGATCTCGGTCAACCGGCCAATCTCGTCATCGTCTCCGACCATGGTATGGCGGCGACGAGTTCGGAGCGCGTGATCGCGCTCGACGAACTGCTCGACGCCTCGCTCTACCGGTTGGTCGAGGGCGGCGCCTATGCCACGTTCGAGCCGACAGAAGGCAACACCGCCGCGCTCGAGAAAGCGCTCCTGCGCGAGCACGAGCATATGGAGTGTTGGCGCAAGGGTGATATCCCGGAACGCTTCGCTTACGGCACCCACGACCGCATTCCGCCCTACTTCTGTTTGCCGGAGGTCGGCTGGACGGTCGCTCCCACGCAGCCCGAACAGGCGTGGACCGGCGGCAGCCACGGCTACGACCCGGCCGCGCCCGAGATGGCCGCGCTGTTCGTCGCCCATGGCCCTTCCTTCCGCAACGGCGCGGTCCTGCCGTCCTTTCGCAACACAGCGATAACGCCGTTGATTCGCGAGTTGATCGGGCTGCCGCAGGTAACGGGCGCGGACGGCTCGCTTGAGCCGGTGCGCGGGGCGCTGTCGCCGGAGCGATAAAGGCTCCGACGCCGGGCACCAATTCTCTCCCCGTCCGTTTCGCCAGGAATTTCAAAGGGGAGAGCGATGGTAGACAAGTCCGAGAAGTTCCGCTGGCTCGTGCGCCTTGGCTTCGCGGCGCGAGGCGTGGTCTATCTTCTGCTCGGCTATATCGCGCTTGCCACCGCAGGTGAGGCCCAGAACGGCCAGTCGGCGGTGTTCGATTATATCCAGGAAGTTCCCTTCGGCACGCCGCTGCTGTGGATCATGGCCCTCGGCCTGCTCGGTTACGCAGCGTTCAAGTTCCTTTCCGCCTTCGCGGATATCCAGCATCGCGGCAACGACACGATGGGCGGCGTAAAGCGCATCGGCGACGCCGCCAGCGGCGTGGCGCACAGCTTTCTCGCTTATGCCTGTTATCAGTTCGCCAGCGGCGCTCAGCAGAGTTCGGGAGGCGGCTCGAGCGGCGAGGAGATGGCCGGCTCGGTACTATCGATGGAACTCGGTTCGGTCGTCATCGGCGCCGTCGGCCTGGGCTTTCTGGTGGCCGGCGTCATGCAGGGCAAGAAAGCCTGGACTTGCGAGTTCATGCACAGGATCAGCGGCCGCGCGCCTTCCGGAGTGCGGACCATCGGCCGCATCGGACACGCTGCGCGCGCGATCGTGTTCGCGATCATCGGGTGGTCGATGGTTCAGGGCGCGTGGTTCGCGCAGGAAAGCCAGATCAAGGGGCTCGGCGAAGCGATACTCTCGCTGCGGGACACGGGCGCGCTCTACACGCTGGTCGCCGTGGGTCTGATGCTGTTCGGGGCGTTCAGTCTCGTGCTAGCGCGATACCGGATCATCCCGGATCTCGGCCCGCGCGGACTGCGCCCAAGCTTTCGCACTTAGGCGAACGCCGCCAGAATCGGACAGGGCCCTTCCCCGCCTTTCGCGCAGTCCGCTGCAAGTTTCGAGAGCGAGGCGCGCGCGGCGGTGAGCTGCGCGATCTGTTCGTCGAGCGCCGCGATCCGCCTGCGCGCCATGTCGCGGGCCCGCGGACGGTCGTCGGTCCGGTCGAGATCGATCAGCTCGGCTATCTCCGCCAGCGTGAACCCCGCCGTCTGCGCCTGCTTGACGTAGCGCAGGCGGCGCAGGTCGTCGGGGCCGTAGTGCCGCCCGCCGGGCGCATCGCCCCGCGGAACCTGCAGCAGCCCCTTGCGCTGGTAGTAGCGCACGGTCTCGACGCCGACTCCGCCAGCCTTTGCGAGATCCGAGATGCGCATCGCTTTCATGCTTGACTCCGTACCGTAGTACGGAGGTTATGGGTGCTTTCATGACTGGAAACAAGACCGCCCGCCTCCATCGCATGGTGATGGACAAGCACATCTGCCCCTACGGCGTGAAAGCGAAGTGGCTGCTCGAACGCCACGGCTATACGGTGGAGGACAACTGGCTGACGACTCGCGAAGAGACCGACGCGTTCAAGCGCGAGCACGACGTTGCGACCACCCCGCAGACCTTCATCGACGGCCAGCGCATCGGCGGTTACACCGAGCTGCGCGCCTTCCTCGGCAAGCCGCTGCCGGAGAAGGGTGCAACCAGCTATACGCCGGTGATCGCCGTATTCGTCATCGCGGCCGCGCTGGGGATGGCCGTCAGCCATTTCATGTTCGGCTCGCCCTTCACCGTTCGCGCGGCCGAATGGTTCGTCGCTTTCACCATGGCGATCCTCGCAATGCTCAAGCTGCAGGACATCGAGCAGTTCTCGACCATGTTCCTCGGCTACGACCTGCTGGCCAAGCGCTTCGTGCCTTACGCCTATGCCTACCCCTTCCTGGAGGCCGGCGCCGGCGTGCTGATGGCGGCGCACGCGCTCAACTGGCTCTCCATTCCCGTTGCGCTGTTCATCGGCACGATCGGCGCGGCCAGCGTGTTCTACGCCGTCTACGTGCAGAAGCGCGAGATCAAGTGCGCCTGCGTCGGCGGATCGAGCAACGTGCCGCTCGGCTTCGTCTCGTTGACCGAGAACTTCTTCATGATCGGCATGGCGGTCTGGATGCTCTTTACCCTTTGAAGGATCTCATGAAATGCGTTTCCAACTGCTCGCCGGCGCTGCGGCGCTGTGCTTATTCGCCCCGGTTCCGGCCATCGCGCAGGATCACGGCCATCATTCGCCCTCCGAAGAGGAGACAGGCCCCGCGCAGGAGACCGATCACGCTGCGATGGGCCACGCGATGGCCGAGCCCGACGCCGATCATCCAGGCATGGACCATCATGGCGGCGAGGGCTCGGGCACCTCGCGCCTTCCGGCCAACGAGATCATGCGTCACGGCGCCATGGTCGATCTCGGAAGCGACGCGACGTTGATGCTCCATGGCTTCGTCTGGCCGGTTTACACCGATCAGACAGGCCCGCGCGGTGACGACAAGTTCTACGTTCAATCGATGGCCATGGCCACCGTCGAGAAGCCGTTCGAAGGCGGCAAGCTGACGCTGCGCACGATGATGAGCCTCGAGCCCGCGATGCGGCACGACGGGTATCCCAATCTCTTCGCGACGGGCGAAGTGGCCTATGGAGAACCGCTGGTCGACCGCCAGCATCCCCACGACCTGTTCATGGAACTCGCCGGCAAGGTCGATTTCGACATAGGCGAAGACACGACGGCATTCCTCTACGGCGGACCGGTGGGCGAACCGGCGCTCGGTCCGAGCGCCTTCATGCACCGCGCAAGCGCGCGCTATAACCCCGAAGCCCCGATCACCCACCACTGGTTCGATTCGACGCACATCACTTACGGCGTGATCACCGCCGGTCTGGGCGGACCGCAATGGCAGATCGAGGCGAGCGCCTTCCGCGGCCGCGAACCCGACGAATACCGCTGGAACATCGAGAGTCCGAAGCTCGATTCATGGAGCGTCCGCGCCAGCTTCGCGCCCTCCCCGACCTGGCTTCTCCAGGCGAGTTACGGACAGATCGACGAACCGGAAGAACTGCACGGGGGCGAGGACGAACATCGCACGACCGCCTCCGTCCACTACAATGACGGCCGCGGCTTGTCGGCCATGGCTGCCTTCTCCGCCAAGAACCGCCAGCCTGGCGACACGCTGACCGCCTGGCTCGGCGAAGTGAACTGGGACATCACCGGCCGCCATACGCTGTTCGGACGGGTCGAGAACGTGAAGAACGACGAGCTCTTTCCCGATCATTCGGATCCGTTGCATGGCACGCCGTTCCGCGTGACGAAGTTCCAGGCCGGCTATGCCTATCGCCTGCCTCTAGGACCGGTGAATGTCGCGCTCGGTGGCAGCATTTCGGCTTTCGCAAAGCCCGATGCGCTTGACCCCTATTACGGAAACAGTCCCATGGGCTACACGGTCTTCGCCCGATTCAGCCTGGGGGATTAGAATGCTGTACTACGAGGATATCGAAGTCGGCGCGAAGCAGAGCTTCGGACGCTATGAGGTGACGCGCGAGGAAGTGACCGACTTCGCCTCCAAGTACGATCCTCAACCCTTTCATCTCGACGACGAGGCTGCAGCGAAGACGCATTTCGGGCGTCTCTCCGCCAGCGGATGGCATACCTGCGCGATGACCATGGCGATGCTGGTCGAGAACATGAAATCGCAGACGCAGGCGGGGCTCGGCTCGCCCGGAGTCGATCAGCTCAAGTGGCTGCGCCCTGTCTATCCGGGCGACACACTGCGGTGCGAAACCGAAGTCATCGAAAAGCGTCGCAGCAAGTCGCGGCGCGACATGGGGTTGTTCAAGTCGCGCGTGCGCGTTTTCAATCAGGACGGCACGCCGGTACTGGAGATGACGTCGAACGGCCTTATCACCGTTCGCGAGCCGGAGGCGCCGATCGAGGACTAGCGGCTCACGCCCCGCATTCTGCGGTCCCCGTCTCTGCATAGACGGTCTGGTCGCGCGCGTTGCGCAACTCGATGCGGGCAGGGAAGTCGACAGTCTCCGTGCCGCTCTGCCTGCCCTCCTCGCTCGCGATATCGAGGACCATCACATATTCCTTGCCGTCGTACTTGCCGCGCGCGCCAAGCGGCAACGCAGGGCTGCCCGCATCGGGAGCAAGGCGGTGCAGATCGCCATCGATCTTGATGTAAGCGGCGCGTTCGCTGGCCAGCGCCAAGACGCCTTCACCGTCCGGCGCGCGTGCCGGTTCGCCGGCAGACATAAAGCTGCATCCTGCGCCCGACAGGTTATATCGCTCGATGTCTTCGAACAGGATGATCTCGGGCGTCACCGGCGCTGGCGGCACGATCTGTGCAGCCTCGACCGACGCGATGGCGTGCTCTTCGGCCGCCTCCCGTTGTGCCGGGGTAAGCTCGGGTTCGCCGCAGGCGGCGAGCAGGAGGGGGAAAAGCGCGGCGACCCGTTTCATCTCAGTGTCTCCCGAACAGTTTTTCGACGTCTTCCATCCTTAGCTTGACCCATGTCGGCCGCCCGTGATTGCACTGTCCCGAGCGGGGCGTGCGCTCCATCTCGCGCAGGAGCGCGTTCATCTCGGTGACCGAGAGCGTGCGTCCCGCGCGGACCGAGCCGTGGCAGGCCATAGTTGCGAGCACGAGATCGAGCTTTTCGCCGAGCAGCAGTGCCTCACCGTGGTTCGCGAGATCGTCGGCGATGTCCTGCAGCAGCCGGCGCGGGTCCGACTTGCCGAGCGCATGCGGAACGCTGCGCACGAGCATCGCGCCGGGGCCGAAGCGCTCGATCGCGAGGCCAAGCGTGGCGAGTTTCTCAACCGCGTCCTCAAGACGGTCGCAAGCCGGTTCGTCGAGTTCGACAACTTCGGGAATGAGCAGCGCCTGCGCCCGGGCTACCGAATCCCCCGCCCCGGCCGCACGCAGGCGCTCGAGCACGAGCCGCTCGTGAGCGGCATGCTGATCGACAATCACCAGCCCGTCGGCCGCTTCGGCAACGATATAGGTGTTCGCGACCTGCCCGCGCGCGATGCCGAGCGGGTACTCGGCAGCGTCCTCCGACAGCGGCGTTGCCTCTTCAGCGCGACCCTGCGGCGCGGCCACGACTTCGCGTTCGTAGCCGCGCCAGGTCTCCGAGGCCTCGCGCACGCTGCTCTGCGGGTCCGCCCAGTCACGGCCGGAGAAAATCGACTGGAGCGCCGCGGCCGGCGCCGGCGCCGCTCGTTCCGGTTCGGTCTGCCAGCGGGCCATCGCGCCCGCGTCGGGCGTCTGCGCGCTGCGCTTGTCGCCGGTGGCGAGCGCCTGGCGCAGACCCGAAACGATGAACCCGCGTACGAAGGCGGCATCGCGGAAACGAACCTCGGTCTTGGCCGGATGGACATTCACGTCGACCTCCTCGGGCGGAAGGTCCAGGAACAGTGCGAGGACCGCATGCCGGTCGCGCGCGAGCATATCAGCATAGGCACCGCGCACGGCGCCGGTCAGCAGCCGATCCTTCACGGGACGGCCGTTGACGAATAGATACTGGTGATCGGCGACACCGCGGTTGTAGGTCGGCAGGCCGGCGAGCCCGGTGAGCCGCATCGGTCCGCGGTCGAGATCGATCGCAACGCCGTTGTCCGCCAGCTCGCGCGCCACGATTTCCGCTACCCGCTGGTCGAGCGGCTGCCCGGCCTGGAGCGAGAGAATGCGCCGGTCGCCGTGCTCGAACGTGAAGGCGATGTCGGGCCGTGCCATCGCCAGGCGGCGGACGACTTCATGGCAGGCGCCATATTCGCTGCGCGCGGTGCGCAGGAACTTACGGCGTGCGGGCACCTTGCCGAACAGGTTCTCGACCCGCACCCGCGTGCCCGGCGGAAGCGCCGCAGGCCCATCCTCGCGCAGCTCGCCATGGTCGATCACACGCCGCCATCCGTTCTCCCCGCCGTGAGGCCGGCTTTCCAGCGTCAGCCGTGCGACGCTGGCGATCGAGGGCAGCGCCTCGCCCCTGAAGCCAAGCGTCGCGACCTGTTCGATCGCCTCGTCGGGAAGCTTGGAGGTGGCGTGGCGCTCGAGGGCCAGCGCCATCTCGTCCGGGGTCATACCGCAGCCGTCGTCGGATACCTCGATCCTTGCAAGCCCCCCCTCCGCGATCCTGATCGCGATCCGCGAGGCGCCGGAGTCGATCGCGTTCTCGATCAGCTCCTTAAGCGCCGCCGCCGGCCGCTCGACCACCTCGCCGGCAGCGATGCGATTGACCAGATTCTCGGGCAGGCGGCGTATCTGCGGCATCGATCCCCCAGTCTAGCGGCGAAGCGCCGTGAATTCGAGGCCGGCAGTGTTTTTTGCCCCCGAGTTTCGTCATATTTCTTTTGGCCTTTTTCCGCAGCTTTGGGTAAGGAGCCGCGATCCCTGGCAGATGCGGGTTACGGCAGTCGCAGGTCACTGCGGCAAGAGCCCGGATCATTTACGGAAATACGCAACCGCATGAGCTTCTTCTCCAACATGTTCAAATTCGGCTCACCCAACCTCGCGATCGACCTGGGGACGGCGAACACGCTGGTCTACGTCCAGGACCAGGGCATTGTCCTGAACGAACCTTCGGTCGTCGCGATCGAGACGATCAGCGGGATCAAGCGAGTCAAGGCGGTTGGCGACGATGCCAAGATGATGATGGGCAAGACGCCCGATAGCATCGAGGCTATCCGTCCCCTGCGCGACGGCGTGATCGCGGACATCGAGATTGCCGAGGAGATGATCAAGCACTTCATCCGCAAGGTGCACGGGAAACGGAGCCTGTTCCGCTACCCTGAAATCACGATCTGTGTCCCTTCCGGATCCACCTCGGTCGAGCGCCGCGCGATCCGCGACGCGGCCAGCAACGCCGGGGCGAGCGCGGTCTATCTGATCCTCGAACCAATGGCCGCCGCGATTGGCGCCGACATGCCGGTGACGGAACCGGTCGGCAGCATGGTGGTCGACATTGGCGGTGGTACGACCGAGGTGGCGGTGCTCAGCCTGCGCGGCCTCGCTTACACCACCTCGGTGCGCACCGGCGGCGACAAGATGGACGAAGCGATCGTCTCCTATGTCCGCCGCCACCATAACCTGCTGATCGGCGAATCGACCGCCGAACGGATCAAGAAGGACTACGGGATCGCGACCGTGCCGGACGACGGTGTTGGTGAGACGATCACGCTCAAGGGCCGCGACCTCGTCAATGGCGTTCCCAAGGAAATTACCATCAATCAGGCGCATGTCGCCGAGGCACTGGCCGAGCCGATCGGCGCCATCGTCGAAGGCGTGCGTATCGCACTCGAGAACACCGCGCCCGAACTGGCCGCCGACATCGTCGATCAGGGCATCGTCCTCACCGGCGGTGGTGCGCTGATTCAGGGGCTCGACGAGCACCTGCGGGAGGAAACCGGCTTGCCCGTCAGCATTGCGGAGGACCCGCTGTCCTGCGTCGCGGTCGGCACCGGCCGGGCCATGGAAGATCCGATCTATCGCGGCGTGCTGATGACCGCTTGAGGGGAGAGATATGGCGCCGCCTTCGTCACGGCGCTCGAGCTATTCGCGCAGGGCGCAATATGGGGTCTTTACCGGCTACGTGATTGCCGGGGTCGGTGCGCTGATCGGCGCGATCCTGCTCGCTCTCTCGCTCTGGCGGCCTGCAAGCTTCAACGGCCCGCGCACCGTTGCGCAGGACGCAGTCGCCCCCGCCGCCGAAGCAAGCGCGGAAGTCCGGGCCGAAAGCCTGAACCTGATCGAGGCTATCCGCGGCTACTTGCGCGCGGGAAGCCAGAACGCCGAACTGAAGGAAGAAGTCGAACTCGCCCGCATCCGCCTGGCGGAAGCAGAAGCGATCAGGCGTGAGAACGCGCGCCTCAAGGCTCTGTTGGGTTTGGAGGAGGACGAGGAGGCGCGGCCGGTAACGGTCGCGCGGCTGATCGGGTCGACATCGGCCAGCGCACGGCGCTTTGCCTATCTCGGTGCGGGCCGTATCCACGGAGTTCGTGTGGGAATGCCCGTACGCAGTCCGCGGGGCATCGTGGGGCGGGTACTCGAGGTCGGACGACGCAGTTCGCGCGTTCTACTCCTTACCGACAGCCAAAGCGTCCTGCCGGTCCGGCTCGCCGACGGCAACGTCGTCGCCTATGCTGAAGGCCGCGGCGATAGCATGCTGCGAATCCGCTTGATCAACCTCGGCATCAACCCGCTGAAAAAAGGCGACGTTTTCGTGACCAGCGGCGCCGGGGGCTATTATCGGCCGGGTATCGCAGTCGCCATCGTTGCCGAGAAGACCGAAGATGGCGCGCTCGCTCGCATCATCAGTGACCCTGCCGCGACGGATTACGTTGCGGTCGAGCAGGTCTGGCAGCCCGAGGCGGTTCGCGCGGCCGCCACTCCGGTCGAACAGTCGGTTTCGGAAGCGAACGAGAACTGATGGAGCGGGCCGATCCCAGATCGCGGCGGGATGCCTACGGCTCCCGCATCAACCGTGCGCACTCGCCGCTCCTCGCCTATGCAGTGCCATGGGCGACGATCCTTTTCGCCAGCGTCCTGCCGATGTTCCCGATCGCTTCGGCCGCGCCCATCGTGCCGCCGATCGGGCTGATGACCCTCGTGGCTTGGCGCCTTGTGCGACCGGGTTTGCTACCCGTCTGGGCGGGATTTCCGCTCGGCTTGTTCAGCGATCTCTTCAGCGGACAGCCGTTCGGCAGCGGCGTCCTGTTGTGGTCCCTGGCCCTGATCGCGATCGAGGCCATCGAAACGCGTTTCCCCTGGCGCAGCTTCGTTCAGGACTGGTTGATCGCAGTTGCGATAGTGGCCTGCGACGTGGTCGCCGCGGCGTGCCTGTCGGGCGCCCGGCTTGCCGCTCCCCTGTTCGCCGCGCTCGTGCCCCAGGTCTTGTTGTCGCTGATGCTCTATCCCATTATCGCCCGGATGATCTCCGCTCTCGACCGCTTCAGGCTGCTGCGCGTCCGGATTCTCGGCTGATGCTCGGCAGACGATCGCTGTTCCGGAAGGCTCCACCGGTGCAGGTCACTTCCGCCACGCTCGAAAACACATACGATCGGCGGAGCTTCGTGATCGCCGGCTTTGGCGCCGGGGTCGGTGTGCTGCTGGCAAGCCGGATGAGCTATATCGCGATCGCCGAGAACGAGAAGTATGCGACGGAAGCGGAAAGCAACCGCGTCAACCTGTCGCTCATTCCGCCTCGCCGTGGCTGGATCGTCGATCGCAATGGTGCGCCCCTGGCTTCCAATCGCGCCGACTTTCGTGTCGACGTGATCCCCGAGCGGATGACTCGCCCCGAGGAGGAACTGGGGGTCATCCGCGATGTGCTTGGCCTGGACAGCGCCGCAATGGCGGATCTCCGCGAACGCATCGACCGAACGCGCGGCTTTCGACCGGTGGAGATCGCAAACGGCCTCTCCTACGAACAATTCGCCGCCTTGAGCGTGCGGCTGCCCAATCTTCCGGGGGTCGTGCCGCAGCGCGGCTATTCGCGTTATTATCCGACCGGACCGGCGGTAGGCCACCTGCTCGGCTATGTCGGTGCAGCGTCTGCCGAAGAATATGAGGAAGAGCGCAACCCGCTGCTGATCACGCCTGGATACAAGATCGGCAAAGACGGGCTGGAGAAGCAGTTCGAACAGCGCCTGCGCGGCGTGCCGGGCGCCCGGCGAGTGGAGGTGACAGCCACTGGCCGGATCGTGCGCGACCTCGAGACGCGCGAGGATGTGCAAGGTAAGCCGGTCATGCTGACTATCGATGGCCCGCTCCAGGATTATGCAGCGCGCCGCATCGGACTCGAATCCGGGTCCGTCGTGGTCATGGATTGCCGCACCGGCGACGTGCTGTGCATGGCCTCCATGCCGAGCTTCGATCCCAACAGCTTCTCCGACGGCATCGGTCGAGTCGAATATGCCATGCTGCGCGACGACGAGCGGGTGCCGCTGCGCAACAAGGTGCTGAAGGGGCTCTATCCTCCGGGTTCGACAGTGAAACCGATGGTGTCGATGGCGCTCTTGCGTGAAGGCGTCGACCCCGAGGAGACCGTATACTGCGGCGGCGGCTTGCGGGTGGGCAACCGCGTTTTTCACTGCTGGCAGCGCCGGGGCCACGGTCAGGTAAACATGGCGAAGGGCATCTATCAAAGCTGCGACGTCTATTTCTACCACCTGGCGCAGCGCATCGGCATGGATCCGATCGCGGCAATGGCGCGCCGCTGCGGCATGGGGCAGGAATTCGACCTGCCGGTGCTGAGCCAGTTCTACGGCACGGTGCCCGATCCGGCATGGAAGCTCGAGAAGTACGGCACGAAGTGGCAGGCCTACGACACGGTCAACGCCACGATCGGCCAAGGCTACATGCTGGCAAACCCCCTCCAGCTCGCGGTGATGGCCGCGCGGCTGGCGAGCGGGCACCATGTCGAGCCGCATCTGTTGTTGGGCGAATCCGAAGGGGAGTTCCCCCCCGCCGACTTTGCCGACGAGCACGTCGCGCTGGTGCGCAAGGCCATGAGCGATGTGGTCAACGGACCCGGCACCGCCGGCCGGGCAAGGTTGCCGCTTGAAGACGTGCTGATGGCGGGCAAGACGGGAACCGCGCAGGTCGTGTCGCTCTCCCGCTCCGATGGCCGCTCGGGTCCATGGAAATATCGCGACCACGGCCTGTTCATCTTCTTCGCGCCCTACGACAACCCACGCTACGCCGGGGCGGTGGTAATTGAGCACGGGGGCGGGTCGGGCGCGGCCTATCCCATCGCGCGCGACGTGACGACCTTCCTGTTCGACCCTCAAAAAGGGATGGAAGCTCTCCACGCGCTGGAGGCGCAATGGGGTGGCACCGCGCAGGAGCGCCTTGCCGCACGGTACGCCGACTATGCCTCCCGCGCGGGCGAGGCGGCGCCGCCCGTGCCGCGGCGTGAGGAGGACATTTTCGCGCGCGTAGATGCGGAGGCGCGCGCCGCCGCCATGATTCCGGTGACCGCGGCAACCGACGCTGCCGTCAACCGCTCGGACGCACCCGAATGAACTCGGTGATCCCCGCCCCTATCGCACGGCAGCCGTGGTCGATGCTGCTTCCGCTCATCGTGCTCGTCTGCTTCGGCGCGATGGTTCTGTTCTCGGCGGCGGGCGGCCATTGGCAACCATTCGCAACATCGCACCTCATTCGTTTTGCGGTGTTTCTCCTGATGGCCTCGGTCATGACCCTCTTCCCGCGCGACTTGGTGCGTTTCGTATCCTATCCTGTATATGCTCTGCTCCTCGTGCTGCTGGTTGCGGTGGAAGCGATCGGCGCGGTTGGGGGAGGCAGCCAGCGCTGGCTCGATCTCGGCGTGATCCAGCTGCAGCCTTCGGAGCTCATGAAGCCCGCAATCGTCCTCGTCCTCGCCCGGTTCTACAGCGGGCTTCCGTCGGGGATGATCACGAGCTGGCGTGCGTTGGTGCCGGCGGCGGTCTTGATCGCCATGCCGGTCGGCTTGGTGCTACTACAGCCCGACCTCGGCACCGCTCTCTCCATCATGTTCGGCGGCGTGGTGGTGATGTTCCTGGCCGGATTACCGATGCGCTGGTTCATTTCCGGTGGTGTGGCTGCCTTGGTAATCGCCCCGATTGCCTACTTCTTCGGTCTGCACGACTATCAGCAGCGCCGGGTAACCACCTTCCTGAACCCCGAGAGCGACCCGCTCGGTGCCGGCTACCACATCACCCAGTCGAAGATTGCGATCGGCTCCGGCGGACTGTTTGGCAAGGGTTTCAACGAAGGCTCGCAAAGCCACCTCAACTATCTCCCGGAACCGCACACCGATTTTGTCTTCGCCACGATGGCGGAGGAATGGGGCCTCCTCGGCGGATTGATGGTGATCCTGATCTACGGGCTCATCATGCGCTGGGGCCTCAGCGTCGCGCGCAAGTCGCACGATCGCTTCGCCAAGCTGCTCGCCTCGGGCATGGTGGCGACGATGTTCTTCTACGTCGCAATCAACCTCATGATGGTCATGGGGCTCGCGCCGGTGGTTGGCATTCCCCTTCCCTTCATGAGCCATGGCGGATCGTCAATGATGACGAACATGATCTGCATCGGCACGCTGATGATGGTGAACCGCTGGAACAGTCGCGCCCCGCGCAGCCGGTTGAGCTAGAGCGAAAAAATCGCCCTTTTCATGTTCGAGGAGATCGCTATATGCAGCGCCTCCCGAGTCGGACGGTACCTTCGGTCCGGCAGTCTGACGGGATGTGGACGCATAGCTCAGTTGGTAGAGCAGCTGACTCTTAATCAGCGGGTCCTAGGTTCGAGCCCTAGTGCGTCCACCACCTTCTCAACGACCTAAGTCAGTCTCGGGTCTGACTTCACGCCTCAAGGTGCGATCTAGGTAGCGCTGATCTGGGACGAAGTGAGCCGTTATCGAGCTGACTCGAACAATCCGTGCTGCGATGCAGGACCACGCGCCAAACCAGATTCTAGGCTTCCGTGCGGAAAGCCTACCGGTACCTCCGGAAGCGAAGCTGACCGGTGATGTTCCTTCGGCCCTACCCTCGAACGCGCCCATCTCAGGCTTTTGTAGTATGAGCATGAGGTGCGCTCTTTCACGAAATGTCGGGACTCAAGTGACTATCATCAACCAGCGGCACTTCGAGTGAATATGCTGCAAAGCATGGCCTCTTCCTCGCTGGCCACGGCAAACTGAAAGCAACTCGCCTACCCCCGTAGGTCTAGGTGCTAGTGGCCTGGCATCACCTCGCTTGAGCGCAGGGGGCACCAATTCGTGTTCCAAGCGTCATTCGCCCGTGCACGCCCGGCTTCTCCAGTTCGTCGCTCAACTGCGCGCCAGCTACTGTTCGTGCCCAGCCTGATGGCGACCCCGGCCGTTGCGCTCGGAGCGTTGACCGTTTGGCTAGATGCCGCGCCCGCGGCCGGCTTGCTCGATGGCCTGAGCTGGTATCAGGCAGCAAAGCCGGATGGTGCCCGCGAGGTGCTGTCGACAATTGCCGGCTCGATGATCACAGTGGCGGGAGTGGTTTTCTCGATCACGATCGTCGCGATTTCCTACGCTGCCAGCCAATACGGCCCGCGGATTCGCACGAACTTCATGAGTGATCGGGGCAACCAGTTCACTTCGGGCACGTTCATTGCGACTTTCCTCTATTGCCTTGTGGTGCTGCGTACCGTGAAGAGCAGGGACGAAACCAGGACCAACGGCTATAACATGTTCAATGCGACGCGCTGCTATCGGCTCAATGTCGGCTTGCGCAAATCCGTGGAGCTCTACGCGCGTGGAACCGATCTCGCCAACGAGTTGGCCTTTTCACACACCTCGTTCGTGAAAGATCAATCGCCGCTTCGTGGGCGGAACATCGTTTTTGGAATGCGCCACCAGTTCTGAAGTAGGATGGAACTGATGGCCGTTGCGATTCACATACGATCTCGCGGGAACAGTCGTTATTCGAGCGTGCGCGCGTGCCCGCTAGCGGCCGCTCACGAACGAGCGCGAGCCTCGTCGCCGCGAAAGAGCGGAACGAGCTGCCACAGCGCCGACAGGCCCACCAGCACGTAGACAATTCGCGAGAGCATCGACATCTCTCCGAACAGTGCCGCAACGAGATTGAAGTCGAAGAGACCCACGAGCCCCCAGTTGAGCCCGCCTACGATTACCAGAATCAAGGTCACGATGTTTAGTATGCGCATGAGATACTCCCTTCCCGGCAGCAACGCACACTGGGCGGACGACGTTCCGCGATTAGCGAATTGAATGCAGCGCTTGAGTAGCTGAACAGATGCAGAGGTGGGCGTTCGGCTGTATCGAAGGAGGCACACAGGAACTCAAGCCGAGCTTTGCAAGCGAATGTCCGCTCTCGCTCCGTCGGAATACCACACCTATTTGTCGACCAAGGCGAGGATCCGGTCGAAGGGCGGCCTTCAGGGTAGGCGGCGGCTCTCGTCACCCCGCTCGCACCGACACGGGGGGCGTCGTCCTGCCAAATCGATTGGCTCCGAAAGAGTACGTCGAAGTCAGTTTGGACACAGCGACTCTCAAGGGCGCGCAGTTGCAGCCGGCGGTGGCCGGAACTCGGACTCTTCCGCGGCCTAGCGAGGTGGAGATGGCCGATTTCCCGCTCGTGCTGACCGGCGAGATTGACGGCACCGTCTAGCTGACCGAGAATGGCACGCGGCGCGCGATCGGCAATGCCGTGGTCGAGCTCGTCGACACAGCAGGCGAAGTTAGCAGTTCAGCGCGAAGCCCCAGCGACGGCTTCTAGGTGCTACTTGGAGGCAAGCCGGGGACGCACCACGTGCGCATCGCGCCAGCTCCGGTGCAGGAACTCCGAGTGTCCGCGGACAGGGGCGTCCTCGTGATGCCCTCCGACCCGGATTTCATCAGCGGAATTGATCTCCATCTGCGCAAGTAGCAGCTTGCCGCTTCGCCTGGCCTCAACGCCGAGCCGATACAGATGTCCCGTAGTACTACCACTCCGCGCTTCGGGATGTTGAAAGCGCATGCGCGTAGCGAAGGCCAAGGAAGGAGGCGAGGCGATGCCCCACATGCCTCTTGGTTGCTCCCCCTGGGCAACCCCTCCTTCCGAATCTCCTGAGGACGAGGGTGGATTGAGGTACAAGCTCATTTTCAAGCATCCAACGACATCCGAGAATCTCGTGTCATTGGACTTTGACGGTTCCGGCGAAGAAGCTGCCGTTGTCTTCCACAGGATTATTGCCGGGTACCTGTCAGGCGAGCTCTGGCATGGTGGGACACTTGTCAAGATCCTCAAGCCGGATACGGCCCTCTTCAGCGAAAAAGAGGGGCGGCTTTAGCTGGACTCGTTTGCCGACGTGCTGGCTCCCGCAAACAGCGATGTCGCTGGCTATGGCGATGCACGAGCTGTGCACGAACGTGGCGCCGCGCACAATGAGCATAAGGGGTCAACCCGCAGCTGATCATGAGCGCGTCCGCCAAGTCCCGCCGGCTGATCCAAAGCGATGAATTCCGCACCTTGAGTGTGCATTGGCGCCTGGTCGTGGCGAACCTGCATCTCCGCGATCTGCTTGAACGGAGGCAGCTGCGCACGACGTAAAGTTGTGCGGACAACGGCCTTGCTCTGCGCATCTACGCCGTGAACCTGGAAAACGTTCTTGGCCAAGTCGAAGTCGATCGCGCTAATCTCCGTCTGGGTCGCTCCCAATTTGCTCGTGAATACGGTCGTCACACTTCGACGCCTAGGTGCCCGAGCGGAAGCCATCCCACCCCATCTCCTTTGTCTGCGAGCTTTTCTCAAATGGTAGATGTACGATTGATGCCTTAATGGACCGCTGAGGTGGGAACCCTACCACAACGGGATGACCCAAGATCACTTGCGAGTTGGAAGGATCGAGGACCTTCAATCCTTGATCGACGTGATGCCTAACCCGGTGATCGTGAAAAGCCGCGACCACAGGATTGTGCTGATCAATCGTAGCGCGTGCGCTCTTTTTGGCTACTCCCGCGAAGTCGTCGTTGGTTTCAGCGACCATGATCTGTTTCCTGCCGAACAGGTCGCCGTATTCGAAGCAGCCGATAACCGCGTCTTCGACTCGGGACTGGTAGATGAGATCGAAGAGCAAATTACCGACGCAACGGGCAACACGCGCACGGTCATTACCCGCAAGCAACGAGTTCGCCTGAACGGCCAGGACCTGCTCGTTGCAGTCATCACCGACATCACGGCCTATCGGGAAGCGGAGGCGCACAACCGCTATCTCGCCTTTCACGACGTGCTCACCGGGCTTCCGAACCGGGCACTGCTCAACGAGCGTATCGACCAGATCTTGCTCAGGATGCCCCGTACGCGGGCAAAATGTGCTCTAATCTATGTCGACCTCGATCGGTTCAAAGAAGTCAACGACACGTTCGGGCATCAAGCAGGCGACGAGCTCATCCGCCAGTTCGCGAGCCGGCTCGGCACAATCGTGCGCGCATCAGATACGGCTGCGCGCCTCGGTGGGGACGAGTTCGCAATCCTGCTTCAGGATACCGCCGAGGGCCTATGTCCGGCGGAAGTATGCCAGCGTATCCTCGACGCCGCGGCGCGGCCTTTCACTTTGAGCGAGGGACAAGCTCACGTCAGCGCGTCGATTGGCCTTATCGAATGTGAGAGCGGCGGGGCCACCCGTGTCGAACTTCATCAGCGGGCAGACATGGCCCTTTACCAGGCGAAGCGCGATGGTCGGGCCTGCTTTCGAATTTTCACCGCGGCCCTTGACCGAAGAATTCGTGATCGCCGACTTCTGGAATCCGAACTGCGCCACGCGCTGGTCACCGGCGACGGCCTGAAGATCGATTATCAGCCGTTGTTCGAAACCCGCGGAGAGCGCCTAGTGGCCTTTGAAGCACTGGTGCGCTGGGAGCATCCTCGCCTGGGCCTTCTCCAGCCCGCAGACTTTCTGGACATCGCCGAAGAGTCAGGCCTTATCATACCGCTTGGCGACTGGGTGCTTGAGCGCGGCTGTCGGACACTCTCAGGCTGGCCCGAGGTCTCCCTAGCCGTCAATGTCTCCCCAGGGCAGCTTTCCAAGGACGGCTGGGTCGAACACGTCCTTGAGATTCTCCAGAATACCGGATTCGACCTTTCCAGGCTGCAGCTCGAGGTAACCGAGCATACCATTCTCGATCTGCCGGTCGCTGTCGAGAAGCTCAGGCAATTCCGTTCGGCCGGTATCAAAATCGTTCTGGACGATTTCGGCACGGGGTATTCGAGCCTGTCCCACCTTCAGAAGCTTGCGATCGACAAGGTGAAGATCGACCGATCGTTCGTGCAGGATCTCGTGAACGAGCGCGAGTCGAAGGCCATCATCCGGGCGGTCACCAGACTGGGTCGATCGCTCGGCGTTTCGGTAACTGCTGAGGGCGTTGAGACTGAACAGCAGCGGAGCTTTGTGCGCGCGCTCGGGTGCGAGGAAATGCAGGGCTTCCTCCTCTCCAAGCCGCTCAGTGAGGCGGACACCATTGATCTATTGGAGCACCTTGCTCGTCAGGTCGTGCGAACCGGGACGCCTGAGCCAGGTGATAAGTCCTTCGAGCAAGGAACTTCACAACCAAGTCTACGTTGGCTTGGACAGTGATAGAACTTGACGGCGTATGGAGATGGCCAGCGCGATGCGGCGCGCTTACATAATCGACGACGACTCGGGCATCCGGCGCTCGATGCAGTTTGCACTTTCCGCTGCTGGCTATCAGTCCCGGCCCTTCCTCTCGGGACAGGATTTTCTCGAAGAATTACCTCATCTCGACCCCGGGTGCATCTTCCTGGATGTCCGTATGCCGGACATGAATGGGCTTCAGGTGCTCACGGCTCTTCGAAAGATAAACAGTCGCTTTCCGGTGGTCATGATGACCGGGCATGGCGATGTGCCCACAGCCGTCGAGGCCATGAAGCTTGGCGCGGCCGACTTTCTGGAGAAGCCTTTCGAAGAGAACGAGGTTCTCAAATTGCTCGAGGCCTTGTGCACGCGTCTGGAAGCTCGCTTGGAGGACGATCGTGTTCTCGAAGAAGGCAGGCAGAAAATCGCCCTGCTGAACGAGCGCGAGCTAAGCGTGCTGCGCGGTCTCATCGCTGGATATTCGAACCGTCAGGTGGCGGAAAGGCTCGACCTCAGTGTGCGGACCGTCGAAGCTTACCGCGCCAACCTGATGGCAAAGCTTGGCATTTCGTCGCTGGCAGATCTCGTTCGTTTGGGTCTTGTGGTCAACCTGTCACCTCTGGACTGACGGGCCGGCCTTCACCGCCTGCGGGCAATGTGAAGGCAAAGGTTGCGCCTTCATCACCGGTGTCTTCCGCCCAGATCGAGCCTCCGTGCGCTTCGATTATCGTCCGGCAAATGCTCAGGCCGACGCCTAGGCCGCCCGGTTTTGTAGATGCGAAGGCGGAGAACAGGCGCTCCTTGACCTCGGGCTGGAGACCTTCCCCGGTATCCGAAACACGCACTACGACCTGATTCTCACGATCGCGAGCTTGGATCTCGATCCGCCCAATTTCCGTCTGCGCAATCGCTTCGACACTGTTGCGGATCAGGTTGTACAGGACCTGCTGCAACTGGATGGCATCGGCCATGACGGTCATGTCGGACGGAACGTCGACGTTTATGCCAATTTTTCGTACCTGAGTATCGGGAAGCGCTAGCATCAAGGCCTCATCGACACAGATCCTGAGCTTAATCGGATGAAGCTCGGCCTGTCCCTGCTCGACCAGACGGCGCAACTTGCGAATGATCTCGCCGGCTCGCGATATCTCGGCCTGGGCCTGCTCAAGGCCCCGTCGGACCGAGGCTGGATCGGGGGCGTTCCCATCGACGATCCGACGCAAGCCGGTAAGGTAGTTGCCCGCCGAAGCCAAGGGCTGGTTGATCTCGTGTGCCAAAGTGGACCCCATTGTTCCCATCGCATTGATCCGAGAAATGTGCCCCAATTCTGCTTGCAGCCTGTTGATCCTGGCCTGGGCCTCGACCGATTCCGTGATGTCGCTCATCGAGCCGATCATGCGCACGACTTTGCCCGAGCCGTCCCTGATCAAATACGCGCAATCCGCTACGACGCCGTACGAATTATCCGGCCTGAGGAAGCGATATTCGGCCTCCCACCTCTGACCTTCGCTTTGGACAAATGCATTAAGACTGCTCATCGTGGCCTCGCGATCATCTGGATGAACGCGCTCGTTCCACCACTCGATCGCCCCACCCGGAACCTCGCCCGTGAGGCCGGGCGCGGTACTGCTCCAATGAATCGCGCCACTTTCCAGATCCCATTCCCAGATCGCGTCGCCGGTAGCCGCCGCGGCGAGGCGAAAGCGCTCCTCGCTCTCCCGCAAGGCCTGCTCGTTCCGGACGCGCTCGGAAATGTCTCGCGAAATGCCGATCACGCCTTTGGTGGCACCGTTCTGCTGCCAGGGAACCTTGACGGTCAGGAACGTTGCCGCCCCGCTCTTCGTCGGGATCTGCTCTTCGATGACGAGCCGCTCATCAGTCGTCATGACTTGTTCGTCTTCGGCGGTGAATCGGGGCGCAAGGTCCGGAAAGCGGTCTCCGCCAGCTTGCCCAATGGCAATGCCGAATTCTCGGGCCATTTTCTTGTTAACGAGGACGAACCTGCCCTCCGCGTCCTTCACATAAATGAGATCATCCGCACCGTCGACGACCGCGCGCAGGAGCGCTCGTGTCTCTTCCGCCTTTCGCTGAGCTTCGACTTCCTCGTCGATATTCCGCGCCACTACGATGGTGGTCGGCTCCTTGGTTTCGCGGTGGCGGACAAAGGAAATTGCGACCGAACACCAGACGATCTCGCCGTCGGGCCGCACGTAGCGCTTCTTGATATGGAACGGCGTCTCAGCTTGGCGGTGCTTCCTCAGTAGTTCCGCGTTCCGGGGTATATCGTCAGGGTGGGTGAAGGTCTCCATTGGAAGCCCATTGAGCTCTTCCTTTGTCCGACCCAATATCTCGCAAAACAGCTTGTTGATAACCATCAGACGATGATTCTCGGCATACTGCATAATGCCCACGCCAGCCCAGCCGAGCACGGTGTCCAGTTCGTTGTGCCGTCGCAGCAACGCGCGTACGGCTAGGCGGCGTTTGGTTATGTTGCGGAAGAAAGCGACGATCGTGTCCTGGTAAGGCACGGCATGAACTTCGTACCAGCGGTTCAGCGGATCGGGATAATAGGCCTCGAAGGTCTCGCTCTCGCGGCGTTCGGCGACGCGCCGATAAACATCCTCGAACTTCGAGCCGACGGCTGCTGGAAACGACCGCCAGATCACCGTTCCCAAAAGATCACCGGCATGAAGTTCCGCAATCGCCTTGGCGTTCAGGTATGAGAACCGCCAGTCGGCATCGAGGACAAACACGCAATCGGAAGTCGCCTCAAACAGCTCGAATGGAAACGCCAGTCCCCCTTCCACTCCGAACTTGTCTTGATCCCTGCGTGACATCGTGGTGGTCCATCTGACGGCCGAACATCGATCTGGGCCCATTTTTCGTTACTCTGCCTCGCGCACTGGCGACAGAGAAGAGGCGATCGTCTGCATGGGGCTCGCAAGAGCCTCGTGAAGC
Organism: Pelagerythrobacter rhizovicinus; assembly: GCF_004135625.1. Taxonomy (GTDB): domain Bacteria; phylum Pseudomonadota; class Alphaproteobacteria; order Sphingomonadales; family Sphingomonadaceae; genus Pelagerythrobacter; species Pelagerythrobacter rhizovicinus. The sequence goes on from NZ_SDPV01000001.1 coordinate 1,160,762, forward strand.
ACCCACGCGATAGTCGCAGTCACCGATAGCGCAATCCCGATGCTTGCAGCGAATTGTATTGTTCGCGCGACGAGGTGGTAATCTCTCGATCCGCCCGTTCCGCAAATTCCAAGTGCAACTTGAGCGGTGCGGCGTCTGTTGCGATGCAAAAGGTAAGCAACGTCGATACGGTGCGGAAAATGGACGCCAAATCGGTCGACCTTCCTCCACACGACTCTCCCCAGAAGTATGGTCCGTCCGACGCGTACCTCGATGCGCTGCCCGACAAGGGGGATCGACCCTGCCTCGATCATCATGCCACGCGGTGACAGGTTCCTGATGCAAGCCGCGCGTTCGCGGCCATGCACGCGGAGCGTCGCATACAGGGTCGCAGACGTTCGCGGCTCACGCAGCTTGGCTTTGCGGCCGAACGGCGTTGAATAGTCGTCCAGCAGCGCGACGTAATCCACCTGGCCGGTCCCCGCGGAATCCACCTTGTCAGTTCCCAGCACCACACCCCGCACTCTAATGGACTACCGCCACCAGTTCCGGCGCGAACACCCTCAAACGAACCTTGCCGCGCCAAAGCTCCCCCGGCATGAACGCAGCAATGGCTTTGAAGCGCTGAATGGCCGCCTCCTCGTCTGGACAGTCGAGGCTTATGCTCGCCACGGCTTCGCCGGTCTCCATCTTCTTGAATAGTATATGATATCTCATCATCGCGTCTTGTCCAAGGGATGGAAGGGGCCGCCGGAGTGAAGTGGGTCGGATCTTCTTTCGGTTGCCACCTTCCTTAGATGCCTTGACTGGAGCGGCCTTTCATTCCGCCGAACCTGGAAGTCGTAATAATACGGTCGATCAACGCCAAAGCCGCGGTCCCGGTCATTCACCTCGTTTCTGGCTGTTCGCGCGGCAGGGGTTGCCGGGAAGATCGTCGAGCCGGGGCAAGGCCCAGCTGTGGAAGGCGGAGAGGTACCCGTGCACGTTGCGCGCCACGACCGGCGTGGTGCGCGCGATCTCATCGAGGAAACGGGTAATCTCACCGCGGGTGATCTTGTGGGCCGCCCGGTCGCCGAACGAAGGCAGGATATGGCGCTCGAACACGCGCTCGACCTCGCGGATCGTGCGAAGGTGGGATCTCGCGGCCCGATAGCTGGGCCACAACGACCGAACTGTAGGCACGACCCGGCGCCGGACCGGTGAAGGCAGAGTGGCCGCAGGATCGGCGCTGAACTCGATGTCGGATATGAGTTGGCGCGCCTTCTTGCGCGCTTCGGCAAGACCGAAGCGCTCGCAGTAGCGACGGAGCGTGATGTTGCGATAGCGCCCGGCGACGGTTTTGCGCAGCACGAATGCGCGCGCGCTCGAACTTCCGACTCTGATGCGCAGCCCGGGCACGGACTTGTCGCGGACCTGGACCTGGCCTTTTTCCGACTTCGTGATCGCACGGATCTTGGCGTCGGTGAGAATGGTGATCGTGCCGGGTTCTACCTTTTGCATGAGCGCTTTCGTTTCCAATCAACGGGTCCCGGACACAAACTGCTACCTGAGGTAGAAAGTGGCCGGGACGTCCTGAACACTTGTTGGAAACAGTATGCCGCAAACAATTGAAATCATAACATCCTGGGATGTCCTGAAGTTTGGTCCGGAGCGTTTCTTAATCAGCGGGTCCTGGGTTCGAGCCCTGGTGCGTCCACCACCTCCCTCCGTCATCGGCTTCCTGTCGCACCCCGGAGCTTGTACGGCCTGACCCGAAGGGGACTGCCGTGAGAACTTTCCTGCTTTATGCCGCAACGGCGCTGGCCGAGATCGCCGGCTGCTACCTGGCCTATCTCTGGCTACGTGAGGACAAATCCGTCTGGTTGCTCGTGCCGGCGGCGATCGCGCTTGCGTTGTTCGCCTGGTTGCTTGCGATGCACGATACCGCGGCGGGGCGCGTCTATGCGGCCTATGGCGGAGTCTACATCGGCGCTGCGATTATGTGGCTCTGGATGGTCGACGGAGTTCGCCCGACCATGTGGGATGTAGCGGGAGTGCTGGTCGCGCTCGCGGGCATGGCGATCATCATGTTCCAGCCTTCAGTCGCCAGGTAAGGCGCGTCGCGACCACGCATCAACGGACCCCAACATTTTTTGGGATAGGTTCGCGACCCGAGAACCGGCAAGGTCTCCGAGCGACCCGACGGGCCCCTGTTCGCATGGGCTCTCTCCTTTCAGCCCCGCCTTCGTGCGGGGCTTTCTTTTGCGTCCCTCTTCCCCTGCGACGATCGGATGGCTACCTCGCTGCCTTGACTGCCTGCGGAGAAAGACATGGCGCGCTTCCTGATCGTAGAAGCCCGGTTCTACGACCATCTCAACGACATGCTGATCGACGGTGCGCGAAGCGCAATCGAGGCGGCAGGCCACGAAGCCGAAGTGTTGACCGTCCCGGGCGCGCTCGAAATCCCGGGTGCGATCGCCCTCGCCGCAGAGAGCGGGCGCTATGACGGCTTCGTGGGGATCGGCGTGGTCATTCGCGGCGAGACCTACCATTTCGAGATCGTCGCCGGCGAAAGCGCACGCGGGATCATGGCGCTGACGATGGACGGCATCGCCATCGGCAATGGCATCCTGACAGTCGAGAACGAGCAGCAAGCCCTCGTTCGGGCAGACAAAACGCAGAAGGACAAAGGCGGCGAAGCGGCCAGGGCCGCATTGGCGTTGCTGGCGCTGCAGGAGAAGTTTGCGTGAACGCGCATCCGGCCATCGGCGGCATTCCGCTCGTGCTGGGCGGCAATGTCTTCGGCTGGACTGCGAGGGGCGACGACGCTTTTGCGGTGCTTGACGTATTCTACGAGGCCGGCGGGCGGATGATCGACACGGCTGACGTCTATTCGGTCTGGGTCGACGGGCACCAGGGCGGCGAATCCGAACGGGTGATTGGCGAATGGCTCGAATCGCGCGACGTCCGCGGCGACATGCTGATCCACACGAAGACCGGGATGTTGGGCGGCAAGGAGCTCTACGAGCCTGTTCGCGTACTGCGCTCGCTCGACGCATCGCTGGAAAGGCTCCGGACCGACTATCTCGATCTTTATTACGCGCACAAGGACTATCCCGAGTTGCCGGTGGAGCAGATCGTCGAAGCGTTCGACGGCACAGTCGCGAGCGGGAAAGTGCGCGAGATCGGTGCCTCCAATTTCGATGCGGCGCGCCTCTCCGCCGCGATCGAGACTGCGGAGGCCTCGGGCCGCGCGGCGTTCACCGTGCTGCAGAACGAATACAACCTCGTCTCGCGCCACAGGTACGGTGAGGACCTGCAGGCGTTATGCACCGCACGCGGTATCGCCATGCTGCCGTTCTACGGCCTCGCTGCCGGCTATCTGACGGGCAAGTATCGAACCGCTGATGACTTTGCGGACGGTGCCCGTGCATCCACCGTGAAGCACTATGACGCAGCCGGCCGTCCCGTCCTCCGCGTCATGGACGAGATCGCACGGGAAACCGGCGCCTCGCTTCCTGCCATTGCCCTTGCCTGGTTGATCCACCAGCCCGGCATTCCCGCACCGATAGCGAGCGCGCGCACGGTTGAGCAGATGCGCGACCTGCTCGAGTTCACGCGCATCGAGCTAAGCGACGACCAGATCGCACGGCTGACCGCGTCGTTCCCGGGTTAGGCGCAGGAACTTTCTTGCTCGCCGAGCGCTCGGGCTGGGATGAACGGTTCGCTCGAATGGCTCGCTGCCGTAGGCACAATGATCGCCGCGGGCCTGATCGCCGCCGACCTCGGACGCCGCGCCACTGGCTGGGGTTTCGTCCTGTTCTGCGCGGTTGCGGTCACTTGGATCATCTCTGGCGTCACCAGCGACGCACTGCCGATCGCGGCGATGAACGCGATCCTCCTGCTGATCAACGCATGGGGCGTGTGGCAGTATCTCCTCAGTCCGAAGAACCGGAAGAAGATCGAGAAGCTGGAGGAACTGGAACAGGCGGCCGAGCGCGAGACGGAAGCCGAGAGCGGCTAGACCGTATCAGCTCGCCGCAGCGAGCTTTCCGAAGCACCCCTCGCCCGCATAGAGCGCGCTGTCGCCCAGTTCTTCCTCGATACGGATGAGCTGGTTGTACTTCGCAAGCCGATCGGAGCGGGCGAGCGAGCCCGTCTTGATCTGCCCGCAGTTCGTGGCGACGGCGAGATCCGCAATGGTCGCATCTTCCGTCTCGCCGGAACGGTGGCTCATCACCGCGGTGTAACCGGCGCGGTTGGCGATATCGACCGCTTCCAGCGTCTCGGTCAGCGTGCCGATCTGGTTGACCTTGACCAGCAGCGAGTTGGCGAGGCCCTTCCCGATTCCCATACGCAGCCGCTCTGAATTGGTTACGAACAGGTCGTCGCCGACGAGCTGGACTTTGTTGCCGATCAGCTCGGTCAGCGCCTTCCAGCCTTCGAAGTCGTCCTCGCTCATGCCGTCCTCGATCGAGCGGATCGGATAATCGGCGCAGAGCTTGCCCAGGTATTCGGCCATTTCGTCGGGCGTAAGAGAAAGCTCCTCACCCGCCAGGTCGTAGCGGCCGCTGGCGAAGAACTCCGTCGAGGCACAATCGAGGGCGAGCGCGATGTCGGCGCCGGGCTTGAAACCGGCTCGCTCGATCGATTGCATGATGAAATCGAGCGCGGCGCGGGTGCTCGCAAGATCGGGCGCGAAGCCGCCCTCGTCGCCGACTGCGGTCGAAAGCCCCTTTTCTGCCAACCCCTTCTTGAGCGTGTGGAACACCTCCGCACCCCAGCGCACACCGTCGGCCAGCGTCTCCGCCCCGACCGGCATAATCATGAACTCCTGGATGTCGATCGGGTTGTCGGCGTGCTCGCCGCCGTTGATGATGTTCATCATCGGCACCGGGAGGACATGCGCGGAGACGCCGCCGATGTAGCTGTAGAGCGGCAGCCCGCGCGCGTTCGCCGCGGCCTTCGCGACAGCGAGGCTGACGCCGAGGATCGCGTTGGCGCCAAGCCGTCCCTTGTTCGCGTTGCCATCGAGCGCAATCATCGCGAGGTCGATGTCGCGCTGGTCCTCTGCGTCGAGTCCCAGCAGAGCGTCGGAGATGTCGCCGTTGACGGCATCCACCGCCTTGGTCACACCCTTGCCGAGATATCGCGTCTTGTCGCCATCGCGCAGTTCGACCGCCTCGTGCGCGCCGGTCGAGGCGCCTGACGGAACCGCCGCGCGGCCGAAGCTGCCGTCTTCGAGCAGCACGTCGACTTCGACCGTCGGATTGCCGCGGCTGTCGAGGATTTCGCGGCCGTGAAGATCGATGATTGCGGTCATGCTGCGCTCCGAAGTCGAGAGGTGTTGTAAAGGACTAGGACACTCCCATATCGGGAGGTAGGCGCCCTCTATGCGCCGGAACAATGCCACGCAAGTTACGTTGCGACACAGAACCGTGAAACCGCCGATCGGCGGTGGTGGATAACGAACCAATTGAGGGCTAAGGAACGAGACATGGCTGACGCGACGACCCCCAGCACGAGCAAGAAGAAGACGACGAGGAAGACGGCCGGCAAGTCGTCCGCCGCTCCCCAGACGGCGCCCGCGGCAAACGCGACGACGAACTCCGATCATCGGGCGGAGGCGAAGTCGCGCTTCAACTCCGCGCTCGAGGAAGCCAAAGCTGGCGCGGCGGCGCTCAAGGCCGAAGCTGCGGATCGCGCAGTCGCTTACCGCGATCAGGCGAAAGGCCGTTCGGAGGATTGGGTCGAGGAAGCCAAGACCTATGGGCGGCAGGCCAAGGGCAAGAGCAAGGAACTCGCGACCGAAGGCAAGACGAAGGCAAGCGAGGCGCTCTCCTCGCTCAGCAGAATGGTTTCCGAGAACGCAACCGCGATCGATGAAAAGTTCGGCGCGCAGTACGGCGAATATGCGCGCAAGGCCTCGCGCAGCTTGCAGGACGCCTCGATCAGGCTGGACCAGAAGAGCGTGGACGACCTGAGTGAGGACGCGCGCGAGATGGTCCGCAAGAGCCCCGGTCTCGCCGTCGGCCTCGCCGCGGTAGCTGGGTTCATGCTGGCGCGGATGTTCCGCGGCAGCCGCGACTGATCTCCCGCACCCGCGGTGGCATCCATGCATGACGAGCCCCTGCCGCACGCGCAGGACGGCGGCAACGAGCCGGATGAGGAGCTGCCCCGCTCCGGCTCGTCGCTAACCGATGACCTCGTTGCGCTACTGGAAGACGGGAAGACCTATCTCGAAGCCGAGAAAGCGTATCAGAAGAGCCGCGCGATCTACGTCGCGGATCGGGGCAAGCGCGGAACCATCCATGCCCTTGTCGCCTTCGCGTTGATCCACACCGCGCTGATCGGGCTCGTGGTTGGCGCTGTGATTGCGCTTTCGCCGATCCTGACAATCTGGGGCGCCACGGCGGTAGTCGCGGGCGTTCTGCTCCTTGCAGGCGTCGTGCTCGCGCGCAGGGCCCTGGCGCACTTCCGCGACGCCGGCAGTACCTTTACGGACGACGAGCGATGAGTGATCTCGAGCGCAAGATGATCGAGGGCCGGGCGTTGCGTGATGCAGCGTTGGCGCTGGTCAAGGCCGATCTCGCTCACCTCCGCGTCGACCTCACCGCCAAGGGTATCGGTGCCCGGGTGATGGATCGGGTGACGGAGGGCGCGAACGACGTGCTCGACGAGGCGACCGAAGTCGCCGAGAACAACCGCGGGGTGTTGCTGACCCTCCTGGCGGCGGTCGTTCTTTGGCTCGCCCGCAATCCGCTTCTCTCGCTGTTCGACGAGGACGACGAGCAGGACGAAGAATCCGAGGAACCCGAGCGCGATTGAGGCCGTTCGGTCCACGAGAACCCCTTCAAGCAGAGGCAAACCAATGGCCGACAAACAGAAACGCGAAGAACTGAAGAATCGTATCGAGGCAGGCCAGCAGCGTCACGCGAACCGTACGGTGAGCGACTACGCTCGCGAGGCGCGCGACAATGCGACGGCTTTCGTCAAGGAACACCCTGTGGCGACGGTAGTCGGCGGCGTTGCAATCGGTGTGATCGTCGCCAGCCTGGTGCCGGGACCGGGCCGGCGGATGCGCAAGAAGGCGACCAGGCGCGGATCGGCGCTTGCAGCCATGGCGACGGAGATCGGCCTCGCATACGGCGCCAGTCTGATCGACAGCCTTGGCAATGCCGCGCGTGCGAGCGGCGACAGGCTGGAGGATCTGGGCGATGCGATCGGCGACGGCGCTCGCGACCTGCGCCGGCAGGCGGGGTTCCAAGGGAGCGCGGCCGGCGAAGGCGCCCGACGCCTCACGCGCGAGGCTGGGAAGAAGACAAGCCGCAAGGTGCGCGATCTGCGCGCCCGCATGGCACACTGAGCGACCGGCAAAGCGCCAAGCACGCGGCGCGGCGGGGTTGCCTGCCGCGCCGTTTGCTTTATGGGCCGCGCCGTCCTCCCCACGACCTCAGAGACGGAAAAATGGAAGAAACCGAAGCCAAGCAGCGGCTGCACCTCGTGATGGGCGGTCGCGTCAGCGATCCGCGGACCCTCGAGTTCCAGGACCCGGAGAGCATCCACGTCGTCGGCGTATTCAGCGACTACGACGCCGCAGTCGAGGCCTGGCGCGCGAACGCCCAGCGTACAGTCGACGATGCGGAGATGAAATATGTCGTCGTTCACCTGCACCGCCTGCTGACGCCGGAGGTGTGACGAACAGCGATCGCCCCCCGACAAAAGCCGAAGGCTCTAGCAGACAAGCCGCCAGCGCGCTGCAGCCTCAGCCTGGGCTGAGGCTCGCAGAATTCAAATGAACTCGATCTTGTCGACGAGGTAGAACTTGTCGCCCGAGGGAACGGTGACTTCGATCTCGTCGCCCACGCTCTTGCCGATCAGCGCGCGGCCGAGCGGCGAGTTGTAGGAAATCCGCCCCTTGTTCGCGTCGGCTTCCGTCTGGCCGACGATCTGGTATTTCACAGGCTTGTCATCATCGTCTAGCAGGGTGACGGTGGCGCCGAATACGATCTTGTCACCCGACAGCGTCGAAGGATCGATGATCTGCGCGCGGCTTACCCTGTCCTCGATTTCTGCGATCTGCGCCTCGACCTGCCCCTGACGTTCCTTCGCGGCGTGATATTCGGCGTTCTCCGAGAGGTCGCCGTGCGCGCGTGCTTCCTCGATCGCGTCGACGATCTTCGGACGTTCCGCGCGCAGCGTCTTGAGGTCGGCCGTCAGCCGCTCGTAACCCTCCGCCAGCATCGGAACCTTTTCCATCGTAGCCATCGCGTCTTTCCTCCAGGCGGCCCCTGCAACCGCAATCCGCCCTTCTGCCCCTCCCTCGGGAGCGGCGATTGAACGGTGAATTGTCCGGAAGAGGGAACCGCGGTTGTTTCAGCTATAATAAGCTTGCAACGGCCGTACTTCAAGCTGGCTCGCCTTGACCGCGCGGATCGCCTTGGCCGCAGCAACCGAAGCCGCCGCGGTCGTGTAATAGGGGATCTTCATTTCCAGCGCGGTGGCACGGATCGATTTGGAATCGATCAGGCTCTGCCAACCCTCGGTCGTGTTGAAGACCAGCGCGACCTCCCCGTCGATCATCCGGTCGACGATATGGGGCTGTCCCTGTGCGACTTTGTTGACGCGTTCCACCGGCAAGCCGTGCTCGGCCAGATAGGTCTGCGTGCCGGCCGTCGCGATCACCTTGAAGCCCTGTTCGATCAGCGTCTGGACCGCCGGCAGGATCATCGCCTTGTCGCTGTCCTTAACCGAGACGAACAGGACGCCGCCATTCGGCAGCGCCGCTCCTGCACCGAGCTGCGACTTGAAGAAGGCGGCCGGGAAATCGCGATCGATCCCCATGACCTCGCCCGTCGACCGCATCTCCGGCGTCAGCACCGGATCCGAACCGGGGAAGCGGGTGAACGGGAACACCGCTTCCTTGACGGCCATGTAGTCAAGCTCGCGCCGGAACGGGGGGAAGGCCGAAAGCGGTTCGCCCGCCATGACGCGCGCGGCGATCTTGGCGACCGGCTGCCCGATCGCTTTGGCGACGAAGGGCACCGTACGGCTCGCGCGCGGGTTGACCTCGATCAGATAGATCTCGCCATCCTTCACGGCGAACTGCACGTTCATCAGCCCCCGCACGCCGAGAGCCTTGGCCAGCGCCTCGGTCTGGCGCTCCATCTCTTCGACGATCTCCGGAGGCAGCGAATAGGGCGGTAACGTGCTGGCGCTGTCGCCCGAGTGTACGCCAGCTTCCTCGATATGCTGCATCACGCCCGCGACGCGCACTTCCTCGCCATCGCAGAGCGCGTCGACGTCGCACTCGATGGCATCGCGCAGATATTGATCGACGAGCACCGGGCTGTCGCCAGAGACATGTACGGCGGTGGCGATATAATTGTCGAGCTGCGCTTCGGAATCGACGATCTCCATCGCCCGACCGCCAAGCACGTAACTCGGGCGCAGGAGCACCGGATAGCCGATCCGCGCGGCGACCGCCGCAGCCTCGTCGCGGCTCTTGGCGATACCGTTCATCGGCTGCTTGAGCTTGAGCTTGTTGACCAACTTGGCAAAGCGCTCGCGATCCTCGGCAAGATCGATTGCATCGGGGCTGGTGCCGAGGATCGGAATGCCCTCGTCCTCCAGCGCCTGGGCAAGCTTGAGAGGGGTCTGGCCGCCGAACTGGACGATCACGCCGACCAGTTCTCCCGCCTGCTGTTCGACGCGCAGGATTTCCAGCACGTCCTCCGCCGTCAGCGGCTCGAAATAGAGCCGGTCGGACGTGTCGTAGTCGGTGCTCACGGTCTCCGGGTTGCAGTTGACCATGATCGTTTCGAACCCGGCCTCCCCCAGCGCGAAGCAGGCGTGGACACAACAGTAATCGAACTCGATCCCCTGCCCGATCCGGTTCGGTCCGCCGCCGAGGATCACGATCTTGCGCCGGTCGCTCGGCATGGCCTCGTCTTCGGGCTCGCCGAAGCTGGGCGCCTCGTAAGTCGAGTACATATACGGTGTGACCGCTTCGAACTCGGCGGCGCAGGAGTCGATGCGCTTGAACACGGGCTGCACGCCGAGCTTGCGGCGCAGCTTGCGCACCTCTTCCTCGCTCGTCGCGCCGGCCATGGCGCGCAGGGTATCGTGCAGCAGGCCCGAATGGCGCGCCTGCGTTTCCGCGAGTCCGCCGGCGACGCCCACCGAACGCACCGCGAGCGTAGCGAGGCGGCGGTCGGAAAAGCCCATCGCCTTGAGCCGCCGCAGGCCCGCCGCGTCGTTCGGCAAGCCATTCTCGCTCACCTCCTTCTCGGCCGCGACGATGTCGGCGATCTGGCGCAGGAACCATGGATCGTAGCCGGTGATCGCGTGGATATCCGCGACCGTGAAGCCCTCGCGCATGGCCTGCGCGGTCTTGAGCAGCCGATCGTCGGTGCGGCGGCTGAGCGCGGTGGTGATCGCCTCGCGGTCCGCACCTTCGAGATCGAGCACGCGGTTGAACCCGTCGAGTCCGGTTTCCAGCCCGCGGAGCGCCTTCTGGACCGATTCCTGGAAGTTGCGGCCGATCGCCATGACCTCGCCAACCGACTTCATCGCGGTCGACAGTTCGGTCTTGGCACCCTTGAACTTCTCGAACGCGAAGCGCGGGATCTTGGTGACGACGTAGTCGATCGTAGGCTCGAAGCTCGCCGGGGTGGCGCCGGTGATCTCGTTGGTGATCTCGTCGAGCGTGTAGCCGACCGCCAGCTTGGCGGCGACGCGGGCGATGGGGAAACCGGTTGCCTTCGAGGCAAGCGCAGACGAACGCGACACGCGCGGGTTCATCTCGATCACGATCAGGCGCCCGTCCTTCGGATTGACCGCGAACTGGACGTTCGACCCGCCGGTCTCGACGCCGATCTCGCGCAGCACCGCGATGCTGGCGCTGCGCATGATCTGGTATTCCTTGTCGGTCAGCGTAAGCGCCGGGGCGACGGTGATCGAATCGCCCGTGTGGACGCCCATCGGATCAACGTTCTCGATCGAGCAGATGATGATGGCGTTGTCGGCGCGGTCGCGCACGACTTCCATCTCGTATTCCTTCCACCCGAGCAGCGATTCCTCGATCAGCACTTCGGTGGTCGGCGAGGCGTCGAGCCCCTCGCGCACGATCCGTTCGAACTCCGCCTTGTTGTAGGCGATGCCGCCGCCCGTACCGCCGAGTGTGAAGCTCGGGCGGATGATCGCCGGCAGGCCCGTGGTCTCGAGCACCGCGAATGCCTCGTCGAGAGTGTTGGCAACACCGCTACGCGCGCTTTCGAGCCCGATCTTGTCCATCGCCTCGCGGAAGCGCTGGCGATTCTCCGCCTTGTCGATCGCGTCGGCGTCGGCGCCGATCATCTGGACGCCGTACTTCTCCAGCGTGCCGTCGTTGAACAGCGCCAGCGCGCAGTTGAGCGCGGTCTGCCCGCCCATCGTGGGGAGCAGTGCATCGGGCCGCTCCTTGGCGATGATCTTCTCGACTATCTCCGGCGTGATCGGCTCGACATAAGTCGCGTCGGCGAACTCGGGATCGGTCATGATCGTCGCGGGGTTGGAGTTGACGAGGACCACCCGGTAGCCCTCCTCCTTCAACGCCTTGATCGCCTGCGTGCCCGAATAGTCGAACTCGCAAGCCTGACCGATAACGATCGGCCCGGCGCCGATTACGAGGATCGAGGAGATGTCAGTGCGTTTGGGCATTTATCCGAGCGATCCCACAAATTTCTCAAAAAGGTAGAAGCTGTCCTGCGGCCCTGGGCTGGCTTCCGGGTGATACTGCACACCGAACGCCTTCTTCCCGCGGATCGCAATGCCGCAGTTGGAGCCGTCGAATAGAGAGACGTGGGTTTCCTCCACTCCCTCCGGCAGCGTCGCGTTGTCGATCGCGAAGCCGTGGTTCATGCTGGTGATCTCGACCACGCCGTCCTCCAGGCGCTTGACCGGGTGGTTCGCGCCGCGGTGACCCTGGTGCATCTTGGCGGTCTTTGCGCCGGCGGCGAGACCGAGCATCTGGTGGCCCAGGCAGATGCCGAAGACCGGCATGTCGCGCTCCAGCAGCGCCTTGATCGTCGGCACCGCGTATTCGCCGGTCGCCGCCGGGTCGCCGGGGCCGTTAGAGAGGAACACACCGTCGGGTTCGAGCGCCATGATCTCGTCGAGCGTGGTTTTCGCGGGAACCACCGTCACCCGCGCGCCGGCCTTCACCAGGTTGCGGAAGATGTTGTCCTTGCTGCCGTAGTCGATGGCGACCACGTGCGGCTTCGCATCGCGCGGCGCGCGGCCGTAGCCGGTGCCGAGGCGCCAGTAGCCCCCTTCCCAGCTCTCCTGCTTCTCGCGGCTGACGCGCTGGGCGAGGTCCATGCCCTCCAGCCCCGGCCATTCCTGCGCGCGCTTGAGCAATGCGGGAATGTCAAACTTCCCCTCTGGGTCGTGCGCGATCACCGCATTGGGCGCGCCGTTCAGGCGGATGCGGCGCGTGAGCGCACGGGTATCGACGCCCGAGAGGCCGACCTTGCCCATCGCGGCGAGCCACTCGCCGAACTGATCGCGCGCGCGGAAGTTCGAATGCGGAGTGATCTCTTCCCGCACCACGCAGCCGACCGCGCCTTCCACCTTCGACTCGATGTCCTCCGGATTCGCCCCGACGTTGCCGATATGGGGGAACGTGAAGGTGACGATCTGCCCCGCGTAAGAGGGGTCGGTCATCACTTCCTGATAGCCGGTCATCGCGGTATTGAAACATACCTCGCCCACGGCGCTGCCGACGGCACCGAAGCCTTTGCCCCAGATGACGGTTCCGTCGGCCAGCACGAGGACTCCCGTCGCGCCGCTGGGTTGCGCGCGAGAGTTTGCGGGGTCTGCCATGTGGCGCTCCGAGTCAGGTGTTTCCGGCGATGTCGCTAAGTCGTTGCCGCTAGGCTCCGGGCGAGCACCCGTCAACCTGTCCATTCGCGAATTATCGGGTTAAGTGCGCTGTTCCGCAAGACACCGACAGAAAGACACACGCCATGATCCGCGACGACATCAAGCAGGCCACCGTCCAGGCGATGAAGGCGGGCGACAAGCCGCGCACCGCCGCGCTGCGCCTGATCTCCGCCCGGATCAAGGACCGCGATATCGAGATGCGCACCTCCGCCAAGGCAGTGGACGACGACGATCTCGTGACCGAAGTGCTGCAGAAGATGGCCAAGCAACGCCGCGAATCGATCCAGATGTATGAGGAAGGCGGCCGCGAGGAGCTTGCACAGCAGGAGCGCGAGGAGCTTGCCGTGATCGAGGAATTCCTGCCGCAGATGATGGACGAGACGGCTACCCGCGCGGCCATCGAGGCGGTGAAGAGCGACCTCGGCGCCTCCTCCGTCAAGGACATGGGCCGCGTCATGGCCGAACTCAAAGCCCGCCACGGCGCCGTGCTCGACATGAGCAAGGCCAGCGGCTGGGTGAAAGAAGCGCTCGGCTGAGGCGCTCCTTCGCCGATCACAACTTGAATCCGCCGCCGCACCCGCGCAATGATCGGGCATGGCGCTTTCCCCCCAATGGCTGGATGAACTGCGGTCGCGCGTGACGCTTTCGGGCGTCATCATGCGTACGACCAAGCTCCAGCGCGCAGGGCGCGAGTGGAAGGCGTGCTGCCCTTTCCACAACGAGAAGACGCCAAGCTTCACCGTCAGCGACGAGAAGGGATTCTATCACTGCTTCGGCTGCGGCGCGCATGGCGACGTGATCCGCTGGATGACCGACCAGCGTGGGCTTTCTTTCATGGACGCGGTGAAGGAACTCGCGGCCGAGGCGGGACTGGAAGTCCCCGCGCCCGATCCGCGTGCGGCGCAGCGGGCGGAGGAACGCGCGGGCCTGCACGATGTCACGCAGGCGGCGCAGGACTGGTTCTCCGCCAATCTCGTGGGACCGGGCGGTGCGAAGGCGCGCGAGTACCTGCAGTCGCGCGGGTTCAACGCACGGACGGTCGAGCGCTTCGGTTTCGGCTTTGCGCCGAACGAACGGCAGGCGCTCAAGGCGGCGCTGTCGCGCTTCGAAGAGAAGTTGCTGATCGAAGCCGGTCTGAGGATTTCGGTGGAGGAACGCGATCCATACGACCGATTTCGGGGGCGCCTTATGCTGCCGATCCACGATGCGCGCGGGCGAGTGATCGCGTTCGGCGGGCGCATCCTCGAGGCCGACATCAACGCGCCCAAGTACCTGAACTCGCCCGACACGCCTTTGTTCGACAAGGGGCGCACGCTCTACAACCTGCATCGCGCCGGCCCCGCTTCGCGGCAGACGGGGCGGATGATCGTCGTCGAAGGCTACATGGACGTGATCGCGCTCGCGGCGCACGGGTTCGAGGATGCGGTGGCACCGCTCGGTACCGCTCTGACCGAGCGGCAGATCGAACTGCTCTGGCGCATGGTCGAGACGCCGATCCTGTGCTTCGACGGCGATGCGGCGGGGCAGCGCGCCGCCATGCGCGCGATCGAGCGGGCCCTGCCACTGCTCCGCCCGGCCCATTCGCTGGCTATCGTGCGTCTGCCGACCGGGCTCGACCCCGACGACCTGCTGCGGGCCAAAGGCAAAGGTGCGATCGAGAAACTGCTCGCCGAACCCGCAAGCCTGCTCGACACGCTGTGGGAATTCGAGCGCGCCGCGCAGCCGTTGAACACGCCCGAGGACAAGGCTGGCCTCAAGCAGCGCCTAGTTGATCACGTCGAGAAGATCGAGCATCCCGACATCCGCGCGCTTTACAAGCGAGAACTGCTGGAGCGCTTCTCCGCCTTCGCCTTCCCGCGCCGGGAGCGCACGCGCGGCGACTGGCGCAAACCGGTCGTGCCGCGACTTTCGCCCGAGGCGGCCCGGCGGCTGCGCGGCGCGCGAGACGGATCGCGTGACCAACTCGTCTCCGCGGTGATTGCCGGATTGGTGCGCTTTCCGGAGGAAGCGCTGCGCCATGCGGAGCAGCTCGGACGCTTCGCGCAGATGGATGCGAAATCCGGGCCACTGGTCGACGCGATACTCGAAGCGGTGGAAATGCTTGAACCGGGAGAGATTTTCCCCATATCCTCGTTCGACGGTCCCGTCGCGCCGCCGGATAACACCCGTTTCGCCTTCCTCAGTGAAGGCATCGATCCGCAAGACGCGCGCGAACAGTTGGCCGAAGCCGTGGCGCTGCTGGTCGAAAGGCCCGCGCTGGAAGCTGCGCTTTCCGCAGCGACCGCGCGGTTCGAAGTTGACCCTGAAGGAGCCTTCGCCGAGCAGCAGAGGCTGCTCAAACGAAAGCTGGAATTCGAGCGGCGACTCGGGCAAATGGCAAGCCGACGGGCTGCTTCGGCGGCCCAAACTGATTCAACGCGTCGGCGGGAGACAGGGCCCGCCAACGGCGCAGAAACGGACTGAACGCACCTCCATGGCAACCACGTCGAAGAATTCCGAGAAGGACGACGCACCGCTGATCGACCTTAACGAAGCATCGATCAAGAAGCTCATCGCCCGGGCGAAGAAGCGCGGCTACGTCACCGTGGATGAGCTCAACGAGGCGCTGCCCGAAGATCAGATGAGCACGGACCAGATCGAGGACGTGATGTCCGCGATCTCCGAAATGGGCGTCAATATCGTCGAGAACGACGAAGAAGCCGACGCCGAAGCGGACGCGGAGGGGGACGAAGTCGAGGAAATCGGCGGCGACGACGAAGACGGCGACGAGCCCAAGGCGGCGAAGAAGGCCGCCCCGACAGCCGCGAAGAAGGCCACCACCTCCGACCGTACCGACGACCCAGTGCGCATGTACCTGCGCGAGATGGGCGCGGTCGAGCTGCTCAGCCGCGAGGGCGAGATCGCCATCGCCAAGCGGATCGAGGCTGGTCGCGATACGATGATCATCGGGCTGTGCGAGAGCCCGATCACCTTCCACGCCATCATCCAGTGGTCGGAAGCGCTCAACAACGAGGAAATGCAGCTGCGCGAGATCCTCGATCTCGATGCCATGCTTTCGAAGGAACCGCCCGCGGACAAGATGGAGGAAGGCGCCGAGGACGACGACGGTGAGATCTCCGAGGAGACCGCCGGCCCGTCGATCCGCGACGACGACGATGTCGAGGACGAGGAAGACGGCGACGAGGATGACGAGGAAGGCGGCAGCTCGCGCCGGCGCGAGGAGGACGACGAGGAAGACAACACCATGTCCCTCGCGCAGATGGAAGCGGCCCTCAAGCCCGACGCGCTGGAGCGCTTCGCCCGCATCACCGATCTGTTCAAGAAGTTCGAGAAGCTCCAGAACGAGCGCGTCGACGTGCTCGGCCGCGGCGAGGAGTTCCCGGCGGCCAAGGAAAAGAAGTACGAGGATCTGCGCGAACAGCTCACGGCCGAAGTCGAGAGCGTGCAGTTTCATGCGACCAAGATCGAGTTCCTGGTCGACAATCTCTATGCCTTCAACCGCCGCCTGACCGCGCTCGGCGGGCAGATGCTGCGTCTGGCCGAACGGCACAAGATCAAGCGCGCCGACTTCCTCCAGGCCTACATCGGCAACGAACTCGACGACAGCTGGCTGGCCGCGCGTGCCAAGAAGGACAAGAAGTGGGCAGCCTTCGCCGAGAAGGAGGCCGACGCGGTCGAGCGCATCCGCGCTGAGATCTCGGACATCGCCAGTCAGACCGGCATGAGCCTGGAAGAGTTCCGCCGCATCGTAAACATGGTCCAGAAGGGCGAACGCGAGGCGCGCATCGCCAAGAAGGAAATGGTCGAGGCCAACCTCCGGCTCGTGATCTCGATCGCGAAGAAGTACACTAACCGCGGTCTGCAGTTCCTGGACCTGATCCAGGAAGGCAACATCGGCCTGATGAAGGCGGTCGACAAGTTCGAGTACCGCCGCGGCTACAAGTTCTCGACTTATGCGACGTGGTGGATCCGTCAGGCGATCACCCGCTCGATCGCCGACCAGGCGCGCACGATCCGCATTCCCGTCCACATGATCGAGACGATCAACAAGCTGGTCCGCACGAGCCGCCAGTTCCTCCACGAGCAGGGCCGCGAGCCCACGCCGGAGGAAATGGCCGAGCGCCTCTCCATGCCGCTGGAGAAGGTGCGCAAGGTGATGAAGATCGCCAAGGAGCCGATCTCCCTCGAAACGCCGATCGGCGACGAGGAGGATTCGCATCTCGGCGATTTCATCGAGGACAAGAACGCGATCATCCCCGTGGACGCCGCGATCCAGGCGAACCTCAAGGAAACGGTGACCCGCGTGCTGGCGTCGCTGACCCCGCGCGAGGAGCGCGTGCTGCGCATGCGTTTCGGGATCGGCATGAACACCGATCATACGCTCGAGGAAGTCGGTCAGCAGTTCTCGGTCACCCGCGAACGCATCCGGCAGATCGAAGCCAAGGCGCTGCGCAAGCTCAAGCACCCGAGCCGCAGCCGCAAGATGCGCAGCTTCCTGGATCAGTGATTTCGACCTGGGAACCGGCCGCGCAGTCAGCCGTTATTCGAGTCCAGACGATGTAAAAATCGACTGGATATGAAGTTTCTCCCAGGAGAAGCTATCAGGAGCCCCGGTGCCTTACGGCGCCGGGGCTTTTGCTTTGCGCCTCCCGCGGCGCCTCAAGCAGGCCGCCTTTCCAGCCCGTCGGGGACAAGGCCGGTTTGCGGTGGCGACATGGCGCGGGAATCACTATGGGGACGCCATGCGTATCGCCATTGCCTCTGACCATGCTGCCATCGAGATGAAAGCCGCCCTGCGCGAGTGGCTGATCGAAGAGGGCCATGAAGTCGCCGATCTCGGCCCCGATAGCCACGACAGCGTCGACTATCCCGACTTCGGCTACAAGCTTGCTGCCGTCGTCGCGGAAGGTACCGCCGAGCGTGGAATCGCGCTGTGCGGTTCGGGGATCGGCATCTCGATCGCCGTGAACCGTAACCCCGCCGTGCGCTGCGCGCTCGTGTCGGAACCGCTTTCCGCCAGCCTCGCACGCGAGCACAACGATGCCAACGTGCTCGCCCTCGGCGCGCGGCTGATCGGGATCGAGCTGGCCAAGGCCTGCGTCTCGGCTTTCGTCGGAACCGAATTCGGCGGCGACCGCCATCAGCGCCGCGTCGACAAGTTATCGAACCCAAGCTGCTGAGGAATTTCATGAGCACCGCGGAAGCCGCCAACGCCGACATCATGCACAGTTTCTGGCAGGACACCCTCGCCGAAGCCGATCCCGAGATCGCGGAAGCCGTCCAGAACGAGCTCCAGCGCCAGCGCAACAAGATCGAACTGATCGCGAGCGAGAACATCGCGAGCCGCGCCGTGCTGGAGGCGACCGGCAGTGTCTTCACCAACAAGTATGCCGAGGGCTACCCGGGTAAGCGCTACTACGGCGGGTGCGATTACGCCGACGTGGTCGAAACGTTGGCGATCGAGCGCGCGAAGCAGCTCTTCGGGTGCGACTTCGCAAACGTCCAGCCCAACAGCGGTAGCCAGATGAACCAGGCCGTGTTCCTCGCGCTGCTCCAGCCCGGCGACACCTTCATGGGGCTCGATCTCAACTCGGGCGGGCACCTGACGCACGGCTCCCCGGTGAACATGAGCGGCAAGTGGTTCAACGTCGTGCCTTACGGCGTGCGCAAGGACGACGAACTGCTCGACATGGAGCAGGTCGAGCGGCTCGCGCACGAGCACAAGCCGAAACTCATCATCGCCGGCGGCACCGCCTATTCGCGGCAGTGGGATTTCGCGAAGTTCCGCGAGATCGCCGATGCCGTGGGCGCATACTTGCTGGTCGATATGTCGCACTTCTCCGGCCTCGTGGCCGGCGGTGCACACCCTTCCCCCTTCCCACACGCGCACGTGGTGACGACCACCACGCACAAGAGCCTGCGCGGCCCCCGTTCGGGCGTGATCCTCACGAACGACGAAGGTATCGCGAAGAAGGTCAACAGCGCGGTCTTCCCCGGTATGCAGGGCGGCCCGCTCATGCACGTGGTGGCCGCCAAGGCGGTCGCGTTCCGCGAGGCGCTGCGGCCCGAGTTCAAGAGCTATGCCGCACGCGTGGTGGAGAACGCGAAGGCGCTCGCCGCGAGCCTGGAGGAGAACGGCCTGCGCATCGTCTCGGGCGGCACCGACAACCACCTGATGCTGGTCGATCTCACCGCCAAGGACGTGACCGGCAAGGCGGCCGAGAAGGGCCTCGATCGGGCCTGGCTCACCTGCAACAAGAACGGCATTCCGTTCGACACGCGCAGCCCCTTCGTTACCAGCGGCGTCCGCCTCGGCACCCCGGCGGGTACGACGCGCGGCTTCGGCCCGGCCGAGTTCCGCAAGGTCGGCGCCCTGATCGCCGAGGTGGTCGACGGCCTCGCTAAGAACGGGCCCGACGGCGATGCGCAGATCGAGGAGCGGGTGCGCAGCAAGGTGGGTGAACTGTGCGACGCCTTCCCCGTCTATCCGGGAATGTGATGCGCCATGCGATGCCCCTTCTGCGCGCATGACGACAGCCAGGTAAAAGACAGCCGCCCGACCGAAGACGGCACCGCCATCCGCCGTCGCCGCCAGTGCACGAGCTGCGGCGCGCGGTTCACCACGTTCGAACGCGTGCAGCTGCGCGAAGTGACCATCATCAAGAGCGGAGACCGGCGCGAGGCTTTCGACCGTTCGAAGCTCGAACAGTCGGTCGCCCTCGCCTGCCGCAAGCGCGGGATCGAGCAGGAGCGGATCGACCAGCTCATCTCCGGCATCCAACGCCAGGTGGAAACCGCAGGCGACAGCGAAGTGCCCTCCGCCCGGATCGGCGAGCTGGTGATGGACGGGCTGCGCCAGATCGACAGCGTCGCCTATATCCGCTTCGCCAGCGTCTATCGCGATTTCAGCGAGGCACGGGATTTCGAGGAATTCGCCAGCACCGTGCGCGACGCGGGTAGCGATGGCTGAGCCGTTCCGGACCTACATTCTGCGCTGCGCGGATGGCAGCTACCACGTCGGGCATACCGACGATCTTGATGCGCGCCTTGGGCAGCATCGTGATGGAACGCTGGGCGGTTATAGGGCCAGGCGGCGGCCGGTCGAGCTGGTGTGGTCGGCGGACTTTCCGACGCGGGATGAGGCCTTCGATGCAGAGCGACGGCTCAAGGGTTGGTCGAGGGCAAAGAAGGAAGCCTTGATCGCGGGCGACTGGAATCTCGTAAGCCAGCTCGCACGCCGCCGCAGGGTCCTTCGAGACGAGGCTTCGACAAGCTCAGCCTCTCCTCAGGATGAGCGGGACAACAAGAAATCCGCTCATCCTGAGGAGCGACTGAGTAAGCCCGCGCCAGCGGGCGCATCGAAGGCGCGTCTCGAAGGACCCGTCATCGTCCTCGTCCGCCCCCAGCTCGGGGAGAACATCGGCAAGGCCGCGCGGGCGATGCTGAACTTCGGGCTGACCGAGTTGCGCCTCGTGGCCCCGCGCGACGGGTGGCCAAACCCCAGCGCCGGCCCGGCGGCCGCAGGCGCGGACGTCGTGCTGGAGAATGCCACAGTTCACAATACTCTGGCCGAAGCCGTCGCCGATTGCGCGCACGTCTACGCCACGACGGTCCGCAAGCGGGGTGTGACCAAGCCGGTCGTGACGCCGGAAGAAGCCGCGTTGCAGATCGCGGCCGCGCAGGGTCGCTCGGCGATCGTATTCGGGCCCGAGCGCTCAGGCCTCGAAACCGACGACGTGGCGCTCGCCCGCGCGATCCTGACGGTGCCGATCAACCCCGAGTTCGGCTCGTTGAACCTCGCCCAGGCGGTGATCCTGTGCGCCTACGAATGGTCGAAGACCCAGTGGGGCGGCGGCATGCTCGCGCAGCCGACCGGGGAAGATCTGCTTCCGCCCGCGCCGCAGGAGGAGCTCGAAGGATTGATAGGGCAGCTCGAAGCCATGCTCGAGCCGCGCGGCTATTTCCTCCCGGAAAGCCGCGCTGCGGCGACCCGCCGCACGCTGCGCACGATGCTGACCAAGCCCGGCTGGAATCACCTCGAGGTGCGCACGATGCGGGGCGTACTCTCGAGCCTTGCCAAACCGCCGCGCGATCCGGCCTAGCTCCGCAGGCGATCCCACTCCTCGAGCTCGTAGGCGATCGAGGTTTCCACCAGAAGGTCCCAGATCTCGGCGATTTTCTCGGCGGGGAGGCTTCGCGCGCGGGCGTCGCCGGCAGCGGCGGCGATCACCGCGGCCTTGCGGCCTTCATCGCGCACGGTGTCGCGCGACTGCTTGATCCGGGCGGCGGCACGCATATAGCCAAAGCGCCGGTCAAGCAGAGCCATGAGCTCGCGATCGGTCGCGTCGACCCCCGTCCGCACATCGCGCATGTCGGTGCAATCGTCGGGCAGTTTGAAGTCGTCGGTCATGCCCGCGCCCTGCCCCGCGCGGCCCGTTTTGTCGAGCGCCATCGCGCGCTTGACGCACGGCGCGATCCTGCTAAACGCGCGCCTTCGCGAATTGGCCCCGCACCCCGGTGAAGCGGTGGCCGCGCTGGAGAGGATCTCCGGCGGTGCGATGCCGGGTTGAAGCGCTACCAATGGGGTAGCGACAGCAAATCGAAGGACACGACTTATGTCGAAGCGCAAGAGCGCCAAGCACAAACTCGACCGCCGGATGGGGGAGAACATCTGGGGTCGCCCGAGTTCTCCGGTCAACAAGCGCTCCTACGGCCCCGGCCAGCACGGTCAGCGCCGCAAGGGCAAGATGAGCGACTTCGGTCTGCAGCTCCGCGCCAAGCAGAAGCTCAAGGGCTACTACGGCGACGTGACCGAGAAGCAGTTCAAGCGCACCTACCAGGAAGCGTCGAGCATGAAGGGCGATACGAGCCAGAACCTGATCGGCCTGCTCGAGCGCCGTCTGGACATGGTCGTATACCGCGCCAAGTTCGCGCCGACGATCTTCGCCGCGCGCCAGATCGTCAGCCACGGGCACATCCGTGTGAACGGGGTCAAGTGCAACATCGCGAGCCGCCGCGTCAACGTCGGCGACGTCATCAGTCTGGGCGACAAGGCCAAGGAGATGGCGCTGGTGATCGAGGCGCAGAGCCTGGCCGAGCGCGACATCCCCGACTACGTCGCCCCCGATGGCACCGACAAGGTCACCTACACCCGCGTGCCCACGCTGGACGAGGTCCCTTATCCGGTGACCATGGAACCGAACCTAGTCGTCGAGTTCTACTCGCGCTGATCCGACTTCCGGTTATGGAACAGAAAGGCGGTCCTGCGGGGCCGCCTTTTTTCTATTCATCGCAAGATTACAGAAGCTTAGGAACCCGGCGTCAGTTTGCGAATTTCTCTGGAGCTATGACCAAGTACCGTTTCATAACTCCTCACCGCAAGGGCAAGTGGTACCCCGATCTCAAGCAGGCTCAGTTCTTTGCGAACTCCATCGGCGCGGGTTTCCTGGAGCGGATGACCGGCCGCTTCGTCGCCTATCCCGGCACCAGCCTTGAAGCGCTCGAGTCTCCGGATCAGTCGGCGAAATAGTCCCTCCGGAATTCGGCGGCGAAGGCCGCAAAGCGACCCTCGGCGATTGCGCCGTGCATGGCCTGCATCAACTGCTGGTAGAACGCGAGGTTATGCTCGGTGACGAGCATCGCGCCGAGGATCTCGCCGGCTTTCTGCAGGTGATGGAGATAGGCGCGCGAGTAGGTTCCGCAGACCGAGCAGGTGCAGCGCGGATCTAGCGGATCCATGTCTTCCGCGTGGCGCGCGTTCCGGAGGTTCAGGGGCCCCGTCCAGGTAAAGGCTTGGCCGTTCCGGCCCGATCGGGTCGGCAGAACGCAGTCGAACATGTCGATCCCGCGCTCTACGGCACCGACCAGATCGTCGGGCTTTCCAACGCCCATCAGATAGCGCGGCTTGTCCTCGGGCAGCATCCCGGGTGCGAAGTCGAGCGTGGCGAACATCGCTTCCTGCCCCTCGCCCACGGCCAGGCCGCCGACGGCATAACCGTCGAAGCCGATCTCGGTCAGCGCCTCGGCCGACTGGCGGCGCAGTTCCTCGTCCAGCGCTCCCTGCTGGATGCCGAAGAGAGCCGCCCCTTCCGCGTGCGCCCCTCCGGCATCGAAGGCCTCGCGGCTCCGCCTCGCCCAGCGCATGGACAATTCCATGGAGGCCGCGATCTCGTCGCGCGGGCGATCGGCGCGCGGACACTCGTCGAATGCCATGACGATGTCGGAGCCGAGCAGGCGCTGGATCTCCATCGACCGTTCGGGCGTGAGCATGTGCTTCGAACCGTCGATATGGCTGCGGAACTCCACCCCCTGCTCGGTCAGCTTGCGCAGATCCGAAAGGCTCATGACCTGATATCCGCCGCTGTCGGTCAGGATCGGCCGCGGCCAGTTCATGAAGGCGTGCAGGCCGCCGAGCCGCGCGACGCGCTCAGCGCCCGGGCGGAGCATCAGGTGGTAGGTGTTGCCGAGGATGATGTCGGCACCCGTTGCTTGCACGGTTTCCGGCTTCATCGCTTTGACCGTCGCCGCTGTGCCCACCGGCATGAACGCGGGCGTGCGAATTTCGCCGCGCCGCATCGCAATACGGCCGGTACGCGCTTTGCCGTCGACGGCGTCGACGCGAAAATCGAACCGGGAGCTGGTCATCAGAAGTCGTAGACGAGCGTCAGGCGCGTGACCGTGTCGGTCGAGACTTTACCTTCCGGCGGTTTGCTGTCGTAGTCCACGGCATAAGTGATGCGTGAGCGCAGACGGTCGCTGACCTTCGCATCGAGCCCGCTGACCAGATTGAGTGTCGTGCGCGACGAATCGACGATGACCGTCGCCTGGCCACCGGTTTCGGTCACCATGTTCGCGTCCTGCGTGAATGAGAGCCGTTCGGCGATCTTCCAGTCGAAATCGACGCCGAACAGGGCGGCAAGGCGGGTCTCGTCCTCTTCTACCGTGAAATTCGTCACCCGCAGCGCCGGGCCTGCCTTGACGGACAGCTTCAGGTCACCGCTGTTCGCGACCTGATAGCCGACCCCACCGGAGATCGCGTAGCGGCCGGTAAAGCCCTGCAGCTTGTTACGCTCGTACTGGGCGAGACCATAGACGAACAACTCGTCCTTGACCTGGTAGCGGGGTTCGTAGGCAAACAGGAACTGTTCGCGGCTCGTCACGCCGTTGGAGCGCTGGTAGTCGGCCGTTGCGCGCAGCGAGTGGCTCCAGTCCAGGCCCTGGCGCTTGAGTTTGAGACCCGCGGAGAGCCCGATATTGTTGCTGTTGCCGCTCGCCTGGAACCCGCCGAGCTGCCCTTCGCCGCTCCACAGCTCGAACAGACCAGCTTTGCGGATCTTGTTCGTCTCCGCCTCTCGCGCGAGCCTCGCCTTCTCGGCAACGTCCGCTCGCCAAGCGGTCTCGATCGCCTTGACTTCCTCCTCTCCGTGAGGAGCGGCCTGGCGCGCGAGAGCGAGCACCGTTTCGATCTTGCCCTTGTCGTTCGTCGCCATCGCGGCGTTGATCATCGCGCGCACGCCGCCGGGGATGTTGGAAACCTCCTCGGCAGTGGGCGCAGATTCGACGACGGGCTGGATTTCGCCCACCGGCAAGGGAGCGGACTCAACAGGCGGGAGCATCATCCCGTCGTTCTGCGCCGCTGCGGTTTGGGCCGCAGCCGGCGAGGACGCGAGAACAACAGCGGCGACGCCCGCCGCGACACAAGAGGGGGATCGTTGGAACATCGCCAGATCGGGTTAGCGTGTCATGACCGGAGGCGCCAGCCCGTGCGGAAGATCACTGCGATGACTGCCACGCAGATTGCGAGGAACGCCAGTGTCAGGCCGAGCGAGACGCCAATCGACACGTCGGAGTGACCGTAGAACGTCCAGCGCAGCCCGTTGACCAGGTAGACGATCGGGTTCGCCAGCGCGATCTTGTCCCACGGGCTCGGCAGCATATCGATCGAGTAGAACGTGCCGCCGAGGAAGGTCAGCGGGGTCAGGATCAGCAGCGGGACCATCTGGAGTTTCTCGAACCCTTCCGCCCAGACTCCGAGGATGAAGCCGAGCAGTGAGAAGCTCGCCGCCACGAGCATGATGTAGACCAGCGCGAACAGGGGATGCGCAATCGAATAGTCGACGAAGATCAGTGCGGTCGTGAGAATGATCGCCGCGAGGATCAGGCTCTTGGTCGCCGCAGCGCCGACGAAGCCGAGCAATGTCTCCGCCACGCCCACCGGCGCGGAGAGCAACTCGTAGATCGCGCCGGTGAAGCGCGGCATGTAGATGCCGAAGCTCGCATTGCTGGTGCTTTCGGACAGCAGCGTCAGCATCAGCAGGCCCGGTACGATGAACGCGCCGTACTCGACCCCGCCGACTTCGTTGATACGCCCACCGATCGCCGCGCCGAAAACTATGAAGTAGAGGCTGGTCGTAAGGACCGGGGAAACGATTGAACCGAACACCGTGCGGCGAAAGCGCGACAGCTCGTTCCGGTAGATCGCGAAAGTGGAACGCCAGTTGATCATGCCGCCAACCCCTGCTGCTCCACGAGGCCGACGAAGATGTCCTCCAGGCTGGATTCCCTCTGATCCAGCGCGGTAAAAACGATCCCGCTCTGAACCAGCGCTGTTGCCACTGCCGCCACTTCCGCCTTGCCCTTCCCGGTCCCGTCGCCGCCACGGTAGCATACGGTGCGACCGTCCTCGGCGAGCGTGACTGGATAGTCGCGCAGTGCAGGCGGAAGCTCGGAGAGCTGCGCGGCCAGCGTGAAATGCGCCTCGGTCCGGCCGAGGCGCTTCATCATCTCGTCCTTCTCGTCCACCAGCAGCAGGCGGCCCTTGTCGATCACGCCGACACGGTCGGCCATTTCCTCAGCCTCCTCGATATAGTGGGTGGTGAGAATAACCGTGACGCCCTGCTCGCGGAGGGCGCCGATCTGGCGCCACATGTCGCGCCGCAGCTCGACGTCCACGCCGGCGGTGGGCTCGTCGAGGAACAGCAGTTCGGGATCGTGCGCGAGCGCCTTGGCGATCAGCACGCGGCGCTTCATTCCGCCCGACAGTTTGCGGATTTCCTCGCCGCGCTTCTCCCACAAGCTCAGCGAGCGCAGCACTTCCTCGACCCGGCTTGCATCGGGCGCGCGACCGAACAGTCCGCGCGAATAACCAACCTGACGCTCGACGGTATCGAACATATCGAACCCCAGCTCCTGCGGGACGAGACCAATGCGCTGTCGCGCACTGCGCCAGTGGCGCGCCAGGTCTTCGCCGAATGCGTTGATCGTCCCGGAACTGATGCGGACCATGCCGCAGACTGCGCCGATCAACGTCGTCTTGCCCGCTCCGTTGGGGCCAAGCAGCGCGAAGATCTCGCCCTTGCGGATCTCCAGATCGACACTGTCGAGTGCTTTGAGGCCGCCGGGATAAACCTTGGTCAGCCCGCGGATGTCGAGGATGGGTTGGGGAATCGGTTTCATGGGCTGCGGAACATTGCCGCAGCGGCCGCACTTGCCAAGTGTTAATCAGGGCAGCAGCAGCGAGGAATCCCCATAGCTGTAGAAGCGATACTTCTCCGCGACCGCATGCGCATAAGCGGCCTGCATCCGCTCGCGCCCCATCAGCGCGCTGACCAGCATGAACAGGGTCGACTTCGGCAGATGGAAGTTGGTCATCAGCCCGTCGATCGCGCGGAAGGTGTAGCCCGGGGTGATGAAGATCGCCGTGTCGCCTTCGAAGGCACGGATCGTGCCGTCGTCCCCCGCTGCGCTCTCCAGCAGCCGCAAACTGGTCGTGCCGACAGCGATCACACGCCGGCCACTTTGCCGTGCGGCATTGAGCCTATCTGCAGTCGCCGCGTCGATCCTCCCCCATTCGGCGTGCATCCGGTGCTCGTCGGTGTCCTCGGCCTTGACCGGCAGGAACGTGCCAGCGCCGACGTGCAGGGTCAGCGTCTCGGTGGCGATGCCGCGCTGTTCGAGACGCGCAAGCAGGTCGGGCGTGAAATGGAGCGCCGCGGTCGGTGCCGCCACAGCGCCGTCACGCGCGGCGAACATTGTCTGGTAGTCGGTTCGGTCGCGCTCGTCGGTTTCGCGGCGTTGGGCGATATAGGGCGGGAGCGGCATGCGGCCGGCGCGCTCGAGCAATACCTCGACGGGCTCCTCGCCCTCGAAGGCGAGTGTGAAGCTGCCGTCGTCGTGACGTGTCTCGGCGATGGCCGTCACGCCCGCGCCGAATTCGACGCGGTCTCCTTCGCGCAGCCGCTTGGCATTCCGCACGAAGGCCTGCCAGCGCCTGAGATCCATCCGCTTGTGCAGCGTCGCGCCGATCCGCGCCTTGCCCCGGCGCCCTTCGAGCTGTGCTGGAATGACGCGGGTGTCGTTGAACACGAGCACGTCGCCCGGTTCGAGAAAGTCGGGCAAATCGCGTACCACCCGATCCGCAAAGGCGCCCTCGCCCGGCACGACCAGCATGCGCGCGGAATCCCGCGGCACCGCCGGGCGCAGCGCAATCAGGTCCTGAGGAAGATCGAAATCGAAGAGCTCGACACGCATCGCGCGCGCTTAGACGGCCGCTCCCGCTTCGTCATCCCCGCACTGGACGGCGATGACGTCAAAATACACCGGAGCCGTTATTCCTCGACGGGCGCGCTCAGCATATCGGCAGTGATTTCCTGCGTCTGTGGCACCTGCGGTTGCGGCATGCGCTGCGGTTTGTTGTCGGCGGCGATCGAGGCCTGGAGAATCCTGGTCGGATTGGCCGGCGGCTCGCCCCGCTCGATCGCATCCACCGCATCCATCCCCGCAATCACGCGCCCGAAGTTGGTATACCGCTTGTCGAGGCTGAAGCGTGGATAGAAGACGATGAAGAACTGGCTGTTGGCGCTGTCCTCGGACTGGGCGCGGGCCATCGCGACGGTGCCGCGCAAGTGCGGCATCGGATTGAATTCTTCCTCCAGATCGGGGAGCTGGGAACCGCCCTGCCCCGTTCCCGTCGGGTCGCCGGTCTGCGCCATGAAGCCGTCGATCACGCGGTGAAAGATCACGCCATCATAGAAGCCTTGCCGGGTCAACGTCTTGATCCGCTCGACATGATTGGGGGCCCAGCTCGGCATCAGACGGATAGCGACCCGCTGCCCGGTCGAGAGGTCGAGCAGGAGGATATTCTCCCGGTCCTCCTCGACATTGTAGTTGATCGGCGCATAGACCGGCGTGGCCACTGCTTGCGCAGTGGCATCTTCCTCCATCGCGGCCGCGGAGTCCTCCAGCACGTCGTCGTCCTGTGCGGCGGCGATGGTGGGGGCGGCAAGCAGCGACAGCAGGGCGCCGGCGGCAATCAGGCGTCTGATCATGAGTATTCCGTCTTTCAGGCAACTTCGGCGGCAGCGTCTAGCGCCGGGGGACTGTCGGTTCAATGAATGATGCGCGGCGGGACATTTTGGAGGACCGATCAGTAATCCCCCCGCCGGCCAATTTTCTCGACCCGCGCGATTACCTCGTCGCATACCGCGGGGCTGACGAACGGGGAGATGTCGCCCCCGAACAACGCGATCTCCTTAACCAGCTTCGACGCGATCGGCTGAAGCGAGACGTCGGCCATTAGGAACACCGTCTCTATCTCGTCGTCGAGCTGCTGGTTCATGCCCGCCATCTGATATTCGTATTCGAAGTCGGCCACGGCGCGCAGGCCGCGCACGATCATGCTCGCGCCCTGCGCCCGCGCAAACTTCATCAACAACGCATTGAACCCGACCACGTCCACGTTGCCGAGCCCGAGCGAGGCGACCTCGCGCCGCACCATCCCCATCCGCTCCTCGGGCGAAAACATCGGGTTCTTCGAGGGATTGGTCGTCACTCCGATAATCAGCCGGTCGACCAGCTTCGCCCCGCGCCGGATGATATCGGCATGCCCGAGCGTGATCGGGTCGAACGTGCCCGGATAGACGCCAATGCGTTCAGTCACCTGTCTCTCTCCACGATAAAGCGGGCCAGCGCGCGCAGCAGATCGGCCTCAGGGCCATGGGGCGCGAGGTGGCCGATCGCCTGTTCGACCAGCGCATGCGCCTGGTCGCGCGCCTTTTCGGCGCCCATCAGCGTCACGAAGGTCTGCTTGCCCTTCTCGTCATCCTTGCGTAGCGCCTTGCCCGCCTTGGCTTCGTCCCCCTCGTGGTCGAGCAAGTCGTCCGCGATCTGGAAGGCGAGCCCGACGTCCCGGGCGTAGTTGCGCAGATGACCCCGCGCATCGGCCGGCACACGGCCCAGGATTGCACCCATTTCCACGGCGGCCGTAAGCAGCGCACCGGTCTTGAGCTGCTGCAGCCGCGTGATGGCGCGCAGATCATAATCCTGCTGCGCGGCGACCATGTCCATCATCTGCCCGCCGGCCATGCCGCCCATGCCGCTTGCGCCGGCCAGCGTTGCGATGAGTTCGGCGCGGACGAAGGGATCGCTGACCGTTTCCGGCATCGAAAGAATTTCGAACGCGAGCGCGTGAAGCGCGTCGCCGGCGAGCACGGCGGTCGCCTCGTCGAAAGCCTTGTGCAGCGTCGGCTTACCGTGGCGCAGATCGTCGTCGTCCATGCAAGGCAAGTCGTCGTGGATCAGCGAATAGACGTGGATCGCCTCGACCGCGCATCCGGCTTTCACCGCCGTCTCGCGCGCGACGCCGTACATGCCGGCCGTCGCCATCACCAGCAGCGGGCGAACCCGCTTGCCGCCGCCGATCGCGGCATAGCGCATCGCCTCGACCAGGCGGGCGCGGGTGTCGTCGGGGAGCGGCAGGAACTCTTCGAACGCGGCGTCCACCTCGCGCTGAATCCGGGCGAGGCTTGCGGAAAGTACGTCCCCCCGATCGCCGACCAGTTGCACGTCAGCCGTCCCCGCCGAACGGTGCGGTGCCGCGCGGCTGGCCGTCCGGGCCGGTCACGATCTTCTCGATCCGCGCCTGCGCCGCGTCGAGCCGCGCCTGGCAATGCCGGCGCAACTGCTCGCCGTGTTCGTAGAGCGTGATCGAATCGTCGAGCGGCACTTCGCCGCCCTCCAGCTTCCTCACGATCTCCTCCAGCGCGCGCAGCGCGTCTTCGAAGGACATTTCGGCGATTTCGGGCGCAGCCTCGGTCATGCGCGAGAGCATTGGCGGGCGCCTCCGGCTTGGTCAAGGCAGCAGGCGGGGGAGAAGGCGCATGATGTGGATTGTCCGCCGCAGCGCCGATGTGGACGCCCGGCTCCTCGCTCTCCTCCCCGTTCGTGCTGAGCCTGTCGAAGCACCGCCCTTTCTTTGAGCGCAGCGCCTGAAGAAAAGGGCGGCCCTTCGACAAGCTCAGGGCGAACGGATGTAGGGCGGATGCGCGTAGGACTGGCGGCGCGGGCATACCAAGGCTAAGGGCGCGCGCATGGCTACTTCCGAGTCCGCGATCACCCCCGAAGTCGTCGAGCAGCACGGCCTCAGCCCCGAGGAATACGAGCGCGTCCTGCACGCGCTGGGCCGCGAGCCGAACCTTGTCGAGCTCGGCATATTCTCCGTCATGTGGTCCGAGCACTGCAGCTACAAGAGCTCACGCATCCATCTGAAGAAACTGCCGACCGAAGCGCCGTGGGTTATCTGCGGCCCGGGCGAGAACGCGGGCGTGATCGACATCGGCGACGGTCAGGCCGCGATCTTCAAGATGGAGAGCCACAACCACCCCAGTTATATCGAGCCCTATCAGGGCGCGGCGACCGGCGTCGGCGGCATCCTGCGCGACGTGTTCACGATGGGCGCGCGCCCCGTCGCGAACATGAACGCGCTGCGCTTCGGCCGCCCCGATCACCCGAAGATGAAGCACCTCGTGCAGGGCGTCGTCGCGGGCATCGGGGGCTACGGCAACTGCGTGGGCGTGCCGACGGTCGGCGGAGAAACGAATTTCCACCCGGCCTACGACGGCAACATCCTCGTCAATGCGATGACGGTGGGCGTCGCAGACAGCGACAAGATCTTCTATTCGGCCGCGACCGGCGTCGGCAATCCGATCGTCTACGTCGGCTCCAAGACCGGACGTGACGGCATCCACGGCGCGACCATGGCGAGCGCAGACTTCGGCGAGGATGCCGAGGAGAAGCGCCCCACGGTGCAGGTCGGCGATCCGTTCACGGAGAAGCTGCTGATCGAAGCCTGCCTCGAGCTCATGGCGACCGACGCGATCGTCGCGATCCAGGACATGGGCGCCGCCGGCCTCACATCCTCCAGCGTCGAAATGGCGACCAACGGCAAGGCCGGCATTCGGCTCGACATGAACAAGGTGCCCTGCCGCGAAGAGGGCATGACGCCCTACGAGATGATGCTGAGCGAGAGCCAGGAGCGGATGCTCATGGTCCTCAAGCCCGGCAAGGAGGCCATGGCCGAGGAGATCTTCCGCAAGTGGGAGCTCGACTTTGCGGTCATCGGCGAAGTCACCGACACCCAGCACATGGTGCTCGAATTCGACGGCGAGATCGTGTGCGACATCCCGCTCGGCCCGCTCGCGGCTGACGCGCCGCTTTACGACCGCCCGGCGATGAGCCGTGAGGACTACAAGGCCTGGGCCCAGATCAAGCCGCTCGCCGACGTGCCCGAGAGCGCCGACGTCGGCGCGCACCTGCTCAAGCTGATGGCCTGCCCCGACCTCGCCTCGCGCCGCTGGATCGCCGAGCAGTACGACAGCCAGGTCGGCGCCGACACGCTCCAGACCGGCGGCGATGCCGGCGTGGTCCGCGTCCACGGCACGCGCAAGGCGCTGGCGATGACCACCGACTGCACGCCCCGCTACTGCTACGCCGACCCTTATGAAGGCGGCAAGCAGGCGATCGCCGAGGCCTACCGCAACCTCTGCGCGGTCGGCGCACGACCGCTGGCGGTGACCAACTGCCTCAATTTCGCGAACCCCCAGCGGCCCGAGATCATGGCCCAGTTCACCGGCTGCCTGGAAGGCATGGGCGACGCCTGCCGCGTGCTCGACTTCCCGATCGTGAGCGGCAACGTCAGCCTCTACAACGAGAGCAAGGCGACCGGCGGCGGCAGCGCGATCCTGCCGACCCCCGCGATCGGCGGCGTCGGCGTGATCGAGGACTACGGCCGCATGATGACGATGCCGTTCAAGAACGAGGGCGACGTCATCTACCTCGTCGCGGCGGAATACTGGGCCAAACCCGACCCGACTCGCTCGCATCTCGGCAAGTCGCTGTGGCTGCGCGAGATTCACGGTCGCGACGAAGGCCGCGCGCCGCCCACCGATCTGACCATCGAGCGCAACGCGGGCGAGATCGTGCGCCAGCTCATTGCCGACGGGCTGGTGAACGCGGTGCACGATATTTCCGACGGCGGCCTTGCGGTTGCGCTGGCAGAGATGGCGCTGGCGGGCGGGATCGGCGCCGAGGTCGGCGGCAACGACGCCTACACCGCGGCGCAGTGGTGGTTCGGTGAGGATCAGGGCCGTTATGTCGTGACCGTGCCCGATACCGACGCACTCAATAAAGCGCTCGCCAAGGGCACCGAGAACGCCGAGACCGCGATGATCGGTTTCCGCCGCCTCGGCACCGTCGGCGGCGACACGCTGCTGGGCGTTTCGCTGACCGACCTGCGCGAAGCGCACCAGAGCTTCTTCCGCGATTGGATGGAGGGTTAGGCCCGCTCCGGCCTCGCTCGCTTCATATTCTCCTCCGTTCGCCCCGAGCTTGTCGAACGGCTGTCCCTTTTTCTGGCGCCCGCCCGAAGAAAGAGCGGTGCTTCGACAAGCTCAGCGCGAACGGTTAAGAGGTGCGGCGCGCATGGTCAGGTCGCGTGGGAAGGGGTGCCCTGGATGACCCGTACGGTAATCATCGCATGGCTGATCGCCGGGACACTCGACATCCTCTCGGCCTTCGTTTTCGCCGGCATGGCAGGCGTCACGCCAACGCAGGTCCTCCAGTTCGTCGCCAGCGGGCCGTTCGGCGACGAAATGTACGAGAGCGCAGCCGGTGCCGGTGCGCCGCTCGGGCTGCTGACGCACTTTGTCATCATGCTGGCGATGGTCGCCGTGTACGTGTGGATAGCGCCGAACTTTTCCGTGACGCTGCGTCATCCGATCGTGGCCGGACTGCTCTACGGCCTGCTGCTGTGGGTCGTCATGTACTGGATCGTCCGTCCGCTGCGCTGGCCCGAACAATGGCCGCCTGCGGCTTACGCAGGCGACAGCGCGGGCGAGATCGCATGGAACGTAGGCAACGCGCTGTTCTCGCACTGCATCCTGGTCGGCATTCCGATCGCGTGGATCACGGCGCGCTGGAGACGCAAAACGAGCTAGTCGGTCGAAGGCCAACTGCGGACCATTGGAGGGCTAGGTCGCCATCTTCTTCGTCAGCTCCTTGTCGAGTAGATCGTAGGGATCGACGCCCTCGCTGCGCCATACTTCATGGCAGCGACGATACCATTTCGGCACGGTAATATGCAGCTTCTGCCGCGCGTCTTGCAGGTCCATGGCAAGCAGTTCGCGCACCGACATCTCGACGATCGACGGGCAGGCCTTGCCGATCCGATGTGCTTCGCGCACAGCCCGGTAGACCGGTGCCCTGCTCTTGACCTGCTTCTTGATGTTGAACGCGCCGGCGTAGCCTAGCAACAGGTGCCCGTGGCTCGGGCTCTGCCCGTGAGTGAACAGCAGCACGCACTGCTCTCCCAACGCATCGCGGCCATAGCCGGTGAGGACGTGCATCAGGTCGTGCGTGTCGCGCTGGCGGAAGCCGTACCATTCGATGAGATCGCCGTACTTCGGCCGGCCCATCTTGTCCGATTCCGCGACGAGGCCCGCCGCGGTCAGCCCCTCGCGCTCCATGAAATCGACGTATGCATGGGCGACGCTACCCGCGGGCAGCTGCCGCAGCGCGTCGTGGTCGTCGAGGATCGGCGGGAGGAACGGCTCGCTCGCGCGCAATTCCTCTCCTTTCGGACTCAGCGTAAGCGCACGGGCGCGCGGCAGGAAAGTCTTTGACGGCAACGCATCGTAGATGTGGAAGACTTGCTCGGTATCTTCCTTGTCCTTCAGCAGCTCGCGAAAGTGATGAAGCGCCTTGCCGACATCGCGCTTCGCCTCCGGCCGCGCAGGATTGCGGAACAGCGTGCCGTCGCTCGCACAGGCGGCGTTCGGATCGGCATGCGGCAGGGTCTGCACTTCGGTCATCGCGTCGCCCCTTACTGACACACTTGTTAGTGTAGCATTTCAGTTGCAAATTGAAAGGGAGTTCCGGTGGCAGCCTTTCGCGAGCCCCTGCGAAGGCAGGGGCCTCAGGCCGCTGGCGCTTCGCCCGATAGCACGAGGTCCCAGCCTCCGCTGGGACTCGGGAAGGGCTTCGTGCGACGGGAGGCGGCTCGCGCGCGCCCTATCCGCTCACCCATTCCTCATGCAGGACGCCGAGCAGTTCCAGCACCGCTGTCAGATCCCCTCGATCGATCCACCCGTCCGCCGCCTCCCGCGCTTTCGGCTTGGCGCGGTAGGCCAGACCCCAGGTCGCCGCGCGCAGCATCGGGATGTCGTTCGCTCCGTCCCCGGCGGCGAGGCTGGTGGCGTCGGGGCCGATCGTCGCCGCTTCCTCGCGCAGCACGCGCTCCTTCACCGAACTGTCGGTGATCGCGCCCGCGAGCGTGCCGGTCAGCTTGCCGTCGGCGACGGCGAGGCGGTTGCCGACGACGTGCTCGAAGCCGATCTCCTCCGCCACAGGATCGGCGAAGTGATGGAAGCCGCCGGTCACCAACACGGTGCGGCAGCCTTTGGCCTTCAGGGTCGAAACCAGGGTTCGCGCGCCCTCCATCGGCCGAATGCGCTCGGTAAGACAGGTGGCGATCGTTTCTTCCGAAAGACCCGCGAGCAGCCCGACGCGTTCGGCGAGCGCGCTGGCGAAGTCGAGCTCTCCCTGCATCGCCCGCTCGGTGATCGCCGCGACGCGCTCCTTGAACCCGGCGAAGTCGGCGAGTTCGTCGATGCACTCCTGCCCGATCATCGTCGAATCCATGTCCGAGACGAACAGGTCGGGCACCGCCATCTCGCGTTCGGAAACGAGCAGATCGGCGGGCGCGAAATGCTCGTCGAGGATCGCACGAAGCGCCGCTGCGTCGCCTTCGGGCAATCCGATTTCCAACACGTCGCCGCAGAAGTCGAGCATCTGCGCCACGGCCACGCGCATCCCCTCGCGCTCGAGCGCGGCGGTCGCGCGGTCGAGGCGTGTTTCAAGGTTTACCGGGTCTGCTATCAGCCGGGCGATGAGCACCGCAAATTCTCCGAAATCCCGCCGCGAACGGCCGCCGGTGGCGCTCATCGCAGGGCCGACCGCGAGCGGCAAGAGCGATCTCGCCGTGCGCCTGGGGTGCGCACTGATGGAGCACGGCCGGCCGGCCGCAGTGATCAATGCTGACAGCGCGCAAGTCTATCGCGACCTGCGCGTGCTCAGCGCGCGGCCTTCCGAAGAGGAGATGGCGGGCGTGCCGCACCGCCTGTTCGGCGCGTGGGATGGGGCCGAGGCCTGCTCGGCCGCGGACTGGGCCGCGCGCGCGAAGGCCGAAATCGCGGAGCTGCACGCGTGCGGCGGCGTGCCGATCCTGGTCGGTGGGACCGGGCTCTATCTTCGTACCCTGATCGACGGAATCGCGCCCGTGCCGCCGATCGCTCCGGAAATCCGGGAAAAGATTCGTGCCATGCCGGTGAACGATGCGCATGCCGAGCTTGCGGCGCTCGACCCCGAGCGCGCCGCGCAGCTCGCTCCTGCCGATGCGACGCGCATCGCCCGCGCGCTCGAAGTCGTCCGCTCCACCGGGCGCACGCTCGCGCACTGGCAGACGCTGCGCGAAGGCGGAATCGGCGGTGCGGTCGCGCTCCATCCGCTGGTGCTGCTGCCCGATCGTGTGTGGCTCTACGAACGCTGCGACCGGCGCTTCGAGACGATGATCGAATCGGGTGCGATCGAGGAGGTCCAGGCGCTGCTGGCGCGCGGGCTCGATCCCATGCTGCCGGTCATGCGGGCAATCGGCGTGCGCGAAATCGCGTCTTGGCTACGGGGCGAGCGTTCGCGCGCGGACATGATCGCCGCTGGGCAGCAGGCGACGCGCAACTACGCCAAGCGCCAGTACACCTGGTTCCGCCGCCAGCCTCCGCAAGAATGGATGCGGATCGAGTCACTTCGGAATGATCTTGAGGCTCAATTCGCATCATTATTTCGCCCATAGCTCTTGACATATCATATTCTGTCGCATAGGCGGACGGAAGTGAACAGTTTGACCCGGCGCGAACACCCCCTCCGCGCCGGGTCGATCTTTTTCGGCGTATGACGAAGTTGAGAAGGAAAGGGTCGGACAATGGCGGAGGAGCGCAGCGGCGCATCCATCCTGATCGAATGCCTGGTGCGGGAGGGTGTCGAATTCGTCTTCGGCTATCCCGGCGGCGCGGTGCTACCGATCTATGATGAGCTCTTCGCCGATACGCGCGTCCGCCATATCCTCGTCCGCCACGAGGCCGGCGCAGCACACGCGGCCGAAGGCTATGCGCGCTCGACCGGCAAGCCGGGCGTGGTGCTCGTCACCTCCGGCCCCGGTGCGACCAATGCGGTGACCGGCATTGCCGACGCGTTCATGGATTCGATTCCCATGGTCGTCATTACCGGTCAGGTACCGACGGCGCTGATCGGGACGGACGCGTTCCAGGAAGCCGATACGGTCGGCATCACGCGCCACTGCACCAAGCACAACTATCTGGTGAAGGACCCGACGCAGCTCCGTGCGACGATCGAGGAAGCCTTCCGCATCGCCACGACGGGGCGGCCCGGTCCGGTGGTGATCGACATTCCGAAGGACGTCCAGATCGCGCTCGCAAGCTGGGACGACCAGGACACCGCCCCCCTTCCCTCCTCGCGCTATGCACCGCCGGTGGAAGGCGAAGCGGACGAGATCTCGCAGGCGGTCGAGATGCTGGCCGCGGCCGAGCGCCCGATCTTCTACACCGGGGGCGGCGTCATCAACTCGGGTCCCGAGGCGAGCGCGCTGCTGCGCCGCCTGCAGGACCTGACCGGCGCGCCCGTCACGAGCACGCTGATGGGCCTCGGCGCCTTTCCGTCGGATCATCCCGACTGGCTCGGCATGCTCGGCATGCACGGGACCTACGAAGCCAACATGGCGATGAACCGCTGCGACCTGATGGTCTGCATCGGCGCCCGCTTCGACGACCGCGTGACCGGACGCCTCGACGCGTTCTCTCCGGATTCCAAGAAGATACACATCGATATTGACAGAAGTTCGATCAACAAGACGGTGCCGGTCGACCTCGCCATACTCGGTGACTGCACGCATGTGTTACGTCAACTAACTGCCGCCTGGGGCGTTCGCCGCCCGCGCGATCTCGGCGAATGGAAGGCCCGCATCGCCGGCTGGCGCGCCTGCGAGTGCCTCGCCTATCCGCCGAGCAGCACCGAGATCATGCCTCAGAAGGCGATCGAGCGGCTCTTCGCCCTCACCCGCGACCGCCGCCCGATCATCTCGACCGAGGTTGGTCAGCACCAGATGTGGGCCGCGCAGTACTTCGGCTTCTCCGATCCCAACCGCTGGCTCACCAGCGGCGGCCTCGGCACAATGGGCTACGGCCTGCCCGCCGCGATTGGCGCGCAGCTCGGTAACCCGCAAGCGCTGGTGATCGACATCGCGGGCGAGGCCTCGATCCAGATGAACATCCAGGAACTCGGCACCGCGAGCCAGTATCGCCTGCCGGTCAAGATCTTCATCCTCAACAACGAGTACATGGGCATGGTCCGCCAGTGGCAGGAACTGACCTACGAGAGCCGCTATTCGAACTCGTACTCCGACAGCCTGCCCGATTTCGTGAAGCTCGCCGAAGCCTACGGCTGGAAGGGTATCCGCATCGAGAACGAAGCCGATCTCGACGCCGGCATCCTTGCGATGATCGAGCATGACGGTCCGGTCGTGGTCGACTGTCTCGTATCGAAGGAGGCGAACTGCTTCCCGATGATCCCCAGCGGCGCGGCGCACACCGACATGCTGCTCTACGGCGATCTCGTCAGCGGCACGATGGACGACGAAGCGAAGGCGCTGGTGTGATGCTGATCAAGGAAGCCGAATCGCAGCGCCATGTACTGGCGATCACCGTTGACAACGAGGCCGGGATTCTCGCGAAGATCGCGGGGCTGTTCACCGCGCGTGGATACAACATCGACAGCCTGACCGTGGCCGACATTACCGAGAACCACGCCGTCAGCCGGATCACCATCGTCACCAACGGTCCGCCCGAGGTGATCGACCAGATCCACGCGCAGCTCGACCGACTGGTGCCGGTGCACAAGGTCGTCGACCTGACCGAGGAAGGCCCGCACGTCGAGCGCGAGCTGGCGCTGGTCAAGGTCGCGGGCACGGGAGAGAAGCGGGTCGAGGCGCTGCGCCTCGCCGACATCTTCCGCGCCCGCCCCGTCGACACGACGACCGAGAGCTTCATCTTCGAGATCACCGGCACGCCGGAGAAGGTCGACAGCTTCGTCGGGCTGATGCGCGAGCTCGGGCTGGTCGAAGTCGGCCGCACCGGCATCGTGGGCATGATGCGCGGGGCGCAGGGGGCCTAAAGCGACGCCAAGTTTTTCTCGTCACCCTGAAC
Source organism: Pelagerythrobacter rhizovicinus (assembly GCF_004135625.1). GTDB lineage: Bacteria > Pseudomonadota > Alphaproteobacteria > Sphingomonadales > Sphingomonadaceae > Pelagerythrobacter > Pelagerythrobacter rhizovicinus. Next base: position 1,199,248 of record NZ_SDPV01000001.1, read on the forward strand.
TTGTTTCAGGGTCCATCCGTCCTCTAGCGCGACGCACGCGGCGGAATGGATGCTGAAGCAAGTTCAGCATGACGGTTTCTGTGAGTGAGGAATTGAAGATCATGAAAGTCTACTACGACGCCGATGCCGACCTGAACCTGATCGCCAACAAGAAGATCGCCGTGCTCGGCTACGGCAGTCAGGGCCACGCACACGCGCAGAACCTGCGCGATTCGGGCGTGAAAGAGGTCGCGATCGCGCTGCGCGAGGGCTCGTCCACCGCCAAGAAGGCGGAAGGCGCCGGCTTCACCGTCATGTCGAACAGCGAAGCGGCGAAGTGGGCCGACGTGCTCATGATCCTCGCTCCCGACGAGCATCAGGCCGCGATCTGGGAGAACGATCTCGCGGGCAACATGAAGCCGGGCAGCGCCCTCGCCTTCGCCCACGGGCTCAACATCCACTTCGGCCTGATCGAGGCGCCGAAGGACATAGACGTAATCATGATCGCGCCGAAGGGCCCGGGCCACACCGTGCGCAGCGAGTACCAGCGCGGCGGCGGCGTGCCGTGCCTGATCGCGGTCCACCAGGATGCGACCGGCAACGCGCACGACATCGCCCTCGCCTATGCCAGCGGCGTCGGCGGCGGCCGCAGCGGGATCATCGAGACGAACTTCAAGGAAGAGTGCGAGACCGACCTCTTCGGCGAGCAGGCCGTGCTCTGCGGCGGCATCACGCACCTGATCCAGGCGGGGTTCGAGACGCTGGTCGAGGCGGGCTACGCACCCGAGATGGCCTACTTCGAGTGCCTCCACGAAACCAAGCTGATCGTGGACCTGCTCTATGAAGGCGGGATCGCCAACATGCGGTACTCGATCAGCAACACCGCCGAGTACGGCGACATCAGCACCGGCCCGCGGATCATCACCGAGGAGACCAAGGCGGAAATGAAGCGCGTGCTCGCCGACATCCAGTCGGGCCGCTTCGTCAAGAACTTCGTCCTCGACAACCGCGCCGGCCAACCCGAGCTCAAGGCCGCACGCAAGGCGGCCGAGGCGCACCCCATAGAACAGACCGGCGCGCGCCTGCGGGCGATGATGCCCTGGATCGGCAAGAACAAGCTGGTCGACAAGGAGAAGAACTGACGGCATTCTCCGTGCCGCCAGCATTCGGAGACGCGAGATGACGAAGACGACCTGGATCGCCGCGATCGGCGCGGCAACGCTCGGCCTCTCGGCCCTGACCACGCTCGGCGCGCAGGATGCGCCGCCCGAGGTGCCGGGCGTCGTCGATCCAAGCAAGATCACCCGCGGCGCCTATGTCGCCGATCCGGCGCACAGCATGGTCCAGTGGCGGGTCAACCATTTCGGCTTCAACGACTACTTCGGCATCTTCGGCGACGTCGAAGGGACGCTGCAGCTCGATCCCGCCAATCCGGCCCAATCGTCGGTCGATGTCACCATCCCGGTCGCCAGCGTCACCGTCGCAAGCGAGGATCTGCGCGAGCACCTGCTGCGCCCCGCCAAGGACGGCGGCACACCCGACTTCTTCGGCCCCGAGCCGACCCCGGCGCGATTCGTCTCGAAGTCGGTCCAAGTCAGCCCCGGCGGAATGACGGCGGACATCGTCGGCGATCTGACGCTGAACGGGGTGACCAGGGAAGTGGCGCTCTACGCCCGCTTCACGGGCACCGGCCCCAATCCGATGACCAAAGCCGAAACCGTCGGGTTCGAAGGACGCGGTGTGATCAAACGGTCGGACTTCGGCATCGCCTTCGGCATCCCGGTGATATCGGACGATGTGGAGCTGGAATTTTCCGCCGCGTTCGAGAAGCCGGCAGCGGAATAATTCGGCTCGATCACTTGCCACCGCGGAAACTTTGGGTCATTGGGATCGCCATGACGCGTAACGGACTTATTCTGCTTCGACTTACCCGCCCTTGGGCGTGACCTGACGCGTGTCCCTCGGGCGCGCAATGCGCCCAAGGGGTCAAGGCCACCAGACAGCAGAACCTTCCGTTGCGAGATTCCCCAAGATGACCATGCTCCGCGAACCTTCGCGCAAGTACCGCCCCTTCCCCCAAGTGCCGCTGGCGGACCGCCAGTGGCCGACGCGCACGATCGAGGCCGCCCCGCGCTGGCTCTCGACCGACCTGCGCGACGGCAACCAGGCCATCGTCGACCCGATGGATTCGGCGAAGAAAAACAGGTTCTTCGACCTGCTTGTCGAGATCGGAGTGAAGGAGATCGAGGTCGGCTTTCCCAGCGCAGGCGCGACCGAATTCGACTTCATCCAGAGTCTGGTTCGTTCCGGGCGCATTCCCGACGACGTGGTGGTGCAGGTTCTTACGCAGAGCCGCGAGGATCTGATCCGCACCAGCTTCGCCAGCCTGGAGGGCGCGCGCGCGGCCATCGTGCACCTCTACAACGCGGTCAGCCCCACCTGGCGCGACATCGTGTTCCGCATGAGCCGCGAGGAGGTGAAGGCGATCGCCGTTGCCGGCGCCAAGGTCATGCGCGACGAGGCCGGCAGCCGGCCCGGCACCGACTGGCATTTCGAGTACAGCCCCGAGACGTTCTCGACCGCCGAGCTCGATTTCTCGATCGAGGTTTGCGAGGCGGTGATGGAGGTGCTCGCTCCCACTCCCGAGCGGCCGATCATCCTCAACCTGCCGGCGACGGTCGAGGCGGCGACGCCCAACATCTACGCTGACCAGATCGAATACTTCTGCCGCAATCTGCCGAACCGCGAGAGCGCGGTGGTCAGTCTCCACACGCACAACGACCGCGGCACCGGCGTCGCGGCGGCCGAGCTCGGCCTGATGGCCGGCGCGGACCGGGTCGAGGGCTGCCTGTTCGGCAATGGCGAGCGCACCGGCAACTGCTGCCTCGTAACCGTGGCGCTCAACATGTACACGCAGGGGATCGACCCCGGGCTCGACTTCTCGGACATCGACCGGATCATCGAGACGGTCGAGTACTGCAACGAGATCCCGGTCCACCAGCGACATCCGTATGGCGGCGAACTGGTGTTCACCGCCTTCTCCGGCAGCCATCAGGACGCGATCAAGAAGGGGTTCGAAGCGCACGGCAAGCAGAACGACGAGTTCTGGCGCGTGCCTTACCTGCCGATCGACCCGGCCGATCTTGGCCGCGACTACGAGGCGGTGATCCGCGTCAACTCACAGTCCGGCAAGGGCGGCTTCGCCTGGGTGCTCGAGCAGGATCAGGGCCTCAAGCTGCCCAAGAAGATGCAGGCCGACTTCTCCAAGCACGTTCAGCGCATGGCCGACGAGCTCGGGCGTGAGCTCAACGCGGCCGACATCTGGGATGTCTTCAAACGCACCTACCACGTGCAGGTTCGACCGAAGCGGTTCCAGCTCGTGGACTACGAGGAAAGCCGTGCGGCGGACGGCACGCGCGTGTTCGCCGGGACCGTTGAAGTCGATGGCAAGGCACAGAGCGTCTCCGGGCGCGGCAACGGCCTGATCTCCTCGGTCGTGGCAACGTTGCGGGACTCCTTCGGGGTTGAGCTGGAAGTGTGCGACTATACCGAGCACGCGCTTTCGACCGGCTCCGACGCGCGTGCGGCGGCTTACCTCGAATGCGCGCTCCCTACCGGCGAGCGGGTCTGGGGCTGCGGCATCGACGAGGACGTGGCCACGGCCAGCGTCCGGGCGGTTCTGAGCGCGGCGAACTCGGCGGCCGCGATCTAGCTTGCCACGACCGGTGCTGCGGTTAGCGTAGCGGCCCGGGAGGAGCTGCCATGACCGAAGAGATCATCGAACCCGATCTGCCGATAGTCGATCCGCATCACCACTTGTGGGACCTGCGCCCGCTCCTGCCGGCGTTTCCCGAGCCGCGGCACGCTTTCCTGGAGGCAATTGCGGGCGCGGCTCACTACACCTTCGACCAGCTCCAGGCAGATACCCAAAGCGGTCATAACGTTATCGCCACCGTGTTCATGGAATGCGGCGCATTCTACGATGCGAGCCGCGGGGACGCGTTGAAGCCTGTCGGCGAAGTCGAGTTCGTCAATGGCGTCGCCGCGCAGGGGGCAAGCGGCCTCTACGGCGCCTATCGCCCCTGTGCGGCGATCGTCGGCCACGCCGACCTGAGGCTGGGCGCGGCGGCCGGAGAAGTACTCGACGCGCTGCAGGCCGCGTCGCATCGCTTCGTGGGCATTCGTCATCAGGGCGCGTGGGATGCCGACCCCGAAGTGCTCGGCCCGCCGTTTCACGCGCCCGAAGGCCTCTACCGCGACGCCGCCTTTCGCGAAGGATTCGCAGAGCTCGGCAAGCGCGGGCTGACATTCGACGCCTGGGTGCTCGAGCCGCAGCTTGGCGACGTGCTCGATCTTGCCCGCGCCTTTCCCGATCAGCCGATCGTGCTCGACCACTGCGGGACCCCGCTCAACATCGCCTGCTATCGCGGTACGCTCGGCGAGCATTTCGATCGCTGGCGCGCCAGCGTGCGGGCGATCGCGGAATGCCCCAACGTCACGGTCAAGCTCGGCGGCCTCGCGATGGCCTTCTGCGGCATGCCGGAGGAAGGCCCCGACAAAGGCTGTGGCTCGGAGGAACTCGCCGGGCTGTGGAAGCCGTACATCGATACCTGCATCGAGGCATTCGGCGCGGACCGGGCGATGTTCGAAAGCAATTATCCGGTGGACCGCTGGGGCGCCAGCTACCCGGTGCTATGGAACGCCTTCAAGCGACTCGCCGCCGGAGCAAGCGACGACGAGAAGCGCAGCCTCTTCGCCGGCACCGCGGCGCGCATCTACGGAATCGAGCACGTCCTCGCTTGACCCTTACGTAACGGCAATCTCGACAAGGCCGCGGCGCGCGGATAGCCCGGCGCAATAAGTTGCAATCGACAACGGAGAACCGGATGCCCCTCCCCGCCCCTTTCGACCGCCTGCGCCTGCCCGTGATCGGATCGCCGCTGTTCATCGTATCGGGCCCCGAACTGGTGATCGCGCAGTGCAAGGCAGGGATCGTCGGCTCCTTCCCCGCACTCAACGCCCGGCCAACGGGCGTGCTCGACGAATGGCTGCACCGGATCACCGAGGAACTGGCGGCGCACAACCGCGACAACCCCGATCGGCCTGCGGCACCCTTCGCCGTGAACCAGATCGTCCACAAGTCGAACGACCGGCTCGAGGAAGACATGCAGGTCTGCGCCAAGTGGCAGGTACCGCTGGTCATCACCTCCCTCGGCGCGCGTGAGGATATCTTCTCTGCCGTCCGAAGCTGGGGCGGCATTACGATGCACGACGTGATCAACGACCGCTTCGCCCGCAAGGCGATCGAAAAAGGCGCGGACGGACTGATCCCGGTCGCCGCCGGCGCCGGCGGGCACGCGGGCGTGCAGTCGCCCTTCGCACTGATGCAGGAAATCCGCCAGTGGTTCGACGGGCTGGTCGCTCTCTCCGGCTCGATAGCACACGGCCGCTCGGTACTCGCGGCGCAGGCGATGGGCGCCGACTTCGCCTACATCGGCTCGCCCTGGATCGCGACGAAGGAAGCGAACGCCGACGAGCGCTACAAGCAGGGCATCGTCGAGAGCCGCGCGGCAGACATCGTCTACACCAACCTCTTCACCGGAGTGCACGGCAACTACCTGCGCGGCTCGATCGTCGCCGCGGGGCTCGATCCGGAGAACCTGCCGGTGAGCGACCCGAGCAAGATGAACTTCGGTTCCGGCGGCAACACCAAGGCCAAGGCTTGGAAGGATATCTGGGGTTCGGGCCAGGGCGTCGGAATGGTGGACGCGGTCGACAGCGTGGCGGGGCGCGTCGAACGGCTCGAGCGCGAGTATCAGGCGGCGCGGGAGGAACTGGCGATCAAAGTCGTCGGCTGAGTGACCGACCAGAGCGCTTCGGCGATCGCATCCATCTCGGCAAAGTCGAGCCCGTGTCCGATCGGATCGCGGCGATTGAGGAGGAGCCTGCGGCGCGTGTCGAGCAGCCGCCGCCGCAATCCGCGCTGGAGGAGGGCGAGCCGCATCAGCGCTTCGCCCACGGCACCTTCGGGATCGCGCGATCGCGCAGCGGCCCACCCGCGTTCGATCTGCCCAACCCGCTGAGCGACAAGTTCGCTGTAGGTCCGGTGCGGTCCCCTGTGCAGCGGCAGGCCCGTGCGCAGCGCCGCGCGCTCGCGGGCTGGAAGCAGCATGCCATTGCGCCGGAAATCCTCGAGCCCCATCCGTGCGATCCCGAGTTCCCCGAACATCCGCTCGAAGCACCGCATTGTGCGTAACTGGCGCGGCAGCAAGTGGTGACGCTGGAGGCTCGGATCGTGTCCGGGACGATCCCGACGGTTGACCGCTGCGAACGGGATACTGCGGCGGATAGCGCCAAAGCTGGCCAGCCCACGATCAGCCACGCTCGACCCTGAGGAACCGCCCATTCCCCGAAGGCCGGAGCGTCACGCGCGCACCGTCCGGCCCGGCGAGCGACACGGCTTGGGCGATCCTTCCACCCCCGACCAATTCGTTCACCAGCCTCAAGCCGAGCTGCACCGCCGCCGCGGGGTCGGGAAACTGTGCATTGTCGAAATGCAGTTCCTGCCCGGTGAAGAACGCCAGCCCCTCGGACTGGATCGCACCCCCGAGCATCTGCCGGAACGCACACAGTCCGAGTGCCGGGAACGGGCCGCCCGCCAGCCAGGCGTCCACCATCGACAGATAGAACTCGCGCCCGACCAGGGTTCGAGCCGGGGTCCAGGAAACGGCCAGGGCACCCGGCAACCGGCGTACGAGTTCCGCCCCGAGCGCAGCCTGCGCGCGCACCACGGGAACCGTTGCGCGCCCTCCTGCGAGGTGTGGCCCCGGAAGGAGGCAGACGCCCTCGCCCGGCGCTTCGCCGAAGTCGGGCGAAACCTCGTAGCGGTTGCGCAGGTCCGCCGCCGCGTAACCGGCACCGGGCGCCATCCCGCTCAGATCGAAGGTCATCCCATCGATCAGCAGCTCGAGCCAAAGCGCCTGCCCGCCTGCCGCTCCTCCCGGCCCCTCGCCGCCGTGACTGATCGCCACCCTTTCGGCGGTCTCGACGGCCTGCCGGACCGCGGCCGCGTCGGGGCGTGCCCCTGGCCGGAACATGAGTAACAGCCCCGGCGGCGCTTCGCGCGCGGCAATGTCGGACCTGATTGCGATCGGTGCGCCCCTCAGTAGTGTGCCGAAATCCTGACGCGAAAGGCCTGGCACGTCGAGTCGCTCGGCGCGAGAGATGCGTCCGGTTTCGAGGGATTTGCGGTGACTCGCTAGAATACGCCCAGAGCCAGACCTTCTGCCAAGGCCGCGCCGAGTTCGCGGCACTGGGCCAGGCGGTCTTCCGAAACGGTCTTTTCCGCCATGATCGCCTCCGGCGTCTGGGCGTCGAAGCAGAGGATCACCGGATCGGCCACCCGGCGCAGGCGCCATCCGGTAGCAATGCGGTCGATCTGGCGCTGGGCGCCTTCGCCGTCGGAGCCCGCCGCGATCAACGTTGCATACGCCCGCCCCTCGATCCGGCCGAGCACGGGATAGTAGCAGCGATCGAACATCTCCTTCATCTCGCCGCTCATGCTCGCGAGGTTCTCGGGACACACGAAGAGGTAGGCCGAGGCCGCGAGGATGTCCTCGGGCGAGACCTCGCCTGCGCGCAAGAGCCAGGCCGCATCCCCCGCCCCCTCGGCGGCGGCAGAAGCCATGGCCCGGCTCGCACCGGTGCGGCTGTGCCAAGCGATCAGCAGGCGCTTTCCGTCATCGCTCATGCCCGCGACCATCGCGGATAGCTGTCGATTGTCAAACCGCGTGCTTTGCGCAAGCAGCGCGGCTGCGGTAGACGCGGCCCATGGGGTCGCAATCGCTTTCCTGCGTGTTTGGCATCGAACGGTCGCTCTCCGGCAAGGCCTGGCGCTGGCGCGGCGGGAACATGGCGCTGGCAGACGGCGCCACCTCGCTCGAGGACGATATCGTCGCGCAGCTTCTCCTGTCGCGCGGCGTCGCCCGCGAGGAGCTGGATCGGCACCGCACCCCCACTTTACGCGAGTTTCTCCCCGACCCGTCCGCCTTCCGGGACATGGACGCGGCCGCCGAACGCATAGCCCAGGCCGTGCTCGGCGGCGAGACGATCACGATCTACGGCGATTACGACGTGGACGGCGCGACCAGCTCGGCGCTGCTGATCCGGCTGCTGCGCATGCTCGGGCATGACGCCGGGCAGTATATCCCCGACCGTCTGCTCGAAGGCTACGGCCCCAGCGGCGAGGCGCTTGTCAGGTTGGCGGAGGAAGGGTCGAGCCTGATCGTGACCGTCGATTGCGGGGCGATGGCACACGAGGCGCTGAGCATGGCGCACGAGGCCGGCGTGGACGTGATCGTGGTCGATCACCACAAGTGCGCCGCCGAGCTTCCCAGGGCCGCGGCGCTGGTCAATCCGAACCGACTGGATGAAAGCGACCTTGGGGCGCGGCACGGTCATCTGGCCGCCGTGGGCGTCGCGTTCCTGCTGGCAATTGCCGTGGTGCGCACCTTGCGCGAGCGCGGGCATTTCGCTGCGCGGCCGGAGCCCGACCTGCGCGGTCTGCTCGATCTGGTCGCGCTCGGCACCGTGGCGGACGTCGCGGCCCTGCACGGGCTCAACCGCGCCTTCGTGGCGCAAGGCCTGAAGGTCATGGCGAAGCGCCAGAACGTCGGAATGTCGGCCCTGATCGACGCGAGCCGGCTGTCGCGTGCGCCGGTATGCAGCGACTTGGGCTTTGCGCTCGGCCCGCGGATCAATGCGGGCGGCCGGGTCGGCGAATCGACACTCGGCGTTCGCCTGCTGACCACCGAAGATCCCGACGAAGCGCGCGAAATCGCCGCGCAGCTTTCCACGCTCAACGAGGAACGGCGCGCGATCGAGATGGCGGTGCAGGAGGCGGCAGAGGCGCAGCTTGCGCGGCAGCACAACCGCGCGGTGCTCGTGCTCGCCGGCGCCGGCTGGCATCCCGGCGTGATTGGAATCGTCGCAGGGCGAATCAAGGAAAAGGCAGGCCGGCCCGCGATCGTGATCGCGCTCGATGGGGAGACCGGCCAAGGCAAAGGCTCCGGGCGGTCCATCTCGGGCGTGGACCTCGGCGCGGCAATCATCGCGGCGCGCGAATCCGGGCTCCTCGTCGCGGGCGGCGGCCACGCGATGGCGGCGGGGCTCACGCTCGATGCGACCAAACTCGATTCGCTCGCCGACTGGCTCGACGAGCGCCTCGCTGGCGCGGTGCAGCGCGCCTGTGCCGAGCAGGTCCTGTCGCTCGATCTCTCCCTCGCGCCCGGCGGGCTGACGCCGGAGCTGGTGGAAACGCTCGACCGGGCGGGACCGTTCGGCGTTGGGTGGCCGGGGCCGAAGCTCGCGGTCGGGCCGGTCCGACTAGCCAAGGCGGATGTCGTCGGCACCGATCATATCCGCGTGATCGCCAGCGGCGACGACGGGCGCTCGTTCAAGGCGATCGGCTTTCGCATGGCGGAAAGCGATCTCGGCCAATCGCTGCTTCACGGCGCGAAGGGGCGGCGCCTGTGGCTGGCGGGCCGTGCGAAGATCGACGATTGGGGCGCTCGCCCGCAGGCGGAGCTTCATCTGGAGGACGCCGCCTGGGCCGACTGACATTCCCGCGTAACGCACAGGGTTGACCGCGCCGCGCCGCACCCCTAAGTGCGCCGCCACGCCACCGGCACCTGACGGTTCGGCCCCTTCGTCTAGCGGTTAGGACGCGGCCCTTTCACGGCTGAAACACGGGTTCGATTCCCGTAGGGGTCACCACCGAGGAAATGTCGGCGTGGCGCGCCATCCTTCATGGTATGGCCCCTTCGTCTAGCGGTCAGGACGCGGCCCTCTCACGGCTGAAACACGGGTTCGATTCCCGTAGGGGTCACCAACCTCAGCATCGGGACGCTATTCATCCGTACGCGAGCTGCGTCGCGGCAGCGCCGTGCCCGGATCGACGGATGACAGCTGCGATTGCGACCTCTATCCTCGCTGCCCGGGGCCGATCGGGCTGGCGAGGAGGTTGTTGCTATGAGTTGGGTGTATCCGACCATGCTTCTGGTGGGTGCGATGGCTTCGGCGCTCGTTGCAGGTATCTTCTACGCCTTCTCGTCGTTCATCATGCCCGCGTTCGGCCGTCTTCCCGAAGATGATGGCAAGTCCGCGATGAACGCGATCAACGTTGCGGTCTACACTCCGAGCTTCATGATCCTGTTCATGGGGACGGCGCTGCTTTGCGCGATTCTGGGTATCTCGTCGCTGTTCTCGTTCGGAGATCCGGCCGGCAAGTCCGTTTTTGCAGCCTCGCTCCTCTATCTCGTCGGCTGCTTCGGCGTGACCGTTCTCTTCAACGTGCCGCTTAACCGGCGACTCGCGGCCGCGAACGAGGGGCGCGATGTCTCGTGGCCGAAGTATCTACGGGAGTGGACACGATGGAACACGGTCCGGACTATCGGTGCGGGACTCGCAGCGATGCTGCTCATTCTCGCGCTGGTGCTTGGCTATGGCATGGAACAGCCGATTGCATAGCGGGGGGATCGACCCGCACCTTGCGCCGGTACATCTGCGCAATTCCCTAGCCGGCACGGTTTCCCCCGGCTAAGGCCGCGCTCGCTATGCAGCAGGATCGCACCTACCCAATCGCTGCGTTCGTGCTGGCCGTGATTACCGCGGTCGCCATGGTAATTGCGGGGGCGCCCCTGTGGCTCGCATTTGCGGTGTTGCTCGTCTGGGCGGGATCGCTCTGGCTTGCCGTCGCATCCCCTCCCCCGCCCGTCGAATCGGCAACCAACGGTTCCTTCAACCGGGACGACATGGGCCTGTTCATCGAGCACGCCGGAACACCGCTGCTGGTTACGGAGAATGGCCGCATCTCGATTGCCAATCGTGCCGCACGCAACCTCCTGGGCGCCCATATCCTGGGGCAGGACATTCGAGTCGCGTTCCGCCATCCGGAGGCCGTCGCACTGCTGGAACGGGACACGAGCGGGCAAGCTACCGTGCAGGGTCTCGTCCGCCGCCGCGACATCTGGGTTCTCAACTACCAACGCCTGGCAGACGAACTCGGTGTGATAGAGTTGCTCAACCAGACCGCCGAAGCCGACATCAGCCGCGCGCACACCGATTTCGTCGCCAACGCCAGCCACGAGCTGCGGACGCCGCTTTCGTCGATCATCGGTTACGTCGAAACGCTGCGCGAGGACGCCGGCAAGGCCCCGCTCGAGACGCGCGCCAAGTTTCTCGACACGGTGCTCGGCGAAGCGCGGCGCCTGAAGAACCTAGTCGACGATCTCATGTCGCTTTCGCGCGTGGAGGCTGAAAAGCACGACCTGCCACAGGAACACCTTCCCCTGCGCGAACTGGTCGAGAGTGCCGCGCGCGACGCCGCGGGACCGGAGCGGCAGGAACGCCTAGACCTCGATTGCGAAGGGGGTATCGAGATCAGAGGCGATGCACGACAGATCGAACAGCTCATCCGCAATCTCGTCGACAACGCTCTGAAGTACGGCGCGCCGGAGGAAAAAGTCGCGGTGACCCTGCACCGTTTGCCGGAAGGCGATGCCGAACTCACCGTCAGGGACCGCGGGGAAGGCATCGCACCCGAGCACCTTCCCCACCTGACCCGCAGGTTCTACCGCACCGATCCGGGCCGCAGTCGAGCTTCGGGGGGAACCGGTCTGGGACTCGCCATCGTCAAACACATTGTGGAGCGACACCGCGGGCGCCTCGACATCACCAGCAAGCTTGGCCAAGGCACCACCATTACCGTGCGCATTCCGACCGTCGACGAGGCCGCCGAGGAAATGTCATGAAATTGTCACGAAAGTTCAACAGAGCCCGCAGGGCAAGCTCGTCGCCCGCGCGCTTGCGTCCGTTCGAAGCCTTCCCGAGCTAGGTCGCAATCGGCGTGTCGCTTACCATTCTTCTCCTTCTAGCGCTCGGGCTGGGGCTCGCCGGATGGCTCGCCGCCCGCGCGCGAGCGTGGACTCTCCGCCGTGCCAGCGGCGCGAGCGCGATGGCATCGCTTCCCAGCTACCACGGATGGTATGTGGCGTTGTGGATCGTGGTGCCGATGGTGTTCTTCATCGCCCTGTGGAGCGTCCTCGGGCCACACCTCGTGAGCCAGCATGTGCTCGCATCCCCCGCCGCGGCTGACCTGCCGGCTTTCGGGTTCAAACGCGAATCGATAATGGCCGAGGCGCGCGCGGCCGCGATCGGGGCCGCACCAGGCGTGTTCAACGAGGAAGCCCGCGCGCTGATCGAACCTTATCGGGAGGCGATCGGCCGTTACCAGTTCATCGGCATCGCCGTAACGCTCGTTCTCGGTTTTCTGGGGGGCGTGTGGGCATTCCTGCGCATCAAGCCGGACTTCACCGCACGCACTCGGGTGGAACGGACGATCATGGTCATCCTTCTGCTTGCTTCGCTCGTCGCGATCCTCACCACACTGGGGATCTTCGCCAGCCTGGTGTTCGAGACGATCCGGTTTTTCGGGATGGTTAACCCGATCGATTTCCTGTTCGGAACACACTGGGGTCCCGATCCCATGTCGAGCCCCGACAACCCGGACTCGAGCCGCTATGGCGCCATTCCGTTGTTCTGGGGCACCATATATATCGGCGCGATCATCGCCATGGTCGTGGCCATACCGCTTGGCTTGATGAGCGCGATCTATCTGACGCAATATGCCGATCCCCGGGTACGGGCATGGGTCAAGCCGGCACTGGAAATACTCGCCGGCGTCCCGACGGTGGTCTACGGATACTTCGCGGCGCTCACCGTTGCGCCGGCCATCCGTGACGTCGCCCTCGCAGCCGGTATGTCCAATCCCTCGAGCGAGAGCGCTCTTGCCGCAGGTCTCGTCATGGGCGTCATGATCATACCCTTTGTTTCCTCGATGGCCGACGATTCTATCGCCGCCGTTCCGCAAGCGATGCGGGACGGGAGCCTCGCGATGGGCGCCACGACTTCGGAAACCATCCGCCGCGTGCTCGTGCCGGCAGCACTCCCGGGCATCGTTGCCGGAGTCATGCTCGCGATCAGCCGGGCGATCGGCGAAACCATGATCGTCGTCATGGCCGCCTCTACCGCAGCCAATCTCAGCGGCAATCCGCTGGAGGCGATGACCACCGTCACCGTGCAGATCGTCGCCATGCTGACCGGCGAAGGCAGCTTCGACCATCCGGCCACGTTGAGCGCCTTCGCACTTGGCTTCGTGCTGTTCCTGGTCACGCTTGGCCTCAACTTCATCGCCCTGCGCGTCGTGAAGAGGTTCCGTGAAGCCTATGAGTGAGCGCATCCCCCCGACGCGCACCCCCGCCTTCGAGGCGCGGCTGAAGAAGCGCTATACATCCGAACGCCGCTTCAAGCTGGCGGGCATCGCCGCGATCGTGTTCTCGATCGTCGTGCTCGCCTTCCTGCTGGTGACGATGACGCTCAACGGCATCGGCGGCTTCCAGCGCGCCGAGCTGACGGTCCCGATCGACTTCACACAGGCGGGCATAACCGGCGATCCGGCCGTGCTGTCGCAGCCCCGGGGCATGCAGAGCCTCGAGGCGCAGGATCTGCCTTCGGTGGTGGAGTTCTTTGCCGAGCAGGAGCTCGGTCCGCAAGGCGCGGCGCAACTCGGCAGCGGCGCATGGCGCGAGGTCGGCCAGGCCATCATCGACGATCCTTCGTTGCTGAACACCACGGCGACCTTCGATCTCCCGGCAAGCCCCAATCTGGCCGCCGCGCTCAACGGCGAAGGTTCCGTCGAAACCCAGGCTCTCGCCGCCCAGCTCGTGGAGCAAGGCGCCCTGGGAACGGCTTTCGATGTCGGCTTTCTGACCCGCGCCGATGCCACCGATCCGCAACAGGTCGGTATCTGGGGCGCGCTCAAGGGCTCGATCCTGACGATGATCGTCACGCTCGCGCTGGCTTTCCCGATCGGCGTTCTCGCCGCGCTCTACCTCGAGGAATACGCCCCCAAGAACCGGTGGACAGACCTGATCGAGGTGTCGATCAACAACCTCGCCGCCGTACCCTCGATCATCTTCGGTCTGCTCGGTCTCGCGGTGTTTCTGTGGATTTTCCCCAGCATGCGGTCGGCACCGCTGATCGGGGGCATGACGCTGGCGCTGATGACGATGCCGGTGATCGTGATTTCCGGGCGCAACGCGATCAAGGCCGTGCCACCATCGATCCGCGATGGCGCGCTCGCGATCGGCGCGTCGCCGGTGCAGGTGGTGTTCCACCACGTGCTCCCCCTCGCCCTTCCGGGCATTCTCACCGGCACGATCATCGGCATGGCCCGCGCGCTGGGCGAGACGGCGCCGCTGCTGATGATCGGCATGCGCGCCTTCGTCGCGTCGCCGCCCGACGGATTCACTTCGCCCGCGACTGTCCTGCCGGTTCAGATCTTCCTATGGTCGGACGAGATCGACCGCGGATTCGTCGAGCGGACCTCGGCCGCGATCATCGTGCTCCTGCTGTTCCTCCTCGTGATGAACGGCCTCGCCATCTACCTGCGCAACAAGTTCGAGAAAAAGTGGTGACCGTAATCCATCCCAATCTGGACGACACCGAAGCGAAGATGAGCGCGCGGGACGTCTCCGTGTACTACGGCGACAAGATGGCGATCGATCACGTGTCGATCGACATCCCCACGAAGTATGTCACCGCCTTCATCGGTCCCTCGGGCTGCGGGAAGTCGACCTTCCTGCGCACGCTCAACCGTATGAACGACACGATTCCTTCGGCCCGCGTCGAAGGGGAGATCGTGCTCGACGGCGAGGACATCTACCGCTCGAGAATGGACGTCGTGCAGCTCCGTGCGCGCGTAGGCATGGTGTTTCAGAAGCCCAACCCCTTTCCGAAGTCGATCTACGAGAACATCGCTTACGGTCCGCGCATCCACGGCCTGGCCGAGGGCAAGCAGGAGCTCGACGGGATTGTCGAGACCTCGCTCCAGCGTGCCGGCCTGTGGAACGAGGTGAAGGACCGCCTCGACGACAGCGGCACGGCGCTCTCGGGCGGCCAGCAGCAGCGCCTGTGCATCGCGCGGGCGATCGCCGTCGATCCCGAGGTGATCCTGATGGACGAGCCATGCTCCGCACTGGATCCGATCGCGACCGCCAAGATCGAGGAGCTGATCGACGAGCTCAACGGGCGCTACGCCATCGTCATCGTCACTCACTCGATGCAGCAGGCCGCCCGCGTCAGCCAGCGCACGGCGTTCTTCCACCTCGGAAAGATGGTGGAATACGGCCGGACTTCTGACATATTCACCAATCCGCTCGAGGAGCGGACGAAGGATTACATTACGGGCAGGTACGGCTGATGACCGAGCATACAGTCAAGGCGTTCGACGAGGACATCACCCGGCTCCGCGGCCTGATCGCGGAGATGGGCGGCCTGGCCGAAGTGGCCGTGCAGAACGCCATGGACGCTCTGGTCAAAGGCGACGATACGCTGGCCCAGCAGATCATCAAGGGCGACAAGAAGATCGACGCCCTCGAATCCGAAGTCGACAAGCTCGCGGTGCGCGTGATCGCGCTCCGTGCGCCGATGGCGGACGACCTGCGCGAAGTGATCGCGGCGCTGAAGATCGCCGGCGTGGTCGAGCGGATCGGCGACTACTCGAAGGCCATCGCCAAGGCGAGCCGTGAGATCGCCGACCGGAGGCGCTTCGAGCCCCTGACCCTTTTGCCGGCGATGGGAGAACTCGCCGCCGAAATGGTTCACGACGTGCTCACCGCCTATGGCGCCCGCGACCCCGTACTGGCACGGGAGGTGATCGCGGCCGACCGGAAAGTCGACAACTTCTACAACTCGATCTTCCGCAATCTCGTCAGTCATATGGTCGAGAATCCTTCGACCATCTCGACCGCGGCGCAGCTTCTCTTTGTAGCCCGCAACATCGAACGGATCGGCGACCATGCGACGAACGTCGCGGAGATGGTCCACTTTGCGGCTACCGGGACTTATCCGGCCGATGACGATTCATGACATCCTTGTCGTCAAAGTGAAATAATCGCGGTGTCTTGAATTCGTCATGACCACCGCAACCCTTCTTCTCGTCGAAGACGATCCCGCCCTGTCGGAGCTTCTCGAGTACCGATTCGCCAACGAGGGCTATCGCGTCCGGGCGACTGCCGATGGCGACGAGGCTTTGGTGCTCGCCGCTGAAGAAGTGCCGGACCTGGTCATTCTCGACTGGATGGTCGAGGGAACCAGCGGCATCGAGGTCTGCCGCCGCCTTCGCCGCGACAAGGCGACAGCGCATGTCCCCATCATCATGCTCACCGCACGCGAGGCGGAGGACGATCGCATTCGCGGTCTCGAGACCGGCGCCGACGACTACGTGACCAAGCCCTTCTCGCCGCGCGAACTGCTCGCGCGTGTAGCTGCCGTGTTGCGCCGGATCCGGCCCGCCCTGGCCGGCGAGACGATCGAGGTGGGCGACATCAAGCTCGATCCCGTCGCGCACAAGGTCGCTCGCCGCGGACAGACCCTACAGATGGGTCCGACCGAATACCGCCTGCTCAAGTTCTTCATGGAAAGTCCCGGTCGTGTCTTCAGCCGCAACCAGCTCCTCGACGGCGTGTGGGGCACCGGCAGCGATATCGAGCTGCGCACGGTCGACGTGCATATTCGCCGGCTGCGCAAGGCGATCGAGGTAAGCGGTGCGCCGGACCCGATCCGCACGGTGCGCTCGGCCGGGTACGCCTTCGAAGCCGTCTGAGCGAGGCTTCAACTAGCGGCAAACGCCCATGTATCGGCCGGACTGGTCGAAATGGAAATGGTCCGCATGCGCCGCGTTGTAGTCGGGCGAAAGCACGGTGGCGAACAACGGACAGGCGCCGTCGCGCACCTCACGCAGGAATGCCGCTTCCTCGTCCTCACCGGTCCAGTCGCCGAGCACCGCAATCCGCTGCCCGTCGGCGAGCACGAAGGCGGCGATATCGATCGCATTGCCCGTCGCATGCTCGCTCCAGCGCCCCTCCGCCCGGCCATAGAGGCGCCGGCAACTGAAGGCGCCGAAGTGCTCGATCCGCGCCACTTCGACGCCGAAGCGCTCGACCGCCGCAGGTTGCACGACGTCACGCAGCCATAGTTCGAGCCCGATGCCCACCGGGCAGGTCGTCGGCGGCACGTTGGGCGAGAGCGGCAGCGCGGCGAGCACGGTGCGGTCCTCGCGCCGGCATGCCCCCTCCCCCTGCGGTTCGAGCGCGCGGAATTCGACGCCGCTGCGCTCGAGCACCGCGCGGCACTCGACCGGATCATCCTTGAGCGCGAGCAGCTTGCTCTGCGTCGCCCAGCCCGGCGGATCGTTGAGGTCGAGCGGCGCCCAGGGGTTGTGCTGCGGATGATCGGCCAGCCACCCACGCGCGGCGAGCAGCAGGCCGGCGACGATCAGCAGCCAGACCACGCGCCTGTCGCCGCGAAAGTGCCCGATGCGGCGGGAGATGTGGCAGCGATCGCGGTTCAATGGAAATCTCGCGACTTGGGTATGATTCGCACGTTACGAGGGTGTCCCTGGTGGAAGCCACACTCGCGGTCATCTGGTGATGGTGGCTCCCAAGGCTGAACGGGAAGATGGGGATCGTCGCGAAATTCGCGCTTGGGAGGCGGCGCGTTCTTGCAGTGATCGCCGTAGGCGACCGGCGTATTCAGGATGTCATCGGACAATCTGCGAAGCTGGCCGGTCGCGTCGACCAGGTCGCTGGCGATGACATGAATCACCTCGTCGTCATATTCCACTCGTCCGCGCACTTCCATCAAACGCGCGCCCATCACGACGGTTCTCTGCCTTTCCATCAGATCGGGCCAGACGACGAGATTCACCACTCCGGTCTCGTCCTCCAGCGTGATGAAGCACACGCCCTTGGCCGAGCCCGGCCGCTGGCGGATCAGCACGACCCCCGCGACATTGACGATCGAGCGATACTTGCGCGTGCGCAAATCGCACGCCCGCACGAAGCCGCGCGCGCTGAGCTCGGCGCGCAGGAAGGACATGGGATGCGCCTTCAGGCTGAGCCGCGTCGTCTGGTAATCCGTGACAACTTCCTCGCCCAGCGGCATCCGCGGCAGGCGGGTGATGCCCTTCTCCGCCCCCTCGTCGCGCTCCTCGGCATAACGGAACAGCGGCAGGTCGGGCGCCGCCACCAGACTGCGCGCATCCCACAGCGCCTGCCGCCGCGACAGCTCGAGCGAGCCGAAGCAATCCGCACTCGCGAGCCGCTCGATATGGCTCACGGGCACTTTCGCCCGATCACGCAGATCGGCGACATCGCGATAGGGGCCGTTCCTGACCCGCTCGTCGACGAGCGCGGCGGCAACATGCTCGGGCAGACCATCGACCTGCCGCAGCCCCAGGCGGAGCGCGATGTGCCCGTCCAGGCGATCCTTGTGGAAGGGCTGATCGGCGCAGCTCTCCAGCGTGCAATCCCAGCCCGACGCATTGACGTCTATCGGCAATACGGTGACGCCGTGCGCCTGCGCATCGCGCACGATCTGCGCAGGGGCATAAAACCCCATCGGCTGAGAGTTGAGCAGTCCGCAAGCGAAGGCTGCGGGATAGTGGCACTTGAGCCAGCTCGAGACGTAGACCAGATGCGCGAAGCTCGCGGCATGGCTTTCGGGGAAGCCGTATTCGCCGAAGCCCTTGATCTGATTGAAGCAGCGTTCGGCGAACTCGGGATCGTAGCCGCGCTCGATCATCTTGCTGACCATCCGTTCTTCCAGCTCGTCGACTTTCCCGCGGCTGCGGAACGTCGCCATGGCCTTGCGCAGCCGGTTCGCTTCGATGGGGGTGAACTCGGCCGCGTCGATCGCGATCTTCATCGCCTGTTCCTGGAAGATCGGCACACCGAGTGTCCGCCCGAGAATGGATGAGAGTTCGTCCTGTGGACCATGCTCTGGTGCCGGCGCGGGTAGCGCGAAGGCCGTCTTGCCTTCGCGCTGTTCCTTTCGCCGCTTCAGATAGGGGTGGACCATGTCGCCTTGGATCGGCCCCGGCCGCACGATCGCGACTTCCACGACGAGATCGTAGAACTTACGTGGGCGCAGGCGGGGCAGCATGTTCATCTGCGCGCGGCTTTCCACCTGGAAAACGCCAATGGAATCGCCGTTGCACAGCATGTCGTACACGGCAGGATCCTCGCGCGGGACCGTGGCCAGCTCCAATGATCGTTCGCAATGCTTTTCAAGGAGATCGAAGCATTTCCTGATGCAGGTCAGCATCCCCAGCGCGAGCACGTCGACCTTGAGGATGCCGAGATCGTCGATGTCGTCCTTGTCCCATTCGATGAAAGTGCGGTCGGGCATGGCCCCGTTGCCGATCGGCACCGTCTCGATCAGCGGGCCCTGGGTCAGAATGAAACCGCCCACATGCTGGCTGAGATGCCGCGGCATGCCGATCATCTGCTCGGTCAACTTCAGAACCCGTCTCAAATGCGGATCGGAAAGATCCAGCCCGGTTTCCCGCATAACGTGGTTCTCGTCGATCTTGCGTCCATGTCCGCCCCAGACGGTGCGGGCCAGAGCCGAGGTCACGTCTTCGGAAAGCCCCATCGCCTTGCCGACTTCCCGGATCGCCATGCGCGGGCGATAATGGATCACCGTGGCACACAGACCCGCGCGGTCGCGACCGTACTTCTCGTAGATGTGCTGAATGACCTCCTCGCGTCGCTCGTGCTCGAAATCGACATCGATGTCGGGCGGCTCGTTGCGCTCGGCGGAAATGAAGCGCTCGAACAGCAGCTGGTGCTCGGCAGGGTCCACCGCAGTGATCCCGAGGCAGAAGCAGACCGCCGAGTTGGCCGCCGACCCCCGCCCCTGGCACAGGATCGGCTTCTCGCGCGTTCGCGCGAATTCGACGATGTCCCTGATGGTCAGGAAATAGCGGGCGAGCTTGAGCTCTTCGATCAGCGCCAGTTCGCGCTCGAGCGTTTGCCGCACGCTATCGGGCACGCCGTTCAAATAATGCCTCCGCGCCCCCTCCCACGTCGATTTCTCAAGGTATTGCTGCGGCGTCATGCCGTCGGGATAGATTTCCTCCGGATACTCGTATTGCAGTTCTTCCAGGTTGAAGGTGCAGGCATCCGCTACCTCGCGCGCCGCCGCGATGGCGTGAGGCCAGCGCGCGAACAGCTTGAGCATCTCGTCAGGCGACTTGAGATGCCGCTCGGCATTGCCGAACAGCAGGTGCCCGGCCTCGGCCACCGTCGTCTTGTGACGGATTGCCGTCATGACATCCTGCAGAGGCCGCCGGTCGGGCGCATGATAATGGACGTCGTTGGTCGCGAGCAGTGCAAGCCCGTTCGCCTTTGCCAGTGCATCGAGCCGGTCGATCCGCGCGATGTCGTCGCCGCTGTAGAGATAGGATGCGGCCAGATGGCGCAGCGTGGGGAACTGGCTCACAAGATGCGGCAGAAGATCGGTGAAACCCTCTGTTATTTCGCGTAGAGATGCGGAGATATCTTCGGCCGCGCGTGAATCCGGAGCGGGAAACGGGATAACGTTGTTCGGCACGGGGATCGTGAACGGCTTTGCCAAGTCATCCGGCGGCAGCAGGATCAACTGCACCCCTTCCGCGTGGTCGGCCAACATGGCGAGCGAGATGTCGCACACGCCCTTGTCCTGCCACTTGCCGTCGAGCGTGTTCATCCGTCCGGCCGAGATCAGCCGGCATAGCCGGCCGTAGGCCGCGCGGTCCGTGGGATAGGCGAGGAAGGAAAGACCTTCTACCGTTTCTATCCTGCAGCCGATAACCGGCCGCAGTTTAAGAACTTTTGCTGCCGTGTGGATGCGTACGACGCCCGCCATCGAGTTTGCGTCCGCAATCCCGATCGCGTCGTAGCCCAGCTCGCGCGCGGTGCTCACGAGATCGACGGCATCCGAAGCGCCGCGCAGGAAGCTGAAACAGGAGACCAGCCCCAGTTCGACGAATGGCGCGCGCTGGGGCGGATCGATCAGATCGGGATCGATCTCGATCCGGCGCTTGCCGGGTGTGATCGGGGTATCGGGCATGTTTGCACCACTTCCGTCACCCCTGCGAAGGCAGGGGCCCATCCGCACTCACCGCAAGGAAGGGCCGAATGGCGGCCCCCTTTCGCAGGAGTGGCGGAGCAAATTTCACGCTCACGCCAGTTCCGCCAACCGCTCCTTCACCGCGGCAAGATCGGCTTCGAACAGGCGGCTCTGCTTCTCCTTCGCCTCGTCATCGAGGCGCAGGAGGTAGGAAGGATGCGCGGTGACCCACAATTCGCTGTCGTCCTCGAGCGGGATGGGTTCGCCGCGCGTTTTCGAAATGCTTACCGTCTTGCCGAGTATGCCGCGCGCGGCGCTGGCGCCTGTGGCAAGGATCAGCTTGGGCTGGACGATCGCGCGCTCGCTCTCCAGCCACCAGCGGCAGATGTCGATTTCCTTCGCGGTCGGCGACTGGTGCAGCCGCCGCTTGCCGCGCTGGACGAACTTGAAATGCTTGACCGCGTTGGTGAGGTAAGCCTCCTTGCGCTCAACTCCCGCCTTCTCGAGATACCGATCGAGCAACTGCCCCGCGGGCCCGACGAAGGGCCGGCCGGCCAAGTCCTCCTGATCGCCCGGCTGTTCGCCGACGATCATCAGCGCCGCGTCCTTCGGCCCTTCCCCCATCACCGCCTGGTTGTCGAGGCAGCCGATCGGACATCTGCGACACCGGTGGATTGCCTCGTCGACTGCCTTGAGCGTCTCGGGCCGGTCTTCGGTCTCCAGCGCGCCTTCCGCGACCATCTGCAATTCCCGCTTCTGCGCCCCGGCGATCAACTCGGGAATGAGCGCCGCCTCGGGCATGTTCTTCCAGTACTTGCGGGGCATCTCTTTGAGCATCGCCCCGACCTTCAAACGCGCGGGATTGAAAATCGATGCGTAATAGGTGCGCCAGAGATCCTCCATCGGATCGCCGGTGGGTGCGTCGGCGCGCTGCGCGGGCGGCCCTTCCTCCAGCGTCTCGCCGTCCCAGTGCAGGCTGCCACGCGGCGTGAGGATCGACCATTTCATGTTGGCGAAGCGGCGCACGAAGAACCCTGCGTTCGCGCGCAGGATGTGATGCTCGGGCTCGAACCAGGCGACGTAGTGCTCGCCGCTCTCCTCGGATTCGACGCGGCGGAAGCGGACGAAAGCATGCATCTTGTGGCTGTCGCGGCGCACGGTCTTGTCCAGTTCCTCGATGCGCCGGACGTCGAGGTCGGTCTTGTCCTCCATGATCCGCGGATCGGCCTGAAGCCGCCAGAGCACGCGGTAGAGCAGCGCGAAACGCTCCGGATCGGTGTGGAGCACGGCCTGTCGCGCGAGTTCCACGAAGCGGCGGCTCGCACGCACGGGTGGCGCATCCGGCTCCGGCACGGGCAGGCGCGGATCTCCCTGCGCGAAGAGGTCCCCTGCTCCGCCCGGCGCGGTCCAGACGATCCGGTCGGGCGGCACATCGCACTGGATCAACGCCCGCGCCCGCTCGCGCCAGGCGTCGAAATCGTCCGGCTCGGGCAGATGCACGAGGTAGCAGGTGTCGAATTCGAGGTTCCGGAGCGTGCTCATGCCGCGAACAGCTCCAGTTGCTCCTGTTTCGGCGCCAGTAGCGCGCGCAAGTCGGCGCGGTCGGTGAGCGTGGTCGGGCGCCAGTCGACCGTGCACAGGAACGGACGGACCTTGGCGATCGATTGGGTCAGGCGCGCAACGTCGTCGAGACGCAGCGTGCGGTGGCGGCGCGCGGCGAGAATGCGGTCGACCGCGCCGACGCCGAGCCCGGGCACGCGCAGCAGGTCCTCGCGCGCTGCGCGATTGACGTCGAGCGGAAAGCGGTCGCGGAACTTGAGCGCCCAAGCGAGCTTCGGATCGATGTCGAGCGGTAGCATCCCGTCCGCCCCGGCCGCCTCCATAACCTCGGCGGGCTTGTAGCCGTAGAAGCGCATCAGCCAGTCGGACTGATAGAGCCGATGCTCGCGGATCAGCGGCGGGCGTTTCAGCGGCAGCACCGCCGAAGCGTCGGGGATCGGACTGAAGGCCGAGTAGTAAACGCGACGCAACCCGAAACTACCGTAAAGCCGGCTCGCCTTGCCCACGATATCCGCATCGGTCGCCGCGTCCGCGCCAACGATCATCTGGGTCGACTGGCCGGCGGGCGCGAAACGCGGCGCGTGGCGGAATTTTCTCTTCGCGTCGCTCGCCTCGGCGATGTCGTCTTTCGTCCTCCCCATCGCGTCTTCGATCTGGCGCGCATTCTTGTCGGGCGCGAGGCGGGTGAGGCCGCTGTCGGTCGGCAGTTCGACGTTGATCGAGACGCGATCGGCATAGAGCCCCGCCTGATGAACCAGCTCCGGATCAGCCTCGGGGATCGTCTTGAGGTGAATGTAGCCGCGAAAGTCGTGCTCCTCGCGCAGGATGCGCGCGGCTTCGATCAGCTGCTCCATCGTGCGGTTGGAGCTCTTCACGATGCCGGAGGAGAGGAACAGTCCCTCAATGTAGTTGCGGCGGTAGAAGCTGAGCGTGAGATCCGCGACTTCCTGCGGCGTGAAGCGGGCGCGGCGGACGTTCGAGCTCTTGCGGTTGATGCAGTAGTGGCAGTCGAACACGCAGTGGTTGGTCAGCAGGATCTTCAGCAGCGAGATGCAGCGGCCGTCGGGAGCATAGGCGTGGCAGATGCCCATGCCTTCGGTCGAGCCGATGCCCTTGCTGCCGAGGCTGTTCCTGCTGGACGTGCCCGAAGAGGCGCACGAAGCGTCGTACTTTGCGGCATCGGCGAGAATCCCGAGCCTTTCGAGAATGGACTGCGACTCCATTCGTTCACTATATGTTCTAACACCGGATTTGCCTAGCGCTTTCATGCGCATAGGCCCTGCAGAAACCAGTCCGGCAGGCCGCCCCGCCCATCGTCGGGCAGTCCGTGGCGGTAGATCCAGTAGCGGCACCCCGCGGTGTCTTCGATCCGATAGTAATCCCGCAGGCGGGCCGTCGACTTCGAGCGCCACCATTCGGGCGCGATCCGTTCGGGGCCTTCGACGCGCGCAATCTCGCGCACTTGTCCGCGCCAGCGGAAGGCTTTCGGATACCCGTCCGGCGTGGCGTAGAGAACGGCGATCTTCTCCGCCCGGTCGAGCAGCTTCAGCGGACGGGCGTGGAAGCGCAGTTCCTCCTGCGCGGGAGGCTCATGCTCAAGCGGCGGGCGCCAGCGCTGCGCGCGCTCGGGCATATGGCTGGCGTGCACGACCGGGCGGCGCACCGCCTTCTCGCCGAGCCGCACCGTCAGCCGGTCGATGCATGCGGCGAGCGAGGTACCCTGCGTCTCGGCGGCCGCCTCGATATCGCCCTGCCCCAGCGCCAGCGGTTCGGTCCAGCTCGCGCGCATGCGCACCATCTCGATACCGAACCCGGCGTCGACGTCATCGAGCTTGGTCGAGAACAGCCGGCACATGTGCGCCGGATCCCGCGTGGCGGCGGAGAGTTCGAGGTGCCGCGCCGCAACTTCGCCATCCACCCGCCACAGGCCGATTTCGAGCCGTCGGGCGCCCTGCCCCTTGCCTTCGAGTTCGCGCGCCATGTCGCCGGCCAGATCGGCCACTACCTGGTCCAGCAGCTCGCGATGGCGGATCGGCTCGAGCAGCCGGCGCTGGACGAGCGGCGCTTGCCGCCGCACCACGGGCAGCAGCGGCTCCGACACGCGGCCGAGAAGCTGGTCCATCCGGATCAGCGGATTGGCCGCGGGCGATTTGCGGTTGCGGAAGCGCCGGTGGAGCGCGCTGCGGCCGATCCCGTGCAGGTCGCCCAGGCGCTTGAGGCCGAGACGGCGGAGCACGACGAGCACTTCGTCGTCGAGCCGCAGCGCGGCGACCGGCAGCTCCTCAAGGCATGCCGCTGCATCGTCGCCCGGCTGCAGGATCGCGCGCTCCGGCCCGAAGTGCGACAGCGCCCAGGCCGCGCCTGCGGTCGGCGCGATCGCGAGGCGCGCGGTCAGGCGGCGGCGGGCGAAAGCGGCCTGCGCATCGGCAAGCAGCCGCGCCTCGCCATCGAACAGATGCGCCACGGCGGTGACGTCGATCACCAGTCCGTCGGGCGCATCGAGCGCGCTCCACGGCCCCCACCGTCGCGCCCAGACGGCCAGCTTCCCGAGAAATGCGAGATCGCCCTCCGGGTCGGACGGGGCGACCTTCAGCCGCGGGCAGAGCGTACGCGCGTCGGCCAGCATCATGCCGCGCCGCGCACCCGCAGCGCGGCCGGCATCGTTGACCGCATCGATGCGCGGCCCGTGCGCGGTTTCGGCGATCAGCGCGAGCGGGTCGGCGTCCGGCCCTTCCCCGCGCGCGCACCTCTCACCCACTCGCCAGCGGTCGATCGCCAGCCGCGGCAGCCACACCGACAGAATGCGGCGGGGCGGCGACGAGACTTCGTCCGTCATCACGCAATATCCATTCTCCAAGGGCATGAGCCCGCGCGCGGAACAGTTCGGCGCGCCAGCTCGGGTTGCCGGGCGCGGCCGCATTCCAGCGCGGCGGCGGCGAGGCGGCCGCGCGCACGTCCCACCGCATCCGGGCGGAGGAAAGATCGCGCTCCGCATCGAGCCGCACCAACCACAGCGGCACGCCATGCTTCTCCGCCGCGAGGCTCAGCCGGCGCGAGGCGGTGAAATCGAGCGCTTTCGGGTTGCCCGTCAGTTCGCCGATCACGAAGGCGAGGTCGCGGCAGCGCAGCCCTTCCTCCAGGGCGAACAGCGCATCCTCCGCCTTCTCCGCCACGACATGGATCAGCCGGCGGCGCAGCTCCGCCGGAAGCCCGGGGCGGTAAGGCCGCCCGGTGAGCCGCACCGCCGCACGATCCTGCACCCACAGGACGGCACGGCGGTCCTCGTCTTCGGCAAGCGACGAACGCAACGCATCGCAGGCAAGTGCCAGCGCCAAGCCTGCCCCGCCGCCCTCGCATCCGCTGGCAAAGATCTCGCTATGCGCAGGCGCGGCAAGCCCCGGCCGCCAGCGCATGCTGCGCGCGGCGGCGAGCGCATCGACATCGCACAGGTCGGAAAGCATCGTGGCAGGCATATGGGAACGACTCATTTGTTCCTCTTATGTTCCTGCTGACAGGGGTTGGCAACCCTCCACCCAGGCAAGGAACGAAAGCTCCCGCCGCCCCGTTGCCATCACGAAAGGAGCCATTCTCATGAAATACCGCCAAGGCGATCCCGACAAGCTGAAGACCAAATTCTGGACGGCGCTCGCGGATTCGCCGTTCCTCTTCCTCCAGCTCGACAGCGACACCACCAGCGCGGTGCCGATGAGCGCGCAGCTCGACAAGGACGCGAACAGCGCGATCTGGTTCTTCACCCACAAGCAGGGCAAGTTCGCCGAGCTCGGCCCGGCCACCGCGACCTTCGAGAGCAAGGGCCACGACATCTATGCCCGCTTCCACGGCATGCTGACGGTCGAGACCAGCCAGGAACGCTTCGATCAGTTCTGGAGCAACTTCGCCGAAGCCTGGTTCGATGGCGGCAAGGACGATCCCGACATCCTGTTCCTGCGCATGGACCTGGGCGAGGCAGAAATCTGGGACGGCGACATGGGCCTGCTCGACACTGCCAAGATGGCGCTCGGCATGGACGTGCGCGAGGACGCGAGCGAGCACCACGCCGACACCCGGCTCTAGAGAAAAATCCGGCGATAAAGAAAAAGGGCTGCCTCGCGAGGCAGCCCTTTCCCGTTTTCCCAGAAAGGGAGAGCTCAGCCGGTCCGTCCCTCCGGATGGATCGGGATCATAGTCTCCTCCCCGCCGATGTCGTCCACCACTTCCACGATCCCGCGGCCCAGATGGCTGCGCCTGCGGCTGTAGAGGAAGTAGATCGCGATCCCGATCGCGCCCCAGGCCGGCAGCACAAGGATCGCCTCGATCGGCAGGTTGACGTAAAGAAACACGCACCCTGCAAGCGCCAGCGGCGCGACAATCCATACGCCTGCCATGCGGAACGGCCGCTTGCGATGCGGATCCTTCACACGCAGGACCATCACCGTCACCGCCACCATGAAGAAGGCGTAGAGCGTACCCGCGTTGGCATAGTCCGCAAGCAGACCGACCGGGAAGAACGCGGCGCCCACCGCCACTACCAACCCGGTGAGGAACGTCACGATGTGCGGCGTCTTCCACTTCGGATGCACCGTGCTGAGCCGTTCGGGCAGCAGGCCGTCGCGGCTCATGACGAAGAAGATGCGCGTCTGCGCGAAGATCAGCACGAGAATGACCGAGGGCAGCGCCAGGAACGCCGCGACGCCCAGCATGTTGCCGACCCCCGACCAGCCGATCTGGCGCAGCACGTGCGCCAGCGCCTCATCGGAGCAGACGAGCGACGCGGCATATTGCGGCAGCGCACACTGGCGCGCGAGCTCTTCGGATCCGGCGGGGAACGGGATGCCGTTCGGCCCCATGATGGGCTGCCCGCCGATAGTGCCGATCGCGCCGGCCGCGACGAGAATGTAGAATACCGTACAGAACAGCAGCGACCCGATCAGGCCGAAAGGCACGTTGCGCTGCGGATTCTTGGTTTCCTCGGCGGCGGTGGAAACCGCGTCGAAGCCGACGTAGGCGAAGAAGATCGTCGCCGCCGCGCCGACTGCGCCGAGCCCGGTGCCGATACCTCCGAATACGCCGGCGGGCAGGAACGGATTGAACTTGTCCACGTCGAATTCCGCACTCGTGAACGTCAGCGCGACGAACGCCGTGAGCGCAGTGACCTTGATTGCCACGAGAACGGCGTTGACCTTCGCGCTCTCGCTCGTGCCGATCATCAGCAGACCGGTAATCAGCATCGCGATGAGTAGCGCAGGCAGGTTGATGAGCCCGCCCGGCGCACCACCCAGGGCCAGCGGCCCCGCACTAAGCCACGCCGGCAATTGTATGCCGAGAAATTCGTTCAGTATCGTACCGGTGAAATAGCCCGACCAGCCGACCGAAACCGCACTGGCGGCCACCGCATATTCGAGGATCAGTGCCCAGCCTACTGTCCATGCGAGAAACTCGCCGACCGAGGCATAACTATAGGTGTAGGCGGAACCGGCCACCGGGATCATCGCGGCGACTTCGGCATAGCACAGCGCGGCGACGATGCAGACCGCGCCGGCAATGGCGAAGGCGAGCATCAGGCCCGGTCCGGCCTTTTGAGCGCCGGCGGCGGTCAGCACGAAAATGCCTGTACCGATGATGCAGCCGATGCCGAACAGCATCAGTTGCAAGCCGCTCAACGAGCGGTGCAGCGATTTGCGCTCCGCCGTTGCAAGGATTGCATCCAGCGGTTTGACACGATCGAATAGCATTCGGGGGCTCTCCGCGGCCCGCAGCAGGACTTCCCCGCCCCTCCCAGCCGGCGCGCCGTTTTATGCAATCGCGCTGCGCTGACAAGCGGGATTCATCAACCTGTCAACAAACCCGGGAAGAGGCCGAACAGCAGGATGAGGCTCACCGCCGCCGGGCACAGCCACGCGACGACAAAGCGCCATAGGGCGAATGCCCCACCGGAAAGTCCGCTCTCCGCCTCGATCAGGCGCCGGTCGGCCTTCCATCCGACGAAGATCGCCAGCAGGAGCCCCGCAAGCGGCAGCATGATCTTGCCGGTAAAGCCGTCGAGCGTGTCGAGGATATCGGTCTCCGCGAAGATGCCCCAGAAACCCAGGGGGCGAACGTCGGCCCAGACGTTGTAACCGAGAGCACAGGCAACCCCGATCAGGAAGGCGAGCAGGCCGAGCAACATCGCAGCCACCGGTCTGCGCAGGCCGAAACGATCGATCGCCCACGCGGTCGGGCCTTCGAGCAGCGAGATGGAGCTGGTCAGCGCGGCAAAGAAGATCAGGATGAAAAACAGCAGGCCGATCAGCGATCCCGCAGGCATGGTCTGGAATGCGACCGGCAGCGACTGGAAGATCAGCGCCGGTCCGGCCGAGGGATCGAGGCCCACGCCGAGGACGATGGGAAAGATCATCAGGCCTGCGACCAGCGCCACGGCGGTATCGGTAAGGCTGATCGTTGCCGCCGTCGGTGCGAGATTCACGTCTTTTGCGACATATGCGCCGTAGGTGATCAGTCCTCCCGCTCCCAGGCTGAGCGAAAAGAACGCCTGGCCGAGCGCCTCGTTCATCACCGGTGGGGTGAGCTTGGAAAAGTCCGGCGTGAACAGGAAAGCGAGAGCGCGGCCGAAATCCCCCGTGAACGCTCCGTAGATCGTGATGCAGACGAGAAGCGCGAAGAACGCCGGCATCAACCAGGTTGCCGCCTTCTCGATTCCGTCATGCACCCCGCTGGCAACGATCCACACCGTCACCGCCATGAACGCCGCATGGACTAGGATGAGGCGGACGGGACTCTCGAACAGCGCCCCCATCATCCCGCTCACGGCATCCTGCCCTATGTCGGGGAAGGCGCCGCGGAAGGGCTCGCCGGCCAACGCATTGGAAAGGAAGTCACCGCCGGAAAGCCAGACGTAATAGATCACCCAGCCGGCGACGACCGAGTAGAACGAGAGAATCAGAAAGCCGGCCAGGATCTCGATCCCGCCAAAAACCCGCCATCGACGGGAAACACCGGAACGCTCCGCCACCCGGGAGGCGGACTGAACCGCGTCCGACTTGCCCGCTCGGCCGACGACGAATTCGGACAGCATCAGCGGCATCCCGATGAGCAGAACGCAGCCGAGATAGAACAGCACGAAAGCGCCCCCGCCGTTCTCGCCGACGAGCGTGGGGAAACGCCAGATATTGCCGAGGCCGACCGCCGCCCCGACCGCCGCTAGAATGAAGGCCATGCGGGAGGACCAGCCCTGCTCCCCTCCCTGTGCGCCCGGCGTTGCGACCATCGGTGACTCCCTTCCCGTTCGTTTGAGCCCCTGTTGCAAGTTTTACGCGCGAGGCCAAGGGCATGGTTGGCGACTGCCCACCGGCGGGCTAGAAGGCGCGCCATGTCCACGACCTTCCAGCTCGACACCGCGACCAGTCGCGCGACGCCCACCCCTCAGCCGATGCGGCGCCTGACGGTCCCCAAGATTCGCCAGCGCAAGAAGGACGGCGTGACCGAAGAACCGCTGGTCATGCTGACGGCTTATACTGCGCGGCAGGCACAGTTGCTCGACACCCATTGCGACTTGCTGCTGGTCGGGGATTCGCTCGGCCAGGTGATTTACGGCCTCCCATCCACGATCCCGGTCACCCTCGACATGATGGCCAATCACGCCGCCGCGGTAGTGCGCGGCAGCTATCATGCGGTGGTGATCGTGGACATGCCGTTCGGCAGTTACGAAGCTTCGCCGGAGCAGGCGTTCGAGAGTGCCTCGCGGTTGCTCAAGGAAAGCGGTGCTGCCGGAGTGAAGCTCGAAGGCGGCGCTGCGATGGCGGAGACGGTCGCCTTCCTCACCCAGCGCGGCATTCCGGTGATGGGTCATGTCGGGCTAACTCCGCAGGCGGTGAACGTCCTGGGCGGTTATGCGGCACGCGGGCGCAGCGATGCGGAGGCCGGAAAGATCGTCGGTGATGCCAAGGCGCTCGACGAGGCAGGTGCGTTCGCAGTCGTGGTCGAGGGTGTGGTCGAGCCGATCGCAATCGAGGTAACCGAGAGCATCTCGTGCCCCACGATCGGCATCGGAGCCTCGGCCCGGTGCGACGGGCAAGTCCTCGTGTCGGAGGATATGCTCGGCATGTTCGAACGCGTCCCACGCTTCGTGAAGCGGTACGAGGAAATCGCCGAGGTGATCGCCAAGGCGGCGGAAACTTACGCCGCCGAAGTGCGCAGCCGCGCCTTTCCCGGCGAGGAGCAGACCTACCAGCCCAAATAGGCCGGCGAACGGCGGCGCGGGGAACTTGCGATTCCGCGACGGATTTTCTAGCGCGCGCTCGCTTCCCAAGCGCAGATATTTCGACGGGACCGCTGCATGGCCACGCTGCTTCGCTTCTACACGTTCTCCTTCATCTTCACACTGATCTGCCTCGGGCTTGGCGCGTGGTACGGTTGGACGAGTTCGGGAGGCAACCTAGGTGCCACTGCATCGCTGCTGTGGATCATCGTCGTGCTCTCTGTGCTCGAAGTGTCGCTCAGCTTCGACAACGCCGTGGTCAACGCCTCGGTGCTCAAGGAGATGGACGAGGTCTGGCAGCGACGCTTCCTCACCTGGGGCATCGCCTTTGCCGTATTCGGTATGCGCGTCGTGTTTCCCCTGGCAATCGTCGCCATCGCAGCAGGGCTAGGACCGATCGAGACGCTCAATCTCTCGCTCAACGATCCCCAGCGTTACGAGGAAATCGTCAGCTCCGCGCACGTCGGTATTGCAGGCTTCGGCGGTGCGTTCCTCACTATGGTAGGACTCAAGTTCTTCTTCAATCTCGACAAGGACGTCCACTGGATCCGTATCGTCGAGGTCCAGCTCGCCCGTTTCGCGGCGCTGCCCGCCGCGGAAATCGCGCTGCTGCTGCTAACGCTGTGGGGCATCTCGACCATGCTCGATCCCGCCGACGCGCTGACGTTTCTTGTCGCCGGTATTCTCGGTCTGGTCACCTTCATCGCGGTCGAGGGCGTCAACACGATCCTCGAGATGCGGGCCGAGGCGGCGCGGCTGCAGGGCGCCGTGGTGCGCAGCGGACTCGGTGGCTTCCTCTACCTCAACGTGCTCGACGCTTCGTTCAGCTTCGACGGCGTGATCGGCGCGTTCGCGCTTTCGAACAACATGATCGTGATCGCGCTCGGCCTCTCGATCGGTGCGATGTTCGTCCGTTCGATGACCATCCACCTGGTCAAGCAGGGCACGCTGGCACAGTACCGTTTCCTTGAGAACGGCGCGTTCTGGGCGATCATCGTGCTCGGGATGATCATGTTGTTTTCGTCCGTCGCCCATATACCGGAGACGATCACCGGCCTGATCGGCGCTGTCCTGATCGGTCTGTCGCTATGGTGGTCGATCCGTCACAATCGCCGGGAGAGCCTCGGCGAGGCGAGCGGGACAGCCGGCTAGCGAGCGGTGCCGACACGACCAGCTGCAGCAGGTGATAGACGAGCAGCGGCGCCATCACGAGTCCGGCGCTCGCCGGCGGAAAGAGGATCAGCGCGATGGGTGCGCCGCTCACGACGCTCTTGTGTGCGCCTGCGAACATGAACGAGATGCGTGTTGGCCTGTCGAGGCGGAAAAGGCCGGCAAAAAGCCAGCTGCCGCCGAAGCCGACCGTCAGAAATGCCACCAGCAACCCGAGCAGCAGCGACCATTGCGCCATTCCGAGGGTGCTCCAGATCCCGCGCTCGACTGCACCTGAAAACGCCACGTAGACCGCAATCGCGATTGCCAGCCGGTCCATGGTCGAAACGAGCGCCGGGTGGCTGCGCACCCAGGGGCCGCCGACACCTTGCAGTGCCTGCCCCAGCACGAATGGCAGGACGAGGAGAGCGAATATCTTGGCCAATCCTCCGAAGCCGAGGTCCGCGGTCGCGAATCCTCCCATGACTGCGAAAAGCGGCGCGGTGAGAAACACGCCGACGATGTTGAGCATCGCCGCCGCAACGACCGAACCGGCGACATCTCCGCCCGCTATCGAACTGTAAGCGGTGGCCGACTGTACCGTCGAAGCGAGTGTTCCGAGAAAGAGCAGACCGATCGCAAGCTCCTGCGGCAAATGGCCGAAAGCAAGGCGAGACAATCCCAGCCCGGTCAGCGCCATGGCCCCGAAGCACCAGACGAGGAGCGGCAGGAGAAATCTGGCGTCGCGCAATCCGCGTAGCACCTCGTCTCGCGGCAGTCGCAATCCGTTGAGCATAAACAGCGCGAATATGGCTACGTTCGAGATCGCCTGTGCAACCGTGCGTCCCGCGCCGATAGCAGGGAAAATCGTCGCAAGAGCGATGGTCAGGACAAGCAGGCGGACCATCGGATCGATGCGCAAGATGGTGGAAACGATCACAGGCGCGGCAATGCCTAACGGCCGTCCGCCTGTCGAGAGGACTACGGAGAGGTCAGCGCCCGGGCGGCCGCGACCTCACCCGACGCGGTCAACGCTCCGGCGAGCGCGTGCCTTGCCTGCCGATTGCTGCGGCTGAGGCGATACGCATGCTCTGCGGCATCCCGCGCACCGGCGATGTCGTCCTGCAGCAGTGCCACCTCCGCCTTTAACGCCCACAGCCGTGGATCACGCTCGCCGCCGGACGCAAGCGCGCGATCGAGCATCGCGGCCCCCTCCTCCTGCCGCCCGAACTCGAGAGCAAGCAACGCGAGCATCGTTGCCGCCTCCCGGTTGCGAGGCTCACCGCGCAGATGGCCTGCGAGCAGCGCGTAGGCTGCGCGCGTGTCTTCGCGAGCCGCGTGCGCCGCGAACATCCGCCGCGTCAGTGGCCATGGCCTGCGGATGCCGGCTGCGGCACGATAGCGTCGGAGCGCCTCACCGGGCCGGCCCGCCGCGAGGAAGGCGTCACCTGCGAGTCCGAGCGCATCGGACGAACCGGGAAAGCGTGTGCGAAACGCCTCGCCCGCCACAATCGCTTCCTGCAGCCGCTGCGATGCGATCAATCCCCGGACGAGCGCGACAGCATCGACGCCGCTGGCCGCATCCCGCGCCCCCGCGATCTCCACGGGAACCGAGGTTGCCATCGGGGCCGTATGCGGGTCGCGAAAGCGCGCCGCTTTTTCCAGGAGCGGCGCGGCCTCGTCCCGCTGCCCCAGCGATTCGTAGGCGCGGCCCACGATCTCGACAAAGTATGGATCGGCGTCCGGAAGCATCGCCGCTTTGCCGAAACGGTAGACCAGTTCGCGATCGTTCCCCGAAAGATGCAGCGCATGGACGAGCAGCTGGCGCACGCGGCGATTGTCGGGCTGACTCGCAAGGAGACGATCGAACCGCTGCGCCGCACTGGCGGGATTGCCGCGTTGAAGGTCGATCACGCCCGACAGCAGGGCTGCTGCCGGACTTGTCCGGTCGAGATCGCTTCGGCGCGACAGCAGGCTTTGGGCGAGTTCGAAATCGCCCGCCCTGGCGGCGATGGCCGCCTGGAGGAAATAAGGGCGCGGATCATCGGGAGCGACTTCGGCCATGCGCCGCGCGGCCGCCAGCATATCCCCCGCCCTTCCGCTTTCTCCCAGGCTTGCAGCATAGTCAGCCAGCACCTCTGGATTGTCCGGAGCAACCTCCAGCGCGGACTCGAACCACGGCAATGCCGCAGGCATGCCGTACGCATCGCGGACCAACTGGCCCCGGAACTGCAATGCCTCGGGGTTGCGGGGACCCAGTGCAATGGCGCGATCGGCGGCTTCGATGGCCATGGTATGTTCGCCGCCGAGGTAGCGCAGCCGGCCAATATCCACCCACAATTCCGGGTCGTCCTGATCGGCACGCAGTGCACGATCGAGCGCCGCTCCGGCAGCGGCGAGGTTTCCCGCACGCATCTCCAGCACGCCGAGCATATGAAAGCCGCGCGCTTCCGTGGCCGGCGAGAATTCGCCCGATGCGAGCCAGTCGCGCGCCTGCAGAACCTCGCCCTGCACAAGTTCCGCCTGACCGAGATAGGCCGCCACATCCTCCCGAGGAGTTCCCTCCTCCATCATCCGGCGCAGCACGATCTCGGCGGTCAGCCCGTCGCCACGTTCCAGCGCGGCACGTGCGGCATCGAGGGGCGCAAGCTCGGCGTCCCCCCGCCCGCACGCGCCGAGTGCCAGCGCCGCGAGGCCAGCCATCGCCATGCGAAGAAAGGCGTCAGGTCTGGAGGTCATACTGCTTGAGAAGGTCGTACAGGGTGGGGCGACTGATCCCGAGCAGCTTGGCGGTGTGGGAGATATTGCCGTCGCTGCGCGCCAGCGCATGGCGGATCACCTTGCGATCCGATCGTTCGCGTGCACTCTTCAGGTTGAGCGGCAGATCGTCACGCTCCTCTTTTGCAAGGTCGAGGTCCTCCGCCGTCACCAGCTTCTCGTCGGCCATGATCACCGCGCGCTTCACGCGGTTTTCCAGCTCGCGCACGTTGCCGGGCCACCCCCAGCTGTCGATGGCAGCAAGAGCATCGGGCGTGAAGCCTGTCGCGCCCGAATTCATCTCGGCACCGAAGCGCTTGAGGAATGCCCGGGCGAGCAGGACCGCATCGCCAGACCGTTCGGCCAGTGGCGGGATCTTCACCACGATCTCGGCGAGGCGGTAGAACAGGTCTTCGCGAAAGCGGCCCTCCGCGATCATCGCTTCGAGGTCCTGATGTGTCGCGCACACGATCCGCGTGTCGACGTCGATCGCCTCGCGTCCGCCGATCCGTTCGATCTGCCGTTCCTGAAGGAAGCGCAGCAACTTCACCTGCAGGGGCAGAGGGATATCGCCCACTTCGTCGAGGAACAGGGTCCCGCCCTGCGCCTGCTCGATCTTGCCTTCCGTGGTCTTCACCGCGCCGGTGAAAGCCCCCTTCTCATGGCCGAAGAGTTCCGCTTCGAGCAGCGTTTCCGGGATCGCCGCGCAGTTGATCGCGACGAACCGGCCGCCGGCGCGATCACTCGCCTCGTGCAGGCGCTTGGCGAGCAATTCCTTGCCCGTACCGCTTGCACCGAGCAGCATGACCGAGACGCCCGTGTTCGCCACGCGATCGATCGTGCGCGTGACCTTTGCCATCTCGGGCGCCGCGGTAACGAGACCGCCGAGTGCTGCCTCGCTCTCCGCCGCGCGCAAGGCGAGCCGACGGTTCTCCTGCTCGATCTGCTGCAGATTGTGGGCCCGGCGCACGATCAGACCGAGCGAATCGATGTCGACCGGCTTCTGGTAGAAGTCGTAGGCGCCGCGCGCGATCGCCTGGAGAGCGCTTTCGCGGGCGCCGTGGCCGGATGCGACGATGATCTTCGTGTCCGGCTTCAACGCCAGGATCGCGTCGAGCACGGCAAAGCCCTCGCTCACTCCGTCCGGGGCGGGCGGAAGTCCGAGGTCAAGCGTCACCACTGCCGGCTCCGCGGCACGCAACGCCGCGAGCGCCGTCTCCCGGTCGGTCGCGCAGACGACCTCGAAATCCTCGTAGGCCCACCTGAGCTGCGCCTGGAGACCCTCGTCATCCTCGACGACCAGCAGTCGGGGCTTTGCCTCGGCCATCAGGCCACCTCCGCGTTGCGGATGAGCTCCGCCGCGGCGAACAGCGGCAGGCTGATCGAGAAACGGGTGCCGATCCCCTCCCGCGAATCGACATCCAGCCGCCCATCCATTGCCCGTACGAGTTCGCGCGCTTCGAACGCTCCGATCCCGAACCCGGAGGGCTTCGACGAAACGAACGGCCGGAACAGCGCGTCGCGGACGAATTCGGCCGACATTCCGCCTCCGGAATCGATCACGTCGATTCGTCCGCGGACGCCGTCACTCGCAATGTCGAGATAGACCGGCCCGTGCCCCTCGCCCGCCTCGATCGCGTTCTGGACAAGATGCACCAGCGCCTGTTCGAGAGCCTCGGCATCTCCGAGCACGGCGACTTCACCCGAGTCGATGATCACCAGTGAGCTGTCATCAGCCAGCTGAGACTTCACCCGTCCGGCCAGGTCCCGCAGCGCGATCCGTTCACGCTTGGCTCCCCCGTTCGCTCCATAGCGGCCCAGCCGTGCGAGCAGCACGTTGAGCTTGTCCGCGCTGTTGCGCAGGGTCACGAGCATGTCGGCGCGGAAGGCGGGATTGTCCGCATGGCGTTCCGCATTGCGCGCGAGGAGCGACAGCTGGCTGGCGAGGTTCTTCACATCGTGCATCACGAAAGCGATCCGGCGGCTGAACTCGTCGAACTGGCGCGCTTCCATCAGCGCTTCCTGCCCCGCCCGTTCGGCGAGATAGCTGGCAAGCTGTCTACCGACGAT
Organism: Pelagerythrobacter rhizovicinus; assembly: GCF_004135625.1. Lineage (GTDB taxonomy): Bacteria > Pseudomonadota > Alphaproteobacteria > Sphingomonadales > Sphingomonadaceae > Pelagerythrobacter > Pelagerythrobacter rhizovicinus. Next base: position 1,236,029 of record NZ_SDPV01000001.1, read on the forward strand.
GCCGAGCAAGCCGACGTCCTCCTGATCGAGTCGCCGGGGCTGGACCGGATGCGCGAGGACGATGACCCCGTGCAGGCGATCGAGGTGGAGCAAGGGCACGAGTGCCCAGGCATCGTCGGCGGCAGTAAGCCATTCGGGGAGGATGCCCGCCCGATCCGGCCCGGCGTCGCCACGCACCTGTCGGACGTCGACGATCTCACCGGTTCTCTCGACACTCATGGCGAATTCGGCGGTGAAGGCTTGGTTCGGCACGTCGATGGCCGGCCAGCGCCAGCGCGCGGCAAGGGTGAGCGTGCCGTCCTGTTCAGGCATGAACAGCAACCCTCCGGAGCTCGCCGTCATCTCCGCGGTGGCCCGGATTGCCCGTTCGGGCAGCGTTTCGCCCGCTGAACTACCCTGGCCCATCGTCCACGTGAAACGCAGCCACTCGGCGCGATAGTCATAGCGGTGGTTGAAAAGGTGTCCGAGCCTGATCATCGTGCGCCCTCCGGCCAGAGCACCACGCGCAACGTCTGGAGCAGGATCAGAAGATCGAGAAAGGGCGTGTAGTTCTTCGCGTAGTAGAGGTCGTATTCGAGTTTGTGCCGCGCATCCTCTGTCGAGGCGCCGTAGGGATAGTTGATCTGCGCCCAGCCGGTGATCCCCGGTTTCACCATGTGGCGCTCGGCATAATATGGCAGTTCCTGCTCGAGATCGGCGACGAAGCGGGGCACCTCGGGCCGCGGGCCGACGAAGCTCATTTCTCCCTTCAGCACCGTCCAGACCTGCGGCAGCTCGTCGATCCGCACCTTGCGGATGAACTTGCCGATCCGGGTGACCCGCGGATCGTTACGCTCCGCCCACTTCGCGCCGTCCTTCTCGGCGTCGGCCGTCATCGAGCGCAGCTTGATGAGATCGAACGTCTGTCCGTAGAGGCCGACCCGCGTCTGGCGGAAGAACGCCGGCCCCTTGCTGTCGAGCTTCACCAGCAGGGCGAACAGCACGATCACCGGCAGCGTGAGCAGCAGCAGGAGGCCGCTCGCGGCAATGTCGAACAGGCGCTTCGCCGCGCTCGACACCATCCGGCCGGACGAGAAGCCGTCGGAGAAGATCAGCCAGCTCGGGTTGAGCGAATCCAGATCGACCCGGCCGGTCTCGCGTTCGATGAAGCTGCTGAAGTCGTTGACGTGGACGCCCATCGTCTTGACCCGCAGCAGGTCCTTGAGCGGCAGCGCGTTGCGTCGCTCCTCCAGCGCAAGCACGACTTCGCTCACGCCGAGGTTCTCGACGAAGCGGCCGAGGTCATGGATTGCCGAGCGGGCGATGGCCTCCTCCACCATCCGCTCGCCATCGGTCATGGCGATGTAGGATACGATCGCGAAGCCGCTTTCGGGCCGCTCCGCCAGCTTGCGCAGGCGCTGTGCGCGCCGGCCTGCGCCGAGCACCATCACCCGCCGGCGAAAAGTGGACGTGCCGAGAAACGAGCCGACCAGCAGGCGCCCCAACACCAGCAGCACGGCCGAGATGATCATCGCGAACAGGAGCGTGGAGCGCCAGAACGTCAGCCCCGGCAGCAGGAAATCGATCAGCGACAGCGCAATGATCGCAAGACTGATCGCAACAAGTAGGCGCGCGCAAGCATAGCGCATCGAACGCAGCGCCTCGCTACCGTAGACGCCTACTGAGATCATCGCGATCCACACCGTCAGGGCAAAACCGCCCAGCGGCACGATGCGGTCCGACACGGCTCCCGCATCGATCCCGGCCTGCGCTGCGCGCGCAAGCCACGCCAGTTCGCCTGCCGCAACGAGCAGCAGTAGATCAGCCAACCCCAGCAGCAGCACCGCATGGGGGATGTAGTGCTTGAACAGGCGGATCATCTCTGTCCCGGTCCGGCAATCCTCGCGAAGACGCCGGACTACGGAACAGAGATGAAATGTCGGTAAACTTTACACCCCCTCATGCGTCCGCTGATGAGCTGGGGCCAGGCGGCGCCGGGAGCGATCAGTTCCCGTCGGTGACCTCGTCAGCGGCGCGGTCGACGGCGTCGCCGGCCTGCTGGGCCGCGTCGCCCACTTCGCCAGCCGCATCGGCGATCGCGTTGTCCTTCGCGACTTCGGAGCCGCTCGTCTGTGTGAAAAGATAGATTCCAACGATCAGCGCGACGACCAGCACGAGTGCGATGATCCAGCCGCTGGAGCCACGGCGACGCGGCTCGTCGGTGACGACGGTGGTGTGAGTGTGGGTATCGCCTCGCGGTGTTTCGACCTCGGTGGTGCGTTCTTCTGCCATGTCTCTACTCCCTTTACCGGGCTAGAAACTCCCGGTCCGGGAGTGCGGTTCCCCCGTCAGCCGCCGGTGCCGAAGCGAAAGGGCGTCAGACCGCGCTGATGGTTCTCGAACGCGAGCCGCGCGTTACGCGGAGGCAAGGAGCGCTGTCGGCAACCGGCGATGTGGCATGAGCTGCAACCCGGACCGATCGGTTGCGCCTGCTCGCGCCGTAGCGGCAATCCCCGTGCGAGCGCCAGGTCGGTGGCGAAACGCGCTTCCACCCCAACGACGACGGCAAACTGTGCCTCGCCTTCGGCCGCAACCCCCTCGGTCAGGCGCGATACCGTCAGCCAGTGATCGGGCGCCGCTTCCGCGACCTCGGGCGCAATCTCCTGCACGCACCATTCGCCCGCGCGTTCGAAGGTCCGGTGAACATGCCAGAGCGGGCAGCTTGTTTCGGATTCGAGGAAGGTCGCCCCGCTCGCCCCGGCGAACCGCTTGGAGAACTGCCCCGCCCGGTCGAGCCGCGCCATGAAGAAGGGCAAGCCGCGTTGCCCAACCCGCTGCAGCGTGGTCAGTCGATGCGCTAGCTGCTCGAAGCTAACGCCGAAGCGTCGCATCAGGACCGGAAAGTCGTACCCGGTCGCATCGCACGCGCGCAGGAACCGGTCATAGGGCATGATCAACGCTGCGGCGAAGTAGCCTTGCAGGTGCCGCTCGAACAGCTTGCGCGCATCCTCGCTCTGGAACTGGCCGCCCGCAGCAAGCATCCGGATCGCCTCGCGCTGTTCGAGTTGTGCGAGTTGCACCGCGATCTGGAAATTGCGCGAGGCGGGTGAGAGCATTTCGGAGAGCTGCAACTGGCGCGCATGCAGATCGAGCCGCCGGATGGTCTCCGGCATGACTTCGCGCGGCAGGATACGCAGCGCGATCTGGTGCCGCTCTCGCAGGCGCTCCACCAGTGCCGTACCGATGTCCGCACGGGACAGCCGTAGTTCGTCCGCCAGTTCCTCCGCAGCGGCATCGAGGTCGGCGAAGTGATTGCGCCAGCGCTCGATTTCGCGCCGCGAGGCGGCAAGCGGATCTTCCCCTGCCGTCCTTCCTTCGCCCGCGGTGTCGTAAAGCTGTGCGAAAGCGGCAGCGAAGTGCGGTGCCATGGCCAGCACTTCCCCGATCTCGTCTCGGTCGATGGCGAGCCCGGTGAAACGCTGGTCGGCAAGCCGGCGGGCGAGCCCGTCGACTCCGCCGACGCTTTCGGACTCCCGCAAACGGCGGGGGTCGAAATCGAACCGCTCCACGACCTGCATCATGACACGCGCCGTCAGTGGGCGCTGGTTGCGCTCTATGAGATTGAGATAGCTGGGTGAAATCGAGAGCTGCGCGGCCATGGCGGCCTGGGTCAGCCCCTCGCGCTTGCGCAGGCGGCGCAAGGCGGGTCCGGCGAAGACAGCTTCCTCGGCCATGTAAATTCCTTTACATATTTACAGCACATCATGATCTCCTTCGTGCAATTAGACAAGAAACTTTGTAAGTTTCGCTGTCCCGAAGCCTGCGTTCGAGCGATGGATGTACCGAAGCCGGTACCCGGCCGAACGATCAGGAGACGAGCGACGTGACCTACCAGGGCAAGATCGACGAATTCAGGACCACCATCGCCGCGCAGGGCGCACCGTGGAATGCGATCGACGCCGAGGCGGCCGCGCGCATGCGGATCCAGAACCGCTTCCCGACCGGGCTCGAGATCGCACACCACACCGCGAAGATCATGCGCGAGGACATGGCCGCCTACGACGCCGACCCGGCAGCCTACACCCAGTCGCTCGGATGCTGGCACGGGTTCATCGGGCAGCAGAAGCTGATCAGCATCAAGAAGCATTTCGGCACAACGAAGGGCAAGTACCTCTACCTGTCCGGGTGGATGATCGCCGCGCTGCGCAGCGAGTTCGGCCCCCTGCCCGATCAGTCGATGCACGAAAAGACCTCCGTGCCTGCGCTGATCGAGGAGCTCTATACCTTCCTGCGCCAGGCCGATGCGCGCGAGCTCGGCATGCTGTTTCGCGATCTCGATGCGGCGCGCGAGCGCGGCGACGAGGTCGAAGCCAAGCGTCTCGAGCACGCGATCGAGAACCACGAGACACACGTCGTGCCGATCATCGCGGATATCGACGCCGGCTTCGGCAATGCCGAGGCGACGTACCTGCTCGCGAAGAAGATGATCGAAGCCGGCGCCTGCGCGCTGCAGATCGAGAACCAGGTCAGCGACGAGAAGCAGTGCGGCCACCAGGACGGCAAGGTCACCGTGCCGCACGAGGACTTCCTGCAGAAGATCCGCGCGATCCGCTACGCCTTCCTCGAACTCGGCGTGGAGGACGGGATCATCGTCGCCCGCACCGACAGCCTCGGCGCGGGGCTGACCAAGCAGATCGCCTACAGCACCGAGCCGGGCGACCTCGGCGACCAGTACAACAGCTTTCTCGACTGCGAGGAGGTCGACCCCGCGCAGATCGGCAACGGTGACGTGCTGATCACGCGGAACGGAAAGCTGCTGCGCCCCAAGCGCCTGCCGAGCAACCTCTATCAGTTCCGCCCCGGCACGGGCGAGGACCGCTGCGTGCTCGACTGCGTGACCGCGCTCCAGAACGGCGCAGACCTGCTGTGGATCGAGACCGAGAAGCCGCACATCGGCCAGATCGGCGGAATGGTCAGCCGCATCCGCGAGGTCATTCCGGACGCGAAGCTGGTCTACAACAACTCGCCGAGCTTCAACTGGACGCTCAACTTCCGCCAGCAGGTCTACGACGCCTGGGAAGCGGAGGGCCGCGATCTCTCGGCCTACGATCGGGCGAAGCTGATGAGCGTGGACTACGACGGCACCGAACTCGCCGCCGAGGCCGACGCGCGCATCCGCACCTTCCAGGCCGACGCGGCGCGCGAGGCGGGGATCTTCCACCACCTCATCACGCTGCCGACCTACCACACCGCGGCGCTCAGCACCGACAACCTGGCCAAGCGCTACTTCGGCGAGGAAGGAATGCTCGGCTACGTCAAGCAGGTGCAGCGTGAAGAGATCCGCCAGGGCATCGCCTGCGTGAAGCACCAGAACATGGCCGGCTCCGACATCGGCGACGATCACAAGGAGTACTTCGCCGGCGAAGCCGCGCTCAAGGCCGGGGGCGCGCACAACACGATGAACCAGTTCGCGGCCGCCTGAGCAGGCCGCAGCCACTTCGCGGCGGCCCCGTCCCCCTTAGCCGCCGCGGAACCGCCGAAGGAGAGGCATCATGAGCACCGAAACGCTGCCCCGAGAACCGTCCCGCGCCCGCGCGCTATTCTCGACCGCGGACTTCAAGCTGCTGCGCGCCGCGCTGGCCAGCCATGCCCGCACAACCGAAGATCGCGACGAGCTCGCCCGTATCAACGCCCTGCATCACCGGCTGGGCACCTACAGCTAACGATCTCCTGGGGAGGAGAGTACGGCCGTCGGGGTTCCTCGGACCTCGGCGGCCGTCATACTTTTCCCCTGCCGGATTACCCGCCGCTCGCCGGCAGCAGGTCGAGCGTGGCCGCGGTCAGCGCCTCGGCTGCAGTCGCGATCACCTTCTCCGCATCGGGCGCCCAGAATGGGCTGTGCAGCGACGGCAGCGTTCCCTCGCCCCGCTGCGCAGCGTCGAACTGCTCCTGCGGCACGCCACCGACCCAGAAGATCAGCGACTGCGTGTCGTCGGGCGAGGCGCGCAGGAACTGGCCGAAGTCCTCCCCACCCATGACCGAGGGGACCTGCATCACGCGATCCTCGCCGAAGCGAGTCTTGAACCGCGCCATCACCTCCTCGGTGAACTCGGGCGTGTTGAAGGTCGCCGGCGTGTAGGGATCTGCGACCGTCACCGTCGGCATCTTGTCCTCCGGCATACCGGACGCGATCGCCTCGCCGCGCGCGATGCGGGCGATGCCGTCGAGCAGCAGCTTACGCGATTCGTCGCTGTAGGAGCGGACTGTGAGTTGCAGCTTTGCCTCGTCGGAAATGATATTGTGCTTGGCGCCCGCGCGGAAGCTACCCACGGTGACCACGGCCGGATCGAGCGGACTGCTCTCGCGGCTGACCAGCGTCTGCAGCTTCATCACGATCGCACTCGCCAGCACGACTGGATCCTTCGTCGTGTGCGGATAGGCGCCGTGCCCGCCGATGCCCGGGATCACAATGTCGACGCTGTCGACGTTGGCCAGCGCGTATCCGGGCGAATAACCGATCATTCCCGCGGGAAACTGGGCCGCGTCATGAAACGCGATGACGTAGTCCGGCTTGGGAAAGCGCGTGTAGAGCCCGTCCTCGATCATCGCCAGGGCGCCCTCGCCGATCTCCTCCGCCGGCTGGAGGATCATCACCAGCGTGCCCGACCATTCGTCCTTGCGCTCGGCGAGCTGCTGCGCTGCGCCGATCCACGCGGTCATGTGCGTGTCGTGTCCGCAGGCATGCATCACGCCGGTCTCCACGCCGGAGGCAGGAACGGCCACTTCCTTCGAGGCGAAGGGAAGTCCGGTCTGTTCGACCACCGGCAGCCCGTCCATGTCGGCGCGCAGCATGACCGTTGGCCCCTCGCCGTTCTCCATCACCGCGACCACGCCGGTCTTGCCGACGTTCTCGGTCACCGCGAAGCCGAGATCGCGCATGCGGGCAGCGAGCTTCCTGGCCGTGTCGAATTCCTCGAAGCTCAGTTCCGGATGGGCATGGAGATCGCGATAGAGTTCCATCAGGGCGGGCATGTCGGCCGCCACCGCATCGCGCAACTCGTCGGCATGGGCCGGAGCAGCGAGCGTCAGAGCCAGGGCCGAAGCTGCCAAGGCTGACACTCGACGGGCAAATGCGTTCGGCGATCCTGCTGCAATCATTGAATAATCCCCTGGTTGTCGTGACCTTCCGTGCCGACGGTCACACGAGTGTGACTTTCGACTGTCACCTTGGGGTTTGGCCGTCAGCTCCAGGCCCACGACCGCCCCTCTCGCCCTCGCACGTGTCATCGGAAGGGATCATTGCAGATCAAGGACGTGTAGGAAAGACCGTGCCGTGCGCCTCGGCGGAGGCGTGGCGGCCCCTACATCCCGTAGGTCGTGACCAGCAGAATCGAGAGCGTCGTCACCATCAGGAGCACGAGCGGCACGCCGGTGCGGATATAGTCTTTGAACTCGTATCCGCCTTCCGACATGATCAGCATGTTCGTCTGGTACGCGATCGGCGTCGCGTAGCAGAGATTGCAACCGAACAGCACCGCAAGGATCAGCGGCTCGGGCGGCAGGCCGAGCTGATGCGCGATGTTGAAGGCGATCGGCGTGCCCACGGTGGCCGCGGTCGCGTTCGAGGCGAAGTTGGTCAGCAAGGTGACGAACAGCATTATCGCGGCGAGCACGACCGCGGGCGGAAGGAACTGCAGGCCCGACGCCATCAGTTCGCCGAGCCACGCCGCCGCCCCGCTTTCGAGGATGATCCGGCCGATCGCGATGCTCGCGGCCACCAGCACGATCACCTGCGCCGAAAGCGCGCGGCCGACACGATCGAACTTCACGCACCCGGTGACGAACATCAGGATCGCGCCCGCGAGCGCCGAGATGGCGATCGGCAAGAGTCCGATCGACGCGAGCCCGACCGAGCCCAGCATGATGCCGCCCGCGAGCACCGCCTTTGATCGGCGGGGAAGCTCGCGCATGCCCTCCAGCGTCAGGAGGCTGTCGGCGCGCGCGAAGTTGGTGAGATCCTGGGGAATACCCATCACCAGCAGCACATCGCCTTCCTCGATGCGCAAGTCGCCGCCTTCGTTGTAGCGGTCCCGCTCCCCCACCAGCCGCTGCGGCCGGTGAATGCCCAGCACCGCCACGCCGTAAAGGTCGGCGATGCCCGAGGTCGGCAGGGTGCGGTTGATCAGGCGCGAGTCCGCGGTCACCGTCATCTCGACGACCGCGATGTCTTCGCCGCTGGCCGACGAACTGCGGCGGATGCGGTCGAGGACCCAGTCCGGCGCCACCTCGCCCTTGAGCGTGCGCATGGCTTCTTCCAGCGCCTCGTGGGTGCCGGATACGCTGAGCCGCTGCTGCGGCTGGATCGGACCCTGCGGCGCGTCGTGGAATTCGAGATCCGCGGGCAGTTTCGGCATGATCGACGCGAGAACCTGGCCGTTCAGCGCGCTGTCGTCGCCCACGCGCAGCCGGGTCTGGAATCGGCGTGCCGCGTGGTTGTCCTCCGTCCGATTATCGCCGAGGAGGCGCGGCATGACGAGCCACAGGTAGGGCAAGGCCACCAGCGCCGCGACGAGCACGATCGGCGTGTAGTGGAACACCCCCATCGGGGGCATGCCGAGGTCGCGCGCGATCGAGACGACGAGGATATTGGTCGAAGTGCCAATGGTGGTCGCCATTCCGCCGATCAGCACCGCCGCATTGAGCGGAATCAGGGTCTTCGAAGCGGGCATGGCGCCGCGCGCCGCGAGGCTGACGAAGATCGGCAGCAGCAGGACCAGCACCGGCGTGTCGTTCACGGCCATCGAAAGCCCGAAGGCGATCAGCAGCGAGATCAGCAAGCCGAGCTGGAGATTGATCTTGAACACCCGCTCGAGGAACCGCGCGGCAGGCTCGAGCGCGCCCGTCGTCACCAGGCCGCGGCCCATGACCATCAGTGCGCAGATGGTGATCAGCGCGTAGTGCCCGAAACCGGAAAAGGCGAGCTGAAGCCCATCGGTGGGCCCGTTGCCTTCGAGCGGGAAGAAGTAGAGCCCGACCGCGATCACCGCGATGGTCAGCAGCGAGATGATCTCGGTCGACATCCGCCCGCGCGCGAAGGCCACGAACATCGCGACCGTGACCAGCATGGCAGCGATCGCGTGGAAAGATGGAACCCCGGGAAACATCCACCGGGCAATTCCCAGAGCCGCCAGCCAAGATCAAGCCAATTCCGCCGGACGGAAAGGGAACCCTTCAAATAGGCCCTTGCAGTTGCGGGAAATTCTGACGTTCAGGAGGCGGACGCAGGTACCGTGCTGGACAATCAGCGGACTCGCGCCAAAGTGTGTCGGAGCCGTGCACAGCGGCCCGAACGCGCGTGGTGTCAAAACTACATTCGCGAGTATGTCTCGAAGCAACGCACTGCAGACGTTGGACTGCGGAGACGCTAAAGGATCAAGATGAAGGCGGCGCCCGCCTCAGCAGAACTCCTCTGGACGTCCTGCTAGCAGTTCCCTTCCACTCCATCGACGCAATCCCCGACGGATTCTACGTCTTCACCAGCCCCTTCGACGGTGTTGCAGGCCGGCAGGAACATAACTGTGCCGCCCAAAGCCAGCATTGTCAGAAGCTTCTTCATTCTTCTCACTCCCGATGCACGGATCAAATCCGTTTCGTGTCGTCACAACGAAAGCGCGCAGCGGTAGTTCCGTTGCGGCTGCGTCCTTCATTATCCGGAGTGTGCGGGAGGCCGGAGATCGACCGTCCTTCAGGCTGTGTGGTGCCCCTGGCCGGACTCGAACCGGCACTTCCGTGGAAATTCGATTTTGAGTCGAACGCGTCTACCAATTCCGCCACAGGGGCACTGGTGCGGGAGGGCGCGGATAGCGGAGCCGCATCCCCCCGGCAAGAACGCACTTGATCTCGGTCCTCCCCATTTTGCGAAGCCAAATGGGGAGGTGGGCGACGCCGCAGGCGTCGGTCGGAGGGGTACTGGCACGCAAAGCCCCTCCACCACGAGCCGCTTCGCGTCCCGCGGTTCCCCTCCCCGTTTGACCCTCGGCAAAACGGGGAGGATTTAGGCCTTCAGTGCACCCGCCAGGAGCTTGTGCAGCCTGGAATGCAGGCTGTCGTTGGCGGCGAGGACCTGCTTCGCGTGGATCGGCTGGGAGCGGCCGCGGTAGTCACTGACGAAGCCGCCGGCCTCGCGAACGAGCAGGCAGCCGGCGGCCGTGTCCCAGTCCGCGAGATCGCTTTCCCAGAACCCGTCGAAACGGCCCGCGGCGAGCCAGGCAAGGTCGAGCGAGGCGGCGCCGTAGCGGCGGATGCCGGCGACCTGCGGGCCGATCGCGGCGAAGATCCGGCCCCATTCACCGAAATCGCCGTGGCCGCCGTAGGGAATGCCGGTGCCGATCAGCGCCTCGGACAGGCGCGAGCGCGAGGAGACGCGCAGCCGCCCGTCGTGCAGCCATGCGCCGCGCGATTTCTCCGCCCAGAACGTCTCGTCGGTGATCGGCTGGTAGACGACGCCCGCGGTGACTTCGCCCCAGCCCGACCCATCGAGCTTCGGCTCCTGCGCCGCGATCGAAATCGCGAAATGCGGGATGCCGTGGAGGAAGTTGCTGGTGCCGTCGAGCGGATCGACGACCCAGCGCGGCTTGGTCGGGTCGCCCTCGATCGTGCCGGCTTCCTCCATCACGAAGCCCCAGTCGGGGCGCGCGTGGAGCAGTTCGTCGTAGATCGTGCGTTCGGCGATCCGGTCGGCCTTGGACACGAAATCCGAAGGCCCCTTGCGGCTCACCTGCAGGTGTTCGATCTCGCCGAAATCGCGCCGCAGGCGGCCGCCCGCCTTGCGCGCGGCGCGTTCCATCACGCGGATCAGTCCTGGAAGAGCCATTCTATGTCCGTACTCGTCAGTCGAGCGCGACGCGGATCGATCGCGCGGTCAGTTCGATTTCACCCCAGCCGCTCGAGATATTGGCATAGTCGCCCTCGATCGTGGCCGAGTAGATGTCGCTGTAGTTCACTTCGCCCCCTTCGTCGGGACTGGCCTTGCGCAGGCGCAGGTCCTCGAGATCGGCGAAGCGGATGAAGCCCTTGCAGTAGCAGCCGTCGGCCCCGGCCTCCGGCGGCTGGAACCGCGGGTGCGATTCGAAGAGGCGGAAATCCATCTCGAGCGTGAGCGACTCGTCGTCGTAGATCACGCCCAGGACATAGCTGCCGGGAAGATCGATCCCGGCCAGCTTCGGATCGCCGCCTTCGCTCATCTCATCCGGCCTTGCCCACGTAAGTCCGCTCGTAGACGTCGACCACGATGCGGGTGCCGCTTTCGATGTGCGGCGGCACCATCACGCGCACGCCGTTGTCGAGCACGGCCGGCTTGTAGCTGGAGGAGGCGGTCTGCCCCTTCACGACCGCGTCGGCCTCGACGATCGTCGCCTCGACCTGTTCGGGCAGCGCGACCGAGATCGGCTTTTCGTCCCACAGTTCGAGCGTGACCTGCATCCCGTCCTGCAGGAAGGCCTTGGCATCGCCGAGCAGGTCGGCGGACAGGTTGATCTGCTCGTAAGTGTCCTGGTCCATGAACACCAGCATCTCGCCGTCCTCGTAGAGGTACTGGAAATCCTTGGTGTCGAGCCGCACGCGCTCGACCGTGTCGGCGCTGCGGAAGCGGACGTTGGTCTTGCGGCCGTCCTGCAGGTTCTTCATCTCGACCTGCATATAGGCCCCGCCCTTGCCCGGCTGGGTGTGCTGGATCTTGGCGACCTTCCAGATGCCGCCTTCGTATTCGAGGATGTTGCCGGGACGGATGTCCACGCCGCTGATTTTCATGGTTCAAGGAGCCTTCGTTGGAAGAGCGGGACAAATCCCGCCCGCAATCGCGCGCCGCGCCTTAGCGGAGCCATGAAGCGCGGGCAAGGTCGCTGGCGCATACGGGGCGGCGCTGTTAGGAGCGCATGCGACATGCGCCGCACCATCCGACCTCTCGCCGCACTTGCCGTTCTGTCCCTCGCTCTGCCCGCGCAATCCGCACCGGGCGGCAAGCTCGGGACGCTCCCGCACGGCACCTACGTCTGCTCGACGCCCGGCGATGCGATGGGCGCGCCGTGGAACGTGATTCCGGACGGCGAGTTCACCATCGACACCGCTTCAACCTACCGGACCGCGACCGGATCGGGCACGTACCTGCTGACCGACGACCGGCTCGTCTTCACTCGCGGCCCGCTCAGGGGCGAGCGCTTCGTCCGCACGGGAACCACGACGCTGCAGCGGACCGATCGCGAAGGTGTCCCGCGCCGGGTGCGCTGCGTCCGCGGACCGTCGCGCTAGGGCGCCTTGGCCGTCAGCAGCGGATAGGGGTTCACCGCGTTTGCCGGCTCCCACCAGTCGGCGTCGGCGGTGGTGCGCAGGATCGCGAAATGGAGATGCGGCGCGTCCTCCGAGGCGTTGCCGGTGCTGCCGACCGAACCGAGCCGCTGCCCGCGGCGGATGCGCTGCCCTTCCCGCAGCCCTTCGGCGTACTTGTCGAGATGGGCGTAGTAATAGATCGTCTGCCCGTCGTTCGAGCGGATGTAGATCGTATTGCCGCCGGCTTTCGAACGGAACAGCTTCTCGATCCGCCCCGGCGTCGCCGCGATCACCGTGGTGCCGCGGGGGGCCATGATGTCGATCGCCTCGTGCAGACGCTGCGTGTCGGCGCGTTCGTCGGTGAAGGTATCGGTGAGGTCCTGAGCACGCACGTTGAGGACCGGGATGACCAGCTCGTGCAGCTCGATGGCACCGGGTGAGCCGGCGGCCGCGGCGTCGAGGGCGTCCGCCCGCCGCGCGGCGCCGTCCTCGTCCGGTGGCGGAGTCGGGCTGGGCGCCGCTTCGGCCGGGCGCGTCGCGTCGCGCTGGTTTTCGCCATCGGCCAGCTCGATCAGGCTGCCGCCCGCGATGATCCACACGGCCGAAGTGAGCGTGGCCGTGACCACCACCGTGAGCATCCTGTCGACGAAGTTCAGCGCCATCAGGCCTCGAATAGCACTTTTGTGCTCCCCGTCACCATTTCCGCGAGCCGGGCCGCATCCCAGTTGGTCAGCCGCACGCAGCCATGGCTCTGGGTGCGGCCGATCGTCTGCGGCTCGGGCGTTCCGTGGATGCCATAGTGTTCCTTGGTGAGATCGATCCAGACCACCCCGACAGGGTTGTTGGGCCCCGGCGGGATCTGCTGCTCCTCCTCGTGGTCGGGCACGTCCCAGAACAGCGAAGGATCGTAGGCGAAGGGCGGGTTGAAGGCGACGCCGTTCACGCCCCACTCGCCAAGCGGCAACGGGTCGTGCTCCGAGCCCGAGGTGACGGTGAACAGCGCCACGAGGTTGTCCTCGCCATCATAGGCGCGCAGCGTGCCCTTGGACTTGCTGACGACGATCCGCGAGACCTCGGGCTGCTCACTGCCGACGCCGAGCATCTGCAGCGTGCGCTGCCAGTCCGGATTCTCGATCGCCCCCGGCGCGATCCGGTCCGCGCCGATGTTGGGAACGCGCACGAGCTGCCCCGCCGTGAACTTCGCCTGCCGTTCGCCCTCGCCGCCGCGGCCCGCTGCGCCCGTGGTCGCAGATTTTTCGGCGGCCCCGGTCATGCCCGCTGGCTTGCCGCCGGGATTGAGCGTTTCGAGCACCTCGACGGTCGTGTGAAACCGCTCGGCCAGCTTCTCGGCCAGCGTTTCGTAGCCAAGCCGCTCCATCTCCGCCTGCTCGGCCGGATCGTCGGGAACCGGCGCGAAGGTGAGCTTCCCCCACGCCTCGGGGATGCGGACCACGCGCGTCGCGGCGATGTTGTCCCATTGCGCGAGAGCCTGGCGCGTCGATTCGTCCAGCTCGCCGGTCGCCTCCAGCTCGTTCGCTTCCTGAAAGCCGCGCAGCGCGTTCTCCGTGCTCATACCCATGGCGCCGTCGATCACCCCGGGCCCGAAGCCCTGCCGGTCGAGCACCACCTGCACCTGCATCAGAGGGCGCTCCTCGACGTCGGGAATCTCGGGCACCACGCGCTCTCCCGGCGCGGGATCGCGCGAGGCCATCGAATCGGCGAGGTTGTCGTCCGCCGGCGCGGTGGGAGCCGCGGTCGCTTCGCTGTCGGCCCCGTCGCCGTCGGTGCCGTTCAACCCGCAGGCGGACAGGACGATCAAGGAAGCGGCGGCAAGTGCAAGGCGCATGGAGTTCTCCCGGTTGCCGGGACGCGACCCGCCCCTCGCCCCGAAGAACGCGCGATGCCGGGGATATTTCCGCGTCTGCCGCGCAAATATCCGGAAAGCGGGGAAAAAGGCGCCTAGTCCTTCGGCGCCGCAGCGGCGATCGCGCGGTGGAATGCACGCACGGCCTCGGCCTCGTCCCCGCCCCACACGGCATGGCTCACCGCGAGGAAGTCGGCGCCGGCCGCCACCAGCGGACCGCAGTTCTCCGGCGTAATGCCGCCGATCGCGACGCAGGGAATCTCGACTACCGCCTGCCACCAGGCGAGCAGATCGAGATCGGGCCGATGCTCGCTCGCCTTGGTCTCGCTCGGGAAGAAGCTGCCGAAGGCGACGTAGTCCGCCCCGGCCTCACCCGCTTCGAGTGCCAGGTGCCTGGAGGCGTGGCAGGTGACGCCGATCTGCGCCTCCCGCCCGAGGGCTTCGCGCGCATCCTTCGGCGAACCGTCGGACTGCCCGAGATGCACGCCGTCCGCTCCGAGCCGCTTCGCAAGCGCGACCGAATCGTTGACGATGAAGGCGCAGTCGTGCGCGGCGCAGATCTCCTGCAGCGGCGCGGCGAGCCGGGCTTCGTCGTGCTGATCGAGGCCCTTCACGCGAAACTGGAACGCAGCGACCTCCCCCGCATCGAGCGCGCGCGCCAGACGGTCCGGGAAGCTGCCGCCGACGTCCTGGGGCGAGATGAGGTAGAGGTGTGTGGTGTGGGGCGTGTCGGTCATCGCGCGGTAGGTAGTGCGGCCGAGGGGATTCGTCACGCGCTCGTCACACGTTCAGGGCCCGGAAAGCGGCCTTGCGCGTTTACTGTGCTCATGAACCGCCCACGCACCCTCGCCTTCGCCGGCCTCGCCTCGCTCTCGCTCGCCGCCTGTGTGGTGGTCCCCGACGCGCCGAACGTGGAGAGGACGCCGATGCCCGCGGGTTACGCGGTGCCGATCGGGCAACCGGTTCAGGTCGGCGATCTCGTAGTCACGCCCAAGGGCGTGGTGGAGGACAGCCGCTGCCCAGAGAACGCGCGCTGCGTCTGGGCCGGACGGCTGATCGTGAAGACGCAGGTCGACGGCGCGGGCTGGCGCGACACGACCGACATCACGCTCGGCGAGACCTACGGCACCCACGGCCGCGTGATCGCGCTGGTCTCGGGCATTCCCGAGAAGAAGGCCGATCGGGAAACCCGGCAGGAGGAGTACCGGTTCGTATACGAGGCGCGGTAATCAGGTCCTCCCCAATTTTTGCGCAGCACAAATGGGGAGGTGGCGCGCGCCGTAGGCGCGTGACGGAGGGGCGAAGTCACGCAAGACCCCTCCACCCCGAGCCGCTTCGCGTCTCGCGGTCCCCCTCCCCATTTGCGCCTTCGGCGAAAACGGGGAGGATGTCAGGCCACGCTGGCCGCGTGGATGCGGTCGATCGCCGCCCCTAGCGTGGCGTCGAATTCCTCGTCGCTCTGGGTCGCGCGCAAGTCCTGGAGCAGGCCGCGGCTGAAGCTGGCGATCATGCCGGGGTTCTTCGCCAGCTCGGCGCAGGCTTCCTCGGTGCTGTAGCCGCCCGAGAGCGCGACCACGCGCAGCACGGCAGGGTGTTCGATCGCGGGGCGATAGAGGCCCGCCTCGGCCGGGATCGACAGCTTGAGCATGACCTGCTGCCCTTCCGGAAGCGCGTCGAGCCCTTCCATGATCGCTTCGAGCAGGACCTTCTCGCCCTCGGCGCGGTCCGGCGACTTGATACCGTATTCCGGCTCGAGAATCGGCATCAGGCCCATCGCCAGGATGCGTGCGCCCTCGGCGAACTGCTGGCGGACGACCGCCTTGATCCCCGCCGTGTCGTTCGCCTTGATGACCGAGCGCATCTTGGTGCCGAACACGCCCTTGTCCCGCGCACGGGCAAGCAGGCTTTCGAGGTCCGGCATCGGCTTCATGAGCTGGACGCCGTTCGCCTCGTCCTCCAGCCCCTTGTCGACCTTGAGGAAGGGAACGATGCCGCGCTCCTTCAGGCGGTCGGGCACCGGCTTGCCGCCGCTCGTGCCGTCCATGGTCTTCTCGAACAGGATGGCGCCCAGGACCTTGCCGTTGCCGAAGCAGGGGCTCTCGATGATGCGGCTACGCATCTCGTGGATCAGCGCGAACATCTCGTCGTCGCCGTTCCAGGCGCCGTCCTCGATGCCGTAACCGCGCAGCGCCTTCGGGGTGGACCCTCCCGATTGGTCGAGCGCGGCGATGAAGCCCTGGCCCGTTGCGATGCGATCGGTCATTTCCTGCTGATTCATCGTCTACCCCTTGGCTTATGCATTCGTATGCGCGCGAGCCCTTAGCCAGCGTCTGCCGTCCGGGCAACCGGGTTCAGGCGCGCGTGCCGGAAACCTTGCGAATGATCCCGTCGAAGCGCAGCACGGGCTGGCCGTCGGCCGTGACGATACCCTGCACGAACACCGTCTTGCCGCCCGCGCGCACGACCTCTCCGCGTGCCTCGATCAACTGGCCCACGCGGGCAGGATCGAGGAAATCGCCCGTCAGGTGGAGCGTGACGCCGCGGCTGTCCCCCATCGCCTTGCGGGCAATCGTGAAGATCGCCGAATCGGCAAAAGTCATCAGGCATCCGCCGTGCATGAAGCCGGCGCCGTTCATGTGCCGCTCTTCAGCGCGAAAGGCGGAGATGAACGAGCCATCCTCCAGTTCCTTGTCGTAGAACGGGCCTGCGCGCTCCTCGAACGGGTCGCCGATCCATCTGGACCAGCCGGCCCACTCACCTTCGGTGATCAGGGTGAGCCCGCTTCCCTCGCTCACCGCCGATGCCTCGCTCATGCCATTCTTCTCCAGACGGTCGTCCAGTCTACTCCGCGTAGCGTTCGAGGAATTGCCGGGCGACAGGGCTTTCGGAAACCTCGGCCTTGACCAGCGAATTGCCCCACCACAGCGCCTCGGTATTGGCGAGAACGATCAATGTCAGGCGCTTGCCCGGGACTTTGAGATAGAGCGCCGAATATCGCTTCTCGTCCCAACCCGAGTGCCACATCAGGCGCTCGCCGTTCCAGTCCTCGAGCCACCAGCCCTGCCGGTAGTCGCCGAGTGGACCGATCTCCACGTCTTCCAGCAGACGCTTCCGCAAAGCCGGCGGGATCAGCACCCCGGCATCGTAAGCGATATCGAACGCGGCGAGCGCCCGCGGGGAGGCTTTGATCCCGGCCGCGGCCCGGAAATCGTCGTCGGATATCGCCTGCTTGACCGGGCGTCCGTCGATCACGTGGAACGGGGGTGCGAGGAACCGCAGCGCATCCCCGCCTTCGGGATCGTGCCATCCCAGCGCAACGTTGCGCATACCTGACGGCTCAGCCACGCGGTCGCGCACGATCGCCCTCAGGGTCCGGCCGCCCGCGCCCGAAATCGCACGGTCGATCCGGGCGAAGGCGATCGGGTTGTAGACGAACGAGTCACCGTTGGCGCGCATGTCGAGCATCTCGGCGAGCGTCGTCGGCCGGGCGCAATCTATCGGCGCTATGGGATTTCCGAGACGGTCAACGCCCCCGCCGCCGAACGGGATCGGTGATCCCGACAGCCATTCGCAGGTGTCGGCCCAACCCGGGTCCGCGCTCATGGGAGTGTCCAGGGCGAGAGCGCCGGCAAGACCTTCGGCCAGAATCGCGGTGGCTGCGATGGGCTTCGTTACCGAGGCGATCGAATAGGTCGTGTCGGCCGTCGTCGGAAGATCCCCCTCGTCGTCGTATGTCCCGAAGTAGCCTTCCCAGGCGATCCGGCCATCCTTGACGATAACCGCGCTGAGTGACGGTGTTGCGCTATCCTTGCGGAACTGTTCGAGGAACGCTCCGAACTCCGCGTAGTCGTCCTGAGCGGAGGCCGGCAGGGATATCACTGCCAGCACGAGCGCGACCAGCCATCTCAACACGTCAAAGCCGCCACGCCGGGAAGCTCCTTACCCTCCATCCATTCGAGGAAGGCGCCGCCGGCGGTTGAAACGTAAGTAAAATCCTTCGCCACGCCTGCATGGTTGAGCGCCGCAACGGTATCGCCGCCCCCGGCCACGGAAATGAGCGAGCCGTCCTGCGTCAGCGCCGCGGCAGTGCGGGCGAGCGCGACGGTGGCGGTGTCGAACGGCTCGGTCTCGAACGCGCCGAGCGGGCCGTTCCACACCAGCGTGCGGCAGGTCTTGAGCACGTCGGCCAGCGCCTCGGTCGCCTGCGGGCCGATATCGAGGATCATCTCGTCGACGGCGACCTCATGCACGTTGCAGGTGCGCAGGCTCGGCGGGTTGGCGGCGAATTCCTTCGCCACCACGACGTCGTAGGGCAGATGCACGGTGCAGCCGGCGTGATCGGCCTTGTCCATGATGGCGTTGGCCGTCGCGGTGAGCTCGTGCTCGCACAGCGACTTGCCGACATCGACCCCGCGCGCGGCGAGGAAGGTGTTGGCCATGCCGCCGCCGATGATCAGGTGCTGCACGCGCCCGACCAGGTTTTCGAGCACGGCGAGCTTGGTCGAGACCTTCGCCCCGCCGACCACGGCGGCGACCGGCTGCTCGGGATTGCCGAGCGCCTTGTCCAGCGCGGTCAGTTCCTTCTCCATCGCCCTGCCGGCATAGGCGGGCAGCAGGTGTGCCAGCCCCTCGGTGCTGGCATGCGCGCGGTGCGCGGCGGAGAAGGCGTCGTTGACGTAGAAGTCGGCGTTCGCCGCGATGCCCTTCGCGAACTCGGGGTCGTTCGCTTCCTCGCCCGGCCAGAAGCGGACGTTGTCGAGCAGGCCGATGTCGCCGTTGCGCAGGATCGAGATCGACTGTTCGACCACCGGGCCCGCCACCTCCGAGATGAACATGATCTCGCGTCCGAGCACGCGCGACACGTCGCCCTGGACGTAGCTCGTGCTCATCGTCGAATGACGCTGGCCCTTGGGCCGGCCGAAGTGCGCGAGTAGCAGCACCTTGGCGCCCGCGTCCGCCAGCTCGAGGATCGTCGGCATGCTCGCCTCGACGCGGGTGACGTCGGTTGCGGAACCGTCCTTCATCGGCAGATTGAGATCGACGCGCACGAGCGCGACCTTGCCGGTCACGTCGC
The DNA here is from genome assembly GCF_004135625.1 of Pelagerythrobacter rhizovicinus. Classification (GTDB taxonomy): domain Bacteria; phylum Pseudomonadota; class Alphaproteobacteria; order Sphingomonadales; family Sphingomonadaceae; genus Pelagerythrobacter; species Pelagerythrobacter rhizovicinus. The sequence goes on from NZ_SDPV01000001.1 coordinate 1,255,270, forward strand.
CGAGATCGTCGAGAGTCTTGAACTTCGCCAAACCAAACCTCCGTTCGCCCTGAGCCTGTCGAAGGGCCGCTTTTCTTTCGGGCGTTGCGCTAGAAGAAAGTGCGGTGCTTCGATCCTTCGGCAGGCTCAGGACTCAGCACGAACGGCTTCTCCAGCTCAGATCAGCCCCGCCATCACGCCGGCGGTGTCGATCATGCGGTTGGAGAAGCCCCACTCGTTGTCGTACCAGCTCACCACGCGGGCGAGCTTGCCTTCGAGCACGGCGGTCTCGAGGCTGTCGACGGTCGAACTCGCCGGATAGTGGTTGAAGTCGCTCGAGACGAGCGGCTGGTCGGTGTAGTCGAGCACGCCCTTCATCGCGCCTTCCGAAGCGGCCTTGAGCGCGGCGTTGAGCTCCTCCGCGCTGGTATCGCGGCCGGGGGTGAAGACGAGGTCGATCAGGCTGACGTTCGGCGTCGGCACGCGGACCGAGGAGCCGTCGAGCTTGCCCTTGAGCTCCGGCAGGACGAGCCCGACCGCGCGCGCGGCGCCGGTGGTGGTAGGGATCATGTTCTGCGCGCCGGCGCGGGCGCGGCGCAGATCCTTGTGGATCTGGTCGAGCATGCGCTGGTCGTTGGTGTAGCTGTGGATCGTGGTCATGAAGCCGCGCTCGATGCCCACGGCCTCGTGCAGCACCTTGGCGACCGGCGCGAGGCAGTTGGTGGTGCAGCTCGCGTTGGAGACGATCACGTCGTCCGCGGTCAGCGTGTCCTGATTGACGCCGAACACGATGGTCTTCGACACGCCCGTCGCGGGGGCGGAGATCAGGACGCGCTTGGCGCCCGCGTCGAGGTGCGGACGGCTCGCCTCGTCGGACTGGAAGAAGCCGGTGCACTCGAGCACGATGTCGATACCGTTCGCCTTGTGCGGCAGCTTGCCCGGCTCGCGCTCGGCGGTGACGTGGATGCGCTTGCCGTTGACGACCAGGTCGTTGCCATCGGTCTCGACCTTGCCGGGAAAGCGGCCGTGCGTGCTGTCGAAGCCGAACAGCAGCGCGTTGGACTCGGTGTCGGCGAGATCGTTGATCGAGACGAGTTCGAGATCATGGTCGTCGCGCTCCAGGATGGCCCGCGCCACGAGCCGCCCGATACGTCCGAAACCGTTGATCGCAACCTTGGTCGCCATATGAAGAGCTCCTGCTAAAGGCCGAGTTTGGCCCGGATTTTGGGAACGATGGCTTCAGCGGTGAAGCCGAATTTCGCGAACAATTCCTCCGCCGGTGCGGAGGCGCCGAAGCGGTCGAGGCCGATCTGCAGCCCGTCCGTGCCGGTGTACCGCTCCCACCCGAGGGTCGAGCCGGCCTCGATCGAGACCTTAAGCGTGCCCGCCGGCAGCAGATCGCGCCGGTAGGCTTCGTCCTGGTCCTCGAACAGTTCCATGCACGGCATGGAGACCACATCGGCGCCGATGCCCTGGCTTTCAAGCGCATCCGCCACATCGCAGGCGACCTGCACTTCGGAGCCGGTCGCGATCAGCACGACCTTGCGCTCCGCCTCGGCCGCGCGCAGGCGATAGGCGCCCTTGGCGCTGAGCATCTCGCCCTCATGGCGGAGTTGCGGCAGGTTCTGCCGGCTCAGCGCCAGGACCGAGGGCGTGCCCTTGGTCTGGAGCGCGAGGTTCCAGCACTCGGCGGTCTCGATGACATCCGCCGGGCGGTACACGTTGAGGTTCGGGATCAGCCGCAGGCTCATCACCTGCTCGATCGGCTGGTGAGTCGGCCCGTCCTCGCCCAGCCCGATCGAATCGTGCGTGAAGACGTAGATCACCCGCGCCTGCTGCAGGGCGGAGAGGCGGACCGCGTTGCGGCAATAGTCGCTGAAGATCAGGAACGTGCCGCCGTACGGGATCACGCCGCCGTGCAGCGCCATGCCGTTCATCGCCGCGGCCATGCCGAATTCGCGGATGCCGTAATAGACGTAGCGCCCGCCGTAATTGTCGGCCGTGAGCGGCTCCATCGCCTTGGTCTTGGTGTTGTTCGATCCGGTGAGGTCGGCCGAGCCGCCGACCATCTCGGGCAGACGCGGCGTGAGGACCTCGAGCGCCAGCTCCGAGGCCTTGCGGGTGGCGACCTTCTGGTCCTTCCCGAGCCACTCGGCGAAGGCCCTAGCGGCGTCCTCGCCCGCGGGGAGGTCGCCGGCCATGCGCCGTTCGAACTCGGCCTTGCGATCCGAAGCCGCGAGCCGGGCATGCCAGTCGCCACGAGCCTTCGCACCGCGCTCGCCGGTCGCGTGCCAGTCGGCGAGAATCGCTTCGGGAATCTCGAATGGTTCCGCGGTCCAGCCCAGTTCCTCGCGCGCCGCGGCGATCTCCTCAGCGCCGAGCGGCGCGCCGTGGGTCGCGGACGTGCCCTGCTTGTTGGGCGCGCCCTTGCCGATCACGGTGCGGCAGGCCACCAGCGACGGACGCTCGTCCGCAAGCGCCTCGTCCAGCGCGCGCTGGATATCGGCCGGGTCGTGCCCGTCGCAGGCGACCGTGTGCCAGCCCGTCGCGTCATAGCGCGCGCGGATGTCCTCGCTCGTCGAGAGATCGGTCGAGCCGTCGATGGTGATGCGGTTGTCGTCCCACAGCACGATCATGCGGCGGAGCTTGAGGTGCCCGGCGATCCCGATCGCTTCGTGGTTGATGCCTTCCATGAGGCAGCCGTCGCCCGCGACGACCCAGGTGCGGTGATCGACCAGATCGTCGCCGAACTCGGCGTTGAGGTGCCGCTCGGCGACCGCCATGCCGACCGCCATCGCCAGACCCTGGCCGAGCGGACCGGTCGTGCATTCCACGCCGTCCAGCAGGAAATTCTCCGGATGGCCCGCGCAGGGGCTGCCGAGCTGGCGGAAATTCCTGATCTCCTCCATCGTCGGATGCGCGTAGCCCGACAGGTGGAGCAGCGAGTAGATCAGCATCGAACCGTGCCCGGCGCTGAGCACGAAGCGGTCGCGGTCCGCCCAGTCGGGCGTGGACGGGTCGAATTTCAGATACTTCGACCACAGGACCGCGGCGACGTCGGCCATGCCCATCGGCATGCCGGGATGCCCCGAATTCGCCGCCTGCACCGCATCCATCGACAGCGCCCGGATGGCATTGGCCATCGGCGCCAGGCGGGTCGGATCGAGGCTCATGCGGGGTATGCTCCTGGAGGACGTGAGATAATGCGCATGCCCGGTCGATTCGGGCGCGCGAAGCCTTTGCGGACGCACAGGCGCAGGTCAACAGCGCGCCGCGACACGTCCCCTGCCTCCAAACCAGTCCAACTTATCAACAGGCGACGACAAGGCTTTGCTCCGTCACATATTTGCGATAGTTTGGCCTTATGAATGGCGAGCGTATCGAACGCGCCGTGCAGCGCATCGAAACCGCGCTCGGCCGGATCGCCAAGGCGGCGGACGACTACCGCCCCGCTCCGCCCTCGGTCTCCGGCCTCGTGGTCGAGCACGGACGGCTGCGCGAAGCGGCCACCGGCGCGCTCAAGGAGCTGGACGAACTGATCGAGAGGCTGGAACGATGAGCGAGGTCAAGCTCCTGATCGGCGGTCGCGAATATATGGTCGCCTGCGCCGAGGGCGAGGAAGCACACGTTGCCCGCCTGGGGGAGACTGTCGACGCCAAGCTGCAGCAGCTCGGAAGCAATCTCACGGCCCGGGACGCTCAGAACCTGCTCTTTGCCGCGCTCCTGCTGGCGGACGAGCTGCACGAGCAGCGGGGCGGCGCATCGGTGGACCGTGAGGAGGAGGTCAAGCGGCTTCGCGCCGCGCTGCAGGACGCCGAAGTGGACGCTGCGGCGGCGCGGGCCGAGATCGAGACAGCGCGCCGGGAACTCGATGAACTGAGAGCGAAGCCTGGAGCGGGTTCCCCCGCTCCCGATCTGTTTCGCGATCCGGGACTCGCCCCCGCTCTCGAGCGTTTCGCCGACCTGCTCGAGAATTGCGCCGAGAAGCTTGAGAGCAAGGCGGCGGCGCACTAGATAGAGGCTGGCGGGACTGCCCGGCACGAGCCGCTAGAATATCCCTGAGGCTATAAGCAATCCAACGGGAGCTGTCCCTGCCTTGGTCCACTGGTTCGTCCGGGGGGCCCGGGCATACGGCGCCCACCTGACGTTTAGGCGTCAGAGGATTTCGCCGGCAAACGACCCATGGTGGTTCCGCCACTCGATTTCCCCGATATATGCAGGACATGACCAAGGCCGAACTGAGGAAGGCGCTGCGCGCCGCGCGCCGCGAGCATGTCGCCGCCTTGCCCGAGCAGATTCGCGCGCTCGTGTTCCACCGCCCGCCCGCGCCGCTGCTCGAACGCATTCCGGACGGCGCCGCGATCGGCCTCTACCTCGCGCATCCGCACGAGGCGCCGGCCGCGTCCTATGCCCGGTTCTTCGCCGAGCGCGGGCACCCGGTCGCCCTTCCCCGTTTCGCCACGCGCGAGGCACCGATGGAATTCGCCCGGCATACCGATCCGTTTGGGGAGAGCGATCTCGTCGACGGCCCGTTCGCGATTCGCCAGCCCGCAGCCGATGCCGAAGCGATCGAGCCGCAGGTGCTGTTAATGCCGCTGCTCGGCTTCACCGATCGCGGCGACCGCCTGGGACAAGGCGGGGGACACTACGACCGCTGGCTGGCCGCGCACCCGGACACGCTGCGGATCGGCCTCGCGTGGGATAGCCAGCTCGTCGACGAACTGCCGGTCGAACCGCACGACATGCCGCTCGATCTGGTCGTCACGCCCACCCGGCTCTACGGACCGTTCTGATGCGCGAAGAACCGAGCTGGCGCCTCCCGGTGGGGATCCTGGGGCTGCTTGCCGGCCTGACGGTCTACGGCCTGCTGATCGCGCGCTACGTGCCCGATCTCATCGACGGCTGGCCGGCCTGGGCACAGACTCCGATCTACCTCGCGCTGGGCCTCGTCTGGCTGCTGCCGCTCAGGCGCTTCCTGATCTGGATGGAAACCGGCCGCTGGGGGTGACCCGTTGCGCGGTGTTGCCATCACTCACGATCAAATCTGGAAGAAAATCCCAAGTGGCGCGAGTGACGGGACTCGAACCCGCGACCTCCGGCGTGACAGGCCGGCGCTCTAACCAACTGAGCTACACCCGCGCATTCTCGGGCGGTGCACCGCTTGGGAGCCGCGCCACTAGGGCAGCCGGAAAGGGCTGTCAATGGCCTCGCGCGCGGCTTTTTCACGTGTTGAAAAGCACCCGTGCGGACGCGTTCGTTAACCATATTTTCGTCTGTTCGCGTCATCTCGGAGCCCGAGGAGACGAAGGGGGAAACCATGCGTATCGGCCTCGTGATCGGCAGCCTCGCCTGCTTCGCCGCGAGCGGCGTGGCGGCACAATCCGCGAGCGGCATCTCGCGCGCTGTCTACGTGGAGCGCGTCGCGACCACACCCGGCGGAGAGCGGGTTCGCACGATCGAGCCGGCCGAGAACCTGCGGCCCGGCGACAAGGTCGTGCTGATGGTCGAATGGCACGGTTGGCGGAGCGGCGATCCGGTCACGGTCTCCAGCGCAATACCGCGTGCGCTCGCCTTCCAGCGGAGCAGTTCGGACGTGCTCGAGGTCTCGATTGATGGCGGGCGAACCTGGGGCCGGCTGGGCAGGATGCGGATCACCGACCGCGACGGCAGCCGCCTCGCCTCGCCCGAGGACGTGACGCACTTGCGCTGGCGCTTCAACGACGGCAGCGCCGCCTCGAGCGCCGCCCGCGTGACCTACAGCGCCATCGTGCGCTGAGCGGGCCGACTAGCAGCCTGCGTACTTCCAGTTGCGCTTCTTGCCCTCGCCGAGCCACTCAACGGCAGTGGCGATGCGCTTCGCGCGCGTTTCCGGGCGCTTCGCCTCGAGGATCCATTCCAGGTACTCGCGGCGGTAGGACGGCGCGAGCGTGCCGAAGAACGCGCGCGCCTGCGGCGCAGCCTCGAGCGCGCTGCCGAAGTCGTCCGGCATCGCGATCTCCGGCTTGGGTTTCGCCGCGCGCGTCGATGCTTTTCCTGAAGCGAACGCATCGGCAGCCGCCCGGAAGCGTGCCGCGAGGTTCTCGTCCGGCGGCAAATCTCCGAGCGCGCCGATCTTGCCGAGAGTGCCCATGCCTTCCGCCGAGTCATCCTCGCCGTGAATCATCACTGCCGCATGCGCCCTGAACGCCGCCATCCCGACCACGTTCTTACCGCCCACCGTGAAGTGCGGCATGCCCCATTTGATCGCCTCCTCCGCCTCCGGGAGCGCGGAATGCACGAGAGCGCGGACATGCCGAAGGATCGGCTGCGCGAAGGGCTCGGCCTTGTCGATATAGGCGTCTACGCGGGGGTCGGTGGCCATGAAAACGAGCCTACCCGATCCTCCCCATTTTCGCGAAGCGCAAATGGAGAAGTGGCAAACGCCGCAGGCGGCTGACGGAGGGGCATTGGTGCGAAGGCCCCTCCACCGGTCAGTCCGCCAGCAGGAGCACCGGCGTCTCGAGCAGCTTCTTCAGCGCCTGGACGAAGCTGGCCGCGTCGTAGCCGTCGACCACCCGGTGATCGCAGCTGATCGAGACGTTCATCAGCTTGCGCTTCTCGATCCGCTCACCGCCCACGCCATCCGGCACGAACATCGGCCGCTCGATGATCCGGTTGGGTCCGATGATCGCGACTTCGGGGCGGTTGATGACCGGCGTCGTCGCCACGCCGCCCAGCGGACCGAGCGAAGTGAGCGTGAGCGTCGAGCCGGAGAGCTCCTCCGACTTCGCGGACCCGTCGCGCGCGGCGTCCGCCAGGCGGCCGATCTCGCGCGCGAGCTGCCACAGGTTCTTCGCCTGTGCGTCGCGGATCACCGGGACCATCAGGCCCTTGTCGGTCTGCGTCGCCATGCCGAGGTGGACGGCGCCGTGGCGCGTGACCACGCCCGCCTCGTCGTCGTAGCGCGCGTTAATCATCGGGAAGTCCGGCAGCGTCCGGCAGATTGCGGAGATCAGCAGCGGCAGCATGGTGAGCTTCGGCTTGTTCCCACGGTTCGCGTTGAGATCGGCGCGCAGCCGCTCAAGCTCGGTCACATCGCATTCCTCGACGTAGGAGAAATGCGGGATGTTGCGCTTTGATTCAGCCATGTTCTGCGCGATGCGCTTGCGCAGGCCGATGACCTTGATCTCCTCGTCAGCCCGTGCGCGGCCCGCGGACGAGAACCCGCTGCCGGCGTTGTAGGCTAGGAAGCTGTCGAGATCGGCGTGACGCACGCGCCCGTCCTCGGCCGGCTTTACTTCGGCGAGGTCGATGCCGAGGTCCTTCGCGCGGGCACGCACGGCAGGAGAGGCAAGAACCTTCTTCCCCCCCGTTCGTGCTGAGCTTGTCGAAGCACCGCTTTTTTCTTCCGGCGCCGCGCCAGAAGTGGAGGACGGCCCTTCGACAAGCTCAGGGCGAACGGGTTTGGCGTCTTGAGGCTGTTCCGCCGCAATCGCATCGTCGGCGTCGCTCGCATCCGAGGTCTCCACCTCGATCCGTTCCTCGACCTCATCGGCTTTCGGCGCGGGCGCGGCGTCTTCTGCCCCCTGCACGTCCTCGGGCACCTCGCCCTCGGTCTCGATCACCACCAGCATCGAGCCGATCGCGATCGTGTCGCCGATCTCGCCGGCAACCTCGACGACCTTGCCCGCGACCGGGCTTTCCATTTCGACGGTCGCCTTGTCGGTCATCATGTCGGCGAGGCGGTCGTCTTCCTCTACGCTATCGCCGACCTTGACGTGCCAGTCGACGATCTCGGCCTCGGCAATGCCTTCGCCGATGTCGGGAAGATTGAAGGTGAATCTGGCCATCTGCGTCAGTCCTTCAGAAGCTTGTCGATCGCTTCGCCGATGCGAACCGGGCCGGGGAAATAGGCCCATTCGAGGCTGTGCGGATAGGGGGTGTCGAAGCCGGTCACGCGCTCGACCGGGGCTTCGAGGTGATAGAAGCAGCGCTCGGTGACGAGCGCGGAGAGTTCCGCGCCGAAGCCGGAGGTGCGGGTCGCCTCGTGCACGATCAGGCACTTGCCGGTCCGTTCGACCGAGGCTTCGATCGCCTCGATGTCGATCGGCACCAGCGTGCGGAGGTCGAGGATCTCCGCTTCGACGCCCTTCTCGCGGCAGACCGATTCGACTACGTGGACCATCGTGCCGTAAGTCAGCACGGTCATCGCGTCGCCCTCGGTCACCGTGCGCGCCTTGCCGAGCGGGATCTTGTAGTATCCCTCGGGCACCACGCTCTGCGGATGGCGCTTCCACGGTTCGGCCGGCTTGTCGTAGTAGCCGCTGAACGGCCCGTTGTAGATCCGCTTCGGCTCGAAGAAAATCACCGGGTCGTTGTCCTCGATGCACGAGATCAGCAGCCCCTTGGCGTCATAGGGCGTCGAAGGGATCACGGTCTTGAGACCCGAGACGTGGGTGAAGATCGCCTCCGGGCTCTGGCTGTGGGTCTGCCCTCCGAAAATGCCGCCGCCGAACGGCGAGCGCACCGTCATCGGCGCAATGTACTCGGTCGCGGAGCGATAGCGCAGACGGGCCGCTTCGGAGATGAGCTGGTCGAGCCCCGGGTAGATGTAGTCGGCGAACTGGATCTCGGGCACGGGCCTGAGGCCATAGGCGCCCATCCCGACCGCGACGCCGATGATCCCGCATTCGGAAATCGGCGTGTCGAACACCCGCGTCTTGCCATGCTTCTTCTGCAGGCCGGCGGTGCAACGGAAGACGCCGCCGAAGTAGCCGACATCCTCCCCCATCACGATCACGTCGGGGTCCCGCTCCAGCATGATGTCGAGCGCGTCGTTGATCGCCTCGATCATGTTGAGGCGGCGCTCGGTGCCGCTCTGCGCCGCCTGGTTTTCCTTCACTTCGGCGCTCATTGCGGGCGCCCTCCGTGGAACTTGATGAGCCGCTCGCGCGTCGCCTGCTCCGCCTGTTCCTTGAGGTGCCAGGGCAGTTCCTCGAACACGTCTTCGAACATGGTGCGGAAGGGCTGGTGCATGCCGTGGCCGAGAACGCCGTTCTTCTCGGCCTCCTTGGTCGCGGCCTTGACCCGCTCGGCCGCCTCGCGGTCCATCGCCTCCTGCCGCTCCTCGTCCCATTCGCCGAGCGCAATCAGGTGGTTCTTGAGCCGCATGACCGGATCACCCAGCGGCCACTCCTCGCGCTCCTGCGCGCTGCGGTAGCCGGTCGGATCGTCGGAGGTCGAGTGCCCCTCGGCGCGATAGGTGAAGTATTCGATCAGCGTCGGCCCGGCATTGGCCCGCGCACGGTTGGCTGCCCAGCGCTGCGAGGCGTAGACAGCGAGCGCATCATTGCCGTCGACCCGCAGCCCCGCGAGTCCATAGCCCAGCGCCCGCGCGGCAAAGGTCGTCCGCTCCGCGCCGGCGAAACCGGAGAAGCTGGAGATCGCCCACTGGTTGTTGATAACGTTGAGGATAACCGGTGCATTGTAGACGGTTGCGAAGGTGCAGGCCGAATGGAAGTCGCCTTCCGCCGTGCTGCCCTCGCCCACCCAGGTGGCGGCGATGCGGCTGTCGCCCTTCATCGCGCTCGCCATCGCCCAGCCGACCGCCTGCGGAGTCTGGGTCGCGAGATTGCCGCTGATCGAGAAGAAGCTGTGCTCGCGGCTCGAGTACATGATTGGGAGCTGCCGGCCCTTCAGCTTGTCGCCCTTGTTCGAGTAGATCTGGTTGATCATCTCGACCAGGTCGTAGCCGCGCACGATCAGTACGCCCTGCTGGCGATAGCTGGGGAACACCATGTCGTCGCTCGCCAGCGCCATCGCAGCGGCGACCGAGGTCGCCTCCTCCCCGGTGCACTTCATATAGAAGCTGGTCTTGCCCTGCCGCTGCCCGCGGAACATGCGCTCATCGAAAGCGCGTACGAGCGCGAAATGGCCGAGCATGGTGCGCAGGGTGTCCGGGTCGAGCTTCGGGTCCCAGGGGCCATGCGCGTGATTGTCATCGCCCAGAACCCGGATCAGATCATGGCAGAGCGGCGCGGTTTCCCTGGCGTCGCACGCCTCGTCAGGGCGCGGCTGCGCGCCGGGCTCGCTGACCTGGATATGACTGAAGTCCACCGTGTCGCCGGGGCGGAACTTGGGTTCGGGAACGTGAAGCCGGAGCGTGGGCTTGTTGGCCCCTGCTTCCCGGTCCGCGTCGGGCCTGTCGGCCATAGGGTGATCTCCCAAAGCGTGAGACGCATTCTTATACGTGTGAGTTATTTTATTTCACAGCTCGGGAGGGGTCAAGCTCTCCCGTCTCAGACCGCCACGGGGGCCTTGATCGCCCCCAGCGGCGTATAATTGCGGACCTCGAAGTCCTCGAGGCGGTAGTCGAAAATCGTCTCGGGCCGCCACACTATTTCAAGCCGCGGCCGCCCCTGCGGTTCCCTCGAAAGCTGTTCGGTAATCAGGTGTTCGTGGTTGAGATAGAGGTGCACGTCGCCCCCCATCCACACGAACTCGCCGGGCTCGAGATCGACCTGCTGCGCGATCATCCGCTGCAGCAGCGCGCCGGACCACAAGTTGAACGGCAGGCCCAGCGCCACGTCGCAACTCCGCTGATAGAGCGCGCAGTTGAGCCGCCCGTCGGCAACGTGGAACTGGTAGGTCTTGTGGCATGGCGGCAGCGCCATGCGGTCAAGCTCGGCGACGTTCCATCCCTCGACGATATGGCGCCGGCTACCCGGGTCGGTCCGCAGCGATTCGATCACCTGCGCGACCTGGTTAATGCCCGGCCCCTTCTCGTACGTGCCGTCGGGGCGATAGCGGTAGGTTGGCCAATCGACCCATTGCTTGCCATAGACCGGGCCGAGATCGCCCCAGCGTTCGGCGAAGACCTCGTCCTCGGCGATCCGCTGCACGAAATCGTCGAGCGCAATCACATCACCCGTCTCGCGCACATAGCGGGCATGCGGCCACTCGTTCCAGATCTTCACGCCCTGGAGCACCAGCGGGCGAATGTTCGTCTCGCCGGTGAGAAACCACAGCATCTCGCGCGTTGCGGTCTTCCAGTAGACCCGCTTGGTGGTGAGGAGCGGCATCGCGCCGTCCGTGAGATCGAAGCGCAGCATCGCACCGAACACCGACCGCGTGCCGATACCGGTGCGGTCCACCCGCTCGCTCCCCTCGTTCCAGATGCGCCGCATCAGGTCGAGATACTGCTGTTCGGGATGGTCGCGATTCGAAGAATCGGCAGGAAGTGCGGCGCTGGCCATGCCAACTTCCTAGACTTGCAATTGCCGGCTTGCCACCCCGGCGCGCGCTGCCTATAGGGCCCGCCTTGCCTCGACCCGCACGGCACTTCGCCGGACGGGACCGACACGGTCGGGGAGTAGCTCAGCCTGGTAGAGCACTGTCTTCGGGAGGCAGGGGCCGGAGGTTCGAATCCTCTCTCCCCGACCAGTTTTCCGTGACTCGTGAATGTCCGGCGGACATTCACGGCCGGAAAACTCCCAAGCGCAAGTGCGGGAGGAGATCATGATGACCACCCCCGCCGTCCTGTTCGTCTGCCTTGGCAACATCTGCCGCTCTCCGCTCGCGGAGGCGGCGTTTCGCGATGCCGCGGCGCGCGCGGGAGTTGATGTCACAGCCGACAGTGCCGGGACCGCGGACTACCACATCGGCGAGCAGCCCGACCCGCGCAGCATCGCCACGGCGAAACGGTACGGGATCGACATCTCGCATTATCGCGGGCGCCAACTCGCGATGGATGATTTCGACCGGTTCGATTGGATCGTCGGCATGGACCGCTCGAACATGCGCGATATCGAACGCCTCCGGCCGGCGAACAGCAGGGCGAAGGTCGCCATGCTCATGGATCTCGTGCCTGGCCGCGAAGGGGCGGAAGTCGCCGATCCCTGGTACGGCGGCGAGGACAATTTCATCTACACCTGGGAAGACGTGAGCCGCGGCGCCGAAGCGCTCGTGGCCATGCTGCGCTAACCCCCGCGCAGCAGTTGCACACCCCAGTCGCGCTCGAACAGATAGAGCAGCACGCGGGCCGCCGTGCCGCGTTCGCCCTCAAGCCCGCCGTCGCGTTCCATCAGCAGGCGCGCGTCGTCATGCGCGAGGGGGAGCAGGCGCTGGATCTGGTCGAGGGTGGCGACGCGGAACGGCGTGTCGCCCGACTGGCGCGTGCCGAGCAGTTCACCGCCGCCGCGCAGGCGCAGGTCTTCCTCGGCGAGGCGAAAGCCGTCCTGCGTCTCGCGCATGAGGGCGAGGCGTTCGCGGCCGGTTTCGGATAGCGCGTCGGCGCGCAGCAGCAGGCAAGTCGATTTTTCGCTTCCCCGCCCCACCCGGCCGCGCAACTGGTGGAGTTGTGCGAGGCCGAAGCGTTCCGCCTGCTCGATCACCATCAGGGTCGCCGCTGGCACATCGACGCCGACTTCGATCACCGTGGTCGCAACCAGCAGCTTCGCCTCGCCACGCGCGAATCGCTCCATCGCGGCATCCTTCAGCTCCGGCTTGAGCTGCCCGTGGACCAGCACGACCGTATCGCCGAAACGTTCGCGCAGGGTAGCGTAGCGCGCCTCGGCCGCGGCAATGTCCTCGCTCTCGTGCTCGCGCACCATGGGACAAACCCAGTAGGCCTGCTGCCCACCCGCGATGTGCCGGCCGACGGCCTCGGCGACGTCCTGCAGCCGTTCCTGCGCCACCACGCGGGTGTCGATCGCCTGACGTCCGGGCGGCATCTCGTCGAGGCGGCTGACATCCATCTCGCCGTACTGCGCGAGGGTGAGCGTGCGCGGGATCGGCGTTGCGGTCATCGCCAGGATGTGCGGCGTGCGGCGCCCCTTGCCCGCAAGCTGCAACCGCTGCGCGACGCCGAAGCGATGCTGCTCGTCGATCACGACCAGCGCGAGGTCCCGGTAGGCGACGCTCTCCTGAAAGATCGCGTGGGTGCCGACGACGATGTCGATGCTGCCGTCCATCAGCCCCATCAGGATCGACTCGCGCGCCCTGCCCTTGTCGCGGCCGGTCAGCAGGGCGATCTCGACCCCGGTCGGCCGCGCCATGGCGCGCAGCGTTTCGAAGTGCTGGCGCGCGAGGATCTCAGTGGGGGCGAGTAGCGCCGCCTGTCTGCCAGCCTCGACCGCGATCAGCATGGCTTCCAGAGCCACCACCGTCTTGCCCGCACCGACGTCACCCTGGAGCAGGCGCAGCATGGGCGCTTCCTGTGCCAGATCGCCCTCGATCTCGGCGGTCGAGCGCTTCTGTGCGCCGGTGAGCGGGAATGGCAGTTGCAGCTTCGCACGCAGAGCGCCGTCGCCCTGCAGTGGCTGACCGCGCCGGCGGCGATTGTCCGCCCGTACGAGCATCAGAGCGAGGCTGTTGGCGAGGAGCTCGTCGTAGGCGAGCCTCTCGCGCGCGGCCGCATGCTCATCCTTGTGCGCCAGTTTGAGCGCGTCGGCCCAGGCCGGCCATTTCTGTCGCGCGAACTGCCCCGGTTCGATCCATTCGGGGAGTTCGGGCAGCCGCGCGAGCGCTTGCTCGACGAGGCTGGCAACCTTCGGCTGCGTCAGCCCCTCCGACAGCGCGTATACCGGTTCGCAGAGCTGACCGAGCGCGTTGTCGCCCTCTTCCGAGACGTGGTCCGGATGGACGATCTGGAGCATGTCGCCGTAACGATCCAGGCGGCCCGCCACCCAGCGCTTCTCGCCCACCGGGAGCTGCTTCTTCGCCGTATAGGATGCGCGGCCGAAGTAGGTCAGCGCGCAGACGTTGCCGACCGCATCCTGCGCGAGGACCCGGTAGGGGCCGCGGCCGCTGCGCGGGGCGCGATGCTCCGTCGGGGTAAGTGCGATCACGATCTGCTCGCCCTCGCTCGCGGCGTCGAGGTTCTCGACCGGGCGGCGGGTAACGAAGCGTTCGGGCAGGTGATAGGCGACGTCCTTCACCCGCGTTAGGCCGAGCTTGTCGAGCGGCTTTTGCAGCTTGGGCCCGACGCCGTCGAGCGTCGCGGTCTCGGCGAACAGCGGGTTGAGGATGTCGGGGCGCATGTGGTGCTCTTAACCGCTATCGTCGTCCCAGCGAAAGCCGGATCGCATGTCCGGCGCTGCTCAATGGAGAGCGATGTCAGCTTGCGCTGGCATGACGTGGAAGATAGGCGCCCCACATGGCCAACCCCACCCGCCTCTCCCGCGCCCGCTTCCGCGCCTGGCACCGCGGCACGCGCGAGGCCGACTACATGATCGGCGGCTTCTTCGACCGCTATCACGCCGATTGGGGCGACGCTGAGCTGGCCTGGTTCGAGGCGCTGTTGGAAGAGGACGACGTCGACGTGATGGCATGGGCGCTCGGCACCCGGGCAGTGCCGGATCGGTTTGCCGGCGCACAGATGGCGGCGATGCAGAAGCTCGACTACGTCGAGATTTCGTAGCTCACCAAACGTCGTCATCCCGGATTTCGCTGGGATGACGGGTGGGCAAATCGCCCCGAATGTCTATGTGAGGCGCTGGGACCCACCCGCTCGAATCCCTCGGGCGGGTTTTCGCTCGTGCGCGGAACGCGGGCGCGGCAACACGATTTGGACAGGACATGCCCGACCTCCACCGTATCCTGAAGGCCGAGAGGCCGCTCACGCTCGCCTCGGTCGCGCGGGGTGCGCAGCCTCTCGTGATGGCCGATCTCGCGCGCGCGGCGAAGGGCCGCGCGGTGTTCATCGCGGCGGACGAAGCGGCAATGCACGCGGTGACGGAGGCGGCGCAGTACTTCGCGCCCGAGCTGGAAGTCATCGAGTTCCCGGCCTGGGATTGCCTGCCCTACGACCGCGCGAGCCCGGCTCTTACCGTCAGCGCCCGCAGGCTTTCGGCGCTGCATCGCCTCCAGGCAGGCAAGGCCGGATCGCAACTGCTCGTGACCACCGTCAACGCCGTGCTCCAGCGCGTGCTGACACCGTTCCGGATTCGCGAAAGTGTGCGCGAGTTCAAGCCGGGGATCGAGATCGGCCGCGAAAGCCTTGCCGCGCTGCTTCAGCGGCAGGGCTACAGCCGAACCGACACCGTGATCGACAAGGGTGAGTACGCGGTACGTGGCTCGATAGTCGACATCTTCCCCTCGGGGCTCGACGAGGGACTGCGGCTCGACTTCTTCGGCGACGAGCTCGAAAGCCTCCGCAGTTTCGATCCCTCGACCCAGATGAGCACCGGCGTGCTCAAGTCGCACCTGCTGCTGCCGGCGAGCGAGGCGCTGCTCGACGAGGACAGCATCAAGCGCTTCCGCACCCGCTACCGCGAGATGTTCGGCGCCAACGCGACGCAGGACCCGCTCTACGAGGCGGTCAGCGAAGGCCGCCGTCTCGCGGGCATGGAGCATTGGCTGCCGCTGTTCGAAGAGCGGATGGCGACGCTGTTCGATCACCTCGGCGATGGCGACAGGGTGGCGATCGATTCCGCGGCGCTCCAGGCCGCCGAGGAGCGGCTGTCGGACATCTCCGACTATCACGAGCAGCGCAAGACCACCGGAGGGCAGGCCAAGGGAAGCTACCGCCCGCTGCCCGCCGACGCGCTTTATCTGACGGAAGATGAGTTCGGCGCCGCGCTGGAGGAGAAGCCCGTCCACCGCGCGACCATCTTCGCCGAGCCCGAAAGCGATCGCGTGATCGACTTCGGCTTCTCCTCCGCAAGAGATTTCGCACCCGAGCGCGCGCGAGGCGACAACGTCTACGAGGCCGCGGCCAAGCACCTCGGCGCGATCGGCAGGAGCGGGAAGAAGGCGCTGTTCGCCGCCTATTCCACCGGCAGCCGCGCCCGCATCGCGTCCATTCTCTCGGAGGCCGGGGCGAAGACGCAGCTTGCCGATAGCTGGCAGGAAGCGCTCGGCATGGCCGCCAAGGGCCAGGCGGTGGCGTTGGTCCTGCCGCTCGAAACCGGCTTTGCGAACGACGAGCTGGAGCTGCTTACCGAGCAGGACGTGCTCGGCGACCGCCTCGTCCGGCGCCGCAAGAAGCGCAAGGACTCCGACGCCTTCCTGGCCGAGCTGTCCGCGCTCAACCGGGGCGATCTGGTCGTCCATGTCGAGCACGGGATCGGCAAGTATCTCGGGCTCGAGCCGATCGCGGTCGGCAAGAGCCAGCACGACTGCGTGATGCTGGAGTACAAGGGCGGCGACAAGCTCTACATCCCGGTCGAGAACATCGACGTCCTCAGCCGCTACGGCAGCAGCGAGGAAGCGGTCATGCTCGACCGCCTCGGCGGCGAGGCGTGGCAGAAACGACGTGCGCGTCTGAAGGAACGCATCCGCGAAATAGCGGGCGAGCTGATGCAGGTCGCAGCGCAGCGCGCGCTCAAGAAGGCTCCGGTGCTGGCGGCGGAGGAGGCGAGCTTCAATCAGTTCGTCGATCGTTTCCCATGGCAGGAAACCGACGATCAGGACCGCGCGATCGAGGACGTTCTGGGCGATCTCGAAGCCGGCCGGCCGATGGACCGTCTGGTCTGCGGCGATGTGGGCTTCGGCAAGACCGAGGTCGCGCTACGCGCCGCCTTCGTCGCGGCGATGGCCGGGCAGCAGGTGGCGGTGGTCGCGCCGACCACACTGCTCGCGCGGCAGCACTACGCGAACTTCATGGAGCGTTTCGCGGGCTTCCCGCTGCGGATCGGGCGCCTCTCACGCCTCGTGCCGGCCAAGGAGATGGAGGAGACCCGCGAGGGTCTCGCGGACGGCAAAGTCGATATCGTGATCGGCACCCACGCGATCCTCTCGAAATCCACGAAGTTCCGCAATCTCGGCCTCGTGATTGTGGATGAGGAGCAGCGCTTCGGCGTCACGCACAAGGAGAAGCTCAAGCAGCTCCGCGCCGATGTCCACGTCCTCACCCTCACCGCCACGCCCATTCCGCGCACCTTGCAGATGGCGATGTCCGGCCTTCGTGAGCTTTCGACCATCCAGACCCCGCCGGTCGACCGGCTCGCGGTCCGCACTTACGTGATGGAATGGGACGACATGGTCATGCGCGAAGCACTGCTGCGCGAGCATCATCGCGGCGGACAGAGCTTTATCGTCGTGCCGCGCATCTCCGACATGGAATCGCTGTCGGACTGGCTGCACGAGCATGTGCCCGAAGTGAAGTTCGTCGCCGCGCACGGCCAGATGGCCGCCGGCGAGATCGAGGAGCGGATGAGCGCGTTCTACGAGGGCAAGTACGATGTGCTGCTATCGACTACGATCGTCGAGAGCGGGCTCGATCTGCCGAGCGCCAACACGATCATCATCCACCGGGCCGACATCTTCGGCTTGGCGCAGCTCTACCAGCTCCGCGGGCGCGTGGGCCGGTCGAAGCTGCGCGCCTATGCTTATCTGACTTACGAGAAGGACGTCGCGCTGTCCGAGGTCGCGGAGAAGCGGCTGAAAGTACTCGGCGACCTCGACAGCCTCGGCGCCGGCTTCCAGCTCGCCAGCCATGACCTCGACATCCGCGGCGCGGGCAATCTGCTGGGCGACGAGCAGTCGGGCCATATCCGCGAGGTCGGATTCGAACTCTACCAGTCGATGCTGGAGGACGCGATCCTCGCGGCCAAGGCCGGCGATGCCGGGCTGGAGCGCGGCGGCGATCCGCTGAGCCCGCAGATCACCGTCGATGCGCCGATCATGATCCCGGAGGACTACGTGCCCGATCTCGCCGTTCGGATGGCGCTCTATCGCCGCCTCAACGACGCCAACGACAGCGCCGAGATCGAAGCGATGGCCGCCGAGATGATCGACCGCTTCGGCCCCCTGCCCGACGCCACCGCGAATCTCATCCGCCTGATCGAGATCAAGCATCAGGCGATCGTCGCCAACATCGCGAAGGTCGATGTCGGCGCGCGCGGAACGTTGGTGACGTTCCACAACGACGACTTCCCCGATCCCGCGGGCCTGCTCGCCTATGTCGAGCGGCTGAAGGACACCGCCAAGCTGCGGCCCGACATGAAGCTTGTGATCAACCGCGCCTGGAGCGATCCCAAGTCACGGCTGAACGGACTGTTCCAGTTGACGAAGGGCCTGAGCGGTATCGTCCGCAAGACGAAGAAGCGCGAGAAGGAACTGGCTGCCTAGCACACGTCCCCGCGAAAGCGGGGGGCCTCAGGCAACCCGACGTCACCCGAGCCCCAGCGCAGGCCGGGCCTCCCTCCATCAGCGGAGCGCCAGTGGCCTGAGATCCCGGCCTTCGCTGGGATTCGGCAGGGCGCGGGCGAACGCTGCTTCCCCCGTTATCCGGACTGCGCGAATTCCTCGAACGCCTGCGCAGTCATCGGCCGCGCGCGCAGGAAACCCTGGAACGCCGCGCAGCCTTCATTGCGCACCTTCTCCAGTTGCGCTTCGTCCTCGATCCCCTCGGCGATCACGGCGATGTCGAGCGCCCCGGCCATGGCGACGATCGCGCGCAGCACGGCCAGATCGCGCTCATCCGTGACTATCCCCTCCACCATGGATCGGTCGAGCTTGAGATAATGGAGCGGCAGGACCTTGAGATAGCGGAAGTTGCAGAAGCCCGCGCCGAAGTCGTCGAGCGCGATGCGCATACCCTGGCCGGCGAGCCGCGCGAGTTGGGCCGCGCTGCCGTCGATGTCGCGCACCAGCGCCTGTTCGGTAAGTTCGAGCGTCAGTCGTTCCGCCGGAAAACCTGATTCCCGCGCCAGTGCGCCAAAGGCGTCGGCGAAATTCTCCGCGGCGATATCGGCGGCGGTGACGTTGAGCGAGAGGCGCAGCGGATCGGGCCAGCGTGCCGCGGCCGCCAGCGCCCGACCGGCGATGTGGTGCGTGAGCGCTGCAGCGTCGGCTGCGTCCCCGGCGAGCGCGAACAGGGCATCGATCCCGCCCGTCCCCCGGCGCTGGTGGTTCCAGCGCGCCAACGCCTCCGCGCCGATCAGCCTCTCGTCGCCGCATGAGAACTGCGGTTGAAAGACAATTTCCACCTGCCCTCCGTCGATCGCGGAGAACAGCTCCTGCGAACGCCCGGCGCCGCTTCGCCGGCGGTCGGTGGGGGAGCGGCGATCGAGATTCGAAGCCATGAAATCCATTTCCCGCCGTTGACCCAATCTGTCCCCTGCGTCTGCCCGCGTGCGGCGCGCGTTGCAAATCGAGACGGTGCCCCATAGGGTGCGCCGGGCACGACGGAGTTCCAAGCACCTTGGGCGTTTCCAATGGATACACGCGGCTGGCGATGATCGCCTCGGACACCGAGCGCGCGCAGGAAGCGGCGCACGAGCTGCGCCAGTCGCAGGCGTTCTGTCCGATCGACGAGGCGGAGGCGGTGGCCGTGATCGGCGGCGACGGCTTCATGCTCCACACGCTGCACCAGATGCTCGACAGCGGCGATGTGAAGCCGGTCTACGGCGTCAACCTGGGCACCGTCGGTTTCCTGATGAACAAGTATCGCAAAGGCGGCAAACTGCTCGACCGGGTAAACCGCGCGCGTTCGATCGCCATCGCTCCATTGCGCATGGAAGCCGTGACGCAGGACGGTGCAAAGACGACGTTCTGCGCGATCAACGAGGTCTCGCTGCTGCGCGAAACGCGCCAGACCGCCAAGATCGAGGTTTCGGTCGACGACCGGGTGCGGATCGACGAGTTGGTGTGCGACGGCGTGCTGGTGGCGACCCCCGCCGGATCGACCGCCTACAACCTGTCCGCGCATGGGCCGATCCTGCCGCTCGATTCGAACCTGCTGGCGCTGACTCCGATCAGCCCGTTCCGCCCGCGGCGCTGGAACGGCGCGCTGCTGCCCGATCGCAGCCGCATTCTGCTCCGCGTGCGCGAGCCGTCGAAGCGGCCGGTCTCCGCCGTCGCGGATCAGAAGGAAGTGCGCGACATTGCCGAGGTGACACTCGAGGTGGCTCATGAATCCGAGCTGGCGCTGCTGTTCGATCCCGGCCACGCGCTGGACGAGCGGATCGTCGCCGAACAGTTCATCGCCTGAACCCTGCCCAGGCAGATCCCGACATGAGAAAAGGGCGCGGCGAGAAAATTCGCCGCGCCCTTTTTCATTGCCGTTTCAGGATGATGGCTCCCCGAGTTGGATTCGAACCAACGACCAAGTGATTAACAGTCACCTACTCTACCGCTGAGCTATCGGGGAGCAGCCCGTGCAGGCAGAGCGCGCGTATATGGTCGAGCTTCGGAGTTTGCAACCCCATCGTTGCGATAGCCGAAGGATTGCCGACGACGCTCCTCAGGAGGCGGCGCCGTGGCAATGCTTGTACTTATTGCCCGAGCCGCAGGGGCACGGTGCGTTGCGGCTGATGTCCATCCCGGCGTAGGGGTTCTCACCCGCTGCGCCCCCCGGTCCCGCCGCCGCGCGCGGGCTGCCGGCCAGCGCCCCGAACAGAGCGGCACGCGCCGCCGAGCCATCGCGGTCATCCGAATTCTCGAGGCCGGTCAGCGGGTCGACGTGCCCCGTGAGGAAATCGGGCAAGTCGGGCAGCGTTTCCTGAGGCGGCTGGGTGAGACGCAGCTCGCTCTTGAGCAGGATTGAGGTGATGTCCTCGCGCAGCTTGTGGAGCATCGTCTCGAACAGGCCAAAGGCTTCCTGCTTGTATTCGTTGATCGGCTGCTTCTGCGCGTAAGCACGAAGGAACACCACCTGGCGCAAGGCGTCTAGCGTCGCCAGGTGTTCCTTCCAGTGAAAGTCGAGCCGCTCGAGGAGGATCGATTTCTCGACCTGGCGCCAGATCGATGGATCGTTCTGCGCCATCTTGCGCTCCATGATCTCGTCGACTTCGGTGCGAATCCGCTCCTCGATGATCTCGGGTTCGAGCGTGTCCTCCTGCATCCAGTCGTCGATCGAAGGTGCAATGCCGAGAACCTCGGTCACGCGCTCCTTCAGGCCTTCTACGTTCCATTGTTCGGGATAGGAGCCGGCCGGGCAGGCCTCCGCCACCAGCGTGTTGACCGTGTCGTGGCGCATGTCGACCACCACGTCATCGACCCGCTCGCTGTCCATGATCTCGGCACGCTGCTCGTAGATTACCTTGCGCTGGTCGTTCATCACGTCGTCGTACTCGACCACCTGCTTGCGGACGTCGTAGTTGCGCGCCTCGACCTTCTTCTGCGCGGTCTCGATCGCCTTCGACAGCCAACGCGAACCGATCGCTTCGCCATCCTCCAGGTTCGAGTTCATCATCCGCGCGAACAGCGTGTCCGGCCCGAAGATGCGAAGCAGATCATCCTCGAGGCAGAGATAGAAGCGCGACAGGCCGGGGTCGCCCTGGCGACCCGACCGGCCCCGCAGCTGGTTGTCGATGCGGCGCGATTCGTGCCGCTCGGTGCCGAGCACGAAGAGGCCGCCGGCCTCGAGCACCCTGGCCTTCTCGGCGGCGACTTCTTCCCTGATCTTCTCGATCGCTGCGTCCTTCTCCGGCCCATCCTCCATCTCGCCGAGCTCGTCCTCGATCCGGAACTCGACGTTGCCGCCGAGCTGAATGTCGGTGCCGCGGCCGGCCATGTTGGTCGCGATCGTTACTGCGCCGAGGCGGCCGGCCTGCGCCACGATGCGGGCCTCCATTTCGTGGAAGCGCGCGTTGAGCACGCTGTGCTCGACGCCTTCGGCTTCCAGGAACTGCGCAAGAAGCTCGCTCTTCTCGATCGAGACCGTGCCGACGAGCACCGGCTGACCGATCTCGTTCTTCTCCTTGATCGCCTTTGCGATGGCTTTGAACTTGTCCTGCGTGTTCTTGTAGAACTCGTCTTCCTCGTCGATCCGCTGGACCGGAACGTTGGTGGGGATCTCGACCACGTTCATCTTGTAGATGTCCCAGAACTCGGCCGCCTCGGTAGCGGCTGTGCCGGTCATGCCGGAAAGCTTGGGATACATGCGGAAGTAGTTCTGGAAGGTGATCGAGGCCATCGTCTGGTTCTCGGGCTCGATCTTCACGCCTTCCTTGGCCTCGACTGCCTGGTGCAGGCCGTTCGACCAGCGGCGCCCATCCATCATGCGGCCGGTGAACTCGTCGATGATAACGACCTTTCCGTCCTTCACGATGTAGTCGATGTCGCGCTTGAACATGATATTGGCCTTGAGGGCCTGGTCCAGGTGGTGGACGACCTGGGTGTTCTCGACATCGTAGAGATTGTCGGTCTCGAGCAGGCCGGCCTCGGCCAGCAGTTGCTCGACCTTCTCGATACCGTCCTCGGTCCAGGTGATGTTCTTGGTCTTCTCGTCGGCGTCGTAATAGCTCTCGTCGATCGACTTCACGATCTCGTCGATCGAGACGTAGAGATCGGTCTTGTCTTCGGTGGGGCCTGAGATGATGAGCGGCGTGCGCGCCTCGTCGATCAGAATCGAGTCGACCTCGTCGACGATCGCGTAGTTGAACGGGCGATGCACCATCTGACGCCGCTCGTGTTTCATGTTGTCGCGCAGGTAATCGAAGCCGAACTCGTTGTTGGTCCCGTAGGTGATGTCGGCCGCGTAGGCTTCGCGCCGCTGGTGTTCGCTGAGGTTGGGCACGATCACGCCCACGGTCAGCCCCAGCCAGCGATAGAGTTGGCCCATCCACTCCGCATCGCGGCGGGCGAGATAGTCGTTGACGGTGACGACGTGGACGCCCTTGCCTTCGATCGCGTTGAGATAAGTCGCAAGCGTGGCGACCAGGGTCTTTCCCTCACCAGTCTTCATCTCGGCGATCTCGCCCCGATGGAGAACGATGCCGCCGATCATCTGCACATCGAAATGACGCATGCCGAGCACGCGTTTCGAAGCCTCGCGCACGGTGGCGAATGCCTCGGGCAGGATGGCGTCCAGCGTCCTGCCTTCCTGGAGCTGCGTGCGGAACTTATCGGTCTGCGCCTGGAGCTCCTCATCGGAGAACGCCGCGATCTGATCTTCTAGGGCGTTGATCTGGTTGACGATCTTACCGAGCGACCTGACGTAGCGGTCGTTGGACGAGCCGAAAATGGATTTGGCGATGGCTTGGAACATGAAGTGGTCCTGTCCGGACTGAGAATGGATGGAAGCCGCCCGCGCACGCTCGGCGCCGGCAGCGGATCACGTCGAAAGGTGCGGAAACGCGCCTATTCGAAGGCGCGGTCGGGGCCGAACTGAACGGTCGGAATATAGATCGTGACGGGCTTGCGTACCTTGCAGCTTGGCGCGGGATCGGCCTTCGCGGGCAACTTGCTCTTGCGCGAGGCGGCATCGCACCGCTGCGCCTTGCCGGGCTGCGCCTCGGTCGCCCGGTCGCTCACCTCGGCGCTCAGCGCCTGGGCAAACGCCGCATTCGCCGGCGTGCCGGCAGCGGCAAGTCCAGTAATGAGCGCAAGGCAGGCGAGAAGGCGGGTCAGCATTTCGCCGCAAGATAGGTGCTTGTCACCGCGATGTCCATGCGCGGAACGTCACTCGGGCAAGGGTTCGTGGACGACCTGCTGCATTATACGAACCTTTACCCGCATGGGTTGTCCTTCATCATTCAACACAGGCTCGAACTCGGGCAGATCGCAGAATTGGTATTCAGCGGCCCACCCTTCGGCCGCCGAGACCTCGCACTCGGACCCGGTACCGTCCTTCTCGATGATGTAGGTGCCGATCAAACGGCCAGCGGGGGCGACATCGGCCAACCGCTTCTTGGGAATTTCCCATCGGATCGCGCTCGACCATTCGGCCTCGACCGGCTTCCCTGCCTCGGAGAACGCCGGCACAAATTTCGCGCGGCGCATCACCAGCGGACAGACCCGCGCGTCGAGCCGCGATGATCCGCTGCTGCTGTTGATCCTGCAGTTCGTCGGGTGACCCTCAGCATCAATCGAGAGGGTAAAGCTGGTCACTCCTTCTTCGCCGGCATTGATGGCGGCCTCCGGATAGTCGTCGGTCGTGACCCATCTTCCGGGATTGCATCTAGGCGTGGGGTTGGAAGGATACTCGTCAGGTGCGTCATAACCGCTCGGACAGGTAGGATCAGCGTCACCCGTGCCTACGACCCGAACCTCGCCCTCCGCCGGCTCCGCCAGACGCACCGATGTCGGCGCGATCGCTGGGTGCAACGACCCGACCATGAGCGAAATCCCGGCGATAATCATGCTGTCGTTCCCCCCTTTGCGCAATCGCACACAGCTTGCCGCGCTCCGCCCCGAATGGCAACGCTTGCCACGACTCCGCACGTTGCATAGGCGGCAGCGATGGACCTCGAACGCTCTCCCCTCGCGCAGCCCTTTCCCGAGATGCCCTCGATCGCGGGTGTCGTACCGCGCGTGGCCCGTGCCGGGTACAAGGATTGGGGACGCTGCGATCTCACCTACGTCGAACTCGCCGAAGGCACCGCGGTCGCGGGCGTGTTCACGCGGAACGTGTGTTGCTCGAGCGAGGTCGAGCTGGGGCGGCGGCAGGTCGAGCGCGGCCATGCGCGGGCGCTGGTGGTCAACGCAGGCAACTCCAACGCATTCACCGGCTATCGCGGGCGTGAGGCCGTCGAGGCGATCATGGTGCAGGTTGCCGAGCACCTCGGCTGTCCGACGGAAGAGGTGTTCGTCTCTTCCACCGGCGTGATCGGGGTGCCGCTCCCGAAGGACAAGGCGCGCACCGGTATCGCCGCGGCGCTCGAAGCTGAGGAGTGCTCCTGGGAGGAAGCGGCCGCAACTATCGGAACCACCGACACTTTCCCCAAGGGTGCCACCGCACAGGCGGTGATCGGCGATACCACCGTGACCCTCTCTGCCATCATCAAGGGCAGCGGCATGATCGCGCCGGACATGGCGACGATGCTCGGTTATATTTTCACCGACGCGGCCGTCGAGCCCGCATTCCTGCAGCGCCTGCTGTCGGAAGCGAACGAACGGACGTTTTCCTGCATCACTGTCGACAGCGATACCTCGACCAGTGACACCGTGCTCGCCTTCGCGACGGGCAAAGCCGGCAACGCCCCTCTCACCTCGTTCGATGATCCGGGCGCCGACGCCTTCGCCGCCGCGCTGCACGACGTTTGCCACCAGCTTGCGCATCTCGTGGTTCGCGACGGCGAAGGGGCGCGCAAGTTCATCGAAATCGCGGTGACGGGCGCGGTGTCCGACGAGAGCGCCCGCAAGGTCGGCCTCGCCATCGCCAATTCGCCGCTGGTCAAGACCGCCATCGCGGGCGAGGACGCGAACTGGGGTCGTGTGGTCATGGCGGTGGGGAAGGCCGGTGAGCCGGCCGACCGCGACAAGCTTTCGATCGGATTCGGCGGCCACTGGACGGCGCGCGAGGGCCTTCCCCTCGCCGACTATGACGAGGCACCGGTTGCCGAGCATCTCAAAGGATCCGAGATCCGGATCGACGTCGATCTGGGTCTTGGCGACGGCCGAGCCACCGTGTGGACCTGCGATCTCACGCACGGCTACATCGCGATCAACGCGGACTACCGGTCGTGAGCCTGCTCGACCGCGAAATTCTCGCCTTGATGCGGCGGGTGAGCGAGGAAGCGATCGTACCGCTCTACCGCGCGCTTGCGGACGACCAGATCGTTGCGAAGGCGCCGGGCGACGTGGTGACGGTGGCGGATCACGCGGCCGAAGCTATGCTGGCTGAGGCGCTGGCCGCGTTCGAGCCCGCCCTGCCCGTCGTCGGCGAAGAGGCCTCGCATGCCGACGCGTCGGTACAGGATGCGCTCTCCGGCGAATGCTGGATCGTCGACCCGCTCGACGGCACCCGCAATTTCGCGCGCGGAGAACCGCCGTTTGGGATCATCATCGCGCGCGCCGAAGGCGGCGTGGCGCGCTCTGGCTGGATCTACGACTGTTTGAGCGGACGCTTCTGCGCCGCGCACGAGGGTGGCGGCGCGTTCGTCGATGGAGAGCGGATCGCAGCGAAACCCACCGGAGAGACACCGCCGGTCGCAGCGATCTCGCTGATCTTCATGGACGAAACGCGGCGCGAGGCGGTCAAGCGGCAGATCGCGCCGCACTACCGCCTGACCGACATCCCCTACTGCGCAGCGGAGCAGTATCCGCGCCTCGCGCTGGGCGTGAACGACGTCTCGATCTTCGAACGCACGCTCGCCTGGGACCATGCCGCCGGGGTGCTGTGGCTCAACGAGGCGGGCGGGAAGGCGGCGCGGCCAGACGGTTCGGTCTATCGGGTCGACGAATGGCAAAAGCCGGGCCTGCTGGGTGCTGCGAGCCCGGCGCTGTGGGACAAACTGGCGGAGCGGATGACCGGGATCTGAGAAGGAACCCGGATGGCTCTCAAAGCTCGCCTTCGAGCCACCCCTTGAGCTGGCTTTTGGGCGCAGCGCCCAGCTTCTGGGCAACCGGCTTGCCATCCTTGAACAGCACCATCAGCGGGATCGACTGGACGCCGATCTGACCGGGAACGCCGGTGTTCTCCATGATGTCCATCTTGGCGATCGTCACCTTGTCGGCCAGTTCCTCGCTGATTTCCTCGAGCGCGGGCGCGATCATCTTGCAGGGGCCGCACCAGTCGGCCCAGAAATCGACCAGCACGGGCTTGTCGCTGTCGAGCACATCGGCCTGGAAGCTGGCATCGGTGACGTTGACGGTCGCCATGGGGAATCTCCTGTTCTGTTGCCCTCTATTTAGGGCCGCGATCTGCCGGCTCAACGGGCGCGCGGCCAAAGCTTTCCTGCGCTATGGACAAGGCGGTTTTCTGCGCGGCCAGAACCTCCGCCGGGATCGCGATCAGCCGCGGCGCCTGCGTGTAGAGCACGGCCGCGGCGATCTCCCTGCCCGGATAGATCTGCGCAAGGGCGGCGGCGTACGCGGCCATCTGACGAAGGGTGGATGACGGCACCTGCTCGAGGTTTTGGGGCGGACGCCGCGCGGTCTTGAAATCGACCACGGTTACGCGGTGGGGCTCGACCAGCAGGCGGTCCGCCGTGCCGGCGACGACCTGACCCTCGACGATCGCCGCGAGTGGAACCTCGGCCAGCGCCCCTGGAGCGAAGACATGCGCGAAAGCGGCATCGGCCATCACCGCGAGCGCGGAGGCGAGCACCTCGTCGCGCATATCGGCGGAAAGGCCCTGCCCCTGCCGCTCCAACCATTCGCGCCCGACCCGCTCGCGCTCGCCGACCGGCACCTCGGGCAGGCGCTCGAGCAGCTTGTGCGTCAGCGTGCCGCGCAGCGCCGCCTCGCGCAGCATGTCCGAGGGCAAGGGCGGGTCGGCGCCGGTGTCCTCGCCTGCGGCTGACGGCGCGAGAGGACGCGGCGGGCGCGGCTCGGGACCGACCGGCGTCACGGCCCAGGCGGGCAGCGCAGGCTCCGCCTTCCGCTCGGCCGGGTCCTCGACCGGCAGCGGCGGCGCCGGCGCGCCGATCTCCCACCGCGCACCCCACAGGTCGTCCGCGAGACCGTCGCCCTCGAACAATGGGCGAAGGCGCGCGTACCAGCTATCCGCGTGCGGCTCCCCCTTTTCGCGCGGGCCGAGCGATCCGCCGATGAACAAGGCCTCCTCCGCCCGGGTCATGGCGACGTAGAGCAGGCGCCAGTGCTCGCACATCTCCTCGGTCCTCGCCGTTTCGTGCGCGGCGGCGATGGGGCCGAGGCGCTGGTTCTTCGGCAAGCCGGGGATCGGCACGCCGCGGCCCTTGCCGCCGCCCGGAACCGGCTCCACGAGCGTCAGCGGGCCGCCCGAAGGAGGCGTTCCGGTCGCGTCTGCCAGGATCACGATCGGCGCCTGCAGCCCCTTGGAACCATGCGCAGTCATGACCCGGACGAGATCGCCCCCCTCGCCCGCCTCGCGCTTGAGTTCGCCCTCGCCCGCATCGAACCAGCGGATGAAGCCCTGCAGGCTTGCCGGATGCGCGGCGGCATAGGCGTGCGCGGCATTGAGCAGCTCGTCGATCGGATCGTTGACCTCGCTCCCGAGCCGCGCGACCAGCCTGCGCCGTCCCTGCCATGGCCCCACGAGAATCCAGTGGAGGAGCGCTTGCGGCAGCTCGAAATCGGCCCGCGCGAGCAGTGCGCCGATCCGTTCGAGCGTCTCCACCACGAGCGGTTCGCGCGAGGCGCGCAAGTGCGTCCACAAGCGGACGCCCTTCGGCCGATATCCGTGCTCGAGCAGGTCGTCCTGGCTCCACCCGCCGAGCGGCGAGACGAGCAGATTGGCGAGATTGAGATCGTCCAGCGGCTGCGCGGCGAATCGGAGCGCCGCCATCAGGTCCTTGACCCCGAGCGGCGCGCCGAGGCGCAGGCGGTCCACGCCCGCGACGGGCACGCCCGCCGCATGAAGCCGCGCGACGATCAGACCGGCAAGCTCCTTGCGCTTGCGCACCAGCACCATGATGTCGCCCGGGCTGGCGTTCCGGGGCGCTCCCTTCGCCAGTGGGAAGCCATCATCGAGCCAGCGCCTGACCTGCCGTGCGATCCGGTCGGCCATCTGCCGGTCGTGGCGCGAAAGCCAGCCCTCCTCGCCCTCGTCGTCCCCACTCTCTAGGGTCTCGCCGGTGACCGGCTGCCAGAGCGTGACGAGCCCGGGCCGCGCCTCGCCGACATGCGGCTCGGACGGCGTGCCGAGCCCCAGCTCCGCGAATCCGATCGCTTCGATCGCGCGGTCGACGAAATCGAGCACCGGTTGTCCGGTGCGGAAGGAATGGCCGAGGCCGTACTCCTGCAGGCGGCGGACCGGCACGCCCGCGCGCGACCGTTCAGCCGCGTCGGCCGCCGCTTCCATCTCGCGCTTCACGCGGTTGCGCGCGGCTTCGAAGTTCTCCGGGCTGGTGCCTTGGAAGCGGAAGATCGCCTGCTTGTAATCGCCGACGGTGAAGATCGTGCGCAGCTTGCCGTCGTGCGCACCCTCGCCGCTGAAGAAGTCGTCGATCAGCGCGAAGACGATCGCCCACTGCTCGGCATTGGTGTCCTGCGCCTCGTCGATCAGGATGTGGTCGAAGCGGCGGTCGAGCTTGTAGCGGATCCACGCCGCCATGTCAGAGCGGCCGAGCAGGTCCGCGGCGCGGCGGATCTGGTCGTCGAAATCGACCAGTCCCTCGCGCGCCTTGGCCTCTTCCCACAGCAGGGCGAACTTGCGGCCGAGCTCAAGCAGCGGTGCGATGCTTTCCGCCAGCGCCAGAAGGCCGAGGAACTCGCGCACTTTGCCGATGCATTCGCTCGCCCGCGCGCTCGCGCCGGAGAATGCGGGATCGGCGGACTTGGGCAGCTTGGGGTTGCCGTTCTTGTAGAACAGCGCGTCGGCCAGCGCCTCGATCCCTGCGGCGCGCATCGAGACATCGCCTTCGAGCCAGGCGCCGATCGCCTCGACCGCCGCCGCGCCGGTCTTGCCCTTCCACTCGCGATACCGCGCAAGGCAATCGCGCAAGGCCGCGACATCGAAGCTCTCGTCCGCGCAAAGCGTCGCCGCATCCTCAGGCCGGGCATCGGCTTCCAGCCCGAGGAGCCGGTTGACGCGCGGACGCATCGGCGGCTGCCAGGCGCCGGGGCCGAACCAGAGCTCGCTCGCACCGGCGCAGCGCATGAGCCAGGCCCGCACTCCATCAGGCCCCTTCTCACGGCTGAGGCGGGCGATCGCGTCGAGCGTCGCCGTGTCGCCCTCGCGCTCGGCTGCGAGCAGCATCTCGGCCAGCACGTCATGCGAGAGCAGCTCGCGCTCTCGGTCCTCCATCGGGCGCGAGCCGGGGACGATCCGCGCTTCCTCCGGGAACGTGGCGAGCAGCCATTGCGCAAAGGCGTGGATCGTGTCGATCCTGAGCCCCCCGCCCGGCGTATCGAGCACGCTGGCGAAGAGCGTACGGGCGCGGGCTCTGATCTCCGGCGTTGCCTCTGCGCCAATGTTGCGGAGTTCGTTGAACAGGTCCCCGTCCGGCATCCGCACCCAGCGCGCGAGCACGTCGTTGACCCGCACCGCCATCTCCGCCGCGCCCGCCTTGGTGAAGGTGAGGCACAGGATCTGCGACGGGTCGGTGTCCGGTTGAAGCAGCAGGCGCAGCACGCGGGCCGAAAGAACCTGCGTCTTGCCCGTTCCCGCCGAGGCGGAAAGCCAGACGCACTCGCGCGGATCGACCGCCGCGCGCTGGTTGCCGTGGAGCGGATAGACCTTGCCGCTCATGCGCCGTCTCCGTCGTCGAGACGCGCCTGCCACTCGTCGAGGCGCATGAGCTGGTCGTAGTCGGCATAGCCCGGATAGTCGGGGTTCTTGCGCGCGGTAAACGGTTCGGTGCCCTTGATGTAGTCGCCGATCGCCTCGTGCAGCTTCTTTTCGGTCAACGGGAGGAAACTCTCGGGCGCGATGCCGACGCGCTTGGTGCCGATCCTCAGCGGGGTTTCGACATAGCCGAAATCGCCTTCGCGATTCTTTGCGAGCGACCAGTATTCGAACGCGGTTGGTTCGCCGGAGACGCCCTCTATCCCTCTAGCTCGCGCCATCATACCGATCAGACCGAGCTGGAGTGCGAATCCTTCCTGCACCATCGCCCAGCTCGGAGGCTTTCCGGTCTTGTAATCCACGATCGCGAGCTCGCTGCCCGGCAGGCGGTCGATCCGGTCCGCGCGCCCGTGAATGCGGACACCGTCAACGATCATCTCGCCCTTGCGCTCGACCGCGACCACCGTCCGCTCGGGCTGCGCATCGATCTGCGCCTCGACCCATTCGAGCGCCGCCATCAGCCGGGGGCGCCACAAACCGCGCATCAGCGGATGGGCGTTCATCTCCTCCAGCACATCTTCGGCGATCGGCTTGAGCGGAACCCGGGGATCGCTCTCGCGGGCCAGGTGCCAGCGTTCGAGGATCTCGTGCGCCGCCGTCCCCTGCCATGCAGCGGAGGGCTCGGCATCGAGCGCGTCGAGGCGGCGCAGGCCGAGGATCGCGCTGGCGTAGAACTGATAGGGGTCGCCGAGCAGCCGGTCGAGTGCGGTGACGGCGATCGGCACGTCGCGCTGCTCGGCGCTCGGGCGCGGCGCGGGGCGCGGATAGGGCGGCGGCTCGCCCGATGCGGCGTCGAGCGCCCGCGCCAGCTCCACCGCGGCCTTCTCCCGGTGCGATTCGAGCAGCGTCTCGCCCAGAAGCGCCTTGACCCGCAGAAGGAAGCGCGATGGGATCGCCGGACCGCTCTCGTCCCGCGCGGCCCGGCTCAGCACGACTTCAGGCGCGCCGAGAGCGCCGGCGAGATCGTGCGCCGACAGCCCGATGCGGAAGTCCGCGCCGGGCACCCCGAGCGCCCGCATCACCGGCGGCGCGAGCAGCGGATCGGGTGCGGGGCGCGGCGGCCAGCTCCCTTCGTTGAGGCCGCCGCAGATGACGAGGTCCGCCCGGCTCATGCGCGATTCAAGCAGGCCGTAGATCGCGACGCGGGGATGCCCGCCATAGGGTGGCCGCACGGCCACGCGCTCCATGGCCTCGCGCAGGACGGTGGGCAGATCCGAGGGGCCCAGCTCGAGGCCCGCCTCCCGCGCATGCAGGCGCAGGTCGTCCACGAAGGCCGAGAGGGCGCGCCCATCCTCGCGCGCCCAGAGCTGCTCGCCGCACAGCGCCTCGCCCGCTGCGGCGAGCGCGTCGAGCTGGTCGGCGAGCGACGGTTCGCCGTCCCCGCGGGAGAACAGCGGCGCGAGGATCGCTTCCGCCTCGCGCCACCATTCCTCGATGCCCCGCGCCTTCGCAGCCCTGCCCTGAACCAGGCCGCGCAGGGGAGCGAGACCCGGCGCCGGGCGGGGGCCGCGCAGCGCCAGCTCCAGCGCGCGCGCATTGTCGAGCCAGTCGGCACGCCCGAAGGGGAGCCCGGCCAGCGGATGCTCCAGCAGCGACATCAGCGGGACCGGTGCCGCCTCCTCGGCCGCCACTTCGGCGAGCAGGAGCAGAAGCCGCCCGGCCGGCGTCTTGGAAAGGGGCCGACCGGCCGAATCGTCCGCCTCGATATTCCAGCGCCGCAGGTGCGCCGCGACGCGGGCCGCCAGCCCGCGGTCGGGCGTGACCACCGCCACGCGCTTGCCGGGCACCTCCAGCGCCTCGCGCACGAGCAAGGCGATAGCCTGCGCCTCCTCCTCGGGGTTCGCGCTTTCCATGATCCGCACGCCTGCGAGACGGCGCTTCTCTGGCGGAAGGTCGACCCAGCCCGTGCTTGCCTGCGGCGGCAGGAAAAGGCTGGAGATCGCGTGGCTGCGCTCGGGCTCCGCCGCGCCGAGCCCCCGGCGGTGCCAGGGTCGGACCTCGCCGCGCGCCACGCCCATGCGGTTGAGCAGCAGCTTCAGGTGGTACTGCGGGTGGGTCACCGCATCGCCGGGCGCAAAGGCCGTGTCGTCGGCACTGTCGCCGCGGCCCGCACGGCCAAGCTCGTCCCACACGGAATCGTCCAGCGCGAGATCGAAATCGGGCAGCACGACGGCGCCATTGGGCAGGTCTGCGACCACTCTCAGAAGCTTCGCGAGTTCGGGCGCGGTGCTGGTCACACCTGCCGCGACGATGGGGCTCCCAGGCGGCCGCTCGCGCCAGCGCTTCGCGGCGCGCGCGAACAGCATGTTCCGGCGCGTGGCGGCGTCCACCATGCCGAGCTGGCGGAGCTCGGCCAGCCACATCGTCTGCACGGTGTAGAAAAGCTTGGTGTTCTCGGTCCAGTGGGCGGCGACTTCGGCGAGCGCCTGCATCACCGGCTCCTTCCACAGGTCGTCCGGCGCGATGCCTTCGACCAGCAGCCGGTCCATCGTCTGCCCGATCTCATGCGCGATCCGCAGCCGGCCGGCCGGCGTCGGCCGCGGATCGCGCCCCAGCGCCGCCATCGCCTGATCGACGAGCTGCGCCAGCGTCAGCCAGCGCCGCGTCGGCTCCACAGCCGGAGGAATGTCGCTCGCGCCCAGCGGGTCGAGCAGCGTACCGAGCATCTCGTCGAGATCGAGGTCGCCGACCACCGCCATGCGCGGCATCAGCATTCCAGGCTGACTTTCGGCCCCGAAGTGGCGAATGAACGCTCCGGTGACGGTGCGGACCGCCCGGGTGCTTGGCAGCAACAGCATCAGACGCGCAAGGCCGAGATCGGGTTCGGCGTAGCGGGGGACGAGGCCGGCTACCAGCGCATCGGCGAAACCGCGGTGCGCGGCGATCGAATAGACGCTCGGCCCGCTCCGTTCAGCCACGCCTGAGCGCTTCTTCGGTCGGCTTGATGGCCTCCGGCGTCCCCACCTCGAACCACAGGCCGGTGAAGACGGCGCCGTAGAGCCGTCCCTCGGCGATCGCGCGCTCCCACAGCAGCATCGTGCCGAACGGGCCGTTCGGCGGGTCGCGCAGCAGGCGGTGCGAGACGAGCTGGATGCCAGTGTAGATGAACGGCGCAACACGGCCCGGCAGGCGCCGCTTCAACCGCCCCACCGGGTCCATATGGAAGTCCCCCAGGCCGCGGAAATTGCTCGCCCGCGCATGGGGAACCACAAGCAGCAGCGCGTCCATCTCGTCCGGGTTCCAGAGCTCCGACAGATCGGCGAAGGCATTGCGTGGCCCGTCGAGCCAGATGTTGTCGGCGTTGAGGCAGAAGAAGGGGTCCGGCAGGTGCGGCAGCGCCTTCACCATACCGCCACCCGTCTCGAGCAGCAGGTCGCGCTCGTCCGAGATCGTGACTTTCGGCTTGGCGCGCTCTTTCAGATGCGCCTCGAGTGAATCGGCGAGGTAATGGACGTTGACCGCCGCTTTCGCCACGCCGGCGTCGGCGAGGCGATCGAGCGTGTGGTCGATCAGCGGCTTGCCGGCGACCCGCACCATCGGTTTGGGCTGACTCGCCGTCAGCGGCCGCATGCGCTTGCCAAGGCCCGCGGCCATGACCATCGCGGTGTCGGAGGCGAGCGTAGTCACTGAATCTCCCCGCCGAACGTATCGCGGATATTGCGCGGGATGTTGAGATCGAACCAGCTTGCGACGGGCGCGAGCGCGGGATGCGCGAGATCGCGCTCCATCGCTTCCCACACGCGCGGAATCATTGCGAGGTAGCGCGCCTTGCCGTCGCGCTTCCACAGGCGGGTGAAGATGCCGACGATCTTCGCATTCCGCTGCGCGCCGAGCCGGGCGTAGTCTGCCTCGAACTCTTCACCGGGCGCGCCGCGTGCGATGTAGCGGTCGAGCATGGCCCGTTCGAGCTCGGCCGAAACATCGCGGCGCGCATCCTGCAGCAGCGAAACGAGGTCGTAGGCGCGATGGCCGACGAGCGCGTCCTGAAAATCGATCAGCCCCTGCGCACCGATCCCGTCCGGCGCGGGCCCGAGCAGCATGATATTTTCCGCATGATAGTCGCGCAGCACCGTGACCCCGGGCCGCTGACGATCGAGCAGCGGGCGGAGCGTCTCCGTCCACGCGGCGGCGTAGCCCCCGGTGTCGACGGTCAGGCTCATCGCCGGGCAATACCACTCGGTCAGCAGCGCGGCTTCGCGTTGATAGACCGTCATATCATAGGGATCGAACGGCCCTGGGGGCGCGCGGTGCAGCTCGACCAAAGCGTCGATCGCAGCCATGTAGGCATTCGTCTCGCCTTCAGGGTTCTCGTCCAACCAGTCGCGCATCCGGTCGACCCCGAAATCTTCGAGCAGGATCCAACCCGCTTCGGCATCCTCGGCGATGATCTCTGGGGCCCGCTGCCCGTGTGCGGCGAGCCAGCGCGCCACGTCAAGGAAGGGACGCGGGTCCTCCTCAGGTGGGGGCGCATGCATCAGCATCGCCCTGCGGTCGTCGCCGCGAACGCGAAAATAGCGGCGGAAGGACGCGTCGCCGGGGATCGGATCGATCGTCGTCCCTCCCCATCCTGCGCTTTCGAGAAATTGAATCAAGCCATCGGGCAGTTCGCTCATGGTAGGCGCCCTAGCCAATCCGCGCCGGGTTCGACAATCGCCTTGCGCGCGCCGCCGGCAATTACCAGTGCCACCGAGAGGCAGCCCCGCTCGTGTGCGAAACCGCCGGCGTTCTCGGGCCACTCCGCGATTAGCGCCGCGCCCTCGCGATAGTCGTCGAGGCCGATCTCCACCGCTTCGTCCGTGCGTTCGAGCCGATAGAAGTCGGCGTGGACGAGCGGCGGGTCGAGCGCGTCGTAAGTCTCAACAATCGTAAAGGTTGGCGACGGCACCTCCCCCTCGTGGCCAAGGGCCAAGACGATCGCGCGCGCCAGCGTCGTCTTGCCCGCACCGAGGTCCCCCGAGAGGGCGATCACATCACCCGCTCGCAACCGGGCGGCGATGCGTTTGCCGAACGTTTCCACCGCGGCGAGGTCATGAAGGCCCACTTCGTACATCACGGCAGCTCGATAGTCACCGTCGTGCCCACGCCCTCGCGCGAGACGATCTCAAGCGTGCCGCCGTGCGCCTCGATGAGTTGGCGGGCAAGCGGGATACCCAGTCCCTGGCGGCGCACCAACCCATTGCCGTCGGACGTCGTGCGAAGCCCGTCGAGCGCATGGGCGAGTTCCTTAGCCGTCATCCCCTTCCCGTTGTCCGAGATCACGATGCGGGCGCCCTCCGCCTTGCGCGTAAGGTCGACCACGATCTTGCCGCCCTTGCCGGTCGCCGCGATTGCATTGTCGAGCAGATGTCCTATCGCGCGGCCGAGCTGGCGGGGGTCCGCATCGACTTTGCCCGCCGCACTGCCGCGCAAGTCGAGGCTCAGCCCATCGCTCAGGATCGCCTGTTCTCGCTCGCGCACGACCTTCGTCACGAGCGGCATCAACGCAATTCGCTCCTTCGCAATCGGTAACAGCCCGGCCTCGCTCTGCGAGAGATCGAGCACGTTCTCGACCTGGTCGGCCAGCCTTGCGACCGACTCCAGAATGGCGCGGACATAGTCCTTGCCCTGGTCAGAAAGTTCGCCTGCCGCACCGCTCTCCAGCAGTTCGGCGAATCCGCCGATCGAGGTCAGCGGCGTGCGGAACTCGTAAGACATGTTCGCGAGGAAGCGGGTCTTGACCTGATCGGCCTCCTCCAGCGCCATGTTCCGTTCGCGCAGCGCTTCTTCCGCCTTCTGCGAGTCGGTGATGTCGAGCACGGTTAGCAGGCCGTTGCCGTCGGGCAGCGGCACACCCGCGAATTCAAGCGTGCGCCCATCGGCGAGCTGAATTCGACCGCCCTGCTCCTTGCGGTCAAGCGTTGCGGCACGGATCACCTCACCAATCGCCGCGGCTTGGTTTGGCTTCGAAAGATTGGACGCGATCGCTTCGAGCAGGCGATCCGCGGAAGGATGCGTATCCATCAGATCCGAATCGAGCCCCCAGGTACCTGCAAAGCCGCGGTTCCAGAGTTGCAGGTTTCCGTCCGGTGCGAACACCGCAAGCGCTTCGAACAGGCTGTCGAAGGTCGCGGTGCGTGTCCGCAGCAGGGTATCGCGCGTGGCGGAGAGCGCCAGTTGCTCAGTCCGGTCTTCGGCAATCAGAACCAGCCCGCCGTCCGGCATCGGATTGGCAACGACGCGCAGATGGGTCTTGTCGGCCAGCGGCCACGCCTCTTCGTGCGGGGCGCCGGCGCTGAACCACTCAGCATGCTCGCGGCGCCAAGCCGGGAAATCGCGCACCTCGGGGGTCTTCCCTGCGTCCCGCGCATCGCTGAGAAAGCGCTCGAAATCCAGCCCGGCCGCAATCGATCCGGGGGCTACGCCGAATATGCGACGGAACGGCTGATTGGCAAAAGTCAGGCGACGGCGCGGGTCGAACTGGGCCACACCGACCGACAGCTGGTCGAGGATCGAACGCTGCGCCTCGCGGAAGGCGCGAAACTCGCGGGCGAGTTCCTCCTGATCCTCGATATCGATCGCGTAGCCGGCGATCCCGTCCCGCCCGAGAGGTAGGTCGCTGACTCGAAGCGAGCGCCGTTCGCCAGCCACCGTCGTCGCGACGATCCGCTCGATCGGCGTGTTCTGCTCGGCCGACTGGCGGGCGACTTGCGCCGCCGTCAATCCGTCGGTCACCTCTATCAACTCGAGCTGGCGCTCGACGACATCGGCCGCGCTGGCTGCGCCGACTGCTTCGACGTAAGCCGTATTGACGAGCTGCAGCCGCGCGTCCGGCCCACGGAACCACATTGGCATGGGCGCCCCTTCGATCAGGCCGACCAATGCCGCGAAATCACCACGGGCACGCGCCGCCTCCTCGCGCAGGAGGGCGAGTTCGCTCTCGCTTTCGCTGAAATCGAACACCCAGACGAGCGCCGCGCCGCCGGGCGAGACCTGCGGATCGGCCAGAGCACCGCGCAAGGCCAGGCTGCGCTTCGACCCCGGCGGCGTAATCGCCATTCGAAACGGTGCCGCCGTCTTCTGCGCGCGGCGCACGTTCTCGGTCAGCTCCGCGAGTTGCCCTTCGGATAGGCCCTCGCCGTTCCGACCAGCCAGTTCACTCAAGTATGCGGGCAGCTTGGGGAACCCGAGCCACGCGGCGAGCCGCTCCGATGCCTCGATCCGCATGTCGGCACGCACCAGCAACGGAATGGCCGGTGCCTCGTCGATCATGCGGGCCATGCGGCGCGCGGCGCGGCGGCTGGTTTCCGCCCCTTTGGCCTTCCCTGCGGCCGCGATCATCAGCCAAGCTGCGCCGGCCGTCCAGGCTGCGAGCAGCAGCCCGATCAGAGCCAGCGCGGTAGGGGAGAGATCCATGCCGATCAGCTATGCGGCATGTGGAAAGGATGCAACGGCTATCCCGATGCAGGTATTCGCTGCCGAACACCCGTCTTGGTGTCCGGCAGCGGAGGCTGCGCTTTGCTCAATAGCGGTAATGATCGGGCTTGAACGGCCCGTTCTGCGGCACGCCGATGTAGTCGGCCTGCTTCTTGCTGAGCTGCGTCAGCGCCACGCCCAGCTTCTCGAGGTGCAGCGCCGCGACCTTCTCGTCTAGGTGCTTGGGCAGGACGTAGACGTCGTTCTGGTACTCGTGGGACTTCGTGAACAGCTCGATCTGCGCCAGCGTCTGGTTGGTGAAGCTGCTGCTCATCACGAAGCTCGGATGGCCGGTCGCGCATCCAAGGTTTACGAGACGGCCCTTGGCGAGCACGAGGATCGACTTGCCGTCGGGGAAGGTGACCAGATCGGTGCCCGGCTTGATTTCCTTCCAAGTGTAGTTGTCGAGCGCGGAGATCTGGATCTCGCTGTCGAAGTGGCCGATGTTGCACACGATCGCCATGTTCTTCATCGCCTTCATGTGCTCGGCGGTGATCACGTCCTCGTTGCCGGTCGCGGTGACGAAGATGTCGCAGCGCGTGACCGCCTCTTCCATCGTCACGACCTCGAACCCGTCCATCGCCGCCTGGAGCGCGCAGATCGGGTCGATCTCGGTCACCATCACGCGCGCGCCGCCGTTGCGCAGCGATGCAGCCGAGCCCTTGCCGACATCGCCGTAGCCCGCAACGCAGGCGACTTTGCCGGCCAGCATTACGTCGGTGGCGCGGCGGATCGCGTCGACCAGCGATTCCTTGCACCCGTAGAGGTTGTCGAACTTGGACTTGGTGACCGAGTCATTGACGTTGATCGCGGGGAACGGGAGCTTGCCCTTCTTGGCGATCTGGTAGAGCCGCATGACGCCGGTAGTCGTTTCTTCGGAAACGCCCTTGATGTTCTGCACCGCCTTCGTGAGATAGCCCGGCTTCGCCTTCACGAAGGCCTTGAGCGCGCGCTGCATCTCGATCTCTTCGGCGTTCTGCGGCTCCGGCATTTCCTCACCCGCCTCGATCCGCGCGCCCCACAGCGCGAACATCGTTGCGTCGCCGCCGTCGTCGAGGATCATATTGGCAGTGCAGTCCGCGTCGTCGGCAGTCGACCAGTCGAAGATCTTGCCCACATAGTCCCAATAGTCTGCAAGGCTCTCGCCTTTGACTGCGAAGACCGGGATGCCCTGCGCCGCGATCGCCGCCGCGGCATGATCCTGCGTCGAGAAGATGTTGCAGGTCGCCCATCGGACTTCGGCTCCGAGTGCGACCAGCGTTTCGATCAGCACCGCGGTCTGGATCGTCATATGCAAGCTGCCGGTGATCCGGGCGCCCTTGAGCGGCTGAGCCGCACCGTACTCCTCGCGCAGCGCCATCAGGCCCGGCATCTCGGTTTCGGCGATCCCAATTTCGTCGCGCCCGTATTCGGCGAGGGTGATGTCCTTGATGATATAGTCGTGCTTGGCGTCGGCCACGAATGATCTCCTGCAATTCTGCTACGTCCGGCCCCGCGCGAAGGGGCCGCCTCATGATCGGTCGCGATGTAGCGATCGGTCCGTTTCGAGGCAAATATAAAGCGATCTTTATATGATGCCATATTGCCGTGCAGAACGCAGGCTCTATATCGAGCGCGAGCGGATGGGACGACGAAAGGAAATTTCCCGATGACGATTTCGGTAGGCGACAGAATTCCCGATGTGACGCTGGTCAAGGCGACCGAGAACGGGCCCGAGAAGGTCCAGTCAGGCGACTACTTCAAGGGCAAGAAGGTGGCGCTGTTCTCCGTCCCCGGCGCGTTCACCCCGACCTGCTCCGCTCGGCATCTTCCCGGCTATGTCGAGAAGGCGCAGGACCTGAAATCGAAAGGCGTCGACGAGATCGCCTGCACCGCCGTAAACGACGCCTTCGTGATGGGCGCCTGGAACCAGAACGCCGGCTCGAGCGACATCACCATGCTCGCGGACGGGAACGGCGAATTCGCCGAAGCGGTGGGACTGACGATGGATGGCAGCGGCTTCGGCCTCGGCAAGCGCGGCCAGCGCTACTCGATGATCGTCGAGGATGGCGTGGTCAAGGAACTCAATGTCGAGCAGCCGGGCGACTTCTCGGTCTCGAGCGCGGAGCATATGCTCGGCCAGCTCTGATCCGATCATCAGCGGTGTTTTCATGAGCCGGGGCGCCCAAGCGCTCCGGCTTTTTTGCGCTCACGTACTAAGCCTCTTAACCTAGGATAAAATAACTTTTTCTTTTCAGCTATTTAGGAACGAACACCGGTTGCCCTGATTTCACTGGATGAGCCCCGAGGACACTCATCTGCAGGACAGGACATTCCGCATGGCTTTCAATCCGTTGGCTGAAAAAGGCATCCCGATAGAACGGCAGTTCCGCAACTGGTCGGAGCTGACCGGGCACACCTACAACACGAACGACGTTCACCCCTACACCCGCTGCCGCGTCATTCTGATGAACGGCATCGAGGTGGAAGCGATCGTCAATTCGCACAATGCCGCACGCCGGATCGCCGACACGGGGATCAAGCAGATGCTCGCTCTGGTGCGCAAGGCGGAACAGCAGCAACAGAAGGCGGTGAACTGGTTGATCCCCGGCAGCGAGAGCACGATCGCCAACACCATCGGCTATGAACAAGTGGCGGTAGATCTCACCAGTTGGATCGCACGGCACGAGCCCGACCCCTACCTGAACCAAGTCTACGAGTTCGGGGTGCTGGAGGATTACGATCACCTCTACCGCTACGCCAATCTGATGGACCTCATGGGCGAGCGGCGGAAGGCGGAAGAGATCACCGGCGACCTGACCGAGATCCTGCCCGGCCGGCCGACAATCTTCCACCATCGCCATCCGCACGACGAATTGCGCCGGCCGATGACGGTGGAAGCTTCGAACTTCCAGTCGATCCTCAATGCGCTGACGGTCGTCTCCGCCGAGCAGCAGACGATGAATTACTACATGAATGTCGGCAATCGACCCGAGGACCCGATGGCACGCGCGCTCTATTGCGAGATCGCGATGGTCGAGGAGCAGCACGTCTCCCATTACGAGTCCATACTCGACCCGACCACGCCGGAACTCCTCAACCTGGCGCTGCACGAGTACAACGAGTGCTGGCTATACTGGTCGTGCATGCAGACCGAACCCGACCCGCGCATCCGCCAGGTCTGGGAACTGCATCTGGCAATGGAGATCGAGCATCTCCGCCTCGCCTGCGAGATGATGAAGGAAGTCGACCGCATCGACCCGGAGGAGATCTTCCCCCGCGACGGTGTGAGCGAACCCATGACCTTCGAGCCCAACAAGCGCTACGTCCGCGACGTCCTTGCCAGGACGCTCGACCTTACCGCCTACGATTCCGAGTTCGTCCCCGTCGGCGATCTGCCCGATGATCATCGATTCTTCGGATACCAGAACACCGTCAATGCCGGCGGTGTTCCGAGCGAGGAAGTGATCCGCAGACACCGCGAGGAAACAGGCGGCGAGTACCGCGTTGCGACGGAAGGCGAGCATCCCAATGCTTCGCTGCGTGAGAGCGGCACCTGCGAAGAAACGCCGTACGCCAAAGTCGAACAAGAGCACCTGGAGAACGCGTGATGACCGGCAACGACGAGAAGCACGAGGGAGTGCGGCGCACGATGGACAAGGCCGGCGATGTGGTCGGCGGGATGGTTGGACGGATGACAGCCAGCACCGCCGGCTCCACCAGAGCAGACGAGTTCGTGAAGAGCGCGGCGATCGGCGACTTGTACGAGATCGCCGCGGCCAGGCTCGCGCTGCGGCGCTCCCGCACCGATGAAGTCAGGGCAGCGGCGACCAAGATGATAGCCGACCACACCACGAGCACGCACCACCTTCGCTCAGCGCTGCGGATGAATTCGACTCGCGGACTTCCAGCGCCGCCGCTCGAAATGGACGAAAGACGCAAGACGATGATCGACCACCTCAAGGCGGCGCCGGACGACAAGTTCGACAAGACCTACGTCGACCAGCAGGTTCTCGCGCATAAGGAAACCGTCGATCTGATGACCGGCTTTCGCGAACACGGCGACAGCCCCCAGCTTCGCTCGCTCGCCGCGGGAACCGCGCCCGTTGTTCAGCGACACCTTGCGCATATGGAACGGCTGAGAGCACGGCTGGCGTAAGGTACCCCGCGAGAAGCGGAACAAAACCTTATCTGTGTCATTGCGGTCTTATCCTCGATCGATCGCTCGCAAGCATCGATGGCAGAGAGACCGTACGTGCTCCCGCTTGCAAGACTGGGGTGCACGACATGCCGCCGCACGGTTCTACCAATCTCCTCCCATTTCTGAATCGTCTGTTGAAACGATCTCTCCTTTCGGATCGTGAGCAGGGGGAGATCCTCGATCTTCCGGTTCGCGTGAAGCAGGCTCAACCAAACGAAGATTTCGTAGGACTTGGAGAGAAGGTCGATCACGCGTGCTTCGTCCT
Source organism: Pelagerythrobacter rhizovicinus (assembly GCF_004135625.1). Lineage (GTDB taxonomy): Bacteria > Pseudomonadota > Alphaproteobacteria > Sphingomonadales > Sphingomonadaceae > Pelagerythrobacter > Pelagerythrobacter rhizovicinus. Next base: position 1,297,225 of record NZ_SDPV01000001.1, read on the forward strand.
GGAGGGGCTGGTGGGCCGCTTCGATCAGAACTCGCGCGGCGATCGTCAGATTACCGCATTGTATATTCCAGGTGACATGCCGGACCTTCATTCGGTGGTGCAGCCGACCGCGACCTCAGCGTTGCAGGCACTGTCGACCAGCATCGTCCTGGCAATTCCTCATGCCGCGCTGCGGGAGGCATCGCGCCAGCATCCCGCGATAGCCGAAGCATTCTGGCGCGATTGCATGGTCGACTCGATGGTTCTCGCGCAATGGGTCGTGAACGTGGGGCGCAGGGATGCGAAATCGCGCGTGGCGCACCTGCTTTGCGAGATGGCCCGGCGTTACGGGGTTGCGCCCACGGCCGGAAGGCTGGTGTTCCATCTGCCGATGACGCAGTGGCAATTGGCAGACGCGGCCGGGCTGACCCCTGTTCACGTCAACAGAACGCTCAAGGCACTGGCAAACATAGGGACTTCCTTCCGCATGAAGATGGTGCAGATCGACGACTGGGCTGCACTCGTCGAGCTCGGCGATTTCGACCCGACGTATCTGCAGGATGAAATGGAGCCCGAAGAGCGGATCAGGATCGTGCAATAGCGAGGGTGGGGCGGCGTTCGCGCAGACGTCCGGCTCGGATCAATCCCACGCAGCCGCAAGCGCGATGACAATGGCCACTTCGGTAAAGTTTCCGCGATAGAAGAAAGTTCGGCCCTGCAGATAGACAGTCACGCAATGGCCGGCGAGACACTTCCCGACCGCCTCGCGAACGCTGTTGTGAGACAAAAAAGTCGTTCCATTTCGCCACGCATCTCTGCGCAGTTCAGCCACACCCTAGACAATAGAGTTTTTCCGAAATTGCGATCCTCTTTGGAACAGATCATGACCATAGAGTAGACAGCAGGAGGATTGGGACAATAAAGTTCTTCCATTTCTGAGCTGCCAAATCGGGAGATTTCCGCCGTTCCGTTCTCCGAATCGGCCCGATTTCGCATCAAAGATTCTGCTCCCCGCGGGCTACCTCGCAGGTAAGGGCTTTCGTCCGCTCCGGCCCTTTATCCGCCAACTACGCTCTAGCGACCTATGGCCGGCCCTCACCACAAACGCTGTCTCGTGAGTTCGAAATTGGAAGGTAACCTTCTGAGGCGCATGGACGGCAGAGGCGTACCTCACCACCTGTCCGCCGGCTCCGTAATCTTACGCGATCTTCAGCGCCTCCACCTTCTCGACTTCGTCCTTCCTCTGCACTGCCACGATCGCCAGGTCATAGGCCTGCTGCAAGTTCAGTCACATCTTCGGCGACGTGCCGAGCAGGCGTGCGAGCATGAGCGCCATCACGGAGGTAATCGCCGACTTGCCGGCCAGAATGTCGTGCAGCGCCTCACGGGAGATGCCCAGCTTCCCTGGCGATCCGAGGCGTTAGGCACCGTAGCGGATACCGTTCGAGATTAAGGCACAGCAGTATCCCTTTTTTCCTATATTGTTGTCGAAAGGCGCAGCGTTCTATATTATATCAAATAGCGTGATTCTTACGATTCTTGTCTTAATACTGCAATACTATTATCCTAGAGGTCTCTGTGGACGCGCCAAGCCCTTCCAAACTTCACTCGGCGCGTCCACTTCTCCCTTAAGTCTCTCTTGACGTTCCGCCGTTACCCCACAAGTTGCCAACCCGAGCTGATGAGCCAGCGCATAGTCGCAGCCCCAAGGTCACGGTCCAGTTGGGCGGTCGCCAAGACGAAAGTGCCTGCATCCGATGAACAGCACTCGATTGACTTTCGTTCACCACATGCCTTGCTGCTCGCTTTCCCGGTTGGCCTTAAGCTTCTCAACTACGACTTTCCAAACCCATCTTCGGCGGATCGGCTACCGCCGACGACGTGCCTTCCTGCACGCTACTTTCAGGGGGCCGCTGCCGTAGTATTGCAGGACTTCATGCAAGCCGAAGTCAACCACCTTTTGAAAGCCTTCGATCGACGGCACCGCCAGCGCTGTAGCAAACGGTTCAACACGGGACTGCGGCCAGGATGAGATCGGCCAGAGGCATGGTCGCTCAGCTCCTTCTCCGTGCGGCCTGTTCTACGAGGCCGGAGTATTCGCCGGCGAGGCTTGCTGCTGAGGCAGCCGCTCTCGTTCGAAGGTGATCGTCTGGATACGGGCATCCAGCCGCCGAACGACATCTGGGGTGAGGTCGTTGGCGAAGTTCCCTCCAAGCGCTGAGTTCCGATCGAGGATGAGACCGCATCCCTTCTCACCATAGACTTCCGCAATCACGGGCTGGGCCTCGCTCGCAATGCGCTCCAGCGCCTTGGCGCGGGTCGCCGCGATCTCGCGACTGCTGTGCGCGGCACGTTCCTGAAGTGCCTGCCAGCGCCTGGCGAGTTCCTCGCGGCGCTGGCGCGTCTCGGCATTGTCTGGTTGTCCTTCCAGTGCGCGTGCCTCGGTCTCGACCTGCGTGCGCTCGGCGTCAATCTCCGCCTGTGCGGTCTGGGCCAGCTCCTGCAGCCGCGCGGTGGCGGCCTTTCCGACCGCGGCGTTGGCGAACATCGCCTCCCGTGAGAGGAGACATACGCCCGGCACGACCGGGCCGCCAAGCGGCTGCACCGCCGGCGTGGGTTCATTGACAGTCTGCGCCGGAGCCGCCGTGGCGGCGCCGATCAGGAGAACGAAAGAAGCAACGGAACGGCGGATCATGCGGGCACCTTCTTCGGCTTGGGTTCGTGCACGGGCTCCGGCGCGGCTTCGGATGCGTCTGCGCGCGCCTGGCGATCGAGGAGGCTGGAGAAGCGGTCGAGCGAGGCGAGGTGGAAGTGAACCCAAGCCAGATAGCCGTTCCCGTGCCACTCCTTGACTGCCTCGTCCGGCAGCCTGGCGAACCTCTCGCGGTCGACGATCTGGAAGCCTTCGAGCCCGAGCTTGCGCCCATCCGGCAGGGTCGCGTCGACACGGCGATCGATGAGCAGGTCCTCGGCCTTCAACGCTTCGGCGAAGGCGCGCGTCGCCCTGGCGTCGGACTGGAAGGCATCGCAAAAGGCGAGAGCCTGCCGGGTCAGCTCGGCGGGCTTGCCGTCCTCGAACAGCGGCGTGCCTTCACCGCCCGAACGCTCGATCCGCTCCGACGCGGCATCGACCGCCAGCACGAACTCGTCGGGTTTGCCGGTGGCGATGAAGCCGAAAGGATAGCGGCGCACATAAGCCGGAACGTAGCAGTCCAGGCTCCATTGACCGTCCTTTACGAACAGGTTCCGGCGCTGCAGTCCGAGCACCGCGACCAGCTGCGCGTCACCGGCGGCGAACACGACCGGGTAGCAGCGTGCGGCGGCGGTCAGTTCCGCAGCCACAATGGGGACATAGGCCGCCTCTGCGGCGAAGGAGGCATCACCGCTCTTGAGCCGCCAATCGGCGTGGGCCGACGACGAAAGCGGCTGCGGATCGCGGTAGAACAGCGGAAGGCCGGCCTTGCCGGTGCCGCCCGCTTCGGGTGCAGGTTGAGTTGCCATGAACGTGCTCCTGGATGGGATAACCGAAGCCGCACTGACGGCTGCGGGGTGGATGCTCGCCTACGCCTCAGTTGTGAGCGTAGCGGCTGGGTTCGATCATGATCGTGCGGTCGTCGATCAGCACCGCCCGCAAGCGATTGCGAAGAAGCCGTGAGATCGCCTGCTTGAGGGTCATCGACCCACGAAGGGGAGCGGTCCTGAAGTTGGCTGCGACATCGGTGCTGTAGAGGATGTTGTATCCAGACAGCCCGCCTATCTGCTGCATCGCCTCGTCAAGGTTCGTCGCCGCAATCTCGACGTGCATTTTGCGTTCGGGCCAGGTCGGCTGCTGCCGGTCCGCTTCGGCCCGCTCTGCCCGCGAAGGCGTCGCATTCGAGGATTGTGAGGCACCCGGCGCGCACGCCTCGCGTCGGTCCCCCTCGCCGCAATCGCCATATCCGGTGACGCGAACCTCGATGATCGAGGGCGTGGTCGCGGCCGCGTTCTGGCGAACGGTTTCGGTGAGGCTTTCGAGAAGGTTGCTGCCAAGCAGCGACTTGCTGCCGAGGTCGCCCACGTCCAGCGACGTGGGCGGTGCGGCCGGCGCCTCGGGCAGACCGGTCGTGCGGCCGGCCACGTCGATGTTGTCCGCCCCGAGGATTTCGATGGCGAAGACGTTGAGGTTGCCCGAGACGCGGATGCCCGCATCCCCCGCATCGACGACGCCATAGTTCGCGACCAGATCGACGTCGGCGGGCGGCACGCCCGGGGTGGACGCCAGCGTGCCGATGCCGGCACCGGTCGGCAGACCGGCGGGCGAGCGGGTGAAGTTGGCGAGTTCGTCGATATGCCGTTCGAAGTAGGGCGGCGTCATCGAGGTTTTGGCGCCGTTGCCCGCGGCAATGCTGCCGAACGACGACCACATCATGATATTGCCGCCCTGGGTGGTGAGCACGCGGGACTGGTTCACATCCTGGTCCCCATGGGTGAGGACGTTCACCTCGCCGCCGCCCTGCGTGACGATACCGGCGCGCAAGGCATCGCCCTGTGGGTTGGTCTCCGACGGCTGGCCGGTCTGATCGGCATTGGCCGCCGCGCTGGCGAGGCGGAAGAAGCCCCCCGGCGCAACCACCGAGACATCGCCGCCGGCGTTGGAGAGGATCCGGCTGGCGAAGGTCTCGAAGTTGCCCGCCCAGCGGGATTCGCCGTCCGCCAGCTGCTCGTCGGCGGCCTTCTGCGCGCCCGGGTAAAGCGTACCGATGGCCGTGTAGCCCCGGTTCACCGAACCCTGGCGTTCGTTGTCGGGATCGTTTGCCTCCCGGCTGGCGGTGCGCAGTTCAAGGAACAGCGCCGAGCGATAGAAGGGCGCCTTGTAGGCATTGTCCAGACCCTCCCAGTACGCCAGCGCCTCATCCATGTAGGCGCGCTGCTCCTGCGCGGTCTCCAGCGGCTCCAGCCCCTGCATCTCACGCACGTAGTTGACGAGGCCCTGGCGCCGCTCCGGCAGGAAGAATTCGCCCCGCAGCCGCTCGGCCTGTGCCTGCTGGGCCGTGTAGCGCGGCACCAGAGTGTCGTAGGGCGTTTCCTGCGAGGCCGGAAGGGCGAGCCAGTACTCCCAGGCCTGTTCCAGGTAACCGCGCTGGGCCTCCTCCCCGGCCAGCGGCTCGAGCCCCTGAAGCGAGCGGATGTAGTTTACGAAGCCACCGGCCATGTCCTCGCTCACCAGTTCCACGGTCGCGCCGTTGCCGCGGGCGTAGAAGCGGTCGAACAGGTACATGGGCATTTTCTCGCCGTCGCCCAGTTCACCGAGCAGGTAATCGGCCATCGCCCCGGCATTCGCCGGATCGAAATAGGCGGCGTCGAACTCCTCGTAGGATGGCTGCTGATTGTAGCCGACGCTGATGGCGACCGTCGCCCCCTTCATGTCCGGATCGAATGGGACGTTCACAACCGCGTTGCTGCTGTTGCGCCCGAGGTCCAAAAGCGTGTCAGCGGTAATGCCTTCGGAATTGTTGGGGATCCAGAGATCGGTTCCGGCCTCGATCTCAAGCCTGCCTTGCCCGCGAATGTGCACTTGGCTGCCGGTCCTCAAGTTGCTTGAGCCGGCGGCCGACGAGATAGTGCCGAAATAGATGCCCGCGCCCGCGGTGATCAGGCTGACGTCCTTCGGGTTGTTATGCTGGATGATAACGTTGGGGAAATAGACGTCGCTGCCGGCCTTCATCCAGAGCTGCTCGGCCGAAGCGATGCCGCTGATTCCGATGATGTCCCCGGCACCGGCATAGATCCGGCTGGGTTCGAAATCGCCCTCATGCAACAGGAGATGGCGTTCGTTCCAACTCTGAGTCCCCTCGCCGTATACGCTGGGGGTCATCATATAGATGCCGTCCAAATGGTTGCGGTAATTGTTCTGGTGTTTGCGCAAGTTCCACGCAGAGTCACCAACATTTCGCGGCGCCGCGTCCTCGAGACGCGTGTAGTGGCCGATGCGGACATTGTTCTGCGCCAGAATGTCGAGATTCCCGTCTGGCGCCGGAGCAATTCGGAAACCGCCTTCCACATTCACATCGCCGCCCGCAGCGACCATCTCCACCGTACCGGGCCAGATCTGACCCTCCATAGAGTTGTAGCTGCCGCGGCCGACGGCGTTGATCCCATTGGGGCTGTGGGTCGTGACGTAGTAGGGAAAGTAGGGGCCGAAAGTGTCGTCTTCGAAACCGGTCATCATGCGGGCGGAGCCAATGTTGGCATCATTGTTCCAGGCAATGATGTCGCCGCCGGCCGAATAGAGCGAGACGCTGGCTTCCGCGCCGCCCGTGGCCGTTTCCACATTCAGGTCGCCCGCGGCTTCCACCCGAAGGCTGCCGGCTTCCCCGATGTCGAACATCGTGTAGAGCGGATAGGCGCGCAGAACAGGGGTAGGATCGATGCTAGGGTCGCACCCGCGATAGACGTCGGTGATGTCGCAATCGGCATATGGTGGCTGCGGATCGCTCGTGCGGTCGTAAACCCGCACCACGCTTCCCGACAGGATCGACCCGCCGGCGACCACGGTGCCGTTGCCGGTGATGCGGTAGATGCCGCCCAATATGTCGCCGCCGGCCCGCACCTCCAGGTCCCGGGCCGAGACCGTGAGGTTGCGAATGGCACCGCCGGCGGTGATAACTGCCTGACCATCGGTGATGATGTCGGTCACGATGGTCTTGGCCATCGCATCATGCGCCACCACGTCGCCGCCGACCGCAACGGAAATCCGTGATCCCAATCCGGTCGCCTGAATGGACGAGGGGCGCTGCTCCAGCACCAGATCCCGGCCCGCCGCAACCTGCACTGAGCCGGAGCCGGTGCTGACCCGATACCCGACCGGATCATAGGTCTGGGCCATGTATGGCTGGCGGAAACCCAGCGACGTCCTACCGATCCAGGGCAGAAGTTTGCGCGCATAGATGTCCGTGTCGGCGTATTCGCTCGCGCCCTCGGCATATTTGACGAGTTGCTTCTCGCCGCTCTCGTCCAGATAATAATAGAAGCCAGTCACAATGTCGCGGTCCAGCTCCGCGCCCAGTGAGCCGTCCTCGTTCACGTAGAATAGGGCACTCTCTTGGCCATTGACCCGCAAGTAATAGGGGGCGGCTGGCACGGCCATTGTCGGAATTGGCACGACGGCGTCGTAGAACACTTCCGGATACTCACCAATCAGCCGGACCAGCCGCACATAAGCATCTTTTCCGGTGGCATTACCGTCGTAGAAGCCACTGCTGCCGTGGCCGATTGCCTGATACTCTGCCAGATCTGCGCCGCTGAGACTGCCCGCGTATTCGGCCCCTATCAGGTTATCGAGATCTTGATATGCACCGTCGTAGTCCATGCTTGGGGCAAAAAGGTAAGGATATTCATCAAGTAGGAGCTCAACCAAGTTGTATAGCGTCTCTTCCGGCGTATCCCCCCGGGATGCACGATCGATGGCCCTGTATTCGTCGTTTGTAATTTCTCCCGGATTGCGATGCCCTAGGACGATATTCATGAATACAGAGCTTACTGCGCCTCCATAGCTTGGAACATCCAATTCTCCCACAATCACCGACATGTCGTAATCGAATGGGCTGAGCCCGGCATAGTCGAGCTGATCGGCCTCGCCGCCGATGATGACGGAGCCCTTGCCGTCGGCGAGCTGACCGGCGGAGAGCACCGCCAGGGAGGAGGGGCTCTCCAGATTGGCGCCGCCCACCAGATTGACGTTCCAGCTCCACGGCGCGTCCGTGGCGCTGTCGGTCAAGTTGGCGTTGATCAGCATATCGCCCGCGGCCCGCAGCGAGAGGACACCGGCGACCTGGTCCGCGCCGTAGCGCATGGCGGCCAGGTCCCAATCGTCGGTCAGCTCGACATCGCCGTCGTTGCGGATGTCGATGCCCGGCACCAGGGTGACCGAGCCCAGACGCGCCTGCACGTTGTTCGCCGCCGCGGCCTCCATGAACGCCGTCGCATCCGCCGCGACTGCGGCCGCCACGTCTCTGTCGATCACTTCGACGCCGTCGTAGACGCGGTAGGCTTCGGCAATGGCCCTGTCGGCTCCGGTCACGGTTCCTGCCAGGGAGTCGATGGCGACATCGCCATCGCCGATCTGCGGGGCGCGGAAGTGAACGGTGCCGCCGCGATCCTCGGCCCCACTCACGTCGATGCGCGCGCCACTGGCCATGGCGATCCGCCCGCCGTTGGCACCGGCGGTTTCGATCTTCACAAGGCCGCCCGCGCCCTCTTCCGCCTCGGCGGCGGCGATCAGGGCGGACGACCCGCCCAGGGTGACATCGTTTGAGGCCGCAAGCCTGATGTCGCCGCCATTGGCGCCGACCGTGCGCACCGTGCCGGTCACATCGATCGTGCCGTTGTGGGCGATCACCGAGAGGCTTTCCACCTCGGTGACACCATCCAGCGTGACGCTGCCGGACAGGATCTCGAAGCTGCGGTCGCCGTTGAGGCCGCCCGCCGCCAGGGTGGAACTGAGGGCCGCGAAATCGGCCAGGGTGCCGATCCGCAAGGCGAAATCACCGGCCGACTTGCCCTCGCTCGCACCGCCCTTGAGCGCGCCGTTCAGCACCGCCTGGCCCTGCGGCACCACGATGGCCAGCGAACCGGCGTTCCCCGCCGCGCCGCCGGAGATGTCGAGCACCGCGTCCGCGTTCTGCACCACATTGCCCCGGTCGGCCGTCAGGTTGATCGCCCCGGCGTTCAGGCCGATGGTCCGGTCGAACAGCTCGAAGGCCGTGCCGGAGACATCGATACCGCTGCCTTGCGCCAGGGTGACGTCCCCTGCGGTTGCCCGCAGGTTCACGGTGCCGGCATGCAGGCTGATCTGCCCGTTGTGCGTGATGCTGGTGCCGGTGAACGACAGGGTCGCGCCGAGCGAGTTCCGGCTCGCCTGCTCCGCCCCCGCGATGCTGTCGATGGTGATCGCGCCGCCGGCGTTGACCGCCAGCACATCGCCGTTGTCCACACTGATCTGACCGGCCTCGATCGCGAGCGCGCCGGGAACATTCAGCCCGCCCGCATCCTGGCCGACCAGCGTCCGCGTCGCCCGCAGCGTGACGCTGTTCGCGCCCGAGATCGCCTTGACGCCGCCCGTCAGCAGGAGGTCGCGCGCGGAAAGCAGCAGCGACGCCGAGCCGCCGGTCGCCTCCACCGAGCCGCCGTTGCTGTTGGCGAAGGTGAGGGTGCGCGCCGTGATGCTGGCCGCGCCGCCATCGTTGTCGATCAGCTGGATCTGGCGGGCGTCGAGCGTCAGGTCGCCTTCGGCGGTGAACTCGACCGCACCGTAGAAGTCGATGCTGGAGTAGCTCTTCAGAGCCAAATCCTGCGCATTGGCCAGCATGCTGGCGCTGTCGCCCGCGAAGACCAGCCCGCCCGTGCCGGCCGGGGCCGCGCCGATGCTCACCTGCGAGGCGGCAGCGGTGATCTGGTCTGCCGCCAGGTCGGTACCGGCGGACAGAGTGGTTTCGCGCGTGCCATCGAGCACCACCGAGCGGCCGGCCAGGCGCACGCCTTCTTCGATCGCAAGAACGCCTCCGGCCGGGTCGATCTCCTGCATGCCCCGATCACGCCGCTGAGCGTTGATCGCCGCGAGACGGGCCGGGTCGGCGCGCAGGGCGGCCATCGCATCGATCGCCACCTCGTCGCGCAGGAAGTCGGCACGGTCGCCCGCTGAGACATGCAGGACCGCGCCCTGATCCAGCTCTCCGTGGAGGAAATTCTCCGACGACCCGGATCCCACGATGAACTCGCCGAGAACCGGTACCAGCGCATAGCTGTCCGTCGCAGAGGCAAGCTCGCCGGTTGCTTCGACGATCGAGCCCGACTTGACCGTGACACCGTTCTGAGCGGTGAAGATCAGGTCTGCGCCCGACAGCACGTCGCCCGCGGTATCGATGACCAGATCGGCCGCCGTGACCTGAATGGCGGTGCCGGTGTCCGTCGCACCGCGCACACCGCCCAGAAGCAGGCTTTCCACGCCGAAGCTCACCAGCCGGTCCGCGTCAAGCTGAAGATAGCCGTCGTAGCCCGAGCGGTCGGTGCCGGCGCCCGCCACCAGGATGCGCGCGGCGCTGACATCGACGTAACCGCCCTTGCCACCGTCCATGGCGGCGGCGTTGATCGTGCCGTCCAGCGTCAGGGACGACCCGGCGATCAGGGTCAGACCACCAGCATCCTTCGGCGTGCGCGGCAGGGAGTCCACCTGCAGGTTGCGCCGCTGGGCGGCCCGCAGGAAGGCATCGGAGTCGAAGTAGGTTGTTGCGCTGGCGAAGTTGTATTGCGAGCGCAGGGACAGCACCTCCCGGTCCATGACCAGGAAGCCGTTGGTGAAGGGATCGCGATAGGCCAGGGACCCGTCGGGCCGGGTGGTGAAGCGGTAACCCGCCTGGATGATGGACCCATCAGGCTTGGCGGCGGATTCACCCAGCGCGATGTTGCTGTAGTCGCCATACTGGTGGTTGGCCGTGACGCGATAGGCGCCCGGCAGCGCCGCATATTCGGCCGGCAACAGGGTATATTCACCGGCCGGCAGCCCGCCTTCGGCGCCGGACAGATAGATCTTGCCCAGATCGGGCGCATCATAGAGGTCGCCGGTGCCGAGCGGGGTCACGCCCGCGTCGTAGCCGGGGATGATCGCATACACCTGCGAGGCGTCGTCCACCCAGCGGTAGTCGTCGTCGCGATAGCCGGTCAGCCAGTTGTTCGAGCCGCCCACACCGGGCACGAATTCGCTGGCGACCAAGTCACCACCGGCCGAGACATCGACAGTGGCGTTCGCCGCAATGTCGATGACATCGGCCTTCAGGCTGACTTCGCGGTCCGGCAGATAGGCCATTTCCCGCTGCGTGAACGGATCGACCCAAGTGTCGCCGTTCTGGAGGGAACCGTAGGGGATGACGTTGCCGTCCGCCGAAACCGAGGTGATGCTGCCGGGCAGCAGCCTGATCGTGCCCGCCCCTTCGCTACCGTCGTCCACGGCCTCCAGCGTGATCGACCCGAGCGGGGCGCGGACAATGCCGCCCTGCTCGATGCGCGGCGCGCGCAGCGTCAGGTTGGAGCCGCCTTCCAGGGGCGTCGCATTGACCTTGGTGCCGGCGTCCGGCCCTTTGATGGTCAGGGTCTTGGCCGCCTCGATGGCGACGTTGCGCCCGGATGCGGCATAGATCTGGTCGGCCTTCAGCGTGAGATTGCCGTTGGAGCGCAGCAGGCCTTCCGGTGCCGTGTTGTTGGAGGGGTTATAGTTGATCGGGGCAAGACGCAGGTCTCCCCCGCTGATCAGGGTGACGTCTTCGTAACCGATGAAATCGGCCGAAGTCAGCTCCAGCAGCCGGCCTGCCTCGAGCGTGATCACACCAGTATTCTCCGGGGTGATGCCGATATCGGCCAGCGCGGCCTCGAACCGCTCCTGATCCACGGTCCCGGAACCGGGCGCGGCGCGGCTGAGCAGGCGGACATGTTCCGCCAGCACCGTGAAGTCTCCGTCATCCCGGGCGTAGATCCTGGGCGTTCGCAGAGTGACTTCGTCGAGCAGATAGCCGCCGTCCGGCGACCGCGCGCCGAGCGTGGAGGTGCCCGCGATCACCATCGCGCCGGCCGAGATATCCACCCTGGAGAAACCCCCGGTCACGGGCGACAGGGTCATTGTCGCCTCCCGCTCGGGCAAGGTCGGCAAGATGAAATTCAGCTCCCTGTAAAGCGGCAGGAAAGTGTGATCGTATTCCGGCAGCTCCCCGTAATCGATCTTGCCGCCAATTTCGCCTTCGCCGATGTAAAGAACCGGCGGCGGCACCTTGGTTTCCGCCTCGTAGTACGCCTCGAACAGGGCAACGATGGAGTCCACGTCGGGAAGATAGGTCCCTTCCGGAAAATCCAGCCCCTCCATGCCAGATCGATCGAAATCGACCGTCGAAAGGTCGACGCCGACCAGACCCTGATGCCCGGTGCCATCCTTCAGCGTGTACCACGTCGAGGTCAGCGAATTGCGCAGCCACAGGGGATTGCGATGGTTCAGCTTCTCATAGCGGCCGCTGTGCCACTGCAGGCGGAAGGTGCCGCCCCGCGCGCCTTCTCCGCCAGCGAAGGCACGGAACGTGGCATTGTTCACATCGATATTGCCGCCGAACAGGTTGATCAGGCCGCCATCGGACGCGATCGTCTTGGGCCGGAGCGATACCGCGCCGTTTTCCCGGACCGGCACATGGACCTGTGCGCTGGTGCCGGAGACATCGAGAATGGCGCCTTTCTCGATCACGAGCGGCTCAGCGCCGCGGGAGCTGGCAATCTCGCCGCCGCTGAGCACGTCACCGAGGATCACTTCGTTGCCGCCGCCGTCGATCCGGCGATCCGTGATCCGCAACGCGCCCTGCGCCAGCACGCGCGCGGTCGAGGCAAGATGCCCGCTCAGCTCGATCGTGCCTGCGGGGGCAATCAGGGTGCCCGCAAGATCGCCGTGGAAAATGATGCGCCCACCCGGGTTCACCTCCAGCGAGGCATCCTTGCCAAGCGTCGTGCGTGCGCCGTCCGAGCCGCTATAGGTCCCGAGATCGTGGATGGAGACCTCAGCGTATTCGGTGGACCAGGGGAAATTGGTGAAACCCACGAGGGCGCCGTCGCGCAGCTCTTTGGCGCGCCAGCCCGGCTCGACATAGCCGGTGGTGGTCACGTCGAGGATGTTGCTGCCGGTCTCCGCCCGCCATGCCTTCAGGATGCCGTCGCCGAGCGTGGCCGGCGCCAGCTGCATGGTGGCCTTGGTGGCCTTGATGGCCGTCCCCGGTGCCACGCTGATCCTGGGCGCATTCAGGTATATGCCAGAGAAGGGCATCTCCTCGAACAGGGCCGGATCGATCCGCGCGATGATGTTCCGTTCCGCGGCATCGGCGGGGAGCGCCTCGCCCACGTACAGCTCACCGCTGCTTTCCAGCGCAAACACGCCGTTGCCGCCCAGGCCGAGCGCCTGGGAATTGAAGGCGCCGGCAAGCTCGACGGGGTTGTCGAGCTGCATGTAGTTGCGGATGTTGATGTCGCCGCCCTTGCCGGCGGTGAGGTTGCCGTCCCGGTCGAGGTAACCGCCTCCGTTGGCGTTGAAGTAAACCGTTTCCGGCAGGCGGAACTCGTAAGTGCCATCGTCGCGCGTATTGACTTCGTCGTGGCTGAACGCCGTGATCAGGATGTTGCCGGCATCGACGATCGGCCGCTCGGCGAGCGGCAGGTACTCGGTCGTTTCGAACTCGGTGTGCCACTTCGCACTCGTGTCGATGAAGCTGTTCTCGCCGAAGATGATGCCCTGGCCGCGCAGCGCCACGTCACCGCCGTTGGTTGTGAGCGAGCCACCGAAATACATCGAGCTGGTGCCGATGAGTCTGAAGTCGGCGCCATTGGCGAAGTTGAGGTCGACGCCGTCCTCAATGACGATATACAGCCTGTCGTAACCGTCGTCGGCCGTTTCGGAGAAGCTTCTGCCCGGCCCGTAGTGCCACTGGTTTATCTCGTAGTCGCCCATGGTCGAGCGCTCGAACATCTCTTCAGAGAAAAGGGCGAGGTTGCCGTTCCTGTCGAAATTGCCCCTGCGCTCCTCTTCCAGGCCGAAGATATCGCCATACACGCTGGTGAGGCTGTCGGTGAGCCCGAAGCCCGCGTCGAGCTTGGGCAAGGTCTTTGTAATCAGGATCCGGTCGCTGACATACTCGGCGTCATGCTCGCCTTCGCGGTTGATGATCAGCGAGCCGGCATCCGGCATGTTGGTCCGCTGATATTTGCCGACCGTCACCTCACCGCGGAACGTGCCCTGATAGACTCCGTCCGGCGCCCACAAGCCAATCTTGCCCGCATTGCCCCCTTCGACATAGCTGTCTTCATACCGGCCGCGGGCGGAGGAGACGAGCGGGACATAGTAGGTCTTCTGCTTGCCCCACTTGGTGTCGTAATCGACCCACTGGTCTGCCAGGCCCATGAAAACTTCGTCGGGATCCGCCTCGCGAATATCGACGATGGTGCCGTCGAGACGCCGCAGCATTGTCGTATAGACATAGCCCGCGTCATAGGTGATCGAGCCGCCCGACACATCGATCACCGATCCATCCTTCATGATGAAATCGTCGCCGCTGGCGATCGTCAGGGTGCCGCCATCGACGATCATCTGATCGAGCGTCAGCTGGTTGAGATTGTCGAAACTCTGCCAGTCGGCGACATTGGTGCCGTAGCGGCGATCGACCTTGATTTCCTTGCGGTAGAGCGGACCGCCCCGCTGCACCGGGGTGTCTCTGAGCTGGGCGACGAACACCCGGCCCGCGACCTGGTGATATCCCATGGCGCGGCTGACGTCCCAGCCTGACAAGTCAATAGTCGCGCCGGCTTCCAGCACCAGGCGAGAGCCATCCTGACCGTTCGGGTTACCGCCGCTGCCCAGCGGGCGGCGCACCGCCCCGTCGGCGTCGGCGTAGAGTTCCACCGTGCCCGAGGGCAAATAGACAAGGGAGTCCTTGAGGAAGTGAATTTTCCCGCCGGCCACATGCAAGCTGCCGACCGACTGGTTGCCTTCGGTGAGCGGCAACATGTCATTCGAGTTCAGATCGGGCGTAATCTGCGTGATGCTGCCTTCCCCGAACACGATCGTGCCGTTGCCGGCCAGCTCGGCATCGCCGTTCTGTTTGGCATGGTCCTGCATCAGGGCGTGGATGGAAATGTCGGCCCGGAAGTTGGCCGTCGAGGTCAGTGTGATCCCGCCGTTCTGCTCGATGGTCCAACCGCGCAGATCCACATCGCTGCCGGCCGTGCCGTTGATCACGCCATCGTTCCGCACGGTAAACCCGTACTTGTTGGCGCGCTCAAGACGGCGTTGATCGAGATAGCGCAGGATCAGATTACCCTCGCCGCCGCCGGACGGCGTGTCGATCAAGGCCTGGGCAACCGCCTTGGGCAGGATGTCGCCCGCCTGATACAAGCCCTCCCCGTTCGGCTTGCCCCCGGTGACCGCGTTGACGAAATCCACCCACTCGGCGGGAATGGGGCTGTCCGTCGGCTTCATCTGATTACTGGCGCTGGAATCACGCGCCCAAAGCAGAAACTGGGGTGCAAAGCTCTGGGTGCGAACATTTGACCGCCGCATGTCGAGCGGATTGTGGACGCTGGTGTAGATTTCAAACTCGGCGCTGTTGTTCTGGGCGCGCTCGATGAAGATGTTGTCACCGGCGCCCAGAACCACCTGGCCTTCGTCCTGCACGTTCAAGGTGCCGCTATTGGTCACATTGGGGCCGAAGAGCATGATCTTGCCCTTGTCGCCCGTGCTGATTGTGCCCGTGCGGCCAACCGTCACGGCAAAGCGCAGCGGGTTATCAGCGTCGGCGACGACCGGCATGTCCTCAAGCAGATTCAGATAGCGGTCGGTCTTCCCCTGGGGGGTCTGATCGGGATAGGTCGTGTCCGCATAGATCCAGCTGTTGCTGAAGGTGGGATCGATCCGGCGGTAATTTTTCCTGAACTCGTAGGACAGCAGTCCGCCCTCGCCCTGAAAGCCGTTGAACGCGAAATCGCGGATCTCCAGCGCGGAGGCGACGACCTGCCCGGCTTCGATCGAACCGTTAATGGCCAGGCCGTCGCGCGAGACCAGCAGCAGACCGGCATCGGCCGTGATGTTGCCGTCCAGGTGCGCCACGCCACCGCCCAGATGGCGGTTGAGCGCCATCCAGCCTTCGCCTTCCTGATGGAACCGGATGCTCTGGCCGCTTGCCAGGTTCATGTCGCTCCAGCTGATGACGGCGCGTTCGCGTTCCTGCGTGATGCTGACACGGGTGTCCGTGACGTCGATGTCGCTGACGCCCTGGGTCAGGAAATAGCGGTTTGCCTCGATCTCGGCGTCCTCGCCGATGTTGAAGCCCGTATCGTCATTGACGACGAGAATGCCGTCCGCCTCGATCCGGCCATCGATGGTGGTGTTGGCGGCCAGCCGCAGCGATTCAGTCCCTGGCCTGTCCGTGTCGTTCAGATCGCGGTTGAAAACGATCCAGTCGGACGACTGCTGCGCAAACTTCAGAACCTCATCCGTCTGAACTTCGAATTTTTTCCAGTCGAGCACTGCCTTCTTCGCGCTCTGCACGAAGGTCGTGGTGCCGTCTGCCACATCGACGTCGCTGATCCCCGATCCGACGACCAGCTGCCGGGTGTTGATCTGCGCGTCCTCACCGATCAGCACGCCATTGTCATTGAAGATGTAGACCGAGCCGATGGCGCGGATCTCGCCGTCGATCTGCGCGGCGTGCTCGCCATGCACCCGGTTGATAACGAACCAGTCCGACGACTGCTGCTGAAATTCCAGAATCTCCTGAGTTTTCAGGCGGAAATCCTCCCAGTCTAGGATAGCCTTCCGCTCGGTCTGCTTGATGGTCATCAGCGCACGGTCGCCCTCCGTGCCGATCACCGGACGGTTGGCACCCTGCCACACGGAAACCTGCCCGTTCGGGCCGATCGTCCGCCCTGCCTGCATCCCCACCATGCTGCCGAGCGGAGAGTCGGCCTGGGCCGATGCCGGGAAGACGGCAGTCATGGTCGCCAATGCGACCAGGCTCGCCCCGAGTTCGAGGCGCTTCTTGGAGAAGGGGCGCTTGCGAGAACCGGTGGTGTTTCCGAACATGGGTGAATTCCTGTGAGAGTGCGCTGCCGTTAGTGTTGAGATCGCAGTTGACGTCAGTTGTTCTGGGCAGACTGCTCGTTCTGCTTCTGCAAACTGGGCGGCGGTGTTCCGGGATAGATTCGCACCGCGTGCGCGCGATCGACGTAGTCCTGCTGAAGGTTCTCCATCTTAACCCTGGCGGTCTGCAGGAACGGCTCGACCGAACGCTTGCTCAGCCCTTTCTCGATCACCTCCACGGCGAGTTCGTAGAGCTGGGCGTTCCGCTCGATCCCGAGGGCGATCAGTTCGTCCTTGAGCGCCAGTTCGGCTCGCAGTCGGGCCACTTGCTGCCGCGCGTTCTCGGCCACTCGCTTCGCGCGTGCGAGCTCCCCCTCGAGGCGCGCAATTCGCGCTTCGACGGGCGGCGTTTCGGCCGTTCCCCCAGCTTGGGGCTCGGCGCCCGCGCCCTGCGCGGCGACCGGCGCGGCGAGTAGGGCGAGCGGCATCATCAATACGATGTGTTTCATGGATCCCCCCTCAGAACCGCGAGTTCAACTCGACTTGGAGTATGTCGACGGAGAACGGCGCTCGGTTGATGGAGTCGGACGACATCCAGCGCAGGCCCAAGGTCGTATTTTTGTGGATCCCTACCGATCCCTCGAGCTCATATCCCTCAACATCGGTACCTCCGAGGCCGAAGTCGGAATCTGTAAAGATATCCATGACAGCGTCGGTCTCCACGCGCCGATAGGCGGCAGCGACGCGCCACTCGCCAAGGTTCGAGATCACCGGATGACCGGCCTCGAACCGAGCGTGCCAGCCCAGATCGCCAGGCGTGACGCCGTCACCGGCCTCCTCTCCGCGCAGGGAAACGATCTCGGCACGGTCGAGCGCCAGATTTCTCACCACCTCGCCGGTGAGCTTGAACGTGAGCGGCCCCGCCCGATAGCCAAGCTCTGCGGTACCGGCGAGCAGCTCGAATTCCGAAGCCAGGCCGGCAAGCGTGGTGAGCCCGTCCGTGCGCATGTTGAACAGGGAGTTGCCCTGCCGCAGATAAGCTGGCGCGCTCCAGTCGTTAACCCGCGAGCCGTCCGCCGGATTCTTCAAGCTCTGAACATTGTCGAACAGATAGTAGGCGATGCCCGTGCTGGCGAACATGGCCGCACCCGTGTCGTATGACGCGCCAAGCTGGCCGGCATAGAGATAGGCGTCCGGGTAGATCTCCCGCTCACTCAGCGGGAAAAGCCCCCCCGTCGCGAACAGCCCGAGGCCCATTTCGAGCTTTCGATCGACGGCGAGCGCCACGCCTTCGGGATTGATATCGGCGTCCCACACCAAGCTGGTCGAATAGAATGGGTTGGACATGCGCCCCGCGACCAGGTGAGCGCCCTGAAGAGGCTCTATGTCGATGAAGGCGCGATCGACCCACAAAGTGTTGCGATCGAAGTAGTTGCCGAAGGTGGAATTGGTCGAAACCGCGCCGGGTTCATCGCCCGAAGCCAAGCGCAATCCGACCTGAATACCGTCCGCGACCCGCGCCTCGAAGTTCAGCCGCGCCCGATAGCTCACCCGCTCCCGGTCCACCGTCGAGTTGAGAAGCGGAAATCCCTGGGCGTCCGTCACCCCGCCAAGCTGGTTGATGGCATTGGCGTCGGGGAAGCTCGGGAAGTTGCCGTCAGCAAAGTTGTCATACTGACCGCGCACCCGCAGGTCGCCCGAAATGCGGACGGCATTCACCCAATCGGGCAGGGTGTTGGGGGAAACCCACCCTTCTTCCTTGGCCGTCTGGACGACTTCGTTCCGCACCTCGTTCTTGATCTCGTCCCGAACGGTCTCGGGCACATAGGGCACATTGACGACGTCTTCTGCCTTCGCCGCAGCCTCTGTTTCCGCGCGAAGAGCAGCGTTCTCGCGGGCCCTGTCGAGAATGGACTGCGCCTTCTCGAACGGGATCACCCCTTCATCGACCAGAAGCTGGAGTATCTCGACCCCGACGTCGTCGGTCGATTGCGCCATCGCTGGCGTCGGACCAAGCATGGCAAGCGCAATTGCCGAACTTCCCAGGAGAACCTTTGTCTTGAGCATTTCAATCCTCGCTAGATTGGTGTCGGCGCCGTTCACGCGCGCCGCCGGAATGGTGGTTGTCTGATCTTTGGTGAGGCGGATCCTGGCCATCAGAACTGCTCCCAGACCCTGAACTGGATGCGGAACCCGTCACCGAAGTCCGAAAGGGTGGCCTCTTCATCGACCAGCGGCCGCGAGACGCTCACCACGCCGTTGAGTCCGTAATCGAGTTGGAGCCTGAGGCCGCCGCCAACGCTTAGAAGGCGCATGTGCTCGTCCTGGACGCTCAGCGGATCGTGGATTCTGGCGTATCCACCGTCGACAAAGGTGAAGAAGCGCAGTTGCTTGACGAGGTCGGAATTGTGCAGAGACGGCGTATCGATCTGGAACTGGCCTGAAATGCCGTCATCGCCCAGGTTGAAGCTTTCGTAATATCCGCGAACGCTGTCGTAGCCGCCGAGCGCGAACTGCTCATTGGAGATCAGCGGTTCTCCGGCATATTGCCACTGGATCGAACCACCGACCCGCCAGTCGTTCAACTTGCGGGTGTAAGAAGCGTCACCGCGCAAGACGGACCAGTTCGCATTCGCGTTGAAGCGCTTGAGTCCGAACTCGATATCGTCGGCGGCAAGCCCCCGAAGGCCAAACGCCGCGCCGATGCCGAGATCGAAGTCGAATGTCTCTGTTCGCTTCGACAAGGCGTAGCGAAGCATCAGGGGGATGTAATCGATCGGTGTGTATGAGGCGCTGTCCTCATTTTCCGCGAGGAGGTTCTCCTTAAAGTTCTTGTAATCGACCCCGGCCGTGAACTGATGGACGGTCGGTGAAGCAGGATCGCCGGAAATACTGGAGTAGATCGCCCGCAGGCCGAGGATATCGCCTTTACCGAGGACGTTGATGCCGCCCAGTGCGGCAACGTCGCTGTCGGTATGAACCCCGTAAGCAACAAGCGTGATCGGCGTGTTGGGAATCGGCGCGGCATAAGAGGCCGAGACCGCCCAGGATTCGCTCGGGTCCTCAGGGCTCATCTGCCCCTGCAGGCTCAGGCTGTGGTCGAGCTGGAAGAGATTGGCATATGTAAGCGAGCCCGAGAGCTTGAGACGCTCGGTATTGGAACTCGCTCGGTCGTTTAGCTCGAGGGTGCCGTGCAGCGGCAACTTGTCTTCCACGAGCAGATCGATGTCGACCGTTCCAGGTTCGAGGCCCGCTCTCAGGGTCGGGGCGACAACCCTGTCTTGGGACCTGTTGATCCTGGCGAGATCGTCTGAAAGCTCGTTATAGTTGGGAACCTCGCCTTCTTCGAGCGAAGGGACACGTTCGCCGATGTCCTCGGGCGAATAGTAGGTTGCGCCGTCCACCCGCAGGCGGCCGACCCGCATCTCCACCACTTTGAGGCGAATGTTCCCGCCTTGGACTTCCTGGGCAGGAATAACGACGTTGACGGTTTCGAACCCTTTCGCGTGATACGCTTCCATCAAGGCGGTACGCGCCGCATCGACGTCGGAGAGCGGCCTCTGTGAGCCCAGAAAGGGCATCACCGCCTGCTCGATCTCCTTGCGGGAAAGGACGCTGTTGCCCTCGACCTGATAGTTCAGGATGTCGACCCGGCGATCGGCAGCTGGCGCAGCAGCGCCCTCGGTCGGAGGCGTCTCTGCGTCCTGCGCATGGAGCGCCGGGGCAAAGACAATGCTCAGGGCCAGTGCACTGACGCAGTGAGCCGTGCGAAAAATCATCGAATGCTCCAAATCATGTTCGTGCGTGCGTCGGCCGAGACGCCTCCCGCCCAATTGGCGCGCGCCGCGGATCGGCAGGCCGCTCAACTTCGCCTCATGTCGATTGTCGCGTAGGTCGTGGCCGCCTGCTCCGCCGGACGGCGGACGTTGAGCGGCGGCAGGTTGCTCAGCACATCCCGGATGGCCGCATCGAGTTCTTGATCGCCGGTGGTGGTGCGCAAGGCTGCGCGAGTGAACCGCCCAGCATCAGAAATAACGACCGTGACGTCCACCGATCCCTTTGCCGCCCGCGTTCGAGGGTCGCGCATCAGTGCGCGGCGGATATGGCCTTCGACATAGGCGCCCCATTCGCCGCCCCCGCGCCCGCCGCCGGTTCCGCGGCCGAACAGCCCCCCGCCGCCGCCTGCCGCGAGGCGGAAATTATCGGAGCCCGCGTCGGCAGGACGGTCGAGGCCCGCCAGCTGGTTCGATGCAGTGCTGGGTTCGGGCGCATCCTGCGGCTGGTCGACTGGTTCTTCGCTCGGCGTCTCGCTGGGCGGCTCCTCGCTCGGCTCGACGATCTCCTCTTCCTCTTCCATGATCGGTTCTTCCGGCTCCGGTTCGGGAGGCGGCGGAGGCTGGAGCATCTCGATCTCGGTGACGAAGCGTTCGGTGCTCGGCGCCCCCTCGCCGTCCGGCCAGATCAGCCAAGCCAGCAGGCCGAGCAAGACGATCGGGGCGAGGATTGCTCCCGCCTGGCGGGCGCGCCCCTTCCCCTCGGACCGGGAGGTGGGGACTTGCTCGCTCATGACGGGCGCACTCGTTCGCTGACGAGGCCGAGCTGGCTGATGCCGACGCGGTTGCACACGTCGAGCACTTCCATGATCCGGCCGTACTGGGTGACCCGGTCGCCCTTCACCACCACCGGGAACTCCTCGGTCGTCGCCTTGAAGGTGCGCAGCTGCGATTCCAGCTCGTCGAGCGTCACCGCGAAGGTATCGAGATAGATCTGCCCCTGCTCGTCGATGGTGATTGCCTTGGTCGTCGGCTTGGCCAGGCTCACCGACGAGCTCGCCTTGGGTACGTTGACCTTGATCCCCTGCACCGCCGCCGTGGTCAGCAGGATGAAGATGATCAGCAGCACCAGGGTGAGATCGACCATCGGCGTGACGTTGATCTCGTCATAGGGCTTGCGCTTCTTCTGGACGTGCATCGCTCGTCTCCCCTCTCTCGTGCGTCAGGCTGCGGCGGCGGCGAGGGACGGTCGGTAGGTTTCGGCGATGCGCTTCTCGAGCTCGTCGACGAAGACCTGGTTATCGATCTCGATCTTCTCGACCCGGGAGAGCAGCCAGTTGTATCCGAATAGCGCAGGGATCGCGACCGCAAGGCCCGCCACGGTCGCCAGCAAGGCGGCGGCGATGCCTGGCGCGATCGCGTTGATGTTGACGTCACCCGCGGCCGCAACGCCGGCAAAGGTGATCATCACCCCGATCACCGTGCCGAGCAGGCCCAGGAACGGTCCGCCGGAGATGGCGATCGTCAGCAGCACCATGCGCGCGTTCAGCCGCTGGCCCTCGCGGGCCATCTCCGCGTCCATCGCCGCGCGGATCGCTGCCACCGACTGCGGCGCGAGGGCGAACTGGTCGCGCGCCGAACGGCGCCCTTCGGCCAGGCGCTGGCGCGTCTCCTCGCGTCCGACGGCAAACAAGCGGCCCAGCGTCGAGACTTCCGGCCAGCTCAGCTTGTCCGAGTTGACCAGCCCGTCATGCAGCCCCGCTTCACCCGAGTTGCGGCGGAACTCCCGGCGGAATGTTTCGTTCGCGCGCTCCACCCGCGACAACAGTCCCGCTTTCAGCACCATCACCGCAATGGCGATGGCCAGCATTACCGCTAGAATTGCTATCACGATCCAGGCGTCGAGCGTCAGCGCGCCGAACAGAATGCCGAGATAGTTGTGCTCGCCGCTTTCGCCGGCTTCCTGTGCCTCTCCACTGACCTGAACCACGGTGGCATCCCGCCCCTGCGAGTTGGCAGCGAAGGCGATGAAGTCCGCAGAACGCGCGGTGTTGGCGCGCCACACTTCGTCCACATCGCCCATGAAGCCGGGAAGCTCGCCATTGGCGCCGATGATCTCGCCGCCGCCCAAGGCTGGGAGGTCCGCCGCCAGCTGCGCCACCTCGTTGCCATCGACATAGAGCCGCACGGCGCCTTCTCCGGCGGTCACCGCCAGGTGCGCCCAGCTGCCGGAAGGAAGCGGCGCCTGCGCCGCCGCCTCTGCACCGTTGACGCTGACGTAAGGCGTCGCTCCGCGCAGGCCGATCACCAGGCGCGAACCCGCCTCACCGAGCTTGGTGTAAATAGCCGCCTCGGCTGGCAGTTGGTTATCCGGCTTGATCCAGGCCGACACGGTCATGCCGCCGCCGGCGGGCACAGTGAGCGACTGGCTCCCCGCCACCTGCATCTGGTTTTCGGCACCGAAGCGCGCACCGCCGGCGACCAGTCCTTCGGGAATCAGCTGCCCCGAGAAGCTGCCGATCGCGTTGGCATTGGCCGTCTCGTCGCGCGGACTCGCGCCATCGGCGAAGTGGACGACCAGCGACTGCTCGCCGTCATATGTATCCGCCGGCGACAGGGCCGCAGAAGCTTCGCCGTTGCCGTAATAGGCATAGATCGTCTGGCTCCCGGAAGAGACCTCCGGCAGCTTCACCCAGGCAAGGGCGATCTCCGCCTGCCGGTTGAAGCTCTCCAGGTGGAAATCCAGCGGCGTGCCGTCCGCCGTGACGAAGCGCAGATCGCTGCCGTCGTCCTGCAGGCGGGTGAAATCGACGTTTCCGGCATGAAGGCGAACGAGAACCGGGGCATTGTCGATCTCGTCGCCGACGACCCCCTCGGCATTGACGGAGATCGCCTGGCGATACCCCCAGTCGTCGCTCCACCACTCCTGCGCCGATGCCGCACTCGGCACAGCCATCAACATCGCGCACAAGGCGACAAATACTCGCTTCATTTCCCCCACTCCAGGTTTGAGGATTAGATTGGAAACCGGCCACGCCGCCGGTCGGCACGATGCCTCCCGAGCCACCGAATTACGCAGGACACCAAGCGTACTTGCCCACCGATCCGCGGTCGGCATCGCCGTTGCGCATGCGAATTCAAGGGATTCAAAAGGCCCCCTAAGTCAATACAAATAACCAGACCCTTTCTTGCGAGGTCTGATAGATTCGCTGTATTTCAAGTTTAAGACTCAGTCAGCCTTTTTTGGGTGTATATTATCAGAATATCTTGGAAATACTTAAATATTTTATGCGCGCCAAACCTCTCCAGCCCACTTGAACTAGAGATGCCTCTTCTTTCGAGTAACTCTTATTTTAAAACGCCCGGCCTACTGGCCGCCGCCCCTACACCCCCAAGGACGTCGGACTCGCGAGAACCCGCACCACCTTTTTCAGGGCTTGAATGCTGGCCGAAACGCTGAAGCGGCCGTGCCGCACTATCACTGGCCACGCCGACTCCAGGCTCCAGACGGCGCGCCGCAAGTCCACATCATCGAAGCGGTATCGAAACGCTGCCGATCAAGGCTCGATCAGATATCGATCGTCCAATCGGACGAGACGGAGTCCGCATATCCTCGCCAGGCTATTGGCAAAGCGCTCCGTATCGGCGACGCGAAACACGCCGCTTACTTGACACTGCTCAGTGCTGACGGAGGGATCGAGCGTTATCGGTTTTCGCCCGTAGCGGTTCATTTCGCGCACCGCAGCGACCGCGGACATATCCTGCAGAATCAATCTCCCGTCGCGCCAAGCCGTCACAGCTGGAAGCGAGGGCTTATCGACCGTGGCGGAGCCGGTCACACCAAGCCGCACTCTTTGACCGGGCGCCATGATGAAGCTCGCCTGACCCGATTTCTGGGGATCCACGAGGACGCTGCCGGAGAGGAGCGTGACCTCCATTACATCCTGCCAGTCACGAACGACAAATTTCGTCCCCAGCGCTGTCACCCTGCCCAGACGGGTCTGCACGACAAACGGACGATCTGGATCTTTGCTTACTTCGAATAGCGCCTCGCCGCGATCGAGCATGATCAACCGCTCGCTCCCCGTAAACCGCGCGGACAGTCGCGAATTCGTGTTCAGCGTCACACGCGAGGCATCCGGGAGGGAAGCAACTTGCCGGCCCCCGACCGGTGTCTCGAAAATCGTCGGACTGGTGATCCGGAGATGCCAGGCAAACACGAGCATCAATGTAGCGACCGCAGCCGCGATGCCAGCAGCAACCGGCCAGGTGCGCGCTCTCGTCAATCCCGATCCGGCGCGGCCGCCCTCACCACCCCTCTGAGGATCCGCAGCTCGAGCAGCTGCAACGCCCGAACTGTAGAAGGATAGCGCGGCAACGTGCTCGAGGTCGGACCACAGCGCCTCCATCTCGGCCAACGCTGCGGCGTTGGCCGGCCGCTCGCCACGCCAGCTGGCCAGCCCGCAATGTCCTTCTGGACTGCGCGCGTCATCGCCCAGGCGCGCAAACCAGACGGCCGCTTCGGCTTCAGCTCTTCCGGTCAAGGGAGGCCAACATTCATCAGAAGTTCCGCATCCAGGACGAGAGTGACACCATAGCTTTGGCAAACCGCTTCTCGACCGCACTCACACTGAGGCCTTCTCGCAGCGCAATCTCCCGCATCGACAGCCCCTCGATGCGCCGCGCCTTGACGATCGAGCGGGTTATGGGGTCGAGCCGCTCAAACCCCATGGCGAGATACTCGAGCCGACTTCGTCCGATCGCGACCCGCTCCGGGTCGGGCAAATCATCGACGAGGGGCAGGTCCTCCACCGGCTCCGAAACAAGATCCAAACGCTCCGCGCGCCGGCCGGCGTCGATCGACAGATTGACTGCCGTTCGCACCAAAAACCCTTCCTCTCTCGCGACATCGTTTTCTTTACTGTACTGCAAAAGGCGAAGAAACGCCTCCTGAACGAGCTCCTCAGCCTCGGAATCGGATAGACCCCTCTTCTTCAAAATCGTACCAAGACGCGGCGCGAATCTCTTGAAGAGGGACATCTGAGTCACTGGCCCGACTCATTAGACATGGCTCGTGCCCTGCCAGCCGGGCATGACAAAGCGATTTCATTCACCCCTCGCAGACTTTCACAGAACGCACGGAACCCCGGGTACTCACTTCCAAGGACGTTCCCTCACGCCAAAACCACACATGAAAATTCAACTTCGAGGTCGCAGTTCGGAGCCGCTCCGCCAGGAAAACGACGAATACGCGCACCCGCGCCGGCAGGTGCTGTCAGACTCGTGACAACTTTCTCCGAAAGACGTCACACGCGGCGCGCTGACCGCGGTCGGCAACCACCGCCCACACTTGGCGGCCTTCGCCCACAGGACGCTTTTCCTCGTTACCGCGATAATTCTTGCGCTGACCGCGGCCGCCGACCTCCTCGTAATCAGGTATCCGCGCCTTCGGCTTGGCCTGCATCTCGAGATAGGTCTGGATCAATCGGTCGGTCCAGAGGTCTCCTTCGCCGGCTTCAGGATGCTCGGTGCCGAGCAATAATTCGATATTGACCTTGCGAACCTTGCATGCGTCCTCATCGGTCACGAGATACCAGCCGCAGTTCTTCTCCGCCCAGTACCGCCTCTCGACCTCCAATCTGTCGATTGTATTGGTCACTTGGGTATTCGTCTTACCTGGCCTCTCCTTCACGGAGCGGCGAAGGGCGGAGACCGGCTTCGCGGCGACCGCACGGCGCACAAGCGGTTCGTCTGGCCCGAAACGGAAGTCGACGACGAAATCGCTGGTCATGGGCAGGAGACCGCCATCACCGCTCAATTTGGGATGGTTGATGCCCATCTCGTCGGCAATCCGCTTGGTAACATCGCGTTCGAGAGGAAATTGCTCGCGGATCTCAACCACGTTGGGATGCCACATCAAATCCTGGAAGACTGCAGTTTCCAGATCCGACATCATATGCGCTTCGCGGTCCCTGTATTTCACCCGAGAGACGCGACCGATCGAAGTGAAGTCGTGGATCAGGAGGAAGGGTTTGTATTCACCCTCGAGCGAGCCGCGCTTCTCGGCTTTCAGCTTTCGTGTGACTTGCTTTTCAGTCGTGATCCGCGCCCGCTTCGGATTTGGCACCTGCATCTCCATTCGTGTCGCAGCACTGAGCCTGGAGCTCACGCGCGCAATCGAGCGGCAGGACTAAGAGCCGATTCCTTACAGAACGTTGATGTTGGTGCTTTGATCGAGTGCGGAAGTGTAAGCTTTAAGTCGGACCATTCCCAAGGCGAATGACTTTGTAGGCAAGCTGCCTCTGGGCTGATTGGAACCACCATAGCGCCCCTCACCCGACCTCGTCTGATGATCGAACCGCCAACGATATACATTGGAGATGAGCCGCTTCGCGCCGCCGTACTCGATCGTCGGAGACTGGGCTTCAATTGCCCCGAGAGCGGACATCAGTTGCTGAAGCTGGAACGGCCGCAAAGTTCGACAAAGCCGACGTTCGCGGCGCTTCGCCTGAGCGTCGAAACCGGCCGCTCATTCACGCGGCTAGGTATGGCACCTTCTGGGCCGTGAGCTGACGGCAGCTTTCAGCAGCGAAAAGCGGGATTGCTGCCCTTCGTGGCGTGCGGGTAGCTGTGTCAGCTCACGACTCCAAGTGCGTAGAAAATTGCTGCGCGGACAGGTTTCCTCACCGTGTCGTCCCGCCCGATGCTGACCGGCGGTTTCATCGTGCCGCAATCGAACAGCCTCTTGAGCGTCACATATCGCGCATAGCTGCGCCCCCGAGCCTCAGGATCGGGAGCCACTATGAACGTTCGTTACGCAAGTGCACGCCTTCTTCTCGCCTCTACGGCGCTGGTCGCCTGCCCTGCCTTGGCGCAGGACGCGACCGACACGATGGACCTCGAAGGCACCGGACAGTCGGGCAACGAGATCGTCGTCACCGCGCAGAAATTCGAACAGCGTGCGCAGGATGTGCCGATCACCATTTCCGCGCTGAGCGGCGAGCGGATCGAGGAGCTGGGGGTCTCCGATCTCGACGAACTTTCGAACTACGTCCCCGGTCTGAACGTCCAGGAGCAGAGTGCGAACAACCCGGGCATCGTGATCCGCGGCGTGACGTCGGACTCCGGTTCGGCGCAGCAGGGGCCGCGCGTCACACTCTACTACAACGGCGTCGACATCTCGCGCTCGCGTGGGAGCTATCAGTCGATCTACGATCTTGACCGTATCGAGGTCATCAAGGGGCCGCAGGCCACCCTGTTCGGCACAGCTTCCGCCGTGGGCGCGATCAGCATCGTGCCTGCAAGGCCCGAGCCGGGCGTTTCGGCCGAACTGAGCGGTGCGTACGGCAATTTCGACTACACCAAGCTGTCGGGCTTCGTGAACGCGGGCAACGACAAGGTGGCTGGCCGCATCGCTTTCGAATGGAAGAAGCGCGATGGCTATGTCGAAAACCTCAACCCTTCGCAGGAAGAGGCGCTGTATGCGCTCGACAACCTGGGGCTGCGCGCTTCGCTGCGCCTGACCCCGAACGACGATCTGACGATCGACCTGGTCGGCACCTTCGATCGCCAGCGCAATGGCGGAACGCCGTTCATTTCCGGTACCTTGCCGACGGAAGCGGGGCCGGCCGATCCTTTTGACCCGGCCAACCTGGGCGGATCGCCCCTGTCCGCCGAAGTGCTGGGCAAGGACCAGCTCGGGCTCGACCGCGAAATCTATGACCTGAACCTTACTGCCGAATACGCGATCGCCGACGATTGGACCTTCACCACGGTCAACGGCTACCGGGAGTTCGACAGCCTCGAGACCTTCGATGCCGACGGGTCGGCCGCCTGGTTCCTGGAATTCGCCGAGATCGCCAAGGGCTGGCAGTTCAGCCACGAGGGTCGCTTCGCCTACTCGGGCACGAATCTGCGTGGCTCCTTCGGCTGGAACTACTTCACCGAGGACGGCCGGCAGACCGTGCCTTTCTCCGGCGAGGAAGGGACGTTCCTGCAGTGCCTGACCCGCGCGGTGCCGAATGTGCCCTGCGTGGCGGCGGACGGCAGCGTGCCCGCATCGCAGGTCCTGGCGGCCCTGACCGGAGGCGCGTTGACGCAGCTTCCCTATCGGTCGGTTTACGAAAACCAGGGGCAGAACGATAGCTATTCGGTGTTCGCAGATGGAACCTGGCTGGCGACCGACAGACTGGAACTTACCGCCGGCGTCCGCCTGCTGTGGGAAGACCGCCAGTCGGGCTATTCCGCCACTGCGCCGGCCCCGGTGCTGATCGGCCTGCTCCCGGCAGAGATGCGCCAGGCACTGCTGGCGGCGCTGCCGAGCCTCGCTTACTCGCTGATCCCCGGCCAGACCGATACGGGCGGGCAGCCCTATACCGCGCAGGACGACTTCTTCGACGTGCTGCCGCGCTTCAACGTGCTTTATCGCGCCACCGACGATGTGAACCTCTACGCGACCGTGTCGAAGGGCCGCCGCTCGGCCGTCGTGCAGCTGGGCGCTACGCGGGATAGCCAAGGAAACGCGGTACCTGACTACCAGCTCGTGCCGGAAGAGGTGGTGTGGAACTACGAAGCCGGCGTGAAGGTCAGCAGCGGGCCGGTCTCCGCTTCACTCGGCGCCTATTACCTCGACTATTCGGGCTTCCAGGTCAGCGTGCTGCAGGACGATGGCTCGAGCCGCACCGAAAGCGCCGGCTCGGCCGCCAATCTCGGCCTGGAGGCGGAGCTGGCGGTGCAGGCCACGCCGTGGCTGAGCCTGTTCGCCAATGGCGCCTACATCGACGCCAAGGTGGACGAAGATAGCGCCCTGACGCCGGCCTATTCCGGCGCGCGCTTCCGTCTGCAGCCGAAATGGCAGGGGGCGGCCGGCTTCACCGTGGATGCGCCGGTCGGCAACGGGATGCGCTTCTTCGCGACGCCCAGCATCACCCACCGAAGCCGCATCTATTTCGAGATGCCCAACAGCGAGCTGCTCTCGCAGGATGCGGTCACTCTGCTCAATGCGCGCGCGGGGCTCAGCTTCGCCGAGGACCGGTTCGAGATCGCCGGCTTCATCCGCAACGCGACTGACGAGGACTACTTGCTCGATGCGGGCAACACCGGCGGCGCTTTCGGCATTCCGACCTTCATCCCAGCAGAGCCGCGCTTCTACGGCGTGGAACTGACCGGTCGGTTCTTCTGAGGTGGAACGGACGAGCAGAAGGAGAACCGAAATGCCGATGAATCGCCGCGGCGCGCTTGCGCTGCTGGGCTCCGGGGGCGCGTTGGGCCTCCCCGGGATCGCCATCGCGCAACAGCCGCCCCGGGAGGTCCGCTTCGCCCACGGTGTCGCCAGCGGCGACCCGGCGGCGGACGGCGCGGTGATCTGGACGCGGGCTACGGCCGAGGAGGGCTATGGCGGCGACATTCCCCTCGCCTGGCGCGTCTCTACTTCCCCCCACGGCGCTCCGATCGCCTCGGGTGAGGTCGCTGCACGCGCTTCCGCCGATCACACCGCCAAGGTGGAAGTGACCGGCCTTGAGCCGGGGCGCGACTACTTTTACCGTTTCGAAGGCCCTGGCGGCGCGCGCTCTCAGCCAGGCCGCTTCCGCACCCTGCCCACGGGCGTGGTGGACGAACTGGTGCTCGCGGTCGCCTCTTGCCAGCTCTATCCCGGCGGCCTGTTCAACGCCTATGCCGACATGGCCGCCCTGCCGCGCCTGGACGCCGTGGTGCACCTGGGCGATTACATCTACGAATATGGCCAGACGGGCTATGGCGCGGAGATCGGCCGCCGGCTCGGCCGGCTGCCCGATCCGCCGCACGAGATCGTCACGCTCGCCGATTACCGCCGCCGCCACGCGCAGATGAAGTCCGACCCGGACCTGCAGGCCGCCCATGCCCGCGCAGCCTTCATTTGCGTGTGGGACGATCACGAAGTCACCAACGACGGATGGATCGGCGGGGCGGAGAACCACCAGCCGGAAAGCGAGGGCGACTGGGCCGGGCGCAAGGCGGTGGCGATGCAGGCCTACTTCGAATGGATGCCGATCCGCGATCCCGATCCGCTGCGCGCGCGTGAGGCGATCTTCCGCAACTTCGAATTCGGCGACCTCGCCACTCTGGCGATGGTCGAGACCCGGCTGCTGGCGCGCGACCGGCAGGCGGCCCCCAAGGGCGAACTGCCGGCGGCGAAACGCGTCGCGGCGCTGCTGGCCGAGCGCGAGCGGCCCGAACGCGAATTGCTCGGGCGCGGGCAGAGCGAATGGCTGGAAGGGGTGCTGGGCGCCTCCGTGTGGGCCGGCAAGCCGTGGCAGCTGCTCGGCAACCAGGTGGTGATGGCGCGGGTTGCCGGGCCGGATCTTGAAGCGAGCCTCGGCGCCGAGGCATATGCCGAGATGCGCGCGCAGATGCCCGAGCAATATCGCGCACAGATCGACACCGCGCTGGCTGGATACCGCGCGGGCGTTCCGTTCAATCTCGATAGCTGGGACGGCTATCCGCACGCGCGCGAGCGGCTTTACGAACTGTTCGCCCGGGCCGGATCACGGCCGCTGGTGCTGTCCGGCGACAGCCATGCCGCCTGGAGCAACAATCTGCACGATCGCTCGGGCCGGCTGGCGGGCGTCGAGGTCGGCTGCACGGCAATCTCGAGCCCGTCCTACGGCTCGATCCTGCCGGGCCTGGGCCGCTTCCTCGCCGCGGCCAACGACGAAGTCATCTACTGCGACCAGGACAACAAGGGTTATGCGCTGGTCACGCTGACGCCTGAGCAGGCGCGGGTGGAGCATGTCGCCGTTTCGACGATTTTCGCCAAACCGTTCGAGCGGCGCGTAACCGCCACATTCCGCACCCGTCCCGATGGCCCGCTGCAAGCGCTAGAGAGCTGAGTTCGGGGCACGTCGGCGCTCTGACCAGCGCTCGATCTAGGAACCTGCGCAGCGGCCTCGGCAACTCAAACGGATCAAGGCTTGAGCCAGACTATTGGAAGCAAGAAGCATTTCGGCTTCAGCTGGCTGGCCAAGTTGCACGGAACTCCAAGTGCACTCTAACCGGTATGATGCGACCGAACGAAGTGAAGAGCATGATGCCGACAAAACCGCCGTTCCGCAGCTCACTCTAAATTCCCGATAGCGGCCGTTTGTTCATGCACCGACACCCCATCCGCTTCTCGTTGTGCCCGCATACCCACACGCCTGGGTCAGAGGCAGAGTTGGCATGAAACGCCTCTGCTCCTCGAGATGATCGAAGCGCGATCGTCAGCCTCAAGCGACCTCTTCCGCGGCGACTGATGGAGGCACGCCCCGGCTGCCGTCGTTCCCTGCAACGATTCCCATCCTTCATTCAGTAATGCGCGCCATGGTCAGTCTCGTCGCGCTCAGTGTTCGCGCGGCTTGCTGGCGTCGAGGCGCTGGATTTCGAAGAGATTGGCGTATTCACCGGCCGTGGTGAGCCTGAAGCCTCGCAACCGAGTGAAGCAGCGCGTTGATCTCGGTGACAGTCGGCAGGGCACTGATGCTGCCCCGCTCCGGTTCGCGTAACTTCCGCTCGGCCTCGTCGTGCTGTGGCCTGAGTTGGGCGATCTGATTGTTGAGCCCCGTCCATGGCCGCCGAGCCGTTCGTCTGCTCGTGGCAGAGGCAGCTCGGAGCACCCGTTTTGGTTCCATCGCGCGGACGACGCACTCGAGCTGACTTCGTTGGAAGCAAGGGGCGCTTTGATGGACGCCAAGCGCGCAACCGAACATTGCTGGCGGTGTCTGGCTGGATGCTCCCCGGGGGCAACGCGGCTAGGACGAAGTGGCCCTCTGTGCTAGCGACCGGGCATGGTCTTGCAGCGCAACAATGTGAATGTCTTTGGGAACGGCGTGCGCACGATGATGTTCGCGCATGGTTTCGGCTGCGATCAGCACATGTGGGATCCAGTTGCACGGAACTTCGCGGACGATTTCCGCGTCGTCCTATTCGATCAGGTGGGCTCCGGGCGCTCCGACCTGACGTCCTATGACTCTGCCAAGTATTCTACTCTGGACGGATACGCCGACGACATTGTGGAGATCGGAGAGGCGCTCGGACTGACCGACGCGGTCTTTGTTGGTCACTCCGTAAGTGCCATGATCGGCGCGCTGGCGACACGGAAGGCGCCTGGCCTGTTTTCCGACCTTGTTATGGTCGGCCCATCGCCGCGCTACATTGACGACGAAGGCTATGTCGGCGGTTTTTCCAGGGCGCAGATCGATGAGCTTCTCGACTTTCTTGCCGACAATCACCTCGGCTGGTCCGCAGCCATGGCGCCCGCGATCATGGGCAATGCCGATCGACCAGAACTTGGCGAGGCACTAACCAACAGCTTCTGCAACACGGACCCGGACATTGCGCGGGAATTCGCCCGAGTTACGTTCCTTTCCGACAATCGCGCCGACCTGCCTGGGATCACGGCGCGAACGCTAATCCTCCAATGCCGCGAGGACATCATCGCTCCGCCGTGCGTGGGCGAATATGTTCACGCTCAAGTTCCAAACAGTCGTTTTGTTCTGCTCGACGCCACCGGCCACTGCCCGAACCTGAGCGCCCCCGATGAAGTCACCGCAGCAATCCGCGCCTTTGTCTGAGTCAGTGCCAACAGAGGATTTGGCAGATCTCTACGAGAACGCGCCGTGCGGGTACCTGTCGCTTTCGCCCCATGGCAGGATCGTCAAGGTAAATACAACGCTGGCGAACTGGCTCGATACACCCGCCGAGCGGCTTCTGAATCGTACGATACACGAGTTGCTTAGCGTCGGAGGCCGGATAGCGTACGAGACGCATCTCGCACCCTTGCTGCGGATGCAGGGCTTCGTGTTCGAGATCGCGCTCGACCTCGTGCAGCGCGACGGAAGAAAGGTGCCGGTTCTGGCGAACGCCACAGAACGTCGGGACGATAGCGGTCATCACATCTTTACGCGCTTGACTCTTTTCAAGGCCGTCGACCGGCGCACTTACGAGCGCAGCTTGCTCGAAGCGCGGATCAGGGCCGAAACAGTCGCGAAGGCGGAGCAGGAGACGGCCGCGCTGCGCGAGCAATTCATAGCGGTGCTCGGGCATGACCTTCGCAACCCTCTGGCGGCGCTGGCCGCGGGCGTTCGCATGCTCACCGAACGCGAAGCATTAAGCGAGCGCGGGATCAGAGTGGCGAAGGAGATGGGATCGACTGTCGCGCGTGCCTCAGCGCTGGTCGACAATCTGCTCGATTTCGCTCGTGGGAGGCTTGGCGAGGGGCTTACGCTGTCCCGCGAAAGCGAAGTGCCTATCGAACCCATCCTGGAGCAGGTCGTAGCAGAAATCCAGGCCGTCCACCCCGAACGCGCGATTATCACGGAGTTTGCAATCGAGGGCCCGATCGCTTGCGACCCGGCGAGGATCGGCCAACTGGCCGCGAATCTCCTGTCCAATGCCGTCACCCACGGCGCCGCCGACGCTCCGATCAGGGTCCAGGCCTTCACCAAGGACGCTCACTTCGTGTTCTCTGTCGCCAACGGGGGCGACCCGATACCGCTCGCGGCGCGCGAACGACTTTTTCAGCCGTTCGCAAGGGGCGATGTGCGCAAAAGCCAGAACGGCCTTGGACTCGGCCTCTTCATCGTAAGCGAAATTGCAAGGGCGCACGGCGGGACGGTGGGCGTAAAGTCCTCGGATGAAGAGACGCGCTTCACCTTCACCATGCCCCTGGAACACGAGTAATCCGTGTTGAGAAGCTACCATCCAGCGGGAAACGGCTGGGCTACCGCGCCCAAGCGGCAACGAACGTAAGAACCGCGCGTGAGTGCACCCTAGTAGACCGCGTCCGGGCCGTTCACCAGCCGCCGGTATGACCAGCTCTCGCCAAGGCCCTTACGCGTGAGCGCGAGCTTCATCGCCGCGAAAGAGCGGAACAAGCTGCCACAACGCTGAGAGGCCTACCAGCACGTACACAATTCGAGAGAGCATCGACATCTCTCCGAACAGCGCCGCCACGAGATTGAATTCGAAGAGGCCCACAAGCCCCCAGTTAAGTCCGCCTACGATGACCAGGATCAAAGTAACGATATTCAGAACGCGCATGAGATATTCCCTTCTCTACGGCAACGCATCCGAAGCCCACGATGTTCCCCTCCGGCGGTATTTCATCGTGATACCCCCATCCGCTGGTAACGCCGGGAAGGAAAGACTGTATCGGCCGAGGGCCGGACAGGAACTCCGGGCGAGCTTTGCTGTTGCAAATGGATGCCCACTCTCCCGCCGCCGGAATCCTATATATTGTGGCTCACGGGAGCAGGCGTACTGATAGCACTGGTCGCGTGGCTGCCGCTTGCGTTGCGGCGCTTACCGCTTTCGTTGCCCATCATCTGCATAGCGATCGGTGGGGTGATCTTCTCCATTCCGGCGATCTCACTGCAGCCACTTCCGATGGCCTATCCTACGATTAGCGAACGGTTCACTGAATTCGTCGTCATCATCGCGTTGATGGGCGCGGGTCTGAAGCTCGACAGGACGTTCGAATGGCGACGCTGGAGTGTCACCTGGCGGCTGCTTGCCATCACGATGCCGCTTAGCATCGCGGCAATCACCTTGATCGGCGGCTGGGGACTTGGCCTCACGTGGGTGGCGGCGCTGCTCCTCGGGGCGAGCCTGGCACCGACCGATCCGGTGCTCGCGGCGGATGTGCAGGTCGGACCACCAAGATCGGGCGAGGAAGACGAGGTGCGCTTCGGCCTGACATCGGAAGCTGGCCTGAACGACGGCCTCGCATTCCCGTTCGTCAATCTGGCCATCGTGCTGGGCTTGGCTGCCACCATGGGTGAACCCTGGGCCCGGGAGTGGGTGCTACACAGCGTCCTATGGGAAGTCGGCGTCGGTGTCGCGGGCGGCTGGTTGATCGGCAAACTGTTCGGCTGGCTTACCTTCCGCGTACCGGCAGAGACCAAGCTCGCGAGAACGGGCGATGGTCTGATCGCGATCGCTGCAACTTTCGTATCATATGGCGTAACGGAAATTCTGAACTGCTATGGCTTTCTCGCTGTATTCGTGACGGCGTTAACGTTGCGGCGATCCCATCGAGACCACGAGTTCAATTACCAGATGCACGCGATCACCGAGCAGCTGGAGCGCATAGCCATGATGGTGCTGCTGGTCCTGTTCGGCGGAGCCCTGATCGACGGACTGCTGCAACCGCTCCGCTGGCAGGATTGGCTTGCCGCCGTTGCAGTCATCCTCTTGGTGCGCCCCGCCGCCGGAATGATCGCAATGACCGGCTTTAGGGCCGACCTGTCGGAGAAATTGACCCTTTCTTTCTTTGGCATCCGCGGCGTTGGATCATTCTACTACGTCGCTTACGCG
The DNA here is from genome assembly GCF_004135625.1 of Pelagerythrobacter rhizovicinus. Lineage (GTDB taxonomy): Bacteria > Pseudomonadota > Alphaproteobacteria > Sphingomonadales > Sphingomonadaceae > Pelagerythrobacter > Pelagerythrobacter rhizovicinus. The sequence goes on from NZ_SDPV01000001.1 coordinate 1,332,934, forward strand.
CTCAATCATGGCGACTTTGCGGACGGGGAGCGACTCTGGGCGATCGTGGGACTGGTCGCGCTGCTCTCCATCCTGCTTCACGGCTTGACGGTTACGCCTATGATGCGGGCGCTTGATCGCCAGCATGCCCGCGACCCGGATGCGCCGGAGAGGCCCCCGCCTGGTCTGCAAGGGCCCGCCGCAGGGGCTCCGGATTAGAACGCGGAAGTACGTTCACGCAGAAACATTGGTGGCAAAGTGGCGGGTATCGATGGTGTCAGGACAAGCTTGATGACGGAAGAAGGGTGGGACACGGACGTTAGCTGGTCGCCGCGAAGCCCCACAGAAAAAGCACCGTCGACGCCGCGCGCAGCGCGCTCCTCACGTTGTGTAGTCTTCCCCACTGGATGAGCATCACACGGCTCTCCGCACCAGCTTCACATTCCTGCATTGCCATCAAGTACTTGTTGACCAGCGCGATGGCTAACAGGGTGAGCGGCCAGTTCGCCAACATCACGACGCCCCCAGCAAGCCACCGCCAATCCCAAGAGACATAGCAAGCCACGAGGCCTGCCAGCCCAGGGACGATCCCGATGCCAGACTGCAGAGGAAGTGCCCGTTTGTAGCTTGGCTGCCACTGAGCGTGGAAGGCCGGTTTGCTACGTGAGCGATTGTGCTCGGCGGCTGAGCGCAAGCGCAGCGCATCAGCACTGCCGTATGTTGAAGATGTTCAGCGGCCGTCCCGCGGAACGTTTCCTATCACCTCGTCCGCTTGCCACCGGCGAAGCTGCAGATCACACGCGGCTACTGGCAACGGTTAATGCAGATGCCAGGTCTTCAGGACTGTAGGGTTTCGTTAGCGTCGGCACTAACTTCAGCCCCTCCGGATGCTCAGCGTTCCCATTGCCGGTCGCAAAGATGAACGGCACGCCCAAGCTGCTCAGTTTATCGGCCACACCATAGCTTCGTTCGCCCCGGATATTAACGTCCAGGACCGCGACATCCGGGCTATCGATTTCGAGTGAGCGGAACGCATCCTCGATGGAAGTCGTAAGCCGTACGTCTTCAAAGCCAAGATCGAGGAGCATGTCCTCCAGCGTGAACGCGACAATGGGCTCATCTTCAAGTATCAGAACCGAGGTTAGCTCCCTCACCTCATGCCTCCGGCAATGGAGCATCGATCACGCAGCGAACACCGCTTGATGCAAATTCGAGTACAACTTCGCCGCGAAGCTCGGCCGCCAACCCACGTTCGATCATGCGCGTGCCGAATCCCTTCTTCGTCGGTACGGCAACCGGCGGTCCTCCGAGCTCGATCCACTCGAGATGAAGGCGCGGCCCGTCCTCGCCCCGGGTTACACGCCACACGACTGAAACGGTTCCAGCATCATGGGAGAGCGCGCCGTATTTGATAGCATTGGTGCTGAGTTCGTGGATTGCCATAGCGAGGGAAACCGCTGTTTGAGGAGAAAGGACCATCTGAGGCCCTCCGCACGTGACTTGCGATGAAGCTGCTCCAGCGGTTGCACGCACTGAGCTTGAGATGATGTCCAACAGCGATGCTCTTTCCCAACCCGCGCTTGTTAGAAGATTATGGGCTGCGGCGAGTGCACTCAACCGAGCATTGAACGCCGCCCGCGCAACATCGGCCGAGACGTCCCCCTTGAAGGACTGTTGCGCCAGTCCCTGCACAATCGCGAGAGTGTTCTTCACCCGGTGATTGAGCTCGTTGATCAATAGTTGCTGCTGCTTTTCCGCCTTGCGCCGCTGCTCGATCTCAAGCTGGGCGTCACGATAGAGACGCGCATTATCGATGGCGATTGCCGCTTGGGCCGCGACGCCCAGCATCAAAGTCTCATGGCGTTCGTTGAATCGGCCAGGCTCGGGATGACCGAAGAACAGCCCGCCGATGATCTCACCCGAGCGTGAGGCCACTGGGACGGCGAGGTAGCTGCGGACCGGCAGGTGCCCCTCGGGCATTCCCCAGTGCGGCGCACTCTTGCCGTAGCGCGGGTCAGCAAGGATATCGTCGGACCGAATGATACCCTCGCCGTCGAAGGTCGGTTTGAACACGGCCGTCGCACGCGGCGTTCCGAAGCGCTCGAACTGAGAACGGTTAGCGCCGGACAACGTGTAGAGCATGAAGGCCTCTCCGGCTTCATTGAGCACGTTGTAGAAAAAGGCGCCGAACTGTGCGCCGGTCAGCTCGACGCCTGCATCTGTGACCGTCTGCACCACACGCTCCAAGTCAAGTTCAGCCGCGACCGTCGCTCCCGTGCGGTTCAGGGTCTCCAGGATGCGCTTCTGTTCGTGCAGCGCCTCGTCACGGGCTTTCTCCTCGGCGATGTTGCGAGCTTCGATCACCGTGCCGACCGGGCTTCCTTCTTCATCGAGAAGCGGACTCGCGGTGAACCCGACCGGATAGAAGGAGCCGTCCGGCGCGACGAATAACTCCTCACCGCTCATCTGCGCGCGAGCCGGGAAGGCCCGGTCGATAGGACACTCCTCGATCGGGTAGGGGGAGCCGTCCGGCTTCTTGTGGTGAATCAGCTCGTGCAGCGGCCGCCCATGCAGGTCCTCGGCGCGGTAGCCGGTCAGCGCTTCTGCTGCGGCATTTGCATAGACGCAATGCTGTTGATGATCCATCAGGAACACAGCTTCGCGTGTGTTGTTCAGGATCGCATCCAGCTTCCGGGATGTTTCCTGAAGCGCGGTTTCAGTCCGGCGGCGTTCCTCGATATCGAGCAACACACCAGGGAAGCTCAGTGGCGTACCGTCGCTCGCCTTGTCGACACGCCCGTTCGCCTCGATCCAGTAATATCTCCCATCCATCCGACGCACCCGGTACTGGTGAGCATAAGGCCCACCTTTTGCGATCGCCTCCTCGACTGCGGCGACCAGGGCGGGCTTATCGTCGGGGTGAACGGTGGCGATCATCTCCTCCAAACCGAGACCGCTGCGGCCACGCTCCGGATCGATGCCAAAGGCGTTTGCGAACTGCTCGTCCACGGCGAAACGATCGGCAGGAATGTCATAGAACCACGTCCCGATGATCGCGCCAGCGTCCAACGCTAGCCTCACTCGTTCGGCATCGGCCTGAGCACGAGCTTCGCTTTCCCTGAGGCTCCGTTCCGCAACGATCTGAGCTGTAATCTCTTGGCACACGCAGAAGAATCCATCGACATCGCCGGAGTCGCCGCGCACGGGGGTGTAGGAGAAGGTGAAGTGGGCCTCCTCGCGAAAGCCCTTGCGGTCTACCCAGAGCTCGATGTCATCCATCTGCACGGGATCACCCCGGTAAGCCTTATCGACGATCGGGACGAGATCGCCGCGTATCTCCTGCCATACCTTCAGAAAATCCTGCCCCAGCGCCGCCGGGTGCTTGGATGCGAGAATCTCGGCGTAAGCGTCGTTGTATAGAAGGCATCGATCCCCTCCCCAAGCCAGGAACATGGCTTGGCTTGATCCTAGCATCACCGCGACCAGCGTCTTGAGTGCCTCCGGCCAGGTCTCCGGCGACCCAAGCGGCGTCGACGTCCAGTCGCGCGCACGCATGAGGGCACCGGCTTGTCCGCCGCCTGTCAGGACGGATGATGTAAGGCCTCTGCCCCTTCTGGCAGACGTATTTCCGCGATCAATCATCGTAGGACTACCGGGCACCGGCTGCTCCCGCAGCAGGCGAACGCCAGAGGCGCCGAGCCGGCGCTCGCCGGCCTCTCCAAAGGCTCCCATGAACTGGGAACGGATATGCCCCGGGAACCATCCTCATCTAGAGCGCAGCTGAACCAGGATCGGATACTTCGTTCGACCGGTCACAGTCGCATTCGTGCCTGTAGTGACTTGCACAGGCGCGCATTTGGTCGGGTGCTCGGTCGACTGCATAGTCATTCTTCTCCAGCTGTTAATCCCGACGGAGCGTAACGGTTAGCCGACTGCCGCGTTCCATTCCGTCGACAGCATTCGGCCCGCGTGATCTATGAAAGGGCTAGCGGTCTACAACAACCGCATCAACCGGCCGAGCAGACGGCTGCACCCATTCAATGCCAAGACCTCACAAACCCGTGCAACGCGGGAGCCATCCACAGAAGACACTCGACGTTGCTCGCAGCTTGTTGCGAGAGACGGGCAGTCGTACCCGTTCAAACGGGGGGTATAATTCTCATTTTGAATACGGCATTCGCTCCGGTTCGACAGCCAGAGCTCGGATTGCAAAAAGCACGGGGAGGGCCTCTCTTTTCGAGCGGACGGCCATACAGTTCGCGCTATAGGCACTGTTGGGCCGAACTGCTCAGCTAAATTCTCTATCGACCGAGCCGCTCCTTGCTTCTGTTCTTCGTTCTCATGCCCAAGCGGTGCTCAAGCGGATCGGAAATGCGAGTTTTCCGTTCTACATAGGGGCATCTTGCCGGGGGCTGCCGCTTCGAGCCAGAGGGGCCTCGGATAAAGCCTGCGCTGCCTTCCTGAAACGCCGCTCGATGTCGTGAATATCCGCGCGTTGGCAGGTCTCCCTGCGCCCGGTTTCCAAGATCAGTCTGGCGTGACGAACAAGGGCGTCACGCTGCTCCTGAGTTCGAATGTGTTCCGCGATCTCTCCGATCGCCTCGAGCATATGAGTGAGCACGGCCGGCTTCTGGCACCCCGCTTGGCGAATCTGGTTGAACGCCATGTCAGCCGCTCCGGCGTAGGTGGGGACTCGCCGTACCACGCGCGGCTCCCCGCCCGCATCGCACACGATGGGCGTCGGCATACTGCGGTTTGCCAGACGAGAAAGGCCGCCCCGGAGCCGATCAATAACAGCGAGGGCCGTAAAGGGGTCGTTGATCCCCGGCGATAAAGCGCGAACTGCAACTTCCACGAGAAGGCGAATTGCATATTCCAGGTCCTGCGTGGGCGTTCGTTCCTGTCCGCTGACGATGAACCGCTCAATCTCCCTGCGGGCCCAATCCGGCTCGATGCTAGCGGGATAAACAAGCACCTTGCGATCTCCCTCCACCACGAAATCCCCAGGGCGAAAGTTCAACTTTACTGTAAGATCGTGCTCTGCGGCCCATCTCGCGAGATCTTCGAACTCCACTGCCTGAACATAGCCCTCTCTGGGCAGCTGAACACGCACGGCATCTGTCTCGAAGTCGCGCTCGACTCCGGGAGGAATCGGAGCGTGCTCGGACTGATTGAGTGGTGTGAGACTTTCAACTGCATCGTCGAGCTCCTTCCTCACCCGCCGCACGACCTCGTCCGCAACCATCAGGCGAGACAGTCCCTGGATGAAGGCAAGCAGTCCAAGAACGGCTCCCAGGGAAAACAAGCTGCCAACCGCCACCGAGATGTGTGGGACCGTCTGCGATTCCATCCGGTGGCTGACTGAGCTCAGCACAATTAGCAGATAGACGATCGTCATGACAAAGATGCCCAGCGTGACTTGCGTGCTCGTGGCGCTCCGGAATGTGCGGATCAGCCTGGGGCCATACGAGTTCGCCGCCAGCGACAGCGCCACGACCGTCACGGAAAAGACAATGCTGGCCATAGCGATGACGGAGGTGAGCAGAGTCGAAAGGAGATTGCTTACATCCTGGCCATCGCCCCCGCTTAGCCACCAGCTCGGCGGGCCGTCCTGCGGGCCTGCAACTTTGTCGACGTTGAGCATTGCAATGGCGAGAAGCACGCCCAGTGCGAACATGCCGCTGGGAAGCAGCCACAGACCTGTGCGTACCGCGTCCCACTTGGCCCTCAGATGGTTCTGTGTCCCACTCATCTCAAGGTCCAATTGTGCCCGTGATCGTGCCACCGTCTGGGACGAGCTATGGCAGAGCACCACGGCCAGCATCCGCCGACGAGCGCAGAATACCCCACGTTCAAGCATTCCTCCATGGATTCACGAAACATCTCCAGGGTCGTCGCGGCGCGTCCCACATGATCTATGCCCGTAGCCTTTGAGCCAGTGGAGCATCGCCGCCGGAATGGCTGCGAACGCCCGCTTGGCTTGGACGGGCCAGCAGAGCCGGCCCTGCCTGCACAGGGGATGACACGGCAGGGAGCATCGGCGTGCCCGGGCCATTGCTCGCGCTTCCAATCCCATGCATTAGCAGGAGCTCCTTGCCGGTACCTTCAGCGACGGATTGCAATCTTCTACTCCAAAGCCGGACCGCACCTGCACTTGGCGATCGTCCGCAACTTGCGCGATTGTCGATGCTCCGCTGCCCGAGGCTCGGCGTTCAGGTTCAACCAACGCGCACCGGATCTTACCGCGCGCGCCGCCATCTCAGCAGCGTGACCACGCCCGCGCCGAGGGCCGCGACCACGACTGCCTTGGTCGCGAAGCCCTTCTTGTTGTGCTGCCATTCCGATCGGGCGCCCATCTCGGCCGGAATGTTCAGCAACCTGCCGCGGGCGAGATCCTGCGCAATCCCTTCAACCACGTTCACTCGGTCCGCGCCCATCAGCAGCAGCCAGTGCAGCCAGTTGGACTCGCTCCAGCGAAATGCAGCGCGGCGGATCATCCCGCTTACGCCGCTCGGGGGTACGCTGGTGCCATAGACTGCCGGGGTGTGCGCGAACTCTATGGACTGAAGTATCTCCATGCCGGAATCCTGTTGTTGCGGCCGCTTCCAATCGACCGACAGACCGTCCTCCTTGCTGCGGTCGCGTAAAGGATAGGTCGGGTCGTTCTGTGGATCGGCGTCGACGCCCCAGCCGAGGATCTTGCTGGCGTCGGCGGGAGTCCTCGTGTTTGTCCTCTGCAACTTGTTCATGGCGCGATCCTTCATCAGGCGTTCGATGGGACCAGCACGGGCTTGATGCACCCGTCGAGCTTGGCCGCGAAGATGTGGTAAGCGTCCGCGATATGCTCGAGCGGCACCCTGTGCGTGATCAGGGCTTTGGGATTGATACGCCCTTCCTTCACGTGCTCGATCATCTTGGGAAGCAAACGGGGAACCGCGGCTTGGTTTGCGCGGATCGTGATTCCCTTGTTCACGACATTGCCGATCGGCACCACGTTACCAGTGGGGCCGTAGACCCCCACAATGGAGACGATCCCGCCTTTCTTGACCGAGTTGATCGCCCAGTGAAGCGCGATGGCGTTGCCGGCTTGCAGCTTTAGCTTGTTGCCCAGCAGGGTTTGAAGGAAGTTGCCCTTGGCGTCCCCGCCCACCGCATCGATCGCAACGTCGACACCGAGTCCGTCCGTGGCGTGCTTGATGAAGGTGACCACGTCGTCGAGCGCTTCGTAGTTGTAGACTTCGGCAGGTCCGTAGTCCCTCACGAACTCAAGCCGGTATTCGAACCGGTCGATCACGATCACGCGGCCCGCGCCAAATAGCCAGGCACACCGCGCGGCCATTATGCCCACGGGCCCGGCGCCGAACACGACGACGGTATCTCCCTTTTGTATCCCGCCCATCTCGGCCGCCTGGTAGCCTGTCGGGACCACGTCGGTCAGAAGGACGGCATCGTCTACGTCCATCCAATCCGGAATAAGAGTCGGCCCCACGTCGGCATAGGGCACGCGAACATACTCGGCCTGCCCGCCGTTGTAGCCGCCTGCCGTGTGAGAATAGCCGTAGATGCCGCCTACGGCCGTCGCGTGGGGATTGGCCTCGTGACAGTTGCCGAAGAGGCCCTGCTTGCAGAAATGACATTGGCCGCAGGCAATATTGAACGGCACGATCACGTGGTCGCCCACGTTCAGGTTCTCTACGCCGGAACCAACCTCCTCCACAATCCCCGTGAACTCGTGACCAAAGGTCGAGCCCACGCGAGTGTCAGGTACCATGCCGTGGTAGAGATGAAGGTCGGATCCGCAGATGCACGAGCGGGTGACTCGAACGATGGCATCGCGGGGATGCTCGATCCGCGGCATGGGCTTCTCATCGACACGGATCCGGTATGGTCCCCGGTAGTCCATCGCTAGCACTGAGCTTCTCCTATCGGACGACACTGTGCTGAGCATACGTCAGCCACTGCTGTCCGTTCCGGCGGACGAGCACACGAATGCACTCACACTGGTTAGGTTTCCTCAACGAACAAGCATCCTTCGCCGGGCATGCTGGCTCACGGACCCGTAGCTACCGACCCTCACCCTTGCGTGACCACAATCTAGCGAAAGAGTATTTTACGCCTTCCGCGTCGTCGATGGAACCTGTTGGCCAGGCGACCGCGGACGGACTCCGAGGCCGATGCCGATGAAAAACGTACGGCAGTTCGCAACTCCCGTAGCCCAGTTCGGGAGCAGGAATTTTTTCGAGAGCGGGGAACTGACGCTTGCCGTTGCCGTTTCATAAGCTTCTCAAAGTTCAGCAAGTTAACGAATGCGATCCACCACCGAAAGCGATTGGCTTTCGGGCGCGGACTCATCTGTTCGCTTGAAGACTGGCGAGCGGAGAACCCCCTATGTTCATGCACAACAAACGCCTGCAGTACACGGTTCGCGTCGAAGGCCCGGATCCCGTCCTGGCTTCGTTCCTGCTGGAGCAGTTTGGCGGGCCCGATGGTGAGCTTGCCGCTGCCATGCGGTACTTCACCCAAGGCTTGGGTGAAGTGGATCCGGGCCGCAAGGACATGCTGCTCGATATTGCCACGGAGGAGCTCAGCCACCTTGAAGTGATCGGGTCGATTGTCGCTATGCTCAACAAGGGCGTCAAGGCTCGGCTGAGTGAGGGCGCGATGGAAGAAGCGGAGATGTATCTCGCCCTGAATCAGGGCGGCAACAGTCACACGCAATCGATTCTCTACGGCGGCGGACCCTCGCTCACCAATTCAAGCGGCGTGCCGTGGACTGCAGCCTATATCGACTCACGAGGTGATCCGACATGCGATCTGCGGTCGAACATCGCAGCGGAAAGCCGCGCCAAGATTATCTACGAAAGGCTGATCAACGCCACCGACGACCCGGGCATCAAGGACGCGCTGGGCTTCTTGATGACCCGCGAAATCGCGCATCAGAAGTCCTTCGAGAAGGCGCTGTACGCGATCGACGACAATTTCCCTCCCGGCAAGCTCCCCGGGCAAGACGAATTCACGAACCTCTATGTGAACGGCTCGCAAGGTGACGGAGACATGGACGGCCCTTGGAACTCGGGCGAGATGTGGGACCGCGATGACGGTCCTACCCCCGCCCTAGACGGTGGAGATGGAACGGCCAGCGTCAAGCTAGCGAGCGACGACAGCAAGATTGTCAAGGCTCTGGCGGAGCGCACCCTGTCCGATCCAGGCGTCGATGCGGTCACTGGCGCAGACTTGGGTGCGGGACCAGGCGCGGGCCGCACTACGCCGGTCGAGGACTGACCGTGCGCGGCTGCCACGGGTTCAGCGCCGATCTACTGAACCTCAAGACTGCGAGCTATGCCCTTATGCATCTCATAGTGGCAGTCATGGTTGCCTATGCGCTCACTTGGGACTGGCGAAAGGCTCTGGCGATCGGACTCATCGAACCCTTCGTACAGACGTTCGCGTTCGCGGTTCACGATCGCTACTGGCGCCGCCGGGAACACGGTAGTCCGATATCGATCAACGCCGTCGCTGTGTATCCGCGCGCGCCTGTAAACTTCCCGGTGCGCAACAATGATAAGGAGGAACTGCTGTGTTCAAACTAGCCGCTCTCGGAGCACTCGGCTATGCCGGATACCGCTACTACCAGAGGAAGAGGCGCGCCGTGGAAGACCGTGCCAGTCGAGAGGCGGCTGTCGCTGGCGGACCACTCAGCGAGAATGCCGCATTCCGGCACTCTGCTGACGGGCTTCCCGCCTGACAAGACCCGAACCGATCTGGTCGGTCGAGGATTGTTGAGCTCAATTGGATTGTCGCAAACCCGACGGATCGTAGCCGAACGCAGGTGCAGGAAGTGCGCAGCCAAGTCCGTAGCGCTGTGGCTGCCAACCCGGCGCCCTCCACAAGAAAAGCGAAATCTGCTCCCGTTGCACTTCTTTGAAGAGGCGGGGCCCGGGTTGCCCGCATCAGTCGTTTCCTTTCGCGCCCGGCGCGGCTCTCATGTGCGACAGCGGCGTCTAGGTGAGAAAGTGCCGCTACTATTCCGGCGGTCGAGCGTTGTTGGCTCATCTGCAAGGAGATTTTCCAATGAATGAATTCCGCGATACATCCGCTAGCCCCGCCAACGGGGCTGAAAACCGCACAGCGAGCGACGTCACCGTGCTGAATACGTTGATCGCAACTCTGCTGGACAGCATCGAGGGTTATCAGAAATCCGCCGAGAACGTCGAGAACCCCCGCTTTGCCGAGCTGTTCAACGAACGCGCGCAGGAACGCCAGCAAGTCGTCACCAGTCTGCAAGCCGCCGTAGCGGAAGCGGGCGGCACTCCCGAGGACGATGCCTCAACCCTCGGCTCTATGCACCGCGTGTTTGTCGACCTGAAGTCGGCGGTCACTGGAACTGACGACAAAGCTATCGTCAACGAGGTCGAGCGGGGCGAAGACTACCTCAAGGAAAAGTTCGAAACAGCCATGCGCAACACCGACCTTTCAGCGCGAGCTCAAGCGGCGGTGAACGAAGCCTGGACCTCCGTCAAAGCCGGCCACGATCAAATGAGCCAGCTGAAGCACGGTATTGCATAAGAGTGCATGAGCCGGCGGGCCTTCACTGCGGGCCGGCTCAGCATTTTGGCACGACAGAGTCTTCTGGCTGGTATTAGCCGAACTGCGCGCGACAAGGGCGAGGTTGACACCTCGGCTTCTTGAGCCTGCATCGGGGCGCGAATGACCCCGGGTTGACGCCCACAGCGCAAACAGCGTCCATACCCGCGGCGCCCGCGAGATAGCGCCGGGATCGCAATCTCCAGGTCCGTTAGCCGTTCGACTGCTCCTGGGTGTTGCTTTCGGCAGCCAATTCAGCGCGCGTGTGGAACGGGCGTTCGCCCACATTTTCTTCAAGGATGTGTCGCGGAGTGGCTGCATTCCTCATACGCGTGTTACGATAGCGCACCCCTCCGAAGATGAGCCGCGTCCCGAGCGCCATCCAGGAAGTCACCGCTCGCTCCGCAAGCCAGGCCGGCGCCCACAGCGCGCTGCTGGCTGGGAAAACGCTTCGGCCGTTTCCTCGCCGCCGTCCTGCCTCCGCGGCGGCCATAGTGCAGACCGCTGCCGCCAACAGCCAGCCCGGCCCGCGGCGGCTCACCAGTATCGCAGCAGGCAGAAGGGCCAATTCTGCGGCAAAACGCCGAGGCCGTGCCCATTCGTCGTAGGCCTGGCGCACCCGCTGGGACAGGAAGTGAGCTGTGTCCGGCGGGCGACGAACGACGAATAGATCGAACGGAACCGCCTCGCGCCCTCCAGCTGCATGGATCGTACGAACCAGTTCGAGGTTCTCGAACAGGACCTCTCCTGAGTAACCGCCTGCATTCAACAGGAATGACCGGCGCACGCCCAGCGTGCCGGGCCAGTCGCCATCACCGAGCCGGTTCAGCAAACTGCGTGCAGCATCCCACCGCGCGTGCCACGGCAGAGGGTGGAAATAATTTTGCGGTCGCACCACCTCGTGTTCTTGCAGCAAGGCCCGCATCCGGACGAGTTCCGCGTGCCGATAGCGAACATCGTCGTCTGCGACGATCAGGCATTCGTGACGCGCGGCCTGTACGCCTGTCATCACTCCTGCGACCTTGCCATTCGTGGTCTGCATTCCCGGGCGCAGATGGCGAACATGCGAGGACCAGGAGCGGGCATGCGCATCGAAGATCTCTTCCGGAGAGCCATCCACCACAATCACGTCGTCCACCGTTCGGCTGAGTCTCCGAAGATAGCCGGATAACGCGCGTGTTTGGGGCACATGTGCTGCAATCGGCAGGACATAGCTGAGGGCCAGATGGTCCCCCTTAGCCGGAACTGCGCGGGCGGCGACATCTTCCATGAAGAATAAAGCTCCCATTGGGCCCAATGTTTCCTGAACCGCAAAAAGTGGGGTGAACGGGAGGAGCACCTGCTCCATCTTTCATCCCCGCAGTTACTTCTGCTGCTCTCCTCTGGCGAACCACCCCTCGCCGCGCGCGCCACCCTGCACGGAACATTGCTCCGGCTCTCTCGTTTCCGTGACAGACCGGAATTGCCATCTCATGCTTGTCGACGAAGATACCGTTCTCAGAGGGCGAGAAGAGCTGCTCGCGGCGATTGCCGACGAGAGGTTTCCGTGCGTGGGAGCGAAATCGGCGATGGCGTGCGGTACGCTGCGGACGCTTGTATGCCACTCGCTCGAAAGCGCGTGGGACGACGTGCGAATACATTCCGAGCTGCTCGACTGGGCTGAGGCCTATCGCACGAATCCGGTCGGGCTACGCAGCTTGGCGGCTATCTTCGAAGGGCCTGCCGATCTTGATGAAGAACGGTTCGAAGCCACCATGTGGGCGCGGCTGCAATCGCTGGCCGACAAAGATGACTGGCGCGGTCAGCCGTACGATGGCAGCGTGAGCTCCGATCCTGACGACCCGCATTTCTCGCTCAGTTTCGGCGGGGCAGCGTTCTTCGTGATCGGGCTGCATCCCAACGCCTCGCGTCCGGCGCGACGCGTTCCGCGCCCGACGCTGGTGTTCAACCTGCATGACCAGTTCGAGCGTCTGCGCAGCGAAGGGCGCTACGAGCGCATGCGGGAGGCAATCGTCGCGCGCGACGTGGCGCTCTCCGGTAACGTCAATCCGATGCTCGCTCGTTTCGGCGAAGCGAGCGAAGCGCGGCAGTACAGCGGGCGCGTGGTTGGAGAAGACTGGCGGTGCCCCTTTCAGGATCCGCGAACCAGATGACGGTTGCCGAGATCCTTCCGCGCAGCGGGGTAGGCTTTCAAATCCAGCAAGGCCAGGTGCTGCGCGTGATTGATCCGGAGGGGGCGCAGGTGTCCGACCTCCTTGCCTACAACGCCGCGGACGTGCGCGAAGTCATTTCTAACGGGCGGACCTTCGATTACGAGGAGACAATCGCCCTGACGACCGGCAATCGCATATGGTCCAACCGATCGAATCCGATGCTGACCATTGTCGAGGACACCGTGGGCCGGCACGATTTCTTGTTGACGCCGTGCAGCGAGGCGACGTTTCGCCACTTCTATCCCGAGCAGCCGGTGCATCGCGGTTGCTTCGGGAATCTGGCCGTGGCGCTAGCGCCGTACGGAGTGGAGCCGGACATGATTCCGTGTGCGTTCAACCTGTTCATGAACGTGCCGATCGCCAGCAACGGAAGGCTTCGGGTCGATTCTCCGGTGAGTGGGCCTGGAGATTATATCTGTTTACGCGCCGAGATGGACCTGATCATCGGGCTGACGGCCTGTTCGGCTTATGCCTCGAACGGGGGGAGCTTCAAACCGATCCACTACGACGTAGCCGAGGCTCCGATGCCCGCCTGAACTCAGGTGTTGTAATCGTGAAGTGCCCGTCGAGCACTCCGGCCCTGTCGATGGCAGAGCTTTTCCTGCCGTTGGGAATAAAATCCGCTCCCTCAAAGAGACCGTCCGTTCACGTCGCGCCGATGGCTGGCATGGGCGGATAGCTGATCGCCCGCAGATAGGCGGAGCGGCGAAAAGCTGACCGCCGCTCTCAGCAGCCAGCTCTATGGATAACAGCTGGGACGTGGAAAGCAGACGCAGAGAGCCTTTCCACACGTGCCGCCCGGAGTTCCGGAGCTTACTTAAAGTTGCGCGCTCTTGCTCCATCTGTGGTAGGCGTGTCTTTCTTCCGTGTTCTTCCAGAACTTGGAAGCGGCGAGCGCTGGGCAAGATTTCGTGCCGCGGACTCCAGCATCACAAGTTCGGCTATGGACCATTCAATCCTATGAAACATCAATCGGCGAGCAGCCTTGGATTGGCCTTAGTCGTTTCATCGAGCACCCCGCTTATCCTGCTGAACGAGCAACTCGTCGTGAAAGCTGCCAGCGGCTCATTCTGCCGCAGCTTTTCGGTCGATTGTAACAGCGTTGTCGGCAAGCAGCTGTTCGAGCTTGGTGACGGTGAGTGGGATATCCCGCAGTTGAGATCGTTATTGACGGCAACGGCCGCAGGGAATGCTGCTATCGACGCTTACGAGATGGATCTGGAGCGCCCCGGTGGTCCAACGCGCAATCTCATTATCCATGCCCATGTGCTCGATCACGAGGAAGACGAGGCCCCGCGCCTCGCGGTGGCCGTGACCGACGTCACCGAAGCTCTTCAGGCGCGCCGCGCTCACGACGCACTGGTGCAAGAGAAGCAGGTGCTACTCCAGGAACTGAATCACCGGGTCGCGAACAGCCTGCAGATCATCGCCAGCGTCCTGATGCAGCGCGTGCGCATTGCTCAATCCGAAGAAACCCGAACTCACCTGCGCGAGGCCCATCACCGGGTCATGTCGGTCGCCACCCTGCAACGGCAACTCGCCTCCAGCGCCACTGGCGAAGTGGCGCTCCGCCCCTATTTCACCGATTTATGTGCGAGCATCGGGGCTTCCATGATCCTCGATGCCGAATTGCTGTCCCTGACTGTCGAGGCCGATGGCAGTGTCGCCACCGCTGACAAGTCGGTCAGCATGGGACTGATCGTAACCGAGCTGGTGATCAACTCCCTCAAGCACGCTTATCCTTCCCAAGCCAAGGGCAGGATCAGGATCGGATTTCACTCGACTGGCGATGCCTGGACCCTGACCGTTGCCGACGACGGCGTAGGTATCGAGGGTGGTCACGCGAGTGCGAAATCCGGCCTTGGCACCGGCATCGTCAATGCGCTTGCAGCTCAGCTCGATGCTACGGTCGAGGTGACCAATGCGGATCCGGGCTGCCTGGTTTCAATCACTCACCCCGGCACCGCCAAAGCAACTGCGCCCTAGCCTTTGAGCCTCACTTAAAGTCTGCCTGATCGCTGCTGCCGACGGGGCTGGTTGCTCCGCCTCCTGTACAGGTGCCGTAGCCCCTATATCGATCACCGCAGAACTTCTCCTGCTGCGCCGGGTGCTTTTTGACCGCTCTCGCCGACTTAGCCGTCATTCCCCGCTTCGGATTAGCTTGTCGAAAGCTGTCCTATGTTCAGGCGCTCAAGCTATCGGGTAACTCGCACGCGGCAGCATTGTTCACCAACCCGTCGAGCGGTTCGACTGCCTGTTCAGCTTCGGACACGGGCGCGGCTACGTCGCTCTCGGAGGAAAGGTCTGCCGCAAGAGTCGCGGCGTTTGCTCCGAAGCGCCGGACCGTCTCGACGACCTCAAGCGCTGCATCCACACCGAGAATGGGATGGGCTGCGCTGGGCGCTCCAGCCGTCGCCGGAAGATAATGGACGGCAACGTTCGCACCTTGCACGCCGAGCGCGATTGCGATCGCACGACCGATGCCGGAGTTTGCGCCGGTGATGAGGTAGTTTCTGCCTGTAAGGCCAAAGTGAAGCTGCATGTGAGGACTTCCAGATGAGTATCCGCAACAGAAGGTGTCGCAGGCACTAGGCGCCTGCGGCTCCTTCTGTTGACGTCATTGACGTCGAATCAGATGCGGGTCGGTCAGCCATGGTGCCTCTCGCTTGGTTCCGACAGCTAACTCGCAGTCTTACGCTATCCAACCCGGTTAATATTTCGATATATTGCGAACGCAGCTTGGACGCTGTTGGGCTGTCTAGGCCCTATCCAGTCCGACCCAGTGTCGCGCTAGCTGCGCAATAATCAGCGACCGAACCTTGGTGGAAAATCGACAGATACCTTTGGTGCAGGTCAGGAGAAAGGCCGACGCCATTAGACATGTCGCAAGCTTGCGAGAATGCGCTCGCTAATCTCCTCGGTGGTCTTCCAGACTTCTGTCCTCCGAAGATGCAGATCATCATCCCCCCCACCAAGATAGGCGTCGCGCGCAAGCGCGAGGATTGCCGCTGCTTGCTCGGACAACTGCGGCCCTGCCCAATCAGCAGCGGAATCCTTGGAAACGAACTGACCTGTTGCGAGAGTTCTCCACATACGCGCCAGCGTCAGAAGGACATTGCGTTCGTCCCCTTCTACAGACCGGAGAAGCTCCGGCAGGAGATCACCAATCGCTCGGCGAATTACCTCTGAAGGTATGTCCGGATAGAGGTCGGCAATGTTCGGGCCGACCAAGGACACCGCTTCTCGCCTCGCTTGAGCGAGAAGCAGAGTGAATTCGGGGTTCGCCTCGACTTGCGAAACTGCGCCGCCTTCGACAGCGGCGCGCAACCATTCACCGTAGACGAACTCGAAGCGCGCCGGATACGGCATTCGTTCGAGATCAGCCAAACGCACGATTACGACCTCCAACGGTCGTCGCCCCATCGGGTCGGACGGATAGAGTCCCGAGACGGCCATGAGATCGGCCCAAAGGGCCATGCGCACCGAAGCGGGCAGAGAGTCCCCGACAACAGCGAGAAGGTCAACGTCGCTCCGCTTGCGCAAACCTTCCCCTACGGCGGAGCCATGAAGATACACCGCCCTAAGAGATGATCCCAACCGATGCATCAGGATTGGCAGCGCATTCATCGCCTCGGGCGGAATGTTCAGTTTTTCGATACGGGCGTCCATGCGGAGCGGATCATCGTTGAACGTTAGACCTCTGCGATTTTGCGTAAGTGGAACGGCCGCTTTCGGCAACCGGGCCATCGTGGACCAACGTCGCTCTTTGGGCCGTGTCCGGACAGGCAAATTTCGGTCCCAGTCTTCGGAATGCTGCCATTCCGGTAGGATGAGGGCTGATAGACCGATGCCGCCGACAAAGCCGTCATTCCACTGCCCAGATCGCCCTGTCGAAACCGGCCGTACGTTCACGCAGAAACATCGGCAAACAGATGACGGGTATCAGGTGGAGCCTGGGGGCACGCTCAGCGGCGGCCGTCTGGTACTGCAGCTTCACAAGGCTCTGGCAGTGCTGTTCCGCAAACAGGGCTCGCAGCTGGTCGGCACGCGCTCATCAACGCGTTGCCTGGGTTCGCTACACGGGAAGCCGACGGCGATTTGCAGACTACCGCGCTGAAGATCGAGGGCGACCAGATCGTGGCGATCTATGTCATGCGCAATTTAGACAAGCTGAAGCATCTGCACTGAAGATGAAGAAGCTGCAGCGCAAGATCCGCTCGCTTCTCCCGTGTCATATATTCGCCAGTTCAACCTTCGGCGGAACAGCGAGGGGTTCCGTATTCCCCAGTGTACTTCAGGCTGACAAGACGCTGCCGGCCCAGTTCCAGACGACAAGCAGCCGAATTGACCCAGGAGGGGGTGTTTCCAGGAGAGCGTTCAACAAGATCGCACATCCGTTTCCGGTAAGCCAACCAATCGGAATGGCTTTGCCGATAGTCCTCACGATCCTTAGCAGCGCAATACCGTCTTTCGCCGTCCGCGATCGCGACATCAATCTCGCGATCCACCGCGCGGCTGTGTTCCGTGAGGCAATCGCCAATCATCGCTCCGCCAACGCGGAACCTCGGGTTCTCCCGACATTCTTCGATAGTCTGATCAATAGATTGAACAGATTGATCCGCCGGAAGTGCAGGCATCTGAGCCGTCAGTAACATGGCCGCGCCTGCAACAGTCCAAGGATGCCAATTCATGTACCTCTCCCGCATCGTGTGGTTGCTCTGTGAGTGATGAACTGAACGATTCCCGTGATACTCCGGTACCCAGACCGTCTACCGGAGCGCAATGGCCGTCGCCAAGTTTGGCCGTGCCGACGGAGGACGCGCTGGAGGCTATGCCTCCGAACCAGCAAAGAGATCTCGCCCGGCAAATCATTAAACCATCTTACGCGAGAATCCCGCTTTGCCGTATGACAACGAATACAGCCGAAAGTCAGATGTGGGCGAGGAAAGAGGCATGCGTCTTGGTCGGCGAGTGCAAGGCCATACCAGCTCCGTCCCAGATGTTCTGAAAAGCAAGCCCGCATTCACCGGCGACCGCCGACGACCGCACTACCTCAGATACTGCAGAAACGCTGCCGGCACGCGATCGGCAGGAATGGAAACGGGGCTGAACTCCAGATTGTTCGCAGTCGCCGTTCCGATATTGGTGACGTAGAAAAAGCCCCTCAAGCGTAGAGCAATCCGGCCATTCGCATATTCGCAGCGCACACGGGCAAAGGGTGCGCCGCGGGCAAGGTCCAATGCCATTTTGAACAGAAGGTGATTGTTTTCGGGGTCGGGTCTGCCGGAGATCACAACACCGTCCGGCCCAGAGGCCCTGCGCTCGATGTGTCCGCAGGTCGTGTCGTCGGTCGCAGTCTCCTCGCCATCGCTGCCGACAGTCTGACCCCATCTCGTTTGCGCTGCGTTCAACAACGTCCAATCGAGATAGAGGATCGTCTTCTCGTGCGCGTCCTGCAGCAGAGCGCCAAACTGCCGCTTGCCGTCCGGCGTAGCGAAATCGATTGTCGCCTTCTGCGCACTCCAGACAAATCCATTCGCAGCCGTTACGGATTCCGATTGCGCCATGACGGGGGAAGGCGGGTGCGCGACAGCGAACAAGCCGACGAGGCAGGCGGCCCATCCCTTAGCAGATGGCAGCTTGGTCATGCGCGTCTTTGCGTGTTTTGTCGTCTTTCGCATGATAGAAGAAAACAGGCTAAGTGAAAATCTAATCATACCACGTGTATCGTGGTTTAAGCGACCAGAGAAGTCGCTGTTTTCAGCCATCGCTCGCCTGCCTGGCGCCGCTCCTCGACAATTCGTGTATAGGCTCCCAAGTGCACCGAGCCTAGAAACTCGCGATTGAAGCGTTTGAAGGCCGAAAAATGAACGGATGGCTGCTTGCAGGTTGCGCGACTTTGTTGCCCAACTATCGAAATTGGGGGCGCGTTGCTGACCAACGGCTTACGCCAAGGCCGGTCCAGCCGCTTCTGGCCCGTGTCTTGCCTGTCCAGTTTCGAGCGTAGGAATAGCCGACATTCGCGAGGCTAGTCGGCGAAGTCCGTAAGCGCCGACAAAAGCTGCCGTTCAGCATCTCAAGTTTGCTCGCCGAAAGCTGCCAGTGGTTCAGGTGCAGGCTCGACGCGGAAATACGCCGGGACCAGAATGTGAACTTGCAGGCGCTAGAGGCCCGAAGCCGACATTGTGCATCCACCGCCGCTCATGCCGCCCGGACCATAGCACCTCTCATGATCAGCTCTCTAAGACTACGCTCCTCCCCACTCATCTCAGGCGAGCAGATCGCTCCGAAGGCGGCGGCGGCAGCTGCCGTCTGCGCCGGTGCATCGGCGAGACCATCCGGCCCCTGGAGGCGGAAGGAGACGGCCGAGAGGGGACCGAAGAGCAGTGCACGCTCCAGCTCCGGCCAGCGGTCGAGATCGGGCTCGACCTGGGCATTGCGCGCAAAGAGCAGCGCCAGCTCCTGCATCGGAATGCCCGGCACGGAGCGGCTGCGCGCGAGGCCTGCGGCGAGTTCCTTCCGGCTTGGTGCCGGGATGACTCCGGCCCAGCAGTAGGCGATCCACCGCGCCTGCAGCTCCAGGACCGGAAAGAGCGGGCCAACCTGGTCGAAGAGGCCGAGGAAGGCTGCGCCGTCGAGCATGGGATGGAATGTATGGTCGCAAAGGTCGATGCGGCCGCGATTCAGCCCGAGCACTTCGGCGAGATCTGGTGCGACGAAGGGCAGTGACAGGCGGTAGCCGGTGCCGAACAGAAGCGCATCGAAGGTACCACGGCTTCCATCGGCGAATCGCACGTCTTGTCCTTCGACGGCCTCGATCCAGGGACGGACCGTGATCCGCCCTTCAGCAACCAGCGGCAGGAAATCCTGCGACTGCGAGATACCGGCGGCAAAGATGTCCGGGTCGGGCACCATCGCGCCGAACTGGTCGGGCGAGCCAGCAAGGCGCAGCACCGTCGCCTTGAGTCCGGCTGCGAGTTCGTCCGGCGGAAGGACCTCGCCTGCAAGCGCTGCCACCCGCGTGAACATCACATGGTCGGTGGGCACGCCGGCCAGCAGCTTGGGCAGGACATAGCGCTGCCGACGGTAACAGACCGTCACGCTGCGGCCGCCGGAAAGGGCGATGTCCGAGGCGATCTCGAGCGCGCTGATCGAGCATCCGGCGACCAGCACATCCCGGTCGCGATAGGCACGTCCCCCAGCATACTGGCTGCTGTGGGAGGCGCCGAGCACACCAGTGAAGCCGGCAAGGCCCGGCACCGGCGGCAGCGCGGGCGCCACATAGCGGCCGGAGGCGACCACCACGCGGGCGAAGCGCTCTGTTCGGGCCCCTCCATCGCAGCGCGAGCGGACAAGCCAGCCGCCGCCTAGGCGCTGGAGATGCTCGACCCAGGTGCGGGTGCGGATCCGCGCCGTCAGGTCAAAGCGCGCCGCATAGTCCTCCAGGTAAGAACGCACCTCTTCTCGGCTCGGGTAGAGCGGCGTTCCGTCAGGATAGTCGAGATCCGAGAAGCGCGTCATGACGCGGCTCGTGTTGGTGCGCATGCCGCTCCAGGTGCCGCTCAGCCGCGAGCCGGCGTTCCACTGGCCGCCCGGGCGGTCTGTACCCTCGAACAGCACCGGCTCGAAGCCATGATGCGAAAGCCAGCGGGCCATTACCAGTCCCGCCGGCCCCGCACCGATGATCGCCACGGCGTTCGCAGGCAGGTCGTCGCATTCGGTATCGGTCATCTCTGGCTCCTCGATCATCAGGGGGAGCTCACGTATCTAGGCCGGTCAGCGGCGCCCGTTTGCTAAATGCTTCCTAAATGACCGCGCCCCGTTATTAAAATGATCCTAAAGCGCTAGGCTGAGCCAAAAGGAGACTCACGCGCTTGTCGATCGACGAAGAGCTCGCAGCTTTCATGGCAAGCCCGGTAATGATCATCCTGGGCAGCTGTGACGGGCAGTCGAAACCCGAGATCGGGCGGGCCATGGGCGCCCTCGCGCACGCAGCGGACAACCGCATCGATCTGATGGTGTCCGCCTGGCAGTGGCCGAGAATGGTGGCGAACGTTCGTGCCGGCGCCCGGCTCGCCGCCACCTTTGCGCGACCCTCTGACTACGTTTCCTATCAAGTGAAGGGGCATGCCACGGTCGCCACCGCGACCGACGACCATGCCGCCGCTGCCGCGCACTACATCGAGCGCATCACGGCAACGCTTGGCGGGCTCGGCCTCGACCGGCACCTTGTGGCGCCCTGGCTCGTGAGCCGGGATCTGGTGGTCCTGTGCCTATCGGTCGAGGAAATCTTCATTCAGACGCCGGGCACCAAGGCCGGTCAACGCATCGAGCGGCGGTAATGGCGATCGCTCTGCGGGACCTCGCCGCCTGCTTCGAGGGGGTCATTCCTTCGATCGTTGCGACCGCAGCACCGGATGGCACGCCGAACATTTCCTATCTCTCGCATGTCGTGCTGGTCGACGACGTCCACATCGCGCTGTCCAACCAGTTCTTCTCGAAGACGGCTGCCAACGTGCGGGTGAACCCCAATGCCGCCGTGCTGATCGTCGACCCGCGTGACGGGACGCAGTACCAGCTCGATACAAGCTACGAGCGCTCGCTCGATGCTGGCGAGCTGTTCGAGGAAATGGCAGGCCAGCTTCGGGCGAGCAGCGCACAGATCGGGATGGCTCAGGTCATGCGGCTGCGTAGCGCCGACATCTACCGGGTGAACGGCGTGCACGCCATCGCCTCGCCGTCACCCGCGGTCATGGCCGCACCCGCGAAAGCCGTGCCGCTCACCACCATTGCCGGGATCGCGCAACGGGTGTCGGAGGCAGCGGACCTCGGCGCCGTCGTCGATGCCATCTTGTCCGGGTTCGATCATGCGATGCTGCTGCTCAAGGAAGGTGAACGGCTCGTCACCATCGGCACCCGCGGCTATGAGCGGAGCGGCATTGGTTCCGAGGTCGCGATCGGCGAGGGCGTGATCGGCACGGCGGCTGCGGAACAACGCCCAGTCAGGGTCAGCGACCTGAGCCGAATCCGCCGGTTCGGTTCCGCCGTCGAGGCCTCGTCGAACGAGGAGAACCGCACCCGCACGATCCCTCTGCCGGGAATGGCCGAGGCGATGAGCCAGATTGCGCTCCCGATGGTCGCCCAGGGCAAGCTGAAGGGGGTGCTGTTTCTCGAAAGTCGGGATCGGCTCGCCTTCAGCAAGGACGATGAGACAGCGTTTGCATTGCTCGCAGCCCAGGCCGCCGCCATCCTAACCCTGTCGGAAGGGGAGGCCGCGGAAGCGCAAACACCCTCCCCGTCTGCCGCGGCCCTGCCAAGCGCGGGTGGGCGGCCTTTCCGCGTCGTCCACTACAGCTATGACGACAGCGTCTTCATCGACAACGAATATGTGATCAAGGGCGTCGCCGGGCGGCTGTTGATGTACCTTCTGCGCACGCACCTGCGCGAGGGCCGCACGGATTTCACCAACCGTGAGATTCGGCTCGCGAATGAATTGCGCCTGCCGGAGATCAAGGACAATCTCGAGACGCGCCTGCTCCTGCTCCGGCGCCGACTGGAGGAGAAGGTCGCCCCCATCCGGCTTGTGCGGACCGGTCGTGGCCGCATCCGACTGGACCTCGCCAGGCCTCCCTCTTTGGAGGAGGCTACCGCCGACTAGATCAAAGAGCAGGACGGGCTGGGACGGGAGCTGCACGGCTTACAAGGCGATCGAACGTATGCCGTCTCTACGGCAGGCCACCGTACAGCAATACATCAACATCAACGCATGTGCAGTTGTATCCAAAGGACCGGCGAACGCCCGGTTTCAAAGAATCGGAGCGCACCGGAAACGACTGCGATGAGGGCCGAAGCCCGGCGTGGCCGGCCTTTGACGGCGCCAAAGACCGGCAAGGGGTCAGATCTCAGTTCGCTCTGACAAAGTCAGAGCGTCATCGACATCGACTCCCAAATATCTGACGGTGTTTTCGACGTTGGTATGTCCGAGGAGGATCTGGACAGCTCGCAGGTTCCCGGTGGCCTTGTAGATCAGCGAGGCCTTGGTCCGTCGCATGGAGTGCGTGCCGTACTCCCGCTTATCAAGGCCAACGGTCGACACCCATTCATCGACGAGGCGGGCATATTGCCGGGTACTCAAGTGACCGAGATAATCGATCCTGCTTGGAAATACGAAGTCGCGGATGGTTCCGCCGCGCCGGTCAAGCCATGCCGTCAGGCTCTTGCGCGCTTCGGGCATGATCTCGAATTGCACAGGCCGGCCGGTCTTCTGCTGGATGATCGTCGCGCGTCACGAAATGAACCTGCGCTCATCAGATCGCCTATCCTGATCTTGACCAGATCGCAGCCGCGCAACTTGCTGTCGATCGCCAGGTCGAATAGCGCTCGGTCGCGCAGACGCTTGTGTTCGTCGAGATAGAAGTGGATCGCCCAGATATCGCGCAGCTTCAATGGGCGCTTCTGCCCCACATTCTGTCCGGTATACCAAGGGCGACGCTCGTGGACGTGACGGTGGCCGAAAGCTGAGTGGCGAGCGCGTTGACAATGCCGGTTCCAAGACCGGCTTTCCCGCTCGCGTGCTCGCCTTGTATCCCTACCCCGTCGTCGGCAACCGTCAGAACCCAGCCACTGGCAGTCGCGCTGAACCCGATCTTGATCGTGCCTTTAGCTTCGGCCGGATAGGCATGCTTGAGCGAGTTGATCACCAATTCGGTGACGATCAGCCCCATGCTGACGGACTTGTCGGCGGTGGTGACGCTGTCATCCGCCTCGACAGTCAGAGACAGCAGCTCGGGATCGGGGATCATCGAAGCCCCGATGCTCGCACATAGATCGGTGAAGTAAGGGCGCAGCGCGACCTCGCCCGTGGCACTCGATGCGAGCTGCCGCTGCAATGTGGCGACTGACATGACACGGTGATGGGCATCGCGCAGATGAGTCCGCGTCTCTTCGGATTGAGCGATGCGCACGCGCTGCATGAGCACGCTGGCGATGATCTGTAGACTGTTCGCGACCCTGTGGTTCAATTCCTGGAGCAGCACCTGCTTTTCGTGCACCAGTGCATCGTTGGCCCGCCGCGCCTGCAGGGCATCTGTAACGTCGGTAACAGCAACCGCAAGGCGCAGGGCTTCGTCCTCACGGTGATCGAGCACATGGGCGTGGATGACGAGGTGACGCGTTGGACTACCAGCGCGCGTCAGATCCACTTCATAAGCGTCGATGGCAGCGTTTCCCGCAGCCGTCGCCACCAGCAGTGATCTCAGCTGCGGGATGTCCCACTCGCCGTCGCCCAGTTCGAACAGCTCCTTGCCGACCACAGTCTCGCAGTTCACTGAAAAGCTGCGGCAGAAGGAGCCGCTGGCGGCCTTAACCACGAGCTGTTCGTTCAGCAGGATGAGCGGCGGGCTGGACGACACAACGAGGGCTAATCCCAGGCTGCTCGCCGATTGTGGTTTCACAAGTTTGGAAGGTTCCATGTCCGGAGCTTCTGAAAACCGGAGACTCGCGGTGCGAAAGCCATTCCCGGCGCTTGCTCGCTCGTCGATCTTCCAGCGAGCATGGAAGAATCATGACGATACCACGTCGCCGCGTCCACTTTCCACCCCTCTCGGCCGTTCCGTTACCAGCGCGGCCCTTCAAAGTGGTCTGTCTGCACACCCTTGTCTGGAGGGTGCTCCGTTAGCAAGTTCATTTGCACGCGCTTGGCTAGATCATCAGCCAAGCCAACAAGGCAAGCGCTGCAAGGGGCATCAACACCCCAAAGTACGCGGGCTGCTGCGTGTCACGGACGCTCACAGACCTGCGTCCTGCTTTTGCATCCGGCGCCCCTGAGCAATGGCATCCCGCGGATTCGCATAAGAGTATCCGCCGA
The DNA here is from genome assembly GCF_004135625.1 of Pelagerythrobacter rhizovicinus. Classification (GTDB taxonomy): domain Bacteria; phylum Pseudomonadota; class Alphaproteobacteria; order Sphingomonadales; family Sphingomonadaceae; genus Pelagerythrobacter; species Pelagerythrobacter rhizovicinus. Next base: position 1,357,576 of record NZ_SDPV01000001.1, read on the forward strand.
CAACTAACGTTTCGCTCAGGAAACGAGTTACACCGAGGACTTCGGCCTCGGTCTGCGGACGAAGGCTGCCGCCCTCGCTCTCCCAGTTTTCGGTCGTAGGCTTGGAAACTGGCTGATTAAGCATGGCTAAACTCCCTTTTACAAGCGGGAGCGCGAGGTCTCTCAGCCAAGGGCGCTTATATGCGTTTGCCCGTGATAACCTCTAAGTGGGAAAGAACGCAGCAGAAACAAGGAAAAAAGATCAAGTGAGAAGTCCTTGACTTATGTTGTTATAATACTGAAGAAACTTGAAATATTGTCTTGATTGGTGGCACGAAGAACGGTCAGGACAGTGAGGCGACGACTTGTATCGCGCGCAATGGTCCCTAAATTGGAGCCATCGCACTCCCCATTTTGAGCAGGGTGCGACTGAGAGTTTGGCAGCTCCCGCTCCTGCGGAGATACGCCGTGACCAGCCAGTCCCCCCCAAACCCCGCCAACTTCAGCGCCTTTTCCTCGGCTGCGACTGAAGCGAGGCGAGCCGACCAGAACGATGCCCGCAGAGCCAGAACCTCCGAAGAGCGGAAGGTTCTTGCTCTGGAGATGATTGCCGATCAACTTGCCCTGATCCACGCCGACCTCTGCTCAATCGACGATTTCGCACGCGCCGGTACCGCCAGCAGCGGACCCGCTCCCGGCGGCGGGGAGGTCGATGAGCAGGATCGCTGGGACAACGAGGGTGGCGGCTTCACGGAAGAAACGCTTATGGACCCCGACGTCACCCGCTCCGCGGAGCAGCAGTACGCGGTCGGCGAGTATCGCTACACCAACCTGCAGCATGCGATAGCGGAAGCCAAGCGAGCAAGACAGGCCGCGGAGGCAGCAGGCGAATAGGTTCGCCGGAACAAGTGGCCTTGCTGCTGCTTGAAGCTCTGATATGCTGCTCTGCGTCAAGCACACGACGATCTATCGGTATAACAAGCCTGTCGCTCTGCTGCCGCATCGCCTGATGCTGACCCCCCGAAGCAGTCACCACCTCAATCTGCGGAGGACGCGGGTCAGCACATCGCCGCCGGCAGACATCGAGTGGTCGCAAGACGTCTTCGGAAACTTGATTGCGACGGCCGTTTTCTCTGAGGCTTCGGACCAACTGACCGTCTCCGGAGATATGGTTGTAGACCAGGGAGCGCCCGCATGGCCGATTTTCAAAGTGGCCCCGCATGCACACAGCTATCCATTCGGATATTCCGAGGCCGATCGATCCTCCTTGGGTGAGCTTCTGGTCCCGGAGTACGAGGACCTGGCCGGGCAGATCGAGAGTTGGGCCAGAAGCATCGTGGCAAGCGCGCAAACCGACACACTCTCCCTATTGCAGGACCTCAACAGCGCGGTCCGCACCTCGGCCATATACATGCAACGAGACGATGAAGGCACGCAGGCGCCATCGGAGACACTCAACACCGCCAGCGGTTCTTGCCGAGACTTGGCAACGCTGTTCATCGAGGCAGCCCGCCACCTCGGCTTCGGTGCTCGTGCCGTGTCAGGTTACCTGTACGATCAGGTCCCAGCAGACACCGCCGACAGCCGGCAACATGGTTCGACGCACGCGTGGGCAGAAGTCTATTTACCCTGCGCTGGATGGATCGCTTTCGATCCGACGAATGGTCGGATGGGGGAAGCACACCTCGTGCCGGTGGCAACCGCCCGTAGCATAGTTCAGATCAAGCCAGTGGAAGGGAGCTTCATTGGCGCACTCGAAGACTTCCTCGGCCTGGAAGTCGATGTCATCGTCTCTCAAGGCGCTGCCGATGACGGCTTAAGTGACAAGTTGAAGGTCTAACCTCGCGATGTTGCGCCACACGCATGTGAATTGCCGCCGCTTTCGCAAGCGCCTTTGGCCGATCACAATAGGTCAGGACATTCGGCTTGAGCTCGTCTGCTCCAACGGTCAGACGAGAGGCACGGCGCACGTGGGTCTCACGCTGCGGTTTGGGGAAGTGGTCATCCACTCAGTTCCATCACGGCTGGGGCTCGAGCGAACTAAGTGGCACTGCAGCGCCGACCGTGCTCCCGTTCGCTGCCGCTCCTCGGAACATAGAAGTGGGTAACGCATGACCGATCAGGACCAGGCGGCCTTCCCCATCGAGACTGCCGATCGGATTTCCGGCACCCTGGCACGGTTTCTCAAGATCGAGGCTGCGGCCGGTGGTCTGCTGCTTCTTTCCACGATCCTTGCGCTGATCCTGGCAAACACCGCCTTCTCCACACCTTTCCTGGCGTTCTGGCAGATGCCGATAGGCCTGAAATTCGGCCCCCTCGATTTTACTCGTTCTATCCAGCACTGGATCAACGACGGGTTGATGACCCTCTTCTTCTTCGTGGTTTCTCTCGAATTGAAGCGGGAGTTCGTGCTGGGGGAGTTGAAAGACTTGCGAACGGCGGCGCTTCCGTTGGCCGCGGCTTTGGGCGGCATGATAGTGCCCGCATCCTTCTATCTTGGCGCGATGGCGGGCCAGCCTGGAATGCACGGGTGGGGAACGGTGATGGCCACCGATACTGCATTCGTCATCGGAGCACTCGCACTCTTCGGTCGCCGCATCCCGCAAAGCCTGCGCGTTTTCCTGATATCGCTGGCGATCTTCGACGATGTCGGCGCCATCCTGGTCGTCGCGATTGGCTATGGAGATTCGCTGAACTTGGGCGCCCTCGCCCTTGCAGTGCTGGCGCTCTGCACAGTTGCGGTTTCGGCGCGGATCGGGATCAGAAGCATTCCGATCTATGTCCTCTTCGGTGTCCTGGTCTGGCTGAGCTTTGATGCCTCAGGCCTTCACGCTACGATCGCGGGGGTCATCCTGGGGTTGATGACCCCGACGCGCGTGTGGGTGGTCGACGAGCGGATGCGTGCTTTTCTCGGACGCGTCCTCGCCCGACCGCTCGGTGAGCATTGGAGTGGGAACACGTCCGAGCGCCACGATCTCAGGGATGCAGGCAGGGCGATCAAGGAGTCCCTGTCACCCTTGGAGCGGCTGGAAATCATGCTACATCCGTGGGTGGGATTTCTGGTCATCCCCCTGTTTGCCCTGGCCAACGCGGGCGTTGCGATGACAGCGGGGGATTTCGGCCAGCGACTGTCCTTCGCGATCTTTGCCGGACTGGTATTCGGAAAGCCGATAGGGGTGCTGGTGTTCAGTTGGGTTGCCAGCCGCCTTGGACTGGCCAGGCTGGGAGACGAACTGAGCTGGCCCCTGCTCACGGCCGGCGCCTTCTTGACCGGGATCGGTTTCACGATGTCCTTGTTCATCGCCAACCTGGCATACGATCCGGCCCTCCTCGCTGAAGCCAAGCTGGGGATCCTAGTCGCTTCGGCGACATCTGCTGTCATCGGCATTCTGCTCTTGGCTTGGCTGAGCTTGCGGAAGCACGCGGCTCAGCCGTAACCTTCCGGGCGTCCGCCAGGCTTCCAATGGCTCCGGCAGGGCCGGATGTTGTAGCTGGGGACGCGTTTAGGCCCAAGCTCCCGCCATGACCGCGTTATCGGTTCAGGGCGGAAGTGAGAGCAGTCCTTCAGCTGTACCGAAGGACCGCCCATTCTCAAATCTCGGTGCGTTCGGAGAGCAGCAGCGCGTCTTCGATATCCACGCCCAGATATCTCACCGTGTTCTCGATCTTGGTATGACCGAGCAGGATCTGAACGGCTCGAAGATTACCAGTCGCCTTATAGATCATCGAGGCCTTCGTGCGTCGCAGTGAATGCGTCCCGTATTCTTCGCGCCGTAGCCCCACGGCTGTGACCCACTCATCGACGAGGCGGGCATATTGCCTCGTGCTCATGTGGTGGGTGTGATCGACGCGGCTTGGGAAGGCATGATCGTCGAGCGTTCCACCGCGGCGTTCCAGCCAAGCCAGCAGACTGGCTCGCACATCGCCTGTCAACTCGAACTGAACGGGTCGGCCCGTCTTCTGTTGTGTGACGATGGCGCGGGTTCGGATGTCCGGCCCGGCAACCAGGTCGCCGATCTTGATCTTCACCAAGTCGCATCCTCGCAGCTTGCTGTCGATTGCCAGATCGAAGAGTGCTCGGTCTCGCATGCGTTGCTCACGGTCGAGAAAGAAGCGGATTGCCCATATCTGTTTCTGCGTGAGCGGCCGCTTGGTGCCTACCGTCTTCCCGGCGTTCCACGCTGCTCGACCTTGCATGGCAGGGTCATATTGAGAGTAAGTCATAGCATTTCTCCTCGGCCTCGCTGGCCTATCGAGAAACGATTGAGTTCGGATGCTGTTGATTGGGCGGGGTTGGCGGACATCGCGACAGTGCCGCGAGCTAAGGAAGCTCGCGAGCGCGGGGTCCTCCGCTCGATCGCCATTCGTCCGCATGAGGAAGGATGGGGTCGTGTAGAAGGACGGCCGCGAGACCAGAAGTCGGCGCGATAATCTGGTGCACTGGCTTCCGCCCTGCATGGACCATCTCCGGCCGCTTAATGTGGTCGGAGATGGCGATCGTGTTGAAGTAAGTGAGCAGCCGCCGCGCAGAGGGCCATGCCTCTGGCTCGCTCGCTATGGCGACTGGTGTGGACCCGGCTCCTCGACGATCATGGGAGCGGCCGAACGCACGAGGCCTGGCAGGGGAACTCATTTCAGCGCTCTGGCGGCGAGAATGTGGAACGTCCGCTGTGCAGAGCGCGGAGAATACTCCCAAACGACCGGAATTGGGGCGCAAAGCTGCCGTGCGACGGCTCGGCCGAATGTCCGCAATTAGGCCGGTTTCGGAATGACCCGCTTTCGTCAGAGCACCTGGGCATTAGCTGACATTCGCTACACCCTCGGGTGGTCCACGGAGCACCTTAGCGCCCCGAGGCAAAACCGCTGGTGCGGTAGCCAGTGTCGTCCGGGTACACCCGCAAATACCACCAATTTACGTTCCGCTAACCACGCTTCGCCAGCCGCATTTCCGCAAGTCGAGGATTTATCTTGCTGATTCCACATGAAATTATCGAATTTCAAACGGAAGAACTTTTTTGTCTCAAACCCCAAAAATGGAAAAACTTTATTGGAAACGGAAAGACTTTTTTGTCTTCCTACAACGCTTATGCCTACCCTTTCGTCATTCGACCGTGACGGACTTGGCGAGGTTGCGCGGCTGATCCACGTCCGTGCCTTTCACACAGGCGGTGTGATAGGCGAGCAGTTGCACCGGCACCGCGTAGACCAGCGGCGCAATCAGCGGATGGACCTTGGGCATCTGGATCGTGGCCATGCATCCCTCGCCGGCTTCCAGCAGTCCCTCGGCGTCGGAGATCAGCACGATCTTGCCGCCCCGGGCACGCACTTCCTGCATGTTCGAGACCGTTTTCTCGAACAGTGGCCCTGACGGTGCAAGCACGATCACCGGTACGGCCTCGTCGATCAGCGCGATCGGTCCATGCTTCATCTCGCCCGAAGCGTAACCTTCGGCGTGGATATAGCTGACTTCCTTTAGCTTCAGCGCTCCCTCCAGCGCGAGCGGATAGTCAGGTCCACGCCCGAGGTAGAGCACGTCGCGCGCTGGGGCAATCAAGTGCGCCATGCCGGCAATGTCCTCGTCATGATCGAGAGCGGCGTTGAGCGCTGCGGGTGCTTCCAGCAAGTGCTTTACAACCTCCTGTTCCTCAGTTCGCTTCATGCGCCCTTTCTTTACCGCGAGGTGCGCGGCGAGCGCGGCGAGAACCGCGAGTTGGCAAGTGAAGGCCTTGGTGCTCGCAACGCCGATCTCAGGTCCAGCGTGGGTCGGAAGCAGCAGGTCCGCTTCACGCGCCATCGAACTGGTCGGCACGTTGACGACGACTCCGATTGTCTGACCAGCGGCCTTGCAGTGGCGCAGAGCCGCAAGCGTGTCCGCCGTCTCGCCGCTCTGTGAGATGAACAACGCGAGGCCGCCCTCCTCCAGTACCGGATCGCGATAGCGAAACTCGCTCGCGACATCGATGTCGACCGGGACGCGCGCAAAATGCTCAAACCAGTATTTGGCAACCATGCCCGCGTAGTACGAGGTACCGCAGGCCACAATCGTCACGCGCTTGATGGCCGAAAGATCGAAATCGATCTGCGGCAGGGCGACTGTGTTGTTCGCCTGGTGCACATAGCTGCGAAGCGTCTGCGCGACCACGGTAGGCTGCTCGAAAATCTCCTTCTGCATGAAATGGCGATAATTGCCTTTCTCCACCGCTGCGGCGGAGGCACCTGAGGTTGTGATCTCGCGCTCGGCCGGATTGTCGTCCGAATCGAAGACTTGAGCGCCATCTCGCCGCACGACGACCCAGTCACCCTCATCAAGGTAGGCGATATTCTGCGTCAGCGGGGCGAGCGCCAGAGCGTCGGATCCCAGATAGGTTTCTCCCTCACCGTAGCCGACGACCAGCGGCGAGCCGAGGCGGGCGCCAATCAGCATGTCCGGATGATCGCGGAAGGCGATGGCGAGCGCGAAGGCACCACGAAGCCGGGGCAGCACGGCCTTGACCGCCTCTTCGGGCGAGGCGCCGTTCTCAATCTCCTCGGAGATGAGGTGCGCGACGACCTCGCTGTCGGTCTCGCTTTCGAGCAGACGCCCCCTTGTAACAAGCTCGTCGCGCAGTGATTTGAAGTTCTCGATGATGCCGTTGTGGACCAGCGCGACATGCTCGGTCGCATGCGGATGCGCGTTGTTGGCGGTCGGTGCGCCATGCGTCGCCCAGCGAGTGTGCGCTATGCCGATCGTCCCACGAGCGGGAACCCGCTCAAGCTCCTTCACGAGGTTCGCAAGCTTACCCTCCGCGCGACGGCGGACAAGGCGACCGTCTGCGACGGTGCAGACGCCGGCGCTGTCGTAGCCGCGGTATTCCATCCGCCTCAAGCCCTCGACCAGCCGGTCCGCCACCTCATCCTTGCCGACGATGCCGATGATTCCGCACATAGCGCTTTTGTCCTTCAGAGTGTGTAAGGTATGCGGATGCCCGGCATCTCGGCCGGGAAATCCCTGACGTTTCGGGTGACGAGGACGCGGCCGCGAATGAGCGCGGTCGCGAGAACGATCGCATCGGGAGCCTTGAGCCCAGGTCGTTCGCGACGCAGCGAGGCGGCACGTTCGCCGATCTCCTCGTCGATCTCGTCAATGGCGAAGCCGCTCAAGAAATCACTGGTGCGCCGCAGTGTCTCGCCTGCGCCCTTCGACATGACTTCCATCCACACGACCCTGCTGATCCAGATGCGCCCTCCGCGCGCCAGCGCCCGCTCGAACTCGCCACGCGCAGGTGCTACGCCGCAAAGCGCATCGATCACAATGTTGCTGTCGAAGGTAAAGCCGCTCACTTCTTGCGTCGCCCGATCGTAGTCGTTTGATCGCGCTGGCTGGCAAGTCCAGCCCTGTGCCGCTGATTCTCACGGTCGTCCTCCCTGTCGAACAGGTCGGAGAATTCGGCGCGAACGTTCTCGTAGTCCGGGTCCCAAGCCCGTGTCCACGAGGCGCGCTCCTCACGCTGGCATTCCACCGCGTCGCCGATATCCCTGCGATTCTTCCAGGCACCGAAACCACGCTCTAGCCAGTGAGCGGAGTTTTCCCCGCGATAGGCGCTGACGGCTTCACGCAGCACGGCAGCACGCGACTTGCCCTGCTCTTCAGCAAGACGGTCGAGCCATCGGATATCGTCTTCGGGAAGATCGGCAAGGATACGCGGCATGATGATATCTCGATATCATATCATGATATCGTGTCAATCCGCCTTGGGGGTTCCAACAGCCGCGAGGAGTCGAAGGCCCGCTCCGGAGTGTCGCGGTTAGAACGCAGGAGTGTGAGCCGCAAGCGCAAGTCAGTAGTGATGGTTTACTGCAAGTTAAGCGTTGCACTCTAGCTGCAAGCCAACCGCGAAGGTGCCGGAGAGATCGGATGAGTTTCACTCGGGAAGCGAATGGCATTGCATTGGCCACTCGCCTCTTCGGCGGCCCCAATTCCGATTGGAGGGGCACCGCGCACTGGCATGTCTTCACGGCAATGAGCGCGCTTTTGCTTGCCGCTCCGGCATTTGCCGTGGCGGGTTGGGTGTTCACACCGACAAGCCCCGCCGTCCTCTTCTATGCTCTCCCGATAGTAGTGGCCGAGTTGTTGGTGATCACACTTGCCATTATCGCAGGGTTCGACTTGCGCGCGACGATCTTGCGGCTCCATCCGATTACGCGCGTGGGCGCAGGCGTCTGGCTGGCGGTCGTCCTGTTTGCCAATCTGGTGGCGGCGCCAGTGCCGGCAGCCGCCCTGCCACTGCTTTTCACCACGCTCGTCCATGCGACCTTCGCCATCGCGCTGTGGAGCCTCGTCACGACCAGATGGGCTCCGCGCCAGAAGGATTTCCTGTGCTGCGCCGCAGCCGGCGCTGGCCTGTTCGGCGTGGTGTTCACAGCGATCGTTCTGGCCGAGCTCGACAACCCCGCGTTCGACTGGGTGGGCGTGGGCATCGGGATCACCAACATCAGGCAACTGGGCTTTTACGGAGTTACGCTGTCCGGCATTGCGCTCGGCTTCGGCGGTTCGGCGCGCGGATGGCACCGGGTGCTGGCCGCCATCGGCGCGACGCTAGGCTTCTGGCTGACCATCCTGAGCGGCAGCAGAATCGCCCTCGCGGCGGCGATTCTGGCCGCGATCATCATTGGGGTCTTGAGCAAGAGCGAGTGGCGCAGATCTCTGGCTGCGCAGGTTACACTCGCCCTCGCCGTGGCCATTCCGGCGTCCTACCTGCTGGTTCCCCATGAAGCTTGGGGCTTCGACCGGATCATCGACCGAAGCTTCGCAAGCGACGACCCTGACGAATACACATCGGGCCGCCTGACGATATGGATGGAGACATCCTCGGCGATCCTACAGAATCCGTTGCTAGGTCACGGCGAAGGCCAGTTCCGCTCGCAGATTGAAGCGGCGGGCAACGGCCTGAACCACCCCCACAACGCACTTCTCCAGTTTCTCTACCAATGGGGCTTGGCCGGCACGCTCGCCCTTGCGGCCATGTTGAGTGCGACAGCGCGACGGCTGCGGAGTGCTCTCACCGAAAGCCGCAGCGATACCGAACTGGCTGCTGTTGGAGCGTTGGTTGGACTGTTGTCAACGGCGATGCTCGAAGGTGCACTTTATCATGTTTATCCCGTGATGATCGTCTTGCTGTGCATGGCAATACTGAATGCAGCCGTAAGCACGAAGCCCTCTGCACCAGCTCCGGCCAGGATGGCTACGCAGAGCGCTCGCGTAGCCTTAGGAAAATAATAAACTTTCCGAATTATTCACCAAGTTCCGGCAGGCCTTCCGCCAAGCAGCATCACGGCCGATCGGTGAATCAAGGGGTCTTGGAATGACGGCTTTCGGCAGGAAGAACGGACCGGGTGGCATGCCTGGTGCACGTCCCTCCTTCGGTGTGGCGCGGCCCATGAAGGGCGGCGAAGCACACCGCGCACCGGAGCCGGGCGGTGGTGAGCAGTTTCCGCCCTTGCCCGGCGAGAGCGACGCCTCTCCGTCCGAGGCCGCAACCCCGAATAAGGACGATGCACTGACTCGCCTCGCAGATCGGGCGAACGCGGTTCACCAAAACGTTGAGATCGGCGGCTTCGAAGCGAGCATTCACAAGATCAAGGAGCAAGTGCTCCCGCGCCTTCTCGAGCGCGTCGATCCGGAGGCGGCGGCAACGCTGACCAAGGACGAGCTCAGCGAAGAGTTCCGCCCGATCATCATGGAAGTGCTGGCGGAGCTCAAGGTCACGCTCAACCGGCGCGAGCAGTTCGCGCTGGAGAAGGTACTGATCGATGAGCTGCTCGGCTTCGGACCGCTGGAAGAGCTGCTCAACGACCCCGACGTGTCCGACATCATGGTCAATGGTCCGGAGCAGACCTATGTCGAGCGCAAGGGCAAGCTGCAGGTTGCGCCGATCAAGTTTCGCGACGAGCAGCACCTGTTCCAGATTGCCCAGCGAATTGTGAACCAGGTCGGCCGCCGCGTCGATCAGACGACGCCGCTCGCCGATGCTCGTCTGAAAGACGGCAGCCGCGTCAACGTGATCGTGCCGCCCCTTTCGCTGCGCGGCACTGCGATCTCGATCCGCAAGTTCTCCGAAAAGCCGATCACCATCGACATGCTGCGCGACTTCGGATCGATGAGCGACAAGATGGCGACTGCGCTGAAGATAGCGGGCGCGTGCCGGATGAACATCGTCATCTCCGGCGGCACCGGCTCCGGCAAGACAACGATGCTCAACGCCCTCTCCAAGATGATCGACCCGGGCGAGCGCGTGCTGACGATCGAGGACGCGGCCGAACTTCGCCTGCAGCAACCGCACTGGCTTCCGCTCGAAACAAGGCCGCCGAACCTGGAGGGCCAAGGTGCCATCACCATCGGCGACCTGGTGAAGAACGCCCTGCGTATGCGCCCGGACAGGATCATCCTGGGCGAAATTCGCGGCGCCGAGTGCTTCGATCTACTCGCGGCGATGAACACCGGTCACGATGGATCGATGTGTACGCTGCACGCCAACAGCCCGCGCGAATGCCTGGGCCGTATGGAAAACATGATTCTGATGGGCGATATCAAGATTCCGAAGGAAGCGATCAGCCGCCAGATCGCGGAATCGGTCGATCTCATCGTTCAGGTCAAGCGCCTGCGCGACGGCTCTCGCCGCACGACCAATGTCACCGAGGTGATCGGAATGGAAGGCGACGTGATCGTAACCCAGGAGCTGTTCAAGTTCGAATATCTCGACGAGAGCGAAGACGGCAAAATCCTCGGCGAGTTCCGCAGTTCGGGTCTGCGCCCCTATACGCTGGAAAAGGCGCGCCAGTTCGGGTTTGATCAAGCCTACCTGGAAGCTTGCCTCTAAGATCCTAGGCGGCGAGCAACCCCTTCACCGCGAGCAGGATCAATCCGCCCCCGGCGATCGCAGCGAGCAGGAATATCGCCCGCCAGGGCATCCAACCAACAATGCCGTCGATTCGCGCACGCCGGTTGCGGCGGACTTCCGCCAGTGTGGCGAGAAGCGCAACAATGATGCAGCCCAGCCCCCAAAGGCCGGCGATCTCCGCGTCGCTGGCGAACGTCAGAAAGTGCCCCATGTCCATCGCGGCGCGATATGGGCGCGGCGTCGAAGCGCGGCAAGCGCTCCTCGGCCGGAACTCCTGCAAAGACATGGCGTTTCCCACCCATCTGCTCGCAGTGAGCACTGAAGGAGGTGCCAACATGGTCCGTAAGATCTTTCTTGCAGCGGGGATCGCCGCATTTTCGCTCACCGCCGCGGCATGCAACACCGTGAAGGGCGTAGGCCAAGACATCGAATCGGTCGGCGAAGCAGGCGACGAAGCGATCTGACACTACGAACGAAGCCGATCCCGGTCGCATGCGCCCGTCGGAGCGATCCGGCGGGCGCATTTGCATGTCAGCTGCGCCGGTAAACGAGCGTGACGTTGTTGGCTGGCATGGGGTACCGCGCCGATCGAACAAAGCCAGTGCTGTACGCGAGCGCGTCGAGCTCTGTGCGGTTGCGCAGACCCCAAGCGGGATCGCGGGCACGCAAGCTAGCGCCGAATGCCAGATTCGATTCCGCTGTTTCAACCTCGGGCTCGATGAACGGGCCATAAGCGATTAGCGGCGCACCTTTGGGCAGGATCACAGCGGCGCCCGCGAACAGCCCCTCCGTCGCTGCCCAGGGGCTGATATGGACCATATTGATGCACACGAGCGCGTCGGCGTGCTCGATCGGCCATGCCGCCGCGGACGCATCGAGCGGAATGGGCGCCAGCAGGTTCTCGACATTCTCCTCCGCTCGCCAGGCGGCGATCGAGGCAAGCGCATCGGATTGCAGATCGCTCGGCTGCCAGGAGAGGTTCGGAAATCGGCGGGCGAAGAACACCGCATGCTCACCGGAGCCGCTGGCGATCTCGAGCACGGTTCCGCACGCCGGCAGTTCCGCTTCGAACACGGCCGCGATCGGGCCGCTATTGCGTGTGGTCGCGGGCGCGTGACGCTTCATCGCCACCGCCCCGAAACGCGGGCGCGGCGCTCTCGAACCGCGAGCCAGACCAGAAGACCGAACGGCCCGGCAAGGAAAGTCGCGATGAGCACCGGCGCCTGGGCCAGACGGGGGAAACCTTTCGCGTCCGCATCCCGCGCGATCCACAAGCCGACGAACAGGTCAAACGCCAGATAGTGCGTCCAACCGAGCACCACGACGCCATCGGAATGGAACGACGACCTGATCGCGGAAAGCGAGAAGTTGGCAAGGTCAAAGGGCGCCGCGCCGGCATCGTGCAAACCATCGACCGAACCCGTGGCCAGCAGCACAAGCAGAACGGCGTAGATCAGGCTCAGCAAGCCGATTCCGAGGTAGAGCACGCCGGCCAGCGCGAAGGGACGGCGCGGCAGAGCCAACAGGATGATCCACCCGGCAAGCGCCACAACGTTGGTCGCGCCAAAGATCGCCGGCCACATCGTCCGCCTCTCCCGCGTCAGACCCCGACGGGCTGCGGAAACTCGCGCGCTGCCCGACGGATGCCATCGTTATCGTGAATGAAGCGTCCGGCGGCCTTGCGCATGGTCAACCCCAACGCCGCCTCCGCGACAGTCCGTGCGGGAATCGAACGGAACCGCCGCATTCCGCCGCGGAGAAAGAGATCGGTCAGCGGACTCACCGCAATTCCGATCCGTTCGCCTGGGCGGCGGTCGTTCGAACGTGGGCCGCGCAGGAGACCGGGACGCAGGATGTCGAGGCGCTTGAAACCGACCTTGGCGAGATCGCGCTCCATCTCGGCCTTCACTCGCAGATAGAATGTCCTGGATGCAAGCGATGCTCCCGCCGAACTGATCGCGACCATTCGCTCGATTCCGTTGTCCCGCGCCGCGCGCGCGGTCTCGAGGACGAGCTCATGATCGACAGCCCGGAAAGCGGCTTCGTCCTCACCTGACTTGCGCCAGGTTGTGCCGAGGGCACAGATCAACGCTTGCGGCCGTACCGCTTCGAACACTTCGTTCCAGCGTGCGGGATCGGCAACGAACATCTCCATCCGCACGCCGCGCGGCAGCGATACCTCGCGTCTCGCGAGACCCACCAGGCGGAAGTCGTCGCGGCCGATCGAGAGATCGATGATGGTCTTCCCGATCAGCCCTGTGGCACCGGCCAATGCGATGCGCAGGAACTCAGACATTGCTAAGCCCCTCGGGCCTCCTGCCGAAAATCCGGGCGTACTGATCGATGGCGAACCGGTCTGTCATGCCAGCGATGAAATCGCTGATATGCCGCGCGCGCGCGGGTTCCTCTGCCGGGAGAGCGGCGCGCCATGCGGCCGGAAGAGCTGCAGGATCGCCAGCGTAGGCTCCGTAGAGGCGTGCGACGACATCCCGCGCCCGTTCGGCAGTCGCGACTTGCTCCGGATGAAAGTAGAGGCGATCATACATGAAGCGCTTGAGCCGCCGCTCCTGAGCCTCCATCGCGGGTGAGAACGTGGCGAGCGCACTCTGGGCGGCACGCACCTCCTCGATCGTCGTCATGCCGCTTGTGGCGCGCCGTGTCTGCGCGATTACGTCGTTCACCATCAAGCCGATCTGCACCCTCACCAGTTCGCGCAACTGGCGCTCACGCGGAGCATCGGGAAAGCGCTTTTCGACCTCGCGCCACTGATCTGCGACGAAATCAAGCGAAAGCAGGTCGTCGAGGGCGAGAAAACCCGCTCGAAGGCCGTCGTCGATGTCATGATTGTCGTAGGCGATGTCGTCCGCCACCGCCGCCACTTGCGCTTCGAGCGAGGGATGACGGCCGAGATCGAGCGGGAAGGCGGCATTCAGTTCCGCAAGCGCCCAGCTTGGCTCCGCAACCGGACCGTTGTGCTTCGCAAGGCCTTCGAGCAGCTCCCAGGTGAGGTTCAGTCCGTCGTGTTCGCAGTAGGGGCTTTCGAGCCGCATCAGGACACGCAAAGCCTGCGCGTTGTGATCGAACCCGCCCTGCTCCGCGGTCGCGTTCCAGAGAGCTTCCTCCCCCGCATGTCCGAACGGTGGATGGCCTATGTCGTGCGCCAAACACAGCGCCTCGGTCAAATCTTCGTCAAGACCAAGAGCGCGTGCGATCACCCGACCGATCTGCGCGACCTCGAGGCTATGCGTCAGTCGCGTTCGATAATGGTCGCCGTCGGGTGCGATGAAGACCTGCGTCTTCGAACGCAGACGGCGGAAGGCGATCGAATGGATGATCCGGTCGCGATCCCGCTGGAACTCGCTGCGCGGCCCGCGCGCACCCGCGCGATCTTCGGGAAACTCGCGGCCGCGCGAAGCGGCGGGATCGGCGGCGAACAGCGCACGGGTCATGCCGCGCCGCCTAGGCCGGCCCGCCACGGGCGGCAATGGGAACAATCGAGCATCTGGATGCGCGTCCGATCAGCTTTCCCCCATGATCCAATCGACTGCAGCTTCGCAGTGAATACGCGCGGAATCGAATATCGGCAGCACGTTGGCATCCACATCGACGATCATCTCGAGCTCCGTACAGGCAAGCACGATCGCCTCCGCCCCGTCCTGCTCCTTGCGGGTGATCATGGTCTTGAGCGCGCGCTGCGCATTGCGGGTCGCCTTGCCCAGCATCAACTCCTCGTAGATGATCCGATTGAGCTGCTCGACGTTGTCCATATCGGGCGGTAGCAGATCGATGCCATGAGCGACGAGGCGCTGGCGATAGAAGTTCTCGGTCATCACATTGCGCGTGCCGATCAGCGCGGCATTGGTGACACCGTCCTCCTTCATCCGCTTGCCCACGCATTCGGCGATGTGGATGATCGGAATTGCGACCTGCGCTGCCACTTCGTCATAGACCTTGTGCATCGAATTGGCCGCGATCACGATGGCTGTCGCCCCGGCCCCTTCTAGCTGGCGTGCCGAATCTCCAAGAACCTGCGCGGCTCGCTGCCAGTCCTCCTGCTCGTGCAGGCCGTAGAGCCGCCTGAAATCGAGGCTGTCGATTAGCACCGGTGCGCTTGCCATCGGCTCTGCGCGGCGCTGCACCAGGCGGTTGATCCAGTCGTAGTAGGTGCGGGTCGACACCCAGCTCATGCCGCCGATCAGCCCCAATTTTCGCAAACGTCGATCCTTCCTGAAACGCAATTCGGTCGCGGGGCCTTAGCGAAGTCCGGTGTCAGCCGTCCACAGGCCGTGTGTGCGATTGGGCGCTTGTTTCAGTCACCTCAAGGAGGTTCGTCGGGCGGCAGATGTGCGGATGATGACGCCCGCCCGCTACGGCTCCAGGCTGGCGATCCAGCGTTCGACCGCTTCGACGCCTTCGGGATCGACGGTCGCCTTGCCAAGTTCGGGCATCGCGACGCCTGGCTCGGAACTCGCCATGCGGTGAGCGAGGATCGATTCCTCCGGCTTGCCGGGGACGATGTCGAACAGCAGCCCTCCCGAGCCGCGCCCCGCGGCGACCGGCCGCTTCATGATGCCGATCGCCGCCGGATCGCTCTGCTCCCACCGCAGATCCAGACCGGAGTTGGAGGCGGTGGCGGACGGCCGGTGGCAGTGCGCGCAGTTGACATCCAGGTACGCGCGCGCCGCGTCGGCCGCGCTCGCCTCGCTCCGCGTTTCCCAGACCGGCAGCACGTCGGCGCCGCCGGGGACGCGGTCGAGCATGCCGCGCGCGACCATGTCGCGCAGCCATTCGTGCGACAGGTTGCGCGCCTTGGGGCCGATCGGGATCACGTCGCCGGCCAGCCCGTGGCATTCCTTGCACTGGTTCTTATTCGGCACGCGGTAGCTGATCGCTTCCCCACGCGGCGTGGTCACGTCGAGCCGCGCACCGGCAACCGCCAGCCGCGCCTCGGTCTGTTCCGCGTTCCAGAGATAGGGCAAGGCCACCCACCCGTCCGCACGATGCAGCAGCACGCGCGTTTCGATCAGGCGGCGCGCCTCGCCCTCGCCGAAAGCGAAGGTCTTGATCAACGCCGCCCCGACCGGAATCTCGAGCAGGTCTTCGCCCGCCGCCGTGGCGCTGGCGCCTTCGGGCAGATAGATGAAGCGAAGTTTGTCCGCCCCGTCCGAATAGAGCGGCGTGTTGAGGCGATAGGGGATCACGCGCGCGGCAGGCGCCTGGGCGGCCGCATCGGCGAAGAACCCGAACTCGGCCAGCGTCCGCGGCATGCCCTCCATCACCGCTGCGTCGTTCACGGCGCCCGGCCCTGCCGCCGCCGCACGCTGCCCCGGATGGGCGGCGATGCTGCCGGTCAGGGCCAGAACCCCCGCGCCAAGCAGGATCGCCGCGCGCTTCACCTGAGCCGCGCCTCGAGCTCGGCGCTGGCCCCCCAGCCTTCGGTCGAGATCGGCTGACCCGGCGCGGCGGCCTCGAGCGGGCCAGGCTGCGCGCCCGCCATGCCCTTGCCCTGCTCGGTCAGGTTGAGCGACCAGCCGCGAAGGTCCGCATCGACCCTGAGCGGCGTGTACTCTGCATCACCGTCGATCAATCCGTCCCACATGACCGGCGGCAGCGCGCCGCCGAACGCGGCGGTCAGCTGCTCGGCGCCCTCGAGCTGCGGCTCGGTACCGCCCGCATCGACAGCGTTCCAGGCTATCGTGACCTCGCGCGGATAGGGATTGTAATTCGGGTCCTCGAACGGGAGCGGATAGGCAATGACCATGACCGGCGCCGTGGGATTGTCGTACAGCAGGTTCTGACCGACCCACACGTTCTCGTTCGCCATGACCATCACGCCCGTGCCGCGCGGCACGGTGGCGACGATATTGCCCTCGGGCGCGAAGTTGGGCGTTGTGTTCGCGGCGACGAGGTTGTCGCGCACGATCACGTTACCCCCGCCCATCACCGGCAGGTTCGGCAGGTCGAAGACCAGGATGCCGCCGGTGTTGCGGCTGACGAAGTTGCGCTCCACGATGGCGTCGCGGCTGTTCTCGATCTCGATCCCGGCGACGTTGTCGGTCGCGACCGAATTGCGCACGGTGATCTTGCTCGACTGGCCGACGTAGATTCCCGCGTCGGAAGCGCCCGATACCTCGGTTCCGTCGATCAGGATGTTCGTGCTCTCGACCGGGTAGATGCCGTAGGCGCCGTTGGTCGGCTTCGGTCCGCCGGTCCAGGTGACGCGGATCGCGTGATAGACGATGTTGTCGGCGCCCTTGGACTTGATCCCGTCGCCCTTGGGATTCTCGACTGCGAAATCACGCAGCGTCACGCCATCCGAGGTGACGAGCAGCCCCTCTCCCGACCCCTGCTGATCCGTGAAGTCGAGCACGGTCGCCTCCATCCCCGCGCCGCGCACGGTCACGTTGTCGGCGTCGAGCGATAGCCCGTCGGTCAGCTGGAAGCGGCCGGCGCCGAGGACGATTTCATCGCCCGGCTGGGCGAGAATCAGCGCTTCCTGCAAGCGCTCCTGCGCGCCCTCCCCCGGGTCAACCGCGATGGTTTCGGCAAGAACGGGCGCGGCCGTGGCGAGCGCCAGCGCGGCAATCGACAGTCTGATCATGTGAGTCTCTCCCCTGCAACCTATTCTGCCGCGCAGCGGGAGGATTGCAAGCAGTCCGTGGAGGAGAGGGTCAGTCGAGCGCCTTGACGATCTCTTCGACCATCTTCTTCGCGTCGGCGAGCAGCATCATGGTCTGGTCCATGTAGAACACGTCGTTGTCGACGCCGGCATAGCCCACGCCGCCCATAGAGCGCTTGATGAAGAAGACCTGCTTGGCCTTGTCCACGTCGAACACCGGCATGCCGTAGATCGGGCTCGACTTGTCGGTCTTGGCCGCGGGATTGACCACGTCGTTCGCGCCGATGACGAAGGCGACGTCGGCGGTCGCGAACTCCGAGTTGATGTCCTCCAGCTCGAACACCTCGTCGTAAGGCACGTTGGCTTCCGCCAGCAGCACGTTCATGTGGCCGGGCATGCGGCCGGCGACGGGGTGAATGGCGTACTTCACCTCTACGCCCTTCTCCTTGAGCATGTCGGCCATCTCGCGCAGCGCGTGCTGCGCCTGGGCCACGGCCATGCCGTAGCCGGGGATGATGATGACCTTCTCCGCCTGCTCCAGCATGAAGGCGGCATCGGCGGCGCTGCCTTGCTTGTAGGGGCGCTGTTCCTTCGGCTCGCCGCCCGCCGCTGCCGCATCCGCGCCGAAGCCGCCCGCGATCACCGAGATGAAGCTGCGGTTCATCGCGCGGCACATGATGTAGCTGAGGATCGCGCCCGAGCTGCCGACTAGCGCGCCGGTGACGATCATCGCCGTGTTGTGCAGCGTGAAGCCCATCGCCGCCGCCGCCCAGCCCGAGTAGGAATTGAGCATCGAAACGACCACCGGCATGTCCGCCCCGCCGATCGGGATGATGAGCAGGAAGCCGATGACGAATGCCGCGGCGACGATGGCCCAGAACAACCAGCCCTCGCCCGGCCCGGCATTCGGCGCGAGCGCGTAAGCCGCCGTCATGCCAAGAATGGCGACGAGCGTGCCAAGGTTGATCGCATGCCGCGCGGGTAGCAGGATCGGAGCGCCGCTCATGTTGCCGTTGAGCTTGGCGAAGGCGATCACCGAGCCGGAGAACGTGATCGCGCCAATCGCGGCGCCGAGCGCCATCTCCACCCGGCTCACTACGAGGATATTTCCGTCGAGCCCGAGAATCCCGAACGCACCCGGATTGAGCAACGCAGCCGCCGCAACGAGCACGGCTGCGAGCCCCACCAACGAGTGAAACGCCGCGACGAGTTGCGGCATCGCGGTCATCGCGATGCGGCGGGCTATGACGAAGCCAATCGCGCCACCGATAGCGATGGCAGCGAGGATCTCCGGCAGCCCGGCGATGTCGTGCGTGATCAGGGTCGTCACGACCGCGATCAGCATGCCCGCCATGCCGAAGCGGTTACCCCGGCGGCTGGTCGCCGGGTTCGAAAGTCCGCGAAGCGCGAGAATGAACAGCACGCCGCTGGCCAGATAGGCGAGCGCAACCCACGGGTTCACCGCCTGCGCCGCGTCCGCAGCGATCGACAGGTCGGAAACCGCGTCCGGCGGGAGCGTCATGTCAGTTGCGCTCCTTCTTCTTGTACATCGCGAGCATGCGCTCGGTCACCGCGAAGCCGCCGAAGATGTTGACGCTGGCAAGCACGACCCCGGCGAGGCCGAGCCACTTCGCCCCGGGCACTTCGGCCGCCGCCGCCGCGATCAGGGCGCCGACAATAATCACGCTGGAAATCGCATTGGTCACCGCCATCAGCGGCGTGTGCAGCGCGGGGGTGACGGACCAGACGACGTAATACCCGACGAAGCAGGCGAGAACGAAGATCGACAAAATCGATATGAAGTCCATCAGATTGCCGCCCTCACCCCTTCAGTCTCTCGTTCACCACTTCGCCGCCACGCGTCAACCGCACCGCATCGCCGATTTCCTCGTCGAGCACGGGCCGTCCCGCCGCCTTGTCCCAGAAGGCGGAGAGGAAGTTGTAATGGTTGCGGGCGAAGAGCGCGCTGGCGTCGGCCGCCAGGTGCGCGGCGGTGTTCGAATAGCCGACGATCTTCACGCCGTGCTTCTCGATCACCTGATCGGCCGCCGAGCCCTCGACGTTGCCGCCCTGTGCCACGGCGAGGTCGAAGATCACGCTGCCCGGCTTCATCGTCGCGATCTGCGCGTCTGAGATCAGGCGCGGTGCAGCGCGGCCGGGGATCAGCGCGGTGGTAATGACGATGTCCTGCCTGGCGATGTGTCCGGAAACCAGCTCGGCCTGCGCCTTCTGGTATTCCTCCGACATCTCGGTAGCATACCCGCCGCTGCCCTCGCCCTCGATCCCGGCGACGCTTTCGACGAACACCGGCTTGGCGCCGAGCGACTGGATCTGCTCCTTCGTGGCAGAGCGCACGTCGGTTGCGGAAACCTGCGCGCCGAGGCGCCGGGCAGTCGCAATCGCCTGCAGACCAGCGACGCCGACGCCCATGACGAAAACCTTGGCCGCCTGGATCGTACCGGCGGCGGTCATCATCATGGGGAACGCGCGGCCATAGCCATCCGCCGCCGCGATCACCGCCTTGTAGCCGGCGAGATTGGACTGGCTGGAGAGCACGTCCATCGATTGCGCGCGCGTGATGCGCGGCATGAACTCCATCGCCAGGGCTTCGAACCCGGCGGCGGCATAGACGTCGACGCGCTCCCGATAGCCGAACGGGTCAAACAGCGCTGCGACCCACGCCCCCGGTTTCGCGCCTTGGAGCAGTGCTGCGTCCGGCGCCTGGATACCGAGGACGATATCCGCGCCCTTCACCACACCGGCAGCCGATCCGAGTTCGGCACCCGCCTCGCGATAGGCGGCGTCCGACACCGATGCAGCTTCGCCGGCGCCTTCCTCGACCGCCACCGCCGCGCCAAGCGCGACGAATTTCTTCACCGTCTCGGGCGTGGCTGCAACCCGGGTCTCGCCCGGCGCGCGTTCCTTGAGGACAGCGATCCGCAAGATAGCGGTCAGCTTGAGATCAGTACGACGATGATCAGCGTCGCAATCGCGATCGTCGGGACGGACCACTTCAAGAGGCCAATGAAGCCTGCGTAAGTCGCGTTCGCCGCCTTCATGTCGTTACCCGAAGCCATCTGTACTCATTTCCTCATGAACATATGTCTGCACGAGGCTCTATCGCGCGCGGTTCCCCGCATCAAGCCTCCGGCAAGTGCCAACAGCCTTAATCGGACTTTTACCCCCGCTCCCTAAATCGAACGCCTGTACCGCAGCGGGACGGTTTGGGGACAATGGCCGAAAACGAATCACGTCTTCTGATGCTGATCGACGACGAGCCGGCGCAGAGCCGGCTGATCGCCGCGCTCGCCGCACGAGAGGGCTGGCGGACGCTCGTGGTCCGGGATTCGGAAACGGCCATCGCGACACTCGGCACGCGGGAGGGTATGCAGCTCTCCGCCATCATCCTCGACCAGTGGGTGCCGGGCGACGACGCTTGCAGCCTGATCGAGGAACTGAAAAGCCGCCGACCAGCCCTGCCGATCCTCATGCTCACCGCCAGCGCCTCACCATTGCTCGCCGTCGAAGCGATGCGCGCGGGAGCCACCGATTACCTGATCAAACCCGTCGCACCCGACCGGCTGATGCAGGCCCTGCGCAGCGCGACCAAGCGCGAGGCGGCAAAGGACGAGTTGCAGCCATTGACCGAGAAGATGCCGGCGGCGCTCGACTTCGACGCGATGATCGGCACAGCCCCCTCGTTCCGCACCGCCCTCGCCCGTGCGGCCAAGGCGGCGCGCGGACATGGTTCGGTCCTTATCGAAGGCGAAACGGGAACCGGCAAGGAAATGCTGGTGCGGGCGATGCACGCCGCATCGCCACGGGCCAAAGCGCCATTCCGTATCATAAATGTCGGCGGCGTGCCCTCCAGCTCGATCGAATCGATGCTGTTCGGGCACGAACAAGGTGCGTTCCCCGGCGCGTTCGATCGGCAGATCGGCGCACTGCAGCAGTGCGACGGAGGCACGCTGTTCCTCGATGAGATCGACCGGCTCGACCGCCCAGTACAGGCACGGCTTGCCGACTGCGTCGAAGAAGGAATCGTCCGCCCCACCGGGGCCCGGCACGGCTTTCGCGTCGACGTGCGCCTGTTGACCGCGAGCAACCTTCCGCTTGCGGAATTTGCCGAAGCGGGACACTTCGACGAGCGACTGCTGGCTGCCATAGCCCCAACAACCATCGTGCTGCCGCCTCTGCGCGAGCGTCAGAGCGACATCCCCGCGCTCACGCGCCATTTCCTGGCCCGCATCGGGGAGCAACCGGGTCTGAAGCACCATTCCATCACCGACAGCGCGCTGCACCTGCTTGCGGCGTTCGATTGGCCGGGCAACGTGCGCCAGCTCCAGTCGGTGCTGTTTCGCGCCGCAGTCTATTGCGACGGGGAGACGCTCACTATCGAGAGCTTTCCGCAGCTGCTGGAGCTGGTCGGCGATTTCGGCCACGTCGCAAGCGCCCAGCAGGACGGCGCGGGTGTGCAGCTCTACACGGCAGACGGCAATCTGCGGCCGCTGGAAGAGATCGAGGCGGACGTGATTCGCCTCGCCATCGGCCACTATCGCGGCCGGATGACGGAAGTGGCACGTCGCCTGGGGATCGGCCGCTCGACCCTCTACCGCAAGCTCGGGGAACTGGGGATCGATAACGCCGCGTAGGCGCCCAATTGGCGCGTCAACCGCCGACTGGTACGCTTCCCGGCGCTTGCCGCGAACGCGTGGCACGCGTGCCAGGGGGCCCGTCCTGTCGGCCCTCAGGGGCGACCAACCCAATAGCTCACGCCATGCGCTGATCTAGGGTCATCTGATCTCGCCGCGCTCCGTACGATGGGCGCTCGGAAACGAGACGCCGCTGAAGAACCGCTAGATATCGGCAACCTCGCTTCAGAGGGCCGGAAACCTCCATGGAGGCACAAAAAAGGCCCCAAAAAGGGGCCTTTTCGTAATCCTTGATCAAACGGGTCTCAGCTGAAAACCCATTCCCAAAACCATGAGCGCGTCATCGGTGTTCCCCTTCTGCTTAGGTTGCAGAGGGAGACTACGTTAACCATCAATATTTGTAAACTGTTAACCATACTTGTCGCGCAGAAGTGGGGTATCCTTTTGTAATGTCATCATTTCCTGAAGGTTGCTCAGCGTCATAGGACGGGAAATGTAGTAACCCTGCCCCAGGTCGCAGCCTGTCTCGCGCAAGAAATCGTACGTCTCCCGATCTTCGATTCCCTCGGCGACCGACGTTAACCCGGCGTCACGTGCGAGACGGACGACGTTTGCGACGATGGCACGCGCGGTTTCCGAATGATGTACACCGCGGACGAAAATCTGGTCGATCTTGATCTCGTCAAACGGAAGCTCGAACATGGCTTCGAGATTGGCGCTCGCCACCCCGAAATCATCCATCGAGAAGTTCACTCCGAGTTGCTTGATTTGCTCGAATACGCCGCGCGCTACCGAGAAGTTCTCGATACGCGCCGTTTCGGTCACCTCGATCGTCAGCTTTGCGGGATCGGCGGAATGTATCGCCAGGTTCTTCTCGACCAGTTCGGCGATCCTGCTGTCGACGAATTGGATAGCTGACACGTTAACCGATATTCGAGGATGATGGTCGCACGTCTGTAGCGCTGCTGCCGCGTCGAGGCTCTTGGACAGGATGCGCTTGGTCAGCTCATCCAACCGTCCAACCCGCTCGCACTGAAGAATGAAACGCGAGGGCGGTACGTCGCCCCGCTCTTCATCGACCCAGCGCGCGAGTGCCTCAGCCCCCACGATGCGCCCGTCGCGCAGGTCGGCCTGGGGTTGGAGTTTGATCGAGATCCGGTCCTCGGACAAGGCACTCTCAAGGCGCGCCTGAAGCGAATAGTCCCACTCCTCGCTGTCGGCAGCGAAATCGGAAATGATGAACACCGGCCGGTAGGCCTCGCGCGCTTGATCCGCGGCCGCAATCGCCGCGCTTAACCGGCTAGAAATGGACTTCTCCGACGATTCATCGACCCCGATGGTCATCGATACGTCGAGCACGCGTTGCGACACCGTGATGGACTGCGATGCCACGGCCCGCAGGCCTTCCAGATGCTCCTGAATATCCTGAAACTCGCCGCTGTTAACGAAGAATGCGAAATACTTGCCGCCATCGTAATAGATCGTCGAGCGAGTGTCGCCCAAGGCCAGGCGCGACGCCAGTTGGCGAAGATAGCGCGCTTGATCAGATGGATTCAGCGTGGCGAAAACGGCATCGAGGCGCGCGATCTTGGCGACCACGATCGAGGTTTGCTCCCTCGGATACTCTCCGAAGTCGCGTTGCAGGGCGACGAAGTTCGGCAGCTTGCTGCGGGACTCGACGAATAAGTGGCGCCGCTTGAAGTTCACAGTCGATCGCAGCAGTGCGTAGACCAGCGCCAGTACCAGCGTTTCGCCGAAAAGCCCGCGAACCCCAAAGTGAGCCGTCGCCACGGCGACCGCCGGAAGCAGCGCGAGCCAGAGAAGGTAAAAAATCCGCCGGGGCGTCGATCGCCTGAACACCATCAGCCCGGCCACCAGGCTCAGCCCGAAAGCACCGACCATCCAAAACCAGCTCAGCTTCTGGCCGGTACCACGCAATGCGGTCTCGGCAGCGAGGATGTGAACCAGGCTAGACGGGCCGAAGGCGTAGCCCGGGAACTTCACGATCCTTGCGTCAGTTCCGGCGGGCCCCACGACTGCGGTTTTGCCGGCGAGCACGCCGTCACCCCCGGGTGCGGCTTCCAACCGGTCAAGCTCGTAACGTGGGACCAAGCCCAGGTCGATCGAATAGTCGAGGGCCAAAGCTCCACGGGGACCCGAGGTTGCCCCCAGGACGGTCCACATGGCGGGCAGTTCGACCGTACCTTCCGAGTAGGAAGGCTCGATCTCCCAAACGAAGCCCAGGAAATCGGTTGGATAGTCGTTGCTGACGATGCTTGTACCCTGTTCGAAGAACGGATCGTTCCCGCGCGGCGGCCCGCTTGCCACCAGGTCCTCTCCAGCGGCCCGCGTAAGCACGATCTCGCCAGCCGAGCGCACCAGTTCCTCGCGCAACTCGCGATCGAGGGCAGGAGAATTGCTGCGCCGGACCGGCAGGTCGAGGAAAATCCGTTCGACCCCGGCATCGCGGAGGTGTCGGATTGATCGCAGAAGCTCTCGGTTTTCCGCAGATCGGCCACTTGAGCCCGGCACAGCGCCGAACTCGACGAACACGATATCGAGACTAGGCGGGCGATCGAACAGCTTCGCCTGCAGCGACCAGACGGTGATGTCGACCGGACGCAGAAGTGTTAGCACGCCGACCATCGCCGCTAGGCCAATGGCGATGGCCGCATGACGCAACCTCTCGGAAGCAAACAATTTTCGTCCTAACACGAGCAATGGTGCGCACCTCACTGGGAACTGCACTACGCCAACAAGGTAAAGATGGTATTTCCGGTATGGACGGAACTGGCGTGGAAAAGCTTTCGCGGTGCGAACGCCCGCGTCACCCGCCGGGGTGATAGAAGTCGTAGATTTTCTGCGCGACGCCGGCGCTGATGCCGGGGGTGCGCTTCAGGTCGTCGAGCGCGGCGGCGCGCACTTTCCCCGCGGTGCCGAAATGGAGCAGCAGCGCACGCTTGCGCGAGGGGCCGATGCCGGGGATCTCGTCGAGCGGCGAGGCCGAGATCGCGCGGCTGCGCTTGGCGCGGTGGGCGCCGATGGCGAAGCGGTGGACCTCGTCGCGCAAGGTCTGGAGGTAGAACAGCAGCGGCGAATTGGTCGGCAGGGTCTTCTCGCGCCCGTCGGGGAAATGGAACACCTCGCGCCCCTCGCGCCCGTGATGCGGGCCCTTGGCAATCGCGATCAGGGCCACATCCTCGATCCCGAGTTCCTCCAGCGCGTCGCGTGCGGCCGACATCTGGCCCTTGCCGCCGTCGAGCAGGACGAGATCCGGCCAGATCCCGCTCCCCCGCTCCTGAGTGCGATCGGGGTCCTCGCGCAGGGCGCGAGCGAAGCGGCGGGTCATCACCTCGCGCATCATTGCGAAGTCGTCGTCGGTCTGCGCGGTCTTGATGTTGAACTTGCGGTACTGGTTCTTGAGGAAGCCTTCGGGGCCGGCGACGACCATCGCGCCGACCGCCTTGGTGCCCTGGATATGACTGTTGTCGTAGATCTCGATCCGCTGCGGCGGTTCGGATAGTTCAAGGAATTCCGCAAGTTCCCGGTTGATCTTCGCCTTGGTTCCGCTTTCGGCCAGGCGCCGGTCGAGCGCTTCCATGGCGTTGCGGCTCGCCTGCGCCATCAGCCGCCGGCGATCTCCACGCTGGGGGACGGAGATATCGACTCGATGCCCGGCCACTTCGCACAGCGCCTCGGCGAGCAGCGCCTGCTCGGGCAGCGCGCGGTCGACCAGCACAGTGCGCGGGGGCGGCACTTCCTCGTAGAACTGGGCAAGCACATCGGCGAGCACGTCCGCATCGTCGACGCCCTGCGTATGCGTGGGGAAGAAGGCGCGGTGGCCCCAGTTCTGCCCGCCGCGGACGAAGAAGGCCTGGATGCCGACCTGCCCGCCCTTGCTGGCGAGCGCGAAGACGTCGGCATCGCCGACACCCGCGGCGTTCACCGCCTGGCTGCTCTGGATCGCAGTCGCGGCGCGCAGGCGGTCGCGCAGCATGGCCGCGCGCTCGAAGTCGAGCGCCTCGGCCGCCTGTTCCATCTGCCGCTCGATTTCGCGCTGCACGCCGGACGACTTGCCGCCGAGGAAGTCCTTCGCCTGGCGCACGAGCTCGCCGTAGTCCTCGGGGCTGATGCGCCCGACGCATGGGGCGGAACAGCGCTTGATCTGGTAGAGCAGGCAAGGCCGGTCGCGTCGCTCCAGAAAGCTGTCGGTACAGGACCTTAGGAGGAACAGCTTCTGGAGCGCGTTAATCGTGGTGTTGACCGATCCGGCGCTCGCGAAGGGGCCATAGTAGTCGCCCTTGGCCCGCCGCGCGCCGCGGTGCTTCATGATGCGCGGGTATTCATGTTCGGCGCGTAAGAGGATGAAAGGAAACGATTTATCGTCGCGCAGCAGGACGTTGTAGGGCGGCCGGAAGCGCTTGATGAGCTGCGCCTCGAGCAGCAGCGCCTCCGCCTCGCTATTGGTGGTGACGATCTCCATCCGCCGGGTCTGGCTGACCATGCGCTGGAGGCGGCTCGAGAGATTGCCGATCTGGGTGTAGTTCGCGACCCGGTTCTTCAGCGCGCGCGCCTTGCCGACGTAGAGCACGTCGCCGCGGGCATCGAGCATGCGGTAGACGCCGGGCTTGGGCTTTAGCGTCTTCACCGTATCGCGGATCGCCTGCACACCCGCCTCGATATCCGGCTGCGCGTCGCCCTTGACCGTATAGGTCGCGCGCTCCTCGTGGAAGCGCTCGGCGCCGCGCGGGTCGTAGGGGGAGCCGGCGGAAGAGGGAACGCGCGGGGGCATGGCGTTCACATAAGCGTTGCGCCGAAAATGGAAACCGGGGGCGAGCCGCTCGGCCAAGCCCGGTTAATGTTCCAGGGGGCATTTTCATGGTCCGTCCGGTCGCGTAAGGCGCGCGCGGGTCGGGATACCGGAGTTTGAACGAGATGTTGAAGAAGATGATCGCCGTTGCCGTGCTCGGCGCATCGGTCGTGGTGCTCACCGGCTGCAACACGGTGAAGGGCCTCGGCCGCGATATCGAATCAGTCGGGGAAGCGGGCGACCGCGCGATCTGACGCGCTTGCCATTCCGCGCAGCGGCTCTACCGCGGCCGGAATGCAGACCTATGACGCTATCGTTCTCGGCGGAGGCGCCGCCGGGCTGATGTGCGCGGCCGTCGCCGGCCAGCGCGGCCGCCGCGTGATCGTGCTCGAACGCGCGGCGGAGGTGGGGAAGAAGATCCTCATTTCCGGCGGCGGGCGGTGCAACTTCACCAACCTGAACACCGCGCCCGACCGTTATCTCTCGGCCAATCCGCATTTCGCCAAGTCGGCGCTGAGCCGCTACACCGCACGCGATTTCCTCGCGCTGGTGGAGGCGCACGGGATCGCCTGGCACGAGAAGACGCTTGGCCAGCTCTTCTGCGACGGATCGGCGCGGCAGATCGTCGCCATGCTGCTAGCCGAATGCGCGAAGGCCGCCGCGGCGGGCGGCACGGTCGAGGTACGCTCCGGCGAGGAGATCGGAAAGGTCTCGCACGATGGCAGCGAATATCGCGTCATGACGTCATCCGGGGCCTTCGCCGCACCCGCGCTGGTGATTGCGACCGGCGGCCCCTCGATCCCCAAGATGGGCGCGAGCGACTTCGCCTATCGCCTCGCGCGGCACTTCGGCCTCAAGGTCGTCGAGCCGCGCCCTGCCCTCGTGCCGCTGACGCTGGGCGGCGAGGACGTGCTGTTCCGCGACCTCTCGGGCGTCTCCGCCGAAGTCGTCGCGCGCTGCGGCAAGGCGGCGTTCCGCGAGGCGGCGCTGTTCACCCACCGCGGCCTGTCGGGCCCGGCAATCCTGCAAGTCTCCTCCTACTGGCATCCGGGCGAGGCGATCGGGATCGACTTCCTGCCGAATGCCGCCGGAGGCTGGCTGCTGGAAGCGAAGCGCGCCAATTCGCGCGGCACCGTCCGCAGCGTCCTCGCCGATGCCCTGCCCGACCGCCTCGCCGCGACCCTGGCCGAGCGGATCGCGCTGGCCGGCGACCTCGGCAACATGCCCGACAAGGCGCTCCACTCAGCCGAGGCGCGGCTCGCCGACTGGCGCTTCCATCCCAACGGCAGCGAGGGCTTCGCCAAGGCGGAAGTGACCGTGGGTGGAATTGTGACCGCCGAGCTGTCCTCCAAGACCATGGAAGCGCGCCGGGTGCCGGGCCTCTACGCGATCGGCGAAGCGGTCGACGTGACCGGCTGGCTGGGCGGCTACAACTTCCAGTGGGCCTGGGCGAGCGCGGTCGCGGCCGGGACCGCGCTCGCGGAAACCTAGAACAGCTTGCGGAACTCGATCTCGAACGTGCGGCCGAGCGGGTCGACCAGATCCGGCTGGTAGCTGAGCGGCACCGCCCCCGTGCCGTCGGTCACGCGCTGGTGAGCGTTGAACAGATTGTCGACACCGAACGAGAAGCGCGCGCCCTTCCAGAAGCTCGGCGTGCCGCCGGTCAGCCAGTCCTGCTGCTCGAGATTGACGAAGGCACGCAAGTTGAACTTGGCGATATCGTCGAAGAACAGGTCCTGCGAACCCGCCAAACCGCTGCCGTCGATGCGCGTGGCCGACTGGTAATCGCCGGAGAGGCGCAGGCCGAGGCCCTTGTAGAACAGCCCGCCCTGGAGCTCGATCTTGTGGCGCGGAACCCCGTTGCCAAAAGCCTGGCCGCTGAGCTGGTCGAGCACCGGCCCGCCTGGCGCGACGAGCACCTCGTTCTCGAACTCGATCGAGTGATAGAGTGCCATGTGCCAGCGGCCCTGCCCGTCTCCTCCGCCGCCGCGGCCGAAGCGCATCCCGCCCCCGCCGCCGCCGCCCTCGCGGCGTTCGGCACGCGCGGCACCGTCGGCGCTGCACATCCGCTCGCGCAAAGCGGCGACCTTGGCCGGGTCGATCTGCCCGTCCTCCCCCTTAAGCCGTGCCAACATCCGCTCGGGCAGACCGGAGAGATCGGGGGTCTCGCCTTCGGGCGTGGCGCAGAATTTCTGCCGCAACTCGGCCATCTGCGCGGGGTCGAGCCCGCCCGGGCCGCGCGCGCCTTGTCCCTGGCCCTGCGCAGCCGGCGCGGTGGAGGTCATCCGCTCGCGCCGCTCGCCGCCACCGCCTTCGGGCTCTTCCTTGCCGACGCGGCCGAACAGATTGATGCCGTAGCGCAGCCGCGAGCCTTTGGTGCCTTCGAAGGTGATCGGCCGCCGGTCGATCGAGACCAGGTTGCCTGCCTGATCGCGCACCACGCGGTCGGGGAAAGCCGCCTCGATCGCGGGCGTGAGCAGCGGGAAGTTCTGCGTCACGTCGTCCGAACGGTTGCGGAAATATTCGACGACGATGTTCGCGCGGTCGAACAGGTCGAGCTCGTAGTTCGCTGAGACCTTGATGTCGCGCTGCGTCTCCGCGCTGAGCTCCGGATTGCCGCCGCTGACGATCGTCGCCAGCACGCTCTCCCCGGCGGCGAAGTCGTAGACCGGCACGTTGTACTCGGTGACGATCGGATCGCCGAGCTGCGACAGGCTGGGCGCCGCCTCGCGCCAGATGTAGCTGGCCTGGAGCGAGAGCCGCTCGGTCGGCTTCCACGAAAGCCCGGTGGTGTAGTCGGCCAGAGTACCGAAGTCCGACAGGTGATCGACCCCCGCGGCAAGGTTGAGGCTGAGCTCGCCCAGCGCACCGAGAAAGCCCTCGCGCGCGCTGGCGATGGGCAGGCCGAGATTGACGCCGGCCGAGAGATTGCCGCGCGTCTGCGCCAGATCGTCGGCGTTCGTGCGCGTGTCGGTGCTTTCGATGCGGTTCCACGAATAGCCGGCGTCGAACGTGAGGTTCGCCTCGCCTGCCGGGAGCATGAAGGGCGTGCCGCGCAGAGTGGACTTCACGTCGGCGGCGTAGGACGTACTCTCGGCGCGGTCGACGCCCGCACGGGGGATAGCGGGAAGCACGCCGTCAATCTCCAGCTCGCCCGCGTCGACCAAATCCTGCAAGAGCCCGGTGTCGCGCCGCTGGTCGATCAGCGTGGTTCGCTCGGTGCGGCTGGCATCGAGCGTCGTGTCGAGCATCCAGCCGCCGAGCGGCTTGATGATCGATCCGCCGAGCGAGAAGGCGGTCGAGCTGTTGCGGCGAGTGAGCGGATCGTCGTCGATCGTACGAACCGCGCTCTCGCCGTTCGCCGTCAGTGTCGCCACGTCGAGCCCGGAGAGCGAGCGGCCGGTCGTATGCTCGACGCCGCCGTTCACAGAGAACGTGCCCGAGCCCGGCGCCTCGCCGAGGCTGGAATTGAGCGTCGCGTCCAGCTCCCAGGTGTCCGACGATCCGCGCAGGCTTCGGGACGCGGCCGGGTCGGGATCGCCCGTCACCGTCGGCGTGCTGCCCGGCGTCTGCACGATGTCTCGCTCGTCTTCGGTCAGGAGGCTGGTGGTGTTGTACTCCATGCCGATGTTGAGACGCCGATTGCCGTTGATCGTGAGCTGCGACGCTTCGATCTCGCCGCTCCCGGTGCCGCCGCGGCCGGGCATCCCGTATTCGACCTCGACTTCGCGGGAGGCGAAGTTCTCCTGCAGAATGATATTGATCACCCGCTGGTTCGCCGGATAGCCGAACTGAAGCGCGACTTCCTCCGGCAGAACCTCGATCTTGCGGATCGCCTCGGGCGGATAGCGGCGGAATTCGCGGAATCCGCCGGAGCGCTGGCCATTGATGAGAAACACCGGGCGCCCTTCCCCGCGTCCGCGGCCCGATCCGGTTTGCGGTGCGAGCTGCTCGATCAGTTCCTCGATCGAACCGGCACCGTACGCGCCGATCTCCTCCGCGTCGAGTTGGAACACCGGCGGTACGTCGGTATCGACCTGGCCGCGAATACGCTCGGCGGTGACGACGATTTCCTCTTCGCCTTCGGCGCCAGTGCCGCCCGCGCCCGGGTCTTGCGCCGAGGCGAGCGTGGGAGCGATAGCGAAAGCGGCGATGGCGAGCAGCGATGCGGTGGCGGAAAGTTTCGGCAAGGGTGTCTGCTTCCTCTGTTGCTACTATTGTCGCACCTCACCCCGCCGGCCGAACTGCCAAGCGCGGGCCGGCCAGGCAATCCCCGGCCGCGTAACGAATTGTCGCGCGAAGCTTTCCCCAGGATTGACGAAAGGGCGCAGGAGGCTTCCCTTTTCCACCTTCCGCCGCTACAGCGCGCGCCCTGATCGACTCGCAATCCACGGAACGAACAACTGCATGGCCAAAGAAGAACTCCTCGAAATGCGCGGCAAGGTAGTGGAACTGCTGCCCAACGCGATGTTCCGGGTTGAGCTCGAAAACGGTCATGAAGTCCTCGGCCACACCGCAGGCAAGATGCGCAAGAACCGCATCCGCGTGCTGGTGGGGGACGAGGTCCTGTGCGAGCTGACGCCTTACGACCTCACCAAGGCGCGCATCACCTACCGCTTCATGCCGGGACGCGGCGGGCCCGGTCCGCAGTAAGCGCGCGGGGGTGACTCCGCCCTCCCTCATCCTTGCCTCCGCCAGCCCGAGGCGCCGCGAGTTGCTGGCGCGGCTCGGCGTCGAACCTGCGCGCGTGGCGCCTGCCGACATCGACGAGACACCGCTGAAGGGCGAACTGCCGCGCGACTACGCCGTGCGCATGGCCCGCGAGAAAGCGGAGGCCGCTGCGAGCGACGACGGATACGTGCTCGCGGGCGACACCGTGGTGGCTGCCGGCCGCCGCATCCTGCCCAAGGCCGAAGACGAGGCGACCGCGCGCGCGTGCCTCGATCTGCTCTCCGGGCGGCGCCATTGCGTCCTCTCGGCCCTCGCAGTGCGGGCGCCAGACGGCACGCTGCGCGAGAAGCTGAGCGAGACGATCGTGCGCTTCAAGCGCCTGAGCCGCGAGGAGATCGACGCCTACATCGCCAGCGGCGAGTGGCACGGCAAGGCAGGCGGCTACGCCATCCAGGGCGGGGCCGAAGGGCTGATCGCCTGGATTCAGGGCAGCCATTCGGGCGTCGTCGGCCTGCCGCTGTTCGAGACCCGCGCGCTGCTCAAGGCGGCGGGCTTCCGCATTGGCTGACTGGCTGGTCGAGGAAGGCATCGGCGAGCACCGCGCGGTGCGCCTCTCCGGCGACCGCATCATCCATGCACGGGTCGAATGGCCGGGGCGGCTCGCGGCGGGACACGTTGCCGACGCGGTGCTGGTCTCGCGCGCCGCGGGCGCACCCCGCGGCACGGTGCGGTTCGCGAGCGGCGAGGAGGCGCTGGTCGACCGCCTGCCCCGCGACGCGAGCGAAGGCGCGGCGATCCGCGTAGAGATCGTCCGCGCGGCGATCGGCGAGCGCGGGCGGACCAAGCTCGCGCAGGCGCGGCCGAGCGACAAAGAGCTTGCAAGCCCTACTCTCGCCGAACTGCTGCAAGCGGAAGGCCACGCCGTTCGGGTCGTGCACCGCTTTCCCGAATGCGGCTGGGACGAGCTGGTGGATGAGGCGCTGGACGGAACCGTCACCTTCGCGGGCGGATCGTTGCTCTTCGCGCCGACCCCGGCGATGACCGTGGTTGATATCGACGGCGCTCTGCGACCTCGTGAGCTTGCCCTCGCCGCCGTGGTGCCGCTGGCCGACGCGATCCGCCGCTTCGACCTCGGCGGGTCTATCGGGATCGATTTCCCAACACTGCAGGCCAAGGCGGACCGGCGCCAGGTGGACGACGCGCTCGGCGCGTTGCTTGCCGGATGGCCACACGAGCGCACGGCGATGAACGGCTTCGGCTTCGTCCAGCTCGTTGCCCGGCTGGAGCGCCCTTCCCTGCTCCACCTCGCGCGTCTCTCGCGCACCGGCTTCGCTGCGCGCCGCCTGCTGCGCCAGGCAGAGCGGGTGGCGGAGCCGGGTGCGTTGCTGCTCACCTGCCATCCGGCGGTCCAGGCGGCGCTGCGGCGCGAATGGCGCGAGAAGCTCGCCCGCCGGGCGGGGCGCGAAGTGCGGATCGCGGCGGACTCTGCCCTTGCGCTCGAAGCCGGCTTCGCGCAGGCGGTGACCTCATGAGTAAGCCGAAACCCTGCCCGATCTGCAAGAAGCCGCGGAGCGAGGAGTTCGCGCCGTTCTGCTCGGCCCGCTGCCGCGACCGCGATCTCGCCCAATGGTTCAACGACGGCTATGCCGTGCCTGGCCGCCCGGCGGCACCGGAGGAGATCGCAAAGGAGGACTGATTCCCCCCTTGCCAAGCTCCGCGGCCTTCGCCATAGGGCCGCTTCCAACCGCTCGCCGGCTCTTTGCGGGGCCGTTCGCAGAGTGCGCCCAGGTAGCTCAGTTGGTAGAGCATGCGACTGAAAATCGCAGTGTCGGTGGTTCGATTCCGCCCCTGGGCACCATGCTTTTCGGAGCGACGTGACCCGAAGAAGCACTTTGAAAGAGCACGACCTCAGCCCGAGCCGTTTACGGCAAGACTGTGCGGGGGATCGGGTGGCGATGGCACATCGCCGGTTGAACATTTCTGTAAGTCTGGCTAGCCGTTGACGAAGTTCTTGCTTGAACATGGTGTTGATGCTTGAACTTCAGCCGAGAACAAAAGGGTAATTGTCGATGAAATTACGTAATCTCCTGCCTGCCGTCGCAGCTGTTTCGCTCGCTGCGGCGCCGGTTGCGGCGCAGGCGCAGGTCGCCGAGCGTGCATCTGCCCCTGTCAGCAACGAATCCGAACTCGCCGGCGGCTTCGGCCCCGGACTGATCATCGCCGCAATTGCAGCGGTCGGCATCCTCGTGCTGATCGTGAGCGATGATGACGATGAAGACCCTGTAAGCGTCTGATTTGAGTCTTCAGACAGCCGCGCACGCGGTGTTGTGATGGGTTTCCCATTTCCCGTCGTATCAGGCGCCCGCCTCTCTGTCGGAGGCGGGCGCCTTCTCGAATGCGCTCCCCGTCTCAGTCGAAG
The DNA here is from genome assembly GCF_004135625.1 of Pelagerythrobacter rhizovicinus. GTDB lineage: Bacteria > Pseudomonadota > Alphaproteobacteria > Sphingomonadales > Sphingomonadaceae > Pelagerythrobacter > Pelagerythrobacter rhizovicinus. The sequence goes on from NZ_SDPV01000001.1 coordinate 1,391,603, forward strand.
ACATCCGAGCGGACCCATGTCGAGCGTCATGACGACGGATCAAAGAGCGACCGACGGAGCGGGCCGGGAGCAGTTGCTCCTTCCCGAATCTACGGGCAGGGATAGGTGCAGTTCGAATTATCCGCTCCGAACATACCCGTAACGGCGGTTCGTCGGCCGCGCGCCAGCGGCCAGGTACTCCCGCTTGGCGGCTGCGAACCGATCGGTATTCAGTTCGCCGAGGCCGGCTTGATCCACGCCGTAGAGGCGGGCGTTGTTGCCGCCGAAGATGGCGCTCTTCACAGGGCCATCCGCCGGCCCAAGCGGTGCAAAGCCGTGCGCCCTCCGCATGTCGTCGGGTATCTCCAGGCGCCGTAACCCCTCGATCTGCCACTGCGGGGAACCGGTCCACACGGCGTCTGTCCCCCAACAGACGTGATCGACGCCCAACCCCCTGATGAGCTGGCCCATGATGGCAGCGCAGATGCGCGGCTGTGCGATCAGAGTCTGTGCGAAGATCTGGCCGAGATCGGCATAGACGTTCGTGACGCCGTGCTTCTCCGGAATTTCGGCGAGGTCCGTGACCCAGTCGATGCGGCCGGTCCGCTCGAACTCGGCCAGCGCCCACTCCGGATCGTCGAGCCGATAACCTGCATGATAGATGATGAAGTTGAGCTGAGGCCAATCCTTCGCCGCCTGAGCGACATCGTCGACTCTCGCATAAGGTGCCAGGATCGGGAAGCGCTCGTCCATCGCCCGCCCCCACAGGCCTTTGTGCACGCAAATATTGCGAATGCCGGCAGCCTGCGCTTTCTCGTAACCGCGATAAGTCTCCCGGCTGTCCATTCGCCAGGGATGGCGGGAAAGGCCCTTGTGAGTGTTGTCTCCCACCGTGTAGCCTTTCAGGGAGTCCGGCTTCAGCTCCAGCGCGGCATCCAGATCGTCGAGCCAGCCGGGCTTTTCGGGCGTCATGATCGCATGCGTCATCATCCGGCTGGAGCCGGCACTTTCATTCACTCGCTCGCGCGCCTGCGCCATCTGTCGATTGGTCAGGAACCAGTCCTCGGGAATTTCCGACGGAGCGGAGGAGATGAGCGCGATCTTCGTGTCGCTATCGAGGAAAACTTCCTTGAAGTAATTCTGGAACTTCAGGTCCTCGATCGTCTGCTCACCCTCCTTGAGCTGCGGATTCCAGCCCTGCGCCGCCACCGACTCGCGCATGCTGACGAAGTGCGTCAGCTGTGTGTCGTCACGCAGGAAATGCGTGTGCATGTCCATGATGAACTGGTTGGCGAGCGTCTCGGCGCGCTCGCTCGCGGCCTCGGGTGTCGCCGCCTCGGCGGGAGTGACCGCAAACAGTGGTCCGAAAGTCTGGTTCAGCGCGACAAATCCGGCAGCCATGCCGGCGGAGGTTTGGAAAAATCTGCGCCGGGTCATCCCGAGCTTGGGTGCGATGCTATCGGCGAGCGCGTAAAGGCGCTGCTCTGCAGCGCGTTGTTTCACAGTCTGTGCGATGGGGAGGTATTCCTCGCTTGCGACCATCCGCAAGGGGAGCGGCGTACGTGGCTCGCACTCTTCGGAAGCCTTCAGCCCCTCGCGGTCTTGTTCAGAGAAGAATTTCATCGCGTACTCTCCGCCTTCGTCCCGTCGCCCATGATGCGGAGAATGCCACGCCGGGCAAGACGGGCCAATAGCCGCGGAACCGACCCCCACGACCGACGCGGACGGCGGGAAGCAGGTGCATCGCATCCGCTTTGCCATGCGCGCCGCGCTTCATGGAGGTGCGGCAGAAGCACCACTTGCAGCGTATTTGTCCTCTCGCGCGGCGCGTATTCACCTGTTCGATTGGCGGCGCTTGGTTCGGACGGAGAGAAAACAAGAATGAGCAGAGCTCGGTGCCAAACGATGCACACCCTCCCCTTTCTCCTCGCCGGCGGCCTGATCGTCGGCACGCCCGCTTCCGCCGAGACGATCCGGGTCTGTCCCGAGGGATCGCAAATGCAGAGTTGCGATTTCACGGGGAACGACGCCGTCCAGGAAGCGGTCGATCGCGCCGTGGATGGCGACGTGATCCGGCTTGCTGCGGGCCGTTACATCCCCTCCTCGTATCGCGATGTGCCGTTCGAGGACATTGTGGCGCGCGGCTACGTCGTGATACGCGGCAAACGTCTGGCGATCGAAGGGAGCGACGGTACGGTTCTCGACGGGAGGGAGGGCACTCCGACGATCGCCTTCGTTCTCGAGGACGCCGACGTCAGCTTCCGCAACCTCGAGATCAGCGACTTCCGCTGGGGCGAAGAGGAAGACGACATCTACGACGGGCACGGCATCTTCGCGATCGACAGCCGCGTGCGGGCCTCGGACATCGTCATGCGGGGGATCGTCAAGATGGCGCTCACCGGGCGCGGGCGGACGCTCATTGACGGATCCGCGCTCCGGCTCGTCGACGGCCATCTGGGGATCTGGCTCGAGGAAGCGGCGCACGCCCATGTGCGCGACAGCGTCATCACCGGCGGGGATTCGGCGGGTATCGCGACTTACGACGACAGCACGCTCCATCTGTTCAATTCCGTCGTGGCGAACAACACCGACGACGGCGTGTACGCTGCGGACCACTCTACGATCCTGGTCACTCATTCGGTCATCGCCGGCAACGCGCCCTACGGGATCAACGCGGAGGCGAAGGGCCGCGTGACGGTGCGAGAGAGCGCGATGCATGCCAACGCCGCGCCTGCGAACTCCGCGCTTGCGCCAGGTCAGCTCGTGATCGGCGAGGACGTTGTGCAGACCGACCCGATGCTGGATGCGCAGTGGCTCCCCAAGCCAGGATCGCCGCTGCTCGGCCGAGACGGATCGGGGCGGCCGATCGGCCTCACGGGGGAACGGCCGTGATTCGCGCGTGCACTTGGCTCGGTCTGCTGGGCCTGCTGCTGGGGACACCGGCCCATGCGGAGCAATACTGGACCAGCACACGCATCGTCCAGATCGGCGCCGTTGCTGAGGATCTCGATTATCCGCACTACAGCGATGCGATCTACATCGGTATCGCGGATCGCGAGTGGCTTCCGGAAACTTGCCGCAAGATGCCGGGCTTGCTCGCGCGGGCCAGCGATACGGCGCTCCTCCTGCTGGCCAAGGCGGCGTTCCAACATGGCCGCCCGGTTGTCATCAAGGCGGATGACCAGGGCAAGATCGGCGAATACTGCCGGTTCTTCCAGATCACCGACGAGGCCCCGTGATGGCCGAGCTCCGCAGGGTCTCGCCCGCAAAGACAGAGAGAAAAGAAAGAGATACGTGATGACCTTCCGGACACCGGCACTGGCTTTGGGACTTCTCGCTGCCGCAACGGCGGCTTCCGGGATCGCGCAGGATCAAAGCACGCAAGGCGTTCAGGACCAGCTGGTCATGACGCTCAACGACGGGGTCGACGATCCCGATGCGCTGACATTCGACTGGCCGATGCTCTCCATCGGTACCGGGCAATACGAAGCCGGTCCCACCGGTGTCACGGTCATCCGTTTCGGCCGCAAGGTGCACGGCGCGGTGGACGTGCGCGGCGGCGGACCGGGGACCGTCAACGCACCCTATCTTGATCTCGGCTATGTCCAGCCCGAACTCGATGCAGTCGTCCTCGCCGGCGGGTCCTGGTACGGGCTCGAGGCGGTCACCGCCGTCAACACCGCGATGAAGGATGACGGGTATCGCGGCGGCCACTGGAACAATGTCGGTCTCGCCGTCGGCTCCATCATCTACGATTTCGGCGGGCGCCGGCTGAACGAGATCTATCCAGACAAGCGCCTGGCACAGGCCGCCTACCGCGCAGCCCAACCGGGGATCTTTCCGGTGGGCCCTTACGGCGCGGGGCGATCGGCGATGACTGGCGGCCTGTTCGGGTGCAATGCCAGGTCCGGCCAGGGCGCCGCGTTCCGCCAGATCGGCGACGTCAAGATCGTCGTCTTCACCGTCGTCAATGCGCTGGGCGTTGTCACGGACCGCGACGGCAAAGTGGTAGCATGCCACGCCGGCTCCGGCTGGCCGGAGGATCTGGCCGCGCACGAGCTTCTGAACGCCTCCCCAGCAAGTCTCGGGCTGGATTGGAACGGCGAGCGTGCCGCCGAGCCCGAACGCAAGAACACGACTATCAGTCTGGTCGTCACCAACCGATCGATGTCGAGCGCGGAACTCAAACGCCTCGCCGTTCAGGTACACACCTCGATGGCGCGCGGCATTCAGCCGTTCGCAACCGAGCTCGACGGAGACGTACTCTACGCGGTCTCGACGGGAGAAGTGGAGGCAGGGCCCGGCGACGGCCTCGTCACCGCCGAGATCGGCGCCGTCGCATCGGAGCTCATGTGGGATGCCATTCTGAGCAGTGTCCCTGAACAACCCTCCGCCCCGCCCCCGGTACAATCCGGGGGTGATGCATCCGATCTGCAGGACTTCGTCCGCACCTACCGTTTCAGCCCCCTCGCATCCCTGGAAGTGACGGCCGAAGGTGGCCGTCTCTTCGGCCGGGCGACGGGGGAGCGCGACGTCTTCGCCATCCGCAAGGGCGAGCCGGTTGAACTCCAGCCATCGGGACCAAACCAGTTCGTCATCCCGGGCCGCTACCCCTTCAGCGTTCGCTTCGAAGGGGACGAGATCGTCGTCAATCCCGGACGCTGGCAGCAGGTCGGCACGCGTCACTAACGGTGGTTGGCCGGCTCAGATCGCACGTTCCATGTAGTGCGCTGAGCCTCCGTAGCTCGCCAGCGAGCGCTCCACGTCTGCGTCGCGAACGACGGCAAACCCCTGCGTCCGCCAGAATTCCTTGGAGTCTCCCACCGCCACCAGCGAGAGTGTCGCAAATCCCCCCGTCTTCGCCGTCGTGAATGCCGCGGTCACCGCCTCGATGGCGAGACCTCTTCCTCGGGCCTGCGGCATGAGGGCGAGATCATGAATATAGTAGGTATCCGGAAACCCAGGCAACTTACCCAGCAAAGTGTCGAGCGCGGGTGGCACCTTCCGCGTCCAGGGGTGAGAAACCAGGTACCCCCGCGTCGTATCGCCATCCAGGAGCATGCGGCACCCCTCGGGAAACAGCGCCAGCCGCTCTGCGAATACGTGCTCCCCTTCCGGGTAGTCCAGATGTACGCACGCGGCGATCTGGACCACCGCGGGAAGGTCGGCCGGCATCATGTTTCGCCATCGTGCCTGTTGAGGTTCTTGGACCATGTCTTCCCGTCGTTGATTCCGAAGATTATTGCGGCCGTCCGATTAGCCTTAGACGACCAGATCGTCGCCTATGTGGTGCGGACTGAGCACCGCCCTATGCTATTTTAGCATCTGCAACGCTCTCCTCCCTGTCATATCGTCGCAAAAATCACGCAAACGCGAGTGGGGGAAGTCATGAGAGGAAAATACGGGTTCATCTGCACGGCGTCGGTTCTGGCCCTCGCGCAAGCAGCTCCCGCGTTCGCCCAGTCGGAGGATCATCCGGACACGTTGAACGAGATCATCGTCACCGCGCAGAAACGCGAGCAAACTCTGATCGAGGTGCCGATGGCCATCTCGGTGGTCGGAGGTGAGGAACTCAGCAAGCGCGGAATCGAGGACGTTCAGGATCTGTCGTTCGCCGTCCCCGGCCTCACGATGCGCGAGGATGGCCCCGGCAGCTACACGATCTTCCTGCGCGGTCTGGCCAACCAGTCGGGATCGGGTGCGCTCGTCACCCAGTATCTCGACGAAGCGCCGCTGTCTCTGAGCGGGTACGACCAGCTCAGCCCCATTCCCCTCGATCTCGAGCGCGTGGAAGTCCTGAAGGGGCCGCAGGGCACCCTCTACGGACAAGGCTCGGCCGGCGGTACCATCCGCTACATCACCAACGACCCCGATCCGACGCAAGTCCTGGGCCGCGCCGAGGGTAAGGTCTATACCGTTGCGCACGGCGAGATGGGCGGCGGAATAACGGGCGTGATCAATCTACCGCTGGTCCGCGACGAACTCGCGCTTCGCGTCGCTGGCAAATACGAATCCGGCGGCGGCTGGATCGACCAACCGGAAGCCGGCATCCGAGACGGCAACGGCACCGAACTCATCAACCTTCGGGCCAAGCTCCGCTGGTCGCCCAGCGCCGCGTTCGAAGCGACCGGCATGGTGCAGATCCACCGCGCCGATACCGCCCTGGGTCTCGGCTTCGAGGAGCCCGATCGCACCGTGGATATCGGGCCCGACCGCAGCAAGGTGATGATCCCGAAGGAATTCGACTTCACCCTCTACAACCTCGAGCTGCGCTACGACCTGGGCTTCGCGGAGCTCGTCAGCGCGACGACGTATGTGGAGCACGACCACCAGTACCCGTTCACCTACATCCCGCGACCGGGCAACTACTCCTACGGCATCGTGGAAGGGAACGACGACCGCTGGATCGACGCGGACCAGTTCAGCCAGGAACTGCGGCTCTCGTCCGGCGAGGGCCCTTTCCAGTGGACCTTGGGCGCCTTCTACACCAAGGGCGACCGGACCATGCGTGCCGACTACGAGTACGCCTATGCAGCCGACGGCGATCTCTATTCAGGCGGCGGCGTGCTCATCGATGATCTCTATTATCTCGACGCCTCGAGCTCCGAGACGATCTCGGTCTTCGCCGATGCCGGCTACGACATTACCGACCGGCTGACGATCGGCGCCGGCATCCGCTACTTCCGGGACGAGCAGACGAGCCTCATCACTTACGTGCCCGACACCGGCACCACGCTCGAGGCCACGTTCGACTCGATCGATCCGCGGGTCTATCTGAGCTACCGCTACGCGGACCAGGCGAACTTCTACGCCAGCTTCGCCAAGGGGTTCCGTAGCGGCGGCTTCAACTCCGAGCCGTTCGATCCCTACGATCCGGAAAAGATCTACACTTACGAAATCGGCACCAAGGGTGCGGCTCTCGATGGGCGGCTCCAGTTCGAGCTGGCCGCATTCTACACCGAATACAAGGACATGATCCGGCGGCGTCTGACCGAGGTGAACGGTGCGTTCCTCGGTGAATCGAGCAATATCGGCAAAGTCGAGGTCAAGGGCCTCGAACTGGGCTTGGCGGCGCGGCCGGTCACCGGCCTCACGCTGTCCGCGACGGGCGCCTATATCGACAGCGAGATCGTCGAGACGGATGCGGCCGACCAGGTCAATATCCCAGGCGACCCGACCGACTACACGCCCGAGATTAGCTTCACGTTGGGCGCCAACTACGACTTTGAATGGACCGCTTCGGTCCCCGGTTTCGTGCGCATCGACTACAACTATCGCGACGCCGTGACCTACATCGACCGGTCGAGCTTCCTGCCCAGCGCGCTGCCCCAGCGGTCCGACAGCATCGGCCTGCTCAACGCTCGCTTCGGAGGGACGGTGCACGGGTTCGACGTGGAGCTGTTCGCAGAGAACATCACCAACGAGAACAAGGCAATCGACCCATACCAAGGATGGGCCAACTCCAACCGCACCCGCCCACGCGTGATCGGGATCGAGGTCGGCTACTCCTTCTGATCCCTCCGCCTAACTCCCATCATGGGCCGGAACCTCAAGGTTCCGGCCCCTTTTTGTCCGCAGATCCGGTCGGCGGCAGAATGCCTGGAGAAGGTGGGACGCTCGGCTCCCGATGCGTCCAAGGCCGCTACATACTTCCCCGGTCATCTCTAGCGCACAAGATAAGCCCCGCACACGGCGGGGCTACGCTTCTATCTCCGGGGATCAGCTCAGCCTGGCGCGCGGGGATTGAGCTTCATCGCCTGCAGCAGCCGCGTCCTGAAGGCGAAGAGCAGCAGCGCCCCGGCCCCGACGACGGCGGCATGGATCAGCCAGAAAGCCGATGGCGAGACCGTCTCGTAGAACCTGCCGAGCCAGCCGCTGGCGATCCCGCCGGCGAAGATCGCGAGGTAGTAGGATCCGACCATCATCGCGTTCACAGCGGGCGGCGCCGCCCGCGAGGTCAGCGCGAGAGCGATCGGTCCGACATAGAGGAACGACCAGGCACAAATGAAGTGGAAGACCACCGGCCACACGAGCGACACCGTGCTCCCACCGGAAAGCAACTCGCCGACGGACAGCCACATCATGGCAGCTGCGAACACGAGGCATCCGATTGCGATTTTTGGCAGATCGCCGGGCTCCGCCGAGCGCCGGGCCTGTACGCGCCAGAACCACAGCACGGCCGGCGCGAAGATCAGCACGGCCAGCGAATCCAGCGACTGGAACCAGGTGACGGGCACCGTCAGCCCCAGAATTTCGCGATCGACCCGGGCGCGGATCCAGAGGGGATAGGTGTTCCACACTTGGCTCTGCGCCGTCCAGAACAGCGCGGTGATGGCGAGCATCACGAGGATCGCGGCGATGATCCGCCAGTCGCCCGGCGCGAGCCGTGGCCGCTCGCCCGCGTTCGGCCCGATGTTCTCAGCCGGAAGCCATCGCGCGCCGCGCACGTAGATGACGATCCCGACCAGCATGCCGATGCCCGCCGCGCCGAAACCGTAATGCCAGCCGTAAAGCTCGCCCAGCGTGCCGCACACCAGCGGCGCGACGAACGCACCGATATTGATCGCGAGAACGTAGAGCGAGAAAGCGCTATCGCGCCGTGGATCGTCCTTTGAATAGAGGTTGCCCACCTGAGCGGCGAGATTCCCCTTCAGCAGGCCAGCGCCCAGTATCAGCAACGAGAGTGCGGGAAGGAAAAGGCTCTCGAACGCCATCAGGAAATGGCCGACCGCCATCAAGGCGCCGCCGAGCAAGACGGCGCGGCGCCGCCCGATCCAGCGGTCGCCCAGCAGTCCGCCGAGCACGGGCATGAAGTAGATCATCCCAACGTAGAGGCCGAACACCTGCGTCGCGAGCGCCTGGACGCTGAGCGGCCCGAACACGGCCTCCACGCCGATCCTGAAGCCTGCGAACCCGGCCACGCCGCCGATGTTCTCCGGCTGGAACAGGTACGTCGCCATGTAGAGGACGAGAAGCGCTTGCATTCCGTAGAACGAGAAGCGCTCCCATGCCTCGGTAAAGACGATGAAGGCGAGCCCGCGCGGATGCCCCAGAAACAGCTTGTCCGCCGATCCTGCGTTCCTTCCATCTTCGCTTGAATCCGCGATCGCCTGCGTGGTTACGCCGTCTGCTGCCTGCACCCTTGATCTCCCCTCGGCCCGGCGATGCCCATCGTCATTGATGCGCCCACGCCGGCTCCCAATCGATTCCGTTGAAGTCCCGCCCGCTTTCCCAGAAGAACGGCTCGCGCTCGCGCGGGTGGTTGCCGATCTCGTTCATGGTGACGGAGTCGTAGAGCCGGCCGTTCGCGAGCGTGTACCGCACGCTGTTGGAATTGCGGATGTCCTCGAGCGGATTGCGGTCGAGCACCAGCAGGTCGGCCAGCTTGCCCGGCGCTATAGTGCCGATCTGCCCGCCGAGGCCGAGCGTCCTGGCGCCGTTGATCGTGGCGGTGCGCAGAACCCGGTGGTTCGACATGCCCCCTTCGGCCAGCAGCCACATCTCCCAGTGCAGCGCGAGGCCGGTGACCTGGCCGTGGGAGCCCGCGTTGATCGCCACCCCGGCGTCGTCGAGTGCCTTCATCGCCCGGGCAGCGGCGCGGAAGCCGATGTCGTAGAGCTCGTCCGCGGCGTGAATGGTGGTCATGCCGCGAACGTGCGGCGGTGCGCCGTAAGGGGCGCCCAGCGGGCTGTAGCCGCTGGTCGTCAACTGGACGAAACGGCGCGCCTTCGGATCCTCCCACGCGCGGGTGTGCTGGTAGAGGTAGTTCTCCCCCATCAACTCACCGAACAGCACGATCAGCGTCGGCGTCTGCGCGACCTCCGACACCGCCATGAGCTGGACGACGTCGTCGTAGATGTTCTCCAGCGGCATGTTGTGCTGCAGGTTCGTGTGACCGTCGAGGATCATGGTGACGTTGTTGTAGAAGTGGCTCTCGCCCTCCACGTCGACCATGACCCCGGCCTCGCGGCCGGCGGCGAGGATCTGCTGGCGCTGCCGGCGCATCGGCTGGCGGTAGCTCTTGACGATAGCGCCGCCGAGCGCCTTCTTGCGCGCCATCAGCGCATCGGCATCGGCCTGGTGCTCGATCGGAATGTAGACCTTGTCGACCTTGCCGGTCCGTCCATAGGCCACCATTCCGGAATCGATCGCGCGCGGACCGGTCATCATGCCCGCCATCGTCATCTCGCGCGTGGCATAGGTCGCGAGTTCCGAAGTGTAGGGATCGTAGTTGGTCGTCACCCCGTACGCCAAATCGGCATACTGGGTCGGCTGCTTCTGCGGCGTGAGGCCTGATGAGCTATAGTAGCAATTATCGACATGGCCGTGCATGTCGACGAGGCCCGGCATCACGGTCTTGCCGCTGATATCGATCACCTTGGCGTCGGCCGGCACGTCGATCGCGGCGGCAGGCCCCACGGCCTGGATCCGGTTCCCGCGCACGACCACTGTGCCGCGCTCGATCACCTCGTCGCCGCGCATGGTGATGATGCGCCCGTTGACGAACGCCAGGGCACCGCTCGGCACGTCCGCTTCGGCCATTAGCTCGATCTCGGCGTGTACCACGGGCGAGGCATCTGAGACCGCGCTTCGATAGATGGTCGGGCCAAGAGCCCAGAGCACCGCGCTCGAATCCGGTGCCCAGGTCAGTTCGTAGCCCCCGAGGCGCCCGAGCGGCTTCGCCCCTTCCGGGGTAATCTCGACCGGTTCCGCCCCCCGCGCGAACGGCTTCAGGTAGTATTGCTGCTCGTGGCGGAAGGCGATCCACTCGAGATCGGGGCTGACCTTCAACTCGTTCACATCGGCGTGCAATGCGCGCGCATGGATGCGGCGGTCGCTTCCGTCGAGCCGCAGGCTCTCGATCTGAGAGACCAGATCGTGGCCGGCATAGCTTTCCGTCGTGAACCAGATTCGCGAACCGTCGGGTGAGAACGCCGTCTCTATGGCCGGCGGGCCGACATAGTGCGACGGGCCCCCGCTCACGTCCGTCCAGTAGATGCCCGGTCGCGCCCGGTGGCCGCCGAGGCAACGGTCGCCTTCCGCAATGATGTAGAGGACCCGCTTACCGTCAGGCGAGAATGCCGGAGCGCGCAGGATTCCCGCACTCTCCACGAGCGTGCGGACTTTTCCGGCGCCGTCCCGCACCTTGAGCGTGCCGCCCCGATCGTCCTTCCAATCGACGAAAGCGACCTGCATGCCATCGGGCGAATAGGCCGGATCGAATTCGGGCAGATCGCCCTCCGTAAGGCGAGAGGGTGCACCGCCGGCCGGCTGGCTCCAGATTCTGCCGAGCGCATTGAAGCTCAGGCGATCGCCACCGGGCGCCCAGGCAAGCTGGCGAATGATCCGGGCGCGGAACTCTTCGGGCGCGAGGTCCTGCGTCACCCGCGGGGGCGCCATGAGGCGATGAGTGGCCGTTGCGGTGAAGGGGATTTCTTCCGTGTCCCCGGTTTCGGTGTCGAGCCGGAGGATCTTGCCGCCCGCCCAGATCGCAATGTGCCGATTATCGGGAAACCAGTCGTACTGCGGATAATAGATTCCCTGCCCGAGAAAGTCCGCCTGGTCGTCACGGTCCAGACCGGCGAATACCGGCCACTGCTCGCGCGTCTCCAGATCGTAGAGGAAGAGCACGGTGTCGGTCTTGACGCGCCTCAGGAATGCGAGCTTGCGGCCGTCGGGCGAGATGACGGGCGTGGTCGCGCTTCCGAAGCCCTTCACCAGTTCCTCGACCGCACCGGTGCCAAGGTCGCGCCGCTTGACCGCGTAGTTGATGTGGTTGGCATCGACATAGACGACCGAGGCTGTCGGGGCGGAGACCTTCTCCGTGTAGTAAAGCCAGCGCCCGTCCCGCCCGAATGCCGGTTCGTGTACGTTCTCGCCGTTCGCCGGTGCGGCGACGAGCTGCGCATCCTCCCCCTTGGCCAGGTCGTAGAGACGAATTTCAGACGCGTGCAGCTTGTCCGCGCTGTCGAACATCCGCGCTGCGGCGATGCTCTTCCCGTCGATGCTCCAGGCCGGGCCGGTGACGGCGAGCGTCGTCTCGCGCGAGATCTGGCGGGCGTCCGATCCGTCGATCCGCGAAGTCCAGATGTTGTCCGCGCCGTCCTCGTCACTGAGAAACAGCAGCCGCCTGCCGTCAGGGCTGAAGCGGGGACTGCGCTGCATGGCGGGGCCGCCATGGACGAGCTGCGCCTCGCCGCTGCTCGCGGGCATGACGTAGATGTCGTTCAGGAGATCGAAGGCGATCGTCTTCCCGTCGGGGCTTACGTCGACGCTCATCCACGTGCCTTCGGAGACCGTGATGCTCACGTCCCGGTAGGGTGGGCTCGCGACCGGCGACGGCTCGGCGGCAATCGGCGCGCTGGAAGCACAGGGGGCAAGTGCCAGGGCGAGCACCAGCCCCAGCCAGGCAACTTTCATTCTTCCCCTCCCCACAAGCACCCCTTCAACCTTTTTCGTTCAGCAGTCTCGCAGGGAAATGCAACACAGGCCCACCGGCGCAGACAGGCGCGTTCGAAGCATCCCCTGTTGCCGTGAAGTCACCACCGCCACCCTCATTCGCATCTGGCGCGGTGCTGACCGAAGCTCACTTTGTCCCCGTCCGACCGGAGGGGATGAAGCACAATGATGGCAGCCCGCACAAGCGCACGGCGCGTGCACAAGTACCTGAGCCTCGCGGCGGCGGTTTTCTGGCTGCTCCAGGCCCTCAGCGGCGTTGCGATCTCGTTCCGGGCGGAGCTCGACGATTGGTGGCTGAGCGGCGTTCCTACCCAGACCAGCGTCGAAAGGTTGGGAGAGAGAATCGAGGCGGTCGAGCGCAACGGACTGGACGTCAGCGGCATGTGGGCGACCGGGGGCATCCCCGGCCAATACGATATCTACGCCGCAGCGCCGGGGGGCGACCGGACCATTCGCGTGAACGGCGGGGGCGATGTGCTCCGCGACCGGCCCGATCACGAGAAGTTTTCCGACGGTGCCGTGTTCGAAACGCTGACACTATTCCACAAGTCGCTCCTGCTCGGGAACACCGGCACGGTGCTGATCGGAATCAGCGGCTTGCTGCTTCTCAGCAACATCGTCCTCGGTCTCATAACGGCCTGGCCCGCCAGAAACTTCCGGCGTGCACTGACCACCCGGCCTCGGGGACCGAGGTCGGCTCGCATGGCGGGCTGGCACAGGCTGCTGGGCCTGTGGGTGGGCGTGCCCGCGGCGCTCATGGTCGCAGCGGGTATCCAGCTCGCTTTCCTGGATACGATCGAAGGCGCGGTCGATGGCGGCCTGGCCGATCCCGCGGCAGCCCCCGTCGGCCCGATTTCCGTCGGTCCCGGCGAGGCGATGACCCGGGCCCTCGCCCGCTACCCGGGAGGAGAACTCACGGCGCTGTCGATGCCCGCAGAGGACACGCCGTGGTACCGGATCAGGCTGCGCGCGGACGGCGAGATCCCCCGGCAGTTCGGAGCGACAACCGTATGGGTATCCGCCGTCGATGGAAGGATTCTCGGCGACCATGACGCACGGTCGAGCACCCCCGGACGCCGGCTGATCGAATGGCTCTATCCCATTCACACGGGTCAGATCGGCGCCGTCCCCGGCCGCTTGCTCAATCTCGCGGTCGGTTGCTGGCTCGTAACGATGATCTTCCTCGGCGTGCTGAGCTGGCAGCGGCGCGCCCGTCGCGTCAGCGAAAGCCGACGCTCAGGCGCAGGCCGATGACCAGCGCGTCGTCGAGAGCCGGGTCCCAGCCGGGATTGCGCACGTACTGAATGTCGGGCTGAACGGTCACTGCCGGCGTCAGCGCATGAACGTAGCTGAGTTCGAAGTTGGTCTCCGCCCGGCGGGCGCTGCCTCCACTAATCGCTGCGGCATCGATCGCCGGATCGCCGAGCCGCGCATGGGCAATGGCAAAGCCGATGCCCCGATCGTCGGTACCGTAGCGAACCCCGCCGCCCAGGTAGGTCGAGACCGGGAGAACCTTCTCGTTTGCGACGCCGACACGAACCCACGATTCGAGCTTTTCGCCGGTAGGAGTCGTTGCGAGCGTCGTCTCTATGGCAGCGTAAGCGCCGCGGCTGCGCCACTGATCATCGGCCGCGTCATCCGGGTGCAGGAGGTAGGAGGAGGCGGTGCTGTATGCCCAGAGGCCCGCGTAGGTTCGCACACTTTCGGACCGGTGCTCGGCCTCGGCGATCAGCAGCAAGCCGTCTTCGCCGGGGAATGGCACGACTGTCTTCTTCGGATTCGCCGGATCTCCGGCGACCGCATTGAAGGCCCCCACCCTCGCTCCCCAGCGTTCGGCTTCGAAGCCATAGACAACCGCGGTAGTTGTAGTCGGAAAAATGGAGGGCCCGTTCGCTCCCGACTGAGACAGCTCGGGGCCGATGCCGTGCGAGCTGTTGAGGAACATGCTCCCCACCTGCTGCATGTCGAATTCCCGATTGAGGTCGACGAGTCCCACCTTGATACGATGCCGCCCGGCGGCCGCGCCCAGTTCCAGCCAAGCCTCCGACGGTCGGATGCCCGGTACCGCCTCGATGTTGCTGACGACCTGGCCGTCTCCCACCACGCTTTCCGAGAACCCACTGCCCTCGGCGATCTGCAGTTCGACGAAGCCTGATACTTTCAGTGATCCACTACCCAGATCATTCACGCCGGCGCCGACGCTCGCCAGCCCAAGTACACGGCTGCCGCGCCGCTGTCCGCCCGATTGATTGGCCAAGGCGTCGATGGTGATACCGCCCTCGACAAACGTTTCAGGTTTCTCGGAAGCCGCCGCCGGCAAGGGAACGGCCATCCCCGTTGCGGTCAGCACTGGACCAAGCATCGCGTGCGCCGAGCGCGGAAATCGAAAGGGGCAATTGGTGGCCGTGTGTTGCGTGTTCATCATCGGGGCAACGGACCATCCGCGCGCGCGACCTGCCAGATGCCAAGGCAGAAAAGTGTGGTGCAGATGCCGCACCGCATGGATTTCGGCGGCGCCCCTTGACCGGTTAGTCGCGGCGTCGAATGATATGTAACTCACCTGTCGCAAACTTGATGGAACTGAATTGACGGACGACCAGCCTCAGCCCCCTTCGCGATCCGACAATCCGCCTTCGCGAAAGGCCCTGCCGCCTTTCGAAGCACTGCGGGCCTTTGACGCGGTTGCACGGCTAGGCGGCGTCAGGCGGGCGGCACAATGGCTGGACCGCGATCATGCCGTGATCAGCCGCCATCTTCGTGCGATCGAATCCTGGGCCGGCGTGCAACTGGTAGAGCGCACACCATACGGCATCGCGCTCACCGAACGGGGCCGTGACTATCACGGGCGGGTATCGGCCGCGATGGACATGCTGGCGCACGCCACTCTCGATCTGATGAGCGAGGGTCACCACCGGCGGCTTCACATCTGGAGCACCTCGGGCTTCGCTCTGCACTGGCTATCGAGCCGGCTGGAGCAGTTCGAGCGGCGCAATGACACCGCCGACATCGTCCTGCGCCCGACCGACCACAGCCCGGATTTTGCCGCGCACGAGGCGGATATCGACGTTCGCTTCCACGCGACCTATGAACCGGAACCGGAACTGCTGCCGTTGCTCAGGCGCCAGATTCTTGTGGAGGCGCCGATCATTGCGGTGGCGAGCCCCGGCTATCTTGGCAGCACCCAGACTCCGAATACACCGGAGGACCTTCTTCAGCACCGGCTACTTCACGAAGACAGCTTCCAGACCTGGGCCAAGTGGCTCGCTTCCTATGGCGTGGAAAACAGCTCCGGCCTCACCGGAGCGCGCCTGTGGGAAGGACATCTCACGCTCGACGCAGCGCGACATGGGCGAGGCATCGCCCTCGCCAATCCGGTAACGGCCGGAGCCGACCTTCAATCAGGATCCCTGATCGACATAGGCAAGGACAATCCGCAGTTCGCGCCGCGGCTCGGCCGCTACACACTCTACGCACGCCGCGATCGCTGGAACGATCCACTGCTCAGGCGCTTCAGGCAATGGGTCACCTCCGCCCTGGCAGCCGATTATCCGGCGCTGAAATCCGCCGCCTGATCGGTCAGCGCAGTGCTTCGACAGCCGAATTGAAGAAGTGGTTGTCGAGTATCGCTTCGGCGAACTTCGGTTTGGACCGCGAGCTGAGCACCGTCAGCACCACCCGTTCGGTGGGATTGACGTAGATATACTGCCCGAAGATTCCGCGAGCGCTGAACGCGCCGTCCGCGAACGATCCTTTCGCATCGGGGACCGGCCACCACATGTAGCCGTAGTTCAGGGGCTCCCCGCCTGCTTCGCGCGGTGCGGTGGATTCCTCGATCCACCCTGCGGGAAGCACCTGCTCGTCTCCGATCCGGCCGTCGTTCATGGCGAAGAGGCCGAGCCGTGCATAATCGCGCAGCGTAGCGCAGATGCCACTGCCGGCGACTTCGAGCCCACCCGGCGCTTCGAGCCACCATTCGGCATCGGCATCCATGCCGAGCCGCGACCAGAGCTTTTCCGAGAGATAGTCCGCCAGCCAGCGCCCCGTCGCCGCCTTAACCAGCGCCCCTACGACATGGGTTTCGCCGGTGCTGTAGTTCCAGCACGTGCCGGGCTCTGCGATGCGCGGGAGGCTCGCCATGTATTTCAGAATGGTGTCCGGCTGCTGTCCGACCTGCAGGGCAAGCATGTGGCGCCGGTGCGAGTTGGCGTCGGTATGGGTGTCGTCCCATTCGACGCCCGAGGTCATCTGCATCAGATGGCGGATCGAGACTCCGTCGTAACCGCTTCCCCGCAGCTCGGGCAGGTAATCGGTCAGCGGATCGTCGACACCGCCGATGAACCCGTCGCGGATGGCAACGCCCACCAGAAGCGTGCTTACGGACTTCGCCATCGACATGGACATCCAGCGTGCGTGCGCGTCGATCCCGAGTTCGTAGCGTTCGTGAACGATCTTCCCGTCCTTCAGCATCAGCAGCCCAACCAGTCGATTGCGCGAGACATAATCGTAGAGATCGAACTCCTGCTCGCCGGCTCTTATCGGGAAATCCTCGCTAGTATCGGGGCTCCGCGGCAAGTCCTGGATCGGACCGCCGCCGCGCGAGATGCGCCGGCAGGGAAAGACGCGGTGCGTGTTGCGGAACAGGTGCACCTGCTCATCAGGCATCAGCTTACCGGCATAAGCCTGCTCAATCGAAGGCAGGGGCTGCTCGCTTCCGTCGGCACTCGCGATTACTTCCCCCAACGCTTCACACTCCCCGGCTTTCATGATCCATACCGATCATGTCTATCGGAGCGCGGGGAGATGATCCGGTGCGAAAGCCATCCTCGGCCGGTGAGGCCGGGTCACCACTACCGGCGCCTTATCCTCGGTGCCCCTTCCGCACCGGTGCGCGCACATTCGGCATCTGTCTGCGCCCGCCGCGGCGGACATGATGAAGGTAATTGATCGGGAGGGACCTGAATTATGAACGATGAACGCCGCCTCTACGCACCTAGGGCCTACGCCGCGGACGATCCGCGACGGATCGTGCGCGAGCATCCGTTCGCGCTTCTGATCACGACTGGCGAAAAGGGCCCTTGGGCGACGTCCGTTCCGATCTATTTCGAAACCGACGATCCCGGGGAAATGCGGCTGATCGGCCATATGGCCCGCAACAATCCGCACGCGCGGGCACTGCAAGCCGGCGATACCGCTCTGGCGGTGTTTGCCGGACCGCACGCCTATATCTCCGCGAGTTGGTACCGCGAACGTCCGACAGTGCCGACCTGGAACTATGTCACCGCGCATGTCCGGGGAGCTCTCGATCCGATCGATGACGACGACACCCAGTTGCGGTTGCTCGATCGCGTGACCGAGATGGCCGAGCAGGGCCACAGTTCTCCTTGGACGATGGCGCAAGCGCCCGAAGGCCGCGTCGACGCGCTCTTGCCCCACATCCGGTCGTTCCGCATCGCGATCGACCGCATCGAAGGCGTCACCAAGTTGAGCCAAACCCATCCCGCCGGCGACCGCATGAGGGTAATCGATGCCCTCGAAGCCCGTGGCTGGTTCGGCGATCAGGCGATTGCGGCCCTCATGCGGGACAACGAGCGGGCAACCGAGGAGGACTGATCCGGCGGTGCGCCGCGCGCACCGGCACTGGCGATTTAATCATCTGATGCCTCCCACCCGAGCGGCATACCCCGAGCGGGAACCGAAGGAATGGGAGTTCGAGATGGATCAGATTACCACCACCACCGCCGAATGGCAGGCGCTGGACCGTGAGCATCATCTGCATCCGTTCACCGATCCAAAAGTGCTTGGCGAACAAGGCGTTCGCGTCTTCACCCAGGCCGACGGGTGCTACATCTGGGACAGCGACGGGAACAAGATTCTCGACACGATGGCCGGCCTGTGGTGCGTGAATGTCGGTTATGGCCGTCAGGAACTGGTCGATGCTGCATCGAAGCAGATGGCGACGCTGCCGTACTACAACACGTTCTTCTCGAGCTCGACGCCGACCCAGATCCGGCTCGCCCGCCGCCTTTCGGAACTGACGCCGGCAGGGCTCGACTACTTCTTCTTCGCCAACTCGGGTTCCGAGGCCAACGACACGATCATCAGGCTCGTGCGCCACTTCTGGGAAGTTCAGGGACAACCGAGCAAGAACGTCTTTATCGGCCGCACTCTCGGCTATCACGGCAGCACACTCGCCGCGACGAGCCTGGGCGGCATGGCGCCGATGCACGCGATGGGCCAGTCGCTCCTGCCCGGCTTCGAACACATCATCGAACCGCACTGGTACCGGCATGGTCAGGGCAAGACGCCCGAGGAATTCGGCCTCGAAGCAGCGCGCGCGCTCGAGACCAAAATTCTGGAGCTCGGCGCCGAGAACGTCGCGGCCTTCGTCGGGGAGCCCCTCCAGGGCGCAGGCGGCGTCATCGATCCGCCCTCCACCTACTGGCCCGAGATCCAGCGCATCTGCAAAAAATACGACGTCCTGCTGGTGGCGGACGAGGTGATCTGCGGGTTCGGCCGCACGGGCAACTGGTTCGGATCGGACACGTACGGGATCGAACCCGACCTGATGCCGATGGCGAAGGGTCTTTCCTCCGGATATCTCCCGATTGCCGCGGTCGCCATGAACAAGCGCGTGAGTGACGCCATCAACGGCGGTGGCGTCATTTCGCACGGCTATACGTACTCGGGGCATCCGGTGTCCTGCGCGGTCGCACTTGCCAACATCGACATCATCGAGCGCGAAGGCCTGATCGATAAGGTGCGCGAGGAGACGGCTCCCTACTTCCGGGACTCCCTGCAGCAACTGGCTGACTCACACCCGATCGTCGGAGAGCTGCGCGGCGTCAGCCTGATCGCCGGTCTCCAACTGGTGCGCGACAAGGCCAGCCGCGAGTTCTTCGCACCCACCGAGCAGCCGGCGATCGAATGCCGGGAGCACTGCATCGGAGAGAACCTCATCCTCCGCGCCGTGGGCCACACGATGGTCGCCTGCCCGCCGCTCACGATCGGACGCTCCGAAATCGACGAGATGATCGAGAAGACCAAGATCGGCCTCGACAAGACCGCGGCCGCCCACGGACTTTTGTAACGCGGAGCCGGCCGATGAACGTGATGACCAACATGGACCGGGCGAAGGATGCGGACCTCCTCGCCCGGATCGCGCCGGGGAACGACGTGACAGCTCGCTTCCCGGTAAGCAATCCGGCCACTGGCGCGCATATCGCGGATGTAGCGGACATGGACACCGAGGATGCCGCACGGGCCGTCCGCAGGGCCAAGGAGGCGCTTCCGGCCTGGGCAGCGAAGACCGCCAAGGAGCGCGCCGCGATCCTGCGCCGCTGGCACGACCTCATCCTCGACAATCAGGAGGCTCTCGCCACCCTGCTCACGCGCGAGCAGGGCAAGCCGATCGCAGAGGCGATGGGCGAGATCGTCTATTGCGCAAGCTTCGTCGAGTGGTTCGCCGAGGAAGGCAAGCGCGCCTACGGAGACATCATTCCCACCAACGCGCCGGGCCGGCGCCTGCTCGTGCTGCGTCAACCCATCGGCGTCGTCGGGGCGATCACACCGTGGAACTTCCCGGTCGGCATGGTGACCCGGAAGGTTGCGCCTGCCCTTGCCGCTGGCTGCACCATCGTTCTGAAGCCGGCCGAGGACACGCCTTTGAGCGCACTGGCGCTGGCGGCGCTCGCCCGGGACGCCGGCTTCCCTGAAGGCGTGCTGGAAGTCGTCACCGCTGCCCGGGCAGAAGCCGTCGCTCGGGTACTAACGGACAGCCCGGACGTCCGGAAGCTGTCCTTCACGGGATCCACGCGCGTCGGCAAGCTGCTGATGGCGCAATGCGCGGACACGGTGAAGAAGCTCTCGCTCGAACTCGGCGGGAACGCGCCGTTCATCGTCTTTGACGATGCGGACATAGACGCGGCGGTTGCGGGCGCCATCCAGTCGAAGTTCCGCAACGCCGGCCAGACGTGCGTCTGCGCCAATCGCCTGTTCGTTCAGGCCGGTGTCGCCGACGAGTTCGCGGCCCGGTTTGCAGCCGCGGTCGAAGCCTTGCCGGTCGGAGATGGCCTGGCGGGCGGAAACGCAATCGGTCCGCTGATCAATTCCGCCGCGGTGGCGAAAGTGGACGGGCTCGTACGCGACGCTCTCGCGAAGGGTGCTCAGTGCGTGCTCGGCGGCGGCGGGCATGCGCTCGGCGGCAACTTCTACGCGCCCACGATCCTCACCGGCGTCGACTCCGCGATGGAGATCGCGAGCGCGGAGATCTTCGGGCCGGTCGCACCGATCATGCCGTTCGAGACGGAGGAGGAGGTCATCGCCCGGGCGAACGACACGCCCTACGGCCTCGCTGCCTACTTCTGGACTCGCGACCTTGGGCGCGCGTGGCGCGTGGCCGAGCAGCTCGAATACGGGATGATCGGCCTCAACGAGGGGATCATTTCGAGCGAATCCGCACCATTCGGCGGGGTCAAGGAATCGGGCATTGGCCGCGAAGGCTCGAAGTACGGTTTGGATGAGTTCCTCGAGCTCAAATACTTCACGATGGGCGGCCTCTCCGCGCGATAGCTCCCTGGCGCCTCGTCCCCGGCGCCCTTCCGAGCCGCAGGCGGCGCCTCTGGGAACGACAAACGAAAGGAAGCAAGCATGCGACTGAAACTCGCCGCCGCTCTGCTCGCAACGACGTTCGTGACCGCTCCGGTCCTGGCGCAGAGCGAGACCGACAAGGACGCACGCATAACGGAGCTGGAAGCCCGCCTGGAAGCACAGGACGCGCGTATTCGGCAGCTCGAGGAGCGGCTTCTGACGGCTGCCGAAAGACGGCCGCTGGCCGAAGCCTCGGCCGTTCCCCAAAACGGCACCTCCGCAGTGCCGGCGGCAAGCGAGGTTTCCCAAACCGCTCGTGTTGCCACCGCCGCGCCGACAGCGCCCGCCCAATCTTCAGCACTGAGCATCTCCGGCGACCTGCGCCTGCGTTACGAGCATAACGGGAGCGACAACGACGCTCCCGACGATGGTCGCGGTGTCCTCCGCGCCCGCCTGCGCGCCGCGTACCAGGTCAACGACTGGCTCGAACTCGGCGGTCAACTCGTCACCGGCAGTCAGGACGATCCGAACACGACAGACGTTACGCTGGGGAATTTCGACGACGATCTCGAAGTCAGCCTGGATCAGGCGTACGCGCATATCACCCGCGGCGGTCTGGACATCTGGGGCGGCAAGATTCCCCAGGTGTTTCGCCGGAGCGACCTCGTCTGGGACGGCGATGTAAACCCGCAGGGCATCGCCGCACGGTACCGCGTTCCCCTTTCATCCGGAGTCTCGCTCGGCGCGGCCGGAATCTACTTCCCCATCGATCGCTCCATCACCGGCCCCGACAGCACGATGACGGGCGGGCAGATCGAGCTCGCTGCCGATGGTTCGATGTGGTCGGGGGCGCTTGCCGCCGCCTACTACGACTATCGTCTCGGGAGCATCGCCACGGCCGATGCAGGCGACTTCCGCGGCAACCTGCTGGGCCCGGACGGCCGCTACCTGTCGGACTTCGACCTCATCGACGTGATCGCGGAGGTCAGCGTTCGGCCGTGGGGCGCACGCTGGCCGATCGCTCTCACCGCGGACTACGTGAAGAACCTCGGCGCCGCGACCGCCGCAGACAGCGGCTACAGCCTCGCGCTCGCACTCGGCAGATCGAGCGAGGCCGGCGACTGGCGGTTCGGCTACGGCTATTCTCGGGCCGAAGCCGACGCGGTCCTTGCCGCATTCTCGCACGACAACATCAATCTCGCGACCAACTACCAGCTGCACTCGCTCACCGCCGACTACGTCTACCGCAAGGACTTGATCCTCAACGCGACGCTCTATCTCTACCGTCCCGACGATCCGCTCTACGCCGGAGCCGAAGATCCGGACGACTGGCTCTCACGCCTGCGACTGAACGCCCTCTTCACTTTCTGACCGCGACCCAGCCGAAAGCACGGATGGCCGCGCCGTGTTCGTCCAGCGCCGGCGGCCCGAGATCGTCTCGCGGCGGCGAAGCCGAGAGGCGCACCGGGCAGGCAACGCCGGGGACGGCGCCCAGAGCGGCGTGCGGCATATCCTTCCGGATTTCCCGAGCCTGTACATGCGGATCGGCGAAGACATCGCCGACCGTATTGACGGGACCCGCCGGAATGCCCGCAGCGCGCAGTGCGTCGATCCATTCGTCGGCGGTGCGACACCGGAATTCCGCCTCGAGCATAGGGATCAGCTTATCACGGCCGGCTACGCGCCCGGCATTGGTCGCATACGCAGGGTCACGGCCGAGGTCCTCACGCCCGAGGAGCGTACAAAGCTCCCGGAACTGCGCGTCGTTCCCCACCGCCAGTGCGATCGTCCGCGTCGAGGTTTCGAACGCCTGGTAAGGAACGATGCTGGGATGAGCGTTGCCGTGCCTCTGCGGGTCACGGCCCTCGGCAAGATAGCCCGCAGCTTGATTGGCGAGTGTGGCCACTTGAACGTCGAGGAGCGACGTCTCGACCCATTGGCCTCGCCCTGTGTTCGACCGCTGGTGGAGCGCCGCCAGAATGCCGTTACAGGCGTAGAGGCCCGTCAGAATGTCGGTCAGCGCCACCCCTGCCTTCATCGGCGGCCCGCCCAGCTCGCCGGTAAGGCTCATGAGGCCGCCCATCGCCTGGATGATGAAGTCGTATCCGGGCAGGCTTGCATAGGGCCCGTCCTGTCCGAAACCCGAAATCGAGCAATAGACGAGGCGCGGATTGCGCGCCGACAGCGCCGCGTAGTCGAGCCCGTATCGCGCCAGCGCGCCCACTTTGAAGTTCTCGACCAGCACGTCGGCCTCTTCGGCCAGAGACGCCACGAATGCTGCCCCTTCCGCGTCGCTAATATCCGCCGCGAGCGATCGTTTGCCACGATTGGCGCAGGTGAAGTAAGCCGCTTCCTTGCTGCCCCCCGCGCTCGAGAAC
Organism: Pelagerythrobacter rhizovicinus; assembly: GCF_004135625.1. Lineage (GTDB taxonomy): Bacteria > Pseudomonadota > Alphaproteobacteria > Sphingomonadales > Sphingomonadaceae > Pelagerythrobacter > Pelagerythrobacter rhizovicinus. Next base: position 1,415,005 of record NZ_SDPV01000001.1, read on the forward strand.
CACGGTGGTCCCCATCCCCGGGTGTCATCCCCCGCGCCGGGTCGCTCGATCTTGATCACGTCCGCGCCGAGATCGGCCAGGAGCTGCGTCGCCCAGGGGCCGGCAAGGACGCGGCTGAGATCGAGGACGCGAACGCCCTCGAGCGCTCGTGCGGGTGCGATGTTCTCAGGCAAAGGCCGCAAGCCCCGTCTGCGCGCGGCCGAGTATCAGCGCATGGATGTCGTGCGTCCCCTCGTAGGTGTTGACCGCTTCCAGATTGCAGGCGTGGCGCATCACGTGAAACTCGTCCGAAATGCCGTTCCCGCCGTGGATATCGCGCGCTTCGCGGGCAATGGACAGCGCCTTGCCGCAACTGTTGCGCTTGACGATGGAGATGTTCGCAACCGGACAGCGCCCCTCGTCCAGCAGCCGCCCCACGCGCAGGCAGGCCTGCAGGCCGAGCGTGATCTCCACCTGCATTTCCACGAGCTTGCGCTGGATGAGCTGGGCGGCCGCCAGCGGGCGGCCGAATTGAACGCGGTCGAGCGCGTACTGGCGCGCGGCATGCCAGCAGAACTCCGCTGCGCCCAGCGCCCCCCACGAAATCCCGTACCGCGCCTTGTTGAGGCAGCCGAACGGCCCGCCCAGCCCCCGCGCGTTCGGGAGGAGTGCGGTTTCGGGAACGAAGACATCATCGAGGACGATCTCTCCGGTCACGGAGGCCCGCAGCGCGAGCTTGCCCTCGATCTTCGGCGCGGAATACCCGTCAGTCCCCGCTTCGACGATGAAGCCGCGGATCACTCCGTCCAGCTTCGCCCACACGACCGCAAGGTCGGCGATGGGGCTGTTCGTGATCCACATCTTGCTGCCGTTGAGCCGATAGCCCCCGTCCACCCGGTCGGCGCGTGTGCGCATCCCGTCCGGATCGGAGCCGTGATCGGGTTCGGTCAGTCCAAAGCAGCCGATCAGGCGCCCCGACGCGAGCTCCGGCAGGTATTTCGAGCGCTGAGCATCGTCTCCGAATGCGTAGATCGGGTGCATGACGAGCGACGACTGGACGCTCATCGCGGAGCGATAGCCCGAGTCCACGCGCTCCACCTCGCGCGCGATGAGGCCGTAGGCCACATGTCCCGCCTCTGCGCCGCCATAGGCTTCGGGCAGCGTCGCCCCGAGAAGACCCAGCGCGCCCATCTCGGTCATGATCTCCCTGTCGAATTTCTCGTGCCGCGCGGCGAGCAGGACACGCGGCATCAATGATGATTGACAGTAATCACGTGCCGTATCGCAGATCAGACGTTCCTCGTCGGTGATCTGCGATTCCAGATCGAACGGGTCGTCCCATCGGAAGGCTGCTAACTCCGCCATTTATCGTCGCTCCTGTAGTCCGATCCTCTTGCCGTGAGAAAGCCCTGGGACACGGGGAAGCGAAAGCGAATTCTTGCAATTATATCATTCGCATTGGTAATGATCTCTCATGGAGCCACTCGACACCACGCCGCGGCGGCAGATCCCGCAGATGCACGAGCTCGTGGCGTTCGAGGCGGCTGCGCGGCACATGAGCTTCACCGGCGCCGCAGCGGAGCTGAACCTGACGCAAGGCGCGGTCAGCCGGGCCGTCGCGGCGCTCGAGCAGCGGCTGCGCACGGCTTTGTTCAAGCGCGTTCGCCAGCGCGTGGTGCTGACGCCGGTCGGCCGCGATTATCAGCATCAGGTGCGCGCCCTGCTCGGACAGCTCAATGCCGCCACACGCCAGGCCATGTCCGCGAACCCGGGCGAGCAGACGCTCCATGTCGCCACCCTTCCCACCTTCGGCATCCACTGGCTGGCACCACGGCTGCCGCGCTTTCACGCGGTGCGACCGCATGTGACCGTCAACCTGGCGTCACGGCTGCGCCCGTTCTCGTTCGACGCCGAGCCGTTCGACCTCGCGATCCACCATGGCGATCCGGCCTGGCCCGGCGGAACGCTGAGGCGCCTCATGAACGAGACCATGGTCCCGATGTGCAGCCCCGAATACCGGCAGGCCAAGGCGATCGCTTCACCTGCCGACCTGGTGCGCACGACCTTGATTCATCTCAGGACCCGCCCCGCCGCATGGGCGGAATGGCACGCGAAAGCCGGTCTTCCGGGAGACGGCGCCTTTCACGGTCCGGTCTACGACCAGTTCGGCATGGCCGTCGCGAGTGCCGCAGCGGGTCTCGGAGTGGCGCTCCTGCCGGAAATGTTCGCGGCGGAGCAGATCGAGGAGGGAAAGCTGATCACCCTTTTCGATCTCGAGGTGAGCACGGGCAGCGCCTATTACGTCGTTCTCCCGGAAACCGGTCACAAATCCGCCGCTGCGGACTTCGCGGACTGGCTTGCAGTTCAATTGACGGACTGACTGCGGCTGCCGCTAAGGCGGGAAAAGGAGCGGCTTCACTCCGCCGAGTGCGCGAGCCGGAAACCGACCGTGAAGTAGCCCTGATCTTCGGGGCCGCGGAGCCGGAAGCGTTCCTCCAGGAACTCGCCGGCGTCGCCGTAGGAACCGCCCCGGATCACGTGGTAGCCCGGTGTCGGGCAATCGCTCCGCGCCGATCCGTCCACCGGCGCATCGACGTAGTTCTCGTGATAGCAGTCAGCCTGCCATTCCCAGACGTTGCCGCGGACGTCGTGGAACCCCAGCCGGTCGGCCGGAAAGCTGCCGACCGGCGCGGTCTCGATCCAGACGTCGCGGCCTTCCGCCTTGCCGCCGCAGCATTCCACCATGCCGATATTGGCCAACTCGTGGGTCACACCCTCCCCACCGCTGCGGGCGTTGCCGAGATCGGCCAGAGTGGCGACATATTCCCATTCGGCCTCACTCGGCAGGCGGTATTGCTTGCCCGTCCTGGCGTTCAGCCAGTCGATATAGGCCTGCGCGTCGCGCCAGCTGACGCAGAGGACGGGGTGGTCATCCCCCTGCGCGAACCCCGGCCTCTGCCAGTTCCGCTCGGGTTGATGTGCCAGGTGGTGTCCTCGTCGTAGACGTTACACTTTCCCGCGGAGACGTAGCCGGTCTCTTCGGTGAAGACGCGGAAGGCGCCCACGGTGACTTCATGCGCCGCCATCTGGAACGGGACGATGGCGACATCGTGCGTCGGGCCGTCGATCGGGCCGTAACCGCGGTCGATCGTCGCGCCCATGGCGAAGGTCCCGCCGGGGATCGAGACCATCACCGGCACAAGCTCGGCGCGCTGCGCGTCCTCGTCGGGTGCTGCAGCGACGAGCAGCAGGGACGCAGCAGCGAGGGCCGCTGCGAAACTCTTAGCGCTGGCGCGTGCTTCCGGCCCAGGCCGGGTTCCAGTCCGTTCCATGTTGATCGCTCATCTCCCAGTAGAACTTGGTGCGCGGCCGGTCGTGATTGCCGATCTCGTTCATCGTCGCCGACTCATAGAGACGCCCGTTGACCATGGTGTAGACCACGCTGTTGGTGTTCCTGATGTCGGCGAGCGGATCGCGGTCGAGCACGATGATGTCCGCCAACTTTCCGGGCTCGATCGAGCCAAGCTGGTGATCCAGCCCCCAGGTCTTCGCGCCGTTGATCGTCGCCGCGCGCAGGATGCGCATCGGCGCCATCCCGCCTTCGGCGAGCAACTGCATCTCCCAATGGAGGGCGATGCCCGCCGCCTGGCCGTGGGAGCCGACGTTCACGATCACGCCGGCGTCGTCCAGCCGCTTGATCGAGCGCGCGACGGAGCGGAAGCCGACGTCGTACAGCTCGTCCGCCTGATGGATCGACTGCATGGCCCGCACGTACAGCGGCGCGTCGGACGGCCCTTGGATCGGGTTGTAGGCGTTGTTGACCCCGGGGATGAAGGTGCGGACCTTCGGCTCCTTCCACGGCTCCTGGTTCTGATAGATGTAGTTCTCCCCGAACAGCTCGCCGAACGTGACGACGAGAGTCGGGGTGGTGGACATCTCCGAACTTCTGAAGAGCTGGAGCAGGTCGTCGTGGTACGTGGCGACCGGCAGGTTATGCTCGAGGTTCGTATATCCGTCGAGGATCATGCCGACGTTGTCGTAGAAGTGCCCGGCGCCTTCCGCGTCGACCATCAGACCTTCTTCCGCCGCAGCCTGCAGCAGCCACTGCTTCTGCGCCCGGGTGGTGAGCTTGTAGCTCTTGAGAACCGTCCCCCCGATGGCGGCCTTACGCCGGACGACGGCGCGGGCATCGTCCAGGCTCTCGATCCGGTTGAAGACGCGGTCGGGCTTTCCGGAGCGGCCGTAGATCACGTGCCCGGTGGTCAGCCAGCGCGGGCTCACCATCAGGCCGGCAATGGTCATTTCGCCGGTTTCGTAGCTCGGCAGCTCGTTCGCGTAGGGATCGAAGTTCGTCGTCACGCCGTAAGCGAGGGCCGCATAGCGGACCGCATGCTTCTGCGGCATCGCGCCCGTGCCATAGCAGCAATCGATATGGCCGTGCGCGTCGAAGAAGCCGGGCATGAGGGTCTTGCCCTCCAGGTCGTACACCTTGGCGGCATCAGGGATCGTGACGCTCCCCGCCGGCCCGACGGCCTTGATGCGGTTGCCTTCCACAACGACCGCCCCGTTCTCGATGATAGGGTCGCCGCCCGTCATCGGCAGAACGCGCGCGTTGACGAAGGCTATGCTGCCCTGCGGCACGTCGGCCGGAACGCTGAGCTCGACCGAATGCAACGGCGTGTCGACGGTGCCGCCGGCTTCCGGGCGCGTCGCATAGACGTCGGGACCGAGGGTCCAGAAGAGCTGCTCGGAGTCGTCGCTCCACGCCAGCTCGAAACCGCCCGAGCGGGTAAGGCGGCGCGCCGCAGGGTTGTTCCGAGCGCTGATCGCGATCGGCTCCGCACCCGGCCAGAACGGCATCACGTGCAGTTCCTGGAATTCCTTGAACGCGATCCACGAGAGATCGGGGCTCAGCGTGAAATCGCCGGTATCGGCCGTCTCGGCATAGGCATGATCCTGTGTATCGCCGCCCTCGGCCGGAATGCTGCGCAGGATCACCGCGCGCCGTTTCTCGAAGTCGGGCGGCCCCATGTAGTAGATGCGCCGGTCGTCGGGCGAGAACCGCGCCACGCCGGCGGCAGGCGCAAGGTAGCGCGGTTCCTTGCCGTCCGATCCGACGACGTAGAGTCCCGGGACGTCATGCGCGCCGCCCATCTGCGAATCCGCGTCGAGAATGCGGTAGGCGATCTGCCTACCGCTGTTGGCGAAGACCGGTTCGGCGATGATCCCGCCGCTGCGGGCGAGCACCCTGTCCTCGCCCCCGTCGGCGCTGCGCAGGTGGAGCGTGCTGCCGGACTCGTCGTGCCATTCGACATAGGCGATCCAGCGGCCATCCGCGGACCACCTCGGATCGGTCTGCGCGCCGTCGCTCTCCGTCAGCGGGCGCGGTGGCTCGCTGCCGGTCAGGTCCTGCCGCCAGATGCGGCCCAGCGCGCGGAAGAGGAGCTCGTCACCGGCCGGGGACGGGGCGATCTGCCGGACGATCTTCACGTCCACGTGGTCCGGCGCAAGATCCAGCTCGGCGCGCAGCGCCGGATGGATGGCATGGCTGGCCGTGGCGCGGAACGGGATATCCGTCGCCTCGCCGGTCTCCATATCGACCTTGATCAACTCGCCCTTGGCCCAGATCGCGACGTGCCGGTTGTCGGGAAACCAGTCGAACGCCGGATAGTAATGCTCTTGCGCGAGATAATCGGCCTGCAGATCGCGTGCGAGCCCGTCGTAGACGGCGTTCTGACGCCCCGTCGCGACGTCGTACCGGAAAAGGACGGTCTTCGCGCCGACTCGCCGAACAAAGGCAATGACCGATCCGTCGGGCGAGACCTGCGGCGTCGTCGCGCTTCCGAAGCCGGAGATCAGATCGACCGTCTCGCCGCTCTGCAGGTCGTGCCGGCGGATGATGAAATTGCTGAGGTTCGGGTTGAGGTAGACGTAGTGCAGGCCGCCGACCCGCTCGGTATAGTAGAGGTGCCGACCGTCCGGCGAATAGCGCGGCTCCTGGAGATCCTTGCCGCTCTCGGGAGGGGGAACCAGTTGCCGCTCCTCCTCGCCGCTCACCTCGAAGCGGACCAGTTCGGACGTGCGCATGTCGAACACCGAGGCGCTTGTCTTGGTGGCGACGATGGCGCTGCCGTCGGGCGACCACGAGGGCGCCGTGATCATGTCCATCGTTTCGTGGCTGATCTGGCGCGGATCGGATCCGTCAGGGTTCGCGATCCAGATGTTGTCCGCCCCCGTTTGATCGCTGAGATAGAGGATCTCCCGGCCGTCCGGGCTGAACTGGGCGCTGCGCTGGGTCGCGGGGCCCGACAGGATCGCCCTGGCCTCTCCGCCCGCCGCAGGCATGGTGTAGATGTCGTTGAGCAGGTCGAACACGAGCGTTCGCCCGTCAGGGCTGACGTCGACGCTCATCCAGGTTCCCTCGGTGAGGGTGAGCGTTACGTCCTCGGATTGCGACGTCAGAATATCCGAAGGCGAGGCGGAGGGCTCCGCACTTAGCGGAGCGCCCACCAAAGCGATTCCCGCGAATACTTTCGCCCAGTTCGGACCCAACGCCATTTCCCCTCCCCTTTCACGACCGACCTCGTTGTGTCGGCCTGTGGCAGACTAGGTGCGGGCGGCGCAATTTGGCGGTGCGAAAGTCGCGGAGGCCGTTGCCGACGGCTCACCGGCATTTCCTCTGTTTTTCACTGCGCAGCAGTAGCAGCCGAGCGTTGCGTGCGGACGTCAAACAGCTTCGACATACCCGGGCGCATTCTTCACGCGCTCTACATCCTGCCGGGGCGGAACGCCGAACAAGCGCCGGTACTCCCGGCTGAACTGCGACGGACTTTCGTATCCGACCGCGAACCCAGCCGAGCCTGCGGTTGCACCGCCGGTCAGCATAAGACGCCGCGCTTCCTGCAGACGCAGTTGCTTCTGATACTCGATGGGCGTCATGCGCGTGACCGCCTTGAAATGCGCATGGAGCGATGAGGCGCTCATGCCCGCTGCGGCGGCAATTTCTTCTATGCGGAGCTGGGCATCGAAGCCCTTGCGGATTGCGGCAATCGCCCGGCTTACCTGGTTCAGACGACTGCCGGCGGACATCAGATGCCGGAGCATAGCGCCGTGTGGACCGGTAAGCAGCCGGTAGAGGATCTCCCGTTCGATCAGTGGGGCGAGCACCTGGATGCTGTCCGGCCGATCGAGGAGCCTGACAAGCCGGCTTGCTGCATCGATGAGGTCGGGATCGCTCGGATAGACGGCCAGCACGGGCTGCTCGGGTCGTGCTGCGCTGCCATCGGAGGCCATCAATTCGGCGAGTGCCGAAGGATCGAGATCGATCTTGCAACACAGGTATGGCGCCTCGGCGCTCGCCTCGATCACATGGCCCACTAGCGGCAGATCGACCGAGACCAGCAGGTAGCGCGACGCATCGTAAACGAGGCCCTCGTCTCCCAGCGATACGCGCTTCGAACCCTGGGCGATCAGGCAAAGAGAAGCCTCATAGACCGAGGGTGTTGGGGCGCTCGGCCGATCGGCGCGGAACAGCGACAGTCGTGGTATCCGCGTCTCTGTCATGCCCGCCACCGGGGCATGGCACTCGATGAGCTGCGCAAGCTCGGCAATCGTTTCCATCACCGTGAGATTGCCGATGCGAAGCGACTTCGCAAGCAAGGACACGAGAATCCGGAGAATCGTGCAAAGCAAATGGACGATCGCTCTACCGGTCAGATCAGTCGCAGTGGCACTTTCGGTCTGCCTATCAACCGGAGGAACCAACATGACCAACATCAACGACAAGATCGTGCTCATCACCGGCGCCTCGAGCGGCATCGGTGAAGCGACGGCGCGCGAACTGGCAGCCGCCGGCGCGAAACTCTTCATCGGCGCGCGCCGTAGCGAGCGGCTGCAGGCTTTGGCGGAAGAACTGGGCGAGTCGATCGCCTGGCGCACGCTCGACGTGACCGACGCCGCAGACTTCGACGCCTTTGCCTACGCGGCGGAGGAGCGTTTCGGCCGGATCGATGCACTGGTGAACAACGCCGGCGTGATGCCGCTCTCTCCGCTCGCGTCGCTCAAGCGCGAGGAGTGGAAGCGGATGATCGACGTCAACATTCACGGCGTCCTCAATGGCATTGCCGCGGTGCTACCAAGGTTCGTGGCGCAGAAGGACGGGCACGTGGTCAATGTTGCTTCTGTCGGGGCGCATCTCGTGCTCCCCACGGCAGCGGTCTACTGCGGCACGAAATACGCCGTCTGGGCAATCACCGAAGGGCTGCGGCAGGAGCATGACGAGATCCGCTCGACGATCATCTCGCCCGGCGTAACGGCGACCGAACTCGGGAACGACATCAGCGATTCTACGGTTGCGGCGGCGCTGAAGGACTGGCGACAGAAGTCGCTTACGCCCGACGCGATCGCCCGCGCGATCCGCTATGCCCTCGAACAGCCCACGGGCGTCGACATCAACGAAGTGATCGTGCGACCCACTGCTGCCGGCATGTAGCCCGCTCCGCCCACCGAGGCCGCGCCGTCTTTGGAGCGAGTTGCCTGCTCGCGAAAAGCCGGCGCGGCCAAGGCCGAAGGTGGACGCCTGTCCCCCGCTTGTGCGGGCCCTTCCGAGCGCTCCCCTCCGGTTGCCGCCCAGCGAACTGCGAGGACCGGCGCAAAACGGCGATGCGATGCTGGCCGGCCGTGCGTCCGAGGTCACGGCAGGAGTTGGACGCGCAGCGATATGGCGTCCTGCCCCGGCGGCGCACCGAACGCACGCCGGTAGTCCCGGTTGAACTGCGACAGGCTTTCATAGCCGACCGAATAACCTGCGGAAGCGACGCCTTCGGCGCATAGGAGGCGCCTGCGTGCTTCTTGAAGGCGGACCTGCTTCTGGAACTGCACCGGAGTCATCGTGGTCACGGCCTTGAAGTGCCTGTGAAAGCTCGGAACGCTCATATGGGCGATCGCGGCGAGGTCCGCCACGCGGTCGTCTCGGCATAGTGCTCGCGGAGCCATGCGGTTGCACGCCCAATGCGCGCAGTGCGGCCATCGGCAAGGCCGATTTGCCGCAGCATCGGACCGAGCGTTCCGCGGAGCAGGCGCCAAACGATCTCACGCCTGATCAGCGGCGCGATGACAGCCATGTCGTGGGGGCTATCGCTAAGGTCGAGGAGTCGCCTGAGAGGATCGCACAGGTCTTGGTCCAGATCGCTCGTTGCGATCGCCGGAGCATTTGATTCATCGCGGAGCCTCTGAGCATGACCGTTTACGAGCTCTGCGACGACGGCAGGATCGATGGCCAAGCTCATCGCAAGATATGGCCGCGAGGCGTTCGCCTCGGTGATCCTTGCAGTCACCGGCAGATCGACCGAAGCGAGCAGGCACTGCCCCGCCGCATAGAAATACTGGGCGTCGCCTAGCATCGTAGCTTTGGCACCCTGCACTACCACACAGAAGGAAGGGCGATACACGGATCGTATAACGCCGCTCGGACTTTCCGCATGCGTCAGGAACAGACCCTCGATGGGCGTCTCGCGGCCATATCGGCTCCATTGACGTTCGATGCTCGCAGCGAGAGCGGCAAGTTCAGTGCGCATGCGCTGCGAATAGCCTAACCGCCGGCCGAACGCATCCAACGACGTACGGCATTGATAGGATCGGGCAGATTGTTGAGACGATGAGCCTAGCCCATCGACGGGTCCGGGCCTAGGCATGACGGGCCGATTACGCTTCTCAAGGAGACACCTATGCGCATGCGAACGCTTGGCCAGAGCGGCCTCTTCGTGTCGGAACTTTGCCTCGGCACCATGACCTTTGGCGGCAGCGAAGACATGTGGGGACAGATCGGCCGACTAGATCAAAGCGAAGCGGACGCATTGGTCAAAACCGCGCTCGATAGCGGCATCAACTTCATCGATACCGCCAATATCTATGCCGGTGGGCAGAGCGAGAAGATCCTGGGCAAGTCGCTCAAGAACCTCGGCGTCGCCCGCGACGACGTTGTGATCGCCACCAAGGTCATGGGGCCGATGGGCGACGGTCCCAATGCCCGGGGAACTTCGCGCGGGCACATTCTCAGCCAATGCAAGGCAAGTCTCGGACGGCTCGGGCTGGATCACATCGATCTCTACCAGATTCACGGCTTCGATCCCGCTACACCGATCACAGAAACGCTGGAAGCGCTCGATACCCTCGTCCGCGATGGCCACGTTCGATACATCGGGTTGTCCAACTGGGCGGCGTGGCAGGTCGTGAAGGCCACGGGCATTGCCGAGGCAAGGCGGCTCGCACCCATCCTGTCGCTCCAGGCATACTATACGATCGTGGGCCGCGATCTCGAGCGGGAAATCGTACCGATGCTTCGGTCGGAGAAGATCGGTCTAATGGTCTGGAGTCCTCTCGCCGGCGGCTATCTGTCAGGCAAGTACGACGGCGACGGTACTGCGGCAGACGGTCGCCGAACCACCTTCGATTTCCCGCCGGTCGATCGGGCGCGTGGCGGCCCGCTGATCGAGGCGATGCGCGTGATCGCGAAAGTCAACGGGTGCAGCGTCGCCCAGGTGGCGCTCGCCTGGCTCCTGCACCAAGACATTGTCACCAGCGTCATCGTGGGTGCCAAGCGGGTAGACCAGCTGTCCGACAATATTGATGCAACGCAGGTCCGATTGGACGCAGACGACCTCACCAGGCTGGATGAACTCAGCCGGCTCCCGGCCGAGTACCCGGGGTGGATGCTGGAACGGCAGGGCAGCTACCGCGCGTAACGCTTGTTAGCGATTGGATGCGGTCGCCATGCCCCCGGTCGACAGGAGGCTGAGAGCGTAGATACGCCGTCGACCAGGTAGACTGCCGGTCAGCTCCCTATCGATCGCCTGCACGCGCCGGACCGGTTGAGCGGCGCACTACCAGTTCGCCTTGAATCTGTACCGGCTCAGATGACGGAGCATGAGTGCGAGCATCGATCAGCATCTCCACGGCCCGGCTAACGGTGGCGGCGATCGGCTGTTCGACCGCGGTTAGCGGCGGATCGGTGAAGCGCACCACCGGCGAGTTGTCGAAGCTGATCAGCGACAAGTCCTCAGGTACGGCTAGGCCCCGCTCGCGTGCGACCTGCAGCGTGGCCAGCGCCATCTGATCGTTGCTGGCAACGATTGCAGTTGGGGGAGCCGGGCAGTCAAGCAGCGAGTTGGCTGCGGCAATTCCGCTCTCAAAGCTAAAATCGCCTTTCTGACACAAACCGTCCGCCGAAAGGCCGGCGCGACCCATCGCTTCGCGCCACCCGTCGATACGCCAGCCTGCGAGACTATACTCATCCGGTCCCGCAATAAAGCCGATGCGCTTGTGGCCCAATGCGATTAGATGGTCGGTGGCAAGCGCGGCAAGGTACTCATCGCCCATCGTGATCGCTATGCCTGGGCCTTCCTCCTTCGAACCAATGCGGGCGAAAGGAATGCCGCTTTCGGCCAACAGGCCAATGATCTGCCGGTTCTCCGAATGCGGCGGCGTCACGATCACTCCATCGGGCCTCAAAGCTGCGATTGCCGCGCCCAGCTCTCGTTCGACATGGTCGCTGTGGGTATCGACCAGCTCAAAGATCATGCGGTAACCGCGCTCGGCTGCGGTCAACATGCCACCCAACAGCATCTGGTCGATCCAGTCACGCCCCTCGCGCGCGCGCCAGTCAGCTATCGTGCGGTCGCGGTCGTTGATGGCGAGGATCAGGTAGGAGCGCGAGCCACTCATCCGCTGCGCCGCTATCGAGGGTACGTAACCGAGCTTCTCGATGCTTGCCTGGACCCGTTCCTTCATCGCCGGACGGACATTTGGGCCGTTATTGATGACGCGGCTCACGGTCTGCAGCGATACACCCGCATCGGCTGCCACGTGCTTGATGGTGACCGATTGGCGGCGCCTGCCCGTTGATGCTGAACCCCGAGTACCCGCTGCCATTGTCGCCCCCGTCATTCGCCTGTCACATATGGATCAGGCAACCGTCGCCTTATCCGCCGCGCAGAACTGCGCCACATAGTCTTCGTGCTTTGGCAAAGCAGCCACTGTTCTACAGACATTCTCTCGCAAGGATGACAGAAAGCGCGACAGTTCCGCATCACTCATCTTCTTCGCTATCGGATGATGATTTTGTGGTTCGATGCCCTGGCCGAGCATGACCTGCACCCAGCTGTTCTCGGCGAATATCTCCTCGTTCTTGCGGAATACGCGACCCGTTTCCCGGAACAGTTCGATCTTCTGCCGCAGCGTATCGGGGATTTCCATCGTGGCGCACTGCCGCCAGAACGGGCTGTCCTGCCGGTCGGTGGCCTTGTAGTGCAGGATCAGAAAATCACGCACCTGGACCATATCGGTCAGTTGCTGATCGTTGAACTCGGCAACATCCCGTTCACTTACCTGGCCCGCCGGCATCATCCGTATCAGCCGTACGACCGCGCGCTGGATGAGGTGAATGCTTGTAGACTCAAGCGGTTCGAGGAATCCGCCCGCAAGGCCGATGGCGACGCAATTTCGATGCCACTGCTTGCGCCGAACGCCGGCGGTGAAAGGTATCGCGCGCGGTTCGCTGATAGGTTTGCCTTCGAGCGTCGACATGAGCCGTTTGCGTGCAGCGTCCTGTGACAGGTAGCGGCTGCAGTAGACGATGCCGTTCCCGCCCCGGTGCTGCAGCGGAATGCGCCATTGCCAACCCGCATCGTGCGCGATGGCGCGGGTATAGGGCACGGGCGGCCCGGAAAGCTCTGTTTGCACCGCGATTGCGCTATCGCACGGCAGGTAATGGGACCAATCGTCATAACCGACGTGCAGTGCCCCTTCGATGAGCAGCGCACGAAAGCCCGTACAGTCGATGAACAGATCGCCTTTGAGCCTCTGGCCATCTTCCAGCCTCAGTGCGGTGAGGTTGCCGCTGTCGGCATCGAGCTGGACCTCCGCGATCTTGCCTTCCACGCGCTTGGCGCCAGCTTTCTCGGCAACACGGCGGAGAAAGGCAGCATAGGCCGTTGCGTTCAGGTGGTAGGCGTAGTTCAGCCCGTTCTTGGGCAAATGTGCGAACTTGCGCGCATAAGCTGCGACAAGTTCCAGACAGTAGTCGCTGTAACTCTCCGCACAGCCACGCTCGCCGCCCTCAGCCCAGAAATGCTGGAATCCTGCGGACCAGTGATCGCGCCCGGTGGTCCCGAAGGCATGGAAATATTTGTCGCCGTCACGCCTCCAGTTCTCGAATTCGATGCCCAGTTTGAAGGTCGCCTGCGTCTCACGCATGAACTCTGCTTCGTTCAGACCGATCAGGCGATTGAACTGGATCAACGGCGGGATCGTCGCCTCCCCCACCCCGACGGTCCCAATGGCGTCGCTTTCGACCAATATCAGTTCGATCGCTTCGCCCATCGTATGCGCCAGTGCTGCGGCGGCCATCCAGCCTGCAGTGCCGCCACCGGCAACGACGATCCGCATAGGCGTGAAGCCGTTTTTCATTTGCTCAGTGTCCTCAGCAGGTAGGTTTTTATCCTGCCCGCAGTCTCGGCAGTCAGCGGAGCAAGGATGCCGCGGGCCTCCTGGGGAATGTGGTCGGTCACCTCCGGCGGATTCTCGAAGACGTAATAGTCGAACAGCTTGCGCCAGAATGCGCGTTCAGATTGCGGCAGATCGCGCAGCGCGAGGATGGCGTGATTGAGCGCGTCCTGAGGCTGGCCGAGGAAGGCAGGCGTGTCGCGCCACCAGTAGTTTACCAGCACGTTGAAAGGGTCGAGTCCCTCGACGTGGTGCCACCACATCGAGGGAAGGTAGATCGCATCCCCCGGCTCCAGTTCCGCCACTTGCGCGTGCTTCAATGCCTCGGCGAAACGCGGGAAGGCGTCGAAGTCGGGCGCATGGAAGTCGACCAGGCTCACTGCACGACCGGCCGGCGTGTTCTCGATCGGGCCGATGTAGAGATTGGCGAACTGTTCGGGCGGGAAGATCGTGAAGCGTCGTCGGCCAACGACACAGCAAGCCAGATTGCGAGGGAAGTCGTTGTGAGCCGCCACGCAGGTGTCGGTGCCGATCCAGATGCTCTCGAGTGGTCGACGGTCGGCGACCGGGGAGACATTTTCTTCGGCCAACCCGTCGAAGAACAGCCTCATGTCGATCGAGGAGAGATAGATCGCGGGGGCGTCCGTGCGCGCTTCGTTGTCATCGAAACCGCGAAAGATGTCGGCGAGTTTCCCGCGCGCGGTGCGGAAGTTCATCCCGAAGTCGTCGTTGTAGAACAGTCGCCCGCCGCGGCCCGGCTCGCCGATGGTCACCGTGAACGGGACCGAGCGGGCACGATCCAACAGGTAACGGCGTGCGGCACGTGGGGACTTGCGCCCCGCCTCGACCAGTGGCCAATCCGCCACAAGACCACGCACCACAAACGGAGAAGCGGCCTCGTCGAGCATCGAGGAAAGCGCGGCACTATCACTCGCCTCGCGCTCCGGGACCCGCTCCACGCCCGTGAAAATCGGAGGGTCGGCCTCAGCCACGCGCCTGCTTCGCATCCTTGCGGGCGATCAGCTCAGAAAAATTGGACAGCGAGGCGAGCGCCATGAAAACCGGCATGAGGTGGCCATCCTCATGCAGCGAGCCGAGCGCATCGGCATCTAGCGCGCGCAACTTGTCTTCGTCGATGATGTGGAAGCCGATCAGCGATTGGCTCGACCCATCGCTAAGCGGCACCTCGAGAGTGAACGGTTCGAGGAGATCGTGACGTGCCAGCGCGTCGTAAAAAGCACCGCTTTTCTGGTAGCCGGCATGCAGTGCGCCGAGCTTTTCGGTGATCGTTTCGAGAAACGGCGTGGCGCGACCGGTTTCATCGAAAACCCGGGTTCCTTCGCCGTTAGCCGAAATGCGCGGGTGCGCCATATCGACATGCACTTGCCCGTCCCCTTGGCCATCTCGTGGAAGCCCCACAAGGAACGGCTGGATATCCATCGAGAGCGGGCGATAGCGCGCCTCCCACTCGCCGTTTGCGAGGAAAAGGTTCTCGCCATTTTCGAAGCCGAACAGAGCGAGCGCCGAAAAGCGCCCACCGTCGGCCTCGCGGCGGAAGACAATCGGATAGTGTGCCTGCACCTTGCGAAACTCGTCGGGCACGACCAGTGCGGCCATGACTGCGTCGCCCAGTTCCGCGCCCGCGCCGGTGTGGACACGCAAGTCGGCGTGGTCTTTGGTGTTGAGAATCTCGTGTTTGCTCATTGGGAGGCGGTCTCTCCTTGTGCCCCTGCGGCCTCGTCCGCGAGGGCATCGAAGTAGGCGCGATTTGTCGGCAGCGCGGAGGCTAGCGCCCGCTCACGTCCACTGACCTCGACCAGCTTCCTTCTCGCCCCGTCACCCGCAGGGAGCCCGGAATCGGCAGGGAGGTCATATCCCATGCCATAGAGCACGTACTGCTGGCTGGCGGCGGAGAAAATCTCGTTGATCTGGGGGAAGTCGGCCTCCGAAGGCGGGTGGTCGCGCCACAAGACGAGCTGGTCCGCCAGCGACTGCGGGATTGTCGCGGGGTCGCGCTGTGCGAGCCAGTAAGGTTCCGCCCGGCGGCTCAGCACGTAGTGGAGCTTGAGGAAATCGACCGTCCGACCCCAGCGATAGCGAAAGAGCGAATTGAACCGGGCGGCATGCAGGGCCAGGGCTTCTCGGCTGCGCGGGAAATTGTCGGCCAAGGCTTCGAGCGACAGTTCGATCAGCACGATGGCCGAGGCTTCGAGCGGCTCGATGAAACCGGCGGACAGACCCACAGCCAGGCAGTTCCCCCGCCAGAATTCCGCGCGATGGCCTGTGGCGAACTGGAGTTTGCGCGGCGCCAGCGATGCAGTATCCGCTCCAGGAACATTGGCGGCGATATATTCGGTAAGCACTTCGGCCGCCGCGTCGTCGTCCATGAAGCGCGAGGAATAGACGCAACCAATGCCCCGGCGCGAGGGCAGCGCGATATCCCACAACCATCCTGACTCGTGAGCAGTCGCCACTGTTTGCGAGGCAATCGGGCTGTCGCGCAACGTCGGCACCTGAGCCGCCAGAGCGCGATCGTTGAAAGAGACATCCGAACGGTCGATCCATTCGACGCCGAGCTCCTGGCCGATCAGTCGCGCAGCCATGCCGGTGCAATCGATGAAGAAATCCCCCCGGAGCGGCTCTCCCCCGCGAAGACGGAGCGCGGTGATGCGCCCATCCTCGCCGGTTTCGACGTCCGTCACCGTATCTCGGACATGGGTCACGCCGAGTTTCTGGACCGCATGGCGTGCGAGAAGCGCGGCCAGCTTTCCGGCATCGAGGTGGTAGCCGTAGTTCAGCGCGCCGGCAAAGTCGGGCATGGCGCGCTGGCGCGGCGCGAGGTCGCGGTCGCAGATCGAGGCTTGCGGATTCATGGCATAGGAGAAGGGCAGATCGTCCGCCCTTCCCTTCCATGCGGACAGGAGCTCGGCCATGTGCCCGGCAACGGGCGGCGTGAACGGGTGGTAATAGCTGTCGCCGGGCTCGCCATCGACCCAGCCGTCGAAACGCGACCCCTGCTTGAACGAAGCATCGCAGGCGGTCAGGAACTCGACTTCGCCAATGCCGATGGTGGCAAGTGTCTTGCGCAGGGTCGGCCAGCTTCCCTCGCCAACGCCGATAGTGGGAATGTCGGGCGCTTCGACGATCGTGATGTCGAGCTCGGGACAGCGCGCGGCAAGGTAGGCTGCACTGAGCCAGCCCGCAGTTCCCCCGCCTACAATCACTAACCTCGTAAAGTCGCCGTGCATACGCTCATCCCATAGCCCCGGACCTCACCGGAGACAAAGAGTCGCACTGCGCTGAGGCAGTGCGACTCTCTTGCAAGTAGAGGGGCGGGAATGCCCCCACCACTCACCAGGTAAAGCGTACGCCGGCCGCGTACCGGGCGTAGCCCGGGGCCGCGAAATACACCGCCTGATCGGCCCGACGATGGCCGCGGCGGCCTTCGCTCAGGAGGTTGATGGCCTCGCCGAAGATCGTGAGCCCGTTCGAAAACTCGTAGCTCGCGCTCGCATCGACCTGACCGTAGGCCTCAATGTAGAACGGGTCGAGCCCGTAACCGGTCAAAAACTCGTCTCGCCAGTTGTAGGCGACACGGGCCTGCAGACCGCCCCGGTCGTAGAACAGAACGGCATTGGCGCTGTCGGAAACACCGGTTACGGCAAACTGTTCTTCTGTGTAACGTAAGGTGTTGTCGTAATGAGTGTCGCTATTCACGATCGTGTAGTTAAGAATAGCCCCGAACCCGGTGTTCCAGAAGTCGTGCTGGATAGCGAACTCGAAGCCATCGAGCGTCGCCGTCCGGTCGGTATTGATTGGCCGAGTGATCGTGAAAACCAGTGAGGGATCTCCGGGCTGTCCAATAATGCCCCGGGGCTCGCCGGCGCCGTTCCGGGTGACGAGGTCCGGATTGTTGGTCGCCACGTAACTGAGAATCTCCGCGAAGCTCGCGTCATCGCCTAGCGCAGCCCGCGCTGCCTGCACAGCAGCGCCTTGACCCGGATTGGGCAAGTCGAATGCAGGCTCCTGCGTCGTCAGGTCGGTGATGAAGTTACTGACCTTCTTACGGAAATACCCAACTGAAATATAGCTTGCCGGACCGTAATACCATTCGGCCGATACATCGAAGTTCTTCGACTTGTACGGGATGAGGCCGGGATCGCCACTGCTGCCGGTACTGCCGCCGTTGGGGCGAGCAGGAGAATTGACGGTCAAACCGCCGCCTAGCTTGTCATAGCCCGCGCGGGTGATCGTGTGACTATATGACGCGCGCAGAACGACATTCTCGATCGGCGTGATGTCGAAGTCAACTGCCGGGAGCCAGTTGTCGTAGCTGCCTTTCAGCGACGAGGCTACCGTATCCTCAGCATTCTGGATTGCGATTTCGTTGTCGGAGATCAGTACGGTCCCGACCGGGACCGGAACTCGCGCTGGGGCCGAAATATCGGTCGTTTCGTACCGCAAGCCAAGGCGCAGGTGAGCCTCGTCCGCAAGGATGTCGAACGCGTGAAGCGACTGCACGAACGGCGCGATGGTCTTTTCGCGGAGGCGGCGGTCAACGGTATATTCGGCCAGGCAGCCTTCGCCCGTGGGCGTGCCGGACCATGGCGCAGAACAGATTCCAATTTCTGATTCAAGGAACTGGATCAAGTCTTCCGTGGCGATCCGGAAATAGGTCGGGATGATGCTCGGGTCCTGCGAACCATCCATCCCGGCAAGATCGGGGCGGAGATCCCTTGGCGTGAAGAAATCATCCGGTGTCTCTTCCGCGCTCAACGTGCCGCCCCAGCTGTCGCTCTGGAGGAAGCCGTACGCGGTACGGACCTTATTATCGGTATAGGTCGCGCCGAAATCCAGGCTGTCGATGAAGCTGGCGTCGAAGTCGTAGGCGCCCCGCAGCGACACCTCCATGATCCGGTCCTTCATGTAAGCGTTGCGGAAGGCGTTGCCTGACGGACGGATATTCGACGGATCGATTTCGGAGCCCGGATACATATCAACCGATAGGACGGGCATCTCCGTGGTGAAATCGACGCGCTGACTCTCGACGCCGAAGATCGACGTCCCCACGGCGATGTTGCTGCCGTAGGGAGAGGTCGGCTTGGATTCGGCGGTTGAATAGTGTGCATCCAGCACCCAGCGCATGCCGCTGGGGTGGTTCCATTCGAAGTTGGCACCGATCGAGTGATTGATGCTGCGATTGGCCGCGACCGCGCCGGTGATGGGAAGGTCCTTTCCTGGCTCGAAGGTCTCGGCGTAGAAGTTTGGACCGGCGACCGGGCCGTCGGTCCAACTGCTGCTCGTCTGTTCGTGATTGAACCACACGCCGATGCTGTTGGTGCGGGCATCGAGCGTGTTTTGCGAGAAGGTGTAGTCAAATGTCGCGCCGAACTCATCCGACGGCTGGAATTGCAACACGGCCTGGCCGTTGATCCGTTCGCGATCGATATCGGTGAAGTCGTAGGCCGCGTTCTGCGGGACCTGATAGATATCGTCGCCTTCCGGACGGTTCTCGATGTTGGCGTACCGGGGGTCGCCCGGCATCGCCAGCGAGCCCCAGTTGCCCTCCGTCGCAAGATACCCTTCGCGCCACTCGCCAACCGTGAACTGCGCGAGGCTGGCCTTGCGCCGCTGGTACGAACCACTCACCAGAATGCCGATGGTATCGTCGGCAAATGTCTTGCTGATGATGCCCGAAACCTCGGGCGTGATCTCGGTGTCCTCGAACGTGTGATCGATTACACCCTTGATTCCGATGCTGCCCTGAAAACCCGGTCGATCGAGCGGACGCGGCGTCTTGATGTTGATGACCGACCCGATGCCGCCGGTCGGCAGCGAAGCGCGGCCCGACTTGTAGACTTCGACGCCGGCGATACCCTCGGAGGCAAGGTTGGCAAAATCGAAGGAGCGCGAAGCGGGAGCCGAACAGCAGTCGCCCAAGCTCGAAGCAGGCATCTGGCGGCCGTTGAGAAGCACGAGGTTGAAATCCGGCCCGAAACCGCGGACCGTCACTTTCGATCCTTCGCCACTCTGGCGGTCGATCGATACGCCGGTGATCCGCTGGAGCGATTCGGCCAGGTTGGTATCGGGAAATTTGCCGATATCTTCCGCGCTGATGGCATCTACCACGCCGACCGCGTCACGCTTGATGTTCATCGCGTTCTGAAGACTTGCGCGAATTCCCGATACGACGATGACATTCTCGTCAGCCGGAGTGGGGTCGCTGGCTGCCTCCTGCGCGGACTCGTCGGTGCGCGAATCTTGCGCCTGTGCGACCGGAGCCAACGCGCTCAGAGCAACGATCGATGTTCCTGCCATCGCCTTGGCGAGAAACGGATTGCCCTTGAATTTCATCTGATTCTCCTCCCGGATTCATGCGTCTTAGCGGCACGAAGTTTCTTATGTGAACGTTCACCTAATTGATAACGTTCACTTCGTCAACACGGCCGCGATGGCGAGAGTGCGGAAAACATGAGGAAGCGGCCAACCAGCGGGTGCTGCGCGCAGATCTTCGCGATACTTGGCTCGCGATAGAGCTCTGGCCCCTACTACGGTGCCAAGCTGATCGGCGCCTAGTTGGCTGCCACCGGGGTCGCCGTTCTGGGTTCCAAGCGCAGAAACTCGTCCCGGCGCGCGCCATCACCTAAGGAACGGCGGAAAACCGCCAGAAATTCGAGGTTTGGAAGCGATAGGCTAATGGTAGCGGAGGAGGAATTCGAAGCCGGACACACGGTTTGGATAATCGGATCTCTGTTCCGCGCTAGAGTTAACTAGACGTTCGCCTTCCCAAGGTAAGGTGACGCCACTTCCCGTTACGAGTGGGCTGATGACCGCCGCCTTTGTCCTTGCCATCAACATGTTCATAGCAGGTATCTTCGCCGTTGCCTTCGGCGTGGTCGCAGCCACCGATCCCACCACGCGAGGGGCCAGGTGGCTGGCAGTCGGCTACGCAACCGGGATCGTGAGCATCCCGCTTGAGTTCCTGGTTCCCTATCAAGTGAACCCCGCTCCGGTCACGATTGCGATCTTCCTGGTCTTTCTGCTCGCACTCACCTTCTGCTTGGTCGGGATCGCAAAGCACTACGCTGCAGCAGTTCCATGGATGGCGATAACCGCGATCTGGGTAGCCAGCGTCCTGGCCGTGCCGCTTACCTTCAACCTCAGCTATGGTTCACTTCCGCGCGGACTGCTCTATCAATTCCCGTACTTCGCCATGCATGTCCTGGTGGGTCTTGTCATCCTGCGCGCACGGCGGCGGCAGCCGCTGGACTTGCTGCTGTTCACTTTGAACGGAGCTGCCGCACTTCTCTATCTGTCCAAGCCCTTGATTGCGTGGATCGTGGGCACCGCGGCGACACCACAAGGTTATATGACGACCACCTATGCTGCTCTCTCGCAAAGCATCGGATCGGTCACGCTCGTAGCACTTGCGCTGGTTCTGCTGCTGGTCATGATGCGCGATACAGCGGCGGAAATGGCCGCACGCTCCGAAACCGACGCGCTTTCGGGCATCCTCAACCGCCGCGGCTTCGATCTGCATGCCGAACGAATGCTGGCACGAGCCGAACGGGCAGATGAACCGCTCACGCTGGTCACGGCCGACATCGACCATTTCAAGCGGATCAACGACAAATTCGGCCACGCCGCGGGCGACGCCACGATCGCGCACGTTGCGAAGCTGCTCTGCGAGCCGGTAACGGGCGATGCTCTGGTGAGCCGGCTGGGCGGCGAAGAATTCGCTGTGCTCCTCGCAGGAGCGACCCTGGCGGACGGTCGCGGCTACGCCGAACGAGTGCGCGCAAGGCTGGCGGCCGACCCTCCCGTGCATCTCGGGGTCGACCAAATTGTCACGGCATCTTTCGGGGTCGCGCAGGTGACGCGTGGCGATACCCTGTTCGATCTCGCGCGGCGAGCCGACGCTGCATTGTACCGTGCGAAAGCCGGCGGACGAAACCGAGTGAGCCTCGCGCTCGGCGAACTGTCGTCTGCGCCCTGCGGCAGCCTGCAGCAGTTTGCCGCGCCGAACCGCCCGGCCCCGGGTTTCCTCTCCACGGATCGCGAGTCCTCGCTTCTCCTTTCGTGACGAACTGGCGAGTTGCGGAGGCTGCGAAACGCCGCACCACCGCTGGGTGACGAAATGCTTCCGGTGTGGCGTCTAGTCCGGTTGGCGTACTGCGTTTTCCATCGCAGATGTGAGTTGAGACAGCCCCATCCGATCAACTATCGGATCGTTCGCCCCCGGACAGGCGCAGCACGACCGGCAAAGGCTCCGTGAGGGCTGTTTTCCCGCCGCGGCGAGCGCTAGACCTCTCCAGCACGGGAGAGGTTTGCATGGTTCTGACGGTTGACCTTGTACGGCGTGGTGCGCTCCGGTGGGGCGAAGCCACCGCGGTCCAATGCGGGGATCACCGCTTGAGCTTCAGGCAGGTGGATCGTCTTGCAAACCGGTTCGCCAATGCGCTGGCCGGGCATGGCCTTGCACCGCAAGACCGCGTGGCGCTGCTCGTCGACAACGGACCGCTTTCGATTCCGATCGACTTCGGTTGCCTCAAGGCGCGGGCAGTTCGCGTGCCGCTCAACACGCGCCTGTCCGACAGTGAACATCGTGCGATGATCGAGCAGACGCGGCCAAAGCTCCTCGTCGCCAGTGCAGGACTGAGCGAGCGTGGCCGGTCGCTGGCATCGTATCTGGGCATGCAGGTCCTCTGCCTGAACGACGACAGCGCGGAGGAACCGGGTTGGCTTGCGGCGGCGTCGGATGCGGATCCCTTCCTCCCCACTCCGCCCGAGGACATTGTCCTCGCGCTGTTCACCTCGGGAACGACGGGAACGCTCAAGGCCGCACAACACAGCCAGGCGAGTTATGCCGCCATTTGTGCGAACATCCTTGCGAACCTCTCTTCGCCAAGGCGCGGCGACGGAATGATTCACGCCGCCTCGCTGATCCATGCGAGCGGTACGTTCGTCCTCCCCTTCTGGCTCAGGGGTGGACGCTCGATCGTGCTCGAGGGCTTCGATCCCGCGACTTATCTGGACGAGATCAGAGCTCATGAAGCCACGCACGCGAACCTCGTCCCGACCATGCTGCAGATGCTGCTCGACAGCACCCATGACAGCGACGTCGGTGCGCTCAGAAGCATCATCTACGGCGCCTCTCCGATGCCGCGGCCGGTGATCGAGGAGGCTCTGGAGCGGTGGGGGCCCATCTTCACCCAGTACTACGGCCAGACGGAGGCGCCGCTCGCCCTCGCAGTCCTCGCAGCCGACGATCACGTCGGAGCCGACGCGCCCCTTGCGGCGTGTGGTCAGGTATCGATCGACGTCGCCCTCGACCTGGTGGATGAGAGCGGCGAGCCCGTCGCTCCCGGGGAGATAGGCGAGATCGCCGTGGCCGGGCCCATGGTTCATGTCGGCTATCTCGATGCGCCAGAGCTCGACCGGGAAACGCAATTGGAAGACGGTTTCATCCGCACGCGCGACATGGCCCGGTTCGACGAACGCGGCTTTCTCCATCTCGTCGATCGGACCAGCGATATGATCGTTACCGGCGGATACAACGTCTACCCGCGTGAAGTGGAAGACGTGCTGCTTACCCATCCCGGCATCGCCGAGTGCGCGGTGGTCGGTGCGCCCGATCCGAAATGGGTCGAGACCGTCTGCGCTGTCATCGTGCCCGCATCGGGCACCGACCTGACGCAGCAGGAGATCGACGGCTTCGTCCGGCAGCGACTGGCCGCACACAAAGTGCCGAGGCGGATCGAGTGGGCTCAATCGCTGCCGAAAAGCGCCGTGGGCAAGATCCTGCGCCGCGAACTGCGTGACCGTTTCCGGAGTGAGGCGCGATGAGCGGCACCGTGCAAAGCGAACGGCTGGGACCGGTGACAATCGTGACCATCGACCGGCCCGAGCGGCGCAATGCAGTGGACCGTGACACGGCCGCAGCACTTGCCGCCGCCTTCCGCGCCTTCGACAGCGAGGACGAGGCAGCCGTTGCCGTGCTGACGGGCGCCGGGGGCACCTTCTGCGCGGGCGCCGACCTGCGCAGCTTCGCGGAAGGGCGCGGCAATCGTGTGGAACCCGGCGGGGACGGACCCATGGGGCCGACCCGCATGATGTTGTCGAAGCCGGTGATCGCGGCGGTCGCGGGCCATGCAGTGGCCGGCGGCCTGGAACTTGCCTGCTGGTGCGATCTCAGAGTCGTGGAGGAGGACGCTATATTCGGTGTGTTCTGCCGCCGCTGGGGCGTACCGCTGATCGACGGTGGTACAGTGCGTCTGCCCCGTATCGTCGGACGAGGCCGGGCGCTCGACATGATCCTTACCGGGCGGCCCGTGGGCGCGCAAGAAGCTATGGAAATGGGCCTGGCCAATCGGGTAGTAGCGAAAGGTGCCGCCTTGGATGCGGCGATCGCCCTCGCGCAAGACATCGCGCGCTTCCCGCAGGCCACGCTGCGATCCGACCGCCGCTCGGTGTACGACGGCGAAACCATGCCGCCCGACGCCGCGATTGCCGCAGAATTCGCGCGAGGAGCGACGAACCTGGAGGAAGGCCGAACCGGCGCGGCGCGGTTTGCAGCAGGACGTGGGCGCGCAGGCGATTTCGAGGACATCTGAGTCTGAGAGGCCATGCGCACGCGCCTCTGGGAGTCCGGTGCTTCGCGACGGCAACCTATGGAACCGGGCGGTCACCCGCCTAGCCGTCCACAGTGGACTGATGTCCGTTGAGGTGCAGGCGCTGCGTCCGCTTCCCTAGCTCAGCCGTCCCGACATGTGTGCTGATGTCATCAAGGCGTCACGGAGTTGCCCGTAGGGGCGCTCCGGAAACTCCTTTCGCCGAGTCGGCGCAGGGCTAGTCGCAGGAGCGTGAAAGAGCCCCTTTCATGGACGGCAAGCGTGACACCATCGCTGCCTGGGTAGCGAGGGAAATCCTGCCCCATGAACAGGCGGTCCATGCCTGGCTGTCGCGGCGGTGGCGCGGTGCGATCGACCCCGACGACGTGATTCAGGAAGCCTACTGCCGGATCTCCAATCTCGGCTCGGTCGACCACATCGAGAATCCCGTAGGCTACTTCCGGCGAACGGTTCATGCGGTCGCGACGGACACGATGCGCCGTGCGGGCGTGATTAATTTCACTTCGATGACCGAAATGGAGTGGCTGGACGTCAGGGATAATGAGCCGCTGGCAGATCGGACGATCGAGGCGGATCAGGAACTCAGGCGCGTGGACGCCCTGCTTGGCGAGCTCGGCGAGGTCTGCCGCGAGGCCATCAGGCTGCGGCGGATCGAAGGATTATCGCAGCGGGAGACAGCCCGGCGTCTGGGCGTAAGCGAGGACGTGGTGCGCAATCACCTCGTCCGGGGGGTGAAGCGGGTGCTGCGAGCCATGGCCGATCAGGATGCTGATGGAAGCGAAGCGCAAAGAGAGCGGGCGAAAGGTTGAAGTGATTGGCGATTTCCCGCTCCCTTGAATCGGTCGCGGACCAGGCTGCGGAATGGGCGGTGCTTGCCGAGTTCGGCGAGATGACGCCCGCGCGCCAGGCCGCACTGGATAGCTGGCTGGCAGCGGACCGTCGGCACCGCGGTGCATTCCTGCGCGCCCGCGCGGCCTTCTACGCGGTGGAAGATGCAACGCTGAAGACGAACGCGGCCGCAAGTCAGCCCCAGTGCGTCGCGGTTGCTTCGGACAACGACAATCGAGATGAAGAGTGCGCTGCCGCGGCGGAGCTCCCGCGGAACGGCACCCCCCTCAGCCGCAAAGTCGTTGCCGGAGGCGCCGCGCTTGCCGCTTCGATCGCGCTGGTGGTGAGCATGCCGGGCCTGTTGTTCTTCGATGACATCACCCCCGCCCCGGCTCCGGCTGCGGCCCTGCAGGCCATCGCCCTCGAAGACGGTTCCGTCGCCACCCTGGGCGAGGGCGCAAGAATCGAGGTCGCCCTCTCGTCCGATCGGCGCAGGGTCATGCTGCTCAGCGGTGAAGCCACTTTCCAAGTCGCTCCCGAGAAGTCGAGGCCCTTCGTAGTCCAGTCGGGCGATGTCTATGCCCAGGCGACCGGCACCATCTATTCTGTGCGGCGGGTCGGCACGGCAGGCGGTACCGTCAAGGTCACCGAAGGCAGTGTCCTCGTCTGGCAGCGCGAAGAACGCGATCAGGCGGTCCTGCTTCATGCCGGCGGCGAACTCACTCTCAAGCCCGCTCCGCGATTGCCGGCTCCGGCGCAAACGCTGCCCACTTCCCCCACTCCACCACTTCCGGAACTGGCGCAGTTCTCGTTCGACGACGTGGCAATCGCCTCCGCCGTCGCGCGATTCAACCGCGTCAACAGCACCAGGATCGTCGTCGCGGATCCGGCGATCGGCGACACCCGCATCGACGGCCTATTCGAAGCCGACAAGCCCGAACAGTTCGCGCAAGCCGCTGCCGCAGTAGTCGGTGGAGAAGTCGAGTATCGCACTGACACTATCGTAATAAAAATGAAATAGAACTAAGAGGTGATACTTTTATCCCTCGCCCCCTGACCGAAATATCTTCAAGCCTCGTCAATGGCATTGAGGACATAAAACACAGGGGTGATCCTAATGCCGCTTTTCTTCTCTCGATCGACTGCACTGCTGGCATCCGCTGCCGCCGCCGTGGCTTACCTGCCAGCCGCGGCGCACGCGCAAACCCGCTCATTCAGCATTCCGGCGCAATCGGCATCAACCGGCATTCGCACTTTCGCCCAGCAGGCGGGGGTGCAGGTCATCGCGGCAAGCCGGGATACCGAAGGTCGCACCACCAACGCCGTCCAGGGCGAACTCGATATCCGCGCGGCGCTCGACCAGCTTCTGGCCGGAACGGACCTGACCGTCCGCTCCTTCAACGGCAAGGTCGCCATTCTGGGCGCGCTGCCGGACCAGGCGACTACCGAAGCAGCGGAAGCAATCGTCGTGACGGGATCGCGGATCGGGCGGCCCGAACTGGAATCCGCGATGCCGATCAGCGTGCTGTCGTTCGACGAAGCCGCCGCCGTCGGTCGGACGGACGCCTACGACGTGCTGCGGCGCTCGCCGGTCATCTCCGCCGGCAACGGCATGTATGAGGAGCATTACCGATCAGCCGATATCGGGCTTGCCGCAATCAATCTGCGCAACATGGGCACGAACCGCAGCCTGACCTTGGTCGATGGGCGGCGGCGCGTATCCGGGACGGCCGCCTCCTCGGCTGTCGATATCAACATGATCCCGCCCGCCATGATCGATCGGATCGAAGTGGTGACCGGGGGCGCTGCAGCGATTTACGGAGCCGATGCCGTAACGGGCGCAGTGAACATCATCACCAGAACGGATATTGAAGGGTTCAATGTCGACGCCTACCAGGGAATCTCCAAGTACGGCGACGCCCCGGAGACCGTCGTCTCGCTGGCGACCGGCGGCGAATTCGATAACGGCCGAGGCTCGTTCTCCTTCGGCGGCTCCTACCGCCGCGCCGATTTCGTGGCGAAAAAGGACCGCCCGTTCACCCAGAACAGGCTGTTCTACCTCCCGAACCCCGACAACACAGGTCCCAGCGACGGAATCCCCGACAATGGGCTGAACAGGAACTACTTCTCGTTCTTCACCGGCGACAAGCCGGGGTTCTACATACCCGACAACCAGACGTTCTACTGGTACGCGGACGGCGAGCTCAAAATCGCGCAGTACGACAAGAACTGGGGCCCGCCGGGCGAGTTCTCCAATGGCGAGGGCGCCAATGATCCCTCGATGCGGAACTTCGAGCAGTTCGAGCCGCTGCGCAACGCTCAGGAATCCTACAGCTTCATTGCCGATGTCGATTACGAGATCGCCGACGGCATAACCTACAACGCGCGCCTCGATTACGGGCGCACCCTCGCCGACGGTGCAGACAATTATTACCGCGAGGACTCTCGCGCGATATTCAACCTCGGACACGGCAGTGCGGTCGCGCGGCTCGACAACCCTTACATGCCGGCCAATGTACGGGACCTGCTGACGAGCTTTGATCTCGATTCAATCCATATCGACCGCTTCTATGTGAACTTTCCGATGATCGGGAACCACCACGATCGCGAGAGTCTCACGGTCTACCAGGACCTGTCGGGGACGATCGGCAGTTCACTCAACTGGGGCATCTTCTATCAGTACGGCCGCACGACGGACGATATCACCATCACCAACGTCCCGCGCTCGTCACGTTGGCTTGCCGCAAGCGATGTCGTGGCGAACCCCGTCACCGGCACGCCCGAATGTCGTGATGCCGAAGCACGGGCAGCCGGCTGCGTACCGTACGACATCTTCAGCTATCGCACACCCCTCACCGCGGAGCAGACCGCGTGGATCCTCTACGATCGCCATAGCCGGCGCGACAACGATCAGCAGATCGTCGGCGCGGGCCTGAACGGCACACTGATTAACCTTCCGGCCGGCGATCTGTCCTTCGCGCTCGGCGCCGAGCATCGCCGGGAATCCGCGACGACCACTGAGGATCCGCTGGCGCTGAGCGGCGAAGTCGCCAACGGCGCCACGATCACCGCGCAGCAGCCGATCGATGCCTCGATGAACGTCACTGAAGCCTATGGAGAACTGGTCATCCCGATCGTCAGGGACAGGCCGTTTTTTCGCCGGCTCGAGGTGGAAGGGGCCTACCGCTACTCCGACTACAGCTCGTTCGGGTCGACCCACACCTGGAAAGTGGGCGGCACCTGGTCGCCCGTCGACGGGGTGACGATACGCGGTGTTCGCTCGCGAAGCGTCCGCGCGCCGAACTTCGGTGAGCTCTATGCGCCGATCTCGGTCGGAGTCAGCAGTTCGTTCAATGACCCGTGCCTCAAATCCAACTACAACCTGACGCCGACCCGCGCCGCCAACTGCGCCGCATTGGGCGTCCCGCCTCTCGACTTCTACTTCGACGGGATCGAGATCATCTCGGGTGGCAACCCCGACCTCGAGCCCGAGACTTCGAACAGCACGACCATAGGCTTGGTCCTGCAGCCACGGTTCATCCGCGGCTTCGACCTGACGGTGGATTACTGGGATATCCGCATCGAGAACATCATCACGTCCTATTCCGCGCTGCAGATGGCGCAGTTCTGCGTCGACCTGCCCGACATCGACAACTTGTTCTGCGGTAACATGAAGCGCGGCGCGGACGGCATTCCGGAGACGATCTCGACGCAGTTGGTCAATGCCGCGAGCATGGAAGCCCGAGGCGTCGACGTCGGCCTCAACTACGGCTTTCCGCTCGGCGCCGGCGACCTCGACCTGAACTTCGTGGGCAGCATTCTGCTCGAGCGCGAAACGCAGGCTATTCCGGAGATGACCTCGAGCATCGTCAAATACGCCGGCGGGTACACGGACCCGCGGTTCCGCGGATCGCTGCTGATCAACTACACGATCGACGATTTCACCCTGTCGGCCGATACGCGCTTCATCAGCGCCTCGAAGTACGATCCCAACGTCGGGGAGGAGTACTATGAGATCAATGACGTGCCCGCGAAGGTCTACAACGACCTCGCAGTCTCTTATGCGATCGACGACGGAATGCGGATCGGCGCCGGAGTGAAGAACGTGTTCAACGTCTTCCCGCCCGCCCTGCCGGGTCTCTACGCCGGTGGAGGTGGACGATACGACACCATGGGCCGCTACTTCTTCACCAGAGTCGGTTTCAAGTTCTGACCGATAGACATTTAGCGATGACAGGGCCGGAGCGGGGCAGGCCCCGCTCCGTCCCTCTTTCGACGAGTGATCCCATGAAAAGATGTGCAACTCTTCTTGCCGCCCTGCTGGGGGCCGCCGCTGCCCAGGCGCAGGAGAACCGGGAGATCAGCTTTCCCGACACGGAGGAAGGGCTGCACGTCCTGTCGGTCGACACCCACGTGCACACTGCTTTCAGCGATGGCGGGGCCTGGCCCGACGTGCGGGTGCTGGAGGCGATCAGGGACGGCCTCGATGCTCTCGCAATTACCGATCACATCGACACGCAGGCGCACCGAGAGGACATTCCGCACCCCGACCGGAACCGGTCCTTCGATCTCGCCCGTCAGGCGGCCGAGCGCATCGGGACTCCCATGACCGTCATCAAGGGGGCCGAGATTGCCCACCCCACCACAGAATGCATCGAGTGCAGCCACGTCAATGCGCTCTTCGTGACCGACAACAATGTCCTTCGCCATCGAGGGTGGAACGACCGCCTCGGCTGGAAGACAGAGGCTCCCCTCCCCGACGCGTTCGCCTCTGTTCGGGCGGCAAGGGAGCTCGGCGCATTCATCATCTGGAACCATCCGGGGGAGGAAAGTCCGGTCAAGATGAGCGAGTTCAACCGGCAGCTGTTCGAAGCGGAACTGGTCGATGGAATCGAAGTGGTGAACGGGCCGCGATACTGGGAGGGTGCATTCCAGTTCGCGCTCGACAACGATCTGGCGATCGTCGGCGCCTCCGACATCCATGATACGATGGACAACATGCTGAAGGGCGAGGCGCTCTATCAGGCATTGGGCGAGCCGATGGAGCAGCGCCCCGCAACGCTCGTGCTGGCAGCCGAAAAGAGCGAAACCGCGATCGCCGACGCGTTCGAGGCCCGCCGTACGGCAGCCCTGTACCGTCACACGCTGATCGGTCGCGAACGGGAGGTGCGGCCGATCGTCGAAGCAGCGCTATCGCTCGAGATCGTCGGCCCCGAAGTGAACGGCCCCAAAGTGAGGGCGCCAGGAGATCCGGTCAAAGTCGTGATCCGCAACAAGGCATCGTCGCCTTTCGCCTTGCGGCGGAAGGGCACGGACCAAATCCTGACGGCAGGACCGATCATCGAGGTTCCGGCAAGTGGCGAGACTTCAATCTGGCTGCTGCCAGGTACCGATACCAGCGCGTTGTCGCTCGAATTCGAAGTTCTGAACGCACTGATCGCCCCCCGACGCACTCTGCATGTCACCTTGGAGGTTTGACGAGAGTACACGCCGGGTATGCTGGAATCTCAGCAGGGCGTCAGGGCGCAGCCGGTTGAACACCACATCAATCGAGGTTGAAGGGAAGGTCAGATCTGCAAGTTTGCTCGAAGCGTCGTCCGCTTCCAAGATGAAAGCGCCCTCTCAGCACGTCGGCACCGGATGTCCGATCTCTCCGGAGTTCGCATCGTCGAAGGGGCTGGTCGCGACCGTGCTCGGAACTCGGCTGCGCGATTCCGATGTCTGTCCCTGCCGGGCCCGAGCGGAGGAGGGCCTTGTGCGGCCGGTGTCGATCTCGCGATGCTGCCAGCTTCGGTCGATCTGCAGACGCTTGGGATCGCGTGCATGGATCTTGGCCACAGTGCTTCGATAACCTGCGTCTATAGGGCGGAGAACGGTCTCTCATAGGTTCGCGGCAAGCTCGATCGCTACTGATGGGGTGAACTCAAAGCGGGCACCCCATTGATCAGACATCATTTTGCTTCCCGGTCCACGCGCCACGTGCAGCGCCTGATTTTGGCTGTCGCTCTGGCGGCGACCTCGGCCTCCTGCGCGCAATCCGTTCATGTCGAACCGCACATTGGCGCTCCAAGGGAGGCCGTTGTCGTCGCCGCACATCCGGAAGCCACGCACGCCGGCCTGGAGATCATTGCTCGAGGGGGCAATGCGATCGATGCGGCAATCGCCGTTCAGAGTATGCTCGGCCTCGTGGAGCCGCAAAGTTCGGGCATAGGGGGCGGCGCATTCCTGCTCTACTATGATGCCGCAAGCGGCAAGATGTCCGCTTACAACGGGCGCGAGAAGGCACCCGCCAGCGCAGTACCCGATATGCTCCTTGGCCGCGACGGCACGCCCCTGCCGCGCAGCGAGGCGATGCTCGGGGGTCGCGCTACCGGTGTGCCCGGCGTGCTGGCGATGCTCGGACAGGCACATGCCGATCATGGTAGATTGCCGTGGGCAAGTGCGTTCGAAGGCACGATCGCGCTCGCGCGCCAAGGCTACCCTCTCACGGGCCGCACTGCGAGATATATCCGCGGCCCCTACCCCCAGTCGAGCGCCGACGATGTTCGCGAAGCTTTCCGTGGCAGCGGCGGCGAGTTGCTCGGCGAAGGCGCCCACTATGCGAATCCGGTATATGCCGAGACGTTGCGGCTGATTGCTGAGAACGGCCCTTCGTTCTTTTACGACAGCGACGAGATCGCCGCTCCTCTGGTCGCTCGCACTCGTGCAGCGCCCCTGCCCGGAGGAATGACCCGCCAAGACCTGCTCGATTATCGCGCCGAGCGCGACGAGCCGCTGTGCCGACCGTACAGAGTCTATCTGGTCTGCGTTCCCCCACCGCCGTCGAGCGGGGTTGCGGTCTTGCAGATCCTCGGCATTCTCGAAGGTACGGACGTCGCCGCCCTGGGTCCGAACCATCCGCAGTCTTGGTTCCTGTTCGCGGAAGCGAGCAAGCTCGCCTACGCTGATCGGGATCGGTACGTCGGGGATCCGAACTTCGTCCGGGTTCCGGTCGACGAGATGCTCGACCCGATCTACCTCGCGAGCCGCCGCGCCATGATCGGGGAAATCGCCATGCCGGTTCCGCAGGCAGGCGAACTCATGCTCGACGCGCCCGGGACGGATTCCACGCGTGAGCCGGGCGGCACCTCGCATTTCGTGATTGCCGACACCGAAGGAAATGTCCTTTCGATGACGACAACCATCGAATCCTATTTTGGCTCGGGCCGCACCGCTGCCGGGTTCTTCCTCAACAACCAATTGACGGACTTTGCTTTCTCACCCGTAGACGACGACGGACGGCCCGCAGCGAACGCGGTGGCCGGCAGAAAGCGTCCCCGATCCTCCATGTCGCCGACGATCGTGCTCGATCGCGAGGGAAAAGTGGTAGCCGCACTCGGCTCGCCCGGCGGGAACGCGATCGTCGCCTATGTCGCCAAGACGATCGTTGGAATGATCGATTGGAAGCTCTCGCCGACAGAAGCGATCGCTCTGCCCAACATCGTTGCGCGTGGTGATTCCGTCCGTGGCGAAGCGTCGAAGCTGCCGCCTTCTGTTCGTCAAAGCCTCGCAGCGCGGGGTATAGACGTCCGTCCGGGAAGCGGCGAGGAATCCGGGCTTCACGCCATCTTCGCCAGCGGGAGCGGATTCGTCGGGGGCGCGGACCCACGTCGCGACGGAACGGTCGGGACTTTCAGCGCGACATCCGAACGATGAGACCTCCAGCGACTGCTATCATCGTGGGCGCAGGCGTCGTGGGAGTCTCGACTGCCTACGCCCTCGCCCGGCGCGGGGTCGAAGTGACGCTGGTCGAGCGGCATGGCGAGCCCGCGATGGAGACCTCGCGCGCAAACGGAGCTCAGCTCAGCTATCTTTATACAGATGCGCTGGCCAGCCCCGGCTTGCTGACGCAGTTGCCTCGACTGGCGCTCGGACTGGTTCCGGCCTTCCGCATGCGTGCGCGCCTCGATCCCGGCTATCTCAGGTGGATTGCCGCCTTTCTGGCCAACTGCACGCAGAAGCGGTTCCGCAGCAACACGCTCGGCGTTCTTCTACTGGCGCTGGAATCGCGCGCGGCGATGGACGAACTGATCGACCTCCATCGGCTCGACTTCGGCTACCGCAAGGCCGGCAAGATGCACGTCTACCGTTCCGAACGGAGCTGGAAGGCCGCCCAGGCGGTCGCTGCGATGAAGGCTGGGCCCGGCGTGGCGCAGGTAGTGCTCTCGCCAGCGGAGGCCGTGACGAGGGAGCCGGCGCTAGAGTGGTCCGCACCCGGCATAAGAGGTGTGCTCTATTCGCCGGACGAAGCGGTCGGCGATCCGCATCGGTTCGCTCATGCGATGCGCGACCTCTTGGTCGGTCGCTACGGGGTCAAGTGCGCATTCCGACAGACGGTCGAACGCCTGCACATCGATACAGACAAGGCGGTTGCCATGTGCGCTGACGGCGCGGAAATGGTGGCCGATATCGTGATCGACTGTTCGGGCGCCGATGGGGGCAAGTTGCTGCGCCAGCTCGGAATCGTCCTTCCGATCATGCCCATGAAGGGCTACTCGTTCACGGCCTCGGCAACAGCCGCTTCCCCTTCGATCAGCATCACCGACGTCGACGCCCGTATTGTCTTCACACGGCTGCGCGAGCGCGTTCGCGTTGCAGGTCTCGCCGACCTCGGGAACGCGGACCGGGCGGTCGACCCACAAAGGCTGGAGGCACTGCTCGCAGGCGCACGCGAATCGATGCCGAAGGGCGCTGCATTCGAGCGGGCGGAGGCCTTCTGGGCCGGGCTTCGGCCAATGACTCCCGACGCACAGCCACGGATTGCGCGGCCGCACCCGCGCCTCGCTTACAATCTCGGCCATGGCGTTCTCGGCTGGACTCTCGCGATGGGTTCGGCCGAGCGTTTGGCACGTCTCCTTGTTCCAGAGCATCAGGCTCTATCAACGAAGGAAGAATTATGAGCACAGATGCTTCGAAACCCGGGATCCCGCTGAGCAGGACGCGCCGGGCCGGCGCGCTCCTCTTTCTGTCGGGACAACTCCCGCGCACACCCGAAGGTGGGATGTGCAACGGTCCCATCGAGGAGCAGACCAGACAGGCGATTGCGAACATGCGGTCCTTGCTGCATGCCGAAGGCCTCGACCTTGCCGACGTAGTGAAGACAACCGTTTGGCTGACTTCGGCCGAGCACATGGCGGGAATGAACGCTGTCTACGCGGAGCTCTTCACGCGCCCGTATCCGACCAGATCGACTGTCGTGTCGGGCCTCGTCGCCGAAGCTGACATCGAAATCGAGGCCGTGGCCTTCGATCCTCAGGCGGTCTGAGGCGCCCTCACTCCCGATTTACTCGGCAAACGCGCGCAGGTTGCTCACGCCAACCGCGGCGGCGCCGGGCCTGCGCGGATCGGCGGCGCCGAGAATCTTGCCGTTTTCGAGCATGATGGTTTGGGCGCTGCCGATCGTATCGCGCACCTCGATTTCATGCCCGAGGGATTCCAGGACACGCAGGGAATCGATGTTGAAGCCAGGCTCCAGCTCGAGCTCCGAAGGCTTCCAGTTCTGGTGCATGCGCGGAGCGAAGGTCGCCTCGGCAATGTTCATGTCGTGATCCACGACGTTGAGGATGATCTGCAGCACCGTGTTGATGATCGTGCTGCCGCCAGGTGATCCGACCACCATGTATGGTTTGCCCTCGCGGAATACGATCGTGGGGGTCATGCTCGAAAGCATCCGCTTGCCCGGCTCGATCTTGTTCATCTCGCTGTTCGAGAACGTCGCGCCGGGTACGTTCACCCGCAGCGAGAAATTCTTGATCTGGTTGTCGAGCAAGAAGCCCGCGCCTTCCACCAGCGCACCGGACCCGAACGACGAGCCGAGGGTGTAGGTGTTGGAGACGACGTTGCCCTGCTTGTCTACGACGGAGAAGTGCGTGGTGTCGGGGCTTTCCCCGGCGAACGGGTCGAAAGGCGAGATCATCTCGGGCGGAGTACTGCGTTCGCGCGAGATGAGCCTGGCTCGCTCCTGAGCATAGGCTTTCGAAATGAGTGTCGAGACGGGGTTCTGCACGAAATCGGGATCGCCCATCGACTTTCGGCGATCGGCGTAGGCAAGCTTCATTGTCTCCGAAAGGATGTGCACGGTCGAGGCGCTGTTGTGCCCCATCTCGCGCAAGTTGAATCGCTCAAGCATGTTGAGCATCTCGAGCAATGCGACGCCGCCCGAACTGGCCGGCGGCATCGTCACCACCTGCAGGCCGCGATAGTCGGTCGCGATGGGCTCGCGTAACTTGGCTTCGTAGGCGGCAAGGTCGCTTGCCGCGATCAGGCCGCCTTGTGCTTCCATGTCCGCGACGATCCGCTTCGCGATCTCGCCGCGGTAGAAATCGTCGGCGCCGGCGGTGGCAATGCGCTCGAGCGTCCAGGCAAGCTCCGGCTGCCGGAGTTTCTCGCCGAACACGTACGGTGAGCCGTCGGGCTTGAAGAACGTCGCCATCGCCGCATCAGAGCTCTCCAGTCGCTTCCGACCCCAGCGCAGCGCCTCGGACAGGTCGCGAGTCACCACGATCCCGTCGCGGGCGATCTCGACCGCCGGGCGCACTACCCTTTCCCACGGCAGCGACCCCCACCGCTCGTGTGCGAGCTTCAAGCCGGCGACGGTCCCCGGAACGGCGGCCGCCATGTGGCCATAGTCGGCGTTGTCCTTACGACGGCCCTTGCGATCGAGGAACAGCTTGGCCTCGGCCGCCGCCGGCGCCGCCGAGCGATAGTCGATCGCGACGGTGCGGTTCTCGCTCGCAAGGTAGACGAGCATGAACCCGCCGCCGCCGAGATTGCCGGCGCGCGGCAGGGTCACCGCGAGCGCGAATCCGGTCGCCACCGCCGCGTCAACGGCATTTCCGCCCTCGGCCATGATCTGCGCACCGATCCGGCTCGCTAGCTGGTTTTGACTTACCACCATCGCCTCGTCGTCGACGACCGGGTGGTGGATGGTATCGTAGTCGAGAAGTTGTTGCTGTCCCGCCAGCGGGACGTGCGCCATGGGGGACAGGCACAGAGCAATCACCGCGACGGCGGTGGCAAGGCGTTTCATCGGATGTCTCCCCTCAGGTTGCGAAGAGTTGGGCCATGTCCCGGAAGGTCTTGAACTCCAGCGCGGTGCCGGCCGGCTCACGGACAAAGAAGGTGCCTTGCTCGCCGGGCTTGCCGGCAAAGCGCACGTAGGGCTCGATCAGGAACTCGACCCCGCGATCACGTAAGCGTCGGGCGAGGTTCTCCCATTCGTCCCACTCGAGCACCACACCGAAATGGAACGCCGGCACGGCATGGCCGTCGACCGGGTTGGTCGGTGCGCCCTCGCCAGCATCGACGAGGTGGGCGGTAACCTGGTGGCCGAACAGGTCGAAATCGACCCAGCGGCTCGCTTCGCGTCCGATCCGTGCGCCGATCACATCGATCATGAAGGCGCGCGTCGCCGTCAGGTCGACGGTCGGAAAGGCGAGATGGAACGGCTGCATGATCGAAGGCTCCTTACTCGGTGGGCAGGGCCATGTAGGTCTCGCGGTCGATTTCGCCTTCCCACACGGCTACCACCGTCGCGACCGCGAGATCGCCGGTAACGTTCGCCACGGTGCGCATCATGTCCAGAATGCGGTCGAACGGCAGGATAAAGCCGACTACGATCGCCGTCTGCGCCGCACTCATGCCAATGACGTCGAGCACGGCGGCCATCAGAAACAGCGACGCCGATGGGACCGAGGCCGTACCTACGGAGACGAGTGTGGTCGTCAGACCGATCAACAGATAGCCGAATAGATCGAGGGGTATGCCAAACGCCTGCGCGGCGAAGATGGAGATCATCGCAACGTAGAGCGCCGTCCCGTCCATGTTGACTGTCGCACCGAGCGGCAGGACAGACGACGCAACCGGTGGCTGAATCCCGAGGTTGTGCTCGGCTGCCGACAAGCTTGCAGGGAGCGTGGCCGAACTCGACGATGTCGAATAGCCGACGAGCTGCGGCTCACGCACGCCACGGAAGAAGGGCAGCACCGGCAGACGGGCAAGGAACTTCACGATCGCGCCGTGGACCAGCAACATATGAAGGAAGCAGCCGAGATAGACAGCCACAGCCAGGAGAAAGACGTTGAGGAAGGTGCCCGGGCCCACTGTGCCCATGACCCAGGCGACGAGGGCGAACACACCGAACGGCGCGAACTCCATCACGATCCCGGTGACCTTGAGCATGGTTTCCGAACCGGCGTCGAACAGGTCCACAAGGGGTTTACCCCGCTCGGCCGCGAGAATCAGCCCGGCGCCGACCATGATCGCAAAGAAGATCACTGCCAGCACGTTGCCTTCGGCGAATGCTGCGAATGGATTTTCGGGCACGATGCCGAGCAGGCGATCCGCCAGCGAGCCGGGCTCGCCCACTGGCCTGGCTTCCGCGCCGCTCAGGTCGATTCCGTCCCCCGGTCGGAAGATGAGGGCGAGCATGATACCGATCACGATGGCGAAGAAGGTCGTGCCGAGATAGAGCGCGATCGCCTTGCCGCCGATCGAGCCGAGGCGCTTCGGGTCCTTCATGGCGGTGACACCGGCAACGAGCGTCACGAAAACGAGCGGCACGATCAGCATGCGGATCATCCGGATGAAGAGATCGCCGATCCACTTGATCTGCTCCGCTGCCTGCCCGAGCACGAGCCCGGCGAGGGCGCCGAGCACCAAGGCCGCCAGAATCCGCTTCCACAGGACGATGGCAAACCAGCGACGAGCGAGCGAGCGGATCATGGGCAGGTTCCTCGTGAAGGCTGGCGCAGCAGGACGCGCCCGGAGTGCACACCCGTAGGCCGGCCGTTCTCGATGGCCAAGCTGCCGTTGACGATGAGGTGGACGACGCCTTCCGAGAGCTCCTCTGGATTGGCATATCCAGCCCGCGGCACGAACCGCTCTGCATCAATGATGACGATGTCGGCGAACGCATCCGCTTCCAGATAGCCCCGGTTGGTCAAGCCGAGCGTGTCGGCGACCAGTCCACTGCTTCGCCTGACGAACGTAGGCAGATCGAGCTTTCCCGATGTGACGAGATCGCGATAGGCCTTGGGATAAGTCGCATACTTGCGTGGGTGGCCGGTGCTGCCGTCCGAACCGGTCATAACCCAGGGCTGCACTGCAAATGCCTCGATGTCGGACCGATCCATGTTGAAGGAGGCGACGCGCGCGTCCGAGCGTCGCAGGATCGCAATGGCAGCTTCGATCGGCTTCGACCCCATCGCCGCGGCGACTTCGGCCAGGGTCTTGCCGTCCCATCTGTCGGCATCACCGATCCCCCGTGTGATCAGAAGCGTCTCCGCCCCTCCACGACGACGAAGATTCTCCGCCATTTCCGTGCGTAGACGTGCGGCGGCCTCCGGATCGTCGAATCGTGCCCGCAGCCCCGGCATGCCACCGTCGAGCGCCCAGCGCGGGACGAGTGCATTGCTGATACGCGTGCCGGAGGCGCGCCACGGATACTGGTCCGCCGTAACTCGCTGTCCGCGAGCTCGCGCCTCGTCTACCATATCGATGATCTCGCCGCTCGAACCCCACACGTCGGGGCCAAGTGCCTTGATGTGGGCGATGTGGA
Organism: Pelagerythrobacter rhizovicinus; assembly: GCF_004135625.1. Classification (GTDB taxonomy): domain Bacteria; phylum Pseudomonadota; class Alphaproteobacteria; order Sphingomonadales; family Sphingomonadaceae; genus Pelagerythrobacter; species Pelagerythrobacter rhizovicinus. Next base: position 1,453,540 of record NZ_SDPV01000001.1, read on the forward strand.
CTGGCGCGCCGGCCTCCCGCCCGATCGCAATCGCTTCGGCTACGGATGCCTTGAGGCCGGTCGAATAGCTGCTTTCGTCGCGCAGATGGCTATCGTAGATCGCGCCGCGTTTGCCCGCCTCGCGAGTGAGGGCGACGATTTCACCGGTTTCGGCAAACGTTTGCGGCGCGTAGTGCAGCCCGGTCGAGAATCCCAGCGCACCTTGGCAGATGGCGCGCGCGACCCGCCGCTGCATCCTGGCAAGCTCGTCAGCTGTCGGCGCGCGGTTCGTTTCGCCGAGCACTTCTTCCCTCACCGGCCCGAACCCGACCATCAGCCCCACATTCGTGCCGACGCCTGCGTTCTCGAGCCCGGCGGCTTTCTCCGCGATGTCCGGAGAGCCACCGCCGTCATTCCCGATCACCACGGTTGTTACACCCTGATGCAGGTAGGCGGGATTCTCCCGTCGGTCGGGATCGCTGGACAGGAGGTCGCCGTCGGCGTGTGTGTGCGGATCGATAAAACCGGGCATGACCAGCAATCCGGACGCATCTAGGATCCGGGCGGCATGCACTGCCCGTTCCCCGTCGGGTCCCACGTACACGATGCGGTCGTCTCGCACCGCGATGTCCGCTGTCCGCCCGGCCGCGCCCGTGCCGTCGTGAACTTCACCGCCAACGATGAGCAGGTCTGCCGCCGGCAGTTCCGCCGCCGCCGCCGAAGGAACAGCGAGCAGGGCCGCCGCCAGACGGCTCGCCATCTTGCACCGAGACTTCATGCCTTTTGCGCTCAGAACCGCTTCCGGATCGAGGCGTACCAGTAGCGGCCCCGGCTCGAATGCAGCGCTCCCAGATAGCCGAAACTGCTATCGGCAAGCGGCGGCTCCTCGTTCGTCACGTTGCGCACGCCCAGGCGAAGCCGTGTGTTGTCGAGCGCCCCCTTGTCGAACGTATATTGCACATAGACGTTGGCGTAGGCCCAGTCGTCCACCACCCACTGCGTGCCGTCGTCCAGCGTTGCACCGGTATCCTTGACCGAACTGACGTAGCGGCCGAACACGCCGGCGCCGAAGTTGCCGAGGCGCCAGGTGAGCGAGGTTGAAAGCCGCCAGCGCGGGTTGCCATCCTGCCGCAGCAGACCTTCCGCGCCGTCGACCACAAAGCCCTGGAAGATCTCGCCCGCCGCCTGGGCGTCGATGATCTCCTGCGCTTCAGGCGAGGGTTCCTGGTCGAACCGCAGCAGGTGGGCCGCGTTGACGTTCAGTGTAAAGTCGCCAACCGCGGTATCGTCGAGTTCGTAGAGCAGCGTAAAATCGATTCCCTCGATCCGGCGCGGCAGCAGATTCATGTACCGGTCGCTCACGAAGAGGATTTCGCCCACCGGCTCCAAGCCGGTCCCTGCGAAGTTATCGATATCTTCCTGCGTCGGTGTATCGCGGACGACCGCGGGATTCGATGAGCCGCGGGTGCGTAGGAGATAATCGTAGGCGATCTGGTTGTCGTCGCCGAAGATGCCGACCACGTCCCTCTGATTGATCCGCCAGTAATCGACTGTCGCCGTGATCCGTCCAAAGCGGTTGTTGGCGATCATGGGCTGGAACACGACGCCAAGGCTATAGGAATCGTTCGTTTCCGGCCCCAGTTCGTCACTGCCCTCGCGCTGACTCACGACCGACTGCGACCGGCCGCAATCGTCGAGGCTGGCGATCCGACCCGCGCGCAGGTCCGCCTCGCAGCGCACGTAGTCGAGCCGTCCGTTGCTGCGCTCCAGCCCGTTCTCGTTGATCTGCACCAGGTTCGGTGCGCGGAAACCTTCCGAATAGGAGCCGCGGAACTTGAGCCAGGGAAACACCGTCCAGGCCGCCGCCACCTTGGGTTTCAGAATCTCTCCGACGTCGGAGTAGCTTTCGAAACGGGCTGCGGCCTGTACTTCGAACGCCCGGACGAGCGGGATTTCCATTGACGGGCTGATGACCGGAATGGCGAACTCGAGATAGGCCGAGGCGACATCCCGCTCCCCCGAAGAGTCGGGCGTAGCGCTGGAACCCAGCAGGTCGCTGGTGGAAATGTCGCCCGACACGGGATTGGTGAAGGTGATGGTCCCGTCGAGCCGCTCGTCGCGGTCGTCTTTGAACGCCTCGTAGCGGAACTCACCGCCGAACGCGACGCCAACGTCGCCGGCAGGCAGAGCGAACAGGTCAGGCCGCGAGACGCGCAGGTCCCAGAGGCCGAGCTGGGATTTGTTCGTGCGATAGGCGTCTACCGTGATCGCATCGATGATCGCCTGGTCATTGCGCGTGGTGTCGCCGTTGGAGAAATCCTCCAGATTGCCGCCGTTGAAGACGTTGTAGGCCATCGGCGTTTCCAGCGCGAGCGACTGCTGCAGCAGCGTGTTGCTGATCCGGTTGGACTTGTCCTCCGTCTCGGCTTCGGACCAGAGGAGAGCCGATTCCCAATTCCATCCCTCGACTTCCCCCCGCAGGCCGGCAAGCAAGCGATAGCTGGTGTTCTTGACCTCGATCACCTCCGGACCGGCGTCGACGAAGCGATAGTCGTTGAGGACCATCGCCACGCCTTCATCGGGGATATCGAGCCCGGGCAGGCGATTGGGGTTCACGCTGCCGTCGGAAAAGTGCGTCGGACCGAACGGATTCCAGTAGTTGTTGGCCGGCACGATGATGTCGACTGCGGTCAGCGGCGCATCTGCTTCCCGATGGGTCGTGTAATCCGACAGGTAGAGGCCGGCTTCGGCAAAAAGCTCCAACCCGCTGTCGAACTCGTGGTTGGCGAACAGGAACGAATTGAAGCGCTGTGTATCGCCCACGATCCAGCGATCGTGCGCCAGATTGTAGCGGTACATCCGGTCCTCGTCGTTGACCGAGTTCTGCGTGCTGTTGTCGGCGCACAGACCGTTACCGAGGTCCGCGAGGCAGCCGGCGATCGTGTCGGGCTGGATATGCCAATAGTCGCTCGGCGAGGTGATGGCCGTTCCGTTCTGATGGACGGTCGCCGTATAGCCGTAGAGCTGGAATTCGCCGAACGGCGAGTTGGTCGAACGGTTGTCGAAATCGGTATCGCCCTCGAACGGTGTTCCGTCGACGAGCCATCGGGTATCGTAATTGCGCGCATAGCGCCGATCGCTTGCTGGCATTCCCTCCCGGGCGAGATAATCGACGAACAGCGAGACATTCGTGCGGCCTTGGTTGAAGGTATGCCCCAGCGCCGCGTTGCCGCTGAACTCGCGCAGCGACGTACCCTCGGACCCGCCGTACTGGACCTCTGCGGTCACGCCGTCGAAATTGTCGCGCAGCACGGTGTTGACGACGCCGCCCACGGCATCGGTGCCGTAGATCGCGGCCGCGCCGTCGCGCAGCACCTCTAGCCGGCGGACACCAGCAACCGGGATCGCGTTCGCGTTGACCGACGTGACCGGGACGAGGTTTTCCGTCTGATATCCGGGATGAAGCACCATCCGGCGACCGTTCAGCAGGACGAGAGTATTTCCCGTCCCGAGCGACCGCAGATTGATCGAAGCGACATCGCCGCGCGCGTCGTTGATGCCGCCGGTAGTGCGCTGTTCGTTGAACCCCACATCGCCGGCTTGGGGGATGGCGCGAAACAGCTCATCACCGGAGGATGCGGCGATTGCGTCGATACCGTCTGCATCGAGCACGGTGACCGGCAGCGTCTCGGTGATCTTCGACCCCCTGATCTGGGTGCCGACGACCACGATTTCGGCGTTCTCCTCCGCTTCCTGCGGCTCGGGAACGGCGACCGGCTCCGGCTGCGCAAGCGCCGGGGCTGCTAGACCGGCCGTGGTCGCCATGAAGAATGCGCGCATGAGCGTGCGCTTGGAGCGTGTCATCAGCTTCCCTCCCCTGGAAGAATGAGTGTCTAGCGGCCCGGCCGCCTGTTGCACTTTTGTGGCACCGCAGCGATCGAGAAGGCAAGAAAGCCCGTCCGATAAACAGTTCGCATCGATATAGCCTGAGGTTATACTCTCTGCCCGGGCCTCGTGCTCAGAATGTCCTCTACCGTGTCGAGAAATCCCGACAGCAACGGTGCCTCTGCATTCTCCTGGAGGAAATACGCCGACACCGGTGCGACGATCGGTGTTCGGAACCGATAGAGCCCGATGACATCGCTGCGCATGTCGCGTGCGGTGAACTCGTCGACCACCGTCACTCCCACGCCGCGCTCCGCCAATGCGAGGGCGACGTAGTAGGTTCGCGCCGTGACAACCTCGCGCGGTACGACCCCGAGGCGGTCGATCTCATCGACCAGCACGGCGCCCGACGGTCCGCTGTCGCGAAGCCCAATGAAGTCCCGATCTGAAAGGTCCTCGATGTCGACCACTCCGTCGGCAGGCACGTACTGGTCCTTTCGTGCCGCGACCAAGAGCTCGATCTCGCCGATCTGGCGAACCGCCAGTCTGGACTTGGCGGCGGCTCCGTAGCCGATCGCCACATCACATCCGCGCTCGTACAGCGACGAGGCGATGTCGCGCGTGTGAAGCGTGTCGAGTTCGAAGCTGACGTCGGGATGCTCTGCCCGAAGGCGGGCAATCGCCTCCGGGATCACGCCAAAGCCCAGCGAAGGCAAGAGCCCCAGCTTTATATGTCCGCCCCTGCGCGAACCGATGTTCTGCGCAGTCCGCCTCAGCGAACGGATCATCCGGTAGACCTCGTCCACTTCGCCGAACAGTTCGTGTCCGGCTTCGGTCGGCTCGAGCCGCCCCTTGCTGCGCCGGAAGAGTGGATAGCCGAGCTGGTCCTCAGCATGGCGCAGCACTTTGCTGACCGAGGGCTGGGAGACGTTCAGCTCTTGAGCGGCGCCGGTGACCGAACCTGTGCGATAAACGGCGTAGAAAACTTCGATATGTCTGAGGCGCATCGGCTCCCTTTAATGGCCGTCCGACAGCACGCAACCGTTCGCGGCCCCGCCGATTGCCGGCATCGTGCAGCATTTGCCGCAGCAATCCATCGGACGCCGCGGATTGTCGCTGCCCTTGAGCGATGCTTCCTCGACAGTGACGCCGCCAGCGACAAGCTGGCGATGATAGCCAGTGATCCGCTAGTTCGCGCCACCCGGCTTTCTCGATCGGAAGGCCGGAACGCTCCGAGCTCAGTTCTATATTGGTTTTTGCCCGCGCAAATGCGCCGTTTGACGCGCCGACCTTCTTCCCTGCCCGGAACGATCACACGAATTCTCACACGAGTGACGTCAAAGCGGGGGCAAAGAATGGCCGATCTGACCATGCGACGAGTGTGCGAAATGTATGATTCCGGCGCGCTTCGCCACCTCAAGGCCGACGGAAAACCGCCGAAAATGCGACGTCCTGGAAGCGATTCGCGAATGGTAGCGGAGGAGGGACTCGAACCCCCGACACGCGGATTATGATTCCGCTGCTCTAACCACCTGAGCTACTCCGCCCCACGGGGCTTATGCCGGCCGCGCAGCGGCTTCGGCGCCCCCGCGGGTGCGGGGGCAGGCGGCGCATTTAGGGCGGGCTTGCGAGCCGGTCAACCTCGGTTTTTGCCGCGGAACGGCCAGCGCTTGACGAACTCCCACGGCCCGCCGCGATAGTAGTACAGCGCAAGCGCGGGAAAGCTGAAGCCGCGCGGCTCGATCTCGGCCGCGAGCGTGCGTTGAAGCTCGCGCGCCGCCCGCACCGGCACTTTGTTCTGGATGGTGACGTGGAGGCGCGGCTGGTGCGCGTCCTGCGCTGTCAGCAGGCCGTGAAACCGCGCGGCCAGCTCCTCACGAAGCATCAGCATCGCGGGACTGAAAAGGCGCAGTGCGGTGCCCTCCCCAAGCGGCAGGATTCCCTCGAGTCGCGCTGCGGGCGGCGCGTACCGGGCCGCGGCCGCGGCGAGCTCGTCGCGAACCTCGTTCTCGGCACTTGGCGGAAGCACGTGGAACAGGGTGACATGCGCTTCCAGAACGTTGCGCTCGGGCGGGTAGTGCGCTGTGCGCAATCGCGTCGCCCAGCGGTGGAGGTCCGGCGGCAGTTCTGCCGTGACGATCAACGGCGCAGATGCCGCTCCGGTCACATCTCTCCACGTGCGCGGCGAATGGCGAACCACTTGTCGACCGCTTCCTGGTGCGCGGCATAGTCCGAATTAAACACGTGCCCGCCCGTGCCGTCGGCGACCATGTAAAGCGCGTCGGTTTTCGCGGGATTGAGTACCGCGGCAATGCTCTCCCGCCCCGGGTTGGTGATCGGGCCCTTCGGAAGGCCCGCCATCGAATAGGTGTTGTAGTCGTTGATCGCCGCAATCTCCGACTGGCGGATGCGGCGGCCGAGCGGTTTGCCCTTCGTGATCGGGTAGATGATCGTCGGATCCGCCTGGAGGAACATGCCGTCCTTTACCCGGTTCGAGTAGAGCCCCGCGACCATCCGCCGCTCCTTCGGCAGCGCGGTTTCCTTCTCGACGATCGAAGCCAACGTCACCGCCTCCTCGATCGTATCGACGGCGATGTCCTCCCCGCGTTTGGGCCACGCCTCAGCGAGATAGTTACGCATCGCCGCCTGCATCCGCGCGAGAACCGCGGTCCGCGCCTCCCCTCGCTCGAAAGCATACGTGTCGGGCAGGACGGAGCCTTCTTCAGGCACCGGAATCTCGCCGGTCAGCAGCGGCTCCGCCATCAGCTTCTCGTAGACGAGAATCGACGGCATGCCCTCGGGAATGGTGATGAAGCGGCGGATCACCTCACCGTGCTGGAACGTGTCGAGAATGCCGCCCTGCCCGATCCCTGCCGGGAGGCGGAACTCGCCGGCCTGTATCGGGTCGGAGCTGCCGAGCAGCTTGGCACGCAGCAGGAAGCCGTCGGCCGAAGTGATCAGCCCCTCGTTCTCCAGCTTGTGCGCGACGGCTGTCAGCGTCGCGCCCGACGGGACGATGAACGCCGTATCCTTCTGCACCTGCGCGGAGCCGAAGGCCAGGCTGCCGAACACCACGGCCGTGAGCAACGCCAGGGCGGCGAGCGCCCCGGCGACGATGCAGCCGCGCCGGCGCATGTCAGTCGACCTTCTTCATCACCAGGCTGGCGTTGGTCCCACCGAAGCCGAAGCTGTTGTTGAGCACGGCGCGAACCTCCCGCTTCTTCGCCTCGTGCGGGACAAGGTCGACGCCTTCGGTCCCCTCGTCGGGGTTATCGAGGTTGAGCGTGGGCGGAACGATCTGGTCGCGGATGGCGAGGATGCAGAAGATGCTCTCCACGGCACCGGCGCCGCCCAGAAGGTGCCCGATGGCGGACTTGGTGCTGCTCATCGACGCGCCGCCGAGGTCGTCGCCCATTACGCGCTTGACCGCGGCGAGCTCGATCGTATCCGCCATCGTCGAAGTGCCGTGCGCGTTGACGTAGTCGATCTCGGAAGGCTCGAGACCCGACTTTCGGATCGCCATGCGCATCGCGAGTTCGGCGCCCTTCCCTTCCGGATGCGGCGCCGTGACGTGGTAGGCGTCGCCCGAGAGACCGTAGCCGACCACCTCGGCATAGATCTTCGCACCGCGCGCCTTGGCGTGCTCGTACTCCTCGAGCACCAGCACGCCCGCCCCTTCGCCCATGACGAAACCGTCGCGGTCCTTGTCGTAGGGGCGGCTCGCTTCGGTCGGGCGGTCGTTCATGCTCATGTTGAGCGCGCGTGCCTGCGCGAAGCCCGCGACGCCCAGCGGGTTGATCGTGCCTTCCGCGCCGCCTGCGAGCATCACGTCGGCGTCACCCTCGCGGATCATCCGTGCGGCGTCTCCGATCGAGTGCGCGCCAGTGGAGCACGCGGTCACGACGGAGTGGTTCGGCCCCATCAGGCCGTACTTGATCGAGACCTGTCCGGAGATGAGGTTGATCAGCCGGCCGTGAACGAAGTGGGGACTCACGCGGCCGGGACCGCGCTCGTGCAGCACGATCGATTCGCTCTCGATTCCGGGCAGACCGCCGATGCCCGAACCGATCGAGACGCCGGTGCGCTGCTTGAGATCGTCATCCATCTCGGCGAGGCCGGCGTCCTCGAGCGCCTGACCGGCGGCATCGATGCCATAAATGATGAACGGATCGACCTGCCGCTGGACCTTATGATCAACGCGCTTGTCGGGGTCGAAGCCCCATTCGTGATCCTTCGCCTTCACTTCGCAGGCAATGGTGCACTTCTGGTTGCTCGCGTCGAAGCGGGTGATCTGCCCCGCTCCGCTCTTGCCGGCGATGAGGTTCTTCCATGTCGTCTCGACGTCGCCCCCCAAAGGGGTCACGAGGCCCAGACCGGTTACGACCACACGGCGCATCTGCTTCTCCAAACTCAATCGGCCCCTGTCTGAACGCACAACAGGCCCAACCCGTTCGGGCTGAGCCTGTCGAAGCCCCGCTTTTTCTTCTGGTGTTTCGACCGAAAGAAGAACGGCCCCTCGACAAGCTCGGGGCGAACGGGGGATGAGGCTTGCGCGTTAGCCCTTGTGCTCTTCGATGTACTTCGTCGCATCGCCGACGGTGGTGATCTTCTCGGCCGCGTCGTCGGGAATCTCGACGCCGAATTCTTCCTCGAAAGCCATCACCAGCTCGACGATGTCGAGGCTGTCGGCGCCGAGATCGTCGATGAAGCTCGCATCCTGGGTCACCTTGTCGGCTTCGACGCCCAGATGCTCGACGACGATCTTCTGCACGCGGTCGGCGGTATCGCTCATACTATGCCCTCTGTGTATTGGGGTTAAATGTTGCTTTCGCCCTAATGAACGGCGAACGCGCTGGCAAGTGCCCGCTCAAGCGTCCCCGGCCCGATCGACGCGCGTATCCTCGCCCGGCTGCGGCTTCGGCGCATCGACGGTGCGGATGTGCACGTCCCGAAGCTGGCGCGGGCTCACCATGGAGGGGGCACCCATCATCAGATCCTGTGCACGCTGGTTGAGCGGGAAAGCGATGACTTCGCGGATGTTGGGCTCGTCGGCCAGCAGCATGACGATGCGGTCGATCCCCGGGGCCGAGCCGCCGTGCGGCGGCGCACCGAGCTTGAACGCCTCGATCATGCCCGAGAAGTTCGCGTCGACGTCCTCCTTCGAATAGCCGGCGATCTCGAACGCCTTGTACATGATGTCCGGCCGGTGGTTCCGGATCGCGCCCGAGGACAGCTCGTAGCCGTTGCAGACGATGTCGTACTGCCAGGCCTTGATGGTCAGCGGGTCCTCGTTCTCCAGCGCCTCCATCTCGCCCTGCGGCATCGAGAAGGGATTGTGGCTGAAGTCGACCTTCTTCTGCTCCTCGTCATACTCGAACATCGGGAAGTCGACGATCCAGCAGAACTTGAAGCAGCCCTGCTCGATCAGGCCGAGCTCCTCGGCGACGCGGGTCCGCGCAGCACCGGCGAGCTTGGCCGCGTCCTTCTCCTTGCCCGCGGCGAAGAACAGGCCGTCGTTCTCGCCTAGCCCGAGTTCGGCATAGAGCTTCTCCATGCCTTCGGTGCCGTGGTTCTTGGCGATCGGGCCGCCGAACTCGCCGCCCTTGCGGGTGACGTAACCTAGCCCGGCGAAGCCTTCGCGCCGCGCCCAATCATTCATGTCGTCGAAGAATTTGCGGCTCTTCTCGTGCGTGTTCGGCGCGGGAACGACGCGAACGCGCCCGCCGGAGCCGACGATCTTCTCGAACAGGCCGAAGCCGGACGTTTGGAAGTGATCGGTGACATCCGAAATGATCAGCGGATTGCGCAGATCCGGCTTGTCGGTGCCGTACTTCAGAATCGCCTCGGCATAGGGGATACGCGGGAACTCGCCCGCGGGCGTCACGCTCTTGCCGTTCGCGAATTCCTCGAACACGCCGGCAAGCACCGGCTCGATCGCCTGGAACACGTCTTCCTGCGTGACGAAGCTCATCTCGAAATCGAGCTGGTAGAACTCGGGGCTGCGGTCTGCGCGCAGATCCTCGTCCCGGAAGCACGGTGCGATCTGGAAATAGCGGTCGAAGCCGGCGACCATCAGAAGCTGCTTGAACATCTGCGGCGCCTGCGGGAGCGCGTAGAAGCGGCCCGGGTGCAAGCGGCTGGGCACGAGATAGTCGCGCGCGCCCTCGGGGCTGGAGGCGCCGAGGATCGGTGTCTGGAACTCGGTGAAACCCTGCGCAGTCATACGGCGACGGATCGAAGTGATGACCTGACTGCGCAGCATGATGTTGCGGTGCATGGTCTCGCGGCGAAGGTCGACGAAGCGATACTTGAGGCGGATATCCTCCGGATATTCTTGTTCGCCGGCGACCGGCAGCGGAAGTTCTTCGGCGCGGCTTTGCACCGCCACCCCACGCGCGAAGACCTCGATCTCGCCCGTCGGCAGGTTCGGGTTCACCGTACCCTCGGCCCGCGCCTTGACCTCGCCGTCGATGGTGACGACCGACTCCAATTTGAGCCCGTCCAGCACCCCCAGCGCCGGGCTGTCCTCGTCCGCGACGATCTGGGTCAATCCGTAGTGGTCGCGCAGATCGACGAACAGCACCCCGCCGTGATCGCGCTTGCGATGGATCCAGCCCGAGAGACGAACAGTTTCGCCGACGTTCGCCTTCGCCAGTTGTGCGCAGTTGTGGGTACGATAGGCGTGCATCTAAAATCTTTCCATTTTCGGAGCTATGGCGCTAAGGGCGCGCCACCGATGGCGCACCGCGGCATGTCGCGCGCGCTAACAGGGGAAGCACGGGCCTTTGTCAAGGCACCGGGCACCCGAGTGGCGGTACTCCGCCCCACGACAGAAAAGATCGAATGAAGATACACGACCTGATTACCACCACCGACGCGCTCGCTGCGCTGTGCGAACGTCTTGCGAAGTCCGACTTCGTCACCGTCGATACCGAATTCATGCGCGAGAACACCTACTGGCCGGAACTGTGCCTGGTGCAGATCGCCAATGACGAGGAAGCCGCGGCGATCGACCCGCTGGCAGACGGGATCGACCTCGCCCCCCTGCTCGACCTGATGTGCGACAACGAGGACGTGCTCAAGGTTTTCCATGCGGGCGGGCAGGACGTCGAGATCATCTACAACCTGACCGGCAAGACCCCGCATCCGATCTTCGACACGCAGATCGCCATGATGGCGGTCAGTCAGTCGGAGCAGATCGGCTATGCCAACCTTGTCGAAGCGTGGCTCGGCATCACGGTCGACAAGGGCGCCCGCTTCACCGACTGGAGCCGCCGCCCGTTGACCGCCCGACAGATCGAATACGCGATTGGCGACGTCACGCATCTTTCCAGGATCTTCCCCAAGATCCTGAAGAAGCTGATGAAGACCGGACGCGGCGAATGGCTCGATGCCGAGATGGAGAAGCTCGCCGATCCGGCCAATTACCGCAACGACGCGGGCGAGGCGTGGCGCCGTATCCGCCAGGCCGGCCGCAATCCGGCCGTGCTCGGCCGGCTGAAGGCGCTTGCCGCCTGGCGCGAGAGCGAGGCGCAGCACAAGAACATCCCCCGCGGTCGCATTATGCGCGACGAAACGCTGGCCGACATTGCAAGCCATCCGCCGAAGCAGCAGGCCGATCTCGTCAAGGTGCGCGGACTTTCCAACGCCTGGAAAGACAACGACATCGGCAAGCGGCTGATGAAGGTGCTCGAAAAGGCCGAGCCGCTGCCCGCCGACGAGATGCCCGACAAGCCCAAGCGCGGCGCGCCGCTCGGCAAGGAAGGCGCGCTGGTCGCCGATCTGCTCAAGCTGCTTCTCAAGATTCGCACACGCGAGATCGACGTTGCAGCCCGGCTGCTCACCCGCTCGGATGAAATGGAGGCGCTCGCCGCAGGCGTACGCAAGCTGCCGGTCCTCCAGGGGTGGCGTTACGAGGTATTCGGACGGGATGCGCTCGACCTGGTCGAAGGCAAGCTCGCCTTCGCGGTCAAGGGCGGCAAGCTGAATATGACGCACATCGACGACGCGGCAGACGACATGGCCGAGGCGGAAGCGGCCGAGTAATCCTTCGGGGGTCTTCGCGATGCCGCTCGGCCACTCCCAAGCCGCTCCTCGGAATGAGGGATGTGTTCCTTAGAGGGCCCGTTATCTAGCAATGTCCACCTATCTCCCCACGATCAAGCAGCTCCAGTATCTCGTGGCGCTGCACGAGCATGGCCATTTCGGGCGCGCGGCGGAGGCGAGCTTCGTCTCCCAGTCGACCCTTTCGGCCGGCATCCGCGAGCTCGAATCGCTGCTCGGCGTGACGCTCGTCGAGCGCAGCCGCCGCGTGGTGCGCTTCACCACGCTGGGCGAGCAGGTGGTCGAGAAGGCACACCGCCTGCTGCGCGAGGCGGAGGAACTGTCGGACCTCGTCCGCGCGAGCGGCAAGCCGCTGTCGGGCACGCTGCGGATGAGCGTGATCCCCACGATCGCCCCCTTCATGCTGCCGCGCATCCTGCCGCGGCTGCGCCGCGAACGTCCGGATCTCAAGCTCTTCCTGCGCGAGGAGACGAGCAACGACGCGGTGGAGAGCCTACACCACGGACGGGTCGACTGCGTGCTGCTCGCCCTTCCGTTCGCGACCGGCGAAGTCGACATGGCGCATATCGCCGACGACCGGCTCTATGTCGCCTTCCCGAAGGACGATCCGCGCGATCCGCCCGCAGCCATCCCGCCTTCGATGATCGACGAGGGGCGACTGCTGCTGCTCGAGGACGGGCACTGCCTCAAGGAACACGCGCTCGCCGCCTGCAACCGGCCCGAACTGCGCGCCTCGGCGACGATGATCGGCACAAGCCTGCACACGCTGGTGCAAATGGTGAACAATGATCTGGGACTCACGATGCTGCCCGAAATGGCGATCGATGCGGGTATCCTTCACGAAACGGAGGTCGTCGCCCGCCCGCTCAAGTCGCAAGCCGCCAGCCGCGAGATCGCGCTCATCTGGCGCAAGAACTCGCCCCGCAAGGCCGATTTCGAGCTGCTGGCTGAGGAACTGAGGGCCGGCTAGGACGCGTTGAGGGCCCGTGAGCGCCGCTTAGTCCATGTGCTTGATACCGACCCGCAGGTAGTCCCAGCCGGTAATCACCGTCAGCACGGCGGCCGTCCAGAGGGTCACAATGCCAACGAGGTGCGGCACGTTGAAGCTCGTATCGCCAAACGCCATCATCCAGCCCGGCAGCGCGCCGCCCAGAATGAGCGCTCCGAGCGAGATCATCTGCGCTGCGGTCTTCCATTTGGCAAGTTTGCTGACCGGCACCGAAACCTGCAGCGGCCCGAGAAATTCCCGCAGGCCGGACACGGCGATCTCGCGCATCAGGATGACAAGGCCCGCGATGACATGGAAATCGCCCGCCACCGGACCGCGCAGCCACCCCTGCGCCGTCAGCACCAGGATCACCGCGGCGACCATGATCTTGTCGGCAATGGGATCGAGAAACACGCCCAGCTTCGAAACCGTACCGCTCGCACGCGCCAGATAACCGTCGAAATAGTCGGTAACGCCCATCAGACAGTAGAGCGCGAAGGCGAGGAGATATCCGAAAGCCCAACTTGGCCACCACAACAGCGCTACGAGGAGCGGTATCGTCACAATACGCGACAGTGTCAGGATGTTCGGCAGGTTGAGCACGGCCACCTTCCTAACGCCTCCTTCCGCAGGGAAAAAGCCATGCTTTCCACTTGTCCGCGCTGTCCTGCACTCTACAGGAAGCGCAGGCCGCAACGGGATCGGACGCAAGACGCATGACCACATCGACGCATATCCTGCGCCGCCGCCGATTCCTGCCCCTGTTTGCAACGCAGCTTTTCAACGCGTTCAACGACAACCTCTACAAGACGGCGATGGTCCTGTTCGTGGTCTACGTCGTCTACAATTCCGAGGCTGAAGAGGCGATGTTCAGCGCGGTCGCGTCGGGCGTATTCATTCTCCCCTTCTTCGTTCTCTCTGCGCTGGCCGGTCAGCTCGCCGACATGAGCGACAAGGCCCGTATCATACGTGTGGTGAAAGCCTGCGAGATAGGGATCATGGCGGTGGGCGGCGCGGGTCTGCTCATCGCCTGGCAGGACGTCGAATGCGCCGCCACGGCCGGACGATGCGTCATTGCCCCTCCGTCGGTCCTTGCGGATGTGGCAATTCCGCTGCTGCTTGCCGCCCTGTTCGCGATGGGCGTTCATTCGACCTTCTTCGGTCCGATCAAGTACGCGATCCTGCCCCAGCACCTGAAGCCGGAGGAGGTTCTCGCCGGCACCGGCCTGGTCGAGGCGGGAACTTACATCGCGATCCTGTTCGGCACGATTCTCGCTGGCTGGATTCCGGTGGAAGCAGCCGCCGCGTTGGTTTTCGCCGTCGCGATCGTCGGATATCTGGCCTCCCGTCACGTCCCGCCTGCTCCAGCGCAGGGCGAGATCGAGCCGATCGACTTCAATATCTTTCGATCCTCGTTCGTGCTGGTACGCAATACGATGCACGACAGTCGCGTGTTCCTGGCGATCATGGCGATCAGCTTCTTCTGGACGATCGGCGCGGTCCTGTTCATCCAGTTCCCTCCTCTCGCCAAGAACGTGCTCACCGCGAGCCCGGAGGTTGCCAGCCTCTTCCTGGTGGTGTTCTCGGTGGGCGTCGCGATTGGCTCGGTCTCGGTCAATGCGCTGCTCAAGGGCACCGTATCCGCCCGCTATTCGCCGCGCTCGGTAATCGTGATGGCGATGTTCGTGGTCGCGTTCTACGTCGTGTGTCGCGCGTGGACACCAGCGCCCGGCGACATGCTGATGAATGTCGGCCAGTTCATGGCGCAACCACTGGCGATCCCGCTCCTCGTCTGCCTGCTCGGGATCGCAGTCGCTGGCGGAATGTTCGTCGTGCCGCTCTATGCCTTCCTGACGACCTTCGTGCCGCAGACACAAACCGCACGCACGATCGCGGCGAACAATATCGTCAACTCCGGCGCCATGGTGGCGGGCGCGATACTCGCGATGGGGCTGAGCGCGGCGGACGTCGCGATCGTGGACCAGCTCCTGCTGAGCGCCGGCATGTGCCTGATCTCAAGCTGGCTGGGAAAGAAGCTCTACCTCGCGGAGTCGCCTGCGGCGGCGGATTGAACGGTCAGGCGATGAACGCGGTGATCCCGACAACGCCGCTGACGTAAACAGCTGCGAAAGAACGCACTTCTGCGATGGATGGGCGCCACCGGGGGGGACGCAAGAGATCTCCCTCCGTTCGCGTGACATGCGGAGGCAGGCTCGCCCGAAACGGATGGCGGGCGGCTTCGTCGGTGAGGACAAGAGATCGGCGCATGGCGGGTGATTAACGTTCTGCTAACCATTCGGCTCCCACCCTCTGCAGAATGTCGCACCGCGGGACGGTTTGACCGGCGCCGCATACGAAAAAGGGCCGCATGACGAGCGGCCCTTTCGCGTCCGTAGCTCGGCTAATCAGACCTTGTCGCCGACCGCGCCTTTCACCTCGCCCTTGAGGTTCTGCGCCTGCCCCTTGCGCTCCTGCGCCTTGCCTTCGGCGTCGAGCCGCGGATTGCCGATCACTTCGGCAGCCGCCCGCTTCGCATTGCCAGCGATCTCGTTGCCGAGGCCCTTCGCCTTGTCCTTGAATTCACCCATGAGGAACTCTCCTGCGTTATCTGCCGGCGGGCGGGATTGCGCGCCATCTTGCAGGACCAACGCGGACGAATGTGCCTCGTTCCGCTCGCTAAGCTCCTGCCATAGACAGAATTTTCTTCCATTCTGCGGGGCGCACTTCGGACACGGACAGCCGCGACTGACGGACAAGCTCCATGTCCGCTAGCGCGGGCTCGGCCTTGACTTGCTTGAGCGTCACCGGCCGTGGCAGCTTCTCTTTCGGCTTGACCTTCACTGCCGCCCACTTCCCCTCCGGGTCGGTCGGGTCAGCGATCCCGGCCACGCTGATCTCGACGACGCCGACGATTTCGAGCCCGATGTTGGAATGGTAGAAGAACGCCTGATCGCCGATCTTCATCGCGGCGAGATTGTTCTTCGCCCGGTGGTTGCGCACTCCGTCCCACGTCCCCTCGCCTTCCGCGACGAGATCATCCCAACCGTAGACGTCGGGTTCGGATTTCATCAGCCAGTAGCGGGGCACGCAAACACTCTCCTTCGATCGCTTGTCGGACGCCGACGTGCGATAGCGGCCGGAGCGGCGCCTGACTACCGGCGGGAGCTTGCCAACGATGTCGGTCGCGGGTGCTTAACCTCTTCTTCAACTCGTTCGGGCATATGAAAGACATCGGGATATCTGGGGGCGAGGTGGCGGCGGTCGCCGATTCTATGGGGTCACGCAAGCAAACAGAACCGCACGTTCCGGCCGCCAATCGCGATCTGGTCGCGATGGGAATCGCGGCCGCGGCGATCCTGATGTTCATCGGCACAGGCGGATCGGTTCTGCCCAAGGCGATCCGCGGGTGGCTCGGCACCGGACCTGGACCGGACGACCTGCTCGTTAGCGCCATGCTGCTCAACATCGCGCTGATCATCTTCGGCTGGCGGCGCTATGTCGAACTCGTCGCCGAGATCGAGCAACGCAAGGCGGCGGAAGAGCGCGCGCGCGAGCTCGCGGATACCGATCCGCTGACCGGTTGCCTCAATCGGCGGAGCCTTCCATCTTCCGCCGAGGGCCTCATCGCACGTTGCTCAGGCACCGCGAACGCGGTCGCCTTCGTGATGATCGATCTCGACAACTTCAAGCAGATCAACGACCTGAACGGGCATATAGCCGGTGACAAGGTGCTGCGAGAGACCGCGCAGCGCCTCCGGGCCGTCCTCCCTCCCGAGACGTTGATTGCCCGGCTCGGCGGCGACGAGTTCGCCTGCGTCCTGCCCTACGATGCTGCGAACCCGAGCAGGATCGACCGGTTGACGGAGCGCATGATCGAGCGGATCGCCGAGCCGGTCGACCTGTCTGGCCATTCGGCGGAAATCACGGTGTCCATCGGGCTCGCCTCCACCCTGCACGAGCCGTTCGACGGGATATCGGACGCCCAGGCCTTCCTGCACCGCGCCGACATTGCCATGTATCACGCGAAGAAGCGGGGAAAGAATCGCTACTACTGGTTCGAACCACAGATGGAGAACGAGCGCCGCTTTCGCAATGCGCTCGAGGCCGGCATCCGCGCCGGCCTCGCCAACGGCGAATTCGTGCCCTACTACGAACAGCAGATAGATATCGAAACCGGCAGCCTCACCGGATTCGAGATGCTTGCGCGCTGGAACTCGCCCCGTTTCGGCCTGGTTTCGCCCGAGGTATTCATTCCGGTCGCCGAGGATATGGGCGTGATCCCGCTCCTGTCCGAACAGCTCATCGAACGCGCGCTTGAAGATGCGAAGCGGTGGGATCCGGCGCTGACGCTGTCGGTCAATATCTCGCCACTGCAGCTCAACGATCCCTGGTTCGCCCAGCGCATGCTCAAGCTGCTGGTGAAGCACAATTTCCCGCCGCAGCGGTTCGAAATCGAGATCACGGAGAGCTGCCTGCACGAGAATGTCGCGCTGGTCCGCTCGATGATCCTCAGTCTGCGCAACCAGGGCATAAAGATCAGCCTGGACGATTTCGGCACGGGCTATTCCAGCCTCGCACAACTGCGCTCCCTTCCGTTCGATCGGATCAAGATCGACCGCAGCTTCGTCAGCGAGATGGGGCAGGACGGCGACGGATCGAAGATCGTCGATGCGATCGTTTCGCTCGGCGAAGGGCTCGGCATGCCGATCACCGCCGAGGGTATCGAGGACGACGCTGTCCTCGCGCGCCTGCGCGAGCTGGGACAGCTCAAGGGCCAGGGATATATCTACGGCCGCCCTGAAACGATCGAACAGGTCCGCGAGCGGCTCGGTGCGCTGGGGCGGCTGACCGACAACGCACCGGACGGCGCCGAGACGATGAGCAAGAGCGCCTGACACTGGACGCGCCGCCATGCGGCGCATAGATGCGCCAGCAATGCGCGTTCCCTTCGTCAAGATGCACGGTCTCGGCAACGACTTCGTCGTGCTCGACGCACGCGGCGAACGCCTCCCGACGATGACACCGTCCACTGCTGCGGCACTGGCCAACCGGCGCACCGGGATCGGATGCGATCAGGTGATCCTCCTCGAGCCCTCCGAAGCTGCCGATTTCCGCATGCGCATCTTCAATTCCGATGGCGGCGAGGTCGAGGCCTGCGGCAATGCGTCGCGTGCGGTGGCGCTGCTGCACGGGGCGGAGGCCCTGGTCGAGACGGCGGGCGGCACGATCCGCGTCCAGCCCGCGAACGGCGGCGCGCGCGTCGACATGGGCGTGCCCCGCTTCGGCTGGGAGGACATTCCCCTCGCCTACGCGATGGACACGCTGACGATGCCGGTCGGATGGGAGGCACTCGAGAGCCCCTCGGCGGTGAACGTCGGCAATCCGCATGTCGTGTTTTTCGTCGAGGATTGCGACGCGCTGCCACTCGAAGCCCTGGGCCCGCGGATCGAGCGCGACCCGCTATTTCCCGAGCGCGTCAACGTCAACGTCGCGACGGTGGAGAGCCGCCGCCGAATTCGCCTGCGCGTCTGGGAACGCGGCGCGGGGCTCACCCGCGCCTGCGGCACCGGCGCCTGCGCCACCGCGGTCGCCGCGATGCGGCGCAGGCTCGTCGAGCGCGAGGTCGAAGTGCAACTGCCTGGCGGCGTGCTGACGATCGCCTGGGGGGAGGACGGCCGGATCACGATGGCCGGACCTGCCGCCGAGGCCTACCGCGGCAGCTTCGAGTGGGACGATTTCGCATGAGCGCCGGCCCCGAGGTGATCTCGCTCGGCTGCCGCCTCAACATCGCCGAGAGCGAGCATATACGCGCCATGCTGGCCGGCGAACGCGACGTGGTGGTGGTCAATAGCTGCGCCGTGACGGCCGAGGCGGTCCGCACCACGCGCCAGGCGATCCGCAAGGCGCGCCGCGAGCGGCCGGACGCGCGCCTGCTCGTCACCGGCTGCGCTGCGGAGGTCGAGCGCGAACAGCTCGCCGCCATGCCCGAGGTCGACGGGCTGGTCGCGAATACGAGCAAGCTGGACCGGCGAGCCTGGAACGCGCCCGAGCGCGCGCCCGCAATTCCCCCGCGCCGCACGCGCGCCTTCGTCGCGGTCCAGAACGGGTGCGATCATAGCTGCACCTTCTGCGTCATCCCCGCGGGCCGCGGCGCGAGCCGTTCGCTGACGATCTCGCAGGTCCTCGCCGAAATCGACGGCCACCTGGCGCAGGGCGCGCCCGAGGTGGTGCTGACCGGCGTGGACGTGACCTCGTGGGGCCACGACCTGCCCGACCGCCCTCCTCTCGGCCGACTCGTACAGGCCATCCTCGATCGCTTTCCTGAGCTCCGCCGTCTGCGGATGTCGTCGCTCGATGGCATAGAGATCGATCCCCTGCTGTTCGATCTCTTCGCCGGCGAACCGCGGCTCATGCCGCACCTTCATCTCTCCCTGCAGCACGGCAACGACCTGATCCTCAAGCGCATGAAGCGCCGTCACTTGCGCGCCGACGCGGTGACGCTGGTCGCGCGACTCAAGCAGGCGCGCGCCGAGATCGCCATCGGCGCGGACCTGATTGCCGGGTTCCCGACGGAGGACGAGGCCGC
This sequence comes from Pelagerythrobacter rhizovicinus, assembly GCF_004135625.1. Lineage (GTDB taxonomy): Bacteria > Pseudomonadota > Alphaproteobacteria > Sphingomonadales > Sphingomonadaceae > Pelagerythrobacter > Pelagerythrobacter rhizovicinus. Next base: position 1,473,042 of record NZ_SDPV01000001.1, read on the forward strand.
GCACGCTGATAGCCTTTCGATCGTGCGCGAGCTAGGCATCGTCCACGGACACGTGTTTCCCTACTCACCGCGACCGGGCACTCCGGCCGCCCGCATGCCGCAAGTGGCGCGCGCCACTGTGAAAGCGCGCGCCGCGGAATTGCGCGCCGAGGTCGCCCGCACGCGCGACGCCTGGCTGGACACGCTCGTAGGCGCGCCGCAATCGGTGCTCGTCGAAAGCGACGGCACCGGCTATGCGCCCAACTTCGCCCGCGTCACCGTGCCGCAGGGGACCGCGAGCGGCGCAACCGTGACAATCACCCCGCAGCGACACGAGAAAGGCCTGCTCTCATGAGCGAGACGAGCTGGAGCGAGCGGCTCTTCGGCGGCTTCCGCAAGACATCCGAACGCCTTTCGAGCAATCTCACCGGCGTGGTCGGCACCGCGCGGCTCGACGACACGACGCTCGACGATGTCGAGGATGCGCTGATCCTCTCCGACCTCGGCCCCTCGGCTGCCGCGCGCATCCGTGCGCGGCTGGCCGAGAAGCGCTTCGGTCTCGAAATCTCGGAGCGGGAGCTGAAGGAGGCGGTGGCCGAGGAGATCGCCGCAATCCTGCGCCCGGTCGCCAGGCCGCTCGAGATCGTCGCCTTCCCGCGCCCGCAGGTGATCCTCGTGATCGGCGTCAACGGGAGCGGCAAGACGACCACGATCGCCAAGCTCGCGCACTGGTTCCAGGAGGAGGACTACGGGGTCATGCTGGCGGCAGGCGACACCTTCCGCGCGGCGGCGATCGGGCAGCTTGCCACCTGGGCCGACCGGATCGGGGCGCCGATCGTGCGCGGGCCCGAGGGCGGCGACCCGGCCTCGGTCGTGTTCGACGGAGTCAAGGCCGCAACCGAACAGGGGATCGACGCGCTGGTGGTCGACACCGCCGGCCGGCTGCAGAACAAGCGCGAGCTGATGGACGAGCTGGCCAAGATCCGCCGCGTTCTCGGCCGCCTCAATCCCGAAGCGCCGCACGATGTCGTGCTCGTGCTCGACGCGACCAACGGGCAGAACGCGCTCAGCCAGATCGACGTGTTCAAGGAAGTCGCAGGGGTCACCGGCCTCATCATGACCAAGCTCGACGGCACCGCGCGCGGCGGCGTGCTCGTCGCCGCCGCCGAGCAGTACGGCCTGCCGATCCACGCGATCGGGGTGGGCGAGAAGATCGACGACTTGCGCCCGTTCGACCCCGATCTCGTCGCGCGCGTGATTGCAGGAGTGGCATGATGGCAGACGACGCAAAGCCGAAGTCCGGCTGGCTCAACATCCTGGTCGATTACGGACCGCTGCTCGTCTTCCTCGGGACCTACAAGTTCTACGCGCCGGAGGAATCCAGCCCGCTGGGCGAGATCGCCGCGGTCATCCGCGGCACCGTCGCGTTCATGGTCGCCGCGGTCGTCGCCCTGGTCTTCTCCAAGTGGAAGTTCGGCCGCGTCTCGCCGATGCTGTGGCTGTCGACCGCGCTGATCGTCGGTTTCGGCGCGCTGACCATCTGGCTGCGCGACGAGAGCTTCATCCAGATCAAGCCCACCGTGATCTACGTGCTCTTCGGCCTCGCGCTGATAATCGGCTGGCTGCGCGGCCGCGCCCTGCTCGAGATTCTCCTCGGCGCCGCGTTCGAGGGGCTGGACGAGCAGGGCTGGCTCAAGCTCTCGCGCAACTGGGGCCTGTTCTTCTTCGCCCTCGCCGCGCTCAACGAGGTCCTGCGCGCGACGCTGTCGTTCGAAAGCTGGCTCTGGGCCAAGCTCTGGGTGTTCCTGCCGCTGAGCTTCCTCTTCACCTTCACCCAGATCCCGATGCTGCTGCGGCACGGGCTCGCCGCGGAAGGGGTGAAGGAGGAAGAGCAGACTCCGCCGCCGACCGCCTGACCCCTACCCCCTCGGATAGCGGTCGCCCCGCGAAGACACGGAGGCGAGGCTGGCCGAATCCCGCCCTCACGAGAGCGATGGGGTCGATGGTTGGCGCTCTTTCAGCCACTAGATCTCGACCTGGCTCCCCAGCTCCACCACGCGGTTCGTTGGCAGGCGGAAAAACTCCATTGCGGTCGCCGCATTGCGCAGCATCCACGAGAATATCTTCTCGCGCCAGATCATCATGCTCGGATTCTTCGACGGCAGCAGAGTTTGGCGACTGAGAAAGAAGCTGGTCTGCATCATGTCGAACTCGCCCCCGCAGTGGCGCACTTGCTTGAGCGCCGCGGGTACATCCGTTTCCTCCATGAAGCCGTAGCGCAGCACCATGCGGTAGAATCCCTCGCCGAGATCGTCGAACTCGATCCGGTTTTCGGGATCGACGTAGGGTTCCTCGGCGATCTCGACCGTCAGGATTACCACCCGCTCGTGCAGCACCTTGTTGTGCTTGATGTTGTGCAGCAGCGCGGAGGGTACACCGGCAGTGGTCGAGGCCATGAAGATCGCCGTTCCGGGCACGCGAATAGCGCTGTTTTGCGCGGACTTTGCGAAAATCTCGATCGGCAGCGCCACCTCGCTCATCCGGTCGCGCATCAGCTTGCGTCCGCGCGCCCAGGTGGTGAGGAAGGTAAAGGCGATCGCCCCCACCAGCAGAGGGAACCACCCCCCGTCGGGCACCTTCGTCAGATTCGCGCCGAAGAACGCCCCGTCGACCACGAAGAACGCCGCCGCGGCCGGAATCACGATCCACATCTTCCAGCGCCACACCGCAACGAACAGCACCGCCATCAGGCAGGTGTCGATCAGCATCGCGCCGGTTACCGCGATGCCATAGGCGCTCGCGAGGTTGGATGAGTTCCCGAAGGTGAGGACGAGCAGGATCACCGCGACCATCAGCACCCAGTTCACGAAGGGGATATAGATCTGTCCGTGCTCTGTTTCGCTGGTGTGCAGAATCGAGAGGCGCGGAACGTAGCCAAGCTGGATCGCCTGATGGGTGACCGAAAACGCGCCCGTGATCACCGCCTGGCTTGCGATGAAGGTTGCGCACGTCGCCAGCAGAACGAGCGGCAGACGATAGGCTTCCGGCGCCATGAGGAAGAACGGGTTCCGGATTGCCTCCGCCGCAGCCGCGGCTTCGAGGCCCATGATCATCGCTGCCTGGCCGAAATAGTTGAGCAGCAGGCAAGGCATGACGAAGCCGAACCACCCGATCCTGAGCGCCCCGCGACCGAAGTGCCCCATATCGGCGTAGAGCGCCTCCGCCCCTGTGACCGCCAGCACTACCGAACCCAGCGCCAGGAAGGCGAGTAGCTTGTCGGTCATGAAGAACTGCACTGCGTACCACGGGTTGAGCGCCGCCAGCACGCCCGGGTTCTGCACGATCTGGATCAGGCCCAGCACGGCCAGCACGCTGAAGTAGATCAGCATGACCGGCGCGAAGAGCCTGCCCACTCTGGCGGTCCCGCGCCGTTGAATAAGGAAGAGCCCGATCAGCAGCACCAGGGCAATTGGAATGACGTAAGGCTCGAAGCGATCCTCGACCGTGGTCAGGCCTTCCACTGCCGAGAGCACCGAGATCGCCGGAGTGATCATGCTGTCGCCGTAGAACAACGCTGTTGCAAAGACGCCGAGCATTACAGCGACCCAGCCGTAGCCCGTCCTTCCGACACGGCCCGAGATGAGTGCGACGAGCGCCAGCGTGCCACCCTGCCCCTTGTTGTCGGCACGCATCATGATGGTGACGTACTGGAGCGAGACGATAATCGTCATCGACCAGAAGATCAGACTGAGCACGCCGAGCAGATGCAGCGTGTCGAGCGCGAGGGGATGGGGCCCGGCAAAAGTTTCGCGAAAAGCGTATATCGGGCTCGTACCGATGTCGCCAAAGACGATCCCGATCGCCCCCAGGACGAGCGCCGCCTTCGGCGACGGCGCACCCTGTCCTCGCGCGCCGCCGTCTGGCGACGAGTCCCGTGTCGAGGAAAGTTCGCTCATAGAAACGGCATTCCCGAATTCGCCCGGTGGTGCCTGAATGCGGCCTGTTGCAGGGCGGCGGCGCTTAGCACCGCGTTTTCGCAGGTGCAACATGCACGGCGCCCATAGCTATCGCTCCTCCGCGGCCGCGATCAGGGCCTCCAGCTTCTCAAGCCGTTGTTCCATCGGCTCGACCCATTCGGCGCCCGCGGGCGCTTCAGCGATGGCCTGCGCCCACAGCGCGCTCGCTTCGCGCGGACGGCCCGCGCGCAACAGGGCGAGTCCGTGGAAGTATGGCGCGGCCGGATGCCCAGGCGCGGCCTGCTCCGCCCGAGCGTAGGCGTAGACCGCCGCACGGGTGAGATTTCCGTCCGCGTGCTCGACCAGCGCGTTGCCGAGCGCGACCCAGGCTTCGGCATGGCCGGGGTTCTCCCGCACCACGCTGCGCAGCATCTGCGCCGCATCGGCATATTGCCCGCGCCGCGCGAAGCCATCGGAGACGAGGACGAAGTCGCTCGCCTGCATCGTGGAATCGAACATCGCGCGGCGTGCCTCGATCATCGCAGCGCTCGTCTCGTTCACTTCCGGCACAGCGGCCTTCGGCGCGGCGGGCACGTCCGGGTTCGCCTGAAAAGCATAGCCGGCCAGCCCGAACAACAGCGCCGCGCCGAACGCCGCCCAGCCCCCGCGCGGCAGGCGCAGCGCGAACGCGGCGATCAGGAACAGCGCACCCGCCAGCGCGATGGCCGGAAGCCAGCTCATCGCGCCCTCCGCAGACGCCGCCAGAGAATCGCCCCTGCCCCCGCGGCTAGCAGCAGCGGGACCGCGAAGAGCGGCCAGGTAGTCTCGCTCACCACCGGCGCGTAGCTGACGTAATCGCCGTAGCGCTCGACCAGCCAGGCACGGATCGCCTCCGGCGTCTCACCGGCAGCGATACGCGTGCGGACCTGGTGGCGCATGTCGCCCGCCATCGCGGCGTCACTGTCGGCAATCGACTGGCTCTGGCAGGTCAGACAGCGCAGTGTCTCCATCAGGGCTTGCGCCTCGGCTTCCTTCGCCGGGTCCTCGAGCTGGCGGTAAGCGTAAGGTGCAGGCGGAAGCGATTGCTGAGCGGCCAGCTGCGGCGCAAGCAAACCTATCAAAAACAACGCCATCGCAGCGAAAGCTGAGGTCGCTTTCCACGCGCTCCGAAGGTGCCGCACGCGATCCCCGCTTTCGCGGGGATCACGGATAAGGCGAAGGCGCGCCAGACTCACTCCCCAGCCTCCTGCAGCTTCTCCAGCAGGATCGGCACGTGTTCGGCGCGGATGTCGCCGATGTGCTGATAGCGGATCACGCCCCGGCCATCGATCACGAAGGTCTCGGGCACGCCCGAGGAGCCGATCGCGAGCTGTACTTGGGAGAGGTCGTCTCCCCCGATCCGGGTGTAGGGGTTGCCGTGGCGCGCCAGGAAAGCCGCGACATCCTCGGGCCGGTCGCGGATGGCAATGCCGACAATCTCGGCACCCTCCTGCTTCAGCCTCTCAAGCTGCGGCGCCTCGGCGATGCAAGGCAGGCACCAGCTTGCCCAGATATTCAGCAGACGCGGCTTGCCGTCGCGGAAATCCGCCGTCGATACGCCGGGCATCCCCTCGGCCGCGGCGCGCAGATCGAATTCTGGCAGCGGCTTGCCGACCATTGCGCTGGGCACGAGGTCGTCCTTCGGCTGCGTGAGCTGATATGTCGCCACGCCGAGAAAGCCGGCAAAGAGCAGCAGGGGGAGCCACCACCACCAACGCATCAGACCGGCTCCTCGCCTCGGCGCTGGGCGATCCGCGCACGAACCGCGCGGCGTCGAAGATCGTCGATCACCCGCCCGATCAGCGCGAGAGCGCCACCGAGCGCCACCAGCATGCCACCATACCAGATGAAGGTCACGAACGGCTTCCACCACAGGCGCAACTGCCAGCGCCCGGCACCGGCCTCGCTACCCACCACCGCGTAGAGCTGGCCGTTCCAGCGGGTCGCCAGCGCGCTTTCGGTGGTCTCCTGCGGCGGGGCCCAGAAGCTGCGCGATTGCGGATCCAACTCGATCGGATCGCCGCCGGCGTAGCTTGCCAGCAAGTGCCCTTCGATCGCGGTCCAGTTCGGCCCGGCGGCGGGCAGGACGTCGGAGAGCGTGACCTCCCATGGACCCACTTGCGCAGTGCCTCCTGCAGCGACTGCTGCCAGCCGCTCCTCGGAAAAGGCGCTTTCGCTTGCCATACCGAACAGCGCGACCGCCAGACCAAAGTGTGCGACCACCATGCCCCAGACGGCGAGCGGCACGCGTGTGAGCCGGCGCCCGCGCAGCGGCAGGAAGCTGGCCACGGCGAGCCCTACCGCGATCGCAAGGCCAAGCAGCGGCAGAACCCCCGTTTCGTCCAGCGCCAGCGCGCCGATGAGCGCCACCAGCATGATCGCACCGATCAGGATCAGCGGACGGTGGACTCGCTCCATCGAATCCCGCCGCCAGCGCAGCAGCGGACCGACGGCCATCACCAGCAGCATCGGAATAACGAAGATCGCCCCTACCGCATTGAAATAGGGCGGTCCCACCGAAACACGCACGTCGAAAGCTTCGGTCAGCAGCGGGTAAAGCGTGCCGAGCAGCACGATTCCCAGGATAGCGCTCAGCATCACGTTGTTGAACACCAGCGCTCCCTCCCGACTGGTGACGGCGAAGCGCTGCCCCTCGCTTACCGTTCCTGCGCGCAGGGCGAACAGCGCCAGCGCACCGCCGATGTAGAGCGTCAGGAGCACCAGGATGAAGCTGCCGCGTTCGGGGTCGACCGCGAAGGCGTGGACGCTCGTCAGAATGCCCGAGCGCACGAGGAACGTGCCGAGCATGCTCATCGAGAAGGCGACCACTCCCAGCATGATCGTCCAGGCGCGCAGCGCGTCGCGCGCAGCGAGCACGCTCGCCGAGTGGAGCAGCGCGGTCGCGGCCAGCCAGGGCATGAGCGAGGCGTTCTCGACCGGATCCCAGAACCACCAGCCGCCCCAGCCGAGCTCGTAGTAGGCCCAATACGACCCCGCGGTGATGCCGAGCGTGAGGAACACCCAGGCGCCGAGCACCCACGGCCGCATCACGCGTGCGAACTCGGGCGTGACCTGCCGTGTGAGCAGCGCTCCGACCGCGAAACTGAACGCGACCGAGAGCCCCACGTAGCCGAAGTAAAGCGTCGGCGGATGGAGCGCGAGGCCGATGTCCTGCAGCAGCGGATTGAGCCCCAGCCCCTCGATCGGTGGCTGCGGCAGCCGCTCGAACGGGTTCGAGCTGACGATCAGGAAGGCGTAGAAGCCGAGCCCGACGAAGGCCTGCGCGGCGAGTGTCGCAAGCATGGTCTTCTCCGGCAGGCGCCGCTCCACCAGAGCGATCAGCGCGCCCGACAGCGCCATGACGGCGACCCACAACAGCATCGAGCCTTCGTGGTTGCCCCAAGCACCGGCGAGCTTGAAGATCATCGGCTTGGCAGAATGCGAGTTCGCAGCGACGAGCTTCACCGAAAGATCGGTGATTGCGAACAGCCACAGCAGCACCAAGAAAGCGAACGCGCAGGCGATCCCCTGGATGACCGCCGCTGGCCGCACAAGCGCCGCAACACCCTCTCCGCCCGGCCGCAACGCCATCGCCCCGGCATAGAGCTGCAGGGCAGCTAGCGCCGCAGCCAGCCACAGGGCGGCCAGGCCGAGTTCGGCGATCACGCGCCGCCCTCGGTCTCGGCGACCACTTCGCGCTTCTGGTGCTCGCTCATCTCCTGCAGTTCGCGCGGCACGTAGTTCTCGTCATGCTTGGCGAGCAGGTTGTCGGCGAGGAACGTGCCATCGGGGCCAAGCCGCCCTTCTGCCACGACGCCCGAGCCCTCGACGAACAGATCCGGCAGGATGCCGGCGAACCGCACCGGCACCCGCGCCTCGCCGTCGCCGACGACAAAGGCGACCGTCACACCATCAGACAGCGTGCGGATCGAGCCTTCCTCGACCATGCCGCCCAGCCGCACGGCGCGACCCGGGTCGGGCGGTTCGGCGACGATCTCTTCGGGCACGTAGAAATAGCTCGCCTGGCTGCGCAGCGCCCAGGCGGCAAGCAGGCCGGCCGCGACCAAGGCAATCAGCGCGATGACGACCAGCACGAGCCGCTGGTGCTTCGGTTTGAGCGTACTCACTTGCGGCGCGCCTCCTCGCGGCGGCGCTCGGCGCGCTTCATGTCCCACCATGCCCAGGCGACCAGCGCCAGCGTCGCGAGAATGCCTACCGCATAAGCCGCGATGACGAAGTCCCACTGATCGAGCGACTCGCGCATCACGCTGCCTCGTTCGCTTTGCGCCGCAGCCGCGCCTCGGCCTGGATGTCGCCCAGCAGCGCGCGCATCCGGGCCAGGAGGACCCCGCCGAAAATCAGCGAAAAGCCGAGCACGGCAACGAGCAATGGCACGAGGAACTCGGCATCGATCGCGCTCTTGCCGGCGGTGATGCTCGGTGGCTGGTGGAGCGAATTCCACCACACGACGGAGCGGTTGATGATCGGGATGTTGATCGCGCCGACAAGGCCGAAGATCGCCGGAATCCGGCTCGACCCTCCCTCGCGCGCGACGGCCTGTGCCAGCGCGATATAGCCGAAATAGAGGAACAGCAGAACGAGCATCGAGGTCAGTCGCCCGTCCCACACCCACCAGGTGCCCCAGGTCGGCCGGCCCCAGATCGATCCGGTGGCGAGACAGACCGCAGTGAAGACCATTCCCGGCACTGCCGCCGCCCGCGCGGCAAGGTCGGCCAGCGGGTGGCGCCAGACGAGGTAGGCCGCGCTGGCAATTGCGATCGCGGTCCAACCGCCCATGCCGAGCCAGGCGGTGGGCACGTGCAGGAAGAGGATGCGCACCGTCTCGCCCATCAGCTGGTCGGGCGGCACCACGAATAGGCCCCACGCCAATGCCGCGCCTGCAAGCACGAGCCCGCTCACGAGCAACAGCGGGGTCAACCAGCGCGCGAGCGACAGGAACCTCTTGGGATTGGCGAAGCCGTGCATGATGACATCCGTATGCCGCGCGCAATGGCAGTCCGCGCCAGCGGGGGCAAGGGATTCGCGATGTCAGCGACCGATCAGCTTCTGCGCCATCCGGTCGGCAACGACATCGGGCGAGACGCCGCTCGCGTCGCTCTCCTGCCAAATCTCCTTCAGCCGGCCAGGAATCTGCGCGATGCGCTTGCGCACCTCGTTGATGTCGCAGGCCGTGCCGTCGCGGCGAGCGAGGTACTCCAGCGTCACACTGATGATGCCGCCCGCGTTGATCACATAGTCGGGGGCGTAGAGGATGCCGCGCTCGGCCAACGTCTCGCCGTGGTGGGCGCGCGCGAGCTGGTTATTCGCGCCCCCCGCCACGATCGGCGCGTCGAGCCGCGCGATTCCGGCGTCGTCGAGGATCGCACCAAGCGCATTGGGGCTGAACACATCGCACGCCACGCCCATCACGGCATCGGGTGCCGCAGTTTCGCCTTCCAGTTCGTCCGCGAGTGCTGCCGCTCGGTCCATGTCGATATCAGAAAGCGTCAGTTTCGCTCCGTCCTTCGACAGCAGGCGCGCAACGCCACCGCCGACACTGCCAACGCCCTGGATGGCGACGTGCACGCCCCTCACCGAATCCTTGCCTAGCTTGTGGCGCACCGCCGCCTTGATACCGTGATAGATACCCATCGCCGTGAACGGCCCCGGGTCACCGCCGGCCGCACCCTCACCGTCGACCGGGAGGCCGGTGACGTATTGCGTGCGCCGCGATACCGCGACCATGTCGGCTTCCCCGATGCCTACGTCTTCCGCGGTGACGTACGCGCCCCCCAAAGTCTCGACGGCCTCGCCGAAGGCCTCGAGCATCTGGGGCGTCTTGGTTCGCTCGCGGTCGGCGAGAATCACTGCTTTGCCGCCGCCCATGGGCAGGCCGGCCATCGCGTTCTTGTAGCTCATTCCCCGGCTGAGCCGCAGGGCGTCGCGCATTGCGTCCTGAGGATCGGCGTAGTGCCAGAAGCGCGTCCCGCCCGCGCCGGGACCGAGATGCGTCGAATGGAGCGCGATGATCGCGGTCAGCCCCGATACGCGGTCACGCACCAGTTGAACGAGTTCGTGATCGTCGTAGTCCGGTTCGGTCCAGAATGCCGTCATTTTAGGAGAAAGTCCCGCTGTAACCAACGGCGAAGATCGGGGAAATGGGGCGATCGACGGGGTTCGAACCCGCGACCTCCGGTACCACAAACCGGCGCTCTAACCAACTGAGCTACGATCGCCACATGCCCCGGCCCGAGATCGGACCTGCCGTGCAAGGCGGGCTGATACGCCCGTGCGGCGCGCGGTCAAGTCGCGAACGGTGCGGGCGCGCGCCTGTTGCATAAGGATGCCCGTTTGCAAAGTAAAAACTACGTACCTCCTTCACAAACGCAAGATTGTTTCGTGGTCGCCTGAGTACCCCGCCCCGGCCACGCGCCGAACGTCCGGGACCGCGAATCCGGCGTTACGTTTCGGGTTCGGCTCGACTGCTCGTAAGCGGGGCGCCCTAAACGCGAGAAAGGCGGCCCGACCCGGACCGCCCTCCCTTGTTTCCTGGCCCAGCGAAAGCCGGATCGAGCAACCTCGCGCCCCGGAAAGCGACCACAGCTTTCGCCGCGACCGCGAGGCAGGAGAGCCTCCGCGTCAGCTCTTCTTAAGGGACAGCCCGCCGAAGCGCTTGTTGAACGCCGCGACACGGCCGCCTTCCTGAACCTGCTGCTTGCCACCGGTCCAGGCCGGGTGGCTGGTCGGATCGATATCGAGCGTCAGCGTGTCACCCTCGCTGCCCCAAGTGGAGCGCGTCTGGAACTCCGTCCCGTCGGTCATCTTGACGGTGATCATGTGGTAATCGGGATGCGTATCGGCCTTCATGGCATCGGGTCCTTTTGCATATGACCGGTTCCGACCGGCCGGCAATGTCGGGAAAGCGGCGCCCTTAGGGCGCTGCGAGTGATTTGGCAAGCCGTTCCCCTCCCGCCGGCGGGAGGACGAGATCAGTCGCTCGGTGGATCGGCAACCATCGCCGTAAACTCGGCTTCGGAGGTGGTCTTCCCCTCCACGCTGGCCCTGCCCTTGAACTTGTAGACCCGGCTGCGCTTCTGGAGGAACTCGACTTCGAGGTCGAGCAGGCAGCCAGGCGTCACGGGAGCACGGAACTTGGCGTTCTCGATCCCCATGAAATAGACCAGCTTGCCTGTTCCCGCGAGTTCGAGAGTCTCGATCCCGAGGATCGCCGCGGCCTGCGCGAGCGCTTCGATCTGAAGCACCCCGGGCATGATTGGCGCCCCAGGGAAATGCCCTTGGAAGAAGCCTTCGTTGAAGCTGACCGCCTTGACCGCGTGAATCCGCTCGCCGAGCTCGATCGACTTGACGCGATCGACCAGCAGGAGCGGGTAACGGTGCGGCAGGGCCTTGAGCACCTTGCGGATATCGTACGGCTGCGCGCCCGTTGCCTCGCTCATCGCCCTGCCTTCTTCGCGTTCCGTATCAACGGCCCGTCGGCTGCTGCTGCTGCGGCTGCTGTGCAGGTTGCGCGCCCTGTGCCGCCTGGGCCGCTTGCTGCTGCTCGCGAATCTCGCGGGGCACCCAACCCTGCGGCGGGGTGACTTGCACGCTCGGCACCAAGGCGTTCAGCTCGTTCAGGACGTCCTGCGTGAGGTTGTGCTGCGCGCCGGCATAGATCACCTGACCCGATGTTGCGTCCAGGATCAGCGAGACATTCTTCTTCTGCGCCGCGGCCTGCACGGCCTCGTCCAGGCGATCCTCGATCTGCTCCTGGGCGTAGGCGCGGCTCAGCGAGACGGGCGCCAGGATCTGCTGCAACTCACGCTGCCCGGACTGTTCGATCTGCTGGATCTGCGCGGCCTGCTGCTGCAGCGCCTGCTGGTCCGGATTCGCGGCCTGACGATCGGTGTTGAACTTCTGGATCATCGGCGTGAGCTGCGCTTCGAGTTGCTGGCGACGCGCCTCGGCCTGGTCGATCTGCGCCTTGTAGGTCGTCTGGCGCTGCTGCTCGGCTGTCTGATAGGCGTTGGAATTGGCGATCACGGCAGGGAGGCTGACAACGCCGACGCCTCGTGCGTCCTGCGCCACGGCCGGAGCAGCGAGCATCGGGGCGGAAGCCGCCGTGAGCATGAGCCCGGCCGCGACGACCGGCTTGAGAAGGTTCTTCATCAGAATTGAGTTCCTACGTTGAAAGTGAAGGTCTTTGTATCGTCGCCCGGCTCCTTCTTGAGCACGTGGGCGAAGTCGATGCGGAACGGCCCGAAGGGAGAGTTCCAGTTCACGCCAATGCCCACCGAGATGCGCGGGCTTGCGGTGTCGCCCAGGAAAACTTCCTGGAACGGGCTGGCAACCTGGTATGTGAAGGGGTCATTAGGATTGCCGTTGGCATCCGTTGGATCGGTCGTCGTCTCGTTCGGGTCCGTGGGATCGATGTAGAGCGGATTCCCGTCGCTATCGAACGCCTGGCGCCGAATTCCGTCAGGGTATGGGGCGCTTTGCAGGTCCGGGCGCGTCACGTTGAACAGCGCCCCCACGTCGAGGAAGATCGACGGCCGCAGGCCCATCTCTCGCGCGCCCGAGCCAAGCGGAATCTCGAGTTCGGCACGGCCGAGATAGTAGGCATTGCCACCTAGCGCGTCGTCGCCGACCTGATCGCGATCTGTGATCACCACGGGATTGCCGTCCTCATCCTCGCGGATCGGCTGACGCAGCACGCGCGGTCCGACACCGCGAATGTCGAAGCCGCGGAACTGCGGCTCGCCCAGGAAGAAACGGTCGGTCAGCCGCACGTCATCGACGCCGGGGCCGCGATCCTCGAGCCCCTTGATCACGCCCCCCTCACCTTGCAGCGAGAAAATGAAACCGCCGAATACCGGCCAGTACTTGGCGCCTTTGGCGCGCAGGCGCAGGTACTTCACCGATCCGCCCAAGCCGGCATATTGGGTGCTTAGCGACAGCGACTCACCACGCGTTGGCCGGTAGTTGTTGTCGAGGCTGTTATAAGCGATCGTCAATCCGACAATGGAGCTGGTTCGCTTGCCCACGGCCTCGCACAGGTAGCGGCCCGCCAGGACGGGGTCGCATTCGGTCACGCCGTCGCCGTCGATGTCGCTGTAGTAGGTGAACTCGTCGAGCGAGACGTTGTCGTAATTGAGCGTATAGCTGCCGATCGCCGAGATGTACTCGGTCAGCGGCACGCCGGCGCGAACTTCGAAACCGGTCGTCGACTGCTCAAATGTGCGGTTCCGGTCGTTGTTGAGGAAATTGAAGCTGTTGTAGTCCTTGCGGTAGATGTCGACGCCCATCGAGATGTTGCGATCGAACACATACGGCTCGGAGAAGCTCAACGCCGCCGACCGCGAGTAGCGCGACCAGTTGACCGACGCGCCCACCGTCTGTCCGCGGCCGCGGAAGTTGCGCTGGCGGATCGAGCCGGCGAGAATGAAGTTCTCGATCGACGAGAAGCCTGCGGAGAGCTGCAGCTCGCCGGTCGGCTGCTCCTCCACGTTCGCTTCGAGGATGATGCGGTCGGGGGCGCTGCCCTCCTTCTGCTCGATCTCGAAGTTTTCCTGGAAGTAGCCGAGCGAGTTGATCCGGTTGCTCGACCGCTTGACCTGGAGCGAGTTGAACGCGTCGCCCTCGGCCACGCGGAACTCGCGGCGGACGACCTTGTCCTGCGTCAGCGTGTTGCCGTTCACGTCGATCTGCTCGACATAGACGCGCGGCGCCTCACGCAGGACGAATGTAACGTCCATCGTGAGGTCTTCCTGATTTCGAACAAACTGCGGCTGCGTGTCGGCGAAGGCATAGCCGAAGGTGCCGGCAAGCTCGTTGAGCTGCTCCACCGTATCTTCGACCAGCTTGGCATTGTACCAGTCGCCGCTCTTCATCGGCAGGTTCTGCGTCATCCGCTCGCTGTCGAAGTCGCGAATCTGGCTGTCGACCGAGACATCCCCGAACTTGTAGCGCTCGCCCTCTTCGAGGACGTAGGTGATGATGAAGTCTTCCTTGTCCGGCGTCAGCTCGGCCACGGCGGAGACGACACGGAAGTCGGCATAGCCTTCGGTCAGATAGAACTGGCGCAGCTTCTGCTGGTCGAACGCCAGGCGGTCGGGATCATAGCTGGTATTCGAGCTGAAGAAGCGGAAGAAGCGCGCTTCCTTGGTGACCATCTCTCCCTTGAGTTCGCCATCATCGAAGTCCTCGTTGCCGAGGATGTTGATCTGGCGGACCTTCGACTTGGGACCCTCGCTGATCTCGAACACGACATCGACGCGGTTCTGGCTAAGCTCGACCGTTTGCGGCTCCACCGAAGCGGCAAAGCGGCCCTGGCGCTTGTAGAGCTCGATGATTCGCGCGGTGTCCGCCCGGACTTTCGAGCGCGTGAATATCTGGCGCGGGGCGAGGCGGATTTCAGGCAGGATCTTGTCGTTCTTGATCCGCCGATTGCCTTCCAGGATGATACGGTTGATGACCGGATTTTCGGTGACCTCGATAACGACATTGCCGTTGTCGTTGCGCACACTGGCTTCGGAGAAGAGCTCGGTAGCGTAAAGATCCTTCAGCGCCTGGTCGGCCACGGCCTGCGTGTAGGTGTCGCCGGCCCGCATCTCGATGTACGACAGGATCGTCGAGGGCTCGAGCCGTTGCGCACCGACTACGGTGATGGAGCGTATAATCTGCCCCTGTGGCGCCACGGCGGGCGCGGGCTGTGCCGCGGGTTGCTGCGTAGCGGGCTGCGGCGTCTGCGCGGCAGCCGGTGCGGACGTCTCTTCCTCCTGTGCCAGCAGCGGCGCAGGAACGCCGGCCAGCATGGTGCCGCAGAGCAGGGCCAGCGCGAAGCCCGTGCCGGTCTTGCCGAATGCGCCGGCGGCTTTCTCGCGTTCAATCATCGACACGGCGATCCCGTCCAATCCTTACCAAATGCACCATCTGGGCCGCTGCCCAAGCATCGGAGCGACGGCGAATGCCGCCCTTGCCCGATGCCGTGCCCCCAATCAAGCAAAGGAAGGAACCATTCCCCCGCGCTTTTCCGCCCCCCGGATCGGTCAGCTCCCGAATATCGGCAGCGAAACCAGATCGTTGATCGTGACGAACACCATCAGCGCGAGCACCACCGCAATGCCGGTGCGGAACGCCAATTCCTGTCCGCGCGGACCGACCGGCTTCCGGCGGACAGCCTCCGCCGCGTAGAAAGCCAGATGGCCACCGTCCAGCGCCGGAATTGGCAAGAGATTGATGAATGCCAAATTAAGCGAGATCAGCGCGATGAAGTTGATGAAGGCGAGCGGACCGAGGCTGAACTGCTCGCCCGAATACTTGGCGATCTTGATCGGGCCGCCAAGCTCCCGCACCGAGCGATCGCCGGAGACGATCTGCTTCACCCCGGTCACCATCATGTGCGCGATGCCGATGCTGTGATCGACCGCGATGGCTGTGGCGGCGATCAGGCCCTGCCGCTCGAAGGCGAATTCAGCCTGCGCCGGGCGAATGCCGAGCAGCCCGATCTGGGAAGTGTTCCCGAACCCATCGGTCACTTCGTGGCTATCCGCGGTAACCGTGATCGGCAGGCGCTGCCCGTCGCGGTCGACCACGATCCGGAACGTGCGCCCCGGATAGAGCATCACCGCGTCCTGAATGTCGCGGAAATCGTTCATCCGCTCGCCGTCGATCGAGACGATGCGATCGCCGACCTCGAAGCCGGCCTCTTCCGCTGCCGAACCTTCGGAGAACTCCGCGACCGTGAGTTGCCGGTCCGTCTCGACGGGCACGGGCCTACCGACAACCATGAAGAAGGCCGCGAAGATCGCCAATGCGACCAGAATATTCGTCGCCGGCCCCGCGAAGACGATCAGCGCGCGTTGCCAGAGCGGCTTGAAGTGGAACGAGCCTTCGCGCTCATGCTCGGGAATGTCCGCGAGCTTCCCTTCGTCGGGAATGCTCGCCGGGTTCATGTCGCCCTTGAACTGGACATAGCCGCCGAGCGGCAGCGCGGAGAGCTTCCAACGCGTGCCACGGCGGTCGGTCCAGCCGGCGAGCTCCTTGCCGAAGCCGACCGAGAACGCCTCCGCCTGAACGCCGAACAGGCGCCCGACAAGGTAGTGACCGAACTCATGGATCGTGATCAGCGGCCCCAGCACCAGCAGGAAGCCGACGATGTACATCCAGAATGAAGGTGAATCAGCCAATTGGCATTGTCTCCAGCAGCTCGCGAGCCCGACTGCGCGCCTCGGCATCCACACCAAGGACGTCATCCAGGCTCGAAGGCGCCATGGGGGTATAACGTTCGAGAGTTTGCTCGACCACTAACGCGATCCGCGTGAACGCCATCTGACCGGCGAGGAACGCGGCAACCGCGACCTCGTTTGCTGCGTTGAGCACGGCCGGAGACGCCCCGCCCGCATGCGCCGCCTCGCGCGCCAGCCGGGTCGCCGGGAAGCGCACCTCGTCGAGCGGCTCGAACGTCAGCGAACCGAGCGCCGCGAGGTCGAGCGGCGCGCACGGCGTGTCCATCCGCGCGGGATATGCCAGGCACGAGGCGATCGGCACGCGCATGTCCGAAGGGCCGAGTTGGGCCAGGGTCGAACCGTCGCGGTACTCGACCATCGAATGCACAACGCTCTGCGGATGGACGATGATGCGCAGCGCCTCGAGCCCGACCGGGAACAGGTGATGCGCCTCGATGAATTCGAGCCCCTTGTTCATCATCGTCGCCGAATCGACGCTGATCTTCGCGCCCATGCTCCAGTTGGGATGCGCGACCGCCTGCGCGGGCGTGGCGAGAGCGAGCTGCTCCGCCGTCCAGGTGCGCAAGGGGCCGCCGCTCGCTGTCAGGGTGATCGCGCGCACGTCCTCGATCCTGCCGCCCTGCAGGCACTGGAAGATCGCGTTGTGCTCCGAATCGACGGGCAGCAGCGTGGCGCCGTGCTGGGCAACCGCCGCGGTCATGACGTCACCTGCGGAGACGAGCGCTTCCTTGTTCGCCAGCGCGATCGCGCCGCCGCGGCGAATTGCCGTCATGGTCGGGCGGAGGCCCGCGCAGCCGACGATCGCCGCGACTGTCAGGTCGACCGGCCGCGACGCGGCCTCGCACAGCGCCGACGGCCCGCCCGCGGCCTCGATCTCCGACCCCGAGAGCGCCTCGCGCAGATCGCGAAGGCACGCCTCGTCGCCCACCACCGCGATCTCGGCGTCGAACTCGCGCGCGAGCGCCGCGAGCTCACGCGCGCTGCAATTGGCGGTCAGCGCCACCACTCGCCATTCGTCACGGTTGCGACGCACGAGGTCCAGCGTCGAAGCGCCGACCGAGCCGGTCGCGCCGAGAATAGAGATCGAGCGGGTCAATTGGCGACGCCCGCCGTAAGCACGCCGACCGCGATCGCCACGGGGAGCAGCCCGTCTATGCGGTCGAAGATGCCCCCGTGCCCCGGAATAAGGTGCGAGCTGTCCTTCACCCCGGCGCGCCGCTTGAGCCAGCTTTCGAAGAAGTCGCCGGCCTGCGCCAGAACCGCGAGTCCTGCGCCCAGCAGCGCGGCCGTGCCGAGGTTCTGCGCGTTCAGCGCGAGGCCGAGCTCGAACCGCGGGCCCAGCCAGTCGATGCCGGAATCGATCGCCAGCACCCACAGCACCACCCACAGGGCCGAGGCGGCCATGCCGCCCAGTAGCCCGGCCCAGGTTTTCGACGGGCTCACGCGCGGCGCGATCTTCGGCCCGCCGATCGCGCGGCCGGTGAAGTAGGCGCCCGTGTCGGTGAAGATCGTGACGCCGAGCACGAGCGCGATCAGGAAGTCCCCCGCCCCTGTCAGGATACCGGCAGCCATGCCGATGTAGAGCGCACCGGCGATCAGCGCGGCAAGCCGGTAGGGTACGTTCGCCGTCGCACGGGAGACGAGCACCACGAACTCCGCGAAGCAGACCAGCGCGACGATGCCGACGAACAGGTCGAACACCCGCCCGCCCTGCCAGAACGCAGCGCCCGCAACGGCCAGCATGACCACCGCCGATGCCAGGCGCACCGGCAGGTCTGCGCTGCGGGTCTTCAGCGGTACGGGCTCGCTCTCACCGGTCATCGCTCTCCTCGCTCTTTCGCAGCAACGATCAGGGAACGAAAAGCGTCACCGGCCGCCATAACGGCGCTCCCTCCGCGCGAACTCGTCCAGCGCTTCCTGCAAGTGCGCGGGCGTGAAGTCGGGCCATAGCGTGTCGACGAAAATCATCTCGGCATAGGCCGCCTGCCACAGCAGGAAATTGGACAGCCGCACTTCCCCGCTCGTGCGGATCAACAGATCGAGCGGGGGCAGGTCGGCGGTGTCGAGATGTGCCGCGATCGTCTCGGGTGTGATCTCGCCCTCGGCCGCCGCCTTCGCTGCGGCGCGTGCGATCTCCTGCTGCGAGCCATAATTGAGCGCGACAGCCAGCGTCCGGGAGCCCCCGCTCGTCCTCACCAGCGCATCCTCGAGCATTTCAACGATGTCGGGCGCAAGGCTTTCCCAATCACCGATAATCTTGAGCTTTACGTCGTTGGCGACGAACTCCGGCAGGTCCGATTTCACGAACTTGCGCATCAGATTCATCAAGTCGTCGACCTCCTCGCCAGGCCGCTTCCAGTTCTCGGAACTGAAGGCGTAGAGGGTCAGGCACCGGATGCCTGTCCCGGCGAGGCCGCGCACCAGCGTGCGCACCGCCTCTACCCCGCGCTGATGCCCCAGCGCGCGCGGCAGATGCCGGCGCTTCGCCCAACGGCCGTTGCCGTCCATGATGATGGCAACATGGCGGGCGTTCTGGCTGGCGCGATCATTGGACACCGGGCTCATAGCTCTCAATCCGTTCGGGCTGAGCCTGTCGAAGCCCCGCTCTTCTTCCGAGTGCGGCGCGCGACGCAAGAGCGGCCCTTCGACAAGCTCAGGGCGAACGGGTCGACTGTTCGCGAGCCCCTCACTGGGTCAGGATTTCCTTCTCCTTCTGCGCGGCGGCGGCATCGGCGTCGGCGACGTACTTGTCGGTCAGCTTCTGCACTTCGTCTTCGCCGCGCTTGCGGTCGTCCTCGGAGATTTCCTTCTTCTTCTCGTCTTCCTTGAGCGCTTCCATGCCGTCGCGGCGGACGTTGCGGATCGCAATCTTCGCGTTCTCCGCATACTTGCCGGCGATCTTGGCCAGCTCGCGTCGGCGCTCCTCTGTCAGGTCGGGCAGCGGCAAGCGGATGGTCTGGCCGTCGATCATCGGGTTGAGACCAAGGTTCGCATGCGCGATCCCCTTCTCCACCGCGGTGACGTTGGCCTTGTCCCACACCTGCACGGCCAGCATACGCGGTTCGGGCGCGTTGACCGTTGCGACCTGATTCAGCGGCATCATCGAGCCGTAGACCTCGACCTGCACAGGATCGAGCAGGCTGGTGTTGGCGCGTCCGGTGCGCAGACCCGAAAGGTCGCTCTTCAGGCTTTCCACCGCGCCTTGCATGCGGCGCTCGATGTCGTTCTTGTCGTACTTCGCCATTCCTCAGGCTTCCTCTTTCACTACCGTGCGGACGCCGTCGCCGGCGAGCACCCGCGCGAGATTGCCCTTTTCGCGGATCGAGAAGACCACGATCGGAATCCCGTTGTCGCGGCACAGCGCCACGGCGGAAGCGTCCATCACTTTGAGATTGTTTGCCAGAACCTTGTCGTAACTGACCGTATCAAAACGCTTTGCCGAAGCGTTCGTCTTCGGGTCCGCGTCGTAGATTCCATCCACGCTCGTGCCCTTGAACAGGGCGTCGCAGCGCATTTCGGCGGCACGCAGCGCAGCGCCGCTGTCGGTGGTGAAGTAGGGCGCGCCGACGCCGGCGGCGAAAATCACCACCCTGCCTTTCTCCAGATGCCGCTCGGCCCGGCGGCGGATCACCGGTTCGCATACCTTGTCCATCTCGATCGCGGACTGCACGCGGGTCGGGACACCGAGTTGCTCGAGCGCGCTCTGCATCGCCAGCGCGTTCATCACCGTCGCGAGCATGCCCATATAGTCGGCCTGGGCGCGATCCATTCCCTGCGCCGCGCCGGCCATGCCGCGGAAGATGTTGCCGCCGCCGATCACCAGGCACAGTTCCAGCCCCGTGTCCTTGGCCGCCTTCACTTCCTGCGCGAGCTCAGAGACGAAGGCGGGATCGATGCCGAACTGCTGATCCCCCATCAGCACCTCGCCCGAAAGCTTGAGCAGTATGCGCTTGTATTTGGGGGATGGCATGGGCGATGGGTTTTCCGGATTCACTTGCGGGTTGCCGGCGTCCTTAGCCGCCTCGCCCCCCGTGCGCAAAGGGAAAGCCGGTGATGGGAAGAGGATCGCGGTGGGGCGTACTGCGCTGGGCGCTCATCGTGCTGCTGGCCGCCGCGGCGGCGTTGGCCGCGAAGGCGTGGAGCGACACGGTAGCCGACCCCGAAGTAATGCGTCTCACCGCCCAGCTCGAGGGCCTTCCCCCGGGCACCCCTCCGATGCGTCTGCTGCTGCTTTCCGACATTCATGTGGCCGGCCCCGACATGCCGCCGGAGCGGTTGGTGCGGATCGTCAAGCAGGCGAATGCGCTCCGGCCCGACATGGTGCTGATCGCGGGCGATTTCGTCAGCGAGAAACGCACCGCAACACGGCTCTACCCGGCCGACGCCGCGATCGCTCCGCTCGCCGCGCTGGAGGCGCCGCTCGGCAAGATCGCGGTGCCCGGCAATCACGATCACTGGTTCGGCATCGCGGACGTCCGCCGCGAGCTGGAGCGGGCCGAATTTACCGTTCTCGCCAACGCGGCCGTGCGCGCCGGCCCGCTCGCGATCGGCGGGATCGATGATGACTACACCGGACGTGCGGACCTGTCCGCGACACTTGCGGCGGTGGACCGGCTCGACGGCGGCCGGGTCCTGCTCAGCCACAGCCCCGATCCCTTCCCCGACCTTCCCGCCGACTTCGGGCTCATGCTCGCCGGACACACCCATTGTGGACAGATCCGCTATCCCTGGGGCGGCTCTCCGGCGACGATGTCGGCCTATGGCGACCGCTACGCCTGCGGCGCAGTGCGAGAGAACGGGAACCTGCTCGTCACCACCGCGGGCCTGGGCACCAGCGTGCTCCCGTTCCGACTGTTTTCCCGACCCGAAATGTGGCTGATCGAAGTCGTCCCGGCCGCCCGCTGAAAGCCTCTGCAAGCCGGCGCAGCACATACGAAAACGGCCGCCGAACCGAAGTCCGGCGGCCGTGCATTTCGCTCGCTTGTGCGGCCGGTCAGCCGGCGACGGCGGCGGCAACCTCGGCTGCGAAGTCGCTCTCTTCCTTCTCGATGCCTTCGCCGAGCTGGAAGCGGACATAGTCCTTGAGCACGATCTCGTGCCCCGCGTCCTTGCCGGCCTTGGCGACGACGTCCGAGATCGGGGTCTTGTTGTCCATCACGAAGAGCTGGCTGAGAAGCGCGTTCTCCTTGGCGAACTTCTTCACCGCGCCTTCGACCATCTTCGCCTGCACGTCGGCCGGCTTGCCGCTTTCGGCGGCCTTTTCCGCGGCGACCTTGCGCTCGCGCTCGATCACGTCGGCGTCGAGGCCGTCGGCATCGAGCGCCTGCGGGAACGCGGCGGCGATGTGCATCGCAAGCTGCTTGCCGAGCGTCTCGAGCGTACCGGCATCGGCCTCGCTCTCGAGTGCGACGAGCACGCCGATCTTGCCGAGGTTCGGCGCGGCGGCGTTATGGACGTAGGGCACGACCACGCCGTTGGCGACCGAGACGGTCTTCATCCGGCGGAGCTGCTGGTTCTCGCCGATCGTCGCGACGTTGTCGGTCAGCTTGTCGGCGACGGTGCCGCCATCGGGATAGGAGGCCGCCTTCAGCGCCTCGATATCGTCACCCTCGACGCCGAGGGCGACTTCGGTGGTCTTGCGCACGAAGTCCTGGAACTTGTCGTTCTTGGCGACGAAGTCCGTCTCCGAGTTGACTTCGACCGCGACGCCGCGGGTGCCTTCGACGGCGACGCCGACAAGACCCTCGGCCGCGGTGCGGCTCGACTTCTTCTGGGCGGTGGCGAGACCCTTGGCGCGCAGCGCGTCGACCGCGGCTTCGATGTCGCCGCCGGTTTCCTCGAGCGCCTTCTTCGCGTCCATCATGCCCGCGCCGGTCTTCTCGCGCAGGGCCTTCACGTCAGCGGCAGTGAATGCAGCCATTGTCGTTTCCTTTGATAATCTCTGGGCACCGGGCCCGTGTGTCGGCCCGGCGCACTAGGTCGTGTTTATGACGGCCGTGTGGAAGCTCAGGCAGCCGCTTCGGAAGCGGCAGCCTCCGCCGGCGGTTCTTCCATCGCACCGACATCGTCGCCCGTGTCGGCGGCCTTGCCGCCACGACCGGCGATCGCCGCGTCGCGCACGGCCTCGCAATAGAGCCGCACGGCACGGCTGGCGTCGTCGTTGCCCGGCACCGGGAACGCGATGCCGGTCGGATCGACGTTGGTATCGAGAACTGCGACGACGGGGATGCCGAGCACGTTGGCTTCCTTGATCGCCAGATCTTCCTTGTTCGCGTCGATCACGAACATGACGTCCGGAATACCGCCCATGTCGCGAATGCCGCCGAGCGAAAGCTCGAGCTTGTCACGTTCGCGGGTAAGCTGAAGGACTTCCTTCTTGGTGAAGCCCGAGGTGTCGCCCGAAAGCTGCTCTTCCAGCGTCTTGAGGCGCTTGATCGAGCCCGAGATCGTCTTCCAGTTGGTAAGCATACCGCCCAGCCAGCGGTGATTGACGAAGTGCTGACCCGCGGCGCGCGCCGCCTCGGCGATCGGCTCCTGCGCCTGGCGCTTGGTGCCGACGAACAGCACCTTGCCGCCCGAACGCACGGTCGATTCGATGAAATCGAGCGCGCGCGCGAACAGCGGCACGGTCTGCGACAGATCGATGATGTGGACACCGTTGCGCGCGCCGAAGATGTACGGCTTCATGCGCGGATTCCAGCGGTGGGTCTGGTGGCCGAAGTGTGCGCCGGCCTCGATCAATTGCTGCATGGTGACGGTGGAAGCCGCCATAGGTATTTCCTTTCCGGTTGAGCCTCTGGAGAGCTGGAACCCGTGCGGAGATCCCGCGGCAGGCACCGGTATGTGGCGCTCTCCATGTGGATTTGCGTGAGAGAAACCGGACAAATCGGGTCCGGAATCGCCCCGCGGGCGCGCCCTTACCCGGGATCGCAGGAAGAATCCACCCTCGATTCGCCGCACGAAATGCGGACCCCAGCGCAACAGCGCTTGACATGTGGGAACAAATAGGGAACATTGCCCCTGTCGCCCGGAACGAGTCGTGCGACAACCCGGTTATCCACAGCGAACCCACAGTCTGTCAACAGCCACGGGATCGCATTCGCAAGGATCAGGAATCATGCTCGGCGTCACTCTGTTTGCACTGTTTCTGTCCGCCGCCGTGGGTGCAGCCGTAGTGCTGGCGGACAGCTTCGTTCGCGGTCGGGAAGCGTTCGCGCGTCTCCGCCGGGAAATGGCGCAGGCCGAACAATCCGTCAGCCGCGTCCATGCCGTGATCGTGAGTTTACCGGAGAACGAGCCGCTCCCCGTCTGGCGCCCTCGCTCGATCAGTCGAGCAGGTGGTCGTCCGCAGCGGCAGGTGTCGGCCCGGATGCAGACGCCGCTGCCCGCGGCCGCCTGACCCGCGAATAGCGCACCAGCGCGTAAGGCATCATGGCGAGATAGCCGACGCAGATCGCGACGAGCGTCCACCAGGGCTCCAGCAACAAGGCAGCGAAGAGGATCCCAACCCCGGCGATCAGTTCCAGCCGGACATTGCGCCGCGGGCGAATCGAGGTCCAGCTCAGCGTCGCGATGTTGGAGATCATCAGGAACGCGATCGCCACCATCCAGATCGCGCAGACGATCGGCTCACGGAACTGCTCCCACCCGGTCGCCATCCACAAGTAGAACGGCAGGAAAGCCAGCCCCGCCCCGATCGGCGCGGGAACGCCGGTGAGAAAGCCGGCCGACTTGTGCGGCTGATCGTCGACGTCGATCTGCGCATTGAATCGTGCGAGCCGCAGCGCGCAGCAGATGGCGAAGGCCAGCGCTGCGAACCAGCCGAGTCGCGGCAGGTCCTGCAAGGTCCAGAGGTAAAAGATGATTGCCGGCGCCATCCCGAACGAGAGCGAATCGGCCAGGCTATCGAGCTCGGCACCGAAACGCGATTGCGCCTTGAGCAGGCGTGCGATCCGCCCATCGATTCCGTCGAGCAATCCGGCGAGAATCACCGCGAAGATCGCCAGCCGCCAGTTTTCGGCGATCGCAAAGCGGATTCCGGTGAGACCGGAGCACAGCGCCGCGGCCGTTATCGCGTTGGGCAGCACCGCCCGCAACGAAAGGCCCCGCACGCCGCCGTCTGCAACCGGAACCTCGTCTTCCGCCGCCTTCGGGCCGACACGCGGATAGCGGTCACTCACTGGGCGATGCCCTCGATCAGCTTCTGCTCGCCGATTTCGGCAAGGATCGTCTCGCCCGCGACGACCTTCTGCCCCACCAGCACCTTCGAATCGGTTCCCGCAGGAAGATAGACATCGACCCGGCTGCCGAAGCGGATCAGGCCCACGCGCGCACCTGCCGCCAGCGTATCGCCCGGCTTGACGAAAGGCACGATTCGCCGTGCGATCAGCCCGGCGATCTGGGTGAAGCCGATCGACACCCCATCCTGCCGCTCGATCAGGATATGCTGGCGCTCGTTCTCCTCGCTCGCCTTGTCGAGGTCGGCGTTGACGAACTTGCCGGGGATATAGACCAGCCGCCGCACAGTGCCGCCGATGGGCGCGCGATTGATGTGCACATCAAACACGCTCATGAAGATCGACACGCGCGTGACGGGCTGATTGGGGAGCCCGGACGTTCCGCTGCCGTCGTCCATTGTCAGTTCCGCCGGCGGTTCGACCTGCGCGATCAGCGAGACAAGCCCGTCGGCCGGCGAGACGATCGCCCGCTCATCCTGCGGAACGACGCGCTCAGGATCGCGAAAGAAGGCGAATACGCCGAGTGAGAGAAAGGCCATTGGCCAAGCGACCGTCTCCCACGCCAGGAAGGCCGCCAGCAGGCTGATGCCCACAGCGATCAATCCGAACTTGCGCCCTTCGGGATGGATCGACGGCCATTGCCAGCCGACATCACCGCGCCCCTTGTTGTCGACCAATTCACCAGCCATGCCCGTCATCTAGAGGCTCGCGCCGATCCAAACAAGCCGCACGACCAACACCGCCTGCGCGTTAGGACGATGCTTACCATCTTCCGCTATTCGCCCCGGCGCGATGAATATGCGCGACGAGAGCACCCGCCGCTGGGCCGGCGAGGTTCCGATCTACGGGACGGCGCTGGCGCTGTTCGCGGTGTGCGCCGTGCTGCTCGCGAGCCGGGGAATTGCGCTGGATGCCGAGCCCGCGCTTGCCAACGCATGGCTCTACCTTGTCGCGATCATCGCCTGGATCTCGGTAGATGCTGCGCTGCACCTCGCCCGTCGTCGCCCAGGCGAGCCGATTGCCGCCCTGCACCGGCGTTACGCGGGGCCCGCGGCTGCCAAGCGCTGGCTTGCCGGAACGCCGCTGCTCGCGCTCTGCGTACTGCTGATGCCGTTCTTCTCGAAGATGAAGGCGGCGATCCCGCTGTTCAACGATTATGCGTGGGACGGCGCCTTCATCGTCTGGGACCGCGCAATCTTCTTCGGCCACGACGCCTGGCAGGTGTTGCAGCCGTTGTTCGGTTATCCTCCGATCACCGCTGCGCTCGCAGTTCTGTACCATGCGTGGTTCCTGCTGCTCTACTTCGGCTGCCTCTACTTCGCCTTCGCCACGATCGATCCGGCGATCCGGCGCCGCTTCTTTCTCACCTACGTGCTTGCGTGGTCGGTGATCGGAGGAGGCGCCGCCACCCTGCTCGCTTCGGTCGGGCCGTGCTTCGTCGGTCCGCTGCTCGGCGATTCGTCATTCGACGCGCAGATGGCCTATCTGCGCGCGGCCGACGCTCAGGTGCCGGTGATGACGCTGTCGGTGCAGGAAATGCTGCTGGAGTGGCATCTGGCCGACGCCAACGGCCTCGGCAGCGGGATTACCGCAATGCCGTCGATGCACGTGGCGATTGCTTTCCTGTTCTGGCTCGCCGCTCGCCGCGTTTCGCGGACGGCGGGGCGGTGGCTCCTCGCCTTCTTCCTCGCGATCTGGATCGGCTCTGTCCATCTGGCCTACCACTATGCGGTCGACGGGCTCGTCTCGGTCGTGCTGGTCGCGATCCTGTGGCGCGCCTCCGCCTTGATCTTCCACTGGTGGGACGGACGCCTTGCCGCCTCCGCCGCGCGGATTCAGCCCATCCTGCGGACGAAAACCGTACCGGCCGAATAGCCGGCGCCGAAGCTGCAGATCAGCCCGGTATCGCCGGCCTCGAGGTCGTCGCTGTGCAGATGGAAAGCGATGATCGACCCCGCACTGGAGGTATTGCCGTAGGTGTCGAGCACCGTGGGGCTCTCGTCTTCGTCCGCCTCGTGCCCCAGCACGCGGTGCGCGATCAGGCGGTTCATGCCGGTGTTGGCCTGGTGAAGCCACAGGCGGCGCAAGGCCTGGGGATCAATGCCAAGCCGCCCCGCCTCGTCGAGGATCATCTGAGCAACCATCGGAACGACTTCCTTGAACACCTTGCGCCCCTGCTGGACGAAGAGCTTGTCGGGCTGGTCGGCGGTCTCCG
Source organism: Pelagerythrobacter rhizovicinus (assembly GCF_004135625.1). Lineage (GTDB taxonomy): Bacteria > Pseudomonadota > Alphaproteobacteria > Sphingomonadales > Sphingomonadaceae > Pelagerythrobacter > Pelagerythrobacter rhizovicinus. The sequence goes on from NZ_SDPV01000001.1 coordinate 1,499,716, forward strand.
GATGCGCACGATTAAGGAAGCCGAAGTTGTTGCGGATATTGTTCGAGAACACGGTCTTCAGCCGTGTGCCGAGGATGTCCCAGTGCTGGGCTGGCGCAATCGCCGCATCCTCCACCAGCACCGCCGTGGCGACGTCGCCGAAGATGAAGTGGCTGTCGCGGTCGCGCCAGTTGAGGTGGCCGCTGGTGATCTCGGGACTTACGACGAGCACCGAACGCGCGTTACCCGCACGGATGTAATCCGCCGCGGTCTGGATTCCGAAGGTCGCCGAGGAGCAGGCGACGTTCATGTCGAATCCGAAACCTTCGATCCCCAGCGCCTGCTGGATCTCGATCGCCATCGCCGGATAGGGGCGCTGCATGTTCGACGCGGCGCACAGCACGGCATCGACATCCGCCGCGTCGCGCCCTGCCCGCGACAGTGCATCGCGCGCGGCCGCCACACCGATCTCCGCGAGGATCGAGAGAGCTTCGTTCGGCCTTTCCTCCCACCGCGGCGCCATGATCTCCGGATCGAGCACCGGCGCCTTCGCCATCACGTGGCGTGCCTTGATGCCGCTGGCCTTCTCGATGAACTCGACCGAACTCGGCTCAAGCGGCTCGACCTCGCCGGCCGCGATTGCCTCCGCATTTCGCGCGTTGAACCGTTCGACGTAGGCGTTGAAGCTGGCGACCAGTTCCTCGTTGGAAATGCTCTCTTCCGGCGTGAACAGGCCGGTCGCGGAAATCACGGGGCGATATGAGGATTGCATTGCGCTCAACTAAAGCCGCGCGACCAGACCGGCAAGCGCCGACGCTGCAGTAAGCGAGGAGCGAAGGCGTGGTGGACAGGGCTGGATTCGAACCAGCGTACGCTTGCGCGGGCAGATTTACAGTCTGCTGCCTTTAACCACTCGGCCACCTGTCCACATGCCTGGCGTGCGGGAAATGGCGCCCCTCGAAGGAGGCGCCGTCTGCCGAGAGGCGCCCCTTTGGCGAAGCGGCGCTTGCCTGTCAATGGGGCCGCTGGCATGGCCGGACCCGAGCGAAAGATCGAGCGAAGATACGGAGTTTCGATTGGCCAAAGGTGATCGCAAGCGAGCGCTGCGCGGGCGCGCCGGGCGGATGCAGGGCGGGCGCGGCAGCGGACGTGCGAGCACCGGCCAGGTGCGCCTGTGGGGTCGCCACGCCGTCGAGGCCGCGCTGAAGAACCCGGCACGGTCGCATCGCAAGCTCTGGGCCACCCGCGAGGGGATCGAATCGCTCGATGGCGAGCTGCCGCCCGATTTTCCGGTCGAGTTCGCCGACGGCCCCGATCTTGCGCGCCTCGTCGCGCGCGATGCACCGCACCAGGGGCTGGTGCTCGAATGCGCGCCGCTCGAGGACATGCATCTCGATGACGTGCTCTCGGGCGATCCCGCGCGTCCCCTCGTGGTTCTCGATCAGGTGACCGATCCGCACAACGTGGGCGCGATCCTGCGCTCGGCCGCGGCGTTCGACGCCTGCGCCATCGTGACGCAGGATCGCCACGCCCCGCCCGAGTCGGGTGTCGTGGGCAAGGCGGCCTCGGGTGCGCTCGAGATCGTGCCCTGGGTTCGCGTGGTGAACCTCGCGCGTGCGCTGGAGAGCGCGGCCGAGGCGGGATACTGGCGTATCGGGCTGGCCGGCGAAGCGGAGGCAACATTGCCCGAGGCGCTGCCGGCAGGACCCGTCGCACTGGTGCTCGGGGCAGAAGGCGAAGGCATGCGCCACAACATCGCCGCGCATTGCGATGCGCTCGCGCGGCTCCCGATCAGCGAGGCAATGGAAAGTCTGAACGTGTCGAACGCGGCTGCGATCGCACTCTATGCGACCGCAACCCGCTGACGACCGAATGGAGGGGGCGACACGATGAACATTCCGACCAAGATCCGCCGCGTTGCTGCGGCGAGCGTGACCGGCGCCATGGCCTTGTTGCTGACCGGTTGCCTGCTGTCACCGGGGACGTTCACCTCGCAGCTCGATCTGCGGAAGAACGGCGCCTTCGCCTACAGCTATCAGGGCGAGATCCACCTTCTCGCGCTGAGCGAGCTTGCCGAACTCGATGACGCGGCCGAGAACGCTGCCGACGGTTTCGTCGAACAGCCCTGCTACGACGACTCGTTCGAGGAACGGGAGTGCACGGAAGAGGAACTCGCCCAGCAGAAGAGCGACTGGGAAGAGCAAGCCGAGGAGCGCAAGCGCGAGCGGGAGAGAGAAGCCGAGATGACGCGGGCGATGCTCGGCGGCATCGACCCCGCCGATCCCGAGGCAGCCCGGGAATTTGCCGAACGGCTGGAGCGGCAGGCCGGCTGGGAAAGCGTCGAATACAAGGGCGACGGACTGTTCGAGGTGAACTTCCGCATCGCGGGCTCCCTCGACCACGACTTCCTGTTCCCCACTATCGAACGTCTTCCGATGATGAACTTCTTCGTGCTCGTTGCGAAACGCGATGGGGGAACGGTTCGGGTGGATGCGCCGGGGTTCGCCCCGCAGAGCACCGGTAATCCGTTCCGGGGCATGATGGCGGGAATGGCCGGCGCCCTCCCCGGCGAGGGATCGGGGGCGGAGGACATGCCCTCGGTGCCCAAGCTCGAGGGCACCTTCCGCATTGTAACCGACGGAGAGATCCTCGCGAACAACACCGACGAAGGACCCGCCGACACGCCCGCCGGCCTCGCGCTCGAGTGGAACGTAAACGAGCGGTCCACGGCCGCCCCGACGGCGCTGATCAAGCTGACCGAATGAACCAGCACTCGCACCGATCGCGGGATCGAGGCGATGTCCGCCCCGATCCCGCGAGACGCGCGTTCAGCGTTTTCCGAACAGGTTGCTGGCGAAACCGGCGATGTCGTCGAAGGGATTGCCGTCGTGATCCTGGTCGAGAATCTGGGTGAAGCGCGCGAGCGAACCCTCACCGCCGATCTGCTCGACGATCTGCTGGAGCACACCTGCATTCAGACCCGTCTGCTGCGCGGCAAGACCGACGGTGTCGCCATCCTCGTGGTGCGCAGCGCCAAGCGCGGCGATCGCTTTCTCCGCGTCTGCCGGGTCGATGCCGAGTTTGTCGGCCATGTTCTTCACCGTGGGATGGTCGTGCGCCGCGCCGAGCAGCTGATCGAAAAGGGCCATTGTCGTCCTCCTGCTGAATGATGCGCCCGCGCTCGATTGTACGCGCGCGTGCCCGAAACGAAAGGCCCCCGCTCCGGTTTCCCGGGCGGGGGCTCTCCTCTCCAACTGGTGGTAACCGAAGCGCTGCCTCAGGCGGCGATCGGTGCGTTCGGCGCAGCGTCGCGGACGCCCTGATCGACATGATCGGCGAAGGGCGCGAAATTGTCGATGAAAAGCTGGACGAGCTTCCGCGCTGTACGATCGTATTCCTCCTGGTCCGCCCAGGTGGAACGCGGGTCGAGAATCGCATCGTCGACCCCGGGGACGCTCACCGGCACTTCGAATCCGAAGTTGGGATCCTTGCGAAACTCCGCGTCGTTGAGGCTCCCGTCGAGCGCGGCGTTGAGCAGCGCGCGCGTCGCCTTGATCGGCATACGATGCCCGGTTCCGTACTTGCCGCCGGTCCAGCCGGTGTTGACCAGCCAGCACTGCACCCCGCCCTCGGCAATGCGCTTCTTGAGCAGGTTCCCGTAGACGCTGGGATGTCGCGGCATGAAAGGCGCGCCGAAGCAGGTGCTGAAAGTCGCCTCGGGCTCGGTCACGCCGATCTCGGTCCCGGCAACCTTGGCGGTGTAGCCGGACAGGAAGTGATACATCGCCTGATCGGGTGTCAGCCGCGCGATCGGCGGCAGCACGCCGAAGGCATCCGCGGTGAGCATGATCACGTTGCTCGGCGGCGGCCCCATGTTCTCTTCGCTGGTGTTGGGGATCGAGCTTAGCGGGTAGGCGCCGCGGGTGTTCTCCGCGAGGCTGTTGTCGTCGAGATCGATCTCGCCGTTCTCGTCCATCACCACGTTCTCGAGCACCGTGCCCTCCATGCGCGTGGTGGCGTAGATCTCGGGCTCGGCCTCGGGGTTGAGGCGGATCATCTTGGCGTAGCAGCCGCCTTCGAAGTTGAAGACCGCCGTGTCCGACCAGCCGTGCTCGTCGTCGCCGATCAACGTGCGACTCGCGTCGGCCGAAAGGGTCGTCTTTCCGGTGCCCGAGAGGCCGAAGAATACCGCGCTCTTGCCGTCGGGGCCGATGTTGGCACTGCAGTGCATCGGCATCACGCCCTCGGGCGGCAGCAGGTAGTTCAGGATGCCGAAGACGCTCTTCTTCATCTCGCCGGCGTATTTGGTGCCGCCGATCAGCACGAGCTTTTCGGACAGGCTGACCGCTATCACCGTCTCGCTGCGTGTTCCGTGCCGCGCCGGGTCCGCCCGGAAGCTCGGCAGGTCGATGATCGTGTATTCCGGCACGAAGCCCTCGAGCTCGGCAGCGGTCGGGCGAACCAGCAGCGTACGGATGAACTGGTTGTGCCAGGCGAGTTCGTTCACGACACGCACGTTGACGCGGTGTTCGGGCTGCGAGCCGCCGAACAGATCCGCGACGTAGAGCGTACCCTTCTCTGCCACCGCGGCGAGGAAATCCGCCTTCAGGGCCGCGAAGTGCTCGGGCGTCATCGAAGCGTTGTTGTCCCACCACACGGTGTTCTCGGTCTCGGCATCGCGAACGATGAACTTGTCCTTCGCGCTGCGCCCGGTGTGCTTGCCGGTCTCGACAACCAGCGGGCCGTGCCTGGCGCGCCGCCCCTCCCCGTTCGCGAGCGCGTGGCGGGTCAGCTCTTCGGAGGACAGATTCGCGTGGATGGTGGCACGGGTCTCGATACCCTGGCTGGAAAGCGGGTGGGACAGCGGGATGCTCACTCTAATCTCCTGATCGCACCGGAAGCGCCCGCCCAGGGCGCCGCCGGTGATTCGTTCGCATACGAATGCACGGAATGTCCTGCGCGCATAATCGTGCGGTGCCGCTGCGTCAAACGCCGACCGGCCCGTGCGCGTTGTCTCGCCGCGCCGAAGCGTCTAACCGTCGGATCGTTCATCACGACCAGACGATGGAGGCGAAATGGCTGAGGCAGAGCGGTCTCGATCGGGTGGAGAAAAGGTCATCGCACTGGTCGATGACGACCGCAATATCCTGACCACGGTTTCTATCGCGCTGCAGGCCGAAGGCTACGCCACACGCCTTTATTCCGACGGCGAGACCGCGCTCAAGGCGCTGCTCGAAGATCCGCCCGATCTGGCGGTGTTCGATATCAAGATGCCGCGCATGGACGGCATGGAACTGCTCAACCGGTTGCGGCGCCATTCGAAGCTGCCGGTGATCTTCCTGACCAGCAAGGATGACGAGCAGGACGAGGAGGCGGGGCTCGAACTCGGCGCGGACGACTATATCGCCAAGCCGTTCAGCCTGCGCCTGCTGCTCGCGCGGATCCGCGCGATCCTGCGCCGAACCGAGCTGCTCGGCGAAGGCGCCGAGCGGACGGCGGACGGAGGCGAGGAGCCCGGGGAACCGCTCGTCCGCGGCCGGCTGACGATGGATCCGGCCCGGCATCACGTGACCTGGGATGGCAAGCTGGTTTCGTTGACGGTTACCGAATTCCTCCTGCTCGAGGCACTCGCCGTGCGGCCGGGCGTGATCAAGTCGCGCAATTCGCTGATGGATGCGGCTTACCCGGATGACGTGTTCGTCGACGACCGGACCGTCGACAGCCATATCAAGCGCATGCGCCGCAAGTTCCGCGCGGCCGATCCGGAGTTCACGGCGATCGAGACGCTCTACGGGGCCGGCTACAGCTTCAACGATGGCTGACACCGGATTCCGCGACCGGATCGATGCGCGACTCGACCGGCTGAGCTGGTCGCGACGCCTTTCGCTCACCACGCGCATTCTTGCAGTCAACCTGCTGCCGCTCGCCCTGCTCGGCGGGGGCATCTTCTATCTGGATACGTACCGCAAGCAGCTCCTCTCCGAGCGCTACAAGCTCGCGCGGATCGAGGCGCAGATCACCGCCGAGGCGCTCGCGGGAGCCTCCCGCCAGCGGCAGGAGGCGCTGCTGATCCAGATCGGCAAGGAACAGAAGATGCGGCTGCGCATGTTCGATGCCGAAGGCCGCCTGTGGGCGGACAGCTTCGAACTCGACGAGCCCGCATTCGAGTTCGACGACGTGGGCGACGATCCCTTCTCGATCGAATTTGCCCGAATGCTCGACCGATGGGTGGACACGATTGTCGGGGCCGACCCCATTCCCGATTATATCGAGCCGGAACAGCCTGTGGCCGACGCCTGGCCCGAGCTTGCACGTGCCCGCGAGGAAGGCTTGTCGCAGATCCAGCTCCGCGATGCGCCCGACGGAACTCCGGTCATCAACGCCGCGGTGCCGGTAGGCCTCAACGGTGCGACCCTGCTGACCACGCGCAATGCCATCGACATCACCGAGAAGGTGCGCCAGGCACGCTCGACGCTGGGCATCGCGGTGTTCGTCGCCCTGCTCGGCTCGATCTTCCTCTCGCTTTATCTCGCGCGCACGATCGTTCGCCCGCTGCAGTCGCTCGCGCGGGCGGCGGTGCGCGTGCGGCTCGGGCGCGAGCGCGAGGTCGAGGTGCCGCGCCTCCCCGATCGCCGCGACGAGATCGGCGCCCTTGCCCGTGCCGTGTCCGACATGACCAACGCCCTGCGCCAGCGTATCGATGCGGTCGAGCACTTCGCAGCCGACGTCGCGCACGAGATCAAGAACCCGCTCGCCAGCCTGCGCAGCGCGATCGAATCGCTCGGCAAGGTCGACGATCCCGATCTGCGCCAGCAGCTGACCGGGATAGCGGCGCACGACATCCGCAGGATCGACCGGCTAGTCACCGAGATTTCCGATGCGAGCCGCGTCGACGCGGAGATTTCGCGCACGACGTTCGAACGCTTCGATCTCGGTGACCTCGCGGCGGCGATCATTGCCGCGCGGGAGGACCGGGCGGAGAACGACCAGCGGCGGGTCGAGCTGAGCCGGCCGATGGGCGGCGCGCAGGTGATGGGTGTCCCGCTGCGGCTGGAACGCGTGATCGAGAACCTGCTCGACAACGCGGTGTCGTTCTCGCCCCCCGGCGGCGTGATCGAGGTCACGGTGTCTCACGACGACCACGAGCGCGTGGTGCTGTCCGTCTGCGACCAAGGGCCCGGCATTCCCGAGGACTCGCGCGAGAAGGTCTTCCAACGGTTCCATTCCGTGCGCCCGGACGCGGAAGCGTTCGGCAATCATAGCGGGCTCGGGCTGGCCATAGCGCGCACGATCGTCGAAGCGCACGACGGCACGCTGGAAGCGCGCGGCCGGCCCGACGGGACGACGGGCGCATGCCTCGTCCTCAGCCTGCCGGCAGCGATACGGTCGCGTCATTGAGCGAGCGACTGCTCCACCAGGCGACCTGCGTCGCGATCGGCGGCCGCGCGGTGCTGATCGAGGGGCCGCCCGGCGCCGGGAAGAGCGGACTGGCGCTCGCGCTGATCGACCGCGGAGCGGTGCTCGTCGGCGACGACGGCGTCGCCCTGGAGCGGCGCGGAGATGCGCTTTGGTCGCGCCCGCCCGCCAATATCCGGGGAATGCTGGAGGCGCGCAACCTCGGCCTGCTGACCTTTCCGACCACCGAGGCGCCCGTGGCCCTGAGGCTCGTGCTCGATCCCGACGCCCCGCGCTTCGTCGAAGCCGCCGCCCGCGCCATGATCGCCGGCGTTCCGATCCCCTCGCTCCGGTTCGATCCGCGGATCGCGCCGGCTCCGATGCGGGCCGAGCTGGCGCTGCGCACATATGGCCTGCCCGGGGTGTCGGGAGGACTTCCCGCAGACCGAAACCATCGGTGATCGTGCGGCGCCATGCCACCCAATCCCGCGCGAGCCGCGCATCGGTGACGCGTATCGGCGCGCTTTGCGACGAGCGGTTGACTTATCCACCCCTGTCCACAGCGAATTCTGCGGAAAGTGGATAACCAGGGGCTTGCCAACTTGCGCGACTCGCTTCGGCGGCGCAATCTCAAACCATCGAAAGGGCGCGGAAAGCTTCGAGTTCGATAGTCTAGCGACTTGAAAACACTGAAACTTTCCAGACCATTTCGACGTGACGGAAACTGTCCGCGCGCTCTTCGAGGGACACCTGCAGAAGGTTTCGACCGGATGCAAGGGCACCGCTTGAGAAGGACGCGAAAGCAACGCCGTCGCGAGGCCGGACGATCCGGCCGGAGGTCGAGGGACCGCAAGGCGCGAGCTGCGCGGGACCGTTCGAGACAGCCGGCCATCAGGTTCGACCGGTCGCGGAACTGCCGAGCGGCTGAGGAAAGGTCTTCGGACCCGCACTCGCCGCCCGACGGAACCGGATGCCGGTGCGAGCGCCGGTGACAGAAGCGAGAGGTCCGGTTCGCCGGACAGCCGCTGAAACACCGGGCGCCAAGCGCTTCCGCAAATGGCTCTGCCAGGACGGAAGACCACGCATCGGTGAGAGTGGGGTCGGCAGCGATGCCGGCCCCATTTGCTTTCCGGCCCTGATTTTCCTCGCTTTCTTTCTCTTCCCTCCGCTCCGCCACCCGAAAACAGGCCTGCGAATCGGCGTCCGAACGGCCCGGCGAGGCAGGTTCGGCGGCACGATCGCATCGGTTGCGGCGCCCGAAAACGCCGTCCGGCGTTCCCCGAAGCGGGACGAGTCGAACGAGATTCGGGGCGAGCGGCCGGCCGGGTGGTGCCCCGGCCGGATCGCAGCGGGTATAGCCCCACCGCTATGGACGGGACCAAAGCCCACCTCCGCCGCCAGCGGATGCGCGCACTCGCCGGGCTCGGCGCGGCGCTGATGCTGACCGCCCCTGCCGGCGGTCCGGCGCTGGCCGATACCGGCGCAGCGACCGGCAAGGACACCACTCCCCTCGCCGCGCAGTACACCGTGCCGACCGCGACGATGATCCGCATCGCGCCGACCGTGAGCGCGGTCGAGACGATCGCGCTCGACCCGCCGGCCGCGCCGGAGGAACCAGCGATGCGCTCGCTCGGCAACGGCATCGCATCGTACTACGGTCGCCGGTTCCACGGCCGGCCGACGGCGAGCGGCGAGCGGTTCGACATGAACGGCCTGACCGCCGCGCACCGCACCCTGCCCTTCGGCAGCAAGGTCCGCGTGACCAATCCGCGCACCGGCAAGTCGGTCGTGGTGCGGATCAACGACCGCGGCCCGTTCTCCGGCAAGCGCACGATCGACCTCTCGCGCGCCGCGGCCGAGGAAATCGGCCTGATCCGCGCGGGGCACGGCCGGGTCGAGCTCGAGCTGTTCGAAGAGTAATCACCCGGGCGCCTGCCGCCCTCCCCCCACATCCTCCACCACCGCCGCAAGCAGGGACCCCGTCGGGTGCGAGGCCCCTGCCGCGCGACGTACCGGCGTTCCGGTCGACGTGCTGTCCTGGCGGACGCGAGACGGCGCGCGAGCCCGGGGGAGGGGGAGAGGGAAGGCCGCGCGCCGCCTCTCCCCGCAGCAATCCCGCCCCGCCCCGCCGGGTCCCGCCGCAATCGGCGAGCCGTGCGCGGGCTGCGACGGCAGCGGCGGGCGCACCCCGGCGCGGGACGAGCCGCACCTCCTCCGCCTCCGCCGTCGCCGGCGGCATGCTGTTGACACCTGCGACACGGTCCAGGGCTCCGGCGCGCGAGGCCGGGGCGAGACCGAGTTCGAGCGACTTGTACTCGAGCGGCGGCTCGGCCGCGGGCGAAGGCGCGGCGGCTGCGGCGCGGCGGGTGGCGCGGGCCTTGGCCGCCTGGCGCCGCTTCGCCCGCTTGCCGCAGCGGTGGGCGCGGAGGGGCTTGGCGGCAGGTGTGGGGGTCTTGTCGGGCGAGGTGGCGGGTGTGGGAGGGGCTTCCGGCGGAGCGCCAGCGGCTTGAGGTCCCTGCCTGCCGCGAAGCGGCAGCCTGTCCTGAGCGACGCCGCAGGCGGCGTCGAAGGGCAGGGACTCGGTCCGGGCCTTGTCCCCCTCCTCCAACCCCTCGCCCGAGCCCCAGCGCAGGCTGGGGCCTCCCGCCACCTGGTCGTCGGGTGCGGGAGTGTCCTCGGTCGGAGCGCCGGCGGCCTGAGGTCCCTGCCTGCCGCGAAGCGGCAGCCTGTCCTGAGCGACGCCGCAGGCGGCGTCGAAGGGCAGGGACTCGGGCTCGTTCGCCTCCTCTCCGCCGGGCGTCCCTTCACCCAGCATCGCATCGAGCTTCGCCAGGCCTTGCGCCTGCCAGGCGTCGTAGCGCGCGGCGACCTCGGCTTCGGCGCTGGCGACGGCGGCGCAGCGGGCGGCGTGGTGTTCCTCCTCGGCGCGCAGGGCTTCCTCCGCGGCCGGATCGGGCAGGTCCTCCGCGGCGTGGTCCTCCTCCGCCCCGCCCTCGCCGGCATCGTCCCAGACGTCCCACCGGTCGTCGGGCTCGGCGAAGAGATCGAGCGTGCGGTCGCGGACATGGGCGAGGCACTCCTCGCGCGTCGGCGGCAGGTCCGCGTGCGCCGCGAGGCCGTAGGGATCGCGGGCGCGGGCCGCCCCGGCCAGATCCTCCGCCAGCGCCTCGGGCGGCGCGTGCCCGGCCAGCGCCGCGAGCAGCTCGTCGAACCGCTCGGCGCGCGCGGTGGCGGCATGGTCCTGCTCCACCCGCCGGTCGAGCCGGCCGAGGTGCGCGAGGAGCAGCCGCGCGTCGTGCCGGCGCCAGGTGGCGACGTGCTCGCCGCGCACGAAGACCGGCACCTCGATGCCGTGGAGCGCGCGCGTGGCGAGCTCCGCCTCGGCCTGGGCACGCGCATGGACCAGCGCCGCATCCCACAGCCGCTTGAAATCGGGATCGCGCCGCCGCGCGCGGTAGCACGTCTCGCGGCTCACCCCGACCCGCGCCGCCGCCGCGCGCACCTCGCCGCAGGTCGCCAGCGCATCGAGAAACCGCACCCGCCGCTCGGTATCGAACACGCGGGAGGCGGCGTAGGGATCGGCCGCATCGCCCGTGTCGCCGGTGTCGATCAGGATCGGCGGATCGCCCGGCAGCCATCCGCCGGGCCACGGCTTGTCCCCCGCCGGCGGCCGCAGCGCGACGCCGTATTCGGCGAGCCGGGCGTTGAGGGCGCTGTCGGAGAGCGGAGCGCTGGGGGCAGGCTCCACCTCCCACCCCCGCCCCGCCGGATGCTTGAGCCCGCGCGCGAGCCAGTCCTGCACGGGGGCGCGGTCATCCCCCTCCCGTTTACGGGAGGGGTTAGGGGTGGGCCTGTCCTCAGGCACCCCCTCGGAACCCACCCCGCTGCGACTAACCGCGACTGCGTCGCGGCAAGTCTCGCTCCCCTCCCGCGAGCGGGAGGGGGCGGAGCCGGGCTCATCGGGAATGTCGCCGGGGAGCGTAAAGCGGTCGAAAGTCTGCTCGGACATCGGTTCTCCTCCTTATGGAACAAAGAGAGAACCAAGCCCTTATGCAGAAAAGGGGCATGTAGGAAAATGGTTTTTACGGGGCCGGCACCAGCCGCGCCCGCGGAGGTCGGACGGCGCGGTCAGCTCGGCGCGGGATCATCGTCCCGCGCCGCGCCGCCGCGGCCACGCCGGACAAGCCACTCGGAAAGCACGAGCGCGCCCGCAAGGAAGAGAGCGGCGATGGCGATAAAAGCTGTAATGGAAATCGGGGACATGGCTGTGCTCCGGTTCGTGGCGGGAGCTCATCCAAGTCTCTCGACGCCGGCTGCCAGGGCAAATGGCCGGCGATGCGAGCGGTATAGCGTAGTTCGGGGCTGGTGGCCAATCAATTCGGGCGAGCGGTGGGAGGCGCGGCCGCGAAGCGAGCGACGCAACTCGCCCAGCGTCGGTGCGCTGCGCCCAACTTGATGTTGGAAGCAAGTTGATGCAGTTCATTGCCTAATGGGGGGGGTGGAAAATGCGCGACGACCAAATCTCAAGGGTAAAGAGCCGTTCAGCTGCAATTGAGAAGAGTTTTGACACCTTTCTCAGGTTCCTCGGTGAAACCACGGATAAGGACGGAAGGGCCTTTGATATATCCCGACCTATTCCTCAGACAGACAGCTCGCTAAGCGATCTTCGTGCCCGAGCGGCGGCTGTTGCTGGGCTGGTCACGAAGTTTGATGAGAAGGGCGGTGCGCTAACCCCACTCGCGGATTTTGCGGCGATGGTAAACGCCGGAAACGCAATTACAAATGCCATCACCCAGACGACGGATTCTATAGAAAACCATCTAAAGTCATCTGGAGGCCTCCATTCCATAGACTATGACAGTCTTGTTTTCACGACAGAGAACGGCCAAACTGTAAGTTTCCAAGGAAACTTTAAAACTCTCTTTGATAGTACAGAATCTTATATTAAATCATTCCAAGATGTCTTTCAGACAGTAAATCCCTCTAGAGCGTCATTTAATTTTTCATCTGCCACTGAGTCTCTCTCGAAGATAATATCTCGAGCAACTGAGGCTCGAGAGAACTTGCAAGCAGCCCTAAACACGACAAGAAAGCAGTTAGATGAGGTGACAGCGAAGCAAGTAGTTTTTGACTCTATTCTAGATGATGTACGAGTAAAGCAAGCCAGATTGGATGAACAATCGGCCACTGCAAACGAAGCCATCGCGAGTATCTCAGCCAAGAACGACGAAGCAAGCAGCCTGGAGGCCGTCACCGCAACGCTTAGAGAGCGGGTGGGGGCATATGAATCTGAGTTCAAAGCGTTTCAGGACCAGCTTGGCGCAATGAAGCAAAACTATGAGACAAGCGATAAGAATCTCACCTTACTCATCGAAAGATTCAATACACAAGCAACGTCATTTGATGAGATGATTGAGAAATCAAATCAAATGCTAAGCTCCTCAACCGTCTCGGGTCTAGCATCCGAATTCGGTACTATTCGAAACGACCTTGACAATAAATTGACAGACGCGCACACTTCTTTCAACCGAGCCATAATATTCTTGTTTCTATCAGCTCTTCCATTAATACTTTTCGTATTCGCTCCTTTTTTGGTGGCTATATTTCCTGACAATTCCAATATTGTAGCAGCTATTTCCGGAATGACCGGAGAGCGATCAGGCTGGCAATATATCGGGCAAGTTGTTGCACGATTTGTTGTTCTTCTTCCAGCTATATGGTATGTAACGTTCTGTACCGCACGCTATAACTCTCTATTTAAATTGAAAGAGCATTACTCTTATAAGTACTCTATGGCCGTAGCAGTTGACGGATTTAAAAAACAAGCACCCGACTATCAAGACATGATTGCCGCGTTGGTCTTTGAGCAGCTTGCGTTCAACCCCGTTGATAAATTGGGCAAGCGGCACGATGGGCCTGAGAGTCCCCCGAACCCGATCGCCAGCATGTTGGTCAAGATGCTGCGACGTGACGCTAGAGCGGCGACTGAGTAAACTCTTGCGCTCAGGACAGGCTTCCGCCATCGTCATTCGACCGCCTCCGCACGGCGTGTCAGTAGCGGGGCGAGGTATTGGCCGGTGAAGCTGCGCGGCTCCTCGACCACCTGTTCAGGTGTCCCCGCGGCGACGATCTCCCCGCCCCGCACGCCGCCGCCGGGGCCGAGGTCGATGATGTGGTCGGCGGTCTTGATGACGTCGAGGTTGCGTTCGATCGCCACCGTCCTCCGACTGCGCTACGAACTACGCTCTCCGCTCCGCTCAGGACACGCTTCCGCCATCGTCATTCGACCGCCTCCGCACGGCGTGTCAGTAGCGGGGCGAGGTACCGGCCGGTGAAGCTGCGCGGCTCCTTGACCACCTGTTCGGGCGTCCCCTCCGCGACGATCTCCCCGCCCCTGACCCCGCCGCCGGGGCCGAGGTCGAGGATGTAGTCCGCCGTCTTGATGACATCGAGGTTGTGCTCGATGACGACGACCGAATTGCCCTGGTCCACCAGGCGGTGGAGCACTTCGAGGAGCTTGCGGACGTCCTCGAAATGGAGGCCGGTGGTCGGCTCGTCGAGGATGTAGAGGGTCTGGCCGGTGCTGCGGCGGCTGAGTTCCTTGGCGAGCTTCACCCGCTGCGCCTCCCCGCCCGACAGCGTGGTCGCCTGCTGGCCGACCTTGACATAGCTGAGGCCGACCTCGTTCAGCATGTGCATCTTGTCGCGGATCGGGGGGACGGCCTTGAAGAACTCCTCCGCATCCTCGATGGTCATGTCGAGCACGTCGGCGATCGAGAGGCCCTTGAACTTCACCTCCAGCGTCTCGCGGTTGTAGCGCTTGCCGTGGCATTCCTCGCAGGTGACGTAGACGTCGGGCAGGAAGTGCATCTCGATCTTGATCAGCCCGTCGCCCTGGCACGCCTCGCACCGGCCGCCCTTGACGTTGAAGCTGAAGCGGCCCGGCTTGTAGCCGCGCGCCTGGCTTTCGGGCAGGCCGGCGAACCAGTCGCGGATCTGGGTGAAGGCGCCGGTGTAGGTCGCCGGGTTGGAGCGCGGGGTGCGGCCGATCGGCGACTGGTCGATCTCGATCACCTTGTCGCAGAATTCGAGGCCGGTGACCTTGTCGTGCGGGCCGGCGATCACGCGCGCGCCGTTCAATGCGCGGGCGGCGGCGGCGTAGAGCGTGTCGATGGTGAAGCTCGACTTGCCCGAGCCGGAGACGCCGGTGACGCAGGTGAAGGTGCCGAGCGGGATCGAGGCGGTCACGTCGCGCAGGTTGTTCGCGCGGGCGCCGTGGACGGTGAGCTGGTGCCCGTTGCCCTTGCGGCGCTTGGCCGGGACCGCGATCTCGCGCCGGCCCGTGAGATAGTCCGCGGTGAGCGAGCCCCTGGCCTTGAGGATCTGCTTGAGCGTGCCCTGCGCGACCACCTCGCCCCCGTGGACGCCGGCGCCGGGGCCGAGGTCGACCACATGATCGGCGGCGCGGATCGCGTCCTCGTCATGCTCGACCACGATCACCGTGTTGCCGAGATCGCGCAGGCGCTTGAGGGTTTCGAGCAGCCGGTCGTTGTCGCGCTGGTGGAGGCCGATGCTCGGCTCGTCGAGCACGTAGAGCACGCCCGAGAGGCCGGAGCCGATCTGGCTGGCGAGGCGGATGCGCTGGCTCTCCCCGCCCGAGAGGGTGCCCGAGGTGCGGTCGAGGTTGAGGTAGTCGAGCCCCACGTTGTCGAGGAAGCCGAGCCGCTCGTTGATCTCCTTGAGGATGGCGCGGGCGATCTGCGCCTGGGTCTCGCTGAGCTGGCCCTCGAGCGCGAGGAACCAGCCCTTGGCGTCGGCGACGCTCATGCGCGTGGGGGTGGCGATGTCGGTCGGGCCGTCGGCGCTGGGGACCTTCACCGCCAGTGCCTTCTCGTTCAGGCGCTTGCCGCCGCAGGTCTCGCACGGCTGCGCGGCCTGGAACTTGCTGAGCTCCTCGCGCATCCACGCGCTCTCGGTCTGGAGCATGCGGCGGTTGAGGTTGCCGATCACCCCCTCGAACGCCTTGTTGACCGTGTACTGCTTGCGCCCGTCCTTGAAGGTGAGCGGGACCGCGCGGCCGCGGGTGCCGTGGAGGATGATGTCGCGGTGCTCCTCGCTGAGCTCGTTCCACGGCGTCGTCAGGTCGAACCCGAACTCGGCCGCGAGGCTGGCGAGGACCTGCATGTAGTAGGGACTCGGCGGATTGGACTTGGCCCACGGCACCACCGCGCCCTGCTTGAGCGTCAACGCCTCGTTCGGGACGACGAGCTGCGGGTCGAACAGCTGCTTCTCCCCCAGCCCGTCGCAGGTGGCGCAGGCGCCCTGCGGGGCGTTGAACGAGAACAGGCGCGGTTCGACTTCCTCGATCGTGAAGCCCGAGACCGGGCAGGCGAAGCGCTCGGAGAAGACGATGCGGTTGGGCGGGAGGCCGGCGCCCTTCATCTTCCCTCCATCACTCCCCCTCCCGCTTGCGGGAGGGGGCTGGGGGGTGGGTGAGTCCGGCGCTGGCCCACCCCCGGCCCCTCCCGCAAGCGGGAGGGGAGAAGTGACCTCCGCCACCGTCGCGTCCGCCAGATCCACATACGCCAGCCCGTCCGCCAGCTTGAGCGCCTGCTCGAAGCTGTCGGCCAGCCGCGTCTCGATCCCCGGCTTCACCGCGAGCCGGTCGACCACCACTTCGATGTCGTGCTTGTACTTCTTGTCGAGCGCCGGGGCCTGCTCGATCTCGTACATCTCGCCGTCGATGCGAACGCGGGTGAAGCCGGCCTTCTGCCATTCGGCGAGCTCCTTGCGGTACTCGCCCTTGCGCCCCCGCACGACCGGGGCGAGCAGGTAGAGCCGCGTCCCCTCGGGCAGGGCCATCACGCGGTCGACCATGTTGGAGACGGTCTGCGCCTCGATCGGCAGGCCGGTCGCGGGCGAATAGGGCACCCCGACCCGCGCCCACAGCAGGCGCATGTAGTCGTAGATCTCGGTCACCGTCGCGACGGTCGAGCGCGGGTTGCGGCTGGTCGTCTTCTGCTCGATCGAGATCGCGGGGCTGAGGCCATCGATATGCTCGACGTCGGGCTTCTGCATCATCTCGAGGAACTGGCGCGCGTAGGCGCTGAGCGATTCGACGTAGCGCCGCTGCCCTTCGGCATAGATCGTGTCGAACGCGAGGCTCGACTTGCCCGAGCCGGAGAGCCCCGTGATCACGATCAGCGAATCGCGCGGCAGATCGATGTCGATGCCCTTGAGGTTATGCTCGCGCGCGCCGCGCACGGAGATTTTCGTGAGAGCCATGGAGTGCCGTGTTCCTGAAATGTTCGTCGCCGTCAAGAGGTGGCGGAGGGGCGGCGGAGGAGGTGCGATATGGTCGCCGCCGGCCGATTTGCAACGGGGCGGAACCGGCACGGTGACGGCACATTCTCGAGAGCAGACGATTTGTCTCAAGGAGAGGGCTCGTGGTTACCTCCGAAACGTCACCCGCCGGCACGTCCATGTCCCGGCATGACCCGCTCGACCATCTCCCCGCGCGCAACTGGGGCTGGTTTGCGCTGCGCGGCGTGCTGCTGCTGGTGCTGGGCGGGCTGTCGCTCGCCTTTCCGGCTGCGGCGCTGTTCACCTTCGCACTGGTCTTTGCCGTCTACTGCTTCATCGACGGAATATTCGCCCTCGCCAGCGGTATCCGGGGGGCACGGCGGAAGGAGGAGCGCTGGTGGGCGCTGATCCTCGCCGGGCTGCTGGGGATCGCGGTGGGCGTGATCTTCGTGCTGTTCCCCGGCCTCGGCACGCTCGCCTACGCCCTCACCGCCATCGCCGTGATCGCAGGCTGGGCCGTGGCGACCGGGGTGCTGCAGATCGCCGCCGCCTGGCGCCTGCGGCGGGCGATCGAGGGCGAATGGCTGCTGATCGCCTCGGGCGCGCTCACGGTCTTGCTCGGCATCGGGCTGATCGCCTTGCTGATGGTCGCGCCGGAGCCCACGCTGATGTCGGTCGCGTGGATGATCGGCATCTGGGCGCTGATCGCCGGCATGGCCCTGCTGGTGCTGGCGTTTCGCCTGCGGCGGCATGGAGGCGAGCGTGTGGTGGGCGCGGCGAATGGCGACCGTGGAGTATAGGGTGGCTTGGCCTGCGGCACCGGCACCGGGCCCACCCCGCTGCGACTAGGCTCGCTGCGCTCACCAAGTCTCGCTCCCCTCCCGCAAGCGGGAGGGGCTGGGCGTGTGGGCTCACCTCGCTGTGACTGGCCTCCCCCTCCCGCTTGCGGGAGGGGTCGGGGGTGGGCACAGTGCTACGGTGACGACGTTCAAGCCGCGGAACACGAAGCGGGCGCGGGAGCTTCGCAACCGGGCCACTCCGGCGGAGCGGGTTCTGTGGCAGCATCTTTCGAAGTCGCAGCTTGGGGTGAAGTTCAGCAGGCAGATGCCGGTCGGACCTTATTTTGCGGATTTTCTTTGCCGCGAGCGCAAGCTGGTGGTGGAGCTCGACGGGTGGTCGCATGATGTGGCGCCGGAGCGGGATGTGGTGCGGGATCGATATCTGCGGGGTCAGGGGTATCGGGTGCTGCGCTTTATGAACGAGGATGTTCGCGACAATGTCGAAGGGGTTGTGACTGCCATTCGGCTGGCATTGCGCGAGGGCCCACCCCGCTGCGACTAGGCTCGCTTGCGGCACCCGGCCCACCCCGCTGCGACTAGCTTCGCCTCCGGCTCAGCAAGTCTCGCTCCCCTCCCGCAAGCGGGAGGGGTGGGGCGACTGGCCTCCCCCCTCCCGCTTGCGGGAGGGGTCGGGGGTGGGCTGGCCGGGAAAGAGCCAACCACTACGGATGCAGCCCGAGCCGCCACCTGCTAAGGCCAACCCATGCACCGACTGTTTGCCGCCCTGCCCCTGCCGCCAGACATAACCGATACCCTGCTCGATACCATGGACGGGATCGAGGGGGCGCGGTGGCAGTCGGAGGAGCAGCTTCATGTGACCTTGCGGTTCGCGGGCGAGCTCGATCCGCGGCAGGGGGAGGATCTGGTCACCGCGCTGTCGCGGGTGGAAAGCCCTGCATTCGATCTCGAGCTCCGCGGCGTCGGGCACTTCGAGCGCAAGGGACGGCCGCATACCCTGTGGGCCGGGATCGCGCCGAGCGAGCCGCTGGCCGTGCTCCAGCGGCGGGTCGAGCGGGCGTGCCGTGCGGCAGGCCTGCGGCCCGAGACGCGCAAGTTCGTGCCGCATGTCACGCTTGCCCGGCTCAACAGCGGCAGCGGGCCGATCGGCGCCTGGCTGGCGGACAATGCGCTGCTCACGGCCGGGCCGTGGCGGGTGGACGGCTTCGCGCTCTACGAAAGCCGGCTGACGCCCTACGGCGCCGATTACGAGCGGCTGGAGGATTTCGCTTTCGACTGACCGGGCGCTCGGCTGACGGGGCAGCCCTGCCTCGGCCCAAGCCCTTGCATTCGCCCTCGATCTCCGGTTCAAGCGGGCGCAGGAAGATTCCGTCGCATGCCGGGCACGCCGTGCCGGTGCGGTCCGAAACAGAGATTGGAGAGACGATGAAGGCCCACATTCTGGCCACCACCGCCATTGCGTTCGCGCTCGCGGGTTGTTCGACCATGCAGGAGGGTAACGTGCAGTCCGCCAGCGATAGCTCGCCCGCCGCCACCGCCGACATTCCCGAGGCGACCGGCTATTTCGCGCAGCCGAGCACGCTGCCGTTCCACGCGCCCGACTTCACCAAGATCCAGGACAGCGATTTCAAGCCCGCGTTCGAGCAGGCGATGGCGATCCACAGCGCCGAGATCGAGGCGATCAAGAACAACCCCGAGCCGCCGACGTTCGAGAACACGATCGTCGCGCTCGAGACCTCGGGCCAGATGCTCAACCGGGTCGCGACCGTGTTCTTCGCGCTGACCGGGGCCAACACCAACGACACGCTCGACGCGGTCCAGGCCGAGATGGGGCCGAAGCTGTCGCAGCATTCGGACGCGATCACGCTCGACCCGGTGTTATTCGAGCGGGTCAAGGCGGTTTACGACAACCGCGCGGCGATGAGCATGACGCCCGAGGACGCCAAGCTGCTCGAGGAAACCTACGAGCAGATGGTCCACGCCGGCGCGTTGCTGACCCCGGCGCAGAAGGAACAGGTCAAGGCGATCAACTCGAGCCTGTCCGAGCTGACCACCGAGTTTTCCCAAAAAGTGCGCGAGGCCACCGTGGCCGGCGCGCTGGTGGTCGAGGATCCGGCCGAGCTTGCGGGGCTGTCCGAGGCGGAGATCGAGGCCGCGGCCAAGCTCGGCGTCGAGCGAGGTCTGCCCGGCAAGTACGTGATCGCGCTGCAGAATACGACGCAGCAGCCGCTCCTGCCCGAGTTGGAGAACCGCGCCACGCGCGAGAAGCTGTTCATGAACAGCTTCCACCGCGCCGATCGCGGCGGTGAGAACGACACGCGCACGCTGCTGGCCGAGATCGCCGAGCTGCGCGCGAAGAAGGCGGCGCTGTTCGGCCAGCCCGACTGGGCGAGCTACGTCATGTACGACCGCATGGCGGAGAACCCGAAGACCGCGCTCGACTTCATGCAGCAGATGGTCCCCGCTCTCGCCGCGACGCAGCGGCGCGAGGCGGCCATGCTCAACGAGCAGATCAGGGCCGAAGGCGGCGACTTCGAAGTTCAGCCGTGGGACTGGTACCGCTACGCCGAAAAGGTCCGCAAGGCGAAGTACGACATCGACGAGAATGCGGTGAAGCCGTATTTCGAGATCACCAGCGTGCTCGAGAACGGCGTGTTCTATGCCGCCAACAAGCTCTACGGCCTGAGCTTCAAGAAGCGCGCCGACCTGCCGGTCTATCACCCCGACGTCACGACCTACACCGTCTATGACGCCGACGGCAGCGAGCTCGGCATCTTCTACTTCGACCCCTACCAGCGCCCGAGCAAGCGCGGCGGGGCGTGGATGAGCAACTTCGTCGAGCAGAGCCACCTCTACGGCACCAAGCCGGTGATCTACAACGTGCTCAACATCCCCAAGGCGGCCGAGGGCGAGCCGCAGCTGGTGAGCTTCGACAACGTCAACACGATGTTCCACGAGTTCGGCCACGCGCTGCACGGGTTCTTCGCGGACCAGAAGTACGCCTCGCTCTCGGGCACGGCGACGGCGCGCGACTTTGTCGAGTACCCGAGCCAGGTGAACGAGCTGTGGGCGACTTATCCGGAAGTGCTGCGCAACTATGCCAAGCACTACCAGACCGGCGCGACGATCCCGGCCGAGCTGATCCAGAAGATCGAGGCGGCGGCGAAGTTCAACCAGGGCTACGACTTCGGCGAAGTGGTCGAAGCCGCGCTGCTCGACATGAAGTGGCACGCGCTGACGCCGCAGCAGGCCGCGGCGATCGACACACCCGAGGAAGTCGACGCATTCGAGCGCCAGTCGCTGGAGGAGCTGGGGCTGGAAGTCGACCTGGTGCCGCCGCGCTACCGCTCGAGCTACTTCAACCACATCTTCTCGAGCCCGGCGGGCTACAGCGCCGGGTACTACTCGTACCTGTGGACCGAGATGCTCGACCGCGACAGCCGCAAGTGGTTCCTCGAGAACGGCGGCCTGACGCGCGCCAACGGCGACCACTACCGCAAGACCGTGCTCAGCCGCGGCGGGACGATGAACTACTTCGAGATGTTCGAGAACTTCGCCGGCCGCCAGCCGGACGTGACCCCGATGCTCGAGGCGCGCGGCCTGGTCGGCAACGATCCGACCGCGGAGCCGGCCACGTCCGACGGCCCGCTGCCGCCCGAGACGACCGAGGACGGCGCCGACTGACCGGCCGTTCCTCCGGGAAAAACAATCGAGCGCCCGGCCTCCCGCGAGGCCGGGCGCTTTTTCATGGTCAGAACCGCGCGCGGGCGCCGATGTAGGCGCTGCGGCCGGGCGTGCCGTAGCCGGCGGCGGTCTGGTAGTCGGTGTCGAACAGGTTCTCGACCCGTCCGAACAGCTCGAACCGCTCGCCGAAGGGCAGCGAGGCGCGCACCGAGGCGAGCGCGTAGCCCTCGAGCGGGGTGGTGTTGGCCGCGTTCTCGAACGAGTCGCTGACCATCCGCACATCACCGCCGATCGTGAAGTCGTTGAGCGGGGTGCGCCAGTCGGCCGACAGGGTCAGCGCGTGCTGCGGACGGCGGGCGAGGACGTTGCCCTGGTTGGCGGAGCCCGCCGTGCGGTTCTCGGTATCAACGTAGGCGTAGGCCGCACGCGTGGTCACCCGGTCGGACGGGCGCGCGCCGAGTTCGACTTCGACGCCCTGCGCGCGGGCGCGGTCGGTGTTGGCGTAGAAACCGTTCGGCCGCTCGTCGCAGAACCCGGGCCGCTCGGCACTGAAGCAGCTCACGAACTCGATCTGGTCGCGCGCGTCGCGGCGGAACGCGGTGAGCGCGCCGTAGAAGCGGGACCGGGTCAGCGAGCGGTCGCCGTGGATCAGGCCGATGTCGTAGCTGGTGCTGCGTTCGGGCTGGAGCGCCGGGTTCCCGTAGTCGGAGAAGAGCTGGTAGAGCGTCGGCGCCTTGAAGCCCTCGCCCACGCTGGCGCGCAGGCGCAGGTCGCGGGTCAGCGCGTAGCTGATGTCGCCGCCGAAGCTCGTCTCGCTGCCGAAGCGGGCGTGGTCGTCCAGCCGCACGCCGGCATGCGCGGCGAGCGGGCCCATCTCGATGCCGACCTGGGTATAGGCGCCGAAGATGCGCGTGGTCTGGCGCTCCGGCTCGAACAGGGTGCGGAAGGCCTCCCACTCGTTCTCGGCGCCGAAGTTGACCAGCAGCGGGCCGATCGGGCGCCACTCGCCGCGCACCTCGACCCGGTCCGAATGGCCGTCGCTGGAGAAGGTCGGCTCGCCGGCCGCATCGCGGTTCACCCGCTCGGTGTCGGCGAAGGAGTAGGCCGCGCTGACGAACAGCGGGCCGGTGTCGTAGATCGCGCCCGCGGAGCCCGAATACTGCTGCGTGTGCTGCGTATCCTCGGTGTCGCCGAAGGAGAAGTCGGGTTGATAGCCGTCGAGGTCGAGGTCACCTTCGGCCCAGCGGCCGCGCGCGAAGATCTCGAAGCTGGGCGAGAGGTAGAGGCGGCCCTGCCCGCCGGCGGTCCACTGCTCGAACCCGTCGGCCTCGGTGCCGTTCGCGGCCTGCGAGAAGCCGTCGGTGCGGTAGTAGCTGGCCGAGGCGCCGAGGAAGCCGCGGTCGCCGCCGATCCCGCCCGAGACGGCGCCGGTGGCGGTGTCGCGCGATCCGTATTCGGCACTCGCCTGGAGGCCGCTTTCCGCGCGGGTCGAGGCGACGATCACCCCGCCGATCGCGTCCGAGCCCCAGATCGTGCTGTTCGAGCCGCGCAGCACCTCGATCTTGGCGAGATTGCTGGTGAGCAGGTTGCCGAAATCGAACCCGCCGCCGGGCGAGGCCGGATCGGCCACGCGCACGCCGTCGATCAGGACAAGAAGCTGCTCGCCCTCTGCGCCGCGCAGGCCGACGTTGGTGACCGCACCGACGCCGCCGTCGCGGCTGACGGCAAGGCCCGGCACGCGCTCGAGCACCCGCGTCAGGTCGGCGCCCTGGATGCTGCGGATTTCCTGCTCGCCGATCACGGTGACGGCCTGACCGGTGTCCTCGATCTCGATCCGCGTGCCGGTGGCGGTGACGGTGATCTCCGTTTCCTCCGGCCGGAAGTCGGCGAAGGGATCGGACGAGATCTTGGGAGCTTCGGCCGCCGCATCGTCGCTGTCCTGCGCCTGAAGCGGCGCGGCGAGCGCCACGAGACTTGCACCGATAATCAAGTAATTACGCATGTATCCTCCTGTCACGAACGAACTGCCGCTCATGACGGAGCGAGGGCGCACGCCCTCCCCGCTTGCTTCCGGTGCACCCCGCCCGGCAGCGCGAACGACCGTCATCGGCAGGTCTCCTGGCTCCCGGATCGTAGCGGCCCGCTCCGCCTTCCCGGTCGTCCGACGGACGAGCCAGTGGCGCGTGGGAGCGGGCGCTCCCCGGTCACAGTTGCGGGGGCAGCGGGGGCATCCGACCCCCTTCCCTCTTCGGTCCGCCCTCCCTCGCGAAAGGGAGGCGGACAACCCATGACGTGGGCGCGCACTAGCGGGGCTCTCCCAAAGCGGCAAGACGCATCGCGAGAAGCAAATATTCAGCATCCCGATTAACCGGCGCTTGCGATCTGTACCGCCAAGGGACGCCCGCGACGGGGCGGTCGAAGCGCGCCTTCGCTGCTGATACGCGCTGGCCGCGCGCCCGCATTGCCTCTCGAATCAAGGACAGCCGTGATCCCTGCCCCCGCCTCCGCTGCGAAGTTCCGCACGCGCCGCAAGCCGGCGACGCTGTGGGCGCGCCTGACGCGGAGCCTTGGCGGGCGGCGGATCCTGGCGCTGGCCGCGGCGATCGGCGTGCCCGCAATGGCGGCGCCGGCCGACTGGACCGTTTTCGGCGAGCCCGCCGCCGCGCTGACTCAGGCGGAGGCGGTGCAGCCGCTCGCCTACGAACGCCCGGGGCAGAACTTCCCCGGCTCCGCTTTCTACTTCCTCGAGGACACGCCGCGCCTCGCCTACGCCCTGCCCGAGAATGCCGCGACGCTCTACGACCCGACCGGCACCGGCGACGGCGTCGCAGCCGAACTGGCCGCCGCGCGGGTCGCCGGGCCTGCCGCCGCGGCGTTCCGGCTGTCCGGCACCGGCATCGACAAGGCGCGCGCCCTGCACTGCCTGACAAGCGCGGTTTACTACGAGGCGGCGAGCGAAGCCATCGGCGGGCAGCGCGCAGTGGCGCAAGTCGTGCTCAACCGCGTCGCGCACCCGAGCTATCCGAACAGCGTGTGCGGCGTGGTGTTCCAGGGGTCGGAGCGCAAGACCGGCTGCCAGTTCACCTTCACCTGCGACGGCTCGCTCGCGCGCAAGCCGATGAAGGCCGCGTGGGACCGGGCGCTGACGGTCGCGCAACAGGCGCTGGCGGGCGAGGTCTACGAGCCGGTCGGCCTCGCGACACATTACCACACGATCTGGATCAACCCGTACTGGGCTCCGAGCCTCGACACGGTCGGCACGATCGGCGCGCACCGCTTCTACCGCTGGCGCGGCGCGGCGGGGCGGCCTGCGGCGTTCACGGCCAGCTATCGCGGTGCCGAGCCGGCGGCCGCGCCCCATCCGCGCAGTGCCGCTCCGGAGCCGACCGCGGCGGCTGATCCCGTGGCCCTCGCCCGCGCTTACGAGGAAGCGCGGGCCAGCGCGGCGGCCGCCAGCCCGGGAACGGCTGCCCGCACGCCGGCTCCCGATTATGCGTCACCGGTCGAAGCGCGCGGCGGCGACGCGGCGTTCACCGCGGGCAATCTGCCTTCGGGCGGCACCGTCAGGCCCGAATACGCCAACAGCGGGCGGTGGATTGCGCAACCGAACTGACCGGCTCGCAGGCCGGCAGGCCAAACCTTAACGCCGCGGAAACCTTAGCGCCAAACGCTCGCTTAGGGGCTGGCGCGCTAGATCCATCGCAAGTCGCAACCGGCCCCGCCCCGGCGGGAGCCTGATGGAAGGCCCCTCGGCATGACATTCCATTTCGCAGCATCGCGCTCTGCCGCGAATGCACCGCTCGCGCGGATTCTGCAGCGCCGCAGAGCGGCTTCTGCTGCGAACGACAACTGTGCCGCGCACGGCGGCGACCGCATGTTGCACGCGGCCTTGCGGCACTTCGCGCGCCACGGTCTCGGCGCCGCGCGCGAGGCGCGTCGCCAGGCGGAGCGCGCCTTCTTCGCCGGCGACCGCGAAAGCTACGACTGGTGGCTCGGCGTCTGCCGCGCGCTCGATGCGCGGATCGCGCGGTCGCTCGAGCAGGAAACCCGTGAAAGGCCGCAGCCAGCGGTTCGGCCTGCGTCGGATGGCTCGGGGTAGCGGGCGGCTGCCGTGACGCGCGCCGTAAGGTGCCTGTTAACTATGCAGTGACCACTTCCCGTTATGGCCCGGCACATGGCGAGCAGCAATCCCGAGGGGAAGGCCTTCAGTGCCTTGTCCTACTTCGAGAGGGGCGACGCGTTGTCGGAGCGCGTGCGCCGGACCCTGGTCCGCACGCTGTACACGCAACCCAGCAGCCTCGCCGCCGGGGCGGCAAGCGGCATCGTCTCCTCGCTGGTGGTCGCCTACATCAGCGAGTCCACGGTCATGTACGTGCTCACGCTGGTGCTGTGCATCGTCGCGATCGCGCGGGTGGTGCTGGCGTTCAGCCATTCTCCCGACAGCGACACGAGCACGAACGAACTCGAGATCGTCTACGAGGTCGGCGCATTCACCTACGCGTTCCTGCTCGGCACCGCCGCCGCGGCGGCGCTGGTGCTGCGCGTCCATCCCGAGGCCGAAGTCCTGATCGCGGTAAACGCGGTGGGCTACGGCGTCGCCATTTGCGCCCGGAACGCGGGTCGGCCGGTCATCGCGATCGGCCAGCTCGTCCTCGTCTGCGCGCCGATGATCGCGGCGTGCCTCTATCTGAACACGCTCGCATTCAACGTGTTCGCGATCACCATCGTGCTCATGATCCCGGCGATGGCTGCGATCACGATGAGCGTGTTCAAGGTGCTGCGCGACAATATCGCCGCGGCCGAAACCAGCGCCCGGCTGGCGGAGACGATGCAGCGGCTCGCGCGGACCGACGCGGTGACCGGCCTCGCCAATCGCGCGGGGCTCAACCACGCGATGGTGGAAAAGCTGATGGACGTGACGGACGACCAGATGATGGGCATGATCTGGATCGACCTCGACCGGTTCAAGGAAGTGAACGACCTGCTCGGCCACCCGGTCGGCGATCGCGTGCTGCAGACGGTGGCCAAGCGTCTGCAGGAGATCACCCCGGACGGTGCGACCGTGGCGCGGTTCGGCGGCGATGAGTTCATCGTCTTCTGCGAGGTCGACGACCGCGCCGACTGCATGCGGCTGGCGAGCGAAGTCCATGCCGAGATCATGCGTCCGGTGCGGATCGACGGCGAGCGGCTCGAGATCGGCGCCTCGCTCGGCGTCGCGGTGCTGCCCGACGATGGCGGCGATGCCGACAGCGTGATGCAGGCCGCCGACCTCGCGCTCTATCATGCGAAGGTCAACGGCCGCCGGCAGACGTGCTTCTTCGACAGCTCGATGAGCCGCGATCTCGCGCGGCGCCGCGAGATCGAGGACGAGCTGCGCAGCGCGATCCAGAAGAACGAGCTGTCGATCTTCTTCCAGCCGATCGTCGACCTTTCGACCGGACGCATCCGCACGTTCGAGGCGCTGGTGCGCTGGTTCCACCCCCAGAAGGGAGAGATGCGGCCGGACGAGTTCATTCCGGTCGCGGAAGAAACCGGCGTGATCGTCACGCTCGGCAACTGGATCACCGCGCAGGCGGCCCGCGCTGCGGCGCAGTGGCCGCAGGACGTGACGCTGGCGGTCAACCTCTCGCCGCTGCAGATCAAGGCCCCGGGCGCGGCGCTCGGCGTGATCAACGCGCTGCGCGAAGCGGGGCTCGATCCCGCCCGCCTCGAACTGGAAGTGACCGAAAGCCTGTTTCTCGACGACAGCGAGGCGACCGACGACTTCATCAGGGAGCTGTCCGCCCGCGGCGTGCGCTTCGCGCTCGACGACTTCGGGACCGGCTATTCCTCGCTCGCCTACGTCAACAAGTATCCGTTCCGGAAGATCAAGGTCGACCGCAGCTTCGTGTCCGGCCCCGACGTGTCGCGGCGGACCGAGGCGATCATCCGCGCCGTCGCCGAAATGGGCGCACAGCTCGACATGGAGATCGTCGCCGAGGGGCTCGAGACGATCGAGCAGGTTACCGCCGTCCGCAACGCAGGCTGCACGCTCGGCCAGGGCTACTACTTCAGCCGCGCCGTGCCCGACTATCTCGCGGCCATGCTGCTGGCGCAAGAGCGCGACGAGGAGCTGCTGCGCAGGACCGCCTCCTGACGCTCGGCGCGGGAGCAGCCGGGAACCGGAAGCGCAACGATCGATTGGTATACGATGGCTGGCGAACGCCAGGCTATCGGTCCATTTCAATCCTTTATCGCAAATGCGAACCAATCGCAAAGATAGTTCCGTGCGCGGGGCCTTTCGCGGTTGCAATCGCCATTCGCGGGGCCTAGGTCGCATGCCGTTCAACCGGCGCGGCTTCCTCGCGGGACACGGGGCTGCGCGTATCACGGCCAGGCATGACGTCCCGCGCATTGGAAGGACAGACGCTCAGCCATGGCTCGCAAGAAGATCGCCCTCGTCGGCGCCGGCATGATCGGCGGCACTCTCGCCCACCTCGCAGCGATGAAGGAAATGGGCGACGTCGTCCTGTTCGACATCGCCGAAGGCATGCCCGCGGGCAAGGCGCTCGACCTCAGCCAGGCGGGCCCGGTCGAAGGCTTCGACGCGAACCTCAAGGGCACGAGCGACTACAAGGACATCGCCGGCGCCGACGTGGTGATCGTGACCGCCGGCGTGCCGCGCAAGCCCGGCATGAGCCGCGACGACCTGCTCGGCATCAACCTCAAGGTCATGAAGGCCGTCGGCGAAGGCATCAAGGCCAACTGCCCCGACGCTTTCGTGATCTGCATCACCAACCCGCTCGACGCGATGGTCTGGGCGCTGCGCGAATTCTCCGGCCTGCCGCACAACAAGGTCGTGGGCATGGCCGGTGTGCTCGACAGCGCGCGCTTCCGCCACTTCCTCGCCGAAGAGTTCGACGTCTCGATGGAAGACGTCACCGCCTTCGTCCTCGGCGGCCACGGCGATACCATGGTCCCGGTGCTCGAGTACTCGACCGTCGCCGGCATCCCCGTGCCCGACCTGATCAAGATGGGCTGGTCCACGCAGGAAAAGATGGACGCGATCGTCCAGCGCACCCGCTCGGGCGGCGGCGAGATCGTCCAGCTCCTCGGCAACGGCTCGGCCTACTACGCGCCGGCGACGAGCGCGATCCAGATGGCCGAGAGCTACCTCAAGGACAAGAAGCGGGTCCTCCCCTGCGCCGCGCACCTGACCGGGCAGTACGGCGTCGACGGCCTCTACGTGGGCGTGCCGATCGTGATCGGCGCGAACGGCGTCGAGCGTGTGGTCGAGATCGAGCTGAACGGCGAGGCCAAGGCCAATTTCCAGAAGAGCGTCGACGCGGTCAAGGAACTGCTGGTGGCGTGCAAGGGCATCGATAGCTCGCTGGGATGAGCTGGCAGGCAACCCTCCTACTTTGTTCCTATATAGGATGGGTGGGCCTCCACTCGTGGCTCGGAAAGAAGCGTTTTCTCCGCACACTCGCCGCGCTGGTCGTTCTCGAGCTTACAGCTTTCGTCGGCCTTTTCATCTGGCTTCAAAAGCAGGATTACCATGCTTCAGCAGGCGCAGTAGTCGTACTTGCTCTCTTCGCGGGAGCTTTCGTTCTGCTCGTCCCAGCGGTTGTAGGCGCATATTCGTTCTGGAAGAACGGAACAGCGCGCTCTCTGTGAGAGCGGTCAAATCTTGAAATACACGAAGGAAAATCAATGAGCATCCTCGTCGACAAGAACACCAAGGTCATCACCCAGGGCATGACCGGTGACACCGGCACGTTCCACACGCAGCAGGCGCTCGACTACGGGACGCAGATGGTTGCGGGCGTGACGCCGGGCAAAGGCGGCACCGAGCACATCGGCCTGCCGGTCTACAACACCGTCGCCGAGGCCAAGGCCGCGACCGGCGCGACCGCGAGCTGCATCTACGTGCCGCCGCCGTTCGCCGCGGACTCGATCCTTGAGGCGATCGACGCCGAGATCGAGCTGATCGTCGCGATCACCGAAGGCGTTCCGGTGCTCGACATGGTCCGCGTGAAGCGCGCGCTCGACGGTTCGAAGTCGCGCCTGATCGGCCCGAACTGCCCCGGCGTGCTGACCCCAGGCGAGTGCAAGATCGGCATCATGCCGGGCTCGATCTTCAAGAAGGGTTCGGTCGGCGTCGTCAGCCGCTCGGGCACGCTCACTTACGAGGCCGTGCACCAGACCACGCAGGTCGGCCTCGGCCAGACGACCGCGGTCGGCATCGGCGGCGACCCGGTCAACGGCACCAACTTCATCGACGTGCTCGACCTGTTCCTTTCCGACGACGAGACCAAGTCGATCATCATGATCGGCGAGATCGGCGGATCGGCCGAGGAAGAGGCGGCCGAGTTCATCAAGGACCAGGCGAAGAAGGGCCGCAAGAAGCCGATGGTCGGCTTCATCGCCGGCCGCACGGCCCCTCCGGGCCGCCGTATGGGCCACGCGGGCGCGATCGTGAGCGGCGGCCAGGGCGGCGCCGAGGACAAGATCGCTGCGATGGAAGCCGCGGGCATCCGCGTCTCCCCCTCGCCCAGCGAACTCGGCACGACGCTCGACGCGATGCTGAAGGAGCTTGCCTGAGCGCAGGCGCGGACCGCCCTCCTCCCCGGGAGCATCCGCGCCGCTCGGACATTGGTTTTGCTGAGCCGGTAACGTAGCCGGCGCGAGAGGTGACCCGGATGGGTAACGAGAGCCACGATTTTCTCCCCGAACTTTCCGATCAGGGAGGGCCGCAGCCCGGGCCGAGCTGGGGGAATCCCCGCTGGCCGCTGAGCGCGATCGATTCGGAGAGCGACCTGACCCAGGCGCTCGACCCGACGACGATGAAAGTCGCGGTCAAGGCCGCGGCGGAGAAGGCCGGCAAGGCGACCGATCCGAAGGCGATCGAGGAAGCCGCGGCGGACTCGATCCGCGCCATGCTGCTCATCCGGCTCTACCGCGTGCGCGGGCATCTGGCGGCGGATCTCGACCCGCTCGGCCTCAGCAACCGCGAGCTGCCGGAAGATCTCCAGATCGAGTGGCACGGCTTCGCCGGGCAGGAGGATAAGGAAGTCTACGTCGGCGGGCTGATGGGCCGCGACTGGCTGAAGGTCGGCGAGCTCGCCGAGATCCTGCGCTCGAGCTACTGCGGCAAAGTCGGCCTCGAATACATGCACATCGCCGATGTCGAGGAACGGCGCTTCCTGCAAGAGAAGTTCGAAGGGCCGGAAGACGTCATCCAGTTCACGCCCGAGGGCAAGCGCGCGATCCTCGCCGCCGTGGTCCGCGGCGAACAGTACGAAGCGTTCCTCGCGAAGAAATACGTCGGCACCAAGCGCTTCGGCCTCGATGGCGGCGAATCGATGATCCCCGCGCTCGAGGCGGTGATCAAGTACGGCGGCCAGTCGGGCGTGCGCGAGATCATCTACGGCATGGCCCACCGCGGCCGGCTGAACGTCCTCGCGAATGTCATGGGCAAGCCCTACAAGGTGATCTTCCATGAGTTCTCCGGCGGCAGCGCCAACCCGGAGGACGTTGGCGGATCCGGCGACGTGAAGTACCACCTCGGCACCAGCACCGACCGCGAGTTCGACGGCATCGACGTGCACATGAGCCTGGTGCCCAACCCCTCGCACCTCGAGGCGGTGGACCCCGTCGTGCTCGGCAAGACACGCGCCCAGCAGGCGATCCGCGACGACCTGAAGAAGCACGAGCAGGTCCTGCCCGTGCTGATCCACGGCGACGCGGCCTTCGCCGGCCAGGGCATCGTGTGGGAGTGCTTCGGCTTCTCGGGCGTCGCCGGGTACAACACCGGCGGCTGCATCCACTTCGTCATCAACAAC
Source organism: Pelagerythrobacter rhizovicinus (assembly GCF_004135625.1). Classification (GTDB taxonomy): domain Bacteria; phylum Pseudomonadota; class Alphaproteobacteria; order Sphingomonadales; family Sphingomonadaceae; genus Pelagerythrobacter; species Pelagerythrobacter rhizovicinus. Next base: position 1,530,698 of record NZ_SDPV01000001.1, read on the forward strand.
CAGATCGGGTTCACGACGAGCCCCCGCTTCGCCAGATCTTCCCCCTATCCTTCAGATGTGGCGAAAGGCGTTCAGGCCCCAATCCTGCACGTCAACGGCGACGATCCGGAAGCGGTGACGTTCGCCTGCAAGCTGGCCGTCGAATACCGCCAGCGGTTCGGCCGCGACATCGTGATCGACATGTGGTGCTATCGCCGCTTCGGCCACAACGAGGGCGACGAGCCCAAGTTCACCCAGCCGCTGATGTACGACGCGATCAAGGGCCATCCGAAGGTCAGCGAGATCTACGCCGCGCGGCTCGTCGAGCAGGGCGTGATCGAGGAAGGCGAGCGCGACAAGCTGAGCGCCGAGTTCGTCGATACTCTCGAGCAGGAGTTCGAGGCGGCGAAGAGCTACAAGCCGAACGAGGCCGACTGGTTCGGCGGCCGCTGGGCCGGGCTCAACAAGCCGGCCGATCCGGAAACCGCGCGCCGCAACATCGATACCGGAATGGAGCGCAAGCTGTTCGACAGCCTCGGCCGCACGCTGACCACCGTGCCCGAGGGTCTGACGATCCACAAGACGCTGGGCCGCGTGCTCGATGCCAAGCGCAAGATGTTCGAAAGCGGCGAAGGGTTCGACTGGGCGACGGCCGAAGCGCTCGCCTTCGGCAGCCTCGTGACCGAGGGCTTCGGCGTGCGCCTGTCGGGACAGGATTCGGGCCGCGGCACCTTCAGCCAGCGCCACGCGGTCTGGATCGACCAGACCGACGAGCACAAGTACATCCCGCTCACCCAGTTGCCGCACGGCAAGTTCGAGGTCTACGACAGCCCGCTGAGCGAATATGGCGTGCTCGGCTTCGAATACGGCTTCGCCATGGCGGACCCCAAGACGCTGGTGCTGTGGGAGGCGCAGTTCGGCGATTTCGCCAACGGCGCGCAGATCATGATCGACCAGTATATCGCCGCGGGCGAGGTCAAGTGGCTGCGGGCCAACGGCCTCGTGCTCCTGCTGCCGCATGGCTACGAGGGTCAGGGGCCCGAGCACTCCTCGGCCCGCCTGGAGCGGTTCCTGCAGCTCTGCGCGAACGACAACATCCAGGTGTGCAACATCACCGTGCCGGCGAACTATTTCCACGTCCTGCGCCGGCAGATGAAGCGCTCGTTCCGCAAGCCGCTGATCATCATGACGCCCAAGTCGCTGCTGCGGCACCCGATGGCCAAGAGCAGCGCCGACGAATTCCTGGGCGAAAGCCACTTCCGCCGCATCGTCAGCGACACGACCGAGATCGCCGACGAGAAAATCCGCCGCCTCGTGCTATGTTCGGGCAAGGTCGCCTACGACCTGATCGAGAAGCGCGACGAGGAAGGGCTGGACGACGTCTCGATCGTGCGAATCGAGCAGCTCTATCCCTTCCCCGGCGAAGCGCTCGCGCTGCGCCTGGGCCGGATGACCAATCTGGAAGAGGTGATCTGGTGTCAGGAGGAGCCGAAGAACAACGGCGCCTGGTTCTTCGTCGAGAGCAAGATCGAGGAAACGCTCGCTTCGGCCGGGCATCGGGGCATGCGGCCGCGCTATGCCGGGCGCGAGGTCGCGGCCTCCCCCGCCACCGGGCTCGCCAAGCGGCATGAGGAGCAGCAGCGCTGCCTCGTCTCGATGGCGCTTGGACTGAACGATGGCGGCGAGGCCGCGCGCAATGGCAAGACTGCCGGCAAGAAGAAGGCTTGAGGAACGCGAATATGGCCAGCGAAGTCAAAGTCCCCACGCTTGGTGAATCGGTCACCGAAGGCACGATCGGCGAGTGGCTGAAGAAACCCGGCGACACGGTGAAGGTCGACGAGCCGATCGTCAGCCTCGAGACCGACAAGGTCGCCGTCGAAGTCCCCTCCCCCGTCGGCGGCGTCCTGGGCGAGCAGAAGTTCGCGGTCGGCGACACGGTCGAAGTCGGCGCGGTGATCGCGACGATCGAGGACGACGTGGCCGCGGGCGAGAGCACCAAGGTCGAACCGCGCGAGGAGAAGTCGTCCGACAAGCCGGCGTCCGAGGAGAAGAAGGACGAAAAGCCAGCCCCAGCCCCAGCCGCGGCCAAGGAAGCCGCGCCCGTGGACACTCAGACGCTCTCGCCCGCGGTGCGCCGCGCAGTGCTCGAGCACGGGGTCGACCCGACGACGATCAAAGGCACCGGCAAGGACGGGCGCCTGACGAAGGAAGACGTGCTCGCCGCCGCCGAAGCCAAGAAGGGCGGCGCGGACACGATCGACGAGGCCGCGCCCGCGCAGGCCAAGATCGACATTCCCGCCCCCGCGGCGGAAGGCGGCGAACGGCGCGAGGAGCGCGTCAAGATGACGCGCATGCGCCAGACGATCGCCAAGCGGCTCAAGAGCGCGCAGGACAACGCCGCGCTGCTCACGACCTTCAACGACTGCGACATGAGCGCGGTGATCGAGGCGCGCGAGAAGTACAAGGACCTGTTCGCCAAGAAGCACGACATCAAGCTCGGCTTCATGGGCTTCTTCGCCAAGGCCGCCTGCCTCGCGCTGAAGGACGTGCCCTCGGCCAACGCCTATATCGAGGGCGACGAGATCGTCTATCACGACTTCGTCGACATCTCGGTCGCGGTCAGCGCGCCCAACGGGCTCGTGGTGCCGGTGGTGCGCGATGCGCACGCCAAGAGCTTCGCCCAGATCGAGAAGGACATCGCCGACTTCGGCAAGCGCGCCCGCGAAGGCACGCTGACGATGGAGGACATGAGGGGCGGCACCTTCACCATCTCCAACGGGGGCGTGTTCGGCAGCCTGATGTCCACCCCGATCATCAACCCGCCGCAGAGCGCGGTGCTCGGCCTGCACCGGATCGAGGACCGTGCCGTCGTGGTCGACGGCGAGATCGTGGTGCGCCCGATGATGTACATCGCGCTCTCCTACGATCACCGCCTGATCGACGGCCGCGAGGCGGTAACCGCGCTGAAGATCATGAAGGAAGCGATCGAGGATCCAACGCGGATGCTGATCGATCTTTGAACCAACCCAAATCCGTTCGGGCTGAGCTTGTCGAAGCCCTGCTCTTCTTCTGGAGCGACGGATCAAACAAAGTACGGCCCTTCGACAAGCTCAGGGCGAACGGAGTTTGACATGTCGGATTTTGACTACGACGTCCTCGTCATCGGTGCCGGCCCCGGCGGCTATGTCGCGGCGATCCGCGCGGCCCAGCTCGGGCTGAAGACGGCCTGCGCGGAGAGCCGCGAGACGCTCGGCGGCACCTGTCTCAACGTGGGGTGCATCCCCTCGAAGGCGATGCTCCACGCGAGCGAGTACTTCGACGCCGCGGCGAACGGCGCGATGGCGAAGATGGGCGTCGAAGTGACGCCCAAGCTCAACCTCGAGGCGATGCACGGCCAGCGCAAGGACGCGGTCAAGCAGCTCACCGGCGGGATCGAGTTTCTGTTCAAGAAGAACAAGGTGACCTGGTTCAAGGGCCGCGCCGCGTTCGAGGATGCACACACGGTGAAAGTCGGCGACGAGACGGTGACGGCGAAGAACGTCGTGATCGCCACCGGCTCCTCGGTAACCGAACTCAAGGGTGTCGAGGTCGACAACGACAAGGGCGTGGTGGTCGACAGCACCGGCGCGCTTGAGCTCGCCGCGGTCCCGAAGAAGATGGTCGTCATCGGCGGCGGGGTGATCGGGCTCGAACTCGGCTCGGTTTGGCGCCGGCTTGGCGCAGAGGTGACGGTGGTCGAGTTCCTCGACCAGCTCCTCCCCGGCATGGATGGCGACGTGCGCAAGGAAGCGGCCAAGATCTTCAAGAAGCAGGGCATGGAACTGCGCCTCTCGACCAAGGTCACCGGCTGCACGGTCAAGGGCAAGAAGGCGACGCTGACGCTCGAACCTGCGGACGGCGGGGAGAGCGAGGCGCTGGAGGCCGATTGCGTGCTCGTCTCGATCGGGCGGCGGCCAAACACCGAAGGCCTCGGGCTCGACGCGATCGGGCTGGAGACCAACCGGCGCGGCCAGATCGAGACCGACCACGACTTCCGCACAAAGGTCGACGGCGTCTGGGCGATCGGCGACGTGATCCCCGGCCCTATGCTCGCGCACAAGGCCGAGGACGAGGGCATCGCCGTCGCCGAGAACATCGCGGGCCAGACCGGCATCGTGAACCACGCCGTGATCCCGAGCGTCGTCTACACCTGGCCCGAAATCGCCGGCGTCGGCCTGACCGAAGAGCAGGCGAAGGAAAAGGCCCAAGAAACTGGCGTCAAGGTCGGCAAGTTCCCGATGCTCGCCAACAGCCGTGCCAAGACCAACCACGAGCCCGAGGGCTTCGTGAAAGTGATCGCCGATGCCGAAACCGACCGCGTGCTCGGCGTGTGGTGCATCGCCAGCGTCGCCGGCACGATGATCGCGCAGGCCGCCCAGGCGATGGAATTCGGCGCCACCAGCGAGGACATCGCCTACACCTGCCATGCCCATCCGACACACAGCGAGGCGATCAAGGAAGCGGCGATGGCGGTGACCGGCAAGCCGATCCACATCTGACGATCATGTGGACCGGGGGCGAGGACGGACAACCGTGGTTGTCCGCATTCGCGCTAATCGCAGCGGTGGGCGCGAGCCTGCTCCTGTTCCACGCCGGCGGCGCGCCGTCGGCCTACTCGCTCGTCAACGCAGCTACGCTGGCGCTGGCCTTGATCGTCATGGTTGCCTCCCGCCGGCTTCATCTAGCCACGCGTGGCGCAACATGGGTGGTTGGCCTGGGCTTGAGCGGAATCTGCATCACGCTCATCAGCGGCGTCGATGTGGAAGGCGTCCGCCGGTGGATCCCGCTCGGACCCGTTCGACTGCATGCCGCCATGCTGCTTCTACCGGCTGTGCTTGCCGCCCTGCCCTGTCTCCCGGACCGGTGGCGGCTCGCATGCGTTGCCTTGGCAGCGGCGGTCTTTGTCTGGCAGCCGGACCCGGCGGCGGCGCTGACGCTCGCTTTCGGCTGTCTGTTGGCCGAATGGCGCAATCGGCGATCGGCCGTGGCGATGATCCTTGTCGCCGCGTCCGTTGCCGGCGTGATCGCCGCGGCCGCTCGCGCCGTGCCGCTGGCGCCGGTGCCGTTCGTCGAGAGCGTCCTTGCACAGGGGTTCAAGCTGCACGCCGCTCTCGGGATGGCACTTGCAGCAGCACTCCTGTTCGCGGTCTTCGCTCCGCTGCTCGATAACGCCGATCGCGCGAACACAGCTGCCGTATCCGTATCCGGAGGATGGCTCGGATTTTCGATTGCTTCGGTAGCCGGCCCTTATCCCACGCCGCTCGTCGGATACGGTGCGGCAGCCATTCTGGGATACGGCCTCGCAACTGCCGTGCTGAGAGCCACAGGCCAGTTTCGCGTTGGAAGCGACTGAATAACGGGTATATCTGCATCCAGGGCAACAGGATGCAGCGATCCATGGCGATCGGACGAATTGCCGCATTGGCGGCCCTCGTGGCCGCATTCGCGCTGGCGGGTTGCAACAGGGATGCCCCCGCCGGCCCTCCGCCGCGGGCGCAGGGCACGATCGAGGTCCCGCCGCAATCCTCCGTCATTGCCGTGCCGGTCACGACCGACCTGTCGGCGCTTCGCACCGCGCTCGAGCGAGAAGTGCCGCGGACGCTGTGGACGATCGACCGCAAGGGGGAGACCTGCGTCGCCTCCGAACGGGTCGAGGTCGCTTTCGTCAAGCTCAAGACGCCGAAGATCAAGTGCGACATCGTCGGCCGGGTCACCCGCGGGCGGCTGACGTTCGAAGGGCGCGGGCAGCGGATCGTGGTCACCGTGCCGATCCACGCCGAAGTGCGCGCGCAGGACATCGCCGGCGTGCTCAAGCAGGAAACCGCGACCGCCGACGCGCGGGTCCGCGCGGTGGTCGACATCGCGCTCAACCGCGACTGGAGCCCGCGCGGCACGGTCGATATCCAGTACGACTGGACCGATCCGCCGCACATAGACTTCCTCGGCCAGCGCATCGAATTCACCAGCAAAGCGGACGCCAAGCTCAAGAGCGTGGTGGCACGCCTCGAGCGCACGCTGCCGCGCGAGATCGCCAAAGTGCAGCTCCGCGGCGAGGTCGAACGGCTGTGGAGCAAGGCCTTCACCTCGCTCCAGCTCAACGAGTCGAACCCGCCGGTGTGGATGCGCATCACTCCGCAGGAACTGCAGTACGGCGGCTTCACGCTGTCGGGCAAACGGATCGAGCTGCAGCTCGGCATGAAGGCGCGCACCGAAACGTTCGTCGGCGACCGGCCCACCGATCCACCCGCCACGCCTCTGCCGCCGCTGGAGGAACTCGACGAGGAGCCCGGCAAGCTGGTGTTCTTCATTCCGGTGATCGCGGACTATGCCCAGCTCGAGCCGGTGATCGCCGAGGCCTTGGCGAAGCGCGCGCAGCGGCCTTTCACTCTCCCCGGCATCGGTGCGGTGGACGCGCGTTTCGGCCGGGTCGAGGCCTATGGCACGACCGGCGGCCGCCTGGCGGTGGGCGTCACGTTCACCGCGACGCCGCGCGACCGCGCGCTCGGCGCCGCCAGCGGCACGGTCTGGCTGACGGCGAGGCCCGTCAACGCGGAGAACTCGCGCGAGATTTCCTTCCGCGATCTCGAAGTCACCGGCGATACGGACCGCACGGGCGCGGATCTGCTGCTCGACCTCGCCAACTCGCCCGGCTTCTCCCAGACGATCGCGCTGGCCCTCGCGCAGAATTTCGAGAAGGACTACGATGACCTTCTGGTGAAAATCGGACGCGCGATCGAGAGCAAGCGCGAAGGCGACCTGCTGATCCGGGCGCGGATCGAGGAGGTGCAGACCGGCCGGCTGACGGCGGCGGGACAAGGGCTCTACCTGCCGGTCCGCGGCACGGGGACGGCGTCGATCACCCTCGCTCCGCGTTGAACCTCTGCGCTTGCAAATCAGGCCCGTTTGCCCATGCTGCGGCGGCGAACGGGAGACAAGATCGAATGATTCCGACATTGACCGACCAGCCGGGCGCAATCGCGCTCGCGGCGCAGATCCGCAGCGGGGAGCTGTCGCCGCTCGAGGCGGTCGATGCAGCGATCGCCCGGATCGAGGATCGGGACATGCAGATCGACGCGGTCGTGGTCTGCGATTTCGAACGCGCGCGCGAGACGGCCGAAGCGCTCGACGGCCAGGCGCCCGGCGAGGATCGCCCGCTGTTCGGCGTGCCGATGACGATCAAGGAAAGCTTCGACATCGCTGGCCTGCCGACCACCTGGGGGCACGAGCAGTTTGCAGGCAACATCGCCAAGCGCGACGCGCGGATCGTGCAGAAGCTCAAGGCGGCGGGCGTGATCTTCCTTGGCAAGACCAACGTGCCGCCCGATCTGGCGGACTGGCAGTCGCGCAACCCGGTCTATGGCCGCACCCGCAACCCGCACGACACCTCGCGCAGCCCCGGCGGCTCCTCCGGCGGATCGGCGGCGGCGGTCGCGAGCGGCATGGTGCCGTGCGAGTACGGCACCGACATCGGCGGATCGGTCCGCGTGCCGGCGCACTTCTGCGGGGTCTGGGGGCACAAGACGAGCTGGGGCCTCATCTCGAAGCACGGCCACGACCACCCGATGATGGCGGGCGGCGACGCACATGACGGCGCGCTTTCGATCGCCGGGCCGATCGCACGCAATGCCGACGATCTCGCTCTCCTGCTGCAACTAACCGCATCGATCCCGATGCGCGCGAGCGGCAAGCGGCTCGCCGATTGCCGGCTGCTGCTGGTGACCGACTATCCGGACAGCCCGGTCGATGCCGCGGTGCTCGGCCCGATCGAGGCGGCGGTCGCGGCGCTGGAAGCCGCAGGCGTAAGGGTAGAGCGCACGACCGACCTGCTGCCCGATCTCGCGCGGCAGCAGCAGGACTACATGAAGATGCTCAACATCGCCCTGGCGCGCGGGATGCCCGCGCCCGATGGCAAGCGCGCCACCGCGACCGACTGGTTCGACCTGCTCGACGCGCAGGCCCGCAACGAAGCGGCCTGGCACGCGCTGTTCGAGACCTACGACTTCGTCCTCGCCCCGCCCGCCCCGGTGCTCGCCATACCGCACCGCGATGAACGTGTGTTCGACGGCACGCTGACGATCAACGGGCGCGAGGAAAGCGCGGCCGCGGCGCTGGCCTGGGCGGGAATCGCGACTTTCCCCAACCTGCCCTCCACCGTCCTGCCGGTCGGGGCGACCGACGGCCTGCCCTGCGGCATGCAGGTGATCGGCCCGCGCTGGGCCGACCTCGACTGCATCGCCGCGGCCAAGGCGATCGGCGAGGTGCTGCACGGTTGACGTTCTGGGCATGGGCTGGCGGAACCCCGGCTAGAGCGGCGTGCGCCACACGCGGATCACTCTATTTCCGTTCGTGCTGAGCTTGTCGAAGCACCGCCCTTCTTCAACGCGGCGCCCGAAGTGAGGTGCGGCCCTTCGACAAGCTCATGGCGAGCGGTTGGGTTTTACGCCTGATGCAATAACGGCGGCCGACCGGGCGGCCTGAGGTCCCAGCCTTCGCTGGGACTCGGGTCATCAAGTTGAATGCCGATTGAAGTTTACGAATGGCGAGCTGAACGGCGCCGTTCCCTCGCGCGGGAAACGGGACTAGGAACAGCACCATGTTTCCCGATGCGCCCGCCCTGCCCCCTCTGCTCGATCTGGCCGGTACTGCGGTCTTCGCGCTGACCGGCGCGCTGCTTGCGGCGCGGTTGCAGCAGACGTTCGTCACCATGGCGTTCTTCGCGCTGGTGACCGGGGTGGGCGGCGGCTCCCTGCGCGACATGCTGATCGGCGCGCCGGCCTTCTGGCTGCGCGACCCCTGGGTGGCGCTGGTGATCTTCGTCACGGCGCTGATCGCCTGGTTCACGCCGCGCCGCTGGTGGGAGGGGAGCCTGCTCGAATGGGCCGATGCGGCCGGGATGGCGGCCTTCGCCGTGCTCGGCGCGGCCAAGGCGCTCGCCTATGGCGTCGATCCGTTTCCGGCTGCCGTTCTCGGCATCGTCACCGGCTGCGCGGGCGGCGTGGTGCGCGACGTGATCGCGGGCGTACCGTCGATCATCATGCGGCCCGAGCTCTACGTCACCGCCGCGGCGCTCTCGGCGAGCCTGACGGTGATCGGCACCGTGGCGGGGCTGCCCGATGCGGCGGCATGGACTGTGGCCTGGGCGGCCGGCTTCGCGCTGCGCGGTGCGGCGATCCGCTGGCAGATCGCCCTGCCCAGCTATCGTGAGCGCGAACGGCGGAAGAAAGAGGAAGCAGAGGCGGAGCGCTGACGGCTCCGCCGCGGCGCTTCAGTAGCCTTCGTAGGTCTCGCCCGGCAGCGGACCGCCGGGATAGGCCGGCAGCGGCTGCGCGGTTCCGCCGTCCACGCGGCCCCAGGCGGCCGCATAAGTCTCGTCGTCCCACTGGTTGCCGCGCGCCTCGGTGGTATAGCTCACCCCGCCCCGGCCGTAGTCGATGTCGGAAATGCGTCCGTCGTTGCCGATCCGGCAGGTGAAGCGCTCGCCGTCGTAGAGCGACCCGCTGACCCGCCAGCCGCCTGCGGTGCGGTCAACGCCATCGACCGAGGCGACGCGCACGTCGCGCTCGATCTCCGCCACGCACATGTCGGCCGCGCGGTCGAGCCCGCCGCCCTGATAGTTCGGCTGAGGATAGCGATAGTCGTCGCGCCGTTCGTCGCGATCGTTGTCGAACGCGCCCGCGAGCGCCGCGATACCGCCGATGATCACCGCGCCGGCGATCACGTCGCCCGCGTCGATGCCGTTGTCGCGATGCCGCCAATGGCGCTGCCGGTGTCGATGCCGCGAGCGTTCCGCGGCGACGCTTTCCTCGCTCCATGCGGCAGGCGACGCGCGCTCCGTCGCCGCCGAACCGCGCGAAGGCAATTCGATAGCGGCAGCGGGCGTCGCCGCCATGCCGAGCACGGCAGCGCCGGTCAGCACGGCGGAAATCCTGAAATGACGAGCCATAGGTTCAAAGCTCCTTTCGAGCGGCACCGCGCACCGGGCGATTGCAGGTACGGCTAGGCGGTTCCGGATGTCGCCATCCTGAACCGCCCTTTACCAGCCTTTCAAGCCTGTTCCTCAAAGGCCGCGAATGCCGCTGTAGTCGAGATCGTAGACGCGGCCGCGATAATCCACGCGGCAGGTGAAGTTGCCGGTGTCGTAACGCCGGTCGCGGCCATAGCCATAGCGGCCATCGACGGCGATCCTGCCCTTCACGCGAATGTTGTCGCGGTTGGTATCGACGTCGCGGATCTGCGTGACGTCGGCCCTGCGATAGCCATACCGGCGCGCGTGGTTCTCCGCGGTCGCCACGCAGCGTTCGACGGCGGCACGCGGGCTGTAACCGCGGTTGTAGCCACGATAGTTGCGGTCGCGGTAGCGGCGATCGTAGCGATCGTAGCGGTCGTCACCGTCGAACGCGCCGGCGAGCGCTGCGATACCGCCGATGATCACCGCACCGGCAATCACGTCGCCGACGTCGATGCCGCGGTCGCGGTCATAATAGTCGCGCGCCATCGCGGGCGCTGCTGAAGTCATCGCCATCGCACCTGCGGCGACGGTTCCGACCAGGGCTTTGGAAATGGTCTTCATGGGTGCATTCCTCGCTCTCCCGGGAGCGGAACTGCTCCCGGCTACGGATGCCCTTCTAGGCCATCCGCAGTGAGACGAGGCTGAATTGGCGCGACAGCCGATATTCAGAAAACCAGCACCTAACATGAACAATCTGTCGCCCCGGCGCGGGCGGGGCCAGATAAGGTCCGCATATCTGCGGCCGAGTGCCATGGGCGTTTCGCTGGTGGCATTCGGCCGCACAACATGACTGTCAGCTAGGCCCCTGCCTGCGCAGGGGCGACAGGATCATTCGGACAGGATCATTCCGACGCGGCTCCATCCGCCGGCACCGCCAGCCCCGTCCAGTGCGCGAGGAAGCCGAGCACGTCGGCCCCTTCCTCGATCGCCTTGTCGGTCGGCTTGCCGCTGCCGTGGCCGGCGCGGGTCTCGATGCGGATCAGGTGCGGCTTGTCGCCCACGTCCGCGGCCTGGAGCGCTGCGGCGTACTTGAAGCTGTGCCCCGGCACGACGCGGTCGTCGGTATCGGCGGTGGTCACAAGCATCGCCGGATAGTCCACGCCCGAGCGGATGTTGTGGTAGGGAGAGTAGGCGCGCAGCACCTTGAAATCGGTGTCCTTGGACGGATAGCCGTAATCATCGACCCAGTAGCGGCCGGCGGTCCAGCGATCGAAGCGCAACATGTCCATCACGCCCACCGCCGCATTGGCGGCATCGATCAGGTCGGGCCGCTGGTTGACCACCGCGCCGACCAGAAGGCCGCCGTTGGAGCCGCCCTGGATCGCGAGCCCGTTCGGCGTCGTGTAGCCGTTGGCCTTCAGATACTCACCGGCGGCGATAAAATCGTCGAACACGTTCTGCTTGTTGTGCAGGCGCCCGGCGTCATGCCACGCCTTGCCGTATTCGCCGCCGCCGCGAATGTTGGCGAGCGCGAAGACGCCGCCCGCCTCGAGCCACGCCATACGCGCGGCCGAGAACCCGGGGGTGAGCGAGATGTCGAAACCGCCGTAGCCATAGAGCAGCGTCGGCGCCGGCCCGGTCACGTCGTTGCGGCGGACGATGAACATCGGCACCCGCGTGCCGTCCTTGGAGGTGTAGAACTTCTGCTCGGTCACGAACCGTGCGGGATCGAAGGTCAGCTCGGGCTCGGCGAACGTGCTCGTTTCGCCCGTGTCGACGTTCAGGCGGTAGATCGTGCCCGGCCGGTTGAAGCTGGTGAAGGTGTAGAACGTCTCCGGATCGCCCGGCTTGCCGCCGAAGCCGCCCGCGGTGCCAAGCTCGCCCAGCTCGATGTCGTCGAGCGCCTTGCCCTGCAGGTCGTAGACCGCCGCGCGGGTCGTCGCGTCCTTCAGGTAGGTGACGATGAGCTTGTCACCGACGATGGAGGCGCCGTCGATCGGCTGCTCGGTCTCGGGCACGATCGTCGTCCAGGTCGGCGTCGGCGCGGAAAGATCGGTGGTGACGATGCGGTAGCGCGGCGCATCCTTGTTGGTGACGAAGAAGGCCTTGGTGCCGATCGTGTCGATCGGGTTCCAGGCGTTTTCGAACCCGGTGACGAGCGGCTTCGCATCCCACTTGCCGCTCCGGTCCTCAAGGTCGATCACGTGCACTTCGTACTTCGCGTCGGTGCCGAGCGAGCTGATGACGAAGCCCCAGCGCCCGTCGTCGGACACGCCGAGGCCGTGGCCGCGCTCTGGATGCTCGGGCGTCGCGAAGACCATCCGGTCCTCCGACTGCGGCGTGCCGAGCTTGTGGTAGTAGACCGCCTGGTTGTAGTTCAGCGCCTGGAAGTCCTGCCCTTCCTCGGGCTCGGGGAAGCGCGAGTAGAAGAAGCCTTCGTTGCCGAGCCACGAGATGCCGGTGAACTTGGCCCAGCGGATCTCGTCCTCCAGCGGCTGCCCGGTCCTGGTGTCGAGCACGCGGATGATGCGCCAGTCGGTGCCGCCGTCCTGCACGGCATAGGCGAGCAGCGTGCCGTTCTGCGACGGCTCCCACCCGGCGAGCGCGGTCGCGCCGTCATCGGCCCAGGTGTTCGGATCGATCAGCAGCCGCGGCTCGGCATCGAGGCCGTGGCGGACGTAGAGCGGGCTCTGGTTCTGCAGGCCGGTGTTGCGGGTGTAGAAGTAGTACTCGCCGGCCTTCTGCGGGATGCCGAAGCGCTCATAGTCGAGCAGGGCGCCGATGCGGGCCTTGAACCAGTCGTTGCCGGGCAGCGCCTTGAGGTACGCGTCGGTGAACTTGCTCTGCTGCTCGACCCAGGCGGCGACGTCGGCATCGTTGCGCACATCGGCCTCGAGCCAGCGGTAGGGGTCGGCGATCTCCTCACCGAAGAGCGTTTCGACGACGTCGCCGGAGCGGGTTTCGGGATATGGGGGCAAGGGAACCTCTTCGGCGGTGAGCGGCGCTGCAAGGGCGAGCGAAACGGCAGAGGCCGCGAGCGCGGCGGAACGAAGGCGCATGGTAATCTCCCGAAAGACCGATCCAGAGTCGTTGCCGATGTAACCGCCTGACGCGGCTTTGCAATCGGTCAGAGATCAGTTGTCCAGCGCGGCGAGCACGTCACGCGTGAAGGCGGCGATGTCGAAGCGGCTGCCGGGCGGATCCTCGCCGCGGCGGACGATGACGACTTCGCGGCTCGGCACGATCACGACGTATTGTCCGCGGTTGCCCATGGCGGCGAAGGTGTCGGTCGGCACGCCTTCGGATTTGTTGAACAGCCAGAAGCCCGCGCCATAGCCAAAGTCGCCGTCCGGCTGCGGGCCGGAAGGGGAGGAGACGTAGGCGGCCCAGTCCTCGGGCAGCAGGCGCTCCCCGTTCCAGACGCCGCCGTCGAGGTAGAGCTGCCCGAGCGCCGCGAGATCGCGCGCGGTCGACCAGACCTGGCTGGAGAGGATGTAGTTCCCCTGCCAGTCGGTTTCAGCAACCGTGTCGTACATGCCGAGCCTGGCGAAGAACTCCGCCGGGGGATGCTGCTCGAACGTGTCCTCGATCGCCTTCACCGCCATCAGCGTATCGTTGTTGGCGTAGCGGTAGACGGTGCCCGGCGCGTGGATCAGCGGCCAGGTCGCCGCACGCTCGCCGACGGTCGCGCCGCCGAAGTAGAGCGGGTCGGTACGGTTGCCCGGCGTGTCGGAATAGCGGCCCGAAGCCATGCGCAGGAGGTGGTCGACGGTGATCTGCGACCGGCCGTCAGTAAAGCCGTGCCCGAGCCCGGCGCTGTCGCCGATTTCGGCCTCGCCGCGTTGGACCGCCGCACCTATCACGGTAGCAGCAATGCTCTTGGCGACCGACCAGGTCCGCTGCGGCACATCCGGTCCGAAATCCTCGGCATAGAGCTCGCCGAGCACGCGGCCGTCTCGTTGAACCAGCACGGCGGTCGTCCGCGTGCCCTCCCCATAATCGCCAGCCAATCCAGCGCTCATGGCTGTTGCGAGCACGCCAGCGGCAGGCGCGACGGCTGCGTTCGATGGAGGTGGGCTCTGAGGACGGGTCGCCCTTGCTGGAGGCTGCATGCCGGCGATGGGCAGCAAGCGGCAGCCACGCTGCGAATCGTGGTCTGCGATCCGCGGAAGAACGTCGTCAGCCCATTTCACCGACACTTGTTCGATCTGTCCCTCGGGATCGGGCCGTCGGATCTCGTAAGGTAGCTCGCCGACGATCCCGTCGAGCGGGGCCTGAATGCCGGTGAGTTCCCACTGCATCACGCTCTCTGGCGTACGGTTCGCACCGGCGCGTTCGGCGTTGGCGATCGCGCTGCACAGGAACAGCGCCTTGTACCCCGCCGCGAGCGCGCGGTCGTAGCGGGCATCGAGCGCCTCCTGCTGGCTCTGCGCGAGAGCGGGAACGGGCGCGAGCAGCGCGGCGGCGGCGATGAGATGGCGGATCATGGGCCGCGTTGTGCCACGCGTTCGCGCGCAGTCAAACGAAAGGGCCGCGGAGTTTCCCCCGCGGCCTTCGTGCGAGTCCCCGCGAAGGCGGGGAGCTCAGGCAACTAAGAGAGCGCCTGTGGCACGAGGTCCCCGCCGCAGTTTATCCTGAGCGGCTGCTGCAAGCAGCCAGTCGAAGGGCGGGGAATCACGCTCTGCCTCAGGCTTCCTCGAACTCTTCCTCGTCATTCATGACAGGGCCGGAGTCCTGACCCTTCGCCTCGACATCGCGGTCGACCAGCTCGATCACCGCCATCTGCGCGGCGTCGCTGGCGCGGTAGCCGGCCTTGATCACGCGGGTGTAGCCGCCCTCGCGGTCGGCGTAGCGTTCGGCAAGAACGTCGAACAGTTTCTTGAGCTGGGTCTCGTCGCCGAGACGGCTCATCGCCAGGCGGCGGTTGCTGAGGCCGCCGCGCTTGGCGAGCGTGATCAGCTTCTCGACGTAGGGGCGCAGTTCCTTGGCCTTGGGGGCCGTGGTCATGATCTGCTCGTGCTTGATCAGCGCGGCCGCCATGTTGCGGAACAGGGCCTTGCGGTGGCCGGTCTTGCGCTGCAGCTTGCGGCCTGAAATTCCGTGACGCATTTCTCGTTACTCCGTTCGTAAGGGGGCCGTATCAGGTACCCCGGTCCTGGCCGAATTGAGGGTCGGCCGTCCCTCTCTCCCCTTCAGGGGAGAGATACGAAGACTTGCGTGCGCAGCACGCTAGTCGAAGTTGAGAGGGGCGCGCATTGCCCCTCTCCCAACCCTCTCCCCTCAAGGGGAGAGGGCTATTCGTCAGCCAAGCAGCTCCTGCTCGAGCTTCTTGGCCATTTCCTCGATGTTCTCCGGCGGCCAGCCAGGGATGTCCATGCCTAGGCGCAGGCCCATCGAGCTCAGGACTTCCTTGATCTCGTTGAGGCTCTTGCGGCCGAAGTTCGGCGTGCGGAGCATCTCGGCCTCGGTCTTCTGAACCAGGTCGCCGATGTAGATGATGTTGTCGTTCTTGAGGCAGTTGGCCGAACGGACCGACAGCTCGAGCTCGTCCACCTTCTTGAGCAGATAGCGGTTGAGCTGGTTGGCATCGCTCTCTTCCGGCTGCGCGGCGTGGCCGATCATGGCCGAGCTCGGCTGCGGAATGCCTTCCTCGAAGTGGACGAACAGCGTGAGCTGGTCCTGGAGGATGCGCGCGGCGTAGGCCACGGCGTCTTCCGGGGTCACGGTGCCGTCGGTCTCGACCGTCAGGCTCAGCTTGTCATAGTCGAGCTCCTGCCCGACGCGGGCATTCTCGACCTTGTAGCTGACCTGGCGGACCGGCGAGTAGAGCGAGTCGACCGGGATCAGGCCGATCGGCGCATCGGCCGGACGGTTCTGCACGGCGGGAACGTAGCCCTTGCCGGTGTCGGCAGTCAGTTCGACGTTGAACGTCGCGCCTTCGTCGAGGTGGCAGATCACGAGATCCTTGTTCATCACCTCGATGTCGCCCGAAACGGCAATGTCGCCGGCGGTCACCGTGCCGGGGCCGGTCTTCGAAAGCTGCAGGCGCTTGGGGCCCTCGCCTTCCATCTTGAGCGCGATCTGCTTCACGTTGAGCACGATGTCGGTCACGTCCTCGCGCACGCCGGCGAGCGAGGAGAACTCGTGCAGCACGTTCTCGATCTTGATCGAGGTGATCGCCGCGCCCTGGAGGCTGGAAAGGAGCACGCGCCGCAGTGCGTTGCCGAGCGTCAAGCCGAAGCCGCGCTCGAGCGGTTCGGCGACGAAGGTGGCCTTGCGAGACTTGTCGCCGGCGGCCTTGATCTCGAGGCTGTTGGGTTTCTTGAGTTCCTGCCAGTTCTTGGTGTTGACGGCCATGGATTTCCCCTAGGGTTCAGATACGGGCGGGACCGGCTGCGCTGGTGGGCGCGTCCGGTCCGTCAGGGTCGGCGGCACGACACCGCCGGGCAGGTACGGATCAGACGCGGCGGCGCTTCGACGGTCTCACCCCGTTGTGCGGGATCGGGGTGACGTCACGGATCGAGGTGATCGTGAACCCGACAGCAGCGAGACCGCGCAGCGCGCTCTCACGACCCGAGCCGGGGCCCTTCACTTCGACCTCGAGGGTGCGCACGCCGTGTTCGGCGGCTTTCTTGCCCGCGTCGTCCGCGGCGACCTGGGCGGCGTAGGGAGTCGACTTGCGGCTGCCCTTGAACCCCATCATGCCGGCGCTGGACCAGCTGATCGCATTGCCCTGCGCATCGGTGATGGTGATCATGGTGTTGTTGAAGCTGGCGTTGATGTGCGCGACGCCGCTCGAGATGTTCTTCTTGTCGCGCCGCCTGATCCGGCCTGGTTCGCGTGCCATGGGCTGAGTATCCTGTTCCTAAAAAGAAGTGATGAAAGCGAAGCTGCGAAAGCGTTCGCTTACTTCTTCTTGCCCGCGATGGGCTTCGCCTTGCCCTTGCGGGTGCGGGCGTTGGTGTGCGTGCGCTGACCGCGAACCGGCAACTGGTTGCGGTGACGCAGGCCGCGATAGGACCGGAGGTCCATCAGGCGCTTGATATTCATCGCGGTGTTGCGGCGAAGGTCGCCTTCGACGGTATAGTCGCTGTCGATCGTCTCGCGGATCTGCAGGACTTCCGCATCGGTCAGATCCTGCACGCGGCGCGAATGATCGATGCCCAGCTTGTTGGCGATCTCGACGGCCGTGGTGCGGCCGATACCGTGAATGTAGGTGAGCGCGATGATCACGCGCTTGTTGGTGGGGATGTTTACCCCGGCAATACGAGCCACTTACTTCTCCATGCTCCACAGGGACGCTGCCGGCCGGTCCGCTGGCGAACTGGTGGCGACCCCTATCTCAACGCTGTCGTTCATCGGCATGGCCGGAGCCGGAATGGCATGAAGCCCGGATGGCGCGCTACGAAGGCTGCCGCCTGCCAGACTTGTCCGCCCAACTATCCCGAAATGCCGAATGAACGGCGCGCTTAGGGTGATTCGCTGCGCACGTCAACCGCTATGCGCGCGCATACGAGCACGCCGCCCGATATGGGCGCGCCGCTCGAGAATGCAAGTTGTGCTATAGCAGCTTACGCCTCAGGTCAAAAGACTTCCGGCCCGTTTACCATGACGCACGCCGGGGAGCCGCGGTCAGGCGCCGTCGGAGAGGTCGCCGAAAGCGTCCTCCACGCTCGGCTTCTTCGCCGGCGGCACGTCGGACTCGTCGTCCGGCGGATCGGCCTCGTCCGCCGGCTTGGCATCGGCGCTCTCGCCCGCGGCCTTCTCCTCGGCCGGTGCGTCGACCGGGCCAAGCAGCGCCGCAAGGCCGGCGAGCTGCTGGCTCATGACGCCGTCGACCGCCTGCGAGATCGGAGGGACCTCGTACCGCATGTAGCCGCCGACGACGTACTCGAAGGTGATCGCGGTGCCCTGCTCCACCTGGGCGAGCGCGATGGTGAGTACGCCGGTCACCGCCTCGCTCTGCAGCGGCCCGAGTGCACCGCGCATCCGCAGCGCCCTGTCGGGCGCGGCATGGACCACGATCATGTGCTGCGCGCTGCCGGCGAGGCCGACGTCGGCCCTGGTCTCGACTTCGGGGATGCGTTCGCAGAAGCAGCCGCCGGCCTGCGGGGTGAGCGAAAGGTTCGCCGCATCGCCCGACCAGGTGTGCGCCTCGTTCCACCACTTCGCCGGCGAGATCAGCGCCATCCACGTTTCGCGCGGCGTGGCTTCGACCACCACCGTGTCGCGGGTGACGAAACCCGCCGCGTCCTGCTTCACCACTTTCGCTGCTACGGTAGCCGGCGCCAGCGCCGCGGCCCCGGCCGCCATCGCCAGCATGGCCATGCGAATCTTCGGCATCGTCAGTCCTCCCCTGCCGCGCAGCTATTCCATAGCTTGCGGCGTGCGCAAAGGCCCGCCGGCGATTGCGAGGGGGACAGCGGTCAGCCGAGGATCGCGTCGATCGCGCGGGTCACGTCCTCGATGCCGGCCATGCCGTCGACCCGGCTGACGATCCCGCGTTCCTCGTAGATCGGCAGGATCGGCGCAGTCTTGGCCCGGTACTCGGCCATCCGGGTGCGGACGGTTTCCTCGTTGTCGTCGGGCCGGCGCTTGAACTCGGTGCTGCCGCACTTGTCGCACACGCCCGGAACTTCGGGCTGCTTGAACGTGTCGTGGTAGCCCGTGCCGCACTGGGCGCAGGTGAAGCGGCCGGTGATGCGCTCGACCAGTGCATCCTCGTCGACCTCGAGCTCGATCACGTGATCGAGCGCGCGGCCGTGGCTGGCGAGAATGCGATCGAGTGACTCGGCCTGGCCGGCGGTGCGGGGATAACCGTCGAAGATCGCGCCGACGTCATCGCCCATCGCGGTCAGCTCGGCATCGATCAGCTCGGATACGATCTCGTCCGAGACGAGCTCGCCGCGATCCATCACTTCCTTGGCCTTGAGACCGACGGGCGTGCCGTGCTTGACGGCGCCGCGCAGCATGTCGCCGGTCGAAAGCTGGCGCATGCCGCGCCGCTGCTCGAGCCGTTGCGCCTGCGTACCCTTGCCCGCCCCCGGAGGGCCCAAGAGGATGATGTCCAAACCGCTTCCCCTACTTTCTCGCCGGTTCGATCAGCGCATGCGGCCCTTGAGCTTCGCCTTCTTGATCAGGTCGCCATACTGGTGCGCCAGAAGGTGCGACTGGATCTGCGTGATCGTGTCGACGGTGACGTTGACCACGATCAGCAGGCTCGTGCCGCCCAGGAACAGCGGGATGCCCGTCTGCGCGATCATGTATTCGGGGATCACGCAGACCAGGGTCAGGTAGATCGCGCCGATCACGGTGATGCGCGTGAGAACGTAGTCGAGATATTCGGTGGTCCGCTTGCCCGGCCGGATGCCGGGAATGAAGCCGCCGTTCTTCTTCAGGTTCTCGGCCGTCTCCTCCGGGTTGAAGACCACGGCGGTGTAGAAGAACGTGAAGAAGATGATGCCCGCGGCATAGAGCGCCATGTAGATCGGCTGTCCGTGCGCGAGGTACTGGTTGAGCCAGACGATCACGCTGCCAAACGTGCTCTCGGTGTCGACCTGGTTGCCGGCGAACTGGCTGATCGTCAGCGGCAGCAGCAGCAGCGAGCTGGCGAAGATCGGCGGAATGACGCCCGCCGTGTTGAGCTTGAGTGGCAGGTGCGAGCGGTCGGCCTGCATCATGCCGCGCTGCGTCGCACGCTTCGGATACTGGATCAGCAGGCGGCGCTGCGAACGCTCCATGAAGCAGATGAACAGAATCAGGATCACGACCATCGCCAGGAAGCCGACGATGAGCACCGGCGAGATCGAGCCGCTGCGGCCGCCCTCGAACAGGTTTGCCGCGAAACCCGGGAACTGCGCGACGATACCGGCCATGATGATCAGCGAAACGCCATTGCCGATGCCGCGGCTGGTGATCTGCTCGCCCAGCCAGAGGAGGAACATCGTGCCGCCCACGAGGCTGACCACCGCGCCCACGCGGAACATCACGCCGGGCTGGACGACCGCCTGCAGCCCGCTCTGCGCGCCATAGGCTTCGAGGCCCGAGGCGAGGAACCAGCCCTGGATCGCGCACAGGAACACGGTGCCGTAGCGCGTATACTGGTTGAGCTTCTGCCGCCCGGTCGCGCCTTCCTTCTTCAGCGCGGCAAGCGAGGGGTGGAGCGCGGCAGCGAGCTGCACCACGATGGACGCGGTGATGTAGGGCATGACGCCCAGCGCGATGAGGCTCATGCGCTCCAGGCTGCCGCCCGAGAAAGTGTTGAAGAGATCGAGGATCCCGCCACGCGCAGTGTCGTAGAGGTCCTGCAGCACCAGCGGATTGACGCCGGGAAGCGGAACGAAGCTCAGGAAACGGAAGACGATCAGCGCACCGATGGTGAACCAGATACGCTTCTTGAGCTCGGTCGCTTTCGAGAAGTTGGCGAGACTGAGATTGCTCGCGATATTGTCGGCGCGTGATGCCATGAGAAATGCTTGTGCCCTAACTCGGCGCCGGACCCTCCCGGCTCGGACAGGCTAGATAGGGTGCGGGGAGCGCGATGTCGAACCCCCCGCCCCTATTTTTGCCGCTTACTCGGCCTTGGCGGCCTTGTTGGCGTCGCGACGAGCGGTCTTCTTCTCGTGCTCCGAAGGCTTTTCCCCGGGCAGCTCGACCGAGCCGCCGGCCTTCTCGACCGCTTCGATCGCGCCCTTGCTGGCGCCGGCGACCTTGAACTGGACCTTGGTCTTGAGTTCGCCCTTGCCCAGCAGGCGGACGCCATCCTTGCCGCCGCGTGCGAGGCCGGCGGCCTTCAGTGCCTCGTGGTCGATGACCTTCTTGGCATCGAGCTTCTTGGCGTCGATGAACTTCTGCACCATGCCGATGTTCACCTCGGCGAAGTCCTTGCCGAACGGGTTGTTGAAGCCGCGCTTCGGCAGGCGCATGTGGAGCGGCATCTGGCCGCCCTCGAAGCCCTTCACGGCGACGCCCGAACGGCTCTTCTGGCCCTTCTGGCCGCGGCCGCCGGTCTTGCCCTTGCCCGAACCGATGCCGCGTCCGACGCGGATCCGGCCCTTGCGGGCGCCGGGGTTGTCACGGATGTCTGTCAGTTTCATGGTCTTGCACTCGCTTTCGCTTTGTTCGCGCTGTCGCTCTCTCCCCTTCAGGGGAGAGATACGGAGACTTGTGCCCACGCACGTGGGTACTAGTCGGAGTTGAGAGGGGATCGCATTGCCCCCTCTCCCAACCCTCTCCCCTCAAGGGGAGAGGGCTTAAGCTCAATCGACGATCGTCACCAGATGCGGGATCTTGGCGATCGCGCCGCGCACCTCGGGGGTGTCCTGACGCTCGACGACCTTGTGCATCTTGTCGAGGCCCAGGCCAACGAGGATCTTGCGCTGGCTTTCGGGGCGACGGATCGGCGAACCGATCTGCTTGATCTTGATGGTTTTCTTGTCGGCCATCTCGATTACTCCGCCATAGCCGCAGCGTCGGCCTCGGCCTCCGCCGCGCTGGCGCCACCGCGACCGAGCAGGTCGGCGACCTTCTTGCCGCGACGCTGGGCGACCGACTTCGGCGAAGTCTGGTCCTGCAGCGCGTCGAAGGTGGCGCGGATCATGTTGTAGGGGTTCGAGGTGCCGACCGACTTGGTCACCACGTCGGCAACGCCCAGGCTCTCGAACACGGCGCGCATCGGACCGCCGGCGATGATGCCGGTACCCGGAGGCGCAGTGCGGACGGTCACCTTGCCGGCACCGAAACGGCCGTTGCCGTCATGGTGCAGCGTGCGGCCTTCCTTGAGCGGAACGCGGATCATCTTCTTGCGCGCGGCAGCGGTCGCCTTCGAGATCGCCTCAGGCACCTCGCGCGCCTTGCCGTGGCCGAAGCCGACCCGGCCCGAGCCGTCGCCGACCACGACCAGTGCCGCGAAGCCGAAACGCTTGCCGCCCTTCACCGTCTTCGACACGCGGTTGATGTGGACGAGCTTCTCGATGATGCCGTCGTCTTCTTCCTCGCGCCGGTTGCCGCGACGGTCGTCCCGGCCACGGCCACGGCCACGACCGCGGCCGCCGCCATCGCGTCCACCGCGATCGCCGCCGCCACGGCCACCACGGCCGCGCGGCTGCGAGGGATCGCCGCCTTCGGCAGACTGGTTGTCCGCCGCTTCGGTGGAGGCGGTGGTCGAGGTCGGCGTCGAGCCGGCGTTGTCGACCTTCGGCTCCTCCGCGGCAGCCGGAGCGGCTTCGGTCTCGCCCGCAGCTTCGGCCTTCGCCTCGGTCGTTTCCGCCTGGGTCTCTTCGACCTTGGCGTCCTCGACCTTGGGAGTCTCGGTGTTCTCGGTGTTGTTTTCTTCAGCCATCATCAGAACTCCAGCCCGCCTTCGCGGGCGGCGTCGGCCAGCGCCTTGACGCGGCCATGGAACAGGAAGCCGCCGCGGTCGAACACGACGGCGGTCACGCCCGCCTTCTTGGCGGCCGCGGCGATGTCCTTGCCGACCTGCTTGGCAGCTTCGACATTGGCGCCCGAGCTCTTCCCGCCCAGCGTCGATGCCGCGGCAAGCGTCTTGCCCTGGGCGTCGTCGATGATCTGGGCGTAGATGTGCTTGCCGGTGCGGTGCACCGACAGACGGGCGCGATCGCCGGCGCGGCTGCGCAGAGCCGTGCGGACACGGCGACGGCGGCGTGCGAACAGGGAAAGCTTGGCCATCTTACTTCTTCTTCCCTTCCTTGCGGAAGATATACTCGCCGCGGTACTTGATGCCCTTGCCCTTGTAGGGCTCGGGCTTGCGCCAGCGGCGAACTTCGGCGGCGAACTGGCCCACGGCCTGCTTGTCGATCCCGCTGATCTCGACCGTGGTCTGATCGGGGGTCTTCACGTCCAGGCCTTCGGGCACGTCGAGGTCGACGTCGTGGCTGTAGCCGAGCTGAAGCTTGAGCTTCCTGCCCTGCGCCTGCGCACGGTAACCGACGCCCGAGATCTCGAGCACCTTGGTGTATCCCTCGGTCACGCCTTCGACCAGGTTGGACACGAGCGTGCGCTGCATGCCCCAGAAGTCGCGCGAGCGACGGGTGTCGTTCGCCGGCTTGACGCTGATCTCGTCGCCTTCGAGCTTGTACTCGACTTCGTCGGCCAGCCCCATCGCGAGCGTGCCCTTCGGCCCCTTCACGGTGAGGGTGCCGTTATCGATCGTGGCGGTGACACCGCTCGGGATCGCCACCGACCTTTTGCCGATGCGGCTCATCAGAACACCTCCGCCAGCACTTCGCCGCCGACGTTCTGCGAACGGGCTTCCGCATCGGAAAGCACGCCGCGGGGCGTCGAGACGATGGTGATGCCGAGGCCGTTGCGGACGGTCGGGAGTTCCTTGGAACCCGAGTAGATCCGGCGGCCGGGCTTGGAGACGCGGGCGACGTGCTTGATCGCAGGCTCGCCCTCGAAATACTTCAGTTCGATCCGCAGCGCAGGGTGCTTGCCGGTCGAGTCCTCGCTGTAGCCACGGATGTAGCCTTCGCGCTGGAGGACCTCGAGAACGTTTGCACGCAGCTTGGACGCCGGCGAAAGGACGCTGTCCTTCTTCGCCTGCTGCCCGTTGCGGATGCGGGTGAGCATGTCACCCAGGGGATCGGTCATAGCCATCTGTCAGATCCTCACCAGCTCGACTTGGTCAGGCCCGGAATCAGGCCCTTGTTGCCGAGGTCGCGCAGTTCGATGCGGTTGAGGCCGAACTTGCGGTAATAGCCGCGCGGGCGGCCGGTGGTGGTGCAGCGGTTGCGCACGCGGGTCGGATTCGCGTTGCGCGGGATTTCCGCCATCTTCAGGCGCGCGATCAGACGCTCGCTCTCGTCGAGCGACTCGTCATCCGCGATCGCCTTCAGCTGGGCGTACTTCGCAGCGTACTTCTTCACGAGCTTCTTGCGACGCTCGTTCTTGTTGATGGAACTCAGTTTCGCCATTGGACTTAAGCTCTCTTTGCTTTCCTAGCGTTCAGGGGGCCGCTCACGCGGCCTCCTTCTCTTCGGCGCCCTGCTCGGCAGGGAACGGGAAGCCGAACAGACGCAGCAGTTCGCGGGCTTCCTCGTCGGTCTTCGCCGTCGTGGTCACGATGATATCCATGCCCCGGACCTTCTCGATCTTGTCATACGAGATTTCCGGGAAGATGATCTGTTCCTTCAGGCCCATCGCATAGTTGCCGTGCCCGTCGAAGCTCTTCGGGTTCAGTCCGCGGAAGTCGCGGATGCGCGGCATGGCTACGGTCACCAGGCGGTCGAGGAACTCGTACATGCGCTCGCGGCGCAAGGTGACCTTGCAGCCGATCGGCATGCCCTCGCGCAGCTTGAACTGCGCGATCGACTTCTTGGCCTTGGTGATCACCGGCTTCTGGCCGGCGATCAGGGCCATTTCCTCGGCCGCGGTCTGGACCTTCTTCTTGTCCTGGCTCGCCTCGCCCACGCCCATGTTGAGCGTGATCTTCTCGAGCCGCGGGACTTCGAAGCGGTTCTTGTAACCGAACTTCTCGGTCATCGCCTTGACGATCTGTTCGTCGTAGCGGGCCTTGAGGCGCGGGGTGTAGTTATCAGCCATCGATGGTCTCCCCGGACTTGACGGCGACGCGGACCTTCTTCCCGTCGCGCTCTTCGAAGCGGACGCGGGTCGGCTTGCCGTCCTTGGGATCGGCCACGGCAACCTTGGAGATCGGCATCGGCGCTTCGAAGCGGTCGATGCCACCCTGCGGGTTGGCCTGGCTCGGCTTGCGGTGACGGGCAGCGACGTTCACGCCCTCGACGACGATCTTGCCATCCTTCGGCAGGACCTTCTGGACGGTGCCGGTGCGGCCCTTGTCCTTGCCCGAGAGCACGACGACGCTGTCGCCCTTCTTGATCTTGGCGGCGGCCATTACAGCACCTCCGGAGCGAGCGAGATGATCTTCATGAACCCGCGGCCACGCAGCTCGCGCACGACGGGGCCGAAGATACGCGTGCCGATCGGCTCCTCGTTCTTGTTGACGAGGACCGCGGCATTCGAATCGAAGCGGATCACGCTGCCGTCGGGACGGCGCACGTCCTTCTTGGTGCGAACGATCACCGCGCGGTGAACGTCGCCCTTCTTCACGCGGGCGCGCGGCTGCGCTTCCTTCACGGAAACGACGATCACGTCGCCGACGCTCGCGGTGCGGCGCTTCGACCCGCCCAGCACCTTGATGCACTGGACGCGCTTCGCGCCGCTGTTGTCCGCGACGTCTAGGTTCGATTGCATCTGAATCATCGATGCGGTTCCTTCTTACCTGGCTTGCCGGAACCCGTCCGGCAGTTCCAAAAACGCCTGTCCTCGCCAAGGCGGGGACCTGTTGATATCGCTCGCCGGCGATCAGGCCTCGAGATCGGCCTCGACCGCCTGCACGCCACCGGACTTGACCTGGTCGATCACCTTCCAGGTCTTGGTCTTGGAGATCGGCTTGGTCTCCTCGATCCGGACGGTGTCGCCCAGCTTGTATTCGTTCGCTTCGTCGTGCGCGTGGTACTTCTTCGAGCGGCGGATGATCTTCCCGTACAGCGGGTGCTTCACCTTTCGCTCGACCAGCACGGTGACGGTCTTGTCGGTCTTGTCGGAGGTGACAGTCCCGATCAGGATACGCTTCGGCATTGTCTAGCTCCTCAAGCCTTGGCTGCCGCCGCGGCGGCGCGCTCGTTCTGCAGAGTCTTGATCTGCGCGATCGAGCGGCGAACCTGGCGGATCCGCGCCGGGGCTTCCAACTGATTGGTCGCCGCCTGGAAGCGGAGGTTGAACTGCTCGCGCTTGAGCTCGGTGAGCTGCGCGTCGAGCTGGTCGTCGGACTTCGTGCGGAGGTCTTCAATCTTCGTCATGATCAACCCTCCAGGTGCGAGGTGTCGCCGAGACGGGCGACGACCTTGGTCTTGATCGGCAGCTTCATCGCCGCGCGCTCGAACGCTTCGGCGGCGAGCGGACCGGCGACACCGTCGAGCTCGAACAGGATCCGGCCCGGCTTCACGCGGGCGGCCCAGTATTCGACCGAACCCTTGCCCTTACCCTGACGGACTTCGGCAGGCTTCTTCGACACCGGCACGTCGGGGAACACGCGGATCCACAGGCGCCCCTGGCGCTTGATGTGGCGCGTGATCGCACGGCGGGCAGCCTCGATCTGGCGTGCGGTGATCCGCTCCGGCTCGAGGGCCTTGAGGCCGTACGAGCCGAAGTTCAGCACGGTACCGCCCTTGGCGTCGCCCTTGATCCGGCCCTTGAAGGCCTTGCGGAACTTGGTTTTCTTCGGTTGCAGCATTGCTCTTACCTAATCTCAGCGAGCCGGACGGACGCCGGAGGTCTGCGATTCCATCATCAGGCGGTCCTGCGCCGTCGGATCGTGGCCGAGGATCTCGCCCTTGAAGACCCACACCTTGATGCCGATGATGCCGTAGGCGGTCAGCGCCTCGGCTTCGGCATAGTCGATGTTCGCGCGCAGCGTGTGCAGCGGCACGCGGCCTTCGCGGTACTGCTCGACACGCGCGATTTCCGCACCGCCGAGGCGGCCGCCGCAGACGATCTTGATGCCTTCGGCACCCAGACGCATGGCGGACTGCATCGCGCGCTTCATCGCTCGGCGGAACGCCACGCGGCGCACGAGCTGGTCGGCGATGCCCTGCGCGACGAGCTTGGCATCGACTTCCGGCTTGCGGATCTCGACGATGTTCAGCTTCACCTCGCTCTCGGTCATCGACGAGAGCCTGGCACGCAGCTTCTCGATGTCGGCGCCCTTCTTGCCGATGATGACACCGGGACGCGCCGCGTAGATCGAGATGCGGCACAGCTTGGCCGGACGTTCGATCACCACCTTCGAGATCGCCGCCTGCGGCAGGCTCTCGATGATGTGCTTGCGGATCTCGATGTCTTCCTTGAGCAGCCGCGCATAGTCACGCCCTTCGGCGTACCAGCGGCTGTCCCAGGTGCGGTTGATCTGCAGGCGCAGACCGATCGGATTGCTCTTCTGGCCCATCTTACGCCTCTTCCTGCTCGCGAACCACGATGCGCAGCCGGCTGAACGGCTTGAGGATGCGGGTGCTCTTGCCCCGTCCGCGCGTGTGGAAGCGCTTCATGGTGATCGACTTGCCGACGGAAGCTTCCGCAACCACCAGCGCGTCGACGTCCAGGTCGTGGTTGTTCTCGGCATTGGCGATCGCCGAGGCGAGCACCTTCTGCGCGTCGCGCGCCATCGCCTTCTTCGAGAAGGCGAGGATGCTCATCGCGTCCTCGGCCTTCTTGCCGCGGATCAGCTCGGCGACGAGGTTCAGCTTCTGCGCCGAACCACGGATCGTGGTGCCGACGGCCAGAGCCTCGTTGTCCGCAACGCGGCGGGGAGCTTTCTGCTTGCCCATTAGCGCTTGCCCTTCTTGTCGGCCGCGTGGCCCGGGAAGTTGCGCGTGGGCGCGAACTCGCCGAGCTTGTGACCGACCATGTCTTCCGAAACGGAGACCGGGATGAACTTCTGGCCATTGTAGACGTTGAACGTCAGGCCGACGAACTGCGGCAGGATCGTGCTGCGACGCGACCAGGTCTTGATCGGCGCACGGCCACCGGCTTCCTGTGCGTCCTCAGCCTTCTTGAGAAGGCTGAGCTCGACGAACGGACCTTTCCAGACGGAACGAGCCATGTCCGATTACCTCTTCTTCTTGGCGTGGCGCGAACGGATGATCATCTTGTCCGTCGCCTTGTTCTTGCGGGTCCGGGCGCCCTTGGTCGGCTTGCCCCACGGCGTGACCGGGTGACGGCCGCCCGACGTGCGGCCTTCACCACCCCCGTGCGGGTGGTCGACCGGGTTCTTGGCGACACCGCGGGTGAGCGGCTTGATGCCCATCCAGCGGCGACGACCGGCCTTGCCCAGGTTCTGGTTCTGGTTGTCGGGGTTCGACACCGCGCCAACCGTACCCATGCAGTCCGCCCGCACGTAGCGCTGCTCGCCCGAGTTGAGGCGCACCATGACCATTCCGCGGTCGCGACCGACGAGCTGGACGTAAGCGCCGGCCGAGCGGGCGATCTGGCCGCCCTTGCCCGGCTTCATCTCGACGTTGTGGCAGATCGTGCCGACCGGCATCTGGCCGAGCAGCATCGCGTTGCCCGGCTTGGTGTCGGTCTTCTCGCCGGCCACGACCTTGTCGCCCACGGCCAAACGCTGCGGCGCCAGGATATAGGCCAGTTCGCCGTCGGCGTACTTGATCAGCGCGATGAAGGCGGTGCGGTTGGGATCGTACTCGATCCGCTCCACGGTGCCTTCGACGTCCCACTTGCGACGCTTGAAGTCGATAAAGCGGTACTTCTGCTTGTGACCGCCGCCCATGCCGCGCGAGGTGACATGGCCCTTGTTGTTGCGGCCGCCCGTCTTGCGCTTGCCTTCCGTCAGCGACTTGACCGGCTTGCCCTTGTACAGGCCGGACTTGTCGACGAGGATGAGGCCGCGGCGCGCGGGGCTCGTCGGTTTGTAATTCTTGAGTGCCATCTGTCCTGCCCTCAGATTCCGCCGGTGACGTCGATCGAGTCACCTTCCGCCAGGGTCACAACCGCCTTCTTCAGGTCGCTGCGCTTGTAGGGCTTGCCCTTCCAGCGCTTCGTCTTGCCCTTGACGACAATCGTGTTCACGCCCTTCACCTTCACGTCGAACAGCGCTTCGACCGCTTCCTTGATCTGCGGCTTGGTCGCATCGTTCGCCACCTTGAAGACGACGCCGTTCTGCTCCGAGAGCAGGGTCGACTTCTCGGTGATGTGGGGGCTGAGGATCACGTCGTAGTGACGCGCATCGATTTCCTGCTTCTTAGCCATTGAAGCGCGCCTCCAGCTTTTCGACCGCGTCCTTGGTGAGGACCAGCGTGTCGTGCTTCAGGATGTCGTAGACGTTGGCGCCGACCGCGGGGAGCACGTTGACCCCCTTGAGGTTGCCGGCGGCCTTCTTGAAGCCTTCGTTCACGGCCTCGCCGTCGATCACCAGCACCTTGCCGTTCCAACCGTTCTTGCCGAACGCTTCGGCGACGGCCTTGGTCTTGGCGTCCTTGAGATCGAGACTGTCCACGACCACCAGGCCGTCCTTCGCCTTGCTCGAAAGCGCCATCTTGAGGCCGAGCGCGCGGACCTTCTTGTTCAGCGACACGTCGAAATCGCGCTTGCGGGCACCATGCGCCTTGCCGCCGCCGATGAAGATCGGAGCAGCGCGGTCGCCGTGACGAGCCGTGCCGCCACCCTTCTGGCGGCCGAACTTCTTGCCGGTGCGCGCGACATCGGACCGCTCGCGAGTCGGGCGGGCGGTGCCGCGCCGGTTCTCGAGCTGCCAGGTGACGACGCGGTGCAGGATGTCGGCGCGCGGCTCGACGCCGAACACGGCATCATTGAGCTCGATATCGCCCGACGCCTTGCCGTCGAGTTTCTGGACCTTGACCTTCACGATCAGGACTCCTTGCTCTCGCCGTCGGCCCCGCCAGCATTGGCAGACCCTTCGGCCTTGTTCTCTTCGCCGGCCTCGGGGGTGACGTCGTCACCGGCCCCGGCCTGCTGCTCTTCGGCGAGCTTCGCCTGCTGTTCGGCGTCGACCTGCTCATGCACTTCGTGCTCGGCAGCGCCCTCGACCAGGCCCGGTGCGGCTTCCTCGTGCTCCGGAGCGGCGCTCTTCTTCTCGAGGATCGCGCCGGGGAACGGCACGCCTTCGGGAACCGGCAGCTTCACGGCGTCACGAACGAGCAACCAGGCGTTCTTCGCGCCCGGGACCGAGCCCTTGACGAACAGCAGCCCGCGATCGGCGTCGGTGCGCACGATCTCGAGGTTCTGCTGCGTGCGCTGGCGGTCGCCCATGTGGCCGGCCATCTTCTTGTTCTTGAAGACGCGGCCCGGATCCTGGCGGTTACCGGTCGAACCGTGCGAACGGTGGCTGAGCGAAACACCGTGCGTCGCGCGCAGACCGCCGAAGCCCCAGCGCTTCATCGCGCCGGCAAAGCCCTTGCCCTGCGTGTGGCCGGTGATGTCGACCTTCTGCCCGGCGATGAAGTGCTCCGCACTGATCGTCGCGCCGACCGGCATCAGGCCTTCCTCGTTCTCCACGCGGAACTCGGCGACCTTCATCTTCAGCGGCACTTCCGCCTTCGCGAAAGCTTCGCGCTGCGGCTTGTTCACGTTCTTCTGCTTGGCCTCGCCCGAACCGACCTGAAGCGCGAAATAGCCATCGCGATCGGCGGTGCGGTGCGAAACGACCTGGCAGTCTTCCAAAGCGAGAACGGTCACGGGCACGTGCCGGCCATCCTCCTGGAACAGGCGGGTCATCCCGACTTTCTTTGCGATAACGCCGGTGCGCATCGTAAGACTCCTAAAACAGAGGCACCCCCGGCCCATCCGGAGGTGCGTGACAGCCCTGGTTATGATGCGTCGCCCCGTCCGGGCTGAATGCCTTCCGAAGAAGGCGAGACGGGGGACGCTTGCCCGGTAACAACCGGAGGTATCCCTATGTCGTCGCGGGAAACCCGCATGTGTCCCTGCGAAGGCAGGGACCTCAGGCCACCTGGGGCGGCCCATAAACTTGCCCGGTCATCTTAACGTCCGACCAGGTGGACGGAGACCCCAGCCTTCGCTGGGGCTCGCGGCAAACTGGCTCAGGCCAGTTTGATCTCCACGTTCACGCCCGCGGCGAGATCGAGCTTCATCAGCGCGTCGACCGTCTGGGCGTTGGGCTGCACGATGTCGAGCAGCCGCTTGTAGGTGCGCACCTCGAACTGCTCGCGCGACTTCTTGTCGATGTGCGGGCCGCGGTTCACGGTGAACTTCTCGATCCGCGTCGGCATGGGAATGGGGCCACGAATGAGAGCACCCGTACGACGCGCGGTATCTGCGATTTCACCAGTCGCCTGGTCGAGAACGCGGTGGTCGAACGCCTTGAGGCGAATGCGGATGTTCTGAGCTTCCATTACCTATACCGATGCGAAAGAGCCAAGGAGCGCCACCGGTTGCGGCGTTCGCCCCCAAAAAAAGAAGGCCAGCCCCGCCTCCCGGGAAACCCGGTCAGGGGCGGCCCCCTTCGAAAAATCCGACCGGCGAGGGACGAATCCCCCGCCGGTCGCGCGCCTATATTACTTCGTGATCTTGCTGACAACCCCCGAACCGACGGTGCGGCCGCCTTCACGGATGGCGAAGCGAAGACCTTCGTCCATCGCGATCGGCGCGATCAGCTTGACGCCGATCGTCACGTTGTCGCCCGGCATGACCATCTCGGTGCCCTCGGGGAGGATCACTTCGCCGGTCACGTCGGTCGTGCGGAAGTAGAACTGCGGGCGGTAGTTGGCGAAGAACGGCGTGTGACGGCCGCCTTCGTCCTTCGACAGCACGTAGACTTCCGCGCTGAACTCGGTGTGCGGCGTGACCGAACCCGGCTTGGCCAGAACCTGGCCGCGCTCCACGTCATCACGCGCCGTGCCGCGCAGCAGCGCACCGATGTTGTCGCCGGCTTCGCCGCTGTCGAGCAGCTTGCGGAACATTTCGACGCCGGTGACGGTGGTCTTCTGCGTGTCGCGGATACCGATGATCTCGACTTCGTCGCCCACGTTGACCTTGCCGGTCTCGACGCGGCCGGTGACCACGGTGCCGCGGCCCGAGATCGAGAACACGTCCTCGATCGGCATCAGGAACGGCTTGTCGACCGGACGGTCGGGCTGCGGGATGTGGTTGTCGACGGCTTCCATCAGAGCCTTGATGGAGTTCTCGCCGATTTCCGGATCGCGGCCTTCGAGAGCGGCCAGGGCCGAACCCTTGATGATCGGAATGTTGTCGCCGTCGAAGTCGTACGAGCTCAGGAGCTCACGCACTTCCAGCTCGACGAGCTCGAGGATTTCCTCGTCGTCGACCTGGTCGACCTTGTTCATGTAGACGACCAGCGCCGGCACGCCGACCTGACGGGCGAGCAGGATGTGCTCGCGGGTCTGCGGCATCGGGCCGTCGGCGGCGTTCACGACCAGGATCGCGCCGTCCATCTGCGCGGCACCGGTGATCATGTTCTTCACGTAGTCGGCGTGGCCCGGGCAGTCGACGTGCGCGTAGTGGCGCGCATCGGTCTCGTACTCGACGTGTGCGGTCGAGATGGTGATGCCGCGCTCGCGCTCTTCGGGAGCCTTGTCGATGTTCGCGAAATCGACCGCAGCGCCCTGCACCTTGGTGATCGCCGCCGTCAGCGTGGTCTTGCCGTGGTCGACGTGGCCGATGGTGCCGATGTTGCAGTGCGGCTTCGTGCGCTCGAATTTTTCCTTAGCCATTTGCGTGTAACCTCTGTCTGTCAGATTGAATTTCACCAAGTCGCGGACGGCACCCAGGTGAATCAGGCGCCGCCCCTAGACGCTTGCCCAGCCTTAGGCAAGCTTCTCCTTGACCTCGGCCGCGACGTTCGCCGGCACTTCGTCGTAGTGCGAGAACTGCATCGAGTACTGCGCACGCC
This sequence comes from Pelagerythrobacter rhizovicinus, assembly GCF_004135625.1. Lineage (GTDB taxonomy): Bacteria > Pseudomonadota > Alphaproteobacteria > Sphingomonadales > Sphingomonadaceae > Pelagerythrobacter > Pelagerythrobacter rhizovicinus. The sequence continues at coordinate 1,563,109 of NZ_SDPV01000001.1, forward strand.
CCTGCGTGAAGGAGCGCAGCTCGTTCACGTAGCCGAACATGTTGGCCAGCGGCACGAAAGCCTCGACCACTTGCGCGTTGCCGCGGGTGTCGGTGCCCTGGATCTGGCCGCGGCGGCTGTTGAGGTCGCCGATCACGTCGCCGAGATAGTCCTCCGGCGTCACGACCTCGACCTTCATGATCGGCTCGAGCAGCTTGATGCCCGCCTTCTGGGCCGCTTCGCGCATCGCGCCGCGACCGGTGATCTCGAACGCCACCGTGCTCGAGTCGACGTCGTGGTACTTGCCGTCGATCAGTTCGATGGTGAAGTCGATGATCGGGAAGCCGACCAGATAGCCGCTCTCGGCCTGCTCGCGCATGCCCTTCTCGACCGACGGGATATATTCGCGCGGAATATTGCCGCCCTTGATCTGGTCGTCGAAGATGATGCCCTGGCCGCGTTCGCCGGGGATCACGCGGACCTTGGCTTCACCGAACTGGCCCGAACCACCCGACTGCTTCTTGTGGGTGTAGGTGACCTCGACTTCCTTGGCGAGCGACTCGCGGTACGCCACCTGCGGCGCGCCGACGTTGGCCTCGACCTTGAACTCGCGCTTCATGCGGTCGACCAGGATGTCGAGGTGAAGCTCGCCCATGCCCTTGATGATCGTCTGGCCCGACTCGTGGTCGGTCGAGACGCGGAAGCTCGGATCCTCGGCGGCCAGGCGGTTGAGGGCGACGCCCATCTTCTCCTGGTCGGCCTTGGTCTTCGGCTCCACCGACAGCTCGATCACGGGCTCGGGGAACTCCATCCGCTCGAGGATGATCGGATGCGCCGGATCGCACAGCGTGTCGCCGGTGGTCGTGTCCTTCATGCCGGCGAGCGCGACGATGTCGCCCGCGAACGCCTCTTCGATGTCCTCGCGGTTGTTCGAGTGCATCAGCAGCATGCGGCCGATCTTCTCCTTCTTGTCCTTCACCGAGTTCAGGACCTGGCCCTTGGCCAGCTTGCCCGAATAGATGCGGGTGAAGGTAAGCGAGCCGACGAACGGATCGTTCATGATCTTGAACGCCAGCGCGGAGAACGGCGCGTCGTCGCTCGACGGACGCGTCTGCTCCTCGTCGCTGTCGGGCAGGACCCCCTTGATCGCCGGAACGTCGAGCGGCGACGGCATGTAGTCGACCACCGCGTCGAGCAGGGGCTGCACGCCCTTGTTCTTGAACGCCGAGCCGCACAGCACGGGCACGAAGGCGCGCGCCATCGTGCCCTTGCGGATCAGCCGCTTGAGCGTCGCCGCATCGGGCTCGTTACCCTCGAGGTACTGCTCCATCACGTCGTCGTCCTGTTCGACGGCGGTCTCGATCAGCTTCTCGCGGTATTCGGCGGCGCGGTCGGCCATGTCCTCGGGGATGTCGACGTAGTTGAACTTCGCGCCCAGGCTCTCGTCTTCCCAGACGATGCCGCGGTTGTTCACCAGGTCGACGACGCCCTTGAGGCTGCTCTCCATGCCGATCGGCAGGTAGAGCACCAGCGGCGTCGCGCCGAGACGGTCGATGATCGACTGGACGCAATAGTAGAAGTCGGCACCGGTGCGGTCGAGCTTGTTGATGAAGCACATCCGCGGCACGCCGTACTTGTCGGCCTGGCGCCATACGGTTTCCGACTGCGGCTCCACGCCGGCGACGCCGTCGAACACCGCAACCGCGCCGTCGAGGACGCGCAGGCTACGCTCGACTTCGATGGTGAAGTCGACGTGGCCGGGGGTGTCGATGATGTTGATCCGGTGCTTCGGGCCTTCGCCGTCTTCCGCCTGCCAGAACGTGGTCGTGGCGGCCGAGGTGATGGTGATCCCGCGCTCCTGCTCCTGCTCCATCCAGTCCATCGTCGCGGCACCGTCGTGGACTTCGCCGATCTTGTAGGACTTGCCGGTGTAGTAGAGGATACGCTCGGTCGTGGTGGTCTTGCCGGCATCGATGTGCGCCATGATGCCGATATTGCGATAGCGCTCCAGCGGATAGTCGCGGGCCATGTGGAATTCCTCGGGTTCGTGGGGGACGGCGAAAGTCGCGCCCCATATAGTTAACTATGTGACCGGTTGAAGTCCTTCGAGACGGGCTCTCGACTTCGGCCTGCGGCCTCCGCCCGATCCTTCGATGAGACGGGCGGAGGCAGTTCGGCAGCCGGTTTCCCGCCTTACCAGCGGTAGTGCGAGAACGCCCGGTTGGCGTCGGCCATGCGGTGCGTGTCTTCCCGCTTCTTGACCGCGTTGCCCCGGTTGTTCGCCGCGTCGAGCAACTCGCCCGACAGGCGCGCCGCCATGGTGGTTTCCGCACGCCCGCGGGCGGCGGTGATCAGCCAGCGGATCGCCAGCGCCTGGGCACGCTCGGGGCGAACCTCGACCGGCACCTGGTAGGTCGCACCGCCGACGCGGCGGCTGCGGACCTCGACCTGCGGCGCGACGTTGTTCAGCGCGTCGTGGAACAGCGCGATCGGATCGGTCTTGGCCTTCGCCTCGACGGTGTCGAGCGCGCCGTAGACGATACGCTCGGCGACGGACTTCTTTCCGTCGAGCATGAGGTTGTTCATGAACTTGGACAGCACCTGATCTCCGAACTTCGGATCAGGCAGGATCTCCCGCTTCTCGGGACGACGACGACGTGACATTGCACGAATTCCTTCTCTTGGAGCCTTCCCTTCCCTCCGCCGTCACCCTGAACTTGTTTCAGGGTCCATCTTGCGGTGTCGGACGGGGCTCTTAAGCTTCCTGGACCTGCGCTGGCGGAGCCATGGATCCTGAAACGAGTTCAGGATGACGGCCCGGGCGCAACGGCCGCGATTACTTCGGCCGCTTGGCGCCGTACTTCGAACGGCTCTGCTTGCGGTCCTTCACGCCCTGCGTGTCAAGCACGCCGCGCAGCACGTGGTAGCGCACGCCGGGAAGGTCGCGCACACGGCCGCCGCGGATCAGCACCACGGAGTGCTCCTGCAGGTTGTGCCCCTCGCCGGGGATGTAGGAGATGACTTCGCGCTGGTTGGTCAGGCGGACCTTGGCCACCTTGCGCAGAGCGGAGTTCGGCTTCTTCGGCGTCGTCGTGTAGACGCGGGTGCAGACGCCGCGCTTCTGCGGGTTCTGCTCCATCGCAGGGACCTTCGACTTGGTCTTCTGCAGGACGCGGCCCTTGCGGACCAGCTGGTTGATCGTCGGCATTGAGTTCTCTCTTCACCTACTTGTCCGAATGGGCGGTATTGCCCATTCGGGCCGACCCTTCCGGGCGGAAAAGTGGCGTCCACTTTTCCTGAAGGGATCGGATGTCGGTGCCACTGAGGCCAGGGTGGAGAGAAGGTTCGTGCGCTCTACCGTCATCCCCGCGAAAGCGGGGACCCAGCGAACAAGGACGCCCGCGAAGCGGACAACCAGCGCACGAGCCGAAAAACACTCCACCCGGGTCACGGACACCGGGTTACTTTGACGGCTGCCCCAATGATCCCCATGCGCGAGTCCCAGCGAAGGCTGGGACCTCAGGCCGCAGGCGGACCCTCAATAGAAAAGAGCCTCCAGCGCTCAGCACTAGGGCCCCCGGGACATGACCGGCAATGTTCAGCTCTATCTGACCGACGCGGAGCGCACCCCGTTTCGGATGAGCGCGCCCTTAGGGGGATTCGGGCTGGTGGTCAAGAACCGGCGCACCGCCGCCCTTCCCGGCGTCGGATCGCTGCGTTCTAGTCACTACATCGTTACACCCCGCCGTCATCCCAGCGAAAGCTGGGATCGCGCGCCGCGAAGTCGGACGGTGCCGACAGCGATCCCAGCTTTCGCCGGGATGACGAAGGGTAGTGAGGCGACGCCCGACAACCCCAAAAATGCCTCTTGCTTCACTTCTCACAATTCTATATTTCGACAATTATCGAATCATCGAAAGTGCCCATGGAAGCCATTGACACCATACGCGCGCTGTCCGCTCTCGCTCAGGAGCATCGCCTCGCCGCGTTTCGCCTGCTGGTGCAGGCCAGCGAGGAGGGAATGGCAGCCGGCGCGCTCGCCGACAGTCTCGACGTGCCGCCTTCGTCGATGAGCTTTCACCTCGCCCAGCTCGCCAACGCCGGCCTCGTGACCCAGCGGCGCGAAAGCCGGTCGATCATCTATTCGGCCGACTATGCCGCGATGAACGCGCTGATGAGCTACCTGACCGAGAATTGCTGCGGCGGCGTTCCCTGCGCCGACGACGCCTCCACCTGCCCTCCTCAAGCAACGAAAAGGACCGCGTGATGAAGCGCTTTCATGTTCATGTCGGCGTGACCGATCTCGACCGATCGATCGCCTTCTACAACGAGCTGTTCGGCGCCGAGCCGGCGGTGGTGAAGAGCGACTACGCCAAGTGGATGCTCGAGGACCCGCGGATCAACTTCGCCGTCTCGCTGCGCGAGGGTGCATCGAAGGGTATCGAGCACGTCGGACTGCAGGTGGAGAACGGCGACGAGCTCGCCGAAGTCTATGCCCGCCTCAAGGCGGCCGACCGCCCGGTGCTGGAGGAAGGCGCCACGACCTGCTGCTATGCGAAGTCGGAGAAGAGCTGGATCGCCGATCCCGATGGCGTGATGTGGGAAGCCTTCCTGACCGACGGCGAAAGCACGACCTACGGCGGCAACCCCGATCTTGCGCAGCTCGCCTCGGCGAATGCGGCTTCGGATGCCTGCTGCGCGCCGAAGGCGGCAGACGCCCCGGCTCCTTCCCCGTCTTGCTGCTGAGACCCACGATGCCGACCCAGCCGCTGAACGTGCTGTTCCTCTGCACGGGCAATTCCGCCCGCTCGATCCTGGCCGAGGCGATCCTCAACCGCGACGGAGGCGGCCGGTTCCGCGCCTTCAGCGCCGGCAGCAATTCGACGGGAACGGTCAACCCTTGGGCGATCCATACGCTCGACAAGCTGGGCTATCCGGCCGAGGGATACCGCTCCAAGAGCTGGGACGAGTTCGCCCAGGGGCCGCAGTTCGATCTGATCTTCACCGTCTGCGACAGCGCGGCGGCGGAAACCTGCCCGGTCTGGCCCGGTCGACCGGTCAGCGCCCACTGGGGCATTCCCGATCCCGCGGCGGTCGACGGAAGCGATACCGAGAAGGCCGCGGCTTTCCTCGATGCGTTCCGCATGCTCAAGCGGCGGATCGATCTGATGCTCGCCCTGCCAGCCGACAGCCTCGAGGATGTCGCGCTGCGCGAACAGTTGCACGCGATCGGGCAGGAGGCGGACGGACGATGAGCGCATCCGCTGCCAGTCCTGCCGCGCCCATCGACACCCGCGCCGCGGGTCTGGGCCTGTTCGAGAAATGGCTCTCGCTGTGGGTCGCCGGCGCGATCCTTTGCGGCCTTGCGCTCGGCAGTCTCGCGCCGGACGTCTTCGGCGCGCTCGCCGCGGTGGAATATGCCTCGGTCAATCTCGTCGTTGCGGTCCTGATCTGGGCGATGATCTTCCCGATGATGGTGGCGGTCGATTTCTCGGCCGTGCGCCGGGTCGGCGACAAGCCCAGGGGCCTCATTATCACGCTGGTGGTGAACTGGCTCGTCAAGCCCTTCACCATGGCGGCGCTCGGCGTGCTGTTCTTCGAAGTCGTCTTCGCCGATCTGATCGCGCCGGCCGACGCGAGGGAATACATCGCCGGGCTGATTCTGCTCGGCGCCGCGCCCTGCACCGCCATGGTGTTCGTCTGGTCGCAGCTTACCAAAGGCGATCCGGCCTACACGCTGGTGCAGGTGGCGGTGAACGATCTGGTGATGATCGTCGCCTTCGCGCCGATCGTCGCCATGCTGCTCGGAGTCGCCGATATCGCCGTACCGTGGGAGACGCTGCTTCTCTCGGTCGCGCTTTACGTCGTCGTGCCGCTTGCGGCGGGCGCGTTCGTCCGCCGCCGCCTCCTCGCCGCGCACCACGGCGATCCCGGTGCGGTGGAGCGCTTCACCGGCCGGCTCAAGCCGCTGTCGATTCTCGGGCTGCTCGTGACCGTGGCGCTATTGTTCGGCTTCCAGGCCGAAACCATTCTCGCGCGGCCGCTGCTCGTCGCGCTGATCGCCGTGCCGATCGTGATCCAGAGCTACGGTATCTTCCTCATCGCTTACGGCGCGGCCAAGGCCTGGCGGGTGCCGCATGCGATCGCCGCGCCCTGCGCGCTGATCGGCACTTCGAACTTCTTCGAGCTCGCCGTGGCGGTCGCGATCGGAATGTTCGGGCTCGGCAGCGGTGCGGCCCTGGCAACGGTGGTGGGCGTGCTGGTGGAAGTGCCGGTGATGCTCTCGCTGGTCGCGCTCGCCAACCGGACGCGCGGCGCATTCCCGTGAGCCCACGGGCGGCGGATCACGGCCCCGCAGAAAACATTTTCCTACATCGGATTTTTGTGCATTCTGTGGGCGGTCATGAACGACCGATCCTCCCCCGCGTCCGCCCGCCTTGCCGCACTCCTGCGCGAGTCTGCCCACCCTTATGAAGTTCGCCGCGCCGGCAAGGCTCACGCCGTCATGCCGGTCCCGGGTCGAGGCGCTCTCCCGGCGGCGCGGCGCACCAGGATGGAGGGCTCGCGGAGATGCCACAAGGTTACACATGACACGCAAGGTGACACTTGCCCCAAGCACCGTGTCACTCGTGTCAACACGCCCTCCGGCCGCCCGGCGATCGGGAACCCGCCCCGCCCGTTCGGCCGTTGGTGCAGCGAGGAGACGAGCGATGAGCGAACCCGAACGGGACGAGGCGATCCATATCGATGCGCGGGACGCGCGCGGGGCGGAGGTCATCCTGCGCAAGCGGCGCAACCGGATGATCTTCATCGCAGGGCTGGTGGCCTTCGCCGTGCTGGCGATCGCGCTGAGGCTGTTCGGTTGACGATGGCGGGCGCGGCGGAGGACGCGGGCGCGGCGCTCTACCTGCTGTGGATCGATCCGGCGGAGGAGGTTCCGGCCGCGCTCGACCTGCACGGCGACGGGCATCCGCTGGCCGACGGGTTGTGGCTGGTCCGCAGCGGGCTGACCCGCTCGCGGCTCTACCACCGGATCAAGTGGCAGCTCCCCGATGGCGCGCCGCTGCTCGTCGCGCCGCTCGCCGACACGCGCGACGGCTGGCCCAAGTTCAAGGGGATGGATGCCGGCGCGCTCGCCTGGCTGCGCGGCGGGGGCGGCTAGCCGGCGGTGAGGAAGGCGACCAGCGCCTTGACCTTCTTCTGCCGCCACTGGGGCAGCGGAGCGACCAGCCAGTACGCGCGGCGGCCTTCGTCCGGCCCTTCGAGCACGGTGAGGCGGCCGTCCTCCAGCGCGTCCTCCACCAGCAGGTAGGGGAGCACGGCCTTGCCCAGCCCGGCGATCGCGCTCGACAGGGCCTGGCCGGCGTTGCCGACCTCGACCGTCGGCTCGGCGCCTTCGGGCAGCGGGGCGCCGGGCCAGTCGATCCAGGCCTCGAGCACTTCCTCGGGCGCGTCCTTCGCCGCCACGACCACGCGGCGCGCCGGGGCGAGCTCGACGCCCTCCAGCTCGCCCGGGCCGTCGACCAGGCGCACGGCGACGTCGAGGTTGGTCTCGGTGAAGTCGGCATGCTCGTCGGCCACGAAGCGGAAGCGGATGCCGGGGTTCGCCTTGCGGAAGGCGGCGAGGCGCGGGGCGAGCCACTGGGCGTAGAATTCGCGCGGGGCGGCGATCGTGTAGCGGTCGCTCGCCTGCCCGGCCTGCATCGCCTGGACCGATTCCTCGAACCGCAGGAACCCTTCGCGCAACGCGTCGAGCCCGGCGAGCCCCTCCTCGGTCAGCTCGAGCCCCTTCGAGGTGCGGCGGAACAGCACGGTGCCGAGGTGATCCTCGAGCGCGCGTATCTGCTGGCCGACGGCGGCCGGCGTCACCGCCAGCTCGTCCGCGGCGCGGGTGAAGGAGAGGTGCCGCGCGGCGGCGTCGTAAACGCGCAGGGCGTTGAGGGGCAGGTGCGTGCGCTTCATCGTGCCGGTGCGGATAGCGGCAAGCTGCCGCTGCCGCAATCGGGGCCGCAATCGCGCACCGTGTCACACAAGCGTAACACGCGGCTTGCAAGTGGGTCTGCGAGGGCTTGGCACTTCCATGGACGTACTCACGCAAGGCGCGGCCGAGCGGGCCGATGGCGGCAGCGCGGCGCCCGCGGAGCGGTACGTCAACCGCGAGCTTTCATGGCTTTCGTTCAACCGGCGCGTGCTGGCGGAGGCGGAGAACGAGCGCTATCCGCTGCTCGAACGGCTACGCTTCCTGTCGATCTCGGCCAGCAATCTCGACGAGTTCACGATGATCCGGATCGCCGGGCTCGAGGGCCAGGCGACTCGCGGGATCGAGACCACCGCGATCGACGGGCTGGACCCGCGCCAGCAGCTCGCCGCGATCCGCGAGCAGGTGCTCGCGCTCGACAGCCGGCAGCAGCGCACGCTGGAAACGCTGCGCGGCCTGCTCGCCGAGCAGGGCATCCTGATCGCGGAGATCGACGAGCTGGACGAGTGCCAGCGCGACTGGCTGGAGACCTATTTCACCACCGACATTCTGCCGCTCATCACCCCGCAGGCGATCGATCCGTCGCACCCGTTCCCGTTCGTCGCCAACCTCGGCATGGGCGTGCTGTTCCGGCTCAAGCGCGGCAAGCGCCAGCCCGACCTGGTCGAGATGGTGCTGATCCCCAGCGGCGCACCGCGCTTCGTGCGGGTGCCGGGCGAGGAGGCGATCTACGTCGCGATCGAGAAGCTGATCGTGCGCTACGCCGACCAGCTCTTCCCCGGCTTCCGCATCCTGGGCGACGGGCTGTTCCGCGTGCTGCGCGACAGCGACATCGAGGTGGAGGAAGAAGCCGAGGACCTCGTCCGCCTGTTCCGCACCGCGATCCAGCGGCGGCGGCGCGGGCGCGCGGTGCTGCTGGAGCTCGACGAGGACTGCGACCCCGCGGCCGAGGCGCTGCTGCGCGAGCAGTTCGACGTCGACACGGCGATGGTCACCAAGACCGCGGGCATGCTCGGCCTGCGACACCTGAGCGCGATCTGCGCCGAGCCGCGCCCGGACCTCAAGTTCGCGCCCTTCGCGTCCCGCTATCCGGAGCGCATCCTGGCGCACGACGGCGATTGCTTCTCCGCGATCCGCGAGAAGGATATCGTGATCCAGCACCCCTACGAAAGCTTCGAGGTGGTGGTCGACTTCCTCCATCAGGCGGCGATCGATCCGGCGGTCGTCTCGATCAAGCAGACGCTCTACCGCGCGGGCGACCAGTCACCGGTGATCGCCGCGCTGATCGACGCCGCTCAGACAGGCAAGGCGGTGACCGCCGTGGTCGAGCTCAAGGCGCGCTTCGACGAAGAGCGCAACCTGCAGTGGGCAGCCGAGCTCGAACGCGCCGGGGTGCAGGTGATCTACGGCTTCATGGACTGGAAGACCCACGCCAAGGTCAGCCTGGTCGTGCGGCGCGAGGAGGAAGGCTACCGCACCTACTGCCACTTCGGCACGGGCAACTATCACCCGATCAACGCGCGGATCTACACCGACCTCAGCTATTTCACGGCCGACCCCGCGCTGGGGCGCGACGCCGCCAAGCTGTTCAACTTCGTCACCGGTTATGTCGAGCCGCGCAGCACCGAATGCCTGGCGATCTCGCCGCTCGGCCTCAAGCAGAAGCTGTTCGAGCTGATCGACCGCGAGATCGAGAACGCGTGCGCCGGCAAGCCCGCGGGCATCTGGGCGAAAGTCAACGCGATCACCCACAGCGAGCTGATCGATCGGCTCTACGCCGCGAGCGCGGCCGGGGTCGAGATCCAGCTCGTGGTGCGCGGCATCTGCTGCCTGCGCGCCGGTGTGCCCGGCCTGTCGGAGAACATCGAGGTCAAGTCGATCATCGGCCGGTTCCTCGAGCACAGCCGGGTCTGGGCCTTCGCCAACGGGCACCGGCTGCCGAGCAAGCACGCCGCGGTCTACCTGACCTCCGCCGACGCGATGAGCCGCAACCTCGACCGGCGGGTGGAGGTGCTGGTACCGCTGGCCAACAAGACGGTGCACGACCAGGTGCTCGAACAGGTCATGCTGGCGAACATACTGGACACCGAACAGAGCTGGCAGTTGCAGCCGGACGGGGAGTACACGCGGATGCGCATGGGCGAAGGCGGCTTCAACTGCCATGACTACTTCATGAGCAATCCCTCGCTCTCGGGCCGCGGCGCGGCGCTGAAGGCGGGCGCGGTGCCCAAGCTGCGCCTGGAAGGAACCGCAGAGTGACGAGCCTGCGTGCCTTTGCCTGGCGTGGCCTGCGCGTGGCCCCCGCCGATCGCCGAGCGGTGATCGACATCGGATCGAACACCGTGCGGCTGGTCGTCTACGATGGTCCCCAGCGCGCGCCGCGCACGATGTGGAACGAGAAGGTCGTCGCGCGGCTGGGGCGCGATCTGGCCGAGACCGGGCGCATTCCGGACGAAGCGAGCGAGCAGGCGCTCGCGGCCCTCGCCCGCTTCGCGCTGCTGACCCGCGAGCTGGGAGTGACCGACGTGCAGACGGTCGCCACGGCGGCCGCGCGCGAGGCGGAAAACGGCGGCGAGTTCCTCGAACGGGTGCGCGAGTTAGGCCTCGCGCCGCAGCTCCTGAGCGGAGAGGAAGAAGCGGTCGCCGCCGCCTACGGCGTGATCGGCGCCTTTCCCGATGCGCGCGGCGTGGTCGCCGACCTCGGCGGAGGCAGCCTCGAACTGGTGGCGGTGGAGGACGGCGCCTGCCGCGACGGCGCCACGCTGCCGCTCGGCACGCTGTGCCTGCCCGCCCTCCGCGCGAAGGAAGCGCCCGGCTTCAAACGCGCAGTGAAGAAAGCGTTCATGAAGGCCGGCGGGGCTGCGGCACAGGCCGGGCCGCTCTATCTCGTCGGCGGGACCTGGCGTGCACTCGCCGCCTACGCCATGCGCAGCACGCGGTATCCTGTGACCGACCCGCACGGCTACCAGCTCGACGTGCAGGAGGCCGACCGGATCGCGCGCGCCCTGACCCGCACCGATCCGGCGAAGCTCGTGGAGATCGAGGGGATCGGGGCGATGCGCGCGCCGTCCCTGCCCCACGCCGCCGCATTGCTGCGGATCATGCTCGCCGAGATCGAGCCGGAGGGCCTGGTGTTCTCGAGCTGGGGCCTGCGCGAAGGGCTTCTCTTCCGGCGGCTCGATGCGCTGGAGCGAGCGAAGGACCCGCTGATCGTTGCGGTGGCGGACTTCGCCGCGCCGATGAAGAGCGCGATCACGGACGCGGCGCTGATGTCGGCCTGGGTGGTCGGCGTCGCCGAACCCGGCGGCAGCAAAAGCGAGCGGCTGCGGCTCGCCGGCGCACTGCTGTCGCTGACGCTGCACCGGGTCGAGCCGAACTTCCGCACGAGCCAGGCGGTCGAATGGGCGCTCGACAAGCGGTGGATCGGCCTCGACGCGCACGGTCGGGCGATGCTCGCTGCAATGATGCTCGGAAGCTGCGGGAAGACCTCCTGGCCCAAGCGCGTCGCTGCGCTCGCGCCGGAGAAGGATCTGAGGCAAGCGGTGGGCTGGGGCCTGGCCATGCGCCTCGCCCGCCGCATGGGTGCGACTTCGCGCGTGTCCGTGACCACGAGCGCCCTCGAACGCGACGGAACCAGTCTGGTGCTCCGTCTCGACCAGAGCCGCGCGGCCTTGGCAGGCGAAGGCGTGATGCGCGATCTCGCCGCACTGGCGGAGTGGCTGGAGCTGACCCCGGAGCTGCGGGTCGCCGAGTGACTCTCTGGCTGGCGCCTAGTCCGCGGTCGCGGGCGCGGCGAGAGGGAAGTAGGGAATCCGAACTTCCAGCGGCGTGCCGTCGGCGCGGTGGAAAGTGTAGAACCCCTCCATCGATCCGTGCGGCGTGCCGAGCGGGCAGCCGGAAACATAGTCGTGGCTGTCCCCCGGCGCGAGCACCGGCATCTCGCCCACGACGCCCTCTCCGTCCACCAGGTTGACCCCGCCGCGCGAGTCGGTGATCCGCCAGTGGCGGGTGATCAACTGCACCCGCTCGTCCGAGCCGTTCTCGATCCGGATGTGATAGACCCAGAACCACTTGCCCGCCTCGGGCTGCGACTGCTCGGGCAGGAAGTTCACCGCCACGCGGACGGTGATTCCTTCGGTGATCGCGGCGTGCTGGAACAACTGTTTCATCGCGTGGCGAGAATAGAGGCAATGGGCGGGCCCGGTAAAGGGCGTGTTTGGGGGTGACTTGGCGGTTTTCCCGCCACCGTCCTCGCAGTGATGGAAATCAGAACCCCGCGGCCGAGAAAGCGCGGTCGAGGTCTTCCTTCAGATCTTCCGGATCCTCCAGCCCTACGTTGAACCGCAGGAGGCCTTCGCCCACTCCCATTTCGGCGCGCGCTTCCTCGGTCATACCGGCATGCGTCGTGCTCGCCGGGTGGCACATGAGGCTGCGCGCATCGCCGATATTGTTGGAGATGTCGATCAGCTCGAGCGCGTCGAGCAGTGCGAAGGCCTTTTCGCGGCTCTCCACATCGAAGGCGAAGATCGGTCCGAACGCGTCCATCTGCTTCGCGGCAATGGCGTGCCGCGGATGGCTTTCGAGCCCGGGATGGAGCACGCGCGGCAGGCGCCCTTCGACGAAACGACCGAGCTCGAGCGCAGTCTCGCTCTGCCGGTGCGCGCGAAGGAGCAATGTCTCGAGCCCCTTGTGGACGACCCAGGCATTGAAGGGCGAGAGATTGGGCCCGGTGTTTCGCTGAAACGGCAGCAGGACCTCGTCGATGAATTCGCGCGTGCCGCAGACCGCGCCGGCAAGCACCCGCCCCTGCCCGTCCATCAGCTTGGTCGCCGAGTACGCGACGACATCCGCGCCGAACTCCAGCGGGCGCTGGAGGACGGCGGTGGCAAAGGCGTTGTCGACTACGGTGGTGATGCCGTGGGCCTTGGCGAGCCCGCAGACGAGCTCGAGGTCGACCACGTCGAGCGTCGGGTTGGCCGGGGTTTCGAAGAAGAATACTTTGGTGTTGGGCCGGATCGCGGCTTCCCACGCGGCATCGTCGGCGCTGTCGATCACCGTCGTCTCAATCCCGAAGCGGGGGCACAAGTGATCGACCAGCCAGCGGCACGATCCGAACGCGGCGCGCGCGGCCACGACGTGATCGCCGTGGGAGAGCTGGCACAGAAGCGCGGCGGTCATCGCCGCCATTCCGCTTGCCTGCGCACGGCAGGCTTCCGCGCCTTCCATCAGCGCGATCCGCTCCTCGAGCATCGCGACCGTGGGGTTCTGCAGGCGGGAATAGGTCATCCCCTCGGCCTCGCCCGCGAACCGCGCGGCAACCGTCGCGGCGTCGTCGTAGCTATAGCCCGAGGTGAGGAAAAGCGCCTCGCTGGTTTCGCCGTGCTCCGAGCGCCAGACGCCCCCTCGCACGGCCCGCGTTGCGGGACGCCAGGTGCGCGTGATGGCGCGGTTCATTCCGGTGGTCTTCTTCATTGCGGCGCCGCTCTAACGGCGGGCCGCACCCCGGCGCAACGAAAAAGGAAAATCCGTTACGGAACCGCGCCTTTCACACGGAAAGCGGCAATCAGACGCTCACAGGATCTTCGTCATCGTCGTCGGTGACGAGCAGAGCGATCATGCCCGCCGCGGCGATCGCGACGATGATCAGCGCTGGCCCGATGCCGCCGGCGAGTTCGGACTCTCCGCTCACGGGCTCCGACGCACGCTCGGCCATCTGAGCCTGGGCCGCAACGGGCGCGGCGACGAGCGATGCGGCCGCCATGGCCGGCAGGAGACTACGAAGTTTCATAAACAAATCACCCTTCAGTTCGGAATCGAGGTTCCCAGCACAAGACGGGCTTTAGGCGAGAATGTTCCCGGTTCTCATTTCCCTAAATCAACTTTCGTCATGCTTTCACCGCAGACGAATCACGCTTCACGGAAAGCAGATCATCCTGCGGAGGCGCGAGATCCTGAGGAAGCCCTTCCTTCCAACCATCGTCGGAGCGCCACATGCGTGTGCGGCACCACCGGCAGCGGCCGACATAGATCGTGCCTTCGCGGCGAATGCGGCGTCGCCGGACCTGGTGACCGAAGAGCGAGCAAACAACGTGACGAGCCATAGACGCACTCCATTCTCTGCGCCCCCGACAGTTGTTTCTTCCGAGTTCTCCCCCGCCCGGTTAGCCATGCCTATACACCAAATGTTACGACTTGTTCCATAGTCGGCCGACTTGCCCCATCGCGGGACGAACACTATCCATCCCGCCGATGAGCCGCCCGCCCGATCAGCCCTGTGACCCGATCGGGTGGAGCGCGACGATAGCGCTCGTCTTCCTCGCGCTCTGCCTCCTGCGAATCGCCATTCCAAGCGGGCCCTACTTCGACGAGATTCACTATCTTCCCGCGGCACGGGCGCTGATCGAGGGGAGCGAGTACCTGAACCGCGAGCACCCGCTGCTGGGCAAGGAGATCGTCGCGCTCGGCATGGCGCTGTTCGGCGACAATCCATGGGGCTGGCGACTGTTCTCCGCGCTCGCCGGGGCGGGAGCCCTCTTCGCCGGAATGCGGGCGCTGTGGTTCGCGAGCCTCTCGCGCTTTGCCGTCGTCGCATATGGTGTGCTGCTGGCAAGCGGGTTCGCGCTGTTCGTGCACAGCCGGATCGCGATGCTCGATGTCTTCTTCGTCGCGTTCTTGGCGCTTGCGTTGTGGCAATGTGCCGCGGCGGCGCGCGAGCCGGAGACGGGGCGGCGGCGCCTCGCGCTGGCGGGTGTCGCGCTCGGGCTGTCGATGGCGGCAAAGTGGAATGCGGTTCCGCTGGCTGTCGTGCCCGGCCTGGCTTTTCTCGCGGCGCGGCTGGCGGCCGGGCGGCGGCGGTTGCTCACCAGTCGCAGAGGCATTCCCGTGCCGGGCGTGTCGCTGCTCGAAGCCGCGCTGTGGCTCGGGCTCGTGCCGCTGGCGGTCTACTGGCTGACGTTCCTGCCCGCCTACGGCTTCGACAAGGGCGCGCTCGAGCCGGGCGGCTTCATCGAGCTTCACCGCCAGATCATCGCCCTGCAGGAAAGCGTGGTCGAACCGCATCCCTACCAGTCGCGCTGGCCCGAATGGATCTTCAACCTGCGCGCGATCTGGTACCTCTACGAGCCGGTCGACGAGGCCCAGCGCGGGATCCTGCTGATCGGCAATCCCCTGACCATGCTGCTCGGCCTGCCGGCCATGGTCTGGGCGATCTGGAGAGGCATCGGGGGCGACCGCGCGGCACTGGCGGTCGCGGTTCTCTACGTTGTGAGCCTGGGCTTCTGGATGGTCGTGAACAAGCCGGTCCAGTTCTACTATCACTACTTCCTGCCGAGTTGCTTCCTCCTCGCGGCGCTGGCGCTGGCGCTCGACGAGCTCCGGCAGCGCGGCTGGCGGCGGCTGACGACGGCAACGCTGCTCGCCAGCGTAGCGCTGTTCGCCTGGTTCTACCCGATCCTCAGCGCCGCGCCGCTCGCGGGAGAGCAGAGCTTCGCCTTCTGGATGTGGCTCGACGGGTGGCGGTGATCCGGCTCGTCAGCGCCGCCGCCAGACGAAGCGGCTCGACAAGGCGTAATTCCACACCGCTCCGACTACGATCCCCGCGCCCGCGGCGAGGAGCCAGTGGAGGCCCTGCTGCTTCAGGAGCCCCGCGACCGCGATGTTCGCGACCGCGCCGACCGAGCAGGTGGCGCAGAAAGCCGCCCAGCCCCGCAGGAATGCGGCCGCACCCGTTAGCCGCCGGTCGCGGTAGGTGAGCCAGTTGTTGAGCCAGAAGTTGAACGTCATTGCGGCGAAAGTCGCCGCCGCCTGCGCCGGCAGGAACGCCGTCCCGAGTGCGCGGTAGAGCAACGCCAGCACCGCGAGGTGGACCAGCACGCCGAGGCCACCCACGGTGCCGAATAGCGCGAAGCGGGTCGGAACCACGCGGCCGAAGCTCTTGTCGTAGAGGCCGACGAGGAAATCGAAAGCGATCGCGCGGTCGAGCTTGCTGGTGCCGCTGCGGCGCTCGCCGAACTGCAGCGGGAACTCCTTCACCCGCAGCGGCGCGGGAGCGCTCGCGAGCAGATCGAGCAGGATCTTGAAGCCGATGCCCGACAGGCGCGGCGCGAGCGCGCGCGCTCTGGCAGTCTTCATCAGGAAATAGCCGCTCATCGGATCGCTTAGTTCGACTCCGGCGATCCGCCGCGCGAGGCGGTTGGCCAGGCGGGAGCTCTTCTCGCGGCGTGCGCTCAGGAGCCCATCGAGGCTGGCGCCCTCCACGAACCGGCTGGCGACGGCCACGTCGCATACCCCGCGCTGCATCGCATCGAGCATCGCGGGAAGCAGCGCGGGATCGTGCTGGTGGTCGGCGTCCATCACGGCGACAAACGGCGCCGCAGTGGCGCAGATGCCTTCGACCGCGGCCGAGGCGAGCCCGCGCCGCCCGATCCGCTCGATCACCCGCACCCGCGGGTCCGCACGCGCGAGCCGCCGCGCTTCTTCCGCCGTGCCGTCGGGGCTCGCGTCGTCGACCACGATCGCCTCCCATCCCGCGGGCCCGAGCACGGCGTCGATCCGCGCGATCAGCGGCGCGAGGTTCTCGCGCTCGTCGAGCGTGGGGAGGACGATGGCGAGAGTGGGAAACGGCTGCGCCACGTAATTCGCTCGTCACGCCTGCCGAGCGCCGATGCGGTGGCAAGATGCCGAGGCATGGAGGTCGTGATTGGCGGCCGCGCGGCACATCGGCGCCGGATAGGCCCCTGCCTGCGCAGGGGCGATGGAAATCTTGAAACGGGTCGGCTTCAAAGCCGCTCCAGCACCGCGTCACCGACGGCTTCGGTGCCTGCATCGCCGCCGAGGTCCGCGCCGCGGACGCCCTCGGCAAGCGCCTTCGCCACCGCCGCCTCGATCCGCACCGCCTCTGCCTCGCGGCCGAAGCTGTGGCGCAGCATCATGGCGGCGGATAGGATCGTCGCCATCGGGTTGGCCCGGCCCTTCCCCGCAATATCGGGCGCGCTGCCGTGGATCGGCTCGTAGAGCCCGAAGGTGCCGTGCGCGGTCCGCCGCTCGCCCAGCGAGGCGCTGGCGAGCAGACCGATCGACCCGACGCACATGCTCGCCTGATCGGAGAGGATGTCGCCGAACAGGTTGCCGGTCACGACCACGTCGAACCGGCCGGGATCGCGCACGAGCTGCATCGCGGCATTGTCGACATACATGTGCTCGAGCGCAACCTCGGGATAGTCGGCGGCGACCTCGTTCACCACGTCGCGCCAGAGTTGGCTGGTTTCGAGCACGTTGGCCTTGTCGACGCTGACCAGCCGCCGGTCGCGCCCCCGCGCGGCGCGGAACGCGACGTGCGTGATGCGGCGCACCTCGTCCTCGGCATAGGCCATCATGTCCCAGCCCTGCCGCCGGCCATCGTCGAGCGTGCGCGTGCCCTTGTCGCCGAAATAGACGTCGCCGTTGAGCTCGCGCACGATCAGCAGGTCGATCGCGCGGGCGATCTCCGGCCGCAGCGCGGACATGGCCTCGAGGCCGGGGAAAGTCGTGGCGGGGCGGAGGTTGGCGAAGAGGCCGAGCTCCGCCCGCAGGCCGAGTATCGCCTGCTCGGGCCGCAAATGCCGCTCCAGCCCGTCGCAGGCCGGATCGCCCACCGCGCCGAACAGAACGGCGTCGGCGGCGCGCGCCATCTCGAGCGTCTCGGCCGGCAGCGGGTGGCCATGGCGATGGTAGGCCGCGCCGCCCACATCGCCTTCGAACAGCACCATGCCCGGCAGGTCGAACGCCTGGAGCACGCGCACGGCCTCGCGCGTGACTTCGGGGCCGATCCCGTCGCCGGGGAAGATAGCGATCTTCATGGTGCTGGATTTCCTCCGTCTTGCGCGCGCAACAGGCCGCGCCTGCCGACGGCCGGGGAACGGCGCTCACCCGGCCATTTTCGCCAGCCGCTCGCACAGCATGGTGCGGGCGGCCATAACATCGCCCCGGCGGTCGGCAAGCAGGTAGCGCTCCAGCAGAGGCCCCTGTGCGGCAAGGATTTCGAGCAGCGACTCAAGCCCGGCTTCGGCAGGCGGCGGCCCGCCGCCATAGCCCAGCTCGCGCAGCAGCAGCGCCTCATACGCGACCAGCGCCCGCAGCCACCCGCGCGCCGAGGGTGCGTGACAGATCGCGTCAAGAAGTGCGGTCAAGGCGCTGTAGAGATTGGGATAGGCATTGCGTTCGGGCAAGGCCGTGGCGGTCAGGGCGGTGACCCAGCCGATCGCTGCGGCCGGAAGCGGCTCGGCCAGCCACGGCCCGCGGCTTTGCACCAGTTCGAGCCTGGCGAACGGCAGCTGGCTCTCCGACCGCGCGCGCAGGTCGACCTCGACCACGTTGCCGGGGATCACCACCGGCCGCAGCTGCCGCCCGCGCCCGCCCGCGACATAGCCGGCGACGAGCCCATGCTCCTCCGTCAGCATCCGCGCGATCACCGCCGTCTCCCCATGCGGCCGCGCGGCGAGAAGAATGGCGGGTGCGCGAAAGTTCATCGCGCGCGGCGGATCACCCGCCGCCGATGCGGGCTTCAAGGGCGGCGATGCGGTCGGCCAGGGCTTCGTTTTCCTCGCGCGCGCGGGCGGCCATGGCCTTGACCGCGTCGAACTCCTCGCGGCTGACGAAGTCCATCCCGCCCATCGCTTCCTTCACCCGCTCGCGTGCGCTTTCGCGGGCCTCGCGGGTCATGCCGGCGAACGTGCCGGCCGCCCCGTTGAGGAGCTTCACGAAATCGGCGATCATCGGGTTCTGGCTCTGCATGCGCCCTATTTGGGCGCGGGAGGCGCGAAGCTCAACTCAAATTTCGATCCGCTGGACGGCGCCGCGGCTCTCGCCCGCGCCGTCTGCGGCGGGGTTGAGGCGCAGGAACTCGTAGTTGAGCGCCGTGGCGAAGAGTATCCACGCCAGGTACGGCAGCAGGAGCAGCGCGGCGAGCCGGCGCACGCGCCAGAACAGCACAATCGTCACGATCACCAGCACGTCCAGCGCCACCAGGATGCCGAGCGCGACGGTCATCTGATGCAGGCCGAAGAACACCGGGGTCCAGGCGAGATTGACGACGAACTGCAGCCCGAACGCCGCCACCGCCGCCGTCCGCCCGCGTGCCCCCCAGGCGGCGCAGACGAGCGCGAGCGCGAACCCCATGACGGCATAGAGGATCGTCCACACGATCCCGAACCACATCGGCGGCGGGAAGATGGTGGGCTTGGTCAACCCTGCAAACCATGCGTTCTCCGGACCGCTCTGCGCAAGATTGCCCGCGAGAAAGCCTAGCAGCATGCAGGCGGGAACCGTGAACAGCGCCCAACGCACGACACTGGCGCGCAATTGCCCGCGCGAGGCAAGAGTAGTCATCGAGTCCCCCGACAGCCGGCTGCCGGTCGATTCGGCAGAGGAGGTCATATTGGCGAGCGGGCCCGGGCCGCGCAAGCAAGCGGGCGCGTGGCGTGCCAGTGCGGGATCGGGTGCGAAAGGGTCGCAGCATTTCCGCTCGTCATCCCAGCGAAAGCCGGGATGGCGAGGATATCAAGGCGCGTGCTCGTCCTCTGTCGGCAAATGCGGCTCGCCCCGCGCCGCGGAGATCAGGAACTCGACGTTGCCCTCCGGCCCGGTGATCGGGCTTTCGACGACCCCCTGCACCGTCCAGCCCTCGCCTTCGAGCCACGCGCGCACCTCGCCGCAGACGCGCGCATGCAGCGCCGGATCCCGCACGACGCCGCCCTTGCCGACTTCCTCACGTCCGACTTCGAACTGGGGCTTGATCAGCGCCACCAGCCGGCACTCGGGTGCTGCAAGTTCCAGCGGCCTTTCCAATACCTTGGCGAGCGAAATGAAGGACGCATCGCAGACGACCCAGTTGCACGAGCGGTCAATCTGCGTGCGCGTGAGAATGCGCGCGCTGGTCTGCTCGAGCACCGTGACGCGCGGATCCTGCCGCAGTCTCCAGGCGAGCTGATTGGTGCCCGAATCGACCGCAAAGACGTGCTCCGCGCCGTTCTGCAGAAGCACGTCGGTGAAGCCGCCGGTGGAGCTGCCGATATCCATCGCCACGGCCCCCGCCGGGTCGAGCGCAAAGTGCTCCAACGCATGCGCCAGCTTGAGGCCGCCCCGCGAGACCCACGGGTGGTCGCGACCGCGTACTTCCAGCGGCGCATCGTTCGGCAGTTGCTGACCGGCCTTGGCGAGCCTGGTTTCGCCCGAGAACACGAGGCCCGCCATCACCAGCGCCTGCGCGCGGGTGCGGCTTTCCGCGAGGCCGCGGGCGACGAGCAGTTGATCGAGGCGTTGTTTGGCCGGCATGGACCCAAACCCCGTTACCGGTCATTGTCGTTTTGAGAAACCGGGAGATTCGCTTGACTGTCCGCTCGACCCGCCGCGCAGCCCTTATCGCCGCCACCTGCGTCGCCCTCGCTTCCTGCGTCACGCCTGCGCCGGAGCCACCTCCGCCGGCGCCCGCTCCGAGCCCCGCACCCGAACCCGCCCCACCTCCGGCAGCGGCGCCCACTTACGACAATTGGGCTGACGCGCCGCAAACACCGGGCAACTGGTATTTTCGTAACAGGCCCGGCGGCTCGCAGGCGGTGTTCGGCCCCGCCAACAGCGAGGCAATCTTCACGCTCACCTGTAACCTGCCCGAGCGGACGGTCACGATGACCCGCGCGGGTCGCGCAAGCGGCGAGACGGCAATGCGCATCCGAACCGAGACGCGCGACCGCACGGTCGCCGCGCGCCAGGTGAGCACGGAACTGCCGATGATCGCCGGAACACTCCCCGCAACCGACCCTCTGTTCGAGGCGATGGCGTTCTCGAAGGGCCGTTTCGCCGTCGAAACGCAGGGGCTCGCGACGCTCTATATCCCGAGCTGGCCCGAAGTGACGCGGGTGATCGAGGATTGCCGGTAAATCCGGTGCTGCGCGCGCAGATCGAGGAGGAGAATGGAACCCGTTAATTCTCACGGGCCACAGCGATCAATTCTGACTTGGGAAAAGTTTTTTTCAAGGCTTGTTTTCGCGGACTCGCTGACTCACATTCGCAGGTGAGGCCAGCGGCGAGCGCGGCTCTCACCCGGCAGTGAAACGCAGGGTTCGGCTAAATAGCGCGAAAGGAGGTGATCCGATGTCTCATGGTTCAGCAGGGAGGTCGGTACGTTTCCGCGCGAGGCACTATCGCTGAGCAGACAGCGATAGAGGTTTCGTGAGCGGCGCTATCGGCCGCTGACCATGCGAAAGGTCGTTTCGGCTCAGGCCGAAGCGGCCTTTCTCATTTTTTGGGCGTCTTTCTCGCAGGGTACCTGCCCCACCCGACGTGCGCCCGGAGGATCGGCCTTGCTCTGCCCGCTTCTCCACATTACGCGGCGCTCCATGGATTTCGAACACATCCCCCACGCCGCCCCGGTTCCCTCCGCCACACGCGACGAGGCGCTTGCCAACCCCGGTTTCGGAACGCTGTTCACCGACCACATGGTCGAGATCGACTACGACGCCGACAAGGGCGGCTGGTATTCGGCCCGGGTCTGTCCGCGCCAGCCGATCAGCCTCGATCCGGCGGCGGCGGTGCTGCACTACGCGCAGGAAATTTTCGAGGGGATGAAGGCCTACCGCCAGGACGACGGCGGGATCGCCCTCTTCCGGCCCGAGGCGAATGCACGGCGCTTCAACCAGTCGGCCGACCGCATGGCCATGCCGCACCTGCCGGAGGAGCTGTTTCTGGAATCGATCCGCCGCCTGCTCTCGGTGGACAAGGACTGGTTTCCGACCGTCGAGGGCGGATCGCTCTACCTGCGGCCTTTCATGTTCGCGAGCGAGGCGTTCCTCGGCGTGCGCCCGGCGAGGCAGTACAAGTACCTTCTGATCGCTTCTCCTGCGGGCAACTACTTCAAGTCGGGTGCGCCGGCGGTGAAGATCTGGGTCAGCCGCGACTACGTGCGTGCGGCCCCGGGCGGCACGGGCGCGGCCAAGACCGGGGGCAATTACGCCGCGAGCCTGGTCCCCCAGGCCGAGGCGATCGAGAAGGGCTGCGACCAGGTCGTGTTCCTCGACGCGGCCGAGCGCAAGTGGGTCGAGGAGCTGGGCGGCATGAACCTGTTCTTCGTGTTCGACGACGGCAGCGTCGTCACACCGCCGCTCAGCGGCACGATCCTGCCCGGCATCACCCGCAACAGCCTGATCGCCCTGCTGCGCGAGGAAGGGCTGGAGGTGCGGGAGGAACTCTACTCGATCGACCAGTGGCGCGACGACGCGAACAGCGGCCGTCTGATCGAAACCATGGCCTGCGGCACCGCGGCGGTCGTCACCCCCGTCGGCACGGTCGCAGGACCGGACGGCGAGTTCACCATCGGCAGCGGCGGTCCGGGCCAGCTCACGACCAAAGTGCGCGAGAAGCTCGTCGGCATCCAGCGCGGGCGGGTGGAGGACACCTACGGCTGGGTGATGCGGTTGTAACGACGGTGTGAGTCCCCGCGAAGGCGGGGACCTCAGGCCGCAAGCGGAGCGCCAGATTGCCTGAGGTCCCCGCCTTCGCGGGGACTCGCGAGCGCTCACATCGGCGGGTTTTCCAGGCCTCAGCGTCGCGCGCTCGTTCCCTTCTGATCCTCCCCATTTTCGCCGCAGGCGCAAATGGGGAGGTGGCAGACGCCGCAGGCGTCTGACGGAGGGGCACTGGCAACGAATAACCCCTCCACCCCGAGCCGCTTCGCGTCTCGCGGTCCCCCTCCCCATTTGTCCTGCGGAAAAATGGGGAGGATCTTGGCTGTGCTCACATCGGCGGCAGGGCGCGGCGCAGTTCTTCCAGCCACGCGCTGGCCACCGCGTCGCTCGGGGCGCGCCAGTCGCCGCGGGGGCTTAGCGCGCCGCCGGCACTGACCTTCGGGCCGTTGGGCAGCGCGCTGCGCTTGAATTGGCTGAAGGCGAAGAAGCGCTTGAGGAAGTTCTCCAGCCACTTCGCGATCGTGGCGAGATCGTATTCGTTCTTCGCCGCTTCGGGGAACTCTACCGGCCACAGTCCAGCGCTGGCATCCTTCCAGGCGTGCCACGCGAGGAAGGCGATATGGCCCGGCGCGTGGCCCCAGCGGATCGTGTGGTGGAGGAAGAAGTCGTTGAGTTCGTAAGGGCCGATCACGCTCTGCGTGCTCTGGATTTCGCCGTCCTCGCCGGCGGGCACGAGCTCGGGGCTGATCTCGGTCGCGAGGATCGCCTCGAGCACCGCGTCGGTCTCCGAATCGAACTGGTCGGTGCGCGTGGCCCAGCGGATCAGGTACTGGATCAGCGTCTTGGGCACGCCGGAGTTCACGGCGTAGTGGCTCATCTGGTCGCCCACGCCGTAAGTGCACCAGCCGAGCGCGAGCTCCGATAGGTCTCCAGTGCCGAGCACGAAGCCGGAATGCTGCCCGGCGAGACGGAACAGGTAATCGGTGCGCAGGCCCGCTTGCACGTTCTCGAACGTCGTGTCGTAGACCGGCTCGCCCTTCGCGAAGGGGTGCCCGATGTCCTCCAGCATGCGCTGCGCGGCGGGGCGGATGTCGATCTCCTCCGCGGTGATCCCCATCGCCTCCATCAGTTTCCAGGCGTTCGACTTGGTGCCCTCGGAGGTCCCGAAACCGGGCATGGTGTAGCCGCGGATCGTGGTGCGCGGCAGGTCGAGCCGGTCGCAGACCTTGGCCGCGACGAGCAACGCGTGCGTGCTGTCGAGCCCGCCCGATACGCCGAGCACCATGTGCTGGCCGCTGGTCGCCTGGAAACGGCGCATGAGCGCGTCGATCTGGATGTTGAACGCCTCGTAGCAATCCTCGTCGAGCTTGTGCGGCCGGTTGGGGACGAAGGGAAAACGGCGGATCGGGCGGATCAGGCCGCTGTCGCCCGGCACGGCGGCATGTTCGAAGCGGACGCGGCGGTAGAGGTGTTCCGGCCGCCCGGCCGCCTCGGCGCCATCGTTGAAGGTCTGCATCCGCATCCGGTCACCTAGGATGCGCGGAATGTCGACGTCGGCCATGCAGAGTTCGGGTTTGAGGTCGAAGCGCTGGCTCTCGGCGAGCAGATCGCCGAGTTCGTAGATCATCCCCTGCCCGTCCCACGCGAGATCGGTCGTGCTTTCGCCGTGGCCGCTCGCCGAATAGGCATAGGCGCAGACCGCCCGGCTCGACTGCGACCGGCACAGCATGTGCCGCTCGTCGGCCTTGCCGATGGTGATGTTCGAGGCGGAGAGATTGAGTACGATCGTCGCCCCCGCCAGCGCCGCGCGCGTCGACGGAGGTTCGGGCGCCCAGAAGTCTTCGCAGATTTCCAGCGCGAAGCAGAAGCCGGGCAGGTTCTCCGCTTCGAACAGCACGTCAGTGCCGAACGGCGTGGTCTCGCCGCCGACCGTGATCTCCAGGCCGATGCAGCCGCGCCCGTGGGCGAACCAGCGCTTCTCGTAGTACTCGCGGTAATTCGGCAGGAAGCTCTTGGGCACGACCCCGAGCAGCCGCCCCCCCGCGATCGCAAGCGCACAGTTGTAGATGCGGCCGTTCCGGCGCAGCGGGGCCCCGATGACGGCAACCGGCGACAGCTCGGCGCTCGCCGTCACGATCTCGCCCACGCCGCGCTCGACCGCATCCAGCAGCGCCGTCTGCATGTGAAGATCGTCGATCGCGTAGCTGGACAGCGAGAGCTCGGGAAACAGCACCACGTCCGCCTGCCGTTCGTGCGCCTTGCGCAGTTCGTCGAGGATGCCTTCCACATTGGCCGCGACGTCGGCGGTCCGCGTGCGGGGCGTGGCGGTGGCGACCCGCACGAACCCGTGGGTGCGGCGGTCGAAGAACGGGTGATCGGTATGGTCGGTCATGCGCGGAGCGCGTTGTCCACCATGTCCAGCGCGACTGCAAGCGCGGCGATGCGCACGCCGTCCCGGCCGATCGCGCCAAAGTGCTCCTCGCGGTGGGCGACCTCTCCGTCGTGAGCGCCGCAGGCGAAGTGGACCAGGCCTTCCTCATCGCCGTCTCCGCCCGGCCCCGCGAAGCCGGTAATCGCCACCCCGATGCCCTTGCGCGAGCGGTGGAGCGCCCCTTTCACCATCGCGATCGCGATCTCGCGGCTCACCGCCCCGCACCGCTCAAGCTCATCACGGTCGACCATCAACAGATCGCACTTCGCATCGTCCGAATAGACAACGAAGCCGCGCTCGAAGATGTGGCTGCACCCAGGCACATCCGTCAGCAACGCCGCGAGCAGGCCGCCGGTGCAGCTCTCGGCCGTGATCAGCGGAATTTCGCGTTCCGCCGCCAGGCCGAGGACTTCACGCGCCTTCTTCGACAGGTCTTCCGGCAGAATCGGATCGAGCGTTTCGGTCTTGCTCACGCGGCTAGCAGCTCCTCGGTGCGGGGCGCCGCCTCCAGCAGTTCGATGAGCCCGCGCTCCTCGCGGGCCAGCCACTGCGTTGCACGCGGCAAGGTCAGCTCGGCGCGCCATTCCTCCTGCCGCTCGACCAGATCGATCACGGCGGGATGGACATAGCTCCTGCGCGTCACTGCAGGCGTGTTGCC
Organism: Pelagerythrobacter rhizovicinus; assembly: GCF_004135625.1. GTDB lineage: Bacteria > Pseudomonadota > Alphaproteobacteria > Sphingomonadales > Sphingomonadaceae > Pelagerythrobacter > Pelagerythrobacter rhizovicinus. The sequence continues at coordinate 1,588,590 of NZ_SDPV01000001.1, forward strand.
GAGATGCTCGGCGACGACATCCAGCATGGCCTTGAGCGTCAGTCGCTCGTCCGCCTCGGCCAGCATCTGAAAGCCCAGCGCGCTCGCGTGCCAGGTGCGAAAGTTCTTGGCGGTGAAGTGCTCGCCCATGGTCTCGCACAGGTATTCGTTGACGTCGTGCGAGCCGACAGCGTGCAGTTCGCCCTCGTCGTCGACATACTGGAACACATGCTGCCCCGGCAGGTCCTGCATCATGCGCACGACACGTGCCAGGGCGCCGTCGGTCAGCGAAACCTCGCGGAGCTTTCCGGACTTGCCCTTGTAGCGCAGCCGCAGCGTCCGCCCGGTCACCTCGGCATGGCGCTGGCGCAGCGTGGTCGCGCCGTAGCTTCGGTTCGCCTTGGCATAGCCCTCGTTCCCGATCCGCATTGCGCCGAGATCGAGCAGCCGCACGACGCTCGCGATCGCGCGCTCGCGCGTCAGCTTTCGACCGGCAAGATCCTCCTCCACCCGCTTGCGCACCAGCGGCAGCAGGTTGCCGAAGGCGAGGCAGCCGTCGAACTTCTCGCACTCGCGCCAGCTGCGGAAGTCGGGGTGATAGCGATACTGCTTGCGTCCCTTGGCATCGACGCCGGTGGCAAGGATGTGCCCGTTGGGCGCAGGGCAGAACCAGGCGTCCTGGTAAGCCGGTGGCAGCGCGATCGCGTTGAGCCGCTTGCGCTCCTCGGGGTCGCGGATCAGCTCGCCGTGGGGATCGTAGTAGGCCCAGCCTTTCCCCGCCCGCCTGCGCGTGATGCCCGGAAGCTCGTCGTCGACATAAATGAGCTTGGGCGCGCAGGTGGCCATGGCACAAGGAACCGCGCTTGCCGCTTGCGGTTCCGCGCTCCCCGACCCATTTCGTGCGCTCGACGCACAACAGGGAGCCCGCAATGGCCGATCCGACCTACACCCCGCCCGCAGTCTGGACCTATATCGAAAGCGGCGGGAAGTTCGCCGGCATCAACCGCCCCACCGCCGGCGCGCGCGAGGAGCGCGATCTGCCGGTGGGCGAGCATCCGTTCCAGCTCTACTCGCTCGCCACGCCCAATGGGGTGAAGGCCGGCGTGATGCTCGAGGAATTGCTAGAAGCCGGTCACGCCGCGGAATACGACGCCTGGACGATCCAGATCTCGGACGGCGACCAGTTCACCAGCGGCTTCGTCGACGTGAACCCGAACAGCAAGATCCCCGCCCTGCTCGACCGCAGCGGTCCCGAGCCCGTGCGCGTGTTCGAAAGCGGCGCGATCCTGATGCACCTCGCGGAGAAGTTCGGCGCGCTGCTCCCCACCGACCGCACCCGCGCCGAAGTGCTGAGCTGGCTGTTCTGGCAGGTCGGCAGCGCCCCGTTCATCGGCGGTGGCTTCGGCCACTTCTATGCCTATGCGCCCGAGAAGTACGAGTATCCGATCAACCGCTACGCGATGGAGACCAAGCGCCTCTTCGATGTCGCGGACCAGCGGCTGGCGCAGAGCGAATACCTCGGCGGAAAGGACTACACGATCGCCGACATTGCGACCTGGCCCTGGCTCTCCCCCTTCGTGCTCGGCGGGATTTACGGCGAGGCACGCCAGTTCCTCTCGATCCACGAGTACCGGCACGTGGAGCGCTGGGTGAAGCAGATTTCCGAGCGTCCCGCCGTCAGGCGCGGCCGAATCGTCAACAAGACCTGGGGCGAGGACGACGAGCAATTGCGCGAGCGCCACTCGGCCGCCGATTTCGCGGGAAAGAAGGTCTGATCGCCCCCTTCCCTTGGCGGCTCAAGCCGCTATAGGGGCCGGCGCCTGCTGGGGCGTAGCCAAGTGGTAAGGCAGCGGTTTTTGGTACCGCCATGCGCAGGTTCGAATCCTGCCGCCCCAGCCAACCGCGTCCTCAAGATTCGGTTCCTTTGCAAAGCCTTATGGCAAAATCGAGCGACTAGCGAGATCGACAGAGCTGGCCCCAGCTAGATCGGGTTCGACGGCTATTTTGTCACGATCTCCGTCATGATTTTATCTGCGCCGGGGAGCCGACTGGAGTCGGTCGATGGCAAGAAAAGTTGCGCTTACGCCGCCTGCATCGACGCGTTGAAAACGCGACTACTGTCCGATCTTCTGACGCCTGGCCTCGCCATTGAGGTTCTCGGTGGCGGCAAGAAGCGGTGGCGATATCGCCGGCAGGGAGCCGGCACGAAGATCGTCGCGCCGATGTTCGGTGGAGTGTCCGAGAGCGGAAATGGCCGCCCTGAGTGCCGGCATCATAGGAGCGGACGGCCGCTTGGAGAAATTCCTGCTGGAGCTCTTCGACTATGCGGCGGGATTTCCAAGCCGCTCTGCAAGAAAATCGACGAACACGCGCACGCGCGCTGGCGTATTGGCCCCGCCGACGAAAACCGCGTGGATTGCTTCGACATCGCCGGGGTTGAACTCTTCGAGCAAAGGAACGAGCTGACCGGTCGCGATTTCCTCGGCCACGCTGAATGCGCCCACTCGTGTGATGCCAACCCCCGCGGCGGCAAGCTGGCCAAGCGTTTCGCCGTTATTGGCCTCGATGCTGCCCGCAACCGACAACGCGCAGTCGCGCCCATCCTTGCGGAACGGCCAGATCGGCTCGGCACGGCGGAAATTGAAGCTAAGGCAATTGTGGCCGTGCAGATCCTCGGGCACGAGCGGCGTGCCGTGGCGCGCCAGGTAGGTCGGCGAGGCGACAATGACGCGGCGGGTCTCGCCCAGCTTGCGCGCGGTCAGCGGACTGTCCGCCAGCGGTCCGAAACGAACCGCAACATCCGCCTGGCCAGCGGCCACGTCCACGAGCGTGTCGGTGAGACCGATATCGACCAGAATGTGTGGGTATCGCTGCACGAACTCACCGAGCAAGGGGACGACGCAAAGCCGCCCGTGCGACAAGGCAGCGCTGACGCGGAGCCTGCCACGCGGTGCGCCTTGATCCGCGATCTCCTGCTCGACGTCGTCGAGGTCTGCCAGGATGCGACGCGCGCCGCATAGGTAGGCATGCCCTTCGGCGGTGAGCGTTAGCGCGCGGGTCGATCGCAGCAGCAGGCGGACGCCGAGCCGCTCCTCGAGCCGGTCGATGGCCCGGCTGATGGCGGACGGAGTCAGCCCGAGCAGCCGGGCCGCTGCCGAGAAGCTGCCCTCGGCCACAACGATGGCGAACATCTCCAGCGCTCGAGCGCGATCGTCCCGTGCAGTCTTTGCCTTCAAGTCAAAAGTCCTTCGCTTACGACCGGGCTACCCAGCCCCGTGCGCGCCTTCCACTTATGCATCTCTATCGCAACTGACAGGATGGATCATGGAATATCGGCAACTGGGATTCTCGGGCCTGCGTGTTCCGGCGCTCAGCTTCGGAACAGGCACTTTCGGCGGGAAGGGCCCGCTATTCAGCGCCTGGGGAAGCAGCGATACGGCAGAGGCGCGGCGTCTGATCGACATCTGCCTCGAAGCTGGCGTGAACTTGTTCGACACGGCAGATGTTTACTCCAGCGGCGCATCCGAGGAGGTGCTCGGCGAAGCGATCCGCGGACGACGCGATGAAGTGCTGATCTCGACCAAGACCGGCTTGCCCATGGGCAACGGCCCGGCCGACTGGGGCGTGTCGCGCTCGCGGCTGATCGCTGCAGTTGAGGCGTCGCTCAAACGGCTCGGCACCGACTATATCGACCTGCTTCAGCTCCACGCGCTCGACGCCCATACACCGGTCGAGGAGTTGCTTGCGACGCTCGACATGCTGATCGCGCAGGGCAAGCTGCGCCACGTCGGCGTTTCCAACTATCCCGGCTGGCAGTTGATGAAAGCGCTCGCCGCGGCGAACCGGCATGGCTGGCCGCGCTTCGTCGCGCACCAGGTCTACTATTCGCTGATCGGTCGGGCTTACGAGGCCGATCTGATGCCGCTCGCGGCCGATCAGGGTGTCGGTACGCTTGTGTGGAGCCCGCTGGGCTGGGGCCGCCTCACCGGCAAGATCGGCCGCAACCGGCCAGTGCCCCCGGGTAGCCGGCTGCACGACACCGAACAGTTCGCGCCGCCGGTGACCGAAGAGCATCTCTACCGCGTGATCGATGCGATCGAGGCCGTCGCCGAAGAGACGGGCCGGACGGTGCCGCAGGTCGCGATCAACTGGCTGCTCCAGCGCCCGACCGTGTCGTCGGTGATCATCGGTGCGCGCAACGAGGAGCAACTGAGGCAGAATCTCGGTGCGGTCGGCTGGTCGCTGACACGCGAGCAGATGGCCGCCCTCGATGCGGCAAGCGACGTGCTGCCGCCTTATCCCCACACCCCCTATCGCCAGCAGGAGGGCTTTGCCCGCCTGAACCCGCCGCTGGTCTGACCTGGAAGCCCCCACATGAAACTCAATCCCCCGCTGCTCGCGCTTGCCGCGGGCGCCTTCGGCATCGGTGTAACCGAGTTCGCGCCGATGGGCCTGCTGCCAGTGATCGCCACCGATCTCGGCGTCTCGATCCCCGCCGCCGGATTGCTGGTCAGCGCCTACGCACTCGGCGTGCTTATCGGTGCGCCACTGATGACGCTGACCACCGGACGCGTGCCCCGGCGGACGCTGCTGATCGGACTTGCGGCGATCTTCACGCTCGGAAACCTCATGTCCGCAGTTGCTGATGGATACGCCATGCTCCTCACGGCACGGATCATCACCTCGCTGAACCACGGCGCCTTCTTCGGTGTCGGATCGATTGTTGCGGCGAGCCTGGTGCCGGCCGAACGCAAGGCCGCGGCGGTCGCTGCAATGTTCATGGGCCTCACAATCGCCAACGTTGTCGGCGTGCCGCTCGCCACCTGGGCGGGCGAGCATCTCGGCTGGCGGACGTCCTTTTGGGGGATCGCCAGTCTCGGCATGGTGACAGTGGCGGCGCTGCGGCTGACCCTACCGGCGATGCCCGCGCCCGCCGGCGGCGATGTCATCAGGGAGCTGCGCGTGCTGGCACGCCGCCCAGTGCTCGGCGCACTCGGCCTCACCGTGCTCGGATCAAGCGCGATGTTCACCGTGTTCACCTACATCGCACCGATCCTGCAAATCGAGACGCACGCATCCCTGGCGTTCGTGACGGCGATGCTGGTGACCTATGGCCTCGGCCTGACGGTCGGCAATTGGCTTGGTGGGAAGTTCGCCGACAAATCGGTGGACATGACTCTGATCGTGACGCTCGGCTCGCTCTCGGCGATCCTGGTCGCCTTCGCGCTATTGATGCCATTCCAGGCGCCGGTTGCCGTGCTGGTGTTTCTGTGGGGCGTAGCGAGCTTCGCGCTGGTGCCGCCACTGCAGGTGCGGGTGATGGCGGCCGCGGGGGACGCGCCGAACCTCGCCTCGTCGGTGAATATCGGAGCATTCAACCTCGGCAATGCAATCGGCGCTGCGCTGGGCGGCGCCGTGATCGCAGGCGGGTTCGGCTACCCGGCGGTCGCGCTGGCGGGCGCCGCAGCCTCGGCGCTCGGGTTGGCGGCGATTCTCTTTTCCTGGCGCGCCAAGGCCCGCTGTGCAGACCGGCTGCTCTGCGAGAGTGCGAGCCAGTGGATATAATTTCCGCAGCAAGCGAACGAGTGACCGGCAGACGCTGGGCCGCTCGCTGATTGCTAAGTCTCGATAGGCCGATGGTCCATGCCCAATCCGGTCTTTCGAGTTTGGGGCCCTCAGCCGACACGCAGCTTTCGGCGGCGTAATGGCAAAACCGAACGTCGCCAGATCTGTACTCAGCGGCCTCGTACCTAATCTGCGCCGCATTCACCTTCCCAGCAGCTGCCGGGCGTCTACGAGGCGGTCGGCTGATAGGCCGCTTTGCTGCCTAAAGCCAACAGGCCGGCCGACGGCCCGAACAAGAGGCTTCCTGCCCTGCCGCACCAGACCCAGCGCAGACGATTGCCGTGGGGCGGAGGTGTTAACGGTTGCTGGTCGTGCCGAGCGGACCGGACCCGCTCCACTAGCGACGCGCCGTCTCGTGTGAAATGTGGAGTCCGCATTCGGCCTACAGATCTTCTACGTTCCGCAAGCTCAGAGGAAAACGGATATACATCATCACGACGAGGTGGATTACATCAGCCGAACGGTTGAAGTGCCGGAAGAGGCTTGCTGCCTCGGGAAGCACGAGGGAGGTAGCCGCCCTGCCCCGCCACTACTTACCAGGTAAGCTTTGTCTGACAGAGCGCCGATCAGCCTAGCTGCGCCCAAATGAGAAGCGTCGCGATGGCGATCGGTATCACGTAGCGCATAGCAGGCAACCAGAATGCCTTCGCAATCGGGCCACCGATGGAGAGCTCTTCTGCCCAGAACCTACGGTTGGCGAACCATCCAGTGAATATGGCTGTCAGCAGGGATCCCACCGGCAACAGCACATTCACCGCGATATAGTCTTGGACAACATAGATTGTGCTCTCGGCGAAGGGTGCGAAGACCGATAGTGGATAGACGCCGGCCCATTCGTTGAAAGACAGGACCGTGCCGAGACTGGCCACGAACACGAGAAGGCCCAACATCGCAGTCGCCGCGGGAAGGCGCATACCGAGCACCGCGCGCACGCGCTTCGCAAGCGGCTCCAGCAATCCGACACACGATGTGATGGCCGCGATGAAGAGGAGGAAGAAGAAGGCGAGGCCGACCAGTTCCCCCGCCGGCATCGCGCCGAAGGCGACCGGAAGAGTCTCGAAAACGAGACCCGGGCCCGAAGTCACCTCAAGTCCGTAGAGAAACACGAACGGAAATATCGTCAGACCTGCGACCAGCGCGACAGCGGTGTCGGCAGCAACGATTATTGCCGCGGTCGAGCCTATCGAAACATCCTCTTCCAGATAGGAACCGAAGCTGACCATCGTGCCGAATCCGACGCCCACCGAAAAGAACGCCTGCCCCACCGCCATTGCGATTACCGCGCCGTCGATCTTCGAGAAGTCGGGCACGAAGAGAAAGCGCATCGCGCTTGCCGCATCGCCGACCAACAAGGCGTATCCTGCAAACAGCACCAGACCGACGAAGAACAGCGGCATCAGGATGCCCGTCACCTTCTCGATACCTCCCTGCAGTCCGCGGCCGACCGCAAGCCCCGTGACGCCGATCGTGATCGCTCCCCAGACGATCATCCGCCAGGGACTGTCCATAAGCGACTGGAAGACAGCCGTTGAATCCTGCCTCCCAATCCCAGCGAAAGTGCCGGTCGTGGCCCGAACCATGTAGTCGAGCGTCCAGCCGGCGATGACCACGTAGTACGACAGGATGGCGAAAGTCGCGAGAAGGGCGAGTTTGCCGATCCAGCCCCAGCGTTCGCTGGCGCCGCTTTTGGCCGCAACCGCCTGCAGCGAACCGACCACACCCCTTTTCCCGCGGCGTCCCAGCATCAGCTCGGCCATGACCAGCGGGAGCCCTATCCCGAAGGCGCACGCAAGATAGACCAGTATGAAGGCGGCGCCCCCGTTCTCGCCGGTCAGATAGGGAAAGCGCCAGATATTCCCGAGGCCGACGGAGAACCCGCTTGCCGCAAATATCAGCGCCAGGCGCGAAGACCAGCGGAACTGGGGTTGGATCTCGGAAGACGTGGTCATAGCGAAATCTCTCGGTTCGCTTCGGTCGGGGGATCGCAGCGGCGGCGGTGAGCCCCGGCCTAGGGCGCAATCCAGCGATCGGGGGCCGTCAGTTCGACCTCTGCCGGCCAGAATCCCTGGGGGCTCTCGTCGACTATCCGTCGCAAGAGTTGAGCGGCAGCATCCTCGTTGCCGGAAAAGCGCAGCTCCATGGCCAGGGCAAACTTGACGAGAGCGCTGTCTCTATCGGTGACTTCTGCCCGCTGAACCCTCCCCTGCATCAACTGCACCGCGCGATGATAGTCCGCGTTCTCGGTCAGGGCGAGGTCTGCCGGAATCTCGGACACTGCGCGACGGGCCGCCGCATGGTTGCCCATCTTCCTGTATGCCAGATAGGTCCAGTACGCGGTGGGAGGGAGCATATCGTCGCGCGCGAACGCGGGCACGAGACCGAAGGCGCGCGCCATACCCTCGACCACCCGGTTATAGTCGCCGACCGCAAAGCTCGTCTGGGCATGGTAGTATATGATGTTCGATTTATAGGTCCCCAATGTGAGACCCAGCGCATTCGGCAATCCGTCCGGTTCGAAAACGTCGGGCTTGCCGCTCATCAGCTCCATCGCCCGTTCGTAGTCGGCCAGCCCAAGCGCGAATTGCCGGACCCGTGTCAGGTGGCGGCCGCGATAGCGAAGCAGCCGATAGCTGTCGGGAAAGGCGGTCAGCCCGCGCGTGAACACGTCGATCGCCTCGCAGAAGCGACCTGCGTAGCCCAGCCTGCGGCCCAGCCAGAAGAAGCTTTCCTCCCGATCAGGCGCGATTTCGAGCGCAGACCGGGCGATCGCGATATCTTGTTCCAGGCGCTTGCGAACCGGCGGGGAGAAGTCCGGTTCGCGCAACGGTGTGCCAATTAGCGTTTCGTCGCAGTACCCCGCCGCGGCGGTGTCGCCCGGAACATTGCCCTGTGCGGCCGCGGGTATCGACAGGAACAGGGCAGCACCAAGAATGCGCAAAGGGGCCATCATCCGACCACCTCGCTGTAGAGGCGATGAAGATTGCCGCCCATTACCTTGTCTGCGGCGGCGGCGCCGTGGCCCAGCTTGCGCACCCCATCCCAGACGACTTCCATCCGTCGGGGCCCATTAAGCTCATCGATAAAAAGGGGCCAATCTGCCGGATTGAAATTGGCGCCCTCTTCCCGCTTCAGTTCCGCCAGATATTCATCGGTCATTTCGATGCGCCGGTGATCGCGGTCGCTTCCGATTGCGACGTGATCGACGCCTGCGACCCGTATGGCATGATCTATGTGGCGAAAGTAATCGGCCAGCGCGCCCTGCCGCTTTTCGGTCAGGAAGGGGCGTATCTGGCAAATACCGACAACACCCCCTTTCTCTGCCAGGAGCCGCAGATTGTCGTCGGTCGTATTCCGCTCGCTCGCATGCACCGCCATACAGCCCGTGTGCGATATGATAGCGGGAGCTTTCGAATGCGCGATTGCATCGGCCATCGTCTGCATGTTCGCATGTGAAAGGTCGATCAGCATCCCTGTCGCATTCATCCGCTCGACGAGAGCGCGCCCGAAGACGGTCAGGCCGTTCGTCCCCAGCTCCTTGCACCCGGAGCCCGCCCAGTTCTGATGATTGTACGTGATCTGTGCAGTTCGAACGCCAAGGTTGTAGAACAGATCGACGTTGTCGAGTTCGACGCCGAAATGGGTACTGTTCTGAAAAAGGTAGAAGATCGCGATCTGCCCGCTCTCCCGCGCCAGTGCGAGATCCGCCACACTGGTGGCTTTACAGAAAAGAGCCGGATGACGGGCGATGTGGCGGTCATGGGCGAGCACTGCCTCCATCGCCAGATCATAGGCGGCCTCGCCCATGGGCTTCGGATCGCATAGCGTGACAGCGATCGCATCGAGGCCGCTTGCGTGCATCTCTCGAACAAGCTCGGGCGTGTACGAGAAGCGCACCTCGCCCATCGCGTCGAATGTCAAAGGCCGCTTCGTGCCGGGCGCCGCCGCGTGCCCCGCCCCGGCCAGACCGATCGCACCGAGCGCGAGGCCCGAACCAAGGAATGTTCGACGCTCCATACATCATCCCCCCCTTTTCCTTGAGGAAGGATATGGCGTATCGGAAAAATTATAGCAAGTCCGCTATTCGCCCGTGTTGATCCACATCACCACGGCGTCTTTCTCGCTCGTGGAATAGCAGACGTGGCGCATGCTGGCGTCGATATAGATGCTGTCGCCGGGTCCCAGAGCGACCGGCTCGTAATGTTCGGTGCAAAAGCGCACTTCCCCTTCGAGAACGTACAGAAACTCCTCGCCCTCATGGCTGGCCCACTCGGAAAATTCGTCGACGCTCCGGGCCTTGATCGAGCTGATGAACGGCAGGATCTTCTTATGGCTCAACTCCGAGGCCAGCAGACGGTGCCGGTACACCGGCGTTTCCATCATCCGGCCTTCGCTTTTCAGGGTAACACTCCGACGGCTACCCGGGCGGTGTCCGCTATCCGTCGCGAACAGCTCCGTGATATCGATGTCGAAGCCGTGCGCCAGCTTCTGCACGACGTCGAAAGTCGGCGACATCTGGTCATTCTCGATCTTCGACAAGGTCGAAGCGGCGAGCGAGGTAAGCCGTCCCGCCTCCTCTAGCGTCAGCTTGCGCTCGCGGCGCAACTGCCGGATGCGGTCTCCGAGATGGAACGACGTTCCGCGCCGGCGGCGAGGGCCGCGAAGCTCCTCGAGATAATCTGTCGGGCCTATCTTGGTAGCAGTCAAAATAGCCTCCGCATCTCCATCTTTCCCGCGCCGATCACAGCGAGCCCAGGTGGCCCCACTCGATCTTGGAGCCCACCCAGCATGAGCAGAAAATTCCCCGATCGGCAAGGCAGGCCTGCAATCAGCAAGGCCCGCCAAGCCGACCGGGGCTCAGCTCTAAACAGGATCAAAAATCGATCTTGGCATTCAAATAGTAGAAACCGCCACTCACGCCAAAGACACTGTGATTGTCATAGATCAGCCCGACCGCCTTAAGGGCTTCCCCGCGATCGGGGGGAAACTTGTTGAATATATTTCTGGCGCCGATGCTGAGATCTACGTTGTCGATCCCCGAATAGGTTATTTCGGCATCGAACAGCATCGCGGGTTCCCGATCGAGAAAATCATCGCCATTCCGCCGTTTCCAGCTACCGTAGTAATTTGCCCGCGCCATCAGATTGAAGTCGCCAAGCCGATTGTTGGCGGTGAGGTTGCCACGCCACCGCGGAAGGCCGCGCTCGAACTCGATCACGGTCCCGGGGCCGAAGAAAGAGGACGGGTCCGTGCGAAGTTTCTGTTCGTTATAGTTTACGGCGAGGCTGAGGTTGGTGGAACCCTCGTCCCCCCAGTCGAAGCCGTACGTCGAGACAAGATCGAAACCTCTCACGCGCGTATCGAGCTTGTTCTGGAAGAACCGGACCTGTTCGACCGAAGCGCCGTTGGGAAATCCGATCGCCTCCAGCTGAGCCCTCTGTGCGGGCGTGGTCGCGATGGGCGGCGTCAACAGCAGTCTGTCGTCGACGTCGATCTGATAGAAATCGAGTGTCGTCGTGAAGCCGCTATCGGCGGTCACCACCACACCGGCCGACATGTTGAAGGAGGTTTCCGGCTTGAGCTGATCGGAGCCGAAGATCTGCGCAGCAGGCGAACCAGGAATAAGAACCGCGTCGAGAATGAACTCGTTCTGCGCATTGATCTGCGAGGTCTGGCTCGTTCCGAAGAGCTGGCCGGCGGCCGGCGCGCGGAAGCCCGTGCTGATCGACCCGCGCAGCGCCAGGAGGTCCGACAACTCGAGCCTCGACGCCGCCTTGTAGCTGAAGTTGCTGCCGAACTCTTCGTAATCCTCGTAACGACCGGCAAGGCCAACATTGAAGCTTTCGGTCACATCGATGTCCGTCTCGGCGAACACAGCATAGCTGCTGGAGGTGAATTCACCGGCAATATCCGGGCTGAAGCCCTGGAAGCCATTCGATCCCACAGGAAGGTCGCGAAGCGGTCCTACAGCGTAGGACGCCTCATCGCCGGCGGTGATCTTGTAGGTTTCCTTGCGGTAGCTGACGCCGCCGAACACCAGAATGTCGCTGGCGAAAACGTCGTTCGCGATCTCATAGGACACCTCGCCGTCGAACTGCACTTCGCGCTGCGTCAGGCTGCCGGGCTTGAAGCGCGTCGGCGAAGCGGCGCCGAGCGAGGGATTGATAGTATTGTAGATCGTGTAGTCGACGACATTGTTGCCGAGACGGGCGGAGATGTCCCAGTTGAACGCGCCTTCGCGATCTCTCAGCCCGCCCACGATGCTGAAATCCTCGGTTTCACCCGCGAACTCCGGCGTAAAGCCGCCGGGATAGATGGTGCGCAGGTCGAACGTCTCCGGATACGCAGGCGCATTGTCGAATGCGGAATCCGCGAAGGTCGAGTGTGCCGGCAAGCCGCCCGCCGCCATCGACTGGCGATAGAAGAAAGTAACGGAACTGTCGGCCTTCATGAAGTTGCCGAAGGTATAGGCCTCGACATCGCCGCCCAGGCCGATCCCCGCGTTCCAGACCGTTTTCACCGCTTCATAGAACGGCTCCCCGTTTCCAGCGGTGTGAACGGGAACGTCCTCCACGCCCATCGCCCGCAGCGCCTCGGCGCCGACGTTCTTTCCGCCAAGCCAGGTCTTGTCCTGATGCGTATACTGACCACTGATGTTGAGGTAGCCGGTATCGCCGAGACCGAAGGCCAGATGGCCTTGCACGTCGTACGTCTCGCCGCCGACGTCGTAGTATTTGCCCGCCTGCGCCATCACCGAGCCGCCGCTGGTGTCGTCTTTCAGGGTGACGTTGACCACGCCGGCTATCGCGTCGGAGCCATACTGCGCCGATGCGCCGTCGCGCAGAACCTCGACGCTTTCGAACGCGATCGGGGGAATGACGTTGAAGTCCTGCCCCTGCGAGCCGGAGGTGGTCGCGTGACCGGTTCCGATCTGGACGATCGCCGCGCGATGCCGCCGCTTCCCGTTGAGCAGCAGGAGAACGTGGTCCGGCGGCGAGCCGCGAAGGGTCACCGGGCGCACGAACGATGAACCGTCATTGCCCTGCAGGCGCTTGACGTTGAAAGCCGGCACGAGAGTACGCAGAGCGTCGTTCAGGTCGCTGTATCCGGTCGTACTGATGGCTTCGGGTGCAATAACGTCGACAGCAACCGAACTGTCGGTGATCGTTCGGTCCTTCCGCCGCGATCCGATGACGGTTATCGGCGCGCCGATGGTGGCATTGTCTGCGGATGTGGAATCGTCGTTTGCTGTCGCGTCTTGCGCAATGGCGCCGGTTGGGACGGTGACCGCCGCGATCATCGTCGGCAGGACCAGTTTGGACAGTAGCTTAGCCATTATACCCCTCCATTAAACGGCATGCGGGCGGAGATCGGGTTTCGATCGGCGTCCGCGATCTGCCATATTTCCTATCAGCAATATTTTTATGGGTCTACACTCAATTTTCGCATCGGGGCGTGATCCCGCGTTGGTCGGAGAATGAGGGGGCCAAGCTCATCTGCATGCCTACGCTATAACGCACACAATTTTTCGAGTATTTATAGGAAGATGCAATCTAACCTGCCAGCCTCGCACAGCCCTAACCGTTGATGGAGAGAATTTTCCTATATGCAATTTCCTTCACACCTGTATGCTCATGGGACGCGACCGGGATGCACCACGCCGCGTTCCCGGTCACAGAGATTACGAACAGCCGGAGGGAAATATGAGATCAGGTTTGTTGAATTTGGCGCTGGTCGCAGGCTTGCTGGTCGCAGCGCCCGCGGTGGCCCAAACCGATGGCAGCTTCCAAGGCACCTCGTTGCTGGGCGAACGTATGGTCACCCCGCACAACGGCAACAAGAACGTCGGCGACCCTGCACTGCTCGCGCGGGCGGCCGCCGACGCGAAAGCAGCGTTCGATGCGAACATGACGATCGATACGGCCACCTGGTACGGTCGTGTGCTCTTCTACCAGGGCTACGCACGCGAATCCGCCGATGTGTATCGCCAGGCGCTGAAGAAATATCCCGATTCGCCCAAGCTCCTGCGCCATCTGGCCCATCGGCAGTTTTCCTTGCGCGATTTCGACGCTTCCATCGAAACGGGGCTGCGGGCTGCAAAGCTATACGAAGGTTTGCCGCTCGAACGCGAGAAGCTGGGGCCGGATTACTTCCCAAGTACGCCCGACATCGTGCAGTATTATCTCTACTATCATCTCGGCCAGGCCTATTTCGCCAAGCACGATTTCGACAATGCCGCCAAATGGTTCGCAAGATCCTCGCAAGCGGCAGCATTGGGATTTGATCCCGAAGCGCGCACGGCGAACACCTATTGGGAGTTTCTCTCGCTGGCGCGAGGGGGGCGCATGGCGGAAGCCCGCAAGGTACTCGACGACTACGATCTGACGCTGTTCCAGGTTCATCCCGAAGGAGGCTCGGACAATTATTTTGACGGTATCCAGCTCTACAAGGGGCACCGTGACGCAAAGTCGTTCTTTACCAATCAGGACAGTGGACGCCCCTTCGCTGATGCTGACGGCATGGCCGCCTCGACCGCGTACAGCCTAGCCAACTACTATATGCTCCGCGGAGAGCGCGACGCCGCGCGCACCTGGCTGAAGCGCGCGATCAATGTCGATAGCTGGAGCTATTTCGCACGCATACAGGCGGAGGCCGACTGGGCCGCCCTGTTCCCCGGCGAGGATTACCGCCTCGACGCACAGTAGATCGATTGAAAATTTCTACGGCGGGCGCTCTGGAACAGCGCCCGCCGCGAGCATCCGAAAATGCTCGAAGGGGAACAACTGAATATGACGAATCACGAGTACAGGGTTGCATTTGCCGCTGCCGGGATTGGCGATGCGGAAATCGAGGCGGGCGATCTCGCGGTGACCACGCCGGTCGACGGCACGGTCATCGCCCATGTCGCCACCTGCGGATCATCCGATCTGAAGGACATGATCGAGAGGGCCCACCGAGCGTTCGAAGCGTGGCGTATGGTGCCCGCGCCGCGCCGCGGCGAATGGGTGCGGTTGCTGGGTGAGACGCTGCGCGAGGAGAAGGAGACGCTTGCACGCATCGTGACGCTCGATTGCGGCAAGGTCCTGCAGGAAGCCCGGGGCGAAGTGCAGGAAATGATCGACATCTGCGACTTTGCGGTCGGCCTCTCCCGGCAACTATACGGCCGGACCATCGCTTCCGAGCGCCCGGGCCACCGGATGCTCGAAGCGTGGCACCCCCTTGGCCCCGTCGCAGTGATATCGGCCTTCAATTTTCCGGTGGCAGTGTGGAGCTGGAACGCGGCCCTTGCGGTCGCGTGCGGCAATCCGGTCATCTGGAAGCCTTCGGAGAGGACGCCTCTCACGGCAATGGCCGTGCAGAAGATCTGCGATCAGGTAAGTTCTGCCTTTGGAGACGATGCTCCCCCGGGCCTGTGCCAGATAGCCGTCGGAGGCCCTGATCTCGGTGAAGAGCTGGCGCGAAACCAGCGTATTCCGCTTGTGTCGGCAACCGGCTCAACCCGCATGGGACGTCAGGTTGCCGGCACCGTCGCCGCGCGCTTTGGACGATCGATCCTGGAACTGGGGGGCAACAACGCCATGATCGTGACCCCGGCGGCGGACCTCGATCTTGCCGTCCGCGCAATCGTGTTCTCGGCCGTCGGAACGGCCGGCCAGCGCTGTACGAGTCTGCGACGGCTGATCGTACATGAGGATATCTACGACGCGCTTGTTCCACGTGTTCGCGAAGCCTACCGCAAGGTGCCGATAGGCAGCCCTTTTGAGGAGGGAACTCTTCTTGGGCCGCTCTACGATCGAGATGCGCGGGATGCCATGCGTAGCGCACTCGAGACAGCTCACCGCGAAGGCGGAATCGTCTCGGGGGGAGAACCCGCCTTGCTCGACCGGTATCCGGACGCGGCCTATGTCACGCCCGCGATCGTCGAAATGCCGGCGCAAAGCACCCTCGTGGCCACGGAGACTTTCGCCCCGATTCTCTACGTCCTCAAATACCGCGAGTTCGATGAAGCGATCGCGCTCCAGAACGGGGTCCCGCAGGGATTGTCGTCGGCCATCATGTCCACCGATCTGCGTGAAACCGAACGATTCCTTGCGGCGGCAGGATCGGATTGCGGCATCGCTAATGTCAACATCGGTCCATCAGGAGCTGAAATCGGAGGCGCATTCGGAGGGGAAAAGGAAACCGGGGGAGGTCGCGAGAGCGGTTCGGATGCCTGGAAGAGCTATATGCGACGTCAAACCACCACCATCAATTACTCGACTGATCTGCCGCTGGCACAGGGCGTAACGTTCAAACCGGACTGACCCCATCGGAACGACGGCAGTATTCTGCCACCAGCATATTCTCAGTGAGGTCCTGCCTTCGACAGACACTCGACATGATCTGATTATCCTGGCTGGATTCAGCTGGAGCGACTCCTGTCCACCGCCGATTGCATCATAAAATTGATGTCTGATCTGGCGGCGAGCGTCAGATCCGGCACCGCCTGTCTTCGATCTGCGGGAGATGCCGGGACGTGCAAGCGTCATCGGAATGCATCAGGGCCGCGCCGGCACCGGTTGTGGAACACGTCTCAACGACAGCCGGCGCCACCACAGCAACCAACCGGTAATCACCAGGGTGGTGCAGCGCGCGAGCGGACGGCAGGATCGTGGATGCGGGCGGACAGGCGGCGGGCCGCGGCGGCCCGTTCGGCGGCCGCCAGCTCATCGGCGACGGTTTCGGGGCCGTGGTTCAGCGCACGCTTGAGCAGGTCGAGCTCCTCGATCTTCTGCACCGCAAACGCGAGCCATTGCCGCACTTCGTCGTCCAGTTTCGTTTCGAGAGCGAGATCGACCGGCACGTGGAGCAACGAACATGAAGGAGCGAGCACGAGATCGCGCGCCGCCGCAACCGGGGCGAGCCGGTCGAGCACAGTTGATATATCCGTGCGCCATACGTTGCGCCCGTCGACAACTCCCAGCGACAGAAGGCGGTCTTTCGGCACCGCCTCGACCACTGCGTCGAGTTGATCGGGCGCCCGGACGAGATCGATGTGGAGCCCGGCGACCGGAAGCGATGCTGTCAGCCGGAGATTGTCTCCCAGGCCCCCGAAATAGGTCGTCAACATCAGCTTCGGGCCGGCAACCGCCAGCCTGGCATAGGCCCGCGTGAACGCGCGCCGCTGGCGCTCGGTGAGGTCGGTCACGAGGATCGGCTCGTCGACCTGCACCCACGCAGCCCCCGCCTGTGCAAGCAATCCGAGCAGGGTAGCATAGTGCCCGAGAACGTCGTCTAGGAGATTGAGCGGATCGACATCGTGGCCCTTGGCGAGGCTCAGCCAAGTGATTGGGCCGAGCAGCACCGGCCGCGTCTCGAACCCCTGCGCCCTGGCTTCGCGGTATTCCTCGAGCGGCTTGAGATGGCTGAGCTGAAGCGCGCAGCCGGGCTCGATCTCGGGCACGATGAAGTGGTAGTTGGTGTCGAACCATTTGGTCATTTCGCCGGCGGTGACGCTTGCCTGCGCATTGCCGCAGCACTCCGCCGGGCCGGCAGCGCCTCTGGCCATTGCGAAATAGGTCTCCAGTCCGGCAGTATCACTGCTGGCGGCGCCGTAGCGCGCCGGAATCGCACCGAGCATGATGCTGGTGTCGAGCACGTGATCGTAGAGCGAGAAGTCGTTTGAGGGCAGCCAGTCGGCGCCCAGCCCGTTCTGCCGGGCCCAGTTGGCAGTACGCAGGCTGGCGGCCGTCTCCTCAAGCTCCGTTCGGGACAACGTCCCGGCCCAGAACTTCTCGAGTGCGAACTTGAGTTCGCGGCGCGGGCCGATACGCGGAAATCCAAGCGTGGCAAGGGTTACGGTCATCTTCATAGAACCCCGATGAAGGCGGGGCGACCGATCGGCACGCGCGCCGGACGCGCAGCGATAGATCTGGCCGCGCGCCATGCAAGCGGCCAGACCGGGCACCCCGCCGGTGGACGTTATCGCGTCGGAGGCAGGTCTCCTGGCTCGCGGTTCATCGCAAACGGTCAGGCCTTCCCGGCGGAAGTTCCGCCAGTGACACATCTTGACCGCCTGCTCGCCGCTTACAGTTGCGGGGGCAGCGCCGGCATTGCACCGGCTTCCCATCTTAGCTTCGCGCCGGCAGGCACCGTCGCGAAGAACCTCGACACACGCTTACTCGGGGTTCTGCGGCGCCGGGTCAAGCATAATATAAAGGAATCTTTATATCTCAGGATTCGACCTGCGAAGACTGGAGCAAGGCCGCAGTCCGGCACCAGGCCGGCCAGGATCAGCGAATGAACCTGCTCCAGTTTCCGTATTCGTTGCGAATGGCGCCTCGCCGGATCGAGAGCGCGATGAGCGCCACGCCGCACGCGATGCTTGCCACCGCGCCTTCCGTGTTCGTGGCCCAAAGCCACGGCGTCACGAAGAGCGTCGCACCGAGAGGCACCAGGAGCCAGCGTATCACGCGGGCCACCTCTGCCGCAGCGACGGAGACCACGGTCAGCACGAGCGCGCCGATCAGGTGGTCGGCGTTCGCCATGCCCCCTTCCGCTCCGAGCGTCAGGCGCGTGAACATGAGCCACACACCGATTGCCGCGCACAGGGCCAGGTTCCAGGGCAGGTTCACTCCGCCCGAGACCATGTCGCGTACGATCTCCCCCAAAGGCGCGCCGAACTCATCTTCCCTCCGCTCGGCTGCCGCGCAGTTCGTACCGGGCTCGTCGGTGTCGCCCTTGAACAACACTGTCAGCCAGTTCCTTCCCGCGCGGGCGCGGCGGACCAAGAACTGGACCGAGGCGAGCAGCTCGTCGAGCGAATAGGGGATCTGGATCAGCATCGCCGCCGCCGCGATCAGAGTCAGCGTACTCCAGGTGCCGATCACGATTCGCTGGATGATGATGAACGAGATCGACACGATGCCCAGCGGCACGATCAGGATGCCGAACAGGATGACCATCCATGGCATCGTGCGCCAGCGCACGCGCGAACCAATGGCGCCCGTGACGATCTCGATCGCGTAGACCACAGCGCCCAGGCCCGCATCGGGAACGGGAAAGGCTTCGGAGACGTCCGAGGTGATGATTTCCTCGGTGCCGTTCTGCGGGTCTGCCGGCGACCCTGCGAAGAACGGCTCCCACACGCCAGGGATCTGGTCCATTTGATAGGCCGCGAGCCAGCGCGAGATGTAGAGGCCCAGCACCGCGAACGCGACGATCGGCAAGCGCTGACGCCAGGTCGAGGGGTTGTAGTTCCATCCGGGCGGCATATCGGGACCGGTCTGCGCAGCGACCGGTGAGACGCCCGGCTGGGGCCTTGTGGCGACCGAAAGGGCGAAGACCAGCATCCCCACGAGGGTATCCGACAGGTAGGCGGCCGCATTGGGAGTCCAGAAAAGCAAGGGCCCTGCCATGATCAGCATCCCGATCGCAGCACTGACCCAGCGCGCCCACTGCAACCGCGCCGACAGCGACAAGCTGGCAAAGACGATCAGGGCGGCACCAAGCGCGCTCTCGAGCAGCGCCAGCCCGGGCTCCACCACATTGATCATCGGCGGCTGGACCAGCAGCCATGCCCCCAGGCCGATGTTCACGAAATGAGCCCAGCGGAATCGAGCGTGCTCGCGGCGAACGAAGCTCTCATGTCGGCCACGCAGCTCGGTAGGGTCGCAGCCAAGCTCTGCCGCCTCGTCGAGCCAGTCGGGAGGCGTGATGCCGTTGGCCCGGTACCATGCGAGCGGATCGCGCTTGAGCTTCGCGATCATCGCCGGAAGCTCGTACTTGAGCCTGTGTCGCGGTTCCCACCCGAGCAGCGCACGCGCCCGCGAGATGTCGAGCGCGTAGTGATCATCGGCCATGCGTACCATGAACGGCTTGATGAAGGGCTGTTCGCCCTTGTCGATCATGTCGGGAATGACCGGTTCCAGCTTGTCCTGCGCCCATGCCCCCGCCGCTGCAACGGGCTTGGGGAGGCGCAGCACGGGCCAGTCGTCCTGCCCGTGGATCAGATAGCCGATCTCGTCCTGCAACGGGTCATACCCGATCGCTTCGGCTTCGCCGATCAGCAGCGCCGTTCGGCGCGGAAGGTCCGCCCGGCGATCGACCGTGCGGCGCACGGCCTCGATCATGTCCTGCCGGTGCAGCATCGACTGCCCGGCGTCCCGCCGGCCGGAATAGAAATAGCTCTGGAAGTCACGTTCGTAGACCCGCGCGATCTGCTGCGCGAGCGTGGGAACCATCGTCTCCTCGTCGTAAACGCCTGCGAGGCGGAGGATCGCAACGGGGATGTCGCCGGCCTCCTCCTCGATCACCCGCTCCGCCTCGGCCTTGGAGCGCGGATAGGCCCATTGCGGATCGATCGGCCAGTCCTCGTCGATAACCTTACCCGGCACCCCGGGCCGATGGACCAGCATCGTGCTGGCATGGAGGAACTGTCCGACCTCGAACGCGCTGAGCGCGCGAAGCAGGTGACGCGTGCCCTCGACGTTCAGCTTGCGGTACAGCGGGTGCTCCTCGCCCGTGAAGTCGAAGTAGGCGGCGAGATGGATGACGCTGGCGATGGTCTCGCCGTACCGCTCCCGGACTTCCTCCAAGGCGTCCTCGACAGCCTCGGCCGAGGTGAGATCCGCCTCGATGATCGGGAAAGGATCGTCCTCCGCCGCACGGTCGAGGCCGACGACGGTGTAGTCGTCCTGAAGAGCGGCAGCGATGGATTTCCCGAGGTTGCCTGCCGCACCCGTGATAAGCACCAGTGGTTTGGCGCGGCTCATGCCGGCTCTCCAATGGCTCTCCTGTCGCGTTTCTCGCGAGTGCGCATCGCGCCCTTCCGGCTGAGGCAATCTTTCGCGGCACTGGATCAGGCGCGCCAGTGCCCATTTCTCCCGAGTCCAATGGCTCCGCCGGACGTTCGTTCCGGTCCTGCGGACAGGCGCGAAGTGGCGATCCTACCAGTACGGCATGGCGCCGTGTGCGCCGTAGTAATCGTAGATGGTGGAGCCGTAGGTCCGGTGATCGGGCCCCCCGAGCAGCCGTATTTCCTGCGCCTCGTAGTGCGGCGCATCCTTCAGCATCTCGGCGGTGAGCGGCACGACATAGCCGTCGCGCTCCAAGTCATAGTCAAGCAATGGCCACGGGACCGGATGAAATCTGGCTCCGATGCCGAGGAACCCGCCGAACGACATGATTGCGTAGACGGTCTTGCCGCTCTTCTTCTCGATCGAAAGGTCGTCGACATGGCCGAGCCGGTTCCCTGCCCGGTCGAATACCGGTGTCCCGGTGACGCGGCTTGAAAAAATAAGTGGATGATGGAGGTCCCGTGGCGCCTCCTGCGCTGTCTCGGGCATGAGGTGTTCTCCTGGCTTAGTCGCACCGGATAAACGCGCGAGGCACTCGTGAGGTCCATGGCTCGCTTCGACGGCAGCCCCGGGGCTTGCAGGCGTTCCAGGTCGATTGTTCATTTTCTGCACTTTCATTGACATTGGGTCAGGAGATAAACATATCTCTCGTGAAAGGAGATCGCCGATGGCCAAGGCCTCGATCGTCAGGGCGCGGGATCGCAGGAATCTCACCGGACCTGCCCTGCGGACATTCTTTCGGATCGCGGACGCCTGGGGGCTTCGGGAGCAGGAGCAGATGCGTCTGCTGGGGCTCGAAAGCCGGTCCACCTTCCAGTCGTGGAAGCGTGGGGCCGTGGCGGCTATCCCCAGAGATGCCCTGGAACGCATCTCCTACGTGATGGGGATCTACAAGGGCCTGCGGATTCTCCTGCCCCGAACGGCCGACGAATGGGTACGCAAGCCTAACAAGGCCCCCATATTCGGCGGGCGTTCGGCGCTTGAGCGGATGACTTCCGGCAATGTCGCCGACCTCTACGTTGTGCGTCAGTATGTCGACGCGCAGCGCGGCTGGCGGTGAACATTCCCGTCAGTGCCGTTCGGTGGCGCCCCTGCTACCGGATCATCCCGAGCCGCTTCCCGCCAATCGCAGTGTTCGAGGAGGTTGCAGACCCGGAAGACCTGGAGGCGGTGTTCGAGATCGAGGCGATCACCAACGACCGGCTTCGCGAGGAAGCGGGCGATCTCGCGCTCGTGCCGGCCGAAGACCGCGTCGCGGGCCCCGGAACCTCGGCAATCATGGCCTCCTTCACGCACCTGAACCCCGCCGGCAGCCGTTTCACCGACGGCACCTTCGGCGTCTTCTATGCCAGCCGCACGATCGAGACGGCGATCGCCGAAACCCGCTACCATCGCGCCGCTTTCATGGCAGCGACGGACGAGCCGGCGCAGGATCTCGACATGCGAGTCTACACGGTCGAACTCGACGCGCACCTGCACGACATACGCGGGATGCGCGAAAGTCACCCGGCGTATTATCACCCGACCAGCTACGCCGCATCGCAAGAGCTTGCCGCCGGGCTGCGCGACACAGGCTCCGACGGTATCGTCTACCTTAGCGTTCGTGATGAGGCGGGCGAATGCGCCGCGGTGTTCCGGCCAAGGCTTTTGTCGAACTGTCGCCAGGAACGGCACCTCTGCTACGTCTGGGACGGCCGCGCGATCACGCAGATCTACGAGAAGAGGGACTTCAGCTGACCCTCGGCGCGGAGGCTCGGCCGGTGGGGGAAGCGCTCACTCCACTCGCGGGGCGCCCGGTGAGCCCGGCGGCGTGCAGGCCCGCACCCGCTCGAGGAGAAACGCTCGCTCGCGGGCATTGCGGGTGAGCCCCGCCGCAATCTCGAACTGGCGCCTGGCTTCCGGCAGCCGGCCCGCCCGGAACAGGAAATCGCCCTTCGCGGCAGGCAGGGGCGCATAGTTCCGCAGGGCTGCGGCGCCGGAGATCTCGTCGATCATCCGCAGCCCGGCTTCGGGGCCGTAGGCCATGCTGCACGCCACCGCCCGATTGAGGTCGATCACGGGTGAGGGTGCGACCTGGCGCAGGCGGTCGTAGAGGGCGGCAATGCGCTTCCAGTCGGTGTCACCGGCGGCGCGGGCACGCGCGTGGCAGGCGGCGAGCGCCGCTTGCAGGGCGTAAGGGCCGTCGGCGCCGCCGAGCGCCTCCGCACGGGCAAGCGCGGCAAGGCCGCGGCGGATGAGCAGCTGGTCCCATCGGGCGCGGTTCTGCTTGGTCAGCGGGACGAATCCGCCGTCGGGCGCGCTACGCGCGGAGAGCCGCGAGGCCTGCAGTTCCATCAACGCGAGCAGGCCGAGGACTTCCGGTTCGTCGGGCATCAGCCCGGCCAGGATCCGCCCCAGCCGCTGCGCCTCCGCGCAGAGCGCCGGGCGAACGAGATCGTCGCCGCTAGTCGCCGCGTAACCTTCGTTGAAGATCAGATAGATGACCTCGAGCACCGAAGCGAGCCGCCCCGCACGCTCGCGGCCGCGCGGCACCTCGAACGCCAGTCCCGCCTCGCCGATCGCCTTCTTCGCGCGCACGATCCGCTGCGCGATCGTCGCTTCGCTGGAGAGGAACGAGCGTGCGATCTCCTCCGTCGTCAGGCCTCCAACCAGCCTTAGCGTCAGTGCGGCGCGCCCGTCCGGAGAGATTGCCGGATGGCACGCGGTGAAGATCAGGCCGAGCAGTTCGTCGCCCAGGTCGTCGTCCATTTCCGCCTCGAGTGCTTCGATCGGGGCGTGGCGCCCATCGTCGAGCTCGCGTGCGATTTCCGCATGCTTGCGCTCGAGCATCTGCTCACGACGCCGTCCATCGATCGCCCGGCGCTTGGCGACCGCCATCAGCCAGGCCCCGGGATTGCGCGGAACGCCGCCGTTCGGCCAGTCGGTCAGCGCCGCCAGCAGTGCATCCTGGGCCAGCTCTTCCGCCCGGTCCACGTCGCACGTGTACCGCGCCAGGCCCGCAACGAGCCTGGCCCGCTCGATCCGGAAGACCGCTTCGATCGTCCGATGCGTTTCGCCCGCCGCCATACCTGCCTTCTTCCGCCAAACGGCCCGGAGAGACAAGCACGGCGGCGGATGGCGTTACGCGCCCGCGAGCCGCTGCTCGTTGCGCGCGTGGATCTCCGCACCTTCCGCAGTCATGTTCTCCGCGAAGTCATCCATCGAAACGACCGGCCGCAGTTCCAGTTCGCTGGGGCCGGGCATCGGATTGGGGCAGCGCTTGGCCCATGCAAGCGCCTCGTCCATGTCCTTGACCTCCCAGATCCAGAAGCCGGCGACGAGCTCGCGGGTCTCGGCAAAAGGTCCGTCGATCACGGTGCGGCTGGTGCCGTCGAACGCGATCCGCTTCCCTTCTGCGGAAGGTTTGAGCCCGTCGCCGCCGACCATCACGCCGGCATTGATCAGTTCCTCGTTGTACTTGCCCATTGCTTCGATCAGTTCGGCAGAGGGCATGGCGCCCTGTTCGCTGTCCTCGGTCGCCTTGACGAAAACGATCACACGCATTGTTCATCTCCTTGTTTCACCGGGAGACCGAAAGGCCTCCGTCGACACGACGAGCGAGAGTCGACGAATTCGACACGCATACAAAATTTTTTTGCGTCCCCGCACAAGACCGTCCGCCCGGCGCCCGCATCCGCCCAGGCCAGCCGCTCCGTTCTTCAAGTGCTATTGCGAGCTAGTTGCAACACTGCTAGCGCGCCTCCCGCACAATTCAGGGAGTTCTCATGTTCGTCCGCGTTTCGTTGCCAGCTCTTGCCGTGGCGCTGGCCTGGCCCACTGTTGCCGCCGCTCAGCCGACCAATACCGATGATGCCGAGACGGATGCGGAGATCATCGTCAGCGCCGCACGCACCCGGCTCCCGGCCAGCGCACTGCCGCTGACGATCGACATCGTCGACGCGGAAGCCCTGCAACAGCAAGTGCAGATCTCCGGGTCGACAGTCGACGCCGTGTCCGCCCTCCTGCCGTCTTTCTCCCCAACGCGGGAGAAGCTCTCCGGCTCGGGCGAGAGCCTGCGGGGCCGCTCGCCGCTGTACGCGATCAACGGCATCCCGCAGTCGACGCCGATCCGCGATGGTTCGCGCGACGGGTACACGATCGATCCGTTCTTCATCGATCGGGTCGAGGTCATCTACGGCTCCAATGCACTGCAGGGGATCGGCGGCACCGGCGGGGTGGTCAACCAGGTGACCGTGGGCGCACCCAAGGAGGACGGCGTCGCCACGCGGACGCTGCTTCAGGCCACCGCGGCTGACGGCTTCGACGGCGCGGCGATGGGCGGCAAGCTCGGCACGCTGGCCGGCTATCGCTCGGGCGCGTTCGACGCGGCGGTCGGCGCCACGTTCGAGCGGCGCGGGGCGTATCGCGACGGACACGGCAACAATATCGGAGTGGATGGCACGCAGGGCGAAGTCCAGGACAGCGACTCCTGGTCGGTGTTCGGCCGCTTCGGCTATCAGCTCAGCCCGAGTGCGCGGCTCGAACTGATCGCCAACCGCTTCGAACTCGAAGGCAACGGTCACTATGTCCTCGTCCCGGGTGACCGCGACCGGGGAATCCCGGCCAGCAGCGAACGCGGCACGATCGAGGGCGATCCGCCGTCCAACCGCGCCGAACTGCTTTCTGCCGCCCTGACGGACGACGATCTCGGCGGCGGCACGTTCGCGCTGCAGGGCTTCTTCAGCCGCACGCGCGACGTGTTCGGCGGCGGCGCGTTCGCGACGTTTCAGGATCCGGCGATCGATCCCAACGGCCAGTTGTTCGACCAGTCCGCGAACCTGTCGCGCAAGGTCGGCGGCAAGATCAGCTACGAACGCGCGGTGCCGGGGGTCGAGGACCTGACGGTCACCGCCGGTTTCGACGCGCTGTTCGACCGCACCGAGCAGTATCTGGTGCAGACGGGCCGCACCTGGGTGCCGCAAACCGATTTCCGCAGCCTCGCACCGTTCGCCCAGGCGAACCTCGCGCTGTTCGACGGCGTCGTCCGGCTGGCCGGCGGTCTGCGGTACGAGGACGTGCGACTGAAGGTTGGCGACTTCGAAACCCTGTCCCACTACGGTCGCAATCCCGATCACGACGGTGACGGTCGTAACGATGAGGACGACAACGGGGACGGCATCCCCGACAATCTCGATACCTATCGGCCGGTCTTCGTTTCGGGCGGAAGCCCATCGTTCAACGACGTCCTGTGGAACGGCGGCGTAATCGTCGAACCGATCGAGGGTCTGCGCGCCTATGGCAGCTATGCCGAAGGATACACGATCGCCGACGTGGGTCGCATCCTGCGCGGAATCAGCGAGGAGAACGTCGACGTCGACAACTACCTCGCGCTCGAGCCGGTGATCTCCAACAACCGAGAGATCGGCCTGGAATGGAAGCGCGGCCCTATCGACGCAGGCATCAGCTACTTCTGGTCGTCGAGCGACCTCGGATCGTTGCTGGTTCTGGGCGAGGACGGTATCTTCAGCGTCTCGCGTCAGCCGATCCGGATCGAGGGGCTGGAGGCAAATCTGTCCTGGCGCACGCCGCTCCCCGGGCTGACGCTCAGCGCCGCCTACAGCGACATCCAAGGGCAGACAGCAGGCGACGAGGACGGACTGATCGACGACGATCTCGATGGCGCCAACATCTCGCCGGACCGGCTCAATCTCGCGGCCGACTACCGCAACGGGCCGTTCAGCGCCCGCCTGCAGTCGCGCTTCTATCTGTCGCGATCGTTCAATGATGCGAGCACGGAGACCGATTTTGAGGGCTACACGCTGCTCGACGCCTATCTCGCTTATCAGACCGGCGTCGGCGAGTTCGCACTGGCCGTGCAGAACCTCACCGATGCGTTCTACGTCACCTATGACAGCGATACCGTCCGGACGAACGACGACAGCCGCTTCTTCGCCGGCCGCGGCCGCACTTTCACGCTGAGCTGGCGCGGCGCCTTCTGATGCGCCTGCTCGCCCTCCTGCACCGCTGGGCCGGCGGGATCGTCGGCCTGCTGCTGGCCGTGATCGGCCTCAGCGGGACGGTGCTGGTGTGGGAGGAGAGCTGGATCGGCCTGCCCGGAGCGGACGATCCGCTGACCGCCGACCCGGCCGCGATCGGCGCGGCGGTTGCGACAGCGGTCGCGGAGGATCCGGCGCTTTCCCGCATTACCTTCGCCGACGACCGGCTGGGCCTCCATCAGGCGATCTACGCCGACGGCGGCGGGGCCTATCTCACCCAGGGCGGCGTGATCGTGGACCGGTGGGACAGCATGTGGGGTCGGCCGGAACTCTGGCTGTTCGACCTGCACCACTACCTGTTCATGGGGGAGACCGGGAAATACGCGACCGGCGCTCTCGGCCTGCTGCTACTGGCATTTTCGGTAACGGGATTGATCCTGTGGTGGCGGACGCGAAGGTCCTTTGAATTTCGCCTGTGGCCCGCGCGCTTCACGAAGGGTGCGATCATCCGCCAGCACCGCGACATCGGCGCGGTCGCTTCGCCGGTCCTGATCCTTGCCGCGCTGACCGGCACCTTCATGGTGTTTCCGGCCTTGTCGGACGCCCTGCTGACGCCCTGGGCGGAGCCGTCGGAAGCGTCCGCCACGCCTCCCAAAGGAGCGGGTCCGGTAGACTCCGCCACCGATTGGCCGGCGATCATGATCAATGCCCAGGCCGCGTTTCCCGACGCCCTGCCGCGCCGGCTGATGTTGCCGAGGGAGGCCGGCGCCCCGCTGGCGCTGCGGATGAAGCAGGCGTTCGAATGGACTCCCAACGGCCGGACCTACGTCTATCTCGACCCGGTTACCGCCGACGTCCTGGGAACGCAGGACCCCGCCAAGAGCGATGCGGCTTCGAGGATTGGCGAGAAGTACTACCCGATCCATGCCGGCAAGGTCGGGGGGATGGCCTGGCGCCTGGTCCTCACGTTCTCCGGCCTCGCGCTCGTGATGCTCGGCACGCTGGCTACCTGGAGCTTCTGGTTTGGCAGCAAACGAACCAAAGCGCGCAGACGCTCGCCGGTGCCGGCCATAGCCGATCCGGCGGAGTGATCGCCGCGCCTATCGCGCCACCTGCCCCTGCTCTCAGCCGAAACCGTGCGCTGCGATGTGCCTGATGCTCGCAAGCGTCTGCGCGTCTTCATCGAACCCGCCGTGCGAACGGGCATCGGTGTTCAGCCCGTCACCCGCGCTGCTGCCGGAAAACACGACACGCGCCGGTGCTGCGGCGAGAAAAGCCCTGATCGTGTTTCGGCTTGCGCGTTCGGCGCTGGTCAGGCGGTCGTCCGCAAGCCCCTCCAGATGCCGCTGCATGCCGAGAAGCGGCGCATCGGCCCATGAATCACCATCGTCGTCGCGCTCGAGCACGCCGCTGATCAGATAGAGCAGAGAGCGGGGATAGATGTTGACCGGCAGGACACCGTCGAGGGCATCGGTTCTTTCCCGTTCGTCTTTCAGGGCGAAGATCCGGAGGTTACCAATCCGCGCGTCGGCCGCAGCGAGGACGGCGGCCGCCTTGTCCATGCGGACGGCGGGTGCGAGAAAGACGAAATCGACCGTCACGTTGTCGGGCAGCGCGCCGGCTTCGGAGAGGAGTTCGCACGCAAGGACGCAACCTGCACTGTGCCCGACGAACAGCAGCCGCACGGGGCCGTCGGTTGCCTGCGCCAGCGCCGCGATCCGCGCGAGCAATTGCGTGCCCGCCCCGCCGGATCCGAAGTGCTCGGCAGCGTCCTGCTTCATCGCCCCCCAGATTCCGCTGCCTATCAGATCGAGATAGAGCGCGCGCGCGACCTCCTCCACCACCGTTGCCGGAAAACCGTGGTCACGCCCGGTGATTGCCCGCCTGAGCGCGCGATAGCCGGCACGCGCAGCGCGCCGGATGATCGGGTTCAGCAAGCTGGAGGCGATCAGCGCCGAACGTCCGGCATGCGTTGCCACCAGTTCCTCCCGTACCGCTGGATCGAGCCGCCCGAGTATGGCCAACGCGGCCTCGTCCATCGGCTGCAGCGCCATTGCGGCGGTCTCGCGCCGCGTGATCGCCAGGTCGATCTTGCGCGCGATATCCTGCAGCTCCGGATCGCTCGCCAGCGCGTCGTAGAGCTCGTCGCCCGGGCCGGGTTCGGCGTGGCCGTCCACGATTGCCCTTTCGGGCATGGTCAGGCCCGCCGCAATCGCCGGAGGAGGACGGAACTCGGCCCGGCGGTAGACGTCTTCGAGCTCGGACGTGGATACCGACTTCGAAACCAGCGCCTCCGTCAAACCGACGAGGTCGAGAGCCTTGCGCGCGAGCCACCGCCTAACGATCGCCTTGACGGCGGAAAACAGGGCGTCGCCGGCGAGTTCGTGCAGGTTGATGCGGATCGTCTGCAGCAGGCCGGTTCGCCAGATGAGATAGCTCGTCTCCCATCCTTCTGCCTTGAGCGGGCCGTAGCCGGCCTCGCTGTCGAGCCAGTATGCGTGCCGGCGGGCGACATCATCGTCCACCAGGCCACCGTGGACGTGGAGAATCAGCCTCGGTTCCGTAGCGCCGGAAAGACGGCCGAAGAGCCTGCCCAGCTCGTCCGCGCCCGAGCCGACGAAGCGCCCGTCGGCCGTTTCAAGAAGCGAGATCATGGCGGAAACCCCCTGCACGTGGCGACCCGTCCCACATGTATTGCAGAGTTTGGCGCGGCCCGCGGCCCAAAAGATTTCAGGTGATCGCTCTCGCGGGAGGCTCCGGCAGAGGCGAACCGAACTTCTTTGGGTTGTGCGATCGTCGTCCCGCTGCTCTTCCCTTTTCTGCGGGTAGTGAGGCCCGACTGGGGAGGAGGGGATTGCATGGGCGTGTGCAGACATTCGGCCTTGGTGGTCGTAGCGGCGTTGTTCGCCTTCGCGGTCTCGGCGGCGAAGGCGCAGGAAGCACCCTGCGGCTCCGACGCGTGGTCGACCGTATGCTTCGGCACCATCGATGCTCCGGACGATCAGGCGGCGGTCTTCTCGATGGCCGCAAGGCAGACCATAGATGTCCTCCACTCCCCGGAGTTCGCCCGGGATCTGCGCGATTTCGTCGCCCGGCATGGCGTCGAAGGCCCGCACGCGGCCGCATGGGCGGATGTCGATCCCACCGGGACGGTCGAGGCCCTCAAGGCGCACTTGCCCGGACAGAGAGTGGCCACCTACGGAGGCTTGCGAGGGTGGTTCCTCAAGACCTTCTTCGGCAATATCGCCTACGACGGATCGGCAGACGGGCCCATCCTGCTGAACCGGGCGGCATTGCCGCGCGAGGCGCCGTCGATCGCCAACACCTTCGCCCACGAGATCGCGCATCGCGCCGGGCTGCGCCACCCGCACAGCAGCGGCGCGCTGACGATCGCCCGGTGCGAGCCCCCCTACGTCATCGGATCGCTGGTCGAGAAACACGCCGCAGGTCCCACCTGGCAGCCGGGGAGCGACGATTGCCACTTGTTCGGGACCGTCCCCTGACGCCTCGCCTTTGTCCGCGCCGGGCACGGCAGCCGACCGCTCCGCTCCGTTAGGTGCCTCTCGGTACCGCCAGGTGCCACTTGGATGACCGAGAGGCCGTGGTGGTCATGCGGCCGCAAGGGCTGTAGGGGCCAGAAGGCGGAAGCCGAGGGAGGGGCGATTGCCGGCCGGGGATCGAGAACGGAATGAGGGGAGCGACGAAGGCACGCCCGCTCCACCGCCACGTTCCGGGCGCTGGAAGCTCATAGGCCCGGGCATCGTCGCGGCCGCCACTGGCGTAGGCGCCGGCGATCTCGTCGCCACTCTCGTGGCGGGTTCGCGGTTCGGCTATGCCCTGCTCTGGGCTGCCGTGCTCGGCTGCATCGTGAAGATCGCCCTTTCGGAAGGCGCCGCGCGCTATCACCTCGCGACCGAATCGACGATTTTCGACGGCTGGCGCTCGCTGGGTCCATGGACGAGCTGGTACTTCGGCATCTACATCGTGGTGTGGGGCTTCATCTACGGCGCGACGGCCATGAGCGCGACGGCGCTACCGCTGGCCGTCCTGCTCCCGATCCTGCCGCTTCCCGCCTGGGCCGTCATTGCAGGGGTGACCAGCTTCCTGTTTGTCGCGCTCAACCGATACGAGACGTTCGAGCGGGTGATGAAAGTTCTCGTCGCCGTCATGTTCGTGGTCATTACCGGGCTCGCCGTCCTCGTCGCGCCGCGCCTCGGGGACATACTGGGCGGCTTGGTGCCATCGCTGCCCGAGGGATCGGTGTTCTATACGCTCGGCCTGATCGGCGGTGTCGGCGGAACGATCACCACCGCCGCCTACGGCTATTGGGTGAACGCCAAGGGGTGGCAGGGGCCGGCATGGATTCCGATGATGCGCCTCGACAACTATGTCGCCTACATCATTACCGGCCTGTTTGTCGTCGCGATGCTGATCGTCGGTGCGGAGCTCCTGCACAGCGCGCAGATCGCTCTCGCGGCGGGTGACAGAGGCCTGCTCAACCTCAGCGACGTTCTCGAAGACCGGTTCGGCCGCGTAATCGCAATCGCATTCCTCGTCGGATTCGCCGCGACAGCGATGTCCTCGCTTTTCGGGGTGTGGCACGGGGTCAGCCTGCTCTTCTCCGACTTTGTCGAGCACCTGCGCGGCCAGACCGAGCGGAGCGAACGACCGGAACGGAACTGGCCGTTTCGCGCCTATCTTGCCTGGCTCACCTTCCCGCCGATGCTCTTGCTGTTCTTCGACGAGCCGTTCCTGCTCGTCATCGTCTATGGCGTGGTCGGGGCTTTCTTCATGCCGTTCCTCGCCGTCACCCTCCTCCTGCTGCTGAATTCGGAGCGCGTCCCGGCCCATGACCGCAGTGGCTGGCTCTCCAACGGGGTGCTGACCGTGTCCGCCCTGCTGTTCCTCGTCCTGTGTTTTCAGCAGCTCTGGTCTTTCTTCGCGGCGTGAAGGCCCGGAGGCGAAAGGATAGTTTCGCACGACCGATCGTTCCCTGTCATGTGACGCCGCCTGTGACCGAATTCGACGAACTTGCCGCATCCGCCCGGGCCTGCCGCGCGTGTTCCACAGTGCTGCCGGTGGAGCCTCGGCCGGTGTTCCAGATCTCACCCGAAGCGCGGCTGCTGATCGCGGGCCAGGCACCGGGGAGCAAAGTCCACGCTTCGGGGATCCCCTTTGCCGATGCGTCGGGTGCACGGCTCCGCGAATGGATGGGTGTCACCGAGGCCGAGTTCTACGACGCGCGGAGGACCGCCATCCTGCCAATCGGCTTCTGCTATCCCGGCCGTGCAAAAGGGGGCGATGCGCCACCGCGTCCCGAATGCGCAAAGCTCTGGCGAAACGATCTGCTGGCGCTGATGCCGCAGATCCGGCTGACTCTGCTGGTCGGCACTTACGCGCAGCACGACGCGCTGGGGCCCGGGCGAATGACCGACCGGGTACGGCGCTTTCGTGATTTCCTGCCGGACCGCTTTCCCCTTCCTCACCCGTCGTGGCGCTCGCATATCTGGATGCGGGACAACCCTTGGTTCGAGGCCGAAGTGCTGCCGGAGCTGCGCGCCAGCGTACGCCGGGCGATCGGGGAGTCGCGTGGGGGTGCGAACGCCAGCGGCATGGGCTCCGGGCGCGGTCAGCGGATGCGATAGAAGTCCGCCACTCGCTCCAAGGCGATCTTCAGCACCACCTTGCCGCTGCGCGCAGGCCAGGCGAGAGCGCGTTCGGCATCGGGTAGGCCCTCACATGCGCAAACCACACGCCAGAGAATGTCCGACAGGCCGCTGCCGGCGAGCGCTATGGCGCCGTCGAAACGCTCCTTGGCCGCGATCTGCCGCTCGGTGGGCGAGAGCCCCGGCCCTCGCCCCTCCCCTTTGATCCGGACCGGGTCCCAACGCATGGTGACGTTCGGCCCCAGCCGCGCTCGCTCGTAGTCTGCACGCAGGCACTCGCCGGCGGCGAACAGGCGGTCGCTCAGATGCCCCCGCGCATGCAGCCAGGCGAGGGGCGACTCGGCAAGGTTCACGGTCACCGTGCGCCGGCTTCTGCGGTCGATCCCCTTGCTGCCAGGGCCGGCGGGGGTGAGTTCACGTTCGGCAAGCTTTCGACGCATTGCGATCTCCTGTTCGATCTACGAATGACCACTTGCCAAAACGACACGCATGTAGGAAAGTGAAAACCAAATCGGTTATCGCGGAGAATGGCATGATCAATCGTATCCGGGACATTCGCAAGGAAAAGGGTTTGACGCTCGCCGACCTCGCCGCCGCCTGCGATCCGCCCACCACTGCGCAGACCATCGGCCGCCTCGAGACGGGAATGCGCAATCTTTCCACCAAATGGATGGACCGTATCGGCACCGCGCTCGGCGTCGATCCGGAGACTCTCGTCCGCTCCGACAGGTCCGAACATCCCCAGGTCATCGCGACTTTGGGAACGGGCGGCGCGGACGCTCTCGCCCGACCGCGCGACGCGCTCCCGCCGACTCAGCTCGGCGGCGAGGGACCGCTCGTTGTGCTTACGGTCGAGGCATCGGTGGGGCCCTATCTCGCGGGCGACCAGCTCTGGCTGCGACAGATCGATCCCGAGGCGGCCTCGCGCGCGGTCAACCGCGATGTCCTGGTGCCGCGCAAGGGCGGGCGCTTCGCCTTCGGGCGATTGATCGACCGGCAGGAGAACCTGATCGGCATCCTTCCTCCCGGAGCGGGACAGAAGCAGCAGGTCGTGGATTCGCCGTCCTGGATCGCAGTAGCCGAAATGCTGGTGCGGCGACTGTGACGACCCGCCGTCTGCTCTCGATCGCCACGCTCTACCCCAACGCCCACACACCGCAGTTCGGCACGTTCGTGGCGCGCTCGCTCGAGGCGTTGGCGGCACGCGACGACTGGCAGGTGACGGCAATCAATCCGATCGGCATTCCGCCCCTCGCGGTCGGTCGCTATCGTGCCCTCGCCAAGGCCGCCTTCGACGGGACCGAAAACGGCGTCGAGGTCTATCGGCCGAGCTATCTACTGATCCCCCGCGTCGGCGCGCGCATCAATCCGAGCATGATCGCGCGGGCCGTGCTCCCCCTCGCCCGGCGGCTGCATGAAGAGCGCCCATTCGATCTGGTCGACGCGCAGTTCTTCTATCCCGACGGTCCGGCCGCGGCGTGGATCGCGCGCCAACTCGGCCTGCCCTATGCAATCAAGGCCCGCGGAGCCGACATCTCCTATTGGGGCTCGCGAACCTTCGCGCGCGAACAGATGCTCGAAGCGGCAGCGGGTGCGCGGGGACTGCTCGCGGTTTCGCACGCGTTGAAGGATGACATGGTCGCGCTCGGAATGCCTGAAGGGCGGATCGGCGTCCATTACACGGGACTCGACCGCAACCGGTTCCGCCCGCTCGCACATTCGGGGCTGCGCACGAAGCTCGGCGCGTCGCTCGGAATCGCGCTGGGCGAGAAGGAGAAGATCGTTGCGTCCGTCGGGGCGCTGATCGACCGCAAGGCGCAGGATCTGGTGATCGGCGCCATCGCGGGCATTCCGGGTGCGCGGCTGCTGCTCGTCGGCAAGGGGGAGGACGAGAGATACCTGCGCGGCCTTGCACGCGACCTGCGGGTGGAAGACCGGGTGCATTTCCTGGGCTCGATCGATCACGACATGCTGCCGGTCGTGATGTCTGCCGCAGATGTCATGGCGTTGCCGTCGAAGAAGGAAGGGCTCGCCAACGCGTGGGTAGAGGCGCTCGCCTGCGGAACACCGGTCGTGATTTCGGATGCCGGCGGCGCGCGCGAACTCGTTACCGGGCCCGACGCCGGCTACATCGTCGCGCGCGACATCGAATCGATCGCGGCGGCGCTGCGCAAGCTGTTCGCGGATCCGCCCCCGCGCGAGCGGGTGGCGGCGACCGTCGACCGCTTCGGCTGGCCAGCCCACGCCGCGGAACTCGCGCGGCGGTACGAGGGGCTGATCTAAGGTCTCAGACCTCGCCGCGCGCCGCCTTCTCCTGCCGGTCGGCCGCAGTCTCCTGCGGCACGAAGCTGTGCGAGTCGACACCAAGCCAGATCAATATCGGCGCGGCCATATAGACCGAGCTGTAGGTGCCGACGAACAGGCCGAGCGTGATCGCGGCGACCATGCTGAACAGGCTCGCCGGACCGAACAGAAGCAGCGGGATGAGCGCGATGAACAGCGTCAGCGAGGTCATCACCGTGCGCGCCAGCGTCTCGTTCACCGACAGGTCGAGCAGTTCGGGGAGCGGCATCTTCCGATATTTCTTCAGGTTCTCGCGTATCCGGTCGTAGATCACGATCGTGTCGTTCAGCGAATAGCCGATGATCGCGAGGATCGCGGCGATGCTCTGCAGGTTGAACTCCATCTGGAACAGTGCGAACATGCCGAGCGTCAGCGATACGTCGTGGAACAGCGCGAACAGGGCACCGACGCCGAACTGCCATTCGAAGCGTATCCAGATGTAAAGCGCCACCGCCAACATTGCAGCGATCAGCGCGAAGGCTGCATCCCCCCGGAACTCGTCGGAGACTTTGCCGGAGACGTTCTCGTTCCCGTCTAGCCGAAAGTCATCGAAATTGGCCCGCAGCTCGCTCACGATCTCATTTGCAATCGACTGCGCCGCCTCCGGATCGCCCTCGGCACTTTCGGGCAGCGGAACCCGGATCGACACCTGGTTGTCCTCACCGAAGCGCTGCACCACCGGCTCGCCGTGGCCGAGGCTGGCGACCCGGTCGCGCAGTTCGCCGACCGGAGCCTCGGTGCTCTCGGTGAAGGTCGCCGTGATATTGAGACCGCCGGCGAAGTCGACGCCGTAGTTGAGCCCCTTGGTCAGCACCAGCGCCCAGCTCGCGGCGATCAGCAGCAGGCTGACGACGTAGAACGGCATGCGCCACCGGAGGAACTTGATGTTCGTGTTGTCAGGGACGAGCTTGAGCAGTTTCATTTCCCTTGTCCCCTTACAGATGGATGTCCTGCGGCCGCGCCTTGCGCAGCCAGCCGGCGACCCACATCCGGGTCAGCGACACGGCGGTGAACACGCTGGTGAACAGGCCGATCACCAGCACGACCGCGAAGCCGCGGATCGGGCCGGTGCCGAACATGAACAGCAGCGCGCCGGCGATGAAGTTGGTGATGTTCGCGTCGAAGATCGCGCGGCTGGCCTCCTTGTAGCCGTTCTCCACCGCCGCGATCACGCGCCGTCCGCGCTTGCGTTCCTCTCGTATGCGCTCGTTGATCAGCACGTTGGCATCCACCGCCGCGCCGATCGTGAGGACGAAGCCGGCAATGCCGGGCAATGTGAGCGTGGTGTTCATTGCCGCCATGATCCCGAGGATCATCAGCACGTTGAACACGAGCGCGATCATCGCATAAACGCCGAACCGGCCATAGGTGGCGATCATCAGCACGATCACCGCGACCGAGCCCACGATCATCGCGATGATACCCAGGCGGATCGATTCGGCACCGAGGTCTGGCCCGACGGTGCGCTCTTCGACCACCGTCAGATCGACCGGCAGGGCGCCGGACTGGAGCGATATCGCCAGCTGCTGGGCGGTCTCCGGTGTGAAGTTGCCCGAGATTTCCGACACGCCGCCCAGAATCTGATCCTGGATCACGGGCGCGGAAATCACCTCTCCGTCAAGAATGATCGCGAACTGCTTGCCGACATTCTCCGAGGTCAGCTTGGCGAAGCGATTGCCGCCCTGCTGGTCGAACTGGATAACCACGACGTCCTGGTTTTCCTGGTTGCGGCTCGCTTGCGCGCGGACCAGCGTACTTCCGTCGATCCCGCCGAGGCGATAGACCGCGAGGCTCTGCCCGGCAAAGCCGCTGTCCGGCGCATAAGGGAATATCTGCTGGCCCGGCTCCACGACACCCTGCGCGAGATCGGACGGAAGCGCGTTCTCGTTGACAAGCTTGAATTCGAGCTTGGCCGTCCGGCCGACCAGTTCCTTGACCTGCTCCGGATCCTGCAGGCCCGGCACCTGCACCACGATGCGGTTGTCGCCCTGCCGGATGATGGTCGGTTCGCGCGTGCCGAGCGCGTTGATGCGCCGGTCGATCACGTCCTGCGAAGAATCCATTGCCGCGTTGAGCGCAGCGTCCAGCCCGGCCTCGGTCGGCGTCAGGATGATCCGCGTCTCGTCCACCACCGAGAGATTCCATTCGCGCACCAGCCCCTCGCCGTTGAGCAACGGCTCGAGCAGTTCGCGTGCGCGATCGACGTCGGCGACGCTCTCGACCATGAAGCTCAGGCGGCGGTCGGCGGTCGACACGTCACCGATGCGGATCTGCGGCTCTGCCCGCCCCAGCGTCGAGCGGACCGATTCTTCCATGTTGCGCAGGCGCTGGCTGACGATCTCCGCCGGATCGGCCTCCAACAGGATGTGGCTGCCGCCGGCAAGATCGAGGCCGAGGTTGACCTCCGGATCGGGCAGGGCCGCGGGCCAGCGGGCGCCCGACAGCGAGAAGAGGGAAGGGAGTGCGAGGACGGTGAGCGCGAGCGTCAGGCCCCAGAACCACCCCTTCTTCCACAGCGGGAACTCGAGCATTCGCTATCTCCCGCTCAGTCGTTGGCAGCCGTGCCGCCGGGCGGGACGATGTCGCCGATCGTGTTCTTCACTGCCTTGACGCGCACGCCCTGGGCCAGCTCGATCTCCGCATAATGCTCGTCAACCTTGGTCACCTTGCCGACGAGACCGCCGGCGGTGACGACCTGGTCGCCTTTCTTGATCCCGGCGATCTTTTCGCGATGCTGCTTCTGCTGACGCATCTGCGGACGGATGATCAGGAACCAGAAGATCGCGATCATGCCGACGATCGGGAGCCAGTTGATCCACGCAGGCGGCGCATCTGCGCTGGCTGCCGCGGCAAGGAAATCGAGCATGAAAATGAGCCTATCCAGGTTGTGACCAGAATCGTCGCGGGAAACACGTGCGGCCCGCCGGTCACGGGACCCTCGCCTCCCCGGCGATCAGGTGGGCGCGCCTAGCAGCATTGCAAGTGCAGAGCAACGAATCGCGCAGCCCACACGAGCCGAAGATCGGCGCTTGCAAGCACCGCACCCCCGCCCTATAGGGCCGCCCTCCACTGGATACGGGACGTAGCGCAGCCTGGTAGCGCATCACACTGGGGGTGTGGGGGTCGCTGGTTCGAATCCAGTCGTCCCGACCAGTGGCAGCTTTCATCGCCGATATTGCACCTCCGACGCTTCGCACCTAGGCGCGGCGCGCAGGAGGATTTGTCGATGAGCATGCCCAGCATCCGCCCCCGCATGCGGTCATGGCTGTTCGCCCCCGGCGACAGCGAGAGGAAGATGGCCAAAGCGGCCGGCGGGCCGGCCGACATCGTGCTGCTCGATCTCGAGGATTCCGTGGCACCCGAGTGCAAGCCGATGGCGCGCGAGATGGTGCGCCGTTTGCTGGCGGAGCGCTCGGATCGCGAGCGGCTGTGGGTGCGGATAAATCCATTGCGGGGCGGCGAGGCGGTCGACGATCTCGAAGCGATCATGGGCGCCACACCGGGCGGCATCTTGCTGCCCAAGGCCGAGGGGCGCGCGGATCTCGAAGCGCTGGACACGCATCTGACGCGGCTGGAGAAAGCGCATGGGTTGGCGCGCGGCGCCACCAGGGTTGCCGCCCTGGTCACGGAAACCCCGAAGGCGATGTTCCGTACCGGCGACTACGACGGCGCGCCGCGGCTCGTCGCGATGAGCTGGGGGGCGGAAGACCTCTCCTCCGCGCTCGGCGCGCGCGTCCAGTTCCGGCCCGACGGCGGCTACATGCCGACCTACGAGCTCGCCCGCAGCCTGTGCCTGCTCGGCGCCGCGGCGGCCGGCGTGGCGGCGATCGAGACCATCCAGGCGGACTTCCGTGATCTCGACGGCCTGCGCGAACGCGCCACGATGGTGCGCGGACAGGGCTACCGCGGGATGCTCGCAATTCACCCGGCGCAAGTCGACGTGATCAACGAGGCCTTCACGCCAAGCGAGGAGGAGATCGCCCACGCGCGCGCCGTGATTGCAGCCTTCGCCGCGAACCCGGGGGCAGGCACGGTAGGACTCGACGGCGCAATGCTCGACCGGCCGCACCTCGCCCTGGCGCAGGCGCTACTGGCGGACGCGGGCACCCACACCTAATTCGATAAAACTATTTTCCTACATGTGCCATTTTGGTTATGTGGTTTGGCGAATCGCAATCAGCGGAGCGCAGCCATGTCCATTATCGAATCGCTAATCGGCCCGATCACCTCGATCATCGACAAGGTCATTCCCGACAAGGAAGCGCGGGCGAAGGCCAAGCTCGAGCTGCTCGCGCTCGAAGGCACGCACGAGTTGAAGCAGATCGAGGCGCGTCTCGCTGCAATCGTCGCCGAGGCCAATTCGCGCGATCCCTGGACCAGCCGTGCGCGGCCGAGCTTCCTCTATGTGATGTACGCGCTCATGCTCTTCGCGCTGCCGATGGGGATGATTTCCGCCGTCGACCCAGAGGCCGCGCAAAACGTGAGCGCCGGCATGACCGCCTACCTGCGCGCGTTGCCGACCGAGCTCTACACTCTCTTCGGCACCGGCTACCTCGGCTACACCGCCGCGCGCCAGTGGGGGAAGGCGAAGGGCGTCGACAGTTGAGGCAGATGCGCTCGATCTTGCATTTGTACATTATCTTGTACATATAGCTGCGCAAGGAGATCTGTCATGGACGTGATGACCTACAGCGACGCGCGCAAGAACCTGAAAAGCGTGATGGACAAGGTGGTCAGCGATTGCTCCGAGGTGATCGTCACCCGCCGCAATGGCGAAGCAGTGGTGATGGTCTCGCTGTCCGAATGGAACTCGATCATCGAAACCGAACACCTGCTCTCGAGTCCAGAGAATGCCAGGCGGCTGCGCGAAAGCATCGCCGAACTCGACCGCGGCGAAGGCGTCGAGCGCGAACTGATCCAGCCGTGAGAGTGGTCTTCTCATCGCACGCGTGGGAAGATTATCGGCATTGGTGCGAGAACGATCGGAAAATACTGTTGCGCCTGAATGGGCTGATCGAGGAATGCCGCAGGAATTCTTTCAAAGGATCAGGCAAACCCGAACCGCTTCGAGGCGAACTTGCTGGCCTCTGGTCACGCAGAATCAATCAAAAGGATCGCCTTGTCTATCGGGTCGCCGGGAAGCATCCTGATCAGCGACTGGAAATCCTTCAGTGCAGGGAGCACTACTAAACCTGTGGCCAACACCGTCTATGTCCTCAACGGACCCAACCTCAACCTGCTCGGCATGCGCGAGCCGGAGATCTACGGCGCAGACACGCTCGACGACATCGCCGCCATGCTCGACGACCGCGCCCGCGAGTTGGGCCTGGAGATCGAGATGCGCCAGTCGAACCATGAGGGGCATCTGGTCGACTGGCTGCACGAGGCGCAGGCCGAGGGAGCGAAGGCGGTGCTGCTCAACGCGGCGGCCTATACCCACACCTCGATCGCACTGCTCGATGCGATCAAGGCGATCCGCACTCCTGTGATCGAAGTGCACCTCTCCGATCCCTCGACCCGCGAACCCTTCCGCCACCATTCCTATGTCGGCCTCGCGGCGGCGAAAACCGTCCAAGGCCTTGGCGCGCGCTCCTATCTGGTCGCACTGGAAGCCGTCGCGGAATTGTAACTTCGCCGCCGCCCACCCCTTGCCAGTCCGGCCCGAGCCGCGCATAGGCGTCCGCCTGTAGCGAACAAGGGTTGTTTATGGCCGAAAACAAAGGCAGCGCCGGGCGCAAGTCCGGCATGGACGTCGATACCGGTCTGGTCCGCGAACTGGCCGAACTGCTCGCCGAAACCGGGCTGACCGAGATCGAAGTGGAAGACGGCGACCGCAAGGTTCGCGTCGCACGCGGCGGCACGGCCGCGGCGCCGATGGCCTACTCGGCGCCCCCTCCGGCCGCAGCGCCTGCTCCTGTCGCTGCGCCGGGAGAGGCCGTCGCTGCGCAGGACGATCATGCCGGCGCGCTCAAGTCGCCGATGGTCGGCACCGCCTATCTCGCGGCCGAGCCGGGCGCCGATCCCTTCGTCAAGGTCGGTGACAGCGTGAAGCAGGGCGATACCCTGCTGATCGTCGAAGCGATGAAGGTGATGAACCCGATCACCGCCGACAAGTCCGGCACGATCAAGGCGATCCTGGTTGAAAACGCGCAGCCGGTCGAGTTCGACCAGCCCCTGATCGTCATCGCCTGAGCCATGAGTATTTCACGCATCCTGATCGCCAACCGCGGCGAGATCGCGCTGCGTATTCACCGCGCGGCGCACGAAATGGGGATCGAGACGGTCGCGGTTCACTCGACCGCGGATGCCGATGCGATGCACGTGCGGCTCGCCGATCATGCGGTGTGCATCGGCCCCCCGCCGGCCGCCGACAGCTATCTCAACGTCGCGGCGATCATCTCGGCGGCGGAGATCTCGCAGGCCGACGCGATCCATCCCGGCTACGGCTTCCTTTCGGAGAACGCCAAGTTCGCCGAGATCGTCGAGGCGCACGATATCGCCTGGATCGGCCCCAAGCCCGAGCATATCCGCACCATGGGCGACAAGGTCGAGGCGAAGCGCACCGCCGGTGCGCTGGGCCTTCCCCTCGTCCCCGGTTCCGACGGTGCGGTTTCCGACTATGACGAGGCGCGGCGGATCGCCGCCGAAATCGGCTATCCCGTCATCATCAAGGCCGCGAGCGGCGGCGGCGGGCGCGGGATGAAGGTCTGCGCCGCCGAGGATCAGCTCGAAACGCTGATGAAGCAGGCCGGGAACGAGGCGAAATCCGCGTTCGGCGATGCCACAGTCTATATCGAGAAATACCTCGGCAATCCGCGCCACATCGAGTTCCAGGTATTCGGCGACGGGCGCGGCAACGCGATCCATCTGGGCGAGCGCGACTGCTCGCTCCAGCGCCGCCACCAGAAGGTGCTCGAGGAAGCGCCTTCCCCCGTGCTCACGCCCGAAGAGCGCGACCGCATGGGTGCGATCTGTGCCGATGCCATGGCCCAGATGGGCTATCGCGGCGCGGGCACGATCGAGTTCCTGTGGGAAGACGGCGAGTTCTACTTCATCGAGATGAACACCCGCCTGCAGGTCGAGCATCCGGTGACCGAGATGATCACCGGCATCGATCTCGTGCGCGAGCAGATCCGCATTGCCGACGGCAAGGACCTGTCGTGCCGGCAGGAAGACATCGAGTTCAAGGGCCACGCGATCGAGTGCCGCATCAATGCGGAAGACCCGTTCACCTTCGCCCCCTCGCCCGGCAAGGTGAACTACTATCACGCTGCGGGCGGCATGCACGTGCGCGTCGATAGCGGGCTCTATGCTGGCTATTCGATCCCGCCGTATTACGACAGCATGATCGCCAAGCTGATCGTCTACGGCCGCAACCGTGAACGCTGCATCATGCGCCTCCGCCGTGCGCTCGAAGAAATGGTGGTCGAAGGCGTGAAGACCTCGATCCCGCTCCACCAGGAACTGATCAAGCAGCCGGATGTGCTGAACGGCGACTACTCGATCAAATGGCTCGAGGAATGGCTGAAGGAGCGGGAGGCCGAGTAGCCTGATAAAATCCTCCCCATTTTGCGAAGCCAAATGGGGAGGTGGCAGTCGCCGCAGGCGACTGACGGAGGGGAAAGTGCCACGCGCAAAGCGCATTCGGGACATCAGCAAGGCGCGTGCGCTCCGCGCCGAGATGAGCTTGCCCGAAGTGCTTTTGTGGCAGGAACTGCGCCGGAAGGCCTGGCGATGTCAGATTTCGGCGGCAGCATCCTATGGGCCGCTACGTTCTCGATTTCTACGTTGCCTCTTCGAAACTTGCCATCGAGATCGATGGCGAAGCGCACGACATGGGCGATCGTCCGGAGCGCGATACTGCCCGCGACGAGTGGCTACGCGGGCAAGGCATTGAGGTTGTGCGCATTCCGGCGAGTGAGGTTCTGCGCGATGCTAAGGAGGTTGCGGACTCGATCGTTCGCTACTGCCTCGGCAAGTAACCCCTCCACCACCGCCCTGCGGGCGGCGGTCCCCCTCCCCATTTGCACTGCGTGAAAATGGGGAGGATCCGAACTGCGAGTGATCCTCCCCATTTTGCGAAGCCAAATGGGGAGGTGGCGCCCGCCGCAGGCGGGTGACGGAGGGGGCTACTCCAACGGCACCCCAGGCTCATGCTTCGCTGTGCGGATCGTCAGCGAG
This sequence comes from Pelagerythrobacter rhizovicinus, assembly GCF_004135625.1. Classification (GTDB taxonomy): domain Bacteria; phylum Pseudomonadota; class Alphaproteobacteria; order Sphingomonadales; family Sphingomonadaceae; genus Pelagerythrobacter; species Pelagerythrobacter rhizovicinus. The sequence goes on from NZ_SDPV01000001.1 coordinate 1,631,193, forward strand.
GTCTTCACGCTGGCCACGTTGGGCGCAGGGGTCAGCTTGCTGGTCAGGAATTCCTGAAAGCTCTGAAGATCGCGGCTGACGATCTTCAGGATGAAGTCGATCTCGCCGTTGAGCATGTGGCATTCGCGCACTTCGGGGAGGCCGCGCATATGCTCCTCGAATTCGCGCAGCGCGTCTTCGGCCTGGCTCTTGAGGCTAACCATGGCGAACACGGTGATCGCGAAGCCCAGCTTCGATGCGTCGAGCTCCGCGTGGTAGCCCTTGATGACGCCTTCTTCCTCGAGCGCGCGGACGCGGCGCAGGCACGGCGGTGCCGTTAGGCCGACGCGGTGCGCGAGCTCGACGTTGGTCACGCGCCCCTCGTTCTGCAGCTCGGCCAGCAAACGCCGGTCAATGTCGTCCAGATTCGCCATTGTGGGTGCCCCCAACGGACCCCGCGCGCGGACGCACGGTACGTAATGAACTAAACTGGCCCCATCGTCACCAGTTGGCTAATTTTATTAGCATTGCCAGCAATTGTCCCGCTTTGCAACGCGCTCTGCACGCCGCTGCCGCCCGCGGTGGAAAGTGGTAGAACGGTGCGTTCCCGGAACGCCTTCGGGCGCTTATATGTTGCCGTAGGATCCATGCAGTTCGACGATCGCCTTGCCACAGTGCTGCGCCACCGCGCGAGCGACGGACGTGCCGCGCGCACGCAGTTCCGGCAGTTGCTCGACCTGCTCGGCGCCCGGCGCGACGGCCATGACCGCAACCTGCTCTCCGCCGCGTGGCTGCGTCTCGGCGCCTTGGGCGAGACTGTTCCGGCAACCGACCGCGCCGCGATGATTCGCGACACCGGCTGGCGCTTCCGCAATCCCGAGCTTGCCGCCCATCTGGCTGAGGACGAACCGGAGGTGGCCGCCGCCGCGCTCGCCCGGGCCGATTTGACCGAAGACGACTGGGAGGCGCTGATCCCGCGCCTGCCGATTCGCGCGCGCGGCTTCCTCCGGCTACGCAGCGGCCTTCCGCCGCGGGCGGGGGAACTGCTCGATCGGCTCGGCATACACGATCGCGGGCTCCCGGTCCCGGACCCCGTCGCGCTGCGCCAGGAAGAGCGCGCGCACCCACCGCAGCGCGAGCCGCTCGAGCTCAACGTTCCCGCAAACGACGGCGGCGATGTCGCGCCCGAGGAGGAGAGCGCGATCGGAGCGCTCGTCAAGCGAATCGAGGCGTTCCAGCGCGCCCGCGCCGAGAGCGGCTCGACCGATACATCCCCTCGCCTGCCGCTAGGCGAGCAGGAGGAGCCTGCGCGGCCGCCACTGATGGGCTTCGGGTTCACCACCGACAGCAACGGACGCGTCGACTGGGCCGAGCCGCGCGTCGCGCCGATGGTGGTGGGGACTGTGCTGGCAACGGATGAGATTCGCCATGCGTTGAAGACCTGCCTGCGGGTCGATCGGGCACCGGTCGAGTTGCGCGGCGCTCCGCAGATCGCGGGAGAATGGGTGGTCGACGCCGCGCCGCGCTTCACCGTGCCGGGAGGGCGGTTCTACGGTCTGGCAGGCAAGTTCCGACGTCCCGCACCGCACGCGATCCCGGATGCGGTCCCCGACGCCGCGCGCGAGGCGGACCGTATCCGCCAGCTGCTTCACGAACTGCGCACTCCGGTCAACGCGATCCAGGGGTTCGCGGAGGTCATCCAGCAGCAGGTCTTCGGACCCGTACCCCACGAGTATCGTGCGCTTGCCGCCAATATCGCCGCCGACAGCGCGCGGATGCTCGCCGGCTTCGACGAACTCGACCGGCTCGCGCGGCTGGAAACAGGCGCGATCGAGCCGCTCGAAGGCGATTGCGACTTCGCGCTCCTGTGCCACGGGCTGGCGAAGCAGCTCGAAGGCGTCCTGGCGCCGCGCATGGCGGGTTTCGAAACGGACATTCCCCGCTCGCCGCTGGTCGTGCCAATGGCGCTGCGCGAGGGGGAAGCGCTGGCCTGGCGGCTGTTCGCCACGCTCGCGACCTCGCTCGGTGCGGGAGAGACGGTGGAACTCGCGATGCGTGCCGAAGGCGGCGCGATGGCGCTTACCGCGACACTACCCGCCGCACTCGCCGCCGAGGACGACGTGTTCACCGCTTCGCTGCACGCCGCGCCGGGTACATTGAGCGCGGGAATGTTCGGCGCCGGCTTCGCCCTGCGCCTTGTCAGGGCCGAGGCGCGCGCCGCGGGGGGGGATCTCGAACATGTGGACGAGCGGTTGCGGCTCACATTGCCGCTCTTGACCGCCGCCAGGGGCGATCCTAGCCCCGATCCGACCCGCCAAGAAAGGCGACGACCGCAAGCGCGCTGAACGATGCGGCCCTCGCGTCTGGAGTGCAGCGCTTGAGCCAGCCCAAGACCTCCCCGCCCCCGCCCGGTTCCAGGGCGCGCTTCGCAAGCGATTTCGGACGGCGCGTCATTCTTACCGTCGACACGGAAGAGGAGTTCGACTGGAGCGGCCCCTTCACCCGCGACCGGCACGGGCTCGACCACCTGCCGCGCCTGCGCAATTTTCAGGAGTTCTGCGAAGGCCTCGGCGTCGTGCCCAGCTACCTGGTCGACTGGCCGATCGCCACCTCGGCGCTCGCGAAGGACATTCTCGCCACGCCGCTCGCGAACGGGAGGGCGGAAGTGGGCATCCAACTTCATCCTTGGGTCAACCCTCCGTTCGAAGAGGAAGTGAACGAACGCAACTCGTTCGCCGGCAATCTTCCGCCGGACATCGAGCGTGCGAAGTTCCTGCGCCTGCGGGACGCCATTGCCGAGAACTTCGGCGTCAGCCCCCAGCTCTATCGGGCGGGACGTTACGGCTTCGGCCCGGCAACCGCCGAACTGCTGCGCGAAGCTGGCGTCGGCGTCGATACCTCTTTCCGGCCGCTGTTCGACTACAGCGACCGGCACGGCCCCGACTACAGCGGATATCCGCTCGAGCCGTTCTGGCTAGACGGGGAGATGTCGGTGCTCGAGCTGCCGCTGACCACGGTGTATTGGGGCATGCTGCGGCGACAGGGGCGCCTGCTGCACCCGATGATCTCGCGCATGCCGCGCATGAGCGGCGTCTTCGCAAAGCTCGGCCTGCTCGAACGCATTCCGTTGACGCCAGAGGGAACCTCGATCGACGAGGCGATCCGCGCACTCGACATGGCGCTCGACGACCGGCTGCCACTGATCGTACTGTCATTCCACAGCCCCTCGCTCGCGCCGGGCTACACCTCGTACGTCGAAACCGACGCCGATCTCGACGCGCTCTACGATTGGTTCCGGGCGGTTTACGCCTATCTTGGCCAGCACGGCGTGAAACCCACGAGCGTGGCGGAGATCATGCGTTCGGTAGAAACGTAGTAAGCCATCTTGCCACCCGCGGGGCCACAAGCTAGGCGCGACACGCTGAAACGGTATCCATGGGCCTGTAGCTCAGTTGGTTAGAGCTGGCCGCTCATAACGGCTAGGTCGCGGGTTCGAGTCCTGCCGGGCCCACCGGATGCCGGGATGCCACAAGGGTCGGGGAGTAGCGCAGCCCGGTAGCGCGCCTGCTTTGGGAGCAGGATGTCGCAGGTTCGAATCCTGTCTCCCCGACCAGCATTTTGTGACTCGCGAGTGTCCCGGGGACCTCCGGCCAAAATGCTCCCAAGCGAAGCGGGGAGGTTTCGAGGAGCGACGGTTATTTCCACGATCTCTCCTTCCTCCACGCGCTCCCTCGACACTCGCGCCGTCTGGGCGATCGCCCTTCCCGCGATGCTCACCAATGTCGCGACTGCGCTGATCGGGCTTGGCGACATGTGGATCGTGGGACGGCTGGAGGACGCCGCGGCGCAAGGCGCGGTGGACGTCGGCGCGCGGCTGTTCGCCGTTCTGTTCACAGTCATGAACTTCCTCAAGACGGGCACGACCGGGCTGGTCGCGCAGGCGGGCACGCGGAGCGGCGCGCAGGAACAGGCGGCGATATTGCTGCGCGGCGCAGCAATCGGGATCGCGATCGCAGCCATGCTGCTGATTGCCAAGCCGGTGCTGATGCCGGCGCTGCTCGGGGTGCTGGGCGCTCAAGGAGAGGTGCTCGCAGCCGCGCAGACTTACGCCGAGATCCGTTACTGGACCGCGCCGGGGGTCATGCTCAATCTCGCGCTGATCGGCTATCTCGTGGGGCGGCGGCGGATGGCCGCGGTGCTCGTGTTCGAGGTCGCCTACAACCTGCTCAACGTCGCGCTGGGGCTGTGGTTCGTGCTCGGCCTCGACATGGGGATCGCAGGCGTCGGCTGGTCCAGCTTCGCCGCGGAGTACGCCAAGCTCGCCGCGGTCGCGATCTTCGTGCTGCGGGCCGATCAGGGGCGCACGATCCTCGATGCCGCGCGCGAGCGCACGGTGCTGCGCTGGAACAGCCTGCGGCCGTTCCTATCGCTGAACCGCGACCTGTTCCTGCGCACCGTGGTGCTGATGGTCGCGCTGGCCGCGCTCACCCGGCTGAGCGCCGAGCGCGGCGCGGTGGTGCTCGCGGCGAACGGCATCCTCTACCAGATGTTCGTCTTCACCGCGCTGCTGCTCGACGGGTTCGAGAACGCCGCGCAAGTGCTGAACGGCGAGCGGGCCGGCGCGGCGGACCGGGAAGGTTTCGCGCGCTACATCAAGGCGATCCTGCTGCGCGGCTTTGGCGCAGCGGCGCTGGTTGCCCTCACCTTTGCAGCGCTGGCCGATCCGATCCTCGCCAGCTTCGCCGCGACCGATGCGGTGGCCGAGGCAGCGCAGCAGCAGGCCTTCTGGCTGATCCTGCTCCCCTTCGCCGGCGTCGCCGGATTCGTGTTCGACGGCGTGTTCGTCGGGGCGAGCTGGACACGGGCGCTGCTCGTTTCGATGCTCGGCGCCGTGCTGGTCTATGCCGGCGTGCTATGGCTTGCCTGGCCGCACGGCAACTGGGGCCTGTGGCTCGCCTTCACGCTGTTCCTCGTCGCGCGCGCGGCGATACAGGCGGCAATGCTTCCGAGCCTCATGCGGCGCGAACTGGGCCGCTAGTTTTCCCGCTCGACGCCCTCGAGCAGGCGCTCGCTGGTCGTTTCACCGTGCAGAACGCTGACGTCGCCGGTGGTTTCGAGCACGACCGCGCGCACTTGCGAAAGGTCGGAGACGTTGGCCTCGCGCAGCTTGGCGAACAGGTCGCTCTCTGCCACGCGAGTCCGGTCGAGCGCGTCACGCAGAATCTCGCCGTCGCGCATCAGCAGCACCGGTTCGTTCTGGATCACGTTCTCGATCGCGGGGGAGATCCTGCGCAGCCTTGCCGCGCCCCATTGCGCCAGGAACAGCCCCGCCATCGCCACCAGGGGCTGCGCGAACCCGCTCCAGTTATCCGCCTGCGACGCCCCGGCGACGAGGCTGCCCAGCGCGATCGTCATGACGAAGTCGAAGCTGGTCATCTTGGAAAGCGAACGCAGGCCGTTGACCCTGACGAGCAGCACCACCCACGCAAGCGCGGCGACCGCGAGCAGCAGGCCGCGCGCCACTATGTCGAGCGTGTCGTTCGCAAACAGGATCGGCCGGTCCTTCCGTTACCGACCGAACAACGTTACTCGCCCTTGATCGGTCCCGGTTCGTTGGCGAGGATGCCGACCACCTGGGTCCATACCGCCACGTTCTGGCGCAGCTGCACCGGATCGACCTTGTCGAGCGTGTCGTCGGGCGTGTGGTGCAGGTCGAAATAGCGCGTGCCGTCCTGCTGCAGGTCGATGATCGCTGTTTTCTGGTCGCGCGCGATGTTGATGTCCGCCCCGCCGGTGGCGACGCCGGTGCCGTTGGAGACGCCGAAGCGCGCGACGGCCGCCGCGATCCTCGCGTGCAGGTCCGGATTGCTCTCGCGGAAATTGCTCTCGAACTGCCAGATGCGGTCCGCGCCGAAATCGCTTTCGAGGCCGACCGCGATCGGCTCGTCGATATGCGCGGCGGAGTAGGCCCTGGAGCCCCACAGCCCGGTCTCCTCCGCCCCGGCCATAAGCACGCGGATCGTGCGCAGCGGCTGGCCTGCGGCAGCGACATGCTTGGCGGCCGCGGCGACGATGCCGCAGCCCGCGCCGTCGTCGATCGCGCCGGTGCCGTTCCACCAGCTATCGATGTGGCAGGCGACCAGCACCGGCGGCAGGGAGGGATCGCGCCCGACGATCTCGCCCACGACATTGCCGCTGGTGGTCGTCCCGAGCTCGCGCGGTTCGAGCGTCAGCTTCATCGTGATCGGCCCCTCGGCGCGGTCGAACATCCGCTCGAGATTGAGCGCATCAGGGATCGACAGCGCGCCCGCCGGAGTGGCGGCGACTCCTTCGGGAAAGCTCGTGCCGCCCGCGTGCGGGTTCCGATGACGATCGGTGCCGACGGACTTGATGACGGTGGCGACCGCACCCTTGCTCGCGGCGATCCCCGCACCGACCCAACGCGTGGGCCCGGCGAAGCCGTATTGCGATCCGTCCTGTGTCGGCGTCATCGCGTGGCCGATATAGGCGATCTTGCCATTCAGACTGCCCGCGGGCGCGGCCTCGAGCGCCGCGACGTTGGCGAACTCGACCACTTCGGCGGTGATCCCCTCGGGACCGGTCGAGGCACTGCCGCCAAGCGGCTGGACGACCAGCGGCTGCGGGAACGGACTGACGATCTCGGCGCGGTGCAGTTCGCCCGGCACCCAGGTCTCCATCTCGAACGGCTCGTCGGCGACGTTGGCGAAGCCATTGGCCTTGAGCCATGCAACCGCCCAGTCGCGCCCGCGCTTCTCCGCCTCGGTGCCGGCCTGGCGCGGCCCCACTTCGGTCGTGATCCCCTCGACGAAGTCCCACGCGAGCGTGTCACTTTCCAGCGCAGCATCGGCGCTTGCGGCAGCGGCGGGAGTTTCGGAAGCGACGGTCTGCGCGGCGGCGAGCGTCGGGAGCGATGCGGCGGCGAGCGCCAGTACCAGAGTCCTCATAGGCGCGCTTGCTATCGGCGTCTTGCGGCCAAGTCCAGCTTGCCCGCGCCCTCCCCAACGCCTATCTGCGCGCCAACTCTCGAAACACCCGTTTGTACCCGAAGGACGACTGATGGCCGCCCAATACGCATTCGTCATGAAGAACATGACCAAGACTTTCCCAGGTGCCGCCAAGCCGGTGCTGCAGGATATCAACCTGCAGTTCTACCAGGGCGCCAAGATCGGCATCGTCGGCCCCAACGGCGCGGGCAAGTCGACCCTGATGAAGATCATGGCCGGCATCGATACGGACTTCACCGGGGAGGCCTGGCCGGGCGAGAACATCACCGTCGGCTATCTGCCGCAGGAGCCGGAGCTCGATCCGAACAAGACCGTGCTCGAGAACGTCAAGGACGGCGCGCGCGAGGTCGCGGACATGGTCGAGCGCTTCAACGCGATCAGCGCCGAGATGGGCGATCCGCAGGACGACACCGATTTCGACGCGCTGATGGAGGAGATGGGCACGCTCCAGGAGAAGATCGACGCGGTCGACGGCTGGACGCTCGACAACCAACTCGAGATCGCCATGGAGGCGCTGCGCTGCCCGCCCGGCGACTGGCCGGTTACCGAGCTGTCGGGCGGCGAGAAGCGCCGCGTGGCGCTTACCCGCCTGCTGATCCAGAAGCCCAGCATCCTGCTGCTGGACGAGCCGACCAACCACCTCGATGCCGAAAGCGTCGAATGGCTGGAGAACCACCTCAAGGAATATGCCGGCGCGGTGCTGATGATCACCCACGACCGCTACTTCCTCGACCACGTCGTCGGCTGGATCCTCGAGCTCGATCGCGGCAACTACTTCCCCTACGAAGGCAACTACTCGACCTACCTCGAGAAGAAGGCCAAGCGTCTCGAGCAGGAATCGCGCGAGGAGAGCGGGCGGCAGAAGTCGCTCAGCCGCGAACTCGAGTGGATCCGGCAGACGCCGGCCGCGCGCCAGACCAAGTCCAAGGCGCGTATCCGCAAGTTCGAGCAGCTTCAGGAAGCGCAGAGCGACCGCAAGCCGGGCAAGGCGCAGATCGTCATCCAGGTGCCCGAGCGCCTCGGGGGCAAGGTGATCGAGGCCAAGAACATCTCCAAGGCCTATGGCGACAAGCTGCTGTTCGAGAACCTGTCGTTCATGCTGCCCCCGGGCGGCATCGTCGGCGTGATCGGCCCCAACGGCGCCGGCAAGTCCACGCTGTTCAAGATTCTCACCGGCAAGGAAGAACCCGATAGCGGCAGCGTCGAGATCGGCGACACGGTGCGCCTCGGCTATGTCGACCAGAGCCGCGACCATCTCGACCCCAAACACAACGTGTGGGAGGAGATCTCCGACGGGCTCGACTACATGAAGGTCAACGGCCACGACATGTCGACGCGGGCCTATGTCGGCGCGTTCAACTTCAAGGGCCAGGACCAGCAGAAGAATGTCGGCAAGCTGTCGGGCGGTGAGCGCAACCGCGTCCACATGGCCAAGATGCTCAAGCAGGGCGGCAACGTCCTCCTGCTGGACGAGCCGACCAACGACCTGGACGTCGAGACGCTCGGCGCGCTGGAAGAGGCGATCGAGAACTTCGCCGGCTGCGCCGTGGTCATCTCGCACGACCGCTTCTTCCTCGACCGGCTGGCGACCCACATCCTCGCGTTCGAAGGCAACAGCCACGTCGAATGGTTCGAAGGCAACTTCGAAGCCTACGAGGAAGACAAGCGCCGCCGCCTCGGCGACGCCGCCGACCGCCCCACCCGCCTCGCATACAAGAAGCTGACCCGCTGACCCTCTTCTCCCCTCCCGCTTGCGGGAGGGGCCGGGGGTGGGCCTGTACCCTCCCGCGACGGCCGAGCTGCCAAAAGAGTGCGCTCGCGGAGACGCAGAGGAGTGCGCCAAGCTCTTAACCCTGTCATCCCCGCGAAAGTACCCTGTCATCCCCGCGAAAGCGGGAATCCCGGGTCTGCGGTTCGACTATGGATCCCCGCTTTCGCGGGGATGACAGAGGGGCGCCCCCAATCGACCGTCCCACGCCGCGACACGCGCGGTCGGCGGACCGGCTCCTCCCTTTGAAACACTCGCCCAACACCGGCGTTCTTCCCCCTGAGGAGAAGCCGATGCGATCGACACGGGAAGTCATCGAGGACCATCTTGCGCTGCAGCGCGAGCACGATCTGGGTGCGGACGTCGAGCGGAACTACGCCGACGACTTGCTCGTCATGGCGAAGGACGGCGTATTCCGCGGCAAAGACGGGATTCGCAAGACGGCCCGCATCCTCCAGGAAAACCTGCCCGACGCCACCTATCGCTACGAACTGCTGCGGGTGGCCGACGACTACGCCCTGCTCGGCTGGTCCGCGACCGCCGCCAACGGCGCACGCACGCGCCACGGCGCCGACGCCTTCGTGGTGAAGGACGGCCTGATCGCCGTGCAGATCATCCACTACGACGTGGCACCGCCGAACTAGCCGGCGCGCACCAAGACCTTCAGGCCACCTGTTCGGCGCTGCGCCAGAGGTCGCGGATGCCCTCGGGCAGGATCGCCTTGATCTTCTCGATCTGCCCGGTGTCGATGTTGCGCGACAGCACGTCGAACACGGCCCGGATCGCCTCCTCCGGATCGACCGGCCGGGTGTCGGCCAGCCATTCGGTCACTTCGGCGACGAACTCCTCGCGGTTGCATCGGACTGGCTGCCGCGCGGGCTGGTACTGATCGTAGTAGACCCCGCGCACGAGCAGCGGGAGCTGCGCGCCGAGGTGCGCCGCCTCCTCCACCGGCAAGCGGTCGCGCAGCTTGTGCAGCACTGTGCTCAGCGCTTTCCACGCGACCTGCCGGTCGGGGCCTAGCCGCTCCATGATCTGGTCGAGCCAGATGTTGGTCGTCTGCAGGGTCTTGTCGAATACCTCGAGGCCGTTGGCGCTCATCGGTCTTCTCCTTGGTTGGCGTCAGGTGGCGTGCAGACCGCCCGGCTGCGCGATCTGGCTCAGCGCCTCGCCGGAGTCGCGCTCGTCCTTCTTCGCGAGATCGCCGATCGAGACGATGCCGACCAGCCGCTTGTCGCGATCGACCACGGGCATCCGGCGCAGCTGCTGGTCCCCCATGTTCTCGAGCACTTCGTCTGCATCGTCGTCGGCGTAGCAGTACAGGACCTCGCCGCTCATCGCCTCGCGCACGGGCGTGTCGCATTCGCGGCCCTTGGCAACGGCGCGAACCGCGATGTCGCGGTCGGTGATCATCCCGACGAGGCGCTCGTCCTGACCCACCGGAAGCACGCCGGCATCGATGCGGTCCATGATCTGGGCGGCTTGCTGGATGGTGTCGTCCGGGCTCGCCACCTGGACGTCTCTCGTCATACATTCGCTGACTTGCATCGTTCGTCTCCGCTAGTTGGCTGGTTCGCCCCCTCACCATCCGGCGCGGGGCGCCGGGAGGCGCGGAGCAGGACGTGGAAAAGGCCACGTCTACCTGGCCAATGGATGGCCAGCGATAACGTTGCGTCGACCGCCGCAGACAGGCCACGCCTTGGCTCGGGGCGCGCCGCTCCATACGCATATCCGTCACCCCAGCGAAAGCTGGGGTCGCGTGCCGCCAGGTTGTACGGTGCGGAGAGCGATCCCAGCCTTCGCTGGGATGACGCGATTAGCGGGGGAAGGTGGCTCTCAGCCCGCCGCCTTGACGATCTCTGCCCAGGCGGCCTCGTCGATCACCTCGATGCCGAGCTCCGCCGCTTTCTTGAGCTTGCTGCCGGCCCCGGGGCCGGCAACCACGAGGTCGGTCTTGGCGCTGACCGATCCGGCGGCCTTGGCGCCGAGGCGCTCGGCCTGGGCCTTGGCCTCGTCGCGGCTCATGGTCTCCAGCTTGCCGGTGAAGACGACCGTCTTGCCCGCCACCGCGCTGTCCTTCGTCTCGATCACGTAAGCCGGCGGATCGACCACGCCCGCGCCGGGCTCGGCGCCGATCAGGTCGTGCCACACATCGCGGTTGTGATCCTCGTGGAAGAAGTCGGCCAGCGCGAAGCCGACCGCGGTGCCGATCCCGTCGGCACGCACTTCGAGGATGTCCTTGATCGCCTCGACCATGCGGGTGTTGAACTTGCCTTCGGATTCGTCCGGCCCGCGCGGGTTCTCCTCGCGGTAGGCGTGGATCTCCGCCGCCTTGCCCGGCAGACGCCGGATGTCGCTCAGGCCCTTCATCAGGTCGCGCGCGGTGACCGCGCCGACGTGGCGGATGCCGAGCCCGAACAGCAGCCGCGCGGCATCGGGCGCGCGCTTGGCCTCGATGCTCGCCAACAGGTTGTCCACAGACTTGTCCTTCCACCCCTCGAGCGCGAGGATCTCGTCGCGCCGGCGCTCGAGGCGGAAGATGTCGGCCGGGCTTTCGAGCCAGCCGAGGGCGAAGAACTGCTCGATCGTCTTCTCGCCCAGCCCCTCGATGTCGAGCGCGCCCCGGCTGACGAAGTGCTTGAGACGCTCGGTCCGCTGCGCCGGGCAGATCAGGCCGCCGGTGCAGCGCACGTCGACCTCGCCCTCCTCGGCGACGGCCTCGCTGCCGCACTCCGGGCATTCCTCCGGGAAATGATAGGGCAGCCGCTTGGCATCGCGGGTCAGGTTCTCGACCACTTGCGGGATCACGTCGCCCGCGCGCTGGACCTTGATCCGGTCGCCCGGCCGCACACCGAGCCGCGCGATCTCGTCGCGGTTGTGCAGCGTGACATTGGTCACCGTCACCCCGCCGACGAGCACCGGCGCGAGCCGGCCGACCGGGGTCAGCTTGCCGGTGCGCCCGACCTGGATGTCGATCGCCTCCAGCGTCGTCTCGGCCTGCTCCGCGGGAAACTTGTGCGCCAGCGCCCAGCGCGGCGCCTTGGCGACGAAGCCGAGCCGCTCCTGCCAGTCCAGCCGGTCGACCTTGTAAACCACGCCGTCGATCTCGTAGCCGAGCTTTGCGCGCCCCTCGCCGATCGCGTGGTAGTGCGCGAGCATCTCCTCCAGCGACTGGCAGCGCTTGAGATCAGGGCTGATCGGCAGGCCCCATTCGCCGATCCGCCGCATGACCACGTGCTGCGTTTCGCCCGGCACTTCCGATGCCGCGCCCCACCCGTGGGCCCAGAACCGAAGGGGCCGGCTGGCGGTCACGCTCGGGTCCTTCTGCCGCAGCGAACCGGCGGCGGCATTGCGCGGATTGGCGAACTGGCGGACTTTGGCGGGGTCGAATTCCTCCCCCTTCGCCTCCGCCTGCGCCCGCGCCTCCTCCATCAGCCGCCCGTTGAGCGCAAGGAAGGCCTCGCGCTCCATGTAGACCTCGCCGCGTATCTCGAAGACTTCGGGAAACTCCCTCTCCCCTCCAGGGGAGAGGGTCGGGGAGAGGGGGATATTGTCCTCCTCCCCCTCTCGCTCCGCCGCGTCGCGGCTCCTCCCTCTCCCCTGAAAGGGAGAGGGCTTCAATTGCTGCGGAATGTCCGCAATGCACGCCACGTTCGCGGTGACATCCTCCCCCACCAGCCCGTCACCGCGGGTCGCCGCGCGGACGAGCGTGCCGTTCTCGTACCGCAGCGAGCACGACAGCCCGTCGATCTTGTCCTCCGCGGTAAAGGCGAGCGGCGCGTCCTCCGCGAGCGCGAGATAGCGCCGCACGCGCGCGACGAAGTCCGCCACCTCCTCCTCGGCGAAGGCGTTATCGAGGCTCATCATGCGAACCTCGTGCGTCACCTTCGACAGCGGCGACCCCGCAACCGCATGCCCGACCGCTCGCGACGGCGAATCCGCCCGCACGAGATGCGGAAACCGCTCCTCCAGCTCGGCATTGCGGCGCACGAGCGCATCGTATTCCTGATCGGTGATCTCCGGCGCGTCCTCGGCGTGATAGAGCCGGTCGTGCCGCGCGATCGCCTTCGCGAGCCGCATCAGCTCGTTGGCGGCCTCGGCCTCGGAGAGCGATTCAATATCCGTCATGCAGCGGCGTTTGCCACCGGCTTGAACTCCGCGCGAGTGCCGAATTCCGCAATCAGCGAGCGGCCCTTTGCGATCGCCGCCTTGACCTGCGGCAAGGCCAGCGAGGCGGCGTGAGCCTCTTCATCCGCCCATATCTCGACCACCCACAGCGCATCCGGATTGGCCGCATCCTCGCCGACGAGATAGGCGAAGTTGCCCGGCATCTTCTCCGTGCCCTCGGTCAGAATCGCCGCGAGCGCCGCGCGCTGGCCGGGCTGCGCGATGATCTGCCCGATCAGGCCGTATTGCGGTTGTTGCTCTTCCATGATCCTCCCCAGCGCTTCCACCCGCCGCGCGGGCAACACCGCCGCCGCAAAAGCGGCAAGCGCCGCCAGATGCATTCGCCGGTCCATCATCGAGCAACCTCTCCGCCCCGCAACAGATTCAGCATGGCGGGTTCGTTGGCGGCGTGGGCTTCGGAGCCGGGTGTGAGGACATCGAAGTGGCTGGCGCCGGGGTTCTCTCGAATCTCCAACCGTGTGCCCGCAGCGCGAATTGCCGCCTGCGCGGGTTCAGGCGGAGACGGGAGGACAGCCTGGACGAACAGCAGTTCCTCCAGCTGCGGTGCATGGTCCGCGGGCGTAATCGCGCCATAGCGCGCGGGCACGGCGCCCGGATCGCCGCCCATGAACGGATCGACCGCCGAAAACTCGCACAGGGCGTCGAACGCCGTGCGCTCCGCCCCGATATCCGCCGGGCCGTCGAGGACGATTGCCGCGCGCACCGCCAGTGGCTCGCGCGCGCCAAGCGGGCTGTCGCTCCCCTGCGCCATTGCCAGCCACTGGGCCGGGAGCGCGCCGGCCGAGTGGCCGACCAGCGTCACCCGCGCACGGTCGATCGGGTGCGCGGCGGATACCCGGTCGATCAGCGCGGCCGCGGCCTGCCAGTCCGCGAAGCTGCCCGGCCAGCCGCCGCCGTCGCCGACCTCGCGGTAGTCGACGTTGAGCGTGGCGATCCCCTGCCCCTGCCAGCGCGTCGCGAGCGGCGCCATGTAGGCCTGGTTGGCCACGCCGGTCTTCCAGCACCCGCCATGGAAGATCACCGCGAGCGGAAACGGCCCCTCTCCCACCGGCAATCGCAACTCCGCGAACCCGCGGTGATGATCGGCATAGCGCAGCACCGCGTCCGGCTCCGACGGCTCCAGATGCGCATCGGTGCCGAACGTGTCGCCGCCGGCGGGCGCGGCCGAGGACGTGCCCGTGGCCATCAGCAAGGCGATCCCGAGCGCGGCATGCCTCACACCCCCTCCAGCAACCGGTCCGCCTGTGCGCGTGCCTCGGGCGTCACTTCGGCGCCCGAGAGCATGCGCGCGATTTCTTCCTGCCGACCGCTCTCGTCGAGCAGCAGGACGGAGGTCTTCGTGACGGTGCCCTCGCTCGACTTCGCGATCAGGTAGTGCACGCGGCCGCGCGCGGCGACTTGCGGGCTGTGCGTCACCGCGAGCAGCTGCCCGCCTTCCGCCAGCCGCGCAAGGCGTTCGCCGATCGCGCTGGCGACCGCGCCGCCGACGCCGCGGTCGATCTCGTCGAAGATCACCGTCGCCGCCCCGCCCTGCTCGGCGAGCGCAACCTTGAGCGCAAGGATGAAGCGCGACAGCTCGCCCCCGCTGGCGATCTTGGCCAGCGGGGCGAAGTCCGCACCCGGATTGGTTGCGATCAGGAATTCGACGCTGTCCAGTCCGTGCGGCCCCCAGCGTTCCTCGGGCAGTTCGCCGACCGCGGTGCGGAACCGCGCCGCATCGAGCTTGAGCGGCGCCAGCTCCGCCGCCACAGCCTGGTCAAGTTTCGCCGCCGCCGCAAACCGCGCCTCATGCAAGGCGCCTGCGCGCCGGCGATAGAGCTCCCCCGCCTCGCGCGCCGCCGCTTCGAGCGCGTCGAGCTCGGCCTCCCCGCCTTCGATGGCGTCGAGCGCGGCGCGAAACGCGCGCATCTTCTCGGGCAGCTCGTCCACCTCACAGCGGTGCTTGCGGGCGAGCGCGCGCAAGTCGAACAGGCGCGTCTCGGCCGCCTCCAATGCGGCCGGATCGTGCACGAGGGCCTCGGCCGCAGCTTCCAGCTTCGCCTCAGCCTCGCTCGCCTCGATCACCGCGCGATCAAGCGCGGCCAGCGCTTCAGCCAGCAGCGGGTGCTCGGGCGCGATCCGGTCGAGCCGCCGCGCCGCCACCCGGAGCGCGGCGAGCGGCGAATCGGATCCGTCCCAGACATGACGCAGCTCCTCGAGATCGCCCGAAAGGCGCTCGCCTTTCTGCATGGCCGCGCGCGCTTCGGCGAGCCGCGCCTCCTCGCCCGCTTGCGGCTCGAGCGCGGTCAGCTCCGCCAGATGCGCCAGCAGCAGATCCTGGTCGGCCCTGGCCTGATCGATCGCCGCGCGCGCACTTTCCAGCCGCTCTTCGGCCCCGCGCCAGGCATCCCACGCCGCGGCGACACCCGCGGTGTCCGCCCCGGCATAGCGGTCGAGCAGGGCCCGGTGGCCGCGCGGATTGACCAGCCCGCGGTCGTCGTGCTGTCCGTGCAGCTCGACCAGCACCGGCGCGAGCGCGCGCAGCAGCGCGACGCTGACCGGCTGGTCGTTGACGAAGGCCTTGCTCCCGCCATCGGCGCGTACCTGGCGACGGACGATCAGCGGTTCGCCGGGCTCGATCGCGATCTCCGCATCGTCGAGCGCTTCGGCCACCGCATCGGGCAGCCGAGCGAACTCGAAGCTCGCGGTCACGCTCGCGCGGTCCTCGCCGCCCCGCACCAGCATGGTCTCCGCCCGATTGCCGAGGACGAGGCCCAGCGCGTCGAGCAGGATCGACTTGCCCGCGCCCGTCTCGCCCGTGAGCACGCCAAGGCCGCGCCCGAAATCGAGATCGAGCGCTTCGATCAGCACGACGTTGCGGATGGACAGGCGGGTCAGCATGACTGGCCCGATTCTCTAGCCTGTATAGGAAAGCGCGTCACCAACCGGCACGCGCTTGCGAACAGCCGCGATCAGCTCGCGCTGACACCCGCCGCGTGGTCCTGCACCAGCTCGTAAGCCTTCTCGTACCATTCGGTGCCCGGATAGTTCGCGCCCAGAACCGCGGCGTATTTCACCGCCTCCTGCGGAATACCGAGCGCCAGGCTGGTCTCGGTCAGGCGGTAAAGCGCCTCGGGCGCATGGCTGGTGGTCTGGTAGTTGTCGACCACGTTCTGGAAGCGGATCTGCGCCGCAAGCCATCTGCCGCTCCGTTCGTAGAAGCGCCCGATCTCCATCTCCTTGCCGGCGAGGTGATCGTTGACGAGGTCGAGCTTCAGCCGCGCATCGGCCGCATATGCGGTCTGCGGGAAGCGGCGGACGACCTCGTTCAGAGCGGTACGCGCCTGCTCGGTGATCGCCTGATCGCGATGCACGTCGCTGATCTGCTCGTAATAGCTGAGCGCGATCAGATAATAGGCGTAGGGCGCGTCCTTGTTACCGGGATGGATCGACAGGAAGCGCTGCGCGCTCTGAATTGCCTTGTTGTAGTCGCGCGCGACGTAGTAGCTGAACGCGCTCATCAACTGGGCGCGGCGCGCCCACGGCGAATAGGGGTGCTGACGCTCGACTTCATCGAACAGCGCGGCGGCGAACTTGGCATTGCCGTTATCGAGCCGCCGCTTCGCTTCGGCATAGAGCGTTTCCACGTCGCGCGCGACATAGGCGAGCGAATCTCCGGAGCCGCCGCCGGTCCCTGCGCAACCTGCGGTGAGGACGGTCGCCGCGCATGCGGTGGCGGCGAAAGCGAGCTTGAGCGGCGAACGCGGACGTGTGGTCATGGCAGCGGCCTATACCGCCGCACTCGCTGAACGCAAAGTGAAGTTGGCGGCGGGGACGGCCATCATCTTGTCGTCGGCCACCCCTATCCCTTCATCAATCAAGAACGTCATCCCAGCGAGCGCCGGGATGGCGGAGGGCTCTATCCCGCCCCTTCACCGCATCACGGCGACGCGGTCATCCCCGCCGGCGCGTCCCACAGGAGGTGACGGTTATCCAGCATGACGAGATTGTTCGCACGAATGATCTCGCCCTTCGTCTGGTACCCCAGCAGCTGCTCGGGCGGAGTCTCGGGATTGACGATCATCACCCGGATTTCCTCGGAGGTGAAATCGCTCAGGCCTCGCGCGCGCTCCACGCCGTCGGTGTCGTAGAGGTGCAGCACGTCGCCGCGGGTGAAATCGCCATCCATCGCCTGAATGTCCTCGCGGTGGATGGAGCGCTTGTTCTGCACCAGTTCGTCGGCGAGCTCCTTCGCCACCTCGATGCTGCCGGCCATCTGCAGGCGATTGGCGATCCAGCCGTCCTTGCCCGACATCGGATTCGGGTGGGGCAGGCACTTGGTGCAGCGCCGCTCGCCGTTCAGCACGGCGGACAGCGGGCGTTCGTATTCGCCGTTGGCGATGTAGGTCGTGCAGCCGGCCTCCTGCGCCATGTTCGCGGCCTTGAGCTTGGTGGTCATGCCGCCGGTGCCGAGCGTGCTCGTCCCGGTGGTCGCGGCCATGTACTCGCCGACGTCGCGAACTTCCTCCACCAGCTCGGCCCCGGGCTCGTCGGGGTTGCGGTCGTAGAGGCCGTCGACGCAGGTCAGGATGACAAAGTCCTTCGCGCCGACCATCTGCGCCACCTTGGCGGCCAGCCGATCGTTGTCGCCGACCCGGATCTCTTCGGTCGTGATCGAATCGTTCTCGTTGACGATCGGCACCACCCCCGCCTCCAGCAGCCGGTGAACGGTGTTGCGGGTGTTGAGGAAGCGGCGGTGATGCTCGAAGTCGCCCAGCGTGAGCAGAACCTGCGCGATCTCGAACCCGTATTCGTGGCCGACCTGCTTGTAGGCGTTCAGCAGCAGGGGCATGCCGCAGGCTGCGGCCGCCTGCTTGTCGCTGACGCCCGCGGTCTCGGGCGTTTCGCCCACGATCTTGAGGCCCAGTGCCACCGCGCCGGAGGAGCACAGGATGACGTTGTATCCCTCGTTCCGCAGTCGGGCGACATCCTCGAGCAGTCTCTGCATGAAGCCGAAGCGCGGAGTCAGGAGGTCGGAATTGGCGAGGAGCGCGGAACCAATCTTGACGACGACGTTTCGATTCTCAGCCACAGCGATAAAATCCGTTCCTTGAAAAATTCGGTCCGTTACGTAGATAGCCGTTGTGCAATGCACAACCGGGGATATGGAAAAAATCCATTCCAGCGTGGCGCGATCGCCTGCGGCAGGAATTTTATTCTATCGTCCACGCGGTTCCAGGGGATTATTCGTTTTTCGAGCTAGGGGCTTCACTTGAACTTCAACAACATAGTCATGATCGGCTGCGGCAAGATGGGTGGCGCACTCCTGAATCACTGGATGACGGGAGGCGAGAACTTCACGATCGTCGATCCAGCACTCGATTCGGCACCGTCGGGCGCGCGGTTGGTCGCTGACATCGAGGCACTTGGTGACGAAAACTTCGACGTGGTGATCGTGGCGATCAAGCCGCAGATGATCAACGAGGTGCTTCCCGGCTACGCCAGCCGGCTGGCCGAGGGCGGCTACGTGCTGTCGATCGCCGCCGGCTGTTCGGCGCAGCGGATCGCCCGTGCGATGAACGGCGCCCCGGTCGTGCGCGTCATGCCCAATCTGCCGGCGGCCGTCGGCCAGGGCGTCAGCGGGCTCTACGCCGGCCCCGAGGTTGGTGCCGACCAGGGCGCCCACGCCTCCGCGATGATGGAGCGCGCGGGCACCGTGGTGACCGTCGACGACGAGGACCGGCTCGACCGCGTGACCGCCGTCGCCGGCTCCGGCCCCGGCTATGTGTTCGAGATCGCCCGCGCCTATGTCGCCGCCGCCGAGGAGCAGGGCTTCAGCGCGGAAGATGCCCGCGCGATGGTGCTCGGGACGATGGCCGGCGCGCTCGCGATGGCGATGGAGGACGGCGCGCCCGACCTCGAGACGCTGCGCAATTCGGTGACCAGCAAGGGCGGCACCACCGCCGCCGGCCTTGCCGCGCTCAACGGGGACGAGACGCTCTCGCGCCTGATGCGCGTGACCTTGCAGGCGGCCTACGAACGGGCGGTCGAGCTGCGCTGACTCGCCGCGCGCTCCCGCTCATGACACGAACGATACGAGGATTCCGATGAACGACCAGACACTAGACCCGCAGATCCATATCCATGAGCTCGGACGCCGCGCGCGTGAGGCAGCGCGCGGGCTCCTGTCCGCCAGCACCGAGGCGAAGAACACGGCGCTGCGGGAAGCCGCCAAGGCGCTGCGCGAAGCCACGCCCGCGCTGCTCGAGGCGAACGCCGCCGATGTGGCGAGCGTCGAGGGCAAGAAGCCCGACAGCTTCGTCGACCGCCTGCGCCTGACCGAGGACCGCATCGAGGGCATGGCGAAAGCGCTCGAGGAAATCGCCGAGCTGCCCGACCCCGTCGGCCGCAAGCTCGCCACCTTCGAGCGGCCCAACGGCCTCAAGATCGAGCGCGTCGCCGTCCCCATCGGCGTGATCGGCATGATCTACGAATCGCGCCCCAACGTCGGCGCCGACGCCTCGGCCCTGTGCCTCAAATCGGGCAACGCGGTGATCCTGCGCGGCGGTTCGGAGAGCCGCAACTCGACCCGCGAGATCGTCGCCGCCATGCGCGCCGGGCTCAAGGCCGCCGGCCTGCCGGAGGACGCGGTGCAGACCGTCCAGACCACCGACCGCGAGGCCGTGGCCGAGTTGCTGCGCGCGGTCGACTACGTCGATCTCGTCATCCCCCGCGGCGGTCGCGGGCTGGTCGAACTGGTGCGCGACCAGGCGAAGGTCCCCACCCTCCTCCACCTCGACGGCAACTGCCACAGCTACGTCCACGCGGCGGCCGACATCGACGAGGCGGTGAAGGTGATCCGCAATGCCAAGCTGCGCCGCACCGGCATCTGCGGCGCGACCGAGAGCATCGTCATCGACCGCGCGGTGGCGGGCGAAGTCGTCCCCAAGCTGGCCGACGCCATGGCCGCCGACTGCGAACTGCGCGGCGACGCCGAAGCGGTCGCGCTCGACGACCGGATCAAGCCCGCGACCGGGGAGGACTGGGACACCGAGTACCTTGATCCCATCGCCAGCGTGAAGATCGTCGACGGCCTCGACGAAGGCATCGCCTGGGTCGATGAACACTCCAGCCACCACACCGACGCGATCCTGACCGAGGACGCCGAAGCCGCCCGCCGTTTCCTGACCGCGATCGACAGCGCGGTGGTGATGCACAACGCCTCCACCCAGTTCTCCGACGGCGGCGAGTTCGGCATGGGCGCCGAAATCGGCATCGCCACCGGCAAGATGCACGCCCGCGGCCCCGTCGGCCTCGAGCAGCTGTGCAGCTTCAAGTACCTGGTGCACGGGGACGGGCAAACTCGTCCGTGACGAGTTTGTTTTTTGTTTAGCCTCAAGCGCCGGCGGGCCCATCCGGCCCCTTGGCTTCCGCGCCAGTAGGCGCGGCGGCCGGTCGGCCTTGCGGTCCCTGCGGGACCGAGACATCGCCTGATAGCCATGGCCGGGAAAGCCCCGGTCGGCGATCAGCCGACCGCAAGGGCGACCGCCCGCCCGCAGGCGCCCCGTAGCGAAGCGGAAGGAGCAGCGCCGAGGACGCGCGCGCGGATGCGCGTGCGAAAGAACAAACAAAAAACATTTTCCTACAGCACACCTCGTGTGCTGTAGAATCGAAAATGACCCGCCGCACAGACAATCGCGAGGCCCGCCTGCCCGCCCCCGCAGGCGAACTGCCCGCCTTCACCCCCGTCCCCCGCCAGTGCCAGCGCCACGACGGCTGGACCGACGAACGCCAGCGCGCCTTCATCGAGGCGCTGGCCGACACTGGCAGCGTCGAGGCCGCCTGCCGCGCCGTCAACATGAGCCAGCCCGGCGCCTACGAGCTCCGCCGCCAGCCGGGCGCGGAGAGCTTCCGCCAGGCGTGGGAGGCCGCGCTCCAGCTCGGCGTCCAGCGGATCGAGGACGTCGCGATGGAGCGCGCGCTCAACGGCGTCGAGGTGCCCGTCTACTCCTACGGCAAGCTCGTCGGGACCCGCCGCACCTACAACGACCGGCTGCTCATGTTCATGCTCCGCAACCGCGCGCCCGAGCGCTTCACCGAAGGCAAGGCGAAAGGCCTGAACGCGATCGGCAAGATGGAGCTCGAGCGCCTGAAGAAGCAGTGGCGCCAGGAATGGGAGGAGGAGAAGAAGCGCGAGGCCTCCTACGAGCACGAGGACGAGGTGCTCGCCAGCATCGACCGCAAGCTCGGCAAGATGCGCGAACGCTTCCTCTTCGCCATGAGCCCCCGCACCCGCGCCCTCCACGACGCCTACGAAGCCGCCCGGCAGGAGGACGAGGCCAACGGCTACAACCCCTACGAGGACCCGGAACACCCCGCCTCGCTCGCCTACAAGAACCGCGAGCGCGAGAAGGCCGGCCTCCCCGAGCTCCCCCGGCCGCAGGGGGAATATCCCACCGTGGTGAACTACCGCGAGGAGCTGGAGAAGGAACTGGAAGGGGAGGACGACGCGGCCGGAGACGAGACGCCGGAACCCCCGCCCACCGAACCGCACGGCCCGCGCATCAGGACGCTGAAGGACGACGGCTGGTGATCTCCTCCCCTCCCGCTTGCGGGAGGGGCCGGGGGTGGGCCTGCGCAACGCCCAAGGCCTGAAGAGCTCCAATCCGCGAGCACCGAGCGGAAGCGCCGCCCATCCATCGCCGCCCATTCGACACCGAGTGATTGCGAGCCGGAACGCGTCTGTGCCCCACGGACGCGCCCGCGACCTCACGTGTGAGAGGCGGCCCGCGCTGGGTCGACGAGTGGCTGTAAATCATGCACCGGAACCGCTTCGCCAACATGCCCCCTCGCAAGCGCGCGGTACGGGGAGTTCAAGCGGATCGGGGCGGAGGACCACCAGAACGGCTCCGCCGCGTCGGAGGAGAAACGCATCGACGGCGGTTACGCTTCGGCCGCAAACTCCATTGGGAAAAGCATCTTATCCAGATACTCCGCTTCGGCATCGCTAATCCGTGTGAAGAGCTGTGGCGGATGGAAGCTTGGCCTCACTCTCTTGAACTCATGACTTGGCAAAGGAACGCCCTCGCGTACGCCCGTGAGCGTAATACAAACAGCGACACTCGAATCTAAGAAGTAGCTGTCAAAATGCTCCCGTTCGATCCCGGTGCTATCTCCAAATATCTTCCACATTTTCTCTGGCGGCCCCTTCGACACCCCACCGACCATAGCATAACCTAAGATCGCGCCGACAGGTTTGGTCGCGTAAATCCACATTCTCATTCCCGACCGAAGTCCCGGTATCCTTCGTCGAAGTTCAACTGTCTTTTCGCCGCGAAGTATCGCCTCTGCGAACTCGGGGTAGATCGAAATTAATACATCGTGTCGGCCAATCATGAAGTGAAACCCTGCTCGAGGATCGATCTACTCTGCGTCGCATCGATCTCCCGCGCGGTCACCAGATTGGCACCGTCAGCGGCGCCCAACCGACGCAGCTCCCTGAGTGTGACCGGATATTCGAGCTGAAAAAGGTTGTCGAACTTCGTCATCAGTATCTCTGCCGACGATGAAAACTCGTCTAGATCATTAACCACCAGATATTCAAACTCATTTTTTCCAACAATATCTTTCTTTACCACAGTCGCGGATACAATTTTCGCAACCGCTAAAACTGCACCAGCACCACCATTCTTCTTGGATTCGTAAAAGAAAATAAGAGATCCGGCCTCCATCCTCAGCGCACTACGGGGACTACTTACGTATCCACGCAGAGTTCGAAAGGCCGCGTCCCGACTTTCAATGAAATCGAATGCCTTGTTCGCGCGTACTCCAAGGAGTTCCTCCGCGTACTGCTTCTGAATTGGAACAATCACGGATGATCTCGAATTCCACCATATTAGCGTTGGGCCGAGCAACGCCTCGACAGAAGCCAAAGGTATCTCGCGCATCACACCGTTTGCCTCGACACTTACCCTGTCGCGTTCTTGCAGCGGTGAAGATTCCGGGAGCTTAATTCCTGTGCGTGCGGAAAGCGCACGCGCAACTCCGGTCCAATTCGCGGGGTGGAGCGGCTTACCGATGACCGATTTCTCGAAGCACGTAGCATCTGGTTGGATGAAGCCGCGCGCGCGAGCTACTTCGTTCACGACCGATTGACCCGGAATTTTTTGGAGTCGTACCGCTGTGGGCGATGTTTGGGACGAAATGCGCAGCAGCAGATCCAGCAAATGATCGACGAATAACCGTCGACTTGGGTTTTCAGGCCGACAAACTACAGCCATCTCGGCCCTCGGCCCCAGTTGTTGCGGCATTGAAGCGACGGCAAGAGCTTCAATCCGGCCGCCAAGTTCAACCGATCGAACGATCGAATGATCGGTTTCCAGTAACCTTATGATCGGATCATAGAGATTGAGGCGGCCTCCTAGTTCCGATACAAACCTCTTCGCATCCGAGACGTCGCAGACCTGAATACGAAACCCTTGACCTGATAGCTCACCCGCCACGCCGTGTAGCTCTGAAGGTAGGAGAGCGAAGAGCTCCTGTGGCGAAACGATCTCAAGCCCGATTTCCTTTAGCACCAGGGGGCTTGCTTCCAGCAAAGTGCCATCGCGCGTCACGAATGCCGTAGAGCGGGCAAGTGCAGCATGTGCCAGATGCGCACAATCGCTCAGGGACTGCGGCGTCGGGCTTAGTAGATGAGGAAATACTAGGCGATGAATCTTCGATCGAATTTCCTTAAGCTCGACCTCATCGACGCGCGGCAGCTTAGGGATGCAAAGTGCAAGGTTAAGGATCGGGTCGCAGTGATTTGCTTTGGAATTCTTCCTAAGTTCACGTACGAATTCATCAGCGACTGAGACTCTGATCGTGCCGGCTAATGCCGCTCTAAAGAGCTCTTCCGCTTGCCCCGCGTGCTCCCGCCTCTTTGTGAGATCGAAATAGACATTGAGATCGAGCGAGAACTTTGCCTCGCCCCGAGAAGCCAACTCGTGAATCTGACTCACGAGAAAGTCCTGTCTATCGAAAACCGAAAAAAGATCCTCAGTATCAAGTTCCTTGACGTGGGTGAGGATTGTTCGGCCTCGTGTTGCACCGCCTTCGCGGGTCGAAACCTGGGTGAATCCATTCGCTCGGTAGAAGGCTAACGCCCCGTCAAGGTCGTCCCTGATGTCGGCCACCAACGAGCGGTATCCAAAGTGTTCTAGATGCGACGCCAGCAATTCTAGAAGTGAAGAGCCAATTCCTTCCCTGCGAAGGTCAGGATTGACCGCGATCTGGAAGACTTTTGCTGATGGGAACACCCCGCCAAAGAAAATATATCCAGCCAGACGATCGGTAGCATCATCCACAAGGGCGAGAAGTCGTCGATTTTCTATAGCCGTTTCCATTCCTCCTGAAGGAATGAAGCCCAACGGGTTCGCTTCTCGTTTGGACAAAGCAAGAATTTCCGGGAAGTAGTCCCTCAACTTGCTAGGCTCGACCACACGCGAAAGGGATAGTTTCAATGCCATCATCGATGCATATCTGGCAAGGCTCTACTGATACAAGCGGGTTGCCACATCCCTCCCCCATCGACGCTCACAATACTCCGCCGGAGACACGCCACTTCCTCTCCGATCACGGACACGCGATCATGCCCTACCCTTTGTTACGCGATGAACAGGGCGCATCGCGATCAGATACGGCCAATTGAATGGCATCCGCTGCGGCAAAGCCGCGTCGTCGAAGGGCTCGGCTCGCTAGAGGCTTCGCCGGCCCCCGGCCGTGACGGCGCTGATTCGCGTCTAAGCTCCGGTTGCTTCGCAATCCTCGCTTACACGCGGGCGCTCGTCACTCCTCCCCCATCCGCAGCGCCGCAATAAACGCCTCCTGCGGGATCGACACGTTGCCATACTCCCGCATCCGCGCCTTGCCCTTCTTCTGCTTCTCCAGCAGCTTCTTCTTGCGCGTGATGTCGCCGCCGTAGCACTTGGCGGTCACGTCCTTGCGCAGCGCGGCGATGGTCTCTCTCGCGATCACCTTGCCGCCGATCGCGGCCTGGATCGGGATCTTGAACAGGTGGCGCGGGATCAGGTCCTTCAGGCGCTCGCACATGCCGCGGCCGCGCTCTTCGGCCACCGAGCGGTGGACGATCAGGCTCAGCGCGTCGACCGGCTCGTTGTTGACCAGGATGTTCATCTTGACCAGGTCCCCCTCGCGCAGGCCGATCTGCTCGTAGTCGAAGCTGGCATAGCCGCGGCTGATCGATTTCAGGCGGTCGTAGAAGTCGAACACGACCTCGTTCAGCGGCAGCTCGTAGGTCACCTGCGCGCGGCCGCCGACATACGTGAGGTCGGTCTGGATGCCGCGCCGGTCCTGGCACAGCTTGAGGATCGAGCCGAGGTATTCGTCGGGCGTGTAGATCGTCGCCTTGATCCACGGCTCCTCGATCCACTCGATCCGGTTGGGATCGGGATAGTCGGCAGGATTATGCAGCTCGATCGTCTTCGCCTCCTCGTTCTTCGTCTTGCCGAGGCGGATGCGGTAGACGACGCTGGGGGCGGTGGTGATGAGGTCGAGGTCGTACTCGCGGCTGAGGCGTTCCTGGATGATCTCCAGGTGCAGGAGGCCGAGGAACCCGCAGCGGAAGCCGAAGCCGAGTGCGGCCGAGCTTTCCATCTCGTAGGAGAAGCTCGCGTCGTTGAGCCGCAGCTTGCCGATCGATTCGCGCAGCTTCTCGAAGTCCGCGGCGTCGACCGGGAACAGGCCGCAGAAGACGACCGGCTGGACTTCCTTGTAGCCGGGCAGCGCTTTTTCCGCCCCGCCCTTCACCGTGGTGATCGTGTCGCCGACGCGGGCCTGTTCGACTTCCTTGATCTGCGCGGTGATGAAGCCGATCTCGCCCGGACCGATCTCCGGCAGATCGACGCGCTTCGGGGTGAAGGCGCCGACGCGGTCGATCAGGTGCTGGGTGCCGCCCTGCATGAACCTGACCTGGAGGCCCTTGCGGATCGCGCCGTCCATCACGCGCACGAGGATGACCACGCCGAGGTAAGGGTCGTACCAGGAGTCGACCAGCATGGCCTTGAGCGGGGCGTCGCGGTCGCCCTTCGGGGGCGGGATCTTGGCGACGATCGCCTCGAGCGTGTCCTCGATCCCGATGCCGGACTTGGCGCTGGTGAGCACCGCCTCGCTGGCGTCGATGCCGATGATGTCCTCGATCTCGGCGCGGACCTTCTCCGGTTCGGCGGCGGGGAGGTCGATCTTGTTGATGACGGGGACGATCTCGTGATCGTGCTCGATCGACTGGTAGACGTTGGCGAGCGTCTGCGCCTCGACCCCCTGCGCGGCGTCGACCACCAGCAGCGCGCCCTCGCACGCGGCGAGGGAGCGGCTGACCTCGTAGGCGAAGTCGACGTGGCCGGGGGTGTCCATCAGGTTGAGCTCGTAGGTCTGCCCATCCTTGGCGGTGTAGTTCAGGCGCACGGTCTGGGCCTTGATGGTAATCCCGCGCTCGCGCTCAATGTCCATGTTATCAAGGACTTGCTCGCTCATCTCGCGGTCGGTCAGGCCCCCGCAACGCTGGATCAGCCGATCGGCCAGCGTCGACTTGCCATGGTCGATATGCGCAATGATGCTAAAGTTCCGGATACGTGCGAGATCGGTCATCCCGCGCCCTTAGCCGTGGCGTGCGCAGCTGTCAGCAAGGAGAATCGAGCCTTCGGACTAGCCGGCGGCGGCGCGCCGTTCGTTCGTGTCCTCGGGGAGTGGGCGATCGTTGAACGGGTTGCCGGCCGGACCGCCGAGGTCGTCGGGGAGCGCCTGGTCGAACTCGACGCCCATGCGATTGTCGACGCACCAGCGCGCGGTCGCTTCGGCGACCAGGGTGTCGGAGATGGCGATGCGGAAGCGCGTCCCCTCGGGCACGTTCCACAGCCCCTCGATCAGCGCGCCGCGGGCGGAGACGTTGCGGATGGTGCCGGCGTAGTGCTGCCCGGCGTGCTCGAGCACGATCTTGCGCAGCATGGTGCGGCGCGGAGCGCGGGCGGAGCGCGGGCCGACGGCCTCCATCGCGAGGCCTCCCGCAAGGCGCTCGTCGGCGTCCTGGGGACTCAGCGGCTTCGAGTAGATGTAGCCCTGGATATGCGTGCACCCATGCGCCCGCACGAGATCGAGCTCGTCGAGCGTCTCGACCCCCTCGGCCGTCACGTCCATCCCCAGCGCCTGCGCCAGGCTGGTGATCGACGCGATGATCGCGCCGTTGCGGCTCCCCGGCTGGGTCGCGCCGCGCACGAAGCTCTGGTCGATCTTGATCTTGTCGAACGGCGCCTTCTTCAGATAGCCGAGCGAGGAATAGCCGGTCCCGAAATCGTCGAGCGCCAGCCGCACGCCGATCCGCTTGAGCGCCGCGAACATGGCTTCGTTGTCGGCGTCGTCGTCGAGGAACACGCTCTCGGTGATCTCGAGCTCGAGCCGCGAGGGCGCAATCCCCGCCTGGGCCACGGCATGGGTGATGATCGCAGGCAATTGCGGGTTGGCAAACTGGAGCGGCGAGACGTTGACCGCGCAGCGCACTTCCTCCGGCCACTTCGCAAGCGCGCCGCAAACGGTGCGGATCGCCCACTCGCCGATCGCGGCGATCAGGCCGGTGTCCTCGGCGATCGGGACGAACTTCTCCGGCGAGAGCCAGCCGCGCCGAGGATGGTTCCAGCGCAGCAGCGCCTCGAAGCCGGCGATCCGCGCCGTAGCGGCATGCACGACCGGCTGATAGAACAGCTCCAGCCCCCCGTTAGCGATCGCATCGCGCAAGTCCCGCTCAAGCGCGCTGCGCTCTTCGGCGGCGGTGTGCAGGTCGTCGGAATAGAAGTGATACCGGCCGCGTCCGGCATCCTTCGCGGCGTAGAGCGAGAGATCGGCATTGCGGATCAGCGATTCGCTCGAGACCCCGTCGTCGGGACAGACCGCGATCCCGACCGACGATCCGATCACCACCCGCTGCCCGTCGATCGAATAAGGCTGCGAAAGGGCGTGGATGACATCCTGCGCCAGGTGCGCCAGCTTCTCGCGTGTGACGCGGCCGGGCAGGATGACCTCGAACTCGTCGCCTCCGAGGCGCCCTACTCTGCCTACCTGGCCCACGGTCCGCTCGAGCCGCTGCGCGACCTGCTTCAGCAATGCGTCCCCTGCAGGGTGACCCAGCGTATCGTTGACATGCTTGAAACGGTCCAGGTCAAGCAGGAGGATCGCACATTCCCGCTCACGCTCCTGCGGACTGTTGAGAATCTTGTCCAGGGTCTGCGACATCTGGAATCGGTTTGCGAGGCCGGTGAGCGAATCGTAGCGCGCCAGACGCGTGGCGTTTTCCTGGCTGCGCTTCCTCTCGGTCAGGTCGGTGCCCGAACCGCGGAAGCCGCAGAAGTTCCTGAATCCGTCATAGACCGGCCGTCCGTTGATCGACCACCAGCGGTCGCCACCCTCCACCGCCGCCTTCACGGCGAGTTCCTGGAACGACGACCGGGCCGACATGTGGAACGTCAGCGTCCGCTCGCCTTCCCGGTTCTCCTCACCCAGGTCGAACAGCTGCGAGAACGGGCGTCCGATGAGCTCGTTCTCGGCGCGACCCAGCGTAGTCGCGACGGAAGGTGAAAGGTAGGTCAGGTTGCCGCGCCGGTCGGTTTCCCAAAACCAGCCCTGCCCGGTCTCCTCATAGTCGCTGAGGATGCTCTGCGCGCGATTGCGGATGCGGGCGAGCGCCTCGTCCTCTTCGGCGCGCGCGCGTTCGAACCGGGTCTGGTAAGTTGCGACGATGGCGCTCGCGATCACGGCCATCGAGAGCCCGGCGTAAGCGGAGGACGAACCGTCCACGACGGCCGCGGGCGCCCAGCAGCCGATCTTGCTGACGAAGACGAGCACGATCCTGCCGCTCAGCAGGGCGGCGAACAGGATGCTGACGGTAACCAGCCCCGCGACCCCGATCCGCCAGTCGAGCCCGCCCTCATACATCCAGTCCGCGAGACCGAGCCCCACCCCGGCAGACGAGATGCCGACCAGCGCGGTGCCGAGTGCCTGCTTCAATCGAGGCGATCGCTCGGCCGCGTCGCCCCATGCGTTGATCGGCTGACCTGCCGCCGCGCAGGTGACGGCAATCGCGGCGCAGACCAGTGTGAGCAGGGGCGGGAGCTCCAAGGCGACCACCCCCGCGAGGGCGAACGCAGATGCGATGGCGACGGCCATCCATGGCAGACTGGGCGGAACCACCGAGAGAGCAGCCGCGGTAGGGGCGATTCTTGCCCGCTTCGTCTCGCGGCGGTCATGCTCGCTTCGGCGTTCGGAGGATACGGAGCTACCCTTCGCGCCCCCTGCCGTGCGCAACGGTGGGGAGAGCGAGCGCCGCCGCTCGGCCCCGTTCGGTTCCGCTCCCCCTTTGGCTGACCCTCCACCCATGGGGTGAGCATGCAGCCAATCCCTTGAAAAATCGGTTAACCGCTCGAGGGCGCCGAACGGATCGAAAGTCGGGCCAAGTCTCCTTGCCAAGGCAATGGGGGCCGTGCATGAGGCTGTGGGCGAACATGCCGCCACGGAGGAGAGGATGGCAAACTCCACCGCCGCGCTCGAGACGGAGCTTCGACCGGTCGAGAACGCGGCTCGAAGGCAGAGGCGATCCCTTCCTGCCGGAGTACGGCACTGACATGCGCCATATCGCTATCATCGGCTCGGGGCCGGCCGGCTACTACACTGCGGAAGCCGCGCAGAAGCAGTGGGGGGACGAGGTCCGCGTCGACATCTTCGACACGCTGCCCGTCCCCTACGGTCTGATCCGCACCGGCGTCGCACCCGATCACCAGTCGATCAAGGGAGTCAGCCGCCGCTACGAAGCGACCGCGCTCAGCGAGAACGTGCGCTTCGTCGGCAATGTCACCGTCGGCGACCAGGTGAGCATGGACGAGTTGCGGGACCTCTACGACGCCGTCGTCCTCGCCACCGGCGCGCCCAACGACCGTCCGCTCGGGATCGAGGGCGAGAGTCTCGACAACATCTTCGGCAGTGCGGCGTTCGTGGGATGGTACAATGGTCATCCGCAGTTCGCCGGACTGAATCCCAGCCTCTCCGGGACCAATGCGGTTGTCATCGGCATGGGCAACGTCGCGCTCGACGTTGCCCGCATTCTCGCCAAGACCGAAGCCGAATTCGCCGGATCCGATATCGTCGCGCATGCGCTCGACGCGCTGCGAACGTCGAACATGCGCACGATCACAATCGTCGGACGGCGCGGGCCTCACCAGATCATGATGACGCCCAAGGAGCTGGGCGAATTGATGCATCTCGAGCGTGCGACGCCGCGGGTCGATCGGAGCGACCTCCCTGACGAGGCGGAAGACGCGATCCTGGAGCCGGGGCTGCGCAAGTCGGTCGCGCATCTCAGGAGCTTCGCCGCCATTCCCGAGAGCGAACGCGCCGACAAGGCGATCGAGATCGACTTCGACATGTTCGCCTCCCCGCTTCGCTTCGTCGGCGAAGGCAAGGTGACCGGGCTGGAGGTCGAACGCACCACGGTCGAGGCCGGCCGGGCGATAGGTACGGGCGAGACATACGTGATCCCGGCCGATCTGGTGGTCAGTTGCATCGGCTATCGCAGCTCGCCGATCCCCGGCGTGCCCTTCGACGAGCGCGCGGGACGCTTCGCCAATGACGATGGGCGCATCCTGCCCGGCATCTACTGCGTCGGCTGGGCACGGCGCGGGCCGACCGGCACGATCGGCACCAACCGCCCCGACGGCTTCGGCGTGGTCGAGAAGATTGCCGAGGACCTGAACACCGGCGCGCTCGGCGCAGGCGGCAAGGAAGGCCGCACCGGCTTCAACTCGCTTGCCGAGCAGCGCGGGCTCGACATCGTCACCTTCCGCGACTGGAAGAAGATCGAGGAAGCCGAAGCCAGGGCCGCCCGCGAAGGCGCCCCGCGGGAGAAGTTCGTGGACATCGAGGCGATGATCCGGGCGCGGGGGTAGGCTCCGAGAATTCAGCCCCCGTTCGCCAACCGCCTTCTCTCCGTTGTACTCTGTCGTCCCCGCGAAGGCGGGGCCACCGATGTTATAACTCGGCCTTCTTCAGGGGCTGGGTTGTCATTGACGAAGTCGAGAATGCCCATGAGCGAGCCATGCAGCGTCGCGTGAACCTGGCCCCGCTTCTCGCCGGGATGCAGCACGATCTTGCCGACCAGCGTTCGAATGTCGCTTGAGGCATCGAGCCGCGTGTCAGGGTCATCGAGTGTATCAGTGAGCCGAGCCACCTTGCGCTTGTAGATCGCGGCAATGCCGGGATGCACGGCGGGGATATCAGCGGGCCCTTCGGCGAGGCGCGCGGTGATCTCAGCCTTCTCGCGCTCCAGCTCGGCCATGCGCGCTTTCATAGCTGGTTGATAGAGCCCGTCCTCTATCGCTGCCATGAGACCGGCAATCGCGCGCTCGATCTTTGCGAGCGCACGGGTATCGGCATCTGCCTGAACGCGCCGCTCGCGGTTCTCCTGGTCGATGTGCGCGGCATAGGCAGCGACCGCCGCCTCGATCTTGTCGGCCGAGACCAGCTTGTCCGCGATGCCTGCGAGCGCCCGCCGTTCAAGCTCGGCACGTTTGATCGTGCGGTTGTTGGTGCAAGTGCCTCGGCGATACCGGCCGACGCAGCCGTAGCGTTCGGTGACGACGATGGCATATCTTTCTCCGCACGCGTGAACGGCAGTGGCCCGAGGTCTTCGCCCCGGCGCAGGATGGCATCGAATGGCTCGCTGTCGATGGGTTCGGGCGCGGAGTGGCCGACACCTGAATGACCGGCATCTTGATAGCTGTAGCGATGATGGCCGGTCAGCCGCGTGACCTCGGCGATGTTGCTGGCCGCAACGATCGTGCGGGCGGGTGCGCGGGCGAACAGCTCGCTGTTCTCCCAAAAGGCGGCCGAGGCGTAGACGACGGCGGCGCGCCCGGCCGTCGCGGCGGCGACCTTTTCGAGCACGCTCTGCTGGCGCGGTTCAGTTTCGTAGCGAAAGTAGGCTCCGTTCCAGCTCGACCATTCGGACGCGTTGGATCGCGACATGTAGTGAGGTCGCTTGTACTGGATGATAAGATTTAGCCGAAACCCGGGCAGCCGACCGTCGAGCTTGGCACCGATATCATGGATCAAGCCGAGCGGCAGGCCGGCGAGCCTTGGCCAGCCGGGGCCGATGATGCCCGTGAGCACGCGCATAGGCAGATGAAAGGCGCCGTCGAAACCGACATAGGCTTCGTCGGTCTGACCAGGCGCGAAACTGTACCTCGTGCGGCGCCCGAGC
Source organism: Pelagerythrobacter rhizovicinus (assembly GCF_004135625.1). Taxonomy (GTDB): domain Bacteria; phylum Pseudomonadota; class Alphaproteobacteria; order Sphingomonadales; family Sphingomonadaceae; genus Pelagerythrobacter; species Pelagerythrobacter rhizovicinus. Next base: position 1,663,429 of record NZ_SDPV01000001.1, read on the forward strand.
TCGATCTGGAAATAGTTCTCGTAGGTCTTTTCGCTGAACTGTGCCTTCATCTGTCCCCCCGGCCCTGTGGCGCAAAGCTTCTAGCCCGGCGTCGGAAGGCTGCAAGAATTGCGAGCGCGCGTGATCGGAAATCGTGGCCGCTATCGGGTGTCGGGAAGCCCTCAGCGATGACGCGGTGTCCGTCGACGACGTGCCGCGCGGCCTGCCCACAATCTTGAACAGACGACCGCTATCAGGAAAGCATTCTTTCGGCTTGAACGGCGGCTAAGTTCGCGGTTGCTGACGGCATCATCGGGTCGGCCGAGTGTCAGCTTCCCCGAATTTCCGTTCCTAAAACCGGACAAGCAGAAGACGGCCCATAGGCGGACCTCGCGTCTCAGAAGAGCGATCGGTGCGTTGGTCCGCGCTCAGCCAGGCACCTCTTGATTGGAAGCTCGGTTCCGTGGCCATCGCCGGTGGATTTTACAGCATCAGTTCGCGGCAGTGACGCGGTGCGCCAGGCGCTGCCTCAGGAGGCTTCCTCCTTAGCCTGGCGACCGGCGAAGAAATCGCGCAGTTCCATTGGAAATGGGAACACGATCGTCGAGCTCTTCTCGCCAGCCAGCACATTGAGCGTAGAGAGATAGCGCAGCTGCATGGCCTCGGGCGCCTGCCCAAGGATGCGCGCCGCCTCGAGCAACTTCTCCGCGGCCTGTGCCTCGCCCTCGGCGTTGATCACCTTGGCTCGCCGCTCGCGCTCGGCTTCGGCCTGGCGAGCGATCGCGCGGACCATAGACTCGTCAATGTCGACGTGTTTGATCTCTACGTTGGCGACCTTGATGCCCCACGCGTCGGTTTGCGAGTCGAGTATCTCCTGGATATCAGCATTGAGCTTGTCCCGCTCGGCAAGCATCTCGTCGAGCTCGTGTTTGCCGAGGACCGAGCGCAACGTGGTCTGGGCGAGCTGGCTGGTCGCGGACATATAGTCTTCGACCTGGATCGTCGCATTTTCCGGGTCGATCACGCGGAAGTAGATCACCGCATTCACACGCACGGAGACATTGTCGCGTGAGATCACGTCCTGGGTGGGAACGTCGAGCACCAGAGTGCGCAAGTCCATCCGAACCATCTGCTGCACCATCGGCACGAGCAGGATGAGACCCGGCCCTTTGACGCTGGTGAAGCGGCCCAGCGTGAACACCACGCCTCGTTCGTATTCGCGCAGGATTTTGACCGCCGCCAGGAGGAACAGGAACAGGAGGATGACTATCGGCACGTAGAGGGCGTAGTTCTCGAGATATTCCATCTATTCCTCCGTGAGTTGCGCGGGCCGCACCATTCCGCGGTGTTCTCCGCCGGTTGCCGGTTCGACGTCCAGCGTGAGGTTGCGCACGCCAGTGACGCGCACCGCATCGTCCGCTTCTATCGTGTCAACGCCTGTCGCCCGCCAACGTTCACCATTAACGAAGACGTGCCCTCGTTCACCGTTCCAATCCACGACGGTGCCGACCATGCCGATCAGCCCTTCGCGGCCGCTCGTGACGTGTCGCCGGTGGGAGGTCACCGCGAGCCGCGCGATGAGCACTGTCGTGCCCACACTGAACGCGGCCACCCCGGCAATGACCGGCCAGCCGATCTGGAACTGCGGCACGTCGCTGTCGATGACGATGGTCGTGCCGAGCACAAAGGCGACCAGTCCGCCTATGCCGAGCGCGCCGAAGGAGGGCGCGAACGCTTCCGCCGTCATGAAGGCGATGCCGAGAAGGATGAGCGCGATACCCGCATAGTTCACCGGCAGTGCTGCAAGCGCATAGAGCCCGACCAGCAGGCAGATGGCGCCGATGGTTCCCGGGTACAGCGCGCCCGGGTTCATGAACTCGAACATCAAACCGTAAACACCGATCATCATCAGGATCAGCGCGATGTTCGGATCGGTGATCGCCGCAAGCAGCTCGGTCCGCCAGGTGGGCTCGACACGCGTGAGAGCGAGTTCGCTCGTTTCGAGCGTGCGCTCCACGCCGCCAGCGCTGACGCTCCGGCCGTCGAGCTGCGCGAGGAGGTCGTCGAGGTCCTCGGCGACGATCTCGATCACGCCTGCCTCGAGCGCGGCATTGGCCGACAGGCTATCCGCGGTTCGCACCGCCGCTTCGGCCCAGTCCGCGTTCCGGCCGCGCAGTTCGGCGAGCGAACGGATGTAGGCGACGGCGTCGTTCACCGCTTTGGCTTCGCTCGCGTTGGCGGGCGCTGCGGCCTCGCCTGCCGGCTCGCCATCCCGCGCATCGTCCTGCGCCGGCGCCATGCTGCCGAGCTGGACGGGGGTTGCGGCCCCCACGTTCGTTCCCGGCGCCATCGCGGCGACATGGCTGGCGTAAAGGATGTATGCCCCCGCGCTGGCGGCGCGGGCTCCGCTCGGGCTGACATAAGTCGCCACCGGCACCGGCGACCTGACGATGTCGCGGATGATGTCGCGCATGGAGGTGTCGAGTCCGCCGGGAGTGTCCATGCGCAGGATCACCAAAGGCGCATCCGCTTCTGCCGCGCGCGCAAGGCCCTGCGCCAGATAGTCCGCCGTGGCCGGCCCGATCGCGCCGTCGACTTCAAGCACGATCGCGGAGCGTTGCTCCTGAGCGGGCGCTGGAGCGCTGATCCCGAAAAGCGCGAACACCAGCATCGCCAGAGCGGCGACGATGCCCCGTTTGGCCCGAGGCTCGGCCTTGATGCGCGCACGCGCCACCATTCTGCTCCTCGGGTTGCTTATCCCCTCACAGTTGAGGAGACCTCGGAACGCAGTGCGAAGGCTCTCACGTGAGCTCAACGTATAACGGGCCGGAATTGTGCCGACGGGCTGCGTCACCAGAAACGCAGCCTGACGGGCGGAGCGTCCGCAATTCGGTCGGGCGCAGGCATCCTCTGATACCCGCCATTCGTCCCCGGTGTTTCTGCGTGAACGTTTGGCCGGTTCCGGATGGCGCAGTTGTCCAAGTCGGCAAGCGAAACCGGACGGTCGCCAAGGGGCTCAGGTTCTACCGCTCAGCTAAGCAATGGACCGTCCATCGTTGGCCGAGCAGCCGCGCCACAAATATGTGCGGCTCCTATTCCAATGATCCGCCATCTTCCGGCATTGAGTTCTCACTGTCGAAGGCTCCTCCGAGAGCGAGATGCAGGTCGACGCGGTTGGCCAAGCGCAGCCTGTGCACCGCTAGCAGGGTAGAGCGGGCGTCCAACGCGCGTTGTTGGCTCTCGAGCAGGGTCAAGAGGGGTTCCTTCCCCACCTCGTAGCGGTTGCGGGAAATCTCGACTGCGCGCTCGGCCGCGGCCGAGGCCGCCGCAAGCTCCCGCTGCTGCCCGACGAGGAACTCTTCCACTGCCAGCGCCGTTTCGACCTCGGACAAGGCGGTCAGCACGGTATCGGCGTAAGTTTGCAGCGCCTCATCGCGCTCGCCAGCTCGGAGTTCGAACTGCGCCCTCAGGCGCCCGCCCTGAAAAATTGGTTGCAGCAACCGTCCGGCGATCGACCAGACGAAGAAGTCCGGATCGAGGAGGTTGGAGAGCTCCATGCTGGAAGTGCCGGCCGAGCCGGTCAGCTCGATGCTCGGGAGGAACGAACGTTCGGCCGCGGTCAGCCGGTAACCGGCCGCCTGCAGGTCGAGCAACGAAGCGGCAACGTCTGGCCGGCGGGAGAGCAGTTCGGCCGGAACGCCCGCAGGCGGCGCGGGCGGCACAGGAGGAAGCTTTGCGGCGGCAGCAACATCGCCGTCGGGATAGTCGCGCATGATGATCTCGAACTCGCGCGTCAGCCTGGCCAGGGTTTCGCGCCGCTGTTCGAGATTGGCGCGGGCGGAACGCAAGTTGGCGGCAGCCAGCTCACCCTCGATGGGCTGGGCGGAGCCGATATCCATCCGATTGCCGATCTGCCGCGCGACCTCCGCGTAGTTGGCGGCGGTCTCCTCGGCCAGTTCGACCTGATCCTGCGCCTCGACGACTGCGAAATAGGTGCGAGCCGTCTGCGCGGCGACGGCCTGGCGCGCGGCCTGCAGGTTCGCTTCGCTGCTCAGGAACGCGGCGCGTGCGGCGGCGGACTGGGCTGACAGCTTGCCCCACAGGTCGATCTCCCAGCTCACGTTTGCCGACAGGTCGTAAGTCTCGATCGTGTAGGCCGAGGGCCCCTCCGGGGCTTCTTCGCCCGGCACGACGATGCCGAGGCTTTCCAGCGATAGCCGCCGCTTCGTCGCCGAGAACGTGGCATCGACCTGTGGCAATCGGTCGGCTCCGGCGATGTCCGCATGTGCCCGCGCCTGGCGGACGCGCGCCGCCGCCTGACGGACCGCGGGGCTGTCGGCCACCGCCCTTTCGACGAAGCCGGTCAGCTGCGGATCGCCGAACCGCGTCCACCACCGGTCGTCCACCGGCCCTTCGGTTCCGGCCGGAGCAACAAAGGCCGGAGGGATGGCGACCCCAATCTTGGGCGATTGGTCGCTTGGCGCCGCGCAAGCGGCAAGGAACAGGCAGACCGCCGCCACGAATGCCGGTTTCGCGACAGACCTATTCCACATTGCGCCGCTCGACCGAGGTGCCGTCCGTTATCTCGGCGGCGGGATAGAGGATCACCGTCTCGCCCTCGTTTAGCCCCTCGATAACCTGGGCCTGGGTGCCGTTGTTGCGGCCGATCCGGACTGCTCTGCGCTCGGCCTCTCCATCGGCGACGACGAACACCGCCCAGTCCCCTTGCTCCCTGAACAGAGCGCTGGAGGGGACGATGATCGCATCGTCGTCTTCCCAGACGACAATCCGCGCCTCGACCCGGAAACCGCTTCCAAGATCGATTTGCCCAATGCGCGGGTCGGTAAGCCGAACGATCGTGTTGACCCGCTGCTCTTCCACCCCGAGCGCCGAGACTTTCGTGAAGCCCTGCGGTTCGATCCGCGCGACTTCGCCCTCGAGAGGTTCGCCGCCGCCCCAGTTGTCGATCAGTACCCGGTCACCCGGCGAGACCTGCACGGCATCGGTCGAGAGAAGTTCGACCAGAACCTCGAGATCGCCGTCGATATTGCCGACCTCCATGATCGGCGCCCCCGCCGCGAGCGTGGTCTCGCTTTCCTGCTCGACGCTGAGCACGCGGCCCGAAGCGGGTGCGAAAATGGCTATGGCGCCTCCGCCCGAGAGCTCCGCGCGAGCACGCTCCAGCTCGGCGCGCCGCGACGAGATGGTGGCGTTGGCCGCGCCGGCGGCAGCGGCGGCGGTGGCGGCGTCGCGCCGGGCGGTTTCGAGCGCTTCGCGGCTGGTGGAATCGAGCTCCCACAACTTCTGCTCGCGGGCCAGATTGTTGGCGGCAAGCTCCCTTTCCGCCGCTGCCCGGGCGGCCTCCTCACGCGCCGCGCGCAGGCTCGCCTCGGCCATTGCCACTCCGGCGCGGGCCTGCGCCCGGGCCCGCGGATCGAGGGGGGCGGGGAGCAGGCGCGCGACAACCGTCCTGCCGCCGATGACCCGGTCGCCCGGCTCCACCTCGACCCTTTGCAGCCGTCCCGCGGCGGGAGCGGACACGGCGTAGCTGTCATCAACCCGCGTCCGCCCTTCCTCGTCGATGGTCAGCTGCATCGGCCCCTGCGTCACCGTGCCCATGTCGACCATCGTCGCGCTCGGCCAGAAGGCGTAGATCAGCAGCAGGACGAGCAGCACGGCGGCGCCGACCGTCAGATAGAAGCGAGAGGTCTTTTTTCGGGCCATCCGGTTACTCTCTGGTCTTCAGGGCGCTGACGAGCTCGAGCCTATCGACATCGCGCTTCACCAGCCACCCCGAGGCGATCGAAGCGCCCAGCACCGCGAGAACCGCCGTGCCGAAGTCCGCTCGCCCGAAGGTAGCGGGAATCTGATAGAGGTCACTGCTGAACCCGGCCGCAATGCCGAATGATAGCGCATAGCCGAGCAGCGCGCCCACCGGCAGGGCGACGAACATCACCACCGCCAGCTCGCCCAGCAGCACGAACGCCGCCTCCCCTTTCGAAAAGCCGAGCACGCGCAGGCTGGCGAGATCGCGTTCACGCTCCGCCTGGGCGATGCGCGCCGAATTGTAGACGATGCCGAAAGTGATGATGAAGGCAATGCCGGCCATCACATAGCGCATCGCGCCTGCGCCGCTGTCCATCAGTTCCTGCAACGATGCCCGAGCGTCCTCCTTCAGGCTGACCGCGGCGACGGCCGGCATATCCTTGAGCTCGCGGTAGATTGCGTCGCTTCGCGCAGAATCGATCCGCAGCGAGGCTCCCGATACCCGGTTCGGTTCGCGCAGGGCCCGGTTGAGCGCATCGATTTCCATGTAGGCCGGGGAACCGAGCAGGCTCTCCGTTGTCCCGATGACCGGCAGGTGGAGCACCGGCTGGCGGCCCTCCCGCACTTCGACGGTCAGCACCTCGCCGGGCGCGATCTCGAGTTTGTCGGCGAGCGAGTTGGCGAGGATCACGCCCTCCTTGCGCATCTCAATCCCCTCGAGATCCCTGGTCACTGCGCGGTTGAGGCGAGGGTTCATGACGCGGCCCCCGACCGCGCCGCGATGGGTCATCAATCCGTTCCGCAGCACGACCGAAACGTTTCGCACCGGCTCCACTTCGATCACGCCCGGAATGCGTTGCAGTTCGAGGATCGTCTTGTCCGATTTGGGATCGGTGAAGCTGACGGTCAGATCGCTGCGATCGATCACGTTGAAGTTGAGGTCCATCGTCCGGCCGAAGCCCGACATCACCGAAGTCATCGCCGCTGCGAGCGCCATGCCCGCGGCAATGCCAAGCACCGCGCCGCCCATGCGGAGAGGCTGCCGCGTAACCCGGCGCATGACCATCCGGCTAGGCTGGTCGAGCAGCCGGGCGATGGCCTGCCCCACGCGGCCGGTGCGGCTGTAGTCGGCCGGTGCCGGAGGCCGCATCGCGACGGCCGGCGTCAGCGCGAAGACGCCGCGCAGCACCAGCAGGCCGCCCGCCGATGCCGCGCAGACGCTGACCAGAAAGCCGAGGATGAACGAGGAAGGGCGGAGCTCGAACAGCAGGAAAGGAAACTTGTAGTACTGCAGATAGAGGACCACCATGCCCCGTCCCGCCGCGATGCCGGCCAGGCAGCCGACGATCGCCCCGCCAATGGCGATGAACAGGATAAGCTTGAAGTAGTGCGCGCCGACCTCGAGGTTGGTGTAGCCGAAGGCTTTCATCAGCCCGATCTGCTCGCGCTCGGCCTGCACCATCCGCGACACGACGATGTAGAGCAGGAACGCCGCCACCGCGAGGAACAGCGGCGGGACGATCGTGCTGGTGCCGCGCAAGCCGTTGATTTCCTCGCTGACGTAGCGATCCGAAAGATGGTCCTCGAGACCGTAGGCGCCGAGCCCTCCATAAGGTTCGACCACCCGGTCGACCGCCTCGAGCACAGCCGGCTCGCTGGCGTCCCGCGCGAGCGAGATCAGCGCCTCGTTGAACGCGCCTTCCATGTCGTAGGCCGCTCCGGCGGTGGCACGGCTCATCCAGATCACCGCATAGCGGGCATCGTCGGGAGCCAGCTCACCGGGTGCGGTCACGTAGAGGAATTCGGGCGCCTGGACGAGGCCGACGACCCGAAACGCCCGCTGCGCCCCGCGGATCGTCACGTCGAGCGATTCGCCCGGCCGGATGTCGCGCGCGTCGGCAAAGCCTTTCAGCAACAGGATCTCGTCGGGATTGGCCGGATCGAGGCTGCGTCCGCCAGTCAGGAAGACGTCGTTGAGCCGCGGCGCTTCGAAATCGGGTAGCGAGACCACCCTGGCCTGGATCGGCAAGTCGACCCCTTCCAGATCCACCAGCGCATAGCCGGCGACCCGGCCCTCCGCCGCGGCGACGCCGGGAAGCGCCGCAAGCTCATCGATCACGCTGTCGGGCGCGCGGGTAACCGGCGCGAAGACGTCGGCGAGGCGGTAGCGCTCGTAGTAGGCCTGCCGGGTCTCATCGAGCGAGGTGACGAGGCCGGTCATCATCACCAGCAGCAGGACGCCGACCGCGATCACCGCGCCGATCGCCGCGGCCTGCCCCTTGATACGCCATAGATCGCGCAGCAGCTTGCGGTCTAGCGGGCTCACGGTGGCGTCACCACTCAATCTCCTCCGGGTCGAGCCTGGTCTCGTTCTCCTCGATCTCGCGAATGTCGCCATCGGCGAAGTGGATCACCCTGTGCGCCATCCCGGCGGTTGCCGCCGCGTGGGTGACGATCAGAACTGTCGAGCCCAGCGTCTCGTTGACGTCCTTGAGGACCTTGAGCACCGTGCGCCCGGTCGTGCTGTCGAGCGCCCCGGTGGGCTCGTCGCAGAACAGGACCTTGGGGCGTTTGGCGACGGCGCGCGCGATCGCCACCCGCTGCTGCTCGCCGCCCGAAAGCTGAGCCGGGAAATGGTCGGTCCGTTCATGCAGGCCGACCAGTTCGAGTGCCTCGCCGGACTCCATCGAACCCTCGGCAATCTCGGTCACCAGTTCGACATTCTCGCGCGCCGTCAGGCTCGGCATCAGATTGTAGAACTGGAAGACGAACCCGACGTTGTCCCGCCGATAGCGCGTCAGGTCGGCATCGCTTATCGCGCTCAGTTCCTGGTCGCGGAACCACACCGTTCCCTCGGTGCCCCGATCGAGCCCGCCGATGATGTTCAGCAGGGTGGACTTCCCGCTCCCCGAGGGGCCGAGCAGAACCACGATTTCGCCGGCCGGTATCTCCAGGTCGACGCCGCGCAGCGCGTGAACCGCAGCCGCTCCCTCGCCATAGATCTTCGTAAGACCCTGGGTGCGATAGGCGCAGTCGAGCGACCGGTCCGACTGGTCGAAATTTGTCATACGACGATTGGCATGTCTCGTTCGTTTTTGTGTGATGCAGTCTGCTTCACTAACAGTTATCGGCCCGCGGTGTAATGCATGTTGACGGCCGACAACGAGGAATAGCGGCACCTATCAACGTCTTGCTCTCTAACGACATCAGCGATTAGCACTGCGTGATGACGCCTGAGAAGAGCTTCTGTTGCAGGTGTTGCTGTTACAACTTTGGCACGTGAGCCATTGGCAGGTTACAAAGTTTGAATGATCACTCAGCCCTCTCGTGAACTTAAGCCGCCGGTGCGCTGGCTGCTCAGTTGCGCCTTTGTTTGGAAGACGACCGGAGGGCAAGTTTCGACAGGCCAACTTGGCCAGCGAATGTCCGCTATGTCGGCGATTGAAGGCGCTTGCGAATCCCAGGGATTCGTCGTTCGATCCCGGTATGGTATAGGTGATGACGGCTGCCATTGCTCATTCGATCGGCTCCTCGTGGTCACAGCTTTTGCGCAGCCGAACGCTTCATCGTGTTGAGCCGATATCTTGCCGAAGGGGACGATGCTCCCCGACGTCGAGGCGCGCCGGAGGTGTGCCATGCGAACTTTTATCTTACGTCTTGAAGCCGATGCGAGTGGCGGAGCCAAATCGATCGAATTTGACGGCCAGGACGCTCATCAGGCCTTCGCCATACTGGCGAGCGAACCCGAGCTCCGCCGGGCCACGGTCTGGGAAGGCCCGAGATGCCTCGGCTCGGTGCTTCGCACCGGAAGGGATAGTTGGGAAATCGGGCAGCGTCGCAAACCGAGCGGACACGGGCGGGTGGTTCAAGACCGGATCGTCCCAGCCGTGCGCGAACGAATTGAATCTCGAGAGTAGAGGCAGACTCGATCCTGGCTGAACGCTCCTTCTTCATGAAGCGAACCGTTCTTAGTGCGCGGAACGGCTTGGGGTGGGAGGCATTCAACCAGGCGAGGAGGCTTTCCTGCGGAGCACCGACATGCACCTACGGACATTCGTATTTGTCCAAGTTCCCGTGCCGATAATCGCCTCCCCCCGCCGCTGAGGCCGAACGATGGTGGTGCAGGCACAAACGGCGTCGCGCGGCCGAATGGATCTCACACCGGCCCCCGTCCACGACTGCCCCCACGTCGTCATCGTCGGTGGGGGCTTTGGCGGCCTCGCTTGCGCGCAAGCGCTAGGAAGCAAGCGCGTGAGAGTGACGATCATCGATCGGCACAACTATCACCTCTTTGTTCCCCTGCTCTACCAGGTCGCGACGGCTGCACTTTCTCCGGCCGACATCGCGGAGCCCATTCGCAAGGTGCTCCGCCGCCACGACAATGTCGACGTCGTTATGGGCGAAGTATCGGGGATCGACGTCGCAAGCCGCCGGGTGCTGGTGGGCTCCGACGGGTACATCCCCTACGACCGACTCGTTCTGGCGACTGGGTCCGTCTACAACTATTTCGGCAATCAGCGGTGGGCGTCGGTCGCCCCGGGGCTCAAAACGGTGGCAGACGCGCGCCGCATCCGTGCGAGCGTATTGCGCGGGCTCGAGCGCGCGGAACTCACGAAAGATCCGGACGAGCAACAGCCCCACATGACCTCGGTCATTGTTGGAGGTGGGGCAACCGGGGTCGAGATGGCCGGCGCGATTGCCGAGTTGACCCGATGCAGCCTGCACCGCGACTTTCGCAACATCGACCCGACCACCGCGAGGACGATCCTGCTCGAGGCGGGCGAGCGCATCCTCACGCCGTTTCCGGAAGAGCTCGCCCGATACGCTCACCGGCGTCTCGAGAAGATGGGGGTGTCGGTGCGGGTTCAGTCGCCGGTGGAGAATATCAGTCCCGGCACGGTGACCGTCGCCGGCGAAGTCATTCCGGCATGCACCATCGTTTGGGCGGCGGGCATCCGCGCGTCGCCTGCGGCGTCGTGGCTCGACGTGGAGTCGGACCGGCTCGGCCGAGTGCCGGTGGACGCTACGCTCGCAGTCGAGGGGCGCCCAGGCGTGTTCGCGATCGGAGATACCGCGGCCGCAGCGGACGAAGACGGGCGGCCGCTTCCCGGGCTGGCGCAGGTCGCCAGGCAGCAAGGCACCTATCTCGGGCAAGCGCTCGCGGCGGAGCTGGAGAGCGGGACGGCATTGCCGCCCTTCCGGTTCAGAAGCAGAGGCAATGCCGCTGTGGTCGGCCGCAGCGCCGCCCTGTTCGACTTTGGAGGGCATCGCCTGAAGGGCTGGATAGCCTGGATCCTCTGGGCGCTCGTGCACGTCTATCTGCTGGTCGGCTTCGAGAAGCGGCTGCTCGTCTCGATCCAGTGGTTCTGGCAATGGCTGACATACCAAAGCGGCGTGAGGATCATCAGCGACGAGGAGGTCTGCGAAACGGACGCGGTCGAGGCCGCCGCTTCGAACGCCGACGATGACGGCAGAGGTTCGCGATGAGCGCTCGGTGTTCCGGTGTGTTCCGAGGAACCCGGTGTCGCTCCAGATGCTTTCCCTAGACGGACGGCCAATCAGAAGGGAAGCGAACATGCATGACCAAGCGCCGAGGCCTGGAAGGCGAGTGTACTGGAACGAAACCGTACACCCGGACACATTTCCCGAGCTCTCGGGCGAGGTCTCCGTGGATGTCGCCGTGGTTGGCGGCGGCATCGTTGGCGTCACTACGGCGCGCCTGCTGAAGGATGCGGGACTGACGGTCGCAGTCGTCGAAGCACGGCGCGTGGGCCGGCAGGCCACGGGTAAGTCGACAGCCAAGGTCACGTCGCAGCACGGCCTCGTTTACCAGACGCTCGTCCGGAAGTTCGGGGAAGACAGCGCCAGGCTCTATGCGCAAGCGCAAGAGGCAGGGGTCGCGAAGATCCGCGATCTGGCCGCGCAGTGGTCGATCGATTGCGATCTCGAGGCTCGCCCGCATATTACTTACACGCGCGATCAGAGCTACGCCTCCAAAATCGAGGAGGAAGTGGAGATCGCGCGCAGGCTCGGGCTTCCAGCAAGCCTCGCCCGTGATACCGACCTGCCCTTCGAGGTGCTGGCGGCCCTCCGGTTCGAGAACCAGGGGCAGTTCCATCCGGTCAAATATCTCGCGGGATTGGCCGCGACCATCCCGGGCGACGGCTCCCACGTCTTCGAGAACAGCCGCGTGGTCGATTGGGATCCGACCCGGGTGGCGACCGACAATGGTGCTGTATCGGCCCGAGTGGTGGTCATGGCCACGCATCTGCCGCTCGGTCAGATCGGTGGCTACTACGCGCAGGCCTACCCCCATGCGCATCCCGTAATCGCCGCGAAGATCGGCCGGGTCCCCGCCGCCAACTACATCAGCGCTGAGCAGCCGAAACGCTCCATCCGAACCCATCGATGGGAAACCGGCGAGGTCTATGGCATTGCGACCGGTCCCTCCTTCAAGCCGGGCCATGTGGACGAGGAAAGGAAATCCTTCGAGGAACTGGAAAGCTGGCTGGCCGAACATTTCGACGCAGGTCCGGCCGAATATCGCTGGGTGAACGAGGACTACACGCCCATGGACGGCGCGCCCTTCGTGGGCTGGGCCAAAGGGCAGGATTATCTCGTCGCTACCGGGTTCGACGCCTGGGGGATAAGCAACGGCACGGCGGCAGGCATGATCCTCGCCGAACTGGCGCAGGACAGGGATCATCCGTGGATCGAAGTCTTCGACGCTAAGCGGGTGAAGCCGCTTGCCGGGGGTACCGAGTTCCTCAAGGAGAACGCGGCCGTCGCCAAGCATCTCGTCGGTGGCCATCTCTCTCAGAAGCCGGAGAGCTTCGGCGAACTCGCGCCCGGCGAGGCCGCGGTCATGAAGATCGATGGTGAGAACGTCGCCGCTTTCAAGGACGAGCAAGGCACGGTGCACGCCGTCTCTGCAGTTTGCAGCCACATGGGCTGCCTCGTGGGATGGAACGAGACCGACCGGACGTGGGACTGCCCCTGCCACGGCAGCCGGTTCGAGCTCAGCGGCGAGGTCCTCCACGGTCCTGCAATCCGGCCGCTCGGATCCAAGATCACCGGGTAATCTGGCTCTCTGTGCGTGGTTACGGCGCGTCCCGCGTTTCGCCGGGCCCGAAGATGGATCCGCGGGCGGCGAGCAGCTCCTTCGCGGTGCCAGCCGTCACCAGCCCCCAGACCACGTGCACCCCGAGCATCAGAGCATTTCGCCGCCAGGGATGCGAAGTGGCAGGGCGCAGGATCCCGGCGGCCGGAATCCATCCGAGATAGCTGGCCGCCCATACCGCCGGCCCGAGAACGCTTGCGCGCGTGCGGCTGACGCCGCTCGTGCCGGCGAGCAGCGCACCCGCGACCGCGCCGAACCCGAAATGAGCGGCGATCGTACGGTCCGCGGTCGACTTCGACGACGGGCCAGGAAGGACTTGTTCGGTTATCTCCCGCGGAGGCAGCGGATATCGCTCGCCGGCGGGCAGCAGGCGGTCGAGCCGGCGCATGGCTGCCGTCATCGCCGCCGTTCCGACGATGGCAGCGCGGTGCAACGCGCAAGCTCGCCACCGAACGGACAGGAGAGGCAATCGCCGCCTACGACGAGGCTGGCCATGTCCATGCGGCCGCCACGCGTGACGAGGCACGCCAGCAACTGATCGCGCGCTGAGATCGGGATCGGCAGGAGCAGCCGGCGAGCGGCCGTATCATCCTCACGCACACCAACGAGGATGTCCGCACGCTCAACGAGGCGGCTCGAACCAGGATGCGGGTCACCGGTGAGCTTGGCGAGGAGGCAACCCTGCAGGTGACCCGCGGCATACGAACGTTCACGCTTGGCGACCGGATCATGTTCCTGCGCAACGAGCGTAGCCTGGGCGTAAAGAACGGGTCGCTTGGCACGGTCAGAAGCGTCGATAGCGCCCGCATGCAGGTCGCGCTTGATGACGGGCGGAGCGTGGTCTTCGATCACATCGCGATATCGATCACGGCTACGCCGCGACGATCCACAAGGCGCAAGGGATGACGGTCGACCGGGTCCATGTACTCGCAACACTCGCGCTCGACCGGCATGCGGCTTACGTCGCGCTCTCGCGGCACCGCGACCGGGTCGATCTCCACTACGGCAGGGATGATTTTGCTGACCGGGCGAAGCTGGGGCGCATGCTCAGCCGGGAGCGGGCGAAGGATATGGCGCGTGACTATGCGCCGGCGCCCAAGGTGCCGGAGCCTGCCAAGAAGCGCGATCCTTTTGCGGGGCTGAAGCTGAGGATGGAGCCGCTGCCGGACCGTAAGCCACCCGCACCCGAAAAACCCTCAGTCCTCTCGACCGGTACGCGGCAGCTGCTCGCAGGCACCAGTCGAAGCTCTCCGCCGCGGTCGTGCGGCACGCGCGGATCGTGCGCGATATGCGCGCTACCCACGCCCTGGGTCAGGACTACACCAGGGAACAGGGCACTGAACTGACCGCAAGCCGCGCAGCGCTCGATGCTCTGCGGACCCACGGGCGAACCGATCTTGAGAATGCATTTTCTGGCGATCTCAAGCTTATCGAGGAGGCGGTAGGCGGGAACACTGATCGAGCCATTAGAGCGATGGAGCAGCAGGCGAGGTGGCGCACCGATCCTGAGGTTCGTGCCGATCGCTTCGTTGCCGAATGGCGCCATCTGCGCAAGCGGCGTGAACAGCTTGGCGGGTGGCAGAATTTCGAAGAGCGTGATGCGACCGACAAAAGACTCACCGCCATGGCGCGCTCGGTCGAGAAGGATCCGCAGATGGGGGCAGCCCTATTCAAGCGTGCCAGTCAACTCGGCCTTAGCCGTGAGTGGTCGCTCGAGTGGTCACCCGGAAGCTTCGACGGCGGCATTGGTGATGAGCTTCAGCGCTCGCGCGGGATCGCGCAGGCGCTGGGGCGCATGTTGGGACGGGAACGAGGTCTTGGGCTTTGATACACCGGCAGGGGGTGCCGCCTATCTCGCTGAAAAGTAAAGTACAGGCTATGACCTATCTCACAAGGAGAGCGTATGCCTCTATTTTGCTCTCGTGGATCAATCCAACCTTGGCTCTTCCTCCACCGTGTAGAACAGCCAAACGGTGCGCTTATTTACATACAATGCTAGGCCCGGTTTCGGAAATGGTGACAACGCCATCGGCGGGGTAGTTCACCCCTTGATAGCAAAGGTTCGCTGAGAACTCCTCGCCACCCCTGATGTATTTGAGGGTGTAAGTGTTTTCAGAAAAGGTTCTGAACTGCAAACGCTTGCTTTGACCTGGCTCTATGGAGCCCAACTCTGTGGCATCATCGTCTTGAAAAATAACTGCATTTTCCAGCGTTTCGTCGGTTTCATTATCGACAACGAACGTCGATGTTTGGGAGGTACATCCTCCCAAGAAAATTAAGGCAAGAGCGAAGGCGATGGTACTTTTCATGGCGACGTGATCAGGCAGCCGTTGGACATAGCATACTCCGCCGCCTGGCTTACAGACATATCAGAAAAACGAGGGTCCTCCGCCATAGCTACACCCACGTAATTGTTATGATCGTCCATCCTCCTAGCTGCTTCGGTGTACCCCGGCCTGCCTAAGAGCCTTCCCCTTACGTTATACCCCCAAGCGTCATTTACATTTAGTGCACCAAGAGCGGCACTTCCTCCCGCCTTTCTGGCAAGCGTCATCGCTCCGTAGAAGTGGCGATACGCATCTCTGGCGTCATCTATACCGGTGAGATTCGGGTACGCGGCTGCCGATGCTCTTCGCGCAGCCCCGGTTGCCCAGGCGGCATCAATGGCAAGTTCGAAATCGCCGTATAGATAGCTTGGCACTTCGCCAGGTACAGCCGGGCACGGCGCATCATTTTGCGGCCTTGTCCCGGTAACCACAATTACGGCACCTTCGCCACCAGTTGAGCCTTCCGCTGGAGGATTGCCACTCGAAGCAGCGATGGGATCATAGTCACACTTCCAGTCCACGTATCGAGTACCGCCAACCGTTACCTCTACTAGCGTGCAGAGGGAATCTCCCATACGTTTTTGTTGCGCCAGCCCCAACGGATCGACGAAGTTGATCGGATCGCTTCCCACATAGTTGTACATATTCATCCCATCGGCATATCCGATGGGATCGGTCTGGAGGAACCGGCCGAGGGTGGGCGAGTACATACGAGCCTTGTAGTAGTAGAGGCCCGCTTCCCCCAGCCACACCTGCCCGGTGTATTGGAACCGCCCGAGGTTGTCGTCGGCAGGGATGCCATACTCGTCATAGGCATTGGCCCCAAGCAGCGCACCGCTCGCATTCGACACCGCGATGATTGATCACGATTTGTTGAACAGTCGAAAAACGAAACCTGCGCTAAGAATGATGGCCGATCCCACGACGAAGATAACGACGAGCGCTATCATGTCGCGCTGGGAGTATGGTGAATCACCAGAAACGAAGTAAACAAAATTTGCGACACAAAATATCGCAAGAAGCCCCAGTAATGCCTTCGCGAACAAGGGAAATTCAGTCCAGCTCATGCCAATCATCCTCAACATCCAATTCCAGGAAGTGGGGGAGTAGTGAATCCACCTGTCACCCGTTTACCACGAGCGCCATATGCTCCCAAGCCTCCACGCAAACTTCCAGTCAAAGATTGCGATGCTCCTCCATCCGTGTAGCTTCCCTCGACACCAGCGCCATATGCGGCCCCACCTGCCCAAACATCTGACACGTTGTAGCTAGCGCCCGTCGGCAGGGTCCCCGTGCTCCCGGTGACAGTAGCATTGCCACCGCCAGCACCATAGGCGCCTAGACCGCCCAAGTAGGTCAGGTTGATGTTTGCGAAACCCTGAGTGCCAGGACTAAAGGTGAAATCAGTTATACCGATGTCGACATTAATCGACACCCCAATTGTGCCTAGAAATACTGTACCTCCAGCACCTCCGCTTAGTCCGATGCGGGAGCGCGAATCATAGCTACAATATTCTGGCCGATCACTTTGCAACTTAGTAGCAACCACCAATATCTCGCCCGAAAGAGCACTCTCTGACAGTTCGACGGTGCCTGCAGCCGGGCATTCAGGCACAAAGTTCGGGCGTGCAAACGCAAACGGCTCGGTCGGCTGGCCGATGCCGTCCCTGTTCTCGTCCCAGACATAAATTGTATAGCTGCCGACCACGAGCGTGCATCCGGTTGCTTGCGTCCCGGTTGGGTCGGTAAAGTTCACCGGATCGCTTCCGACGTAG
>NZ_SDPV01000002.1 GCF_004135625.1 Pelagerythrobacter rhizovicinus
GTGCTGCCGGATTTGAGTTTGCGTGAGGCAACGTTCCCGTTTGTGTCATAGGCGATCTCGATCACGCCCGTCACCGCCATGGCATTGAGCGCAGCTTCCGTCGCCGCGTTCGCATGGCCGGTTTCGACCTTGGTCACGCGGCTTTCGATATCGAAAGTGTAGCGTTCGGCCCGGCGCTGCCGGCTGCCGGCACCATCGGGATCCGGCCCAATGACGCCGCGGCGGCGGTTGTAGGCATCGTAAAAGTAATGCGTGGTGTCGCCGGTGCCCGACAACGGGCCATCCACCGTTATCAGATTATCGGCATCATCGTAGGCATACGTGGTCGTCGCACTTACCGCGCCGTTGCCGCTGGCGACCGTCATCTGGGTCAGCAGGAGGTTCGGTGTGTCGTAGGCGAGGGTCACCTTGGTCTCGTTCGCCGTGCCCGAACACGTGGCCGCCGTCGCGCAGGCCGTGATCTGGGTGACCTTGTATTGAGCCTGGCTTGCAGGGACGAGGTTTCCGGATGCGTTCCGTATATGCGGAAAACGCGCTGAATATACGTAATTTATCTCGGGCCGCGTTCCGCTGCCCGATGGCGCAGGGTAGCGCACACGCGTTACACCACCGTGCGTTGCATAGGTGTAGTCGGTGCGATTTCCGCGCGCATCGATCGTATAATCTGGCTTGTTGCACGTGGCGGGATTGGTGCAGGTGGCCGGGAAGCTCGCGGTGGCGACGATATCGGCCAGCCCCGAGTTGGGTTTTGCCACATGGCGCGTCTCGGTCACGTTCCCGCGCGCGTCGCGAGTCCAGTGCGCATAGTCTCCCTCAGGGCGCGTCTCGCGAATCTTGCGCCCATTGGCATCGTAGGTGAAGCTGATCGTGTCGTTCGTCCCGTTCTCGATTGAGACGGGCTGTTGGGCCGCAGGGGTCGAGGTAACCGTAGAACTTTCACCGCCTGATGTACTGGTCTCCACCACCGTCGTGGTTCCCGTGGTCCAGTCATAGGTCTTCGTCTCACCGTCTACGGTTATCGATGAGACACGCCCGTTTGTGCCGTAGCTGATAGACGTCGTGTCGCTCGATGCCCCGGGCCTGCGGATACCGGTAACCCGGCCCCCACTGGTTGTGAGGACCCACTGACCTCCCTTGTCATCGGTTATGGTAGTCTGACCGCCCGAATAAGAATAGCTCACGGAAGAGGCAGCAGTGACGGAATCGCAATTGAGCGCAGTCGGATCGCAATAGACCTCGCTCAGATCGAAGAACTTCGCCCCGCTCCGTTTCGTCCAGTCAGGGGCCGGCGCCGGGCTTCCTTGCGGCCAGCTGTTCGACTGGTACTTCACCTTCATGCCGTACGACGTGCGGCTACGCACATCGAGGAGACGATAGACGACATTGCAGGTGGTAACCTGCTCGTAGGTGGGCGGTTCGAATGTGGTCTCGCACTGATGAGGTGTGTCCCAGGTCAGGGCGTAGCTCGATCCGTCAGGCGCCTCAATTGATGTCGGCAGGGCGCAATCGGCTGCGTTGGAGCTGTTGCAGTAGATCGATGCCATCGCGATGGTCATCGACGTGGGCTCCGTATTCGTCTGACTTGTCAGCAGGGATTTCACAGTTGTGTATGTGATCTCACTCCCGTCCCTGGCCGTGAAGATGTATAGAGTCTGATCTGGCACGAACGGGCTGCTCGTGACCTGCTTCACGAGCGTCGCACCGTTGGCCTTGGTATTGACCCAACTGCTGCCCGACTGGGTGAATTTCTCGGAGATGTTGCCGAACGTGATCGTCGCAACCTGTGATCCGGGGTTTCCGGTTATCCGAAGATCGCCGCTCCAGTTGTCCTTCCACCCTGCCTGCCCATGATAGCGGACAAGGCTTATGCCCTCCTCGGCATTGCCGATGCTCCCTTCCACTATCACCGGGTTGTAGGTGCCGGTCGTCAGGTCGACGCCATGTTCGTCGTTGTTGCGATACTGTTCAGGTGCGTCGGCGGTCTGCGCCAGTACCGGCGCTGCAGCTGTCCCGCACAGAACTGTCGTTGCGTAAAGAGCTGCGCGCTGCACCGCTCTGAACCTATGCCCCCCGCTCATGGTGCCCCCTCTATCCAACCATCGCTGATCCCCATGAAATCTGATGGTGCCGGGCAGGTCAGGTTGAAGCGCCGGTCGTCTTTACGCGCTTTCTGTTGTCAGCCTTGTCGTGTTGGTACTCTGTATCGACACCGCTATTCACACTGCCAGATCGCTCGACCTTCACGAGCCGACCCTTGGCGTCGTAGGTGTAGGTGACAGTTTCGGCCGCCTGTGCCGCGATCGGCAGCATGGCCAGAACGGCCCCTGCTAGCGCACTGATCCCCCGCATCGCTTCATCCCCCCTTTGCTTGCGACTCAGGGAGTTTTGCATGGAAGGGAGAGGGTGTGAAGAGGCGATTTAACATTACTGTCAAAACTTGATGCCGCACCGCATCACGCTTTCGTCAGCACCTCCGCGACCTGTCTCCGCGCAGCTCGCCGCTCAAGCTGCACAAACACATCGACACTTTCGCGCACATAATGCCGCACATCGTCACGTGCCAGGCGCGAGCCGGCCTGTAGAACGAGCAGCGCAAGTTGCTCGACCGCCCGTGCAGGCGTGTCGGCATGGATCGTGGTCATCGAGCCGAGGTGCCCGGTATTAACCGCCCGCAGGAAGGTGAACGCCTCGCCGCCGCGAAGCTCGCCCAGAATGATCCGGTCCGGCCGCATGCGCAGCGCTGCTATGAGGAGATCCTCCGCGCCGACCTCGGCCTCGGAGAGCTGTCCGCGCGCCGCGATGAGGCCGACGGCATTCTCGTGCCGGACCTTCAGTTCCTCGGTATCCTCGATCAGGATCAGCCGTTCCTCGCGCGGAATCTCCGCGAGCAGCGCATTGAGGAACGTCGTCTTGCCCGTGCTGGTGCCGCCCGAGACGACGATGTTGCGTCGCTCGCGCACGGCGGTGCGCAGAAAGCCTGCGGCTTCGGCTCCGCTCAAGGTGCGCCAGCTATGCTCCCGGTCGATATCCGCCGCGCCGCCTTCGAGCTCGGCGAACGCGTCTTCCTCTTCCCAATCCGCAAGCGACAGGTCGGCCGAGACATGCCGGCGGATCGCAAACACGTGCCCCGCCCGGGTCGCAGGTGGCGCGACCACCTGGACGCGTGAGCCATCCGGCAGACTGGCCGCTAGCAGCGGCTGCGCACGGCTGATCCCCTGCGAGGAGTGCGCTGCGACCTGCCGTGCAAGCCGCGCCAGGAGCCGCTCGTCGAGCGCGGGTTCCTCCACCCGCTCGATCGCGCCGCCCAGCGTCTCGATCCAGACCTCGCCCGGCCGATTGATCCAGATATCCGTGACGTCTTCGCGCGTGAGCCACGGCGCCAGCGGCGCAAGGAAGCTGTCGAGGTAGTAGCCAGCTTCCATGCTCTAAGAATCGACGGATGAGAAATCGAGATCGCGCGCGACGAACACCGAGACGCTCGCGCCGTGCTTTACCTTGAGAGTCCGCTGCACCTGATCGCCCTGGGTGACGTCGATATTCTGCGTGGTGCCGGGAAGTGCGACGACCACGCCGTCCGTCGCCTCGCGCGTGGCAACGCCAACGCCGATGTCGAGCACCGACTGGAGGATCGCGCCGCCGAAGCGCTGGAAGAACTTGCCGTCGACCTTCCCGCGGATTCCTGCCCGCCCGAGCGGATCGGATGCCGGGGAATCGAGCGCGATGGTAACGCCGTCGGGGCGCAGCAGACGCGTCCAGCGTACGAGCGCCCGGTTCTGACCGGCCTGAAGACTTGCGTCATACTCGCCGTAGAGCCTGCTTCCCCGCGGTATGAGGACGCGCGAGCCGTCGAAGCCGTGGACATCGCGCTGTACCAGCGCGCGCACGCCTCCGGGCCTCGTGGAATCGAGCGCAGTCTCGAGCACAGCAGGAACGACCGTGCCCTGCGGCACGGTGAGCGAAGGATTGGCGAGGCGTCCGGCTCTTACCCGCGCATCGGTACCGGGCCTCTCGCCGGCGGATGGCGCTGGCGGCAACGGCGTACTCGCCTCGTCGAACACGACCGCAGGTCGCGACGGCGGCGTGTAAGGCTCGGCCGGCTCGGCGGGAATCTCGACGATACGAACCTGCGCGGGTGCTGGAGCAGGTACCGCTCGCGGCATCGGTGCCGGGCTCAGGGCCGGAGCGACGATAGGCCGTTCGGGCTCGGCTGGAGGAGTATCGAGGAACGCGCGCGGAAGCGCGAGCGGCGGCGGGGATGCGATACGCGAAGCGAAGTCGGGCAAGTTGGCGGTGATGGTCGCACGCTCGATATCGGCGCGATTGGCGCTCATGACCGAGAACAGCCAGACGCCGCCGATCAGCAGGGCGGCAAAGAAGAGCCAGAGGCCGAGATTGCTGGGAGTACTCCGCGCAACCACGGGACGGATATCTTCGCCCGGACCGTCTTCGAGAGTGGCCTGACCGGCGGGCGCGGGATCAGCCATCATGGGCCTCCGGCTCCGCAGCGCGCTCGGCGGTCGCCTTCTCCTTGTCGATTCGGAACACAAGCTCCTGCCACACGCGATCGATCTCGTAGACGTCGCCGCGCATGTAGCCGTTCACCACCTGCTCCTCGCCCGAGGGTCCGACCGCAAACACCGCGGGCAGCGCCTGATCCGGTCCGAACACGATCCGCGTGCGCACACCGTCATCGGAAATCGCTTGCGGACGCACCTCGCGGTCGCCCTTGATGCGGTAGGTCCAGATCTCGCCCGTCGGCTCGATCGCCGGCTCCGGCGACGGATCGAAGGCCGGCTCCTGCTCAAATCCATAGAGGAACCGTACCAGATAGGCGGCCATGAGACCGGTGCCCGTCTGCAGGCGCATGCGGTAGTTGCGCTGGTCGGTCGCGACCAGCATGGTGCCGGCGGCGTCCTGCACTTGCGGGATGACGAACAGCCCGTCGCGCTCGGCCGAGACCTTCACCTCGAACGCCCTTGTCGCATCGAGCGTGACGCGCTGGACTTGTTCGCCCGGCTCGAAAAGGACCATGAGACCGGTCATCGGCAGCGCTGTCAGCAGATACTCGCCATCGGGAGTCCAGTGCAGCGTCTGGAGACGCGGGTTCTCGGCGCCGGGCTGCGGCATGACCTGTGCTTGCAGCGGCGCGGCGAGCGCGGCCAGAGAGATGAGAAAGGTGGGTGCTTTCATGGCCTCGGCGTGCCATCCACATCGCGAACGGTTTCGTTCGGCGCACGCCTCGCCTCGATCACCTCGGGCAGCGTCTCGGCATCGCGCCTGTAGCGCGTCACCTGGAATCCCAGCGGGTTGAGCAGCCGGTCGGCCTCGCTCATCTCCGCCGGCGAGAAACCGTAGTTGATCACGGCCGCCCAGTATTCGGGCGGCTGCGGCTGCGCGCCGGGATCGTTGCGGATCGTGGTGAAACGGACCAGCGAGCTGTCGGCCGAGAGCGAGGAGACACTGCGTATTTCAGCCGCAACTGTTCCGCCGCGCGGCATATAACTGAGTGGACTCGCGGGGTTCGACGCCTGCATCTGCGCAATATAGCGCTGGCGCGCCTCGGGCGCGCTCCACAGCGCGACCTTGCGGTAGTCGTTCTGCACACTGTCGGCATCGAAGCTCTCGCGCGCGGTCACGTACTGGACGAGGAACGAGCGCGTGAGTGCGGAATCGGGTGCGACCATCTGCTCGTCGAGGGGCGCGAGCGCCTCGACATTGCCGGTCTGGCGATCGACCAGCAGCGTGTAGGGTTCGACTGTCTTCAACGGCAGAAGGATGACCAGCGCGATCGCCAGCAGAAGCGCGATTGCGCAGGCAACCGCGGCCACGATCCAGGCGGTCCGGCGCGAGCGTTCCAGCGTGTCGGTGACGCTGGTCGACCAGCTGTCGGCGATCTCGATTTCCTCGCGGTGGAATTGGCCCGGCGCGTTCACGATTGTCCCTCCCGGCGGCGCGCCGCCATCGAACCGCGGTGCGCGGTCCGGCGATACGAGCTGCCTAGTCTCTCACCTGAAACCGCAGATGCTGCGGCCGGCCCGCTTGGGGCGGCAGACATTCCGCCAGCGGTCAATGTCCGGTAGCTCATCCGCTCGTGCACCATGCGCTGCTCGCGGTCGATGAGGCGCTCGACGCTGTCCGCCGTGCGCTGTGCGCGGCTTTCGAGATAGGCAGGCGCGCCGGTGGTTGCCGATGCCGACCGCAGTGCGGCAAAACCGTCCGGCAACCGCACTTCCGGCACATGGAGCGAAGGCCAACCGCGGGTAAACGCCACTTTTGCCAGCAGCCAGATCGCTCCGGCCTGGATCAGCGCGAAGGCGAGTGTGATCGCGAACAGCTCGATCGGCGCGGAAGGCACGCCGTAGCCGAGCCCGCGCACCCGCACCGCATCGGCAAGCCAGGGTTCGAGGATGGCAAGCTCGACCGCAAGAACCACGCTCACGCCGACCGCGCCCAGCACCGACAAAACGAGGCCCCGCAGCCATCCGGCGAACAGGCCCCGTGTGGCCTCGAACAGCAGCAGGCCGGCAGCAAGCGGGGCGAGCGCAAGCAGCAGGCCCGCAATAAGTCGCAAGAGGCCCACCGAGCCGATTGTCCCTGCCAGGTAGAGCAGCCGCGACCAACCGAATGCGGCTTCATCCTGCAGTGCAGTGCCTGCGAACGTGGTGCCCGCCGCGCCGTCGCCGAGCAGTTGTCCGGAGGTACGACCCGTGCCGACCTCGGTCAGGTGCATGATCGCACTATCGACCCGTTGCAAACGCTCGACAAAGCCTGCCGAAGTGTCGCCGATACCGGGCGTTGCGATGCCGCTGGCGATCTCTGCCGGGCCTGCGATCGCGACATCGTGGATCACCGTGCGGAACGCCGGCCAGGAAAAGGCAAGCGTCAGGACTATGCCGACCTTAAGCGCATCGTAGACGAGATCGCGTGCTCCGGGTCCGGGGCCGAACAGGAAGCGCAGGCCGATGATGGCGATGAACAGCGTGAGCAGCCCGGTCACGACCGTCGTAGCAAGCGAACCCGGCTGCCCCAGCGCCTGATAGCCGAAGCTGCCGAGGAGCTGCGCCTGGCAGTCTATATGCTCGAGGGTCCGAGAGAGGAACCGGTCGCCGGTGACGATGGCAGTACAGGCCATGGCTCAGGCTGCCTCCCCGAGCAGGGCAGGAATCCAGTCGTCGGGATTGTCGCCGGTCGTCGGCAGCAGGCGATCGAACAGCCGCACGGTGCTCTCGCGACCCGACAGGATCGTCAGCAGATCGTTCTCGCCCGACAGGTCGAGCCGCGCGACCACGCTTTCCTTGCCGTGGCGGATCAGGAAGCAATGCGAGGAATCGGGCAGCGTGCGGACCAGGTCGAACTCGTGCTGGGTCAGCCCGAAACCGCCCATGTAGTCTTCGGCGCGCGCCTTTGGGTTGATCATGAAGATCTGCGTCGCGGCCTGTTCGACGATTGCGCTGGCGATCCGGCTTTCGAGCGCGTCCTGTGCGCTTTGGGTGGCGAAGCCGACGATCCCGTTGCGCTTGCGGATCGTCTTCTCCCAGTCCTTGATCCGGCGAACGAAGACATCGTCGTCGAGCGCCTTCCAGCCCTCGTCGACCACGATGATCGCGGGACTTCCGTCCAGACGCTCCTCGACCCGATGGAAGAAGTAGAGCATGGCAGGCGTGCGCGCGACAGGATCGTCGAGGATGGCGGTCATGTCGAAGCCAACCGTCTCCTGCGAGAGGTCGGTCGTATCGCGCTCATTGTCGAACAGCCAGGCGCGTTCGCCATCGCCCCACCACGGGCGCATGCGCGAATAGAGATCGCCGGGACGGGGACGGTCGCCGCCGCGGAAGAGTTCGACCAGATGCCGCAGCCGCCGCCGCTCGGACGCCTGAAGATAGTTCGTCTCGATCGCTTCGCGGATCGCCTCCTGCTCCTCTACCGAAGCGCCGCCGGCCAGCAGTGCAAGCCACTCGCCCAGGAAGTCGCGGTTCGCCGGCGTGTCGGGAAGCTGCAGCGGATTGAGACCAGATGCCGCATCGGGCCGGAGCCGATCATACGTTCCCCCGATCGCCCGGATAAACAGCTCGGCGCCCCGGTCCTTGTCGAAGAAGATGATCCTGGGCGCGAACTTGCGCGCCTGCGACAGCAGGAAATTGAGCACCACCGTCTTGCCCGAGCCGGAGGGGCCGATGACGGTGAAGTTGCCCAGGTCGTGATGGTGGAAGTTGAAGAAGTAGGGGCCGGCCGCAGTCGTCTCGAACAGCGTCACCGCATCGCCCCAGTGATTTCCGCGCTGCTTGCCCACCGGGAAATTGTGCAGGCTGGCGAGGCTGGCGAAGTTCGTCGTCGAGACCAGGCCCCGCCGGGCAATATAGCGGAAGTTGCCCGGGAACTGCGCCCAGAAGGCGGGCTCGAGCGCGATATCCTCACGCACGGCGTTGATCCCGAGATCGGCCATCAGCGCGATCACCTCGGCGACATTGGCGTCGAGCGTCTTCAAGCTCTCGGCATGAACGGCGATCGTCGTGTGATGCTCGCCGAACCCCGCGCGGCCGGCGGCGACCTCGTCCTTGGCGTTAACGAGTTCGTCGCGCAGCGACAATGCCTCGTCCTCGGCCGACTGCATGCGCCTGAGGACGAGGTTCATCCGTGACAGGGCCTCGCGCCGCTCCACCAGCGCGAAGCTCTGGGTCAGGTCGAACGCGAACGGCAGGCGAGAGAGTTCGTCGAACATCCCCGGCATGGTCCGCCCCGGCCAGTCCTTGATCGAGATCATCGCCGTAAAGCTGCGCGGCAAGTGTCCGGCAGGGGCAAGTTCGACCGCGTGCTGGCCGAAGCTGATCCGCCGAGCCGGTACATGGTGGCCGAGGTCGCCATGCGGCACGGCAACCGGGCGCATGTCGTGATTGAACAGCCACGACAGAAACTCGAGCGGTTCGGAGCGATCGCCCTCGGGCGTCTCGTAACTCGTGAGCAGATGCGGATCGTAGTGTCCGAGCGCTGCCATCAGCGCCTGGCGCGCGTTGTCGAGCGCGTGCTTTTCGGCTGCGAGCCGCTCCGCGTTGCGCCCGCTCGAGCGCGAAAACCATGCCTTCAGACGATCGGCGCTGCCAACACGTCCTTGCAGCGGTCGGCGGACGATCGTCAGAAACAGCTCGTTGACGTAGAGCTGCCGCTCCTCGAAGCGCGCCTTCCACCGCGCATCGAGCCAGCGGCTGAAGGAGTCGGGTGGCGTCGTGCCCGTGGTGATCGCCGCCGCACGCCGAACCAGGTGATGGTAGACCGCATAGCGCGACGAGCCGAGCGATCGCAGCATCGCGTCGCGAAGGCCCGCCCGGTAGTTGAGTTCATCGCTGCCGGCCGTCTCAAACAGCAGGCCGCCGAGGCGGATCGTCTGCATCAGCAAACCGTCGCGGGTCTCGATCGTCGCGTCGTCGATGTGCCGCGCGTACGGCAGATGCGCGCCCGCCGGCGCTTCGCGCGCGACCACCTTCGGATCGCGGGTCAGGGGCGGTAGGAGTTGCATCGCCACAGCGTGTGGTTCTTCACCCGCGGGCAATTGCGCGCGCGCATGAGCCAGAGATCAACGAACCGGGGCTCATGAAGGCACAGGATCATGCCCACGCCGTGGATCACAAGTGCGGCCAGCAGCACCCGCCAGCTTTTGAAGATCAGGAACAGTTCGACCGCGATGACCGCATTGATCACAAAATAGCTATAAGTCACGCCCGCGAACATCTGCGGCCGGGTAAGCCCTGTGAACAGGATATCCTGGCGCAGATCTTCGGCCAATGTGTGCGATCCCCCAACTGAGCCCCGAATAGCGGAGTCATACAAATTTCGGCAGCCTTGCAAAGGGGCGTTGGACTGAATTTGCGGACGTCGTCCGATCGGCTCGCTCGGTCGACGCCAGCAGTGTTGATTCGTTGCGGTGATCTGCGAGACTTGATCAGAGAATTAGCTGACGTGAGCGAGGGGGCGCTTCATGGCCGGGCAGGTGACGATATTCGAAAGCACGACCGCCAGTCCGCTCTCCGAGGCGGTCGGGTGGCTTACGGGCACCCTGCTTGGCAGTGTGGCGACCATTCTTTGCACGCTGGCGATTGCCTTGGTCGGGCTGATGATGCTGTCAGGGCGGTTCCCAGTCAGACGGGGGCTTCAAGTCGCCATTGGTTGCTTCCTACTGCTTGGCGCGCCGCTTGTGGCGATAACGTTCACCGGTGTCTGGCGGCAGCCGATACCACCGCAGGAATCGATCATGGTCGCGGAACCTGCAGATCCACGCGGAGATCTTCTGCCTGCAGATTACGATCCATATGCGGGTGCTTCATTGAGGCCTGATTGAGTTACCAGGAGGAGTCGGGTTTCGGATATTGACATCATTGTCGATCAGGCAAACAATGACTGCCTGAGGGGGCGCAATTTGGGACTTCCATTATCTATCCGCGAAGCCTGTTTGCTGGCCGGAACCGCACTTGGGCTGGTTGCGGAGAGCGCGTCCGCACAGAACTCCATAGATACCTATACCTACGACGCGTTAGGTCGGCTCGTGGCCGTCAGCACATCAGGCGGCTCACATGATAACAAGACGCGGTCGATTTGCTACGACAGCGCGGGGAACAGAACGACCTACAGGGGAACGTCTGACGGCAGTGTCGCGACTTGTGTGAACACAGGCGATGGCTCTTCGAACCAGCCCCCCGTGACTGGAGCAGACGCGGTAAGCTTGCCTTGTAAGACCGCAGTATTCAAGAATCTGGTCGCCAACGACACCGATCCGGAAGGTAACACACCGCTGGTGGTGCAGTCGATAACGAGGACGTCGGGAACGGCCACTGCAAGTGTCGGGAGTGGCGGCTCGACCGCTTTTGTCGATGCGGGAGATTGGCCCGGGCAGTCCGTGTTTACCTATACCGTTGCCGACAGCGTGGGGGCAACGTCGACTGGTCAGCTGACGGTGACGGTGACCGGAACTGCGGCTTTGTGCTCCGGGCCTGATCCATGATGCCGACGGGCAACTTTCGTTCACGGCAAGGGCGAGGTTCTACGTAGTCACAGGAAGTTCGGGCGGCACGAACCGGGGGGAATTCATGTTCAGCTTCAATGCTTGGAAGGGCAGCAGGGAACGGACCTCTGAAAATGCATTGTTCTTGCGCAGAATGACGGGAGAGCGCGGCGCAGCCCTGTTCTTGGCGGTCACAGTGACTTGTCTGCCTTTGTCTGCACTAGCGCAAGTGGTCGATCCACCTCAGGTCATCTCGCCTCTCAAAGTTGCCCTCGACGACAATGGCGTCGATCTCGGCAGCGGAAAGGCTACCATTGATCTCCCCGTGCTGTCGGTTCCGGCTGCACCTCGCCTTCGGTTTCAGCGGGTGCAGGATGTCGCGCCATATGCGCAATCGACCGTCTCCGGTTCGGGCAGCGGCTACTCCTCAGCGGGTATATCAGTGCATACTGGCGCCGGTGGAGCCGAATCCTTCGAATGTGTGGACGATGCATGTGTCAGCGTCACTGGCACTGGATCAACTATCGGCCAAAATTCCCGCTACTTCACGCAAGGCGGAACAGGGGCTTTCTACGATTTCGACTTGGTACAGATCGAGCCAAGCTGGCCCAACACCACCCGAATATATTATGCATCCTCGGTGTCCTACCCTGACGGGGAGGAGATTTCCTTCAGCTACGACAGCTACTATTATCCCGCCGGGAGCCAGAGTCGCACTTTCTACCGACCGAGCACGGTATCGACCAATATCGGCTACAGCCTTAAGATAACATATCAGAGCAATACGGCGGGAGATGAAGGCTGGTTCAGACCAAAGACTGCGACTATCTACAAAGATACGGCACCCACGGCCCCCCTTGCGCGTCTTACGTATAACGCCGACGGCCAAACGATTACTGATCTCGGCGGGCGGGTTTACAAGTGCACCGGCTGCATGAACTCGATCGGCGGAGTAACCCAAGAAGCCGGGGGCTCGTTGACCCTTCCCGGGGAAAGCGAAAAGGCAATCGAATACGTCAGGCATCCTACGGAAGGGGTCGTCGGCGCGGTAATCAAGGACGGTGTGCAGTGGAATTACTCGTACACGAACCTCGTTTACGATGTAACGATGTGGGGCTACAGGTACGACGGTGTCCAGGTTACAGGGCCAAACGGGTATTCGAAGCAATACGTTGTTTCCCAGACATCAAGATTAGGCGGAACCGCCTATAATATCGTGACCACTGCGACGGATTCGCTTGGACGCACTACGGATCTTCATTTCGATAGTGCGCATCGATTGAGGGTGATCGAATCGCCGGAAGAAAATGCAGTCCAGGTTTCTTACGATAATTTTGGGAACCTAGATGAAAAGACGACAAAGGCGAAGCCTGGTTCTGGATTGGTGAACATCGTCGAACAGGCGCATTTCAACACTTCCGGTTGCAACAATGTAATCGCGGACGTCCTGTGCTACCGGCCTGTCTGGTCCAAAGATGGAAAAGGTTATCAAACGGATTATGCCTATACCAGCCACGGCCTTCTGAAAGAACAGACCGATCCTGCCGATCAGGATGGGGTGCGCCGCAAGACTTTCATTACGTACACTACCGTTGCTCCTTACCGTAAAGCGGTCGTGCGCGTGTGTGGGCTAGGGACGACATGCGGTACCAACCAGGAATGGCGGACCGAGTACGATTATTGGGGAAAGACAGCGCTTCCATCTGCGATACGGCGGATTGATCTGGCGACCAACACGACGCTAGAGACGACTTATGCCTATGACGATGCCGGCCGGGTGCTATCGGAAGACGGCCCATTGGCCGGAACCGATGATACAAAATATTATCGCTACGATGTCCATGGCCGCCGTACTTGGGAAATTGGCCCCAAGGGCGCAGATGGCCTGAGGCCGGCAATGCGTACGACATATCGAAACTCAGACGACAAGGTCGTCAAGGTCGAGACCGGCACCGTTCCCTACGAGACGAGCACGACGCTGACCGTCCTTTCGCAGGTCGATACCAGCTATGATGCCCGACGCAATCCGACGCGCACGAGAGTGTCGTCGGGCGGTACGAATTACAGCGTCACCGATAGGTCCTACGACAGTCGCAATCGCCTGATTTGTACCACGGTGCGAATGAATCTCTCATCACTACCGAGCAACGCGTGCACCGCAGGCACGCTGGGCAGTAATGGTCCGGATCGGATCACGAAGAACATCTATGATGCTGCCGATCAGCTGCTGCAGGTGCGCAAGGCCGTGGGCACGTCGATCGAGATCGCGGACGCCACGTATAGCTACACGCTCAACGGCAAACGAAAGTATGTGATCGATGCGAACGGCAATAGGGCCGAACTGCGCTATGATGGCCACGACCGGCAAAACCGCTGGGTATTCCCGTCGAAGACACGGCCGCCTGCGTACAACGGCACAACCCCTGCCACGGCGTTGTCGAGTGCTGGTGCGCTGAACGAGGGTGACTACGAAGCCTACACCTACGACGCGAACGGAAATCGTCAGACGCTGAGGAAGCGCGACGGGTCGCTGATATCGTACCAGTACGACGCGCTGAACCGGATGACGCGCAAGACGATCCCCAACCGGGCGGATCTGGCGGCGGTCCATGAACGCGATGTGTTCTACAGCTACGACCTGCGCAACCTGCAGACCAGAGCGCGATTTGATAGCGCGAGCGGGGTTGGCCTCACCACGACTTACGATGGCTTCGGCCGCCTCTTGTCGAACCGGTCCAATCTCGACGGCCTCGACAAGACCCTGACTTACGAGCACGATGCCAGCGGGAACCGAACGAAGATCACCCATTTTGACGGGCAGTTTTTCCGGACGGACTACGATGCACGCAATCGTCCGACCACCGTCCGCCAAGGCAATACTGCGCTGGGCAGTATCACCTACGGCCCGCACGGGCTGCCCACGCTACGAGCATGGACCTACGCTGCGGCATCGGCGAACAAAACCTCATGGACTTACGATCCGGTGGCACGCCTGGACTCGGTCGGGATCGACATCCACGGCACCGGTGGGGACGCCACATGGAGCTTTACTCGCAATCAGGCCTCGCAGATCCTTATCGAGGCCCGCAGCAGCGACACCTACACCTGGGACAGGCATGAGAATGTGTCGCTCTCTTATTCCGCGAACGGGCTTAATCAGTACGCGACGGTCAACGGCGTTACGTTTTGCCACGATGCCAACGGCAATCTCACGGCGGATAATCTGTACGCTTATCTCTACGACGTAGAGAACCGGCTTGTGGAGATGCGCGCGCGCGTCGGCACATCTTGCCCTGCAGCCTACACGGGGCAGATCAAGGCGAGGCTCAAGTACGATCCTTTGGGCCGCCTCTACGAGGTCGAGAATTACCAGAGCGGTGTTGCGCAGGGACCGACGCGATTCCTCTACGACGGCGACGCGCTGGTTGCGGAGTTCAGCGGTACCCACGCCTCGCTGCGCCGCTATGTGCATGGCCCTGCTGCCGGGATCGACGATCCGCTGATCTGGTATGAGGGGAGTTTGCTTGCCGCTTCCGGACGCCGCTATCTCCACAGCGACGCGCGCGGGTCGATCGTCTCGGTAACCAATTATCAAGGCGTCTCGACCGCTACCAACAGCTACAGCGAATACGGCATCCCGGACAGCGCCAGCGGCACCAGCAACGACATCGCGACGAAGGGGCGCTTCCGCTACACCGGCCAAGCCTGGCTCGATGAGCTGGGCATGTACTACTACAAGGCCCGCATCTACTCGCCCGCCCTCGGCCGGTTCCTCCAGACCGACCCCATCGGCTACGAGGACCAGGTCAACCTCTATGCCTACGTCGGAAACGATCCGATTAATGGGGTCGATCCGAGCGGAGAGGAGGGTGTTTGGGATGCCATTGTGGATTGGGCTAGTGACGAGGCATCAAACATTCGGACTCAGATCCGACGCATTCCAGACGATCTGCGTGACTTGCCGGGCCATATAGTAAACGGAACTACCGGATTACCGCCTACGATAAGTGGAGGGGCAAGCGTAGCCACAGCGCCAACTCGCATGGTGAACGCTTTGCGGGCTGAAGCTGCCGCAGCACGAGTTGCTCCTGCTACGGCAAGATCTGAGAGGACTTTTCAGACGTATATAAAGACAAATTCACGGACGCGTGAAGTGTATAGCGGTCGAACAAGCGGCACAGGAACGCCAGCGCAGAATGTGGCTCGCCGTGATGGGGGACATCAGGCACTTAATCGGCAGGGCTATGGTCCTGCACGGTTGGACCGGACCTCTCGCGATCCTCAAGCGATACGAGGAAGAGAACAGCAACTCATTGAGCGAAACGGGGGCGCTCGTTCGCAAGGGGGAACGTCAGGAAATCAGATCAATGGAATTTCCGATAGGAACCCACAAGGTGCGGCTTGTCGGGCAAAGGCAACAGCGGAGTTTGGCCCGTGCTGAAACCACCGGCTAGGCGACGTCGTATACCGGGCCAGATTGTAGAAATTGCTCTAGGGCAAGGAAAGAAGTCGTATGCGAGGGTACTAAAAGAGCCCTTGTTCGCATTCTACGACAAGATCTTTGATGCATCTGATAATCCAAATACGGAAAATGTAGTGCAACTTCCGATAGCATTTAAAATAAATGTAATGAACTCTTCTGTTACCAGTGGTCGCTGGCATATTATAGGCAGGATTGACCTCACACCCGACCTTGAGAAAGTTCCGAGTTTTTGCAAGCAGGACATTGTCACGGGAGAACTCTTTATATACCAAGAGGTTCCTGAGCTAGCGCCCGATTATGAGCGCCCAGCAACCGCAGAAGAATGTAAGGGGTTAGAGGCGGCGGCAGTTTGGGATGCGGAGCATGTCGAAGATCGGCTCCGCGATCATTTTGCGGGGCAGCCCAACGAATGGGTGGAGCAATTGCGGCCAAGATTTTGACGGTAGGGAATGGGCTCGTGGGGTCATCTTGAAATTCCGGGGACATCGGAGACATCCACCTGCTTCGGACCAGGAATTCCGGAGACACAATGCTAAATAGACAGGCAGACCGCCTCGCTTCGGCCACTGGGGCGCGTATGGCCCGCCTCGCTCGCATCGCGAAGTGGGGAGCACCTGCCCGACGAGTACCGCCGGCTACACTGGCGCGCTCAAGGCGGAACTGCGCTACGACCCGCTCGGCCGGCTTTACTCGGTCGGCGGCCCTTCCGGCACCATCCGCTATCTCTACGATGGCGATGCGCGGATCGCGGAGTTCAGCGGCACGCATGCCTTGCTGCGGCGCTATGTGCATGGGCCCGATGCCGGAGCGGACGATCCGCTGATCTGGTACGAGGGCAGCACGGTTGCCGCTTCCGGACGCCGCTACCTTCACAGTGACGCGCGCGGCTCGATCGTGGCGGTGACCAACTATCAGGGCACCTCACTCGCCACCAACACCTACGACGAGTATGGCATCCCGTCCGCCTCGAACCAGGGGGCGTTCCAGTACACCGGCCAAGCCTCGCTCGATGAGCTGGGCATGTATTACTACAAGGCCCGCATCTACTCGCCCACCCTTGGCAGGTTCCTCCAGACCGATCCCATCGGATACGAGGATCAGGTCAACCTCTATACCTACGTCGGGAATGATCCGGTTAACAGGGTTGATTTTAGTGGAAAGCAAAGCGCCCCCGGAACAATGTCGATAGCGACGATGTGTGGGGGAAATGCAAATTGTGCCCAAGTTGCCCATGCAGAAAACTTCGAAAACGGAATTACAGTTGCAACAGCAATTGCAGTAATATTTGACGCCCTCAATGGCCCTACACCTGATGTTGGCGCCGCTGCGGTCGCAGCGCGTGCAGCGCGAGTAGAGCGGATGGCTCAAAACGCCGCAAATGGAGCGCGGAGAGAAAGGGAAGTTGCGGCTGCTCTGCAACGAGAAAACCCCGGCGCACGCGTTCAAAGCCAAAGCACCCTAAGGGACAGTAGCGGCCGAATTGTCCGCGATCCAAAAACTGGGGAGGCTCGCCGGGTGGACCACGCGGTGATTCGAGGCGACAGGGCTCAGACCGTTGAAACCACGAGTCCTACTGCGCCAAAGGTAAGGCAGTTGGCGAAGGAGCAACGCATCAGGGACGCGGGCGGCACACACGTTAAAGATCGCGAAACTGGAAAATTGTGTGCAGTGTCTGCGGTCAGTGCAATTCGGAGGTGCAACTGATGACACAAAATGACTACAAGATTATCGATATGCCTACGCTGTTGTCACGAGAGGTGAAAATCCAAAGTCCTTATGACAAAATGGAATGGATCACAGATCATAATTGGTACCTTCAAGTTCGTTCTATATATCAGAATTTTCTAAGTTTTCTTCTAGAGAACGACCTTCTTAAAAAAAGCATCGACGCATCATATTCAGACAATTTAATTTTATTTTATAGCGATCTCAATGAGGATGGAAAAGCATTCATACGGTCTGGCGCAGATGAACGATGGCTCGATAGGTTCGATAAGCCTGGAGTGAGGCATTCACCATCCGACACATCGATCCTTGAGAAGGCGTTGCAGAAGATTCAACGCAATAAACCTCGCTAGTGACGCGAAAGCGGAGGCAGTGGGCAAACCGCTGGCGCTCGCCAAACGGTCGATCGTACTGCCGAACTTGGCCGACCGGCGCGGACCATAACTTATGAACCGCCTCCCCCTCCGCCTAAACCTTGGTGGAAGCTTTGGTGATGGAAAAAACGGAACTAATCTCGAAAATCGACGATGTTCTGGAGAAACACCAGTTCTACAGAAATAAGTCGCTTTGGAACAGAGAATATCCTGGTTTTGTAGATGTGATTGATTTGCAAATCAGCAAGTCGAAAGACATGTTTACAATCAATATTGGAGTCTCGGATGAATTTGTCACTCGCGCTTGTTGGGGAATAAGCGGTGCAGACATGGTGGAGGAATCCTTATGTACAGTTCGTGTGCGCTTAGGCAAATTGCTGTACGGCAGAGATGTGTGGTGGAATCTCGCGGGCAGCACTGGCATTGAGGAGGTTTTGAGCGCCATTCAGGATGTGGCGATACCATTTCTTCAGCTCAATCATAGCATAGATCACATGATCGAAACCCTTTAGAACGATCCGGCGAGCAGGCGTTATCCTCCCGGCATCATCTATCTTGCGCTGTTGTTCTACCAAAAGGGAGAAAGCAACCGCTGCAAAGATATGTTCCAGTCCATGAAACTGACTGGCGCCTGGGCCCAAAAGGCATCCGAAATTGAACGCGTTGAATTGACTTGCCCACTCTAGACAAAGAGCGTGAAAAAACCCGTTCCGATGACCAGTCCGACAGACCGGGCTAAGAGCGCGGCGTGGGATCGATTCGGGATGCAGGTCAGGTTTACAGATCGGCAGATCATCGGAACCAAAGCTCAAAAATCAGGCTCGTCGGCGTGAACGACTTGCGTGCAGGTGCTCTAAATCAAGACCTGTAACAGCTCATAACGTCGGTAGCCCAGCGAAAGCTGGGATGACGGAAGCCCCTACACCCGCATCGGCATCAGCACGTAGAGCGCCGGGCTGTTCGCATCCTGCCGGATCAGCGTAGGCGCGCCAGCGTCTGCCAGGTGTAGCTCCACCGTGTCGCTGTCGATCTGGCTGAGGATGTCCTTGAGGTAATTGGCGTTGAAGCCGATCTCGAACCCCTCGGCAGCGTAGTCCGCCGGCACTTCCTCCGCCGCGGTGCCGTTGTCGGGGCTGGTGACCGAGAGCGTGACCTTGTCGTTCTCCAGCCCCATCTTCACCGCGCGGGTCTTCTCGGTGGCGATCGTCGCGACGCGGTCGACGCCTTCGTAGAAGCTCTTCGGATCGAGCTTGAGCAGCTTGTCGTTGCCGGTCGGGATCACGCGGCTGTAATCCGGGAACGTGCCGTCGATCAGTTTGCTGGTCAGCACCACCCCGCCCTCGCCGCCAAGCGTGAAGCGGATCTTGCTCGCCGACAGGTCGACCTGAACGTTGCCGTCGAGCGCTTCCTCAAGCAGCTTGCGCAGCTCCGCCACGGCTTTGCGCGGCACGATAACGTCGGGCATTCCCGCTGCGCCTTCGGGCTGCGCAATGGTGAAGCGCGCGAGGCGGTGCCCGTCGGTCGCGGCCGCCTTGAGCACCGGCTTGTCCTCGTCCGAGACGTGCAGGAAGATGCCATTGAGATAGTACCGCGTCTCCTCGGTCGAGATCGCGAAGCGGGTGCGGTCGATCAGCTCGGCCAGGGTCTTGGCCGGAATCTCGAAACTCGTCGGCAGGTCGCCCTCGACGATCACGGGGAAGTCGTCGCGCGGCAGGGTCGGAAGCTGGAAGCGGCTGCGCCCGGCCTTGACCGTCATGCGGTTGTCGGCGGTCTCCAGGCTCACCTGGCTCCCGTCGGGCAGTTTGCGCGCGATGTCGAACAGCAGGTGCGCCGAAACCGTGATCGCGCCCGGCGCATCGACCGAGGC
Organism: Pelagerythrobacter rhizovicinus; assembly: GCF_004135625.1. Lineage (GTDB taxonomy): Bacteria > Pseudomonadota > Alphaproteobacteria > Sphingomonadales > Sphingomonadaceae > Pelagerythrobacter > Pelagerythrobacter rhizovicinus. The sequence continues at coordinate 19,440 of NZ_SDPV01000002.1, forward strand.
CGCGGCCATGTTTTCCACCACCTGCAGGTCGAGGTCGGTCGCCATGACCTTCAGCGAGCCGCTCTCCCCCGCTTCGATCAGCACGTTCGAGAGGATCGGGATGGTGTTGCGCCGCTCCACCACGGACTGGACGTGGCTGAGGCACCTCAGGAGCGTGGCACGTTCGATAGTGGCCTTCATCGCGTATCAATTCCCCCATGCGCGCCCGCCGAAAGGTTCGGGGCCGGAATCGCCCGCGAGCGCCGGAAAGTGGCGATTATCCTTAGTGACGAGGCGTGACGGGGCAAGAACGAATGGCCGCGCACGCCGATTCCTTGGGGATAAATCCGTGATTGCGCCATTCGCCCCGTCCGTCATCCCAGCGAAAGCTGGGATCGCTTTTCACAAGCTCCGACGGCCCCGCACCCGATCCCGGCGTTCGCTCGGATGACGAAATTTGGATGGCTCAGGACATCATCGCCATGCCGCCGTTCACGTGCAGCGTCTGCCCCGTGATGTAAGCCGCCTCGTCCGAAGCGAGATAGGCGACCGCCGCGCCGATGTCCTCGCCCTCGCCCATGCGTCCCATCGGAATGCGGGCGTTGAGCGCGTCCTTCTGGGCGTCGGGAAGCTGGTCGGTCATCGCCGTGCGGATGAAGCCGGGGGCGACGCAGTTGACGGTGATCCCGCGGCTCGCAAGCTCCTGCGCGAGGCTCTTCGACATGCCGACGAGCCCGGCCTTCGCTGCCGCGTAGTTCATCTGGCCCGGATTGCCGGTCGCACCGACGACGCTGGTGATGCTGACGATACGGCCCTGCCTCGCCTTCATCATCGGCCGCGCAGCGGCGCGCATCAGGCGGAAGGCGGCTTCGAGATTGATCCGCATGACCGCTTCCCACTCCTCGTCCTTCATCCGCATGGCGAGATTGTCGCGCGTCACCCCGGCGTTGTTGACCAGAATGTCTATCTTGCCAAGCGTGTCGACCGTCGCCGGAATCAGCTCTTCCACCTGGGTCGTGTTGGACAGGTCGCAGGTGATCTCGACATGATCGCCGCCGACCTCCTCGTTGATCTGCTCACGAAAGCTGCGCAGCTTTGCGCTGTTCGAACCGCTGAGCGCCAACCGCGCGCCCTGCCGCGCGAGCGCATACGCGATCGCCGACCCGATCCCGCCGCTGGCACCGGTAACGAGGGCGGTCTTTCCTTCAAGCGAAAACATTATCCGATCTCCTTCGCGAGCGCTTCGATGTCGGCCATAGTGATGGCGCTGGTGGTCCCGGCTTCCTTGTCGATGCGGCCGATCATGGGGGCAAGCACCTTGCCGCCCAGTTCGACGAAATGCTCGACGCCCGCGCGGCGCATGGCGAGCACGCTTTCGCGCCAGCGGACCCGGCCGGTGACCTGTTCGACCAGCAAGCGTTGCTCTTCGGCCGGGTCCGTCACCTGCTCAGCGGTGACGTTGGTGTAGAGCGGCAGAGTGAACGCGCCGAGTGGGGTCTTCGCAAGCGCCTCCGCCATGGCGTCCGCGGCGGGCTGCATCAGGTCGCAGTGGAACGGCGCGGAGACCGGCAACAGCACGCCGCGCTTGATCTCGAACTCCTTCACCATGCCGACCGCGCGCTCGATTGCGCCCTTGTGGCCAGAGAGCACGACCTGCCCCGGATCGTTGTCGTTGGCGACCTGGCACACCTCGCCCTCGGCGGCGGCGTCGGCCAGCGCCTGCGCCTTCTCAAGGTCGGCGCCGAGCAGCGCGCACATCGCGCCCTCGCCCACCGGCACAGCCGCCTGCATCGCCTGCCCGCGCAACTTGAGCAGCCGCGCGGTATCGGCGAGCGAGAACGCCCCAACGGCGCAGAGCGCGGTATATTCGCCGAGGGAATGACCAGCGACGCAATCGCCCTTGTCCGCCAGCGCGACGCCGAACTCGCGCTCCAGCACCCGCAGGGTCGCGATGGCATTGGCCATGATCGCGGGCTGCGCGTTCTCGGTCAGTGTCAGCGCATCCTCCGGCCCTTCACGCATGATCTTCGACAGGCCCTGCGACAGTGCCTCGTCAACCTCCTCGAACACCTCGCGCGCGGCGGCGCTGGCGTCGGCGAGCTCGGCGCCCATGCCGACTTTCTGGCTCCCCTGTCCGGGAAAAACGAATGCACGCATGTCAGTCTCCTTCGGCGGAGCCGATTATGAGCGTGCGGCGCGGCCCGCAAGGCCGAACGGCACGATCTTAAGGCCGAACGGCACGATCTTGTTGTCGGCGTCATGCCCGATATCGGCGAGGCCGAGGTAGGGGATATCTGCCGTGGCGCACCAGTACTGCGCGATCTCCTCCGCGCTCGCCCCGAAAGGCCGGTCGTTTTCCGGAACCTCCGAAATCCGCCCCAGGCGCAGACCCGCGATCCCGCGCAAGTGCTGGCTGATATGGAAGAACAGCCGGTCCACGGCGTAAAGATGTTCCGACACCTCCTCCACCATCACCACGTGGCCAGCGAGATCGGGCATCAGGTCGGTTCCGCAGAGCATCGCCAGCGTCATCAGGTTGAGCGCAGCGGTGGGACGCCCGTCGAGCGCCCCTTCGAGCCCCTCGCCGCCGCCGGATAACCAGTCCAGCGCACGCCGCACCGCCGCACCGCCGCCCTCCCGGCGCACGTCGGCAACCATCGGCCCGTGGACGGGGCGCCCCACCCCCGCACGATAGAGCGCCGCCAGCAGGTAGCCGGTGTCGGAGTAGCCGAGGAACGGCTTGCCCTGCGCAGCGGCCCCCATCTGCGAAACCGCCTCGGCCGCGATCCGGTTCGAGCCATAGCCCCCGTGCGCGAACCACACGGCATCCACCGCGGGATCGTTCGCGCAGTCGAGCAGCGCGGCGAGCCGCGCCTCATCGTCGCCGGCAAAGTGTCCGTGACGGGCGAAGCATTGCTCGTGGAATCGAAGCTCCACCGCTTCGAACTCGTCGGCGATCGCGAGCACCGCGTCGGCATGCTCGCGCTCGAGCGGCTTTCCCGGGGCGCAAATGGCGATGCGTGTCATGCACACGGCCTAGCGAGCTTGTGTCCGCCTGCACAACTGAATACGCAGCGCGCAATGGACGATATCCCCACAGCCGACGAACTTTTCGCCCGTCCGTTCTTCTTCTGCGGGATCGGCGGTTCGGGCATGTTGCCGCTCGCGCAGATCGTGCGAGGGCGCGGCGCCCAAGTCGCGGGCAGCGACCGCAGCCGCGATCAGGGCCACACGCCGGAAAAGTTCGCCGCGCTCGAGGCCCAGGGTTTCGCGCTCCACCCGCAGGACGGCAGCGGGATCGTCTCGGGCGAGCAGATCCTCGTCGCGTCCGCTGCAGTCGAGGAGACGGTGCCCGAGGTCCAACGCGCGAAGGAACTGGGCTGCCTCAGGATGTCGCGGGCCGAGCTCAACTCGATCCTGTTCAACACCAGCGGCGCCGGCCTCGCGGTGGCGGGCACGAGCGGCAAGTCGACCGTGACCGGCATGCTCGGCTGGATCATGCACGCCGCTGGCCGCGATCCGACGGTGATGAACGGCGCGGTGATGAAGAACTTCGTCTCCGCCGAACGCCCGAACGCCAGCGCGCTCGTCGGCGGGCGCAGCATCTACGTCAGCGAGGTGGACGAGAGCGACGGGTCGATCGCGCTTTACCGGCCCGCGGTCGGTGTGCTGCTCAACGTCAGCCTCGACCACAAGGAAATGGGCGAACTGCGCCAGCTGTTCGGCGACTTCCTCGCGCGCAGCCGCATCGCGGTGGTCAACGCCGACGATGCCGAAGCGCTTGCCCTGCTTCCCCGTGCGAACGAGGTCATCACTTTCGGCATCGATCGGGAGAAGGCGCAGATCGGCGTGGTGCCCGGCTCGGTCGCCGAAGGGCCGCTGCGGCAGGCGGCGATGATCGTCGACCGGCACGACGGCAGCGAGCACGCGCTCACGCTGGCCATGCCGGGCAAGCACAACTTGTCGAACGCGCTGGCAGCCATTGCCGCGGCGGCCGCCGCGGGCGTGCCGGTCGCGGCTTCGGTTGCAGCACTTGCGGACTTCAAGGGGCTCGCGCGGCGGTTCGATCTCGTCGGCGTCAGCGCCGCCGGCATCGCGGTGATCGACGACTTCGGCCACAACCCCGAGAAATGCGCGGCAACGCTGCGCACGCTGAAGGCGCACGAGGGGCGCGTGATCGCCTTCTTCCAGCCCCACGGCTACGGTCCGCTGCGGCAGATGGGCGCCGAACTGGCCGAAACGTTCGCGCGCGAGCTTGGGCCCGAGGACTGCACGATCCTGTGCGATCCGGTCTATTTCGGCGGGACCGTCGACCGCAGCGAAGGCAGCGAACGGATCGTGCGACTGATCGAGGCGGCCGGCGGCCATGCCGAATACATCCCCACGCGCAAGGCCTGCGGCGACCGCATCGTCTGCCTCGCCCAGCCCAACGACCGCATCGTGATCATGGGCGCACGCGACGACACGCTGACGACCTTCGCGAGCGAATTGCTGGAGCGGCTGGGCTAGAACGCCAGCGGCGCTAGTGATCTTTCGCGCCGACCCGCAGTACTTTGTGCAGCACGAAGGCGATCACGGCCCCCAGCGCCATTCCGAACAGCGCCGACAGCGCAGCGTAGGTGATCCAGCCGAACACGCCCCCCAGGACACCGGTCGCCGCCTCGACCGCATGGCGTACGCCCTCTGCCAGGTGCTCGATCGTGCCCAGCCCCAGCTCTGCCAGCCCATGGAGCACTATGCCGCCGCCAACCCACAGCATTGCTACCGTCCCGACGATGGAAAGCAGGGTGAGCACGCCAGGCATCGCGTTGACCAGCCAGCAGCCGAACGCGTGCGTCCGCGGGTTGCTCCGCTGCGCCAGACGAAGCCCGATGTCGTCCATCTTCACGATCAGGGCGACCGTGCCGTAGATGCCGAAGGTGACCAAGACGCCGACCAGCGCCAGCACCGCGGCGCGCACGAGCAGCGTCTCGGCGGCGACCGAGGCAAGCGTGATCGCCATGATCTCGGCCGAGAGTATCAGGTCGGTTCGTATCGCGCCCGACACGCGCCGCTTCTCGAAGGCGGCCATGTCCTTGATCGGGTCGTCGATCGTCTCGCCATGCTCTTCCCCGCCGAGCCATTCCATGACTTTCTCGGCGCCTTCGTAGGACAGATAGCACCCGCCCAGCATCAGAATCGGCGTGATCGCCCAAGGCAGGAATACGCTGAGCAGCAGGGCGGCCGGCAGCAGGATCAGCAGCTTGTTCTTCAGGCTGCCGCGCGTGATCTTGGCGATGATCGGAAGTTCGCGGTCGGGCGTGAAGCCGGTGACGTAGTTCGGCGTCACCGCCGCGTCGTCGATCACCACGCCCGCAGCCTTGCCCCCGGCGCGGCCCGCGGCGACGCTGACGTCGTCTATGGAGGCAGCCGCCGCTCGCGCAATGATGGAAACGTCGTCGAGCAGGGCCGCAAGTCCGCCGGGCATGGAATCTCCTGTTTCGCAAGGTTACGCCGGCCCGCCGCTTGGGTTCCGGCTGCGCAAACCGGGCTTGCTCTTGCATTCTCCACCGATGCCGCTATGTGCGCGCCTTCCCCGCTTCCGGGCAGGGGAATGGAAGAAAGCCGGAGGGGCCCCGCAATCCCGCGGATCAGCCAGCGATCGGCACTACAGAGTGAAGGAAGCGAAGCATGGCTCTTTACGAGCATGTCTTTCTCGCGCGTCAGGATCTGAGCCAGAGCCAGGTCGACGCGCTGGCGGCAACCGCCACCGAAATCGTCGAGAAGAACGACGGCAAGGTCACCAAGACCGAGACCTGGGGCCTCAAGTCCCTTGCCTACAAGATCGACCGCAACCGCAAGGCGCACTTCGTGCTGCTCAACATCGAAGGCCCCGGCGCCGTGGTGGAAGAGCTCGAGCGCCAGACCCGCATCAATGAAGACGTCATCCGCTACATGACGATCCGCGTCGACGAGCACGAGAGCGGACCGAGCGTGATGATGCGCAAGAACGAACGCGACCGGAAGCGTCGCTCTGACCGTGAGGAGCGCGACTGATGGCCCGTCCGTTTTTCCGCCGCCGCAAGTCCTGCCCCTTCGCGGGCAAGAACGCGCCGAAGATCGATTACAAGGACGTGCGCCTGCTCCAGGGCTTCATGTCCGAGCGGGGCAAGATCGTCCCCAGCCGCATCACCGCCGTCAGCGCCAAGAAGCAGCGTGAGCTCGCCAAGGCGATCAAGCGCGCACGCCACATCGGCCTGCTGCCCTACATCGTGAAGTAAGAGGAGAAGAGACATGGACATCATCCTCCTCGAACGCATCGGGAACCTGGGCAACATCGGCGACGTCGTTTCCGTGAAGGACGGCTACGCCCGCAACTTCCTGCTCCCGCAGAAGAAGGCGCTGCGCGCCAACGAGGCCAACAAGCAGGTCTTCGAAGCCAACCGCGAACGCCTTGAAAAGGAAAACGCGGAACGGCGCGGCGAGGCCGAAAAGCAGGGCGAGAAGGTCGACGGCACCGAGATCGTGCTGATCCGGGCATCGTCGAATGCCGGTCAGCTCTACGGCTCGGTGAACGTACGCGACGTCGTCGCAGGTCTGGCCGAGAAGGGGCACGAGATCGACAAGCGCCAGGTCGTGATGGGCCATCCGATCAAGTCGATCGGCATGCACGACGTCACGATCGCGCTGCACCCGGAAGTCCACGTCACCGTGAAGGCGAACGTCGCCCGCTCGGAAGACGAGGCCGAACTGCAGCGCCAGGGTGTCGACGTGCTCGCCCAGATCTTCGCCGACGAGCAGGCCGAGATCGAGGAAATGGCCCAGGCCAACGCCATCGATCCGACGCTGGAGCCCGGCGAAATTCCCGCCGACATGCTGGAAGGGCCGGCCGAGGAAGAGGCTGCGGACGAAGCCAACGGCTGATCCGCGCCGACAGGACAAAAAAGGGCGCGGCCTGCGAGGGTCGCGCCTTTTTTTTGCCCGATACGGAGGCGCTTGCGGGACACCCCCGCCATCCCAGTAAAAGCCGGGATGGCGAGGATCTCCTGCACCCTTCGACGTCGCCATTCGCAGGACTTGGAATTGTCGTCCAACCCGCGCTAATGGCCATCGATGGAATCATCCGAGAAAATCATCGACGACCTTGCCCGGCTCTACGACGAGTCGGTCGAGCGCCTGCGCGCAGACATCATCGCATTTGGCCGCGAGGGCACGCTGCCCAAGCCCGAGAAGCGGAGCGACGGCAGCTACGCCTACCCGGAACTGCGCCTGCGCTTTCGCGGCGGCACCCGGCCGGAAGACCGCAGCCGCGCGTACGGACGGCTCAATGCGCCGGGCACCTACACCACCACCGTCACCCGCCCGCGGCTTTTCGCCGACTACCTGGTCGAACAGTTGCGCCTGATCACCAGCGATTACGACGTCGATCTCGAGGTCGTGCCCTCGCGCCAGGAGATCCCCTTCCCCTATGTGCTCGACGGCGAGGCCGGCGCCGAGCTGGCCGGGATCAGCCCCAACGAGCTCGCACGCCATTTCCCCTCGACCGAGCTTGCCGACATCGGCGACGAGCTCGCCGACGGGATCGAACTCGGCGCCACGGGCGATCCGATCCCGCTATCGCTGTTCGACGGCCTCAGGACCGACTTCAGCCTCGCACGGCTCGCGCATTACACCGGCACCGACCCGGCGCATTTCCAGCGCTTCATCCTCTTCACCAACTACCACCGCTACGTCGACGAGTTCGTCGACTGGGCGGGCGAGCAGCTCGGCAACGACGAGTGCACCGCTCTTGCCGGTGCCGGCGGTCTCTACCTCGAAACCCCGCGCAAGAACGCGCGCGCCGAGCTGTCCGACACCGCTTGGCGCCGCCACCAGATGCCGGCCTACCACCTGATGGGGAAGGACCGCGGCGGGATCACTCTGGTCAACATCGGCGTCGGTCCCTCGAACGCCAAGACGATCTGCGACCACCTCGCCGTCCTGCGGCCGGAAGCGTGGCTGATGATCGGCCACTGCGGCGGCCTCCGCCCGAGCCAGAAGATCGGCGACTACGTACTCGCCCACGCCTACCTGCGCGACGATCACGTGCTTGATCCCGTGCTGCCGCCCGAGATCCCGCTGCCCGCGATCGCCGAGGTGCAGCAGGCGCTTGCCAAGGCAGCCGAGGAAGTCAGCGGCACCCACGGCGCCGATCTCAAGCGCCGGATGCGCACGGGCACGGTGGTCACGACCGACGATCGCAACTGGGAGCTGCGCTATACCCAGTCCGCCCGCCGCCTCTCGCTCAGCCGGGCGGTCGGGATCGACATGGAAAGCGCCACCATCGCCGCGCAGGGCTACCGCTTTCGCGTTCCCTACGGCACGCTGCTATGCGTCTCGGACAAGCCGCTGCACGGCGAGATCAAGCTGCCGGGGCAGGCGAACAAGTTCTACGAGGAAGCCATCGCCGCGCACATGCAGATCGGCGTCACGACCTGCCGCCTGCTGCGCCAAGAGGGCAATCGCCTCCATTCGCGCAAGCTGCGCGCCTTCAACGAGCCGCCGTTCCGGTGACGAGCGCCGCCGCAGGCGGGGACGGAGCCGGCCGCTCCGTCGAAATACGCCCTGCCCGCGCGGAGGATCGCGCCGCCATCTGGAGCGTGCTCGAGCCCGTGATCCGCGCAGGCGAGACCTACGCCTTCGACCGCGACATGAGCGAGGAGGCGGCGCTCGCCTACTGGATCCGGAAGGACACGGAGACCTTCGTCGCGGAGGAAGACGGCCGTATCCTCGGCACCTATTACATGCGCCCGAACCAGGCCGGCGGCGGCGGCCATGTCTGCAACTGCGGTTACGTGACTGCGGCCCATGCGGCCGGCCGCGGGATCGCGCGGCTGATGTGCCTTCATTCGCTAGATCATGCGCGGTCGCGAGGCTACCGGGCCATGCAGTTCAACTTCGTCGTCAGCACGAACGAACGCGCCGTGCGGCTGTGGCAATCGCTCGGTTTCAACATCGCCGGCCGCCTGCCGCGGGCGTTCGATCATCCGAAGCTCGGCTACGTCGACGCTCTGGTGATGTTCCGGGCGCTATAGCGCCGACACGCGAAGCCCTTCCGCCGCTCGGAGCGGGCAGAACCGAATGCTCCAGCTATTCCGCCGTCTCGTCCGCGAAAGCCTCGCTCCGCGCCACGTCTATCGCGTCGCTGAAACTGAGTACGCTCGCAAGGAACACCGGTGCAGGGATGCCGTCGCCGGTGATCACGTCCCACTCGATGTAAGGGTCGCCTTCGTCGTCGAGATAGATGCTGCTAAAGCGGTACTTCCGCGCCAGCGCGATTGCCTCCTCGGCGGTCCACGGCTGCTTGCGGTCGAATCCGGCCGAGAACTGCAGCGCGTCGCAGCCGTCGTGGGAGGTCTCGTGGCAGCCGTAGAAGTAGATCCGGCTCGACCATCCGGAGAGTTCCGTCATGATCATCGGATCCCCCGCGCCGTCCTGCGTCAGCTCGGCATCGTAGCCGGCCCCCTCGAGCGCATCTAAGATCCCCTGCGGGTTCTTGGCCGTCACCATTGCCTCGCCGGTCTGGGCGCCAAGCGGCGGCGTGACAAGGGCGAGCGCGCTTGCGGCTAGTAATCTTTTCATGGCTGTCGTTTCCCCCTGAAGTCGGATCCGCAGGTTGGCGGGATTTGCATGCTCAGGCAACGCCAAAGGCCGCCGCTCGCGCCCTCACCCCTTCCCCTTCGTCTTCGTCTTCCCCGCCTTGGCGTTGGCGGCGATGAAGTCGATGATCATTCCCGCGATGTCCTTGCCGCTCGCGGCTTCGATGCCTTCCAGGCCGGGAGAGGAATTGACTTCCATGATCACCGGCCCGTGATTGCTCCGCAGCATGTCCACGCCGCAGACGTTCAGCCCCATGCGCTTGGCCGCGCGCACTGCGGTCGAGCGTTCCTCGGGCGTGATCCGGACCAGTTCCGCGCTGCCGCCGCGGTGGAGATTGCTGCGGAAGTCGTCGGGCGCGCCGGTGCGCTTCATCGCGGCGACGACCTTGCCGCCGATCACCAGCGCGCGAATGTCGGTGCCGCCGGCCTCCTTTATGAACTCCTGCACCAGGATATTGACATTGGCGCCGCGGAAGGCCTCGATCACCGACTTGGCGCTCGCCTCGGTCTCCGCGAGCACGACGCCGATGCCCTGGGTCCCCTCCAGCAGCTTGATCACCACCGGCGGGCCCTTGACCGCCTTGATGATCTCCTCGGTCTGCTTGGGGTCGTGCGCGAAGGCCGTCAGCGGCAGGCCGAGGCCGTGCTTGGCGAGGATCTGCATCGAGCGCAGCTTGTCCCGGCTGCGGCCGATCGCGACGCTTTCGTTGAGCGGCCAGACCCCCCTCATCTCGAACTGGCGCAGGATTGCCAGGCCGTAATGCGTGATCGAGGCGCCGATGCGCGGGATCACCGCGTCGTAGCCGCTCAGCGTCTCCCCGTTGTAGGTCACCGTCGGCCGGTGCGAAGCGATCTGGACGTTGCAGCGCAGCGTGTTGAGCACGTCCAGTACATGCCCCCGCGCCTCGGCCGCCTCTACAAGGCGCCGATGCGAGTAGAGGTTCGCGTTGCGGGCAAGCATGGCGATCTTCATGGCGCGCGACCTTTCCTCGGCATGCGGCCCGGCGACTGGAGCCACGAGCTGCCCGAATCAACGACGAACCGGCGGCGGAGTGCCGTGCGGCCTATCAGCAGGGGAAATTGCATGTCCGATCGGTCGGCAAGACTGATCTCGGCACGGAATTCGACGGCGCCGATACGCATCGGCGTCTTCACGATCAAGCGCATTTGCGTCTCGCCGTTGGAGCTGGTGATTCCGCGCCGGTCGACGTGGATCGCCTCGCACACCTGGCGCACGTGGTGGCGCCCGAAATCGACTGCGAAGCGGACGTAGTCGGCGCCGTCGCGCTCGAACCGGTCGAGCACGGTCGCATGGAGCGAGGACGTGCGCGCGCCGGTGTCGATCTTGGCCGGAACGGCGGTCAGGCCCAGTTCGGGCAGCGCGACGAGCTCGCGCCACCCGACCACCGGCAGCGGCTCCTTCGTCGCGCTCAACCGACGATCGCCAGCCCGTCGCCCCCGTCGCCGGTGGCCAGCCGCCGCAGCACCGTGCCGCTGGCGAAATCGACTTCGGCGATCGTGTCGCTGCCGGTCTCGGCGACGTAGATGCGCTCACCGTCGTCGGACCAGACGATCGTGACCTGCTGGCGCGCCTCGGCCTCCTCGCGTCCGGAGACGGGGATCGTGCGCACCGCGCGCGCCGTGGCGAGATCGATCACCGTCAGCGAACCGTCGGCCAGGTTGGAGGTTACCGCGACGTCCCCCTGCGGGCGGATCGCGAGGCGCAGCGGGAAGTCGCCGGTCGCGACCTCGTGCCGCACCTCCAGCGTCTGCGGGTCGAGCGCGAAAGCCTTGTCCGAACCGCGCGCGGAGACCCACAGCGTCCGGCCATTGGGCGCGAGATCGATCCCTTCCGGCTCGATTCCGACCTCCACCGAGCGCGGCGCGCGGCGGGTCAGTAGATCGACCAGCGTGACCGTCTTCGAGCCCATGTCCACCGTCCACGCGTGCCGCGCATCCGGCGCGACCGCGAGCATGTGCGTGCCTTCCTGTCCGGTCGAGAACTCGAAGGTCTCGGCATTCTCGCTCAGCGGATCGCGGATCCAGAAGATCGAGCGGCGTCCCTCGGCCGTCGTATAGAGATCGCCGTTCGCGTGCCAGACGATCCCGTGCGGCCGCGCGTTCTCGCCCAGTTCGATCCGCTTGACGCGCGAGAGGTCGCTGGCGCGGAAGAGGTCGACGCTCGTGCCGCCATAGCAGGCGAGCGCGACGTGCGTGCCGTCGGGCGAGGTGGCGAGCTCGTGCGGATCGGCGCAGCTATCGACCCGCGCGACCTCCTCTCCGCTCGCAAGGTCGATCTTCGAGAGCGAGTTGCCGAACTTGTTGGCCACGAACAGCGCGGCCTCGCCGCCGGACGCCGGCCCCGCGACAGGTTCCCCGGCAACCGGCGCACAGGCCGCCGCGGCCAGGCATAGAAGCGATAAAACCCGCATGACGTCCTCCGAGCAGCCCTCTGTAATGAGAAGAGGATAGCCGACCTTTTCTTCTTCTCCGAGTCCCCGCGAAGGCGGGGACCTCAGGCCGCTGGCGCTACACCGATGCCTCCCTCCTGATCCCCAGCGCAGGCTGGGGCCTCCCTCCACCAGCGAAGCGCCAGCGGCTTGAGACCCCAGCCTGCGCTGGGGATCAGGAAGATAGCGCCAGTGGCATGAGGTCCCCGCCTTCGCGGGGACTCGCACCTGTTCACCAGCCCGTCGGCTTGCCCTTGTTCTGCTCGTCGAGCCACGCCTTCAGCGGTGCGAAGTACTCCAGCATCGGCTTGGCGCTCATCTCGCGGGTGCCGGTGAACGCCTCGAGCGCGTCGGGCCACGGCTCGCTCGCGCCCATCTCCAGCATCTCGGCCAGCTTCGCGCCGACTTCCTTGTTGCCGTAGAAGCTGCAGCGGTGGAGCGGACCTTCCCAGCCTGCCTGGTCGCAGGCGGCCTTGTAGAACTGGAACTGCAGGATCCGCGCGAGGAAGTAGCGCATGTAGGGCGTGTTGCCCGGGATGTGGTACTTCGCGCCCGGATCGAAGGCGTCGGCCGGCCGCTCGACCGGCGGGGTGATGCCCTGGTACTCACGCCGCAGCTCGGTCCAGGCGGTGTTGTATTCGGCCGGGCTGATCGAGCCGTCGAACACGCCCCAGCGCCACTTGTCGACCAGCAGGCCGAAGGGCAGGAACGCGACCTTGTCCATCGCCTGCCGCAGCAGCAGGCCGATGTCCTTCTCCTCGCCCGGCACTTGGGAACGGTCGAGCAGGCCGATCTGGACCAGGTATTCGGGCGTGATCGAGAGTGCGACGAAATCGCCGATCGCCTCGTGGAACCCGTCGTTCGCGCCGTTGAGATAGAGGTACGGCTGCTCGTTGTAGGCGCGCTGGTAGTAGTTGTGGCCGAGCTCGTGGTGGATGGTGACGAAGTCGTCCGCATTCACCTTGATGCACATCTTGATGCGGATGTCGTCGACGTTGTCGACGTTCCAGGCGCTTGCGTGACACACCACTTCGCGGTCGGCCGGCTTGGTGAACAGGCTCCGCTCCCAGAACGTCTCCGGCAGCGGCTCGAACCCGAGCGAGGAATAGAAGCCCTCGCCGATCTTCACCATGTCGAGCGGCTGCTTGCCCTGCGCCTCCAGCAGCTCGCCGATGTCGTAGCCGAGATCGCCCGAACCCTCGGGCGCGACGATCGGGTAGATGTTGCCCCATTCCTGCGCCCACATGTTGCCGAGCAGGTCGGCGCGGATCGGCCCGGTCGTCGGCTGTACCGCGTCGCCGTACTTCTCGTTGAGCTGCGTGCGCACGTAAGTGTGCAGCGCCTCGTAGAGAGGCCGGGTCTCCTGCCACAGCCGCTCGGTCATGGCGGTGAATTCCTCGGGGTCCATGTCGTAGCCGGAGCGCCACATCGCCCCCACGTCGTCGAACCCGAGCTCGGTCGCGCCCGCGTTGGCGATCTCGACCATGCGGACATATTCTTCTTTCATCGGCGCGCCGACGTTGTCGTGCCAGCTCGCCCACATCTCGGCATATTCCTCGGGCGTGTGCTCGAGGTTGCCCATCTCGGCCTCGATGTCGGAGCCCGAGATCTCCTGCCCGTTCAGCGTGCCGCGGCCCTTGCCGTACTGGCTCTGCAGGCTGGTCGCGATCTCGTTGAGCTCGGTCGCGGCGCCCGGCGTGGTCGGCGCGGGCAGGACGATGCCGTTGCGCAGAATGTCCAGCTTGCGCGCGACATCGGGGGCGAGCCCCTCGACTTGCGCATACTGCGCCGCCTCGAGCGCGTACTTGACCGACTTCTCGGTCCCTTCCGCGCCGGCCTGCGCCGCGAGCGCGTCGGTGTCGTCGGTGATATAGGTCGAGTTGACCCAATAGACCCTGCTCGCATCGACCGAGTAGTCGAACAGGTCCTTCTCGACCATCTCGACCCAGGCGGCGGCGCCTTCGGGGGTCATCGGATACTGCTGCGCGGCCCGCTCGCCGGCGGGCGCGGCCGGCTCCTGCGCATGAGCCGGGACGGCGAGCGAAATGGCGAGCGCGGCGAGCGCGACGGGTGCGAACTTCATGGTTCTGGCGAGTCCTCTCATGCGAAAACCGGTTTCGGCAGATACCGGTTTCTGGACCGCTGCCGGACGCGAATCAAGCGGTTGCGCCGAGAAACTCCACCAGCGCATCGCCCAGCGCGCCTTCGGTCACCGAGCTCATGTGCGTGCCGGGTATCTCCACATGGCGCGCATCGGGCAGCGCCTCCGCGAGCTCGGTCGCCGAGCCGTTGTCGTCGTCCTTGTCGCCGCACAGGACCAGGGTCGGCATGGTGATCTTCGCCAGTTCCTCCGGGTCGGTGTCGTCGACCGCCTGGAGCAGCAGCCGCGCCGCCACGCGGTCGATCTTCATGGTCTTCATGAAGCTGACCGCCATGAACGCCGGATCGCCGCGTTCGACCTCCTCGAAACGGTCGATCGCGTCGATGAAGAAGGCCGAACGCCCGCTCCACCCCGCCAGCCCCTGGAGGCCCATCCCGCTCAGCACCAGCCTGCGCGGCCGCAATCCCTCGATCACCGCGCGCGCCGATGTCCGCGCGCCGAGCGAAAAACCGACGAGATCGTAGTCCTCCAGCCCCAGCGCTGCGACGAGGGCTCCCGCGTCCTTCGCCAATACGCCCTGCGGATAAGCCTCCGGCTCGTGCGGCTTGGCGCTGTCCCCATGCGCCCGCAGGTCGGGCATGATCGCCTCGAACCCCGCATCGGCCAGCTTCCGCGCGTGCCCGAAGCGGATCCAGTTCATCTCAGCGCTCGAGAACAATCCATGCAGCATCAGCACGGGCCTGCCCTCGCCCATGCGGTGCACCGCCAGTTCCACACCGTCGAACGACGTGATTCGCTCGCTGCTGGCCTCGGTCCGGCCATCGCCGACTGTCGTGCTTACCATGCGCGGATGTTTACAACCGCGGACGTCATGCGCAAGCGAAGCGCGAGAACTGCCGGTCTATGGCCGACTGCCAGGTTTCCAGCGCCTGATCGTGCGATCCCGGCGCACCGTCCAACCCAGCCCGCGCTGCAGTTCCGCCGCTCCATTCTTCCCGTAGGGGAGGCCGTGAGCCATCACCACCTTGTCGGCGGGCCAGTCGAGGATCTCGCGGACCGCACGGGCCACCTCACGGCGACGAGGCAGGTATGTGGCGCGCATGTCGAGCGGCGTCGAACCGTTTGCCTTGGCCAGCCCGATGAGCCAGCGCAGCAGACGGCTGCGTACCCGCGCAGGCTCGAAGTTCTCGATCAGGTCGGTCAGCACTGCGACCCTCCCGCGCCGCACGAAGAATACCGCCTCGGTCACCGCCGTGCCCGGCACGAGGACCCAGGCGATCTCGCCCTCCCACTCCATGCGCTCGCCGGCCGTGAGGACCTGGTCGATCCGGAAGCGGCGCTTCGCCTTCTCCAGCCCCGGCACGGCATGGCTGGTCGCCTCCGGATACCGCTCGAGCCAATCGGCCATGTACCAGTAGTGCAGCGAATTGGGCGCGACGAGGTAGCGCACCCGTCCCAGCGCCTCCACCTGCTCGAACAGCGCCGGGTCGGGGGCAATGGGCGAGTGAACCCACAGCTCGCCGGAGGAAAGCCGCACGACCGTCATCCGCGTCGGGAAAGGCAGGCTGGCGGGCCCATAGTCCATGCGGATTTCCGGCCCGTCGACAATCCACACGTCCTCCGCAAACGGCTTGGGCGTATTCAGCGGTTCGTACGGGACGAAGGCGCTCATGCCCGCGGCTCGAGCCCCTTCTGCTCCATCCGCCACTTCGCCATCTCGATCCGGTCCTGGCCGAAAAACGGCTCCCCATCGAACACCAGCGTCGGCACGCCCCAGTGGCCGGCATTCTCCAGCGCCGCCTGGTTCGCCGCGATCTCGGCATCGAGCTCGTCCGGCTGCGCCGCCACCTCGGCATCGAGCTGCGCGAGGTCCAGCCCGACGCGCTGCGCCGCATCCGCCAGGTGCTCGCCCTCGTGCCAGTTCTCGGCCCCGCCCCAGATCAGCATGCCGGCCTCGTGCGCGAAGGCGAGGCCCTTGCCCCGCCGCGCCGCCGCCTGCCCGAGCCGGGTGATCCGGCGGATGTAAGGCTGCTCGGGTGCGATCGTGCGCGTGGCGAGGTCCTGCACGATCGGATCGGGCCGCGGCGTGCCGAAGGGAGTGCCGTGAAACTGCGCCACCCGCATCATGTCGAGGAACGTGTAGCGCAGCCAGTTTGGATGGTTGCGTTCGAAGAAGTCCGGCTGGCGGATCGCCAGCGGATAGACCGGCCGGAGCGCAATCTCGAGGTCGTGCGCCTCCGCCAGCTCGCGATACCGCCCCACCGCCAGATAGCTGTAGGGGCTGCGAAAGCTGAAGTAGAGATCGGCGGCGAGGGTCATGCGGACCTTGTGCCGCATGCCCTGCCCCGCGTCACCCCTTCTTCAGGTGCCGGCGCCCCAGCAGTTCCGCGATCTGCACCGCGTTGAGCGCCGCGCCCTTGCGCAGGTTGTCGGAGACGCACCACAGCGTCAGGCCGTTCTCGACCGTCGGATCCTCGCGCACGCGGCTGACGTAAGTGGCGCCGTCGCCCGCGCTCTCGACCGGGGTGACGTATCCGCCGTCCTCGCGCTTGTCGACGAGCATCACGCCCGGCGCCTCGCGCAGGATGTCCTGCGCCGCTTCGGCCGACAGCTCGTTCTCGAACTCGATGTTGACCGCTTCCGAGTGGCCGACGAAGACCGGCACCCGCACGCAAGTCGCGTTGAGCTTGATCTTCGGGTCGAGGATCTTCTTGGTCTCGACCACCATCTTCCACTCTTCCTTGGTCGAGCCATCGTCGAGGAAGACGTCGATGTGCGGGATCACGTTGAACGCGATCTGCTTGGTGAACTTCTTCGGCTCGACCGGATCGCCGACGAAGATCGCGCGGCTCTGCTCGAACAGCTCGTCCATCCCCGCCTTTCCGGCGCCCGAGACCGACTGGTAGGTGCTCACCACCACACGCTTGATCGTCGCGGCATCATGCAGCGGCTTGAGCGCGACGACGAGCTGCGCGGTCGAGCAGTTCGGGTTGGCGATGATGTTGCGCTTCTTATAGCCGTCGATCGCATCGGGGTTCACCTCCGGCACAACTAGCGGGACGTCCGGCTCCATGCGGTAGAGCGAGGAGTTGTCGATCACCACGCAGCCGGCCGCCGCCGCCTTGGGCGCATATTCCTTGGCCGGGCCGCTACCGGCGGCGAACAGCGCGATGTCCCACCCGGCGAAGTCGAAATGCTCGATGTTCTTGCACTTGAGCATCTTGCCGGTGTCGCCGAATTCGACATCGGTGCCGGTCGAGCGGCCGCTCGCGACCGCCGCGATTTCATCGCACGGGAACTCGCGTTCTGCCAGAATCTGCATCATCTCGCGCCCGACGTTCCCGGTCGCTCCGACGATTGCTACGCGATAACCCATCTGCAACTCCTTGCTTGTTCGGTCGCGTGCCTAGCGCCCCTCGGCGCCGCCGCAACCGCATATGATTTTGTACCGGACAAAGCAAAAGGGGCGCCCCGACATGTGCCGGAGCGCCCCTTGCTTGTCTCTTTCCCGACTGGCGGCCGATCAGGCCTTTTCGGTCGGGCGGTTCTCGCGGCGCTCGGCGATGCGGGCCGATTTACCGGTGCGGCCGCGCAGGTAGTAGAGTTTCGCCCGGCGCACGACGCCGCGGCGAACCACGGTAATGCTGTCGACGGTGGGTGAGTAGAGCGGGAACACGCGCTCCACGCCTTCGCCGAAGCTCATCTTGCGCACGGTGAAGTTCGAACCCATGCCGCGGTTCGAACGGGCGATCACCACGCCTTCGAAATTCTGCACACGCTCGCGCGTGCCTTCGACGACTTTCACGCCGACGCGCACGGTGTCGCCGGCGCGGAATTCGGGAACGTCCTTCCCGAGGTTCTCGATGGCTTCGGCCTCGAGCTGCTGAATCAGGTTCATGACCTGCGTCCTTACCTTTTTCGCCGCGCGCCAGAGGCAGACTGGTCCCGAGCGCCACTGTAGCGCTCCCAAAGGTCCGGCCTGCGTGACCGTGTATCTTCCTCGCTGCGTTGCTTGCGCCACGCCGCGATCTTCGCATGATCCCCCGATCGCAGCACTTCAGGGATCGTGCGCCCTTCCCATTCCTGAGGTCGGGTATATTGCGGATATTCGAGAAGCCCTTCTTCGAAGGATTCCTCGGCTCCGCTCGAAGGCGCGCCCATTACGCCGGGAAGCAGGCGAATGCAAGCGTCGAGAATGGCCAGCGCGGCGGGCTCTCCGCCGGAGAGGACCACGTCGCCGAGACTGACCTGCTCGATCTGCGGCCGCGCCTCGAACAGGCGCTCGTCGAACCCCTCGAACCGGCCGCACAGGATCACCACGCCCGGGCCCGCAGCCAGCTCGCGAATGCGGGCTTGCGTGATCGGCTCGCCGCGCGGCGTCATGGCGAGGATGGGCCTCTCCCCGTCCCCTTCAGGGGAGGGGGTCGGGGGGAGGGGGTCGCCCGCTACCTGTGCCGCGTCCCCCTCTCCCAACCCTCTCCCCTGAAGGGGAGAGGGCTTCGCCAGCACCGAATCCAACGCCCTCGCCAGTACGTCCGGCTTGAGCACCATGCCCGCCCCGCCCCCGGCCGGCGTGTCATCCACCGTCCGATGCTTGTCGGTCGCGAAGTCGCGGATCTGCACCGTTTCGCAGGCCCAGTCCCCCCGCTCCAGCGCCCGCCCGGCCAGCGAAACGCCGAGCGGTCCGGGAAACATCTCAGGGTAGAGCGTTAGGATGGTGGCGGCGAAGGTCATATCCTCGCCCATGCGCAACCGGGAGGGCGATAGCAAGCCAGTGGACGACTGCATCATCATCGGCGCCGGGCCCGCCGGCCTGACCGCCGCGATCTATCTCGCGCGCTATCATCTCTCGATCCGGCTGTTCGACTCCGGCACCAGCCGCGCGGCGTGGATACCGTGCACGCACAATCACGCGGGCTTTCCCGACGGAATCGAAGGCAGGGAGCTGCTGCGCCGGATGCGCGAGCAGGCGCGCAAGTACGGCGCCGTGCGGGAGGAGAAACGGGTCGAGCATCTCGCGAAAGCCGGCGAGCACTTCACCGTCGGCACCGACAGCGGCGCCTTCACCGCGCGCGCCGTCCTGCTCGCCACGGGCGTCGTCAACCGCCGCCCGGATGCCCTGGCCGACGACGTTCACGACGAAGCGCTCGCGCGCGGCCTGCTGCGCTATTGCCCGGTTTGCGACGGCTACGAAGTGACCGACCGCCGGGTCGCCGTGATCGGCACCGGCAAGCACGGGACCGCCGAGGCGCTGTTCCTGCGCGGCTTTACCGCGGACCTGACGCTCGTCAGCCCCCACGGCGACCACGATCTCGACCGCGAATGTTCCGCGCAGCTCGAGGAAGCGGGGATCGCCCGCGCCGCAGGCCCCTGCGGCGGCTTCGAGATCGAGGGCGAGCGGCTGGCGTTCGACACCGCCGACGTGCGCCTGGCCTTCGACAGCGTCTATCCCGCGCTCGGCACGACCGTGCGCTCCGAACTCGCGCAGCTCGCCGGGGCGGAGACGCGCGAGGACGGCTGCATCGTGGTCGACGACCATCTGGAGACCACCGTCCCCGGCCTCTTCGCCGCGGGCGACGTGGTGATCGGCCTCGACCAGATCAGCCACGCCATGGGCCAGGCCGGCGTCGCCGCCACCACGATCCGCAACCACCTCGCGAAAGAGCGGCCGATCAGGCGGTAGCGGACGAACCTAGGGCTCTAAAGTGGCATGCTCCAGTTCTCGAGCTTGAGGCCAGGAACGTCGGCGAAATCGGCCTCGTTGTTGGTCACGACCGTCGCCCCGATGCTCAGCGCGTGTGCGGCGAGAAGCCGATCGAAACGCGCCCGCTTGAACGGCAACCCCGCATAGGCGCGCGCCGCTGCCTCGTCGAACGGTACCAGCGGGATTTCCGTGATAAATGCTTCGAGGACGTGCTCGGGCGGTGGCTTGCCCGCCTTCGTTCCGTAGACCACTTCTGCAAAGGTGATGGTCGACATGGCGATCTCACCCGGTTGGCACCTGGCAATCCGGTCGGTGACGGCCGCATGCCGCTCCGGGTCCATTGCATAGACCGCAGCGTTCGCATCGATCAGGTAGCGGATCACGCCCCGCGATCACCCTTGCGCGCAGCAATCGTGCTCGGCCTCTCCTCGAAATCCTCACGCGGTGCCAGCATGATACCGGGCGCCTTGCCCGCAAACCCGCTGACATCGATACGCTCCCGAGCTTCGGGCTTGCGGCGGAAATGCAGCTCGCCATCCTCGACGGTCACGATCCATTCGCGGTCGGGTTCGACTCCGAGCGCTGCCGGAATTCGGATCGCCACCGAATTGCCCGACTTGAAGCTCTTGGCCGTGTATTCCTTGCCCATGGCGGCCTCCGTATATACATCATGTATATACTGTCAGCGGATGGCAAATCAATCGGAACCCGTTGCGGCGGCAGCCTGCTAGTCGGGCGGAGTCAGCAACGGCTCGGGCAACAGGTCCAGGTCGCGCGCCAGCTCCTCGCGGATCCATTCGCGGAAGCGCTCGACCTTGCGCACGCCGACACGTCCGGCGGGGTGGACGAGCCAGTTCGCGCCTCCCGGCTGGTAGAGCGTATCGAAGGGCCGGACCAGCCGGCCGCTTTCGAGTTCGGCGCGCCACAGCAGCGGCGTCATCAGGGCGACGCCGAAGCCGGCCTGCACTGCGTTGGCTTCCTGCGACTGGCTGTCGAACATGATCCCCCGCCGCGGGGCGGGTGCCTCGCCCACGCCGGCGGCGGCGAACCAGCCGGCCCACCAGGGGTCGTTGGGACCCAGTCGTTCGACCTGCAACAGGTCCTTCGGCTGGCGGATGTTGTGCCGGTCGAGGAACTCGGACGAACACATCGGCGTGACATGGGCGCGAAACATGAACTCGCTCCGCAGGCCGTCCCACTTTCCAGGCCCGATACGAATCGCGAGATCGAAATTATCCCGTGTGAAGTCGACGAGGCCGTTGCTGAGCGACAGCCGCACCGCCAGGTCCGGAAAGCGCAGCTGAAAGCTGCCGATGCGAGACGAGAGCCAGGTCGCGCCGAAGGAAACCGGGGCGCTGATCGCCAGCACGCCGGCGGTTTCCTCATTCAGGCCGGCGAAGGCCTGGCGCAGTTCGGCGAAGGCGCCGCTCACCGCGGGCAGCAGGCGCCGCCCGGCATCGGACAGGCGCACGCCGCCCTTCTCGCGGATGAAGAGCTGCTGGCCGATCCGCTGCTCGAGCTGGCGGATCTGATAGCTGACCGCGGCCTGGGTCATGCCCAGCTCCTCGCCGGCGCGGGAGAAATGCTCGAGCCGGCCGGCGGCCTCGAACGCGCGGATGGCGGAAAGGGGCGGCAGGTTCTCCATCGCCCATCTTCATAAGTACTGCTTATGGCTCGCGCCAGCCCTTTTGTTGGTCTTTGCCGCTCTCCCAAGCCACTTTCCGGGCATCGAAGGAAAGGGCAGACCAATGCAGGACGAATTCCTTATGCGCCTCTGGAACAGCGATCACGAGCGCGCCTCGCACGACGTCACGCAGCGCCTGCGGGCATCCACAGCAAAACGGTCCACGCGCCGCGCGTCAAAAGGCTGGCTTTTCGGGAAACCCGAACCGAAAGGGTGCGGCTGACGCCGGTTACTCGGCGAAGTCGCGGCTCACGACCAGCCGCTCGCCGTTCCACTCGGGCACGGCGGCCTCGATCATCGGCACCAGGAAGCGTTTTCCGTCGGGCTTCTCGATCTCGACCAGGTCGGTGGCGCCGTAGTTCGCGACCGCGACCACTGTGCCGACCGGTGCACCCGCGTCGGTCACGGCGGGAAGGCCGATCAGGTCGGCGTGGTAGTATTCGCCCTCCTCCAGCGGAGGAAGTGCGGCGCGCGGCACGGTGAGCGTGGTGCCGCGCAGCTTCTCGGCCGCGGCGCGGTCGGTCACCTCGGCGAAGCGGGCGATCGCGCCGCCCTTGTTGTCGCCGCGCACTTTCGACAGCGTCAGCGCGCCGCCGTTGAAGGCCTTGTGCGCCTTCAGGTTCTCCAGCCCCTCGCCGAAGAGCTTGAGACGGACTTCGCCCGTCACGCCATGCGCGCCGATGACGGCCGCAAGCGTGATAGCCCTCTCCCCTGGAGGGGAGAGGGTTGGGAGAGGGGGAGTGGCGGACTGCACCCGTGGCGCGCGTCCCCCTCTCCCCGACCCTCTCCCCTCCAGGGGAGAGGGAGTTTTCATCAGCCCTCGGCCTTGTCTTCGCCGCCCTCGGCCGGCTCGTCCGTGGTCGACTCGACCGCGGCCTCGTCGCCGGTCGCCGGGGCTTCGCTGCCCTCGGCCGGCTCGTCGGTGGTCGGCGCGGGAGCTTCGGCGGTCGCTTCCTCGGCGGCCTTCTTGGCTTCCTCGGCCTCGGCGGCCTTGGCGGCCTTCTCCTCGGCGCGTTCCTTGGCCTTCTCGCCCGGCTCGGCCTTGCTCGGGTTGTTGCGCGCGGCACGCTCGCGGATGCCGGCGGCGTCGAGGAAGCGGGCGACGCGGTCGCTCGGCTGCGCGCCGACGCCGAGCCAGTAGCGGGCGCGGTCCTCGTTCAGCTGGACGCGCTTCTCGTCATCCTTGGCGAGCAGCGGGTTGTAGGTGCCGATCTGCTCGAGATACTTGCCGTCGCGCGGCTTGCGGCTGTCGGCCGCCACGATGCGGTAGTAGGGGCGCTTCTTCGCGCCACCGCGCGAGAGACGGAGTGCAATTGCCATCGTAGATTACCTTTCCAACTTAATCTTCTGAACTGAAATCACTTCTTCGAACCGGGCAGACCGGGCAGTCCCGGCATGCCGCCCGCGCCGGGCCCGCCGAGACCCGGCATCGCGGCCCCCATGCCTCCGCCGCCGAACAGCGCGCCAAGGCCCTTGAGGCCGCCCATCTTCTTGATCTGCTTCATTGCGCGGCTCATTTCCTGGTGCATCTTGAGCAGCTTGTTCACGTCCTGCACCTGCAGGCCCGAACCAGCAGCGACGCGCTTCTTGCGCTTGGCGTTGAGCAGCGCGGGATTGGCGCGTTCCTTGGGCGTCATCGAGCCGATGATCGCGTCCATGTGGACCAGCACCTTGTCGTCCACGCCCGACTGCGACAGCGCCGCCTTGGCCTTCTTCATGCCCGGCAGCATCCCGGCGAGCATGCCCAGCCCGCCCATGCTCTGCATCTGGCGGAGCTGCGTGCGCAAGTCGTTGAGGTCGAACTGGCCCTTCGCCATGCGCTTGGCGAGCGCTTCGGCGTCTTCTTCCTTGATCGTCGCCGCGGCCTTTTCGACCAGGCTGACGACGTCGCCCATGCCGAGAATGCGGCCGGCGACGCGCTTGGGATCGAAGGCCTCCAGCGCATCGAGCTTCTCGCCCGTGCCGGCGAACTTGATCGGCTTGCCGGTGACGTGCCGCATCGACAGCGCCGCGCCGCCGCGCGCATCGCCGTCCATCCGGGTGAGCACCACGCCGGTCAGCGGCACTTCCTCGGTGAAGCTCTTGGCGACGTTGACCGCGTCCTGCCCGGTCAGCGAATCGACCACCAGCAGCACTTCGTTGGGCGAGGAGATGCCGGCGACCGCCTTCATCTCCGCCATCAGCGCTTCGTCGACGTGCAGGCGGCCGGCAGTGTCGAGCAGCAGCACGTCGGCCGACTGGAGCCGCGCGGCTTCCATAGCCCGCCGCGCGATGTCGACCGGCTGCTGGCCCTGCACGATCGGCAGGGTCGCGACGCTGACCTGCTCGCCCAGCACCGCGAGCTGCTCCTGCGCGGCCGGGCGGTTGACGTCGAGCGAGGCCATCAGCGCCTTCTTGCCGTGGCGCTCCTTCAGGAACTTGCCGAGCTTGGCGGTGGTCGTCGTCTTGCCCGAACCCTGCAGGCCGACCATCATGATCACCACCGGCGGCTTGGCGTCGAGGTTCAGGCCCTCGACCGCTTCCCCGCCCAGCATCTCGACCAGCTCGTCGTTGACGATCTTGACGACCTGCTGGCCCGGCGTGACCGACTTCAGGACCTCGGCGCCGATCGCCTTCTCGGTCACCGCGTCGATGAACCGGCGCACGACCGGCAGCGCGACGTCCGCCTCGAGCAGCGCGACGCGCACTTCGCGCATCGCCTCGCGCACGTCCTGCTCGCTCAGCGCCCCGCGCCCGCGCAGGCGATCGAACACATTGCCGAGCCGATCGGACAGATTGTCGAACATCGCCTACTCCAAACTCATGCGCCGGCCACACGGACCATGCTTATCTGGTCGCTTCCCGAACCGAAAAAGTGGCGCCCACTTTTTCTGGGAAGCTCCCGAAACGCGAAAAACGCCGGCGGACGAAACCTCGTCGGCCAGCGTGGGGCGAACCCCTATGAAACCCAAACTCAATCCGGGTATGTCGAGATCCGGTCAGTGGCGAGGCGAAAACGGTGGCTTTCGAGAACCGGAGCGCAGCGACCTTCAAGGTCGTGAGCACCGGAAGCGCAGAAAGCTGCCGTTTGCAGCCCGTCAATGGCCGGATATCGGCATATCCGGGGATGGTGGAGCCTAGCGGGATCGAACCGCTGACCTCCTGCATGCCATGCAGGCGCTCTCCCAGCTGAGCTAAGGCCCCGTGTCATCCATTTGCGGCGCATCCCGGGAGATGCACCAGACCCCGTCGGTAAGCGGGAGGGCCGCCCTTTATTCAGGGCGGCCCCGCATTGCAAGAGCGGATTTAGGTATCTTGCCTCATGAACTCCAGGCCGGACTTACCTATCCGTTCGCCCTGAGCCTGTCGAAAGGCCGCACTTCACTTCCCGCGCTCCGCCCGAAGAAAGAGCGGTGCTTCGACAAGCTCAGCACGAACGGGTCGGGGTGGGTGAATTCTCATCCCCTCCCCGTCATTAAAGTTACGACGCTCGAAAAGCCCTCAGGTATCTTCTTCCTCGTCGTCGCCCTTGCCCTTGGCCACGCCGAGATCGTCGTCGCCGCCGAGATCCACCTCGTTGTCGGGCGAATCGTCGTCGTCATCGACGTCGATGTCCTCCAGATCGTCGTCGGCAAGGTCGCTGTCGGGCTCCTTGTCCTTCTTCTCTTCTTCCTCGAACGGAATCGGCTGCTTCGACTTCAGCACCGGCTCGGGATACCATTCCTCGCCGCATTCGATGCAGGCGACGGGCTCGTCCTTGCCGAGGTCGTAGAAGCGTTCACCGCATTTGGGGCAGGAACGCTTGGTGCCCCATTCTGGCTTGGCCATTGTCAATCCTTACATTCCCCGCCGCCCCGGCAGGGTTGAAAACTCGTGAGAACGTGATGGGTGTGCTCGCCCCCGGAATCAAGAGCGCACCGCAGGCGGCGCGCGCCTTGCCATAGGGCAATGCCGCTGTCAAAAGCCGCGGCCGATCCGCCCCCTCCCGGTGAAGGACCCCTTTCCTTGAACGACACACCCCGCCCCCGCCGCTTCCTGCCGTCCGGCCCCCTGCGCGGGCGGATTCGCGTGCCCGGCGACAAGTCGATCAGCCACCGCGCGCTGATGCTCGGCGCGCTGGCCGTGGGCGAGACGCGGGCGAGCGGATTGCTGGAAGGCGAGGACGTGCTCGCCACCGCCGCGGCGATGCGCGCGATGGGCGCAACGATCGAACGCGAAGCGAACGGCACCTGGTCGATCCACGGCGTCGGCGTCGGCGGGCTGCTCCAGCCCGGCCAGGCGCTCGACATGGGCAATTCGGGCACCTCCACCCGCCTCCTCATGGGCCTGATCGCCAGCCACGGGATCACCGCGGCCTTTACCGGCGACGCCAGCCTGTCGAAGCGCCCGATGGGCCGCGTGATCGAGCCGCTTAGCCGGATGGGCGCCAGCTTCACCCCTTCCCCCGGCGGCACGCTGCCGCTGATGATGGAGGGGCTCTGCCCGGCGGTGCCGATCGAATACCGCCTGCCCGTCGCCAGCGCGCAGGTGAAGAGCGCGGTGCTGCTCGCCGGGCTCAACACGCCGGGCGTGACCACGGTGATCGAGCCGGTGCCGACGCGCGACCATTCCGAGCGGATGCTGCGCGGCTTCGGCGCCGAGCTGGAGGTCGAGGAACTGGGCGGAGAGCGGATCATCCTCATCCATGGCGAGGCCGAGTTGCGGCCGCAGACGATCGAGGTTCCGGGCGATCCCTCGTCTGCCGCGTTCTTCCTCGTCGCCGCGAGCCTCGTCGAAGGCAGCGATCTCGTGATCGAGAACGTCGGCCTCAACCCCACACGGGCCGGACTGGTCGAGGTGCTGCGCCAGATGGGCGCGAGCATCGAGGAACTGGACGCGCGCGAAGTCGGCGGCGAGCCGGTCGCAGACCTGCGCGTGCGCCACGCAGCCCTCACCGGGATCGAGGTCGACCCGGCCGTGGCGCCGAACATGATCGACGAGTTCCCCGTCCTGTTCGTCGCCGCCGCGCTCGCGCAGGGCCGCACGGTGACCCGCGGGCTGGAGGAACTGCGCGTCAAGGAAAGCGACCGCATCGCCGCAATGGCCGCCGCGCTCACCGCCGCCGGCGCGCGAGTCGAAGAGACCGAGGACGGCCTGATCGTCGACGGCACAGGCGGCGATCCCCTGCCCGGCACCGGCGGCGACGTGGCGATCGTCACCCACCTCGACCACCGCATCGCAATGAGCATGGCCGTCGCCGGCCTCACCAGCCGCGCCGGGGTGGACATCGACGACACCCGTCCGATCGGCACGAGCTTCCCCGATTTCGAGAGCCTGCTGGACGGGTGCCGGGCATGACCCGCGCCCTGATCCTCTCCCGTCATGCTGAACTCGTTTCAGCATCCATCACGCAGCACGCGAAGGCGGTGCGGATGGCGCAATGGACCCTGAAACAAGTTCAGGGTGACGGGTGCGGGTGCGGGTGTGCGGAGATCGCGCCATGACCGGCCTCGACACAGCGGCGATGGTCGGCTTCGCCGGCATGTTCTGCATCATTGCCGCCTATGCCTATCTGACCTGGAACCCGGCGCCCAACCCGTTCGTCCTCCACGGCACCAACCTCCTCGGCGCCGCGCTGCTGACGGTGTCGCTGCTGGTCCACACCAACTGGCCGAGCCTGGTGCTCGAAGGCTTCTGGGCCGCGATCGCGATCTACGGCCTGGTCAAGGCCGCGCGGGAACGCCGCGCAAAGGCTCGCGAAGGAGCGGGGCGTTGATTCACGCGGAGACGCGGAGACGCGGAGGGACCGAAAAGTGTCCGTCATCCCAGCGAAAGCTGGGATCGCTGTCCGCACCGTATGACCTCGCAGAGAGCGGTCCCAGCTTTCGCTGGGATGACGATAAGGTCGCAGCACCCCACCCTCTCGCTTGTCATTCCCGCGAACGCGGGAATCCATCATCGGCCGGTGGGCCCGGGATCCCCGCGTTCGCAGGGATGACATGTGGGGGAAGCAAAGGCTTCCTTCTCCGCGCCTCCGCGTCTCCGCGTGAGACAACACCCGCCGAAAGGCCCACCGCATGATCATCGCCGTCGACGGCCCCACCGCCAGCGGCAAGGGCACGATCGCCCGCGCGCTGGCCGAGCGCTACCGGCTGCCGCATCTCGACACCGGTCTGCTCTACCGCGCGGTCGGGAGGCAGGTGTTCCTCGACGGCGGCAATCCGGACGACCCGGTCGATGCCCTCGCGGCGACGAGCTTTCCCGAAGCTCTGCTGGCCGATCCGCACTTGCGCAGCGAGGAGACCGGCGGGCTCGCCAGCCGCGTCTCGATCCATCCCACGGTGCGCCAGGCCCTGTTCGAGCGCCAGCGGACGTTCGCCACCCGGCCCGGCGGCGCGGTGCTCGACGGGCGCGACATCGGCACCGTGATCGCACCCGAGGCGCAGGTGAAGTTGTTCGTCACCGCCAGCGTCGAGGCCCGCGCGCATCGCCGCTGGCGGGAGATGCGGGAGCGCGGCATCCCCGCCTCGCAGGCCGCCATCGCCGAAGACCTCCGCCGCCGCGACGCCCGCGACACCCAGCGCAAGGACGCCCCCCTGCGCGCCGCACCGGACGCATGGGTACTGGATACCTCCACGCTGAGCCGGGACGAAGCGATCGCGGCCGCGATCGGGGCGGTCGAGGAGGCACTGGGGAGAAGGTAGCCGGTCGGTACGGAGCGCGCGCGCCAGCCGTCGTCCCCTCTCCGATCCCCCGCGCAGGCGGGGGTCTCGGGCCGCCGGCGCTCCACCCGCCGGCCTGAGGTCCCCGCCTGCCCTTTGGGCAGTTTACCCTGAGCGGCTGGCTTGCCAGCCAGCCGAAGGGCGGGGACTCGCAAGGGCAGGCGAAGCGGGGGAGTTATCCGCCCTGCAAGCGCACTATCGCCGCGTTCCCTACGAACTCGGCGCGAAACCGAACCTCCGTGCCTCCGTGAACGCGCGACCTCACCTCGCAAGAAACCATTTTCCTACATGCCCTTCGCTGTGCCACCACCTCCTCATGCGCACCGCGACTCGCCTCCTCCAGCCCCGCCCGCCGCGCAAGGTGACACCCTCAAGTGGGTGTGGCTTTCCCTCTCGCGAAGTCCACACACCGGCACGCGCGAAAAGGCCTCTCCACCGAGGGTGGAGGGCGCAAGGTGACACCGCGTTAAAACCCCGCGGAGCGTCAACGCCGCCGCGCGGTTTCGCTTGCTTTTGCGCCCGCTTTCGCCTAGGCGCGCGCCCGTTCGACGGACGCATGGGTCCGGTCGGAGGCAGGCTTCCTTTGGCATTGCCGGTCGCATTCGGGCGGTTCGTCCGCCCCGGCCTGCATTTCCCGCCCCTCCCTCCCCCGCGCGTTCGGAGAACCTCCGCCACGGCATCCGGCCCGGCGGAGAGTCTGGCCAGAAGACCAGCGGACCCAACCGCTTGGCCGGAAAAAACGTGAACTAGGAAACAGCAACTCATGGCAACTTCCGCCAACCCCACGCGCGCCGATTTCGAGGCGCTGCTCAACGAACAGCTCGGCGGCGCCGGCGAAGAAGGCTTCGAAGGCCGCGTCGTCAAGGGCACCGTCACCGCGATCGAGAACGGCATGGCCGTGATCGACGTCGGCCTGAAGAGCGAAGGCCGCGTCAACCTCAAGGAATTCATGCGCGTCGACGACGAGCACGGCCTGCAGGTCGGCAGCGAAGTCGAAGTCTTCGTCGACCGTGTCGAGAACGCCGACGGCGAAGCCATGCTCAGCCGCGACCGCGCCCGCCGCGAAGCCGCGTGGGACAAGCTGGAAAGCGAGTTCGGCGAAGGCAAGCGCGTCGAGGGCCGCATCTTCGGCCGCGTCAAGGGCGGCTTCACCGTCGACCTCGACGGCGCCGTGGCCTTCCTGCCCGGTTCGCAGGTCGACATCCGCCCGGTCCGCGACGTGACCCCGCTGATGGACATGCCGCAGCCGTTCCAGATCCTGAAGATGGATCGCCGCCGCGGCAACATCGTCGTCAGCCGCCGCGCGGTGCTCGAGGAAACCCGCGCCGAACAGCGCAGCGAGCTGATCGACAAGCTCTCCGAAGGCCAGGTGATCGAGGGTGTCGTCAAGAACATCACCGATTACGGCGCCTTCGTCGACCTCGGCGGTATCGACGGCCTGCTCCATGTCACCGACATGAGCTACAAGCGCGTCAACCACCCGAGCGAGGTGATCAACATCGGCGACACCGTCACCGTGCAGATCATCCGCATCAACGAGGAAACCCAGCGCATCAGCCTCGGCATGAAGCAGCTCGAGAGCGATCCGTGGGACGGCGTCGGTGCGAAGTATCCGGTCGGCGCGAAGCTGACGGGCACCGTCACCAACATCACCGAATACGGCGCCTTCGTGGAGCTGGAGCCGGGCATCGAAGGCCTGGTCCACGTCTCCGAGATGAGCTGGACCAAGAAGAACGTGCACCCGGGCAAGATCGTCTCGACCTCGCAGGAAGTCGAAGTCATGGTGCTCGAGGTGGACAGCGAGAAGCGCCGCATCTCGCTCGGCCTCAAGCAGGCCCAGCGCAACCCGTGGGAAGAGTTCGCCGAGAAGCACCCGATCGGTTCGAAGGTCACCGGCGAAGTCAAGAACGCCACCGAGTTCGGCCTGTTCGTGGGCCTCGACGGCGACGTGGACGGCATGGTCCACATGTCCGACATCGCCTGGGGCATCTCGGGCGAGGACGCGCTGGCGCTGCACCGCAAGGGTGAAGAGGTCGAGGCCATCGTGCTCGATGTCGACGTCGACAAGGAGCGCATCAGCCTCGGCATGAAGCAGCTCGAGAAGGGCGCGCCGAGCGAGGCGGGCGCTTCGGGCGCGCTGCGCAAGAACGAGATCGTCACCGTCAGCGTGCTCGAAGTGCGCGACGGGGGGCTCGAGGTGCAGGTCGGCGAAGACGGCGCGACCGGCTTCATCAAGCGCTCCGACCTCGGCCGCGACCGCGACGAGCAGCGCCCCGACCGCTTCCAGGTCGGCCAGAAGGTCGACGCGATGGTCATCGGCTTCGACCGTTCGAAGAAGCCGAACTTCTCGATCAAGGCGCGCCAGATCGCCGAAGAGAAGGAAGCCGTTGCGCAGTTCGGTTCGTCCGACTCGGGCGCCTCGCTCGGCGACATCCTCGGCGAAGCGCTGAAGAAGAAGGACTGACGCCACCGGCGCCGTCACCCAGCGGAAGCTGGAGGAGACAAGGAAGGCCCGCTTGCCCACCCGGCAGGCGGGCCTTTCCTATATCAGCCCCGGCGCGTAGGATGAGCGCCATGCTCGAAGTCCATCAGTTCCCCTGCCTCGGTGACAACTACGGCTACCTGCTCCACGACCCGGAGAGCGGGGAGACCGCCGCGATCGACACGCCCGACGGCGCCGAATACCTGCGCCAGGCAGAGGCAAAGGGCTGGCGCATCACCCAGATCTGGAACACCCACTGGCACCCCGATCACGCCGGCGGGAACAAGGCGATCGTCGAGGCCACCGGCGCGACCGTGACCGGCCCGCAAGAAGTCGAGAAGATCGCACCCGTCGACCGGATCGTGGGCGACGGCGACACGGTGACGCTCGGTGGATTCGAAGCGCAGGTGATCGACGTCGGCGGGCATACCGAGGGGCACGTCGCCTACCACTTGCCGGAAGCCGGCACGGCCTTCGTCGGCGACAGCGTCTTCGCGCTCGGCTGCGGCCGGATGTTCGAGGGGACGCCCGAACAGTTCTGGGCCAGCCTCGAGCGGATCAAGGCCCTGCCCCGCGAGACCACGCTCTACTGCGCGCACGAGTACACTCAGGCCAACGCCCGCTTCGCGCTCCACGCAGACCCGGACAACGCCGAGCTCCAGCTCTACGCCCGGGAGATCGACGAACGCCGCGCCCGGGGCGAGCCGACCGTTCCCATGCCGTTGTCGCGCGAGCTCGCGACCAATCCCTTCCTGCGCGCCAACACCGAAGCCCTGCGCGGCCGCTGGGGCGGCACCGCCCCGCACGAAACATTCGCGGCGCTCAGGGCAGCGAAGGACAGCTTCTGACAGAAGCCCCCTCCTCTTCAGTGAAGGGGGAGATATCCGATCACCCCGGGTACGGTTTCTCCTTCAGCAGCCCGGCGAGATGCACGGCATTCGCCGCGACCATCCCGGCGGTCTGCGTCACTTTCTCGGGCGTCTGATCGAGATCCTTGAAGTCGGTCGAGCCCATCGCCTCGCCCACCCAGTAGCAGGCAGCGGCGGCGGGGATCGTCCAGCCGAGATCGTTGAGGCTCTGGAACAGTTGCGAGGTCGACCAGTGCGCCCCGTCCTCGTTGCCGACGATCGCGGCAACGGCCACTTTGGAGTAGCTCGGCATCCGCCCCTTGTCGTCGGTCTCACTAAGGAAGGCATCCATCCGCTCCAGCACCCGCTTGGCGAGCGAGCTTATCTGGCCAAGCCAGATCGGCCCGCCGAAGACGAGGATATCGTGCGCGAGGATCTTCGCCCGCAGTTCGGGCCAGTCGTCGCCCTCACCTTCATCCGATGTGACGCCGGGCAGGACATTGTAGTCGGCGATGCGCAGCGTCTCGGAAAGCGCAACACCGCGCTCGGCGAACTTTTGCGCGAGAACGCCGATCATCGCATCGGTGGAGCTTGCCTCGTCACCCGAAGACTTGAGCGTGCAGTTTATCGCTATTGCGGAAAGGACCATGCGCTTCTCCTGTTTACAGGAGAAAGCGCACGGCCCCTCTCTATCGTTCCACAGCGGTGGAAAGCGCTCAGATACCTGCGATCAGGTCGTCCGCCAGCTTGCGGTCGGCATCGGCGTCATGCTTCTCGGCGATCAGCTTGCCCGCGGCGGCGGCCGCGGCGCTCGCCGCATGGGCACGCACGCTCTCGACCGCCTCGCGCTCGGCAGCGGCGATCTTGTCCTCGGCCATGCGCTTGCGGCGCTCGACCATCGCCTTGCTGTCCTCTTCCGCCTTGGCGAGAATCGCGTCCGCCTCGCGCTGGGCGTTGGCGAGCATGGCTTCCGCGTCCTTCTCGGCCCCGGCGACCTTGCGGCGATATTCGTCGCGCAGCGCCTCGGCTTCGGCGCGCAGCGTCTTGGCTTCGTCTAGCTGACGCTTGATCGCCGCGATCTTGTTGTCGAGCCCGCCGACGATCATGCCGGGGACCTTCTTCCAGATCGCGATCAGAATCAGCACCGTCATCGCCACGGCGACGACCTGGAACGGGGCAAGGCCGAACAGCTCGGGCTCGACGTGCTCCACCGAACCGTGTTCGACCACTGTCTCGGTCTGGGCGGCGTCGGTGGCGAAGACTTCAGGTGTGTTAGCCATTGCTCATGGCCTCCTTGACGGCCTTCTTCGCACTGGCGGCGGTGACGCTGACGCCGGCCAGCCGCTGGACGATGTCCTGCGCGGCTTCGGCCGCCACGCCTTCGATCTCGGCCAGCGCCGACGTACGCGCGGCGGCAACCGCAGCTTCCGCATCGGCCAGCTTCTTGTCGAGCCGCTTCTGCGCGGCCGCGAGCTTCTTCTCGCTGCTCGCGGCGGCATCGGCCTTCGCCTTGGCAACGAGCGCCTGGGCGGCGGCGCGATTTTCATTCTCGCGCTTGCGCCAGGCTTCCTCTTCCTCATCCGCCTGCGCACGCGCGGCTTCGGCGGCGGCGAGATCGCTGCCGATCTGGCTGTCGCGCTGGGCCACGGTCCCCATCACCTTGGGGACCATGCCCCGGCCGACGACGAAGAACACGATCCCGAAGAACACCAGCAGCCAGAATATCTGGCTGGAGAAGGTTTCTGCGAGCTGGGCTATCTGGGGCATCGAAGCACGTCCCGGAAGTCAGGCGCCGAAGTCAGGCGGAAGAAAGCGTGCCGGCCGGGCGAAACCCGGCCGACGACGGATAGTCGGTCGATCAGGCGACGAAGATCAGGATCATCGCCACGACGAACGCCAGCAGGCCGAGAAGCTCGGCAGCGGCGAAGCCGATGAACAGGCGGCCCTGCTGGCCGTCGGCAGCGCCCGGGTTGCGCAGCGCGCTCTCGAGGAACGAGCCGAACACGTTGCCCACGCCGATCGCGGCCATGCCCGCACCGATCGCGGCGAGACCAGCGCCAACCAGCTTTGCAGCTTCTACGTCCATGTCAAAAACTCCTTTGGATCGAATTCGTTAATTCGGGTTGGTAAAGCTCAGTGGAGGTTTTCCGCGTCGTTGATGTAGAGCGACGTCAGAAGAGCGAAAACATATGCCTGGATGCCCGCGACCAGGATCTCCAGCGCGCAGATGCCGATCATCAGCAGGAAGCTGGGAAGGCCGACCAGCAGGCCGAAGTGCGCGCCGGCGTTGGTGCCGTCGATCACGAAGCTCGACAGCACTTCGAGCAGCACGTGGCCGGCCATCATGGCGACGAACAGCCGCAGCGCAAGGCTGAAGGGCCGCACGGCGAAGCTGACCAGTTCGATCAGGAAGATTGCCGGGATCATCGGCAGCGGCGTGCCGTGCGGCACGAACAGGCTGAAGAAGTGGAAGCCGTGCTTCCAGAAACCGACGATCAGCACGATGGAGAAGCTGATCGCGGCGAGAATGCCGGTCACGGTGAAGTGACTGGTGAAGGTGAACGGGTGAAGCCCGACGATGCCGAGCGGCAGCAGACCGAGAAGATTGGCGAAGAGGATGAACATGAACAGCGAGAACACGTAAGGCACGTACTTGCGCCCCGCCTCGCCGATGTTCGCTTCCAGCATGTTCTCGACGAAGCCGGTGAAGGTCTCGACCGCCATCTGCCAGCGGCCGGGGACGAGCTCGCGCTTCATCCCGCCCCACACGAAGATGCCCAGCACCACAGTGGTGATCAGCATCCACATCGCGCTGTTGGTGAAGGCGATGTTGAAGCCCGCAATTTCCCAGTTCTCCGAGCCGAACAGCGGCTCGATCGTGAACTGGTACATCGGGTCGACCTTGGCCGGTTCGGCTGCCACGGCTGTCTAAGTCCCTACCTCATGAACATCCGCGCTCGCGGCTACCCCTCGGGAGAGGAGTCGTCGGAGCGCGTGTTCGCCATCCTGAAAATGTTCCTGAAGGCCACCGCTATTCCGAGGAACAGGCCGACCAACAGACCCCAGGGCGACGTGCCGGCGAAGGTATCGACCAACCAGCCGAGCACGAGACCGCCGAGAATACCGCCGAGCAGATCCGCGAGCACCCGGTTGCCGCTGCGATAGTTCGCATCGGCCCCGGTCGCCTGCGGCCGGTTGCGCTGATCTTCGCGCTCGCGTGCGGCTTTGAGCCGCTCTTCGAGCGCATCGATCCGCGCATCCTCGGCGATAGGTTCTCGTGCGGGCTTGTCGTCGCTCATGCCATGCTCCTTGAACGGGAAGGCGAGGCACGGGCAACTACTGCCCGCCGAGGGCGCCGCCCCCTTAGGCGGCACCTATGACCGAGTCAATCGGCGGGTCGCTGCATTGCGGAAGAAGTTTTCGCCGCCCGAGGTTCGCACCTAGGCCGGGCAGCGGCTGTCGCGCTGCGGCGGCGCGCTGGTGCGCGTCTGCCACGAACCGTCCGGTGCCTGATACTTTTCGCCCGGCTTGGTCCGCGCGATCGCGATGCAGCCGGCGGTCAGCGCGTATTCCTCGAGCGTCGCGTTGGCCGCTTGCGCCTTCTGCGCGTAGACCGCGCGCCGCTTGATGTTGATGTCGTTGACCATGCGCTGCAGCTCGGGCGTCGAAGCGCCGACGATGCCCAGATAGCCGTCCATCTTCTCACCCACCTTGCCGCTTTCGCGCGCGGCCTCGTAGGCCGGGTCGCGCTGCGCATGAGCCGTTCCTGCCAGTCCGCCCGCGGCAAGCGCGAAGCCGGCGGCGGCGAGCGCCATCTTGCGAACCAAATCCCTGTTCATGCCAGATCCCTTCACAACGCTTCCCATCAGAAGATTTCCGCGTTTTCCTCGATCGTATTGCCCGCGTCTTCCGCGAGCCGGTAGATCACTTCCTGCCGGATGTTGATGTTGAGTTCGATGACGATCGGCTTGTCGGGCGCTTCCACGGAAATGCACCCAGCCAGCGTCACCAAACCCGCCACCACCAGCGGCAGCGAACGGATCGCCCGCTTCGGCCCTGTCGCATCCCCCTGCATGGGCAGGGTTCTCGCAGCCGGGCGGCGCGCAGTCAATTCGGCTGACGTCATGGCATGGTCTCGCTTTCGTGGGTCTGAACGGGCGGTTCGTCTGGGATCAGGTCTTCGGGCCTGATCGCTTCCGGCGGCGGGCGCACCTGCGGCTGCAGGCGCGTGCCGTCGTCGGAGAGCAGGCCCAGCTCGCGCGGATCGCGCACGAAGGCGGGATCGTAGAGCGAGCGCAGGTTGGTGAGGAGCTGCGCGAAAGCCGCGCGGATATTGACTCGGAACTCGAGCGGCAGCCCGGCAATCTGGCGGGTGACGAAGTTCTCGCTCGCGCCCTCGCCCTGGCTCACCCCTTCGAAGCGCACTTCGGTGATGATCTCGCCCGACAGGTTGCCGTTCATGTCGATCGTCATCCGGCGATAGTCGAGCGAGCGCAGCGCGTCGAAGGCGAAGTTGGCGATCGGCGACAGGTCTTCGTAGGTCAGTTCGCCGACATATGACAGGTTCCCGCCCGGTGGACGCGAGATCAGGCGGCCGCCTTCGATCCTGCCGTTGCCCTGCTTGTCGAACACGATCGGCACTTCGCCATCGAACGTGCCGGTGGCGCTGATATTGCCGAGCTCGAGCTGCTGGATGAAGGTCGCCGCATCCAGCCCCGTGATCTCGAAAATGTAGGACCGCTGCTCGCTCGCGCCGAGGTTGAGGTCGACCGGGCGCAAGGTCAGCGTGCCGCCCATGAAGGGCCAGGTGCCGCCGACGACCGAGAGGAACTGTCCCTCGCGCAAGGCGAACTCGACCTCGCCGTCCAGCACCTCGATGCCAGGATTGACCGAGGCGACGCGCAGCGTCTGCCCGGGCGCGGTGGTGAGGTTGATGAGATCGCTGAAGACGATCGTGCCCGAAGCGCCGCGCACCGGCCCGAACGCGGCGGCGAAGTCGAGGCTCTCGCTGGAGAACTGCCCGGAGCTCGTCACGCCTTGCGCGTTCCAGTCGATACGGCCTGTGCCCGTGACAGTGCCCCGAGCATTGGCGATCACGCCCAGCGCGAGCGGGCTCAGCATGTCGGGCTGGAGCGATTCGTCGAAGAGCAGGCCGTTCACCGCAAGGTCGGCATGGCCGGTGCCGCTCGAGAGGTTATGTACGATCGCGACCTCGGTCACCTCGCGCTCACTGATCGGCTCGCGCAGAAGCGCGTCGGCGCGGATGACGTTGTTCTCCAGCGTCAGCGTGGCGCCGCGGGCCATCAGCGGATTGAAGCGATCGGTCTCGCTGCGATCCTCGAGGACGAAGCTGCCCTGGTCGATCGCGAACACCCCGCCGGCATAGCGCCAGTTGCCCGCCGTCTGCCGCAAGTCGAGCGGCACAGAGAAGAGCTCGACGTCGGCGTCGGCAAATGTCCCGGCGATCTCGCTGCCGAGCGTCGCCTGGATGTCGCTCACGCGGAATCGGTTCGCCTCCCGGTCCGGCCCGAGCGCGACCACGACGTCGCGCACCGAGAGGTTGCCGGGATAGGCGAAGCCAACCGCCCCGGTGCGGAGCGCGATCGGCGTCCCCGCCAGCTCGCCCGCGAGATCGAGCGAAGGCGCACCGGCCGCGAGGCGGAGTCCTCCGTCGCCGTAGGCGAGGATCGGCGCGCCCCGACGCGGGCACAGCGTCAGACCGCGGCGTTCGAGCGCCAGATTGGCGAGTTCGAGCCGGTCGAAGCGGAACTCGGTGCAACTGCGCCACAGCGCCAGTCCGCCCCCGCTTGACCAGGCGCCGTCGAGCGGCACGACGAGATCTTGCGCCGAACCGCCCGGGAGCGCGCCAGTGGCGACCGCGCTCCCCGAAAAGCCGAGCGCTCCGCCCGGCCCCTGCGCCAGCACGAGCTCCGGAATCGCCAGGCGCGAATCGCCCGCGGCATATTCGGCCATCCGCAGCCGCAGCACCGCATCGCGCCCCGGAAGCCGCTCCATCCGGCCTACGATTTGCGGCAGCCCTTCCCCGCCCGTGCTGAAATTCCCGGTCAGGCGCGCGGCGCCCCCCGCCGGGCTGCTGAAGTGGACCCGCGAAAGCGCCAGCAGCGTCGCGCCGCTGCCGCCGCGCAGGGCCGCACTGGGGACGACGAGCGACAGGGCCTCGCCGTCTTTGCGCAGCCGCAGGTTGCCCGCGAGCCGGCTGCCGCGAGCCTCGCGCTGGAGAGCGCCGGCAAAACGTTCGAGCAGCGGCGCAAGCAGCGTGTCGCGCCCCGCCTGCGCCAGGCCGCCGAGCTGGCCGGCGAATCCATCGCCCATGCGCAGCCCGTTGCCCTCGATCTCGGCATCTGTCTCCGCCTGATCGAAGGAGTCGCGCGTGCGCAGGAGGCCCTTGGCCGTGAGGACGGCAAACCGCGCCTGCGGATGCGCCACCCCGCGCCCGACCAGCGAATAGCGCGCCGTCAGCCGGTCCTCGCGCCAGGTCGCACGCAAGGTTCCGTTGACGCCGTTCGCCGCAAGGCTGGACAGCGCGGCCCGCCCGCTCGCTAGCTTCGCCGTGCCTTCGTAGCCTGCCAGGTCCGCGTCGGCCGTCGCGTCCAGCTCCATCCAGGCATCGGCCAGCCGCAATCCGCTCTCGGGGCAGGTGAGCGCTCCGAGCCGCACCGGCCCCGCGAAGCGCGGCTTTCCGGCGCTGGTCGTGAAATAGCCGTAGACGGTCGTGTCGCGCGCGGCGCAGCCGCCGTCGGCAAGCTCGGGGGCGGTCGCCGCCACGATGCCAGCAAAGCCGCCTTTCAGTCTGCCGGCCCCCTCGGCCTTGATCCCGACCGGCCCGAAGTCGGTTTCCAGCAGCGCGCGGCCGTCGACGAGCTTGAGATCGAGATCAGGCAGTCCCGGCGGTGCTCCCGTGTCGCGGAACAGCACGCGGTCGAGACTGCCGAAGCTGAGCTCACCGCCGCGCAGCCGGCCAAACAGGCGCGGCCGTTCGAGCACGACCCGGCCGATGGTGGGCGTCCCGAAGCCGTAGCGCATGTTCACCGTCACGCGCTCGATCGTCAAGTCGGGCAGCAGCGGGTCCCCGATCACGACGTTGCGGAGCACCTGCCGCTCGGGCCCGATGCTCTCGATCTCGTATTCGGCAGCGAGATCGTAGTCGTCGAGCATTCCGGCAATGACGTCTGTGGCGATCCGCTCGCGCGAGAACCACGCGGCGGCAAGCGCCGCCAGGATCAGCACAAGAAGCGCGAGAGCGATGCGCCAGCGCCATCTCATCGTGCGCCGGCGCGGCGCTTCGGCCTCAACCTCGTCTGCATTGTCGTCTTCGGCCAGCGCCATCGTCCCCCACTTGCGCGCATCGCCCGGCAAAGGCAATGCATCGCGTGTCGAACGCGACCATGGGGGGAAGGTTGCCGCAGGGGACCGAAAAGCCGGACCAGATCGGCGCCGCACACGCCGGCGCGGGCCATCGCGCGCGGCTGCGGCAACGCCTGCTGACCGGCGGCGCGGAGGCGCTGGCGGATTACGAGGTCCTCGAATACCTGCTCTTCGCCGCCAACCCGCGCGGCGACACCAAGCCGCTCGCCAAGGCCCTGCTGGCCCGCTTCGGATCGCTGCCCGGGGTGCTCAACGCGGATCCCGGCGCGCTGCGCCAGGTCAAGGGCATGGGCGAGACCGGCGCGGCCACGCTGAAGGCGGTCGCCCTCGCGGCCCGGCGCATGGCGCGCGGGCAGGTCGCACAGAAACCGGTGCTGGGAAGCTGGCAGGCGCTGCTCGACTACCTGACGATCGACATGGCGCACCTCACGGTCGAGCGCGTGCGCGTGCTCTATCTCGACACGCGCAACCGGCTGATCGCCGATCACCACGTGGGCGACGGCTCGATAGACGAGGCGGCGATTCATCCGCGCGAAGTGGTGAAGAAGGCGCTCGACGTCGGCGCGAGCGCGATGATCCTGGTCCACAACCATCCGAGCGGCAATCCCGAGCCGAGCCGCGCCGATATCCAGATCACGCAGCGCATTGCCGAAGCCGGGCGGCTGCTCGGCATCGTTGTCCACGATCACGTGATCGTGGGGCGCGAGGGACACACGAGCCTGAAGGCGAAGGGACTGATCTGACCGAAGAGGCCGAGGAGACGCC
Source organism: Pelagerythrobacter rhizovicinus (assembly GCF_004135625.1). Lineage (GTDB taxonomy): Bacteria > Pseudomonadota > Alphaproteobacteria > Sphingomonadales > Sphingomonadaceae > Pelagerythrobacter > Pelagerythrobacter rhizovicinus. The sequence goes on from NZ_SDPV01000002.1 coordinate 59,136, forward strand.
ACCGATTTGCCATGAGAGGCGGGACATGGCAGGTTGATGCCACATCAAACCACGGGGGAAGTTTGATGCGCCTTGCTGCTCCGATTTTCACTGCCGCGCTGCTTCTTGCCGCGCCCGCCGCCGCGCAGGATGCCGAACGCCATCTTCAGGAGGCTGCCGAACTCTTCCTTCAGGCCGAGCGGGCGAAGAACACGCCCTACGTCCGCATCGGCACGATCCGGCAGGCGATCGCCGAGGTGGAGAAGGCCGAAGCGGCCCTCAACGAACCTCGCGCGGACGTGATCGGCGGAAAGCGGGAAATGCAGCTCTCACTCGCCGAAGCCTATCTCGACGATGGGGAAAGCATTCAGGCGCTCGACACGCTCGACGCCATACTCGCCGGCTTCGGCGGCGAGGTGCCCACGAGCGGCGCGACCGCGATGCAGTACGCGCGCGCATTGCGGCTGTCGATCGTCGCGGGCTTTCGCGGGCCGGCCTATGATCGCGGGCGCACGGCGCTGGCCGAATCGGTCCGGTTCGGCCGCGCGCTCGTCGCGGGCGACCCGGCCAACGAATACCTGATGCGCAATCTCGCACGCGACCTGACCGACGAGGCTTTCATCCGGTGGGTGCTCGGCGACAACCCGGGATCGGACGCCGCCGCAGCCGAGGCCCTGGCGTTATGGCGCCAGCTCTACGCCGCGCAGCCCCGGTCGCGGGAGGCCGGCAACCAGTTGTTCGTGTGGATGCTCCACACGGCCTACGCCCGGCACGACCCCGCGCTGCTGATCGAGGCGATAGAACACGCCGAGACGCTCAAGCAGCGCCAGCTGTTCGACCGCGAATACGAGGCGCGGCTTGACGCGGCGATCCAGCGCTGTCCGTTGCGCGGCGTCGAGCGGCGCTGCGACCACCGCTGGTGACGCTCGATCGTCCTATCCCGCGACGAGCCCCCGCAAATCCAGTCCACTCGGCTCCTGAAAGATGCGCAGTCCGAATTCGGGCATGATCGCCAGCAGGTGATCGAAAATATCCGCCTGGATGGCCTCGTAGTCGCCCCAGGCGGTGGTGTCGGTGAAGCAGTAGATCTCCAGCGGCAGACCTTGGGCGCCGGGCTCCAGCTGGCGGACGAGCAGCGTCATCGCGGGAGTGATCCTGGGGTGCGCGCGCAGATAGGCGATGACGTAGGCGCGGAAGGTGCCGACATTGGTCACGCGCCGGGCATTGACCGGCTCGCGCGCGGCCTCGCCCAGGCCGGTGTTCCATTCACCGATCTCGCGCTCCTTGTCGGCGAGATAGCCGTCTATCAGCTTGAAGCGGCGGAGCTTGGCTTTCTCCTCCTCGTCGAGGAAGCGGATGGAGTTCTGGTCGATGTTGATCGCGCGCTTGATCCGGCGGCCGCCCGCTTCGGACATCCCGCGCCAGTTCTTGAAGCTGTCCGAGATCAGCCGGTGCGTGGGAATGGTGGTGATCGTCTTGTCGAAATTCTGCACCTTCACCGTGTGCAGTGCGATGTCGATCACGTCGCCGTCGGCATTGAGCTCGGGCATCTCGATCCAGTCGCCCACCCGCAGCATGTCGTTCGACGTGAGCTGCACCGAGGCGACGAGCGAGAGGATGGTATCCTTGAACACCAGCAACAGCACCGCCGCCATGGCGCCGAGGCCGGACAACAGCAGCAGCGGCGATTGCTCGATCAGCGCGGCGACCATCAGGATCGCGGCGGCGGCGTACACCACGATCTTCAGCACCTGGATGTAGCCCTTGATCGGCCGGTTCGCGGCATCCGGCCGTCGATCGTAGAGATCCTTTACGAAGCTGAGCCCCGCACTGATCGCCATGGCGATCACGAGAATGATCAGCGCGGCCGCGACGTTGGAGACCACCTCCTTAACCGCGTAGGGCAGGTGCGGAACGAGCCTTATGCCGTGCGAGACGATGAGCGCCGGAACGATGTTGGCGAGGTATGCGACAACCTTGCCCGGATGCGGCCCGTCCTTCGGCAACAGCCGGGCCATCAGCAGGCGCAGGATGATCTTCTTGGCGACGAAGTTCGCCAGCCAGGCGATCGCCACCAGCACGCCGAGCCCGATCAGCGCTTCTGCGGCAGGAGCAAGGCCGGTCAGGCCGAAGTCTTCGTAAGTCGGGAGGTCCATCATGGGCGTGTCATGCCGTCCGTCCGTGCGGGCGGCTGGTTCCTTTGTTCGCGATCGATGAAGGCCGCTTAGGTGCCCGTCGGGCACTGCTGTGTCAAATCAGGCAGTCGCCACTTACCGCTTCTTCTTCGCGAGATTGAACGCGACCGCCTCGCGCACGAGCGCCTGCAGGGCCGGCGCGTCGATCGCGTCCCCTTCGAATATATCGATCGCGCGCCGCACGTTGCCGTCGAGACTGGCGTTGAACAGGCCCGCCGGGTCGTCCAGCGCGGCGCCCTGTGCGAAGGTCAGCTTGACCTTGTCCTTGTAGGTTTCGCCCGTGCAGATGATGCCCTCGCGGCTCCAGGTCGGCACGCCGGCGGGGTTGGAGGGCTTGCGCCACTTGGCCTCCTCGACGATCTCGGGATCGGCACCCATGATGACCTCGCGTGCCTGTGCGAGCTTCGCACGCCGCCAGTCGCCCTGTTCGTTGTCCTGCGCCAAACCGCGCCTCCTGCTACATCTTCTCGCCGGGCAGCTTCGCCGCCTGCTTCACCCACGCGGTGAACTGGTCGCCCGGCATTTCGCCTTCGTGAATGTGGTAGTAGCGCACCTCGGGATACTTCGACTTTTCGGGCGGCGGCGGTTCGAGCGAGCTACCGCGGAAGAACGTCACCTTCACGTAGCGGTCGAAGCAATGGAACGAGGCGAACCAGCGGCCCTGCTCTTTGCCGTAGAACGGACTGTTCCACTTCACCGCCTTCTCGACACCGGGAACCGCGCTGACGATCGCGGCGTCCAGCGCCTCGCCGACCGCGCGCTTCCAGCCGGGCATGGCGGCGATATACGCCTGCACCGGCGCATCGCCCTCCCCCTTCGGGATCTGCGGATTGCCGCCGGACAGCAATTTGGGCTTGCCCGTCATGACCGGCCGGGCCTGCGGTAATGGCGAACGAACATGTAAATGCCCGTCAGCATGAGGAAGAACAGGAACGGCAGTGGCGTGTAGTAGAGCCATTCCGGCGGTACCGCGAACGCCTGGAAGGCGAATATGCCCACGACGATCAGGGTGAAGATCATCGAGGTCCAGCGATGCAGTTGTCTGATCCGGGCGCCCATCAGTCCATCCTTTCCAGCAGGTTATCGAGCGATTTGAGGAACCGCGGCCAGCCCGCCCGCGCGCCGTGATACGCCATCTTTTCCTCGGGCCGGAAGCCGGTCTGCTCCATCCGCAGCCGCGTGCCGGAGGGCGTGGGATCGAGCGTCCAGTTCACCACGCTTTCGAGGCCGGGGCCGTTCCAGCGATAGCTCAGCGAGCGCAACGGCTCGATCGCGAGCACCTCGCCTTCCACCTTGCCCCATTCGGCCACCATCTCGAACCGCTCGCCCACCTCGGCACGGAAATCGTTCGGCATGATCCATTCGGTAAGCAGATCGCTTTGCGTCAGGGCGCGCCAAACCCGCTCCGGCGGATGTGCGAACTCGCGTTCGACGACGAGCGTGCGGGTTTCGCTAGCCGCTGCAGTCAATTGTCCATCCTCGCCAGCAGATCGTCGAGGTCGTCGAACCGCGCTTCCCAGAACGCGCGCATCTGTCCCGTCCAGTCGTCGAGCGGCGCGAGCCGTGCCGGCAGCGCGCGATAGTAGGTCGAACGACCGGCGCGCCGTCCTTCGACCAGCCCACCTTCCCTAAGCACCCCGAGATGCTTGGAGACCGCCGGCTGCGAGATTCCCGATCCGCGCGTGAGCCCGCCCACCGTGAGCTCACCCTCGCGGCACAGTCGCTCGAAGATCGCCCGGCGGCTCGCATCCGACAGAGAGCGGAAAAGGGTATCGGGATCGCACGTTGCCATCGGCAATTCATAACCCACCAGTTATAAATACGTCAACGGCCGGATTTCGCTTGCTCCGGTCCGGCTCGCCCGACGAGGAGAGGGCAGTTGTTTTTCGTGCCGCCGGCCCTATCCTCGTCTCCTCAACTCGAAGGACCTGGACAATGAACGACACGGCTTTGGATCACGTCTCCTGTTTCCAGCCAGCCGAGTGTCTTTATGTCTGCCCTTCTTACCATCGATCGTCTGTCCGCAGCCGCGCCTGACGGCACCCTTCTTTTCACCGAACTGACGCTTTCGCTCGGCCGTGAGACGGTCGGGCTGGTCGGCCGCAACGGGTCGGGAAAATCGACATTGCTGGCCATCCTTGCCGGCGAACGCGAGCCGACCGCCGGAATCGCGACCCGGACGGCGCGGATCGCCATGTTGCGGCAAGTGCAGCCGCACCACGGCAGCGTGGCCGAGGCGCTGGGCATCGCGGAGGATCTTGCGCGCTTGCGCAGGCTCGATGCGGGCCAAGGCTCGGTCGAGGATGCGGGTCTGGCCGACTGGACTCTCGAACAGCGCCTGGAAGACGCATTCGCCAGCGTTAAACTGTCGGGCATCGTTCCCGATCGTTCGGTCGGATCCCTCAGTGGCGGCGAGCGGACGAGGCTCGGCCTGGCTGCGATGTTGCTCGGCGAACCCGAAGTGCTGCTGATGGACGAGCCGACCAACAATCTCGACGCTGACGGGCGCGAGGCCATTGGCGAACTACTCGCCGGTTGGCCCGGCGGCGCTCTCGTCGCCAGCCACGACCGAGCGCTGCTCGAGGGCATGGACCGGATCGTGCAACTTTCGCCGGTCGGCGTCTTCTCCTTCGGTGGCGGATGGAGCGCCTTCGTCGAGGCGCGCGATGCCGAACGCGAGCGCGCCCGTGACGAACTCGACCGCGCCGCGCGCAATCTCAAGCAGCAGTCCCGGGCGGTCCAGCGCCAGGCCGAGAAGAAGGCGCGGCGAGACAAGGCCGGCCGGGCGAAGGCCGCGAAGGGGGACATGCCCCGCATCCTTCTGGGCGCCAGGGCCGAGCGGGCGGAGAACACCGGTGCCCGCGATCAGCATCTCGCGGAGCGTCTGCTGGAAGATGCCGGCGCCGCAGTCGAAGACGCTCGCAAGCAGGTGGAGATCGTCACTCCGATCCGCATCGAACTGCCCTCCGCCGGCGTGCCCGCGAACCGCCGCCTGCTACGGTTCGACGCGGTAACTCTCGAACACGGCGGCGAGCGCCTGTTCGGCCCATTGTCCTTCTCGATCACCGGACCGGAGCGCGTGGTCGTCAGCGGAGCGAACGGCAGCGGGAAGAGCAGCCTGCTGCGAATTGCGACTGGCGATCTCGAGCCGAGCACCGGCACCGTGGAGCGCGCCGAAGGTGCGCTGGCGATGCTCGATCAGCACGTCGGCATACTCGATCCCGCACGCGACCTGGTGGCCAACATGCGTGCTCGCCACCCGGCGATGACCGCACGCGAGGCCCACGAAGTCCTCGCTCGCTTCGCCTTCCGAAACCGGGACGCGTTGCGGCCGGCGGCGACGCTGAGCGGCGGCGAGAAGCTGCGCGCGGGCCTCGCGCTCGTGACCGGAGGTCCGGTGCCGCCGCAGCTTCTGGTGCTCGACGAGCCGACCAACCATCTCGATATCGAAGCCGTCGAGATGCTCGAGCAGGCGCTTGCCTCCTACGACGGCGCCTTGCTGCTGGTCAGCCACGATCGGCGATTTCTCGAAGCGGTGGGGTGCGATCGCGAGTTCGCGCTGCCCCTTGCTATCCCCGCTCCCGCCCCTTAGCGGCTGCGCCAACCAGCAACCGGAGTCGAGAATGGTCCCCCGCTACGCCCGCCCCGACATGACTGCGATCTGGGAGCCCGAGGCGCGCTATCGCATCTGGTTCGAGATCGAGGCGCATGCGACCGAGAAGCTGGGCGAACTCGGCGTCGTGCCGAAGAGCGCTGCCAAGGCGCTGTGGGACTGGTGGGCGACCGACCCCAAGATCGACGTCGAAGCGATCGACGCGATCGAGGCGGTGACTAAGCACGACGTGATCGCCTTCCTCACCTGGGTCGCCGAGCAGGTCGGCGATGAGGCGCGCTTCATGCACCAGGGCATGACCAGCTCGGACGTGCTCGACACGACGCTCGCGGTCCAGCTCGCCCGCGCGTCCGACATCCTGCTGGCCGATCTCGACCAGCTGCTCGCCGCCATCAGGCGCCGGGCGGAGGAGCACAAGTACACCCCGACCATCGGCCGCAGCCACGGCATCCATGCCGAGCCGGTGACCTTCGGCCTCAAGCTGGCGCAGGCCTACGCCGAGTTCGCCCGCTGTCGCCAGCGGCTCGTCGCCGCGCGCGAGGAGATCGCGACCTGCGCCATCAGCGGCGCGGTCGGCACCTTCGCCAACGTCGATCCGCGGGTGGAGGAGCACGTCGCCGAGCGGCTCGGCCTCAAGGTCGAGCCTATCAGCACGCAGGTGATCCCGCGCGACCGGCACGCGATGTTCTTCGCCACGCTGGCGGTGATCGCCGGGTCGATCGAGCGGGTCGCGGTCGAGGTCCGCCATCTCCAGCGCACCGAAGTGCTGGAGGCGGAGGAATACTTCTCGCCCGGGCAGAAGGGCAGCTCGGCCATGCCGCACAAGCGCAACCCGATCCTGACCGAGAACCTCACCGGCCAGGCGCGCATGATCCGCGCCTATGCCCTGCCCGCGCTCGAGAACGTCGCGCTGTGGCACGAGCGCGACATCAGCCACTCCTCGGTCGAACGCTTCATCGGCCCCGACGCGACGATCACGCTCGACTTCGCGCTCGCGCGCCTCACCGGCGTGATCGACAAGTTGCTGGTCTATCCCGAGCGGATGCGGAAGAACCTCGACCGGATGGGCGGCCTCGTCCACTCGCAGCGCGTCCTGCTCGCGCTCACCCAGGCCGGCGTGAGCCGCGAAGACGCCTACCGCCTCGTCCAGCGCAACGCGATGAAGGTGTGGGAATCGGACGGCGCGCTCTCGCTGCTCGACCTGCTCAAGGCCGATGCCGAAGTCACCGCAGCGCTGAGCGAGGCCGAGCTCGAGGAGAAATTCGACCTCGATTACCACTTCAAGGAAGTCGACCGCATCTTCGCGCGCGTTTTCGGCTAGGCTTCCCTTGGGTTGCCAAGGCGTTTAGCATCCAGGCCGCCATCAACGGGGAGCGAGACAGAGCATGCAAGTGGTGAGAACGATCGTCTGGGTCCTGCTGCTGGTCGTACTGCTGGTCTTTTCCGCGTTCAACTGGCGCCCGATCGAGCTCACGATCTGGCAAGGGCTGGTGCTGGAGACGAAGATCCCGGCGCTGGTCGTGGTCTCGTTCCTGCTCGGCCTGGTGCCGATGTGGCTGCTGCACCAGGGTTCGAAGTGGCGGCTGCACCGCCGGATCAGTTCGCTCGAAACCGCGCATCGGACCGCCGTAGCCAATGCCGCCGCGGCCTCGCCCCCGCCCGAACCCGTGCGCGAGCCGGTACGCGAACCCGCACACGAACCCGTGCGCGAGCCGAGCCCATCACCGGCCGATCCGGCGGGCGAGCGCCCCAAAGATCCGCTATGACCAATCCCGTTTATCTCGCACTCGACCTCCCCCAGCTCGACGCGGCCAAGGCGCTGGCCGGCAAGGTCAAAGCGCATATCGGCGGCGTGAAGCTGGGTCTCGAATTCTTCTGCGCGCACGGACACCACGGCGTGCACGAGATCGCGCACCTCGGCCTGCCGATCTTCCTCGATCTCAAGCTGCACGACATTCCCAACACCGTCGCCGGCGCGATGCAGGCGATCCATGTGCTCGAGCCCGCCATCGTCACCGTCCACGCCAGCGGCGGACGCGCGATGATGGAAGATGCCAAGGCCGCGGCCAGCAACGGGACGAGAGTCGTCGCCGTGACGATGCTCACCAGCATGGACGACCGCGATCTCGAGCGCACCGGCGTGAAAGGCTGCGCCCACGATCAGGTCATGCGCCTTGCCGAGCTCGCCGAGGCAGCCGGGCTCGACGGGATCGTCTGCTCGGGACAGGAAGTCGGCGCAGTTCACCGGCAATGGAAGGGCGGGTTCTTCGTCGTTCCCGGCCTGCGCCTGCCGGGCAACGGAGCGGGCGACCAGAAGCGCGTCGTTACCCCCCGCCAGGCACGCGACGACGGGGCGAGCGTGCTCGTCGTCGGCCGCCCGATCAGCCGCGCCGAGGATCCTGTGGCAGCCGCGATCGCGATTGAAGCGACGCTCTGAAGCCGTGCCGGCGCCCGCCATCAAGATCTGCGGGATCACGACTCCCGAGGCGCTCGACGCGGCGATAGCGGCACGCGCCGATCACTGCGGTTTCGTGTTCTTCCCCCCGTCGCCACGCCATCTCGCCCCCGGCACCGCGCGCGAACTCTCGGCCCGCGCGGACGGGCGGATCGGCAAGGTCGGGCTGTTCGTCGATCCCGACGACGCCTTGCTCGCCGAGGCGGTGACGGCGGGTGCTCTCGACGCGATACAGCTACACGGCGACGAGACGCCCGAACGCGCGGCGCAGCTCCGTGCGCGCTTCGGCCTGCCGGTGTGGAAAGTGGTTTCGGTCGCCGCGCCGGCCGATGTCGCGCGCGCGGGCGCCTACCGTGACGCGGCGGACCTGATCCTGTTCGATGCCAAGACCCCGAAGGGTGCCGCTCTGCCCGGTGGAATGGGCCTGCGGTTCGACTGGTCGCTGCTCGCCGCCTATCGCGGGCCGCTCCCTTGGGGGCTCGCCGGAGGTCTCGTGCCGGGCAATGTCGCCGAGGCGATCCGCGCGACCAGTGCGCCGCTGGTCGACACCTCTTCAGGCGTGGAGAGCGCACCGGGCGTGAAGGACCCGGCGCTGATCGCGGCTTTCTGCGCGGCAGCACGCGGCGCATAGAAAAAGGGCGGCCCCGCAGAGCCGCCCTTCCCTTCGCAATGTTCTCGCAGGCTTCAGAAGGTGAAGCCGACGCCGACCACCGCCGTGTTCACGTCGACGAAGTCGCTGAAGAAGTGGCGGTACTCGCCCTTGAGGTAGAGATTGGTGCCCAGCCGATGCTGATAGCCGGCGCCGAGGTGCGGCGTGTCCTCGCCCTCGCCGAAGGTGTAGCCGCCGGCGGCATAGAGCTTGCCGTTCGCGCTCAACTTGGCGCCGACGCGGGCCGTGGCGCCCCAGACGACGTCCGCGCCATCCGCGAGGATCTTGTCTGCCGAGCCTTCGATACCGAAGAACGTCGCCTGGCCCAGGTCGAAGTCGTACCCGCCGGCGACGCCCGCAACGGCCTCTTCATGGCCATTGGCCCAGGCGATGCCGCCGCGCGCTTCCACACGGCCTTCGTTGGCCTGCGCGGGCGATGCGATAACGGCCATTCCCACGAGGGCAGGCAGGGTTGCCAAAGCGAACTTTTTCATTGTTTTTCTCGTCTCCACGATCCGGTGCGGGCCCATCCCGTCCGTTCGATTGACATCATCTGGAGAGCCAATTCTGTATCATTGATTTACCGTCGACGAACGACATTCCGGGTTCGAGCAACATCGTTTCGTTCTCGACCAACGTCGTGCCGGACTGACCAGGCGTGCAACAAAAAAGGGGCGACCGGTGGGCCGCCCCTCTGCTTGTGGTTACCGCCGATCAGAACCGGTACGCAACGCCCGCGCGAACGGAGTTGTTCTTGATGAAGTCGCTGTAGTCGGCATAGGTGTACTCGACGCGGAACGAGGTCGCATCGCCGAACCGGGTTTCCAGACCGGCGCCCAGGACCAGCGCATCGTCACGGTCGCTTTCGCTCACGCCGTCCGCGGCGAGCTTGAAGCGGGTGTTCTCCCAGCCGGCGCGCGCATAGAGGCCGGTGTTGTCGTTGAGCATGGCGCCCATGCGAGCGGTCGCGCCGAAGGTTTCCTTCGCGCTCGCGGAAAACGCATCCGTGCCGGTGTCGGCAGTGATCTCGGCGGCGCTCAGCGCGGCCTTGGTCTCGATCCCGACGAAGGTGCTCGGGCTCACCGGCAGGTCATAGCCGGCGAACAGGGCACCCACGACGCCGTTGCCGCTCAGGCCGTCGTAATGATCGCCATCGGCGAAGACGTCACCGGCCTGGACTTCGTAGCTGTCGAGACCAGCTTCGATACCGATATATGGGCCGGAAAACGGCTCAGCCATCGCCGGAGTTGCGGCAAGCGCAAGGAAAGAAGCAGAGGCGATAACTGCGAACTTAGTATTCATTATTATTTTCTCCGTTCAAGTAAAACTTGAATCTATTGGTTGGTTAGCGGTACTTTTATGCCACACTGTAGTGCGGCATGACGGGATTTGGGGATTGGCAGTCGGGATTCCAGTGCCGAAAAGTATCCACCCTGCAAGAAAAACGCTGTGTTGCCCGGGTGCAACACCTTGTCTATCCGGAGCGCCCGCGCGCAATCGACGGCGGCATTCTGGACAAGCCCCGGCGGCTCTGCCAATCGCCATCGGCAATGACCCCGCCGCCCAACTCCGACCAGCCCCCCGCGAAAGCGAACAGCTTTCGCCAGATGCCCGACTCGCACGGCCATTTCGGCGCCTATGGCGGGCGCTACGTGGCCGAGACGCTGATGCCGCTCGTGCTCGACCTGGAGCGCGAATATCGCGCGGCCAAGGCCGACCCGGCGTTCCAGCAGCAGTTCGACGACCTGCTTGAACACTACGTCGGCCGCCCCAGCCCGCTCTATTTCGCAGAGCGGCTCACAGAGGCACTGGGCGGCCCGCAGGTCTGGTTCAAGCGCGAGGAGCTGAACCACACCGGCGCGCACAAGATCAACAACTGCATCGGCCAGATCCTGCTCGCGATCCGCATGGGCAAGACCAGGATCATCGCCGAGACCGGCGCGGGCCAGCACGGCGTCGCCACCGCCACCGTCTGCGCGCGCTTCGGCCTGCCCTGCACGATCTTCATGGGCGCGACCGATGTCGCCCGCCAGCAGCCGAACGTGTTCCGCATGAAGCTGCTCGGCGCGGAAGTCGTGCCGGTGGACAGCGGCGCCGCGACCTTGAAGGACGCGATGAACGAGGCGCTGCGCCACTGGGTCGCCAACGTCCACGACACGTTCTACATCATCGGCACCGCGGCCGGGCCGCACCCCTATCCCGAATTGGTGCGCGACTTCCAGAGCGTGATCGGCAAGGAAGCGCGCGCGCAGATGCTCGCCCGCACGGGCCGCCTGCCCGACCTGCTGATTGCCGCGGTCGGCGGCGGGTCGAACGCGATTGGCCTGTTCCACCCGTTCCTCGACGATCCGGACGTGGCGATGGTCGGCGTCGAGGCGGCGGGCCACGGGATCGAGAGCGGCCAGCACGCCGCCAGCCTCACCGGCGGCGCGCCGGGCGTGCTCCACGGCAACAAGACCTACCTGCTGCAGAACGAGGACGGCCAGATCGCCGAGGCGCACTCGATCAGCGCGGGGCTGGACTACCCCGGCATCGGCCCCGAGCACGCCTGGCTGCACGAAAGCGGAAGGGTGAAATACCTGCCGATCGGCGACGACGAGGCGCTCGAGGCCTTCCAGCTCTGCTGCCGCCTCGAAGGCATCATCCCCGCCCTCGAAAGCTCCCACGCATTGGCCGCGCTGCCTAAGCTCGCGCGTGAATACGACAAGGACCAGATCATTCTCGTCAACGTCTCCGGCCGGGGGGACAAGGACATCTTCACCGTGGCGGATAAGCTGGGGGTGAACATCTAGCCCTCTCCCCTTCAGGGGAGAGGGTTGGGAGAGGGGGACAATGCGCGACGCCGGCTCACTCAAACACGCACAGCGTATGCGCAAGGAGATGACCGAGCCGGAAACGCGACTGTGGCTCGAAGTGCGCGCGGCACGCTTTCGTGGGATCAAGTTCCGCCGCCAGAAGGTCATCGGGAACTTCATCGCTGACTTCGTGGCGAACGAACCCAAACTGGTGCTGGAGGTGGATGGCGACACCCATGCGGCGCAGACTAGCTATGACGCGCGGCGCACTGCGTTTCTGGAAGAGCAAGGGTATCGCGTGGTCAGATTTACGAACTCGGATGTGATGGCGAATATGGATGGCGTGCTGGATCGACTTGGGAATATAATCCACGAAATGCTTCGGCCCCCTTTCCCAACCCTCTCCCCTGAAGGGGAGAGGGCTATATGACCCGCCTCTCCTCTGCTTTCGCCAAGCCGCATCCCGCGCTCGTTACCTTCATCACCGCGGGCGACGGCGACACCGCGGCCAATCTCGACGCGGTGGTCGAGGGCGGCGCGGATGTGATCGAGCTCGGCATGCCGTTCACCGATCCGATGGCCGATGGTCCGGCGATCCAGGCGGCGAACATCCGCTCGCTCGGCGCGGGGACGACCACGGCCGAGGTGCTGCGGATCGCGCGCGAGTTTCGCCAGCGCCACCCGCAAGTGCCGCTGGTGCTGATGGGCTACGCCAACCCGATGGTCCGCCGCGGACCCGAGTGGTTCGCCTCCGCCGCCGCCGAGGCTGGCGTGGACGGGGTTATCTGCGTCGATATTCCGCCGGAGGAGGACGACGCGCTCGGCCCCGCCCTGCGCGCCGCAGGGATCGCCCCGATCCGCCTCGCCACCCCGACCACCGACGCCGCGCGCCTGCCGCAAGTGCTCGAGGGCTCGGCCGGGTTCCTCTACTACGTCTCGGTCGCCGGGATCACCGGCAAGCAGCAGGCTGCGCAGGCGAGCATCGAGGAAGCGGTCGGGCGGCTCAAGGCGGCGACCGACCTGCCTGTCGCCGTCGGCTTCGGCGTGCGCACGCCCGAACAGGCCGCTGCCATCGCCAGGGTGGCGGACGGCGTGGTCGTCGGCTCCGCGCTCGTCGAGCTCGTCGGCGAGCACGGCAGGGACGCGCCAGAGCATCTGCGCAAGCTCACTACCGCGCTGGCCGAGGCCACACACACGGCGCGCTGAGACGCAACACCTCCACCTCGTCGCCCCTGCGCAGGCAGGGGCCCAGATAACGTCGGCCGCACACGACTTGAGAGCTTTCTGGATCCCCGCCTTCGCGGGGATGACGAGGCTTTGAGGATTGGTGCAAGAGGACTATAGGCCCCGCCCATGAACTGGTTCACCCGCGTCCGCAATTCGCTGCCTTTCGTGGCCAAGCGCACGACCGAGGAAACGCTGTGGGTCAAGTGCCCCGGCTGCTCGGAGATGCTGTTCACGAAGGAATACGAGGAAAACCTCAAGGTCTGCCCGCGCTGCGGCCATCACGGCCGGATCGGCGCCGACGAGCGGCTGCGCCAGCTGCTCGACGAGGGCTACGAGGTACTGCCGCAGCCCGACGTCGCCGAAGACCCGCTCAAGTTCCGCGACACGAAGAAGTACACCGACCGGCTGAAGCAGGCGCGCGCGAAGAACCCGCACACGGACGCCTTCACCGTCGGCTCGGGCGCGATCGAGGGCCGGCCCGCCGTGGTCGGCGTGCAGGACTTCGCCTTCATGGGCGGCAGTATGGGCATGGCCGTGGGCACCGCCTTCTGTCAGGGCGCCGAGCGCGCGCTGACCCGCAAGTGCGCCTATGTCGTCGTCACCGCGGCCGGCGGCGCGCGGATGCAGGAGGGCATTCTCAGCCTGATGCAGATGCCCAAGGCGACCGTGATGACACGCCGCCTGAAGGAGGCCGGGCTGCCCTACATCGTCGTGCTGACCGACCCGACCACGGGCGGCGTCACCGCCAGCTACGCGATGCTCGGCGACGTGCATATCGCCGAACCCGGCGCCCTGATCGGCTTCGCCGGCCAGCGCGTGATCCAGGACACGATCCGCGAGAAGCTGCCCGAAGGCTTCCAGCGCGCCGAGTACCTGCACAAGCACGGCATGGTCGACTTGGTCGTCAAGCGGCACGACCTGAAGGCCACGCTGGCGAGCCTGCTCGACTACCTGCAGCCGAGGGCGGCGGCTTAACCCCCCGGACCTGGTGGGGACCGCTCATGGAGCGAGGGGTGGAGGGCACCCCGAGGTGACCCGGACAGCTATGTCATGAGCCCGAACGACCTGCCCCTCCACCGGCCTGCGGCCGGTCCCCCTCCCCGGTCCGGGGACGATTCATGAAAGACTTCGGCACTTCCTCGGACCCCGCGGTCAAGGCGCAGCTCGACCGGCTGGCGGCGCTTTCGGTGCCGCAGGGGCGGCTCGGGCTGGAGACGATCCGCGCGCTGCTGGCCCGCCTCGGCGATCCGCATCTGGCGCTGCCGCCGGTGTTTCACGTCGCCGGGACCAACGGCAAAGGTTCGACCTGTGCCTTCCTGCGCGCGATGCTGGAGGCGCAGGGGCACCGCGTCCACGCGGCGACCAGCCCGCACCTCGTGCGCTACAACGAGCGCATCCGCGTGGCGGGCGAGTTGATCTCCGACGCGCGCCTGGCCGAAGTGCTCGCCGAAGTGCTCGACGCGGGGAGCGACCTCGCCCCCAGCTTCTTCGAAGTGACGATCGCCGCCAGCTTCCTCGAGTTCGCCCGCGTGCCGGCCGATGCCTGCGTGGTCGAAGTCGGCCTCGGCGGCCGGTTCGACGCGACCAACGTGATCCCCCGCCCCGCCGTGTGCGGGATCGCGGCGCTCGGCATCGACCACGAACGCTTCCTTCTTGCTCCGGACAACGACGTGCCGGCGGAGCCGCTCGCGCGCATCGCGTTCGAGAAGGCCGGTATCGCCAAACCCGGCGTGCCGCTGGTGACCTTCGGCTACCCGCCGGAAGCGGCGACCGCGGTCGAACGTGTGGCGGACCGCATCGGCGCGCCCCGGTTCGCGCAGGGAACGGACGGCGGATGGATCGCGGACGCGGCTGGCGATCGCATTGCCTACGCCGACGCGCGCGGCACGCTCTCGCTGCCCTTTCCTGCGCTGCCGGGCCTTCACCAGGCGCACAATGCGGCGCTGGCCGTGGCGATGCTGCGGCACCAGCAGGCGGTGTCCGTTTCGCCCGAGGCGATGGCGGCGGGCATCCGCGCCGCGCGCTGGCCCGCCCGCCTCCAGCGCCTTGCGTCGGGGCCGTTGACCGGCGAGCGCGAAGTCTGGCTCGACGGCGGCCACAACCCGAGCGCCGGGGCCACCCTCGCGCAGCACTTCGCCGGCCAGCGGCTGCATCTCGTGATCGGAATGATCGAGGGCAAGAACCCGATGGCGCTCGTCGGCCCGCTCGCGCCGAGCCTCGCCAGCCTCACCGCCGTTCCCGTGCCCGACCACGACCATCACCCGCCCGAAGCCTTCGGAGAGATCGCCCGCGGCGCGCCCGACGTGGCCGCCGCGCTCGCCGACCTGCCTGACGACAACCTCCCCGTGCTGATCGCCGGTTCACTCTACCTCGCCGGCGAGGTGCTGCGGCTCAATGACGAATGGCCGGATTGAGCCTCAAACGGGCGGATCGTCCCGAGCATCCCCCTCGCCCACCTCGCCCGCGGTTCCCATTGCCGCATCGACCAACCCCGTGCGCATCATCCACCAGAACAGCAGGATGCCCGGTAGCGCCAGCAGCGTGGTGAGCAGGTAGAAGTTCACGTAGCCGAACGCCTCGATCAGGCTCCCCGCCGTGGTGCCGGTCAGCAGCCGGCCGACGATGCTCGCCCCCGCGCTGATCAGCGCGTACTGCGCCGCCGTGAAGCGCAGGTCGCACAGCGCGGAGAAGTAGGCGACGACCACCACGCCGCCATATCCGCTGGCAAAGTTCTCGAACCCGATCGCCCCCGCCATGCCGATGTTCGAATGGCCCACCGCGGCAAGCGCCGCGAAGCTGAAGTTGGAAACCGCCATCAGGATCAGCGCGATGAGCACCGAGCGCTTGAGCCCGAGCCGGGCGTAGAGAATCCCGCCGACGAACACGCCGACGATCAGCGCCCAGAAGCCGACGCCGATGTCGTAGATCGCGATCTCGTCGTTGCTGTAGCCGAGGTCGTCGAACAGCAGGCGGAAAGTCAAGTTCGCCAGCGTATCGCCGATCTTGTGGACGAGGATGAAGAGCAGGACGAGCCAGGCGCCGTTGCGGCGGAAGAACTCGACGAACGGGCCGCTAATCGACTGCCACATCTCGGCTGCGCCGCGCCGCGCGATCACGACCTTGCGCCGCACCGGCTCCCCCATGATCAGCGCGGTCAGCATGGCGGGCAGCGCGAAGATGGCGCAGGCGATATAGGCGGCCTCCCACCCCATGCGCGCCGCGACGACCAGCGCCAGCGCGCCGGCACTGGCCGCGCCGATGCGCCAGCCGTACTGGCTCATCCCCGAACCGGTGCCGAGTTGATAGGGTTTCAGCGTCTCGATCCGGTAGGCGTCGATCACGATGTCGAAGCTCGCGCCCGCAACACCCAGCAGCACGGCGGAAGTCGCGGTCCAAACGATGTCGGCGCTCGGATCGGCGAGCGCGAGGTTCACAGTGGCGGCCATCACGAACAGGCCGATCACGATCATCCACGAAACGCGCTGGCCGAGCCTGCCGATCACCGGCAGCCGCACCCCGTCGACGACCCAGGCCCAGAGGAACTTGAGGTTGTAGACCAGGAAGGCGAGCGTGAAGGCGGTGATCGTCGACTTCTCGATCCCGTCCTGCGCTAGCCGGGTGGTCAGCGTCGCCGCCAGCAGCGCGAAGGGAAAGCCCGAGGATACGCCGAGGAAGAACGCCGCGAGCGATTCCTTCTCCAGGTACGGCTTGATCGATTCCCACGTGCCTCGGCGTTCGCCCCCGCCCGTCCCGATCGATTCGGCCATTCCCTAGCGTCCTTCCGTCTGTCCCGATTTTCTGCGACACTAGCTGCCGGAGAGGGCCAGGAACAGGCGCTATGGAAGCTATCGACACCAAACATCCCGCGCGGCGGCCGACCGAGGGCATGCTCGCGCTCGCCCGCGCGATCGCCGAGGGGCAGAGCCGGGCCGAAGCGGGCGTCAGCCAGGTTCCGGCGAGCGTCTATACCGATCCCGGCTATTTCGCGCGCGAGAAGGCCGCGATCTACGAGCGGATGCCGCAGATCCTGTGCCCGTCCGCCCTGCTGCCCGAACCGGGCGTGGCGGTGCCGCACGACGCAACCGGGCGGCCGCTGCTCGTCACCCGCGACGGAGAGGGCAAGGCGCACGTTTTCCTCAACGTCTGTCGCCACCGCGGCACGCGGCTGGTCGAAGGCGGCGAGGTGCTGTGCCAGAAGCGGCTCGTCTGCCCCTATCACGCCTGGACCTATTCGGTGGACGGGCGCCTGCTCGCCCTGCCCCGCCCCGACACGTTCCCGGGGCTCGACAAGGACGCGATGGGCCTGATCGAGCTGCCGAGCCGCGAGACCGGCGGCCTGATCTGGTTCTGCCCCCAGGAGGAGACGGCGGATTTCTCCGACGCCGAGCGGCTGGGCGAGGACTTCGATGCGCTCGGCATGGGCGAGCATGTGCTGTTTCGCCGCAAGACGCATGAGGTCGCGGCGAACTGGAAGCTCATCATGGATGCCTTCCTGGAGAGCTATCACGTCACGCGGCTCCACGCGCAGACGATCGGGCCGTTCTTCAAGGACGGGGTGACCTCGGGCGACATGGTCGGCCCGCACGCCCGCTCCGCCGTGGGCCGGCTGGAGGAGATGGAGGGAGTGGACCTCACCGACATGGCCGCGCTGCGCCGGGTGGTGACGTTCGCCTACCAGCTCATCCCCGGCGCGCTGATCATTCCCAGCCCCGACTACGTCAACGTCATGGTTATGATGCCGCAGGCGCACGACCGCACGCTGGTCGAGGACTTCATGCTCATCCCCGAGCATCCGGCAACGGACAAGGCACGCGACCACTGGGAACGGAGTTGGGCCCTCCTCGACGGCGGTGTCTTCGCGAGCGAGGACTTCCGCGCGGCCGAGCTGGGACAGCAGGGCCTTTCGACCGGGGCAGTGCCCTCGCTGACGCTGGGCACGTTGGAAGGCGGCATCCGGCGATTCCACGAGACCGTAGAGGAGCGGTTGCGGGCGGTGAACT
This sequence comes from Pelagerythrobacter rhizovicinus, assembly GCF_004135625.1. Lineage (GTDB taxonomy): Bacteria > Pseudomonadota > Alphaproteobacteria > Sphingomonadales > Sphingomonadaceae > Pelagerythrobacter > Pelagerythrobacter rhizovicinus. The sequence goes on from NZ_SDPV01000002.1 coordinate 77,049, forward strand.
GATCCTTCGAGACGAGGTTCGGACATGCGTCCTCACCTCTCCTCAGGACGAACGGGGAAATACAAGAACCGTTCGTCCTGAGGAGGTGAAGCCCGAAGGGCTGAACCGTCTCGAAGGACCCGCTTCCGCTCCCGCCGCGCGAGGTGTAGAGGCCCCGCATGGCCGACACTCCAAAACCGCAGGGCGCCCGAACCGGCGAGCGCATCGCCAAGCTGCTCGCGCGCGCGGGCGTCGCCAGCCGGCGCGAGGTCGAGCGGATGATCGCCGACGGCCGCGTCGCGATCGAGGGCAACGTGCTCGACACCCCGGCCACGGTCATCCCCGACCTGCGCGGCGTGACCGTCGACGGCAAGCCGGTCGGCAAGGCCGAGCGCACGCGGCTGTTCGCCTTCCACAAGCCGACGGGGCTCATCACCGCCGAGCGCGATCCTAAGGGCCGCGCGACCATCTACACCGCCCTGCGCAATGCGCTTCCCAAGGGCGCAGGGCGGGTGATGCCGATCGGCCGGCTCGACCTCAACACCGAAGGCCTGCTGCTGCTGACCAACGACGGCGAGCTCAAGCGCGCGATGGAGCTGCCCGCCAGCGGCATCCCGCGCACCTACCGCGCGCGCACGTTCGGCGACGTGACCCAGGGGCAGCTCGAGGACCTGATCGACGGCCTCACTATCGACGGCGTCCGATACGGCCGGATCGACGCCAACATGGAACGGCGCACGGGCCGGAACCAGTGGATTGAGCTGACCATCACCGAAGGCAAGAATCGCGAGGTCCGCCGCGTGCTCGAGCACCTCGGCCTGCAGGTGAGTCGCCTGATCCGCGTCGGCTACGGCCCCTTCGCGCTCGGCGAGCTGCCCCGCGGCGCGGTGGTGGAGATCCAGAAGCACGAGATCGAGCGATTCCGCTCGAGCCTCAAGAGAGCGCACCGGGCGTGAGCATGAGAGTGATTGCCGGAGAGTGGCGCGGGCGCAGGCTCGTGGCACCCAAGGGCGAAGCGACGCGCCCCACGGCCGACCGCACGCGCGAAACGCTGTTCTCGATGCTCACCAGCCGGCTCGGCAGTTTCGAGGAGCTTTCCGTCGCCGACTTGTTCGCAGGCTCGGGCGCGCTCGGCCTGGAGGCGCTTTCGCGCGGCGCGGCACAGTGCCTGTTCGTCGAGCAGGAAGAGGCGGCGCTCAAGGCCCTCCGCACCAACGTCGACGCGCTCGACGCCCGTATGCGAAGCGAAGTGCGCTCCGGGTCGGTCATGGCGCTCGGCCCGGTCGACAAGCCGCGGGGCCTGGTGCTGCTCGATCCGCCCTACGGCACCGGCGCGGGGGCGGTTGCGCTCGACCGGCTCCTCAGGCTGGAATGGATTGGAGAAGCCACCTGGGTCGCGATCGAAACCCGAGTGGACGAGACGGTGGCGGTAAAGGGACTTTCGGTCGATGCCGAAAGACGTGTCGGCAAGGCGAAACTGACCTTGCTTCGCCTTGCCGACTGATCTGAGAGCTGCGCTCCCTGCGCCGATTACATCGGCTCGTCCGTCTCCGGCTCATCGGTGGCGGAGGGATCGGTGGCCGTGGGGTCAGCCATCGGGTCCGGCGAGGTCGGGTCCGCAGCCGTCGGATCGGCGGGGTCCGCCGTGGCCGGGTCACCTGCCGGATCGGTCGGAGCCGGCATGGCCGCAGCCTGCGATTCGATCTGCGCCCAGGCCTGGGTCTGCTGCTCCGGCGGTAGGGTCGCGAGCGTGCTCTTGTCGCCATCGGAGATGCGCCAGAAAAGCTCCTGACGCTCCGGCGTCAACGACCAGAAGTATGTCTGGGTCTCGGCAGGCCAAGCGTCGTACTGTGCCTGCTGGGCAGGCGGCCAGGCGTCGTAGGCCGACTGCTGGTCGGGCGCCAGACCCGTGCTGGTCGCCGTGTCGGCGGGCTCCGCTGACTCGACCGGCGGTTCGGCCATTTCGGTGTCCTGCGCAAGCGCCGGGCCGGAAACGATCGCCACGGCGGCGACGGCGGGAAGTAGGTTACGGATACGCATTGGGAAGTCTCCTTTCAAATATTCCCAAGCGACGAACGCGAACTCTTCCTGACAACTCAGTCCCCCGTCAGGATTACGATAAGAATGGGGATCTAATCTTTCCTCGGCAAGACTGCGGAGAAATTGTAATCGCGCCGATACAACGGTTCGGCGCCAAATGTGTCAGAAATAGGGCGAGCCGCAATACGCTGATTTATCAGTACCTATCCTAAGCTTTACGTAGAAAAGGGTGAAGCCGACAAGCGGCCCCACCCTTCACAGTGTCGCGCCCTTGTAGGGCGACTATCGAAGTGCGGCTCAGCCCTCCGGCTGCTCGGCAGGGAGCGGTCCCTCGATCTCGCTCGCCGGCTCGCCGGGCCAGTAGTCCAGCGGCACATTGCCGTAGTTCTTCCCGGCGGCGCGCGGATTGATGCAACCGTCCGTCATTCCGTCGGTGCAGATCGGATACTCCTCTTTCGGCGGCGGTGCGCTCTGCACCATCTCGCTCGAGACGAAACGCATGTTGCCGGTCGAGGCGGGCGAGGCGGCCGGCGGCGTATCCGCGGCAGCGCTGCCCCCCGTTGCACCGCCGAGTTGCGCGGCGATCTGTGCCCAGGCAGCCGTTCGCTGCTGCGGAGTCATGGCATAGACCTGCGCGCGCTGTTGGTCGGTCAGCGCCCACCAGCCCTGCGCCTGTTCGTCGGTCAGGGTCCAGAAGTATTCCTGAAGATCGCCGGACCAGGCGTCGTACGCCGCCTGCCGGTCGGCGGGCCATGCATCGTAGGACGTCTGCTGGCTCGCCGTCATCGTGTAGGTTCCCGTCGCCGGCTCGGCCTCGGCCTGCACATCGGCTTCCGTCGCCGTGTCCTGCGCAGCGGTGGGCACGGCAAACGCCAGCGCGGCGGCGCTGGCAAGGATCATGGTACGCATCGGAGCATTCTCCATCCGCTTGTCATTGATGGCACTACGCCGCACGGGATCGGCGGTTCCGCACGGCCCCTTGCGCGCATCCCTCGCGTTCTCTAGCTGTTCGCCTGCTCATGACCCGATCAGATGCCGCCCGATATCCCGCCACCGAAGGCGCAATTCCCGTTTATGCAGAACGGCTTAACCCGCCTCAGCGAGAAGCGGTGTTGACCACCGAGGGGCCGGTGCTGATGCTCGCCGGCGCGGGCACGGGCAAGACTGCGGCGCTTACCGCGCGTTTGGCACATCTCGTCGCAACGCGGCGTGCCTGGCCGAGCGAGATTCTCTGCGTCACCTTCACCAACAAGGCCGCGCGCGAGATGCGCGAGCGCGTGGCGCATCATCTGGGCGAAGCGGTCGAGGGAATGCCCTGGCTCGGCACCTTCCACTCGATCGGCGCCAAGATGCTGCGCCGCCATGCCGAGTTGGTCGGGCTGCAATCGAACTACACGATCATCGACACCGACGATCAGCTCCGCCTGCTCAAGCAGCTCATCGTCGAGAACGACCTCGACGAGAAGCGCTGGCCCGCGCGCCAGCTTGCCGGGCTGATCGACCGCTGGAAGAACCGCGGCCTCAACCCCGAAGACCTCGATGCAGTCGAGAACGAAGCCTACGCCAACGGCCGCGGGCAGCAGTTCTACCGCCTTTACCAAGACCGGTTGAAGGCCCTGAACGCCTGCGACTTCGGCGACCTGCTGCTGCACATGCTGAACATTTTTCGCCGCGAGCGGGAGGTGCTCGCGCACTATCAGCAGCGCTTCAAGTACATCCTGGTCGACGAATATCAGGACACCAACCAGGTCCAATACCTCTGGCTCCGCCTGCTCGCGCAGGAGCGCAAGAACATCTGCGTGGTGGGGGACGACGATCAGTCGATCTACTCATGGCGCGGGGCCGAGGTCGCCAACATCCTGCGCTTCGAGAAGGACTTTCCCGGCGCCCACGTGGTCCGGCTGGAGCAGAACTATCGCTCTACCCCGCACATCCTCGGCGCCGCGTCGGGCCTGATCGATGCCAACAGCCAGCGCCTCGGCAAGACGCTGTGGACCGAGGTCAACGGCGGCGACAAGGTGCGCGTGATCGGCGTGTGGGACGCGCCCGAGGAAGCGCGCCGCGTGGGCGAGGAGATCGAGCGGCTGGAGCGCGAGGGCGCGCCTCTGGAGCAGATCGCCATTCTCGTGCGCGCGCAGTACCAGACGCGCGAGTTCGAGGACCGGTTCATCCAGATCGGTCTCAACTACCGCATCGTCGGCGGCTTCCGCTTCTACGAGCGCGCCGAGATCCGCGACGCGCTCGCCTACCTGCGCGTGATCGCCCAGCCGCAGGACGACCTCGCATTCGAGCGCATCTACAACCAGCCCAAGCGCGGCCTCGGCGCCAAGACGCTGGAGAAGATGCACCAGCACGCGCGCCGCACCGGTCTGCCGCTCGCGGCCGCCTCGCTCCAGCTCGCCGACAGCGACGAGCTGCCCGCGCGCGCCGCGAACACGATCGGCGGGCTGATGCGCCAGTTTCTCAAGTGGCGGGAGGAGGCCGAGAAGGTCACCCCGGCCGAGTTGCTGCGCACCGTGCTGGACGAAACCGGCTACAACGCCATGCTCGAGGCGGAGAAGACCGCCGATGCCTCCGGCCGGCTGGAGAACCTTTCCGAACTCGCGCGCGCGATGGAGGAGTATGAGACCCTCGGCGACTTCCTCGAACATGTCAGCCTGGTGATGGACAACGAGGCCGACCAGACGAGCGAGAAGGTCACGATCATGACCATCCATGCCGCCAAGGGGCTGGAGTTCGACAACGTCTTCCTGCCCGGGTGGGAAGAAGGGGTGTTTCCCAGCCAGCGCGCGCTCGACGAAGGCGGGCTCGCCAGCCTGGAGGAGGAACGCCGCCTCGCCTATGTCGCGATCACGCGCGCGCGGCGGCGCTGCACGATCCTGCACGCGGCCAACCGGCGCATCTACGGCCAGTGGACCAGCTCGATCCCCAGCCGCTTCATCGGCGAGCTGCCTGCAGACCACATCGAGGAGGAGACGACCCTCACCGGCGGCGCGTCGCTCTGGCGCGCGGGCATGACCGAGCACGAAGACCCCTTCGCCCACCTCGCCCGTGCCCAGCCGGCGCGCACCATGACCCGCGGCCCCGGCTGGCAGCGCGCTCTCACCACCGGCTACGACACGACACCCAAACGCCTCAAGGAGACCACCCGCAGCGCCGCCAGCTTCGCCGCCAAGCCTCGGACCGACATTGCCATCGGTCAGCGCGTGTTCCACGACAAGTTCGGCTACGGCACGGTAACCGACCAGGAGGGCAACCGGCTGGAGATCGAGTTCGAGCAGGCCGGGACCAAGCGGGTAATCGATAGCTTCGTTACGGCAGCGTAAGGGCCGTCAACATAAGTTGACAGAACCGCTTTGCGTCAATATATGTTGACGACATGGTCGACCTGAACGATCTTTCCATCCCGAATGATCCGGAAGAAGCTCTGGCGGCCGTGGTGGCTTTGCGCCGCCTGGCAGACGGGATCGAACGTGAGGCTGTCCGGACGGCGCTACGCCATGGCTGGTCCTGGTCGAACATCGCGCAAGGTCTTGGTGTCTCCAAACAGGCGGCACACCGACGGCTGGCAGGCCTGGCCCGAGACATCCCGGAAAATTGAAGGATTCTACCGTGCTCGAAAGCATCAGATCCAAACTCAAATCCATGGAGACAATCAGGCTCCTGTGCGAGATGGCCGAAACGTACGCTTTGAGAGATGGCGAGCAGGAGCCGGGCGCCGAGCATCTTCTGCTTGCGGCCTTTGATCTGCCGGACGGTACTGCGCGGCTAGCTTTCGAGAGGGTCGGTGCCGATCCGCTCGCGCTCCGAGCGGCCGTCGCCGATCAGTATGACGACGCGCTTCGTGCAATGGGGATCGATAGTGAAAACATGCCGGAAATCACCGGCACATCGCCTCTGCGAGCGAAGCGCGGAGCCTTTGCCGCCGCACCTTCGGGACAGGAAGTCATGCAGGAGCTGTCCGCAAGGAGAGGCAACCATCGACCGCTTCTCGGCGCACACGTCGTAGCGGTCGTCGCGGACATGCCGCATGGCGTCGTCGCGAGAGCACTTCGCGGCATGGGAATCGACAGAGATGCGTTGAAAGCGGAGGCCGAAGCGGTCGCACGCGTTTGTGAACACCGTCGGACGCACTGACAGTCGCCGGAAACCTACGGTCTCCTGGCCGTTGGTTTCGCGAAGGAGAAACCGACATGACCAGCGAGACCGGCAACGCCCAGGCACGGAAGGAAAACCGCGGCAGCAGCAATCCGAACCAGATGTTGCAGAAGCAGGAAGAACGCGATCCGAACCATTCGAACGCGCGCGACCGCGAGAACCGCAAAGGCGGCGACAACGCGGAGGCGCTCTAGAGCTTCAACTAGCTTCGATTAAAAGCGTCATCCCAGCGAAAGCTGGGATCGAGCGTCACAAAGTCGGTCTGGCGGAGAGCGATCTTAGCTTTCGTTGGGATGACGCCAGGCACTAAAGCGCGCTGACGTTCAGGAAGTCGGGCTTCGGGCCGTTCCATTCGCCGGCTGGCACGGGTTCGTCGTCCTGGTCGCGGCGGCGGCGGGAGCCATCGGAGCGCTCCGGCTTCGCCCTCTCGCGACGCGGCTTTGCCGACCGCGACTCGCGCTCCTCCTCGTCGCGCTCGCGGCGCGCCCGGCGAGGCTTTTCTTCCTCGGTGCGCTCCTCGCGCTGCTGCGGCTCGGGCTTGAGTTCGACCCGCACGTCTTTCTTGCCGAACACCGGAATCTCGGCGCCGGTGAGCTTCTCGACGTTCTCGATCGCTTCGGCATCTTCCTCGGCGACTAGTGTGAACGCGCGCCCCTTCGCCCCGGCGCGCCCGGTGCGGCCGATGCGGTGGACGTAATCGTCCGGGTGCCAGGGCGTGTCGAAGTTGAAGACGTGGCTCACGCCCTTGATGTCCAGCCCGCGGGCCGCAACGTCGGAGGCGACGAGGATGTTGATCTCGCCGGCCTTGAACCGGTTGAGTTCGGCGATGCGGCTAGTCTGGTCCATGTCGCCGTGGATCTCGCCGCTCGCAAAGCCGTGGCTGCGCAGGCTCTTGTTGAGCTCGCGCACGGTGGTCTTGCGGTTGGCGAAGATGATCGCCGTCTCGACCAGGTCGTTCCTGAGCAGCCAGCGCAGCGTCTCGCGCTTCTGGCGGCTCTTCACCGGCACCTTGAAAGCGGTGATGTCCTTGTTCGTGCTCGCCGCGCGGCTGACTTCGATTCGCTTGGGATTGCTGAGGAACTTCTTCGCCAGCTTCTCGATCGGCGGGGGCATCGTGGCCGAGAACAGCATGGTCTGGCGGGTTTCGGGGAGCTTCGAGCAGATGAACTCGATGTCGGGAATGAACCCCATGTCGAGCATCCGGTCGGCTTCGTCGATCACCAGCAACTCACAGCCGTTGAGCAGGATCTTGCCGCGTTCGAACAGGTCCATCAGGCGGCCCGGCGTGGCGATCAGCACGTCGACCCCGTCGTTGAGCGCCTTGACCTGGTCGCCCATCTGCACGCCGCCGATCAGCAGCGCCATGCGCAGATCGTGATTGACGCCGTACTTCTCGAAGTTTTCGGCGACCTGTGCCGCAAGCTCGCGCGTCGGCTCGAGGATCAGGCTGCGCGGCATCAGCGCCCGGCGGCGGCCGTTGGCGAGGATGTCGATCATCGGCAGCACGAAGCCCGCCGTTTTGCCCGTGCCCGTCTGGGCGATACCGATGATGTCCTTCATCATCAGCACCGGCGGGATCGCCTGCGCCTGGATCGGCGTCGGCTCGGAATAGCCGGCGTCTTCGACGGCTTTGAGCAGTTCTGGCGAGAGGCCGAGGTCGGCGAAAGTCATCTGAATGCGAGTTGTCCGGGTTTCGAGGTGCGGGTCCACCAATGCGCAGTGCCTTCGCACCTGCACAAGCGCCGCGCCCTTTGCGCGGCGCGAGGGCAAAAGTCAAGAAAAGCGCGAGGGCCGAGGCCTCATTCGCGTACGGGCACCATCTGGCTGATCGCCGCGATCTCGCACTTCGAGCCGGTACGCGACTGCAGCTTATCGCGATCGATGCAGATCATCCCGTCGTCATTGCGCTCTACATAGAACCCCGAATAGAAGTCGCGCGCGGCGCACGACCGCTTGAGCTTCGCGCTATACAGGCGCCGGTCGCGCATGAAGAGCATCAGGCGGTTGTCGGACGCGGGCTGAACCGCGCCGATAGCGGCAGCCGGGAGGCAATCGCCGGCCTTGCGTTCGATCAACCGGGATTGCTGCCGCGGAGTTTCGACGAACGAGGACGAGCTTTGCCGGCTCGCCGCGCTACGCGGCACGATCCGGAGAATCACCCGCTGCTCGATTCGCACCTGGCGCTGAACCGGCGTTTCGTAGACCGCATCGAGCACGAGCCAGCCGGGTGCTCCACGCTGCAGGACGACGGGCCGGTCCTCCGACGCTGGACCATGAACGCCATCGCCGGTCGGAGCCGGCGGACCGAACAACAGCAGAATTGGGGCGAGGAAGGCAGCGGGACTCGTCATCGGCGCTGATCGCGTTCTCCGTGCAGCCGCTACAGGTGCGACGGCCATATCCGGCCCTGCGGAATAGCGCAAACGCTTGAACGACGGCTTAATCCGTACAAGCCGGGTGGCGCAGACGCACTACCGTGTGCCATAGGCGCCCCATGCGCGACCCTGACGCTTTCCTTGCGAGTGCGGCCGAACTGCTCGGCGAGCGCGGCTTCACTCGGGATCGGGAACTGATGGCGCCGTGGCTGACCGATTGGCGCGGTCGCTACACCGGAAATGCACTGGCGATGGCGTCCCCCGCCAGCACCGAGGAAGTCTCCAGGATCGTCCAGCTCTGCGCCCACCACCGGGTGCCGATCGTGCCGCAGGGCGGCAACAGCGGCATGTCGGGAGGCGCGACTCCCGACGGCGGGGGCGAGGCTCTGCTCCTCTCGCTTCGCCGCCTGAGCGCGATCCGCACAATCGATACAGATTCCCGGCAGGCGATCTGCGAAGCGGGTGTAATCCTTCAGACCTTGCATGAGGCCGCGGCGGAGAAGCGGCTGCGTTTCCCGCTTACCCTGGGCGGCAAGGGGTCGGCGACGGTCGGCGGACTTATCGCCACCAACGCCGGCGGGACGCAGGTCCTGCGACATGGAACGATGCGCGCGCAGGTCCTCGGCCTGGAGGCGGTGCTTGCCGACGGCAGCGTGTTCGATGCCCTCACTCCGCTCAAGAAGGACAACCGCGGGTTCGATCTGAAGCAGTTGCTGATCGGCTCGGAAGGCACTCTGGGGATAGTCACCGCCGCAACGCTGCGGCTGCTGCCCGAAGTCGGCGAGCGGGCCGTGCTGTGGGCCGGGCTCAACTCGATCGGGGACGCGCGCCGCCTGCTGCTCCACTGCGAGGCCCGGGCAGAGAACCATCTCGAAGGGTTCGAGATCATACCGGCACATTGCCTTTCGGCGGTGCTCGATCATCTGCCCGATGCCCGCAGTCCGCTGGCGAGCGAACATCGATGGCACGCGCTGATCGAACTCGTGGTCGAGCAAGGGGCAGACGAGGATCTTCCCGGCCTCGCGGAATCGCTGCTCTCCGAAGGCTTCGAGACAGGCCTGATCGAGGACGCGACGATCGCCGCAAGTGAGATACAGGCGGAGCAGTTCTGGCTCCTGCGCGACTCGATCTCGCCCGCCGAACGTGCGATCGGCCCTGCGATGCAGCACGACATCTCGGTCCCGGTCGCGCGAATGGCCGAGTTCGTCGAGGCGGCGGTACCGCAGGTGGAAAGCCGATTTCCGGGGGTAACCGCGGTTGCCTTCGGACACCTGGGCGATGGCAATGTCCATTTTCACGTCCTCGCCCCGGGCGGGGTGGCTCGCGGCGAATGGGAGGAAGGCGAAGGCAAGGCGATCAGCGCCTTCGTACACGACCTCGTCACGCGCTGGGGCGGTTCGATCAGCGCCGAACACGGGATCGGCCAGATGAAGCGCGACGAGCTTGGCCGGCTGGGCAACCCGGTCGCGCTGGCCATGATGCGCAGCGTCAAGCAGGCGCTCGACCCGCATGCCCTGCTCAATCCGGGCAAGCTCGTGCCGCTTGCGCCTGAGGCGCACAACAACTAAAGCGCGCGCTTCACGCGCGAGGCCTGTGCCTTGCCGAGCATACAATCCTAGCGATCCGGAGAGATTCCATGGCCAGCGCGCCGCAGCCCAACCTGCCCCTGTTCTACAACGACCTCATGCCGCTCAACAGCCGCGATCACGCGAAGTGGCACAGCAAGGGGATCGACTCCGCCAAGTGGCTGATCGGCCAGCACGCCATTCCGCTGACGGTCGACGAGTTCGTTCAGGCTCAACGCGACTTTCCGATCGTCTTCTCCTCCGGTGACAACCCGCTGCCGCTCGCGCTCATGGGCCTCAATGAAGGCGTGAACACCTTCGTAGACGAGGAAGGCAAGGTCACCGACCCGGTCTATCTTCCCGCCTATATTCGCCGCTATCCGTTCATGCTCGCCAAGCTGCAGCCGAATTCCGAGGAGCTGTCGCTCTGCTTCGATCCGACGGCCGATGCGGTCGGCGAGTTCTCCGAAGGAGAGGCGCTGTTCGACGGCGAAAGCCAGCCCTCCGACGCGACCAAGCGCATCCTCGAGTTCTGCCAGCACTTCGAAGAAGCCGGCCAGCGGACCAAGGCCTTCATCGAGGAGTTGAAGAAGCACGAGCTGCTGATGGACGGCGAGATCGCCATTTCCATGCAGGACAATCCCGATCGTCCGTACATCTATCGCGGCTTTCAGATGATCAATCAGGAAAAGCTGCGCGAAGTGCGCGGCGATGTCCTGCGGACTTGGAACCAGAACGGGCTGATGGCGCTGATCCACGCGCACATGTTCTCGCTCGACCTGATGCGCGCGATCTTCGCACGCCAGCAGCAGCAGGGCAAAGGCCCCGAACTTGCGCCTGCCGCCACCGCGGTGAATTGAGCCGCGACAGCACGAGATCGTCGAACGATCAGCCGGGGTTGAAACGTTCCTTCGCGCAACCTATTTTGTGCGTGTCGGAACGGCGCTCCCCTCATGGCCTGTTCCGATCGGTGCACTGCGGTGCACCTCCTCCCTGAACCTTGGCCACCTCGTGCATCTTTGCACGAGGTGGTTTTTTCATTCCGCGGCGAGCGGGAGCGCTCCGTCCCGCCCGAGCGCAGCGACGGCGTCGCCGAGTTCACGGACGAGGCCGGTCAGCAGGCGTGTGACCGCAGGCATGCGGGCAGACGCTTCGGCAAGGCGCGCATCGAGATAGCTCGAGCGGCACACCTCCAGTTGCAGGGCATGGATGCCTCGCGCAGGCGCGCCGTGCCGATCGAGAATATAGCTGCCGGCGTAGGGGCGGTTGTGCGCAGTGCGCCGCTCGAAGCGTGCGAAGTACCCGAGGCCCTGCGCCGCAAGCGCATGATCGCACGATGCGCCAAAACGATCGCCGAGCACGAACTCGGCCGTGCGATCGCCCGGGAACCTGGGACGGAGCGGCGGCATCGAGTGAATGTCGATCAACAGCACTGCGCCCCACCGATCGCGCAAGGTTTCCAGAGCGCCCGCGAGGTGCGCGTGATAAGGCCGGTGAATCCCGTCTATGCGCGCCTGGAGCGCACTATGCGTGATCGGCCTCTTCCATATCTCGCCCAGCCCGCCAAGCCGTCGCGGCACAAGGCCGAGGCCGCTCCGAGAGCGCCGGTTGAGCGCGGAATGCGGCGTCTTCCGTGACGCACCGCCCGCCACCATCGACCAGTCCATGTCGTCGCACGCGCGATTGAGGTCGAGCATGGCCCGCGGCGCGTGCGCGACCAGCAGCGCGGCTCCCGTCGCCGCCGCAATCTCGCGCGCGAGCAGGTCGGTGAAGCGGTCCTCCAGTCGCATGGCGCTGTATTCGGGATCGCGCATGCATTCCAGCACCGCCGCAGGATAGCAGCGACCGGCGTGCGGCGCCGCAATCAGCACCGGTATTGGAGTGCCCCCGGGCATTTCGAGCGTGAACGCCGGATTGTCGGTGTCGGGGATCGCCCCGCCCGAGATCCGCTCCCCGCGCCCGCTGGAATCGCGCTCGTCCATTCGCATCCTTGCTGGACCGTTAGCGATGATGTGTCAAAGCAGGGCAGTATCGGCAAGACGAAAGATTTCTTAAGCCGGCGCCGTTATGGGGCGGCCATGAGCGAACGCAACGGCCTCAGAGTGCTCCTCGCCGAAGACGAGGATGCAATGCGCGGTTATCTCGCCCGTGCGCTGGAAAATGCCGGCTACGAAGTGACGGCCGTCGATCGTGGAACCAAAGCCGTTCCGCTGCTCGAATCGCAGCATTTCGACCTCCTCCTGTCCGACATTGTCATGCCGGAGATGGACGGAATCGAACTGGCGCAGCGTTGCAGCGACGTCAGCCCGCGGACCAAGGTGATGTTCATCACCGGATTCGCCGCTGTGACCCTGCGCGTCAGCCGCGAGCAGCCACAGGCGAAAGTACTCTCGAAGCCTTTCCATCTGCGCGACCTCGTGCTCGAGATCGAACGCGTGTTCGAAGGCCGCTTGCACGCGACCGTCTGAAGGCGACAAAGAGGCTTGCACGGCTTTGGCGCAATCGCTAGATGGCGCGCCTGCCGCTCGCCGCGGCATATCCGATGGTGCGGGCGTATAGCTCAGTGGTAGAGCACCGTGTTGACATCGCGGGGGTCGGAAGTTCAATCCTTCCTACGCCCACCATCGGCCGGCAGACCTGCGAAGGGCGCGCAATGAGGCGCCTTTTCTGCATCCCTTCCCCCCTCCGACGTACGCGCCTGCGGTGAGAAGAGGATTCGCATTCGCACGTTCCGGCAGCTTCCCTTGCGCCCTCCCCCGCCTCTGCTAAAGCCCGCGCAAACCATTCCAGACAAGTAGGGCACACATGCAGAAGATTCAGGTCAAGAACCCCATCGTCGAGCTCGACGGCGACGAGATGACGCGCATCATCTGGGAATGGATCCGCGAGCGGCTGATCCTCCCCTATCTCGATGTCGACCTGAAATACTACGACCTGTCGATCCAGAAGCGCGACGAAACCGACGACCAGATCACCGTCGACGCCGCAAACGCCATCAAGGAACATGGCGTCGGTGTGAAGTGTGCCACGATCACGCCGGACGAGGCCCGCGTCGAGGAATTCAGCCTCAAGAAGATGTGGGTCAGCCCCAACGGCACGATCCGCAATATCCTCGGCGGCGTAGTCTTCCGTGAACCGATCGTGATCGACAACGTGCCGCGGCTGGTGCCGGGCTGGACCGACCCGATCGTGGTTGGCCGCCACGCCTTCGGCGACCAGTATCGCGCCAAGGACACGCTGATCCCTGGCGCGGGCAAGCTGCGCCTCGTGTTCGAAGGTGAGAACGGCGAGAAGATCGACCTCGACGTGTTCGAATTCCAGTCGAGCGGCGTCGCGATGGCGATGTACAACCTCGACGATTCGATCCGCGACTTCGCACGCGCGAGCATGAACTACGGTCTCGACCGCGGCTGGCCGGTCTACCTGTCGACCAAGAACACCATTCTCAAGAAGTACGACGGCCGCTTCAAGGACCTGTTCCAGGAGGTGTTCGATAACGAATTCAAGGACAGGTTCGACAAGGCGGGAATCACTTACGAACACCGCCTTATCGATGACATGGTTGCCAGCGCGCTCAAGTGGAGCGGCAAGTTCGTCTGGGCCTGCAAGAACTACGACGGCGACGTCCAGTCCGACACCGTCGCGCAAGGCTTCGGCTCGCTTGGCCTGATGACGTCGGTGCTGATGACCCCTGACGGCAAGACGGTGGAGGCCGAGGCGGCGCACGGCACCGTCACGCGCCACTATCGCCAGCACCAGCAGGGCAAGGCGACCAGCACCAATCCGATCGCCAGCATCTTCGCATGGACCCGCGGCCTGATGTATCGTGGCAAGTTCGACGGGACGCCCGATGTGGTCAAGTTCGCCGAGACGCTGGAGCGCGTCTGCATCCAGACGGTCGAGCGCGGCCAGATGACGAAGGACCTCGCACTGCTGATCGGTCCGGACCAGAACTGGCTTACCACCGAGCAGTTCTTCGAGGCGATCGTGAACAACCTCGAAACGGAGATGGCCAACTGGGCCTGAAACGTTTGCCCCCTTCCGTCATTGAAAGCGGGCAATGACGGAAGGGGAAACGACACCAGTGGCCAGGGGACCGAAGAAGAAGCGACCAGTTCGCCGCAAGGCGTCCGAGAAGTTCGGCAAGCGGCGACTGGAGATCCGCAATGCCCGGCCCAAGGACGTGCGCGGAATCGCGGCGCTCGTGCGCCGCGTGTACGAGGACATGCCCGCTTATACCCACGGGGAGATCCGCGGGCAGATCAACAATTTTCCCGAAGGCTGCTTCGTCGCGCTGCTCGATGAGGAAGTCGTCGGCTACTGCGCGACGATGCAGATCGCCGAGACGCTGGCGTTCCAGGATCATGACTGGGACGAGATCACCGGCAACGGCTTCGGCAGCCGTCACGATCCGACCGGGGACTGGCTCTACGGCTACGAGATGTGCGTCGACCCAAAGGTCCGCGGCGTGCGCATCGGGCGGCGGCTCTACGAGGAACGTCGCGCGCTGGCCGAGGAGCGCGATCTGACCGGCATCGTCTTCGCCGGTCGCATGCCGAACTACCGGCGCAACAAGCGCAAGGTCGACGGGCCGGAGGATTATCTCGAGCAAGTCGTCGCCACGAAGATCCACGATCCGGTGCTGCGGTTTCAGCTCGCCAACGGGTTCGAACCGGCGCGCGTCATGCGCGGCTACCTGCCCGAGGACAAGAAGTCCGAATCAAATGCTGTCCTGATGGTCTGGCGCAACCCGTATGTGGAACGCGATCAGCCGGTGAAGAAGCGCCTCCCGCGCGGCGTCGAGGCGGTACGCGTCGCCACCTGCCAGCTCCAGGCGCGCGCGGTGGCCGATTACGCCGAGTTCCATCGCGCCATCGAGTATTTCGTCGATGTCGCGAGCGACTACGAGGCAGACTTCATCGTGTTTCCGGAGCTTTTCACACTCCAGTTGCTGAGCTTCGAGGAGAAGCAGCTCTCACCGGTGGAGGCGATCGAGCGGCTGTCCGAATATACCCCCCGCATCAAGGCCGATATCTCTGATATGGCGATGCGCTACAACATCAACATCGTCGCCGGTTCACATCCGACGCGCATGGACGACGGCGATATTCACAACGTGGCCTACGTCTGCCTGCGCGATGGATCGGTCCACGAGCAGGAAAAGATCCATCCGACGCCTAACGAGCGGTACTGGTGGAACATCCGCGGCGGTGACAGCATCGACGTGATCCCCACCGACGTCGGACCGATCGGCGTGCTGATCTGCTACGACAGCGAATTCCCCGAACTCGCCCGGCGTCTCGCAGACGAAGGCGCACGTATTATCTTCGTGCCCTTCTGCACCGACAGCCGGCAGGGATACCTGCGCGTGCGCTATTGCGGACAGGCCCGCGCGATCGAAAACCAATGCTTCGTCGTGCTTTCCGGCAATGTCGGCAATCTTCCCAATGTCGGCAACATGGACATCCAGTACGCACAGAGCTGCATCCTGACGCCCTGCGACTTCCCGTTCGCGCGCGATGGCGTGGCGGCCGAGGCGAGCGAGAATGTCGAGACGCTGACGATCAGCGATATCAATCTGGCGGATCTGAGTTGGGCCCGCGCCGAAGGCACCGTGCGGAATCTCGCCGATCGACGCTTCGATCTCTATCGGATCGAATGGGACGAAGCGGGCAAGCATCCGGGCAAGCCGCGCCCCCGGCGCGAACCACTCGGTCCATCCACCGTGGGTGGCGGCTGATCCACGGGCGGGAGCGAACCCGCGGGGCTGCGGCGTCGCCGCCACGCTTCCGCCACGAGCCCGCCGGAGCGGCGCGATCGAAAGGCACATCGCAGCGACCGCCTTCTGATACCGTGACAACCGCCCGACGCGTGGTTAGGTGAGATCCGATGGCCGGAGAGATCGCACCTTCCACCGCACTATCCGATGCTCTCGTCATCCTTGGTGCGGCCGGGATCGTGATCCCCGTCTTCACCCGCTTTCGCATCACGCCCGTCATCGGTTTCATCCTGATCGGCATCGCGGTCGGCCCGTTCGGGCTCGGCAAACTGATCTACGAGCATCCATGGCTCACCCACGTCACGATAAGCGACCCCGAGGCGCTGGCGCCGTTTGCCGAATTCGGGATCATCCTGCTGCTCTTCACAATAGGTCTCGAACTCTCCTTCAACCGCCTGTGGAACATGCGAAAGCTCGTCTTCGGGCTGGGCGCGCTGGAACTGACCATAATCGGATCGTGCATTGCCATCGTGCTCTCGATGATGGGCCAATACTGGACCGGTGCGATCGGCCTCGGCCTCGCGCTGGCGATGTCGTCGACAGCGATCGTGCTCCCGATCTCGGGCACGCACACTCCGGTCGGGCGCGCCGCGCTGTCGATGCTGCTGTTCGAGGATATCGCGATTGTCCCGATCATCTTCCTGCTCGGCGCAATGGCGCCCAACGCCCAGGCGGAAGGATGGGAAGGCCTCCTCGACACATTGTGGAAAGGCGGGCTCGTGATCCTGGCCCTGCTCGTGATCGGACGGCTCGCCCTGCCTCGCCTGTTCGCGCAGGCCGCCCGGACCAAGAGTCCCGAATTGTTTCTCGCTGCGAGCCTGCTGGTCGTGATCGGCGCGAGCCTCGCGACGGCCGTCGTCGGTCTTTCACCGATCGTCGGCGCACTGATCGCCGGGCTGCTGATCGCGGAGACCGAGTATCATGGGGAAGTCGAAGCGATTATCGAACCCTTCAAAGGCTTGGCGCTCGGTATTTTCCTGATCACCGTGGGGATGAGCATCGACCTCGCGACGATCTGGGAAAACCTCCCCGCGATCGCGCTCGCGGTGGTCCTGGTGCTGGGTTTCAAGACGCTGGTCACCGGCCTTCTGCTGCGTCTCATGGGCGCGCGCCGGAGCACGGCCGCGGAAACGGGCATGCTGATGGCCAGCCCTTCGGAAACGACGCTGATCGTGCTCGCGGCCGCAACCTCGGCGCTGCTGATCCAGCCGGGCACCGCGCAGTTCTGGCAGATCGTCACTGCCATCGGGCTCACGGTCACCCCGATACTGGCGAAAGTGGGGCGGGCGATCGCCAGGCGGATCGATAGCGCGCCGGAGCTTCCGCCCGAGTACAGCGAGGATCCGCGCGTGATCGTCGTTGGATCCGGTCGTGTCGGTCGGCTGGTGGCCGACATGCTGACCGTGCACGGCAAGCCCTACATCGCGCTCGATTCCGATGCCGACCTGGTCGATCGTGCGAAGCGCGACGGCTACCGCGTTCTGTATGGCGATGCCGCGCGCCGGGATGCGCTGGAGCGGGTGGGGCTGAAGAATGCGCTTGCCGTGGTTCTGACCATGGACGAGCCGGTTCTCGTCCAGCGGCTCGTGCAGAAGATCCGCAGGCAGAACCCCGAACTGCTGATCGTCGCGCGTGCGCGGGATACAGCCCACGCCGCCGAGCTCTATCGCGCTGGCGCCAGCCATGCCGTGCCCGAGACCCTGGAAAGCTCACTGCAACTGTCCGAAGCGGTGCTCACCGATATCGGCGTCGCCGTCGGGCCGGTCATTGCCTCGATCCACGAGAAGCGCGACCAGTTTCGCGAACAGATCCGGCAAGAAGGCGCACTCGAGCACAAGCCCAAGCTGCGGACGGGCCCCGCCGAAGCCCGCTGAACCCGCGCACGCACGGATTTTTGAACTCTCGCCCGCTCCATGCGTTGAGTGTTGAAAGGAGAGTTCAGATGACCGACCGAGATCCCGCCAAGCCCGAGACGAACGAGGAAAAGTTCAAGCCGCAAAACGTGGCCGAAGACCAGAAGCGCGACGCCGACAAGCCGGCCGACACTGGCGGACGCGACCTTCCCCGCGGAAGCGAACCCGAGACGCGCGGTTCCAGCGGCCTCCGCCGGTAAGGAGCGTCAGGCGGACACCGTCTCCGCCAAAGCAGTCTTGACGGCGGCGACGGCGTCGTCCGCCTTCGCGCCGTCGGGCCCGCCGCCTTGCGCCATGTCCGCACGGCCGCCGCCGCCCTTGCCGCCCAGCGCCTCGACGCCCTTGCGCACGAGCGCGATGGCATCGAACCGGCCGGTGAGGTCGTCGGTCACGCCCACGGCGATCGCCGCCCGTCCGTCATTGACCGCGACCGCGGCCGCAACGCCGGAGCCGAGACGCTTCTTCGCCTCGTCCAGCAGTCCGCGCAGTTCCTTGGGGTCCAGCCCCTGGAGCACCTGGCCGGAGAACTTCACGCCGCCCACGTCCTCGTCGGCGGGTCCCTGCGCAGCAGCGCCGCCGCCGCCGAGCGCGAGTTGCTTCTTCGCTTCAGCGAGTTCGCGTTCGAGCCGCTTGCGTTCCTCAACCAGAGCGGCGACGCGCGCCTCGACTTCTTCGGGAGCAGCCTTGATCGTGCCTGCGACGGCTTTCAGTGCCTCTTCGCGGCCGACCAGCCACTGGCGCGCGGCTTCGCCGGTCAGCGCCTCGATCCGGCGAATTCCCGAAGAAACCGCACTTTCCGAAACGATGCGGAACAGGCCGATGTCGCCGGTCGCGCGTACGTGCGTGCCGCCGCACAGCTCGACCGAGTATTGGCGCGTGCCGTCGGCCTTGCGGCCCATCGAGAGGACGCGCACTTCGTCGCCGTATTTCTCGCCGAACAGCGCCAGCGCCCCGGCCGCGACGGCGTCGTCGGGGCTCATCAGACGCGTCGCGACTTCCTCGTTCGCGCGGATTTCGGCGTTCACCTCCGCCTCGATCGCGGCAATGTCCTCGTCGGTAAGCGGTTTGGGGTGCGAGAAATCGAAGCGGAACCGGTCCGCCGCGACCAGCGAGCCCTTCTGCGTCACATGGTCGCCGAGCCGGTTGCGCAGCGCGGCGTGGACGAGGTGGGTCGCCGAATGGTTCGCCCGGATCTGGTCACGCCGTTCGGCGTCGACGGTCAGGTGCACGCTGTCGCCGACGGCGATCTTGCCAGCCTCGATCCGCCCGTGATGCGCGTGCAGCCGGCCCAGTGGCTTGGACGTGTCGGTGACCGCGATCCGCAGCCCCTCTGGCGTCCAGATCGTCCCGGAATCGCCGCTTTGCCCGCCGCTCTCGCCATAGAACGGGGTCTGGTTGGTCAGCACCACGACCTCGTCCCCCGCGTTCGCTGATTCGACCTCGGCGCCGTCGCGGACGATCGCGATGACGCGGCCCTCGCCCTCCGTGGCGGAATAGCCGGTGAACTCGGTGCTGCCCTCGCGCTCGGCGATGTCGAACCACAATTCGCTGTCGGCGGCCTGGCCCGAACCCTTCCACGCGGCGCGGGCGGCCTGCTTCTGGCGCTCCATCGCCGCTTCGAATCCGGCACGGTCGACTCCGATGCCGCGCTCGCGCAGAGCATCTTCGGTGAGGTCGTAGGGGAAGCCGTAGGTGTCGTAGAGCTTGAATGCCGTCTCGCCTTCGAGTTCGCCACCTTCGCCCAGTCCAGCGGTTTCTTCGTCGAGCAGGCGCAGACCCTTGTCGAGCGTGCGGCGGAACTGTGTCTCCTCGCGCTCGAGCACTTCCTCGATCAGGGCCTGGCCGCGCTGGAGTTCGGGATAGGCCTGGCCCATTTCGGTAACGAGCGCGGGCACGAGGCGGTGCATCAGCGGCTGCTCGGCGCCGAGCAGGTGCGCATGGCGCATCGCGCGGCGCATGATGCGGCGCAGGACATAGCCGCGCCCCTCGTTCGACGGCAGCACCCCGTCAGCCAGCAGGAAACCGCTGGAGCGCAGGTGGTCGGCGATCACGCGGTGGCTGGCGCGGCGCTCGCCCTCGGCAGGTACTCCGGTCAGGCTCTCGCTCGCGGCGATCAGGACCTTGAAGGTATCGATGTCGTAGTTGTCGTGCACACCCTGCATGACGGCGGCGATGCGCTCCAGGCCCATGCCGGTGTCGATGCTCGGCTTGGGCAACTCGGTGCGCGAGCCGTCAGCCGACTGCTCGAACTGCATGAACACGAGGTTCCAGATCTCGATGAAGCGGTCGCCGTCCTCGTCGGGCGAGCCCGGAGGGCCGCCGGGAATGTGCTCGCCGTGATCGTAGAAGATCTCGCTGCACGGTCCGCAAGGGCCGGTGTCGCCCATCGACCAGAAGTTGTCGCTCGTCGCTATGCGGATGATCCGCTCTTCGGGCAGGCCCGAGATCTTGCGCCACAGGTCGAACGCCTCGTCGTCGGTGTGATAGACGGTGGCGGTGAGCTTCTCGGGCGCGAGACCCCATTCCTTCGTCAGCAGGGTCCAGGCGTGTTCGATCGCCTGTTCCTTGAAGTAGTCGCCGAACGAGAAATTGCCCAGCATCTCGAAGAACGTGTGATGCCGCGCGGTGTAGCCGACGTTGTCGAGATCGTTGTGCTTGCCCCCGGCGCGCACGCATTTCTGGCTCGACACGGCGGTCGATGCAGGCGGCGTCTCGAGACCGGTGAACACATTCTTGAACGGAACCATGCCGGCGTTCACGAACATCAGCGTGGGATCGTTGTACGGCACAAGCGGCGCACTCGGCACCGGCGCGTGGCCGGCACGCGCGAAATAGTCGATAAAGGACCGGCGAACGTCGTTGGTCGAAATCATGCAGCGCAGTTAGTTGCTGGAGCGCGGTGCGACAAGCGGATTAAGGCGCATTCCCCCAGGCGAAGCGGGCGATCAGCGCGCGGGCGCGCGCGCCGTGACCAGCCAGGCGCCCGCTTGCGGCGCGACCCGGCCGTTCTCGAGATGATCGCGCAGGAACCCGCGTAGCCGCTCGATGAACGCAGCACGTTCGTGCTCCTCCATCTGCGCCGCGGCGCGTGCGGCCGGGCCGATGACGAGGAAGTATGAGAGCGCGTCTTCGACCGGATCGTCGCCCGTCCCGGCGACATACGGAAAATCGACCGCTTCGAACGTCACGTCGCGCCAGCCCGCTTCGGTGAGAATGCGCTCGACGTACGCCTTGTCGGCGAAAGCAAAAGGGCCGGGCTCGCCGGGTGGCGGTGGCGCGCCCAACCCCGGAGGCAGCAGCGCAGCAAGCCCGCTCGCCCATGCATTTTCCGACGGATCGCGGAAACAGGTGAAGATGAGCCGCGCATCCGCTGCTGCGACGTCGGCTAAATGGGCGAAAGCCGCGGCCGGCTCGGGAAAGAACATCACGCCGTGCCGCGATACGAGGAGATCGGGGACGAAGCCGGTACGCGTCCAGCGCGCGGCGTCGCCCAGTTCGAAAGCGAGGTTCGGCAAATCCGCGCCCCGCACCCGGGCCGCGGTGAGGAGTTCGTCGCTGACGTCGACTCCGATCACCTGTGCGCCGGGATTGGCGCGAGCGAGTGCAAGCGAGACTTCGCCCGCCCCGCAGCCGATGTCGAGCGCTTGCGCAAAGGTAGCATCCGTCGCGGCGCCCAACAGGCGTTCGGTCAAAGCCGCAAAGCTGCGGTCGGTGCGCTGCCACTCGGCCGCCCAGGTGCGCCCGACCCGCCCTTCCCATTCTGCCTGGTCCGTCATGGATGCTCACTCCTCGTTCGCGGCCCGACTCGGCGTGGCGCAGCCCGAGCGCGGACGACGCCCGCCTGGTCAGGGCGAAGCATCCCTATCGCAGCAGGCCTTCCGGCCAAAAGAGAAACCGGCGCGGCCCCGTATGGATGCGCGCGCCGGTCTCCCGCTTTCCCGGGCGCCCTGCGGCACCCGCTTGAGGCCATGATGTCAGTCGTCCGCGTCCGGACCCGTCATCATTTCCTCGGCGACCTCGTCGGTCCGGCCGCGGATGGCGGCTTCCAACTTGTCGCAAACTTCGGGGTTGTCCTTGAGGTACTGCTTGGCGTTCTCGCGGCCCTGGCCGATGCGGATCGAGTCGTAGCTGAACCAGCTCCCCGACTTCTCCACGATGCCCGCCTTGACGCCGAGATCGAGAATCTCGCCGATCTTCGAGATGCCTTCGCCGTACATGATGTCGAACTCGACCTGCTTGAACGGGGGAGCGACCTTGTTCTTGACCACTTTCACCCGGGTCGAATTGCCGATGATCTCGTCGCGGTCCTTGATCTGCCCGGTACGGCGGATGTCGAGCCGCACGCTGGCGTAGAACTTGAGCGCATTGCCGCCGGTGGTCGTTTCCGGATTGCCGTACATGACGCCGATCTTCATCCGCAGCTGGTTGATGAAGATCACCATGCACTTCGACCGGTTGATCGAGCCGGTCAGCTTGCGCAGAGACTGGCTCATCAGACGGGCCTGCAGGCCGACGTGGCTGTCGCCCATCTCGCCCTCGATCTCGGCGCGCGGAACCAGCGCGGCGACCGAGTCGACCACCAGCACGTCGATCGCGTTCGAGCGCACCAGGGTATCGGTGATCTCGAGCGCCTGCTCGCCGGTGTCCGGCTGCGAGACGATCAGTTCGTCGATGTCGACGCCCAGCTTCCTGGCATAGACGGGATCGAGCGCATGTTCGGCATCGACGAAGGCGGCGGTGCCACCGTTCTTCTGCGCCTCGGCGATCACGTGCAGCGCAAGCGTCGTCTTGCCCGAGCTTTCCGGCCCATAGACCTCGATCACCCGACCCTTGGGCAGACCGCCCACGCCAAGCGCGATATCGAGGCCGAGCGAGCCCGTCGAAATCGCCTCGACCTGCATCGCTTCCTTCTGGCCCAGCTTCATCGCCGAGCCCTTGCCGAATGCGCGATCGATCTGTGCCAGTGCGGCGTCGAGCGCCTTTTGACGGTCCACGTTGCTTTCCTTCTCAACCAGCTTCAGTTCGGCCGCCATCGCATGGGCTCCTTCGCTTGCCTAGGGCTTCGTTCCCGTTATCGACTGATGTGCTATGTATCCGCTTTGTTCCAACAGAACAAGAGTGGAACAGAAATTTTTTCCGTGGAGCCGCAGGACCGCGGGATTCCGCCGGTTCTGGCCGATCAGCGGTGCGCCGAACGGACTCGCCAGCGGACTTTCCGATCTGAATTGGCGGGAATCGTCGTCTCGATCACGCGCTCGCCATCCTTGATCCGCAGACCGCGTCCGCGCACTTCCCAATCCGCCGCCGTGCCGAGCCGGACGCGCAGACGCGCCGGATGATCGAGAGCATTCGCGATCTCGGCCTCCATCCGCGCCCATTTCTCGGGTTCGGTCGCCGGATCGTGCTCGCTCGTGCGCGTGCAGGCGACCCGCACGCGGCCGCTTGTGCCGAGCGCAATCTCGACATCCTGGCCGCGGGCATAATCGCGCAGGCGCTCCTCGCCGACGAGCAGCGGACCGTGGGACGAGGGTTCGAACACCGCGACGCCGCCCGAAGGCAGCGCCACACCGAGGCCGTGGGCCTCGTCGTTGACCGTCGCGAGCAGCCGCTCGGCGGGGCGAAACTCCTCGTCGCTCTCGCGATTCGCCGAACATCCGATCTCGTAGATCAGCTCGCCCTCGATCTCGTCCTTCTGCAGGAAAGCGACCTGCTTCAGGCCCTTCGCCGCGACGGTGACCGGCTCCGGCACACGATAGAGTTTCAGATCGCCGAGTTCCTCCTCGGCAGCCATCATCGCTGCGGGGGAGGCCGTGCGTTGCACACGCGAGCCGGTGAGGATGATCGCCTCGTCTGTCGCCGCCATCGCCGGAGGCGGCGGCGGCGGGGGCGGAGGCGGATAACCGACCGGCGAGCCTCTCGCGGTGCTGCCGATCGGGTAGCAGGTCAGCCGCAGCGGCTCCGCACGAGGCGGCTCAGCCAAACTCTCGTAGTCGCCCTCGACGTTGAGCCGGCCGGCCACCGCCATCAGCTCGGCATCGGAAAACGACTGGGCATTGTCGTTGAGCAGCGTGAGCCATGAGGTCAGCCCGAGTTCGACCCCGCCACGACCGTCGCCCTCGCCCAGCGTCGCGACGTAGTTCGCCTGCCAGTCGAAGCCCCAGGCAAGATAGGTCAGCACGATCTGGTAGGTGCCGCCGCTCGCGTCGCGGGTGTCGATCGAGAACACCGGCTGCGCCGACAGCCCTGCGGGAACGCGGTCGAAGGTCAGCTTCTCGGGCAGACCCGCACAGCGCACCGCCTCGAAGCCCTCGCCCGTCTGCAGCACCAGCCCGCCGTCGGCACGGGTGCGGACGATCGCCGGTTCGCTCGCCGCCTCGCCCGTCGCCGGGTTGGCGCGCGTGATCGTCACCCGGTTGCCGAGCATGCCGTTCACGAGCGCCGCGGGGGAGAGCAGCTCCGCATTGCGGTTCTTCTCGATTGTCCCGCCCGGCAGGCCGGTGACGATCGCGGAGACCGCCACCATCCCTTCGGCCACGCCTTCGAAGCGCACCGTGCTTTCGCCCGGCGGCAGAGTGACGGTGCGCGTCTCGCTGACCATCGCGAAGCCTTCGGGAAAGGCGCGGTCCATCGCCTCGTCCGGCCCGCGCTCGGGATCGCGATAGACGGTGACCGCGAGCGCGACCGGCGCCGAGGCATCGACCGTCTCGCGCGCCTGCGCGGCGGCGGAGGCGGCGATCAGCGCGAGGAGGAATGCGGCGCGCCGCATCGTCCGGCGCCGCTCAGTACCGCGTTTCGTAAGTCACGCGGACCACGCGCTCGCCCTCGGCGGGCACGGGGACGACCCACTTGCGCCGGTCGGCATTGAGCTGCTCGCCCGGAATGTCCTCGCTGACGATGCGGTAATCGTTGCCCCACCAGCCGCGGTCGAGCCCAACCTGCACCAGATCGACCTCAACCGGGGCGGCCTTGGCGTTGGTCAGGGTGTAGCGCATGGTCGTGCGGTAGAACTGCTTTGGCCGTTCCACGTCGAGCTGCTCGACCACTTCGCCGTCGCGGATCACGCGGTAACGGGCGCTGCTTTCCCATTCGGCGGAGGTGATCTCCTCGCGTCGCTCCACTTCGGCCTGCACGAAAATATCGAACGCATCGCCGGTGCGCAGTGAAAGCTCGCTGCCCATCGGCGTATGGCCGATCGCGCTCTCGCCGATGAACTGCGGCGTGCCCTGGCTGTCGCGCTGGTAGAAGCGCACCGTACCCGCCGGCAGCGCGTCGCCGAGCCCGCCCTGCCGCGAGGAGGAGAACGCGATCTCGCTCGAGACGTTCACCGGCGCGTCGTCGTTCGCCAGCCAGCCGACGGTGCGCGCATAGACCTTGCGCGCCGGCACGCCCTGCACGTCGAGGAAGCTGACCTGCTTGGTCTGGTTGTTGGCGATCGTGGTGCGGTCCTCGATCGGGTAGAGATAGAACTCGCCGACCTGCTCCCGGCCCGAACTCTCGGTGCCCGGGCGAACCATGCCCGACCGCCGCGGAGGTGGCGGCGGCTGGGGATAGCGCCGGCTGCTCGCCCCCGCCGATCCCGGGCTTCCGGCGACCAGCAGCGTATCGGCCTGATGAAAAGTCGTGCCGGTCTGGTTGGTCAGCGTCACCCAGCCCTGCATGTCGATCGCGCCGGTCGCCTCGTCGTAGAGCGAGACGTAGTCCGCCGACCAGCCGAGCCCGGGGGTGAGATAGCGGATCGAGGCCGGGCGCCTGCCGCCCCGGTCGCTCTCCACCGTGACCGACAGGGTCGGCCGCGCGCGCAGGTTGGGCGGCACTCGGTCGAACACGGCACGCACCGGCAACCCGTCGTCGCGCAGCACCTCGATCCGGTCGCCGATCTTCACCACCACGCCGCCGGCGGTCGAGAGCACAGTCGCGCGCTCGCGCGTCTCGGCGCCGGTGGCGGGATTGGTGCGCACCAGCGTCACCGTCTGCCCGATCGCCTTCTCCATCAGCTTGGCCGGGGTCAGGAGGTCGAAGTCGAAGTTCTGCTCGACGATCGCCGCGCCTTCGGCGGCGAAGCTCAATGTCTCCGGCCGGATCTGCGCCGAGACGTCGGGGAATTCGATCCGGCTGCGCCCTTGCGCGATCGGCAGTTGCCGCACGTCCTGCACCAGCGCCTGGCCGTTGTTGTAGATCGTGACGGAAACGTCGCCCTGCGCGGTTTCGTCGGGATCGGTCTGCGCCGGCGCCGCAGTGGCGAGAAGCACCAGCGGCAGGGCCGCCCCGAATGCGGCCAACAAGCGATAGGTCTTCACGCGAACCCTCCCCCTGCGAAGTCCATAGAAGATGCTGCCGGCGGTTTTACGGCGCATGAACGGTGCGGTCCATCGCCAATAGTGCGGGGTCGGGGCCAATCGGCTTCAACCCTGAGGCCTCCAAGTGAAGGCTTTCGCCCCCCGAATCCCAAGGAAAGGGTCCGCGTTCCCCCCTCTGTCATTCCCGCGCAAGCGGGAATCCATGGAGGAACGACCGCGTCCTGGATCCCCGCTTTCGCGGGGATGACAAAGCATTGAATGATATCGGCCGGCTGACGACACGCGCCAAACATCTGAGTGCCGATGGCCTAGCGATGCACCGCGCCGAGGACTTGCGCGACTTTGTCGCCGATCTCCTGCACGCTGAACGGCTTGGCGATGAAGTGCATGTCGGCAAGGTCGATCTCGCTGCGGAGCTGCTCCTCGGCATAGCCCGACATGAATAGTACCGGCAGGTTCGGCCGCACCTTGCGGATCGCCCGAACCATGGCCGGGCCGTCCATTCCCGGCATGACGACGTCGCTCAGAACGAGATCGAATTCGCCGCCCTCGGCGATCGCGGCGAGACCCTCCTCTCCGTCCGCCGCTGTCGTCACGCTGTAGCCCGCGCGCGACAGCGCCCGCTCGGCGACGGCGCGGACCATGTCCTCGTCCTCCACCAGCAGCACACGGCCGCCGCCCGACCATTCGCTGGTCGCCTGCGGCTCCTCTGCGGCCGGCGACGCACTGTGCGACGCGGCATCGCCATGGACCGGCAGATAGATGGTGAAGCGAGCCCCTCGGGGGCGACCGTCGGCATCGGCCAGGTTGTCGGCAAAGATGAACCCGCCCGACTGCTTGACGATGCCGTAGACGGTCGAAAGCCCCAGCCCGGTTCCCTTGCCCTGTTCCTTCGTGGTGAAGAATGGTTCAAAGATCTTCCCCATCAGCTCGGCCGGAATGCCGCCACCGGTGTCCTGCACCACCAGCACGGTGTAGTCGGCGACCGGGATGATGTCCGATCCCATCTTCCGCACGTCGCCTGCCGTCACCCGGCGGGTCGCGAGGGTCAGCTTGCCCGTTCCGTCACCGCGGGCCTGCATGGCGTCGCGCGCGTTGACCGCGAGATTGACGATCACCTGCTCGAGCTGCTGCGGGTCGGCGCGCACCGGGCCGAGATCGCGGTCATGATGCACCTTCAACACGATCTTCTCGCCCAGCAGGCGCTTGAGCAGCTGGCTGACCTCGCTCACCACGTCGGGCAACTGCAGGACCTCGGGCCGGAGAGTCTGCTGGCGGCTGAATGCGAGCAACTGGCGCGTCAGGCTTGCCGCACGGTTCGAATTTGCGCGGATCTGCTGGATATCGTCATAGTCGCTGTCGCCCGGCGTATGGCGCAGCAGCATCAGATCGCAGTATCCGATGATCGCGGTCAGCACGTTGTTGAAATCGTGCGCCACGCCGCCGGCGAGCTGGCCGACGGCCTGCATCTTGGTCGCCTGCGCGACCTGCCGCTTGAGCCGCGCTTCTTCGGTCGTGTCGACAAGGCTCAGCAGCACCGCCGCCTCGCCCAGTCCGCGCACGCCGGCGAGGCCGAGCGAAACCGGCTCGTCAGGCTGGTGCCGCAGGCGGACAGCCATGTCGGCGCTCGCCGCAGAGCCCCGGGCGAAGCGCCGCACCGCGTCGGCCAGCGCGCCCTTGTCTTCCCTGACCACGAGGTCCGAGGGGAACGAGGGCAACCCCTCCCGCTCGATTTCCGCCGCGCGGAGGAAAGCTTCGTTGGCGAACAGGAAGCGCCCGTCACGGTCGGTCATGGCCAGACCCAGCGGCAGTGCGCCCAGCAGCGCCTCGAGCTGCGGCATGGCTGCCTGCCCCACGCCTTCCCAGCCGCCACCGATGCCGATGCCGCTTTCGACCAGCAGCATGAGCGAGGGTGCCTCGTCGGCGCGGGCCGGCCGCGCCGCGTCCGGGTCGGTGAGCGAGACCTGGATCAGCATCTGCGGCGTGCCGCGCTGTCCCTCGCGCGCGAAATAGATCCGCTCGCGACTGTCGGAGCGGAGCTGCGACACGAATTCCTGGCCGGCCAGCGTCGCCGCCGAATCGCCGGTCGCGCGCGTGGCGAAGCCGGCGCCGGCCGCGCGAATCGTGCCGTCGGTCCCGACGATCGCGGTCTCGATCCCGGCGTTCGAGAGCAGGGCGCCGAACGGGCCGGTGATCCATTCCGCGAGGTGCGCCACCGGATCCTCGAGCGTGAGCGCGGTGAAGCGCCAGACCAGATAGTCATCGCCCCGCCCCGCCCGCTCGGTTTCCGCCCGCCACGAACCGTTGCCGTCCTCGCGCTCGAGCAGATCGACCGACGCTGTCCCGTCGCGCCATGCCTCGCGTGCGGCGCGCACCAGCCGTTCCAGCGAGAGGCGGTCGAGAGCAAGGTTCGGCGGTGCATGGGCAATGCCGAACCAGTCGCCGTAGAGTCTGTTTGCGCAGACGAGGCGGTTGGCGCGATCGGTCACCGCGACCGCCGTGTCGGGCTGCTCGATCGCGGCGACGGTCACCGACCAGTCCGGTTGCGCGAAGCTCTCCTCTCCGGAGCCCGGACGCATGCGGGAAAAGGCGTAGCCCACGGCCATGAGCGCGCAGAGACCCACCGCATAGCCGAGCGTGAGCATGGCGTCGCCGGTGATCAGCCAGATCAGCAGTGCGCTCACCGCCAGCGCGGCGGCGATCCATGCGGGAAGCGGCAGTCGCCCCTGCCCCTGCCCGAGCAGCTGCGCCATCAACCTTCCTGCGCCCCGAGCCGCCGATCCAGCCGGGCTTCCATCTGGCGCAGCCGCCGCTGGCGCTTGCGCGCCACCACGATGCGCCAGATTACGCTGGATATCAGATAGCCCGCCGTTGCGGAAACGAGCGACAGCACGATGAAGCCAAAGGCCGTCACGCCGGCAACTTCGAACGCGCCCAGCGCCCAGCCTTCCCAGCGCCCGCTGGCAAGCTCGTCGTTGGCGACGCCCACTGTCGCCGCGTCGACCTTGAGCACGAACGCGCCGACCTTGTTCGCGATGACCAGCCAGAAAGCGAGCGTGAGGGGATTGGTGACGAACGTCACGGCAGCCGAAAGCGGCACGTTGGCGCGGGCCGGCAGCGCCAGAAAGGCAGCGAGGAAGATCTGGCCGACGGGCACGATAAAGGCCGCGAACAGGCCCAGGGCGACGCCGCGCGGCACCGAACGACGCGTGAAGCGCCAGAGTTCGGGGCTGAGGAAACGGTGCGCGATCGGCGCGAGGTATTTGTTGCGCGCCATCTCCTCGCGCGTCGGCATGTGCTTGCGCAGCCAGTCGGCCAGGAAAGTCTTGGAACGTTTGCGCATCATGATCTCGCCGCCGCAATGCTCGCGCAAGGCTGCAAGGGCAAGTGGGGCGGCGCGGAATCTGGTGAAGCGGTCATTGCGGGCGATATGGGTAGCAAGGCGTGAATAACCAGCGGGTGAATGGCAACCCTCCGTATGCGAGTTCGGCCGAGGATGCTTTGTCGCCCAAATCCTCCCCATCGTCTTGCGATGGGGAGGTGGCGCCCGTCACAGACGGGTGACGGAGGGGCACTGATGCGAAAGCCCCCTCCACCACGAGCCGCTTCGCGGCTCGCGGTCCCCCTCCCCGGTGCGAGACGATGGGGAGGATTGGAGGCAATCGACATTCGTGCCTGACAAATGGGTGGGAGAGACGGTGGCGCTGAAAGCCGCCATCTGCAAACCCTCAGCGCTGAAGGTCGACTGGCCCTAGCCGTTCTCGCGCATCAGGCGGGCCTTGTCGCGCTTCCAGTCGCGCTCCTTGATCGTCTGCCGCTTGTCGTGCGCCTGCTTGCCCTTGGCGAGCGCGAGTTCGACTTTCGCGCGGCCGGTCTTGTTGAAGTAGACGCTCAGCGGAACCAGCGTCATCCCCTTGCGCTCGACCGCGCCGAACAGCTTCTCGATCTCGCGCGCGTGGAGCAGCAGCTTGCGCGGCCGGCGCGGCTCGTGGTTGAAACGGTTGCCGTGGCTGAACTCGGGGATGTTGGCGTTGACCAGCCACACCTGCCCGTCGCGCACTTCGGCATAGCTTTCCGCGATCGAGGCCTCGCCGGCCCGTAGCGCCTTCACCTCGGTGCCCTGTAGCGCGATTCCCGCCTCGAACTTGTCCTCGATATAGTAATCGAACCGCGCGCGCCGATTCTCGGCGACGGTCTTCTGCTTGTCGAACGTGGCGGGTTTGGGACGAGCCATAAGGCCGCGCCATGTAGGCGTTCGTGCGCGCCGGGGAAAGCCCCTCGGCGCGCGAACGCTAGTCCGCTCCGCCCGCCATCGCCACGAGATCCCGCGGCAGTGCCGGTTCGCTGAGCAGGCGCTCCATCCGCTCCCACCGTTCATCCTCGTCCGCGTCGCCCGCCTCGATCGCGGCCTGCACCATGTCCCGGCCGAGCCCATAGTTGATGATGTAGCTGCGGTAGGTGTCGATGAAGTCGAGCGACTGCTTCGCCCGCTCGGGCGAGACGAGCTGGTAGCGCTGCAGCAGCTCGGTCGCCCGCGCGACGTCGATTTCGCCGGCGAGATACCGCGAGGCGATCGTGTAGCGCGCCGGTCCGAGGTCCTGCATCGCGTCGCGCAGCGCGATGTAACGCTCCACGTCGAGGTCCTCCAGCCCAGCGATCGGCGCCAGCACGTCGCGCGTGAAGGCCACGTCCTCCTCGCCCGGGAAGGCGAGGTCGATCCCGTAGTTGGCCGAACCCTCGGCGATCAGGGACTGCGGCGAATAGAGCGGGTAGACCGAGAATTCCTGCCACCCGCGCCCGTTCACCAGCTCGCGCTCGAGCAGCGAGTTGAACGCGTGGTGGCCCGGATAGCCCTCGTGACAGCCGAGATCGATCGCGCGGTCGAGCCGCACCGGCAGATCCGTGTTGACCTCGATCTTCGAATGATAGCCGCCCTGGTAGTAGTTGTACCCGCTCCACGGCTTGTCGGTCACCAACGCCAGCGTGAAGCTCTCGCCTTCGGGTAGCGCGATGTGCTCGAGCGTGCGCCGCTTGCACTCGGCGATCGCGGCATCCATCACCGGACGCACACGGTCGGCGGGCATGTCGAAGCGCTTCTGGAACGTGTCGATCCGCTGCCACAGCGGCCCCTCGCCCGGAACCAGCCGCTCGATCTGCGCCAGCAGAGGGTCGAAGCTTTCGAGCGGCGGCAGCTCGGGCCGCACGCCGAACAGCCCCTCGGCCTCATCGGCGAACGACAGCGTCTCGCCCTGCATCATCCTGAGCCGCGTGCCGGCCGCGGTGAGCTGCGCGACGAGGAACCGCGCGCGCCGTTCCTCCAGGCTGTCGCCCGGAACGCCGTCGTCGGCAAACTGCGCCGCGCGCGCCTCCAGCGCCTCGGTGCGCGCCGCGAGCATCGGCAGGGTCTGCCCCGCCGCCTCGGCAACGGCCCGCGTGCGGACGTCCTCGGGCCCGTAGTAGGCGTCGATATAACCTTCCTCCTTCTCACCGATGGTGAGCTGGAGGAGCAGATAGTCGTCGGCGATGGCATCGAGCGTGTCGGACTGCCCGCCCGGGCCCGTCGCGCAGGCCCCCAGGGCCAGTGCCGCCAGAACAGACAATCCCTTGCGCATCGATTTCCTCCCCTCGTCCTCCCATGCGGCAATTCTATATCCGGGCGTCACCCTGAACTTGTTTGTGCTTTGCACAGCTTCGCTTCCAGGGCCCATTCCTCCTCACGCACTGCTGCTTCCGGAGCCAAGATGGATGCTGAAACAAGTTCAGCATGACGTGAATAATGAATGCGGGAGCTTCAGCTTCCGATGACCGAGATCAGGCCGCCTGGCGCAGCTTCTGCAGCTTCTTAAGCGCCATCTGCCGCTTGAGACGGCTGAGGTGATCGATGAAGAGAATGCCTTCGAGGTGGTCCATCTCGTGCTGGATGCAGGTCGCCATCAGGCCCTCCATCTGCTCTTCGTGGACGTTCCCCTCGAGATCCTGCCAGCGCACGCGGCAGGTCGCCGGGCGGTCGACGTCGGCATAGATGTCGGGGACCGAGAGGCACCCTTCCTGATAGGTCGCCAGCTCATCCGCCGGATCGAGAATTTCCGGATTCACGAAGATCCGCGGCTCATTCTTCGTCGGCTGGTGCGTATGCTGGTGCCCGCCGTGATTGCACACTTCGGGCTCGGCATCCGGGTCCTCGGGCTGGAGGTCGATTACCAGCACGCGCTTGGGCACGCCGACCTGGATCGCGGCGAGGCCGATCCCGTTCGCGGCATACATGGATTCGAACATGTCCTCGACGAGCGTCTTGAGCTCGTCATCGAACGCAGTGACCGGTTCGGACACGACTTTGAGCCGGGGATCCGGCACTTCGAGAATTTCGCGGATTGCCATGCGGCGTAAAATAGTGCGGCACGGGGCAAACGACAAGTGAGCTTTCGGCGCGCTACCCCACCGGCCTCCGCGCCCGCAGCGCCTGCGCCAGCGTGCCCTCGTCGAGATAGTCGAGCTCCCCGCCGACGGGCAGGCCGTGAGCGAGCTGGGTCACGCGCACCGGATAGTCCTCAAGCCGCTCGGCGAGGTAGTGGGCCGTGGTCTGCCCCTCGAGCGTGGCGTTCATGGCGAGCACGACTTCATCCACCCCGCCCTGTTCGACGCGTTCGAGCAGCGCGCCGATCGTCAGGTCCTCCGGCCGCACGCCGTCCAGCGCCGAGAGCCGCCCGCCGAGCACGTGGTACTTGCCGGTAAACAGCTTCGCGCGGTCGAGCGCCCAGAGGTCGGAGACGTCCTCGACCACGCAGATCGCGCGCACATCGCGCCGCGGATCGGCGCAGATGCCGCACGGCGCCCTGGTGTCGATATTGCCGCAGACCGGGCATTCGACCAGCTTGTCGCGCACTTCGGCCATGGCGCCGAGCAACTGGTCCAGCGCCGTCTCGCGCCGCTTGAGCAGCCACAGCACCGCCCGCCGCGCCGAGCGCGGCCCGAGCCCGGGCAGCCGCGCGAGCGCCGATGCGAGGTTTTCGATTTCCTGCGAAGCCATAATTCCCCCTAACCCGTTCGGGCTGAGCTTGTCGAAGCCCCGCTTTTTCTTCTAGCGCATCGCATGAAAGAAAGACGGCCCTTCGACAAGCTCAGGGCGAACGGAACCGGATTTGCGAGGGCAGACATAGTGCGCATCGTCTTCATGGGAACGCCCGAATTCGCCGTGCCGGCGCTGGCCGCGCTGGCGGACGCGGGGCACACGCTGGTCGCGGCCTATTCGCAGCCGCCGCGTCCCGCGGGCCGGGGCAAGAAGCTCCAGCCTTCGCCCGTCCAGCGCGAGGCAGAGGCGCGCGGCATTCCGGTGCGCTGCCCCACGTCGCTGAAATCGGCGGAGGCGCAGGCGGAGTTCGCAGAGTTCAAGCCGGAGGTTGCGGTGGTCGCCGCCTACGGGCTGATCCTGCCGCAGGCGGTGCTCGACGTGCCGACCTTCGGCTGCCTCAACATCCATGCCAGCCTGCTGCCCAAGTGGCGCGGCGCGGCGCCGATCCAGCGCGCGATCCTGGCGGGCGATGCGGTGACCGGGATCACGATCATGCAGATGGAAGCTGGGCTCGACACCGGCCCGATGCTCGCCACCGCGCGCACCCCGGTCGACGACAAGACCGCCGGCGAACTGATCGAGGAGCTGGCCGAAATCGGCGCGCACCTGATGGTCGGCACCCTGATCGACCTTCCCGCGCTCCAGCCCGTGCCGCAGGACGACCGGCTGGCCAGCCATGCGCCCAAGATCGACAAGGGCGAGGCGCGGATCGACTGGACGGGCGACGCCGAAGCGATCGAGCGCCAGATCCGCGCCATGGCCCCCTTTCCCGGCGCCTGGTTCACCCTCGGCGGCGAGCGGATCAAGGTGCTGAAGGCCGAAGTGGCCGCGCGCGAGGGCAAGCCGGGCACGACGCTGGACGACGACCTCACCATCGCCTGCGGCTATGCCGCGCTCCGCCCCGTCCGCATCCAGCGCGCGGGCAAGCCCGCGATGGACGTCGCGGCGTTCCTGCGCGGCCGCGCGGTGCCCGCGGGGACGATGGTGGAATGATCCCGACCGCGCGCAACACCGGAGCCGAACGACCATGAAGACGCCGACGTTTCTCCGCATCCTTCCGGCCGCCGCGATCGGTCTCGCCATGCTGACGCATCCCGCTGCGGCGCAACCGGACGCACCGAGTCCGACGGTCGAGCAGTTCGGCGTCGATCTCGAACGTTTCGAATATCCGTGGCCGGTCGAGACGATGCCGGTCCAGATCGGCGATACCGAGGGCCAGATGGCCTTCATGGACGTCACGCCGGACGTGCCGAACGGCCGCAGCGTGGTGCTGCTGCACGGCAAGAACTTCTGCGGTGCGACATGGCATGACACGGTCGAGGCGCTGCTCGCCGCCGGCTACCGCGTGCTGGTTCCCGACCAGATCGGCTTCTGCAAATCCTCCAAGCCGCGCGAGGCGCAGTACACGTTCGCCATGATGGCGGCCTTCACGCGCGAGCTGATGGAGCGGCAGGGGATCGCCGACGCGGCGGTGATCGGCCATTCGACCGGCGGCATGCTCGCGATGCATTTCGCGCACATGTATCCGGGCGCGGTCCGCCAGCTCGTGCTGATCAACCCGCTGGGGCTGACCGACCGGATGGCCGAAGGGGTGCCTTACGTGCCGCTGTCGAAGCTGGTCGAGCAGGAGCGGGCCAAGGGCTACGACGAAATCCGCAAGTACCAGCTCGATACCTACTACCACGGCCAATGGGAGCCGCGCTACGACCGCTGGGTGCGGATGCTGGCGGGGCAGTACGCCAGCGGCGATGCCGTCGCCTACGCGCAGGCCAAGACCAGCGAGATGATCCTGACGCAGCCGATCTCGCAGCATCTCGAAAGCCTGACCATGCCGGTGACGCTGATGGTGGGGATGCTGGACACGACCACCTTCGGCAAAGGACAGGCCCCGCAGGACGTTCAGCGGCGGCTCCGCGCGATACCGGCCCTCGCCCCCGATGCGGCGCGCCGCTTCCCCGATGGCGAACTCATCGCCTTCGAAGATCTCGGCCATTCGCCGCAGGTAGAGGCGCCCGACGTGTTCGAGCCGCGCCTGCTCGAGGTGCTCGCCCGCGCCGACGCGCGCTGATCCCCACAGCATGACCCGCTTCGCCCTCACCCTCGAATTCGACGGCACGCCGTTCATGGGCCTGCAGCGCCAGCCGCACGGGCCGAGCGTGCAGGAAGCGGTCGAGCGCGCGGTGCACGCGGTGACGAGCGAGGAGGCGACGCTCCATTCCTCCGGCCGCACCGACACCGGCGTCCATGCGCTGGCCATGCGCAGCCACGTCGACATCGAAAAGCCGTTCGATCCGTTCCGGCTGATGGAGGCACTGAACGCCCTCCTCCGCCCCGATCCGATCGCGGTGATCGGCTGCGAGATCGTGCCCGATGACTGGCACGCGCGCTTCAGTTGCATCGGGCGCGCCTACGAATATCGGATCATCAACCGGCGCGCGCCGCTCACGCTCGACAAGGATCGCGCCTGGCAGGTGCCGCAGCCGCTCGATGCCGACGCCATGCACCGCGCCGCGCAGGCACTGGTCGGCCGGCACGACTTCACCACCTTCCGCTCCGCCCATTGCCAGGCGGCGAGCCCGGTCAAGACGCTCGACCGCCTCGCGGTTCGCCGCGCGGGGGAGGAGGTGCTGATCGAGGCCGAGGCGCGCAGCTTCCTCCACCACCAGGTGCGATCGATGGTCGGCTGCCTCGCGCTCGTCGGCATGGGCCGCTGGCGCGAGGAGCAGGTGACCGAGGCGCTGGCGGCGCGCGACCGGCAGGCGCTCGGCCTCAACGCCCCGCCGAGCGGGCTCTATTTCGTGCGCGCGGTCTATCCCTGAGAGCCTGGAAACAGGCTGGCCGGGGTGGAACACGTCCGCGTATAAAAGCCGTCCGCGTATAAAAGACCGTCATGCTGAACTCGTTTCAGCATCCATCGCGCCTCCGGATCCGGTGATGCAGGTGGAGAAATGGGCCCTGAAACAAGTTCAGGGTGACGATTCCGGCAGATAGCGAAGGTCGATTCCCCCTGCGCCCGGTGTTTTGACACACCCAGCCGTCTCGGCATGCCCAACACAGGCCTCGCACCTCAAGTCGAACCCCGCTAGAGAGGTTGCAAACCAAAACCGTTCCTTCAGAAGAGGCGAAGCCGCAGGCCTGAAAGCCCGTCTCGAAGGACCAGAAAGAGAGGAAACCGACCGATGACCACCACCGGAAAGCAGCTTTTCACCACCCTTGCGCCGGACGGCACGCTGAAGGTGGAGGTGGCCGAGACGCAGTTTCCCGATCCGACCGGCAATCAGGTGCTGGTGAAGATGGAAGCCGCGCCGATCAACCCGAGCGACCTCGCGCTGCTGTTCGGCCCGGCGGACATCGACAACGCCCAGTTCTCGCCCGGCAAGCTCGTCGCCAATATGCCCGAACCGTTCAACTCGGGTGCCAAGGGCCGCCACGGGCAGCGTCTGCCGGTCGGCAACGAGGGCGCGGGCACGGTGGTTGCGGCGGGCGGTTCGGAAGCTGCCCAGGCGCTCGTCGGCCAGCGCGTCGCCTGCGTGCCCGGCCACGCCTTCTCGCAATACGCGATCGCCGACGCCGCCATGTGCCTGCCGCTGGGCGACACTTCCGCGCGCGACGGGGCGAGCGCGTTCGTCAATCCGATGACCGCGCTCGGCTTCGTCGAGAACGCGAAGATGGACGGGCAGAAGGCGATCATCCATTCCGCCGCCGCGTCCAACCTCGGCCAGATGCTCAACCGTATCTGTCAGGAAGACGGGATCGAGCTGGTCAACATCGTCCGCAAGCAGGAGCAGGCCGATTTGCTCAAGGGGCTCGGGGCCAAGTGGGTCGTGAACTCCTCGGCCGACGATTTCCTGCCGAAACTGTGCGAGGCGATCGACGCGACCGACGCCTATTACGGCTTCGATCCGATCGGCGGCGGCACCACCGTCGACGCTTGCTTCAAGGCGATGGAGCGCGTCGCCGTCTCGAAGATGAGCGAGTATAACCGCTACGGCTCGAACCAGCCGAAGCGCATGTTCATCTATGGCCGGCTCGACCTCGGGCCGACGATCCTCACCCCCAGCTACGGCTTCGGCTGGACGCTCTCGGGCTGGCTCCTCACCCCGTTCCTCGCGCAGGCCGGCGCGGAGACCGTGGCGCGGATGCGCAAGCGCGTGCTCGACAATATCACCACCACGTTCGCCAGCCATTACAAGCGCGAAGTCACGCTCGAGCAGATGCTGGAGAAGGACGCCGCGACCGACTACCGCGCGATGAAGACGGGCGAGAAGTACCTGGTCACGCCCTGGGGGTAAGCGACCATAGCCTCTCCCCTTCAGGGGAGAGGGTTGGGAGAGGGGGTATCGCGCGACGCTTGCCGTATCGTCCCCCTCTCAACTCCGGCTAGCGAGCAAGCTCGCAAGCCTGCGTATCTCTCCCCTGGAGGGGAGAGAGCGGATGATGCATCTATTTCACTTACCGCCGGTCGAACGCCGCCTGGATCGCGGCCGGATCGCCGATCCCGTTCGCCAGCAGCACCTGCAGCAGTATCCGCGCCTTCTGCGGGTTAAGCGCGCGCGCAGCGATGAAGCCATTGGCGTCGTCCTCCGGTTCGCGGTCGACCAGCCCCTCGTCGAGGCGGCTGGCGCGGACCACCGTCACCCCGCTCTCGCGCAGGCGCACCAGTTCGGCGCGCAGCGGCTCGGGCATGTTCCCCTCGCCCACCCCGGCGACCACCAGCCCGCGCGTCACCTCGCTCGTCAGCCGCGCGGCTGCATCCGCCGCGATCCCGCCGTAGACGTAGAGGATCGGCACCTCGGGCAGCTCTGCATGATAGGCGTATTGCGCGCCCTCGCCCGCGCGCCACGGGGCGCCGAACCAGTCGAGCGCGCTCGGCGTGACCAGCCCCACCGCATCGCGCGGGAACCCCCGGAAGGCATCGGTCCCGCGCGTGCGGACCTTGCGCACGTCGCGCGCGGCGAACACCCGGTCGCCCATCACCACCAGCACCCCGCGCCCCGCAGCCTCCGGATCGCTGGCGACGCGCACCGCGTTGGCGAAGTTACGCAACCCGTCGTACCCGACCGCATCCGCCGGGCGCATCGCCCCGACCAGCACGACCGGCTTGGCCGTCGGCAGCGTCAGGTCGAGCAGAAAGGCGGTCTCTTCCGCGGTGTCGGTGCCGTGGGTGACGATCACCCCTTCGCAGTGGGGGTCGGCAAAGGCGGCGGAGATCTCCTCGTGCAGCCGCGTCCAGATCGCCGGCTCTATGTCTTCCGAGCCGATGTTGGCGATCTGCCGCCCGACCAGCCGCGCCTCCAGCCCGAGCGCGCCGACCTGCTCGAGATAGTCGTCCACCCCGATCTGGCCGGGGCGATAATCGTGCCGCAAAGCGGACCCCGCCACCCCCGCAATCGTGCCGCCCGTTGCGAGAACCAGAAGATGCGCCTGCGTCATGACCGGCCCCTAGCCGCGCATATGCGCCATTCGCAATTGATTCTCGGCGACAGCACGCTAGAAGCGCGGCGCACCGTGGGGCGGTTAGCTCAGCTGGTAGAGCATCTCGTTTACACCGAGAGGGTCGGCGGTTCGAACCCGTCACCGCCCACCATCGCAGATCTCGCGCCCGACTATTGCGGGGCGTTCAGACCCAGCGCGTCGCGGATAATGTAGAACATGTCAGTCTGGTCGGTCAGGCCGGTGAAGTTGATAGCGCGCGGGCCATAGGCCGCGACGCGAAGCTGCGCGCCGGTGTGGCCCTGCGATCCCTCTTCGGCGGTGCCGTAGCTGATCGTCATCACCGCGTCGTCGTGCGTCCTGAGCGCGGCTGTCAGACCCGGCGCACGGGTGCCGTTACCGACGATCTGACTGGTGTGCGCATGGTCGGCGGTCACGATCACCAGGGTGTGCCCGTCGGCGCGGGCGAAGGCGAGGGCGGCCTGCACCGCTTCGTCCAGATCGACGGTCTCGCCGATCTGGCCGCACGGGTTGGCGGCATGGTTCTGCTTGTCAATCGAGGCGCCTTCGACCTGGAGGAAGAAGCCGTCCGGGTTGCCTTTCAGCAGCTCGATCGCCTTCTCGGTCATGGCGGCGAGCGTCGGGATGGCCTCGGTCCGCTGGGGATTGTCGGCGCAGCGGACGGGCGGCTGGTCGAGATTGCCATGGTACGTGGCCTTCGGACCGGTCCAGCGCACCGGCATGACGCCGGGCGCGAACAGCCCGAGCAGCGGTTGGCGCTGGTTCGCTTCGCTCACCGCGCGCAACGCGGCCGCGTCGCGGACGATGGCGTAACCGCGCGCTTCGGCTTGCTGCAACAGCGTGCGGCCTTCGAACGGTCCGGCCTTGGCGACTTCCGCGAACGTGGCCGCGCCGCCGCCCAGCAGCACGTCGGGCCGCAGCGCCAGCGCCTGTTCCGCGATCGATCCGGCGCCGCCGTTCTCGAGCGCATTGGCCGGGCACGCCTCACTCGTCGCCACCGGGCCGTAGCACTTGCGCTGCGTCACGTGCGCGATCTGCGCCGCGGGCGTCGCATCCTGGATCTCGCCGCTGGTGACATTGCCGGTGGCGAGGCCCGCCGCCTTCGCCATCTCTAGCAGCGCCGGATGCGGCCGGGCGTGGATGTCCACGCCGATCGCGCCGTTGTAGGTCTTCACGCCGGAGGACCAGGCGGTCGCGGAAGCGGCGGAGTCCGTCACGTAGTCGGGCTTTCCGGTCTCCCTATCGAGCGCGTAGTGGGTGTATTGGCCTGAGACCGGCAGCGCGTCGATGCCCTTGAACGCGCCCCCGGCGCCCTGGGCATAGTTGCGCGCGATCGTGATCTCCGAATCGCCCATGCCGTCGCCGATCAGCAGGATCACGTTGCGCACTTCGCGCTCCGCCAGCAGGTCGCGGTAGTGGTCCGTCAGATCGTCGCCGATGCGGCGCGCACCCGCTGGTATGCTCAGATCGCCTTGCGCGGCGCGCGTCGGACCGGCCGCGGGCGCTGCGGTCTGGTCCTGACCGGAGGCGGGCACGGCGGCGAGTGCGCAGAGCAGCATGATCGAAGGGCGGCGGAGCGGAAGCGGCATCGGCGTATCCTGACGTGTGATGTTGAGAAGAGCGGTCAGCGCGTGGGCGGTTCGAGCGGATCGGCACCGCAGCCCTGGGGGCGGCTCACCGGATTGCAGACGACGGCGGCACTGCCGGAGAGCCCGACGCGATAGCCGGTGTCGAAGCGTGGATCGGGCCAGAGGTAATCGGTCGAGATATATTGGGCGCCGCTGGCGAGGGCCGCGTCGCGCTGGCGCGTGTCGCCGGTCCGCGCGGCAGCGGTGCCTTCATCGGCGCGGGTCCGCACGATGAACCCCGCCTCGACCGCGCGCCGGATGCGATCCGCCTCACGGATCGGATGGTTGAGGGTGAGATAGGCCGCCGCGGGCGAATCTTCGTCGGTGTTGACGAACAGCACACGTCCTTCGAGCGAAACGCGATCACCGCGATAGAGCGCGACCTTCTCGGGCCCTTCGTCGAGCGCGAACATCAGGCGCCCGCGCGCCGCGTCCAGCGTCGGCCAGTTGTCGGCGAGCACTGCCTCGCGCAGCGTCGGATAGCTCCCTTGGACATTGTCGGGGACGATCAGCTTGTCCGCCGGGAGCACCGACCGGATCTCCCGGTCGAGCGCGTCGAAGGCGGCTTCGGTGAACGGCAGCGCCTCTACGATCGGGCTGGCATCGCCGGTGCTGTCCTTGGCATTCATCATGACGAGGATCGGCGCATGGCCCGGATGGGCGTCCGACCAGTCTTTGATGATGGCGAGACACTGCACCAGCGTCGGACAGCTCGTGCGGTCGTCGAGGCCCGGAATGTGCTGGACCTTGAACCCGGGGCGCCGGAGCGCGGGATCGTCCGACGTACCGGCGAAATGGCCGCCGTGCGGATCGTAATAGACGTCGAGCTCGATCTGCCGCGCGCCTGCGTCGAGCTGCTCGGTCAGCGGCCGGTGCGCGTAATCGAGCGAGTCCGCGGCCTGCGGGTCGTGCTCGCGCAGCTGCGCCATACGCTCTTCCGGCATCGCCAGCTTGTAGCTGTTGTGCGTGCCGACCATCACCAGATCGTTGATCCTGACCGGATCTTCTGCCGCAACCGGCATGGGATCCAGCATCAGGAGGATGGCGTTCAGCCAGAACATGTCGTTACCCCTGCGATCATGGAGACGGCCGGGATCTCGCCGGCTGTCGCGCCGATAGGCTGCCCGTGTTAAGCTTATGAGACGATCGTCCGAGGCGGGTTGGAGCGCCCTCCCGCCAGGCGGAAAGGCGCTCCCGTAACCGCTTGCCCGGCGATCAGAACTGGGCGCGAACGCCCAGGCTGATGCGGCTTCCCGAGAATTCGTAGGTGGTCGGGAACGCGGGATCCATCGTGTACCCCGTGGTCGCCTCGTCGGTCACGTTGATGCCCTGCAGCTCGACCCGGAAGTTGTCGGTCACCTGATAGCTGACGGCCAGATCGACCTGGCCGTAGGCGTCGCGGTAGACCGGATACATGTTCCGCTCGATCCGCTCCACATAGGCGCTCTTGTGGTTGTAGGAGACGCGCGCCGCGAACGGGCCGCGTTCGTAGAACAGCGTCGCGTTGTAGGTGTTGTCGGAAAGGCCGATCGGCGAGGTCGGGATGTCGAGATCGGATTCGCCCGTCAGCGAGCTGTCGAGGAAGGTGTAGTTGGCGTTCACGCCGAAGCCTTCCAGCGATTCGTGGAACCACCAGAACGGCACCACCGCGACCAGCTCGACGCCGCTCACCTTGTACGATCCCTCGGCATTCACCGGCTGGTAGACGTCGAAATCGTAGACCCCGTCGATCGTGCCGTTGGCGTTGTACTTGGTCACGTCCTCGACCACGCCGGTCAGCTCGTTCTGGACCACGCCCTTGATGTTCTTCCAGAAATAGGACGCGGCGAGCAGGCCGTCGCTGCCGAGATACTTCTCGATGCCGACTTCCCACTGGTCGGCATAAGTCGGCTTGAGGCTGGGGTTGCCATCGGTGAAGCGGAACTCGTTCCAGCTCGCGGTCCGCTTGTAGGCGAGGTCGGTCAGCGCCGGACGGATCAATGTCTGCGAGGCGGCCGCGCGGACGAGCAGGTCGTCCGCCACCTCGATATGCGCGTTGAAGGAGGGCAGGACCTTCTCATAGCTGCCCTCGCTCGAGACCGGCTCGTCGGTATAGCCGGTCGAGCCGTCGGGGTTCTGCACCTGGTGGAAGCCGGACGAGCGCACGGTCGTCTTGATGTAGCGCGCGCCGGCGTTCACGAAGACCGGCATCGAGGCGATGTCGAACTCGAAGTCGGCCATGCCGTAGGCGGCGATCGTCTCCTCCTTCACGCGGTAGAACTGGCCGTCGTCGAACGGCGACAGGAAGCCGTCGGGGCGGAAGAAATCGCGCGCGTAGTCGTTCGAGATCTGCCGCCAGTCGAGGTCGCGCGCCTGGTAGTCCTTGCCGCCGACGATATCGGTCACATAGCCGAGCTCGCTGTCGGCGAGCGTCCGCTCGTTGACGTACGAGGTGTCGCCGCGCGTCGGCCCCTGGATCTTCTCCTCGCCGTACTGACGCTCGGTGGTCTTGTTGGTGTAGCGCGAGCCGAAATTGATGCGCTTCAGCACGCTGTCGAAGTTGTAGGCGACGTCGAGCTGCGCGGTGTACTTGTCGTCCTCGATCTCTTCATAGGTCGTCTCGTAGGCCTCGAAGAGATAGGATTCGGGCGAGTTGTACATGTCGATCGTGTTCGGATCGTCGCTCGAGATCGTCTCGCCGCCGGTTTCGGTGTAGCGGGTGCGCGACGGGGCGTAGGCGACGTGCTTCAGATTGGCGTTGTCGCGTGACTTGCTGGCGCCCGAGTAACCGGCGAGCAGGTCGATCTCCCATTTGCCGGGTTCCCAGTTCATCTCACCGCCGAACTGGCGGTAGTCGGTCTCGGTGATCCGTTCCTTGCTCAGGAACTCGTGCTGGGTGGCGGTGTAGGACACGTCGCGCAAGACGACGATGCCGTGCTCCGACAGGGTGGTGTCGTCGTAATCGTGAATGATGCCGAGCGTCGACCGGCTGGACGCGGAATAGGCGGCCGCGTCGTATTCGTCCTCGACCGTGTCGAACGAGCCGAGGAAGGCGTCGAAGGTCACGCTGAACTGGTCGCTCGGGCGGTATTGCAGCGATCCCGAGAAGCCCAGCTTGTCCTGATCGTTGAGGTAGATCCGGTCGCCGACCTTGTCGAGGAAGACCACCCGATCGACTTCGTTCCCATCGTTGACGTCGTCGAACACGATGCCGGCGTCACGCTCGAGCACCTCGAGCGCCTGGTCGGTCTGGGCATCGCCCCGGCTGGTCCAGCGCGAGATCGGACGGAAGTTGATGCCGGAGTTGGAATCGGTGCGATTGGTCCGCTGCCCCTTCGACACCGAGAGAAGCACGCCGAAGTCGCCGAAAGTGTTGCTCGCGAGGACGGAGAACTGCGGATCGATCTCTTCCGAGATCGAGTTGTACGCGCCTTCCACGGAGCCGACCACGCGCAGGCCCGGATTGTCGAACGGGCGCGCGGTCCCGATCTTGACCGAACCTGCGATGCCGCCTTCCTCGTCCGCCGCGGTCGGCGACTTCTGGACGGTGACCGACTGGATCAGCTCGGAGGCGAAAATGTCGAACTCGACGTCGCGCCCGCCCGAGCCGGACGCGGTGGCGAGATCGTTGATCGTCACCAGCGTGAACTCGGTCGGCAGGCCGCGGACGTTGACGCGGGTGCCGAGGCCTTTCTCGCGCTCGATCGTGACGCCGGGAATGCGCTGCAGCGCTTCGGACAGGTTCTGCTCGGGAAAGTCGGCAATGTCGGTGGCCACAATGGAGTCCGAAAAGCCGATCGTCTCGCGCTTGATGTCGATCGCTTCCCTGAGGCTCTCGCGATACCCCGAGACGACGATGACATCCTCCTCCGCCTCCTCCGCACTGCTGGCCGCGGGCGTATCCGCCGTCTGCGCCATTGCAGAGGTTGCGGACAAGGCGGCGTAAGCGACCCCTACGAGAAGTTGCCCGCCGCGGCGGGCGTTCGTCTTGTGCTTCATTGTACTCGTTTTCCCCTAGAATGCGCGCCACGCGGGGACGGCAGCTGGCCTGCGTCGGCAGCGAAATCGCCGGTCAATCCCGGTCCAATTCCGGCTGCCGCGACCGGCGGCGAACTCGCCGTGGCCGAATGCGCTGCCTTCCGTGAGTGGCTGTTCCCCTGGAACAGCGCTCTGGTGGGGAAGAGTTGTTACGCCCGCTTTGCGGATTCATTGCGCGAGAATGACTCGCCGCTTTTTTCGCGCGCAGCGCAGAGAAGGCATCGGAACGTCCGCGGCCGTCCGGCCCTCTCCGGCTAGGCGATCGCCTCCGCAATCGCCTCGCGCACTTCGGCGCTCGACCAGT
This sequence comes from Pelagerythrobacter rhizovicinus, assembly GCF_004135625.1. Lineage (GTDB taxonomy): Bacteria > Pseudomonadota > Alphaproteobacteria > Sphingomonadales > Sphingomonadaceae > Pelagerythrobacter > Pelagerythrobacter rhizovicinus. The sequence goes on from NZ_SDPV01000002.1 coordinate 121,627, forward strand.
CGTATTCGCCGACCACGCGCCAGACCTCGCGGCCGCTGGCATCGTAGAGCACGGTGGTGGGCAGGCTTTGGCTTTCGAGCGCGAAGCCCAGCTCGAGCTCCGGCTCCATCCAGGGCTCGAGGTGCTCGAACTGCATCTGCGCGAAGAACGGTTCCACCTTGTCCGCGCCGCCCATGTCCTGGCTGACGGTGATGACGCGCAGCGAGTCGCCGTACTCCCCGGCGAGATCGTCGAGCTGCGGCATTTCCTTCACGCACGGCGCGCACCACGTCGCCCACAGGTTGAGCAGCACCGGCGTCCCCTGCGCCGCCGCGAGGTTGAACCGGTTGCCCGCCGGGTCGGAGACCGTCATGGCCGGCATCAGCTCGCCCGCGCGGCTGCGGTCGATCACGCTCGACAAGTCCGCCTTGTCCGCCGCCAACGCGCCCTCGCCTTGCACCTCCTCGGGCGCTTGCCTATCGCAGCCGGCAACAACCAGGGCCAAGGCGATTATCGTGAGCGAAAAGCGGAACGACAGGGACGGCGACAAGGGCGGTTCCAATGCGATGTGGGGCGGCAGGTTCGCCGAAGGCCCTAGCGCGATCATGCGCGAAATCAACGCTTCCATCCCGTTCGACAAGGCCCTCTGGCGCCAGGACATCGCCGCGAGCAAGGCGCATGTCGCTATGCTCGCCGCGCAGGAGATCGTCTCGCAGGCCGACGCGGCGGAGATCGCGCGCGGCCTCGATGCGGTGGCCGCCGAGTACGAGGCGAACGGGGTTCCCGAGAACTGGGACCTCGAAGACATCCACATGACCACCGAGAGCCGCCTCGCCGAACTGATCGGCCCGGCGGCAGGACGGCTGCACACCGCGCGCAGCCGCAACGATCAGGTCGCGACCGACTTCCGCCTCTGGGTGCGGGAGGCGATCGATCAGGCCGACGCCGGCCTCGCCGCTTTGCAGCACGCGCTGGTGACGCGGGCGAACGAACATGCCGACAGCGTCATGCCCGGCTTCACCCACCTGCAGACCGCGCAGCCGGTCACGCTCGGCCATCACCTGATGGCCTACTACGAGATGGTGCGCCGCGACCGCAGCCGCTTTGCCGATGCGCGGGCGCGGCTCAACGAATGCCCGCTCGGGTCGGCCGCACTTGCGGGAACGGGGTTTGCGATCGACCGCCAGGCGACCTGCGAGGCGCTCGGCTTCGACCGTCCGACCGCGAACAGCCTCGATGCCGTGTCCGACCGGGATTTCGCGCTCGATTACCTGCAGGCGGCCGCGCAGTGTTCGCTGCACCTCTCGCGGCTGGCGGAGGAGATGATCCTCTGGGCCAGCCAGCCGTTCGGCTTCATCCGCCTGCCCGACTCGCTCAGCACCGGCAGCAGCATCATGCCGCAGAAGAAGAACCCCGATGCGGCCGAGCTGGTTCGCGGGCACGCGGGGCGGATCGTCGGCTGCCTGACCGCGCTGATGGTGACGATGAAGGGCCTGCCGCTCGCCTATTCGAAGGACATGCAGGACGACAAGCCGCCGGTATTCGAAGCGGCGGGCCTGCTCGCGCTGTCGATCGCGGCGATGACCGGCATGGTCGCCGACAGCCGATTCGACACGGCCCGCATGCGCGCCGCGGCCGAACTCGGCTATGCCACGGCGACCGATCTCGCCGACTGGCTCGTGCGCGAGGCGGACATTCCGTTCCGCGAGGCGCACCATATCACCGGCGCCGCGGTCAAGCTGGCGGAGCAGCGGGGCGTGGCGCTGGACCAGCTCTCGCTGGCGGACCTTCAGGCGATCGACGCGCGAATCGGCGAAGGCGTGTTCGCCGCGCTGTCGGTCGACGCCTCGGTCGCGGCGCGGGCCTCCTATGGCGGGACCGCGCCCGATCAGGTAAGACAGCGCGTGGCCGAAGCGCGCGCTGCGCTCGGCGTGGAGGAATGATGCGCCGGATCCTCGCACCGCTTGCCCTCGCCGCCGCCCTCGTCGGGTGCGGGCAGAAGTCCGACCTCGAGCCGCTCCCCGGGCAGACGCTGCCGCCCGCGCCTTACGGGAGCGAGGTTCGCCCCGGCCCGCAGGACCTGCTGGAGCTCGACCCGCAGGCGGCGCCCGAACGCAGCGTCGAACTGCGCAAGCGTTCCGAAGAGCGCGAGGACGATCCCTTCGACCTGCCGCCGGAATAACGCCTTTCGCGAAGCCGCAAAGGGCCTGCCTCCCCCCTTTCAAGCAAGGCTTGCTCGACTGCCGCATGCGCACCGGCTAAGCGCCCGCGCATGGACCATTTCCAGCTCAAGAACGGCGTCCTTCACGCCGAGGACGTACCGCTTTCCGCGATCGCCGAGGCCGTCGGCACGCCCGTCTACGTCTATTCGCGCGCCACGCTGGTGCGCCACGCCCGCGTGTTCCGCGAGGGGCTGTCGGCGCTCGATCGGCCGCACCTCGCGTTCGCGGTGAAGGCGAACCCGAACCTCGCGGTGCTCAGCGTTCTGCAGAAGGAAGGCTACGGCGCCGATGTCGTCTCGGGCGGCGAGCTGACGCGCGCGCTGGCAGCCGGGATGGCGCCGGCCGACGTGGTGTTCTCCGGCGTCGGCAAGACCCATGCCGAGCTCGTCCAGGGGCTCGAATCCGGGATCGGCCAGTTCAACATCGAATCCGAGGAAGAGGGCTACGAGCTCGCCGCGATCGCGCGCCGCCTCGGCAAGACGGCGGCCTGCGCGCTGCGCGTCAATCCGGACGTCGACGCGCGCACGCACGAGAAGATCTCGACCGGCAAGCGCGAGAACAAGTTCGGCGTCCCGCTCGACCGCGCCGGCGCGATCTATGCCGCGCTGGCGGCGGAGGACGGGCTCGATATGCGGGGCGTGGCCGTGCATATCGGCAGCCAGCTCGGCGATCTCGAACCGCTCGAAAGCGCCTTCACCAAGCTCGGCGCCCTGATCGGGGAGCTGCGTGCGGCGGGGCTTACGGTCACGCATGCCGACCTCGGCGGCGGGCTCGGCGTGCCTTACAAGCCGGGCGACATCATGCCCTCCCCGGCGGACTACGGCGCGATGGTCGCGCGGGTGACGAAGGGTTGGGACGTGCGCCTCACCTTCGAGCCCGGGCGCGTGATCGCGGGCAACGCGGGCATTCTGCTGACGCGCGTGATCCGCTCCAAGCGCAGCGGCAACGGGCCGCCTTTCGTGATCGTCGATGCCGCGATGAACGACCTCGCCCGCCCGGCGATGTACGGCGCCTGGCACGATATCGAGGCGGTCGCGCCGAGCGGGAACAGGATGACCTCGCACGTCGTCGGCCCGATCTGCGAGACCGGCGACACGTTCGCAACGGACCGCGAGATCGACGCGCTCGCGGCCGGCGATCTCGCCGTGTTCCGCACCGCCGGGGCCTACGGCGCGACGATGGCGAGCAGCTACAACAGCCGCGGCTTCGTCCCCGAAGTGCTGGTCGACGGCGACCGGTTCGCGGTCGTGGCGGACCGCATCCCGGCCGACGCGATCATGGACGCGGAGCGGGTGCCCGACTGGCTATGAAGAGCCTTCCGCTCTTCCACCGGGTCGCGGGCGAGCGCGTGGTCGTGCTCGGCCAGGGCGATGCGGCGGAAGCGAAGCGGCGGCTGGTCGAGCGCGCGGGCGGCCTGTGCGGCGGCGAGGCGGAGGCGCATCACGCGCGGCTCGCCTTCGTCGCGCTCGACGACGCGCAGGAGGCCAAAGCGGCGGCCATGCGGCTGAAAGGCAAGGGGCTGCTGGTCAACGTGACCGACCGGCCCGAGCTGTGCGACTTCACCGTCCCCAGCGTGCTCGACCGCGATCCGGTGCTGGTCGCGGTCGGAACGGGCGGCGCGTCGGCGGGGCTGGCCAAGCACTTGCGGCTGCGGCTGGAGGCGCTGTTGCCGCCATCGCTCGGGCGCCTGGCGGAGGGGCTTTACGCCGCGCGCGAGGCGATCCGCGGGCGCTTTCCGGATGCCGCCGATCGCCGCCGCGCGCTCGATCGGGCGTTGGCTGAAGATGGCGTGCTCGATCCCTTGCGGGAGGATTCGGCGGAGCGGATCGAGGGATGGCTGGAAAACGCTGCAGATGACGCCGCCAGCTCCTGCGTGGAAATCGTGCTCACCAGCGACGACCCCGACGATCTGACGCTGCGGCAGGCGCGGCTGCTGGGCCGGGCCGACACGATCCTGCACGATGCCGACGTGCCCCTCGCGATCCTCAACCGCGCGCGCGCCGATGCCGTGCGCAAGCCCCTGTCCGGCAACTTTTCCGGACATGGACACACTGTCATCCTGCGCCGAAGCACGGCGGGTTGATCTTCACGAACCGCGTGGCTAGGCCCGGCCCGTCATCTGGGGAGTAGCCGACCGCCTGCGGGCGGGCCTGCGCGTCAACATACTCGGTCGAGAGGCCGTGGCGCGCGGGGGACGGGAGACCGTTCGGGCGAGACCAATGGCATGGCACCCCGCCTGGCCGGGCGCGTGGTGCGATGCCGTTCGTCTTGTCGCTGCCCGGCCCCGGAGATCTACCTTGGAAGCCTTCCTGACCTCGACCGCGGTGGTCGCCCTCGCCGAGATCGGCGACAAGACCATGCTGCTCGCGATCGTGCTCGCGGCGCGGTTCAAACGGCCGCTGCCGATCGTGCTCGGCATTCTTTTCGCGACGCTCGCCAACCATGCCTTCGCCGCATTCCTGGGCGAGGTCGCCAGCTTCCTGCTCGACGGGATCTGGTTCCGCTATCTGGTCGCCGCCTCCTTCATCGTCATGGCGGCATGGACGCTCGTGCCCGATAAGCTGGACGAGGACGAGACCCCTAAACCGGCGCGCTTCGGCGCGTTCCTGACGACGCTGGTCGCATTCTTCCTCGTCGAGATGGGCGACAAGACGCAGGTCGCCACGGTCGCCCTCGGCGCGCAGTTCCAGAGCGTGCTGATCGTCACCGCCGGCACGACACTGGGGATGATGATCGCCAACGTCCCGGCGGTCTTCCTCGGCAACGCCCTGATTGCCCGCATACCGCTCGGCGCCGTGCGCGCAGCGGCGGCGCTGCTGTTCCTGGCCGTGGGCGTCTGGCTGCTGCTGGAGACTGCGGGCTGGCTCTAGGCGAAACCTGGATAGCTCGTCGCGTCTTCCTGTCCTCGCCATGAAGGCCGAGATGCCGGGGGCGGGCGAACAGCAGAGTCACTGAGAAGCCCGCCTTGTTGCCCAACTCCCATCCCCCCTATGGGTCATCCCCGCGAAAGCGGGGATCCATAAACTGACAGCGCGACCCTGGATCCCCGCGTCCGCGGGGATGACAAGGGGGGAGGCGGCAGAAGACAAAGGGTGGCGGCAGAGCGGGCCTCTACCTAGGTTTTCTGCGCTTCCCGTCATCCTAGCGAAAGCTGGGATCGCTCTCCGCCAGGTCGTACGGTGCCGCACGCGATCCCAGCTTTCGCTGGGATGACGAGGGGCGGAAAGCGGCGCTCCCCTCATCCGGTTTACCAGCCATCTTGACAAAAGAAACCATATAGGTTAGTGGGTGCTGGCTTGGTGGACCTCAACGCCAGGCAACGAGGATCGGGACAGGCGCTTGTGTCGACGGTGCCTTGTCTCTCTTCCGCTGGTAGAGGGCGTCATACTCTCTCATCAGCGGCGCGGCCGGTGCGGCTGGCGTGCGATGTGCAGAGGCTCGGGTGCGTACTCCCAAGGAGCCGGAAGCATTGCTCCCTTCCGCCGGAAGCCGGGACATGGATGTTCGCGGTGCCTGCGCGCTGCCCTTGCGAACCCGGCGATCAGCCCCGGGTCTCCCGGCAGCGGCCCACCGCGCGCTGGCGTGGCGGATCAGCCACGGGGCACGGGCGGACTTTTGGCGAGTCCCGGCCGTCTGCGCCCGCCAGTCCCGGACCGCAGGGATCGAACCGGGCCCCACCGCGGCGGCGGCGGGCAAGCGGATCGTGTGCGGCGAACCTCACGCCGCAAACGCATCCGTCGGTCGTTCGCAACCAAACCGCCACCCGCCCGACCCCGCGCACGCCCCCTGGCGTGCCGCACCGGCCGCGCGATCCGAGTTCCCAGGCGTCACGCATCCGGGTTCGCCGCCGGAGGATGTTGTGTGGGTGCGGTCCCTAAACCTCACGAAAAGCGCGCGCCGCGAAGACGCCGAGACGCGCAGAAGCCCAGCCGCGTGCCGGCTGGCGAATCCTCCCCCCTTCGTCATCCCCGCGCACGCGGGGATCCATTGTCCGGCGCTCGTCCCTGGATCCCCGCTTTCGCGGGGATGACAAAGGGATGGAAGGGCTGGCAGGCTCTTCGCTTCTTCACGCAACGAGCGACCGCCGACGCATCATCGAGGGCGCGGTCCCAGCCTCTGCAGGATAACGGGATAGGCGGCGGACCTCTTGGAGAGCCCCACACCCGTTCCCGCCAACCCGCCAAACTTTTACCGCGTCCTAGACCAGCCCTTCCGCCGTGCGTCCCAGTTCCTCGAAATAGCGGGCCATGGCGTCGGCGGCGCGGTCGCTGAGGGTGATGAAGGCGCGGCGGCGGTCGGTCTGGTCCTCCTGCCGTTCGAACAGCCCGGCTTCGGTCATCTGCCCGATCCAGCGCAGCGCCGTGGTGGGCGGGACGCCGCTTGCGATGCACAGCGAACTGACCGACACGCGCGCATGTTCGGCCCGCGCGGCGGTGAGATCGAGCAGCATGTCCCACGCGGGATCGGCGAAGAATTCCGCACCGAAGTACTTCGCGCGCAGCCGCCGCTGGCGAATGATGCGGCGGACCAGCCGCGGATCGGGCAGCGGCGGGCGCGGCTTGCGCAGCAGATTGCGCTCCGCACTCTCCTCCCCGCCTCGGTAATCCTGCGAAGGCGATTCGAACCGGAAGACGTTCGATTTCTCGGGGAGCCCGGCCGACAGGCGATCGAGCCGAGCGGCGATCTCACCCACCTGCTCGGTCAGGCGGATCAGCGTCAGCCGGTCGTCGTCCGAAAGCTCGCGCACGCGCGCGCCGGAAATGGCCGAGAGCGCGCTGCCGAGCGCGATCACCCGCTCCGCCCGGGTCGGGGCGACCAGGATCTGCGCGCGAGAGAGATCGAGGCAGCCGAAGACCGGCTCCAGCGCGGCCATGCTGGTCGACACCACCAGCTGCGCACCGGAGCGCGCGGCACGCACGTCGAGCCGGGCAAGCGCAGCCAATGTCGCGGCATCGGCTTCCGGGCAGTCGAGCACGACCACGTCGGCCAGCACCCGGACATCGCCATCCGCCAGCGACGCGACCGACCCCAGCTCGCCCAGCCGCAAACCCGCGGCCATTGCGTCCTCGCCGATTTCCTGCCGCTGCTCCATGCGGTCGGCGTAGATCGCTACCGCGAGCGCCGCTCTTTCCCCGTTCGCCACCATGTCGTAGGCAAAATCCACTTGTCCCATGCACTCGTCTCCGCAAGCTTTAGCTGCGAACACGAGTAGAACAAAGCGGGGTTAAGTCAAGAATGGAGGTAATTCAGCCCCGGTCGAGGAACGGATCGCGCACCAGGATCGTGTCCTCGCGCTCCGGGCTGGTCGACACCAGCGCGACGGGCGTTTCGATCAGTTCCTGCACGCGCTGGATATACTTGATCGCCTGGGCGGGAAGATCGGCCCAGCTCCGCGCGCCCGCGGTCGTCTCGCGCCAGCCTTCCATTTCCTCGTAGATCGGCTCGACCGCGGCCTGGTCGGCAGCGTGCGAGGGGAAGTAGTCGAGGATCTTCCCGTCGAGGCGATAACCGGTGCAGATCCGCACCGCGTCGAACCCGTCGAGCACGTCGAGCTTGGTCAGCGCGATGCCCGTCACGCCGCTGATCGCACAGCTCTGCCGCACCAGCACCGCATCGAACCAGCCGCAGCGCCGCTGGCGGCCGGTGACGGTGCCGAACTCGTGGCCGCGTTCGCCGAGCCGCTGGCCGACGTCGTCGTTGAGCTCGGTCGGGAACGGTCCGCTGCCGACCCGCGTGGTGTAGGCCTTGACGATGCCGAGCACGAAGCCGGTGCTTCCCGGCCCGAGCCCCGAGCCCGCCGCGGCCGTGCCGCTGACCGTGTTGGAGCTGGTGACGAAGGGATAAGTGCCGTGATCGACGTCGAGCAGCACGCCCTGCGCGCCTTCAAACAGGATCTTCGCCCCGGCCTTGCGCACTTTCTTGAGCCGCTTCCACACCGGCTGCGCGAACTGGAGCACGAAAGGCGCGATCTCGCGCAGGTCGGCAAGCAGCTCTTCGCGATCGACCGGCGGCTGATCGAACCCGGCGCGCAGCGCGTCGTGGTGCGCGCACAGGCGGTCGAGCTGCGGTTCGAGATGATCGAGGTGCGCCAGATCGCACACGCGGATCGCACGGCGGCCGACCTTGTCCTCGTACGCCGGGCCGATGCCGCGCCCGGTGGTGCCGATCTTGCCCGCACCCGCCGCGGTCTCGCGCAGGCCGTCGAGGTCTCGGTGGAGCGGCAGGATCAGCGGGCAGTTGTCGGCAATCGCGAAGTTGTCGGGCGTGATCGTCACCCCCTGCCCTTCGAGCTTCTCGATCTCCGCCTTCAGCGCCCACGGGTCGAGGACTACGCCGTTGCCGATCACCGACAGCGTGCCGGTGACGATGCCGCTGGGCAGCAGGCTGAGCTTGTAGACCTTGTCGCCCACCACTAGCGTGTGGCCGGCGTTATGCCCGCCCTGGAAGCGGACCACGGCGTCGGCGCGGCTCGCGAGCCAGTCGACGATCTTGCCCTTGCCTTCATCGCCCCACTGGGCGCCGATCACGGTTACATTGGCCATTCGGCGACTACCTGCTCCTGTGCGGTCAAAACGCGCCGGGCGTTAGGCCGTGGGCGCGGTAAGGGCAAGGCGCGAGGCGCCTACAGCGGGACAACTTCGCTGCCTTCGAGCCGATGCGTGCAGCCGAGCGCGCTGGCATCGTCCTCCTCGGACAGCGCCGCTACGGTGCGCCAGCCGATCGCCCGCAGGCGCGCAGCCACATTGCCGTCGTGGCCGAGCGGGAGGTAGAGCGTGTCGCGGCGCGGAGTGTCGGCCGCCGCTTCGGCAAGGCCGTCGAGATAGAGCGAGAAGCCGGCCGCGCGCTCCTCGCTCCCGCGGATGCAGTAGGTGCCCCCGCGGCCGACTGCGCCGCGGACGCCCGCAGCGTAGAGCATGAAGCCGAACCAGGACTGGTATTCGAAGCCGTGTCGCTCCGCCGGATCGAGCGTGCAGCGCACGCCGGCGGGCACGCGCGCCGCGGCCTTGCGCAGCCCCTCGATCCGGCTTGCGAGCGCGCCGTGGCTGTCGACCTCTGCCACGCGGCCGATGGCTTCGTCGAACTCGCCAGCCGCGTAGAGCAGAGGAACATAGGCTTCCCCGCCCGCTTGGCGCAGCCCGGCGGCATCTTTCATGTCCAGCTCGCGCCGGACGGCCTCGACCTGCTCCGGCGGGATCGGCAGGGCGTCGGCCGCCAGGGTATCGACCAGGTCGGGCATGGTGAAGTCGACCGATATGCCGCGCGCGCCCGCGGCTGCCAGTGCCTCGACCGCAAGCGCGACGATCTCGCCGGCCGCCTCGGCGCTGTCACTGCCGACGAGCTCCGCGCCGAGCTGCAGTTTCTGGCGTGCGGGATCGAGCTGGTCGGCGCGGATCGTGACCACTTCGCCGGCGTAGCACAGCCGCACCGGTCGCGGCGTATCGGCAAGGCCGGTCGCGGCAATGCGGCCGATCTGCGGCGTCATGTCGGACCGGAGCGCAAGCGTGCGCAGGCTGGCCGGATCGACGAAGCGGAACATGCGCCGCGGCTGCACGCCGTCCATCCGCCCGGCAAGCGAGCGCTCGAACTCCACCAGCGGCGGCCGCACGCGGTCGTATCCGTGCGAGTCGAGCACGTCGAGCGCGCCGCGCATGGCCGCGGTCAGCGCCGCTGCCTGACACGGAAGACGGTCCTCGAGACCTTCGGGCAGGAGATCGTCGGGATCGGTCACTGTGCTCCCCTCTTCCGTTGGCCAGGCGCCGGCCCTTCGCGACGGGCTTTTGGCGAAGCGGCGTCCCAAAGGACGCCGCCCCTCTGCCGCAAGGGTCGTCAGAACGCCAGCGGCTTCACCATCCGCACGCCTTCGAGCGCGCAGGCCTGCTTCACCACTTCGTCGGGGATCGGCTGGTCGACCGAGAGCAGCAGCACCGCCTCCCCGCCCGCATCGCGGCGGCCGAGGTGGAAGGTGCCGATGTTGATCCCGTTCTGGCCCAGCAGCGTACCGATGCGGCCGATGAAGCCCGGCGCGTCCTCGTTGACGATGTAGAGCATGTTGCCCTTGAGATCGGCCTCGATCGCGACGCCGAAGATCTCGACCAGCCGCGGCGCGCCGGCACCGAACAGCGTGCCCGCGACCGAGCGGTCGCCCGCCTCGGTCGCCACGGTCACGCGGACGAGCGTGTGATACACCCCTTCCCGGTCATGCCGCACTTCGCGCACGTCGATCCCGCGTTCCTTGGCGAGGAACGGCGCGTTGACCATGTTCACGCTGTCCGAATACTCGCGCATCAGGCCCGCCAGAACCGCACCGGTGATCGGCTTGCCGCTGAGCTCGGCGGCGTGCCCCTCGCGCTCGATGCTGATCTTGTCGAGATTGCCGTGGGCAAGCTGGCCCACCAGCGAGCCGAGGTTCTCCGCCAGCGCCATGTAGGGGCGCAGCTTGGGCGCTTCCTCGGCGCTGAGGCTCGGCATGTTGAGCGCGTTGGTGACGCCCCCGTTGACGAGGTAGTCCGCCATCTGCTCCGCCACCTGCAGCGCGACGTTGACCTGCGCCTCGGTGGTCGAGGCGCCGAGGTGCGGCGTGCAGATGAAGTTCGGCGTGCCGAACAGCGGCGAATCCTTCGCCGGTTCGGTCTGGAACACGTCGAGCGCCGCGCCTGCGACGTGCCCGCTGTCGAGCAGGTCCTTCAGCGCCGCCTCGTCGATCAGTCCGCCGCGCGCGCAGTTGACGATGCGGACGCCCTTCTTGGTCTTGCCGAGGTTTTCGCGGCTGAGGATGTTGCGCGTCTGATCGGTCAGCGGCGTGTGCAGCGTGATGAAGTCGGCGCGGGCCAGCAGCGTCTCAAGGTCGACCTTCTCGACCCCGAGCTCGATCGCCCGCTCCACCGTCAGGAACGGGTCGAAGGCGACGACCTTCATCTTGAGGCCCAGCGCACGGCTGGCGACGATCGAGCCGATGTTGCCGGCGCCGATCAGGCCGAGCGTCTTGCCGGTCACTTCGACGCCCATGAACGCGCTCTTGGGCCATTCGCCGCGCTGGGTTTGCGTGTCGGCCGCAGGGATCTGGCGGGCGAGCGCCATCAGCAGGGCGATCGCGTGCTCGGCGGTGGTGATGGAGTTGCCGAACGGCGTGTTCATCACCACGACGCCCTTGGACGACGCGGCCGGAATGTCGACGTTGTCGACCCCGATGCCGGCGCGGCCGATCACTTTCAGGCTGGTCGCCGCCTCGAGAATGTCGCGCGTCACCTTGGTCGCCGAGCGGATGGCGAGGCCGTCGTACTCGCCGATCACGGCCTTGAGCTCGTCGGGCGTCATGCCCGGCTTCACGTCGACCTCGCACCCGCGCTCCTCGAAAATGCGCGCGGCGTTGGGGTCCATCTTGTCGGAAATGAGGACTTTGGGTTTGGTCATGATAGCTCCCTCTCCCCTTCAGGGGAGAGGGCCGGGGAGAGGGGGACTCGTCGCCCGGCCCTTGAATAAGTTGCGGAATGGAGAGGGACTCCCCTCTCCCAACCCTCTCCCCTGAAGGGGAGAGGGCTTTTGGATCACAATTGGCCGTTCTTCAGGCTCTCGTAGGCCCACTCAATCCACGGCAGCAGGCGCTTGATGTCCTCCTGCTCGACCGTGGCGCCGCACCAGATGCGCAGGCTTGGCGGGGCGTCGCGATAGCCGTTGAAGTCGTAGGCCACGTCGAGCCCTTCGAGCTTCTTGACGATCTTCTTGGGCACATCGGCCTGCTCTTCGGGCGAGAGGCTGTCGTACCAGTCGCCCTGGAAGACGAAGCATACGCCGGTGTTGGTCCGCTGGGCCGGGTCGGCGACCATGTTGCGCAGCCAGGGCGTCGCCTCGATCCAGTCGTAGACGATTCTGGCGTTGGCATCGGCCCGCTCGAACAGCGCCTTGCGGCCACCGATCGCCTTCGCCCATTCGAGCGCGGCGATATAGTCCTCGGTCGCCAGCATCGACGGCGTGTTGATCGTCGCGCCTTCGAAGATGCCGCGGTTGATCTTGCCGCCCTTCTTGAGCCGGAACAGCTTGGGCAGCGGCCATTCTGGATCGTAGCTCTCGATCCGCTCCACCGCCTTGGGGCTGAGGATCAGCATGCCGTGCTGCGCCTCGGAGCCCATGACCTTCTGCCAAGAGTAGGTCGTGGCATCGAGCTTCGGCCAGTCCATCTCCATCGCGAAGATCGCGCTGGTGGCGTCGTTGATCGTCACGCCCTCGCGGCCCGGGGCGAGCCAGTCGGTGTTCGGGATCTTCGCGCCGCTGGTCGTGCCGTTCCAGGTGAAGACCACGTCGTTGTCCTGCGGGATCGACGCGAGATCGGGGATTTCGCCGTAATCGGCGTCCAGCGTCGTCAGGTTCTTCAGCTTGAGCTGCTTGGCAGCGTCCTGGATCCAGACGTTGCCGAAGCTCTCCCACGCCGCCACCGTCGCCGGCCGCGCGCCCAGCATCGTCCACATCGCACATTCGAGTGCGCCGGTGTCGGACCCCGGCATGATGCCGACGAGGTAGTCGTCAGGCACGCCGAGCAGCTCGCGCGACAGGTCGATCGCGTACTTCAGACGCGCCTTGCCGAGCGCGGAGCGATGCGAGCGCCCCAGCGAATCGGTCTTCAACTTGTCGAGGGACCAGCCCGGGAACTTTGCCGTGGGACCGGACGAAAAATAGGGGCGCTCCGGCTTCAGGGCCGGAGGCGTAAGGTCAGTCATGTATTCTCTCCTTGCAGAGAGCACGCGCGGCGTTGGGACCGCGTGGCCCACGCGCGGCAATAATATTGCGCCGCAGCAAGTCAAGCGTGCATAGGATTGCATCCGCCGATCGGGCGACATTCCCCATCAGGTGACATTTCCATCGCGCCGCCTCTCGCCAAGCGCGCGACATCGCCCTATGGGCTTGCCCGGCCATGGAGACCGCAGACCTTCGCATCGCCCTGTTCAGCGGCAACTACAACTACGTGCGCGACGGTGCGAACCAGGCGTTGAACCGGCTGGTGGGCCATCTGCTGAACAGAGGCGCGGCGGTGCGCGTCTACGCACCGATGGTGCCCGAGCCGGCGTTCCCTCCGGTGGGCGACCTCGTGGGCGTGCCGAGCATCGCGATTCCCGGGCGACCCGAGTACCGCTTCCCGCTCGGCCTTTCGAAAGAAAACTGTGCGGATCTGGCGCGCTTTGCACCGAACATCGTCCACACCTCGTCGCCGGACCTCGCCGCACATGCGGCGGTTCGCTGGGCCCGTGCGCGCAATATCCCGGTGCTCGCATCGGTCCACACGCGGTTCGAGACTTATCCGCGCTATTATGGCCTGGGATTCATCGAGCCCGGGCTCGAGGCGCTCATCCGGCGCTACTACAACCGCTGCGACGCGCTGGTCGCGCCTTCGCAGAGCATGATCGAGACCCTGCGCGACCAGGGCATGAACCGCGACATCTCGCTGTGGACGCGCGGGGTCGACCGCACGATCTTCGCCTCCGCCAAGCGCGACCTCTCCTGGCGCCGCTCGCTCGGCATAGGCGATGACGACGTGGCGGTGGTCTTCCTCGGCCGACTGGTGATGGAGAAGGGCCTCGACATCTTCGCCGACACCATCGTCGAATTGCGCAGACGCCAGGTACCGCACAAGGTGCTGGTGATCGGCGACGGCCCCGCCCGCTGCTGGTTCGAGAGGGCGCTGCCGGGCGGCATCTTCGCCGGTTTCCAGACCGGCGCCGACCTCGGCCGCGCGCTCGCCAGCGGGGACGTGTTCTTCAACCCCTCGATCACCGAGACGTTCGGCAACGTCACGCTGGAAGCGATGGCCTGCGGCCTTCCGGTCGTCGCGGCCGGAGCGACCGGCAGTGCCAGCCTCGTGCGCGACGGCGAGACCGGCACGCTCGTCCCGCCGGGCTGCCCGGTCGCATTCGCCGAAGCGATCGCGCCCTACTGCACCGACGCCGAACTGCGCGCGCGCCACGGCGCTGCCGGCGAAGCGCGCAGCAAGGATTTCAGTTGGGACGCGATCAATCAGACGGTGGCGGACACCTATCTCCGCCTCGTCGAAGCGAAACGCGGATAGCTCAGCGCAGCACGCCGCGCTTGCGCATGGTCCACGCGTACCAGAGCAGCAACAGCGCAATCACCCATATGACCGCGAACATTGCCGGGTTGTTCATTTCGGCAAGCTCCGGCGGCATCTCGACCTGCATCTGATAGATCGTCGAGCCCGCAAGGCCGAGCAGCGAGGCGACGAAGCCGGCAATCGCCCAGCGGCTGCGCAGCAGCAACAGGATCGAACCGGCGAGGCCGCCCCAGACGCCCAGCGCCCAGGCAGCGTCCGCCCAGGCCGGCGCGCCGGCAAAGAAGGCCAGCGCGGCATCGGTCGTGGCCGCATCGAAGCCCATCATCTCGAAATAGCCGCGATTGCCCATCTGCGTCTGCGTGTAGTCGTTCGCGCCGAACGCGTTCCACAATGTGGCGAGCACACCGATCACCCACAGGTGCCACGGCGTCTTGCTGACAGCTTCCACCATTTATCGAACCCCCTCTCCAAGGCGACCCGGCGACGAGAATACCATTCCCGCCGCCGGTGCGCCAGCGGGGTCAGCCGTCGCGCCAGTCGAAGGTCAGCGGCGCCTCCCGGAAGGCGAAGCGGTCGAGATGCTCGGCGACGACGCCCTTGAGCACTTCGAGCTGCCCCGGTTCGCTCGCGTCGATCCGGCATTCCAGCGTCTCGGGCGAGGCCTTCAGGAACAGCGTGGCCTCATCCGCCCAGTTTCCGCTGCGGCCTTCCGCAGGGAAAGTGACACGCCCCTCCTCGGCCGAATAGTCGACCGCAAGATTGTGCGACCAATGCTTGCAGAGCTGCTGGAGGTAGCGGGAACCGTTCCCGGTCGGCACCGATGCCGTGCTGGAGGCACTCATAGTCGTTCGATCCTTTTCGCCATGTCGTCGATCATATCGACGATGCTGTCGATGGTCTCCTGGTCGAGCTTGCCCGCCCGTGCGCGGTGCTTGAGCACGTTCGCGAGATTTCCCATCGCACGCCACAGATGCGGAGAGCGCCCGCGGTGTTCGCGTTCGCCATGGGCGGAGAGCCGTTCGAACAGCGCCTCGACCTCCTCCGCCTTCCCCGCCAGCTCGGCCCGGCCCGCCTCGGTCGCGACGAAGGCCTTGCGGGGGCTGTCGTCGCCGCGTTCTTCGATCATCCCTTCGTCGGCGAGAAGCTGAAGCGTGGGATAGACCGCACCGGGGCTCGGCGCATAGGCGCCGCCGGTCAGCTCCTCGATCGCCTTTATCAGCTCGTAGCCATGGCGCGGCTCGTCGGCGAGC
This sequence comes from Pelagerythrobacter rhizovicinus, assembly GCF_004135625.1. GTDB lineage: Bacteria > Pseudomonadota > Alphaproteobacteria > Sphingomonadales > Sphingomonadaceae > Pelagerythrobacter > Pelagerythrobacter rhizovicinus. The sequence goes on from NZ_SDPV01000002.1 coordinate 137,136, forward strand.
AGCTCGAGCAGCGCGAGGCGCAGTTCGCCGTGCCCGAACATCCGCCCGCGCCGATTCCCACGCCCGCCTCCTCCGAAAGGACCGCCGGGGCCAAAGGGGCCGTCGGGCCCGAACGGTCCCTTGGCGCCGAATGGCCCGTCCGGGCCGAAGGGCCCTTCCGGACCGAACGCCGCCCCCCAATGGCGCCCGGCGCGCTTCCACGCGCGGCGGGCATCGCGATGGTCATAACAGCCGTGTCGCATACGAAATCCTTTCATCAGATGCTTCACGATATATCTTCGACCTATCGAAGTTCAAGAGACCTCGCGAGCCGGCGCGCGATTTCCTATCTAGCCTTGCGATGGCCGATCTCTTTCCCGACACTCTCCCCGAAGGGGCCGCGCAGCCCGAACCGCGCGCCGACGCACCGCTGGCCGATCGGCTCCGCCCGCGTGCGCTCGGCGAGATCGTAGGGCAGGAACACCTGACGGGTCCCGAGGGAGCGATCGGGCGCATGGTCGCGGCCGGCAGGCTGTCGAGCATGATCCTGTGGGGTCCTCCCGGGACCGGCAAGACCAGCATCGCACGCCTGCTAGCCGACGCGGTCGGCATGCGCTTCGTGGCGATCAGCGCGGTGTTCTCGGGCGTCGCCGACCTCAAGAAAGCCTTCACCGAGGCGGACAAGGCGGCAGAAGCGGGTCAGCGCACACTGCTGTTCGTGGACGAGATTCACCGCTTCAACCGGGCGCAGCAGGACGGCTTTCTGCCGTTCGTCGAGCGCGGAACGGTAACGCTGGTCGGCGCGACGACCGAGAACCCGAGCTTCGAGCTCAACGCCGCGCTACTCAGCCGCGCGCAAGTGCTGATCCTCCACCGGCTCGACGCTGCCGCGCTTGGCAAGCTACTCGACAAGGCCGAAGCGCTCCAAGGCCCTCTGCCGCTGACCGGGGAGGCGCGCGCAGCTCTGGTCGCCAGCGCAGACGGCGACGGACGTTTCCTCCTGAACCAGGCCGAGACGATCTATGCGGCGAGGGTCGATGAGCCACTCGACCCCGTGGCGCTCGGCAGCTTCCTCCAGCGCCGCGTGGCGGTCTACGACAAGGATCGCGAGGGGCACTACAACCTCATCTCGGCCTGGCACAAAAGCCTGCGCGGATCCGATCCGCAGGCGGCGCTCTACTACCTTGCGCGAATGCTGGTGGCGGGCGAGGAGCCGCTGTTCGTCTTGCGCCGCCTGGTGCGCGCCGCGGTGGAGGACATCGGCCTCGCCGACCCGCAGGCGCTGCAACAGTGCCTTGCTGCGAAAGACGCCTACGATTTCCTCGGCAGCCCCGAGGGCGAGCTGGCGATCGTCCAGGCGTGCCTCTATTGCGCCACCGCGCCCAAATCGAACGCCGCCTACAAGGCGCAGAAGGCCGCCTGGCGCAGCGCCAAGGACACCGGCAGCCTGATGCCGCCGCAGTCGATCCTCAACGCCCCCACAAAGCTGATGAAGGATATCGGCTACGGCAGGAACTACGCCTACGACCACGACGCGGAAGATGGCTTCTCCGGCGCCGACTACTGGCCCGAGGAGATGGAGCCGCAGAGCTATTACGACCCTGTCGAGCGCGGCTTCGAACGCGAAGTGCGCAAACGCATGGAATGGTGGGAGAAGCGGCGGCGGGAGCTGCGCGGTGACGCATGAGTCTCCGTCCGTCGGCTGGCTGCTTGCAGCAGCCGCTCAGGATGAACTACGGTCGCGACCTCAGGCCATCCGCTGCTCATCCGCCGAGGCGTCCCCATCCGAGGGAGACCTTAGCCTATCTTGGCGCTCGGCCTAGGGTGGCTAGGTTCCGCCATTTCCTCGCCATCGACTGGTCGGGCGCTGCGGGCGAGCGGCACAAGGGAATCGCGCTGGCACTCGCCCACGCGGGCGGCGGCCCGCCGGTGCTGGTCGAGCCCGGCCGCGGCTGGTCGCGCGAGGATGTCTTGGCGATCCTGCGCGAAGACCTGCCGCCCGATACGCTGGTGGGCCTCGATCTCGGCATATCCCTCCCCTTCGCCGATTGTGGCGCGTTCTTTCCGGGCCTCGCGACCTCGCCGCCCGACGCGCGCAGCCTGTGGGCGATGGTGGACGAAGTCTGCGCCGACGATCCCCATCTCGGCGCCACCAGCTTCGTCGACCATACCGAGCTGAGCGCCTATTTCCGCCGCCACGGCGGGCGCGAGGGCGGCCGGTTCCGCTGCGACGACGCCGGACATGGTCGAGGCCGGTTTCGCGTGACCGAACACGCGCAGGCGCGGCAAGGATGTAAACCATACTCGAACTTTAATCTTGTGGGTGCGGCACAGGTGGGCAAGTCGAGCCTGACCGGGATGCGCCTGCTGCATCGGCTGCAAGGTGCCCTGCCCGCCTGGCCCGTCGATCCGCTTCCGAAAGCGGGCTCCGTGCTGGTGGAGATCTACACCTCCCTCGCCGCGCTGGAGGCGCAGCGTTCGGCCGCGCGGAGCAAGATTCGCACCGTCGCCGACCTGGGCCGCGCCCTCGCCGCACTCGGCTCGCCCCCGGTCGCGGGCGAAGGCGCCATTGACGATCACAGCTCCGACGCGCTGCTGGCCGCCGCTTGGCTGCGCAAAGTGGCGGACGATCCGGCCCGCTGGTATCCGCGCACCCTTACATCCGAAATCGCGCGCACCGAGGGCTGGACCTTCGGCGCAGTTTGACGCAAAGGGCGCGCTCTTGTGTTGCCCTATCGCTTCGCTACGTGAGGGCATCGGAGCCGGCTTAGCTCAGTTGGTAGAGCACCTGATTTGTAATCAGGGGGCCGCGGGTTCGAATCCTGCAGCCGGCACCATTTCCCCTGCGCGGAGATGGAGGCTTTTTCTGCGCTACCGCGCTTCGCGCTACTTGAGCGCGTTCTTTCTGCGCTACCGCGCTTCGCGCTACTTGAGCGCGTTCTTTCTGCGCTACCGCGCTTCGCGCTAGTGAGCGTCGCCCCAACCATGCGCGAGCCCCCGCGCAGGCGGGGGTCTCAGGCTATCAGGCGGAGCGCCAGTGGCTGATGAGGTCCCAGCCGCAGTTTGTCCTGAGCGTTTGCTGCAAGCAGCCAGCCGAAGGGCGGGGACTTATTTCTGGCTTCAGACCATATCCTCGGGCCGCACCAGACGGTCGAAGTCTTCCGCGCTAATATCGCCGCTTTGCAGCGCCGCTTCGCGCAGGGTCAGCCCCTCCTTGTGTGCCGTCTTCGCAATAGCCGCCGCCTTGTCGTAGCCGATCGCCGGTGCCAGCGCGGTGACCAGCATCAGCGAGTTTTCCACCCCGCGGGCGATGTTCTCGCGCCGCGGCTCCAGCCCTTCCAGCAGGTGCTCGGTGAAGCTTTCCACCGCATCGGCGAGCAGGCGCACCGAGCGCAGGAAGTTCCACGCCATCATTGGGCGGTAGGTGTTGAGCTCGAACTGCCCCTGGCTACCGGCGAAGGTCAGCGCCGCCTGGTTGCCGAAGACCTCGATGCAGACCTGGGTCATCGCTTCGCACTGGGTCGGATTGACCTTGCCCGGCATGATCGAGCTGCCCGGCTCGTTCTCCGGCAGCGCCAGCTCGCCGAGGCCCGAGCGCGGGCCCGAGCCGAGCAGGCGAATGTCGTTCGCGATCTTGTAGAGGCTCGCCGCCACCGTGTTGAGCGCTCCGTGCGCGAAGAGCAGCGCGTCCTGTGCGGCGAGCGCTTCGAACTTGTTGGGCGCGCTGACGAACGGGAGGCCTGTGATCGCCGCGATCCGCTCCGCGACTTTCTCGGCGAAACCATCAGGCGCATTCAGCCCCGTGCCGACCGCCGTGCCGCCCTGCGCCAGCTCGTGGAGACCGGGCAGTGCCGCCTCGATCCGCGCAATCCCGTTTGCGACCTGTGCCGCATATCCGGAGAACTCCTGCCCCAGCGTCAACGGAGTCGCGTCCTGCGTGTGCGTGCGTCCGATCTTGACGATATCCGCCCAGCCCTTCGCCTTGGCGCCGAGATCGGCCTGCATGGCCTTGAGCGCGGGCAGGAGCGTCCGCACGACCTCGCCCGCCGCGGCGATGTGGATCGCGCTGGGGAAGGTATCGTTGGACGACTGGCTCTTGTTGACGTGATCGTTCGGATGGACCGGCGTCTTCGATCCGACCTCTCCGCCGAGCATCTGGATCGCGCGGTTGGCGATCACCTCGTTGGCGTTCATGTTCGACTGGGTGCCCGATCCGGTCTGCCACACGACCAGCGGAAACTGGTCGTCGAGCTTGCCCTCGATCACTTCCTGCGCCGCCGCGACGATCGAATCGGCGAGCTCCGGCTCGAGAATGCCGAGATCGCGGTTCGCCTCCGCCGCGGCGCGCTTGATGGTGCCCAGCGCGCGGATCAGCGGGAGCGGCAGGCGCTCGCCGCCGATGCGGAAATTCTGCAAGGAGCGCTGCGTCTGCGCCCCCCAGAGGGCATCGGCCGGCACCTCGACCGGGCCCATGGTGTCGGTTTCGGTGCGCGTCTCGCTCATCCTCGCCCCCGATAGCTGGCGACGCCCTGATCGGGAACCCACAGCCCCTCGGGCGGCGCGCCGCTTTGCCAGAAAACGTCGATCGGAATGCCGCCGCGCGGATACCAGTAGCCGCCGATGCGCAGCCAGCGCGGCTTCATCTCGGCCGCGAGCCGCTGCCCGATGCCGACCGTCACGTCCTCGTGAAAACCGCAGTGGTTGCGGAAACTGCCGAGGAACAGCTTGAGGCTCTTCGATTCGACGATCGTTTCGCCCGGCGCATAGTCGATCACGAGATGGGCAAAATCGGGCTGGCCGGTTACCGGGCATAGCGAGGTGAATTCCGGCGCCGCGAAACGCACCAGATACAGCGTGCCTTCGCGCGGGTTGGGGACATAGTCGAGCCGCGCCTCTTCCGGCGAGGCGGGCAGGCTGCTCGCCTGGCCGAGATGCGTGGTCTGCGGTGTGTCGCTCATAAGCCGCATGTGGTCTCATCGCGTCACCGGCACAAGCCCGCGGGTTTGCCGTTTGCGATTCACAGCCTATTCAGCGCGACCCGGGACTCGGGAACACCTTCGGGATTTATGGACATTCGCACTTCAGTTTCGGCCGCCGTTCTGGCCCTGGCTCTCACCACACCGTCGCTCGCGCAGCAGACGGGGTCGGCGCGCGACTTCCGGTTGCCGCCCGATCCGGACGCGACGCCGACGCCGGAAGTTCAGGGTCCGGTCGATCCGGAAGCGGCGGTGCGGACGACCCCGCGGGTGATCCCGACCGATACGCCCACCACGAGCACACCGACACCGACGCCCACGCCGACGCTGACCCTGCCCGCCTCGCGCCCGGCGCCGACCCCGCCCACGCCGGCCGAGACGCCGCGGCCGCAACCGCAGGTGCAACGGGAGCCGGAGGCCGCGCCGACCGCCACCCCGTCGCCAACGCCGTCGCCGGCAGCGGACGAGCCGGCACCGCAACCGACCGAATTCGCGCCCTCGATTCCGCCCGCGGCCTCCGTTCCCCCGGCGGCGACTGCCCAGCCGCCGGAAAGCGGCAGTTCGATCATGATCTGGCTCGCGGCGCTGATCGCGGCGCTCGGCATCGCCGGCGGGGCGTTCTGGTATCTCCGGCGCAGAGAGGCATTGGCGCCCGTACCGGTCATCGAGCCGCCGCTCGTGCGCCGCGAGACCCCGCCGCCCCAGCCCGACAGGCCAGCACCGCCGCCGGCCCCGGCCGGAACCGCCGCCCGCCCCGCGCCTCCCCCGCCGCTGCCCGGAAAGACGCTGGCCGCCCCGGTCACGCTCCATGCGCTGCCCGTCCGGCTGAGCAAGAGCATGATGAATGCGACCTTCGCGTTCCGGCTCGTGCTCGAGAACCAGGGCGCGGAACGGTGGGAAGGCGTTTCGATCGAGGCCGATCTCGTTACCGCGCACGGGGCGGTGCCGATCGGCGAACAGGTCGCCGATCCCGCCACCGCGCTCGCACCGCTGGGCACACTCGACGCGCTCGAGCCGGGGGATACCCGGGAGCTCGCCCACGAGGTGCGGCTGCCGCTGGGCCAGGTCCGCGCGATCCCGCAGGGCCGCGCCGCGGTCTACGTCCCGCTGCTGCGCGTTCGCCTGACGGCCAAGGGCAGGCAGCCGATCGCGCGCACGTTCCTGATCGGCCAGCTTCCCGACCGCCAGGGCGGCCGGCTGCGGCCCTTCCGGCTCGACGAAATGCCGCAAAGCTACAACGCGATCGGGCTGCGGCCGCTCGACTGACCCCCCTCGACGCAGCCCACCGCCGCCGCTACCCCTGCGGCATGGACATGCTCGTCTCGACCGCCTGGCTAGCGGACAATCTCGGCACCGTCACCGTGCTCGACGCCACCAAGCACTTGCCGAGCGCCGGGCGCGATGCGGCGGCCGAATTCGTCGAAGGCCATATCCCGGGCGCGCGCTTTCTCGACCTCGCCACGCTGAACGACGACGCCTCGCCGATCGTGGCAGCCCTGCCGACGGCGGAGCAGTTCGCCCTGCGCCTCGCCGCACTGGGGGTAAAACCCGGCAGCCGCATCGTGCTCTACGACGACAGCGCGCCGCGCACCGCCGCCCGCGCATGGTTCATCTTCCGCATGTTCGGCTGGCAGGACGTGGCTCTGCTCGACGGCCGGCTCGGCAAGTGGCGCGCCGAGGGGCGCCCGCTGGAGACGGGCGTCAGCAACCCGGTCCCCGTCGCGCCCGGCACCTACACCGCCGACCTGCACCGCGCGCGCGACAAGGCCGCGGTCCTCGCCAACATCGATAGCGGGGCCGAGCAGGTGGTCGATGCGCGCGACGCCGGCCGCTTCACCGGCGCCGACAAGGACACGATCCACAACCTGCCCGGCGGCCATATCCCCGGCGCCCGTAACCTCGACTTCCGCATGGTGCTGAACGAGGACGGCAGCTTCAAGCAGGGGGACGAATTGCGCGCCGCGTTCGCGGAAGCGGGCATCGACCTCTCGCGGCCCGTGGTCACGAGCTGCGGTAGCGGAGTGACCGCGTCGGTCCTGCTGTTCGCGATGGCGCTGCTCGGCAAGGAGGAGGATACGGCGCTCTACGACGGGAGCTGGAGCGAATGGGGCGCCGACCCCGCCACCCCCAAGGAAATGGGGCCGACCCGGTGAGCGCTTCGGACGAGAGCCACCGAGTGAATACCCGTCTGGTCGGCGCGGGCCGGCGCGAGGAATGGACCGGACCGGTGGTCAATCCCCCGGTCTGGCGCGCGAGCACGCACCTCTACCCCGACACCGCCGCGCTCAGGGAGGGCGGCAAGCACAACGCGGATGGCCGGTTCTTCTATGGCCGCCGCGGTGCGCCGACGCAGTGGGCGCTGGCCGAAGCGCTGACCGAGTTGGAGCGCGGCGCGGCGGGCACCGTGCTCTACCCGAGCGGCGTCGCGGCCATCGCCGGCGCGCTGATGGCCGTGCTGCGTCCGGGCGACGTGCTGCTGGTGACCGACAATGCCTACGAGCCGAGCCGGATCATGGCGAACGGGCTGCTCAAGCGCTTCGGCATCGAGAGCCGCTTCTTCGACCCGCTCGACATCGACGGGTTCGCGGACCGGTTCTGCGACCGCACTCGCGCGGTCCTGCTCGAAAGCCCGGGCAGCTTGACGATGGAGGTATGCGACGTGCCCGCCCTCGCCGCCATCGCGCGCGAGAAAGGGGCGATCAGCCTGATCGACAACACCTGGGCCTCGGCGCTCGGCTTCCCGGCGCTCGAACGCGGCTGCGACATCGCGATCATGAGCCTGACCAAGCACGTCGGCGGCCACTCCGATCTGATGATGGGCTCTGCAAGCGCAGGGGAGCGCTGGTACCGCGCCCTGCGTCAAACCGGACAGGCGCTCGGACACGTAGTCTCGCCCGACGATGCCTCCCTCGCCTTGCGCGGTCTGCGCACGATGGGCGTGCGGCTGGAAAAATCGGCCGAGAGCGCGCTCGCGATCGCCCGCTGGCTGGCGGACCGCGAGGAGGTGGCGCAGGTTCTCTGCCCGATGCTGCCGGGCACGCCGGGACACGAACTCTGGCAGCGCGACTTCACCGGCGGCTGCGGCCTGTTCAGCTTCATCCTGAAGGGCCGGGACGCCGCCGCCAGCGCGCGCTTCGTCGACGCGCTCACCTGGTTCGGCATCGGCTTCAGCTGGGGCGGCTTCGAGAGCCTTGCCCTGCCCATCGATCCCTCTTCCATCCGCACGGACAGCTCGTGGCCTCCTGCTGCCTGGGACACCGAGGATCGCTGGGGCATACGCCTTTCGATCGGGCTCGAGGACCCGCAAGACCTGATCCGCGATCTCGAACGCGGATTCGCCGCAATGGAGCGAGAATGAGCACCCCGACCGCCGCCACAGCCACGCCGACAGCCACGCCCGTTCCCGCCGCTTCGCCCACCACGATTCCCTCGGAAGTCGACGCAGTGGTGGGTGCCGAGTCGCTGAAGGATGCGGTCGCGGAGCAGAGCCTGACGATCGGCGGTGCGATCGAGTGGCTCGATGCGATGGGCGTCACCATAGGCGACACGCGCATATCGCTGTGGAGCGTGCTGGTCGTGCTGCTGGTGATCCTTGCGGTCTACCTGATGGCGCGCATCGGCGTGTGGATCGCGCGCAACGCGATCCACCGGATGACGCGCCTCGATGCCACTCAGCGGCTGCTGGCCGAGAAGATCGTGTCGATCGTGATCTGGGCGGTGATGATCCTCATCGGCATCGACATTCTCGGCATAGATCTCACCGCGCTGGCGGTGTTCTCGGGCGCGTTCGGCCTTGCCATCGGCTTCGGTCTGCAGAAGACCTTCGGCAACCTGATCGCGGGCATCATCCTGCTCACCGACCGCTCGATCAAGCCGGGCGACGTGATCGCGGTCAGCGATGCAGCGGGCAACGAGAGTTTCGGCCAGATACGCAGAATCGGCATTCGCGCGATCTCGATCATCACCCGCGATCGCAAGGAGTACCTGATCCCGAACGAGAATCTGATGGTTAATCAGGTTGAAAATTGGTCATACAGCTCGCGCGACGTGCGGGTGAAGGCGCCGGTCGGCGTCTCCTACGGGAGCGATCTCGATCTGGTCGAGCGACTGCTGCTAGAGGCCACCGTTGGCACGCCCCGGGTCCTCGAAAAGCCCGAGCCTGCGGTGCGGCTGATGGGCTTCGGCGACAACTCGGTCGACTTCGAAATCCGATTCTGGATCAGCGATCCCGAGGAGGGCGTCAACAACGTGCGCTCCGACGTGTTCAAGAACGTCTGGCGCGCCTTCCAGAAACATGGCGTGGAAATCCCGTTCCCGCAGCGCGATCTCAACCTGAAAAACAGCGAGCAATTCGAGCAGCTCGTTGCCGCGATTTCCCAGCGGCAGGGCAAGAGCGAAAGCTAGGCTTGCGGTGCGCCTACCGGCGCTATCAAAACCGATCCTTGCCGATCTGACATCCATTCTCGTTGGCGCCTGCGCGTGCCTCCGCGCATCTTGCATCCATGGAGAATGTCGGAACCGTCTATCTGGTCGGCGCAGGGCCCGGCGACCCTGACCTGCTGACGCTGCGCGCCGCCCGGCTGCTGGCGCGCGCGGAGCTCGTCGTGCACGACGGGCTGATCGATCCCGCCGTCCTGACGCTCGTGCCCCGCGATGCCGAGCTGATCTCGGTCGCGAAGCGGCGCGCGCGCCACACTCTGCCGCAGGAAGACATCTGCGCCCTGCTGGTGCGCGAGGCGCTCGCCGGGCGCGATGTCGTGCGGCTGAAGGGCGGCGATCCGTTCATCTTCGGCCGCGGCGGCGAGGAGGCCGAGGCCTGCCGCGCAGCCGGCGTGCCGGTCCAGGTCGTGCCGGGCATCAGCGCCGCCAACGGTGCGGCGGCCGCCGCACAGATCGCCCTCACCCATCGCGACGCCGCGAGCGTGGTCAGCTTCGTCGCCGGCCAGTGCAAGGGACTGTCCGATCAGGATTGGGCCGGCCTCGCCGGCAAGGGCCGCACGCTGGTGATCTACATGGGCGTGAAGACCGCGCCGCAGATCGCCGAAAAGCTCATGGCCGACGGCCTCGCGCCGGACATGCCGCTGGCGGTGATCGAGAGCGCGTGCCGCGCGGACATGCGCGTGCTGCGCGGGCCGCTCGCCGGCCTGCCCGAACTCGTCGAGCGCGAACGGGTCAAGAGCCCGGCGCTCATCGTCATCGGCGAAGTCACCGCGCGCGGGGACGCGGCGCTCGCCCGGATCGCGCTGGAGGCGCAGGCATGAAGATTCTTACCGGCAACGACCTCAAGACCGGACAGGTGGTCTGGTGGGACGGCCAGGGCTGGTCGCTACACGTCGAGGACGCGGTGGACGCGGGCGACAAGGCCGACGCGATCATCGCGCGCGAGGAAGCCGAGTGCCGGGTGAACGGCGCTTATGCGATCGACGGCGAGAAGACCGTCGATGGCGTGCGCCCCGCGCATATCAAGGACCGTATCCGTGCGCTCGGCCCGACCGTGCGCCCCGACCTGACTCTCAAACCGGCTGACCCGAGCGCCGGCAACTGGGTGATCTGATGTACAAGTACGACCAATACGACCAGGCGATGGTCAGTGCGCGGGTGGCGGACTTCCGCGACCAGACGCGCCGCCGCCTCGAAGGCAAGATGACGGACGACCAGTTCAAGCCGCTGCGGCTGAAGAACGGTCTCTACCTCCAGCTCCATGCCTACATGCTGCGCGTGGCGATCCCCTATGGGACGCTGAACTCGCGGCAGATGCGCAAGCTCGCGCATATCGCGCGGACCTACGACCGGGGCTACGGCCATTTCACCACCCGGCAGAACATCCAGTACAACTGGATCAAGCTGGAGGACGCGCCCGATATTCTCGCCGAGCTGGCGACGGTCGAGATGCACGCCATCCAGACCAGCGGCGAGAGCATCCGCAACATCTCCGCCGACCAGTATGCCGGCGCCGCGGCCGACGAGATCATCGATCCCCGCCCGTGGGCCGAGATGATCCGGCAGATGACGACGTTCATGCCGGAATTCAGCTACCTGCCGCGCAAGTTCAAGATCGCCGTGATCGCCGCGGAGACGGACCGCGCGGCGCTGCGTTGGCACGACTGCGCGCTGCGGATCGTGCGGAACGAGGCGGGCAAGATCGGGTTCGAGGTCTTCGCCGGGGGCGGCATGGGCCGCACGCCGTTCATCGCCTACAAGATCCGCGACTTCCTGCCGACCGGTCAGATCCTCTCCTACCTCCAGGCGATCCTGCGCGTGTGGAACCGCAATGCGCGGCGCGACAACATCCACAAGCAGCGGATGAAGATCCTCGTCCACGAATTGGGCGAGGACGAGTTCCGGCGCCAGGTCGAGGAAGAGTTCCAGCATTTCCTCGCGCTGGGCGAGGACTTTCCGCAAGCCGAGTACGACCGCATCGCCGCCTACTTCGCGCCCCCGCCGTTCGAGACGGGTCTCAGCGAGGAGATCGACCGCTCGGATCCGGACTTCGCGCTGTGGGTCGACCAGCAGGTCGCCGCACACAAGGCGCCGGGCTATGCGATCGTCAACATCAGCCTCAAGCCGATCGGTCAGATCCCCGGCGATATTTCCGCCGAGCAGATGGAACTCGTGGCCGATCTCGCCGAACGCTACAGCTTCGACGAGCTACGGGCGACGCATGCGCAGAACCTCGTCCTGCCGCATGTCCGCAAGGAGGATCTCCATGCCGTCTGGACCGCCCTCCACGAAGCCGGTCTCGGCGAGGCGAACCTCGATCTGGTGACCGACATCATCGCCTGCCCGGGGCTCGACTACTGCTCGCTCGCGAACGCGCGTTCGATCCCGGTGGCGCAGAAGATCGCCGAACGCTTCGCGGACGCCGAGCGCCAGAAGGATCTCGGCGAGCTCAAGATCAAGATCAGCGGCTGCATTAATGCCTGCGGGCACCACCACGCGGGCCACATCGGCATCCTCGGCGTCGATCGGAAAGGCACGGAGAACTATCAGCTCCTGCTCGGTGGATCGGGCGACGAGGAGACGAGCCAGGCCAAGATCACCGGCCCCGGCTTCGATGAGGCCGGGATCGTCGACGCGGTCGAACGCGCGGTTGAGCGCTACCGCGAGATTCGCGAGCCGGGCGAGCGGTTCCTCGACACCTACCGCCGCGTCGGAATGGATGGATTCAAGGAGGCAATCTATGGCTGACTCTCCGAGCGCGGGAGGCCCCGGCGGCGGGCCCGGCACCCTCGAGCCGACCCCGGGCGGCGAGCGCGACTGGCTGCGCTTCCGCGACGATTCCGCTCCCGACGAGCCGGCCGTCTCGCTCGATGCATTCCTCGATCAGTCGAACGCCGGTTCGGTGCGGATCGAGGCGGGCGACGACGTGCGGCACCTTGCGCCCCACCTCGAGCGCCTGCGGCTGGTCGAGATCGACTTTCCCAAGTTCCGCGACGGCCGCGGCTTCTCCAGCGCGCGCGTCCTGCGCGAGATGGGCTACGACGGGGAGATCAAGGCGACCGGCGAAGTGCTGGTGGACCTGATCTATTTCATGCGCCGCTGCGGGTTCGACAGCTTCGCGCCCGACGTTCCGCTGGACCGCGCCGATGTCGAGAGCGTGCTCAATCGCTATCCGCACGTCTACCAGCACGCGGCCGACGGCGCCGTGCCGATCTGGCAGCTCCGCCATGGCTGAGGCCGATCCCATCCGCATCAAGGACCGGATCGACACCGGTCCGCGCTTTACGGACGCCGATGCGATCCGGCTCAACCGCATGTTCCGCGGCGCGGACACGGTGGAGATGCTGCGCGCAGTGATCGCGGACGGATTGGTCGGCGAGCTCGCCACCGTCTCCAGCTTCGGCGCGGAAAGCGCCGTGCTGCTTCACCTCGTGGCGCAGATCGACCCTGGTCTGCCGGTGCTGTTCCTCGAGACCGGGAAGCACTTCCCCGAGACGCTCGCCTACCGCGACACGCTGGTCGAACGGCTCGGGCTGACCGGGCTGGTCAACCTGCATCCCGATCCGGAGCTGCTCGCCAAGCGCGACGAAACAGGCCTGCGCTGGTCCTACGATCCCGACGGCTGCTGCGAGATCCGCAAGGTCCTCCCCCTCGCCGCGGCCCTGAGCGGGTTCGACGCGACGCTGACGGGGCGCAAGGCTTTCCAGTCGGCAACCCGCGCGAACCTGCCCCGGTTCGAGGTCGATACCTCGGACGCGCAGGGCCGCCTCAAGATCAATCCCCTGATCGACTGGAGCGCCGAGGATCTCGCCAACTATATCGCCGAGCACGATCTTCCCCCGCACCCGCTGGTCGAACAAGGCTACCCGTCAATCGGGTGCAGCCCCTGCACGCACAAGGTCGCGCCGGGCGAAGACCCGCGCTCGGGCCGCTGGAAGGGCTGGGACAAGACCGAGTGCGGCATCCACACCACGCTCACCAGCGAGGGTGAACTGCCTCCGGGGTTCGATCCGGCATTCTAACTCCGCACGAGCCCCCGCGCAGGCGGGGACCTCAGGCCACTGGCGTTTCGCTGAGTTGAGGGAAGTCCCAGCCTTCGCTGGGACTCAGCGACCGGCGGAGCGCCAGTGGCACGAGGTCCCCGCCTGCGCGGGGATTCACGCCGGGAGCCAGCCTTTCTCACGATACCAGTCCGCCGTCGCCTTCAGCCCCTCTCGCGTGGGAATGCGCGGCGTCCACACGCTTCCGGGCACCTTGCGCGCCGGGTCCACCACCCAGTCGGGATAGCACATATAACTCACCCGATCGGGCGTGAGACGGGCTCTGTTGCGCCGCACCGCGCAGTCTATGCGCGAAGCCCATTCGAGCGTGCCGCGCGAGAGATGCGGCACCCAGGGCCGCCGCCCCACTGCCCAGCCGATCGTGCGCGCGAGTTCGCGGTGCGGCCAGCCGCCCTCGCGCCCGTCGTCGGGCTCAAACACCGCGCCGGTGACGCCCTCGCCGCCGGGGATCAGGGCCAGGAGCAGCTCGGCAAGATCGTCGACGTGGATCATCGAGGCGTGACCCGGCGGAGGCATGGGAACGACCCCCCGGCGCGCCGCGCGGAACAGCTCGAACATGTCCCGGTCGCGGGGGCCGTAGACCGCGGGCGGGCGGACGACGGTCCAGTCGAGCCCGCTGGCGGCGACGATCTTCTCCGCCCGCGCCTTCGACGCACCGTAGGCCGAAAGATCGGGACGCCGCGCCGCGAGCGAGGAGACGAAGATGAAACGCGGCACGCCTGCCGCCTTGGCCACCTCGATCAAGGCGAACGTTCCAGCGACATTGGCCGTCTCGAACGCAGCCGGCTCGAGCGTGCTCGTGAGGCCGGCGACATGGATCACCGCCTCCGCGCCCTCCACGAGCCGGGAAAGCGCGGCCCGGTCGGCCAGGCTGCCGCCGACCCATATAATGCCCTTGCGCCGGTCCTGCGGAACGGCGCGGGCCAGCGCGCGCGCGGAGAGCCCCTGTCGCTCGATCGCATCGAGCGTCGCCTGGCCGACGAAGCCGGTGCCTCCGGTCAGCGCGAGCGTCATAGCAGCACCATGTGGTCGCGGTGGACCACGGCCGCGCGCGGGGCGTAGCCGAGGAGCGCAGCGTGCTCGGCGCTGCGCCGGCCCTTGAGCGCCGCGCATTCGGCGGCGCCGTATTCGACGAGGCCGTGCGCGATTGCGCGGCCCTGCGGATCGCGGACCGCAACCGCGTCACCGCGCTCGAACGCGCCCTCGATCGCGGTCACACCCGCCGCCAGCAGGCTTCCGCCCTGTGCGAGCGCGGCGGCGCAACCCGCGTCCACAGTAAGCGCCCCCTTCAGGCTCAGCCGCCCGCCGAGCCAGGCCTTGCGCCCCCGGTCGCGGCGCAGCGGGAGAAACAGCGTGCCCCTATCGTCCTCCACAGCGCGCGCGATCGGCGCATCGTGCGTGCCGTTGAGGATCGCCAGTGCGATCCCGGCCCGCCCCGCGATTTCGGCGGCCTGGAGCTTCGACACCATACCGCCCGAACCGAGGCCGGAGGACGATCCGCCGTCGGCCATCGCGCGCACCGCGTCGTCCACCCCCTCGACCACCGGCACCAGGCGGGCGCCTGCCTCACGCGGGTTGCGGTCGTAGAGGCCGTCGACATCCGAGAGCAGCAGCACGGCATCGGCTCGCGCGGCCTGCGCTACACGGGCCGCGAGCCGGTCGTTGTCGCCGAAACGGATTTCCTGCGTCGCGACGCTGTCGTTCTCGTTGACCACCGGCACCGCGCCGTTCTCGAGCAGGCGCGCGAGAGTGGAGGACGCGTTGAGATAGCGGCGGCGATCCTCGAGATCGTCGAGCGTGAGCAGCAGTTGCGCTGCCGTCAGCCCCTCTGCGCCCAGCCTGTCCGACCATAGCGAAGCGAGCGCGATCTGCCCGACCGAAGCGGCCGCCTGCGCATCGGCGAGGTTGCCGCGCCCGCCCTTCTCCAGCCCCAGCCGCGCGGCGCCGAGCGCGATGGCGCCGGAACTGACCACGACCACGTCCTGCCCTCCGCGCCGGAGGGCCGCGATCTCTTCGCCGATGGAGTCGAGCCACGCGCGGCGCGGCTGGCCCTCGCCGTCGACCAGCAGCGAAGAGCCGATCTTGAGCACGATCCGCGGGCAGGCGGCGGCATCCGTCAGGTGGTGGAGGGCGGCGATGGACATTGATGGCGCTTAGCTGAGCCTTCTTTCTCCGTCATCCCCGCGAAGGCGGGGATCCAGCTTGCTTCTGTTGCGCTTCGCCGAAAGGGTAGCTGGGCCCCCGCCTTCGCGGGGGCGACGGAATTGCCTGGGACGGAAATGGTGAAACGTCAGTCCAGCGGCGACCAGTCGCCCGCCTGATCCGCCGCGTCGTCCACTTCGCTGCCTTTGGTTTCGGTGGCCGTGCGGCCGGGGAGATAGCCGAGGATCGCATCGAGCAGCGCTTCGACGCCCTCGCCCGTCGCGCCGGATACGCCGAACACCTCGTCGGCGCCCGCTGCGCGCAGTTCTTCGGTAAACCCGGCAACGAGCTCCGGGTCGGCAAGGTCGACCTTGTTGAGCGCGATCAGCTGCGGTTTTTCCGCCAGCCCTTCGCCGTAGGAGGCGAGCTCGGCCTGGACCACGCGCATCGCCTCCGCCGGATCGTTGCCGGCGATGTCGATCAGGTGGATGAGCACGCGGCAGCGCTCGATATGGCCGAGAAACCGGTCGCCGATGCCCGCGCCTTCTGCCGCACCCGCGATGAGGCCGGGGATGTCGGCGAGCACGAACTCGCGCCCCTTGTGCCGCACCACGCCGAGCTTGGGGATCAGGGTAGTGAAGGCGTAGTCGCCCACTTTGGCCTGCGCGTTGGTCACCTGGTTGATGAAGGTGCTCTTGCCCGCATTGGGCAGGCCGAGCAGCCCGACGTCCGCGAGCAGCTTCAATCGCAGCCAGACCCACATCTCCTGCCCCGGCTCGCCCGGCTGGTGCTGCCGGGGGGCGCGGTTGGTGCTGGTCTTGTAGCTGGCGTTCCCGCGCCCGCCCATACCGCCTTCGAGGAAGACGAGACGCTGGCCGACTTCGGTGAAATCGGCGAGCACCTCTTCCTTGTCTTCCGAGAGGATCTGCGTGCCCACGGGCACCTCGATCACAAGATCGGGGGCGGAGGCGCCGGTGCGGTCCTTGCCCATGCCATGCGCGCCGCGCTGCGCCTTGAAGTGCTGGGTGTAGCGGAAGTCGATCAGCGTGTTGAGGCCGGCCACCGCCTCGAACACGATGTCGCCGCCACGGCCGCCGTTGCCGCCGTCCGGTCCGCCGTACTCGATGTACTTCTCGCGCCGGAAGCTGACTGCCCCCGGCCCGCCCGCACCGGACTTCAGGAATATCTTGGCTTGATCGAGAAAGTGCATCTTTTGTTTGGCCTTAAGCGCCGGCGGGCGTTCTTGTTTCCGCACGCACATCCGTGCGCGCGATATCCTCGCGCCTTCGGCGCTGCGGGCGGTCGGTCGGCCGTGCGGCCGGCTGGTCGCCGGCCGGACTAGCGCCACAACGAGACGAAGCGCAAGCTCGGTCGCCGAGGCGGCCGCAAGCGCGACTGCGCGCCGCGGCCCCTGTCGCGAAAGCCAGGCGGCCCGGATGGACCGCGCCCGGGGTTCGAGGGCCCACAAAAAACGAAACCAGGTCTTGATGAAATCAAAACCTGGTGGAGCCGAGGGGAATCGAACCCCTGACCTCGTCATTGCGAACGACGCGCTCTCCCAACTGAGCTACGGCCCCGTTCCAGGTCTGCTGCTAAGCGGCTCTGCCGCTCGGCGAGCGCGCGCCTTAGCGAATGCGCAGGGCGCTGCAAAGGACAAAATCGCCGCCGCTCACTTCCCGCCGTTTTCGCTGTCCTCCCCCGCATCCGGCTCAGGTTGCGGCGTGAGAACGATCGTAGGCACCTCGTCCGATTGCGGGGTGGCCGGAGGTGTCGCGGCGCTCGATGGAGTCCCTGCGAGGTCTACCTGCAGGGTCGGCCCGAAGCCCGGCTGCGCTGCCGGCTCCCCTTGCACCACCGGTTGGGAGATCGCCTGGGCGGGCTGCTCCGCGGACATGAGCGTGACCCCCTGATCGGTCGTGGTCCCATCCATAGCAGGGAGCGTCAGCACCCCCTCTTCCGCCGGCCGGACCGCGACGCTAGGCGACGGATCGAAGGAGGAGATGGGCTGTGGAGCATCCTCCCCGCCGGAAAGGGCGTCCGACGTGGCAGCGATCGCCACATCGCTGAGCCCGGCCGGCTGCGGAGGCCCGTACTCCGCATCCCACGAACGGACGGCGGTCCGGTACCGTTCGAAGGCGCTGAAGAAGTTCTCGAACACCGCCTCGATGACGGGCAGGTTGCGCAACGCGAAGCTGTCGAGATCGCCCGATTCGACCAGCAGCGATTCGCGCGCCACCTTCTGCGAAGCGTCGCAGAACGAGTCCATCGCGGGTGGAAGCGCGAAGTAGTTATAGACCTGCGTCATATAACGGTCGTAGGCCTCCCGCCCTTCGGAACCGTAGTTCTCGCGGTACTCCTTCAGCAACGTCTTGTCGGTCTGGCTCAGCTTGCGCTCGTGACGCTCGAGCAGCGATTTGTACGCGGGCAGGATATCCGCGTGCTCCGTCTCCAGACAGTTGAGCGCGGCGACGTTGAGCGCGGATCGGATGTTCCAGACCGTCTGCGCGGTCGAGATGCCGTAGTTGACCGTGCGCCGGATGCCGTCCGGCCCGACGGGCGGAATGAACATCCCGGCGGTCGCGCCGCCCGGCGGCATCGGCCGCGGAGGGATGATCTTGACCGGCGGAGGCGGCGGCGGCGGGGGAGGCGGCGGAGGCGGCGGCGTCGCGCAGCCTGCGAGCATTGCCACGCCCCCGGCGATCGCCAGTAGCTGGATCCGACCTTTGGTCAGTGCGAACATCACCACGTACCCTCCATTGCCCGCGCCACGATCCCCCACCGTGGATTGCGCTAGCCTGAAGCACTGACCCTAAACGCTGACAGATGCAAAGAAAATGCCCGAGGCGCATGGAGCGCCCCGGGCACGATGAAACGAGTCTGGTGTACGATTATTCGCGCTGGCCCATGAAGGCGAGCAGGAACTGGAACATGTTGATGAAATCCAGGTACAGGCTCAGCGCCCCGAGCACGATCGCCTTGCCGGCGAAGTCGGTGCCGCGAAGCTGGAAGTACTGCTGCTTCAGCCGCTGCGTATCGTAGGCGGTAAGGCCTGCGAAGATCAGCACGCCGATGAAGCTGATCGCGTACATCAGGCCCGGCGACTGGAGGAACATGTTGATCACCATCGCAACCAGCAGTCCGATGACGCCCATGATGAGGAAGCTGCCGAAGCCGCTGAGGTCCTTCTTGGTGGTGTAACCGAACAGGCTCAGCCCCGCGAAGGCAGCCGCGGTGGCGAAGAACGTCGCCGCGATCGAAGCGCCGGTGTAGACCAGGAAGATCGTCGACAGCGACAGGCCCATCAGGGTCGCGAAGCCCCAGAACATCGCCTGGAGGGCGGTCTTGCTGAAGCGGTTGGCGCCGAAGCTCATCGCGAACACGATGGCCAGCGGCGACAGGATCACCAGCCACATGAGCGGGCTGCCGACCATCTGCGCGGCAAGGCCCGACCGTGCCGTGAGCGCGGCGACGATGCCGGTGAGCAGCACGCCCGAGGTCATGTAATTGTAGATCGACAGCATATGCTGCCTGAGGCCCGCGTCGAAGGTCTCGCCGGTGGCGACCTGGCCGCGATAGCCGGGCGATGCACCGAATCCCGTCTGAGACCGGCGGGGTTCGTTCCAATCAGCCATTGTCTTTCAACTCTCCGTTGCCGGCCGCGGAATAGCCGCCGGCTCTCCGGTCAATATCTGCGGTTCTGGACCGATTTTCAAGGCCAACCGGGCGAAATCGACCGGAGCTGGCGCCCAGCCCCGCCAGGCTTCCGTTCAGGCCTCGCCGGCAGCGTCGACCAGCGCGCTTGCAAGAGCGTCGCGCGGCGCCTTGTCGCTCCACAACACAAACTGGAACGCCGGATAGAAACGGTCGCATTCGTCGATGGCTGTTTCCACTAGCGCCTGCGCCTGATCGAGCCCCAGCAGCCCGTCGGAGCCGAGCATCACGCCATTGCGGTAAACCAGCATGTCCCCCTGGGACCAGATGTCGAAATGGCCGAGCCAGAGCTGTTCGTTTACCAGTGCCAGCAGCTCGTAGGCGTCGCGCATTTTCTCGCGCGGGAGACGGATGTCCGGCAGGCTGAGCAGTTGCAGGACTCGGTCCTCGCGGCGCCAGATCCCGCGCAACTGGTACTTGCCCCAGCTCCCCTGAATCTCCCCGAGGATTTCCTCTTCCGACAGCGACTTGCATGGCCACCCGCGTGCCTCGAACAGCGCCGCGAGCATATCCACGGGTGCCGCGTCGTCGCTGTCCAGAATGCCTTTGGCGCCCGTTCTCATGAGGTTAAGTCCCGCTTAGGAATTGCGATCCGCTCGATGCAGGGAGAGAGGCCAGCGTGGCAATCGCCGCCCGGCTCACTGCTGGGGAGAACCGCACAAGACTGTTCAAAGCTTGTGCAAAAGCCGTCTGCGCAGCCTAGCGGAGCGGAACGATCTCCTGTCCCTCTTCGCTGGTGAATAGGAAGCTGTCCAGCCCGGCTTCGCGCAACTTCGAGACGGCTTCTTGCGCCGCTTTCTCGGTGTCGAACGGCCCGGCCAGCAGCCGGTGCGCCTCCACCCA
The DNA here is from genome assembly GCF_004135625.1 of Pelagerythrobacter rhizovicinus. Taxonomy (GTDB): domain Bacteria; phylum Pseudomonadota; class Alphaproteobacteria; order Sphingomonadales; family Sphingomonadaceae; genus Pelagerythrobacter; species Pelagerythrobacter rhizovicinus. The sequence continues at coordinate 157,288 of NZ_SDPV01000002.1, forward strand.
AGGTGTCGTCATCGGCTTGAAGTCGCCGAGAATTTCGGGAGCCTTCCGACTGATTCGGCGCCAGTCGTACCTGAACGCGGAGAGATCGCGCCCGGTCGCAACCTGGACCCATAAGCGCCGCGGATGCGCCGGCGGCTTCGGCTTGGCCGGCGGCTTCTCCTCCACCTCGCGGGGCGGCTCGATCAGGGTGATGTCGACTGCCCCCGCCGCTCGCCCGGATCTCGGAAGCGGGCCGAGTTCGAAGCCGGAGAAGGCTTCGGCGACGCTCGCCGGAGCCGCGGTCGCGTTCCGGCCGGGTGTGGCACTGCTTGCGACTGCAGAAAGATCGAAGCCGGGCGCTGGCGCGGGCGCCGATCCCGCCAGGAGAGTCCGTGCCGGCTCCACCGCCGCCTCCAACGCCTCCGACGGCTGCGTCGGTTCCAGCTCGGCCGAGCCCGCGCTGGCGGTTTGCACAGGCGCCTGGTCGGGCACGGGCTGCACCACGGGCTCCGAGACAACCGCCCGCGCCGCGTTCACCGCAACCGACGGCAGTTCGCCGCCCGAGCCTGCCGCCGAGGGCGCCGGGGAAGACTGCCCGGTCGCGTCGTCGCCCTCGCCGCGCGATCTCAAAGGTTCGCCCGCTGGCGCGAGTCGCGCGTCGGCACCCCGGTTCGACGGCGAACTGCCGGCGTACTGCGCGATGCGGGGATCGTCGCGGCCAATCTGCGCCGCCCTCGGGAACACGCCGAGGTTGGCCGCCGCCGCCTGTTGTGCCTTGGTCAGGCGGCGCATGTAGCGGAGGTAGGGCGCGATCCGCTCCGACAGGTCGCGCGGCATGACGGTCTCGGCAATGGCGACAGCTTCCTCTTCCTCGCCGAGGATGGCGAGTCCGAAGGCGCGTGCGCGAAACCCGGCGTAGTCTTCGTCGACCAGTTGGGGATAAAGCGTCTTCTCGAACGCCTCGCGATCACCCGCAATGGCCTGGCTGATGGCCAGTCGACGGACCGCCTCGGCATCCTCCTGCCCGCCGGCAAGCGCCTGTCGGTACTGCGCTTGCGCCGAAGGATTGTCGCCAACGAGATCGTAGGCAAGGCCGCGCTCGCTTGCGAGGGTCGCGGTCGACACGCCAGCGCGTTCCGCCTCCTCGAACAGTCGAAGCGCCTCGATCGGCCGCCCCGAACGGACGAAAGCTCCGGCAAGGCCCAGCTTGATGCGCCCGTTTTCGGGTGAAAGCTCCTGCGCTCGCCCGAAGAAGCCGATCGCAGCCTCGATGTCGTTCAGTTCGAGCGACGCATTGCCTGCACCGATCAGCGCGTCCACATCGCGCGGATCGCGCGCAAGGCGGCGCAGCGCCTCGCCGAGACTGCTCACACTCGGTGGCGGCAGCGGCTGAACGACCGCGCGCGAGACCGACCGGTTATTCTGCGCAGCGGCAGGCCCGGCGCCGGCCAGAACCGCCAGGACGACCGCCCCGATAAAAGTATGACCCGGGTTTCTTCGCATGACCACAACGACCCGCCATAGTTGCCTATGACCTACGTTCATAGGGCGGCCATCGCACGCGGTAGTTGAACCGTTGCGGAACGAAGTCGGGACGCCCGCTACTGGTTGTTCTGGCGGCCGAGGAAGCGCGGAATGTTGAGAGCGCCGGCATCCTCCTCGTCGTCGACTTGATCGTCGCGCCCCTCGCGTTTCGCGTCCCGATCGGCCGACCCGCGCGAGAGGTTGGCCATGCGCTCGAACAGCGTCGAGCCGCCACTGGCCCCACCACCCTCGCCCGACACGAGCCCGCGGCGTCGGCCGATACCCGCATCAGGGCCGCCGACGCGCGGCTGAACCGGCCGATCCTCTTCCGCAAGCCGATCGGCATCGAGCAGCAATTCGTCTTGCCGCGTCGGCTCACGTCCGGTTTCCGCCGATACCTCCGACGTCAGGTCGAGCGGCTCCTTCTGCGAACGCCGACCGTCCTCTGCCGATCTGTCATCGGAAAACCCGCGACCCTCGCTCACGACCGCGTGGTCCGAATCGTCCGCCGGTTCGGCTATGCCCTCACCCGACGACTGCCCGCCGCGCGATTCCGCGATCTCATTCCGCAAACCTGCCAGCGGATCGACGATGCCGTCGACATCCTCCTGGTCCTCTTCCTCACGATCGGCAGGGCGCGCGAACGATGCCGGCTCACGAGCCGGTTCCGTGGCGGGAGCAGGAGCGGGCTTCTCCTCCTCGTATTCGCTCTCGCTCGGCAATTCGAGCACCGGCCGCTTCGGTGCGCGGCTGCTGGCGAGCGGGACCGGACGATTGTCCGAGCCCGCTTCCGCATTCACATCGATGCCGGTGGCGACGACCGACACGCGAATCTTGCCTTCGAGATCGGCGTTGAAGGCCGATCCCCAGATGATGTTCGCGTCCTCGTCCACCAGTTCGCGAATGTGGTTGGCCGCTTCGTCCACCTCGAGCAGCTTCATGTCCTCGCCGCCGATGATCGAGATGATCACCCCTTTGGCGCCCTGCATCGACACGCCCTCGAGCAGCGGGTTGGCAATGGCGCGTTCGGCCGCCTCGAGCGCCCTGTTCTCGCCTTCGCCCTCGCCGGTCCCCATCATCGCCTTGCCGGCTTCCTGCATGACCGACTCGATGTCTGCGAAGTCGAGGTTGATCAGACCGGGCATGACCATCAGGTCGGTGATCGACCGCACCCCCTGCTGCAGCACTTCGTCGGCAAGCTGGAACGCTTCCTTGAAGGTCGTCTCGGCCTTGGCGATCAGGAACAGGTTCTGGTTCGGGATGACGATCAGCGTGTCGACGTGCTTCTGCAGTTCCAGGATGCCCGCCTCCGCCGCACGCATGCGGCGGGTTCCCTCGAACAGGAACGGCTTGGTCACCACGCCGACCGTCAGCACGCCCTTGCGGCGCGCGACTTCGGCGATCACCGGCGCGGCCCCGGTGCCGGTGCCGCCACCCATCCCGGCAGCGATGAAACACATGTTCGCCCCGTCGAGCGCGTCTTCGATCTCGCTCACCGTCTCCTCGGCCGCGGCCTTGCCCACTTCGGGCCGCGCGCCGGCACCGAGCCCGCCGGTGATATCCGGCCCGAGCTGTATCCGGGTGGGCGCCGGCGAATTGCTGAGCACTTGCGCATCGGTGTTGGCGACGATGAATTCGACCCCCTCGATTTGCGCGGCCATCATGTTGGAGATGGCGTTTCCGCCCGCTCCCCCCACGCCGATCACCGCGATGCGGGGACGCAGATCTTCGGATGCCGCGGGGCCGATATTGATGCTCATTGGGTGTCGCTCCAAGGGGTAGTATGCGCGAGGGTTTCTGACCACACAGTTTGGCATAAAGCGAATCGCCGTTGCATAGGGCGCAATCGCTTATCCACAGTGGTTAACCGCCCGGCGTTCATATCAAAAATAGTCCCGCGCAGCACGAACCACGCGGTTGACGAGCTTCAGACCGCCGTAGCGCGTCGTCGGCTGATAGCTCGGGCCGACCGAACGGATGTCAACCGGGTCGTCGGCGGCATAGAGGCACAGGCCGGCGAGCGTCGCGAAGCCTGCGGTGGAATGTGCCTCGGGCAAGCCGCGCAGCGCCGGCGGCTTGCCGATGCGCACCGGACGTCCCAGCGCACTCTGCGCGAACTCCGCAACTCCGGCGAGTTCCGCTCCTCCGCCGGTCAGCACGACCTGACTGCCTCGAGACCCGGAAAACCCCATTTCCTTCAATGCCTTGCCGATTTCATCGGTTAACCTGGCAAGCTGTTCGGTGACGACCGAAACGAGCTCCGCACGCGGAATGCGGCTGGTATCGGCGCCCGCCTGGTCGCCCGCGTCGTCGCCCGGGCCGTTGACCGGGATCATCTCGCGGTGATCGGTCGGGCTGGCGACGGCCGAGCCCGCGACGCACTTGAGCCGTTCGGCCTGGAACCGGCGGATGCCGAAGCTGGAGGCAATCGCATCGGTAATATCCGCGCTGCCGAACGGGATCGCTTTGAGGCCGAGCAACATCCCGCCGGCATAGAGCGAGACATTGGTGACCTCTCCCCCGATCTCGATCAGCGCGGTCCCGAGTTCGCGTTCTTCGGGCGTGAGGCACGAATATCCGGCCGCGATCGGCGCCGCGACCACCGCCTCGACATCCAGGTGTGCGTTCTGGACCGCTTCGATCAGGTTCCGCACCGGTGCGCCGTCGGCGAGCATCACGTGGATGTCGACCCCGAGCCGCTCGGCGTGGAGGCCCTTGGGGTTGGCGACGCCGTGCGCGCCGTCGAGCGTGTAGTGCGCCGGCTGCGCATGGAGCACCATGCGCCCGTCGGGCTGGATGCTCTCGCGCGCGGCGACGAGCAGGTGCTCGATATCCTCTTCCTCGATCCGCCGCCCGCCGATGTCGATCTCGACTGCCGCAACCTGGCTGGCCAGGCCCGCCCCGGCGCAGCCGATCCAGACGCTCGAAATGCTGGCTCCCGCGTTCTTCTCCGCGCGTTCGACCGCATCGCGGATGGCATAGGTCGCGGCCGCCATGTCGGTGACGTAGCCGCGTTTGATACCCTGGCTCGCGCGGTGACCGGAACCGAGCACGATCATTTCGCCTGTTTCCGACAATCCCATGATCATTGCCGAAATGCGAAACGAGCCGATGTTGATCGCGCCGAAAACCTTGTTGATGCGCGGCATGCCCATCATTCGGCCTCCCTGGTTTCAAGCGCTTGCGCGGCACGACCCGGGACACGCATGTAGATGCGGTCGGGCGCCCGCATGTCGAACGTCGCCACTTTGCCGCCGAGGAGACGATTGACCCCGTCCAGCCGCGCGAAGGCAACCAGCGCGCCCGCGGACGCATCCTCGCCCTGCGGCAGCGCAAGGATCTGCCCGGTGTCGAAGGTCAGGTTCCAGCGACGATTGCCGATCCACTCGGCTTCCTTCACCTGCGGCTCGATGGCCGGGGCGGCGGCGAGCAGGTCCGACAATGCCCCGACCTGGTTCTTCGCGCCTGGGCCGGCGACGATCAGCATGCCTTTGGCGTTGGCGGAGGAGATCGGCTCGAGTTCAGCCCCGGTCCGATCGATCAGGACCAGGCGTCCCGGCTTTCGCAGCACTGCGTGCGGGGTCCGCTCCACGATATCGATCACGAGACTGTCGGGCAGTTGGCGCGAAACACGTGCATCCTCCACCCAGGGCAATTCGAGGAGTTCCTCGCGCAGCGCCTCGATGTCGACCAGTGGCATGGGCATGTCGCGCTGCGCCAGCGCGCGTTCGTAGACCTTGAGCTCGTTCATCCGGTCAACGCCGGTGACCTTGACCCGGCGCACTTCGAACCCGGCGTCGGACGCAAGCAACGCCACTTGCTGCTGGATCAAAGCAGGCACCCCGGCGAGGTTGGCCACGAACAGGGCGAGCGCGAGCGCGCCGCCCAGAATGACCGCGAGAAAGATGCGGTGGAGCTGTTCTTCGGTGAACGGCAGGACCGACATCAGCTTGTCGAGCAGCGAGCCGGTCTTCGCCCGGGCACGCCGTGCGGTCTGGGCCCGCCCTTTCGCCGCGGCAGAGCGCCGCACCCCCTTCGCCTTGCGACTAACCGTCGCCATTGCCCCCTCCCCCTGCAACACCATCACGCATGGTGAGCGCGTTCGCCACGATCGCCTCGACCAGATCCTCGTAGCTCATACCGCAGTGTCGCGCCTGTTCGGGCACGAGGCTCAGCGGCGTCATGCCGGGCTGGGTGTTGGTTTCGAGCACGAACAGCCCATCCTCCCCATGCTCGTCGTCCCAGCGGAAATCGGTGCGGCTGCAGCCCCTGCACCCGAGCACTCGATGAGCCCTCACCGCGAGATCCATGCACAGATGCGCGATGTGCTCGGGAACTTGCGCCGGACAGATATGCTCGGTCAATCCATCGGTATACTTCGCATCGAAGTCGTAAAAGCCGGATTTGGGCACGAGTTCGGTCACGGTCAGCGCGCGCGGACCTTCGGCCTCGTCGATCACCGCGACGGTCAGTTCGCGGCCGCGGATATACGGTTCCGCGAGAAGGTGGTCGAATTCCTGCCAGGGCCCCTTCGCGCCGCGGGCAATCGGATTCCCGTAGTTGCCACCTTCGGTGACGATGGCGACGCCGACCGAGCTGCCCTCGTTGACCGGCTTCAGCACGTAGGGCCGCGGCAGCGGGTCGCGTTCGTAGAGGCTCTCGCTTGCGACGATGCGCCCGCCCGGCATCGGGATGCCGTGCGGCACGAGCGCTTGCTTGGTCAGCTCCTTGTCGATCGCGATGACCGAGGTGGCGAGGCCTGAATGGGTATAGGGCACGCCCATCAGGTCGAGCATGCCCTGCACGGTGCCGTCTTCGCCCGGGACGCCGTGGAGCGCGTTGAACACGACGTCCGGCGCCGCCTCAGCAATGCGGGCGGCGACCTGGCGGTCCATGTCGATCCGGGTCACGCGGTGCCCGCGTGCTTCCAGCGCCTCGGCGACGCCCTCACCGCTCATCAGCGAGACCGGCCGCTCGTGGGCCCAGCCGCCCATCAGGACGACGATGTGGTACTTCTGCATATCGCTCACGGCCGGCCCACCCGCTGGATCTCCCATTCGAGCATCACGCCCGAATGCGCGTAGACGCGTCGCCGCACTTCTTCGCCCAGCCCTTCGATGTCCGCGCTCGTCGCGTCGCCGGTGTTGATCAGGAAATTGGTGTGCTTCTCGCTCACCTGGGCTCCGCCCATTCTGAGGCCGCGACAGCCTGCCGCGTCGACCAGGCGCCAGGCCTTGTCGCCTTCTGGGTTCTTGAACGTCGAACCGCCGGTCTTGGTGCGCAGCGGCTGCGATTCCTCGCGTGCCCTGGCGATGCGGTCCATCTCCGCGCCGATCTCGACCGGATCGCCCGGAGTGCCCCGGAGGCGCGCGGCCACGACGACCGCATCTTCGGGCAGCGCCGAGTGCCGGTAGGTATAGCGCAGGTCCGCGGCCGGCAGGCGGACCAACTCGCCGCCGGGCATCACCACGTCGCAATCGATCAGCACGTCGGCCACTTCGCGCCCGTAAGCGCCGCCGTTCATGCGGACGAAGCCCCCGACGGTGCCGGGGATGCCGCGCAGGAACTCGAGCCCGGCAATGCCCGCATCGCGCGCCGTGGAGGACACGAGAATGCCGCTCGCCCCGCCGCCGCATTCGAGCACGTGATCGCCCTTCACCGCGACCTTGGCGAAGGCCTTGCCCAGCCGCACGACCACGCCCGGCACGCCGCCGTCGCGCACAATCATGTTCGACCCGAGACCGAGCGCCATGACCGGCAGATCGCCGTCGAGCCGGAGAAGGAATTCGCGCAAGTCGTCGAGATCGGCAGGTTCGAACAGCCAGTCGGCCGCGCCGCCCGTCTTGAACCAGACAAGCTTGGCCAGCGGCGCCTCAGGCGTCAGCGCGCCGCGAATGCCTTCGGCGGAGACCGGCCCCGCCACGGCCCCTTCAACCGCGCAGTCCGGCGCCATGCCGTCGTCGAGCTCCGCCCAGTCGAACTGTTCCACAGTCATGCCGCACGTTCCCTGCCGACAGCATCGGCAAGGCCTGCCGCCCATTTGGTGATGTCGCCTGCGCCGAGGCAGACCACGAGGTCCCCTTCGCGCACCTCCCCTGCAAGGGTGCGGGCAAGTTCCTGCTGATCGGCGATCGTCGCCACGGCGCGATGCCCTCGCGACTTGAGACCCTCGACGAGCGCGACCGAGTCAACCCCCGGCACCGGCTCCTCGCCCGCGGCATAGACCGGGGCGACATAGACCTGATCGGCGTCGTTGAAGCAGTTCTGGAAGTCGTCCATCAGGTCGCCGAGCCGCGAGTATCGATGCGGCTGCATGACCGCGATCACCCGCCCCTCCGGATTGCCGGACACGCTCTCGCGCGCAGCGGCGAGCACGGCCCGAATCTCGACCGGGTGGTGCGCGTAGTCGTCGATCACGATCGCGCCCGCGACCTCGCCGACCTTGGTGAAGCGCCGCCGCACGCCGCCGAACTGGCCGAAGCCGTTGCAGATCGTCTCGTCCGAACAGCCCATCTCGATCGCGACCGCTATGGCAGCGAGCGCGTTCTGGACGTTGTGCCGACCCGGCATCGGGAGGCGGACGCATTCGATCCTGCGGTCTCCATCGTTGCGCTGGCGCACGACCACGTCGAACTCGTTTCCGCCCGGTACCGGCCGCACGTTGACCGCACAGACGTCCGCCTGGAGCGAGAAACCGTAGGTCACCACGCGGCGGTCGCGGACTTTGCCGATCACCGCCTGGACCTCGGGGTGGTCGATGCACAGGATCGCCGCGCCGTAGAACGGCACGTTGTGGATGAATTCGATGAAGGCGTCCTTCACCCCGTCGAAGTCGCCGTAGTGGTCGAGATGCTCGGGATCGATGTTGGTGACGACCGCGATCGTCCCGTCCAGCCGCAGGAAGCTGCCGTCGCTCTCATCGGCCTCGACCACCATCCAGTCGCTGTCGCCGAGGCGCGCGTTGGAGCCGTACTGTTCAATGATGCCGCCGTTGATGACGGTCGGATCGATACCGCCCGCATCGAGCAGCGCGGCGATCATGCTGGTCGTGGTCGTCTTCCCGTGCGTGCCCGCCACAGCAACGGTGTTCTTGAGCCGCATCAGCTCGGCGAGCATCTCGGCCCGCCGGACCACCGGGATACGGTGCTCGAGCGCGGCAACAACCTCTGGATTGGTGCGTTGCACGGCGGTGGAGGTGACGACCACGGCCGCCCCCTCGATGTTCTCCGTCGCATGGCCGATCGCGACCTTGATTCCGCGCGCGCGCAGCCGTTCGACGCTCGTGCTTTCGGCGATGTCCGAGCCCTGCACGCTATAGCCGAGGTTGTGCATGACCTCGGCAATGCCGGACATGCCGATCCCGCCGATGCCGACGAAGTGGATCGTCCCGATATCGGTCGCAACGCCCTTCATCGTTCGATCCTCCCCATTTTGCGAAGCCAAATGGGGAGGGGGATCGCGAGACGCGAAGCGGCTCGTGGTGGAGGGGGCCAGCATGACTTCGCCCCTCCGTCAGACGCCCGGGGCGTCTGCCACCTCCCCATTTGCGCTGCGCGAAAATGGGGAGGATCGATATGCGTAATGAGGTTCATGCGAGCGCCCCCCGACCGCTCGTCTCGGCCGCTTCGCCCCCGACGCGGATCACGTCCATCATTTCGGCTCCCCCGAAGCTCTCCACGAGATCGGCGAGATCTTTCACGGCATTGGGCCGGCCGCAGTTCCACGCCGCGTGTGCCGCATTGGCGAGCGCCTGCGGGTGCTGGGCGAGAGCCTGGATCTGCTTGGCCAGTTCCTTGGGCGTGAACCGTTCCTGCCGGATCATCCGCGCACCGCCCGCCCTGGTCAGCTCGCGGGTATTGGCGGCCTGGTGGTCGTCGGTCGCGATCGGCAGCGGGATCAGGATTGCCGGACGGCCGACGGCGGTCAGCTCGGCGATGGTCGAAGCTCCTGCGCGGCCGATGAACAGGTGCGCGTCGGCGAGGCGCGTAGCCATATCCTCGAAATATGTGCCGAGTTCGGCGGGAATGTCGTGGCTGCGGTAGCGCTCACGTACGGCGTCGATGTCCTCTGCGCGGCACTGCTGGGTGATCTGGAGCCGCTGGCGCAGTGCCGGGGGCAGCATGGCGAGCCCGTCGGGCACGATCTCGGAAAGCACGCGCGCGCCCTGGCTTCCGCCGGTCACCAGTACGCGCAGCAACCCTTCTTCGTTCAGTGGCGGAAAGGGTTCCTGCCGCAGTTGCAGCACCTCCGCGCGGACCGGATTGCCGACGAGGTGGACTTTCTCCGCGTACTTCGGCTTCAGCCGAGCGATGTCCGGGTAGGCGGTCGCGATCGCCTGCACGCGCCCGCCAAGCATGCGGTTGACCCGGCCCAGAACGGCGTTTTGCTCGTGCACCAGGCTCGGTATGCCCGCAGAGGTCGAGGCAAGCAGTGCCGGCAACGCAGGATAGCCGCCGAACCCGACCACTGCGCTTGGCTCGAACGTTTCGAACAGGCGGAGCGCCATCTTCCGCCCCTCCAGCACGGCACCGGCCCCCTTCACCCAGGCGAGCGGGTTCTTTCCGAAGCGTCCGGCGGGCAGGACATGCACGGGCAGGAACGACGGCTTGCCCGGGATCGCGGCGCCCCGCTCGTCCGTGACAAGCGCGACGTGGTGCCCGCGCCGCTCGAGCTCGGTCGCAAGCGCGAAGGCGGGAATCAGGTGCCCGCCGGTGCCGCCCGCGGCGAGGACGTAGTGGCGGTTCGCGCCGGTCATGCCTGCGCCTCCTGTCCGAACAGCCGGTGCCAGAGCCCCGGCGAGTTGCGCCTGAGGAACGGGTTGCGCCGCGTGATCGCCAGCAGCAGCCCGATCGTGAGACATACTGCGATGGTCGAGGAGCCGCCGTAGGACACCAGCGGCAGCGTCATCCCCTTGGAAGGCGCGAGCTGAAGATTCACGAGGATATTGATGAACGCCTGCCCCCCGATCAGCGCGGCGAGACCCGCCCCCGCGAGCAGAGTGAACAGGTCCTCCTCGTCCACCAGGCGCACGAGCACGCGCACGATGATCGCGAGGTAGAGCAGCACGATCAGTCCGCAGACGAGCAGGCCGAATTCCTCGCCGATGACCGAGAAGATGTAGTCCGTGTGGGCTTCGGGCAAGCTCATCTTGCGCACCCCGAGCCATAGCCCGCTCCCTGTCCATCCGCCCGCAAGCAGCGTGCGTTCGGCCAGGTCGACCTGGTCGTAGGCCGTGCCGCCGGCAAAGAAGTCGTTGATGCGGTTCCGGCCGTTCTCGTAGAACAGGTAGGTCATGCACGAAATGATCGCGCCGGCGCCGAGCACCAGGCCGAGGCGCTGCGTCGACACGCCCGACAGGATCACCAGCGCGAACCATACGCCGGCGAAGAGCACCGTGTCGCCGAGATTGGGCTGCAACATCAGCAGCATGCCGACCGCGCCCATCGCACCGGTGGCAATCGCGATCACGGGCAGATTCGGGTCACGTGCGCGCCAGGAAATCGTCCACGCGAGCGCGATGGCGAAAGCGGGTTTGAGAAATTCCGACGGCTGGAACGAGAAACCGAGGTTGATCCAGCGCCTGGCACCGTTCACCTCGTTGCCGATGATCGGCACCAGTATCAGCAGCACGAACATCGCCGCGAACAACATGATGCCGGCGCGCCGTGCATTCTCGCGCGAGAGCATCGCCGCCCCGAACATCACCGTCAGGCCGACGATCTGCCAGCGCAGGTGCGCCCAGTAGAAATAGAGATCGGGCAGCGTCTCCGTGGCCGTCGAGAGGCGGTTCGCACTTGCGGGAGAAGCAGCGGCAACCGCAGCTGTCCCGATCGCCATCAGCACGATGACGAGGAACAGCAGCACGCGGTCGATTTCGCGCCACCAGATTTTCAGCTCCGCGCGCCGCGTGCTGCGATAACGGTCGGGCCGCGGGGCACGCTCCCCGGCGCGGGGAATATAGGGCGCGCTCGTGCTCATGCAGCCGACCTCCCGACGAAGCAGTCGATCGGTGAATTCGGTTCACCGATCAGCATGGCGACGAGTTCGCGGAAGTATTCGCCGCGTTTTTCGTAGTCGCGGAATTGGTCGAAACTCGCGCATGCGGGCGATAGAAGAACGACGTCTCCCGGCTGCGCCGCAGACATCGCGAGGCGCAGCGCCTGGCACATCAGTTCCGCCTTCTCCACCCGCACGCGGCCCTCCAGCAGATCCGCGAAGCGCGGGCCGGCCTCGCCGATGGTGTAGGCGGCGGCGACGTTGCCGAGGAACGCCTCGCACTCGCCGAGCCCATCCTCCTTGGGCAGGCCGCCGACGATCCAGTGGATGCGCGGGCGCGGGTCGGGCGGATAGGCCGCAAGCGCGGGCGCGGCCGAGGCGGGATTGGTCGCCTTGCTGTCGTTGACGAACAGCACGCCGCGATGGTCGGCGACGACCTCCATCCGGTGCGGCAGCCCGCGATAACCGGCCAAGCCGTTCGCGATAGCTTCGTCGGCAAGGCCGAAGGCGCGGCAGACTGCAACAGCGGCCTGTGCATTCTGAAGATTGTGGGGGCCCTGCAGCGCCGGCCATTCAGCTTGTGCAGCCGGGAGCGTCACCCGATCAATGAAGCTGACATTCAGGCCGTCGGGCGCATCACCGAGAACGTCGAGATCGGCCTCGGAAACATAGTCGACCACAGCACGGTGTCCGCTCGATTGCATTGCGAACAAGCGTGCCTTTGACGCGGCGTAGGCTTCGAAATTCGCGTACCGGTCGAGATGGTCCGGCGTCACGTTGAGCAACACGGCAACGTCGCAGTCGAGCGAGCGGGTGAGATCGATCTGATAGCTCGACAGCTCCAGCACGTAGACGCCGCCTTCGGGCAGCGGCTCCTGCGCCAGGACCGGGAGGCCAATGTTGCCGCCCATGCGCGCAGGCACGCCGGCGCTTTCGAGGATGTGGTGGACGAGCGCGGTCGTCGTGGACTTGCCGTTGGTGCCCGTGATGCCCACCACCTTGTGCTCGGGCAGCGAGCCGCGAGCGAGAGCGAAGAGCTCGATGTCGCCGATCACCGGCACGCCGAAACGCGCTGCCCGCTCTGCGATCGGATGCGTGTTGAGCGGGACGCCGGGTGAGACGACCACCCCGTCGAAGCCGGTGAGATCGATCTCCAGCGGGTCGGCCAGGGTTATGCCCTCGCCGACCTTGTCCCGCGCGACGTCCTGCCGGTCCCACGCGACGACCTCCGCGCCGCTGGCGCGCAGCGTCTCGACCGCGGCAAGGCCCGAGCGGGCCAGGCCGAGGACGGCGTAACGCTTGCCGGCAAAGACGGGCGAGACGATCATCGCAGCTTCAACGTCGCCAGCCCCATCAGCGCGAGCACGATGGCGATGATCCAGAAGCGGATCACGACTTTGCTCTCGCTCCAGCCGAGCTGTTCGAAATGGTGGTGAATCGGGGCCATGCGGAAAATCCGTTTGCCCGTGCGCTTGAACCAGAAAACCTGAATGATGACCGAAAGCGCCTCGACCACGAACAGGCCGCCGACGATCGCGAGCACGATCTCGTGGTGCGCGGCGACGGCGATCGCGCCCAGCGCGCCGCCGAGCGCGAGGCTGCCCGTGTCGCCCATGAACACCGCTGCCGGTGGCGCATTGAACCACAGGAACGCGAGGCCCGCGCCCATGATCGCCGCACAGAAGACTGCGAGTTCCCCCGCCCCCGCCACGTGCGGAATGCCGAGATATTGCGAGTAGTCGACGCGACCGACGAGGTAGACGATGAGCGCGAAAGTCCCCGCCGCGATGATCACCGGCATGATCGCCAGGCCGTCCAGCCCGTCGGTGAGGTTCACCGCATTGCCCGCCCCCACGATCACGACAGCGGCGAAGATGTAGTAGAACCAGCCGAGCTCGAGGCCGAGATCGTTGAAGAACGGCACATAGAGAAACGTGTTGATCTGGCTCACCACGATCCACGAGGCCACGCCGGCGACAATGAACTCGAGCAGCAGCCGGACCTTGCCCGATACGCCGTGGTGGCTCGACTTGGAGATCTTGTCGTAATCGTCGAGGAAGCCGATCAGGCCGAAGCCCACCGTCACAGCGAGGCAGGCCCAAACGAACGGATTTTCGAGATCCATCCACAGCAGCATCGAAATGACGACCGCGACCAGGATCATCAGGCCGCCCATGGTGGGCGTGCCGCGCTTGGCGAGATGGGTTTGCGGCCCGTCCTCGCGGATCGGCTGACCCTTGCCCTGGCGAACGCGCAGCATGTTGATGAAGCGCGGCCCGATGAGCAGGCCGATCAGCAGCGCCGTCATCAGTGTCGCGCCGGCACGGAACGTCTGATAGCGGACGAGGTTGAGGGCGCCTTCGAAACCCAGCCACTCGGCGAAGAGGTATAGCATTCAGCCGTCCCGGCCGCCGTGATCCCTGGCGGCGAAATGAGTCACTAGCCTGCCGAGGCCGATCGAATTGGAGCCCTTGACGAGGATCGCATCGCCGACTGCGATGCCGAATTCCTCGAGCGCCGCGATCGCTTCGGCAGGTCCATCGCAATGCGCGAACGTCAGCCCGCCTGCAAGCGCACCGCCTGCGCCTTTCCCCAAGTCCCGTGCGAGAGCGCGCATTTCGTCGCCCACCAACACCGCGTGGTCCACGTTCGCTTCCGCGAGCGGTTCTGCCAGCTGCGCATGGAACGCCGGCGCGAATTCCCCGAGTTCCTTCATGCTGCCGAGAACGGCGATCCGGCGTGATGCCGGAGTCTGGCCGAGCTGGTGCAGCGTCGCCCGCATCGACGCAGGATTGGCATTGTAGCTTTCGTCGATCAGCAGTGCATGGCCGCCGATCGCGGCGATGCGATGGCGTGCGCCGCGGCCCTTGAGCCCGCCCATCTCGGCCAGCGCAAGCCCGGCCGATCCGAGATCGCCGCCTGCCGCGCGCACCGCGGCCATCACGGCGAGCGAATTGGCGATCCAGTGCTCGCCCGGCTCGGCGACCGAATAGCACAGCCGCGTATCGCCGAAATCGGCTGTGACGAGCGCCCCGCCGTTTGCAGAAGGGATCGCGTCGAGCAGCCGCAGATCCGCATGTGCAGCGCGTCCAAAGGATATGATTTTCGCCCCTGCCGCACCTGCGTGCCCGCGCAGCCGCTCGAAATGGGGGGAGTCAGCCGGGATCACCGCCGTGCCCCTGGGCTCGAGCCCGGCGAAGATCTCGCCCTTGGCATCGGCGATCGCCTCTTCGCTGCCAAGATTCTCGATGTGCGCCGGAGCGATCGTGGTGATCACCGCGACGTGCGGGCGGACCGTCGCGGTGAGATCGGCAATCTCGCCCGCATGGTTCATGCCCATCTCGAACACGCCGTAGCGGCAGCGCGCCGGCATACGCGCGAGACTCAGCGGCACGCCGACATGGTTGTTGTAGCTGCGCACCGAGCGGTGGGCCTGCCCCCGGCTCGCGCGGTCGAGCGCGGCGAAGATCGCTTCCTTCACACCGGTCTTGCCGACCGAACCGGTGACGCCGATGCGCACCGCGGCCGCCCGGGAACGCGATCTGGCGGCAAGCGCCATCAACGCCGCACCGGTTTCGGGAACGAGGATGTGCGGCCAGTCGATCGACCGGTCGACGACCGCAGCGGCGGCGCCGTTCGCAAAGGCCTTGTCGAGGAACCGGTGCCCGTCGGTCGTTTCCCCTTTCAGGGCGAAGAACAGGTCGCCCGGACGCACGTCGCGCGAGTCGATCTCGACGCCGGAGACCTGGAATGCGCCGCTCGCCATACCTCCCATTGCTTCCGCCAGCGCCGCGGAGTCCCACAGGGCGAGACCGGCGCTGTCGCGGGGACGGATCGGCCACGCTCGCAAGGCACGGTGTGCATTCATACGTCGCCCCCCTGCGCCGCCGCGCATTCGCGCGCAACCGCCACGTCGTCGAACGGCAATACGCGCATGGTCTCCCCCGAACCTACTATCTGGCCCTGCTCGTGACCCTTGCCGGCGATCAGCACGATATCATCCGCGTCGGTCATTTCGATGGCAGCGCAGATCGCCTCGCGCCGGTCGCCGATCTCGGTCGCGCCGCGCGCGCCGGACATGATCGCGCTACGGATCGCCGCCGGATCCTCGCTGCGCGGATTGTCGTCGGTCACGATCACGACGTCCGAATGCTCGCTGGCAACGCGGCCCATCTCGGCGCGCTTGCCCTCGTCGCGGTCACCCCCGGCGCCGAAGACGGTGATCAGCCGGCCCGCGACGTGGGGGCGGAGCGCAGCGATTGCCGCCTCCAGCGCGTCTGCGGTGTGCGCGTAATCGACATAGACCGGCGCGCCCGACTGCGCGATCACCGCGCGTTCCAGCCGTCCGCGCACCGGCTGCAGCCGCGATACGCCGTCGAGCGTGGCGGTGGGGCGGCCGCCGGTTGCGATCACCAGCCCCGCCGCGACGAGCGCGTTGGCGACCTGGTAGGCGCCAATCAGCGGCAGGCGGATCGTGCGCCGCTCGCCGGCGTGCTCGACCGTCAGTTCCTGCCCGAGCTGGGTAGGCGTGTGGGCGATCAGGCGGATATCCTCGCCCCGCTCTCCTACCGTGAGTACTCGCAGCGAGCGCTGGCGCGCGTGTTCGATCGCGCGATCGGCCCATTCGCCCTTGCCCGTCCACACGACCACCGTCGCATCGTCGGACACCACTTCGTCGATCAGACGCATCTTGGCCGCGAAGTAATCCTCCATGCTCGCATGGTAGTCGAGGTGGTCGCGGCTGAAGTTGGTGAAGGCGGCGGCGGAGACCGGCAGCCCTTCATTGCGGAATTGCGACAGCCCATGGCTCGAGGCCTCGTAGGCGACGTGCGTCACCCCTTCGCGCGCCAGGCCGCTCATGTTCGAGAGGAAGGTGACGATGTCCGGCGTGGTGAGACCGGTCGAAACGCTCTCGTCCGAGGTGGTGACGCCAAGCGTGCCGATCGAAGCGGCGCGTTCGCCCGCCATGCGCCAGAGCTGCCGGGTCATCTCGACGGTCGAGGTCTTGCCGTTGGTGCCCGTCACCGCGACGATCGTCTGCGGCACCGGCGCGAAGAACTTCGCCGCCAGGCGCGCGAAGGCGCGACGCGGTTCGGCATCGGCGATGTGGATCGCGCCCTCGACCTTCACCTCCGGCCGGGCAACGATCGCCACCGCACCTGCCGCGACTGCGGCCGGAATGAAGTCCTCGCCGTTGAATGCACTTCCGCGGAACGCACCGAAGATGGTGCCTGGAGCGACCTTGCGATGGTCGATCGCAAAACCGGTGACCTGGAGGTCGGCATCGCCTCCGGGCGCGATCCCCGCTGCGCTGACGAGCCTTGCGAGCCTCACTCGTCCACCCCACCGATCAGCGGCCGCAAGTCGCTGATGTCGACATCGCGCGCTTCGTTGGGCCTCACGCCGAGGAGGGGGCCAATCCGCGGGACGAGATTGCCGACGATCGGCGCCGCATTCCAGGCGGCAGTCCGCTGGAAGGAGCTGGCCGTGGTGCCTTTGGGCTCGTCGAGCATGGCCACGACCACGTAGCGCGGGCGATCCATCGGGAACGCCGCGGCGAAAGTGGAGACCAGCGTGCTGCGCTGGTAGCCGCCCGCCCCCGGCTTCTCGGCCGATCCGGTCTTGCCGCCGACGCGATAGCCGGCCGCGTCGGCGTTGCGGCCCGTGCCGTAGGCGGCGATCATCCGCAGGAGCTGACGCATGCGCGCACTGGTCGACGCCTTGAACACGCGGCGGCCTTTGGGTGCTTCACTCGATTCAAGCCGGTGCATCGTCGCCGGGCGCCAGATCCCGCCGTTGACCATCGCGGCATAGGCGCTCGCGAGATGCAGCGGGGTGACGGCAATGCCATGGCCGTAGCTGATCGTCATCGTACGCAGGCGCGACCAGTCCTCGCCCGGCCACAAGGGCATGCCGCGTGCCGGCAGCTCGATATAGGGTCTCTGGTTCATGCCCAGATCCGCCATGGTCCGGCGCAACCGCTCGGCACCGAGCTCGTCGGCGATCCGCGCCGTCACCGTGTTCGAAGAGTGGATCAGCGCCTCGGGCACGTTGAGCGTCGCGCCGAGCGGATGGCTGTCCTTGATCGTGAAGCCGGCGATCGGCACCGGCTCCGCGTTGTACCGCCGGCCGAAATCGCGCACCACCCCGGCGTCGATGGCCGACGCGATGGTGATCGGCTTGAAGGTCGACCCCAGCTCGTAAACCTGGTTCGTAACCCGGTTGAACATGTGGGATTCGCCCCGGGCGTCGATCTTGTTCGGGTTGAACTCGGGCAGCGATGCGAGCGCGAGGACTTCCCCGGTGTCGACGTCGAGCACGATGCCGGCGGCGCCGAGCGCGTTGACCGCGAGCATGCCGCGACGCAGCTCGTCTTCCAGCGCACCCTGAACCCGCACGTCGATCGACAGCGCGGCCGGCTCGCCGCGGCGTGCGGGATCGGTCAGGCGCTCGTCGAGAACCTGCTCCATCCCGACCTGACCATTGCCCATGGCATCGACATAACCCAGCACGTGCGCGGCCATGTGTCCCTGCGGGTAGTAGCGGTCGGTCTCCTGCGGCATCTCGAGCGCGAGCTCGCCGATCGCCTGCACCCGGTTCGCATCTTCGGGCAGGACGCGGCGACGGATATAGCCGGGCTTGCCCGACGCGAGCTGCTCGGCGACTTCCTCCACGTCGAGATCGGGGAAGATCGCCGCCAGTTCCGCCGCGACCTTCTCCGGACCCTTGACCAGCGGCGTTCCATCCTCGCCCAGGGCATCGGGGTTGTACCAGAGCGCGTAGGCCGGAAAGGCTCGGGCGAGCGGCACGCCGTTGCGGTCGGTAATCTCGCCGCGCGGCGGGAGCAACGCGTCCTCGAGCGAGGCAGAGCTGGTCGGGCGATCGCTGAGACCGAGAAAGGCGATCCGGATCAGCGCGACCACGCCGATCGCGACGAACGCCATCGCCAGCCACAGTGCCCGCCAGCGCGCGACGGTGAGCGAGCGCTGGCGGTTGGTGATGAGATGAACCCGGCCGACCGAGATCGCCGTGCTGACGCTGAGCGCGTTCATTCGGAGAACTCAGCGAACGCCGTCTCGAACGCCACCGTGCCCGACAACCGATCGGCCAGCGAGCGCGTGCTGACGACCGCCTCGCCTTCGGGGTGATCGTCCTCCGCGGGGGCCGAATGACCGGCGACGGGGGAGACCATCCTGGGGAAGCTCGCCGTCTCGGCAGCGGGCGCGCGGGCGACGCGGATCGGCTCGGGCCCGCCAATCGCGCGCGGCAGGCCAAGCGCGGCGAGCTCGCGCTCGTTGTCCAGGAACTGGTCGGCCCGCGGCGCCT
Source organism: Pelagerythrobacter rhizovicinus (assembly GCF_004135625.1). Classification (GTDB taxonomy): domain Bacteria; phylum Pseudomonadota; class Alphaproteobacteria; order Sphingomonadales; family Sphingomonadaceae; genus Pelagerythrobacter; species Pelagerythrobacter rhizovicinus. The sequence continues at coordinate 176,113 of NZ_SDPV01000002.1, forward strand.
GATAGCCGAATTCGACCCGGTTCCAGTTCGCGAGCTGTTGCTGGTTGGCGCGCGTTTCGAACTCGGTTTCGAGCAGCAGGTTCTCGCGCTCGAGCGCGATGATCTGGCGTTCGGCCAGGCGCACCTGGCTCTTCACCGCGTTGACGCGGAAGGTCAGCACCACGAAGCCGGCGAGGCATATGCTGAGCACGACGGCCCAGCCGATCTGACGCATGCGGCTGCCGACGGTCATCATGCGGCCTCCCGCGCCGGCGCGGCCGTGCGGACCGCATGGCGCAATACGGCGGAGCGTGCGCGCGGGTTGCGCGCGACCTCGGCCTCGCCCGGGCGGACCGCCCGCGATACCTTGGCGAAGACTGCCGGAGCGGCCTGAACCTGCGGCAGATGGCGCGAGCCGGCGGTCACGGCCGAAGCCTCGCGCAGGAAGCGCTTCACGATCCGGTCTTCCAGGCTGTGGAAGCTGACGACCGCCAGCCGACCGCCCTCTCGCAGCAGTCTTTCCGCCGCGGCAAGGCCCGTCATGAGCTCGTCGAGCTCCGCGTTGACGTGAATGCGGATCGCCTGAAAGCTGCGCGTCGCCGGGTCCTTCGGCGCGCCCGCGCGGTAACCGAGCGCCTTGCGCACCGCGCGCGCGAGGTCACCCGTCGTCGCGAGCGGCCGCGCAGCGACGATGGCGCGTGCGACGCGGCGCGACTGGCGTTCCTCACCGTAACGGTAGAGCACGTCGGCAATCTCGGCCTCGTCGGCGTTGTTGACGAAATCGGCAGCGTTGGGGCCCGACCGGCTCATCGTCATGTCGAGCGGCCCGTCGGCGGAGAAGGCGAAGCCGCGCTCCGCCTGGTCGAGCTGCATCGACGACACGCCGATATCCATCGCCACGCCGTCGACTTGCGCCACGCCGGCTTTGCCCAGCGCCTCGACCATTTCGGAGAAGCGCCGCGGGTGAAGGACGAGGCGCGGAGGCTGCTCGGACATTTCCGGCCAGGTGCGGCCGGCGGCGATCGCATCGGGGTCGCGGTCGAAGGCGTGGACGGTCGCACCCGCGTCGAGCAGGGCGCGCGTGTAGCCGCCCGCGCCGAACGTGGCGTCGACGACGACGTCGCCCGGACGCGGTGCGAGCGCGGCGAGCACTTCGTCGAGAAGCACCGGGACATGCGGGGTCGCGGGGCCGCTCATTTGCGCGCCGCCTTGGCTTCGTGCTCGGCCACGAGGTCCGCGCAGGCGCCCTTGGCGCTTGCCCAGTCGTCGTTCATCCGCGCCAGTTCGGCCGGGCTCCAGATGGTGAAGAAGCGGCCGAGCCCGTGGAAGTAGAGCTGGTCCTCGATCTTGCCCAGGCGCACGAGGTGCGAGGGCATGATGAAGCGCCCGCTGTCGTCGAACGGAACGCGCATGTAGCCGAAGAGCTGCGCGGCGCGCGTATCGCGGTCAAAGTCGAGCCCGCGCTTCCAGGCCATGTCCTCTTCCCGGTCGAGCTGCGCCTCGAGCTCGTCGTGGCGCGAGAGGCCGAAGCCGACCAGGCAATCGAGCTTCGGATGCTTGTCGATGCAGAGGATGCGGCCGTCGCTCGATTCCTTGACGAGGTTGCGGAAGGCGGACGGCAGGACATAGCGGCCCTTGTCGCCTGCCAGCGACAAGGCCTGACCGCTAAATCCTGTGAACTTCTGCGCCTCCGGCACCGGGTCCGCCCCCATCACCCAAAGGGTTTGCTCCTCCGGACATGCCTTCCCCGCCTCCGCCAGCGCGCAAACGCTGGCGACTCACCCCGCGAATCGGGGTGCAGCACGAGACGACCTGTCCGATGGAAGCCGTTTCTAAACCGGCAAAGTGCGGGAAGAAAGGGAAAATTAGGGGATTATCGGGGATGAGCCATCAAATATCTGAATACAAAGTATAAAATGTCCAGGCCCTAACGATGGAGTCCGCCCGGCGCGCGCGAAAAATCCCCGCGAATCCAGGCGCTGGATAGCGGAATCCCGACCTGTCCCGTAAAATCCCCGAGAGCGCCGCTAGCGCCGAGTCCCGTCGCCAAAGGCACTGGCGGTAAGCCATTCGAGCGCATCGGCCCTCATCTTTCGCCGTTCGCCTTCTGCCTCCTCGAACACCGCCGCATCGGCGACTATCGTGGCCTCTCCATCGCCGATGGCGCACTGCGCAAACAGCCGGTCGTAGGCGATCCAGCAGTTCTCCGTGCGGGTCGGATAGCCGTCGATCGGATGCAGCGTTCCGGCGAGATGAACCGGAAGCGGCGCGAGGTCGGTCGTGATGAGGCGCTCGCCGCCTTCCTGCTCGGGATCGAAACGCATCTCGAGGCCCCAGCGGGCGAGAATCGGCGAAAGCAGCGCAACGTCCTGCGGCCGGCGCCGGTCCCCGATTGCGAAACGCGAATGTGCCGTCAGCATCGGATCGGCGAAAACCAGCACGTGTCCGCCAGCGCGAACCCACTCGTCGAGCGCGACGTTTTCCTGCGGCGAAAGCGCGCGCGGCTGCGCCAGAAGCAGGATATCGATGTCACCGAGGTCGCGCGCCGCCCCGCGCTCGGGCGGTGCGAGCGTGTCGAGCGGAAGAAGCTCGAACCGCTTCTCCAGCGCACCCCGCACCCACCCTGGATGGCCGCCCCCGCTGATCATCTCGGACATGTCTGCCGCTTCCGCCCAATAAATCGGGAGCGTCGTAAAGAGCCCGAGCACCGGCTTCGGTCTTCCCGCACCAGCCAGTGCCCACCCCAGAAGGGCGATCGCGATCACCCCTGCAGCGATGAGGATCGCCAGCCTACTCCGGATCAGGCGCATCGTCGGGATCGAGCGCTATCGTCGGCACCTCTATGGCGGTGGGCGTCGGCGTGGGGCTGTCCTTGACCTCGGGAACGACACCGGCATCGGCCAGCGGATCGTTCTGCTGGCTATGCACCGGCGGGGGCAGGACAGTCGCTGCCGCGTCGGGCACGCTGGCCGCTTCCGTACGGTTGGCGCGATCCATGATGACGCTGGCCAGAGCCAGCATCAGCACGATCGCCGCGAGGCCCGAGAGGCCGATCTGCAGCCGGTGCAGCGCTTCCGAACGCGTGCCGGCGATACCCACCGCGGTCTCGTCGGGCCCGCGCTCACGCCTCGCGCCGAGAATGTCGCTGATCCTGCGCATATGGTCAGGCTACGCCTTCGCGCAGGCCAGTCAATCGCGTTCGAGCCAGTCGAACACCGGCAGGCCCTTCGCTTCGAGCCATTCGCGGTTGTAGAGCGTGGAAAGATAACGGAAGCCCGTGTCGCACAGCACCGTCGCCACGCGCGATCCCTTGCCGAGCTGCTTGCCCAGCGCGACCGCGCCCGCGACGTTGATGCCCGAGGACAGACCGAGGCACAGCCCTTCGTCGCGCAGGAGCCGCCCAACCCATTCGAGCCCTTCTTCGTCGGAAACGCGGAACTGGGTATCGATCGGCGCGCCTTCGAGGTTGGCGGTGATCCGCCCCTGCCCGATCCCCTCGGCGACCGAGCTGCCTTCGGCCTTCAACTCGCCATGCGCGTAGAAGTTGAACAGGGCCGCGCCATGCGGGTCGGTGAGCGCAATGGTCACCTTCTCGTCGCGCTCCTTGAGGCCCATGCCGACGCCCGCGATGGTCCCGCCGGTGCCGGCGGCGCAGGTGAAACCGTCGATCCGGCCGTCGAGCTGTTGCCACAGCTCGGCCGCCGTGCCTTCGATATGCACCTTGCGGTTGGCGACGTTGTCGAACTGGTTGGCCCAGACGGCGCCTTCGGTCTCCTCCGCCAGACGGCGGCTGGTGTGCACGAAGTGATTGCAGTCCGAATACTTGGTCGGCGGCACCAGCACGAGCTCGGCCCCGAGCGCGCGCAGCGTCGCCATCTTCTCGCGGCTCTGGTTGTCCGGCATGACGATAATCGTCCGGTAGCCGAGCGCGTTGGCGACGAGCGCGATGCCGATGCCGGTGTTGCCCGCCGTTCCCTCGACCACGCAGCCGCCGGGCTTCAGCTCCCCGCGCGCCTCCGCGTCGCGGATGATGCCCAGCGCCGCGCGATCCTTCACGCTGGCGCCGGGGTTGGCGAATTCGCATTTGCCCCAGATCTCGCAATCGGCCGCCTCGCTCGGCCCCTTGAGCAGGACGAGCGGCGTGTTGCCGATGAGGTCGAGGGTATCGGGAGTGGGCGCAGGTGCGGTCATCGGTGTAGAGCTAGGTTTCCCGGCGCGCACGCGCAATGCAATTGCGGTTTGCGTGCGGATATGAGTCCTATGATCTTGATCTCCGATCCTCCCCTTGTGCTGACGCAAAAATGGGGAGGATCGGTTCGTCAGTCTTCCTCGGCGATCGTCACCTTCAGACCGTCAAGATCGGCGGTGAAGGGAATCTGGCAACCGAGGCGCGAGTTCTCGTTCCGATGGTCGCTGCTTTCGAGCAGGTCGTCCTCGTCCTCGCTGATCGCGGGCAGGGCCTCCTTGAACGCCGGGTCGACATGCACGTGGCAGGTCGCACAGGAGCAGCAGCCCCCGCACAGCGCGAGCAGCTCGTCGAAGCCGTTGTCGCGGATGGCTTCCATCACCGTCAGGCCGTCGGCCACGTCGATGGCGGATTCCTCGCCGGCGCGATTGACGACGATCAGCTTGGGCATTGCGTGCTCTTCCCCTATGGCCCGGCCAGTACAGGCCGCTTTGCGCGGGCTGCTAGGCAATCGAACGGATGAAGGCAAGCGGCGGGCGATGGGATTGACGAGCGAGCAGTTGCGCGAGGGGCTGGACGAAGTGGCCGCGCGCGAACCGAAGCTGGCCGAGGCGCTGTCGCGCGTCGGCTACCCCGAGCCGCGCATCCGCCCGACCGGATACCTCACGCTGCTGCGCACGATCGTCGGCCAGCAGGTCAGCGTCGCCGCCGCCGCCTCGGTCTGGCGCAAGCTGGAGGCGGAACTGGGCGAGGAGGTCGCGCCGACGGAGCTGCTCGCGCGCGACTTCGACACGCTGCGCGCCTGCGGCCTCTCGCGCCAGAAGCAGGGCTACGCCCGCTCGCTGTGCGAACTCGTGGTGAGCGGGGAGCTCGACTTCGATGCCCTGCCCGCCGACGACGAGGAAGCGATCGCCGAGCTCACGCGGATCAAGGGTATCGGGCGCTGGTCGGCCGAGATCTACCTGCTCTTCGCCGAGGGACGGCCCGACATCTGGCCGGCGGGCGATCTCGCGGTGCAGGTGGGGATCGGCAAGATCCTCGGCCTCGAGACGCGCCCGTCCGAGAAGGAAACCCGCGCCCTCGCCGACGCCTGGCGGCCCCATCGCGGTGCGGTGTCGCTCCTGACTTGGCACAGCTACAACAACCCTGCGCTCTGACGAAACGCGGCTGACAAGCCTGTCCGCCGCGTCTATCCCTCCGCGCCGGAGATGGGAGGGAGAGTAAAGAAATGAGCGAGCGGAAGGCGATCTTCATAACCGGCGGCGGCTCCGGCATTGGCCGCGCGATCGCGCAGCTCTTCGGCCAGCGCGGCTGGTTCGTGGGCGTGGGCGACATCGACAACGCCGGCATGCGGGAGACGCTGGCGGAGATCGGCGACGGCTTCACTTACGCGCACAAGTTCGACGTGCGCGACCGGGCGGCGTGGGACACCGCGCTGGAGGCGTTTTCCAAGGCGGCCGGCGGACGGATCGACGTGGTGGCCAATAACGCCGGCATTCCGCTCGGCGGCTCGCTCAGCGAGAACACGGTCGAGGAGATCGACCGCTGCATCGACATCAATCTCAAGGGCGTGCTCTACGGCGCGCAGGCTGCGCTGCCGCATCTGCAGAAGACGGCGCCGGGAAGCTGCCTGCTCAACACCGCGAGCGCCGCAGGCATCTACGGGACCAGCGGGGCGTCGGTCTATTCGGCGACCAAGTTCGGCGTGCGCGGAGTGACCGAAGCGCTCGACGCCGAGTGGGCCGAATTCGGGATCCGGGTGCGCTCGCTCTGCCCGGGCTTCATCGACACGCCGCTGCTCGAGCACACGCCGAACGCCGCCAGCAACGAGGCGATCCGCGACCGCGTGAAGGCGGCGGGCTTGGAGATCACGCCGGTCGGCGACGTCGCGCGAGCGGCATGGGACGCGGTGCACGGGGAGAAACTGCACATGCTGGTGGGGCAGACGGCGCGCCGCATGGCCTTCGCCTCGCGCTGGATGCCCGGCCGCGTGCGCAAGATGGCGCGCAGGCAGGCGCGGCCGCTGGGGCGGTAGGGGTAACGACACGACGTTCGGATTCTGCGCATCATTCCCCCGTCATGCTGAACTTGTTTCAGCATCCATTGCGTCTCAGGAGCGGAGCCACGAGGGGAGAAATGGGCCCTGAAACAAGTTCAGGGTGACGCTTCATTGCAGCGCGTCGATCGCCTTGGCCATGTCGATGTCGCGCTGCGACAGGCCGTCCGCGTCGTGGGTGGTCAGCGCGATTTCAACCCGGTTATAGACGTTCGACCACTCGGGATGGTGATCCGCCTTCTCGGCCAGCAGCGCCACCCGGGTCATGAAGCCGAAGGCCTCGACGAAATCCGCGAAGGTGAACGTCCGCTCGATCGCGTCGCGGTCGCTTGCGAGCGACCAGCCTTGCAGATCGCCGAGGGCGATCGTGCGTTCTTCCTCGGTGAGTTTGGCGATGGCCATCCGATCTTCTCCGCTTGCGGTCGGCTTGTGAGCAGACAGCCTTTCGCCTATCGGGCGCGGTCATGCAAGCGATGCTCGCCGCCCGGGACCTGGCCTGCCGCCGCGGCGAGCGACTGCTGTTCCGCGGTCTGTCGCTCGCGTTGTCGCGGGGGGAGGCGTGCCATGTCGCCGGGCCGAACGGGATCGGCAAGACAAGCCTGATCCGCATTCTCGCCGGCCTGCTGCGGCCGTTCCACGGATCAGTCGAGTGCCGCGCCTCGATCGGCCTGCTCGACGAACGCCACGCGCTCGACCCGCAGGTCCCGCTCGACCGCGCGCTCGCCTTCTGGAGCGAGCTCGACGGCAGCGGCGCCTCGCTGATGGCGGCGCACCGCGAGCGGCTCGGCCTTGCCGATCTGGCCGACGTGCCGGTGCGCTATCTCTCGACCGGCCAGCGCAAGCGCGCCGCGCTCGCCCGCCTGCTCGGCCAGCGTGCGCCGGTCTGGCTGCTCGACGAGCCGCTCAACGGTCTGGACACGGCCGGAACCGAACTGGTCGAGACACTGATCGCGGAGCACCGCGCTGCGGGCGGCGCCTGCGTCGTCGCCTCGCACCAGCCGATCCGGCTCACTGAGGGCACGCGTCTCGAGATCACGGATTTCGCCGCATGATCGGCCGGCTGCTCCTGCGCGACCTCGCGCTGCTGATGCCGGGGGGACGGCGCGGCGGAGCGCTGCTGCCGCTACTGTTCTTCCTTGCGGTGGCGATGCTCTACCCGTTCGCGGTCGGCCCCGATGCACCGCTGCTGGCGCGAACCGGCGGCGGAGTGATCTGGGTCGCGGCGCTGCTGGCGGCGATCCTTCCGCTCGACCGGCTCGTCGCACCCGACCTGGCGGAAGGCGTGTTCGATCAGCTCGCGGTGCGGGGGGTGGCGGAGGAGCTGGCGATCGCGGTGCGGATGCTGGCGCACTGGCTCAGCTTCGCCCCGCTGCTCCTGCTCGCCACGTTTGCAGCCGCGGCGCTGCTCGGGCTGGGGCAGGAGACCTTGCGCACGGTGCTCCTCGGCTTGCTTGCGGGCACGCCGGGCCTCGCCGCGATCGGCGTGCTGATCGCCGCGCTGACCGCAAGCCTGCGCGGCGGCGCGGCGCTCGCCGGTCTGCTGCTGATTCCACTGAGCGTGCCGATCCTGATCTTCGGTGCGGGCGCCCTCGCCCGACCCGACGGCGGCGGTCTCGCCTTTGCGGCGGCGATCAGCCTGCTACTTGTCGCAGTGACGCCGTTTGCTGCCGGCGCAGCGATACGAGCCGCTCGGGAGAGCTGACCTCCCTTTCTCCGGGTCCCAGCGGAGGCTTGGGACCTCAGGCCGCGGGCGCTTCGCCTGCGACTGCGCAATCGGGCAGAGCGCCAGTGGCCAGAGGCCCCTGCCTTCGCAGGGGCTCTCGTGCCGCTACTCGTACGGCGGCTTGTGCAGGCCTTTCTGGCTCAGCGTGAAAATCTCGTTCCCGTCCTCTGTGATGCCGATCGAGTGCTCGAACTGGGCCGAGAGGCTCTTGTCGCGGGTCACGGCCGTCCAGCCGTCCTTGAGCAGCTTCACCCACGGGCGGCCGAGGTTGATCATCGGCTCGATGGTGAAGAACATGCCCGGGCGCAGCTCGGGGCCGGTGCCGGCCTTCGCCGCATGGACCACCTCGGGCGCATCGTGGAACAGGCGGCCGACGCCGTGACCGCAGAATTCGCGCACGACGCCGTAGCGGAACTGCCGCGCGTGTTCCTCGATCGCAGCGCCGATATCGCCCAGCCGGGCGCCGGGCTGCGCCTTCTCGATGCCGATCATCAGGCATTCGTAGGTCACATCGACCAGCCGGCGCGCCTTCAGCGGGACGTCGCCGATCAGGTACATGCGGCTGGTGTCGCCGTGCCAACCGTCGAGCAGCGGGGTGACGTCGACGTTGACGATGTCGCCGTCCTTCAGCGCCTTGTCGCCCGGGATGCCGTGGCAGACGACGTGGTTGATCGAGATGCAGCACGAATGCGTGTAGCCGCGGTAGCCGAGCGTCGCCGGTACCGCCCCGCCCGCCAGCGTCAGCTCGCGGACCTTGTCGTCGATCTCGGCCGTCGTCACGCCCGGCTGCATCAGCGGCACGATCGCGTCGAGAATGCTTGCGGCGAGCTGCCCCGCGCGGCGCATCCCCTCGAACCCTTCCGGCCCGTGGAGCTTGATGGTGCCGTCGCGGATGACGGTCTCACGGCTGTCGATCACCTGGTATTCGGTCATGGTGGGGATGTAGGCGTCCTATGGCGCGAATACCAGCACGAGTCCCCGCGAAGGCGGGGACCTCAGGCCGCACCGGACGACGAGGCGGCCCGAGACCCCTGCCTTCGCAGGGGATCAGGCTTTGGGATCAGCGCGCGCTGAACGCCTCGCGATATTCCGGCTTCACCGCTTCGATCACCGCGGCATCAACCGGGAAGTTGAGCTCGTAGCTCCCCTCGGCATAGGGCCCGGCGACATAAGGGCCGAACCAGATGCCGATCCGGTCGAACTTGCCGCCGCCGGAGGAGCCGACGAGCACGGTCGCATCCTTCACGTGCTGGCACGAGTTGAAGCCGGTGCCGTCGTCCCCCGCATCAGTCGGAACCGCCTCGCCGCGGCGCTTCGCGCGCTCCGCATCGAGCGCGTCGCACAGCTTCTGCCCCAGCGCCTCGTCGAGCGCCTCGGCCGACTGGAACAGCGCCACGCCGTCCATGCCGGCGTTCGCCTGCTTGTCCCACACCAGCGACTCGAGGCCGTACATCCCGTGCGCTCCGCCCGAATAAGTCGCGAACTCGCCTGAGAGGCTGAGGTAGCGCGGCAGATCGGCGACGACCTTCCACTCCTTGGAGAAGCTGTGCGCGCGGTAGGGATAGTCGTTCGCTTCCGCCTGCGTCCGGTCGTCTTCCGATTCCGAGATCAGGGCCGCCTTCGCCTTCTCGGCATCCGCGTCTAGGTGGGCGGCCAGTTCAGGAACCCCGCCGACCTGCGCCGGGTAGGCGTAGGAGAAGCTGTAGAGGTCGTTCTCCTCCTTCACCGATTTGGCCGCGCCCGCGGCTTCGGCCGTCGCGGATGCAGTGGCGCCGTCGGCCGAGGCAGCGTCCTGCCCGTCGCTCCCCTCTGCGGAGGGAGAGCACGCCGCGAGCACGAGGGCGAGCGGAGCAGCGGCGGCGAGGGTGCGAAACGACATTGGATTTTCTCCCGGAAATGGCGCTAGGGGAACGGTTATGAGCCATGACACCGACCTTGTTCAAGCCGATCGCGGGCAGGACGCGATTTCCATCCATCTCGTTGCCCGCGACGGCTTCGAGAATTGGGTGAAGAAATTCTCGGCCGGGCAGCGCGCGGCCCTCGCGGCGCAGAAGTTCACCGGCGGCGGATACGAGGTCGGCATCGTGCCCGACGGCGACGCCTGGTTCGCGGTCGGCGGCGTGGCCGATCCGGCCAAGCTGTCGAGCTGGTGCATGGCGAAACTGGCGGAGTCGCTGCCCGCCGGAACCTACCGGCTCGCGGGTGGAGAACCCGGCCCCGCGCTCCACGGCTGGCAGCTCGCACAGTACCGTTTCGACCGCTACCGCAAGGATGACGAAGCGACCGGCCCGCGCGTGCTGCTGACCGGCGAGGCCAGGGCGATCGAGCCTGCCCTCGCCGAAGCGCGCGCGGTGTGTCTGGTGCGCGACCTCGTCAACACTCCGGCCGAGGACATGGGGCCCGCCGCGCTCGAGGCGGAATGCGAAGCGCTCGCCAAGACCCATGGCGCAAAGCTCTCGGTCACCAAGGGCGACGCGCTGGAGCAGGGTTTCCCGATGGTCCACGCCGTCGGCCGCGCCGCCGCGCGGCATCACGCGCCGCGCCTGATGCATCTCACCTGGGGCAAGGAAGGCGACCCGGTGCTCGCGCTCGTCGGCAAGGGGGTGTGCTTCGACTCGGGCGGGCTCGACGTGAAGAACGCCGCCGGCATGCTGCTGATGAAGAAGGACATGGGCGGCGCCGCGCATGCGATCGCGCTCGCGGGCCTCGTCATGGGCGCGAGCCTGCCGGTGCGGCTGCACCTGATCGTGCCGGCGGTGGAGAATGCGATTTCGGCCAACTCCTTCCGCCCGGGCGACGTGCTCCGCAGCCGCAAGGGACTGACGGTGGAAATCGGCAACACCGACGCCGAAGGGCGGCTGATCCTGGGCGATGCGCTGGCACTGGCGAGCGAGCACGGGCCGGACCTGGTGATCGACTTCGCCACGCTCACCGGCGCGGCGCGCGTGGCGCTCGGGCCCGACTACCCCGCGCTGATGACCCGCCGCGACGAAACCGCCGCCGCCCTGATCGCGGCCGGCAAGGCGCACGACGACGAGCCCTGGCGCCTCCCGCTGCCCGAAGCTTACGTCGAATGGCTCAAGTCGGAGGTTGCCGACACCAACAACGCCCACGCCAACGCCTTTGCCGGTGCGAGCGTGGCCGGGCTGTTCCTCGACAAGTTCGTCGGCGAAGGCATCGACTGGGCCCACTTCGACACGTTCGCCTGGCGGCCCGCGGCGAAGCCGGGGCGGCCCAAGGGCGGCGAGGCCTACGGCCTGCGCGCGGCCTTCCATATGTTGCGCCAGCGCTACGGCAACCGTTGACGAGCGGCGCGGGGCGCTTGCCCGGGGCGGCGGCAGCGTTTAAGCGCGCGGCCTGCCAACTTCCGAGGGCCAAGAAGACAACACGTGAGCGCGGCGACCGAATACCATCTGCCTGACGGGCCGATCGGCCTGGAAGGGCCCGTCGTGCGCCCGGCGCCCGGCACGCTGCCATTGCGCGGCGACCTGGCCCATATCGCACTCGCCGGGCGCTATCTGGCCGCGCATTACGTCGTGCCCCAGCCGCGCGCGATCGGGCCGGAGGGTGCTGCGCTGCACTTGATCCCGCGCGACGATTCGGACGTCGTCGTCCAGCTCGATGCGGGCACAGCGATCGAGGCGCTCGACTATGCCGGCGACTGGTGCTGGGCCACCTGCGGCCCCGAGGGACCGAGCGGCTACTTGCGCACCGCCTTGCTCGCGCCATGACCACGACCGTCTTCATCGACGGCGCCGCCGGCACGACCGGGCTCGAGATCGTCGGCCGCCTGCAGGACCGCCCGGAGTTCGCGCTGCTCAGGCTCGACGATGCGCGGCGCAAGGATTCGGCCGCGCGGCGCGAGGCGCTGAACGAATGCGACGTGGCGATCCTCTGCCTGCCCGACGATGCGGCGCGCGAAGCTGTTGCGATGATCGATCCGGCCTCCGGCACGCGGGTGATCGATGCCTCCAGCGCCCATCGGACGGCCGGGGGCTGGACATACGGCTTTCCCGAACTGGTCGGCCGCAAGGCGGTCGCAGGGGCCGAGCGAGTCAGCAATCCCGGCTGCTATCCGACCGGCTTCCTCGCCCTCGTCGCCCCGCTCGTGCGCGCCGGGCTGATCGCTACCGACTGGCCCTACACCGTCAACGCCATCTCCGGCGTCTCGGGCGGCGGCAATGCGCTCATCGACCGCTTCGCCCGCGAGGCCGACATCGCCTTCCGTGCCTATGGCCTCGCCGGCGGGCACAAGCACTTGCCCGAGATGCAACGGCACGCCGGGCTGGCGCACGCTCCGGTCTTCGCACCTGCGGTGGTGCCTGCCTACCGCGGGATGCTGGTCGAAGTGCCGCTCAACCTGCCGGCGATGGGCCGCAGTGCCTCGCCGCAGGCGCTGCAGACGGCGCTGGCGGAGTTCTATGCCGGATCGCCGATCGTACGCGTGGCCGGCTATCCGTTCGAAGGCAGCGAGATATTGCTGTCGCGCGACGCCGCGCCGTGGGACGGGCTGGAGCTGTTCGTGTTCGGAGACAAGCCCTCGCACGTCCGGCTTGCGGCCGTCCTCGACAATCTCGGCAAGGGCGCGAGCGGCGCGGCGGTGCAGTCGCTCAACCTGATGTGCGGCCTTGCCGAAACCGCCGGACTGCGGCTCCCGACGTAGGATTCGCCGATTACGCCGTTTGCCAAAACGCACTTGCCGTAGTTCGAAAGCGGTTCCCTCCCCCGTCATGCTGAACTTGTTTCAGCATCCATTCGTCGAACTGCGCTGTCCTTGCTGGTGGCACGATGGATCCTGAAACAAGTTCAGGATGACGAGGGTGGGCGACGGGTTTCTTCCACACGACCTGGATGCATTTACCAACGGCGTAGCTGCCTAAAGTTTAGGCACTGACTGGATTCCGATTAGGCACTCGGCGGCGAGATTGCTGCCCCCGCGCTCCGCGTCCGCCTGCGCGCGCGTTGGCACGCTTCTTGATTTGCCCCGTGGGGTAAGCGATGAGCCGGCCGGGCGGACGAAGAGCCGCACGTGTCGGCACATTGCGCAGGGATCGGATGGAATGAAGAAGATCGAAGCGATCATCAAACCCTTCAAGCTCGACGAGGTGAAGGAGGCGCTGCACGAAATCGGCGTGTCGGGCATCACCGTGACCGAGGCGAAGGGTTTCGGCCGCCAGAAGGGGCATACCGAGCTCTATCGCGGCGCCGAATACGTCGTCGATTTCCTGCCGAAGGTGAAGCTCGAAGTCGTCGTCGGCGACCAGCTCGCCGAGCGCGTGGTGGAGGCGATCGCCGCCGCCGCGCAGACCGGCCGGATCGGCGACGGCAAGATCTTCGTCACCAATATCGAATCGGCGCTCCGCATCCGCACCGGCGAGCGGAACGAGGACGCGATCTGAAATTACCCCTCCCGCTTGCGGGAGGGGAGAAATGAAGGAAGAAACCACATGTCCAAGGCCAAAGACGTCCTCAAGCAGATCGAGGAGCAGGAGATCGAGTGGGTCGACCTGCGCTTCACCGACCCCAAGGGCAAGTGGCAGCACCTGACCATGACAGCGGCGATGCTCGGCGAGGACGAGCTCGAGGACGGGCTGATGTTCGACGGCTCCTCGATCGCCGGGTGGAAGGTGATCAACGAGAGCGACATGATCCTCAAGCCGGATCTGGAGCGGACCTACATCGATCCGTTCAGCGCGACGCCGATGCTGATCCTGTTCTGCGACATCGTCGAGCCCTCCACCGGCGACTGGTATGGCCGCGATCCGCGCTCGACCGCCAAGCGGGCGGAGAACTATCTCAAGACCACCGGCATCGGCGACACCGTCTATGTCGGGCCCGAGGCCGAGTTCTTCATGTTCGACGACGTGCGCTTCGAGGATGGCTATGCCGGCTCGGGCTACGCGATCGACGACATCGAACTGCCGACCAACACCGGCCGGGAATACGAGGCGGGCAACCTCGCCCACCGTCCGCGCGCCAAGGGTGGTTACTTCCCCGTGGCCCCGGTCGACAGCGCCGTCGACATCCGCGGCGAGATGGTCTCGACCATGATCGAGATGGGTCTCAAGTGCGACAAGCACCACCATGAGGTCGCCGCCGCGCAGCACGAACTCGGCCTGCTGTTCTCAACCCTGGTCGAGACGGCCGACAACATGCAGATCTACAAGTACGTCGTGCACCAGGTCGCGCATGCCTACGGCAAGACGGCGACCTTCATGCCCAAGCCGATCAAGGACGACAACGGCAGCGGCATGCACACGCACATGTCGATCTGGGACGGCGGCAAGCCGACCTTCGCCGGCAACGGCTATGCCGGCCTGTCGGACAACTGCCTCTACTACATCGGCGGGGTCATCAAGCACGCCAAGGCGCTGAACGCCTTCACCAACCCGACCACCAACAGCTACAAGCGGCTGGTGCCGGGCTTCGAGGCACCGGTTCTGCTCGCCTATTCCGCGCGCAACCGCTCGGCGAGCTGCCGCATCCCCTACGGCGCGGGCGACAAGGCCAAGCGCGTGGAGTTCCGCTTCCCCGATCCGATGGCCAACCCCTATCTCGCCTACGCGGCGCTGCTGATGGCCGGCCTCGACGGGATCCAGAACAAGATCCATCCAGGCGAGGCGATGGACAAGAACCTCTACGACCTGCCGCCAGCCGAACTGGCCGACGTGCCGACCGTCTGCGGCAGCTTGCGCGAGGCGCTCGAGTCGCTCCAGGCCGACCACGACTTCCTGCTCAAGGGCGACGTGTTCACCAAGGATCAGATCGACGCCTACGTGGAACTCAAGTGGGAGGAGGTCCTGCGCATGGAGACCACCCCCTGCCCGGTCGAGTTCGACATGTATTACAGCGCCTGATCCGGCGGTCGAGAACCAGGAAAGGGGCGTCCGGGCACGAAGTCCGGACGCCCTTTTTGCCGTTCTGCCGGGATCAGTTGGGGCCGCGGACGAGCAGGCCCCGGCGCGCCACCTGCCAGAAGCAGCCGACCAGCAGGAAGACGGCGAACATCGTCAGCCAGTCGAGCGGTGCAGGCGCCCCGACGAGGCCGCAGTGGGCGAGCAGCGCCCATCCACCGCCGACGATGAACAGCAGATAGAACGCGCTCGCGACCGAATCCCGCGACATCGCGCGCTGGAGCTCGTCGGTGTGCCGCGCCTGGATCAGCCCCAGCACGTTCGCAAGCAGCAGGAACCCGATGGCGCCGGCCGCCGCTATCCCGCCGCCGATCGGCCCCAGCGGCTCGGCCAGCACGAGCACGAACAGCGCGCCGCTCAGCGCCGCCATGGCGACGCAGCTGTAGCCGAGCATGAGGCGCTGCTCGCGCAGTTCGTCGGCGTCCTCGACGTTCAGGAAGCGCGCACCGACCCGCGGGCTGGCAATCCCGACTCCCACGCCGATAGCGATGAGCAGATAGAGAACGCCCACTACGCCCGCGATCTCGCGCGACCGCCCGAGGCTCCGCGCCCCCTCTCCATCGACGAGGTTGAGGAACAGCAAGGTGGCGGCAAAGCCCGACACGGCCCCCACGATGACGGGGACGGCAAGGCGCCGCGCCAGCGACTTCTCCCGATTTGCGACATTCATAGCTCTGGCTCCCATTCGTCGATGAACAGATCGGGCACCGCCACGCCGAACAGTTTCGCCATGCGCAGCGCCAGCGGCAGCGAGGGGTCGTACTTGTCGGTCTCGACCGCATTGATCGTCTGCCGCGAGACACCGAGCCGCCGGGCAAGTTCGCCCTGGCTCCAGCCCTGTTGCTCGCGATGATCCTTCACGCGGTTGAGCACCGAACGACTCCTCTGCCTGTAAAGAGCTCTTTACTGTAAAGACCTCTTGTCAGTCAAGAGCTCTTTACAGCCGCGTGTCGCCCGGGCGGGGCCTACAGCTTTTCGCCGCGTCCGTAGGGCCCCTGAACATCGCGCTTGATCCAGTCGGCAAGGAGCCGGAGATAGCCGTCGGTGATCCGCGTGCCCGTCCGCGAGCCGTCGGCGTTCTCGCGGTATTCCATCATGCCGTGATCGGTATCGGGGAACAGATAGACATCGATCGACTGCCCCGCCCCGGCCAGCTCCGCCAACACCGCGCGCGTCCGCTCGATCGGAGCCTCGCGGTCGTCTTCGGCGAGGACCCAGAGAAGCGGGACATCCAGCTTCGCCAGCGCGGCCTTCGCATCGTAGTCCCAGATCAGTTCCAGATTGTCGAACCGCGCACGGCCGATGCGGCGCAGGTCCGCATCGCTCATCCGCAGCATGTCGCCGCTGTACTCGCCGGCAATGGTCGCGGCCCACGGAGCGTCGCCGATCTCGCGCCGCACGGCTTCGAGCGCCTCGAACCCGCGCGCGAAATGCGTGCGCACCAGCTCGGCGGTGGCGTCGGAGAGCCGCTCCACCTGTGCCATCTCATCCGCGGCAAGGCCCATGCGGCGCGCCTCCTCCAGCAATTGCGCCCGGTCCTCCTCGATCGGCGAGACGACCAGGCCGAAGCCAATGGCGACGAAATCGGCCGGCGTGCGCGTGGCGGCGAGCGGGGCGACCCAGCCGCCCTGGCTGCCGCCGAAGAAGCCGGTCCTCCCGAAGCGGCCCGCCGCCGCGCTTCGTGCCTTCTCCAGCGCCGCAGCCGCATCGGCCGCGAGCAGCTCGAAGTTCTGGGTGTAGGTGCCGTCCGACGCACCGGTGCCGCGCTTGTCGTAAACGAAGACGGAAACCCCCTGCGCGGCCAGCATGTAGGCGTAGACGCTGCCGATCGCGGCGGTCCGTTCCGAACCGTGCACCATCACCACCAGCGGTCGCGCAGGATCGGGCGGCCCTGCCGGCTCGACCAACTGACCGGCAAGGCGGGTGGCGGCGCTGTCGAATGTGGTATCCGTCTCGCGCGTCTCGCGCCGCGGCCATGACTGCGGTGCGCCATCTGGTCCGGCAACTGTGGCGATATCGCCCTCGCAGGTGACGGCCGCTCCGGGGCCATCCGTGCTGCCGCGGCGACCGTCGCGGAACAGATAGCGCTGGCCGGAACCGGCGGTACCGGCCGCGCCTAGCACGACGAATGCCTCGTCGGCCGTACCATAGATGCCGGGCCGGCACGGGCCCTGCGCCGCGGCCCCCGCGGCCGAAAACGATAACGTCAGCGCCATCGCTGTCCATCGCAGCATCGCCGATCGCCTTGCGTTTGTGTTCGATAGTCTCGGCATTCCGATCTCCTTCGCCGGGCGGAATAAGCCGTACGAGGCGCGCAGGATTGAACGTTATTGCTGCCGGTACCGCTGCGGCGACACGCCCACGACCCGCTGAAACCACCGCGTCAGGTGGCTTTGATCGGCGAAGCCGACATCCAACGCAACCTGCGCGATCGGCTCCCCCGCGAGCAGGCGCCGCCGCGCCGCGTTCACCCGGCACTGGTTGCGGTAGGCCATCGGGCTGAGGCCCGTGCTGGCCTTGAACACGTGGGAAAACCGGAACACGCTGAGGCCCGCGCGCGCCGCGAGGTCGGCCAGTCCGAAATCTTCCGCGAAATGTTCGTCGATCCAGTCGCGCACGTCACGGGCAGCGTCTCCGCCCGGCGGCGGCGGCGCGGCCTCGGACCCGGTGCGGCCGATCAGCGCATCGACCAGCGCGGCCAGCGCGCTTTGCTGCGCCAGCCGATCGTCCGGCGCTCTGCTCAAGCGGGCGTGGAGGCCGGCGATCGTGTCCGCCAAAACGGGGTCCGACAACACCGGTGAGGCGAACGTCAGCGGCGCGTCGCCGCACTCGCCGGCGTAAGCCGCGATGGCGGCAACGGGGAGATAGAACACACGGTAGCGCAATGCCTCGCACCCGAGACTTCGGTTGGAATGCGGTTCGTGCGGGTGAAGCAGCAAGACCTGGCCGGGCGAGACGGTGTGCGTCCCTCCTCCTACGTTGAGGGCTTCCGCCCCCGCGGTCACGGTTCCGACGACATAGCCGTCATGCGTATGCACCGGGAAGGCACGGTCGCGGTACGACACGGTGACGAGCTCGACACCGTCGAGGAAGCGCGGCCGCACAAAGGCAGCGTAGTCGTGGCATCGGGTTGATTCCATGTCGTCTCCGGTCGCGCCCAGATAGCCCGCGGCTACCCGATCCCGCAAATCCGCGTCCGCCGCCATTTCCTACATGACCTGAATATGCCAGACAGGCTCGATGTCCGCTTGTCGATTCGTTACTTGCTCTTGCACCGTATCTGGCGAGACGCAGCGCGAAAGTCTCGGCGGTGTGGCTTTAAAGAAAGGGAAGTGCACACATGATCTGCGGCTCCCTTTCACAAGTATCTGACGGAAAAAGAAGAAACCGCAAGGTTACACTTTCGTAAAACCGGCACGAACGTCAACGCCCGTGCCGTCCGGCAAAAAACCATTTTCCTACACGCCCCAATCCTGCCTAATTGCTTTGCCTCGATTCGTTTTCGACGAGGTGAGTTCCATGCAACGCAAGACGATTTTCGACGCGGTCCGGCAAATGCTCGGCCGTGGGTTCCGGCAGGCGGAGGTCGAGCGGCTCGACCGCGCGATAGACCGGGCGCTCGGCCCTGAGGAGGTGCCGGACCTGCGGTCCTCCCGCTCCGTCGGTCCGCCGGGCGTCGCCCTGATCAAGCGGTTCGAGGGGTGCCAGCGGCTGCGGGCGGACGGTCTGGTAGAGGCCTATCCCGACCCGGCCACCGGCGGCGCGCCGTGGACCATCGGCTGGGGCGCGACCGGGCCGGAGATCGGCCCCGGAACGGTATGGACGCAGGCGCAGTGCGACGCCCGGCTGGAGCGTGACCTGGAGCGCCACGCAGCCGAAGTCGCCGAAGCGGTCGGCGACGCCCCAACGACGCAGGACCAGTTCGATGCGCTCGTCTCGTTCCACTACAACACCGGGGCGATCGCGCGGGCAACGCTGACGCGCAAGCACGTCGCGGGCGATCATGCCGGTGCGGCGCGCGAGTTTGCCCGCTGGAACCGGGCCGGCGGGCGGGTGCTCAGGGGCCTGACCCGGCGCCGCGCGGCCGAAGCGGAGCTCTACGGCAAGGGAGCGCCCGCCGCTCAGTAGTCGCGGCTGATCTCCGCCCGGACGCTTTCGCGCCCGATCGTCGACATGCTCGCCAGCAGCGAGAGCCACGAGGTGACGCGGAACTCCAGTTCGGTCGCGCTGTAGCCCTGCCCGTCGGTGATGAGTTCGGCGTAGAAGCGGCGCCCGAAATTCTTGCCCACGGCGACCGCCGTGCCGCGGTCGAGCGCCGGATCGGGGCCGACGATGCGCAGCCGGTCGAGCCCGATCGCAGTGCGGAGCTGGTTGATCGGATCGAGCCCGCCCCCGCCGCGCAGCGACGCGACGGCCGCGCCGAGCTGGAGCGCGTCGGTCGCGGAAAGTTCGGTGATCGAGCCGCCGAACAGCAGCCGGGCGAGGATCTCCTCCTCCGGCAGGGCCGGGTTGGAGGTGAAGCTGATCTCCGGCTGCATGGCGTTGCCCTGCACCTGCACGATCACGTTCAGACCGTCGCGCTCGGTTTCCGCCCGGATGTCCAGCCGCGGATCGATCGGGCCGGTCTCGTCGAACTCGATCCGGCCGCGCGTCAGGTCGAAGCTCGTGCCGGCGAAGTTGTATTCGCCGCGCACGACCCGGGCCTCACCGCCGATCCGCGGATCGTCGGTCGTGCCGCGCACGCGCACGTCGGCGCTCCATTCGCTGTCGAGCCCCATGCCGTCCACATCGATGCGGCTCGGCGCCCGGGCGTCGATCAGGTAGCGCCACGGCGCGCTCGCCATCGGAGCGGGGGCGATATCCGCGGGCGCATTGATCTCGCGCGTCTCGATCTGCGGAAGGTCCTCCGCGCCCGCCGCAGTGCCGAGGCTCCAGCTCGCCCGGTCGACCAGCAGGCGTCCGGCGATCGTGCCCCCGATCCCGTCGGACACGATCCGCAGCGGCCCGGTGACCGTTGCCGACAGGCCGTTGGCGTTGAGCAGGCGGGCATTCCGTGCCGCCGCGCGGATGTCCATCTGGGGACCGCGTTCGCCCAGGTCGCGCAGCGTCACCGTGCCGCTGCCGGAGACGGTGCCGCCGTTGGGCGTGGTGCCGCTGAACCGGGTCAGGCGCAGGCGCGAGCCGGCGAAGTCGCCGCGCGCAGTGACACCCGTGATGTCGGTGCCCGAAAGCCCGCTGCGCACGCGCAGGTCGTCGCTCGCCAGCGAGCCGCGCACGCGCGGTTCGGCCAGCGTGCCGGTGACGTTGGCGGCCAGCGAGAGCGGGCCGGTGAGATCGAACGCGTCGATCGCCGCGAGGCGCCAGAGCGCGTCGGCGGGCCCGGCGTAGCGAAGCTGCGCAAACAGGCTGCCGGCGCGCAGCCGGTCGAACAGCGCGCCGGACTGCGGCAGGCCCGAGATGCGGCCCTGCAGCCGGCCCCGCCGCTCCTCACCCTCGTCGATCACCGCCCGCGTCTCGAGCCGATCCTCGCTCAGCCTGGCGACAAGCGACAGGTCGACCGGTCTCGACGAGAGGACCAGACCGGAACGGGTCAATCCATCCACTTTCACGCGCGCGCTGCCCACGGGCAGGCCATTGCCGCTGGTGCTGAGGTCTATGATGCCCGAGATCGTCCCGCCCAGCCCCATGTCGGCCACCACGACATCGACCAGCGAGAGCGGCATGCGCGCCAGCTGCAGCTCCATCGATGTCGGCCCATCGCCGCCGAAACGCCCCTCCGCGATGGCCATGCCGCGGCCGTAGCTGAGCTGCGTCGGCTGCAGGATCCAGCCGCCGTCGTCCTGCGCTATCAGCACGGCCCGGCGCGGCATGCGGATGCGCCGTCCGGCGAAGTGCCCGCGGGCCGCGACGGCAATCCGCTCGGACGCGACCTGCGCGTCGAGCTGCATGTTGAAGCGGCTCCCGCGACGGCCCGACAACGCGGCGGCCACCTGGCCCTGCCCGTTCCGCAAGCGGGCGTTCGCCGCCAGCCGACCGAGGAAGAGCGTGCCGTACTGCACGCCTTGCGCCGAGATGCTGCCTTCGATCGTACTGTTGCCGTCGACGAGCAGGCCGGTGCCCTCGATCTGCGCGCGCCCGATGGCGATGGTCGTCTCGCCCCCGAAACGGGCGTTGCTGGCGACAAGATCGACGTCGAACGCCTGGCCGCCGCCCCGCGGAGCGAGCGCGACCGTCCCGTCGAGCCCGCCGCCGGAAAGCGCGAGATCGCCGGTGATCCCCGCGTCGCCGAGCAGGAGATCGCCGCGCACGCTGGTCTTCCACACCTCGAGGCGATCGACGGCGATGCGCGTCGGCCCGTCGGCCGGCATGAACAGCGCGAGGGTTCCCTCGAACGGCCCGAGCATCGAGCCGCCTTCCGTGTCGATGCTGAAGCCGTCCTCGATCGGCGCGATGGCGACGCGCACGTCCTCCAGCCCCGCGGCGGGGAAGGGGCTGGCGAAAACGAGCGCGGCCGTGGGGCCCTCGCCGGTCAATGCGGCCTCGACCGTGAACGGCCCGTATTCGGTGTGCGACCCGCGGCCGGCGAGGGTCGTGCGACCATCCCGCACTTGTCCGTCGAGGGCGAGCTGGAGCTTGTCGGCATCGAGCGACACGTTGCGGAAGACGACCGGCCCCGCCCCGCTCAACCCCACGCCGCCGCGGAAGCGGATCGAGTTGCCGGCGACATTGGCGAGCGTCGCGTTGGTTACCTCCGGAATGCGGCCTGCGAAGTTGGCGTTCAGCGTCCAGGGCAAGCCGCTGGCGGTCTTGAACAGAATCTTTGCATTGCCGCTGACGGTGCCGACGTTCTCGAGCTGGAGCCCGCGCAACGTCACCGGTCCGGCGACGGCATAGGCGCCGGTCCTCGTTTCGCCCCGCAGCGAGAAGCGTGCGCTGGCATCGGGGAAGACGAGCCGAAGGTCATCGGCCATGATGCGCGTGCCGCTGTAGGCGACGGTCCCGGCGAGCCGCCCGCGCACCAGCCGCGGATCGATCAGATCGTTTCCGGCGACGACCCGCTGAACGCGGGTGTCGAGCGGCAGGGTCCAGCGCGCGCCGTCGTAGGTCGCGGTACCTTCCTGCACCAGACCGCGCACTTGCGTGGTTCCGCTGACGAAACGGTCGACCACCAGCCGATAGCCGATGGTCAGATCGCGGAAGGCGCCGTCGAGCGTTGCCAGCACCCGCGCACCTTCTACCTGCACATCGGGGCCCAGTCCTGCATCCGCCAGGCGAAGGTCGAGCACGAGATCGTCGAACGCATTGTTGCCGAGGTCGACGGTTCCTTCGGCCTCGCCGTCGACAGTACGCGAGCGGACGGCAAGATCGCCCGCGAGCACGCTGTCCTCCAGCGTACCGAACGCCGCCAGCGAGATCGGCCCGTCGAACACCTCTGCGAGCTGGCCGGTCAACGCCGGAGCGGGGGTCGCCTGGCCAACGAGGCCGTAACGCCCGTCACGGTTGGTGAGACGGAAGGCGGCGAAACGCTCGCCCTCCCGCTGGACGAGCAGCGCGCCGCGCCAGTCGCTCCAGGTCCCGTCGCCCTTGATCAGCGCCCGGTATCCGGCCTCGGCACCGACGAGCCCGGCGATCACGCCGCCCTGCGGCGCGAGATAATCGAGGTCCATGTCGAACCGGTCGCCGTCGGGTTCGGCATCGACCAGCAGGTGCAACCGGTCGTGCTCTCCCAGCCGGCCGTCGGCGCTGAGGAATACCCGCCCGTCGCGGATGTCGGCCTTGGCGGAAAGGTCCACCCGGTGCGCGCGATCGTCCACCACGCCGCTGGCAACGCGGAAGTCGTCGAGCTCGAGACGATCCACGCGGATGTCGAAGTTGGGCAGCATCGGCGCGTCGGGATCGCCGGGGAGCAGCTCGGGCGTCCGCAGCAGGGTGCCTCGCCGGGCCGTGAGATTACGCACGTCGAGCCCGCTCCACAGCCAGTTGAGCGGGCGCCAGTCGAGCTCGGCGATGGGGACCGTCAGAAAGGGCCCTTTCGGATCGGAGAGGGTCACGTCGTGCAGCGTGGCCTGACCGTAGATATCGCCTTCGATCCGGCCGACCTCGATCCGCAAGCCCGACGCCGGTGCCATTTCGGCAATGCGATCCGCAATGAACCGCTTGCCGATCGAGCTGTTCAGCACGGCCAGTGCGAGCAGCACGACGGCAACCAGACCCACGACGATCCCGGCGCTCCATCGGCCGACCCGGCCGATCCGCGACCTGCCCCGCGGCGCGGCCTCGTCGGGCGCGGTGATGCTCTCCCCTTCAGCCATCAGAAGGCCTGCCCCAACGAGACATACACGGCGACCGGGCTGTCGTCGGGTCCCGGATTGAGCGGCGCGCCGACGTCGATGCGGAGCGGCCCGAAGCCGGTCTGGTAGCGCAGGCCGAGCCCGGCGCCGACGCGGAACGTTTCGAAGTCCGGGGTCGTACTGGTGCTCACCGTGCCGGCGTCGACGAACGGAACGACCGAAAGCGCGCCGTCGAAGAAGCCGGTCTTGATGCGCGCCTCAAGCGCGAGCTCCGCCAGCGAGCGACCGCCGGTCGGATCGCCGTTCTCGTCGCGCGGGCCGATCTTGCGATAGCCGTAGCCGCGCACTGACCCGCCGCCGCCGGCGTAGAACCGCCGCGAGGGCGCGATATTCTCGATCGCCGTGCCGGGGATCGAGCCGAACCGCGCGCGTCCCGCGAGGACGACCGTGTCGCTGACCTGCTGGTAATAGCTCGCGTCCACCTGCGTGCGGACATAGAAGCTCTCGGTTCCCTCGCTGCGGGAAACCTCGGGCGAGACCCTGCCCCCGAGCCGGAAGCCTTCGGTGGGATCGAGCAGGTCGTTGGTCGTGTCGTACAGCACCGACATCGGCAGCGCGCCAACGAAATAGGTCCGACGCGGCTGTGGCGGCGACTCGTCGGTCACCGGCGGCCGTTCGCCCGTAGCGATGGCCTCCAGCCCGACGCTCCAGCTGATCGGCTTCTGGAACAGGAGCGTCGACGAACGCTCGTAGCTCGCGACGAAGGCAACCGTTCGCGCGTCGAAGGCCGGGCTGTCGATCGTGCTGGCATAGGCGTCCACATTGAGAATGCGGTCGCGCCCGCCGAAGTTGTTGCGGCGGAAGGTGAGCCCGGCGAGCTGCTCCTGCGTTCCGATGATCCCGCGCACGCGAACTGCGCCTTCGGGCGGGAAGAAGTTGCGGTGCTCCCAACTCGCCTCGACTCGGTAACCCTCTTCCGAACCGTAGCCGATTGCGCCCGCGATCGTGCGCAACTCGGCCTCGGTCATGTCCACGTCGAGTGCGACCTCACCCAGCTCGCTTCCGCCCGGAGAGGCCACCTCGCGCTTGGAGATCGTCACGGTAGAGACGAGTCCCGTCGCGATGATCGCCCGCCTCAGGTCCTGTTCGAGGCTGCGCTTGTAGACGTCGCCCGGTTCGAACCGGGCGATCGTCGCCAGATGCTCGCTGGAGAGAAAATCGGGCTGGCCACTGACGATCTCGCCGAAGGTGTACTTCCCGTTGGGCCGGACGGGCATGGTGAGATCCCCCTCCGTCCTTGCATGATCGACGAGCAGCCGGGGCTCGTCGATCTCGGCAAAGGGATAGCCGGTTTCCCCGAGCGCGCGGTCGAGATCGAACTGCTCCTCCACGATCTTGTCGCTCGACAGCGGATCGCCGGACTGGATCTCGAACGCTGCGCGGAGGCTCTCGTAGTCTATCGCCTGGTCGAGCTGGCCGAGATCGATCGCCCCGAAACTGTAGCGAGGACCCGGAACGATGTCGAAGCGCACGTTCGGCCCCTGCGCCGCCTCCTCGCGCCCCGGGCGTATCCCGCCGACGGTGCGGATGACCTGCGCATCGTAGTATCCGTAGACGCGCAGCAACTGGGCCAGCAGCTCCTCATCTTCGCGCGCGCGGGCGGCGAGTTGCGCGATGTTGTCGTCGCTGTCGCCGTCCTGCAGTTCCTCGATCGTGGACAGTGATTCGAAGCGCTTGGCGAACTCGCCGCGCATCGGGAAGCTTTCCTCGTCCGCCGGGAAGCCGAGCGAGAGCTCCGGCCCCAGCGTGATCACGTCGGCTTCCGGCGCGGCTCCGAGCGCATCCTCCTCCTCGTCGAGATTGGCAAATTCGATGCTTTCATCGCGCGGCAGCGGTTCGGGTTTCGCGAGTTCCATCTCGTCGGGCCAGGGAACGGTGATGGCGACGTCCTCGTCGAGCGGCGAATCGGGTGCGAGTTCGGGTTCCTGCTGCGCGATCTCGCGCGCCTCGGGCTCGACACCCTGGTCGGCCCACTCCTCCGGGTTCTCCACCGCCGAATCGGGGATCAGGTCCTCGAGGCTTTCGGGTGCTGTGCGATCCTGCGCCCGCAGGGCCTGCGGTGAGACGGCGAGCGCCAGGGCGAGCGCCGCCGCGAGGCTATTTCGGCAGACGATACTGGTGCGCAGTCCCGTCCTTGGCAGGGCGACCGTCGGTGTCGCCCTCGGGCTTGCGGCTGACGGCTGCGGCAATGAGCGCATCCTGCTCTTCCGTTCCGAAGCGGCGCCAGCCGTCGTGCCCGAGCCGCTCCATGGGGCGGAAACGGATCTTGTACTGCATGCGCTGCGATCCCTCGACCCAGTAGCCGAGATAGACGTACGGCAACCCCTCCGCGGCGGCGCGCCGAATGTGGTCGAGGATGATGTAAGTTCCAAGTCCAGACCGCGCCTCGTGCTCCGGGTCGTAGAAACTGTAGATCATCGACAGGCCGTCACCCTGACGATCGGTCAGGCACGCTCCGACTAGGCGACCCGGCCTTTGGCCGTCGGAGGGCTCCCGATATTCAATCACATAGCTCGTTACGGGAGTGTGTTCCACCATATCCGCAAAGTCGAATTCGTCCATCGAAGCCATGCCGCCGCCGGGGTGGCGCACACCGAGATAGCGCTGCAGCAAGGCGAACTGCTCGTCCGTCGCCCAAGGGCGGCATTCGGTGGCAACGAGGTCTTCGTTGCGCCGCATGATGCGTCGCTGCGTCGACGACGGCTCGAACTCTCCGGCGACCACGCGCACCGAAACGCAGGCCCGGCAGTCGAGACAACTCGGGCGGTAGGCCACGGTCTGGCTGCGGCGGAAGCCGATCCGGCCGAGCGCTTCGTTGAGCTGGTCGGCGTTCGAACCCTTGAGCTCGGTGAACACCTTCCGTTCGCTGCGGCCGGGCAGGTAGGGACACGGCGCGGGGCTGGTCACGAAAAACCGGGGAAAGCGAACGGGGGCCGTCACGGCGTGGAATCTACCTCTCTGACAGCAGAATCGAATGGGGCTGCAATTCGATCCCGACTATGCCGACAAGCATCGCGGGGTTAAAGTCCCTTAACCATGTACGATCGCCAGGGCGGGGCGTTTTGCACAAATGGAAACCGGCAAGCTCCCCCGTCAGGCAAGCTCCACCTGGCTCACCGAGTAGCCGTTGGAGCGCAACGCATCGATCAGTGCGTCGATCTGCTCGCGGTCGCGCGCCTCGCATTCGATGTCCGTGATCAGGCCCTTGGCCGGCAGGCTGGTGAAGATGCGCTGGTGGTAGATCTCGATGATGTTGACGTTGTGCGCCTCGAACTCGCGCATCACGCGGTAGAGCGCGCCCGGGCGGTCCTGCAGCGTCACCCTGAGGCGCGCCAGGCGGCCGGAGCGGGCGAGATCGCGCAGCAGAACATTGGCAAGCAGCCGCGTGTCGATATTGCCGCCGCACAGCACCAGACCGGCCTTGCGCCCGGCAAAACGCTCGCGGTGTTCCAGCATGGCGGCGAGGCCGGCCGACCCCGCTCCTTCGACCACCGTCTTCTCGATCTGGAGCAGGAGCGATACCGCCTTCTCCAACGCTTCTTCGCTCACCAGCAGGATGTCGTCCACCCGCTCGGCGATGATCTGCGAGGTGAAGGCTCCCGGCGCCTTGACCGCAATTCCCTCGGCCAGGGTGTCGCCGCCGCAGACCGGATTCTCGCCCTTGATCTTGGCGTACATGGAGGGGAACAGCGCAGCCTGGACGCCGATCACCTGCATATCCGGGCGCAGCGCGCGCGCCACCGTCGACATGCCCGAGATCAGTCCGCCGCCGCCGATCGGCGTCACCAGGCAATCGATCTCGGGCGCGTCCTCGAGCATCTCGAGCGCCACGGTCCCCGCGCCGGCGGCCACGTGCGGATCGTCGAAGGGATGGACGAAAGTCAGCCCCAACTCCTTCTCCAGCTTGCGCGCGTGGGCATAGGCCTCGTCGAACGTTTCACCTTCGAGGACGACCTGGCCGCCGACGCTCTCGGTTTGCATGACCTTCACCGTCGGCGTGGGCCGCGGCATGACGATCGTCACCGGCACGCCGAGACGCGTGCCGTGGTAGCTCAATCCCTGCGAGTGATTCCCGGCCGAGGCCGCGATGACCCCGCGTTCGCGCTGTTCCTGCGACAACAGCAGCAGGGCATTGAGCGCCCCGCGCTCCTTGTAGGCGGCGGTGAACTGCAGGTTCTCGAACTTGAGCCAGATGTCGGCGCCGGCGATTTCCGAGAGAGTCTGGCTGTACATCGTCGGCGTGCGAACCACCGCGCCCTTGATCCGCTCCGCGGCCGCGCGGACATCGTCTATGGTCAGGCTCTGCGCCGCGGATTCCGCAGCGGAAACGGTTTGGGTCTGGTTCATGGCCAAGCGCCCTAGGGCAAAACCCGGCGCCAGGAAACACGGCTTGTTGCTGCCTGTGCGCGGGCATTTGCTTTGGCGCCGACTTGCCCTAGGTGCCCGCCATCCGGGCTTTAACGCCCCGCCCGCGACAGAGGAATGCCTGCATGATCCGTCTCGTCCCTTCCATCCTCGCCCTTGCCGCCGGCTGCTGGAGCGCCGCGGCCGCGGCCGACACGCTGGTCGACAACATCCAGGGCGTCACGATCGACGAGGATGGCAGGATCGACAACTTCACCGGCCTGGTGATCGGCGACGACGGGCGCATCCGGGAAGTGCTCGACCGGCGCGACAAGCGCCCGCGCGACATCGACTTCCAGGTCGACGGCGACGGCCGCTTCGTGATCCCGGGCATGATAGACTCGCACCTTCACGTGATGGGGCTCGGCTTTGCGGCGCTTACCCTCGACCTGTCGGATACGAACTCGCTCGAGGAGGCGCAGGCCAGGATCGCGGACTATGCCGCGGCCAATCCGGGGAGACGGTGGATCATCGGGCGCGGATGGAATCAGGTGAAGTGGGGCCTCGACCGTTTTCCCACCGCGGCCGAGCTCGACGCCGCAGTGGCCGATCGCCCGGTATGGCTCGAGCGCGTCGACGGTCATGCCGGCTGGGCCAACTCGGAAGCCATGCGACTCGCGGGCGTCGGCGCGGCCACCGCCGATCCCGCCGGCGGGCGGATCGACCGAGTCGCGGGAACGCGCGAGCCGGCCGGGGTCTTCGTGGACGCCGCGACGGAGCTCGTCGCATCCAAAGTGCCCGTGCCGCGCCCCGGAGATCGCGATCTGGCACTTCGGAAAGCGCAAGACATCCTGCTGCGCATGGGCGTTACCGCTGTGGCCGACATGGGAACCACGATCGACGACTGGCAGTCCTATCGCCGGGCGGGCGACGGCGGCTGGCTCAAGGTCCGGATCATGGCCTATGCCTCGGGGACGAACGCGATGGAGCTGATCGGCGGCCCTGCGCCCTCCCCCTGGCTCTATCGCGACAAGCTGCGTCTCAACGGCGTCAAGATCTACCTCGACGGGGCGCTCGGCTCGCGCGGAGCGTGGCTCAAGCAGCCCTATGCCGACGACCCCGGCAACACCGGGCTCCCGCTGCTCACGGGATCGCAGCTACGTAATCTTATGAGCCGGGCCGCGCTCGACAGGTTTCAGGTCGCAGTCCATGCGATCGGCGATGCGGCGAATGCCGAAGTGCTCGCTGCCGTCGAGGAGTTGTCCGACACTTACGCGGGCGATCGCCGCTGGCGGATCGAACACGCGCAGATCGTCGATCCAGCGGACATCGCGAAGTTTGGCGAGCACGGGATCGTCGCCTCCATGCAGCCCGTGCACCAGACCTCCGATCGGCTCATGGCCGAAGCGCGCCTCGATTCGGCACGGCTGGAAGGCGCCTATGCCTGGAGAAGCATCGCGGACGCGGGCGCTACGCTCGTGTTCGGGTCCGACGCGCCGGTCGAATCGCCCGATCCCTTCGCCGGACTGGCCGCTGCCTTCACGCGGCGCGACGCCGACGGCCAGCCGTTCGCCGGCTGGCATCCGGAGGAGGCCGTCTCGCGCGAGCGTGCGCTCTCCGCCTTCACAAGCGACGGCGCCTTCGCGGGATTCGCGGAAGGCAGGTTCGGGCGCCTCGTCGAAGGCGAATGGGCGGATTTCGTGATGATCGACCGCGATCCACTGCTGGCCACGCCGGACGAACTGCGCGCAGCACGGGTTCTCGAAACCTGGGTGGGCGGGGAACGCTATTACTCGGCCGCCGAGGCGCGTGAATCCGCCGAAACCCGCGCCCAGGCCCGATAATCGCGCGGGTCGGCGCAAAGGGCGAGAAATCGGCGCCGGTTTAAGGTTTTTGCAAGGTCGACCCGCCAGATGGCGCGGGACGTTCGATCCGGGATGCCCCGGCAAGCGCGATCGGACGTCGGGAGTCTGATGCCGATCGGATGTCGATGACGTCCGTCGACATCACACTTCGATACGATGCAAGGTGTTACAATTGGGTCACAAGTAACGTAAAAATCTAAACGTTATGGGTTGCCAGCAACTTCGGTCTGCCTTAGTGGGGGCTGCGAGTTTGAACGCAAAGAGAGTTCGGAGGAGACGAATCGATGAAGTTCCGTAACCTTGTTGCCGCAACGGCAGCTCTGTCCCTGGCGACATCGCCGGCCATTGCTCAGTCGGCTGCAAGCGCCGAGCGTGTTTCGGCTCCGGTCGAAGGCGAGAGCAAGCTCGCCGGTGGCGGCTCGGGCGTCATTCTCGCGATTCTCGCCGCCGCTGCGGTCATCGCCGGCATCGTGATCGCCGTCGACGGTGGCGATGACGATCCCGTCAGCGTCTGATCGACGATCATTGAAGAGTTAGAGAACGGGGCCTCACGGCCCCGTTTTTTTATGTCCGGAAGAGATGCAAGGGCCGCGCTTCGCGCCGGCTGCGCGCTCCGCCCCTATTCGCTCGGAGGCTCGTCGGACGCCTGCTCCGCATCAGCATCGCCGATCGTCTTACGCTCGGAGAAACGCATCAGCATGAGCGATCCTTCGAACAGCAACAGCAGCGGAATCGCGAGGATCAACTGCGATCCCGGATCCGGGGGCGTGACAATCGCGGCAACTCCCACAACGGCCACGATGACGTAGCGACGCGCCGCAACGAGCTGAGCGCGCGTAACGATACCCGCCCGATTCAGCAGCAGCAGCAGAACCGGCAGCAGAAAGCTGATCCCGAACGCCAAAATGAACTGCATCACCAGCGAGAGATAATTGCCGGTGCCCGGCAATGCTTCGATGTCGAGCCCGCCGACCGTCCCCTCGAAACCGAGAAACCAGCGGAACGCCGTCGGCATGACGACGTAGTAGGCGAGCGCCGCCCCGCAGACGAACAGCACGGGCGTGGCGATCAAGAACGGCAGGAAAGCCTTCTTCTCGCGCGCGTAGAGCCCTGGCGCAATGAACGCCCACAACTGGTTCGCGATCACCGGAAAGCTGACGAAGAAGGCGGCGAAGAGCGCCACTTTCAATTCGACGAAAAACGCTTCGTAGAGCTGCGTGTAGATCAGCCGCCCCTGCCCGTCAGGAAAAGCCTGGGTCAGCGGCCGCACGAGGAAGCCGAAGATGTCGTCCGCGAAGTAGAGGCAGATTGCAAACGCGACCCCGAGCGCGATCACGCATCGCAGGAGACGCGTTCGCAGCTCGATCAGATGGTCGAGCAGCGGGGCCTGCGTTTCGTCGAGATCGCGCAACTGGAAGGCCATGGCGGGCTATTCCGACTCCGGCTTGCCCAGCGGCAGCCTGGGCTGACCGTCGGGTTCGGCCGATGGAGCTTCCGCATCCCGGGACGGGGCCGCGGCCGAGGCAACGCGCGATTCGGCGGCCGTGCTTGCCGATTCGGCGGACTCGCCCTCCTCGGCCGAATGCTCCGCCATGATCCGCGCGTTCTGCTCGCGCCACTTCTTCTCCATCTCCTCCATCTCCGCTTCGCGGATCATCGTTTCGATGCCGCTGCGGAAGTGGCCGGAGACGCGCCGGACCTTGCCGATCCACCGCCCCGCGGTACGCAGGGCGAGCGGCAGGTCCTTCGGGCCGATCACGATCACGGCCACGATCACGATGACGAGCAGTTCGGTGGCGCCGATATCGAACATGGCTCAGACGGCGCGAAAATTCGGGATCAACGGCTGTTGTCGCGGCTTTCCGCCGGCTTCGCATCGGTCGCCGCTTCGGATGCCGGCTTTGCCTCGTGGGCCGGGCCTTCGATCCGCGGCGCCGGCTTCGACGCTTTGCCGTCTTCCTCGTTCATCCCTTCCTTAAAGCTTTTGATGCCTTTGCCGAAATCTCCCATCATTTCGGAAATGCGCCCGCGCCCGAAGAGGACGAGGATGACGAGCGCGATAATGATGAGCTGCCAGGGGCCGAGCGACATGGGAAACCTTTCGTTGCTTGGGGGCGATATAGGCCTTTCGACCGCCTTGCGCCAGCGCGGAGCGGGCGCGGATTCACGTCGAAGGCGCCGTTCGCCCCTGCGTTTCCGTCTCGGAGGCAATATCCTCGCCCGCCGCGATCGCTTCGTAGGCCTCGTCCACCGGATCCAGCAGGCCCGCGGCACGCAGTTCGTCGATACCGGGCAGGTCGCGCCGCGACTTGAGGCCGAAGTGCTGCAGGAACTCGGGCGTCGTCGCGTAGATCACCGGCCGCCCGGGCACCTCGCGCCGACCGGCCGCACGCACCCAGCCCGCTTCCATCAGAACATCGAGTGTGCCGGAGGACGTCTGCACACCGCGGATCGACTCAATCTCCGCGCGGCTGACCGGCTCGTGATAGGCGACGATCGCGAGCACCTCGGTCGCCGCGCGACTGAGGCGGCGAACCTGCTCGCGCTCGCGCCTCAGGAGGTGCGCGAGATCGGGCGCCGTTTGAAAATGCCAGCGTTTGGCGCGCTCGACCAGGCGGATGCCGCGCGGTTCATAGCTGGCGGCGAGTTCGCGCAGCGCCTCACGGATATCGCCCGGATCGGCATCGCCGAGATGCCCCGCCAGCGCCTCGACCGTCATCGGCTCCTCGGCGGCGAACAGCGTCGCCTCGATCGCGCGCTGGAGTTCGTCCACGGCCGCCGTCACGCAGGCGTCCGCCGCAAACGAAGCGGGCCGAACACTTCCTCCTGCGCCAGCTCCGCCTTGCCCATCCGCGCGAGTTCCAGCGCCGCCACGAAGCTCGATGCGAGCGCCGAGCGGCGCAGGCGCGGCTCGGCGTGGGGCGGCAGGAAATCGCGCAGCTCCATCCAGTCGAGCGTGACACCGAGCATCGCCGAGACCCGGTCGAGCGCCGATTCGAGCGTCATAACCGGCCGTTCGCGGACCATGTGGATCGCCGGTGCGGTGCGCGCCTTGACCTGGCCGTAGGCCTGGACGAGCGCGTACCAGTCGCAGGTCCATTGGGTCGTACGGTCGATCCGCAGGCCCTCCGGCGCGGGCCGAACGAAGACGTCGCGCCCGATCCGGTCGCGCGCCATCAATCGCGCAGCCGCCTCACGCATCGCGCCCAGCCGCTGGAGCCGCAGCTGCAGCCGCAGCGCAAGCTCTTCGGGGCTCGGGTCCTCCTGTTCCTCCTTCGGCAGGAGCAGGGCGGATTTCAGATAAGCAAGCCAGGCCGCCATCACGAGGTAGTCGGCCGCCAGCTCCAGCCGCAGCGCCTCCGCCCGCTCGATATAGCCGAGGTACTGGTCGACCAGCGCGAGGATCGAGATCGAGCGCAAGTCGACCTTCTGCCGCCGCGCGAGGTCGAGCAGCAGGTCGAGCGGCCCTTCCCATCCGTCGAGCTCGAGATAGAGCGCAGTGTTCTCGGTCTCGCCCGCCCCGGCGCCGGACCAGCTCTCATCATCGTCGGCATCGGGGCCGGCGGCCATATCGAAGAGCAGGCCGTCTTCGGTCACGCCGCCTGTCCTGTCAGCGCGAGCAAGGCGTCCCGCTTGGCCAGGAGATCGGCGGCCTCTCCGTCGCTCTCGCGTACTTGTGTGCCGTCGAGTGCCTGTTCGAGGCGTTTCAGTCCCGGTGCGGGCAAGGCGGGCAGCCGCTCGGCAATCGCCGCCATGTCGTCCATCTTCGCCCAGCAGTTGAGCACGACATCGCAGCCCGCGGCAATGGCGCGCTCCGCCCTCTCGGGAACCGTGCCGGAGAGCGCCTCCATGTCGATGTCGTCGGTCAGCAGAAGGCCGTCGAAGCCGATCCGCCCCCGGATCACGTCGTTCACAATCCTGGGCGAAAGAGTCGCCGGATTGTCGGCATCCCATGCGCGGAACAACAGATGGCCGGTCATGCCGACCGGCGTGTCCGCCAACGCGCGGAAAGGCGCGAGGTCGGTCTCCAGCTCCGCCTCGCTCGCGGTAACCGTCGGCATCTCCTTGTGCGTGTCGGTGCTCGAACGGCCGTGGCCTGGCATGTGCTTGATACAACCGGCGACGCCGCCCC
The DNA here is from genome assembly GCF_004135625.1 of Pelagerythrobacter rhizovicinus. Taxonomy (GTDB): domain Bacteria; phylum Pseudomonadota; class Alphaproteobacteria; order Sphingomonadales; family Sphingomonadaceae; genus Pelagerythrobacter; species Pelagerythrobacter rhizovicinus. The sequence continues at coordinate 209,663 of NZ_SDPV01000002.1, forward strand.
GCGCGAGCCCGTCGAGAATCGCGCGTCCGAGGGCAGCGACCTGCCTGGGTTCACTGCCCAGCGCGCGATCCCCGATCACGTCGTGCGCCCCTTCCTGGCGCACATCGAGCGAGGGGTGGCAATCGATGGTGATGCCCATAGCGGATAGCTCGAGCGCCATGGCCTCCGCATTGACGCGCGCCGCCTCGATCGCGCTTGCCGGCGCGATTTGATAGAGCCGGTCGAACGCGGCGCCGGCAGGGTAACCGGCCCATTGCGGCGGGCGCAGGCGGGCTACCCGGCCGCCTTCCTGATCGATGCAGACGAACAGACGCTCGCGCCCGTGTAACTCGCGCAGGGAGTCGGTGAGCGCGCGCAGCTGCTCGCGCGTTTCGCAATTGCGGCCGAACAGGATGTAGCCCGCGGGATCCGCCTCACGGAAGAAGCCGCGCTCCTCGGCGGTCAGCGTGGCCCCGGACAGTCCGAAAATCGCGGGCGTCATGGTTCGCGGAATCGCAGCAATCCGCGCGGGCCGCAAGCGGGGTGGCCAGCTGCGGTGTGGATAGCGCCTGTGGCCGGCTCAGCGCTTGACCTGGCAGGCCACTCCATCGGCCTGCAAGGCGTCGCACAGCCGCCTCGCAGCGGCGACGTCGACTGCGAGGGCCTGAAGGCGGTAGACGGTGCCGATGTCGGCCCTGCCCTCGACGATGCGATGCTTCACCCCGCTCAGCGCTTCCGTCTGACGCGTGAGGGTGGCCCAGCCGCGTTGCGCCGTCTCCCGATTGGAGAACGCGCCGACCTGCACCGCAACGCCGGTCGATGCCTCTTCGTCGCCGTCATCCCCGGTGGCTGGCGCACTCGGCGAGGGTACGTCCTGATCCTGCGCAAGGCGTCCCTCCCGGCTTTGTCCCTCGCCGACCGCCGGCGCGATGTCGCCTGTGCCCCGGGCAACGCGGCCGCCCGGCTCCTCGGGCCGCTCCTTGTAGGGGCCTTCGGGAGCCTCGATCGTGCTGCCATCGGCCACGAAATCACGGTCGCCCGTTTCCCTCAGCAGATACCAGCCGCCGCCTAGGAGGACCGCAAGCGCGAGCAGCGCAAGAAGCGCAAAACCCACGACCCTGCCGGCATCGACGCCCTGGCCGTCCTCTTCGTCATCGGCAGATTCGAGCCACGGCAGCCGCTCGTCGTCATCGAGTTCGAGTTCATGGGTTTCCATGGCCTCGCCGTCTTCTTCCGAGTCGCCGGCCACCGGCCCGCCCTCTTCGATGTTTCCGCCCCGCCCCGTCATCGTCACATCTCCTCGACGGCCTCCACCCCCAGCAACGCGAGGCCATTGCGAACAACTTGCCCGATCTGCGCGGCGAGGAAAAGCCTTGCGCCGGACAGCTCGGCATCTTGTGCCACGATGAAGCGTTTCGCCGGGGTATCGTTGCCGAGATTCCAGTAAGCGTGGAACGCCGCCGCCAGATCGTAGAGGAAGAAGGCGACGCGGTGCGGCTCGCGCGCCTGTGCCGCGGCTTCGACCATGCGCGGGAACTGCGCCGCTTGCTTGACCAGCGCGAGTTCCTCATCACCCAGGCGAGCGACTGCGTCTGCCGATGGAGACACGCCCTCCGCAGCACCCTTGCGCAGCGTCGAGCTGATCCGGGCATGGGCATACTGCACGTAGAAGACCGGATTGTCCTTCGACGCCTCGACAACCTTCGCGAAGTCGAATTCCATCTGCGCTTCGGGTTTGCGGGTGAGCATGGTGAAACGGACCACGTCCTTGCCCACTTCCTGCACCACGTCCGCAAGCGTAACGAAGGTACCGCTGCGCTTCGACATTTTCACCGGCTCGCCGCCGCGTAGAAGCTGGACCATCTGCACCAGCTTCACGTCGAACGGGATCGGCTTGCCCCCTCTTTCTTCCTTGGCGCCCTCGCTGAGCGCGGCGACGGCGGCCTTGATCCGCTTCACCGTGCCCGCGTGATCCGCACCCCAGATGTCGATCAGCGCGTCCGCGCTTTCGGCCTTCTGCATGTGGTAAGCGAGGTCGGCGCCGAAGTAGGTCCAGCTTCCGTCGCTCTTGCGGATCGGGCGGTCCTGATCGTCGCCGAATTTGGTCGAGCGGAACAGCGGCAGCTCGACCGGCTCCCAATCCTCGGGCGTCTTGCCCTTGGGCGCTTCGAGAATGCCGTCGTAGACCAGATCGTGCTGGCGCAGCCATGCTTCCGCCTGCGCCGGCTTCCCGGCGCGCTGGAGCTCGGCTTCGGAGGCGAACACATCGTGGTGGATGCCGAGCAGCGCGAGGTCGGTCTTGATCAGGTCCATCATGGCCGCCACCGCGCGGGCGCGGAATTCGGGCAGCCACTCGCCTTCGGGTGCATCGCGATACGTGTCGCCGAGTTCCGCCGCGAGTGTTTCGCCGACCGGCTTCAGGTAATCGCCGGGATAGAGCCCTTCCGGGATCGCGCCGATGTCCTCGCCCAGCGCCTCACGGTACCGCAGGTGCACCGAGCGGGCGAGCACGTCGACCTGGCCACCGGCATCGTTGACGTAGTATTCGCGAACCACCTCGTGCCCGGCAAACTCGAGCAGCGCGGCCAGCGCGTCGCCCACCACGGCTCCGCGGCAGTGCCCCATGTGCATCGGCCCCGTCGGATTGGCCGAGACATATTCGATGTTGACGCGCGTGCCGGTGCCGAGCGTCGACCGGCCGTAGTCAGCGCCGAGCTCCGCGATCGCGGCCAGTTCGTCGCGCCAGACAGCGTCGGACAGGCGCAGGTTGATGAAGCCCGGGCCGGCGATTTCGGCGCTTTCGATGTCCGGATCGCGCTCGAGGTGGGCGACGACCTTCTCCGCCAGCGCGCGCGGATTGGTGGCGGCATGCTTCGCCAGGACCATTGCGGCGTTTGTGGCAAGGTCACCGTGGCTCGGATCGCGCGGCGGCTCGACCGCGACATTGGCCCGCGGGCTGCCTGCGGGCAGCGCGCCTTCGGCTTCGAGCGCGGCGAGCACGGCATCGACTTTCGCCGCAAAGGCGGCATGCAGGGTCTTGCGTTGGGAAATCTTGTGTTCGGGCATGGCCCGCGCGGTTAGACGAAATGCCGCAAAGCGCAAGCGCCCGCCCCCGCGAGCGCCTACCGTGCGCCGTAGGCTCAGGACCTAGCGCGTGGCGTTGTAGGTCAGTTGATCCTGCGTGAGCTGGAACCCGACCAGCAGCTCGAAATTCGCGCGGTCGAGCGCCGCCCGGACCTCGGGATCAGCCAGCGGGTCGAGCGCGGCGTCGGGATCGCCCGGTTCGCGGCGGCGGGTGATCCGCTCGCGAATATCCTCCGGCAGCGTCGCGGCGCCCCGGTCGATGAACGCGCCGGCCACACCGCGGCCCTGCGCACGCTCTTGCCCGGCCGCGAAATCGACCACGATGGTGCCTACGCGCTTCGATTGCACGGCTGAGCCGCCGCGCAGGACAGTGGAGAAGTAGGGAAGCTCGACCCGGCGCGCTTCGCTCGTGTCGGTGCGGCGTGCGAGCACATCGAAGGTCGCTTCTGAATAGATGCGTTCTCCGGTTTCATTGCAGGTGCTGCGCAGATTGGTGATCGTTGCCGTGACATCGATATTACCAGCCGTGGGCTGGCCGGGGGTTCGGAACAGCGTGACGTCGCCGGTATAATCGGGCACGCCCACGGCCGGGCATGCGGTGCGCACTGCGGTGATGCCGACGCCCTGGTCGATGACGAGATCGCCTTCGCCCGCGCAACCCGCCAGCGCTGCGGCAAGGGCGATCGGGGCGAAGAGGCGGCGGCTCGGTTTCATGCAAGGCTTCCTTCGAATTCCAATCTCGCCGCCCTAGCGACGCGCGCGGCAAAGCGCTAGAGGCGCGGATATGAATGCCCCATTGCAATCCCGCGACCGTGCCGAGGAGCGCGCCGCATTGACCCTTCTGATCGCCGCGCCGCGGGGGTTTTGTGCCGGGGTCGACCGGGCGATCGAGATCGTCGAGCGTGCGCTCGCACGCTATGGACCGCCGGTCTATGTGCGTCACGAGATCGTCCACAACCGCTACGTGGTCGATTCCCTCAAGGCGAAGGGCGCGGTGTTCGTGGAGGAACTCGATTCGGTCCCCGACGGTGCGCCGGTCGTGTTCAGCGCGCATGGTGTGCCCAAGGCAGTCCCTGCCGAAGCGGAGCGGCGCGGGCTCGACTACCTCGACGCGACCTGCCCACTGGTTAGCAAGGTCCACCGCCAGGCGGAGCGGCAGATCGAGGCGGGACGCCACATCGTGTTCGTCGGCCACAGGGGGCACCCGGAAGTCATCGGCACGATGGGCCAGGTGCCCGAAGGCAGGATGACGCTGGTCGAAACGGTGGCAGACGTCGAAGCGCTCGACTTTCCGCCTGATCAGCCTCTCGCGTTCCTGACGCAAACCACGCTGTCGGTCGACGATACCCGGGCAATCGTCGTGGCGCTTCAGGCGAAGTACCCGCATGTCGTCGGGCCCAAGGCGGAGGACATCTGCTACGCAACCTCCAACCGCCAGGCCGCGGTCAAGGCGATTGCGCCGGATAGCGATCTCGTGCTCGTGATCGGCGCCCCGAACAGTTCGAACTCGTTGCGACTGGTCGAAGTCGCCGAGCGCTGCGGCACCGATGCCAAGCTGATCCAGCGCGCGAGCGACATCCGGCCAGAGTGGCTCGACGGGGTTGAAACGGTCGGCCTCACCGCAGGTGCCTCCGCCCCGGAGGAACTGGTGCGCGAGGTGGTCGAGCAGCTTTCGCAGTGGCGCACGGTCGAGGAACACACGCTCGTCACCGCCGAAGAGAAGATGGTGTTCAAGCTGCCGCGCCAGCTCGTCGACTAAAGGCAATGGCCGTCTATACCCACCTCGGGGCCGAAGATCTCGCCGATCTGATCGCGCACTACGACGTCGGAACGCTCGTTTCGGCCAAGGGCATCGCCGAAGGTGTGTCGAACAGCAACTGGCTGATCGAGACCGATCGCGGCCGATTCATCCTGACGATGTACGAGCGCCGGATCGACCTGGACGACCTGCCCTTCTTCCTCGGTCTGCTCGATCATCTATCAGCGGCCGGCTGCCCGGTGCCGCGCACAATTCACGACCGCGAAGGTGCGGGATGGCGGACGCTCGACGGCAAGGCGGTGGCGCTGATCGAATTCCTGCCCGGCGTCTCGGTCGAGCGGCCGACGCCTTCGCAGGCGCGGGCAGTCGGCGCGGCATTGGCGCAGGTTCATCTCGCCTCGCGCGATTTTCCGCTCGAGCGAACCGACCCGCTCGACCCCAGCTTCAACTGGCACACGCTCGAGCGTTGCGGGGAGCAGGCGCTGGCATCGATCGATCCCATGTTGCCGGGGATGATGGATATGGCGCGGCGGGTATCCGAGAACTGGCCTTGGGATCTCGAACGCTCGATCATCCACGCCGATCTTTTTCCCGACAACGTCCTGATGCTTGGCAACAGGGTCTCGGGAATGATCGACTTCTATTTCGCATGCAGCGGCGCAATGGCCTATGATCTGGCGGTGACCCATGCCGCCTGGAGCTTCGATGCGCGTGGCGCCAGCTATCGGCCTGAGGTCGGCAAGACGCTGATCGAGGGCTACGAGGCGGTTCGGCCGCTCGCCACGCGCGAACGGCAGGAGATGTCCCTGCTTGCCCAGGGCGCCTGTCTGCGCTTCACCGCGAGCCGCGCCGAGGATTGGCTCGATACACCGTCCGACGCGATGGTGACGCGCAAGGACCCGATGGATTTCGCGCGGCGTTGGCAATTCTACGCCGAAGCGGGTGACGCTCCGTTCGGAGCGCGCGGCTGAGGAGGTACGGACGAGAGCAATGAAGCAGGTCGAGATCTTCACCGACGGTGCGTGCAAAGGAAATCCCGGCCCGGGCGGCTGGGCCGCTCTGCTGCGCATGGGACGGCACGAGAAGGAGCTCGCCGGCGCCGAAAGCGACACGACCAACAACCGCATGGAACTGACCGCCGCGATCCGCGCGCTTCAGGCTCTCACCGAGCCCTGTCGCGTGACTCTCTATTCGGACAGCAAGTACCTGCTCGATGGCATCACCAAGTGGGTCGAGGGCTGGAAGCGGCGGGGCTGGACGAACGCCAGCAAGAAGCCCGTACGCAACGCCGACCTGTGGCACGAGCTGATCGAAGTCGCGGGGCGCCACGAAATCACCTGGCAGTGGGTCAGAGGGCATTCGGGTCACCCCGAGAACGAGCGCGTCGACCGACTGGCGAGCGACGAGGCCGACCGGATCGCGCGCGAGATGGCCTCCTGACCTCGGCGTCCGACCTCAGCTCTCGTCGATGGTCTCGGCGCCCGGTCCGTTCTTCTTGATCGACCCGATGGCGTTCTTCGCGCTGGCCTTGCTCGTGTAACCTTCCGTCCAGAAGACCGCCTCCGCGTTGAACATGAAATAAGCCACGAACTCGCTTTATGGCCTGAATCGCGCCGGAGAATAGAGCTCGGGGTCCAGGCCTGCCGTCATCCCGTCACGGCTGGCGCCGAGCAGCAGTTGCGCGCCCAGGCGTGCAGCAGCGGGCGCCGTCTGGATGCCGAAGCCGCCCTGCCCGGCGAACCAGAACAAGGAAGGATCCGCCGGATCGAATCCGTAGATCGGGCGCCGGTCGGGCGCGAAGCTGCGCAAACCCGCCCATTTGCGCTCGACCGCCTCGACGCGCCAGTCGACCACTTGCTGCAGCCGGTCGATCGCTTCGGCCACGGCGAGCTCCTCGGGCGCGGCATCGCACGGCGCGGAGGGCGTCTCGTCTTGCGGGCTGAGCCAGAGCCGTCCGTTCTCGGGCCGGAAGTAGAACCCGCCCTCGATATCTAGAACGAGCGGCATGTCGTCGGGCGGCGAAGGAGCGACGCGGAGTTGCACGACCGTGCGTCGCAGCGGCGAGATGCCGACGGCCGGCACGCCGGCCAGTGCGGCAATGCCGTCGGCCCAGGCGCCCGCCGCGTTCACCAGAAGGGCAGCTTGGAACTCCGCGCCCGCCGCGGCGACCACCCATCCGTCGCCGGTGCGGTCGAGACGCTCGACCCGCCCACGCGTCCGGAGCGTGCCTCCGGCGCGGGCGAAGCGGGCGAGGTAATGCGCATGGAGCCCGGCCACGTCGATATCGGAGCACGCCGGTTCCCATACGCCACCGGTCCAGGCGGGGCGCAAGCCGGGGATATGCGCCTCGAGCACCTCACGCCCGATCCGCTCGATGGTTGCCCCCCTTGCACGAAAGCGCTCGACGAAAGCGTCAAGAGCTCCCGCGTCGCTGCCACGCCCCACATAGACCGCGCCGCGGCGCCTCAGAAATCCGTGGTCCCGCAGGTACGGGCCCGATGCGAGCGTGAGCGGCACCACCTCCGGACCGCCGTAGCATTCCTCCCAGAACGCAGCCGACCGGCCCGTGGCGTGGTAGCCGGGCCGGTCTTCGGCCTCGAGCATGAGTATGCTGGCGTGCGGCGCGAGTTCGGCGCCAAGGCTTGCTCCTGCCATGCCCGCGCCCACGATCGCGATATCGAACCGTTCTCCCAAGCCGGACCTACGCTTTCGGCGGAGCGGCGCGGGCAAGGAAATCGGCAATCGCCTCCATCGCGCGGTCACGCACGGCATCGACCTCTCGCAGGATTTCGTGCCGCGCCTCCTTGCCGAACGCGAGCAGTTCGCCATTCGGCAGGCGGCGCGCGGCGGCCTCGATCGCGATCATATCGACCAACCTGTCGCTCGTGGTCCCGAGCATGAGCAGGGGCGTGCGGATCGATTCCAGCACGTCCGGTGCGTAGAGCAGGCGCATCGACTCGTAGGCGCGCTCGACCCAGCCCCAGCTCCCGGGGCCCATGACCAGTTCGGGACGCTGCTCGCGCCACCACAGCTCGTCCTGATAGCGCTCCGCATCGTGCGTAAGCAGGTTTATCCGCGTTGCGGGGACCTCCCCGGGTTTCTCGCTCCACTTCCATGCGGGCCGCGAGGGGTCGCCGAAACGCAGCATCGCCTTCGCGACCCGATGCATCCAGCTGACCGGAAGGACGCTGCCGTAGAAGCCGAGCATGGGGGCAGACAGCACCATCGCATCGGGATGCGCCCGCTGCTCGGCAACGGCCCGCAGGACCAGATGACCGCCCATCGAGTGCCCCATCAAGACGTGCGGAGCCGGCGTCTCCGCGCTCCACTGGGTCCAGAGATGCCCGAGATCGTCCACCCAGCGAGAGAAGTCGTCGACATGGCCGGTGACGGCGTCGCTCCCCAATCGGCCGGACCCGGCCTGCCCACGCCAGTCCGACGCGGTTACCCGCCAGCCGGCGCGATGCCATTCCTCGAGCGTTTCGAGATATTTCTCGTAGCAATCACCCCGCCCTGGCAGAAACAGGATCGATCCCCGCGGGTGCCGGGCATCGCCGGACCAGTCGATGCGGCGGATGGCGTATTCGTCAGGGGCCATCCAGCGGCTCTCGACGGCATGTGGAGGAATCGCGCGGCGGTCGATCGCATCGCTGTTCACGTCGGCTTCCTGCACCTGGCTAATACCGCCCTCCTGCGGATGGTTACTCTTTGGTAAGCCATCCTCTGTAACACCGGCACCTGACGGGGGACCATCGGGGGTTTCGATGCCGGACGGCTATTTCCACTACGGGCTGCTCGTAGCCTTGGCAATCGCGCTGCTCATCGCGGCGTTTACCGATATTCGCCGACGGCAGATCGACAACTGGCTCAATGGTGCGATCGCGCTGGGCGCACCGCTGTTCTGGTGGGCCAGCGGCGTCTCGCTGTGGCCCGGGGCGGCGATCCAACTCGGCGTTGCATTTGCCGCCTTCGCGGTGCTCGCCGGCTTGTTCGCACTGCGGGTCATGGGCGGCGGCGACGTCAAGCTGCTCACCGCGCTGGCGCTGTGGATCGAACCTGGTCTGTTCCTGCAGCTGTTGATCGTCATGGCGCTGGCGGGCGGTGTTCTGACCGTCGTGCTGGGCGCCTGGCACGTCATGCGCCGGCACCGCGACCGACTGGCGGTCCCCTATGGCGTAGCAATCTCCTGCGGCGGCCTGTGGGTGTTGAGCATTCACTATCTCCCGGCCGCCGCGATCGCCGCCAATTCGGGGTGAACTCCATTTTAACCAGTTCGATTTAGTAACGAAATCCGGACGCGCCCGCAGTTCCGCGGGCATGACGAGGGGGCTTCATAAGCCATGGACAGGAAGAAGCTGGTTCTGCTGCTCGGTGCGCTGGTCATTGCGATCGGTACGGCCCTGGCGGCCCGCAGCATGTTTGCCGGAGCGGCCGCGCCTCAGGTCGAGGCAGCGCCGCCGGTGCCCCAGGGGCCGCGGGTGCTCGTCGCCCAGCGCGCCCTGCCGGCGGGCACGATCATCACCGCCGATGCGCTCAATTTCCAGACCTGGCCCGAGGACCTCGTGCAGGATGCGTACTTCATCGATGGCGAAGCGGATATCTCCAGTCTGCTCGGCACCGTGGTGCGCCTCCCGATCACCGCAGGCGAACCGGTGACACAGGGTTCCCTAGTGAAACCCGGCGACAGCGGCTTTCTCGCCGCCGCGCTCGGCCCGGGCATGCGCGCCGTCACCGTTCCCGTGTCGGCACAGACGGGCGTGGCAGGCTTTGTCTTCCCGGGCGACCGGGTGGATCTCGTGCTGACGCAAACCGTCAAGGGCGACGACGGCCAGGCGCTCAAGGCGTCGGAAACCATTCTGCGCAATCTGCGCGTACTCGCGACCGATCAGTCGACCACGCAGGAAATCGTCGACGGCCAGACCGTTGTCCGCGCATTCCGCACCGTCACTCTCGAAGTGACGCCGAGGATCGCCGAGAAGGTCGCCGTGGCGCAGACCGTAGGCACGTTGAGCCTGTCGCTTCGCGCGATCGCCGACAGCGAAGCCGAACTGGAACGCGCGATCGCCGCGGGCGAGATCAAGGTCCCGGACGATGCCACGCCCGAAGAAGAGGAAAAGCTGCTGCGCCAGGCGATGGCACGCCCCATCGATCAGGGTTCGACTTACGTCACCGGCGGCGACGTCTCGCGTTTCCAGCGTTCTTCCATGCCCGCGATGCGGCCGGCTGCACCCGAGCCTGCTTCGATGGGCGTGCCGAGTGTCGGGCGCGATTCAGCACCGGTCCGCAGCGGCCCGACCGTCCGTGTCACCCGCGGGAAGACGACTGTCGAAGTGCCGGTAGGAAAGAACTGACATGCGCCGCATCCATGCATTTTCCGCCTGTCGCACACGCGACATGCAATCGAGGGGCAAGATGATGAAACGCCGCCTTCTAGCAACTGCGCTGTTTGCCGGTGCCGCACTGGCTCCGATCGGAAGCTTGCCCGTCACCGTCGCCAACGCTCAGACGGTCTCCACCCCTTCGCAGAGCATCGTCCTCTCGATTGGCCGCGGTGAACTGGTCAGCGTGCCCGGCACGATGGCCGACGTCTTCGTCGCCAACGAGGCGGTCGCAGACGTTCAGGTCAAGTCGCAGCGCCAGCTCTTCGTTCTTGGCAAATCGGGTGGCGAGACGACGATCTACGCCAGCAATGCAGCGGGCGATGTCATCTGGTCGGCAAACGTGCGCGTCGGATCGAACATCGACAGCATTCCGCAGATGCTGGCGCTTGCGATGCCGGAAGCGCAGATCTCCACCGCGACGATGGGCACCAACACCGTACTGCTGACGGGCACGGTGGCGGCTCCGGAAGACGCGGCCGAGGCCGAGCGTCTGGTTCAGGCGTTCGTCGGCGACGAAATGAACGTGATCAGCCGTCTCAAGATGGCGACGCCGCTGCAGGTCAATCTGCAGGTCCGCTTCGCCGAGGTCAGCCGCTCGCTGGTTCGCGCCATCGGCGCCAATCTGGCAAGCTTCGACGGAACGAACGGGTTCAAATTCGGTGTGACCACGGGTCGCTCGCCCTTTCCGCAATACGCTCCGGGCGGCGGCGTCTTCACCGGCGTCACCGAGGCGACCGAGGGTACGTCCGTCGTGACCGGCATGGAAGGCGGTACGACCATTGCCGGCTTCGGTCGATTCCTTGGTCTCGATCTTGCCGGCGCTCTCGACCTCGCCGAGCGAAACGGACTTTTGACCACCCTGTCGCAGCCCAACCTTACCGCCCTCTCGGGGGAAACGGCCGAATTCCTCGCCGGCGGCGAGTTCCCGATCCCGATCAGCCAGGGTCTCGGCACCACGGCGATCGAATACCGCCAGTTCGGCGTCAGCCTGGCCTACACGCCGGTCGTGCTCGCCAATGGACGCATTTCGATCCGTGTGCGGCCGGAGGTCTCCGAGCTTTCGAGCCAGGGCGCGGTGATGATGGACAACTTCCAGATCCCCGCGCTCACCATCCGGCGCGCCGAAACGACTGTGGAACTCGGCTCCGGGCAGAGCTTCATGATCGCCGGCCTTATGAGCAACAGCGCGCAGAACTCGATCGACAAGGCACCCGGCCTGGGCGACGTACCGATCCTCGGCAACCTGTTCCGCTCGCGCCAGTTCCGCAAAGGCGAAACCGAGCTGGTGATCGTCGTGACGCCATATCTGGTCAATCCGGTCGATGCCAATGACATCGCACTACCGACCGACGGCTTCCACGCCGCGAACGAGCTCGAGGGCCTGCTCGGCTACCGGGAAAACGCGGGGGTCAGCGGCGAGCAGCGTCCAGCACCCCGCGCAGTCGACCGCGAGGCCCCGCAGCCCGGCGTCTCGCGCATCGATCCGCAGGCCGTGCTCCCGGGCTCCTCCGGCCGTGCACAGCGTCAGGCGGAAAGCGCCACGCCCGGCTTCAGCCTGAAGTGAGAAAGGTGACCACGATGTCCAAGGCTATCAATCGCAAGCTTGCAGGCGCGATCGCCCTCTCATTGGGTCTGTCGCTGGCCGCGTGTGGCAGCATGCCGCAGAACCGCAGCCTCTATTCGACGAAACAGCCGGTGGTCGAACGGACCAACTACGTGCTCGACGTGCAGGCAACCGCCGGCGGTTTGCCGATTCCGGAGCAGCAGCGCCTTGCCGACTGGTTCCAGGCGATGGACCTTCGCTACGGCGACCGGGTCGCAGTCGACGATCCGACAGGCAATGGGGCGACGCGCGAGGCGGTCGCCACACTCGCCGCGCGCCATGGCATCCTGCTCAGCGACGGCGCTCCCGTCACGGCCGGGCACGTCGAGCCGGGCAACGCCCGCGTCGTGCTCACGCGTTCGAGCGCGCAGGTCGCCGGTTGCCCCGACTGGTCCGCCAAGTCGGACATGAACTACACCAATGCCACCTCTCCGAACTACGGTTGCGCCATAAACGGCAACATGGCCGCGATGATCGCCAATCCCGAAGATCTGATCAGCGGTCAGAAGGGCACCGGCGAAACCGTGGTCATGAGCTCGAGCAAGGCCATCAACAGCTACCGTGAACAAGCACCGACCGGCGAAGGCGGCCTCGCCGCGTCGGACAGCGCTGGCGGAGGAAACTGAATCATGAATGCCCCTTGGAAAGCTGGCGGAAACCGCGACCCGTTCGCAGCCTTCATCTGTGACGAGGCGGCACTCGACGTGCTGCGGCCGGTGGTCGTCGAAATGGGCTGGCAGCCGGAGAAGTGCGCCAAGGGCGGCCTGCGCAACGCCGTGCAGTCGCTTTCGGTCACCGCAAGCCCGAACATCCTGCTGGTCGATCTGTCCGAGAGCGGCGATCCGCTGAACGACATCAACGCGTTGGCCGAAGTCTGCGAACCGGGAACCGTGGTGATCGCGATCGGCCAGGTCAACGACGTCCGGCTCTATCGCGACCTGCTCGCGAGCGGAATTCACGACTACCTGCTCAAGCCGCTGTCGGCCGGGCAACTGCGCGACGCATTGAACCACGCGCAGGCGGTGTTCGCAGCGCCGCGCGCGAGCGATCCGGAGACGGCCAAGAGGCACATCTCGACCGCGGTCGTGGGCACGCGCGGCGGTGTGGGCGCATCGACGCTGGCGACGTCGCTCGCCTGGCTGTTCAGCACAGATCACAAGCTGCCGACCGCCTTGCTCGACCTCGACGTACACTTCGGCACCGGTGCTCTGGCACTCGATCTCGAGCCCGGCCGCGGCCTGACCGACGCGATCGACAATCCCAGCCGCATCGATGGACTGTTCATCGAGCGCGCGATGATCCGCGCGAACGACAACCTGGCCATCCTCTCGGCGGAGGCTCCGATCAGCGCACCGTTGATGACCGACGGTTCCGCTTTCATCCAACTGGAGGAGGAGTTCCGCCAGGCGTTCGAGATGACGGTGATCGATCTGCCGCGCAATATGCTGATCAACTTCCCTCATCTGCTGGCGGAGGTGAACGTCGTTGTTCTTGCGACCGAGCTCACTCTCGCTTCGGCGCGCGACACGATCCGCATTCTTTCGTGGCTGAAGGCCCATGCGCCGCACGCGCAGCCGATCGTAGTGGCGAACAAGCTGCAGACCGCTGTCTCCGAGATCGGCAGGGCCGACTTCGAGGCGTCGATCGAACGGGAGATCGACTTCGCGGTGCCTTACGACGTCAAGACCGCCACGAATGCCGCCAAGCTGGGGCAAACCTTCGTCCACACCAGCCCCGCCAGCAAAGCCGCCGCCGCCATGCGGCAGGTGGCCGACCGCGTGATCGGAGCGAGCGACGAGGGGCAGGACAACGACTCGTCCGGGAAGAAGTCGCTGCTCGGCAGCTTCGACCTCAAGTCGCTGCTGGCGAAGAAGGACAAGAAGGTCGCGGTGGCGGCCGAGTGATGGTGCGCGGTCTTGCGGCGGAGCAATCCCCCACCGCTAGAGCCGGGAAGGGCAGGACACGAGCATGAATATCATCCAGCTCCTGCTGGTCGGATGCGGGCTGATAAGCCTTCTGATCATCGGCTATCTGCTGATGGCCGGCCCTTCGGTGGCAAAGGCGGCACAGCGCCGGGTCGAAGCGCTACGCTATCGCCATTCCGAAAGCACCGACACCAAGGTCGAATCGCAGCTGAAGAAGGCGATCGCTGCGCGCAAGCCAAGGATGCACAAAGTTGCCGGCTCGGAATCGAGGATAGAGGCGCTTGCCCTCCGGCTGGACCGGACCGGGAAGAGATGGACTGTCACCCAGTACATCTACACCTCGCTGGGCATAGCGCTCGCCGTGGCCGTGATCATGTACCTGCGTTCGGGAGCGGCAATGCTTTCGCTCGGTATCGGCCTGTTGGTCGGCGCGGGCATCCCCCATTTCGTGGTGGGTCATCTCATCAAGAAGCGGACCAACGCCTTCAACGCGCGATTCCCCGATGCGATCGAACTGCTGGTGCGCGGCCTCCGCTCTGGTCTGCCGGTCACCGAAACGCTGCAGGTGGTGGCGCAGGAAGTCCCCGGCCCGGTCGGGATCGAGTTCAAGGGCGTGGTCGAGCGCGTCAAGATCGGCCGCTCGATGGAGGAAGCCCTTCAGGACACTGCCGACCGGCTCGGAATTCCCGAGTTCAACTTCTTCTGCATCGCATTGGCAATCCAGCGCGAGACCGGCGGCAACCTGGCGGAGACGCTCGGCAATCTCGCCGACGTGCTGCGCAAGCGCGCGCAGATGAAGCTGAAGATCCGCGCGATGAGTTCCGAATCCAAGGCGTCGGCCTACATCGTCGGGGCACTGCCGTTCCTCGTCTTCGCGATGATCTGGTGGATCAATCCCGGCTACATCGGCGGCTTCTTCGAAGACGATCGGCTGATCGTTACCGGCCTCGGCGGACTGGTGTGGATGTCGATCGGCGGCTTCATCATGGCCAAGATGGTCAGCTTCGAGATCTGAGCGAGGACAGGACATGCCCGACACGCCATCCGGCCCCACCCTCCTCGGTTTCGACGTCATTCTCGTCGGCTCGATCCTTGCAGGAATCGCGGCGCTTGCCGTGCTGTTCGCGATCTATGCCGCCATTACGGTGAAGGATCCGATGGCGCGCCGGGTGAAGGCGCTCAATGCGCGCCGCGACGAACTGAAAGCGGGCATTGTCAAAGCCAATGCCCGCAAGCGCCAGAGTCTCGTTCACAAGACCGAGGGCACCGAGAAGCTCAAGGACACGCTGGCGGGGATGAAGGTCCTCCAGCAAAGCCAAATCGAGGTCATCCAGCAGCAGCTCGCCCACGCCGGCTACCGCAACAAGGAACTGGCGGTCTACGTGATCGCCGGTCGTATCCTGCTGCCGCTCCTGCTCGGCGGGCTTGGCATAATGCTCATCTACGTGATCGACTATTTCCCGGACTGGGGGGTGATCAAGCGGACCGGTGCAATGGGCGCCCTGCTGTTCGCCGGGTACAAGGCTCCTGAGATTTTCCTGAAGAACAAGGCGACAAAGCGGACCGACGCGATCCGCAAAGGTCTGCCCGACGCGCTCGACCTGCTGGTGATCTGCGCCGAGGCAGGCCTGACTGTCGACACCGCCTTCAACCGGGTGGCGAAGGAACTGGGGCGCGCTTATCCCGAACTCGGCGACGAGTTCGCACTGACCGCGATCGAACTCTCGTTCCTCACCGAGCGCAAGATGGCATTCGACAATCTCGCATACCGGGTGGACCTTGAATCAGTGCGCGGGGTGGTCACGACGATGGTGCAGACCGAACGCTACGGGACTCCGCTGGCATCGGCGCTGCGAGTACTCTCGGCCGAGTTCCGCAATGAGCGCATGATGCGCGCGGAAGAGAAAGCCGCACGCTTGCCCGCGATCATGACGGTGCCGTTGATCCTCTTCATCCTGCCGGTGCTGTTCATCGTGATCCTGGGGCCGGCGGCCTGCTCGATCAGCGACGCCTTCGCGTCCGGTCCGGGGAAATAGCGTCAGGCTGAACTGGCGCGGGGCGCCAGGACGCTCTCGCCCTCCGGCTCGAGTGCGCCCGCCTGCTCACGAACGCGGAGCAGGAGGCGCGCGAAGATCTCTCGTTCCACGGCCGAAAACGATGCGAAGAGCTGTTGCTCCATCTGCAGGGCCAACGGCATGATCCGGTCGTAGATCGAGCGGCCCTGCCCGGTGAGCTCGAGATGGTGCGAGCGGCCATCGGTTGCGTTGGGCTCGCGCTCGATGAAGCCGCGCTCCTCCAAAGTGCGACAGGCGCGATTGACCGCGACTTTGTCCATCAGTGTGCGCTCCGTCAGCTCGCGCTGCGTCGCGGCCCCCGTATCGCCCAGCACCGCCATGATCCGCCACTCCGGGATCTTCAGGTCGAACCGATCGCGGTAGATTTCCGCAATCCGGTTGCTCACCGCGTTGGAGGCGATGGAGAGCTGATAGGGCAAGAAGCGGTCGAGCTGGAGCCGACCGGAACGGTCATCGGGTTCGGTCATGGAGTTCGTTTCTACTGCAACCGCCTGCGTTGACAACCGCCGCCCAGCGCGGACACGCGGATTATCGGTAACCCGGCTCGTTCCACCAGGGGTGGAAGTCGGGCATGTCGCGCGATGGCTTCAGCGGAAACTCCGGAGGCCGCTTTTCCAGGAAGCTGGCGACACCTTCGGCTGCGTCCGCGCTCCTGGCCATGCGATAGATCGCGCGGCTGTCGATCCGATGCGCCATCATCGGATGCTCCGCAGCCGAGAGACGCCACATCATCGCCCGTGTCAGCGCAATCGACACGGCCGAAGTATTCTCCGCAATCTCGCGCGCCAGCGCTCTCGCCTCACCGATCAGCTTGTCCTGCGGATGGATCGACCGCACCAGCCCCGCCGCCTGCGCTTCCTGCGCATCGAAGATCCGCCCGGTGTAGGTCCATTCGAGCGCCTGCTGAATACCAACGAGCCGCGGCAGGAACCAGCTGGAGCAGGCTTCGGGCACGATCCCGCGCCGCGCGAAGACGAACCCGTACCGCGCCGTGTCCGCGGCCAGGCGAATGTCCATCGCAAGTTGCATCGTCGCCCCGATACCCACGGCCGCACCGTTGCATGCGGCGATCAGCGGCTTGGTCGAGTTGAACAGGCGCAGGGTCACTTGCCCGCCGCCGTCGCGCACGAGCGGATCGGACAGGTCGTCGACCGCTTCGTTGCTCGCGAAGGGCTTGGCGCCATCTTCCGGCGTAAGATCGGCCCCGGCGCAAAATGCGCGGTCGCCGTGTCCG
Organism: Pelagerythrobacter rhizovicinus; assembly: GCF_004135625.1. Taxonomy (GTDB): domain Bacteria; phylum Pseudomonadota; class Alphaproteobacteria; order Sphingomonadales; family Sphingomonadaceae; genus Pelagerythrobacter; species Pelagerythrobacter rhizovicinus. The sequence continues at coordinate 226,703 of NZ_SDPV01000002.1, forward strand.
GTGAAGATCACCGCTCGCACGTCGTCGTCTGCGTCGATCGCGTCCATCGCCGCTATGATCTCCGCCATCATCGTGCGGGTGAAAGCGTTCATCTTCTCCGGCCGATGGAGCGTTATCGTCGCGATGCCGTCGTCGATGTCCAGTTTGATCTGCGTGAAGTCGTGCATGACCCTTACCTTCCGATGGCACGAGCCGCCGCGAAGACGGGGCCTCAGGCGGAAGAGCACCGCCGACCGAGGCCTCCCCTTGGCGGGACTCCTGCAGCGAAAACTTACCGCGGCGCCATCCGGATGCCGCCGTCGAGCCGCACGTCCTCGCCATTGAAGTAACCGGTCTCGATCATGCACAGCGCAAGCTTGGCATATTCCTCGGGATTGCCGAGCCGCTTGGGGAACGGGACCGAGGCGGCGAGCGCCTCCTTCACTTGCGGCGGGGCGGCGTTCATCAGCGGGGTGTTGAAGATGCCCGGCAGGATCGTGTTCACCCGGATACCCTCGCCCATCAAATCGCGCGCGATCGGCAGCGTCATGCCGATCACCCCGCCCTTCGAGGCGGAGTAGGCCGCCTGGCCGATCTGTCCGTCTTCGCCGGCGACACTGGCCGTGTTGACGATCGCGCCCCGGTCGCCATCCTCCGACAACGGATCGAGCGTCATCATCCCCGCCGCCGATTTGGCGATGCAGCGGAAGGTGCCGACGAGGTTGATCTGGATCACCCAGTTGAACGCATCGAGCGGGAAATGGCTGATCTCACCGGTCTGCTTGTCGCGCTTTGCGGTCTTGATCGCATTGCCGACACCGGCGCAGTTGACCAGGATCCGCTCCTGCCCGTGCGCTTCGCGCGCCTTGGTGAAGGCGGCGTCGACCGAAGCCTCGTCGGTCACGTTGCATTCGCAGAACGTACCGCCGATCTCCGCGGCGACCTTCTTACCCTTCTCTTCCTGCAGATCGAAGATCGCGACCTTGGCACCCTTCGCCGCAAGCGCGCGCGCTGTGGCTTCGCCGAGGCCCGAGGCACCGCCGGTGACGACCGCGGGAGTGTTGCTGCCGATTTCCATTCTTGTATTCCTCTTCCTGATCCCCCGCGCAGGCGGGTCTCGTGCAATACTTGCCAGAGGTCCCCGCTACGTGGGGACTTCCTCACGAATCACCATGCTTCGACGTCTAAAGCGCCTCCACGATCGTGACGTTGGCGACGCCGCCGCCTTCGCACATGGTCTGGAGCCCGTACTTCTTGCCGCGCGCCTTGAGCGCGTGGACGAGCGTCGCCATCAGCTTTGTCCCCGAGGCGCCAAGTGGATGGCCGAGTGCGATGGCTCCGCCGTTAACGTTAAGCCGCTCAGGGTCCGCTCCGGTATGCTTGAGCCACGCGAGCGGCACCGGCGCGAAAGCCTCGTTTACCTCGTAGAGGTCGATATCGTCGATCGTCATGCCCGCCCTCCGCAAGGCGCGGTCGGTCGCGAACAGCGGCTCCTCGAGCATGATCACCGGATCGCCCGCCGTGACGGTGAGATTCGCGATCCGCGCGAGCGGGGTCAGACCCTGCTCCTTCAGGACCTTTTCGGATACGATCAGCGCCGCGCTCGATCCGTCACAGATCTGGCTGGCGGTGGCGGCAGTGATCGCCCCGCCTTCGCTGAGCAGTTTGACGCCTGCAATGCTCTCGAGCGTAGCGTCGAAACGAATGCCTTCGTCCACGGTGTGCATCTGCGGCCCGTCGGGCGTCTCGATCTCTATCGGCACGATCTCCCTCTCGAAAGCGCCGCTTTCCGTCGCAGCGATCGCCTTTCGATGGCTTCCCAGCGCGAAACGATCGAGGTCATCCTTGGTGAAGCCGTGCTTCTCGACGATCATCTCGGCGCCGATGAATTGCGACCACGTAACCCCCGGGAACTTCTCCTCCAGGCCCGGCGACTTGTAGGTGCCCAGGCCTTCCTTCATGTGGAACGTCAGGTTCGATCCCATGGGTACGCGGCTCATGCTTTCGACGCCGCTGGCGATGACGACGTCCTGCGTGCCGCTCATCACCGCCTGCGCAGCGAACTGGATCGCCTGCTGGCTCGATCCGCACTGGCGGTCGATCGTCACCGCGGGGGTCGACTGCGGGAGCCTCTTCGAGGCAAGCACCGCGTTGCGTCCCACGTGCATCGATTGCTCGCCCGCCTGCGTGACGCAGCCCATGATCACATCGTCAATACGCGCCGGATCGACGCCGGTACGCTCCACCAGCGCATCGAGGGACTTCGCCGCGAGGTCAACCGGGTGGACACCAGCCAGCTTTCCACCACGACGCCCTCCCGCCGTGCGAACAGCATCGACGATATAAGCGATAGTCATCCTACTCTCCCCGACCGGTTTCGCATTGCAATCCGGTTAGGTAGCCTGCGGGACGCGGTCAAGCGGGACCCGAATTGGGGAAGGAAGCGGCCAGAATCGCCCAACTTCACTCATGTTGCAAAATGGCGACAACGCCGGCCAATCTTCGGCGTTCGCCCGATTAGGATTTGCGGCGCGTCACGGTGAGAGGCATCCCGTCGAACAGCTGGCGAAGTGCGTGCTTCACGCACGCCTCGCTGCAGCTTCAAGCCTGTAACAGCGCCCGTCGCACGGGCGCATCAGAGGGGAAAGAAGTCACATGAGGAATCTGACCATTCTCAAGGCTGGCGCAGCGCCTATCGCGCTCGGCTTGGCTCTGGCGAGCGCACCCGCGTTCGCGCAGACCGCCGAGGGCGAAGAGGGCGCCGAAGCGTCAGCGCCGCCGACGATCGTCGTCACGGGTTCGCGCATCACCAATCCTAACCTTGAGCAATCGAGCCCGGTCCAGGTTGTCGGTGCCGAAGATATCGCGATCGATCAGGCGACCAATGCTGAAGAGCTTCTCGTTGACCTGCCGGGCGTGGTTCCCGGGTTCGGCAACAACGTCAACAATGGCAGCGGCGGCTTCGCCGCGCTCAACCTGCGCGGCCTCGGCACCAACCGCAACCTCGTCCTGCTGGATGGTACGCGCATCGTGCCCAGCACGCTCACCAGCACCACCGACCTCAACATCATTCCGGTTGCGCTCGTCGAGCGGGTCGAAGTGGTGACCGGCGGCGCGTCTTCAGTGTATGGTGCTGATGCCATCGCGGGTGTCGCCAACTTCGTTCTCAAGGACGACTTCCAGGGCGCCGAAATCTCCAGCACGATGGGTATCACGGAGCGTGGGGATGGCCGCCGGTTCCGCACAGACGTGACTCTTGGCGCGGGCTTCGACGATGGTCGCGGCAACGTTGCGGTGAGCATCGGTTATCAGAACGTCAATCCGGTCCTCCAGGGCGATCGCGACATTTCAAGCACGGTGTTCTTCGTCGACGGCTCCGAAGTCGGTTCAGGCACCACCCTTCCGACCAGGCTGAACGGTGACCAGTACGATCCTGACACGGGCACCCTGGTTCCCACATACAACACGTTCGATTTCGCACCGTACAACTACTTCCAGACCCCGCTCGAGCGGTTCAATGTATTCGCGACCGCGAATTACGAAGTCTCCGACGGTATCGAGCTCTACACCAAAGGCATGTTCACCAAGGCCGAGGTGAAGCTCCGTCTCGCGCCGTCCGGTCTGTTCGGCGACACTTGGCAGTTCCCGCTAAACAATCCGTTCATCACCGACGCGATCCGCAACAGCCTCTGCGCCGACAACGGTATCGATGCGGCGACCTGCGCGGCGGCCGGAGCCGCAACGGATCCAGAGGATCCGAACTATGTTGAGGTTCCGACCATCATTAACCGCCGTCTGGTGGAGCAAGGGGCTCGCGAGACCACCTACACCACCAATCAGTTCCAGATCTGGGCAGGCGTCCGTGGCGGACTGACTTCACTGCTCGACTACGACGTCTATGCCACATACGGCGAATCGGACCGTAATCAGCGGAATATCAACTGGGGCCTCAAGTCGCGCGTTCAGCAGGCTCTGCGCGCGATCGACGCCAACACTTGCGCCGACCCGTCGAACGGATGCGTGCCGATCAACCTGTTCGGCGACGGTCAAGACGTTTCGGCAGAATCGATCGCGTTCTTCAATCAGCCGGCCGGCAATACCGTGTCGACCTCGCTCACGGTGGTCAACGCCAGCATCAGCGGCGATCTGACCGAGCAAGGCTTCCTGGGTGCGGCAACGCCGATCGGCATTGCTATCGGTGCGGAGTACCGTGACTATGGTGCCTCGCAGATCTCGGACGTTTCGTTCGGCACCCAGGACGAAGTGCTGGGCACCGGCGCGCCGTCCCCGAGCTATTCGGGCGGTTACGACGTCAAGGAAGTCTTTGGCGAGATCCTCATTCCGCTGATTGAGGATTCGTTCATCCACAGTGCCACCATCGAGGCAGGTCTCCGCTACTCGGACTACTCGAACACGGGTGGCAGCACGACTTGGAAGGCTGGCGGTAATATTGAGCCGTTCGAGGGCCTCAAGTTCCGTGGCATCTACCAGAGAGCAGTACGTTCGCCGAATATCTCGGAACTGTATCTGCCGGTGACGACGGGCCTCGCGACGCTCGCCAACGATCCTTGCCAAGGTGCTTACGCAGCGACCAATCCAACGCTGGAGAGCATTTGTATTGCTCAGGGAGCACCGGCAGGCTCGATCGGCTCAATTCCGTCGCCATCGGCAGGCCAGGTCAACGCCACCAGCGGCGGCAACCCGGACCTGGATGTGGAAACGGCAAAGAGCTACACGCTGGGACTGGTCTTCACGCCTTCGTTTATTCCGCGCCTGACGCTCACCGCGGATTATTACAATATCAAGGTGGAAGACGCGATCACCTCACCTACCACAGGCGACGTGATAACCCCGTGTTTCGGTACGAACTCGGGGACCAATGCAGCCCCCGAGTATACCAACCCGAACCCCGATTCGCCGGCGTGCGAGCGTATTGGGCGTAACCCGCTCAACGGCTCGCTCAACGGCGGCGGCGATACACCCGGGTTGCTCCTTCCGCTCACCAATCAGGGAACGATCGTCACCAAAGGTGTCGATGCTCGGATCACATATGGGCTTCCGACAGGCTTCGGTGGGCTAGATTTTGACGTCGGCGTCAACTGGGTCGACTCGATCAAGTTCCAGGCGAGCCCCACCTCGGTCAACCGTGAGTGCGTCGGTCAGTACAGTTCCGACTGCAGCTTCTTCAACGGTGAGATCGTTCCCGAGTGGGCTGTCAATGCGCGCGCCACTGCGAACATCGACGGCTTCGGCGCAATCTCGCTGCGCTGGCGCTGGATCGATGGCGTGCGGTATGAGGAAGCGGCGGATCCCGAGGGCATTCTCGAGGATTATCTGTCGATTCCGTCGTACAGCTACTTCGATCTCAACGCGCGGGCCGATGTCAGCGAAAACATGGATCTTACATTCGGTGTGTTCAACCTGTTCGACAAGGAACCGCCGAACGTGAGCTCCTACATCGGGACGACCGCCCAGAACTCGGGCAACACCTACCCGTCGACCTACGACGTACTTGGCCGACGCTTCTCGGTCACTGCGCGCCTGCGGTTCTGATCGGGTTCCGATACCAACACTGGAACGGCGGGCCTCGCGCCCGCCGTTTCTTTATGTGGTGACAGCCTCGCACTGTCTGGTTAGTCTTCCGTCGACGGGTTCTCGCGGGAGGATATCATGCGTACTCTGGCTTATCTCGCCGTTCCACTGGCTTGCAGTATTGGGATGAGCGCTCAGGAGGCTTACGCCGCCTCCATTCCAGCGGTGGCTTTCGTGCAGGCCGCTTCGGGTCCAGGGGTCGAACCGAACGGCCAGACAGCCGATGGCGAGCAGGTAGAGTGCCGCCGGATCAAAGTCACCGGGTCTCGTATCAAGAGGAAACGCATCTGCATGACCGTCGCCCAGTGGGAAGAGCAGGGCCGCCAAGGTCGCAACCAGGCGACCGAGATGCAGGATAGCGGGACGATCGATCCGGCGGGTGATCCGACCGGCTAGTATCGCTGCGTCCCGGCTCGAGGGATAGTGGTTTGGAGGCCGACGACGAACAGCTCATAACGGAAGCCATTGCAGGCCGGAACGCGGGCTGCGCACGTGACTGGACCGGCCGTTTGGAACGGCGGATCGAAAGATCTCCCGGTAATTCGCGGCTTTGGCACACGCTCGGAACACTCTGGCGCGCGGAACTCGAGTCAGAGCAAGCCGTCGCGGCGTTCATCAAGGCTCGAACGCTGGATCCATCGAGCGCAGTCACTGCGCATGCATTGGCTCGCGCTACGCTCGAAGCAGGCTGGCCCGCGACGGAGCGCTACGACGAAGCGCTCGCTATCTCCCCCGGTGACGGATCGATTCTACTGGGAAAGGCCGCGGCGCAAGTTGCGCAGGGGCAGATCGACGACGCATTGTCGGGTCTGGAAGCCCTCCTGCATCGCAGTCCACAATGGGCCGAGGGGCAACGCCAACTCGTCGAACTTCGTATCGCAAAGGGTATCTTTGCCAATCCCTTCACGATGCTGGACGAGGCGATCGAGGAACATCCGTTCAATGCAAATCTGCGAGCTGTCAAACTCGAGATTCTTTACAAGAGTCAGGAATTCGAGCGACTGGCGCACTTCGCTACCTCCTGCAAGCAGGTGCTCGGAACAAGCGAATGGCTTGTCACCTATCAGGCGATCGCCGCTTCGGAACTCGGCGAGCTAACCGCGGCAGATGCCCTGTTCGATCGGCTATTGCCGACCCGTTCGCCCGAACTCGCAAGTCACGCCATGCGTCATGCGGTTCGCGCCGGCCGACCTGACGCGGCTGCGGCGATAGGCGAGCCCCTGATCGATGTCGCCGGATCGAATCATGTCTGGCCCTGGCTCGGTGCGGCATGGCGGATGGTGGACGACCCCCGCGCCCAATGGCTCTACGATCAGCCGCATCTCGTCCACCTCTGCGACCTGCTGGGCTCCGAACAGACGGAGACGCTCGCGAATAGCCTACGGCGCTTGCATCGAACCAGCTCCGCATGTCTCGGACAATCGGTGCGAGACGGCACGCAAACCGATGGCCCGCTTCTCGCGCGGGCGGAGCCAGAAATTGTCGCACTTCGGAAGGCGATTCTGACGCAGGTCGAAAGCCATATTGTTGCGCTGCCGCATGTCGAAGGGCATCCCACGCTGACGCGTAAACCGACTCAGGCGCAAATCGCGGGGTCATGGTCCGTCCGCTTTCACGGACGCGGATATCATGCCAATCATGTTCATCCGCTTGGATGGATGAGCGCGGCACTCTACATTACCGTGCCGCTTCCCTGGTCGGGTGATCCGCAGGCAGGCTGGCTCGTCCTCGGTCAACCCCCTGAAGAGGTTGGCGCCACCCTTGACCCGATCGCGTTCGCCGAGCCTCGGCCCGGACGACTGGTCTTGTTTCCCTCGATCATGTGGCATGGCACGCGACCGTTCTCCTCCGGCGAGCGCATGACGGTCGCCTTCGATATTGCGCTTCCGGCCTAGTGATCGGCGAATAAGCCGGCACTGAGGGGGGCGACCACATCACCAGGATGTGTTGCATTTTCGCGACAGATTGCTCCCAAGGGATACGGGAGCACCTGATTTCATTTGCGACTAACCAAGCCGTGTCGCATCCAGAGGCGTGACAGAATTCCGCAGAATGAGCGGATCATTGTCGGATTGACCGTTTTCGGTCGGCGGCTTGCCGGCCTTTCTAGGGGGACTGGAAACCATGAACTATTCTCGACTGACAGCTGGAAAGTCGCGCCTCTTCGCGAGCACGGGTGCCGTGGCGCTGTCGCTGGCACTCTTCACGAGTCCGACCTACGCCCAGGAACAAGCACCGGCGGCCGGCGACGCTGAGTGCATAGACGCCGACGGAAACGGCATCTGCGATTCCGAAGAGGAAGGAGCCGAGAGCGCCGCGATTATCGTCACGGGTACTCGCATTTCGCGCCCGACGCTGAGTTCGCCGGTTCCGGTGACGTCGGTTACTCCCGAGGAACTCACAAACACCGGTGACATCTCGCTCGGTGATGCGCTCAACGACCTGCCGTCGCTTCGGTCCACTTTCAGCCAGGGTAACTCGACGCGTTTCATCGGTACGGCCGGCCTCAACCTGCTTGACCTCCGTGGCCTCGGCACCAGCCGCACGCTGGTTCTCGTCAACGGCAAGCGCCATATTACTGCATCGCCTGGTGATTACCTGGTCGACATCAACACCATTCCGGTCGATCTGCTTGAGCGTGTCGACGTGGTGACTGGCGGCAACTCCGCAGTTTACGGCTCGGATGCCGTCGCCGGCGTCGTCAACTTCGTCCTGAAGCGCGACTTCGAGGGTATTTCGATCAACGGACAGGCCGGTATTTCAGAAGAAGGCGACCGTGCCACGCGCTTCATTTCGGGAGTCTACGGCAAGAACTTCGCCGATGGGCGGGGCAATGTCGCGATCGCCGCTGAATGGGCCAAGACCGATCCGCTATATTTCACCGAGCGCGACGATCTGACCGGAGCCTACAGCGGTCGCTGCCAGTTCAACAACGTGGAAGACGGCCCATTCTACAACGGCTACGACAACGAACCTCTGTGCGGCGTGCGTAACCGCGCGATTTCCGACGGCGGCACGATCGGCGGTCTCGGCGACGGCGATGCGCTGATCTTTGCTCCCAACGGCAACCTGGTCATCGACGATGGCGAGTTCATAGGTCCGTTCACGGGCAACGTCATTGGTGGCAATGGCTCGACCTTGCGCAACACCGGCCAGCTCGCAGCAGGTCTGGAGCGTTATACGTTTAATCTACTTGCGCATTTCGACGTCAGCGACGCTTTTCGTCCCTTTGTTGAAGCCAAGTATGTCCACATCGATGCGATACAGGAAGGTCAACCGAGCTTCTTCGTAGGCGGTCCGGGCTATGTTGGCGGGCCTGACATGCGTTGTGACAACGCCTTTCTCAATGCCCAGGCACTCGGGACGCTGCAAAGCTTCGGGCTGTGCACCGATCCGGCAACCGACACGTTCCCACTCTCGCGGTTCAATGTAGACTTCGGGGGGCGCGGCGAACTCCACGATCGTGATACCTATCGTATCGTCGGTGGCGTTGAAGGTACCTTCAACGATGACTGGAATTACGAAGTCTCCTTGAACTACGGTCGCCTCGAAACCGAGATGCGCTCGCTCAATAACCTGCTGCTGTTCGACATCGACGGCAACCCGACCGGCTTCAACCTTGCGGTCGACGCCGTTGAGGACGGTTCTGGGAACATCGTCTGTCGCGTCAACACCGACGCCGATCCTAGCAACAATGATCCGAACTGCGTGCCGCTCAACGTGTTCGGCTTTGGCGCGCCGAGCCAGGCTGCGCTGGATTACGTCAACACCACCGCCTTCCGCAAGGAATGGGCAGAACAGTTTGTCGCGCTCGCTTCTGTCAGTGGCGACATGTCGCAACTGTTTGAACTTCCGGGTGGCCCGATCGCCTTCGCTCTTGGCGGTGAGTATCGCGAGGAGAAGGCCTACAGCGCGTTCGATGATCTGACGGCCAGTGGAGGCACATTCCTCAACGCCATTCAGCCGTTCGATCCGCCCAAGCTGACAGTCAAGGAGGCGTTCGGCGAAGTCAGCGTGCCCATCCTCGCTAACATGCCCTTCGCCGAAGAACTGACGATCAGCGGCGCGGCGCGTGTTTCGGACTATAACACCGCGACGGGCACGGTTTGGGCATACAATGTTCAGGGCATCTATGCGCCGATCCCGGACATTCGTTTCCGTGCGGCATACGCAACTTCGGTGCGCGCACCGACCCAGAGCGACCTCTACTCGCCTGCTTCGCAAAACTTCGCGCAGCTTACCGATCCGTGCGACTCGCAGAACATCGGTAACAATCCGAACCGTGCAGCGAACTGCGCAGATGCCGGGGTTCCCACGACGGCCAATGCAGCGCTTGTAGCTGCCTGCGCCGGGACATCATTCCCGTTGGCTTTGGGCGATCCCTTCCTCAACTGCACTGCACGTACCTCGTCGACCTCGTTTGTGCAGGGCGGCAATCCGAACCTCACCGAGGAGAAGGGCAAATCGTTCACGGCCGGTATCGTGGTGGAGCCGCGGTTCATTCCTGGCCTGAACTTCACAGTCGACTACTACAATATTGAAATCGAAGATCAGATCGCGGTTCTCGGGGCGCAGACGATCATTAACAACTGCTATGATTCGCCTTCCGGAATCAGCAATCCATTCTGCGCTACGGTCAATCGCGACCCCAGCACGGGCCTATTTGATGAAAATGAGGCGGTCATTGCCGGCGGCATCAACTTCGCTTCGCGCAAGACCGAGGGCATCGACTTCGATCTCGCTTATCGGCGGACGTTCGACAACGGCCACCGGCTGAGCTTCCGGGCAATCGCGACCCACCTGCTCACGCTGGACTTCTTCGAAGACCCGACAAGCCCGATCAACCCCAACCGGGTGAAAAGCGAACTCGGCGATCCGGACTGGGCCGCGTCGGCGAACATCAACTACGACTTTGGCGAGTTCGATATCACTTGGTCGGCACGGTTCCTCGATTCGATGTACAAGAGCGCGTACGAGAATTCGAACCGTCACAGGGGCATCTGCCCGTCATCCGGTTCCACGGGTTCGTCCGGCGGCACTTGTACTCCGGGTGAGCTTACGACGCTCGACCCGCTCAATCCCGACCAGTACGAAGAGCACAAGTTCGGCGCCAAGACCTATCACAACCTGCGTCTGAACTACGAGCTGCCGGGAAGCGACTTTAATTTCTACGTTGGCGTCGACAACCTGTTCGACACGAAGCCGCCTTTCGGGCAGCTGGGTACCGCTGGAGGCGATCCGTACGACACGTTCGGCCGCTACTACTACGCGGGCTTCAGGCTCGAACTGTAAGATGTGCGTCCTGTAGGCTTTGGCCTACTGACGGGTGCAATGAAGAAGGGCCCCGGTTTCCCGGGGCCCTTTTTTGTGCTGCTTTGCCGTGTTTGCGGATCCTACCCCACCACCATCTCCAACTCCCCATCCCCCTCGTCCACCTTCACCGTGGCCCCGTCCGGCACTTCGCCGGCCAGCAGCTTCTCGGCCAGGGGATCCTGCAAGTACCGCTGCACCGCCCGCTTCAACGGCCGGGCGCCGTAGACGGGATCGTAGCCCACGCGCCCGAGCCAGCGGCGGGCGGCGTCGGTCAGATCTAGTTCGATCTTGCGGTCTTTCAGCAGCTTCTGCACGCGCGCGACCTGGATATCGACGATCGGTGCCATGTGCTCTGGCGCGAGGCGGTGGAACAGGATGATCTCGTCCAGCCGGTTGAGGAACTCGGGGCGGAAATGCCCACGCACGACGTCCATCACCTGCGGCTCGACGCTCTCGACGCCCTGCCCGTCCTCGATCTGGGTGAGGAACTGGCTGCCGAGGTTGCTGGTGAGGATGATCAGCGTGTTCGAGAAGTCGACCACCCTGCCCTGCCCGTCGGTCAGGCGCCCGTCGTCGAGGACCTGGAGCAGGACGTTGAACACGTCGTTGTGCGCCTTCTCGACCTCGTCGAACAGCACGACCTGATAGGGCCGGCGGCGAACCGCCTCGGTCAGGACGCCGCCTTCCTCGTAGCCGACATAGCCCGGAGGCGCGCCGATCAGCCGGGCGACCGCGTGCTTCTCCATGAACTCGCTCATGTCGATGCGGACCATCGCGTTGTCGTCGTCGAACAGGAATCCGGCGAGCGCTTTGGTCAGCTCGGTCTTGCCGACGCCCGTGGGTCCGAGAAACAGGAAGCTGCCCAGCGGCCGGTTCGGATCCTGCAGGCCCGCACGCGCGCGGCGCACGGCCTTTGAAACCGCCTGCACCGCCTGCTCCTGGCCGATCACCCGCTTGCCGAGGATCGATTCCATCTGGAGCAGCTTCTCGCGCTCGCCTTCCATCATCTTGTCGATCGGCACGCCGGTCCAGCGGCTCACGATCGAGGCGATGTCCTCTTCGGTTACCTCCTCGCGCAGCAGGGCATTCTCGGCCTGTCCCTGGGCTTCGGCGAGCTGCTTCTCGAGCTCGGGAATGCGCCCGTAGGAGAGCTCGCCAGCCTTTGCGAGATCGCCGGCACGCTGCGCCTGTTCGAGCTCGATCCGCGCCTGGTCGAGCTCTTCCTTGAGCCGGCTCTCGGCGTGGATCTTGTCGCGCTCGTTCTGCCAGCGCGTGGTCAGCTCGCTCGACTGCTGTTCGAGATTGGCGAGCTCCTCGCGCAGCGCATCCAGCCGATCCTTCGAGGCCTGATCGCTCTCCTTCCCGAGCGCCTGCTCCTCGATCTTGAGCTGGATGATCCGCCGGTCGAGCGCCTCGATCTCCTCGGGCTTGCTCTCCACTTCCATGCGGATGCGGCTGGCGGCCTCGTCCATCAGGTCGATCGCCTTGTCGGGCAGGAAGCGGTTCTGGATGTAGCGGTTGGAAAGCTGCGCCGCGGCGACGATCGCGCCGTCGGTGATGCGCACGCCGTGGTGCAACTCGTACTTGTCCTTGATCCCGCGCAGGATCGAGATCGTGTCCTCCACCGTCGGCTCGTCGATATAGACGGGCTGGAAGCGCCGCTGCAGCGCCGGGTCCTTCTCGACGTACTTCTGGTACTCGTCGAGCGTGGTCGCGCCGATGCAGTGGAGCTCGCCGCGGCTGAGCGCGGGCTTGAGCAGGTTGGAGGCGTCCATCGAGCCTTCCGAAGCGCCCGCGCCGATCAGCGTGTGCATCTCGTCGATGAACAGGATGATCTGCCCTTCGGCGCCCTTCACCTCGTCGAGCACGGCCTTCAGCCGCTCCTCGAATTCGCCGCGATACTTCGCGCCGGCGATCAGCGCACCCATGTCGAGCGCCATCAGCGTGCGGCCCTTGAGGCTGTCGGGCACGTCGCCGTTGGCGATGCGCAGCGCGAGGCCCTCGGCGATGGCGGTCTTGCCGGTGCCCGGCTCGCCGATCAGCGCGGGGTTGTTCTTGGTCCGGCGGGCGAGGATTTGCACGGTCCGGCGGATCTCCTCGTCGCGGCCGATGACGGGGTCGAGCTTGCCGTCGCGCGCCGCCTGGGTGAGATCGCGGGCATAGCGCTTCATCGCGTCGTAGGCCTGCTCGGCACTGGCGCTGTCGGCGGTGCGGCCCTTGCGCAGCTCGTTGATCGCGGTGTTGAGCTTCTGGGGGTCGATGCCCGCATCCTTGAGCGCCTGCCCGGCGGCCGTGGTCGAGGCGAGCGCCAGCGCCACCAGCAGCCGCTCCACGGTGACGAAGCTGTCGCCCGCCTTGCTCGCGATCTGCTCGGCCTGGTCGAGCACGCGCACGGCTTCGTTGTCGAGCCCGGGCGTCTGCTGCGCGCCGCCGCCCGAAACCGCGGGAATCTTCGCAAGCTCGGCATCGACGCGATCGACCGCGCGACCTACATCGCCACCGGCGCGCTGTATCAGACCGGCGGCCATGCCTTCGCTGTCCTCGAGCAGCGCCTTGAGCAGATGCAGCGGCGTGATCCGCTGATGGCTCATACGAATGGCGACGGTCTGCGCGCTCTGCAGGAAACCTTTTGCGCGATCGGTGAACTTTTCGAGATTCATCGGTGATCCCTCATACTGGCTACCGGCTCGATATGGTGTTGCGGATTTGCAACACAAGAACACGCCTGCGCGAAATTTCACGAGGTGCGTCAGGGGAGGATATAAGACCTCTCCCGGCTTGGAGGAGAGGAATGCGAGCATATAACCAATTTGGTTATCAATGTCAAGAAGATTATTCAACCAGGCTCAATGTCATTAGCAAAGCCGCCCGCTCGGGACAGGCTTCTCAAGCTCACGGCACAGCTCCACATCGATGGCGCGCCGCTCCAACTCCCTGAAACTGCGGGTCGTTTCGATCGAGGAACCGTCACCCTGAACTTGTTTTCATGGGCTCCGCCCCCTCCTCTCGCACGACCAGTGCCGAGGGCGCGATGGATGCTGAACCGAGTTCAGCATGACGACCTTGGTGGACGAGCCTGAAGGTAGCGGACCTTCGGGTAGCGAACTTCGGTTCCGCCCCGCTAGGCCTCGCTCGCGGATCCCGCCTCGATTCCCGGCACGATCAGCGTCCGTCCGCCACCGAAATCCTGCCGCACGACGATCAGCCCGAGCCGTTCCATGTGCTCGAGCAGACGGCGAATCCGGCCCGGCGAGTTCGACCCGTAGACCCGCGCCAGTTCCTCGTCGTCGGGCGCGGACAGGCCTTCCGCCGCCGCGGCGGCGACCGCGAGATAGGGGGCCAGCACGTCGTCGGGCACGGCCTCGCCGAGTTGCAGGATGCGCGCGCGCACCGGCTCGTCAAGCCGCTCCAGCCCCGAGCCGGCGATCGCGAACCGGCGGCGGAACGCGATCATGTCGGGCAGCGGCCCGGCGAGCCGCTGCTGGCGGCAGCGCACGAGGAACCCCTGGTAGAGCGCCGAAGCGGACTGGAACGTGCTGCCTTCGCCGCGCGCCATTTCGGCGATGATCGCCTCAACCTGCTCCCGCGCATCCCCGGCGCCGCGAGACAGCTCGGCGGCAGGCGCCCGCTCCGCCTCCTGCCGCGCAATGCTCGCTTCGAGCTGTTCCGGCTTCGGTGCAGGCGGCGGAGGCGGCGGCGGAGCCGCTTTGGCGGCCTCGCCCGCCAGTTCGTCCAGCAGCAGCGCCTCCATCTCCTCGGGCGCGGCGCTCGGCAGCGGCATCAGCCCGTCCTTGCGCGCGACGCTGCCCGACTTCACCGGCCCGATCTTCACCGCCACCGGCCGCCGCGTGATCGCCGGGCCGAGGGCGAGGAAATGCCCGCGCTCCAACTCACGGATACGCTCGGCCTGCCGGCGCTCCATCCCGAGAAGGTCCGCCGCGCGCACCATGTCGATATCCAGGAAAGTGCGCCCCATCAGGAAGTTGGAGGCTTCCGCGGCCACGTTCTTCGCCAGCTTCGCCAGCCGCTGGGTCGCGACGATCCCCGCCAGCCCGCGCTTGCGCCCGCGGCACATGAGGTTGGTCATGGCCGAGAGCGTCATGCGCCGCGTGTCTTCGGCAATCTCGCCGGCGACGGCAGGCGCGAACATCTGCGCCTCGTCGACCACCACCAGCGCCGGATACCAGTGCTCGCGCGGGGCATCGAACAGCGCGGTGATGAACTGCGCCGCGCAGCGGATCTGCTGCTCGACCTCCAGCCCCTCGAGCGCAAGCACGACCGAGGCGCGGTGCGCGCGGATGCGCCGGGCGAGCGTCTCGATCTCCGCCGGCGAGTACGCCGCGCCGTCGATGACGACATGGCCGAACGGCTCGGCCAGTGTGACGAAATCGCCCTCCGGGTCGATCACGACCTGCTGCACCATCTGCGCACTTTCCTCCAGCAGACGGCGCAGCAGATGCGACTTGCCGCTGCCCGAATTGCCCTGGACGAGCAGGCGCGTCGCGAGCAACTCCTCGATGTCGAAGGTGACGGGCGCGCCGCCCGCGTCATGGCCGATGGTGATCTGCGGTTTCACAGCCCATGCGCCTAGCGATCCGACCCCTCCCACCGGAAGGGGCGACGATCACTTATCCCGAGCGAATCGCGTGCCTCCCCTGCGCGCCGGTACGCCCCCTTATGCCGTTCGCCGAAAAGTCGTGTCGAATCGCTTCTCGCCGCCTAGTGTGGACCACAGGAACGAATCCATTCCGGGGGAAAATCATGCGTTTGAAACTCGCCGCGGTCAGCCTTGCCGCGCTTTCGCTTGCCATGTCGGCCGGGGCTCAGGCTCAGCAGGTCGCAGATCCCGCCGCCCAGGCCGCAGCCGCCGCAACGGGCGAGCCTGCGCCCGTGTCCGAGCTGATCGAAAGCGTTTCGATCCCGTACGAACAGTTCCAGCTCGACAACGGCCTTACCGTGCTGGTGCACGAGGATCGCAAGGCGCCGGTTGTCGGCGTGTCGGTCTGGTACGAGGTCGGCTCGAAGCACGAGCCCAAGGGCAAGACCGGCTTCGCCCACTTGTTCGAGCACCTGATGTTCAACGGCAGCGAGAACGCGCCGGGCGACTTCTTCGAGCCGCTTCAGCAAGTCGGCGCGACCGACTTCAACGGCACGACCTGGTTCGACCGCACCAACTATTTCGAGACCGTGCCGACCGGCGCGCTCGACCTGGCACTGATGCTGGAGAGCGACCGCATGGGCCACCTGCTCGGCGCCGTGACGCAGGAGAAGCTCGATAACCAGATCGGCGTGGTCCAGAACGAGAAGCGCCAGGGCGACAACCAGCCCTACGGCCTCGTCGAGTACGAGCAGCTCGAGAACCTCTACCCCTCCGGCCACCCCTACCACCACTCGACGATCGGCTCGATGGACGACCTGTCGGGCGCAACGCTCGAGGACGTGCGCAAGTGGTTCCGCGACCACTACGGTCCCAACAACGCGGTGCTCGTCCTCGCAGGCGACATCGACACCGCGACCGCGCGCGAGAAGGTGACCAAGTGGTTCGGCGCAATCCCCGCGGGTCCGGAGATCCACCCGGTCTCCGCACCGGTGCCGACCTTGCCGGAACCGCTGTCGAAGACGATTTACGACCGCATCGCCAGCCCACGCCTCTATCGCATGTGGGCAGTGCCGGGGCTCGACAACCCCGAATACCTGCCGCTGGCCATGGGTGCGACAGTTCTCGGCGGCCTCGCCAGTTCGCGCCTCGACAACGCGCTCGTGCGCGAGCAGCAGCTTGCGGTGCGCGTGGTCGCCAGCGCGCAGATCTTCGCGCAGGCGGGCCAGTTCGTGGTCTATGCCGACGCCAAGCCGGGCGTGAGCCAGGAACAGCTCGCCGCCGCGCTCGATGCGGAAATCGCCGAGTTCATCGCCGAAGGTCCGACTGCGGACGAGCTGCAGCGCGCCGTCACCACCTATGCCGCCGGGCAGATCCGCGGTCTGGAGCAGGTCGGCGGCTTCTCCGGCAAGGCGCCGACTTTGGCCGAAGGCCTGCTCTATTCGGGCAATCCGGCCGAGTACAAGGAAGTGCTCGAAACCGCCGCCGCGATGACACCCGAGCGCGTCCGCGACGTGACCGCCAAGTGGCTCTCGCGCCCGGTCTTCAAGCTCACGGTCGAGCCCGGCGAGCGCAAGGAAGGTGGCGAGAACCGCGGCGGGTACTTCACCGGCGTCGGCGACAGCGGCCTTGCCGGCCCTGCATTCTACTCCAGCCCGCTTTCGATGCAGGCTGGCACTGCCGCGGCCGAAGTCGACCGGTCGACCCTGCCCGAAGTGGGCGAGCTGAAGCCGCTCGACTTCCCGGATATCCAGCGCGCGACGCTCTCGAACGGGATGGAAGTCTACTTCGCGCGGCGCGACGCCGTGCCGACGGTCAGCGTGCGGGTGAACTTCGACGCCGGCTATGCCGCCGATCCGAAGGACAAGCTCGGCGTCCAGTCGCTGATGCTGAGCATGATGGACGAAGGCACGACCAGCCTCGATTCGAACGCGCTGGCGATCGCCAAGGAACGGCTCGGCGCGAACCTCTACACGTATGCCGACATGGACACGACCGCGGTCGGTCTCGATGCCATGGCGCCGAATCTGGCGCCCTCGCTCGAGCTGATGGCGGACTACATCCGCAACCCGGCGTTCGATCCCGAGGAGCTTGAACGTGTTCGCGCGCAGCAGCTCACGCGCATTCAGAACGAGCTCAACAGCCCCGGCGCCATTGCGCAGCGCGCGCTGGCTCCGGTCCTGTTCGGCGATGCCCATCCCTACGGCATTCCGCCGTCGGGCACCGGCAACCCCGATGTCGTCGCATCGCTGACCGCGCAGGAGCTGCGCACCTTCCACGACACATGGCTGCGCCCCGATCTCGCCCGCATCTTCGTGGTCGGCGACACGACGCTGGCGGAGACCACCCGCCTGCTGGAGGAGGCTTTCGGCAACTGGCAGGCCCCCGCCACGCCAGCGCCGGAAAAGAACTTCGAAGTCGCCGTCCCCGCGCAGGAATCGCGCATCATCCTGATCGACCGGCCGAATTCGCCGCAGTCGGTGATCCTCGCCGGACGCGTGCTCGAGCACAAGGGAACCGACGATCTTCTCGTGCTCGGCGCCGCCAACGAGGTCTTCGGCGGCAGCTTTCTCAGCCGCATCAACATGAACCTGCGCGAGACCAAGGGCTGGTCCTACGGCGTGCGCAGCATGGTCCAGCAGCCGCTCGACCGCTCCAGCTTCATGATCTACGCGCCGGTCCAGGCGGACCGTACCGGCGACTCGATCGTCGAGCTGCGCAAGGACCTCATGGCCTACACGGACGAGGGCGAGGGGGTGACGGAGCAGGAGCTGACCCGCCTCATCAACGGCAACGTGCGCGAGCTGCCAGGTCAGTTCGAAACCTCGGGCGACGTGCTTGGCGGCATCGTCAATATCGTCACCTACGGCCGGCCGGACGACTACTACGAGACGCTGAGCGAGCGATACTCGGCTCTCACCGCATCCGAGATCGATGCCGAGGCGATCGAATCGCTCGAAGAGAACGACCTCGTTTTCGTGGTGGTCGGCGATGCCGACGTGGTCCGGCCGCAGCTCGAAACGACTGGTTTGCCCATCGAAGTGCGGGAGGCGGAAACCTCGACTGGCGAATGAGCTTGTTGACATCAGTGTAAGCAATCGCGATTGCTGATGCGCGTTTCAAAACGAGGAGATGACTATGTCTGTTGGCGGCACTTACGACTGCGTGACCAAGACCCCGATGGGTGAGCAGAAGAGCACCTTCACCGTGGTCCCAAGCGAGGACGGCACGACCTTCACCGGCAGCAATGCCGGCACGCTCGGTTCGATGGAGGTCAAGGACGGCAAGATCGACGGCAACACGCTGACCTGGAAGATGGACATGACTGTGCCGATGCCGATGACGCTCGAAGGCACCGCCACGGTGGACGGCGACCAGCTCACCGGTTCGGTCAACGCCGGCGCTTTCGGCGCCATGCCGATGACGGGCCAGCGCCAGGCCTGACACTCGCCTTCGCGAAGAGAACGGGGCCGCCGGAGCGATCCGGCGGCCCTTTTCTTTTCGCACCCGGTCCGGCAAGCTCGATTACCGGAGGCGTCATGACTAGGCACCGCATATATTCGATGAGCGTCGCGAGTGTGTATCCCCACTACGTCACCAAGGCGGAGAAGAAGGGGCGCACGAAAGCGGAAGTCGACGAGATCATCCGTTGGCTGACCGGGCACAGCCAGGCATCGCTGGAGGACGAGCTGGCGAAGAAGACCAGCTTCGAGGATTTCTTCGCGCAGGCCCCCCAAATGAACCCCGCGCGCTCGCTGATCACCGGAACGGTCTGCGGCGTGCGGGTGGAGGAGGTCGAGGAACCGCTGATGCGCAAAATTCGCTACCTCGACAAACTGATCGACGAGCTGGCGAAAGGGCGTCCGATGGAGAAGATACTGCGCGCCTGAGACGGCAAGCGTCCTCTGCGGATGCCAGGGTGGCGGCCTTCAACGCCACGGTCTTCGAAGACGCGCACTTCTCACCCCACCTGTCATTCCCGCGCACGCGGGAATGACAGGTGGGGAACGACCGCACCCTGGATCCCCGCTTTCGCGGGGATGACGCCCGGCATTGGCTGACCATCGAACGGGGCAAGGCCATCTGCAGATCGGCCCTCCCCGCATCCAACCCGCCGGTCCAGTGCACCTCGCCAACATCTGAATGTCGATCGATCCTAGCGATTGTCCGCCGAGGGTTCCCACAGCTCGATCGGATTTCCTTCGGGATCGTGGATGCGGCAGAAGCGGCCCACTTCGGAATCCCACTCCGCCCGCGTCTCGACGGCAATTCCCGCGGCCCTGAGATCGGCCATGGCAGCGTCGAGATCGTCGACGCGAAAGTTGATCAGCCACTGCTGTTCGGAACGGCCGAAGTACTCGGTGTCCGCGGCGAAGGGGGCGAAAACCGTGGGCCCCGCCTGCTGGCGCCACACGGTCTTGGCGATGTCGTCGATCCCGAGATGCGTCTCGTACCATGCGGCAAGAGCGGCCGGGTCACGTGCCCGGAAGAAGAAGCCCCCTACGCCCGTAACCCTGGTCATCACGCTCTCCCCTTTTGGCCGGTGGAAGCTACCCCAGTTTCGCCTTCAGCAGTTCGTTGACCACAGCCGGGTTGGCCTTGCCCTGCATGGCCTTCATCGTCTGGCCGACGAAGAAGCCGAACAGCTTGTCCTTGCCGCCGCGGTATTCCTCGACCTTGTCGGCGTTGGCGGCGAGGACCTTGTCGATCTCGGCCTGGATCGCGCCGGTGTCGCTCTGCTGCTTGAGGCCTTCGGTCTCGGCGATCTCGGCCGGTGCGCGGCCGGTCTTGAGGACGATCTCGAAGATCTCCTTCGCCTGCCCGCCCGAGATCTCGCCCGCGGCCTGCATCTGCAGGATCGCGGCCTGCGCCCCGGCCGTGGCGTGCGCGGGATTGGCCTCGTCGCCCAGCGCGTTCATCACGCCCGGCGCGACCGAAAGCGACCAGTTGGCGACCTGCGTGGCGACGTCCTTCTCGCTCTTGCCGAGCCGCTTGGCGGTTTCCGCCAGCAGCGTCTCGAACCGGGCGAAGGTCTCGACCTCGGCCGTCAGAACGGCGGCGTTGTAGTCCGACAGACCCAGTTCCTCGACATAGCGGCGGCGCTTGGCGTCGGGCAGCTCGGGCAGCGAGGCGCGGCACTCTTCAAGGAACGCATCATCGAGCTCGAGCGGCAGCAGGTCGGGATCGGGGAAGTAGCGATAATCGTGCGCGTCTTCCTTGCTGCGCATCGACCGCGTGGTACCGCTGTTCGGATCGAACAGGCGCGTTTCCTGCACCACGGTGCCGCCGTTCTCGATCAGGTCGACCTGGCGGTTCGCCTCGTGCTCGATCGCCTGCATGACGAAGCGCACCGAGTTGACGTTCTTCGTCTCGGTCCGCGTGCCGAACTCCTCGCCCGGGCGGCGCACTGAGACGTTGACGTCGGCGCGCATGGAGCCTTCCTCCATGTTGCCGTCGCACGAGCCGACGTAGCGCAGGATCGTGCGCAGCTTGCGCAGATAGGCGCCCGCCTCCGCCGGCGAGCGCATATCGGGCCGCGAGACGATCTCCATCAGCGCGACGCCGCAGCGGTTGAGATCGACGTAGCTCATCGTCGGGTGCTGATCGTGCATCAGCTTGCCCGCATCCTGCTCGACATGGATGCGCTCGATGCCGACGACCTTGTCCTGCGGGATGCCGGCCTTCTCGTCCGCCTCGATGGTCAGCGAGCCCTCACCCACCAGCGGGTGATAGAGCTGGCTGATCTGATAGCCCTGCGGCAGGTCGGCGTAGAAGTAGTTCTTGCGGTCGAACCGGCTCCACCGGTTGATCTCGGCCTCGATCGCCATGCCGGTGCGCACCGCCTGGCGGATGCATTCGCGGTTCGGGACCGGAAGCATGCCCGGCATCGCCGCGTCGATCAGGCTCACCTGCGTGTTCGGCTCCGCACCGAAGGCCGTGGAGGCGCCCGAGAACAGCTTGGCGTTCGAGGTGACCTGCGCATGGACCTCGAGGCCGATCACGACCTCCCACTCGCCCGTCGCGCCCTGGATGCGGTAAGTGCTCATCGTCTCGCCTCCCTCACCACCACTTCTCCGGCTTCGCATCGAAGCCCGCGCGTTGCTGGATCGCGAGCCCGGCGTTCAGCACGCCCTGCTCGTCGAAGGCCTTGCCGATGAGCTGGAGGCCGAGCGGCAGACCGTCGCCGTTGAGCATCGCCGGCACGCTCATCGCGGGCAGGCCCGCGAGGCTGGCGGGAACGGCGAAGACGTCGTTCAGGTACATCGCCAGCGGGTCGTCCGTCTTGTCGCCCAGCGCGAAGGCGGCGGTCGGCGTCGTCGGCGCCAGGATCACGTCGCACTGCGCCCAGGCCTTTTCGAAGTCGCGCGCGATCAGCGTGCGGACCCGCTGTGCCTGGTTGTAGTAGGCATCGTAGAACCCCGCCGAGAGCACGTAGGTGCCGATCAGGATGCGGCGCTTGACCTCGTCGCCGAAGCCCTCGGCGCGCGTGGCGGCGTACATGTCCTGCAGCCCGGCGCCGTCCGGCAGCTCGCGCAGGCCGTAGCGAACACCGTCGTAGCGGGCGAGATTGCTCGAGGCCTCGGCCGGCGCGATGATGTAGTAGGCCGGCAGCGCATACTTCGTGTGCGGCAGGCTGATGTCGACCACTTCGGCGCCGGCGTCGCGCAGCCATTCCTTGCCGCGCTCCCAGCTTTCCAGGATTTCCGGGTCAGTCCCCTCCATCCGGTATTCCCTGGGGATGCCGACCTTCTTGCCGCGCAGATCGGCGGAGAGGTTCGCTTCCCACTCGGGCACCGGCAGGTCGAGCGAGGTTGAATCCTTCGGATCGAAGCCCGCCATTGCCTCGAGCATGATCGCGCAGTCCTCGACGCTCCGCGCCATCGGCCCGGCCTGGTCGAGGCTGGACGCGAACGCGACGACCCCCCAGCGGCTGCAGCGGCCGTAGGTCGGCTTGATCCCGCAGATGCCGGTGAACGCGGCCGGCTGGCGGATCGAGCCGCCGGTGTCGGTGCCGGTCGCTGCCGGTGCGATCCGCGCGGCTACTACCGCCGAGGAGCCGCCCGACGATCCGCCCGGCGCTAGATCGGCGTTGCCGCCGTCCTTGTGCCGCCAGGGGCTAACGACGTTGCCGAAGTAGCTGGTCTCGTTCGAGGAGCCCATCGCGAACTGGTCGAGGTTGAGCTTGCCCAGCATCCCCGCGCCCGCGTTCCACAGGTTCTGCGAAACGGTGCTCTCGTACTCTGGCGTGAAGCGTTCGAGGATATGGCTCGCCGCGGTCGTCTGCACGCCCTGGGTGGCGAACAGGTCCTTCATCCCGATCGGCACGCCGGCCATGGCGCCAAGCGCCTTGCCCGCGGCACGGTCGCTATCGACCTTCTCCGCCGCGGCCAGCGCGTGGTCGGGCGTCGTGACGATGAAGGCGTTGAGCTCGCCCGCGGCGGCCACGGCCGCGTTGTGCGCCTCGGCCACCTCAAGCGCGGTGAAGTCGCCCGCGGCCACCCCGTCACGGATCGCCTTGACGCCTAGTTCGGTCAATTCGGTCATAGCACTGAGTCCCAGCGAAGGCTGGGACCTCGTGCCGCCAGCGCTCCGCCCGTTGGAGAGAGGCCCCAGCCTTCGCTGGGGCTCACGATGGGTTCGGCGATCGTCACTCGATCACCTTGGGCACGCCGAAGAAGCCGTGTTCGGCCGCAGGCGCATTGGCCAGCACCGCATCGCGCTTGTCGCCGCCGGTCAGCGGGTCGGCGTCGATCGCGTCGTCGCGCAGGCGCAGGGTGTTGGGGATGACGGCGGTCATCGGCTCGACCTGCGAGGTATCGACCTCGCCGAGCTGCTCGACCCAATCGAGGATCTGCGAAAGCTCGGGCGCCATGCGCGCGAGTTCGTCCTCGCTCATCTTGATGCGGGCCAGCGAGGCGATCTTCGCCACGGTGGTCTGGTCGACGGACATGAGAATTGCCCTTCGTCTGGAGGGTGAATTGTCGCGAGCGGCGCTAGCAGCGCGCCCTCGGGCGTTCAAGCGGCGGCAGCGCGCCTCATTGCCCGGGTTGCGGCGCGCCTTCCGGCATCTGTTGCTGCTGTTGCTGCTGCATCATCTGCTGGAGCATCGCGACCCGGCGCTGGAAATCCTCGCGATTCATGATCTCGGTCACTTCCATGTCGAAGATCAGGTCGGCGCCCGCAGGAATGCCGGAGCCGGGCGGCGGCTCGTCGCCATAGGCGAGCTCGGCCGGAATCTCGAGCACGTACTTGCCGCCCTTCTGCATCTGCTGCAGCCCCTGCTCGAAGCCTGGAATGGTTGCACCTTCCTCGATCGGGAAGGGATTGCCCTCGGGCAGGAGCCCAGGGGGGAGCGGCAGCGACTGCGACTGGTCGAACACGGTGCCGTCGGCCAGCTTGCCCGTGTACTTCACGAACACGACGTCGCCGACTTGCGCCGTCGGGCCGCTACCCGCGCGCACTTGCTCCACGTTCACGCCTTGCGGCACGGCCGCCCAGGCGATTCCCGCGGCAAGCAACACCGCGGCGGCGACGCCGAGCCAAAGCTTGGCGAGCGAGCCTTTCGCGATGGGCTGGAGGGGGACGCGGGTGACTTCGGCCATGTCAGGTTCCTGAATGCAAAAGGGCGCGGGGATCGGCCCGCGCCCTGATGGCTTATCGCTGTGACGTCTTCAAGCGTTCCGGCTTACTTCGCGCCGTCGCGTTCCAGCCGCTTGCGCTCGAGCTTGCGGGCGCGGCGAACGGCAGCGGCCTTTTCACGGGCGCGCTTCTCGCTCGGCTTCTCGTAGTGACGGCGCAGCTTCATCTCGCGATACACGCCTTCGCGCTGCAGCTTCTTCTTGAGCGCGCGAAGGGCCTGGTCGACATTGTTATCGCGAACGACGATCTGCATAAATTCAAATACCTCACAGCAACGGCGCGAAACCCGCACAACGCGAGTCGCGCCTTTCGAAATCAACGAAAAGTGTGCCGAATCCGTTCCGGACCGGCTCGAACCGGGGCGCGCATAAGCGAACTCGCGCCGATTGGCAAGCCGCCACGCCGCCTGGCATCGCAATCGCGCTGCGGGATGACGAACGAACCAATGCCGTCTAAGGGGCGGCGATGTCCGCTATTTCACCCCTCACCGCATCGCTCTACGTCTTCGCCGGCGGCGGAGCGGGAGCGCTGCTGCGTTACCAGGCGGGCCGGTTCCTGACCCACCTGCTCGGGCCGCAGGCGGTCACCGCCTTTCCCTGGGCCACGCTGACCGTCAACGTGATCGGCAGTTGCGCCATGGGCTTGCTCGCCGGCTGGCTGGCGCGGCATGGCGATGCGGGGGGCGAGCAATGGCGCCTCCTGATTGGCGTTGGCCTGCTGGGTGGCTTCACGACCTTCTCCGCCTTCAGCCTCGAACTCATGCTGCTGATCGAGCGCGGCCAACCGTGGCTGGCGGTCAGCTATACGCTGATCTCCGTGCTGGCGGGGCTCACCGGGCTCTACATCGGCCTCATTGCCATGCGGATTGCGGGATGAGCGATTCGGTCCGCCAGTTCACTGTCCAGCCCGACGACGACGGCGTACGCCTCGACCGATGGTTCAAGCGTCACCTGCCGCAGATCGGCTTCGCGACGATCTCCAAATGGGCCCGCACGGGTCAGATCCGCGTCGACGGCGGTCGCGCGAAGCCTGAGGATCGGCTTGCCGCCGGCCAAATCGTACGCGTCCCTCCGGGCGGCGAGGCGCCGCACCGCAAGCCGGTAGCGAAACGGGAGCTGACGGCGGACGAGATCGCCGAGGCGCAGGCCATGGTGATCGCACAGACCAAGTCCGCGATCGTGCTCAACAAGCCGCCGGGTCTGGCCACCCAGGGCGGCACCAAGACCCACCGCCACGTCGACGGGCTGCTCGACGCCTTCGCACCGGG
The DNA here is from genome assembly GCF_004135625.1 of Pelagerythrobacter rhizovicinus. Taxonomy (GTDB): domain Bacteria; phylum Pseudomonadota; class Alphaproteobacteria; order Sphingomonadales; family Sphingomonadaceae; genus Pelagerythrobacter; species Pelagerythrobacter rhizovicinus. The sequence goes on from NZ_SDPV01000002.1 coordinate 252,091, forward strand.
CGAGGACGATCCGCGCCCGCGCCTCGTCCACCGGCTTGACAAGGACACCAGCGGCGTGCTGCTTGTGGCGCGCACTCCGGGAAGCGCGGCATCGTACTCCCGGCGCTTCTCGGGCCGCAGCGCGAAGAAGGTTTACTGGGCGCTGGTCGTCGGCGTGCCCGACGTGCCCGAAGGCACGATCGATGTCCCCCTTGCGAAGCAGCCCGGCACCGGCGGCGAGAAGATGCATGTCGACGAGGAGAACGGCCAGCGTGCTGTCACGCGCTACCGCGTGGTGGACAAGGCCGCGAAGAAGGCCGCTTGGGTCGAACTGGAGCCGATGACCGGGCGCACGCACCAGCTCCGCGTCCACATGGCCGCGATCGGCCACCCGATTCTCGGCGACGGTAAGTACGGCGGGCAGGACGCCTTCCTGACCGGCAGCGTGAGCCGCAAGATGCACCTCCATGCGCGGCGGTTGATCATCGAGCAGCCGGAAGGCGGCAAGCTCGACGTGACGGCCGACCTGCCCGAACATTTCGCGGCGAGCATGGAGCAACTCGGCTTCGATCCGGCGCTCAGCGAAGCCGAGCCGCTGCGCGAGGAATCGAACGAGCGCACGCCCGCGGAGAAGAAGCAGGCGGCCCGCGCGCATGCCAAGCAATATCGCCGGGGCCGCCGGGGCGAGCGCCGGTCGCGCGGCGCCGCTCCGAAGCCCAAAGGCAAGGGCAAGCGCAAGTGACCGTACGGCTGGCGATCTTCGACTGCGACGGGACGCTCGTCGATGGACAGGCGGCGATCTGCAACTCGATGGAGACGGCCTTCGCCAGTGCGGGCCTGCCCGCGCCTGACCGGCACGACGTGCGGCGGATCGTCGGGCTCAGCCTGCCGCAGGCGATCCGCCTGCTCGCGCCCGATGCGGACGACACGCTGCATCGCCACGCGGTCGACGCCTACAAGGAGGCATTCCGTGCCTGCCGGCTCGAGGGAACGCTGGAGGAGCCGTTGTTCGAAGGCATCGCCGACGTGCTCGTTCGCCTGGCGGAGGGCGGCTGGACGCTGGGTGTCGCGACCGGCAAGTCCGACCGGGGGCTCACGAGCTGCCTCGCCATCCACGGCCTCGCCGACCACTTCGTCACGCTTCAGACCGCCGACCGGCACCCCTCGAAGCCGCACCCGGCGATGCTCGAGGCGGCGCTGGTCGAGGCAGGGGCGGAGCCTGCCGATGCTGTGATGATCGGCGACACGACGTTCGACATGGAGATGGCCCGCGCCGCCGGCGTGCGCGCGATCGGCGTCGCCTGGGGCTATCACACGGAACGCGAGCTGCGCGAGGCAGGTGCCGAGCACGTCGCCGCGACTCCGGCCGAACTGGGAGATCTGCTGTCATGAGCGATCCTGCGCAGTCCCGCTATTTCGCGATGGTCGCGGTGCGCTTTGCCGGCGTCGCGCTGATCCTGCTCGGCATTCTCGTGGTGCGCCGAGTGCTGGAGCTGCCCGATGCCGCGGGTTACCTGCTGCTGATCCTAGGGCTGGCCGGATTCTTCGTCATGCCGACCGTACTCGCGCGGCGCTGGCGGAGCCCCAAGGAATGAAGCGCTTCTACCGCGAGGTTGCGGTCGAGGAAGCCGACGGCGGGTGGCGCGTCACGCTCGACGGCCGCGCCATCAAGACCGCCCTCGGTGCTCCGCAGATCGTGCCGACGCGCGAACTCGCCGAAGCTCTTGCCGCAGAATGGTCGCAGCAGGGCGAAGAGATCGACCCGCGCACGTTCCCGCGGCGCGACATGGCGGACTACGCGATCGACGTGGTGCGAGCGGATCGCACGGCAGCGATCGGCAAGCTGATGGCCTTCGCCGAGACCGATACGCTCTGCTACCGCGCCGATCCGGACGAGCCGCTCTTCCGCCGTCAGCATGAGCTATGGGAACCGCTGGTGACCGCCCTGGAAGCGCGTGAGGGCATTCGGCTCGACCGCGTGAGCGGCGTGATCCACCGCCCGCAGCCGCAGGCCAGCCTCGACGCGCTGCGCGCGCGGCTCGGCACGCTCGACGATTTCACGCTCGCCGCCTTGCAGACGATGGCCTCGCTCTGCGCCTCGCTCTGCATTGCGCTGGAGGCGCTGCAAGCCGACGCCGATGCCGAGGCGCTCTGGTCGGCTGCCCATCTCGAAGAGGAATGGCAGGCGGAGCTGTGGGGCCGCGACGCCGAAGCCGAGGCCCGGAGGGACAAACGACGGGCGGAGTTTCTGGACGCGTTCCGCTTCGCGAGGATCCTGGTCTAGCGCGAGCGGATCAGATCCGGTCGCGGTCCATCACCCGACCCATTCCGCGACCTGCCCGGCGACATCGTTCGCCGCACGGTTGAGCGCCTCGCCCACCGGTCCCGCTTCCGCGGCGACGCCGGGGATCACGCTTTCGAAACGGCGCGTCTCGATCGCATTGCCTTCCGCCTCGCGGATCGCATCGAACCGCACGACGACCGAGGACGTGCGCGCATCGTAGCCGAAATCGCGCAGCACGCCGTGGAGCTGCGTCTCGGGCGTAAGCGCCGGATCGTCGGAATCGATCACTAGGCGGTTGCTGCGGGTGCGGATCGTTTCGGCGAGCAGCCCGCGAAACAGGCGCGCCGGCTTGTCCACCCAGACGGCATCCTTGACGTAGGCGATATTGGCGTCGTCCACCTGCACCGGGACGCGCACGACATCGAGCCGTGCGGGCGCGTCGGGAACCAGGATCGCGAGCGCCCCCGCCGCACTGCCGGCCGAGCCCGACCCTGCCGGCGCCTCCGCCGTGGGCGTGAGCGTCAGCAGGCTCTCGGGCGGTTCCGCGCCGAAGCTGACGCAACCGGCCAGCGCGGCAGCGGCTAGCACCGGAAATGTCCTGACAATCACGCGCATCGCGTTCCCCTGCTTCTTCGCGTCGCTCATGGTTCGTAATCGGGCAGTTTCTGTCCGCCCACCAATGAGCCGGCGCCCTGCGTCTCGATCTTCTCGGTCACACTGCGCAGCGCCTTGCTGGTCGCGCGCAGGTCCCGCATCGCCGCGTCGGCTGCCGGCAGTGTGCTTTCGCTGAGCTGGCGCGCCGCCGGACGCGCATCCTGGAGGGTCGCATTGAGCGATTGCGCAGCGGAATCGGCGGACTGGAGCGTGGCCCGCAACTGGCTTGCGAGCGACTGTCCCTCCTGATTGAGCAACTCGTCTGTCGATCCCATGACCTTCTCGAACGCATCGAGCGCCTCGCTGGATTCGCGCAAGGTGACCTGGAGCTCGGCCAGCGTCCGTTGCACTTCGGGCGCCGTCTGCGCGAGATCCGCGGTCATGCGGTTGGTATTGCGCAGAATGCCGGCGATTTCACCCTGGTTCTGGTCTGAGAGCAGCATGGTCAATCGCTCGGTCAGCGTGGCGAGACGCTCCAGCAGCAGCGGCGCATTGGCGAGCAGTTCGCCCAGCCCCCCCGGCTTCGTCGGAATAACGGGCACGCCTTCGGGACATGCGGTATTCCCCGGCCCCTCCTCGCAGGTGATCGGCGGTGCATCACGCCGCGCGCCGTCGAGCAGGATCGTCGAGACACCGGTGAAGGAGCCCTGGACGGTCGCAGTCGTGCCGACGCGGATCGGCACGTCGTCTCTCACCCTTACGCGGACGCGGACGAACTGCGGGTCGGTCTCCCACAGCGAGATTTCGCTGACCTGGCCGACCGGCACGCCTGTGAAGGAGACCTGCGACCCATTGGCGAGTCCGGCCACGGATTGCTTGAAGAAGATGTCGTATTCGTCCTGCGCGCCCTGCCCCAGTCGGGCAAGCCAGACGAAGAACAGCGCAAGCCCGGCCAGCAGCACCAGCGTGACAGCTCCGACCCAGACATGATTTGCGCGCGTTTCCATTCGCTTGCCCCTATGCCCCGCCCCGGGACGCCCTGTCTATCTTTTCAGCATTCATGCCGTCGGCACGACGCTTGCTCGCCTGGGCCGCGCGGCCGCGCGGCCCGTTGAAGTACTCCTCGATCCACGGATGATCGGTTTCGAGCAGTTCGGGGATCGTGCCGACCGCAATCACCTTCTTGTCGGCAATGACCGCGACGCGGTCGCATATTTCGTACAGCGTATCGAGATCGTGGGTGATGAGGAATACCGTGAGGCCGAGCGTCTGCTTCAGCTCGCGCGTCAGCCGGTCGAACGCGGCGGCGCCGATCGGGTCGAGCCCGGCGGTCGGCTCGTCGAGGAACAGCAGCTCCGGATCGAGTGCCAGCGCCCGCGCCAGCCCCGCACGCTTCTTCATTCCCCCTGAAAGCTCCGCCGGATACTTGGCCGCGGCCTCTTCCGGCAGCCCCGAGAGCATCACCTTGTAGCGGGCGATTTCGTGCATCAGCTCCGATTGGATATCCGGATAGAACTGTTTGAGCGGAACCTCGACGTTTTCTCCCACCGTAAGGGTCGAGAACAGCGCGCCACCCTGGAATAGGACGCCCCAGCGGTTGCGGATGCCGAGGTTCTCGTCCGGCTCGGCGTTCGTCATTGAGCGGCCGAAGACCTCGATCTCGCCTTCGTTCGGAGTCTGGAGGCCGATGATCGACCGCATCAGCACCGACTTGCCCGTGCCGGAGCCACCGACGACGCCGAGAATCTCGCCTCGGTTCACGGTCAGCGAAAGATCCTCGTGCACGGTCTGCTCACCGAAGCGATTGACGAGCCCTTTCACCACGATCGGATGATCGCCGCGGAAGCGCTCGTACCGACTGAGGCCGCGCTCCTCGAGCTCCTGATCGAGATCGTCGGCCATCTCAGCCCCAGCCGATCTCGGTGAAGAACACGGCGAAAAAGGCGTCGAGCACGATCACCATGAAGATCGCCTGCACCACGGCCTTGGTCGTCTTCAGACCGACTTCTTCCGAATTGCCCTGCACCTGCATGCCTTGATAGCAGCCGGTAAGCGCCACGATCAGCCCGAAGACCGGCGCCTTCGCCAGTCCGACGTAGAGATCGTAGAGAGGCACCACCTCCTGGATGCGCGACAGGAAGGTCAGGAACGGGATACCCAGCATCAGGTCGCCGATCACCGCGCCGCCGATGATCGCGATGCAGGAGGAGAAGAAGCCGAGCAGCGGCATCATCAGCACGGCCGCCAGGATGCGCGGGATTACCAGCGCCTCTATCGGCGAAATGCCGATCGTGCGCATCGCATCGACTTCCTCCGTCAGCTTCATGGTGCCCAACTGCGCTGCGAAGGCGCTGCCGGATCGACCCGCAACCATGATCGCGGTCATCAGCACCCCGAGCTCGCGCAAGGTGATGCGGCCGACGAGATTGATTGTCAGAGTTTCCGCCCCGAACTGCGCAAGCTGCACCGCGCCCTGTTGCGCGATGACGATGCCGATGAGAAAGCTCATCAATCCGATGATCGGAAGCGACGAGACGCCGACCAGCTCGAGCTGGCGAACCAGCGCCTTGCCGCGGAAACGGGAAGGGTGGCGGACGAGGCTGGCGATGCCGAGCAGGATCTGGCCCAGGAAGCCGATCATGCCGACCATCCCCCGGCCGAACTCGTCGACCAGCTCGCCCACTCGGCCGGGCACACGCTCCCAGGCGGGGGGACGGGGCGGATGGATGTCCGCGCCCTCGCCCGCAGCTTCGACCGCTTTCAGCAACCGCTGCGCGCGTTCGCTGGCACCGATGATCTCCGCATCGTGCCGCCTCGCCAGACTGCACGTGACCCAGGCGCCGACAGTATCGATCTCGCTCACGTTGGAGAGGTCGATGGTTGCAAGATCGTCTTCGATCTCGCGCAATTCGCCGTCTACCGAACCGATGGTGGAAACCAGATAGGGGCCTGAAAGGACGAGCCGCGCGCCGCTATCGCCGCCACCCTCGACTTGGAAGAACGCCCCATCCTTCATCTTGGCGACCTATGCGGCCAAACGGGGCGTACTACAAGCGTGCAATCAGCCGTGTTGCGCCGCAGCGCACCCGCTGGCAAAGGCGCGGTACCTATGAGCACCGATCTCCCCAAGACTTTCGACCCGGCCGAAATCGAGGCGCGCTGGTACGCGCATTGGGAAGGCAATGGCCTGTTTCGGCCCGAGCGGCCCGACGCCCAGCCTTTCACGATCGTCAACCCGCCGCCCAACGTGACGGGCAGCCTCCACATCGGGCATGCGCTCGACAACACCCTGCAGGACATCGTGGTCCGTTACGAGCGGCTGCGGGGCAAGGATGCGCTGTGGGTGGTCGGCACCGACCATGCCGGCATCGCGACGCAGATGGTGGTCGAACGCGAGCTGGAGAAGCGCCAGGACAAGCGCACCAACTACTCGCGCGAGGACTTCGTCGCGAAAGTGTGGGAGTGGAAGGAGGAAAGCGGCGGCACGATCACGCGTCAGCTTCGCCGGCTCGGCTGCTCGATGGACTGGAGCCGCGAGCAGTTCACGATGAGCCCCGAATTCACCCGCGCTGTGACGAAAGTGTTCGTCGATCTCTACAACCAGAGGCTGATCTACCGCGACAAGCGGCTGGTGAACTGGGACCCGAAGCTCAAGACCGCAATCAGCGATCTCGAGGTCGAGACGCAGGACATCAAGGGCCACTTCTGGCACTTCAAGTACCCGCTCGCGGACGGTGTGACGCTGGATAGCGGGCAGGACTACATCGAAGTCGCGACCACTCGGCCGGAGACGATGCTGGCCGACATGGCAGTGGCGGTTCACCCGTCCGACGAGCGCTACGCCAGCGTGATCGGCAAGGAGATCGTCCAGCCGATCACCGGCCGCCGGTTCAAGGTGATCGCCGATGAGCATGCCGATCCGGAGCTCGGCTCGGGCGCGGTGAAGATCACGCCGGGGCACGACTTCAACGACTTCGAAGTGGGCAAGCGCGCCGGCATCGCGCCGGGCGAGATGCTCAACATGCTCGATGCCGAAGGCAACGTCTGCCAGACAGCCGACGGGCTGGTACCCGAGGAATTCCTCGGCCTCCACCGCTTCCGCAAGGACGGCGTGGACGGCGCGCGCGAGCTGGTCGTGGCGCGGATGAAGGAGCTCGGCTGCCTGATCCCGCACATCGACAAGGAGGGCGAGGCGCACGACGCCGAACCGCGCACGATCGCCACCCCCTTTGGCGACCGCGGCGGCGTGGTCATCGAGCCCTGGCTGACTGACCAGTGGTACGTCGACGCCGAGAAGCTCGCGCAAGCGCCGATCGAGGCGGTGCGTTCCGGCAAGATCGAGATCGTCCCCAAGAGCTGGGAGAAGACCTTCTTCAACTGGATGGAGAACATCCAGCCATGGTGCGTCTCGCGCCAGCTCTGGTGGGGGCACCGGATCCCGGCATGGTATGCGCCAGACGGTGAGGTGTTCGTTGCTGAGAGCGAGGCTCAGGCTCTTGAGTTGGCGCTTGATCACTTTGGGGCAGAGCGCCCGGAAGATTTGCCGGAACTTAGTCGCGATCCCGATGTGCTCGACACCTGGTTCTCGTCTGCACTGTGGCCTTTTGCCACGCTTGGCTGGCCGGATGCCGCGACGGAGCAACCAGAAAGCGTTAACGACAACCCCGGCGTCAACCTGCTCGCCAAGCACTATCCCAACGACTTGTTGATTTCCGGCTTCGACATCCTGTTCTTCTGGGATGCCCGAATGGCCATGCAGGGGATGCACTTCCTGGGCGAGGTGCCGTGGAAGAGGCTCTATCTCCACGGCCTCGTGCGCGCGGCGGACGGGCAGAAGATGTCCAAGTCCAAGGGCAACGTGGTCGATCCGCTGGGTCTGATCGACACATACGGCGCCGATGCGCTGCGCTTCTTCATGGCGGCCATGGAAAGCCAGGGCCGCGACGTGAAGATGGACGAGAGCCGGGTCGAGGGATACCGCAACTTCGCCACCAAGCTGTGGAATGCGACGCGGTTTTGCCAGGCGAACGGCATCGGCGGTTCGCAGTCGATTGCCGCGCCGCAGACGACCAGCGCGGTTAACAAGTGGATCGTCGGCGAGGTGGTCGAAACGCTCGCCACGCTCGACAAGGCCATGGCGGACCTGCGCTTCGATGCGGCCGCGAACGCGATCTATCGCTTCGTGTGGGACACCTTCTGCGACTGGTATCTCGAGCTGATCAAGGGCCAGATCGACGACGAGACCCGAGCGGTTGCCGGCTGGGCGCTCGATCAGATCCTCGTCATGCTGCATCCGTTCATGCCCTTCATCACCGAGGAACTGTGGCACGCGCAGGGTGAGCGGCCGTACGAGCTGATCCTCGCGAAATGGCCCGAGCCGTCTGCGAAGATCGATACCGAAGCCAAGGCCGAGATCGAGTGGCTGATCGATCTTACGCGCAACCTGCGCGCGGCGAAGAACGAAATCGGCCTTGCGCCCGGCGCGAAGCTTGAAGCGTGGCTTGCCGATCCGTCGCCGATCGCAAGCAAGATTCTCTCGACCAGCACGGCAGCGCTCGATCGGGTGGTGCGCCTGTCCGCGGTTCATGCCGAGGCCGCGCCGGAGGGCGCCGCGCTACAGGTCGGCGTGGGCAGCGACAGCCTGGTGATTCCGCTGGAAGGCCTGATCGACGTCGAGGCAGAGAAGGCCCGGCTCACCAAGGCGCTCGCCGCTTCGGAGAAGGAAGCCAAGTCTCTCGAAGGCCGGCTCTCCAATGCGAACTTCATCGAGCGCGCGAAACCCGAGGCGGTCGAGAAAGCCCGCGCCGATCACGCGCACCATGCCGCAGAAGCGGAACGCCTCAGGGCCGCGCTGGACCGGTTGGGATGAACCGGATCCTCCCCAGGCCCGGGAGGATCTGGTGCTGACTCTCGCCACCCAGGAGCCCGGCGAACCGGAGATCTTCGCTTCGCTGCAGGGCGAAGGACCGAGCGCCGGCGCGCCCGTCGCATTCCTGCGCCTCTCGCGCTGCAATCTTGCGTGCCAGTGGTGCGATACCGCCTATACCTGGCACTTCGAAGGCGACGAGCGGCCGCATCGCTCCGGCGAGACCTTCGCGCGCAAGGCCAATCAGATTAAGCTGAGCGAGGACGAGGTTGCCCGGCGCATCGCGGCGCTGGGCCAGAAGCGCCTCGTGATCACCGGCGGCGAGCCGCTGCTTCAGGCGGGCGCCTTGGCAAAGCTGCTCGAGCTGCTGCCTGACATGGCCGTCGAGATCGAGACCAACGGCACCGTCGCCGCCCCGCCCCGGCTCGACGTGCGGGTGGACCAGTACAACGTCAGCCCCAAGCTCGCGCACAGCGGCAATCCGGCGGAGCTCGCGCTGCTTCCCGAGCGGCTCGACTCCTATGCGGCCGATCCGCGCGCCTGGTTCAAGTTCGTGATCGCCGCGCCCGAGGATGTGGTCGAGGTGCTGGCCCTTCAGGCGCGCTATCGCTTCCGACCCGGGCATGTGTTCCTGATGCCGGAAGGCACCGACAGCGCGACACTGCGGGCGCGGCAGGAATGGCTGGCTCCGCTATGCCTGGAGCATGGATTCAGGATGAGCGACCGGCTGCATATCCATCTCTATGGGGATATGCGGGGAACCTAAAGAACCTAGGCGTACCTAACGCCCCTGAGAGCGCCAGCGGCGCACCACACGCTGCACCGCATCTTCCTCCCCCCCGCTTTCGTTCCACAATTCGACGAAGCTCGGGTCTTCCGATGCCGGACGCTTCGCTTCTTCCAGGCTGTCGAAGCTGACGCGGATCGGGATCGCGACGCCTTCGCCGCAGATGATGCATTCGCGGTTGCGCAGCGCCGGGATCGAATCGAGGAAGCCGCGCGCGCCTTCGGGCATGGCGGCTTTCACGAATGCCTGGTCGCGATCGTTGTTGAGGCGCATGGCGATGATCGTTCCACATTGCGACAGCACGCCCTCGGCAAGGTCGGAGGGGCGCTGGGTGATAAGGCCGAGGCTGATGCCGTACTTGCGGCCTTCCTTGGCGATGCGGCTCAGGATCATGCCGACCGACGATCCGTCCGCGTTCGCCTCGTTGGGAACGTAGCGGTGCGCCTCTTCGCAGACGAGCAGGATCGGCCGGGTCTTCTCCTCCCGCCCCCAGACCGCGAAGTCGAACACCAGACGACTGAGGACGGCGACGACGGTGGAAGTGATGTCCGAGGGAACGCCCGATACGTCGATGATCGAGATCGGCTTGCCGCCGCCCGGCATGCGGAAGATCTTCGCGATGAACTCGGCCATGGTGTCGCTCACCAGCATGCCCGAGAACATGAACTGGTAGCGCGGATCGCCCTTGAGCTCGTCGAGCTTGCTCTTGATCCGCATGTAGGGCGCCGAGGAGGTCGCCTTGTCGAGCTTGCCCATCTCGTTCTGGATCTCGTTCGCGAGGTCGGACAGCAGATAGGGGATCGGCGAATCGACGGTGATCTTGCCCATCGTTTCTGCCAGCCGGTTCTTGGCTCGCGCCCGGAGCAGGCACTTGGCGAGGATATCCATGTCGACCTGCCGCTCGTTGCCGCTGGTGGTCAGCAGCGTCTCGCAATGCTCCTCGAAGTTCATCAGCCAATAGGGTAGCTGGAGATTCGAGACGTCGAGGATCAGGCCGGTCTCCCGGAACGCCGCGGCGTACTCGCCGTGCGGGTCGATCATCACGATGTGCCCTTCGGGCGCGGCGTCGCAGATCCGATGGAGGATCAGCGCGGCGCTGGTCGACTTGCCGGTGCCGGTGGAGCCGAGCAACGCAAAGTGCTTGCCGAGCATGGCGTCGACGTAGAGACCGGCGCGAATGTCGTTCGTCGGATAGACGGTGCCGATCTGGATGCTGGCGCGCCCGTCGCTGGCATAGATATGCCTGAGGTCGGCGGTGGTCGCCGGATAGATCTTCGCGCCGGGCACGGGGTAGCGGGTCACGCCGCGGCGGAATCCGTGGATGCGCCCGGTCGGCTTGTCCTCCATCCCTTCGCCGAGAAAGTCGACGTCGGCGATGACCCCGCCGTTCGCACGGCGATCCTGCCGCTGATTGCGGACGCTGGCGAGCAGCCAGGCGTTGCCCGCGCGAATCTTGATCTGACTGCCGACCTGACCGGCGAGCGCGACCGATGGGTCGTCGTCGCCCATGCACTCGTTGAGCCGCTGCATGTCGAGCGCGATCTGCGAGCCCGAACCGGCGATTTCTACGACCACACCGATCGGCTGCATGGCGTTGTCGGATACCGGGCGGACGACGGCCTGAGGCCGGGGATGCGCGGCAGGGGCGCCCTCGCTCCGCGTCGCCGCCGAATCGAGCGGCTCCCGCCGTTCGAGGTTGCCGTGGCCCATCTCTGTCATGAAGCGGTCGATCCCTACGCTCAGCCCGGATCTGCAGGCGTACCGAGCGCTGGTTAAGATCGGGTCAACGCGCACGAAAAGGCAAGCTAGATCAGCGCGAACAAGCGCCCGGCCACCCAGCCCATTCCCACCGACATGAGCACTGCCAGGAGCCCGTAGAGCAGCGACTGCCGCTCGGAAAACACCTCCACGAAGCGCTCGAAGCCTACCTTGCGGACTTCCACCTCCGCAACGGCGGAGGCGATCACCCGCCCGCGGGTGATGGCGAAGGTTTCGGCGGTGTAGGTGCCGGTCTGAACGTTGGAGGGGAGCGAGATGCGGGCCTGGTAAAGCACCTGCTCGCTGATCTGCACCCCGTCCGTGACCTGCTTGTAGAGCCCCTGCCGGCTGCGGAGGTCGACGAGACCGGCGGTAAAGCGCGCCTGCTCTTCGGGATCGATCGCGCCGGTCGGCGAGAGCTGGAGATAGTCCAGCCCGAGCTCGTAGATCGCGGCGGTCCGTTCATCGACGATCTCCCCGATCGGCCGGGAGGATGCGACCGCGAAGAACGAGGGAGCCGACTGGAATGCAGTGCTATCGGCGTTGACCCAGATTCCGCCCACGCGGGCCTTCTCGCGCAAGGCGATCGGCTCGGTCGGCCCCTTGAGGACCACGACGATGTCGTAGTCCCGCCCCGCGCGCGCGCCAGTGGGATCGAGGATCGCACCGAACAGGAGCAGCTCGGTGCCGGTGAACCCCTGCTGGACCTGCACGTCGTCTTGCGAGACCTCCGGCACCAGGATCGGATCCCGCTGTGCCGACAGCATCACCAGCGCGACGAGGAGGAAGAGCCACTTCACAGCGGCACCACGGTGTAGATTTCCTCCGGCCGCACGAACAGGCCGAAAAACATTCTGGCCGTGACCAGCAGGACGATCGCGGCAAGCGCCAGGCGCAGGTATTCGGGTTTGAATCTCTGCGCCACCTGCGTGCCGAACTGGGCGCCGGTCACCGATCCGATCAACAGCAGCGCGACGAGAACGATGTCGACCGCATGGGTGGTCAAGGCGTGCATCATCGTGGTCGCCATGGTCACGAACAGGATGTTGTAGAGCGAAGTGCCGACCACGACGTTGGCGCTCATGCCGAGGATGTAGAGCATCGCGGGCACGAGGATGAAGCCACCGCCCACACCCATCAGCATGGTCAGCGCGCCGACCGCGACGCCGAGCAGCAGCGGCGCGATGGGAGAGATGTAGAGCCCCGATCCGTAGAACCGCCAGCGAAGCGGAAGCACGGCGATTAGGCGATGGTGGCGGCGGCGCATTGCCGGCTTCCGCTCGCCGCCTTCCGGCGGACGAACAGCCTGCCACGCTTCGCGCGCCATCAGCGATCCGACGCTCCCCAGCAGCAGGACGTAAAGGACGTTGATGACGGTATCGATCTGGCCGATCGACTGCAGGAAGCGGAACAGGAGGGCGCCGATACCCGCGCCGACGACCCCGCCGCCCACCATGACGGTGCCCATCCGGTAGTCGACCCCGCCGCGGCGCCCGTGGGCGAGCACGCCCGAAACGCTGGCGCCGGTGATCTGGGTCGCCGCCGACGCCGCCGCGACCGTGGGCGGGACGCCGTAGAAGATCAGCAAGGGCGTTGTCAGAAACCCGCCCCCGACGCCGAACAGACCGGAAAGAACCCCCGTGAGCGCCCCCAGCCCGACGATGACCAGCCCGTTCACCGAGAGGTTCGCGATGGGGAGGTACACGTCCATGGCAAAGCCCTAACCGAGCGCAACGGCGGTTTAAAGCGGGCGGATCAAAATCCGGTCGAAAGCGTGACCGCAATGCCTCTACCGGGCACGGCGTCCCCTGCAATGCGCCAGCGGTAGTCGAGCGCCAGCCGGGCCGGCGCATCGCCCATGTCGAAATTTAACGATGCGGTCGGCCCGACGTCGAGCCGGGCCGCGCCCTTCTGGGCTCCACCCCACAGGCCGGCGCCCGCCCGCACTTCCGCCAGATCGAAGCGTATCAGCTCGCGCTCGACGCGCGCCTGACCATCGGCAAAGGCCGTCGCGAACTTGCCGCCGACATAGCCCGCCTGGGCATAGGCTTCTCCGCGGAGGCCGAGCGGCAGTCGCACCGGTGCGAGTTCGGTCACGGCGAAAGCGGCCGGGCGAAGCTCGACCTCGCCGCCGCCTTGCCGGGTCGCGCGCACTTCGGAATGGAGCGAGATCGGTACGGCCGCGACGGGGCGCGCGGCTATCCCGACCGCGAGTTCCGTCTCCTTGCCCGCGGCGAGGGCCTGTGTCGCACGGACGTAGGCCGCCGGGCGGTGTGGGCTGCCCGGCGCGAGACGGTAGCGGACCACTGCACCCGCCTGGCTCGCGCCGTAGCTCGCCAGCCTGCCGCCCGGAATTGTCTCCGCAGTGTCGCCTGGCCGCAGCAACAACCAGGCGTCGAACGCCCATCGGTCGGCCTTCCGCACCGCGAGAGGCGGTTGCGCACCGTTTGCCGGCGGTGCCGCTCTCGCCCGCAGGAGCTTCGCCACATCGGGCGGCACCGGAAGCTGCGCGGTCGCGGCGAGCCACAGGAGCTGGTGACTGGCCATGACTTCGCCGCGAGAGGCCGGCGGTGTACTTGCCGCTTCCCGAGTATGCCAGATCGGCAATGGCTCGAGCAGCGCGATCTGCCTCGCAGGAATCGGTCGGGGACCAGCGGCCAACGGATGACGCTCCGGTTCCGCTGCGGCCTGAGCGGTCGCCGCCATCTCGACGGGCGAAGCCCCTCCGGGCGCGGCGCCACGCGTCAGCATTGGCCGGACGATCCGGTCCAGCACCGCCTCCGTCGGCGGCAACGGTGCTTCCCACATCATCGCCCGCGTCCCGACCCAGGCGGTCATCAGCACCACCAGGATCAACAACGGCTCGCCCCGGCGCCGGTCGGCCTTTCCGCTCACGGCATTATCCGGCGGGGCAGCAGTGCGGGATGCGCGTCGTGCTCGGTCTTGTCCCATTGCGGCCGCGCTCCGCGCAAGCTCCGGACATAGGCAAACAGAGCGCGCCGCCCCGCCAGCATCGCGATGAAATTGGCGACCGGCAGGCGCAGGACGGCGCGAATGCCTTCGCCGAAACCGTGCTCGCGCGCAGTGAACCCGAAGCGGAACGCGCATCGCCACAGCAGCGCGGCGATGTTCACCATGAGAATCGTTTCGAGCGCTGGCGGGAGTTCGGGCGCCGCGTTCCAGCCGGCGAGGCTCGCCGCCGAACCGATCCCGGCGAGGAAGAGCACGGCTAGCGCGATGCCAAGCAGGAGCGCAGCGAATGGCCCGCGCCTGTCGCGCAGCCGCATCCAGACCTCGACCGGCCTTCCATGCCAGCCGAGCCGGTCCCATCCCTGAAAGGCGATTCCCAGGATCCATCGCGTTTTCTGGCGGACCGCCTGATGAAGCCGCGCGGGGAAGAAGGCACGGGTGGCGATCAGCCGCCCGTCGGCGGACCTGTACCGCACGAAGCGGGTACGCCCGCCCATCTCGGCGATACCGAGGCCGAGTTCGTAGTCTTCGGTGAGGCTATCGGTGGCGAAAGGCGCGTGCGTGCCCCGGCCGCTCGCGAGGCGGGCCAACGCGTCGCGCGCGATGCCGCATCCGACACCCGCAAGCGGTATACCCGCGCCGAGCGCGTCGCGGACCACGAGGCCCTTGCTGTGGCTTTCTGCGAACTCCTCGCAATAGTGGCTGCCGACCCAGCGCGACTCCGCTTGCGGCAGCGGCAGGACCGGCAATTGCACGAGGTCGGCGCCGCGCAGGCACTCGTCGATCAGCGACAGCGCCGCGGGATCGACCATATCCTCAGCATCGTGCAGCAGGACGCTGGCCGCGCGCGTGCCGCTGCGCGCCTCGTCAGACTCCAGCGCGGCATAGAGGCGGTTGAGGCAGTCGGCCTTGGTCGTCGGCCCTTCGGCCTCGTTGATCACCAGCCGCACGCGATCGTCCCCGCTGGCGGCGGCAGCGACCGCCTCGATCGTCGCCGGATCGTTGCAGTAGCAGCCGATGTAGATGCGCAAGGTGCGGTCGGGCCAGACCCGCAGCATGTGCCGCACCGTCGCGCCGATCACGCGGTCCTCCTGCCAGGCGGGAATGAACACCGCGGCCTGGCGCAGGGGCGGGCGATCGGGACGCGCGGGATCGTAGACCGCCGGGCGCGCCCGGCCGGTAAGCCGCAGCCAGAGCCACGCGAAATCGATCGCGAACTCGTCGAGCGCTCCGATCAGAAAAAACACCGCTGCGAAAAGAAGCAACTCGCGCTGGACGAGCACCACCCACTCGAGCAGCGACAACCCCCCGGTCAGCATCCATTTCCCCCCGCAGCCATTCCTATCCAACGCGCAGTAGACTTGCAACGCGCAACGAAATCCGAAATGGAGCGACCCCATGGCCAAAGCACCCCGCCCCCTCCAAGCGTTCTTCGCCCCTGTCCGCGCCCTCTTCGTCGGCGACGCGTCTGCGGGCATTCTTCTCATTCTGGTGGCGGCGGCGGCCATGCTGCTGGCCAATTCGGCGCTGGCGCACGAATATCACCAGCTGTTCCATGGGAACCTGGCGTTCACGCCGGTTGCGAAGCTCGACACGCTGCACCTGTGGGTGAACGACGGCCTGATGGCGATCTTCTTCTTCGTCGTCGGTCTCGAAGTGAAGCGCGAGTGGATCGAAGGTCAGCTCAGCAGCGCGGAGCAGCGACGGCTGCCCATACTTGCGGCAGCGGCGGGAATGATCGTTCCTGCCCTGGTCTATTTCTTCTTCGTTCAGGGCGAGGACCCGCAGCTCATCCAGGGATGGGCCATCCCGGCCGCGACGGACATAGCGTTCGCGATGGGCGTGCTGGGCCTGCTCGGCAACCGGGTGCCGGCATCGCTGCGGCTGTTCCTGCTGACGGTGGCAATCGTGGACGACATCGGCGCGGTGCTGATCATCGCGATCGCCTACACCGCGGGCATCAAGCTGGCCTGGCTGATCGCGGCGCTGGTCGTCGTCGGCATCATGCTGGCGCTGAACCGGATGCGCGTGGCGACCGTCGTCCCCTTCCTGCTGCTGGCGCTGGTTCTCTGGTACTTCGTGCTCAACTCGGGCGTCCACGCGACGATCGCCGGCGTGGTCGCCGCGCTGACCATTCCCATGCGGGGGAAGAACGACGACACGATGCTCGAACATCTCGAGCACGGGCTGGCGCCGTGGAGCGCCTATCTCATCGTGCCCGTCTTCGGATTCGCGAACGCGGGCGTGAACCTTTCCGGCCTCGGACTGGAAGGCGTCTTTGCCCCGCTGCCGCTGGCCATCGCGGCAGGCCTGTTCTTCGGCAAGCAGGTCGGCATCGTCTCCGCGATCTTCATTGCCAACCGCATCGGTTTCGCGCCGCGCCCGCACGGCGCGAACTGGCCGGAAATCTGGGGGGTGTCGATCCTATGCGGGATCGGCTTCACCATGTCGCTGTTCATCGGCGAGCTGGCGTTCCCCGGCTATCGCCTGCTGATCGACGAGGCGAAGATCGGAATTCTGCTCGGCTCCCTGTGCTCCGCGATCGCCGGATACACGATCCTGCGCATGACGACCAAGCACCCCGGGGCGGATCGCAATCCGCCCCGGAACATCTGATCCCGGAAGCGTTACCAGCTTCCAGTGTTCTCCATGCTTGCCCAGGGTTCCTGCGGTGGCAGATGGCCTTCCTGCAACAGTTCGACCGATATCCCGTCGGGCGAGCGGACGAAGGCCATGTGACCGTCGCGCGGCGGGCGATTAATCGTCACGCCCGCATCCATCAGCCGCTGGCACGTCTCGTAGATATTCTCCACACGGTAGGCGAGATGCCCGAAGTTGCGGCCGCCGGTGTACTCTTCCGGGGCGCTGCCGTCTTCGGAGGGCCAGTTGTAGGTCAGCTCGACTTCCGCAACGCCCTCCTGCCCCGGCGCGGCGAGGAAGACG
Organism: Pelagerythrobacter rhizovicinus; assembly: GCF_004135625.1. Classification (GTDB taxonomy): domain Bacteria; phylum Pseudomonadota; class Alphaproteobacteria; order Sphingomonadales; family Sphingomonadaceae; genus Pelagerythrobacter; species Pelagerythrobacter rhizovicinus. The sequence goes on from NZ_SDPV01000002.1 coordinate 269,272, forward strand.
AGCGTGAAGCGCCCTTTCTCGTTGTCGAACCGGCGCACTTCCTCGAGCCCGATCATGCGGAAGAATTCGACCGTCGCGTCGATGTCGGTGACGCGGATCATGCTGTGCAGGTACTTCACCATCGGAAAGCTGACTCCATTCATCTCTATTAAAGCACGGTTCATCGCCGGCGGACTAATTCCCTCAACATGGGTTGCGCTCCGCCGTCGCGAAAGGGCCATCATGAAAGAGAATAGCTCCGAAACACCCTCCGGCTCCACCCCGATGTGGCGCGAGCCGGTCACACGGCGCTGGCTTGCCAGCGCCGCGATCGTCGCCGGCGGACTGGTCGTCGGCGGCTTCCTGCTCGGCGACGGACTGGTCCGCGCAAAGGAGGCCGACCGCGCGGTCACCGTACGCGGCCTCTCCGAGCGCGAGGTCATGGCCGATCTGGCGACCTGGACCATCTCCTACTCCTCGACCGCCACCGATCTGGCGGCAGCGCAGGCGGCGGTCGACCGCGATACCTCGTCGATCGAAGCCTTCTTCGGCGATCTCGGCTTTCCGGCCGACGCGCTGGAACCGACCGGAGTCAACGTCAGCTACTACACCGACAATCAAGGAGTCGGGCGCTACACGGTGCGCCAGCGGTTGTCGCTGCGGACGAACGATATCGAACGGGCGCAGGACGCGGTGAAACGGCAGGCGGAGCTGGTTCGCCGCGGCGTCGTGCTGGAGGATGGCTCCGGCATGGCCTATACTTTCACCGAGCTGGATGCGATCAAGCCGGCGATGATCGCCGAAGCGACCAAGGACGCGCGCGCCGCCGCCCAGCAATTCGCCGAGGACAGCGGCGCGAACGTCGGCAGCATTCGCCAGGCGACACAGGGCTACTTCTCGATCGAGGCGCGCGATGGCGAGGCCGCCGGATGGGGCGTGTCCGACAGCCCGCACAAGAAGGTAAGGGTCGTGACGACGGTGGACTTCTCGCTCGATTGACCGCCGTGGCCCGCCTCGTCCCCGCCGCGCCGGCTCGCACCGGGCGGCGGCAGGACGAGCTCAGAAGCTCATGCTGAGCGTCGCGACCACGGTATCGTCCGTGAATCCGTCGATCGAGGGGCCCTCGACACCCACGTAGGTGACGCCCAGTTCCAGCCCGCCGAGGACGGTCGCACTTGCCCCCAGCGCCCAGTCGAGCCCTGAATCGTCGGTAGTGCCGGCCAGCAGCGGTGGCGCGAGCACGCCATCGGTATATCCGAGGTGGGCATTCAGACTGATCGGCGTGTTCGGAATCCCGACGCCTAGATCGGTGTAAAGGTAGAGGTTGTCGCTATCCCCCAGCGCATCCTGGTCAAAAGCATAGGCCGCCCCGACCGTAGCCTCGGCAGGTCCGAGTGCGAAGGCCAGCGAAGCGTAGGGCTCGAAGTAGTCGGTGTCCGCGCCGAGGTCCTCTGTCGGGTACATGTAGTACAGTAGGCCCACATCGAGCGTCAGGCCCTCCGCGACTTGGCCGCTCCAACCACCGTAGAGATCGAGTTCGAGATCGCCGAGCAGATCGGTACCGCCGTCGTCGATCGAACTGCCCCAGGTGCCGACGTAAAAGCCGCTCTCGTGCACGACATCGATGCCGCCCTGGATCGCCGGGTCGCCGCCTGAAAGCGAAACGCCCCGGAAGCGATAATCGCTGGTGATGGCAACGTTGCCCGACACCTCGACAGCGCTCGGGGGGTCGGTCTCGTCCTGCGCCAGCGCCGGCGCAGCGGTGAGAACGACGGACGATAGGAAAGCTGCGGCGGTGAGGCCGCGGATGGACGTGAGCATGACAAACTTCCTTGCGTTTGCAGTTGTGCTTCGTCCCACCTGCCGGTCCGCCGGATGCTTCGTTTTGTCGAGCACACTCTTGCGAACGCGAAATGATCGTGCAGCATCATGCTGCGGCGCACAAGGAATATTTCACATCTGTTACCTGCAGCGCCTGACCTGTTGAATTCGTGCACCAACCGAGGCCGGTTCAACGGCGATACATCGGTTGCCGTGCAGGCGCGGCTGGCCTATCGGCGCCCACGGATCTCAAGCCAAGAACCGTCCATGTTCGCACCGCTCCGTAAAATCTTCCGCGCCCGTCCAGCGATGCCGCGCCCTTCGGTTCCCGAAGGTGAGCGCATCTACGTCATGGGCGATGTTCACGGGCGCATCGATCTGTTCCAGCCGCTGGTCCACGCGATCGAGAACGACGACGTCGAAGCTTCTCCTGCCACCACGACCATCGTGCTGCTCGGCGATCTGGTCGACAGGGGGCCCGACAGTGCAGGCGTGGTTGCATCGGCTCGTGCGCTGCAGACGCGGCGCAAGGTGCGTATTCTCGCCGGCAATCACGAGGAGATGTTCCTCGAGTCCTTCGAGGATCGGCGCGTATTGCGCCATTTCCTCAAACATGGCGGGCGCGAGACCCTGTTCAGCTACGGCATCACCCGCGATCGCTACAACGAGAGCACGCTGGACGAACTGCAGCAGCTGATGCGCGATGCGGTCCCCGAGGCGGATCGCCAGTTCCTGAGCGGATTCGAAGAGTACGTCATCGCGGGCGACTATCTGTTCGTCCATGCCGGGATTCGGCCCGAGGTTCGGCTGGAGGAACAGTCGCGGCACGACCTGCTGTGGATTCGCGACCAGTTCCTGCACCACGCCGCGCCGCATTCGCATGTGGTGGTGCACGGGCACACGATCTGCGATCCGGTCGACGAACGGGCCAACCGCATCGGTATCGACACCGGCGCCTACCGCACCGGCAAGCTGACGGCGCTGGTGCTGGAGGGCGATACCCGACGTTACATACAGGCCGTCGAGAACGCCGGCACGGTTACAGTTCGCAAGATGGAGACTGCGCAATGAAGATCGCAATGGTCGGTTCGGGGTATGTCGGCCTGGTATCGGGCGCCTGCTTCGCCGATTTCGGACATGAAGTGGTCTGCATCGACAAGGACCAGTCGAAGATCGATCGCCTGCGCGAAGGCGTGATGCCGATCTATGAGCCTGGCCTGGAGGCGCTGGTCGAAAGCAATGTCGCTGCCGGACGGCTGTCGTTCACGACCGACCTCGCCGAAGGTATCGCCGGGGCGCAGGCGATTTTCATTGCGGTCGGCACGCCTAGCCGCCGGGGCGACGGGCACGCCGATCTCTCGTTCGTTAACGCAGTCGCGCGCGAAGTGGGCGAAAAGCTGGCGAACGACGCGGTCGTGGTGACCAAGTCGACCGTTCCCGTCGGCACCGGCGACGAAGTCGAGCGGATCATCGCCGAAACCGGCTGCAACCATCGCGTTGCGGTCGTTTCCAATCCCGAGTTCCTGCGCGAGGGTGCGGCGATCGGCGATTTCAAACGCCCGGACCGGATCGTCATCGGCACCGATGACGACTTTGGCCGCGAGGTCATGCGCGAGGTCTATCGGCCGCTGTTCCTCAACGAATCCCCGATCCTGTTCGTCAGCCGCCGCAGTGCGGAACTGATCAAGTACGCCGCCAACGCCTTCCTCGCGACCAAGATCACCTTCATCAACGAGATCGCCGATCTGTGCGAGAAGGTCGGCGCCAACGTGCAGGACGTGAGCCGCGGCGTGGGAATGGACAATCGCATCGGGTCCAAGTTTCTCCATGCCGGGCCCGGCTACGGCGGCTCGTGCTTCCCGAAGGACACGCTGGCCCTGCTCAAGACCGCCGAGGACTACGACAGTCCGATCCGGATCGTTGAGGCCGTGGTCAAGGTCAACGACAGTCGCAAGCGCGCAATGGGCCGCAAGGTGATCGACGCGCTGGGGGGCCTGGACGCGGCGCGCGGGAAGAAGGTCGCGCTGCTTGGCCTCACGTTCAAACCAAACACCGACGACATGCGCGACAGCCCGTCGATCGCGATCGCGCAGGCGCTCGGCGATGCCGGCGTCGAGGTCGCGGGATACGACCCGGAGGGCATGGAGCAGGCCGCCCCGCTCATGCCCGACGTGCAGATGTGCAAGACCCCCTACGAAGCGATCGAAGGGGCGGACGCGCTCGCCATCGTGACCGAGTGGGATGCCTTCCGCGCGCTCGATCTCGATCGGGTGAAGGCGCTGGCCAAGGCGCCGGTGCTGGTCGACCTCAGGAATATCTACAAGCCCGATCACATGCGGGCTGCCGGGTTCACCTACGTCAGCGTCGGACGCGGGTGATCGGGAACGCCGAAGCGCGTTTCGAATCTGGCGGAACGGATGCATCGACGGCGAGAAGTCTGCCCCAGGCGAAGAGCGGACGGGCTCCGGACCATGATTCGCCGGCAGGGCGCGTTTATCGCTCTGCAGCTATGCCGTTCGCCAGCAAGTCGTTGGCGAGCGCCGCCACCCGTTCGGCAGGCATGTCCCCGTCGCCCCATACGGCATAGCGCAGGCCGAGGAAGACGTTCATCCCCATGATCGCCCAGGCATGCGCTTCTTCGAGATTCGCGCGCAGTTCACCCTTGCGGCCGCCTTCGCGCAGGCGCTCGAGAATGCGCGCGCCGGTCGTCTCGTAGTGTTGGCGGTAGCTCTCGGGATCGACGAATTCGGCCTCGTCGATGATCCGGTAGACCTCCTTGTGCTCGGCCGCGAAGCGTAGGAAGGCAGCGAGCGCGGCGCGTTCCCGTTCCAGCGCCGAGGCAGGCTCCGCCAGCGCTTCGCGTGCGGCGACCTTCACTGCCTCGCTCATGTCGCGCACGAGCGCCTGGAAGATCGCCTCTTTCGAATCGAAATAGGTGTAGAAGCTGCCGAGAGCCGTGCCGGCACGCGCGGTGATCCCGCTGATGGAGGCTTCGTGGAAGCCGCGCTCCCCGAATTCGATCGCTGCCGCATCGAGCAGCCTGCGCAGCGTGCGCCGGCCGCGCTCGGTGCGAGGCCGCTTGGCGGTGTCGGTCGCGCCGGCTGGTGTCCCCGTGTCCATTACTGGCTGCGCTAAATGCCGCGAGGCCTATCCGCAAGAGGAAACTTGAAAGTTGGTTCATGTTTCAATATTGGAGGTACTAACGACCGGATGGGAGAGGATTGATGAGGGTCAGCAATTCACGGATGGCTGCGGTTCTGCTCGGCAGTGCCGCGGTTGCGGCGTTTGCGGCACCAAGTGCGTCGGCGCAGGACGCGCCCGACGCAGCCGTCGAGGCGGGTGAGGCAGGAGACGACGCGGCCATCGTCGTTACCGCCCGCCGGCGCGAGGAGCGGCTGATCGACGTGCCGGTTGCCGTCACCGCCTTCACCGGCGAACAGCTTGCCGAACGTGGCGCGCTCGACATCACCGACGTGGCCCAGTCGGTCCCCAACGTGACGTTGGAAAATTCGCGCGCGACGAACTCCACGCTGTCCGCCTTCATCCGCGGTATCGGCCAGCAGGATCCGGTCTCCGGCTTCGAGCAGGGCGTCGGCATCTATCTCGACGACGTTTACCTCAACCGCCCGCAGGCCGCCGTGCTCGACATCTATGACGTTGAACGGATCGAGGTCCTGCGGGGGCCACAAGGGACGCTCTACGGGCGCAATACCATTGGCGGCGCGGTAAAATACGTGACGCGGCAGCTCCCGCAGGAGTTCGCGTTCAAAGCGCGCGCGACTTACGGCACCTACGATCAGGCGGAAGGCGTGATCACCGCCTCCGCGCCGTTGGGTGACATTGTGCGTGTCGGCGGTTCGGTCGCACGACTTTCGCGCGGCGGGTTCGGTGACAACCTCACCCTCGGCACGGAGAACTACAACAAGGACGTGTGGGCCGCACGCGGATCTCTGGAAATGGGCGGACATGGCGAGCCGGTGTTCGTCCGTATCTCCGGCGACTACACACGCGACAAAAGCCTCCAGCGCGGCGGCCACCGCCTGATCCCCGGCCTCGTCTCGGGCGCACCCGTGCTCGACGACGTCTACGACACGCGGGGTGCGCTCGACGACCCGAAGCAGGACGTCGAGGCCTACGGTCTTTCGATGAACGTTTCGGTCGAGCTGGGCGACGCCCTGACGTTCCGCTCGATCTCGGCGTGGCGCAAGGACGACACCTTCGGTCCGATCGATTTCGATGCGCTGCCTGCGGTCGATCTCGACGTGCCCGGCGCCTATTTCAACGAGCAGATCAGCCAGGAATTCCAGTTCCTCTATGACGACGGCGGACCGCTGACGGGCCTGCTCGGTCTCTATTATCTGGACGCGACCGCCGACACGCTGTTCGATGTGCGCCTCTTCACTACCGTCCCGGGCCTCACGGCGTTCACCGCGGCCGAAGTGGATACGGAAACCTATGCGATCTTCGGCGACTTCACTTACGATCTGACCGAACAGCTCAGCCTGTCGGTCGGCGGCCGCTATACCTGGGACGAGCGTTCCGCCTCGATCCTGCGCCAGAACTATCTCGGTGGGGGTTCACCCTTCTTCGGCGGCGCCGGAGTAGCCGCCGGCGCCCCCAGCACCGACTTCGACGGCAGCGCGCAGTTCAAGAAGTTCACCCCCCGCGCCTCGATCAGCTTCATGCCGACGCCCGATCACAATATCTATGCGAGCTATTCCAAGGGCTTCAAGGGAGGCGGGTTCGACCCGCGCGGCGTCGGCAGTACCGCGCCGGCCGCGACCCCCGGCGCACCGACCGATGCCGAAATCGCCGACTTCCTCAGCTTCGCGCCCGAACAAGTCGACAGCTACGAGATCGGCTACAAGGGCAGCCTGATGGGCGGCCGGCTGAACGTGGCGGTGGCCGGCTTCTATGCCGACTATACCGACGTGCAGATCCCCGGCTCGGTGGCCTGCACGATCATGGCAGGCGACCCGCCCGAACCCACCCCGTCGTTCTGCGGCGTCGTCTCCAACGCGGGCAAGGCGACTTTCAAGGGGCTCGAGTTCGAGGCCAATGCCCGGCTCGGCGGCGGGTTCGCGCTCGCCGGCTCGCTCGGCTACATCGACGCGCAGTACGACGAATACATCACGAATATCGGCAACACGCCGACCGACGTCGCGGATTTCCGCGAAGTGCAGAACACGCCCAGGTGGACCGCCAGCGGAACCGCCAGTTACAATACCGGTCTGGGCGACGGCGACCTCTACATCGGCTCGACCGTTTCGTACCGCAGCAAGACCTACCAGTTCGAGATTCCCAACCCCTACCTCGACCAGGACGGCTATGCTCTGGTCGATGCGAGCGTGGTTTACACCGCCCCCGGCGGCCGCTGGAGTATCGGCCTCTATGGCAAGAACCTGACCGACAAGCAGTACAAAACGTCGGGCTATACGTTCGTCGCGACGGACCCAACCACCGGCGAAATTCAGACGGGCGCGAACGGCCAGCCGATCCCGACGCTCGGTCCCGAAGGCACGTTGACGGCGTTCTACGGCAATCCGCGCCAGGTCTTCCTCACCGCGACGCTGAAGTACTGACCGACAGGCAAGCGAGGACGAGGCCGGCCACGGCCTCGCCCCCGTTCACGCCCGCGCCGAACGCGGCGCCATAGAACGGGGCCTTTCGCCCTCGATCGGAACGTCGAACGCGCGCACGTAGTCGTCCAGCCGCTCGCGAACATCGCCTTCGGCGAGCCCGAATTCGGCGAGGCTGTAGGTGTGCGGGTGGCGCTTGAGTGCGCGAGCGCGGCGCATATAGTCTTCCATCGCCGGCAGCGCGGGTTCGATATCGAGTTCGAGGAAGCGGTATACGCGCCGCATCGTCCCGTTCCAGTCGCGTTCCATGTCTTCGTACTGCACGTCGATCATGCGCTCGGGCCGTATCGTCTTGCGCGCCGCGCGCATGCGTTCGATCTGCAGCGCGGTCTTGCGCAGCCATTCCCGCCCCATACGCTCGGGATCGACATCGTCCGAGTAGATGATCGTCTGGTTCCAGGCGAGCGATGCTGCGCTGCCGACGACCTTGTGCGGATCGCGGTGGGTGAAGATCAGCCGCGCATCGGGAAAGACCTTCAGCAGTGCATCGAGATCGAGCATGTGCTGCGGCGTCTTGAGAATCCACGGCCGGATCGAGGAGACCTGCTGCGACCAGCCGACCAGCCGCAGCAGGTTGGCCATATGGCGGTAGGCCGGCACCGCGCTCTCTCCCTCGCACCAGCGCCCGTAGCTCGGCACCTGCCACTGCGCCTCGTGCTTCATCCCCCACATGCTCGCGACGAGCAGGCCAAGCTCCTCCTCGGGCTCGTAAGGCCCGGTGGGGTGGATCGAGAGCGTGCGCGGGTTGGCGAGGCGGGCGGCTTTCATGATCCTGCCCGCCAGGACCGGACGGAAATCCTCACGCCGGCCGTCGAGCACCTCCTCGAAATCGGACCGCGGCACCGGGCTGATAGTCTCGAAGCTGCGCATGTGGCTGAAGCGGCGGTCGCCCGCGAGCAGCCGGTGCAGACGCGTCGTGCCCGAACGCATCGGGCCGACGATCACGACGGGGCGCGGCATCGGGCGGGCGAGGATCTCGGGGTGCCGCTTGAACCACATCTGCGCCAGCAGCCGGTCGCGCAGCACGTGGTGGAACTGCTTCATCGCCGAGAAATCGCCCGCAGCGTTGAGCCGCGCCTCGCCCTTCACCGCGTCGAGCAGCGCCTCCATCGGACGTTCGAACCAGCGGTCGCCGAAGTCGTCGAGCCCGGTCGCCTCCATCGCCTGTTCCAGCAGATGGTCCTTTTCGAGCCGCGCCGGCGCGACCGTTCCGAGCCTGCGTCCACCGCGGATCGCCATGTCCATGATGTCGATGAAGGGTGTCCGCCGCGGGGGCCGAATGGTCTGGTTCTGCAATTCTCTCGCCCGAGCTGCGGAGTTGGCGGCCCGGATGGCTGCCAATCGTTCCGTGGGTTGTCTACCCCCAGGCCCCGAAATCCGTTCCCAACCTACTGGAAAAGGGCGCGCGCGTGCGGCATAGGCCGCGGCCATGCACGACATCCGCCTGATCCGCGAAAATCCGCAAGCCTTCGACGCCGCTCTCGCCCGCAGAGGGGTGGAGCCGATCGCCGAAAGCCTGCTCGCGCTCGACGCGAAACGCCGCGCCGTCACGACACGGATGCAGGAAGCGCAGAGCCGCCGTAACGACGCCTCGAAGGCGATCGGCCAGGCGATGGCACAGGGCGACAAGGCCAAGGCCGAGGCACTGAAGGCCGAAGTCGCCGAGCTCAAGCAGACCCTCCCCGCGCTCGAGGAGGAAGACCGCGCGCTGGCGGCAGAGCTCCAGGACGCCCTCGCGGGCTTGCCGAACCTCCCCGCCGACGATGTCCCGCCGGGCGAGGACGAGAGCGCCAATGTCGAGCTGTCGCAATGGGGCGAACGGCGTGAATTTGCATTCGAGCCGAAGGAACACGCCGACCTCGGCCCGGCGCTCGGGATGGATTTCGAGACCGGTGCGAACATCTCTGGCGCCCGCTTCACCTTCCTCCGCGGTCAGATGGCGCGGCTCCACCGTGCGCTCGGCCAATTCATGCTCGACCGGCAGACGGCCGAGAACGGCTACACCGAATGCGCTCCGCCGCTGCTCGTGCGGGACGAGGCGGCGTTCGGCACCGGCCAGCTGCCGAAATTCACCGACGACCTGTTCCGCACGACCGACGGCCGCTGGCTTATCCCGACTGCCGAGGTCAGCCTGACCAACGCGGTGCGCGAGCAGATCATCGACGAGGCGCAGTTCCCGATCCGCATGACGGCGCTCACCCCCTGCTTCCGCTCCGAAGCGGGCGCGGCGGGCAAGGACACGCGCGGCTTCATCCGCCAACACCAGTTCGAGAAAGTCGAGCTGGTCAGCGTCGTTCGCCCGGAGGAGAGCGAGGCGGAGCATGAGCGGATGACCGAGTGCGCCGAAGGCGTGCTCCAGGCCCTCGGCCTGCCCTATCGCAAGATGCTCCTCTGCGCGGGCGACATGGGCGCGACCGCGCGCAAGACCTACGACCTCGAGGTCTGGCTGCCCGGCCAGGGCGCATGGCGCGAGATCAGCTCATGCTCCAACTGCGGCGACTATCAGGCGCGGCGGATGAACGCCCGCTACCGGCCCGAAGGTTCGAAGAAGACCGAGTTCGTTCACACGCTCAACGGCTCAGGCCTGGCGGTCGGCCGCACGCTGGTGGCAGTGCTGGAGAACTACCAGCAGGAAGACGGGTCGGTCGAGGTGCCCGAGGCGCTGCGGCCTTGGATGGGCGGGGTCACACGCCTCAAGCCTTGATCCGTCATGCTGAACTTGTTTCAGCATCCATCCTGCCTCACACGCAGACGGACCAAGCGGGGAAATGGACCCTGAAGCAAGTTCAGGGTGACGGATCAGAGAAACGGCACCTATGAAAATCCTCCTCACCAACGACGACGGCATCCACGCACCGGGCCTCAAGGTTCTCGAGGAGATCGCGCGCGAGTTCTCGGACGACATCTGGATCTGCTCTCCTCACGAGGAGCAATCGGGCACCGGTCATTCGCTCACGCTCACCCAGCCCGTGCGCGTGCGGCGGCATGACGAGCGACGCTTCTCGGTCACCGGCACGCCGACCGACGCCGTGACGATCGGGCTGCGCAAGGTGATGGACGGGCCGCCCGACGTGATCCTCTCCGGCGTCAACCGCGGCGCCAACCTCGGCGACGACATTACATACTCGGGCACCGTCTCGGCCGCGATCGAGGGCGCGCTGGCGGGGATCCGCTCGATTGCGCTCAGCCAGGTCTACGCGCGCGAGGGGATGGGCGACGATGTGCCGTTCGGCGCCGCGCGCGAATGGGGCCCGCAGGTGCTCGCTCCGCTACTCGACGCCCCTCTGCCGAAGCGCACGCTGGTCAATGTCAACTTCCCCGCCCGGCCTCCCGAAGAGGTGAAGGGCATCCGCGTCGTACGGCAGGGTTTCCACGACTATTCGCGGGGAACCGTGGTCGAGGGACGTGACCCACGCGGCTACAAATACTACTGGTTCGGCCTGCAGGCGATCGAGCACACGCTCGACCACGGCACCGATCTGGAGGCGATCGACGAAGGGTACGTCGCGGTGACACCGTTGCAACTCGACCTGACGCATCATGCCTCGCTGGGCGATCTGGGCGAGCGCTACCCGGGATGAAGCGCCTGGCCCTGCTCGCGCTCGTGCCGCTGCTGGTCGCCGCCGGTGATCCCGCGACCGAGACGGAGCACGTCGTGACGGCCGGCGAGACGTTGAACGGAATCGCCAACCGCGCCGGAGTGCCCGCGACGGTCATCGCGGCGGCTAGCGGGCTGACGGAGCCTTACGTCGTGAAGGAAGGGCAGCGGCTCGCGATTCCGCGCCAGCGGGCCCACGTGGTCAAGGCCGGCGAAACCGGATTCGCGATCGCCATGCGCTATGGCGTGACGTTCGAAAACGTCGCCATGGCCAATGGGCTCGAGCCGCCCTATCGCGTACATCCGGGCCAGCGCTTGATCATCCCCGCCCTGCTCAAGGTGCCGCCATCCGCCACACCGGTACGGACCGAGCCCTATTTCCGTCCGCCGCACGACGGCGAAATCCTGCGCGGTTATGCTGTCCGCTCCGACGGCGGCGGGCACGACGGTATCGACTACGCAGTCCGTCCCGGGGACATGGTGCGCGCCTCCGCCAGCGGAACGGTGATCGAGGCGGAGACCGACGCGCCGCGGTTCGGCAGGCTGGTCGTAATCGATCACGGAACGGGCTGGTACAGCGCCTACGGCCACCTGGGCCGGGTCACGGTCGAAGTGGGCGATGTCGTCAAGACCGGCGAACGGATCGGAATTGCCGGCACGTCGGGGGAGGCGGAGAGTCCCGAACTGCATTTCGAGATCCGCCATCGTGGCCGGAAGGTCGATCCGGCCGACAAGCTGCGGGGCAGGAGCGGAGCGTGAGAGGGACTCACCTCTCGCGACGTTTCGCGCGGCCCCAGCGCACATATCGGGGCCCCCGTTTCCAGCCCTTGCGGCGCGCGCTCAGGGTTCCTGTCTGGGCGGACCTCGGCATCCGGGTCGGCGCGGCGCTGGCGCTCGTCTTCATCGTGGTTCTGATCCACTGGTGGGACCGCGAAGGCCTGGTCGACAATCTCGACGGAGAGGTCTCGTTCCTCGACGTCGTCTATTTCACGATGATCTCTATCACCACCACCGGTTTCGGCGACATCGCGCCGATCAGCGATCGTGCACGGCTGGTGGAGGCGGTTATCGTGACGCCGATCCGATTCATCGTGATCTTCATTTTCGTCGGCGCGGCATACGACTTCATCATCAGGCGCAGTTGGGAGAAATGGCGCATGGCCCGTATCCAGGAAAAGCTCTCCGGCCATGTCGTAGTGCTGGGATTCGGCGTGTCAGGTTCGGAAGCGGTTGCCGAGCTGATCGAGCGCGGAACCGATCCGCGGCACATCGTGGTCATGGATACCAGCGAGGAACGTCTCGCCGAAGCCGAGGCGCTCGGCTGCAATGTCATGGCGGCCGATGCGACGCGCGACGACAGCCTGATGGCCGTACGCATCACCGAAGCCGAGACGGTGCTGGTCTCCGCGGGACGCGACGATGCCTCGATCCTGATCGTGCTCACCGTCCGCCATCTCGCGCCCGAGGTGCCGATCACCGTGGTGGTGCGGGCGGCGGACAATGAACTTCTCGCCCATCAGGCCGGTGCGAACAACGTGATCAACCCGGTTCGCTTCACCGGGTTGCTGCTCGCAGGAAGCGTGCAGGGCATGCATATCGCCGACTACATGGCGGATCTCGCCTCCGTCACCGGGCGGGTGCACCTCGTCGAGCGGCCGGTTCTTCCCGAAGAAATCGGCAAGCCGCTCGACCGGCTCGCCACCGGCGGGCGCGGCCTGAGGGTCTACCGCAACGGGGCGGCGCTGGGCTTCTGGGAAACCGAGGCAGGGGCCTTGCAGGCCGGCGACGTGGTGGTCGAGATCCGCCCGACTGCCGAGAAGGACGCCTAGGCGAGCAGCCAGAACACGCCGCCCATGGCGAGATAGGCGGCAAGCCAATACCCGGCATCGATCAGCGCGACCCGCGTCGGCACGCGGATATGGCTGAAGCTGATCCACAGCGCCGGAATCACGAAGGCCAAGGCCAATCCGCCGGACATCATGAAATAGAGCCAGGGCCTCGTCGCCAAGGCGTCCGCTCCGATGCGCGCGAACATGTGGCCCATCATCACCGAGGTCAGCAACAAGAGGCCGCCGGTGATCGCCGCGACCCGTTCCGGGCGAGATCGCGCCATGATCTTCCCAGGCGCCACCTTGCGCGCCTTGGCAGGCCCGAACAGGGGGCCGAACCATGCGAAAGCAAGCAGTCCTGCCGCCAGTGCCGCAACGACAACCGCAATCCAGTTCACCGGACCCAAGACGTTTCTCCTTCGCCTTTTTCTTACACGGTAGCGCAAAGCGCGCCACAGGTGTAGGGCGCGCCGCGCAATGGCTTCCACCCCCTCCACCGCGATTCCCGGCCAGAAGAAGGTCGGCATGGTCAGCCTCGGCTGTCCCAAGGCCCTCGTCGACAGCGAGCGTATCCTCACGCGCCTGCGCGCCGACGGCTATGCGATGAGCCCCGACTATGCCGGCGCCGATGTCGTGCTGGTGAACACCTGCGGCTTCCTCGACAGCGCCAAGGAGGAGAGCCTGGCCGCGATCGGGGAGGCGATCGCCGAGAACGGCCGGGTGATCGTGACCGGCTGCATGGGCGAGGAAGCGGACGCGATCCGCGCCGCGCATCCGGCCGTCCTCGCGGTCACCGGCGCGCACCAGTACGAGCAGGTGGTGGAGGAAGTGCACCGGGCCGCTCCGCCGAGCCAGGGGCCGTTCGTCGACCTGATCCCCCAGCCCGACGTGAAGCTCACGCCGCGCCACTACAGCTACCTCAAGATCTCCGAGGGCTGTAATCACTCCTGCGCCTTCTGCATCATCCCGCAGCTTCGCGGAAAGCTCACCAGTCGCCGGATCGATGCGGTGCTGCGCGAGGCGGAGAAGCTCGTCGCGGCCGGCACGAAGGAACTGCTGGTCATCAGCCAGGACACCAGCGCCTACGGCGTCGACATCCGCCACGAGAGCCGCCAGTGGCACGGCCGCGAAGTGCGTGCGCACATGACCGACCTCGCCCGCGAGCTCGGCACCCTGCGCACGCCCGAAGGCCAGGTGCCGTGGGTGCGGCTGCACTACGTCTATCCCTATCCGCACGTCGACGCGGTGATCCCGCTGATGGCGGAGGGGCTGCTGACGCCCTACCTCGACATTCCGTTCCAGCACGCGAGCCCGAAAGTGCTGAAGGCGATGAAGCGCCCGGCGAACGAGGCCAAGGTGCTCGAGCGCCTGAAATCCTGGCGCGCGATCGCCCCCGACATGACCATCCGCTCCAGTTTCGTGGTCGGCTTCCCCGGCGAGACCGAGGAGGACTTCCGCTACCTGCTCGACTGGCTCGAGGAAGCGCAGCTCGACCGCGTCGGCGCCTTCCGCTTCGAGCCGGTCGAGGGCGCTGCGGCCAATGCCCTGCCCGATCCGGTGCCCGAAGAGGTCAAGGAAGAGCGCTACGCCCGGCTGATGGAAGTGACCGAGCGGATCAGCGCAGCCAAGCTCGGCGCCAAGGTCGGCCGCACGCTGCCGGTCATCATCGACGAGGTCGGCGAACCGGATGAAGACGGCGACCGCGGCGCCACCGGCCGCACCCAGGCCGACGCGCCCGAGATCGACGGCCAGGTCTTCCTGCGCAACGTGCCCGAAGCGCTCCGGCCCGGCGACTTCGTCGAGGCGCAGATCGAGGACGCCGACGCGCACGATCTTTACGGCGTGCCCACCGCCTGACCGTTGACACCTGCCACACGCTGGAACGGCTGAGTTCCGCCGTTCTCGGACTGCCGACAGCGCAAAAGTCACACCTCGTGTGACCATTCGAGAGGCTTTGTCCACGTAACCTGTGGGGGTGCGCGAACCTAAAAAAGCGCCCCATCCGGGGCTGCGAATCGGCGGTGTGGAAGAGCCGACGCGAAGCTGGCAAGCGCGCGGCGTGTAGGAAAATGGCTTGTTGCCAAGTTCTCTCACGATGGGAATAACCATCGCATGAGGTTGGGGTGGGACGAGATCGCGCGGCGCGCGAAGGCTTTCAGCGAGGACTGGAAAGACGCCCACTACGAGAAGGGCGAGACGCACAGCTTCTATAACGATTTTTTCGAGGTCTTCGGCATCAAGCGGCGCCAGGTCGCGGACTACGAGCGGCGGGTAAAGCTGCTGAACAACAAGCAGGGTTTCATCGACCTGTTCTGGCCAAAAACGCTGCTGATCGAGCAGAAGAGCAGCAATCTCGACCTCCGCAAGGCGGAGACGCAGGCGCTGGATTACCTCGTCGGCATCCACCCGACCGAACAGCCGCGCTTCATCCTCACTTGCGACTTCCAGACGTGGGTGCTGCGCGACCGCGATTCATCGGGCGACCCGCTGACCTTCAAGCTGGCGGACCTGCACAAGCACGTCACTGCCTTCGACTTCATGCTCGGCCGCCGGGTCAGCTTCGAGCGGCAGGAAGCGGTCACGATCAAGGCCGCCGAGCTGATGGGCCGCATCCACGATGCGCTGGAGGAAGGCGGCTATACGGGCCACAATCTGGAACGGTTCCTGGTCCGCCTGCTGTTCTGCATGTTCGCGGACGACACCGGCATCTTCCAGCCGAAGGACATCTTCCTTCAACTGATCGAGCACGACACCGCGCCCGACGGCAGCAATGTCGGCCGGGTGATCAACGAGCTGTTCGAAGTGCTCGATACACCCGAGGACCGGCGGCAGGCGAACCTGTCGGCGGAACTCAAGCAGTTCCCCTATGTCAACGGCGAGCTCTTCCGGGAGAACCTGCGCACGCCGGCCTTCACCAAGAAGATGCGCGAGGACCTGCTGGACTGCTGCCGCCATGACTGGTCTGCCGTGAGCCCGGCGATCTTCGGCAGCCTGTTCCAGTCCGTGATGGACGCGAAGGAGCGGCGCGCCAAGGGAGCACACTACACCTCCGAAGAAAACATCATGAAGGTCATCGGGCCGCTGTTTCTCGACGACCTGCGGGACGAGCTGGAGAAACTGAAGGCGCGCAAGACGGCCAAGGACAAGGCGCTGCTGGAGTTCCAGGCGCGCCTTTCGCGCCTCACGTTCCTCGATCCCGCCTGCGGATGCGGCAACTTCCTGGTCATCGCCTATCGAGAGGTTCGCAGGCTGGAGCTCGAGTGTCTTCAGGAACTCTACGGCAACCAGCGGATCGACGCGGAGCTGATGACCCGCGTCACGGTCGACCAGTTCTACGGCATCGAATACGAGGAATTCCCGGCGATGATCGCCGAAGTCGCGATGTGGATGACCGACCACATCGCCAACAATGCAATCAACGAGGCATTCCGGCTCAACTATGCACGCATTCCGCTGAAGGGCGGCGCGCATATCCGCCACGGCGATGCGCTGGAGATCGACTGGAACGAGGTGCTGCCGGCGGAGAAATGCCGCTATGTGATGGGCAATCCGCCGTTCGTGGGCGCGAAGTATCAGACGCAGTTCCAGCGCGAGCAGGTACGGCGGATAGCGAATCTTGGCGGCTCCGGTGGAACACTCGATTATGTCGCGGCGTGGTTCCTGAAGGCCGGGGCATACATCCAGCCCAACAAGCGCGTACGGATCGCCTTTGTTGCCACCAATTCGATCACCCAGGGCGAGCAGGTCGCGCAGCTCTGGCCTCTGCTGTTCGACCGCTACGGACTTGAGATCGCCTTCGCCCACCGAACCTTCAACTGGTTCAGCGAGGCGCGCGGCAAGGCGCACGTCCACGTCGTGATCGCAGGCCTGACGCACCGCGATTTCGAGCCGGGCGAGAAGCGGCTGTTCAGCTATCCGGACATCAAGAGCGATCCGGTGGAGAGCCGGCACGGCGCGCTGACGGCTTATCTGTTCGATGCAAGAGCGGTGGCAGACCGGCACCTCGTCGTAAAGGAGGAGAGTGCTCCGATAAACTCGGCACCACGTCTCATCAGCGGCAGCCAACCAATCGATGGTGGACACCTGATATTCGAGCCGGATGAACGACTTGAGTTCCTTGCAAAGGAGCCGGCCGCGAGGGACTGGATGCGCCGGTATATCGGCGCCGCCGATTTCATCAAAGGGGGTGAGCGGTGGATTCTCGCGTTGCAGGACATCTCACCGGCAGATTTGCGGCGGATGCCCCATGTGCTCGAGAGGCTCGCGCGGGTCCGAGAGTTTCGTAGCGAGAGTAAGCGAGTGAGCACTCTCGCGATTGCTGATCAACCAACGCGCTTCAATGTCGAGGCTATCCCGAAGGAGCCGTTTCTTGCGCTCCCAGAGGTCAGTTCAGAACGGCGTGACTACATCCCGATCGGTTGGCTTGAGCCGCCCAGCATCCCGAGCAATAAAATGCGCTTCCTGCCGGAAGCGACTGTGTGGGAGTTTGGCGTGCTTACCAGTAGGATGCACATGGCGTGGTTGAAGCACGTCGGAGGGCGACTTGAGAGCCGCTATCAGTACGGAATCGGGATCGTCTACAACACATTTCCTTGGCCCGGTGCCTCGCCCTCGCAGATCTCGAAAGTTAAAGAATTCGCGCGAGCCGTGCTCGACGCCCGCGCCGCGCATCCCGCGAGCAGCCTGGCCGATCTCTACGATCCCGACACTATGCCCGCCAACCTGCGCAAGGCCCACCGCGCCCTCGATGCGGCGGTGGATCGGCTCTACCGCCGCACGCCGTTCGACAGCGATCGCGACCGGGTCGAACACCTGTTCGGGCTCTACGAGCAAATGGTGAACCCGCTCCAGACCAAGGGCGCGGCGAAGAACAGGCGCGTGGCGCGCAAGGCAGCGAAGGCGAACTGACGCGGTGGAAACGACCGAGAAGATCGTCGAGGCCTACGTTCGCTACGTGAAGGGTTGGGCCACGATTCCGAACCTGCGCTGCGGCGGCCAGGGGCAGAAGGAAATCGACCTCTTCGCCATCAATCCCGTGACCGACGAGCGCTGGCATATCGAGACCAGCGTCTCGATTGCGAGCGGCTTCAGCAAGCTGACGAACGACTTCTATGAAGAGGGCGAACACAAGATCCGGGTCAAGGCGGCCACTGCGCGGCGCAAGCTCGGCTCCTTCATGGCTGAGAAGTTCGGGCATCCGGCGGTGTCGGCCAAGCTGGCGGAGTACGGCTGCCAGGAAAGCGGGCTGAAGCGCGCCATCGTGACGTGGGATTGAAGCCGGGAGTGCCGGAAGCGGCCAGGGAACTGGGCGTCGAAGTTTGGCTGCTGCCCGACCTGATGCAAGAGATCGCCGCCGAGGGCCGCAAGGGGAACAGCTACTTCGGCGACGACACCCTGCGAACTATCACGCTGTTTGCCCGGGGCATCTCCGCTTAATTGCCAGCGGCGATCACGTAACGCCTGCCGCCGAGTACTGGCCGCAGTTCCGCGACGTCGCGGCGCGTATCAACGAACTTCTCCACCGCTTCGACGAGGCCGACCATTTCGGGAGAAGTGCTCGCCGGCGGAAGTGTATTTGATGGATGGGAGAGACGAGCGCCGAGCCTATCGCAGGCCGCAGCCGCCGCTCTTATTGCAACTGATTATCATTGACCCACGCCGCCCCGCCTCCTAGGCGGCGGCGCATGCGGCGTAGCACCATCCGTGCCTGGTATCTGGTTCACAAGTGGAGCAGCATCGTGCCCACGGTGTTCCTGCTCATGCTGTGCCTGACCGGTCTGCCGCTGATCTTCCATGACGAGATCGAGGCGCTTGAGGGGGTCGATTACGAAACCGCCCTCCCCGGCGCGCCCTCGGCGGAGAGCGGGGTGCCGCTCGACACGATGGTGGCGACCGCGCTGGCGGAGCGGCCGGGCGAAGTGCCGCTGTTCATGGCCTTCAGCCAGGAAAGCCCGCTGCTGACCGTCACCACCGGCCCCAGCCCCGACGCGGCGGGGGAGGACATGACGCTGCTGTTCTTCGACCGCGCGACCGGCGAATCGCTCGGGCCCGCGCCGGGCGGCGGGGTGATGGACTTCCTCCTCCAGCTCCACACCGACATGTTTCTCGGTCAGCCGGGCATGTGGCTGCTCGGGGCGATGGGCGCGCTGTTCGTCGTCGCGCTGATCTCGGGCACGGTGCTCTACGCGCCGTTCATGCGGCGGCTGCGATTCGGCACTCTGCGGATGGACCGCAGCCGCCGCGTCGGGCGGCTCGACCAGCACAACCTCGGCGGGATCGTGATCCTCGCCTGGGCGCTGGTCGTCGGCGGCACCGGCGTGATCAACGCCTTCGCCGATCCGCTGACCGACGCCTGGCGCGAGGGCGAGCTGGCAGCGATGACCGCCGAGCATGGCGGCGCCCAGGCGGTCGCGCCGGCCGACTATGGCTCGCTCGATGCCGCGATGGCCGAGGCGCAGGCGGTTCTGCCCGGCCGCAACCCGCAGTTCATCGCCTTCCCCGGCGGCGGCTGGAGCACCGCGCGCCATTACGCGGTGTTCTTCCAGGGCGACCGGCCGCTGACCCAGCACCTGCTCACCCCCGCGCTGATCGACGCCGAAAGCGGCGAACTGGTCGACGCGCGCGCCATGCCCGCGCTGAACCAGGCGTTGATGATGTCCAAGCCGCTGCATTTCGGCGACTACGGCGGGCTGCCGCTCAAGATCGTCTGGGCACTACTGACGCTGGCGACCATCTGGGTGCTGTGGACCGGTGTGCTGCTCTGGTGGCGCCGCAGCCCGGGCGCGATCGAGCGGCGCGTGACGGAAATCGATGGCGGAGCAGAAGGGCGGCTCGCGTGAAGCCTTTCGCTGCCCCGAGAACCTCCCGCACCAGCCGGGGCCTGGCAGGCATCTTCGCGCTGCCGCTCGTGCTGTTCGCCGCGAGCATGGCCGGGCTCGTGCTCGGTCTCACCGGCGACGGCGCACCCGATGTCGCCGCCTGGGTTCTGCTTTCGCTTCCTCTCCTCGCGGTTCTCGTCGCCTGGCGGCGGCGCGGCCGCCGTTCCTCCCAACGAAAGAGCTGACATGACCGTTCGTTACGCCTTCACGGCCTCCGCCCTCGCGCTCGCCGCCACTGCCGCGCCCGCTCTCGCGCAGGACAGCGCCGAGGAGATCGTCGTCACCGCGCAGCGCGCCAACGCGACCGAGGTCACCAACGGCGGCGATGCCGGCGTCCTGGGCAACAAGCATGCGGCAGACCTCGCCTTCTCGATCCGCAGCTTCGATGAATCGCTGATCCTCAACCAGCAGCCGCTGACGCTGGGCGAAGTGCTCGACAACGATCCGACGGTGCGCACGACCTACGGCTTCGGCAATGCCTCGGAACTGTTCGTGATCCGCGGCTTCCCGCTGTTCGGCGACGACGTGGGCGTGAACGGCCTCTACGGCATCGCCCCCCGCCAGATCGTCGCACCCGAGCTTTACGACAGCGTGCAGGTGCTGAACGGCGCGAGCGCGTTCCTCAACGGCGCAGCGCCGGGCGGGTCGTCGCTCGGCGGGTCGGTGAATCTCAAGCTCAAGCGCGCCGGATTCGACCCGCTGACGCGCGCGACGCTTGGCTACACCTCGGGCGCCCACTTCGGCGGCAGCTTCGACGTCTCCCGCCGGTTCGGCGACAACGGCGAGTGGGGCCTGCGCATCAACGGCGCCTACCGCGACGGCGAAACCTCGGTCGACCGCGAGGACCGGCGGACGCAGGTGATCGGCGGCGCGCTCGACTACGACGGCGGCAATTTCCGCGCGGCGCTCGACCTCGCCTACCAGAACGTGCGGGTGGATTCGCTGCGGCCCAAGGTGACGTTGGATCCCAACCTGACCGCGATTCCCCGCGTGCCCGACGCCGATGCGAACTACGCGCAGGACTTCACCTATACCGAGATGCGCGATGTGTTCGGCACGCTGAGCCTCGAATGGGACATCGCCGACAACGCGCTGCTCTATGCGCGCGCCGGTGCCCGCGACGGGCGCGAGGATGGCATCTACAGCCGTATCACCCTGACGGATGCGGCAACGGGCGCCGCGACCGGGGCTGGACTGATCGTGCCGCGCACCGACAACAACGAGGCGGCCGAGGCCGGCATCCGAGTCAACCTCGGCGAGACGGTGACGCACGAGTTCAACTTCGGCGGCAGCGTGAACTGGCAGACCAACCGCAACGCCTTCGATTTCCGGGACAATTTTGCCACCAATCTCTACGACACCCCGCAGGTGGCACTGCCGCCCTCGACGGTCGCGCCGTGGAATCCCGGCGGCGATCTCGACGATCCCTTCCCGATCGTGAAGAGCCGCCTGTGGAGCGCCTTCGCCTCCGACACGGTCGGACTGTGGGACGAGCGCGTGCTGATCACCGGCGGCCTTCGCATGCAGACGATCCATGTCGAGAACTACCTCGCCGCCAACGGCCAGCTCGACACGGTGTACGACAAGGACGCAATCACCCCGGTCGTCGGTGTGGTGTTCAAGCCGCTGCCTTACGTCTCGCTCTACGCCAACCGGATCGAGGCGTTGCAGCAGGGCGCGGTTGCGCCGCTGGAGAGCGCGCTGGAGAACCGCGGCGAAGTGCTCGCCCCGCGCAAGTCGACCCAATACGAGGCCGGGGCCAAGCTCGCGCTGGGTCGGTTCCTCTACGCCGGACTGGCGTTTTACCAAATCGAACGGCCAGGCGACGGCACGATTACCGAACCCGATGGGACGCAGCGCTATGGCTATATCGGCGAGCAGCGGCATCGCGGGATCGAGTTCACGGTCAACGGCGAACCCGTCGAAGGTCTTCGGCTGATCGCGGGCCTCTCGACCATCGACGCCGAGCTAGAGGGCGGCGCTGACGTCGCGGGCGTCCCCGGCTTCACCGCCAATGCCAACGTGGAGTGGGATACGCCATTCGTGCCGGGCCTGACGCTGACCGGGCGCATGACGCACACCGGCAAGCAATGGGCCGATACGGCGAACACGCTGCGTCTCGACGACTGGACCGTGTTCGATCTCGGCGCGCGCTATGTCGTCGCGGCCGGCGGCGCCCCGGTCACGCTGCGGCTGACGATCGATAACGTGGCCGACAAGCGCTACTGGGCTTCCGGCTTCGATGCTTTCAGCGCCGCCCTGCTCCAGGGCCGCCCTCGCACGGTGAACGCGTCGGTCTCGGTCGACTTCTAGCGCCCGAACTTCAACGCAGCGTCCGCAGCGTCAGAGAGCGGCGGGTGACGGCCATGGGGGCGATCGAGTGCTCCCATGCCTCGCGCGCCTCGCCCCTCAGCAGGTAGAGCGAGCGCGGCGGCAGCTCGATGCTGCGGCGTTCGAAGCCCTGCGCCCTGCGGCGGCGCAGGCGCAGGACCGCAGGCGCCGAGAGCGAGAGGCCGAGGACCTCACCATACTGCGGCCGGTCGCGGTGCCAGCCGATGCCTGCGCCGGGATCGTAGCGGATCAGCAGCGCCTGCACGAAATCCTGCGGATCGCGGCCGGCGAGCGGTGCGAGACGCATCCGCAGGGCTTCGATCCAATCCGGCAGCGGCGGTGCCTCGGCCACTCTGCCGCGCTGGTAGTCGTAGGCCGATCCGTAGTTCGCCGTCAGCCGCTTGCCGCGCCACTGGCCGAACTGGAACGGCTCGAGCGGGGCGGCATCGATCCGCTCCTCGAGAGCGCGCTCCTCCTCGGCGCCGATCGCATCCTCGACCAGCAGCATGCCGGGCACCGGCGCCACGGCCTGCCCTTCGGGGGCGAAAAGGTCGCGCTGGAAACCCATGGCGCCTATATGGGTGCGATGCCGCATCACGCCACCACGCTTGCCTTCGACACCCGAGGGCCGGGCCTGACCGAGATTACGCGCGAGGTCGCTGACTGGCTCGCCACCACCGGGATCGAGACCGGCCTGCTCACCGCGATGTGTCGCCACACCTCGGCCTCGCTGCTGATCAACGAGAACGCCGCCCGCGCGGTGCAGCACGACCTGATCGCCTGGCTCGGCCGCGTCGCGCCCGAAGGGCCGCACTACCTGCACGACGACGAGGGGCCGGACGACATGCCGGCGCATCTCAAGGCCGCGCTCACCGGCGTCAGCCACTCGATCCCGGTTTCGGAGGGGCGGATGATGCTCGGCACCTGGCAGGGCCTGTTCCTTGCCGAGCATCGCGCCCGCCCGCACCGCCGCGAAGTCGCGCTGCACCTGGTGGGGGAACCGTAGAACAGCGGGTGAAGCCGCGCGGTGCAATCCCTTCGCTAGCGCGCGCTTCTCGGCATGCGATCGAGCGGCACCCGCTTGAGCGACGCTGCTGGCTCGAACTTCTCGGGTAGCTCACGCGCCCAGCGCTCGTAGGCCATGCGTAGCTCAGCACTCGTGGCCAGAAGATCGCGCGGCTGAGGGAGGATCGATGCCGTATAGAAGAGATCGTATTCTTCCGGCAGCAACCCGCCAATCACATTCGAGCGAGTGCGTTCCTCTTCCAATCCGTCGATCAGCATGGCGAGCGCCTCGTCCCGCTGACCGGCACACAGCAGTGCTTGGGCCGCCACGGCCACGGTCTCGACGCGGTTTTCGCGCAAGTACGCCAGCTCGGTCTCGGCCTCTTCACCGCGGCCGAGTCCGTGAAGCGCACAGGCATGATCGCGTGCGACGAGCATTCTGGCATATGTACTGCCGTGTACCTCGGCTACTTCGCGCGCAAGTTGGGCTGCTTCCAAACCTTCGATGAAGCGAGCCTGTCCAACCAGTCGGGAACTGCGATTGATCACGAAGTTCACCACCCAGGGATTCTCGTCCGCGGGCAGTTCGGCAAGGCGGTCGAATACTGCATCGGCCTCGTCGATCCGGCCCAGCGCGTCGAGTGCATAGGCTTCTATGTTGAGCGCCCAGGCGTCGCCCTCCTTGATGTTTCCGAAAGCGCCGGGCCGCTCGCGCCATTTGCGCGCAAGAGCGGTCGCCTCCTCGAACCGTCCGTCGAAATAGAGCGCGTGCGCAACATCGGAGAAGCGCTCGCGGTCGTACGATGCGCTATCATAGCGTGCCGCCGCCCAGTGACGGTAGTTCTCCGTAATCTGGGTAAAATGTTCGCCGACCCTCCGTTCGATCTGGAGCCACGCGGGTTCGTATTCGCGCAGCGCCAGCAAATCCGGATAGCTGGCCGGATTGCGTATTTGCCCCAGAGCTTCGTCGATCAGGGCGTCGTTGTTCGCACGGATCGCAGGCTTCAGCGCCCGATAGGCAATGCCGCTTTTGACGTCGCCGGAGAAGCTGCCGTACAGTGGCGATTGGAACAGGCGGAAGGAAAGATCTTCGAACGCGTCCTCGCGGCCATGCTTGCGCGCGAGGCTCGCGGCAGCCTGGAACCCGGCCACGTCCAGCGCCCCGGCCGTCTCGTCAGTCGCGGTGTTCGCGAAGCGCTCGAGCCGAGCGAGTGCGGAGGCGGCATCGTCGAGCCGCGAGTCGAGGTAGAGCCCGAGACCGACAAACGACGATGGGTCGAAATCCCTCTCGTACTCGGCAAAGGCATCGGCGGCTTGGCGGTATGCGCCCTGCTTGTCGGCGCAAACCGCCCGTGCAAGCAGCATGCCCGCCCGATAGCCCTCACCGGCTGGACGTGTGCTGAACTCGGCCAGCAGCGGCTCGCTGACTTCGCATTGGCCGAGCCAGCTGTCCCCTAGCCTATCCACCTCCGCCTCGAGTTCGGCGTCGCTCATCGCCGCATAGTTGGACACCGTTCCTGCCGCTTCGCCAGGTTGCTGCGCCGCGGCCGGCGCCGCCCCAAGCATGAGCGCGATAATTATGGCCTTTTGAGATTTCATGCTTCCCCCAATGCCCTCGTTGTGCCCCATGGTTCCGGTGGTGGCAATTCCCGCGATCTCTCGCGCCTGAAACAACCGCGCCTCCGCCGCGTTGGCGGAATATGCCCATATCGATCGATCTCGCCTTCGCCTTCCGCATGGAGAAGGTGACCGACGTGCTGCTGCAGTTCGAGGCGGCGATCATCCCCGAGCAGACGCTGATCGAGACCGACACCTGGGTAACAACCGGCGAACATTTCGCGCGCATTTCGGCGCAGGACGACATCGGCGAGCGGGTGTGGATCCGCGCGGAGGGGCGCTACGACGTTTCGTACAAGGCCAAGGTGGCCGTGAATCGGCTGCCGGCGGAGATCGGAAACCTCGAATACCTGCTGCCGCACGATCTGCCGGGCGAGGCGGTGCAGTATCTGTTCGACTCGCGCTATTGCCCGGCCGACCGGTTCCAGCCGTTCGTGGAGGCGGAGTTCGGCGGGACCGAGGGGGGTGCGCGGGTAGCGGCGATCCACGACTGGATGGTGCAGAATCTCGCGTACGAGCCGGGCAGCAGTACGCCCAACACCACCGCGCTCGACAGCTTCATCGAGCGGCGCGGGATTTGCCGCGACTTCGCGCATGTCATGGTCACGCTCGCGCGTGCCTCGGGCATTCCCGCGCGCTTCGTTAGCTGCTTCGCGCCCGGAGTCGATCCGCCGGATTTCCATGCGGTCGCCGAAGTGTTCCTGACCGATCCGACCACTCCGGGCGGCGGCGCCTGGTTCCTGGTCGACGCCACCGGCATGTCCGGGCCGGACGAGATCGTGAAGATCGGCGTAGGCCGCGACGCCGCGGACGTCAGCTTCATCACCAGCTTCGGACCGACCGAGTTCCTCGAGAAGCACGTCAGGGTTACGCGCGAGGCGTGAATATGTATGCGGCGCGTGGGCATGACGCGGCGCTGCTGCTAGCACTTTGGCAGGAGACGAAAGCGGGAGGAGAGCGATGGATCTGGTCGTGGTGGATATCGGCGGTACGCACGCCCGCTTCGCGATCGCGTCGATCGGGCAGGACGGCGCCATCTCGCTGAGCGAACCGGAGACGCTCCACACCGAGGATCACGCCAGCTTTCAGACCGCGTGGGAGGATTTCCGGCAACGCCAGGGCGGCGCGCTGCCGAACGCCGTGAGCATGGCGATTGCCGGCCCCGTCGGAGGCGAGGTGATCCGCTTCACCAACAATCCCTGGATCATCCGCCCGGCGCTGGTGAAGCCCAAGCTCGGCGTCGAGCGCTACTGCATCGTCAACGACTTCGAAGCCGTCGCACATGCCGTGGCGCGTGCGCCGGAAGACCAGTTCCTGCACTTGACCGGGCCCGACGAGCCGCTCGGATCGGAAGGGACGATCAGCGTGCTCGGCCCCGGGACCGGGCTCGGCGTCGCACACTTGTGGCGCTCGGGCGGCCAGTACCGCGTCCAGGCGACCGAGGGCGGCCATGTCGACTTCGCCCCGCTCGATCTGATCGAGGATGCGATCCTCGCGCGGCTGCGCAAGCGGCACATGCGCGTATCCGTCGAGCGCGTGGTCGCAGGCCCTGCAATCGTCGACATCTACCAGACGCTTGCCGCGATGGAGCGCCGCTCGGTGGCCGAGTGCGACGACGTCGAAATCTGGACCAAGGGCATGAGCGGGGAGGACAGCCTCGCCGCTGCCGCGGTCGACCGGTTCTGCCTCTCGCTCGGCTCCGTCGCGGGGGACATCGCGCTGGTCCAGGGCGGGTTTGCCGGCGTGGTCATCGCCGGTGGGCTTGGCTACCGTATCCGCGAGACGCTGCTGACCTCGGGCTTTGCCGACCGGTTCCGTGCCAAGGGCCGCTTCGCCGGGCTGATGGGCTCGATCCCCGTCAAGCTGATCGTCCACCCGCAGCCGGGCCTGTTCGGCGCGGCCGCCGCCTTTCTCGCCGAGCATGGATGAACCGATGACGAGTGTCGCCCAACTCACCGACCGCCTCGCCACGTTGCATCGGCAGACGCAGGAATCGCCGCAGTTCAACCCGGTGTTCCAGCTCTCGCTCGAACTCTCGCGCATGCTGGAGAGCGGAGAGCTCGACCTCGGCGGGGCCGAAGCGCTGATCGCGGAGCTCGAGTGCGATGCGCTGATGACGCGCGCCGCGCGGCTGCGGCGGCTGGTCGCGCCTGTCGAGCCGCAGGCGAACGACGATGCCCTTGCGGCCTGCCTGGACGCCGCGAGCTTTGCGGAGTTCCGCGCGGCGTGGGAGCGTCCGCAGTTGCACGCGGTGTTTACCGCCCATCCGACCTTCCTGCTTTCCCCCGCCCAATCGGAGGCGGTCGCCTCCGCCGCTGCCAGCCCGGAAGGCGTGGACAAGAACGCCTGCGCCGCTCCGCCCGAGGGGCCGGCAATCACGCTGGCGTTCGAGCATGCACAGGCCATGGCCGCGCTCGCCCGGGCGCAGGATGCCCGCGACCGAATCGTGGCGCACCTTCTGAGCACCGCGCGTGAGCGCTGGCCTAACGAGTGGCATGCGCTTTCCCCGGTGCCTTTCCGCTTCGCCACCTGGGTCGGCTACGACATGGACGGGCGAACCGATATCGGCTGGCACACCTCGATCGGGTTCCGCCTGGCCGAGAAGGCGGAACGGCTCGGGCGCTACGCGGACACGCTCGCCGCGATCGATCCCGCGCACCCGCTGCTCGACACCTTGCGCCCCGCGCAGGGGCACACCGCCGAGTGCGCCGCCGCCTTCGCCGAACCGCTCGACGAGGCGGAAGCGCTTTCCTCGGCGGCCAACCGGCTGACGGCGGACGATCCGGCCAAGCTACTGTCGCTCGCCCCGCTGATCGACAGTCTTGAGCGCGAGGCGGCGGACGCGGAGGACGACCGCGCTGTCGCGCTCAAGGCGCTCGCGGCCGCGATGCGGGCCGACGGACTCGGCATGGGCGGGATCCACTTCCGCGTGAACGCCAAGCAGCTTCACAACGCCATCCGCGGGCGGCTGGAGGGCGGCGAGACGCTCGATCTGTCGAGCCAGAGCGCGCTTGCCACGCTGCGCACGCTGATCGCCGAGGCGACGCCGCTCAGGAGCAATTTCGCCGCGTTGGCGATCGAGAGTTCGACCGCGATCCGCCAGTTCCTCGCCATGGCGCAGATCCTCCGCCACATCGACGCCGACGCGCCGATCCGCATGCTCGTCGCCGAGTGCGAGCAGCCGGCGACGGTGCTCGCCGCGCTCTATTTCGCGCGGCTGTTCGGGGTTGAGGACAAAGTCGACGTTTCCCCCCTGTTCGAGACGGAGACGGCACTCGAACACGGCGGCCGCTTCCTCGACGCGCTGCTGGCCGAGGAGATCTACCGCGACTACGCCCGGCGGCGCGGGCGCGTCTGCATTCAGACCGGCTTTTCCGACGCGGGCCGCTTCGTCGGGCAGATCCCGGCGAGCCTCGCGATCGAGCGGCTGCAAGGCCGACTCGCCGACGCGATGGCCGACAACGGACTGACCGACGTTGCGGCGCTGATCTTCGACACCCACGGCGAAAGTATGGGCCGCGGCGCGCACCCCGGGGGCTTCGCCGACAGGCTCGAGTGGCCGCTCTCGCCCTGGGCGCGGCGGCGCTTCGCCCGCGCGGGCATCCGGATAGAGCCCGAAGTCACCTTCCAGGGCGGCGACGGCTATCTGTTCTTCGCCAACCCCGAGCTCTCGCTGGCGACACTGACCCGGATCGCCGAATTGCGCCCTACCGAAACCGACCTCGATGCGCCGGCCGATCCGTTCTACCGCCGCACCGACATCAGTCTCGATTTCTACCGCGCGATCCGCGACCACCAGCACGAGCATCTCGAAAGCCGGACCTACAGCCGCGCCGTCACCGCTTTCGGTCTTGGCCTGCTCAACACGACCGGCAGCCGCGTCTCGCGCCGGCAGTCGGACGTTTCGTCGGACCGCGAGATGAGCCTGCGGCAGATCCGCGCGATCCCGCACAACGCGGTGCTCCAGCAGCTCGGCTATCCGGTAAACGTGATTGCCGGGATGGGCAGCGCGGCCGAGGGCAACCGCGAGGAGATCGCCACGCTGCTGTCGGAAAGCGCACGGGGGCGGCAGCTCGTCAGGCTGGTGCGCGCTTCGAACGCCCTCGCCAGCATCAAGACCGTCGCCGCCTACGGCGAGCTGTTCAACTCCGCCTATTGGGCGAGCCGCACCTATCGCGGTACCGAGGGGCACCTGTCCGGCGCCTGCGCCGCGCTCGCCGAATATCTGGTCAAGGACGACCGCGCGGGCGTGTTCCGCCGTCTCGCGTCACGCCTGCGGATCGACGCGCTGAAGCTCCACCGGCTTCTCGATCTGCTGCCCGACGAGGCACCGATGGAGGACCGCGAACAGGTCCGCCGGCGGATCGGCGTGCTCCAGGCGCTGCGGCTGGCGCTGCTGCAATTCATGTTCATGCGCGCGGTTTCCGTGCCCGCGTTCAGCCGCGCGAACGACATCAGCCGCGGCGACGTGATCGAGATGGTGCTGACGCTGCGCATCGACGAAGCGCTGGCACAGCTTCGCCGCGCCTTCCCAACGCGCTTCCCCGCGCCTTCCGACTATGTGCTCGACGAACCGTCCGACTACCCGGACCGCGGATCGGAGGGCTACGCCGCGATCGAGAACGAGTTCATCACCCCGATCGAACGGGCTCACGCGCTGAGCCTGCGGATCACCACCGCCATCGCCAACGAGTTCGGGGCGCATGGATGAGACGTGAGATCCTCCCCATTTTTGCGAAGCACAAATGGGGAGGTGGCGCCCGCCACAGGCGGGTGACGGAGGGGCATTGTCACGCAGACCCCCTCCACCACGAGCCGCTACGCGTCTCGCGGTCCCCCTCCCCATTTGGCTGACGCAAAATGGGGAGGATCGCGATTACCGCGCCGTGCTCCCCCGCGGGGTTAGGGAGACCGACACCCTTCGCAGCGGGGCACCCTCGCCGGCATTGAACAGGGCATCGACCAGCAGCGATCCGGCCGCGGCCGGATCGGGAGCGATCGTCGTAAGACCCGGCTGCGCGAAGCGCGCGGCCGGCAGATCGTCGAAGCCGGCCAGGCCGATCTCGCCCGGCACGGCCACGCCGCGGTGCTTGAGCGCCTCGAGCGCGCCCAGCGCCATCGCGTCGCAGGCGGCGAAGATCGCGTCCGCCCCGCCCCCCTGGTCGAGCCAGGCCCCGACGGCCGCAGCGCCCTCCTCTTCGCGCGTGGCGCCGTCGCGCGTGGGGACCAGGCATGGCTCCAGCCCGGCAGCCCGCATGGCCTCGCAATAGCCCTCGTAGCGCTCGGCGAACTGGTGCTGCGGAGAATCGATCGCGCCGAGGAAGCAGGGCGCGCGGTAACCCTGCGCAAGCAGGTGCTCGACCGCCAGCCGCCCGGCGGCGCGGTTGTCGGAGCGGACCCATTCGAGATCGTCGAACGGCGAGCCCCAGTAGACCACGCGCCGCTCCGCTTTCTCGAGCCCGCGGAAATAGTCCCACGCCGCGCGGTTGGTCGTGGTGCCGATCACCACCAGCCCGTCGGCCCAGCCGCGTTCCTCGTAGTGGCCGAAGAACTGCTCTTCGCGCGCCTGGAACGAGACCAGCGTTTCGAACCCCCGTTCCGACGCCGCGAGGCAGACGCTGCCGAGCAGCATGTAGGAGAACGGGTTGATGTCCGCGGCGCTTTCGCCGGGGCGGCAGATCACCACCACCGCGAGCGTGCCGGTGGAGCCGCGCCGCAGCCGGGCCGCGCGCTCGTCGACGAAATAGCCGATCTCCTCCGCCGCGCGCAGCACGCGCGCCCGGGTCGCTTCGGTGATCACTTCGGACCCGGCAAGCGCGCGCGACACGGTGGACTGGCTGACCCCCGCCCGTTCCGCGACATCGATCGATGTCGGCCGCCGTTTCATCCTTTCGCTCATCGCCGCTTCCTATCGGGAAGAGCGCGCAAAAGCGCAAGCGAGCCTGAATATGTATGCGGCACACTGGAATGCACCGGCCCGGTTTCCTAGACAGGGAAGCGAAGAGCGAAAGGCATGTGCGCATGAGCTTCACTGCGGACCGGCTGGTCCTGTTCGGCGCGACGGGCGACCTGGCGCAGCGCATGCTGCTCCCCTCGCTTTGCGCGCTGGACCACGACGACCTGCTGGCACCCGATCTCAAGATCGTCGGCACGGCCCGTTCGGACATGAGCGATGCCGAGTTCCGCGACTTCGCGCGCGCCGCGCTCGAGAAATTCCTGCCCGTCAATCGCCGCGGGGGCATGGCCGAGTTCCTCAACCGCCTGAGCTACCAGCCGCTCGATGCGACGACGCTGGAGGGTTACGAGGAACTCGCCGCCAAGGTTGGTGAGCCGAAACGCGGAATCGCGATCTTCCTTTCCACCGCGCCCAGCCTGTTCGAGCCGACGATCCGCGGACTGCAGCACGCCGGGCTCGACGGGCCGCACGTGCGCATGTGCCTGGAAAAGCCCCTCGGCACCGATCTGGAGACCAGCCGCGAGATCAACGACGCGGTCGCCGCAGCCTTTCCGGAAGAGCGGATCTTCCGCATCGACCACTATCTCGGCAAGGAGACCGTGCAGAACCTTCTCGCCCTGCGCTTCGCGAACATTCTGTTCGAGCCGCTGTGGAACGCAAGCCACATCGACCACGTTCAGATCACCGTGGCGGAAACGGTCGGCCTCGAAGGACGCGTCGCCTTCTATGACGACGCCGGCGCCCTGCGCGACATGGTGCAGAACCACATGCTCCAGCTCCTCGCGCTCGTCGCCATGGAGCCGCCGGGCAACTTCAACGCGACCTCGGTGCGCGACGAGAAGGTCAAGGTCCTGCGCGCGCTGCGCCCGGTGACCGAAGGCGAGACGGTGACTGGCCAGTATCGCGCCGGTGCGATCCAGCGCGAATCCGTGCCGGGCTACGACGAGGAACTGGGCAAGGATTCGGACACCGAAACCTACGTCGCGATCAAGGCACACGTCGACAACTGGCGCTGGAAGGGCGTGCCCTTCTACATGCGCACCGGCAAGCGCCTGCCCGAGCGGGTGACCGAGATCGTCGTGCAGTTCCGCAGCGTTCCGCACTCGATCTTCGAGGACAAGGGCGCCAGGATGCAGCCCAACCGCCTCGTCATCGGCATCCAGCCGGAAGAAAACGTGCACCTCTCGCTGATGGCGAAGGTGCCGGGGCTCGACCGCGAGGGCATCCGTCTGCGCTCGGTGCCGCTCGACATCTCGATGCCCGATGCGTTCTCCGGTGCGGTGCGGCGGATCGCCTACGAACGGCTGCTGCTCGACCTCATCGAAGGCGACCAGACGCTGTTCGTCCGCCGCGACGAGGTCGAGGCGCAATGGGAATGGATCGACGCGATCCGCGCCGGCTGGGCCGAACAGGGGCTCACCCCCCGCCCCTACAGCGCCGGCACCTGGGGCCCGAGCGCGGCAATCGCGCTGGCAGAGCGCGATGGGGTGACATGGCATGAATAGTTTCACACGCATCCTCCCAGGAACGGAGAGGATCCTATGACCCTCAACGATACCGTCCATCGCGTCACGCAGCGCGTGATCGAGAACTCGCGCGACAGCCGCGCGGCCTACCTCGACCTGATGCAGCGCGAAGCCGATAATCGGCCCGATCGGCGGTCTGTCTCATGCTCCAACCTCGCGCATGCCTATGCCGGGACGCTGCACGACCAGCCGGAACTCAAGTCCGGCGAGTTGCCGAACATCGGCATCGTCACCTCCTACAACGACATGCTTTCGGCGCATCAGCCCTATGGCCGCTATCCCGAGCGGCTGAAGATCTATGCGCGCGAAGCCGGCGCGACGGCGCAGGTCGCGGGTGGCACGCCGGCGATGTGCGACGGCGTGACGCAGGGCGAGACGGGCATGGAGCTGTCGCTGTTCAGCCGCGACGTGATCGCCCTCTCGACCGGTGTGGCACTGAGCCATGCCGTGTTCGACGGCGCGCTGATGCTCGGCATCTGCGACAAGATCGTGCCCGGGCTGCTGATCGGCGCGCTGCGCTTCGGCTACCTGCCGGTGATCTTCGTGCCCGGCGGACCGATGCCGACCGGCATTCCGAACAAGGAGAAGCAGCGCGTCCGCCAGCTCTATGCCGAGGGCAAAGTGGGCCGCGACGAGTTGCTCGAAAGCGAGCTCGGCAGCTATCACTCGCCGGGCACCTGCACCTTCTACGGTACCGCCAATTCCAACCAGATGATGATGGAGCTGATGGGGCTGCACGTCCCTGGCGCCGCCTTCGTCCAGCCGGGCACCAAGCTGCGCCAGGCGCTCGACCGCGCCGCCGTGCACCGGGTCGCCGCAATCGGGCAGAAGGGTAACGACTATCGCCCCCTCGCCCGCTGCGTCGACGAGAAGGCGATCGTCAATGCCGCCGTCGGCCTGCTCGCCACCGGCGGATCGACCAACCATGCGATCCATATCCCGGCGATGGCCCGCGCTGCGGGCATCCGTTTCGACTGGGACGATCTGGCCGAGCTGTCGCACGTCGTGCCACTACTGGCGCGGGTCTATCCGAACGGTGCGGGCGACGTGAACCATTTCCACGACGCCGGCGGCATCGGCTACGTGATCGGCGAGCTGCTCGAGGCCGGTCTGGCCCACCGCGACGTGCTGACCGTAAGCGAGGGTGATCTCTCCAACTATGCGCTGGAGCCCGGGCTCGGCGAAAGCCGGGAGCGGGAAGACGCCCCCCGCACCGACGGGAACCCGGCCGCCCAGATGACGGACGATCTGAAGAAGCCATCTCCGCACGAGCTCACGCTGGTGTGGCGCGATCCGGGCCCGAGCGGCAATCGCGAGATGCTGCGCCCCGTTTCCGATCCGTTCCAGGCCGATGGCGGCATGCGGCTCGTCCAGGGCAACCTCGGCCGCGCATGCTTCAAGTCGAGCGCGGTGGAGCAGGAGCGTTGGACGATTGAGGCGCCGTGCCGGGTGTTTCAGACGCAGCGCGAGGTGGCCGAGGCGTTCAAGGCTGGCGAACTCGACCGCGATGTCGTGGTCGTGGTCCGCTTCCAGGGCCCACGCGCGAACGGAATGCCGGAGCTGCACAAGCTGACGCCCGTCCTCGGCGTGCTGCAGGACCGCGGCTACCGCGTGGCGCTGGTTACCGACGGGCGCATGTCGGGCGCGAGCGGCAAAGTGCCCGCCGCTATCCACTGCACGCCCGAAGCACTCGCCGGCGGCCCGCTGGCGCGGCTGCGCGACGGCGACGTGGTCCGAGTCTGCGCCGTGACCGGCGAGCTTTCGACCACGGCCGATCTCGAGTCCCGCGAGCCAGTGCCCGATCCCGCACCCGAGTGGGGCACGGGGCGCGAACTCTTCGCCATGTTCCGCAACTTCGCCGACGGCGCCGAACAGGGCGGCTCGGCCATGCTCGCCACCGCAGGACTTTGACATGACCGATATCGACGCGCTGATGCGCACTGCTCCAGTGATTCCGGTGATCGTGATCGACGAACTGGAGCACGCCGTGCCGTTGGCCGAGGCGCTCGTCGCCGGCGGGCTGCGCGTGCTCGAGGTGACCTTGCGCACCCCCGCCGCGCTGTCCGCGATCACGGAGATGAAGCAGGTGCCCGGCGCGATCGTCGGTGCCGGGACCGTCACCAATCCGCGCGATCTGGAAGACGCGCTCGCCGCCGGGAGCGAGTTCATCGTCTCGCCTGGCTTGACCGAACCGCTCGCGCAGGCCGCGATCCGCCGCGACGTGCCGTTCCTGCCCGGCATCGCCAACGCCGGAGACATCATGCGCGGGCTCGACCTCGGCCTCACGCATTTCAAGTTCTTCCCGGCCATGGCCGCGGGCGGCTTGCCGGCGCTCAAGTCCCTTGCTGCGCCGTTCGGTGCCTGTCGGTTCTGCCCCACGGGAGGGATCGGACTCGACAACGCGGCCGAGTGGCTTGCCTTCGATCCGGTGCTCTGCGTCGGCGGAAGCTGGGTCGCGCCGCGCGGTGCGCCCGACCGGGAGAAGGTCGAGCGCACCGCCCGCGAAGCAGCCGCGCTCGGGCGTTAATCATTGTTCGATCCGCGTCCCCCTGCGGGACGCGATGCGCAGCGGACTCGCCACCAGGCGCCGAGGGTCGCATAGTCCGGCCATGGACCCGATGCTCAAATGGATCGGCGGCGCGACCGCCGCACTCGTTCTCCTGCTCGGCGGCGCAACGCTGGTGAACCACTTGCGGGACAAGCCTGAAACCCAGGAAGGTCCGGCACTGGAGCAGGCTATCCCGGTCGACGAAGCCGCTCTGGCGGAGCGACCGACGACCGCGACGGGAAGCGGGATCGAGCCGGCCGCGGCGTCCGAAACCGTTGCCGAGACTCCCGCTCCCGCACCCCAGCCCGACGGTCAGGCGTTCGTCGTAAAGCGCATCCTGCCGATAGAGGGGCCGATCAAGTACGGCGAATGGTACTGGGACGACGAGGGCGTGCCCGATGGACCGTTGATCGTTACCGTCGATCTCGACGCGCGCGTGATCTCCATCTTCCGCGGCGGGTACGAAATCGGCGCCGCCGCCGCCATGCTCGGCACGGACGAACATCCGACCCCGCTCGGCACTTTCCCGATTCTCAGCAAGGAACGGCACAACGTCTCGGAGAAATACGGCAACGCGCCGATGCCCTGGACGCTGCGGCTGACCCGCGACGGGGTCGCGATCCACGGCGGTTCCGAGGTGGAGAACGGCTACGCCAGCCACGGCTGCATCGCCATTCCCGACGAACTCGCCAGCCGCCTGTTCGCAATCGCGAAGAAGGGCGACAAGGTCATCATCACCCGCGGCGAGACGATGCAGCTGGGTGATTCGATTATTTGACGCCCGGCCATCACCCCGCGCAGGCAGGGCGACCGGACAAGAGCGGGTGCTAGGATCGCCGGGGCGGTTCGGATTCAAGCAGCCAACCATCGGCCGTGCTGCGCCCGACCACTCCGCCACAGTTCGCGGCCGATCCGCGTACGAGGGCATCATCGAGCAGCGCGAGCGCGCCGCCCCGGGGGGCACCACCAAGCAGACCCACGGCTCTCGCCAGAATTCGCAGGCGGATCGCGCGGGGGGCGCCGGGGCGGTAGAGATAGCCACTCTCGAGCGCGTCGACTCCCTCCTCCCACTCGCGCTCCGCGGCCCAGTCCAGCGCCTCGTCGGCATCCGCGAAATGCTCGGCGCTCTGCGCCAGCGCGGCGGCGTCAAGCCAGTCGGCGCCGGCAAGCGCCTGGCGGATGCGCACGCGATCGAACCGCTCATCCGCGTTCGATGGATCCCGGACGGCCACGATCCCTGCCGCGTCGAGCACTGCCTGAAGCTCGGCGCGGCGCCAGCCAAGCAGCGGGCGCAGCAAGGCCAGATCGCTTTCCGGAACCACGGTTCGGGCGCGGACCCCGGCGAGCCCGGCGACGCCGCTCGCTCGGTTGAGCCGCATCAGCAGCGTCTCGGCCTGATCGTCGGCGTGATGCGCGGTTAGGACAGCGACGAGCCCGCGCCCTCGGGCCCAGTCTTCCAGGGCGGCATAGCGCGCCCTGCGCGCCTGGTCCTGGACGTTGCCATCGGGAACATCGACGTCCAGCGTGGTGTGCGACACCCCGAGCTCGGCGCACAGGTGCGAGACCAGCGCCGCCTCGCCGGCACTTTCCGGCCGTAACCCGTGGTCGACGGTCGCCGCCTCGATCCGCCCCGGCATCGCAGCATACGCGAGCAGCAGCATTGCCATGCTGTCCGGACCGCCGGAGACGGCGAGACCCAGTCGTTCGCTGCCGGGCCGGAGCCGTTCGAGGTCGGCCCGGAAGCGCTCTACCAGTTCGGGATCGATCGACCTATCAATTGCAGTCCACCTTCCTCCGGTCCGCCTCGTACTGGCCGGACAGGCGGCCGGCCGCAATGGCCGGATAAGTCTCGGCAAACTCGGCGAGCGCGATGCAGGCGCGGTTGGTGTCTCCCGACGCGATCATCGCTTCCGCCAGATAGAGCAGGCTGTCAGGCGCGCGAGCGGCCTGTTTGTCGGCCTGATAGTTCCTGAGGAACCAGGGCGCCGCCTCGGCCGGCTTGCCATCGTCGAGAAACGCCCGGCCGAGCAGATTGCGGCCGTAAGTCGTCCGCCAGTGGTTGGGGTATTTCTCCACGAACATGGCGAGCTGCTGCTGCGCTTCGGGATAGAAACCCGCTTCCCACAGGCGGAAACCGTATGAATACTCGTCATCGGCGGGATCGTCGGTCTGCGGTTTGGCAATCGCCTGCACGGCAGCAAGCCGGTCAGGGCTCGGGCTGTTCGTAGCGGACGTCGGAGGCGGCGGCGGGGACGAGGGCGGCGAGGATGCTCGCCCGGTCATTCCCGAGAGGTTCCGCTGCGAGGCGCTGGTACCGGCGCTTTCGCTCTGCCCGGTCGGCGCAGTGTTCGCCTCCTCCAGCGCCGCGAGCCGCGTTTCCAGCTCGCTCAGCGAGTTAGTGTTGCGCTCGCTCTGCTCGGTCAGACTCTGGATCTGCCCCTCGAGCGCGTCGAGCCGCGCGAGAATATCGGTCACCGCGGTGGTCGAGGGGCGTGACTGGGTGTTGTTCTGCGCCGGTGCGGACTCCGTGATCTCCGGCTGGAAGAAGCGCCCGTTCGGCCCCGGAAAGACGGTCCGCTGCAACGCGCGGACTTCGGCTTCGAGCTTGCGCAGGCGCGCTTCCGAATTGCCGTCCTGCGCCAGCGCTGGGACCGGTAGGGTCCCGATCGATGCGATTGCCAGTGCACCGAGGATTGCACGGTTCGTGCGGCTGGTCATGATGAATGTGGCTCCTGTCCCTCAAGTCCCCCGCCAATCAAGCACCGGACGCCCGAACGGAGCCTGAATAGCAAGGAATTCTGTGCCCTATGCAACCGCCCCTGTCGAGTTGCCGGATGGCGTAAACCGGGGAAACTTACGCGGGTTTACCCGCCTTCCGTCGCCGGCCGATCGCGAGCGAGCAGCGCTTCGGCGCTAACCGGAACATCGCGAATGATCTCGTCTTCCTCGGAAAGCTTGGGCACGCTGCGCCCGCCCACTGTGATCGCAAAGGCATAGGGGCGTCCGGTCCAGATCCGCGGCTCCTCCGCATCGGCCGGGACGGTGTAACTTTCGCCTTCCGCCATCTGCTTCTGCATAAGCTCCTCGCCGTCGGCGTTGTAGAACTTCACCCATGTGTCGTCCTGCAGCGCGGTGAAGACCACCGGACCGGCTGGAGCCGGAGACCGGGCCGGCGACGATGCCGCCACGGCGGACTGCCGTGATGCGGCCGCCCGGTCCGGATCGCTCAGCGGTCCGGGCCCGGCGCCCGGGAAGAAGTAATCCTTGAAGTAGGCGAAGCCGCCTGCGACCAGCAGCAGCGCTGCGAATGCGCTGAACCAGGCTAGCCCGCGGCTCGGCACCCGCGTCGGATCGCCGGGCTCGAAACTGCTCGCGTGCGCGATCTCGCTAGCGGGCTGCACGCCCAGTTCCTCGCGCACTTGTTCCGCGGTCGCCCGTTCGTCGAGCCCGACCGCCCTGGCATAGGTGCGCGAGAAGCCGATGGCATAAGTGCGCGCGGGCAACGCACCGAAATCGCCACGCTCGATCGCCTCGAGATGCCGCTGGGGGATTCGCGTTTCCGCTGCGACCTGCTCGAGCGAAAGCTTCGCCTCCTCCCGTGCGCGGCGCAAGCGCTGCCCGGCGCCGTCCAGCGGCAGTTCCTCCGGAGCTTCGTTCGTTTCGTCCGACATGCCGTCCTTAGCGTACCCGAATATCGCGCGGCTTGCCGCTCCTTAGCCCGAATACCCCGTCGTGCGCCACCCTGCAGGCGGCCAATCCGCCGGAAATATCGCCTGTGTGTACAAGGGCAGCCGGGCGGCAGGTCCTAGTCGGTCTCGATGCCCCGCTCGTCTGCCCAGCCGGCGATCGCAGCGCGCATGTTCTCGGGCGGCGCGGACAGCCAGCCCTGGACCGCCTTCTCCAGTTCGCGCAAGTCGACCTGGCGCACGATCTCCTTGATCGGGCCGACTGAAACCGGCGTGATCGACAGGCGCCGAAAGCCGAGACCCAGCAGCGCGAGCGCCTCCAGCCGCCTGCCGCCCATTTCGCCGCATATGCCGAGATCGACGCCGCTGCCGACCGTCGCTTGCGCGACCCGTCGCAGGAAGCGCAGGATCGCCGGGCTGAGCCAGTCGTAGCGCTCCGCCAGCTTGGGATTGGCGCGGTCCGCGGCGAAGAGGAACTGCGTGAGATCGTTGGTGCCAACCGAAAGGAACGAAATCCGCGGCAGGAGCTGGTCGAGCACTTCGGCGAGCGCCGGCACTTCCAGCATCGCGCCGAAATGGATCGCCTCGGGCAGCATCTTCTTCTGCTTGCGCAAATAAGTGAGCTGCTCGTCGAACACTTTCTTCGCCGCCTCGAATTCCCAGGGCTCGCTGACCATCGGGAACATGACATAGAGCGAACGGCCGGCCGCGGCCTCGATCAGCGCGCGCGCCTGCACCTTCAGCAGCCCGCCGCGCTCCAGCGCCAGGCGCAGTGCGCGCCAGCCCATCGCGGGGTTCTCGTCGTTCTCGAACTCGCTCTCGCGCAAGTAAGGCAGCGCCTTGTCGCCGCCGATGTCGACGGTGCGGAAGATCACCGGTTTGTCGCCCGCGGCGTCGAGCACATCGCGATAGAGCCGGAATTGCCGTTCGCGCTGCGGGAGCGTGGCCGAGACGAGGAACTGGAACTCGGTACGGAACAGGCCAATGCCGTCGGCGCCTACCAGCGGAAGGGTCGAAATGTCGTCGCGCAGCCCCGCGTTCATCATCACTTCGATCCGCGTGCCACAGCGGGTGAACGGTTCGATATCGCGCAGCTCGGCATAGACCGCCTGCCGCTTGCGCGACTTCGCGAAGCGTGTCTCGAACGCGTCGATCACCGGCTGCGTCGGTCGCGCCGTGGCCGTGCCGTTGTCGGCGTCAAGCAGGATGAAATCGCCTTCCTGCACGATCCCCCGCAGGCCGCGCACGCGGCCGAGCACCGGCACGCCCATCGCCCGCGCCACTATGATGACATGGGCGGTAAGCGAGCCTTCCTCCAGGATCACGCCCTTCAGTCGCCGCCGGTCGTATTCGAGCAGCTCGGCCGGACCGAGGTTCTTCGCGATCAGGATCGCATCGCCGCGCAGTCCCTGCGTCGCCGCGGTGCCGAGCTGGCCGGAGACGATCCGCAGCAGGCGGTTCGCGAGATCCTCCAGATCGTGCATCCGGTCCTGCAGCAGCGGGTCGTCGATCTCGCGCATGCGCATCCGCGTGCGTTGCTGTACCCGCTCGATCGCCGCCTCGGCGGTAAGGCCGGCGTCGATCGCCTCGTTGATCCGCCGGCTCCAGCCTTCGTCGTAGGCGAACATCTTGTAGGTCTCGAGGACTTCCTCGTGCTCGCCGCCGACGCCGAATTCCGCGCGATCCGCAAGGTTGTCGATCTGGTCGCGCATCTTGTCGAACGCGCGGTAGACCCGCTGGCGTTCCACTTCGATGTCCTCGGCCATGACCTGGTCGATCGTGATCCGCGGCTGGTGATAGACGGCAGCGCCGCTCGCCAGGCCCTTGACCAGGGGAAGCCCGGAGATCGTCGCGGGCCCGGTATCGGCCGGAGTCAGGCCCCGCGCCTCTTCCTCGTCGATCAGTTCGTTGTTCGAGATGAGTTCGGAGAGCACCATCGCGGTGGTCTGCAACGCCTCGATCTCGACGTCCTCGTAACGTCGGGGATCGACATGCTGGACGCACAGCACCCCGACCGCACGCTCGCGGTAGACGATCGGCACCCCGGCGAAGGAATGGAACTTCTCCTCGCCGGTTTCGGGCCGGTACTGGAAATCGGGGTGCGCCTTCGCCTCGGCCAGGTTGAGCGTCTCGACGTTGTCCGCGATCGTGCCGACCAGGCCCTCGCCGATCGCCATGCGGGTGACATGGACCGCCTCGGCGTTGAGGCCGTGTGTCGCGAACAGCTCGAGCATGCCCTCGCGCAGGAGGTAGATCGAGCAGACCTCGCTATCGAGGCTTTCGGCGATGATGTCGACCACGTGGTCGAGCTTGCCCTGCGCGTGCAGGCGCGAGGCCATGACCTCGTGCAGGCGGGTGAGGATGCGGCGTGCTGCTGCGGCTGCGCTCATGCACGTCGCCTATAACAAAGCGTACGATATTGGAACGGCTTAGCGCCGCTCCCGCCCGCTATTCTTCCGCCGGAATCAGATTTCGGCGAGTTCTTCCTTGATCCTCAGCTTCTGCCGCTTGATGGCTTGAATCGTCGACGCATCGGGCGAGGGCCGGTTCATTTCCTCGCGAAGTCTGTTTTCGAGACCGGCGTGCTTGTTCTGCAATGCGCTGGCGTGAGACGATACCATCGGGCTCTCCTCCTGGGTAGACCTGGGGAGCGACTCGCCCGCCGCGGGCGAGCCGCGCATTGACATAAAACCACAGCCGGGCCGCCATGCGAAGGGGCAAGATTGCGCAATTCGACGGGACCGGGCAGAGGCGCGTCGAATCGACCGGGAGGAGCAGGCTCAGGTGAACGAGCAGGAACTGCGCAAGCGATTGGCAACGCTGAGAATCGAGCACCGCGATCTCGACGCGGCGATCGACGCGCTGCGCGCCTCGGGCTCGGCCGATCAGCTGCAGATCGCCCGCCTGAAGAAACGCAAGCTGAAGCTGCGGGACCAGATCGCTGCGATCGAGGACGAACTGCTGCCCGATATAATCGCCTGATTTCCGAATGGACTAGGCGGAATGCGATTTTCGCAACAATCCTCGCCATCCCGTCACGACACAATTGTTGTCAAAATGGGAAAACCTCCACCGAGCGGCTGGCGGAGCGACTCCGTCTGCGATAGCGCTTTTCCGGGATGGGCATCCGCGCGGACATCAGCCAGACGATCGTCGAATCGCTTTATCGCGAGGCGCTGATCCTTGCCGACGAGGTGCGCGCGACATTCGATCTCTCGCATCACAACGTGCCTGCAGGGGAGAGCGACTTCGCGCGCATCGCCCTGTCGGTGGAGGGGCTGCGCACGACCACGCGGGTAATGCACGTTCTCGCCTGGCTGTTGAACCGGCGGGCGTTCTTCAACGGCGAGATGACCGAGTTCCAGCTCCGCCGTCACGGCCGCCTGCCGGGCGACCGCCCCGCCGATCCCGACAACCTGGCGTGGCTCGAGCCGGAGATCCGGGACCTGATTCGTGCGAGCGCGAAGCTCCATGCGCGGATCGCGCGACTCGACCGGGCCTGGAACAGCGGGTTCGAGATGTATCCGCCGGCGATCCTGCGGCTGCGTGAGCGCCTCGACCGCCGGATGGGCGAGATCCAGACCCTCTAGACCGCCGCCAGCGCCTTGCGCCAGCGGACCAGGCGCTCCTCGCGTGCGCCGTCTGGCAGCGCCGGTTCAAAGCGGCGCACCTTGCCGCGCATCGCCTTGGCGGCATCCTCGAGGTTCGCGTGTATGCCCGCCCCCACTGCTGCGAGCATCGCCGCGCCCAGCGCGGTCGTCTCGACAAAGTCCGGCCGCTCGACCGTTACACCGAGCATGTTCGCGAGATCCTGCGCCATCCAGTCGTTCGCGCTCATCCCGCCGTCGATGCGCAGCGTCTGCCAGGCGGCGCCATCGGCAGCAAATGCCTCCGCGAGATCATGGGTCTGGTGCGCCATCGCCTCCAGTGCCGCACGCGCGATCTGCGCCCGTCCGCTAGCGAAGCTCAGCCCCGCGATCACCCCGCGCGCTTCGGCCTGCCAGTGCGGCGCTCCCAGGCCGGAGAGCGCAGGCACGATCGTCACGCCACCGCTGTCGGAAATCGATCGTGCAAGAGCCTCGGTCTCGGCCGCGGTGCCGATCAGCCCGAGCGAGTCGCGCAGCCACTGGACTAGGCTGCCGGCGACGAAGACCGAGCCTTCGAGCGCATAGCGCCGCACGCCGCCGCGCTGGGTCAGCACCGTGCCGAGCAGCCGGTGCTCCGATCGCGGCACGGCCTCGCCCTGGTTGGTCAGCACGAACGCCCCGGTTCCGTAGGTCGCCTTGGTCTCCCCCGGGGCGAGGCAGCATTGCCCCACGGTCGCGGCCTGCTGATCGCCGGCGAGCCCGCAGACCGGAACGGCGCCGCCGAGCAGTTCGGCATTCGTCTCGGCCAGCGCGCCATGGGTGTCCACCACCTGCGCGAGCGCAGAACGCGGCACCCCGATAAGCTCGCACAGCCCCGCGTCGAACTGCGCGCCATCGAGCGGGAGCAGCAGCG
Organism: Pelagerythrobacter rhizovicinus; assembly: GCF_004135625.1. Taxonomy (GTDB): domain Bacteria; phylum Pseudomonadota; class Alphaproteobacteria; order Sphingomonadales; family Sphingomonadaceae; genus Pelagerythrobacter; species Pelagerythrobacter rhizovicinus. The sequence goes on from NZ_SDPV01000002.1 coordinate 312,185, forward strand.
TACGGCTGGCGTTGCTCGCGTCGCTGACGAACGCGCCGCCCGAGAGCTTGAACACGAGCCAGCTCTCGACCGTGCCAAGCGCCAGCGCCTTGCGCTCGGCCGCGGCGCGCACGGCGGCGTCGTTGTACATCAGCCAGCGCATCTTGGTGCCGGAGAAGTAGGGATCGAGCACCAGCCCGGTGCGGCGCTGGACGTCCGCTTCGTGCCCGGCTTCGCGGAGCGCGTCGCAAAGGTCCGCCGTGCGCCGGTCCTGCCACACGATCGCGCGGGCGAGCGGTTCGCCCGTGTTGCGGTCCCATGCGACGACCGTCTCGCGCTGGTTGGTGATGCCGATCGCGGCGACGGCCCCGGCGCCGCCCGCCTTCTCCACCACGTCGCGCGCGCAGGCGAGCGTGCGCTGCCAGATCTCGCCGGCATCGTGCTCGACCCAGCCGGGGCGCGGATAGTGCTGCGTCAGCGGGCGCTGTGCCATCTGGTGGAGCGCGCCGTCGGACCCGAACAGCATCGCGCGGGTCGAAGTCGTGCCGGCGTCGAGGACGAGGATGTGTTCTCCCATCGGCCCATCCTAACCACGTTCGCGGTCGCGGCGAAAGCCGAATGGGACATTCCCAGCGGATGGTGTCGCTACGGCTTGGTTCAAGACACAATCCGCCCCGAGCGCGGCGTGCCCTCGGAAGCTCGACAGGCCCGCTCGCCGCCCCCATATGGAGCGCATGGCAGGTCCCCCTCCCAAGCCGTGGCCGACCGGACTGGTCGAAAGGCCCGAGCCGCTCGTGCGCCGCGTGCTCGCGCCCAATCCCTCGCCCTACACCTATACCGGCACGCAGACCTACATCGTCGGCGAAGGCGAGGCGGTCGCTGTGATCGACCCCGGCCCGGACGATCAGGCGCATATCGATGCCATCGTCGAAGCCGTCGGCGCAGCAAAGATCGCCGCGATCATGTGCACGCACACGCACCGCGACCATTCGCCCGCTGCGCGGCCTCTCGCCGAACGCACCGGCGCTCCGATCGTCGGCTGCGCCCCGCTGGTGCTCGACGACAGCGGACCGCGAGCCGATGCCAGCTTCGACCGCGACTATGCCCCCGACAGGGTGATGGAGGACGGCGAGGCGATGACCGGCCCCGGCTGGACATTGCGCGCCGTTCACACGCCCGGCCACACATCGAACCACCTGTGCTTCGCGCTCGAGGAAAGCGGAGCCCTGTTCACCGGCGATCATGTGATGGGCTGGTCCACCAGTGTCGTCGTGCCCCCGGACGGGGACATGGGCGCCTACATGAAGAGCCTAGAGAGGCTCTACGAGCGGGGCGACCGCGTCTACTACCCGGCGCACGGCGCGCCGGTGGAGAAGCCGCGCCAGCTCGTGCGCGGGATGATCGGCCATCGCCGCCAGCGCGAGAACCAGATCCTGCGCTTGCTGGGCGAGACGCGGCAGAGCGCGGCGGACATGGTCCCGCGCATGTACAAAGGCCTCGACCCGCGGCTGACCGGCGCCGCCGAGATGAGCGTGACCGCGCACCTGCTCGATCTGGAACGCCGCGGGCTCGTCGGCCGTTCGGGGGACTTATGGCAAACCCTTTGAAGACGAAGCGCCGCAGCGGCGAGACCCTCGGCCCAGAGGTCCGCCGCGAGCGTCCGCTGGCGCTGGTGCAGGCCGTGCCGTGGATGATCGTGATCGTCCTCCTCGCGCTCGCGGCCTGGCTTGGCTGGCGCGCGTTCGTCTATCAGGAAGAAGGCGATCCGGTCGGCAGCGCGATGCTCGCGTTCGAGAAGCAGAACTCGCTGACGGTGTTCTCCTCGCGCTTCGAAGTCGTCGCCGAGAGCGAGGACACGCGCGGCGTGCTCGGCGTGCCGGTCCTGCGTTCGCGCCAGGCGATGATCATTCCCGCGACGGTCGAATACCGCGTCGATCTCTCGCAGGTCGGACGCGAACGGATCGCCTGGGACGCCGAGACGCAGCAGCTCACCGTGCGCCTGCCGCAGCTCCAGACCACGCGCCCCAACCTCGACGAGGCGCAGGCGCGCGTGTTCCAGGACGGCGTGTTCATCACCCGCGACGCCTCCCGCGACCTCAGCCAGAACAACTCGCGCCAGGCGGAGCGCAAGGCGAGCGCCTTCGCGAAGAACCCCGAAGTGCTGGCGCTCGCGCGCACCGCCGCGAGGGAGGCCGTGCGCCAGAACCTTGCGATCCCGCTGCAGATCGCTGGCCACGACCGCGCGACCGTGCAGGTCACCTTCGACGGGGAGCAGGCGCCCCCCGCACGGTGACGCTCACGCCAGCCGGCGGGCCTGCCGGAAATGGGCGTAGCGGTTGAGCAGGTCGTGGATCACCTGCCCGCTGGTATAGCCCGTTATGTCGTGCGCATGTTCGCCTTCGGAACTGTGCGCCATGGCGCGATAATGGCGCCGCTCCCGATCGCTCGACTTGCGCGTCTCTGCCCAGACGAAGCTGGGGGAGAGAAACGCGCGGCTGCGAATGGTGTAGCGGAACGTGCCGCGCTCTCCGTGAGGCACGGTGAGCTCGATGCGATCGTCTCGCTCCTCGAGCTCGGGGGCGAGGCCGTTCTCCCGCAGCTCGGCCGCAACTTCCTCAAGCGCCGGTCGCGCCGTGTCGCTCAGGAAACGGCCGATTTCATCCCTGCCGAAGAACTGCGTTATCGACGCGAGGCGCTGCTGCCAGCTTAGCTCCGGATCGGCCGGCGCGTCGGTCGGCTGCGAAAGATCGGCGGCGGAGCCAACCGCTTCCATTTGCAGCGCCCGCAGCAGGCCGTAGCAGATGAAGATCATCACCACCGCGAACGGCAGGGCGCTGGCGATCGCGGCGGTCTGCAGGGCCTCGAGCCCGCCCGCGACCAGCAGAACCGCGGCGATTCCGCCCGCGCAGGCCGCCCAGAAGATACGTTGCCACACGGGCGGATTCTCGGCCGCTCCGGACGTGATCATGTCGATCACCAGCGCGCCCGAGTCCGCCGAGGTCACGAAGAAGGTGATGACCAGCAGCGTCGCGATCAGCGAGGTGATGGCCGACAGGGGCAGCTCGGACAGCATCTCGAACAGCGCAACCGGCAGGTTGTCCGCCACCGTCGCGGCGATCGGCGCCGCACCGCTCATGTCGAGCTGGATGGCGGTATTGCCGAACACCGTCATCCACAGGCAGGTGAACAGGACAGGCACCAGCAGCACGCCGCCGACGAACTGGCGGATGGTCCGCCCGCGCGAGATGCGCGCGATGAACATCCCGACGAAGGGCGACCAGGCGATCCACCATCCCCAGTAGAACAGCGTCCAGTTGCCGAGCCAGGGATTGGGCTCGTAGGCATAGAGGCGGAAGGTCCGCTGCACGAAGGCGTTCAGATACGTGCCGAGGTTCTGGACGAAGGCCTCCAGCAGGAAAACGGTGGATCCCGCGAAGAGCACGAAAAGCAGCAACAGTATGGCGAGCACGATGTTGAGCTCGGACAGACGCTTCACGCCTCTGTCGAGCCCCAGAAAGACCGACAGCGTGGCAAGCGCGGTGATCGCCGCGATCAGCAGGAGCTGCACCGCGGTGTCGATCGGCACTCCGAAGAGATAGCTGAAGCCGGCATTGACCTGCAGCACGCCGAGGCCGAGCGACGTCGCGACCCCGAACATCGTGCCCAGCACCGCGAACGTGTCGATCGCGTGGCCGATCGGGCCATTGATTCGCCGGCCGATCAGCGGAAACAGTGCCGACCGGATCGTCAGCGGCAGTCCGCGCCGAAACGAGAAGTACGCCAGCGCCAGCCCGACGACGATGTAGATCCCCCACGCGTGAAAACCCCAGTGGAAGAAAGTCAGCACCATCGCCTGCCGCGCGGCGTCGACGGTCCCGCCGTCCCCGACGGGCGGCAGGGCGTAGTGCTGGATGGGTTCGGCGACGCCGAAGAAGACCAGGCCGATGCCCATTCCGGCGCTGAACAGCATGGCGAACCACGACAGGTGGCTATATTCCGGCTCGCTCTCGTCCGGCCCCAGCTTGATGTCGCCGTAGCGGCTGATCATGAGGAAGACGACGAAGATCAGGAACCCCGCGACCGAGGCGATGTAGAACCAGCCGAAATCGGCGACGATCACCTCCTGCAGGTGGCCGAACAGGACGCCCGCACGCTCGGCGAACAGCGCGCCGAACAGCGCGAAAGCGAGAATCAACGCGGCCGAAACGAAGAAGACAGGCGGATTGACCTTGATCCGCGCGCGCGACGCCGCCCCTGCGGCTTCCTTCAGGACTGGATCGTTCACATACCTCTCCGGATCTACTGCCTCCCCGGGCCGAGCAACGCACTCGGCGGCCGCCGGTTGCCCCGCGGGCCGCACAAAGCGCGGGATGGCGGGGCATTAGAATAACTCCGCGACATGCACGCGGTCGCTTCCTATATGGCTGGCGACAGGAGATTGGCATGTCCATTGAAAACAAACTGCCCACTGGAACCGATCTGCTCGCGGAGATCGACCGCCTGCGCAACGAGCGCAACGCGGTGATCCTGGCGCATTACTACCAGAAGCCGGATATCCAGGACCTCGCCGATTTCGTCGGCGATTCACTCGAGCTCTCGCGCAAGGCGGCGGAGACCGATGCCGACGTGATCGCGTTCTGCGGCGTGAAGTTCATGGCCGATACGGCCAAGATCCTCAGCCCCGAGAAGATCGTCGTCCTGCCCGACATGGACGCGGGATGCAGCCTGGAGGATTCCTGCCCGCCGGAGAAGTTCAAGGCTTTCCGGGAGGCGCATCCCGATCACATCGCGCTGACCTACATCAACTGCTCGACCGAGGTGAAGGCGCTGTCGGACATCATCGTCACCAGCTCTTCGGCCGAGACGATCATCAGCCAGATCCCCGAGGATCAGCCGATCATCTTCGGCCCCGACCGGCACCTTGGCGGCTATCTCAGCCGCAAGTTCAACCGCGACATGCTGCTCTGGCCCGGCGTGTGCATCGTGCACGAGGCCTTCAGCGAAACCGAGCTGATGAAGCTGAAGGAGCAGCATCCCGGAGCGCCCGTGGCCGCGCACCCCGAATGCCCGCCCACGATCATCGATCATGCGGATTACGTCGGCTCGACCAGCGGCATCCTGCAGTTCGCCAGCACGTTCGAAGGCGACACGCTGATCGTCGCGACCGAGCCGCACATCATCCACCAGATGGAAAAGGCGCTGCCGCAGAAGAATTTCATCGGGGCGCCGGGTGCCGACGGCAACTGCAGTTGCAACATCTGCCCGTACATGGCGCTCAACACGATGGAGAAGCTCTACGCCTGCCTGCGCGACCTCGAACCGCGCATCGAAATCGAGGAAGGCCTGCGCCTCAAGGCCAAGCAGAGCCTTGATCGCATGCTCGAGATGGCCAGCGGCACGATCGGCAAGGGCGACTTGGGACGGGTCTAGCTCCCGCGCATTCCGTTGCCCCGTCGCCCCTGCGGAGGCAGGGGCGATGCGGCGGATGGCTGATGCACGCGCGTTGGGTTGAGCGCGCGTTACACCCCGATCGCATTGCACCCCTTTGATCGGACGGCGAAATGGCTATGGTCCCGCGCGTTCACAAAGAGGTGCCAATGCTGCTGAACCGCACGACCGCTTTCGCTCTCGCCTGCCTCTCGCTGCCCGCCGCGCTCGCCGCGCAGGACGCGGTGTCGGACGATCCCTATGTCTGGCTCGAGGAGATCCAAGGCGAGCGCGCACTCCAGCAGGTCGAAGAGTGGAACGCGGAGACCGAGGCGAAGCTGACCGGCGAGCCCGAATATGCGATCGCGAAGGCCTGGGCACGGCAGATCCTCGACGACGAGCGGCAGATCGCGATGCCCACCGCGATCCAGGGCGACAAGGTCACCAACCTCTGGCGCGACAAGGACAACCCCCGCGGCCTGTGGCGTATCGCCGCGCTCGACAGCTATCTCACCGGTGCGCCCGAATGGCGCGTGCTGATCGATGTCGACGCGCTGGGCAAGCAGGAGGGCGAAAGCTGGGTCTGGCACGGCGCCAACTGTCTGGCGCCCGAATATACCCGTTGCCTCGTTTCGCTCAGCCCCGGCGGCACCGATGCGGACGTTGTGCGGGAGTTCGATGTCGCGAGTGGTGCCTTCGTGGAGGGCGGCTTCACGCTGCCCGCCGCGAAGTCGAACGTCGCCTGGTTCGACGCGGACACGCTGATGGTCGGCACCGAATACGGCGCCGGCAGCATGACCGATTCCGGCTACCCACGGCAGATCCGCCTGTGGAAGCGAGGAACCGATCTCGCCAAGGCGCCGCAACTGGTCGAAGCTGAGCAGGAAGCGGTCAGCGCTGGCGCGTTCTCGATCCTCGACGGCACCACGCGCTGGCGCTTCGTCAACGTCTCGCCGAGCTTCTGGACCAGCCGCGTCAGCCTCGTGCGCGAGGATGGCGCGACGGTTGCCCTCCCATTGCCCGAGGATGCCGATTTCCAGGACGTGCTCGGCGGCCGCGTGATCGCCAAGCTCAATTCACCGCTGGAGGCCGGCGGCGCCACCTTCGCCGCCGGCTCGTTGGTCTCATGGCCGCTCGCGGAGATCGCCGCCGGAGGCGAGGCCGCACCTTCGCTGGTCTTCGCGCCGAGCGCTTCGCAGGCGTTGGAGGAAGTCGCGGCGTCCGAAGGCAAGCTGTGGATCAAGCTGCTCGACGACGTCTCGGGCAAGCTCATGGCGCTGACGCCGGGCGCGGACGGCTGGACGGCCGAGGAAATGGCGCTGCCCGATAACTCCACCCTCTCGCTCGCCGCAGTGAGCGGCAGCAGCGATCTGGCACTGGTGACGGTCGAAGGCATGCTGACGCCGCCGACGCTCTATGCTGCCACGCCGGGCACGGCGCCGCGCGTTGTCGATTCAATGCCCGCGCAATTCGATGCCTCGAAGTTCGCAGTCGAGCAGCGCTTCGCCACTTCGAAGGACGGCACCAAGGTGCCCTATTACATCGTCCGCCCGAAGGATGCAGACGGGCCGTTGCCGACGCTGATGCACGCCTACGGCGGTTTCCGCGCGGCGCAGACCCCGAAGTACCTCACCGCGGAGCCCTATCGCAGCGGTCCGCTGGCGCTGTTCTGGCTCGAGGAGGGGCACGCCTACGTGCTCGCAAACATCCGCGGCGGAGGGGAGTACGGGCCGCGCTGGCACGAGGACGCCCTGCGCGAGAAGCGGCAGAACAGCTTCGACGACCTGCATGCGGTGGCCGAGGACCTGATCGCGAACGATCTCGCGGTGGCGGACGGGATCGGCATCTCGGGCCGCTCCAACGGCGGCGTTCTCGTCGGCGCCGCGGCGAACCAGCGGCCGGACCTCTATGCCGCCGTGATCTCGGGCTCGCCGCTTGACGACATGAAGCGGTATCACAAGCTGCTCGCGGGTGCCTCATGGATGGCCGAGTACGGCAATCCCGATGTGCCGGAAGACTGGGCCTTCATGAAGGAATGGTCGCCGTACCAGAACCTGCGCGATGTCGAGGGCTATCCGGCCACCTTCTACTACAGCTCGACCCTCGACGACCGGGTCCATCCGGGCCACGCGCGCAAGATGGCGGCGAAGCATGAGGAACTGGGGCAACCGTTTTACTTTCACGAGTATCGCGAAGGCGGCCATTCGGTGGGGGCGGATCATGCCGAGGATGCCAAGCGCGCCGCTCTGCTGCTGACCTTCCTCAACCGCGAGCTGGCGGGAATGGACTGACGCCCGATCCTATCGTTCGGCGAAAACTGCGCGCGCCGCGCGCGGCTCGGCCAGCTTGGCGAGCAGCAGGGCACAGGCGACGAGCGTCATGCCTGCCATGTCCGGTAAACCGAGCACTTCGCCGAATGCCAGCCAGCCGACGGCGGCGGCGATCGCGGGCTGGGTCAGCAGCGCGACGCCGATGACCAGCGGCGGGAAGTGCCTGAGCGAGAAAACGAGCAAGCCCTGGCCGACGATCTGGCTGGAGAGCGCCAGTCCGACCACGGGCGCCCAGCCTGCGGTGCCGGGCCAGACCGGTTCTCCCATGGCTAGCGCCATCGCGAGCAGAATGGGCGCAGAGGCAAGGCCGACCAGCAGCAGCACCGTCCACTGCCCCAGGCCCGAGCGGGCCCGATGGGCGGGAATGAGGTAGAAAGCGTAGAAGATTCCGGCGAGCAGGCAGAGCAGGTCGCCGGCCAGCGTCGCGGTCGAAACTTCCAGGCTTCGCCCCATCAGGATCGCCGCACCGCCGAGCGCGGCGGCGAGTGCCAGCCATTCCAGTCCGCGGGGTCGCCGGCGCAGCGCCACCAGTCCCCAGATCATCAGGATCACACTGCCCGAGTTGCCGAACAGGGTCGCGTTGCCGAGCCGGGTGCGTTCGATCCCGATGTGCCAGCTCGCGAGATCGAGGGCGAAAAACAGCCCAGCCGCGCCGACCAGCAAAGCGAGCCGCCGATCGAGCGGCTCCGGCGTGCGCGCACGCCAGGCGAGCAATGCGATCACCGGCAGTGCGATGACCATTCGCCAGAATCCTGCAGCGACCGGCCCGGTATCGGACATCCGCACGAACCAGGGGCCGAGCGCCAGCGCCAAGTTGCCGCCGACGAGCGCGGCGAAGTGCCAGGCACCGGCCTGATAGTTTTTCTCACCCTCCGGTTCGGTTGTGATCGCCATGGCCGCCCCCTAGCTCCAAACGCAGGAAGCGACAGCAAAAAGGATGTGTCCCGAATGCACGAGAACCTGTTCGAACCGCTGACCATGGGCGCCCTTCAGGCGAGGAACCGCATCTTCATGGCGCCGCTGACACGCGGCCGCGCGACTCTCCCCGGCGTGGTGCCGAACGAGATGATGGCGACCTACTACCGTCAGCGGGCGGGCGCGGGGCTGATCATCAGCGAAGCGACCGGCATCAGCATCGAAGGGTCCGGCTGGCCGGGTGCGCCCGGCATCTGGAGCGATCAGCAGGTCGCAGGCTGGAAGACGACAACCGATGCGGTGCACCGCGAAGGCGGGCTGATCGTACTCCAGCTCTGGCACATGGGCCGGCTGGTCCACCCCGACTTCCTCGACGGCGCGTCCCCCGTCTCCGCCAGTGCGACAACCGCCCCGGGCCACGCACACACTTACGAGGGACGCAAGGACTATGAACCCGCGCGCGCACTGAGCGTGGGGGAGATCGCTCGCATCGTGGAGGACTATCGCAAGGCGGCCGAGAACGCGAAGAAAGCCGGCTTCGACGGCGTCCAGCTCCACGGCGCGAATGGATACCTGATCGATCAGTTCCTGCGCGATTCCACCAACTTGCGCGACGACGGATACGGCGGCTCGCCGGAAAATCGCGCTCGGCTGCTGCGTGAGGTGCTCACTGCCCTGATCGAAGTTTGGGGTGCGGATCGCGTCGGCTTGCGTCTTTCACCCAACGGCGAGACGCAGGGCTGCGACGACAGCGATCCGGCGACGACCTTCGGTGCTGCGGCGCAGGTGGCGGAGGATCTCGGCATCGCCTTCCTCGAGCTGCGTGAACCGGGGCCGGGCGGGACCTTCGGCAGCACCGAAGTGCCCAAGCAGAGCCCGCTGATCCGCAGCATCTATTCGGGACCGCTGATCCTCAATTCGGATTACGACGCTGCCCAGGCGGCAGCGGACGTCGGGGCCGGTCGTGCGGATGCGATAAGCTTCGGGCGGCCCTTCATCTCGAATCCCGATCTACCCGATCGCATTCGGGCCGGCGCCGACCTCGCCCCGAACAAGGGAGTGCCGCAAAGCTGGTACGGGCGCGGACCCGAGGGTTACATCGACTATCCGACGCTGATGGAGCAGAGTGCCGCGGCCTGAGCGTTATTCGCCGTCATCCTCGCCGGGCGCGGGGGTGACGGGCTCGGGCTCCGGATCGAGCCGGATGTCAGGCACGCTGGCGTCATCGTCGCTCTGGTCGGCACCGCCCTGTTCCTGCTCGTCGGGCGCTTCCTCGGCTTCGGGGGTCGCTTCGTCCCCCGCCGCGCCCTCCTCGCCCGGCTCCGTGCGCAGCGGCGGCGATTGCGAGCGTACGGTGTCGAGCGGCAGCATCTCGTCGCTGATCGTGCCGCCCAGCACCTCGCCCTCGGCCGCGCCTTCGCCTGCGGCGTCACCGCTGGTCCCACCGTCGCAGGCGGCGAGGAACAGTGCGAGAGTCGCCACTGCAATCGTCTTGTGCATCATGCCTTCACTCCGCAAGCATGCGCGAGCCCGTCGAGAAAGCTCTCCGCGCGCGCTTCCAATGCCCTATCCCATTCTGCCGGCGCAACCGGCACGCCGAGCCGCTCGAGGCTGGTGACGCCGTATTCCGCGATGCCGCACGGCACGATCCCGGCAAAATGGGCGAGATCGGGCGCAAGGTTGACGGCAAAACCGTGCATCGTGACCCAGCGGCGCACGCGCACGCCGATCGCGCCGATCTTCGCCTCGCTGCCGTCGATATCGCGCGTCCAGATGCCGATCCGCCCTTCGGCACGCCAGGCTTCGACACCGAAATCGCCGAGCGTGTCGATCACCCAGCCTTCGATCGCGTGGACGAAGCAGCGCACGTCCTTCCCGCGCCGGTTGAGGTCGAGCAGTACGTAACCCACCCGCTGGCCGGGGCCGTGATAGGTGTAGCGCCCCCCGCGCCCTGCCTCGACCACCTCGAAACGTGGGTCGAGCAGCTCGGCACCATCTGCGCTGGTGCCGGCTGTGTAGACCGGCGGATGCTCGAGCAGCCAGACCAACTCGCGCGCATCCCCCGCGGCGATCGCGCGGTTGCGCAGGTCCATCTCGGCCAGCGCGGTGCGATACGGCACGGGCATGGCCTCGCGCCGCCATTCGATTTCTGACTGGGTATTGCCGGACATTGCCGATTGCGTGGCGCGCCCGGCCCGGCTTATCAAGGGCAAAGGCACCGGAACGAGGGGACATGCCATGAAATTCGACATGGGACGCGCGTGGAACGAAACGACCGCGATGATTGGGGCGAACAAGGAACTGCTCGCGGTAATCGCGGGGATTTTCATTTTCCTGCCCAATCTCGCGCTGGCGCTGCTCGTGCCGGAGATGATGGCCGGCCCCGCGGAGGTGGATCCGGAAAATCCGATGGCCGCGCTCCAGGCATTCTACGCGGAAAACGGTCTGTGGTTCTTCCTGCTCGCGATCATCCAGTCGGTCGGTACGCTGTCGCTGCTCGCATTGCTGCACGATCGCCGTCCCACTGTAGGGGAGGCGATCAAGACCGGACTCGTCACTCTCATCCCCTATATCGCAGCGCAAATCATCCTGGTTATCGGCCTGTCGATCGTGCTCGGCATACCGGTCGGCGTAGCGGCCGGTCTCGGCGGTCCGGCGGCGGGGGTGATCGTTGGTCTGCTCGCCTTCGTCGTACTGGTCTACGTCATGGTGAAGGTTTCGCTCGTATCGCCGGAGATGGTGATCGGCGCAAACCTCAATCCGATCACGGCGCTTCGCAACTCCTGGCGCCTTACCAAGGGCAATAGTCTGCGGCTGTTCGCGTTCTACCTGCTCCTGGGCATCGGCGTGGTCGTGGTCGCGATCGTCATCAGCATGATCTCGGGACTTTTCGTCGCCATGCTCGGCCAGAACACGGCCGGGCTGCTGGTCGGCGGGGCACTCAGCGGCCTCATCGCGGCGATCTGGAGCGTGCTGATCGTGGGCGTGCTCGCGGCGGTCTACAAACAGCTCGCGGGCCCCACGCCGGAAGCCGTCGGCGAGACTTTCGAATAACGGAGGCGGGGCGAGGCGGTGCTAGGCCGCCTCGTCCTTCCAGCCCCAGAAGAGCTGGCAGGGGAGCACGTTCCACAGCTCGAAACCCTGCTCGATGCGCGCGAAGTGCCTCGCCATGAAATCGCGCGCCTTGGCCGAGAACTGATAGACGAGAAACGCCCCGCCGGGCCGCAGCACCTCGTGCGTCGCCTCTACGATCGCCGGGCCTACCCCTTCGGGCAACGTCGAAAACGGCAATCCCGAGAGCACATAGTCCGCCTCCTCATGTCCGATCGCACGAACGATATCCTGCACGTCGGCGGCGGAGCCGTGGACGGCGATGAACCGGCCGTCGGTAATCGTACGCTTCAGATAGTCGATGTAGAGCGAGTTGGTATCGATCACGAGCAGCTTGCCGTCGCGCGGCAGCCGCTCCAGCACCGGGCGACAGAAGGTGCCGACGCCGGGGCCGTATTCGACGAACAGCTTGCATTCTGCCCAATTCACGGGCTCCAGCATCTTGCGGATCGTGAAGCGCGAAGAAGGGATGATCGACCCGACCATCCGCGGATGCTCGACGAAACCCCGGAAGAAGATGCCCCATTGCCCGAAGAGCCGGGCAGCGCGATCGCGGAGCCGGGTGCGCGGTCGAACCGCCAGTTCGTTCATCTGGACCAAGAAATCCTGCCTCGCTCGATTGCGGTTGCGCTTGGGTACTTCGGCGACAAGCCCCGCGTTCGCAAATCCGCGCCCGTATTGCAAGCGCCCCGCGGCGAGCCTAGCGAAGAGCAGGATGGCTGACCGCGACCTACATCTCCCCGTGCTGGAAACGTCCGCGGCGCGGGGAATTTCCCGCGGACGCATGGTGCTGCTCTTCCTGGTCATGCTGGTGACGGCGGCGGGCAATACCGCGATGCAATCGGTCATGCCTTCGGTCGGCACGGCGCTGGGCGTCGAGGACGTATGGATCAGCATCGCCTACACCTGGTCGGCGCTGCTGTGGGTGATCTGCGCGCCGATCTGGGCGCGCCGCTCCGACCGGCGGGGACGCAAGGCGATGATGGCCATCGGACTGACCGGCTTCATCGCCTCGTTCGCCCTGTGCGGGCTCGTGCTCATGTTCGGACTGGCGGGCGCGATCTCGGCCGCGGCGACGCTGGTGTTCTTCGCCGCCGCGCGCAGTCTCTACGGCGGGTTCGGCTCGGCCGCGCCTCCCGCCGTCCAGGCCTACGTGGCGAGCCGCACACCCCGGTCCGAGCGGACCAAGGCGATGGCGCTGATCGCCTCCAGCTTCGGGCTCGGAACAGTCATCGGCCCGGCGCTCGCGCCATTGCTGATCTTCCCCGCGACCGGGCTCGTCGGCCCGTTCTTCGCGTTCGCGCTGGTCGGCGCGGCGGTGCTGATCGCTTTGCGGCTGCGCCTGCCGAACGACGCCCCCACCTTTGCGGCGCGCGGCGACGTCGTCGCCGCTCCGTTCAGCGCGAACTCGAACCCCAATGTCGCGCGCGGCGAGGACGAGGACGTCGGCGAAGGCGTGATGCCCGACCCGGAGACCATCCCCGACCTCTCATGGCGTGATATCCGGCTGAGGCCGTGGCTGGTGGCGGGCTTGCTCGGCGGACACGCCCAGGCAGCAACGCTCGGCATCATCGGGTTCTTCATACTCGACCGCCTAGGGCTACGCGCCGATCCTTCCGCGGGTACCGGACCGATTGGCCTTGTCCTGATGTGTGGGGCCATCGCCACACTCCTCGCGCAGTGGGGCCTGATCCCGATGCTCAAGCTCGGACCACGCTCCTCGACATTGTGGGGCATGGCGCTGGCGATCATCGGCGTCCTGGGATTCTCCGTCGCACAGGATCTGCACGCGATCGCGCTGGGCTTCGCGGTGGCCTCCCTGGGCTTCGGATTGTACCGGCCCGGCTTCACCGCAGGCGCATCGTTGGCGGTGACGCGCGAGGAGCAGGGGCAGATCGGCGGGATCGTCGCCTCGGTCAACGGCGCGGCCTATGTCGTCGCGCCGGCGGCGGGCGTGTGGCTCTACGGCCACCACCAGTGGATCGGCTTCGCTTCGATCTGCGTCCTGTGCGCCGCGGTGTTCGTGTTCGGCTGGCGCTCGCTTCAGGCCGACGCAGTGCTCGAAGGAAGCGGCGGAGACGACGACTAGAGGATGTCCTCGATCCGCTCGGGCGGTCGACAGAGGCGCACTCCCTTGGCGGTCTCGACCAGCGGGCGCTCGATCCGCCTCGGGTCGGCGGCCATCGCATCGAGCACCGCGTCGTCGTCGGCTTCGGTCAGGCCGCGTTCCTTTGCGTCCGTGCCCTGGGTGCGTAGCCCTTCGCGCGGGGCGATGCCCGCGTCGCGATAGAGCTGGGCGAGCTTGTCGCGGCTCGGCGGGTTCTTGAGGTATTGGACCACCTCCAGCTCGATGCCGTCACGCCTGCGCAGGGTCTCAAGCGCTGCGCGCGACTTGCTGCAGTTGGGGTTGTGCCAGATGGTTGCTTTCATCCTGTTCCTCTTTTCGCGGGAGCGGTAGCCGGCGAGCTTCTTTGAACTGGAGCGAAGGCTGGAGCCTCCTCTGCGCGCGTCGAGCCCTCCCTTCGGAGGCGCTCGCCTTGGATCATTGTGGTCGTTCGCCCTCCGACGCAACGATCGCGGGCACCTCTACAGCAGCATCCTCGGCGCTGATACCAGGTGCAGGCGCCGCGCTGATGCGTTCGACCCGGCGCGCGACCCGGCCGGCGCGCTGGATGGCGCGGACCAGGCGGGGATAGACGCCGCAGCGGCACAAGTTGGGAATGGCCTGCCTGATCGCGTCTTCCGAGGGATCGGGATTGGCCTGGATCAGCGCGGCCGCCGCCATCGCTATCCCGGGCGTGCAGAAGCCGCACTGAATCGCCTGCTCGGCCACGAGCGCCTGCTGCACCGGATGCGAGCGATCGCGGCTCAGCCCCTCGATCGTGGTGACGTAGCGCCCTTCCGCCTCGGCCAGGGTGATCAGGCACGATCGTAAGGCTTCTCCATCGACAATCACGGTGCAGGCGTGGCAATCGCCCACGCCGCAACCGTATTTCGTGCCGGTGAGATTGGCCGCGTCGCGCAGCGCCCACAGCAGCGGCGTCTCCGGATCCATGTCGAACCGGACGGGACGATCGTTGACCGTAAGCGCGGGCATTCGGTTCGGCGGAGCCCGGTCCTCAGTCGCGCCAACTCGAATCGATCCGGTCGATCTTGCGCTTCCACGCCTCGAAGTCGGCGTATCCCGGCCCGCCCGGCGCCTGTGCCTGGCTGATATCGCGCTGATGAACCGCGATGACCTCCTGCGGCACGTGGATCGGCTTGCCCTGGCTCAAAGTCGCCACCTGGATCTCGCAGGCACGCTGGAGCGCCCAAGCCTGGACGAACATCTCGTGGATCGTGCGCCCGAGCACGACCGGGCCGTGGTTGCGCAGCATCAGGATGCGCTTGTCGCCGAGGTTCGCGAGCAGCCGTTCGCCCTCTTCCTCGCGTACGGTCACGCCTTCGAAGTCGTGATAGCCGATCTGACCCTGGAAGTTGCAGGCGTAGAAGCTGATCGGGAGCAGCCCGCCTTCGGTGCTCGATACCGCCATCGCCTCGGTGGTGTGCGTGTGGCAGATCGCGTGCGCCCAATCGAGATGCCGGTGGAAATAGGCATGCTGGGTGAAGCCTGCCTTGTTCACCGGGTAGTTGCCCGACAGGACGTTGCCGTCGATGTCGATCTTGACCAGGTTGGATGCGCTCACTTCCGAATAGAGCAGCCCGAACGGATTGATCAGGAAGGCATTGTCCTCGCCCGGCACTTTCACCGAGATGTGGTTGTAGATCGACTCCGACCAGCCGAAATGTTCGAAGATGCGATAGCATGCGGCCAGGTCGAGCCGTGCCTGCCATTCGGCCTCGCTGCACTCCATGCGGGGCTTGAGCTGGGTCGCCACGGGCACTCTCTCCTTTCGATTGCTTTACGCCACTTATCGCACAGGCCGGCGCTCGGGCACAAGCGCTTGCCTGCCAATCTTGCAATCGTGCGGTGCGGCGCTATCGCCAGCGTATGAACGAGGGCGCCAAGCTGACGCGCGGGTCGATCCGCGGCCACCTCGTGACCCAGACTATACCGATGATCATCGGCGTTGCGGCGATCATGTCGGTCGGGCTCATCGACGCATATTTCATCGGCCAGCTCGGCAGCCAGGAGCTTGCCGCAGTCGCATTCGTCTTCCCTGTCACCATTGCCCTGTCGAGCCTTGGCGTCGGCGTCATGGTCGGGGTCAATTCGGTCATCGCACGGGCTTTGGGCGAGGGCGACGTCGACCGGGCGGCACGGAGGGCGAACTTCGGCGCGGTGTTCGCCGTCGTGCTCGGCGGAATTCTCGGCGTGGCGCTCTACCTTCTGCTCGATCCGCTGTTCCGCCTTATGCAAGCCTCCGGCGCGCTGCTGCCGCTGATCCGGGCCTACATGGTGCCTTTCGCGCTCGGCATGCCCGTTCTGCTGCTGCAGATGGCACTCAACGGCGCGCTGCGGGGACAAGGGGAGGCGCGCAAGACCTCGTTCGTCTCGCTGACCTTCGCGGCCGCGAACTGGGTGCTCGATCCGCTGCTGATTTCCGGCGCCTTCGGTTTCGCCGGCTATGGCATGGCCGGTGCCGCCTACGCGACAATCGCGGGATATGCGCTCGCCATCGGCATGGCGCTGTGGCTGATCGCGGGCACCGCGTTGCCGATAAAGCCGAGCCTGATCCGCCAGTCCCGTTTCGGCGAATCCGCGCGCGCGATCCTGCGGGTTGCCGGTCCGGCGGCGTTCTCGAACGCCGTCAACCCCGTGGGGCTCTCAATTCTCACCGCCCTTCTCGCCGCACAAGGCGAGGCGGCGGTGGCGGGTTTCGGCGCGGCAGGCCGGTTGCAAAGCTTCGCCGTAGTGCCCCTGCTCGGCCTCTCGGGTTCGATCGGCGCAATCGTCGGCCAGAACTGGGGCGCCGGGCGTCCGGACCGCTCTCGGCTCGCAATGCTCGAAGCGGGAATATTCTGCGTCGGGTACGGAATGGCGCTTGCGTTCGTCCTGTTCGCGGCCGGCGAGTGGTTTGCGCAGTTCTTCACCGATGATCCGGCGGTGATCGCCGAGTTCGACGGATACCTGCGGATCGCGGCGTGGGGCTACGCGGGATTCGGGCTGCTCATCGTTGCCAATGGCGCGCTGAATGCGGTCGACAAGGCCGCCTGGGCGCTGACGCAGAGCTGCGTGCGCGTGTTCCTGGTCATGCTGCCTTTCGCGTGGTTGCTGCGCCCCCATTGGGGTGCGGACGCCGTCTATGCCGCGGAGCTTGCCGCCAACGTCGTCGGCGGCGCGATCGCAGCACTCGTGGTCTGGTGCATCCTGCGGCACTTTCCCGACAGGCGGTGACCGTTCGTTAACCATCATTGGCCATACCTCCCTGCACTATCCCGGGGGGCATGGATTTCGATGGACGACCTGCTGGCAGATTTCGTGGCCGAGACCCGCGAGATGCTCCAAGCGATCGAGGGGGAGATCGTGGCGTGGGAAGCCGATCCCGCCGACCGGGAGCGGCTCGACGCCATCTTCCGCTTCGTCCACACGGTAAAGGGCAACTGCGGGTTCTTCGACTTTCCCAGACTCGAGAGGCTCAGCCACGGCGCGGAAAGCGCGCTTTCGGAAGTCCGCGCCGGGCGCCGTCATGCAAGCACCGGCCTCGTCACTGCGGTGCTCGCGATCATCGATCGCATTACCGACATGATCGACGCGATCGACGCTGGCGAGAGCTTGCCCGAAGGCGGCGACGAGATGCTGATCGCGGCACTCGAGCCTCGCCGCGACGAACCCGATAGCGAAACCATTCAGGCCGGCGAGCAGGCCGGCCCCAGAGCCGCCAGGACAAACGGCAACACACGCTCGATCCGGCTGCCGGTCGAACTGCTGGACCGGGTGATGAGCGGCGTTTCCGACATGGTCCTCGCGCGCAACGAACTCGCCCGGCGGTTGCGGGAGCAAGGCGCCGATCCCGCGCTGCAAGGCCCCTTCGAACGGCTGTCGGCCATTCTCGACGAAGTTCGCGAAGGGGCGACCCGGATGCGTATGCAACGGCTCGAGCATTTGTTCGGCGCGCTGCCACGGATGGTCCGCGACCTCTCCTCCGAACTCGGCAAGCAGGTGATGATCGATCTCGAAGGCGGCGACGTCGAGCTCGACCGCGAAATGATCGAATCGGTGCGGGACCCGCTGATGCACATTCTGCGCAACGCCATCGATCACGGGATCGAACCCCCGGCGCAGCGTCTCGCCGCCGGCAAGCGCGAAATCGGCATCGTCACCGTCTCGGCACGCCGCACGGGCAACCGGATCGTCATCGGCGTAAGCGACGACGGGCGCGGAATCGCGCTCGACAGGCTGGCCGAGAAAGCCGTCGCCGCGGGCGTGGCGAGCGCCGCGGAAGTCGCCGCGATGACTGCCGAGCAGAAGCTCGATCTCATCTTCGCCCCCGGCCTCTCGACTGCCGACACGGTCAGTCAAGTCTCCGGACGCGGCGTGGGGATGGACGTGGTGCGCGCGAACGTCGAACGGTTCGGCGGTTCTGTCTCCGTTTCCAGCAAGGAAGGCAGGGGCACGATCGTGTTTCTCCATCTGCCGCTGACGCTCAGCATCGTCGAGGGGCTGACGGTGAAAGTCGGGTCCCACACGCTGGGTCTGCCGCGTTCGTACATCGTCGAGATCGCGCGCAGTGTCTCGCGCTCGGTCGAGGTGGACCGTCTCGGCGACGGCATCTTCCTCACCTTCCGAGGTGAACGCGTGCCGTGCCTCGACCTCGCCGAGGTGCTCGGTCTCGATCAGGAGGTCGATCTCGACCGTGCCACGTTCGTCTTCCTGCGGCTCGTCAGCGGCGATTTGTTCGCGCTCGCGGTCGACCGCGTGCTCGACAACGAGGACTTCGTGCTGAAGCCGCTGCCGCCGGCGCTGGAGGCGATCGGGCTTTACGGCGGCACGGTACTGCTCGACGACGGCAAGCCGATCCTCAAGATCGACATTCCCGGTCTCGCCGAGGCACACGGGCTCGCCAGCCAGACCCGCGTCCGCACCGTCTCGGCGGATGGCGGTACCCAAGAGGCGGTCGCCTCCCCTCAGCATGCAGTCGTCTTCACTTCCCTCACCGGACGCCGGCGCGCCCTGCGCATGGCCGTGATCCGCCACATCCACATGCTTCCAGTGTCCGCAATCGAGCACGCCGGCGATGGAATGCTGGCGACCGTTGACGGCACGATCCTCCCCCTGCTGGGCGCGGAAGGTGCGAACATAGCCACCGAGACGATCACCGCACTGCGCCTCGACGACGGGGAAAGCACACTGCTGTACGCGGTCGGAGGCGTCGTCGACTCGCTTGAACTCCCGGACACGATCGTGCCGGTCGAAGGAGACGACACGCTCGAGGGCACGGCGTTGATCGACGGGGCGATGGTGGGGGTCGTCGATGCGCACCGTCTGTTCGCCCGCCATGGTCGCCGTGCGGCGCCGGCACAGCAGCCGACCTGCCGTCTGCCCACCACCGATCCATGGGTAGTAAGCTTCCTCGAACCGCTGATCCGATCGGCGGGCTACGAGATTCTGGGCGAAGACGATCGGCGGGCGGCCGATATCTCGGTGACGCTGGATGCCGCGCGGGAACCTGACGGAGACGGAACAGTCGTCCGCCTGCGGTCGCGGCCGGAGGGTAGTGACGGCGATCCGCACAGCATCTACCGCTATGACCGCGAAGCGCTGCTTACGGCCCTCGCCAGCGCGCGCTCGGGTACACGCTGATGAGTGACCTGCTTCTTCTCACGCGCATCGCCGGACGCCCCGCCGCCTTTCGCGCCGGGGACATTGGTTCGATCGTCGAGCTCACCGAAATCACCCCGGTTCCGCGTGCACCCGACTTCATCGCCGGGCTCGCCGCGTTGCGCAGCCGTGCGCTGACCGTGATCGACAGCCGGAAGGCCCTGGGCCTGCTTGGCCCGTCCGAGACGACCGACATGCGCGCGCCGGTGGTCGAGGTGGCAGGGCATTCCTACGCCCTGCTCGTCGATCGGGTGGATGACGTGGTCCCCGCCGCTGGCGAACCTGCGCCTACGCCTGCCACCTTGGGCGCCTGCTGGGCGCAGGTCGCCCACGGCATGATTGAAACCGCCAGCGGGCCCGCGGTGCTGGTCGACGTGGCCGCGCTTGTCGCCGGCCCCGGCGAGACCGCTGCTTAAACGATTGGTTACCCGGAGCGAATAGACGGGAGCCGCAGAAAAGGATCGCATCAAGATGAAGAACTGCCTGATCGTCGACGACTCGCGCGTGATCCGAAAGGTCTCGCGCCATATCCTGGAGTCGCTCGGGTTCGCCGTCGAGGAAGCCGAGAACGGCGCGAAGGGCATCGCCCAGTGCGAGGAGGCCATGCCCGATCTCGTGCTGCTCGACTGGAACATGCCGGTCATGACCGGCATCGAGTTCATCACCAATCTCCGCCGTATGCCAGGCGGCGACGCGCCGAAAGTGGTCTTCTGCACCACCGAAAACGACGTCGCCCATATCCGCGAGGCTATCGGCGCGGGCGCGGACGAATACGTGATGAAGCCGTTCGACCACGAAACCCTGCAGATCAAGCTTCAGCTCGTTGGAATGGCCTGAGGCCCGGCCCATGGGCGCGGAAAGCAGCGTCGCCGCCGATCAGGCCGGGCAACCTCCGCCCCAGCGGGCGCCCATCCGCGTCATGATCGTCGACGATTCGCTGACGGTACGTGCCGTGCTCTCGAGGATCATCGCGCCCGAAGGCGACATGGCCATCATCGGCAAGACCGGCAGCGCAGAGAACGCACTCGCCGCCCTTGCGATCACTCCGGCCGACGTTGTGCTGCTCGACCTCGAAATGCCGGGCATGGGCGGGCTCCACGCGCTGCCGAAGATACTCGCCGCGCACCCCGGCACGCAGGTGCTGGTGGTCTCCTCTCTCACCGAAGTGGGGGCGGAGCACACGCTGGCCGCGCTCTCGATGGGTGCCGCTGATACGATGCTCAAGCCGCGCAGCGGGGAGTTCGACGAAAGCTATCGCGCCGCGCTCCTGCAGCGAATTCGCGCGCTGGGCCGGCGCAGCCGAGCGGACGCGGCGCCGGCATCGCCCGCCGAACCGCCCCTGCGCGCGCGCAACAGGCACGGCGGCCCCCTGGAGATCATCGGCATAGGCGCTTCGACCGGTGGGATTCACGCGCTGTGCATGCTGTTGCGCAATCTCCCACGGTACGTGGAGGCGCCCATTCTGGTGACGCAGCACCTGCCCCGAAGCTTCATGCACGTCTTCGCCGGCCAACTCGAACTCGCAAGCGGACGCGAGGCGGTGGTGGTCGACCGCGAGACGCCCGTAGAAAGCGGTCGCATCCACATTGCTCCCGGCGACGGGCACCTTCTCCTGCGCGGGAACACGGGCGCCCTGGTCGCCGATCGGACGGACTTCAGGGCGCCGAGCGGATGCATGCCCTCGGTCGATTCCATGTTCGAGAGCATGGCCGGCGTCGTGGCGGACGGCGCACTTGGCGTGGTACTCTCCGGAATGGGACGCGACGGCCTCCTGGGTGCCGAGCGACTGGTCCAGGCGGGCGGCAATATCATCGCTCAGGACGAAGCCAGCTCCTCCGTCTGGGGCATGCCCCGCGCGGTCGTGCAAGCCGGGCTCGCGTCGGCGGTGCTACCGCCCGAGAAAGTGGCGTTGCGCATCGCCCTCCACGCCGGAGAAGCGGCATGGAGGTGACGCAGATATCGCACCGAATCATCGCGGATCTGCTGCTGGAACGAACCGGCCAGCAGCTCACCGAAGGCCGCCAGTGGCGTGTCGGCAGCGCACTGACAGACGTGTTCCGCGAATATGGCATCGACAACGTCGACCAGCTCGTTTGCATGCTGGACAGAAACGATTCCGAAGAGATCTCGCGCAAGGTCGTGGAAGCGCTCCTCAACAACGAGACCTACTTCTTCCGCGACCGACAGCTGTTCCAGCGGTTGTCCGATACCGTGTTGCCCGATCTCGCCGCGAAGCGCGCAGGAACACGGCGCCTCGCTATCTGGTCCGTCGGCTGCTCCACCGGGCAAGAGGCGCTGTCGCTGTCGATGATGTTCGCGGACCGACCGCAGATGTGGCGCGGGTGGAAGATCGAGATACTGGGTACCGATATCTCGAGTCGGGCGATCTCGGCTGCGCGGCGGGCCTGCTACAGCCAGTTCGAGATTCAACGCGGCCTCGGCGTCGCACAGATGCTTCGGCACTTCAGCGAGACTCCGCGCGGATGGGTGCCGGACCCGGCACTGCTTGCGCCGATCTGCTACCGCGTCGGCAACGTACTCGACACGCCGATCAGGCCCGAACGATTCGATCTCGTGCTCTGCCGCAACGTGCTGCTCTACTTCGATACGGCGACCCGGCGGCGCGCCCTGGGCCGCGTGGCCGACAGCCTGCGGAGCGACGGCTGGCTGATGCTCGGCGCCGGAGAGACGATGGCAGGCAACAGCGGACGGTTTGCGCCGGCCACGGATGTGCAGGGCCTCTACCGGTGCACGGGTCGGGAGCCCGCCGACAGAGGCTTACGGGGCAGCAGCTGCAAGGTAAATTCGCACTTAACGCTTCCTTAGTGCGGCGGCGCTAAGTTGCGAGCAAGAACAGGGGTTTGGGGTTCGAACGGGTGACACTAGAGGGGGAAAATCACGGTTTGGCGCCGCGCCTTCTGGTGGTCGCGCCGCTCGTAGTCCTGACGGCGATCTTCGCCGCGATCTGGCTCGCGCTGCTGCTCAGCGATGATTTCCCATTGGCAAGAACCTCTCCGTTGCTCATCGTCGGCGTCGGGACATACGCGATTGCTGTGCTCTTGCTGCTTCGCTTCGGCTTTGCCCATGTCGCGCGGCTCGAGCGGCTCGGCATGACCGACAGTCTCAGCCAGCTTCCCAACCGCCGCGCGCTGCACCGGAACATCGCCGCCGCCGCCGCGGGGCAGGAGATGGCCGTGGCACTGATCGACCTCGACGGCTTCAAGACCGTCAACGACCTCTATGGGCACGGCGTCGGCGACCGCCTGATCAAGGAAATCGCACAGATCCTTCGCCAGCTGTGCGGCAACGACGC
This sequence comes from Pelagerythrobacter rhizovicinus, assembly GCF_004135625.1. Classification (GTDB taxonomy): domain Bacteria; phylum Pseudomonadota; class Alphaproteobacteria; order Sphingomonadales; family Sphingomonadaceae; genus Pelagerythrobacter; species Pelagerythrobacter rhizovicinus. Next base: position 335,022 of record NZ_SDPV01000002.1, read on the forward strand.
GGCGACCTATCGCCTGGGCGGCGACGAGTTCGCAGTGAGCATGGTCGGACCGCTCGCAGGGACGCTGCTCGAAGGCATTTGCCGCGGGTTGATCGAAACCCTCTCGCAGCCGGTGGCCCTCGACGACAGACGAATCCCTATCGGAGCGAGCGTGGGGCTCGCCCGCTGCCCGGCCGGCGCAACGCTGGAGTCCTCCGAGCTGCTGCGCCGCGCAGACGTGGCCATGTACGTGTCCAAACGCGACGGCAAAATGCGCTGCACCTGGTTCAAGGACGAATTCGACCGCAGCCTTGAAGCGCTACGCGATCTCGACAACGATTTGCGCGCCGCGCTGCTCCACGAAGAGTTCCGCGTGCATTACCAGCCTCTCGTCGACTCGCGAACACGCCACATCGTCGCCGTCGAAGCGTTGCTGCGATGGCAACGGCCCGACGGAAGAGACCTCGGCCCCGACGTGTTCATTCCGGTGGCCGAGGAGTCGGGCCTGATCAACGCGATCGGCGCATGGGTTCTGCGCCGCGCCTGCACCGATGCCTTGCGCTGGGGAATCAAGTTGTCGGTGAATATTTCCGCCGCGCAGCTGCGCAACCCGGAGTTTCCTTTCCAGCTCGGTCAGATCCTGGAAGAGACCGGCTTTCCGCCAGAGCGGCTGGAGCTGGAGATCACCGAGACCTGCCTCGTCCTCGATCCGCTCGTGGCCGAACGCAGCCTCGACCTCGTCCGGGGGCTCGGGGTCGACGTCGTGCTCGACGATTTCGGAACCGGCTATGCTTCGATCGGCTTCCTTCGGCAATTCCGGTTCGAGAAGCTCAAGCTCGACCGCTCTCTGGTGGTCGACTCCGCGGTCGACGAGAGCCTGCGGGCGATGATGCTCTCCAGCATTTCCATGGCCCGCGCGCTCAAAATGCGCGTGACCGCCGAAGGGGTGGAGACCGAGGACCAAGCCGCCATGGTGCGCAGCGCCGGTTGCGATCACATCCAGGGCTGGCTCTTCTTCGCGCCCATGCCCGCAGGGGAAGTCGCACAGCACCTCACAGCAGAAGTCCCTCAAGGTGGCACAGCAAAGGCCGAGCCGGGAAGGAAAGTAGCATGAACGCTCCGACGACGATCATCGTGCCCGACGACATGCGCGAAGAAATCGAGCAAGTAGAGCTGAGGCAATCCGCCCCCGCGGCGGCGAACGATACGTTCGCATTGGCGCGCTGGTTCAATGACCGCTCGCTCGCGCGCAAGATCGCGTTTCTCGCCGGCATCCCGCTCGCTGCTCTGACGCTCGTGACGGTGCTGGCATGGATAGCGCTCTCGGCGGATCCGCAAACCGCGTCCACGCTACGCTGGGCGATCGTCGCCGTCGCCGGCGTGGCTGGCGTGCTCTGCCTCGGCGCGATCCGCATCATGCTGGCCGATACCTCGGAGCAACTCGGCACCCTGGCACGCGACATGACCGCCCTGACCGCCGGCTATCGCGATTTTACGATCGATGGGCTCGATCGGCGCGACGAGATCGGCGAAATTGCGCGTGCGTTCGAGGTTTTCGTCAAGTCCGGGGTCAAACTCGACGAGATGTTCGCCAGCCGCCGTGCAGAGCGCGAACGGCGCGAGAAGGAAGTCCGTGCGTTTGCTCGCACGTTCGAATCGAGCGTCGGCGAGGTCGTGTCCGGCGTCGGGGCGGCTTCCGCACAGTTGAAGGCGACTGCCAGTTCCATGGCCATCGCGGCGGAGCAAGGGGCCGCGCAGACCCAGCGTGTGGCCCAGGCGATGGTCGAGGCCTCGTCCGGCGTCACCGCTGCCGCCGCCGCTTCGGACGAGTTCGCCATGTCGATCGGAGAAATCAGCCGTCAGGCCGCGCAATCGGCCGAATTGGCGCGCGAGGCAACCGGCGCGACCCGTGAAGCGAACGATACGATCTCGGCACTTTCCGCGACAGCCGATCAGGTCGGGCAGGTCGTCGAGCTGATCTCGACCATCGCGCAGCGCACCAACTTGCTGGCGCTCAACGCCTCGATCGAGGCAGCACGCGGCGGAGAGGCCGGCCGCGGGTTCGCGGTCGTCGCTTCGGAGGTCAAGGAGCTCGCCTCGCAAACCGGGCGCGCGACCGAGCAGGTGGCGCAGCAGATCCGTGCGATACAGCAATCGACCACTGCGAGCGTGGGCGCTCTGCGCACTGTCGCCGATCAGGTCCAGCAGCTAGAATCGACCGCCGTCTCGATCGCCTCTGCGGTCGACCAGCAGTCGGTCGCAGGGCAGGAACTGGCACGCAATATCGACCTGGCAGCGCGTGGCGCGAGCGAGGTCAAGGCCAACGTGGAGCAAATTCGCGAAACCGCGCTCTCGACCGGCGCGGCCGCCTCACAGGTCCTCAACTCCGCTACGGAGCTCGAGAAGCAGGCCTCCACCCTGCGCAGCGAGGTTGCGCGCGTCATGCAGGTGATCCTCAAACGGAAGTAGGCCCCGGCGCGGCCCACTTCTTTCGCTTTCCCGCACGCACAAGTCGCTTGGTGCGCGGCGCGTCGCGGCGCTATGGCCGCTGCGGCAACGGAACCGACGTTCCGGTTGAGGGAGTGACGCAATTGCCCGGCGCAACGCTATCCCGGGTCGGCAAGAGTTTTGGCGCCGCCGTGCTGTTCGATGGGCTCGACCTGTCGGTGGGTGACGGCGAGTTCGTCGTGCTCGTGGGTCCGTCTGGTTGCGGCAAGTCGACACTGCTGCGGCTGATCGCGGGCCTCGAACGACCCGACAGCGGCGAGATCTGTATCGGCGGGCGACGGGTGGATCAGTTGCCGCCGGGCGAACGCAGTGTCGCCATGGTATTCCAGTCCTATGCTCTCTACCCGCAGATGACGGTTGCGCAGAACATCGCATTCCCGCTGCGCATGGCCGGACGGCCGCGGCCACAGCTCGACGAGAGCGTGACCAGAACGTGCGAACTCCTCGGGCTGGCCGAACTGATGAACCGCCGCCCCGCCGAGCTCTCCGGCGGGCAGCGGCAGCGTGTCGCTATCGGCCGCGCGATCGTGCGAGAGCCCGACCTGTTCCTGTTCGACGAGCCGCTCTCCAACCTGGACGCCGGCCTGCGGGCGCAGATGCGGCGCGAGTTTGCGGAACTGCACGCCCGGCTGGGCACATCGACGATCTACGTCACCCACGACCAGGCCGAGGCGATGGCGCTGGCCGACCGGATCGTGCTGATGCGCGATGGGCGGATCGAGCAGGAAGGCGCGCCCGAGGACCTCTACTGCCGCCCAGCGACCCTGTTCGCGGCAGAGTTCTTCGGCCAGCCGCCGATCAACCGCCTGCCCGGTCGGATCCTGCGCGTCAGTGGAAGCGAAACCGAAATTGCCGTCGGTGATTGCGAAAGGATCGTGCTCGGCGCGCTCGGCACGCCGCTCGCGGCCGGAAGCGAGGTGACGGTAGCCATCAGACCCGAAGCGCTGACGGTGGTGCCGGAAGGCCATATGATCGCGCTGGCCCCGCGCAGGGTCGGATTTGTCGAGTGGTTCGGAGGAGAACGCCACGCGCGGCTCGGCACGGGCGATGCCGCGCTGGTTTGGCGCACCGCAGGCGATCGTGCGATCAAGACCGGCGAAAGCATTCCGCTGCATGTCGCGCCGGAACGGCTGCACCTGTTCGACCGCGACGGGAAAGCCATTCCGTGCACACCATTGCCGAACTTATGAAAACGGTTACATTGATATCGGAGCGAGGGGAGCCATGGTCACGATTCGGGATGTTGCGCGGGAAGCTGGCGTTTCAGTCGCTACCGTCTCGCGTGCGCTGAACGGACACAGCAACGTCACCAAGGCGACCCGCGAAGCGATCGAGGTTGCGGCCAAGCAGCTCAATTTCGTGCCGCACAGCGGTGCGCGCAGCCTTACAAACCGCCAGACCGATACGATCGGCGTTATCCTGCCCGACCTGTTCGGCGAGTTCTTCTCCGAAGTGATCCGCGGAATCGACAAGATCGCGCATGGGGCCGGCAAACACCTGCTGCTTGGCAATATGCACGGCAGCTCGCACGAGACGACCAATGCGATCCGCGCCATGCGCGGGCGTGTTGACGGATTGCTGCTGATGCCGCCGGATTCCACCGCCGAGCTGCTGTCGGAACATCTCGACCCGAACATGCCGACCGTGCTGCTCAACGCCCAGGCGGACGGCAGTGATGTGCCCTTTGTCGCGGTCGACAATTATCACGGCGCGCGCACCATCACCGAGCACTTGATCGCGCGCGGGCGCAAGCGGATCGTTCATATCGCCGGCCCCAAGCACAACCGCGATGCGCGCGAGCGACTGCGCGGCTTCACCGACGCCATGCGCGAGGGTCTGTGTGAGAGGGCACCGGTGATTCTGCCCGGCGACTTCACCGAGAGCGCAGGCCAGGAAGCCGCGCGGCTGCTGCTGGCCGGGCAAGTGCCCGCCGATGCGGTGTTCGCGTCCAACGACGTGATGGCGGTCGGCCTCATGTCGGTGCTCGAAGAGGCAGGCGTCGCCGTGGGCGTCGAGACGCTCGTCGCCGGATTCGACGACATCCCGCTCGCGCGCCACGTCAGCCCCAAGCTGACCACCATGCAGTCGAACATGGCGCAGCTCGGCTCGACCGCGGCGATGCTGCTGCTGCGAATGCTGCGCGGTGAGGAACTGGGCCTGGAACACGGCGTCGTGCTTTCCCCGCGGCTGGCGGAACGCGACTCCACCGGCGGTGCAGCCCTCCGTGCGTCCTCCGACGCGGCGTGATGGACGGCGGGTTCTCGCGGCGCGACCTTCTGGCGGCGGGGATCGCGAGCTCGGCGGCATGCGCACTGGGCGGCTGCCGTCGCGATCGCGGACTGACGTTCTGGGCCATCGGCAACGAGGCGGCGGTCCTTCCGGGCCTTCTGCCCGATTTCGGGCTCGGGTCGCTCGACGTGCAGCCGCTCCCCTGGTCGGGCGCGCACCAGAAGCTCCTGACCGGGTTCGTCGGCGAGGCGCTGCCCGACCTGGCGCAGGTCGGCAATAGCTGGCTTGCCGAACTCGCAGCCCTCGATGCACTGGAGCCGGTGCCGACGGGCCTTGAGCTCGGCACGGACCAGTTTGCGGCGGTCCTCGAAAGCAACCGCATCGACGGGCGACTGGCGGCGGTGCCGTGGTATGTCGACACGCGCGTTCTGTTCTACCGCACCGATCTGTTCGTGCGCGCGGGGTACGACACACCGCCGCTCGACTGGGGCGAATGGAAAGCGGCGCTCGCCCGCATCCGCAGGCAGAGCGCCGGCGAGACCTACGGTGTCCTCCTGCCGCTCGAAGAGTTCGAGCACCTACAGACCATGGCCCTCTCGACAGGCGCGACGTTCCTGCGAGAGAACGGCACGCGCGGCGCTTTTTCCTCGCCTGAGTTTCGGGAGGCGTTGGGGTTCTACAAGTCGCTGTTCGATGAGGGTTTGGCCCCGACCGTCGCTGGTGCGCAGATCGCCAACCGCTGGGCCGAGTTCGCACGCGGCTGGTTCGCGGCCTATCCGTCGGGGCCGTGGATGATCGGCGAGATGCGCGACCGCCTGCCGGCCTCGATGCAGACGCTGTGGGCCACAGCGCCGCACCCCGGACCGGGAGGGCCCGGAACCGTTGCGCCCGGCGGCTCGAGCCTCGTCGTCTTCCGCAACGGCCAACGCAAGCGCGAGGCATGGGACGCCGTGCGCAGGCTCACCGATCCGGCGGCTCAGCTCGCTCTGCATCGCGCGACCGGTGATCTGCCGGCGCGGCGATCCGCCTGGGTCGCCGGCGATCTCGCACGCGACAGCGTGGTCGCTCCGTTCGCGCGCCAGCTCGAACTTGCCCGTCCCCTGCCCAAGGTACCCGAATGGGAGCGCGTGGTTACGGAGATGCAGGTCGTTGCCGACCGCACCGTTCGGGGCGAGTACACGGTGCGCAGTGCCGCTGCCGAGATCGATCGCCGTGTCGACGACATCCTCGCCAAGCGGCGCTGGATGATGGAGCGGGGACGCCTGACATGAGCCGCACCGGTGTCGAGGCCGAGCGGCGCGCCGGGTGGCTTTTCAGCGCCCCGGCGCTGCTCGCGATCGCCCTGTTCTTCGTCCTGCCTACGATCGCCTCGCTCGCGCTGAGCCTGACCGATTTCGACATCTACGCCCTCGCCGACATCCGTAACCTGCGCTTCGTCGGGCTCGACAACTACGCCGCCCTGCTTGCCGATCCGCTGTTCTGGACCGCGCTCGGCAACACGCTGTGGTTCGTCGTTCTCGGCGTGCCTCTGGTGATCGCCATCTCACTCGCCGCGGCGATCCTCGTCAACGAGCGCATGGTCGCCTGGCGCCCGGTCTGGCGGGTCGTCTTCTTCGCGCCCTATGTCGCGACGCTAGTGGCCGCCGCTGTCGTATGGAAGTACCTGCTCCACACGCGCTACGGCCTCGTGAACTACGCGCTGGATACGCTTGGGTTACAGCCGGTCGACTGGCTCGGCGACCCGCGATGGGCGATCCCCGCAATCACACTGTTCGTCGTGTGGAAGAGTTTCGGCTACGCCATGCTGATCTTCCTCGCTGCATTGCAGACGGTGCCGCGCGAACTGGACGAAGCAGCGCGGATCGATGGTGCCGGCTGGTGGGCGCGGCTGCGCCACGTGACCCTGCCCGCGATCGCGCCCGCCACCGGTCTCGTCGCGATCTTGACGATCGTGGCCATGTTCCAGCTCTTTGCCGAGCCGTACGTGATGACCGAAGGCGGCCCGGCGCAATCGACTGTCACCGTACTCTACCTGATGTTCGAGGAAGGCTTCCAGTGGTGGAACCTCGGGACCGGTGCGGCGGTCGCGGTCGTGCTGTTCGTCTGCATCCTCGCCGCGGCGCTGCTGCCGGCGCTCGCGATGCGTCTGTTGCACGTGCGCAGGACATGAAGGCCGGGCACGCCATGACCGCGCTTGTCGCGCTGTTCGCGGCAATCACGCTTGCGCCGCTGCTGTGGATGATCTCGGTCAGCCTGATGCAGCCCGGCGATGCCGGCCAGTTCCCGCCGCCGCTGATCCCCGCCGAACCGACTCTCGCCAACTATCGCGAGCTTTTCGCCGCGCAGGGCATGGGCGTGTTTCTGCTCAACAGCCTCCTCGTCTCCACCCTCGCGACGCTGCTCGCGCTGCTATTCACCGTCCCTGCCGGCTACGCCTTCGCCAAGCTGCGCTTCGCGGGGCGGACGGCCACGGTGCAGACGCTGCTCGCGCTGCTGCTGATCCCGGGACAGATCGGCATGCTGCCGCTGTTCCTCGAGCTCAAGGCCATGGGCCTCGTCAATTCCTACGCCGGCGTCCTGGTCCCGTGGCTTGCCGGGATCATCGGGATATTCCTGGTGCGGCAATTTGCGCTCTCGATTCCCGACGAACTGCTGGAGGCGGCGCGGATCGACGGCGCGAGCGAGTGGGACGTGTTCCGCCACGTCGTGCTGCCGATCCTGCGCCCCGCGGTTGCGACACTGGCGCTGTTCGTCTTCCTCGGGAGCTGGAACGACTTCATGTGGCCCCTGATCGTGCTGTCCGATCAGGACCTCTACACCCTGCCCGTCGCTCTCGCCTCGCTGGGGCGCGAACGCGCGCAGGACATCGAATTGATGATGGCCGGCTCGGTGGTCACCACTGTGCCGGTGCTGCTGCTGTTTCTGGCGCTCCAGCGCCAGTTCATCGGCGGATTGCTTGCCGGGAGTGTCAAAGGATGAATTGGGTTCGTTTGTTGCCGCTGGTCCTTCTGCTGGGGGCCTGCACCGGATACGACGCCGTCGCGGCGACGCCGCCCCCGGCGATGAAAGCCGGGCAACACCCGCAGCCGGCGGTGGAGGAAGGCGGCTACGTCTATCAGCTTCACCTCCCGCCCGGCGTCGCGACGGCCGACGAGGACGCGCGCTGGCCGCTGATGATCTTCCTCCACGGCTCGGGCGAGCGGGGCAGCGATGTGGCCAGGATCAAGATCCACGGCCCACCCAAGGTCGCCGACCGACAGACGGACTTCCCGTTCATCCTCGTCTCCCCGCTGCTGCCGGCCGAGGAGGACTGGGACATCGCCAAGCTCGACGCGATCGTCGATCATGTCATGGAAGCGCTCCCGGTCGATCCGGCGCGGGTCTATCTCACCGGCCTCAGCCGGGGCGGCCATGCGACCTGGCGCTGGGCGGCGGCGGAACCGAAGCGCTTCGCCGCGATCGCGCCGGTCGCCGGGCGCGGCGATCCCGCCACCGCCTGCGCGCTGACGGGCACACCGGTCTGGGCCTTCCACGGCGACCGCGACGACGTGGTGACACCCGAGGGCAGCTTCGCCATGGCCCGAGCGATCCGCGCCTGTGGCGGGCATCGGAGCCGCCTGACGATCTATCCAGACCTCGGCCACAACGCCTGGGACCCGGCCTACGACGACCCTGCGCTCTACCTGTGGCTGCTGTCGCACCGCGTCGAGGAGCAGGGCCGATGAGCGGCTTTCCCGAAGGCTTCCTGTGGGGCGCGGCCACGGCGGCCTATCAGATCGAGGGCTCCCCGCTCGCGGATGGGGCGGGGGCCAGCATCTGGCACCGCTTCACCCACGACCCGCGCCTGATGATCGCCACCGGCGATACCGGCGACGTCGCCTGCGATCACTACAACCGCATGGAAAGCGACGTCGAGCTGATGAAGCGGCTCGGGTTGCAGGCCTATCGCTTCAGCGTCTCGTGGAGCCGCGTGCTGCCCGAAGGCACCGGCCGCGTGAACGAGGCTGGGCTCGACTTCTACCGCCGCCTCGTCGACCGCCTGCTCGAAGCCGGGATCGAACCCTTGGCAACCCTCTATCACTGGGACCTGCCCGCCGCGCTCGACGACCGGGGCGGCTGGCTCAACCGCGAGAGCGCGGAATGGTTCGCGGAGTACGCCGCCGTCATGTTCGGGGCGCTCGATGGCAAAGTGAAGAAGTGGGCGACACTCAACGAGCCGTGGGTGGTGGCCGACGGCGGCTATCTCAACGGCGTGCTCGCGCCGGGCCACCGCAGCATCTTCGAATGCGCGATCGTCAGCCGCAACCTCATGCGCGCGCATGGCCGCGCGGTGCAGGCCTACCGCGAATGCGGCGCGCACGAGGTCGGGCTGGTCATCAATATCGAACCCAAATACCCGGCTAGCGACAGGCCCGAGGACCTTGCCGCCACGGCGCGCGCCGACGCCTATATGAACCGCCAGTACTTCGACCCCGCGCTGCTCGGCACCTGCCCGGCGGAGCTCCGTGAAATCTACGGCGAGGCGTGGGAGGACTGGTCGGCCGAGGATCTGGCGCTGTGCTGCCAGCCGGTCGACTTCGTCGGCATCAATTACTACACCCGCAGCGTCGTGCGCGCGTCGGACACGGCGTGGCCGCTGTTCGCGGAACACGTCGTCCAGGAAGGGGCGCCGCATACCGAGACCGATTGGGAAGTCTTTCCCGAAGCGATGACCCGCACACTGCTCTGGTTTCGCGAGCGGTACGGCGACCTGCCGGTCTACATCATGGAGAACGGCGCCGCCTTCTCCGATCCCGCGACCAGTGAAGCCGACGGCATTTTCGACGAGGATCGCTGCCAGTACCTTACCGAGCACATAGCCGCGGTGCGCGATGCGATCGCAGCGGGGGTCGACATCCGCGGCTACATGGTCTGGTCGCTGTTCGACAATCTAGAATGGGCGCTCGGCTATGCCAAGCGCTTCGGAATCGTCCACGTGGACTACGAGACGCTCGCACGCACGCCCAAACGCAGCGCAGCACTCTACCGCGAGATTATCGCCAGCAACGGTACCGAACTGGAGCGCGCAGCATGAAACATCTCCTCACCCTCCTCGCCGTCGTTCTGCTCGGCGCTTGTGCGCATGTGCCGGCCGAACCCGCCGGCAGCGCGCCGATCCGCGCGATGACGTTCAACATTCGGCTCGACGTCGCCTCCGACGGCGCAAACGCCTGGCCGCACCGCAAGGAGATGGTGGCTGCCGTTATTCGGCGCGAGGGGCCGGACTTACTCGGCATGCAGGAGGTCCTGCTCCATCAGAAGCAGTATCTCGAAGCGGCGCTGCCCGAATACACCTTCGTCGGCGTCGGGCGCGACGACGGGGCCCAGGCAGGAGAGTTCTCCCCACTCGGCTGGCGCAATGACCGTTTCACGGCGGTGGATTCGGGCACGTTCTGGCTCTCGCCGACGCCCGAGGTGGCCGGCAGCAAGGGGTGGGACGCCGCCCTGCCCCGCATCGCGACGTGGGCTGTCCTGCGCGACCTGCGCAGCGGCGAGACGATCCGCGTGCTCAATACGCATTTCGACCATGTCGGCATGGCCGCGCGGGCCAATGCCGCGCGGATGATCGTCCAATGGGTCGCCGCGGGCAGCGCGCCCGCGATCGTGATGGGGGACTTCAACGTCAAGCCGGGCGCCGAGCCCTACCGCATCCTCGCCGACACCGCGCGGAGCGGCCTCGCCGATTCACGCTCGATCAGCAGCCCCCCACCCTACGGGCCCCCGGGGACCTTCACCGGGTTCGACATCACGGCCGCAGCCGACGGGCCGATCGATCACATCTTCGCGACGAGCGAGTTTGCGGTGACGGGGCACTCGGTCGTGACGCAGCATTGGGAAGGCCGGCTACCCTCCGATCACTATCCGGTCATCGCCGATCTGGCTCTGGAGGCCGAATGAGTCGTCTGTTAATCCTCCTGCTTTCGTCGATCCTGCTGGCGGCCTGCGCGACAGGCTCCGTTCCCCCCGGCGACCGCTTCGTCCGCGAAACGCGTGACCTGACCGAAAGCTGGAGCTTTCGCTACGACGACGACTGGACGCCCGAAGCGGCGCTGGAGGCGACATCTTCCGCCTGGCAGCCGATCACCTTGCCGCACACCTGGAACCAGCTCGGCGAGTATCGCATCGGTCGCACCGACGCGACCGACAACCGGCAGGGCAAGGGCTGGTACCACCGAGTGATCGATGGGCGGCAGCTCGACCCGGACAGACGTCACGTGCTCGAATTCGATGCCGTCGGCAATGTCGCCGACGTGTGGCTCAACGGGCGGCATCTTGCCCGCCATGCGGGAGCCTTCACGCGCTTTCGTGTGGATTTGACCGGCACGCTCGACTTCGCCGGCGAGAACGTGCTGCTGGTCCGCGCCGACAACAGCGATCCGCGACCGGGCAGCCCGACGGAGCACGTCATCCCGCTGCTCGGCGATTTTTTTGTTCACGGCGGCATCTATCGTCCGGCGCGGCTGATCTCGGTACCGAAGAGCCACATCGACCTTGGCGACTACGGCGGCCCGGGCGTCTACGCGACGCCACGCATGCTCGGTGACGGCAAGGCCGAGGTCGAGGTGCTCGTGCGGCTCACCGGCATTCGCGACGGGCAGGAGCTCGCGGTGGCGCTAAGCGATGCCCGGGGCAAGCTTGTGGCGGCACGGACCGTCGACCTTGGAAACGATCAGGAGGAGGCGCGCCTGACGCTCTCCGTCGCGAACCCACAGCTCTGGGACGGCCGCGCGGATCCGCATCTCTACCGGCTCGCGGCCACTCTGCACGAGAACGGCAGGACGCTCGATCGGGTCGATGAGAGTGTCGGCATCCGCACGATCCGCTTCGACCCGGATCGTGGCTTCTTTCTCAACGGCAAACACCTTCCGCTACGCGGCGTCTCCCGGCATCAGGATTACCTTGGGCAGGGCTGGGCCCTTTCGCGGGAGGATCATGAACGCGACATGGCGATGATCGCCGAGATGGGCGCCAACAGCGTGCGCGTGGCGCACTATCCGCAGGCGGAGGAGTGGTTCGACCTCGCAGACCGCTATGGAATGATCGTCTGGGCCGAGGTCCCGTTCGTCAACAAGATCAGCTTCGCCGATGCCGAGGCCGCCCCGAAACTGATCGCGAACGCGCGGACACAGATGATCGAGATGATCCGCCAAAACTACAACAGCCCGGCGATCGTCACGTGGGGGATCGGCAACGAAGTGGACATCGATCTCGCCTTCGGTCGGCTGGGGCCGAAAGCCGACGCCCGGCCGCTGCTGCGCGAACTGAACGCGTTGGCCCACCGGGAAGATCCGACGCGGCCGACGGTGATCGCGGACTGCTGTGAGGCGACGCCGGGGGACAAGGTCGACTACCTGCCGGTGCTCACGGGCGAGTCCGATCTGATGGGCTACAACCGCTACTTCGGCTGGTACTACGGCGAGGTCGACGACCTGGGCCCCCATCTCGACATGCTGCACGCGCGCCACCCCGACGTTCCCCTGTCGATCAGCGAATACGGCGCAGGCGGCGCACTAACCCAGCACAGCGATGATCCGGAAGGGCGGCCGACCAACGTCACCGGTCGGCCCCAGCCCGAGGAATTCCAGTCCTGGTGGCACGAGCAGACCTGGCCGCAGATTCGCGAACGTCGCTATCTCTGGGGAAGCTGGATCTGGAACATGTTCGATTTCTCCAGCCGCATCCGCAAGGAAGGCGATGCGACCGATATCAACACCAAGGGGCTCGTCAGCTACGATCGCCGGACGCGGAAGGATGCGTTCTTTTACTACAAGGCCCAGTGGAGCGACGCCCCGGTAGTGCACGCGACGTCGCGCCGCTTCGTCGAGCGGGCCGATCCGGTGACACGGATCAAGGTCTACAGCAATGCCGATCGCGTCGAGGTCGCGCTCAACGGGGAGGCGCTCGGCAGCGCGCCGTGCGTCGACCGCGTGTGCACGGTCGAAAACGTTCGCCTCTCGCCTGGCCTGAACACCGTCACGGCGCGTGGCAACTTCCCGACCGGCGCCGTGAGCGACACGGTGGAATGGCGGCTGGGCAGTTAGCGCATAAGCACATCGTCCCTGTCATTTCGCACCGATCGGCGTCGGCAATGTCCGCGCCAGGAGCGGCACGGCAGTCAGGGCGAGCATGCGCCCATGCGAGCGGGCCTTCCCGACCGCGCCTCTGCAAAGGCACACCGGTCCGTGCCGGACGATGGACTTGAACTTCTACGCCCCCGGGGAGGCGGCGGCTATTCCGCTGCCGCTCCTTCCAGCCAGCCGCCGGTGAAGCCGAGGCGCTCAAGGCCGCGACGGATATGCGGGTTCTTGCGCATCGTGCGCCACACCAGGCCGCTGCGGTGGTTCTCCATCATGGCGAGGATCGGGCCCTGGTCGATGCCGATGTAGTCCCGCGCGATCCAGCCGAGCTCGGGATCGACGGTGCCGCTGGGGCTGCCCGTGTCGATGAAGGTATAGCTGGGATTGAACGCGTCCTTGAAGCCGTACTTCGTGTAGAGCTTGTTGCCGTAAGCTTCGCGCATGTTCATCAATGCGTCGATCGCCACTTCGGGCGCGAAAGGCACCGAACCGCCCGTCGCGGTCGGGACGATCGTCCCGTCATCGACCACGCGCTCTTCGCTCACGCCCCGCGCGGAATAGCCCATGAAGGTCCGCGGTTTGCCATTCACCACCCGGCCGTTTGCCGCACCGGTCGGCCCGTCGGAAGCTGTCCAGCCCCAGATGTCGGCCGAGTAGCCGACCCAGTCGTTCGGATTATCAGCACCATAGGCGCGTTGGCTCAGCGTCGCGCGGCGGCTGTTCTCGAAGTAATCGATGCCCTTCCCGCGCATGAATTCGTCCTGGATGCCGCGGAAATCGACCCAGACGTGGCTGTACTGGTGCCCGAACAACGGCTCGAACTGCAGATGCTCGTAGCCGTGGTAGGTGCCCCAGTCCTTCTCCAGGTTCGCGGCCCACCCGGTATCCCAGGCGTCCTTCCCGATCGGATGCGTCGGCGATCCGGCGGCGAGGATATAGACCAGCATGCCTTCGTTGTAGCCGACCCAGTCGTGCGTTCCGAAGTCGCCATTCTCCCCGCGCTCGGGATACCAGCCCATCGCGATCGCCTTGCCGCTGCCGCCATTGGCGGAGGGGATGTCGCTGTTCTCGCGCTGGACGAAAGTCCAGTCGACGCGGCGGTAGATCTTTTCGGCGAGATCGCGGATTTCCGATTCCACCGCAGTGTCGCGGTCGAAGTAGCTCTGCGCGAAGAGCACGCCGCCGAGCAGCAGCGAGGTGTCGACCGTCGAAAGCTCGGTCTTGCCGCGACGCGTGCCGTCTTCGTTGGTGAGAAAATGGTAGAAGAAGCCCTTGTATCCCGTGTTGCCCGAGACCTCCGCCCCCTGCGGCGCATTCCAGTAGAACTCCAGGCAGTCGCGCGTGCGCTGCGCGGCTTCCTCACGCGTAACATAACCGCGTTCGGCGCCGATGCCGTAGGCCGTCAGCGCGAACCCCGTCGCCGCGATTGAGGAGAACGGATTGCTCGGCCAGCGATCGGGCGCGAGGCAGCGCTGTGTGTCCGTGGTTTCCCAGAAATAATCGAACGTACGGCGCGAGAGCTGCTCGGCGAACTCCGCCTGCGTGAGCTGGGGCAGCGTTGCAGCGGAATTCTCCGTCACTCCGGCAGGAGGCGGCGTGGCGATAGACGTGCACCCGGCCAGCGCCAGAAGCGGCAGCGCAAGCGATCCGAGACGGAAGGTCATCATAGCTCCCAAAGTCAGGAGGGCGCCCGGTCAAGGGAGGAGGAGGGGATGACCGGGCGCCCGAACAGTGTGACGATCAGAACGAGAAGCCGGCGGAGAACTTGATCGTGCGGGGTGGATTGCCCCCAACGCCGAAGCCGGTCCGCTCACCATAGATCGTGGGCGAGCTTTCGGTCCGTGTGTCGTCCGCCGGATTGTTGTTGAAGTTGGTGTAGTTCCGATCGTTGAACAGGTTGATGATGTCGACCCGGAAGCGGACCCGCGACTCGTCGCTCAGAAAGCTCATTGGAATGTACTTCGTGAACGCCAGGTCCATCTGCCGCCGGCCCCAACGATCGCCATTGCCGTCCTGCCAGATGCCGACGATCGTACGTTCGAAAGGATCGGAGAGATTGCGGAATGCCTTCATATAACGTGGTGATTCCAGCGTGAACTTCGCTGAAAGCGCAGCCTCGAACGGCAGGTCGACACTACCCGCAGCGACGAAGCGGTGGCGCGGCACGCCCGATGAGGTCAGAACAGGATAATCTTCAATCGACGGATAATCGAGCGAGAAGACTTCGCCGTACTGACGGTTCTCCTCCGCCTCCGTATAAGTGTACGTCGCGCTAAGGCTCCAGGGCGAAGACGGCGAATAGTTCTTGGTGAACTTGAGGTAGGCGGAATCGGAGCTGGTTTCGAGCCCATTGTCGCCAAGGATCAGGTTACCGTAACCGGGAGGGCTGAAGCTCCACGGAGTCTGCGGCGTCTCGCCGGGCGCGGGGTTCGGCTGGAAGTACGAACCGTCCGGCCGGCGGTTGCCGAGCAGGAAGACGAAGCCATCCTTGCTCTCGACGTGCGTGTACCCGGCTTCGAGTTCCACCTGCTCGAAGCGCGTGCGCAGGCCCAGGCTGAACTGGTCCGAATAGGGCATCTTCAGATCGTTGTTGATGAACCGCAGTTCACTGCCCCCGCCGGGAGTGCTCTCGGCCAGCTGCGCCAGCCCTTCCGGCGTCAGGTAGATCGGATCCCACGGAACGCAGGTCGGCGAGGGGTTGCATTCGTTGAGCGGATCGCCCGTGTCGAAGTTGAATGTGCGCGTGGTGAACGAACCGACGCTGATCTCCTGCTGGAGGAAATCAAACTGGTTGCGGTCGTAGGAACGGCCGTAGCCGCCGAACAGCACGAACCGCGCCTCCTCGTCGAGTTCGTAGCTGAACCCGACACGTGGCTGGAACGCGCCCATGAACGGCTCGCGCTCGCTGCCGGTCGAGATGTAATCGTTGATGTCGTAGTTGGCGTTCGCGAGATTCGGATAGAGAGGCTCGCCCGTAGCAGGATCGAGCGTCTGGCCCGTTACGAGATCGACGACGTCCTGATCGTGGGCGAAGTCGAGGTACGCCGGCGTCTTCTCGTAGTCCCAGCGAATGCCGAGATTGAGCGTCAGGCGATCGGTAACCTCCCAATCGTCCTGAATGTAGACGCCGAACTGGAAGTTGTCGGATTCGATCTGCGATTCACCGAAGCCGCTCTCGTATCCGAACTGGACGCGATAGGGGATCACGTCGTTGAACGTGATACCACCACCGGGATTGAAGGCGACGTTGTAGGTGTAGGTCGGGTTCAGGTTGTTCCGCTGAAGCGAGTTCAGCGTTACCCACTTCGCCTTTATGCCAGCCTTGATCGTGTGCCGATCGAAGCCGGTGTAGGTGAAGTCGTTCTGGATGCCCCAGCCTTCCTGCCCCTTGTTCTGATAGTTGGAGCTACCTCCCACATGGAGGAGATTGCCCCGCTCCGTTTCGGCGGGATCTTCCGCTCGGGGCGCGGCATAAGCGAACAGGAACGACGGCTCGAATAGTGCAGGCGTGGGCGCCCATTTCACGTCTTCATAAGTGAGCTTGAGGTCGTTGACCCACGTGTCCGCGCTATGCTCCCACCGCGCGGTGCCCCGCAGCTCCTCGGTATTGACGAGACTCCGCCTCGAAAGGGAGTTGATACCTCCCGCCACATTCTCGCCCGTCTCGTCACGATACTTCACTGAGAACTCGACAAGGTCGGAATCACTCGGAGAGATGTCGATCTTCCCGAAGTACAGGTTCTCATTGAAGGTTTCGTTGGTCGTTCCGAAGGCGTCTCGATATTCCTCGGGAAAGAAGCTCGGCTCCCGCCCAAGGCCGGGGGTGATGTCCACCGGTCGCTGGATGCGCTTGCCTTCATAAGCGACGAAGAAGTGCATGACATCCTTGATGATCGGACCACCCAGTGATCCGCCGAACTGCATGTCCTTCGTCTCGACCTTCACGCCATCGTCTTCGTATAGCTCCGACGGTGTCGGGTCGCGCAGGTCCTGGTTGGTAAAGTCGAAAAAGCCTTCACCGTGGAATTCGTTAGTGCCCGATTTGGTGACCGCGGTGATCGCGACCGAACTCACCTGATCGAACTCCGCCTTATAGTTGGAGCTAATAACGCGGTACTCGCCGATGGCGAGCTGGGGGAAGGGGTTGCCGGGCGAGGAATCCTGACCGGTGATGCCGTTCTTGAGGACGTAGTCCTTCTGTCCCACGCCATCGATGAAGACGTTGACCGTACTGCTGTCCTGTGCACCCCCTTGCAGGCGCGACTGACCGTTGGCACCCGTCACGAACATCACGCCCGGCGCGAGGTCGGCAAAGGCCAGGAAGTTGCGGTTGTTCTGCGGAAGCTGCTCGATCAGGCGCTGGGTGATGTTGACGCCGACTTCGCCGCCTTCCATCGTGCGGATCCGGTCGGCAGTGACGAGGATTTCCCCGCCGGTCGAACCCGGCAGTTCCTCACCACCGGCAGGTGCGGTCTGCGGCGCAGCGAGATCAAAGTCGAGCACCGCGTCCTGCGCCACCAGAAGCGTGAACTGATCGGTCTGCCGCACGCCGTCGGCCGTCGTGATCTCAAGGCGATAGATGCCGGGACGTAGAGAAGCGAATTGATAGCTGCCATCGGCGCCGACCGTGGAGATACGACGGATGCCGGTGTTCACCTCGATCGCGGCGACCTGCGTTACGCCTTCCACGCCCGTGATCCGGCCGCGCAGCGAGGCAGTCGATTCCTGCGCATGCGCCGGTGCGACCATGGCGAGCGACATGGCACCGCCGGCGACGCCGAGAGCGAGCGCCGCGGCGAGCTTGCGGCCGACGCCGATGCGGGTGTTGCGGGTGCGGGATTGGGTATGCGGCATGTATTCCTCCCCATAAGCGGCCGCGCTTTCAGCACGATCCGACAAGCTGCTCACGCGGCAGGGGCCCATCGCCCACTGCCGAATCAAAATTTGCAAAGGTCTTGTAACCGGTTTCATATCGCCTGTATAGCCTCCCCACACAGGCCGATTCTGGTATTCGTTCAAGAGCTACGTCCGCGGACTAGGCGGGCGGGCGCGGGGAGAGAGACATGATCAAAACAGCCCGAATCCTGCTCGCCGGCGCCGCGGCGATGGCGCTCGCCGGGTGCGCAACCGCCCAGGCTCAGCCAGCCGCCACGACCACATCCACGAACGCCGTGCCGATCAGGCAGGCAGAGCCCGAATGGGCGCGCCTCGACCCCGAGATGGACGCATTTCTCGACGAGCTGATCGCGAAGATGACGCTGCAGGAGAAGGTCGGCCAGCTCACCCTGCTGACCAGCGATTGGGAGTCGACCGGCCCCACCATGCGCGAAGGCTACAAGCAGGATATCGCTGCGGGCCGCGTCGGCGCGATCTTCAATGCCTATACCGCCAAGTACACGCGCGAGCTGCAGCAGATGGCGGTCGAGGGCACGCGGCTCGGGATCCCTCTGCTGTTCGGCTATGACGTGATCCACGGCCACCGCACGATCTTCCCGATCTCCCTCGGCGAAGCCGCAAGCTGGGATCTCGAGGCAATCGAGAAGTCGGCGCGCGTGTCTGCGCAGGAGGCGTCGGCGGAGGGTATCCACTGGACGTTCTCGCCGATGGTCGACATCGCGCGCGATGCCCGCTGGGGGCGAATCTCCGAGGGTGCCGGAGAAGACGTTTTTCTGGGCAGCGAGATCGCGCGGGCCCGTGTGCGCGGTTATCAGGGAGAGGATCTCGGCGCGACGGACACCGTGCTCGCAACCGCCAAGCACTTCGCCGCCTACGGGGCAGCGCAGGCGGGCCGCGACTACCACACGGTCGACATTTCCGAACGCACGCTACGCGACATCTACCTTCCCCCGTTCAAGGCCGCGGTGGACGAGGGCGTTGCCACGTTCATGACCTCGTTCAACGAGTACGATGGCATTCCCGCGAGCGGCAGCAAATTCCTGCTCACCGACGTGCTGCGCCACGAATGGGGCTTCGACGGGTTTGTCGTAACCGATTACACGTCGATCAACGAGATGGTCCCGCACGGCTATTCCAAGGATCTCGTCCAGGCCGGCGAGCAGGCTATCGACGCCGGGGTCGACATGGACATGCAGGGCGCGGTGTACATGGAGAACCTCGCCAAGTCGGTCGAGGAAGGGCGTGTCGACATCGAACGCATCGACGAGGCCGTGCGCCGCATCCTCGAGATGAAGTACCGCCTCGGCCTGTTCGAGGATCCTTACCGATATTCCGATCAGGCGCGGCAGGACGCGACGCTCTACAGGCCAGACTTCCTGGAAGCCGCGCGCGACGTAGCGCGCAAGTCGATGGTCCTGCTGAAGAACGAAGGCGACGCCCTGCCGCTGACTGCGCAGGCGCAGTCGATCGCCGTGATCGGCCCGCTCGGCAACAGCAAGACCGACATGATCGGCAGTTGGTCCGCGGCCGGCGATCGGCAGACGCGGCCTGTTACCATCCTCGAAGGCCTGCAGGCACGCGCCGGCGAAGGCGTGACCGTCGAATACGCGAAAGGCGCGAGCTACGCCTTCGAGGACGAGGGCGAGACCGACGGCTTCGCCGAAGCGATCGCACTGGCGGAGAAGGCCGACGTGGTGATCGCCGCGATGGGCGAACGCTGGGACATGACCGGCGAGGCCGCCAGCCGCACCTCGCTCGACCTGCCCGGCAACCAGCAGGCCCTGCTCGAGAAGCTGGTCGCGACGGGCAAACCGGTAATACTCGTCGTGCTGAGCGGGCGGCCGAACACGATCACCTGGGCGAACGAGAACGTGCCGGCGATCCTGCACGCCTGGTATCCCGGCACGCAAGGCGGCCATGCGGTCGCGGACGTGCTCTTCGGCGACTACAACCCGTCCGGCAAGCTGCCGGTGACCTTCCCCCGCGTGGTCGGCCAGTCGCCGATCCACTACGACATGAAGAACACCGGCCGCCCGATCGAGCTCGGTGCGCCGGGTGCGAAATATGTCTCACGCTATCTCAACACGCCGAACGATCCCCTGTATCGCTTCGGTTACGGCCTCAGCTACACGACGTTCGGCTACTCGCCGGTCACGCTCTCGGCCTCATCGATGGGACCGGAGGGATCGATCACCGCGAGCGCGACGATCACCAACACAGGTGATCGTGCCGGTGAGGAAGTCGTGCAGCTCTACGTCCGCGACCTCGTGGGTTCGGTGACACGGCCGGTGCAGGAGCTCAAGGGCTTCGAGAAGATCATGCTCCAGTCAGGTGAGGCGCGCGCCGTCAGCTTCACGCTGCGGCCCGAGGATCTCGCTTTCACCCGCGCCGACATGAGCCACGGGTGGGAGCCTGGCGAGTTCCAGCTCTGGATCGCGCCCTCCTCCGGCGCGAAGGCGAGCACGCCGGTCACCTTCACGATCACGGAGTGAAGACGGTGGGTCGGCCCAGGATCGCTCTCGCCGCCGCGCTCTGCACACTGGCGCTGCCGGCATGCGCCACGCTGCCGGAGGACACTCCACGCCATGCGGCGGGACCTTCCGCGGCGCCGCAGGAAGAACGGCAGAGACCGAACATCGTGTTCATCATGTCGGACGATCACGCCTATCAGGCGGTCTCCGCCTATGGGAGCGAGATCAGCCGCCTGGCGCCCACCCCGAACATCGACCGTATCGCCCGGAACGGCGCGATCTTCCTCAACAGCTACGTCACCAACTCGCTGTGCGGCCCGAGCCGCGCGACAATGCTGACCGGCCAGTTCAGCCACATGCACGGCTTCACCAAGAACGGCCAGAGGTTCGACAATTCGATGTGGAACTGGCCGCGGGCGCTGGGCCAGCAGGGGTACGAGACCGCGCTCTTCGGCAAGTGGCACCTCAATTATTCGCCCGAGGGTGCTGGCTTCGGTGCCTGGAAGGTGCTCGACGATCAGGGCAAGTACTACAACCCCGACATCATCACGCCCGAAGGCCGCGGCGTGGTCGAGGGTTATGCGACCGACCTGGTCACCGACTACAGCCTCGAGTGGCTGGAAGAGGAGCGCGATCCCGACAAGCCGTTCGCGATCCTGATTCACCACAAGGCGCCGCACCGCAACTTCATGCCCGCCATCCGGCACCTGCAGAAGTATCTCGGCACCGAGTTCCCGGTGCCGACCAACTACTTCGACCACTACGACGGTCGTCCTGCCGCCGCGGCGCAGGAAATGAATATCTACGAGGACATGTACGAAGGCCACGACCTTCACATGACCGAGGAGGTCGGATCGAGCGAGCTGCGCTTCGACCGCTGGCCCGACGATTTCGCGCGCATGACGCCCGAGCAGCGCGCCGCATGGGATGCGCGGCTGCAGGCGAACAACGACGCCGTGAACAAGGCCGATCTCCACGGCCGCGACCTCGCGCTGTGGAAGTACCAGCGCTATATGAACCAGTATCTCGCGACCGTCAGCGCCGTGGACGAGAGCGTTGGGCGCGTGCTCGACTGGCTGGAGCGGACCGGGCTCGATGAGAACACGATCGTCGTCTACACCTCCGATCAGGGTTTCTACCTCGGCGAGCACGGCTGGTTCGACAAGCGCTTCATGTACGAGGAATCGCTGCGCACGCCGCTGGTCATGCAGTACCCGGGGCACATCGCGCCGGGCACGCGAGTGGAGGCGCCGGTGCAGAACGTCGACTACGCGCCGACTTTCCTCGATTTCGCCGGGCTGCCGATCCGCGATACGATCCAGGGCCGCTCGCTACGCGAAGTGGTCGACGACGGCGGGGCGCCTGCGGACTGGCGTGAGGACATCTATTACCACTACTACGAGTATCCCGGCTTCCATTCGGTCCGCGCGCACTACGGCGTGCGCACCGACCGCTACAAGCTGATGCGCTTCTACGGCGACATCAACGCATGGGAGTTCTACGACCTCGCGACCGACCCCACCGAGATGCATAACCGGATCGATGACCCATCGGCGCAGGACGTCATCGCCGAGCTCAAGGGCAAGTTGGTGGAGCTGCGTGCACAGTACAAGGACAGCGACGGTCCCGCAGTGGACGACCCGTTGTCGGCGGTCGCCAAGGGGAAGCGGGACGCGCAGGCCGCTGCGGGACTTCACCACCATCATTGACAGGGGTCAGCGGATCCGCGCCTACGTATGCAGATTGACGCGGCGCGGTTTCCGCGGATGAGTTGTGATGGAAGAGAATCGTTCGTGCAACCGGTTACACGATGACATAAGCGGTTCAAGCGCGTGATTTGTTGGGAGGAATGCAAATATGGCCATCGCACCGGAAGTCTCGTCGAGCACCGATCCCAATCCGGTGGAGGAGGCGGGCCAGCATGTCGATGCGCCCGGATTGCAGTACTTTGTTTTTGGCCTGTTCTTCATCTTCGGAGGCATCACCTCGCTCAACGACGTGATCATTCCCAAGCTGAAAGAGCTGTTTACGCTCAGCTACTTCGAAGCCTCGCTGGTTCAGGTCTGGTTCTTCATAGCTTACGCGGTGGTGGGCATTCCGGGGGCGAAACTGGTCAAGAAGATCGGCTACATGCGCGGCGCGGTCGCCGGGCTGATCGCCATGATCGTGGGCTGCCTGCTCTTCATCCCGGCGAGTCAGTCCGCCGTCTTCGCCTTCTTCCTCGTGGCATACTTCGTGCTCGCGACAGGCGTGGTGCTCGTGCAGATCGTCGCCAACCCGCTGATCAGCCTGCTGGGGCCGCCTAGGACGGCACACAGCCGGCTCACGTTCGCACAGGGGTTCAATTCGCTCGGCACGACCATCTTTCCGTATTTCGGATCGATCCTGATCCTTGGCAGTCTCGCGACCGTCACCGCCGCCGAACTCTCGGGTGCGGAGCTGACCGCCTACCGCCAGGCCGAATCGCAGGCGATCGTCCACGGCTACCTCGGCCTCGCCGCAGCAATCGCAGTCGTTGCATTCGTCGTCTGGCTGTTCCGCAACCGCCTCAAGGGCGAGCGCCACGAGCCGACGAGCCTGGTCGAGGGCCTCGCCCTGCTCAAGCGCCCGCGTTTCGGCTACGGCGCCGCATGCATTTTCCTCTACGTCGGCGCGGAAGTTGCGATCGGCAGCTTTATCGTCAACTACCTGATGCAGGCGGATGTGCTTGCGGCACCCGAACAGGAAGCTGGCAAGCTGATCTCACTCTACTGGGGCGGCGCATTGGTAGGACGCTTCATCGGCTCGGGGCTGCTGCGCGTGATCAACCCGGGCCTGTTGCTCGCCACTTTCGCCAGTGGCGCGATCGTGCTGATCGCGATCTCCATGAGCACGACGGGGACCGTATCGGGGTACTCGCTGCTCGCAATCGGGCTGATGAACTCGATCATGTTCCCGACGATCTTCACGCTCGCTTGCGAGAAGCTCGGCGCGCGCGCGGCGGACGGCTCGGGTATCATCAACGTGGCGATCGCCGGCGGTGCGGTGATCCCGGCACTCTATGGCGCACTCGCCGATGCGACGAGCCTCGCTGCCGCCTTGATGCTGCCCGCGCTCTGCTACGCGATTATCGCCGGGTTCGGGATCTTCGCCCGACGTCCGGCGTGACGCGAGGCCCGGCCGATGGTCAGCCGCCGGCCGGGCCTATTCTTCGAGGCCCGCGCCTCGCAGGAAGAACTCGATGCGGGCGGCAATGCGCTCTGCCGAGGGGCGCGCGACGACGCCATGGCTGATGGCGTCGGTCTGCATGTCGCTGACCATCAGGCCTAGGAACACCTCCGCCAGCATGTCCGGCGGCCCGTGCAGGCGCACGCCCTGCGCCTCCCACCGTGCGAACATCTGCTCGAGGCCCTTGCGAGTATGCATGGCCGTCGTTTCGAAGAAGCGGCGCGCGAAGTCGGCATCCTCGATGCTGCGCGCAATGACGATGCGGACGAGCGCGACGTCCTTGGGATCGAGAAAGCGCTCATAGAGAACTGCGGCAAGCCGGCGCAGGGTGTTCGCGGGGCTGGCGCCACAATCCGCAAATTCCCTTATCAGGTTCTCGCCCGACACGGCCTTGTCGAAGACCACCGCATCAAGCAGCCCCTCTTTGTTGCCGAACAGCTTGTAGACGGTCGCGAGCGAGCCGCCGGCGCGTTCAACAATTTGGCCGAGCGTCGTACGTTCGAAACCCTGTTCGGTGAACAGGGCTCGCGCAGCATCCATGATCGCACGGCGGCGGCGGTCGAGCCGGTCGCATTCGAATTCATCGTTCATCGCCGCAAGGCTCCACGATAACGGCTTGCATGACAATCGTGTAATGGATATTACACCTTCGCACCTGCACAATTCTGCCTGAGAGTCCTTCCGATGAAGCGCATCCTCGCCGGTATGTTCGCCAGCCTTCTGCTCGCTGCCTGCTCCGGCTCCGAGGAGCCGCCGGCGCCGCAAGCAGTTCCCGTAAAGGCCGTCACCGTGGCGAACCAGTCGATACCCAATGTGATCGAGCTGCCAGGGCGAGTGGAACCCGTGCGCGAGGCGGAGGTGCGCGCGCGCGTGACCGGGATCGTCCAGCAGCGGCTTTACCAGGAAGGCACCAACGTCTCGGCAGGCCAGCCGCTGTTCCGCATAGATCCACGCGAGCTGCGCGCCGCTCGCGCACAAACCCAGGCCAGTCTCGAACGCGCACGCGCCACCGCGGCGAATGCCCGGGCGGTGGTCGAGCGCTATCGCCCGCTGGTGGCCGAGAATGCGATCAGCCAGCAGGAATACGATGCCGCGCTTGCCGCCTCGCGCGAGGCCGATGCCAATGTCGCGCAGATCCGCGCTCAGCTCGAGGCAGCCTCGCTCCAGCTCGGGTACACCACGGTGCGAGCCCCGATCGCCGGGCGGGCCGGCCGGGCCCAGGTGACCGAAGGTGCGCTGGTCAGCCAGCCGGAAGGCACCTTGATGACCCGCATTGAGCAGATTTCCCCGGTCTATGTCAGCTTCGCCCAGTCCGCGAGCGAGGTCCTTGCGCTGCGCCGTGCCGTCGCCGCCGGCGATATCGAACTCGATGAGAACGACCACATCGAAGTACGCCTGAGGTTCAGCGACGGCACCGAATATCCGGTCCCCGGCTACATCGATTTCCGCGGCTTCTCGGTTGACGAAGAAACGGGCACGGTCGAGCTGCGTGCCGAATTTCCCAATCCTTCAGGGCTGCTCCTGCCGGGCGAGTTCGTCCGCGCGCAGATTTTCGCCGGGCAGGTGAACCAGGGGATCGCGGTGCCACAGCGGGCTGTGACGATCAACGAGAACGGCGGCTCGGTCTTCGTCATCGACGACAAGGGGCTGGCCGCGCTGCGGCCCGTGGAACTCGGGGCTATGGTCGACGGACGCTGGATCATCGAGAGCGGGCTAAGACCTGGCGACGTTGTGATCACCAGCAACCTGCAGAAGATCCAGCCGGGTATGCCTGTCGAGCGCCTCAAGGACACGGCAAACGGCAAGGCCCCTCCCAAGAACGCCGGCAGCAAGGCGCGCTGAGCCATGGCGCAGTTCTTCATCAACCGGCCGGTCTTCGCATGGGCCGTGGCACTCAGTATCCTGCTCGCCGGGCTGATGGCGCTGCGCGCACTGCCGGTGGAGCAATATCCAGAGGTCGCCCCGCCGTCGCTCGCTATCAACGTGGTCTATCCCGGCGCCGACGCGGAAACGCTCGAGAAGAACGTCACCCAGGTAATTGAGCAGCAGCTCAACGGGGTCGAGGGCTTCCTCTACATGTCCTCCTCCAGCATGTCGAACGGCACTGCCAGCATCACGCTGACGTTCGAGGCAGGCACCGACATCGACATCGCGCAAACCGAGGTGCAGAACCGCCTGAGCACGGTCGAGGCGCGCCTGCCCGAGGAAGTCCGACGCCAGGGCATCACCGTTCGGCAAGCGAATGACGCCTTCTTGATGATCGTGGCCCTGACATCGGAAAGCGGCAGCCTCGACAGCACCGACCTGGGCAACATCGCCACCAATCAGGTGATCGATGAATTGCGCCGCGTGCCCGGCGTGGGCGACGTGATGCTGTTCGGATCGCAATACGCGATGCGCATCTGGCTCGATCCTGACGCGCTGGCATCGTACAATCTTTCGCCCAGCAACGTGCTCGCCGCGATTCGCGAGCAGAACGCCCAGACCCCGGGCGGCGCGCTGGGGGCGATGCCGCTGGTCGACGGGCAGCAGATCAACGCCACGATCTCGACCGAGGGCCGCTTCACGACTGCTGAGGAATTCGAGAACATCATCCTGCGCGCCAACTCGGGCGCGGCCGTGGTGCGCCTCGGCGAAGTCGCCCGCGTCGAGATCGGCGCACAGAGCTATGCCACCTCAACGACGCTGAACGGCCGCCCCATGGCCGGAATGGCGGTGCAGCTCGCCACCGGGGCCAACGCGCTGGAGGCGGCCGAGGGTGTCAAGCAACGGCTGGAGGAAATCGCGCCCAGTCTGCCCGGTGATACGGCCTGGTCGATCCCGTACGACACCACGCCGTTCGTTCAGGCATCGATCGAGGAAGTGGCCAAGACGCTGATCGAAGCCATGGTCCTCGTGTTCCTCGTCATGTTCCTGTTCCTGCAGAACTGGCGCGCCACGCTGATTCCTACGCTCGTCGTCCCGATCGCCCTGGCCGGAGCATGCCTGGGCCTGTGGATGCTGGGCTTTTCGATCAACGTGCTGTCGCTGTTCGGCATGGTGCTCGCCATCGGTATCCTGGTCGACGACGCGATCGTGGTGATCGAGAACGTCGAGCGGATCATGCGCGAGGAAGGGCTTCCGCCGCTGCAGGCGACGCGCAAGGCAATGAAGCAGATCACCGGTGCGATCATCGGGATCACGCTGGTGCTGGTTGCGGTGTTCGTGCCGATGGCGTTCTTCCCCGGCTCCACCGGTGGAATCTATCGCCAGTTCTCGGTCACGCTGGCGATCTCGATCTTCTTCTCCGCCTTCCTCGCGCTCTCGCTGACGCCGGCGCTGTGCGCCACGTTCCTCAAGCCCATGCACGCTCACGACGGGGAGCCGGAGGTAGACGAGGAGGCCGAGGCGCAGCCTGGCTGGCGCGGCGCCCTTGCCCGAGGGCGCAGAAGAATTGCGCGCTTTTTCACCGGCTTCAACCGCTGGTTCGCGGACATGACGGACAAGTACGGCCGCGCCAACGACAAGGTTCTGTCGCGTCCGATGCGTGCCTTTGCGGTGTTCCTCGCCCTGGGCGCGGTCACCCTGCTGCTCTTCATGCGTCTGCCCACCGCCTTCCTCCCGACCGAGGATCAGGGCTATCTCATCACCGCGGTCCAGGCCCCGCCCGGCGCGACGCAGGAGCGTACCGACGAGGCGCTGGAGCCGATCGTCGACTTCTGGATGGCGCAGGAAGAGCTCGAAAACCTCGTGGTCGTGCGCGGCTTCAGCTTCTTCGGGCAGGGGCAGAACAACGCCATCATGTTTGCTCCCTTCAAGCCGTGGGAGGAACGCACCGCCTCCGAAAGCAGCGCCGAAGCGATCCTGGAACGCGCCATGGGCGAATTCATGCAAGTCGACGGGGCCATGGCCTTCGTCATCCAGCCGCCCTCGATCCAGTCTTTGGGCACGGCGAGCGGGTTCACCTTCAAGCTGCAGGATCGCGGCGGTCTGGGGCGCGAGGCGCTGATGAACGCCCGCAATCAGCTTCTCGGCATGGCTTCGCAGAGCCCGCTGATCGCCAACCTGCGGCCCGAAGACCAGGGGCCGAGCCCCGAACTCGAAATCGAAATCGACCGGGTCCAGGCACGCGCGCTCGGGCTCTCGCTGGCCGATGTCAATGCAGCGCTGTCGATCACCTTCGGCTCCGCCTACGCGAACGATTTCAACCGCGAGGGACGCGTGTTGCAGGTGCTCGTCCAGGCCGATGCGCCCTACCGCATGACGCCCGACGACGTGCTGGCGCTTCGCATACCCAACCAGCAAGGCGAGCTGGTACCCTTCAGCGCGTTCGCCGAGGTCGACTGGTCGGCGGCGCCTGCCAGCCTGTCGCGCTATAACGGCTACCCTGCGATGACCTTGTCGGGCACGGCCGCACCGGGTGAATCGTCCGGCGCCGCGCTGGCGGAAATGGAACGGTTGGCGAGCCAGTTGCCGCAGGGCATCGGGTATGAATGGACCGGCATCTCGTTCGAGGAAAAGCAGGCCGGGGGACAGATCGGGATGCTGCTTGGCCTGTCGGTCGTGGTGGTCTTCCTCGTGCTCGCCGCGCTTTACGAAAGCTGGGCTGTGCCGCTGGCCGTGTTGCTGATCGTGCCGATGGGCGTCCTTGGCGCGGTGCTGTTCTCGATGCTCCGCGGCCTTTCGGCGGACGTGTACTTCAACGTCGGGCTCATCACGATCATCGGACTTGCCGCGAAGAACGCCATCCTGATCGTCGAATTCGCGATCGAGGAGGAAGAACTCGGCAAGCGGCGGATCGACGCGGTCAAGGCCGCCGCGCGCCTGCGCCTGCGGCCGATCATCATGACCTCGCTCGCCTTCACCATGGGCATGGTGCCGCTGGTGCTGGCAAGCGGCGCGGGCGCCGCCAGCCGCATTGCGGTCGGCACCGGTGTGATGGGCGGGATGATTGCCGCGACCCTGCTTGGCATCTTCCTTATCCCGATGCTCTACCTGCTCGTGAGGCGAAACATCAGCCGCAGGCAACCCACCGCCGCGGGCCATATCGAGGAAACGCCCGCACCGCCCATCGGTGAGGAGCCGGCGCGATGAAACGACTGATCGCTATCGCCGCGCTCTCGACCGCGCTCGCAGGCTGCGCCAATTTCGCGCCCGAGCACACACGGCCCGAGTTGGCAGTCACCCCCGCCTATGATGGCGAGTTGCAGCCCGACGGCACGGTTGTGGCTTCGCAGCTCTCCTACCGCGACTGGTTCCTCGACCCGCGGCTCGAAAGGCTCATTGCAAGCGCGCTGGAAAACAACCGCGACCTCGTCGCGGCGACGGCGCGGATCGAGCAGGCCCGCGCCCGCTACCGCATCCAGGACAGTCGCAGGCTGCCCACGGTAGTCGCGGACGCCAGCGGGGTGCGCACGCGCCAGTCGCTCTCCGGCAATCCCACCCTCGGCGGAGTTGGCCGCGAGGAAGGTGCCGACGGGCCCGCTTCGGTGACCTACAACCGATTTCAGGTGGGCGTCGGCATCAGCGCCTTCGAACTCGATTTCTGGGGCCGTATCACGAACCTGAGCGAAGCGGCACGCGCCGAGTACCTCTCGACCATCGCCGCTCAGCGCGCGTTCTATCTCTCGCTGATCGCCGATACCGCCAACACGTACTTCGAGATCATCGAGACCGAAGAGCAAGTCGCGCTGGCGGAGGCGACGGCGCAATCCCGCCGCGAAGGCCTGCGGATCGCGCGCCTCCGACTTGATTCCGGGGTGACCTCCGCCCTGCCCTACCGACAGGCTGAAACGCTGCTGACGCAGGCCGAGCAGCAGCTCGCGGCCGAGCGGCTGGCGCTCGCGCAGCTCCGCAACCAGCTTGCGGTGCTCGTGGGCGGAACCGTTCCTCAGGATCTTCCGCAGGGCCTGACCCTTGCCGCACAGGCCGACGAACAGCGACTTGCTGCGGGGCTGCCGTCGGATCTCCTGCTCGCCCGTCCCGATATCATTGCCGCGGAGGAGCAGCTCCGCGCGGCGCGCGCCAACATCGGCGCGGCGCGGGCGGCGTTCTTCCCGACGATCTCGCTCACCGGCAACGCGGGTTTCAGCTCCGACAGCCTCGGCGGTCTGTTCGGTTCGGATGGGCTGGGCTGGAGCTTCGGCCCCACTATCAGCCTGCCGATCTTCGACTGGGGCGCACGCGAGGCCGATCTCGACCTCGCCCGCGCGCTGGAAGTGGAGCAGGTCGCCAACTACGACCGCACGGTCCAGACGGCGTTCCGCGAAGTGGCCGACGCGCTCGCCGGGCGGCGCTATCTCGCAGAGCAGGTCGAAACGCTCGAACGCGCGCTCGCGGCGCAGGAGAAGATCGCCCGGATCGCCCGCCTGCGCTATCGGGAGGGCGTCGCCGACTATCTCGAAGTGCTCGATGCGGAGCGCAACCTGTTCAGCGCGCAGCAGCAGCTTCTCGCCACCCGCCGCGCCTGGCTGCAGAACCGCGCCACGCTGTTCGTCGCCCTCGGCGGTGGATTCGAGCAGGACGACCGCGCCGCGCCGGGGGCGGTGGAGGAATAGCGCCTCCACTGGTGGACGCGATGGCCGGCGCTGCTGTTCCAAAGCCGAAACGCGCCGCCGGTGACGGAGCCCCATTGCCCTGTCCGGCAGCAAGCCTATGGGCCTGCGGATGGAGCTGACCTTCGAACTTGTCGCCTTTCTGATGGCGGTCGCCTTCCTGGCCGGAGCGGTGGACGCCATCGCGGGCGGAGGCGGATTGCTGACGCTTCCCGCACTTCTTGCCGCCGGAGCATCGCCAGCAGCGGCGCTCGGCACGAACAAGCTGCAAAGCACGTTCGGTGTGGCCACCGCCGTCATCACCTTCGCGCGGAAAGGCCGGATCGATCTGAGGCGGTTCGGCGGTCCGGCGATCGCCGCCTTCCTCGGTTCGGTCGGCGGGGCCTTCGTGCTGACGCGCATCGATCCGGAGTTTCTCTCCGGCCTGATCCCGGCGCTTCTGATCGCCATGGTCATCTACTATTCGCTCAAGCCCAACCTCAGCGACGAGGATCGGCACGTACGCGCCCGTCCGGTCCTGCTGCTCGCGGTGGCACTGGTGATCGGGTTCTACGACGGCTTCTTCGGTCCCGGCACCGGCTCGTTCCTGACCACTGCGCTGATCGCCGCGTTCGGCCTCGGCACCGTCAATGCGATCGCCCACACAAAACTGCTGAACTTCGCGAGCAACCTTGCGAGCCTGGTCGTGCTGCTCGCAGCCGGCGAGGTTCTGATCGTGCCCGGCCTGGCGATGGCGGTCGCAAGCGTTGCCGGCGGTTACGTCGGCGCGCACAGCGCCTTGCGCTTCGGCGGCAAGGCGGTGCGGCCGCTGCTGATCGTCATGTGCCTCGCTCTGACGGCGAAACTGCTCGCCGACCCGGCCAATCCACTCACCGCCGCCATTCTGGAATGGTGGGCGGGCGCAAGCCGATGAGCCGGTGACAGGGGCCGCCGCGGTGCTTATGGCGGGCGCCCGATGAGCCAGTTGCGCGCCTCGATTCGCCGGTATCGCCATCTGGCGATCGTGCTGCTGGTGCTGGCGTTCTTCCTCAAGGCGGCGATCCCCGCCGGCATGATGATCTCCAGCACGCCCGACAAGGTGCTGACGGTGACCGTCTGCACCGGGAGCGCGGGTGAGGTCGAGACGATCGCACTCACCGTGCCGGTGAATGCCGAAAAGGGCGCCGACCATCCGAGCGACGCAGCCAAGGCCGATCATTGCGCCTTCACCGGGCTCTCCAAGGCGGCGCTCGGCGGGGTCGATCCGATCCTGCTCGCCGCGGCAGTCGCGTTCATCCTCGTGCTCGGCCTTGCGCCGGTTCGCGCGGCACCCCTCGCACGTTTTCGCTACCTCCTGCCGCCTCTGCGCGGCCCTCCGGCAGCGGCCTGACGATCTGACCTGATCCTTTGGCCAACCTCCCCGCCGCGCGCTCGCGTGCCGGGCTGTCGGAGTAATCAAACATGACTGTTATCCCGCGCTGCCCTCAGGGGCAGCCGAAGGCGGCCCTTGCCGCCGGACCTCGCCGCGTGGCGAATGCGCTCGTTGCCGCGCTCGCTCTCGCCCTCCCCCTGTCCGCCTGCGGCTCAGCGCCTGACGCGGATACCCGCACCGACGCGACTGCCAGCCGAACCACCGTGGAGCGCGCCTGGTCGCGCGAGACCGCGCCCGGCCAGGACGCCGGCGGTGCCTTCCTGACGATCGTCAACCCGGGCAGCGCACCCGACCGCCTGATCGGCGGCAAGGCCTCCATTGCGGGGGATGTACAGGTCCACACGGTCGACATGACGGACGGCGTCATGCGTATGCGCCAACTCGCGGAGGGTCTGGAGATTCCCGCAGGCGGAACGGTGACGCTGGCGCCGGGCGGCTATCACATCATGCTGATGGACCTGCAGCGCCCCCTCACCCGCGGCGACGCAGTGCCGCTGACGCTCGAGTTCGAGAAGGCGGGCCGCATCGAGGTAAACCTCGCGGTCCAGCCCATCGGCGCCGCCGGGCCCGGGGAGGCGCACCATGACTGATCCCGCACCTTCTGGCCGCACCGCAAAGCGCCTCAAGGCCCTGCGCGCGATCCTCTGGGCTCTCGTCCTGCTCGCAGCGGGCGCGGGGCTCTACGCCCTCCTGAACCGAAGCGAGCAGCCGCCCGAAGCGGCGCCCTACGGCGATGCGGTGGGCGGCCCCTTCGCCCTCACCGCGCCCGATGGCTCCACGGTCACCGAGCGGACGCTCGCCGGCAAGCCCTTCGCCTTGTTCTTCGGCTTCACCCGCTGCCCCGACGTCTGCCCGACGACCCTCGCCCGGCTGGCGCAATTGCGGGAGCGGATGGGCGAGCAGGGCGACGGATTCGAAATCGTCTTCGTCTCGGTCGATCCGGAATCCGACACGCCGGAGGACATCGGCCGCTACGTCGCGCTGTTCGACACCCCGATCCTGGGGCTCACCGGCACGAAGGAACAGATCGACGCGATCGTCGGCGCCTACCACGCCTTCTACGAGAAAGTGCCGACGGAGGGCGGCGGCTACACCGTCGACCACACGGCCTCGGTGTTCCTGATGGACCGCGAGGGCAAGCTGCAGTCGATCATCGACCATCACGAAAGCGCCGAGACCTCGCTCGACAAGCTCGAGCGGCTCGTCAGCGCCTGAACGCACGGGAGGACACCATGTCCCTTTCACGCCTTGCGCTGGCCGCGCCGCTGCTCGCCTGCGCTCTTCCCGCCCACGCGGAAACCGCCGCCCTGGCGGAGGGCCGCACGATCATCGTGACCGGCACTCGCGCGGCCGACGAAGCCGAGGCGCGCGCCGCCGCGACGCCCGGGGGAAGCGACGTCGTCACCCACGACGAATATGCCGACAAGTCGCTCGTCTCGCTGCGCGACGCGCTCGCCTTCTCGCCCGGCGTCTATCTCCAGCCGCGCTACGGGCAGGAGGTGCGGATCTCGATCCGCGGTTCCGGTCTCTCGCGCGGCTACCACATGCGCGGCATCACGCTGCTGCAGGACGGGGTGCCGATCAACCTCGCCGACGACAACGGCGATTTCCAGGAGCTCGAGCCGATCTTCTTCGACCATCTCGAAGTCTATCGCGGGGCCAACGCGCTGCGCTTCGGCTCGGGCACGCTGGGGGGCGCGATCAACGGGGTGACGCCCACAGGCGAGACCGCGCCGGGGCTCTACCTGCGCGGCGACGCCGGCAGCTTCGGTACCTGGCGCGGGCTCATCTCGGCCGGCACCGCGATCGGAGCGGGCAACGCCTGGGCCGCCCTCAGCCTCGACGGTTCGGACGGCGACCGCGACCACGCCCGGCGGCGCTCGCTCCGCTTCCACGGCAATGTCGGGCTCGACATCACCGAAGCGGTGGAGACGCGCTTCTACGCCAGCGTGAACGACATCGATCAGAAACTGCCCGGCGCGCTCGAGCTCGAAACGGTTCGCGACGCGCCGGAGACCGGCAACTTCGCGGGCGATCAGGCGCGCGACATCGATTCCCTCCGGCTGCAGAACCGCACCCGGTTCGGCTTCGACGGCGGACGGGTCGATGCCGGTGTCTTCCTCAACGCGAAGTCGCTCTACCACCCGATCTTCCAGGTGGTGGACCAGGAGTCGGTGGACCGCGGCGTCTATGCCCGGCTCGACTACGCCTCCGGCCCGTTCGAGCTGACGCTGGGCGGGGAGGCGCGGTTCGGCGAGGTCGCCTCCAAACGCTTCGTCAATCTCGACGGCAGGCGCGGCGAGCGGACGTTCGATGCCCGGCAGGATGCCCGGACCGCCAACATCTACGGCGAGGTGCGCTTCCGCCCGGTGGCCTCGCTGCAACTGATCGCAGGCGGCATCTACGCCGACGGCTACCGCGAGCAGCACCTGCGCTACGACGCGTTCCAGGGCGGCCCCACCGACGTAACGGGCCGGGCGGACTTCGATGCCTTCTCGCCCAAATTCGGCCTGCTCTACGAGCCGGCGCCGGGCGTCCAGGTCTTCGCCAACTACAGCCGCTCGGTCGAATTCCCCGGCTTCATCGAGCTGGCGCAAGTCGCAAGCTTCGTGGAGCTCGATCCGCAGCGCGCCTGGAGCCTCGAAGTCGGCACGCGCGGCCGCGGGGGCATCGCCGAATGGGACCTCGCCGCCTATCGCGCCGACCTGAGCGGAGAGCTGCTCCAGTTCGATGTCGGGCCGGACATTCCCGCATCGACCTTCAACGCGGGCGAGACGCGGCACCAGGGCGTCGAGGCGGCGCTGGCGCTCGACTTCGCGGAATGGCTCCAGCTTCGGCAGGTCTACCAGTACAGCGCCTTCCGCTTCGTGGGCGATCCGCAATACGGCGATAACCGCCTGCCGGTCGTGCCCGAGCACGTCTATCGCGCCGAACTGCGGCTCGGGACCGACGCGCTCCACGTCGCGCCCAACATCGAGTGGGTCCCCCGCGGCGCCTGGGCCGATTACGCCAACACGCTGCGGGTGGACGGCTATGCGCTGGTCGGCCTGACCGCGGGGGCGACGGTCGCCGAGGGAATCGACCTGTTCCTCGACGCCCGCAACCTGCTGGGCGAGAAGGCGGTCGGCGACATCAGCGCGGCGATCGGCGCCACGCCGGCATCGGCGATCTTCTATCCCGTAGAGCGGCGCGCCGTGTTCGGCGGCGTCCGCGCCCGCTTCTAGGAGGAGGCGCGTCATGGCCGACACGGCACTCTATCGCAGGGTCTGGCGCTGGCATTTCTATGCCGGGTTGTTCGTGCTGCCCTTCGTGCTGATCCTCTCCGCCACCGGCGCGGTCTATCTGTTCAAGCCGCAGATCGACCGGTGGGAGGAAAGCGCGTTCCGCGGACTCTCGGCGGAGGGCGCGGTGTCGGCCGACGCGCAGCTCGAGGCGGCGCTGGAGGCCTATCCGGGCAGCCGGTTCAATCATTACCGCCTGCCGGAGGCGCCGGGCGACGCGGCCATGCTCCAGCTCGCCTTGCCGGGCGGCGAGCTGGCCGAGGTCTTCGTCTCGCCGCAGGGCGAAGTGCTCGGCGCCCTCGACCCCGACGCGCGGATTGCGGCCACCGTGGCGCGAATCCACGGCACGCTGCTGCTCGGCGAATGGGGCGACCGGCTGGTGGAGCTGGTGGCGAGCTGGACCATCGTGATGATCCTCAGTGGCCTCTATCTTTGGTGGCCGCGTCCGTTCAGCGCGGCGGGCACCTTCTGGCCGCGCCTGTCGCTGCGCGGGCGGCCGCTGCTGAGGGACATTCACCGGGTCACCGGCTTCTGGATCTCGGGGCTGGTGCTGGTCATGCTCGCCAGCGGCCTCCCGTGGGCCGGCGTATGGGGCAGCGGCTTCAAGTGGGCGCGCACCGAGCTGGGACTGATCGAGGGCCCGCAGGACTGGAAGATCGGCGCCGGCGCCGAGCACTCGGCCCATGCGCATGGCGCGGTGGCGCACGCGCCCGAGCGGCCTTCGCACGGCCTCCCCCTCTCGGCTTTCGTCGCCAGGGCGGAGCGGGAGAACCTCGCCTTTCCCGCGCTGGTCCTGCCGCCGCACGCGCCGCAGCTCTTCGGCCCGCCGACCGGCAACGAGTGGACCGCCAAGTCGCAGGCGCAGAACCGGCCGCTGGTGCGTTCGGTGACCTACGACCCACTCACCGGCGCCGAGACCGGCCGCAGGGGCTTCGCCGACCAGCACCCGATCGACCGCGCGGTCAACTACGGCATCGCCTGGCACGAAGGGCAGCTCTTCGGCCTCGCCAACCAGCTCATCGGCCTCGCGACCGCGCTCGCGCTGATCGCGGTGACCGTGCTCGGCGCCGCAATGTGGTGGAAGCGCCGTCCGCGCGGGGCGCTCGGCGCACCACGCGGCGCCGAACGGCCCCTCGGTCCGTGGTTATGGGTCGCGGTCGCCGTGCTGGCGATCCTGCTGCCGCTGTTCGGCCTCTCGCTGCTGGCGGTCCTCGCAGCCGAGTTCCTGTGGAACCGGCTGCGAGGCGCGATGCGGCGAAGCGAGCCTCAGTCCTCCCACCAGTAGGGCAGGCGCCGGGAGTCGCCGGTCTCGACCTCGTTCATCGTCCGCGCATCATAGAGGCGGCCGCCGAGCATGACGCGCTCGATGTCGTCACTCGCCATGATGTCCTGCGACGGATCGGCCGAGAGGATGACGAGGTCGGCAAGCTTGCCCGGCTCGAGGCTGCCGATGTCGCGGTCCATGCCGAGCGACTGCGCGGCGACGATCGTGCCCGCCCGCAGCGCCTCGACCGGGCTCATCCCGCCCCGCGCGAAGCTCCACAGCTCCCAGTGCGCGGCGATGCCCGG
The DNA here is from genome assembly GCF_004135625.1 of Pelagerythrobacter rhizovicinus. Taxonomy (GTDB): domain Bacteria; phylum Pseudomonadota; class Alphaproteobacteria; order Sphingomonadales; family Sphingomonadaceae; genus Pelagerythrobacter; species Pelagerythrobacter rhizovicinus. The sequence goes on from NZ_SDPV01000002.1 coordinate 371,223, forward strand.
CTGCTGCCCGTGCGCGCCGATGGAGACCTTCACCCCGCGCTCGGCCAGCTTGGCGGCCTCGCGCGCGCTGTCGTCGTCGACGAAGGCCCATTCCGGCGCCTTCACCCGGCGTGCGGTCGCGGCGAGCAGCTGGCGCGGCGGCGTGTGGACCAGCAGCGGGTTGTCGAACACGTCGGTCGCCTGCCGCCAGTAGGGATCGCCCGCGAGCCCGCCGTACGTCACCGTCAGGGTCGGCGTGTAGTTGCTCTGGCTCTGGCCGAAGAACTGCAGCACGTCCTCGTACATCACGTTGACCGGGACGTTGTGCTCGATCGTCGAGTTGCCGTCGGCGACCAGCGCCATGTCCATCCCGAACAGCGAGCCACCCTCGGCCACCACCAGCATGTCCTCCGCGCGGCTGGCGGCGACGACCTGCTGGCGCTGCTCGCGCCGCGGCTGGTTGTAGTTCTTGATCGAGATGCCGCCCTGCGCCTTGATCCGGCGGACGTGGGCGAGCGCATCATCGTAGCTGTCGATCCGCGCATAGACGCCCGCGGCCTTGGCCCCGTAGACCACTTCGCCGGTCGAGAAGATGCGCGGGCCGAGCAGCTCGCCCGCACGCTGGCGTTCGGCGGCGGCGAAGATCATGCTCGCGCTCGACGAGGGATCGTGGATCGTGGTCACGCCCATCGCGAGGTCCTGGACCAGCGCCCAGTTCTGCTGCGGGACGAGATCGCCGACACCTTGCGGCCCGTGCGCATGCGCATCGATCAGGCCGGGCATGATCGTCTTGCCGCTCGCATCCACCACCGTCGCGCCGCCGGGGATGCTGACGCTGCCGGCGGAGCCGACCGCGACGATGCGGTCGCCCTCGATCACGATCGTGCCGTTGTCGATCGCGCCGGCATCCTCGCCCGCCATCGTCAGGATGCGGGCGCCGGTCAGCGCGACCGTGCCGCTCGGCTTGGCGGCGCGGACGGTGCGCGCGATCGAGATGCCGCTCTCGGGCGGGGTGAAGCCGGGCGCGCCTTCCGCCTGGGGCGCGCGCGGGAACATCGCCGCGGCCGTGGCGCGATAGACCGTCGGTCCCATCGACCAGTAGAGCGTGTCGCCCCCGCCCGACCAGCCGATATATTCGGCGCCGCCCTTGCTGGCGCGGACCACCGGCAGGACTTTCGCCTCCTCGTCCACTTCGACCGCCTGCCCGCCGGGCATCAGCGGCATGGCGAACACTTCGTAGTTCTGGCGGAAGGCGAAGAACTCGCCGTTCGGCGAGACGCGGAAGTCGCTCGCCAGCTCGCCCTGCGCGTGCACGCGGCGCGCCTCGCCGTTGAGGTCGGCGGAGATGAGCTGCAGCTTGCCGCCCTCGCGGCCGAGCATGAACACCCGCTCGCCGTCGGCGCCGAACTGCGGATCGCCGAGATCGCGTGCGATCAGCTCGGGCGTGCCGCCCGACACGGGCACGCGGTAGACGCCTGGGTCTTCCGAGTACTCGGGCGCCGTCAGGCTGCCGCCCGCGCGCTTCTCGAACACCAGCGTGCGGCCGTCGGGCGAGAACTGCGGCACCGCGTAGTGGCCCGGCTGGCGGGTCACCGTGCGCGCGTTGCGGCCATTGGCGTCGGCGACGACGATCTCGCCCAGCCCGGCGTCGGTCCAGCGCACCCAGGCAAGCTGGCGCCCGTCGCGCGACCAGGCCGGCCACAGCTCCAGCGCCTCGTCCTGCTGGGTCAGGCGCCGCGGCTCACCGCCGGCAGTGTCCTTGACGTAGAGCTTGCCGAGGCTGGCGAAGACGACGCGGCCGCCATCGGGCGAGATCGCGGCGAACTTCGGCATTCTGGCGACGAAAGTATCGGGCGCCACCGGGATCGCCGGATGGGGCGCATCGGCGACGCCGCGCGTGTCGTCGATGGCGAAGGGGATCTCGCTAAGCCCGCTGCCGTCGGCGTTCACCCGGCGCAGCTTGCCGCCCGCCCAGAACACCACGCTGCGGCTGTCGGGCGTCCAGTCCATGTTGGGATAGACGCCGTAGACCGCCCATGTCTCCTGCATATCGAGGTCGAGATCGCCGTAGATCATCCGTTCCTCGCCGGTCTCCAGGTCCTTGACCCAGAGCTGCGACTGGTCCTTGTCGCGCCGCACGAAGGAAAGCAGCCTGCCGTCGGGCGACGGGTTGGGGCGGACCGAGCCGCCGTAGCCGGAGACCGCCGTGGTGACCTCGCCGGTCTTGAGGTCGTAGCGTTCGATCTCGAACATGCTCTGGGTCGAATCCTGCGCATATTCGAAGATCGGACCCGGCGTGACGTTGCGCGTGTAGTAGATCGCGCTGCCGTCGGGCGCATAGACCGGCTCGCCCAGTTCCTTCTGGAGCTGCTCGCTCGCACGCTCGACCAGCGCCACGCCGCTGCCGCCCGAGACGTGGTAGATCCAGACTTCGCCGGTGCCCAGCGAACGCCCGGTCGTGAAATGCTTCCTCGCCGCGATGAAGCGCCCGTCGGGGCTCCAGGTCGGCTGGTTGAGCAGGCGGAACTTCTCCTTGGTGACCTGCCGCTTGTCCGACCCGTCGGCGTTCATCACCCAGATGTTGTCGCCGCCGCCCCGGTCGGAGGTGAAGGCGATCCGGCTCCCGTCGGGAGAGAAGCGCGGCTGCACTTCCCACGCCAGCCCCTCCGCGATCCGCCGGGGCGTGCCGCCGGTGATCGGCATGGTGTAGATGTCGCCGAGCAGCGCGAACGCAACGGTGCTGCCGTCGGGCGAGACGTCGACGTCCATCCATGTGCCTTCGTCGGTGCGGATCGGAACCGGGCGGATCGTCGCCCCGAGAGGCGCGTTGACGTCCCACTTGGCCTCGTCCGCATCGGCTTCCGCGGGATCGACGGGGCTGGAGGTCACCGGCTCGCCGCTGCCTTCGGTCGGAAGCGGCCTTTCGTCGCCTTGCGAAGCATCGACCTCCTGCTCCTCCACCGGATTGGGCGAGGGCTGCGGTTCCTGGTCCTGCGCGCTGAGCGAGGTGGCGAACAGCAGGCTGGCGATGACGGATGCGACGCTGGCTTTCATATGATCTGTCTCCCCTGGGAAAGCAGGCGTTCTATGCAAGCCGGTGCGCCGCGTCCATGCCGCCGGTCGATCGATTTCGCACCCTTTCCTTTTGCGCCGGACAGTCTAGCAACCGCGCAATGGATCGGGCGACAATCGTTCACGAGAACTTCCTCCGCCGCGTGGCGCAGGGCGACCTGCCGCCGGGCGCGGAGCCGCACGGACCGCTCGGCCGCGAGGCGGCGGTCCAGCTCTACCGCTCGGGCTGCCTCACCCGCGCGCTCGACATCGTGAGCCGGCGGATGCAGGCGGCGGGCGAGGGATTTTACACGATCGGCTCGTCCGGCCACGAGGGCATGGCCGCGGTCGCCGCGGCGCTGCGGCCGACCGACATGGCCTTCCTCCACTACCGCGACGCCGCCTTCCAGATCGAGCGCGCGAACCAGGTGCCGGGCCAGTCGATCCTGTGGGACATGCTGCTGAGCTTCGCCTGCTCGCGCGAGGACCCGATCTCCGGCGGGCGGCACAAGGTGCTCGGCTCCAAGGCGCTCAACATTCCGCCGCAGACCTCGACCATTGCCAGCCATCTGCCAAAGGCCGTCGGCGCGGCGTACTCCGTGGGGCTGACCAAGCGCGTGAAGCCCGAGCATCAGGCCCTCCCCGACGATGCCATCGTCATGTGCAGCTTCGGCGACGCCAGCGCCAACCACTCCACCGCGCAGGGGGCGATCAACTCGAGCTGCTGGACCGCGTTCCAGAAGATTCCGATGCCGGTGCTGTGGGTCTGCGAGGACAACGGGATCGGCATCTCGACCAGGACCCCGAGCGGCTGGATCGCGGCCAACTTCGCGCACCGCCCGGGCCTCGGCTATTTCGCCTGCGACGGGCTCGACATCTACGACACTTACGCCACCGCGCGCGCCGCCGCCGAATTCGTCCGCACGCGGCGCAAGCCCGCCTTCCTCCACCTGCGCACGGTGCGGCTCTACGGCCATGCCGGGGCCGACATGCCGACGACCTACATGGCGAAGCACGAGGTCGAGGCCGAGGAGGCGAACGATCCGCTGCTCCATTCGGTGCGGCTGCTCGGCGAAGCCGGCGCGCTCGAGCGCGAGGAGGCGCTGGCGATCTACCAGGAGACGCTCGAGCGGGTCGAGCGCGTGCGGGCGGAAGCGGTGACGCGGCCGCGGCTGAAGACCGCCTCCGAGGTCATGGCCAGCCTGATCCCGCCGAAGCGCGAGAATGCACCCAGCAACGGCCCTTCCGCCGAAGCGCGCGAGGCCGCGTTCGGCGCCGAGCTCAAGGCGATGGAAAGCCCGCAGATCATGAGCCGCCTGATCAACTGGGCGCTCACCGACCTGATGCTCGAGCACCGCGAGATCGCGCTGATGGGGGAGGACGTCTGCGCCAAGGGCGGCGTCTACGGCGTGACGCAGAAGCTGGGCCAGCGCTTCGGCCGCGCGCGGGTGATCGATACGCTGCTCGACGAGCAATCGATCCTAGGCCTCGGGCTCGGCATGGCGCAGAACGGGTTCCTGCCGATCCCCGAGATCCAGTTCCTCGCCTACTACCATAACGCCGAGGACCAGATCCGCGGCGAAGGCGCGACGCTGCCGTTCTTCTCGAACGGGCAGTACAGCAATCCGATGGTGCTGCGGATCGCCGGGCTCGGCTATCAGAAGGGCTTCGGCGGGCACTTCCACAACGACAACAGCTTCGCCGCCCTGCGCGATGTGCCGGGGGTGATCCTCTGCTGTCCCTCGAACGGCGCCGACGCCGCGAAACTCCTGCGTGAATGCGTGCGGCTGGCGCGCGAGGAGCAGCGGCTGGTCGTGTTCCTCGAGCCGATCGCGCTCTATCCCATGCGCGACCTGCACGAGCCGGGCGATGCACTGTGGCTGCGGCACTATCCCGAGCCTTCCGAGCGGATCGGCTTCGGCGAAGTGACCTCACATGGCGATGGCCGCGATCTGGCGATCGTCAGCTACGCCAACGGGCTGCACCTTTCGCTCCAGGCGCAGAAGCGGCTGGCCGGGGAGGGGATCGCGGTGCGGGTGATCGACCTCCACTGGCTCAACCCGCTGCCCGAGGAGGCTCTGCTGGAGGCGCTCGGCGACGCGGAGCGCGTGCTGGTGGTCGATGAAACCCGCCGCACCGGCGGTCTGGCAGAGGCGCTGATGACGCTGCTGACCGAGCGCACCGGCAAGCCGCAGGCCCGCTATGTCGCGGAGGACAGCTTCATCCCGACCGGCCCCGCCTATGCCGCGACGATGCCGAGCGTGGACGGCATCGTCGAAGCCGCGCGCGCGCTCGCAGGAGGCAAGGCATGAGCGGCCGGAAAACCGCCGTCGTGGTCTGCCCCGGGCGCGGGACCTACAACAAGGCGGAGCTCGGCTATCTGGGCCGGCACTTCCCCGATGCCGCCCTGCTCGCAGCGTTCGACGCGCAGCGCGCGGCGGCCGGGCAGGACACGCTTTCCGCGCTGGACGGCGCCGAGCGCTTCAGCCTCGCGCAGCACACCCGCGGCGACAACGCCTCGGGCCTGATCTACGCCGCCACGCTGGGCGACTTCCTCGCCATCGACCGCGAGCGGATCGAGGTGGTCGCCGTGACCGGCAATTCGATGGGCTGGTATTCCGCCCTCGCCTGCGCCGGCGCGGTGTCGGCGGAGGACGGGTTTACCGTCGCCAACACGATGGGCACGCTGATGCAGGAAGCGCTGATCGGCGGGCAGCTCGTCTATCCCTTCCTCGGCGACGACTGGCGCCCCGACCCGGCGCGCAAGGCCGCGCTGCTGGCCACAGTCGCCGAAATCGACACGCGGTCCGATCACACGCTGGCGCTGTCGATCGACCTCGGCGGAATGCTCGTGCTGGCGGGCGACGAAGCCGGGCTGAAGGCGTTCGAGAGCGCGGTCGAGCCGATCGACGGGCGTTTCCCGATGCGCCTCGGCAACCACGCCGCGTTCCACACGCATCTCCAGGCGCCGGTTGCCCGGCGGGGCCAGGCCGCGCTCGCGCTCGACTTGTTCGACCAGCCGGCGCTGCCGATGATCGACGGGCGCGGCGCGGTCTGGTGGCCGCGCTCGGCCGACGTGCACGCGCTGCGCGACTACACGCTCGGCGCGCAGGTCACCGAGACGTACGACTTCACCCGCGCCATCACCGTTGCCGCGCGCGAGTTCGCGCCCGACCTGTTCATCGTCACCGGCCCCGGCACCACGCTGGGCGGCGCAGTGGCGCAGTCGCTGATCCTCGCCGACTGGCGCGGAATGGGCAGCAAGGCCGACTTCAAGGCGCGGCAGGACAGCGAGCCGCTGCTCGTTTCGATGGGCATGGCCGAGCAGCGCGGGCTCGTCGCCGGTCAGTAGCCGAAGCGGATGCCGGCCCAGACCGTGCGCGGCGCGCCGAGGTCGATTGAGCCGCCGTCGTTGCGGGTCACCACCCGCTCGTCGGTCAGGTTCTCGCCGCGCAGGACCAGCGAAAGCCCGGCGGTCAGCGGCATCTGCGCATAGGCGCCGAGCGTGGTCGCGGCGGGCAGGACGTCGGTTTCCTGATCGTCCTCGAACTGCGCGCCGACGTGCCGCAGCGAGGCCGCAAGCATCCAGCCGGGCGCCGGCGTCCAGGCGAGCGATGCTCCGGCGGCCCAGCGCGGCGTCTGCGCCGGGCGGTTGCCGTCGAGATCGGCGGAGGGGCCGCTGCCTTCCACCTCGGCGTCGGTCCAGGCCAGCGTCCCGTCGAAGCGCACCTCGCCGCGCGTGACCGACAGTCCGCCCTCGACCCCGCGCGAGGCGATCGCCGGAAGGTTCTGCCGCTGGCGCAAGTCCGGCGCGAGAGTGACGTTGGCGACCGCGTCCTTCACCTCGTTGTCGAACGCCGTCAGCGAAACCTCGATGCCGGGCGCGGGCGTGAGATCGAAGCCCGCCTCGTATCCCACCAGCCGCTCGTTCTCGAGCGCGGCGTTGGCCTGGGTGACCACCGGAAAGACGACGAACGGGCGATAGAGTTCGTTCAGCGTCGGCTGGCGCAGACTGCTGTAGGCCGCGGCGCGCAGGCGCAGGGCCGCGCTCAGGTCGTATGCCGCGCCGGCGCGCCAGCTCAGCGTCCAGTCCGCGCGGTCGGGCGCGACCGTGTCCTCGACCAGTACGCCGTCCGCATCCACCGCGCGGTAGAATCCGTCCGCCACCGTCGTCCGGTCGGCGCGCAGGCCGCCGGTGAGCACGAGATCGCCGAGGGACCAGTCGTCCTCCACGAACAGACCGAAATCGGTGTTCGTCCCACCCGCGCGGCGGCGCTCGGTCAGCGCGCCCGACATCGCGCTGTAGGCCTCCTCCTGCAGCTCGCCCGAGGCGCGGCGGTAGTCGATGCCGAGACGCAGCACGTGATCCTCACCCACCGGCGGCCGCAGCTCGAGCTTGCCGCCAAGACCGGTCGAAGGCGTGTTGCGCTGGTCGAGCACGCGGGTGAAGCTGGACGAGCTGATCACGACGTTCGAAAAGTTGCGCGCCTGGACGTAGCCCAGCGCCTCGAACTGCCACTCCCCGCGCCCGACGATGCGCAGGCTGGCGTCCTGCCCCTCGCTGGAGGAGTCGGCGCCCTCGAAACGCAGCGTGCGGTCGTCGCGGAACACCAGGCCCCGCGCCTGCAGCTCGATCGTCTCGCTCAGCGGCGCGACGCCGCGCAGGCCGAGAGACCAGCTATCGAACGCCGCGCGCGCGGTGGCGGGCACGCGATCCTCCGCAGGCGTCGTGAAGAAGCCCTTCCCCCGGTCCCACCGCCCGTCGGCCGCGACGAAACCGGCACCGAGGTCTTCGGCCAGACCAAGGCTCGCCTCGGTTTCCCCGCGGTCGTTGGCGAGCAGCGAGGCGCTGAGCGGAGCGAGCGCCGCCCGCTCAGCGCTTTCGAGCTCGATCCGCCCGGCGAGCGCGCCGGCGCCGAACGGCCCCGATCCGCCGCCGCGCGTCACCCGGATGGCGCCCAGCCGCTCGGGTGCCATCGCGCTCAGGGGAATGTAGCCGAAGAACGGATCGGCCATCGGCACCCCGTCGAGGAGCACCAGCGCCCGGCTCGTCGCGTTGCCGCCGAGCGCGCGCAGGGTCACGCCTTGCGCGCTGGGGTTGGAGGAACGGCTGTCGGACCGGCGGAACTGCTGGAAGCCGGCGACCGCGCCCAGGACGTCCTCGATCCGGCCCGAAGGCGCGCTGACGATCTGGTCGCGCCCGATCGTGATCGTGTCATAGGCAGGCGCGGCGGGCGTCTCGTCGAGGCCTCGGCCGAGCACGACGATCTCGGCCTCTCTCGCTCGCTCCTCCCCGAGTTCCTGGGCGGAGAGAGAGGGGGCGAGAACAAGAGGTGGAAGGACGGCGATTGCGAGGCGGAATGACGGCATGGGCGAGCCCCTAGCCGATCGCGCGGGGGCAGTCAGTTTCAATCTGCCATGGGGACTCGCCATTCGCGGCGCGATGGTTTACGTTCGCGTCAAGGAGAGAGGGCCCATGCTAGCAACACCACCCGATTTCGACGTGCTGATCGTCGGCGCCGGAATTTCCGGCATCGGCATGGCGGCGCACATGGAGATGATGTGTCCCGACCGCAGCTACACGGTGGTCGAGCGGCGGGAGAACCTCGGTGGAACCTGGGACCTGTTCCGCTATCCCGGCATCCGTTCGGATAGCGACATGCATACCCTCGGCTTCGTGTTCGAGCCTTGGAAGCACGAGAAATCGATCGCCGACGCGCCGGCCATCCTCGATTACCTGAACCGTATCGTCGACGAGCGCGGCATTCGCGACAAGATCCGCCACGGCCACAAGGTCCTCTCCGCCGACTGGCGCGGAGACGAGGCGCGCTGGCACGTCACGGCCGAGCTGCCCGACGGGACGACGACGACCTTCACCGCCAGCTTCCTCTATCTCGGCTCGGGCTACTACGACTACGACGATCCCTACGACCCGGGCTTCGACTTCGGTGAATTCCAGGGGCAAGTCGTGCATCCGCAGTTCTGGCCCGAGGATCTCGCCTACGCCGGCAAGAAGGTCGTCGTGATCGGATCGGGCGCGACGGCCGTCACCATCGTGCCCGCCATGGCCGAGAAGGCGGGGCACGTGACGATGCTCCAGCGCACGCCGACCTGGATGTTCTCGCGCCCGGCGAAGGACCGGATCGCCAACTTCCTGCGCAGGATCCTGCCCGACGAGCTCGCCTACCGGATCACGCGCTGGAAGAACATCAAGCTGCAGGACATCGGCTACAAGCGTGCGCGCGAGCGGCCCGAGAAGGTCAAGGAATTCCTCCACAAGCGCATCCGCAAGATCTTCGGCGGCAGCGGCTACGACGTGGCGGACTTCACCCCGCCCTACAATCCCTGGGAACAGCGGCTCTGCCTGGTGCCCGACGACGACCTGTTCGAAGCAATCAAGCGCGGCAAGGCGGCGATCAAGACCGGCCGCATCGCGCGTTTCGTGAAGGAAGGGATCGAACTGGAAAGCGGCGAAGTTTTGCCCGCCGATATCGTCGTCACCGCCACCGGGCTCAAGCTCGCGGTGGCAGGCAAGATCGCGGTCAGCCAGGACGGCGCGCCGGTCGATTTCGCCCAGCGCTATTACTACAAGGGCTGCATGTTCTCGAACCTGCCGAACCTCGCGGTGGTGTTCGGGTACCTCAACGCGAGCTGGACGCTGCGCGCAGACCTCAATTCGGACTACGTCTGCCGCCTGCTCAACGAGATGAAGGCGAACGGCGCGGACATCGCCGTGCCGGTGCTGAGCGAAGCCGACGAAGCCGCGCTGGAGGAGGACGACATCTTCGATTTCTCCTCCGGCTACATCCAGCGGTCCAAGCACATCATGCCGAAGAACGCGGTCGATTTCCCCTGGCGGCTCAACCAGGAATACGTGCTCGACCGCAAGCGCATGGCGGAAGATCCGGTGGACGACGGCATCGTCGCCTTCCGCCGCGTCGGCGCGAACGCGAGCGCTCCCGAAGAGCAGCTCGAGGCGGCAGAGTAACTCTCTCCCCTTCAGGGGAGAGATACGCAGGCTTGCGAGCACAGCGAGCTAGCCGGAGTTGAGAGGGGGGCGGATCATGAATGGGGATGTTGCGCTTCCCCTCTCCCAACCCTCTCCCAACCCTCTCCCTTCATGGGGAGAGGGCTAGCGGGCCGCACGGGCTTCGCCTAACCGTTCTCTCATGAGCCAACGCATCTACACCGCCGGTCTGGTCGTGATCGGCGACGAGATCCTCTCGGGCCGCACGCACGACCGGAACATCGCGCAAGTGGCGAGCTGGCTGCAGGTGCAGGGCATCCGCCTGGCCGAAGTTCGCGTCGTGCCCGACGTGCTCGACCGGATCGTCGCCGCAGTGAACGCGCTGCGAGCGGAGAACGACTATCTCTTCACCACCGGCGGGATCGGTCCGACGCACGACGACATCACCGTCGACGCGGTCGCCGCCGCACTCGGCGTTCCGGTCGTCATCCACCCCCAGGCGCGCGCCGTTCTGGAGCGGTACTACGCCGACCGGGGCGGGCTCAACGAAGGGCGGCTGCGCATGGCCCGCGTGCCTGACGGCGCCGAACTGATCCCCAACCGCATGTCGGGCGCGCCGGGGATCAAGATCGGCAACGTCCACATGATGGCCGGCGTGCCGCACATCGCCGCGCAGATGCTCGACGCGCTGACCGGCACGCTGGAAGGCGGCGCGCCGCTGCTGAGCGAGACCGTCGGCGGCTATATCCCGGAAAGCGAAGTCGCCGTGCTGCTGCGCGAGGTCGAGCAGGCGCACGAGAACTGCCAGATCGGCAGCTATCCGTTCTTCCGCGAAGGCAAGGTGGGCGCGAACTTCGTGGTCCGCTCGACCGATCCCGATGCGCTGCAGAGCTGCGTCCACACCCTGTGCGAAGGGCTGGGGGAACTGGGCTTCGACTTCACCCCCGGCGGTATCTGAAGCATCCGAGCCGGTGAGAACCCGGTTTTAACCTTGCATCGCTAAGCCTCCGCGCATGACGGGGGTCTACATCACGATCGACACCGAATACGCGTCGAGCCTCGCGGGCCTCGGCCGCGCGGAGAATTTCGCGCGCTCGATCGCAGGAGAGACGCCCGAAGGTCCTGCCGGCGTGTTCTACAAGATGCGCCTGATGGAGCGGCACGGCCTCAAGGGCGTGTTCTTCGTCGATCCCATGCCTGCGCTGCTGTGGGGTCGCGAGGCGATCGCCGACGTGGTCCGCCCGATCGTCGAGGCGGGCCACGACGTCCAGCTCCACTGCCACACCGAATGGCTCGAGCTTGCCGGCAGCGCCGGTCCGTTCGGTGGCCGGGCCGGCCGGAACATCGCCGACTTCGCGTTCGACGAACAGTGCGCGATCCTCGAATGGGCGCGCGATACGCTGGTGGCGGCCGGCGCGCCGCGGCCGGTCGCGTTTCGCGCGGGCAATTACGGCGCCAACGACGACACCCTGCGCGCTCTCTCCGAGGTCGGGCTCGCTTACGATACGAGCCATACCCCGGGCATCGCCGATGGCGCGTGCCGCATCTCGCTCACCCGCCGGCACCGGAGGCCGATCAGCCATTGCGGCGTGATCGAAGTGCCGACCGGCTGCATCCGCACCTTCGGCGGCGGTCTGCGCCACGCGCAGGTCACCGCGATTTCCTCCCGCGAGATGGTGGCGGCGATCCGCCACGCGCGCGATCACAATCTGTCGAGCTTCACGCTCGTCTCCCACAGCTTCGAACTGCTGTGCCGCGCGCGGATGCGGGTCAATACGATCGTACGGCGGCGGTTCGAGAACCTGTGCAGGGGCATTGCCGACATGCCCGGCGTGGCCACCGCCACATATGCCGACAACCCGCCGGTTCCTTCGCCCCACGCCAGCGTGCGTCCGGTGCTGCCCGAGAGCCGCATGCGGGCCGGCATGCGGATGGCGGAGCAGTTTCTTTCGAACAGCCTCTACGGCGCGAGCTGATGGGGGCGGAAACGCCGATCCGCTTCGTCGTCGGCTCGCGGCAGGTGCTTGCCGTGCCGCGGCGGCTGATCAAGGTGACCCATTCTCTCGAGCAGCTCGTCGCCGGGACCTGCCGCGCCCTTCCCGAACTGGCAGACGACGCCGACGGCTACCGCGTGCTCTCCGCCCCCGCCGACGCTGTCCGGCCGCTGTTCGTGAACCACCCCGCCCTGATACCCGGCGGCGTCCGGCGCTACCGCCGGCACTACATCGCGATGGACGGCGGCTTCGAGAGCTACATGGCCGGCTTCTCGGGCCGGACGCGCTCGACGCTGCGGCGCAAGCGGCGCCGGTTCGCCGATGCCGGCGGCGGCAAGCTCGATGTGCGCGAGTATCGCGGCGGGGCGGGCTTCGATGCCTTCCTGCAAGCGGCTCTCCCGCTGTCGCGGGCGACGTACCAGGGCAGGTATCTCGGCGCCGGGCTTCCGGACACGCCGGGCGAACAGGCCATGCTGCGCGATGCCGCGGCGGAGGATCGCCTGCGCGCCTTCATCCTGTTCCTGAACGACGAGCCCGCCAGCTATCTCTGCCTGCCCGTCGAAGGCGAGACGCTCGTCTACGCCTGGCTCGGCTATCATCCCGAGACCGCGCACCTCTCGCCCGGAACCGTCCTCCAGCTCGCGGCGCTGGAGCGGCTGTTTGCGGAACAGCGGTTCCGCTTCTTCGATTTCACCGAGGGCGAAGGAGCGCACAAGGCGCTGTTCGGCACCGCATCGGTCGAGGCGGCAAGCTTCTTCCTGCTGCGCGGGCGCGCCGCCAACCGGCTGCTGCTCGGCGCGCTGGAAGCCTTCGACGGTTCGGTCGCGACAGCCAGACGTGTGGCCGAGCGCAGCGGTGCGCTCGCGGGCGCGCGTCGCCTGCTCAGGCGCTAGCCGCTAGAGGTCGACGGTCCGGTCCTGCCTTTCCTCGAGGTCTTCGCGCACCTTGCGGGCACCCCGTTCCGATTGCTCGACCGTGTGCGCCCCGGCCTGCCTGTTCCTCATCCAGACGTAGACTGCCACGGCGAGGAGGAGGATCGGGCCGAGAATGACGGCAACGCCCCAGATGGAACCCATTGGTCTGCTCCTTGAATCAGCTCATCAAGGAAACGCGCGGCGGTACCGATCTTTCCGAACGATCAAAGAGAAAGGGCCGGAAAGATCGCTCCTCCCGGCCCTCCACTTTTTCTCTTGCGCCTCGATCAGGCGCCTTCGACCTCGGCGAGGTCGAGCTTGAGGCCCGGGCCCATCGAGCTGGTCAGGGTGACCTTGCGGACGTACTTGCCCTTGGCACCCGCCGGCTTGGCCTTCACCACGGCGTCGGTCAGCGCCTTGAAGTTCTTCAGCAGGTCCTCGTCCTTGAACGAGAGCTTGCCGATGCCGGAGTGGATGATGCCCTGCTTCTCGACGCGGAATTCGACCTGGCCCGCCTTGGCGTCCTTCACGGCCTGCTCCACGTTCGGCGTCACGGTGCCGAGCTTCGGGTTCGGCATCAGGCCCTTGGGGCCCAGAACCTTACCGAGGCGGCCGACCACGCCCATCATGTCCGGCGTCGCGATCACGCGGTCGTAGTCGAGGTTGCCGTTCTGCATGTCTTCCATCAGGTCCTCGGCACCGACCTTGTCGGCCCCGGCGGCGAGCGCCTTGTCGGCGTTGTCGCCGCGCGCGAAGACCGCGACCTTGACGTCCTTGCCCGTGCCCGAAGGCAGCGAGACCATGCCTCGGACCATCTGGTCGGCGTGGCGCGGATCGACGCCGAGGTTCATCGCGACCTCGACCGTCTCGTCGAACTTCTTGCTCGCGTACTGGCGCAGGGTGCTCAGCGCCTCTTCGACGTTGTAGAGCTTCTCGGCGTCGAGCTCGGCGAGCGTCTTCTGCTTCTTCGTCAGCTTTGCCATCGGATCAGCCCTCCACCACTTCGAGGCCCATCGAACGCGCGGAGCCTTCGATGATCTTGGTCGCCTGCTCGATATCGTTCGCGTTGAGATCCTTCATCTTGGTCTCGGCGATCTCGGCAAGCTGCGAGCGTTTGATCGTCCCGGCCGAAACCTTGCCCGGCTCCTTCGAGCCCGACTTGAGCTTGGCCGCGCGCTTGATCAGGAAGCTCGCGGGCGGGGTCTTGGTGACGAAGCTGAACGAGCGATCCGCATAGACCGTGATGATGGTCGGGATCGGCATCGACTTCTCGAGATCCTGCGTCGCGGCGTTGAACGCCTTGCAGAATTCCATGATGTTGACGCCGCGCTGACCGAGCGCGGGGCCGATCGGCGGGCTGGGGTTGGCGACGCCAGCCGGCACCTGCAGCTTGATGTAGCCGTCGATTTTCTTGGCCATGAGGCCACTCCTTTCTCACTGTCGCTCCGGCCGCAACCGAAGCTCATGGTAAGCGGTCAAGCGGCCTGCCCCAGATCGCTGGAAAAGCAGACCTCCCGCATGGATTCCCGATGCTGTCGCGTGGGAAGGCGCGCAGATAGCGCCAACAGCGCGAAATGCAAGCGATTGTGCCCGCGGCGGCGCGACAAGGCGACACCGGGCGCGTGACACTCGTGCCGGGTTTAGCATCTGTAACCTTGTCGCCTTTCCCCTTACGCACCAGAGACTTGCGGGGCGCCCGCGCGCACCGGGTGTGGCTTTTCCCATCGCGAAAGCCACACTGTCACCTTGCACCGTCACCTTCGCCACCCGGCGGCGGGAGACTGCCGACATTCCGGCGCGCGAATCGCTCACCCGATAGAACATATGCGGAACGTAAGCAGGAAACGCACATGTAGGAAAGCACTAAACGGCTTGCCCGGTCTGCCTCGCTGTCCGCCTCTCGCGGTATTTTGTTCACGCGGAGACGCAGAGACGCGGAGAGAACGCGCTCGCGCCGCAGGTGCATTGCCAAGCCTATGGCCCGACCTCGAACCGGCGATACAGATGAAGAGCGGCTGCGCCGCGGGCGCAACACCCCCCGCGTCTCCGCGTCTCTGCGTGAATCCCGACTATCTGCCTCCGCCATCCGCGACGCGGCGGCGGCCTGAGGTCCCCGCCTGCGCGGGGGCTCACGCGTCTGCGCGGGCGCTACTTGACCAGTTCGACCTGTTCGAAGTCGAGCTCCACCGGCGTCGCGCGGCCGAAGATCGAGACGCTGACCTTGACCTTGGCCTTGTCGAAGTCGAGCTCTTCCACCACGCCGTTGAAGCTGGCGAACGGGCCGTCGAGCACCTTGACCTGGTCGCCGATCTCGTAATCGACGCTGATGTCCTTCTTGGGCGCGGCCTTGGCTTCCTCGACGCCGCCGAAATAGCGCGCCGCTTCCTTCTCGGAGATCGGCTGCGGCTTGTTGCCGGAGCCGAGGAAGCCGGTGACCTTGGGCGTGTTCTTGACCAGGTGATAGACGTCGTCCGTCAGCCGCAGCTTGGCGAGCACGTAGCCGGGCATGAACTTGCGTTCGACCTGGACCTTCTTGCCGCGCTTGACCTCGGTCACGGTTTCGGTCGGGACCTGCACTTCCTCCACCGCCTCGGACAGCCCCAGCCGTTCGGCTTCGGCGATGATCGCGTCGCGGACCTTGTTCTCGAAACCCGAATAGGCGTGGATGATGTACCAGCGAGCCATTGTGATCCCTGTCGTGTCGTTCGTGTTTTTTCGATCAGGCCAGCGTCAGCAGCCAGCGCACCACCGCGCCGAAGGCCGAATCGACGCCGAGGAAGAACAGCGAGAGGACCAGCATCATGATGCCGACGAAGATCGACGTGCGGACCGTCTCTTCGCGCGTCGGCCACACCACCTTGCTGCCTTCGGCGCGGACCTGGCGGATGAATTCCCCGGGAGTGGTCTTGGCCATGTGCTCTCTCGCTCTTGCCTGAAATTCCTGTTGCGCCTTCCGGAATGGGACCATCGCCGCCCCGGTTCAAGTCCGGGAGGGGCTTTTCGAGGCTCCGATGTCGGAAGGCGGCCTGCATTTAGTCTGCACGCAATGCAAAAGCAAGGCAGGCGCGGTCCCGATCGCCCGGACCCACGGTGCGCGCCGTAAAGCGCCGCCACGCCGGGCTCGGGGAGCCTATCCGGTTGCAATGGAAACTTGGGACTGGTCCTTGCGGCATCACGCCGTTAGCGTGGCGCCTTTTCAAGGGACGCATGAGGGGACAGAGCGAATGGCAACAGGCCAGGCACCAGCCGCGCTGGGCGAACGATTGATCGAACCGGTCACCAACATATCCGATTTCATCTGGGGCGGCACCTGGAACGGGGAGCAGCTGATCCCCATCCCCCCGCTGGCCGTGATCCTGCTCGGCGTGGGGCTGTGGATCATGGTGGGGCTGCGCTTCTACCCGATCGTCAAGTTCGGCGCCGCGGTACGCGGGCTGTTCGCCAGCCGGAAGGGATCCGGCTCGGGCGAGATCAGCCCGTTCGCGGCGCTGTCCACCGCGCTTTCGGGCCAGGTCGGCACGGGCAACCTGGCCGGCGTCGCGACCGCGATCGCGCTCGGCGGCCCCGGGGCGGTGTTCTGGATGTGGGTCACCGCACTGTTCGGCATGGCGCTCGCCTTCGCCGAAGGGAGCCTCGCCATCCGCTACCGCGAAACCACCTCCGACGGCGTCGCGCGCGGCGGACCGATGAGCTACATCATGATGGGCCTCGGCCCGAAATGGACCTGGCTCGCCATCGTGTTCTGCCTCGGCACCCTGTTTTCCGCGCTCGTCACCGGCAACTCGATCCAGGCCAACGAGGTTGCGAGCGGGCTCAACGAGCTGTTCGGGCTGGAGCGCTGGCTCGGCGGGCTGATCGTCGCGATCGCGGTGTTCGTCGTCATCATCGGCGGCATCAAGTCGATCGGCAATGTCGCCGAGAAGGTCGTGCCCTTCATGGCCGCGGCCTATATCGTGATGGCGATCACGGCGCTGATCCTCAATTTCGGCGACTTGCCCGAGACCTTCGGCCGCATTTTCGGCGGGGCGTTCAACGCACAGAGCGCGAGCGGCGGGTTCGTCGGCGCGGCGATCATCCTGGCGATCCGCGCAGGCGTCGCCCGCGGGCTGTTCTCGAACGAGGCCGGTCAGGGCTCGACCCCGATGGCGCATGCCGTCGCGCAGACCGACGATCCCGAGCAGCAGGGCCGCATGGCGATGCTCGGCACGTTCATCGACACGATCGTGATCTGCACGATGACCGCGCTGGTGATCCTGACCGTGCAGGGCGACTTCACCTACAACGGCCAGCCGGTCGATCACGTCTGGCAATCGGACCTCGGCACGACCGCCATGTCCGGCTTCGTCACCACCTCGGGCGCGTTCGCCGCGGCTTTCCCGTTCGAGATCTTCTCGGTGCCGCTGGGGACATTCGTCGCCAGCGTGGCGCTGATCCTGTTCGTCTTCACCACGATGCTCACCTGGTCGTATTACGGCGAGCGCGCGATCACCTTCATCTACGACCGCGTGCCGGGCTCGACCCGCGGCGGGGAAAAGAAGCTGCATGTCGCGTGGCGGGTGATCTGGTGCATCGCGATCTTCATCGGCGCGACGCAGCCGTCGCAGCTCGTCTGGCGGCTCGGCGATATTTCCAACGCGACGATGGCGCTGCCGAACCTGCTTGCGCTGGCGCTGCTCTCGGGCGTGGTGTTCAAGCTGGCACGGGGAGAACGGACCGCGGGGCGGGACTACCACCGTGAGACCTCGGAAGAGCCCGAGGAATACTGACGCGCACCGCGCAAAAGGGGCCGGCCGCCTGAACGGCCGGCCCCTTGCACGTCGATTCTAGTGCGTGCCGAACAGCCGGGCCAGAAGCCCGGGTTCTTCCATCGGCCGAATCGGCCCGTGCATCATGTATCGCAGCGAGGCGTCGCGGTGCGGGCGCGGTTGCACCCAGCCATCGGGACGGCTGCTGCGGAAGGACAAACTCGACATGGCCTTTACCTCCATGAACATTTGCACCCTCCGTCCGACGCTTATAATGACCGGTTCGCCGCAGCGGTTCCCACCATTTTTTCGCTCTTGGGGCAGCCGTCGCCCTCACCCTGCGCCAGCGCAGGACTTCCGGGGCAGTTCCCGAAAAGCGGAAATTTTCATGAGATGTGGCGCGAATGCCATCGCGGCCGATACCGCCTGGCAGGGGTGACAGGATTCGAACCCGTGGCCCTCGGTTTTGGAGACCGATGCTCTACCAACTGAGCTACACCCCTGCAGGCGGAAGCGCCCTCTAGAGCCAAGCACGAAGGATGGCAAGGCGGCGCGCGCATCGCGCTAGGAACTTGCCGCCGTGCGCGGTATGGGCGGCAGCGATGCACGCGCCCGCGCAAGGCCCGATCCCCGGCGATCTCCTGCTGCTCGCCTATCGCAACGGGATCTTCCCGATGGCGGACGCACGCGACGATCCGGACGTGTTCTGGGTAGAGCCGCGCCGGCGGGCGATCATTCCGCTCGACGAGTTCCACTGCTCGCGCTCGCTGCGCAAGGTTCTGCGGCGGGGCGCGTTCACCGTCACCATCGACCGCGCGTTCGAGGAGGTTCTGCAGGCTTGCGCCGCGCCCCGGCCGGACCACGAGGGGACCTGGATCAACCGCCGGATCGAGGAGAGTTTCTGTACCCTCCACCGCGAGGGGCACGCGCACTCGCTCGAATGCTGGCGGGGCGGCGAGCTGGTCGGCGGGCTCTACGGCCTCGCAGTCGACCGCGCGTTCTGCGGGGAGAGCATGTTCAGCCGCGCCGACGATGCCTCGAAGGTGGCGCTCGCGTGGCTGGTGGCGCTGATGCGGCGCGCGGGCTTTGCGTTGCTGGATTGCCAGTTCATGACGCCGCACCTCGCCTCGCTCGGGGCGGTCGAGATCTCGCAGCAGCGCTACTGCGCCCTGCTCGATGAGGCGCGCGGGGAGCCGCGCATGTCGCTGGCCGAGGCCTACGACTCGCTGCTGGAAGAGGCCGGGCCGTCCTCTTCGCCGGGGAAGGTCATCGCGCAGTCCTTCACCCAGACGTCGTAGATCGGGTGCTCGACCACGTTCAGGCTGGGCGAGTTCTTGAACAGCCAGCCCGAGAAGACCTTGTCCCACACGCCTTCGTCGCCCGCCTGGCGGACGAAGACCTGGACGAACGCGCCTGTCTCGTGCGGCAGTTCCCATGGGGCGGTGCGTTCGCAGGCGGCGAGGCGGACGATCACGTCGCCCACGCGGCGCGATTCGCCCGGCTGCATCTCCAGGTCCTGCGACAGGTTGTTGCGCTTGTTGAGCAGACCGAGCGTGGCGACCCGGTCCTCCATCGGCGTCCCCGCGCCGCTGTCGCCGACCGGCACGGGCGGCGTGCCGGTGCGCAGGCTCTCGGGAATCTCCGTCTCGACCGGCTCCGGCGCCGGCGCTTCCTGCGTGCAGGCGGCAAGCGCCGCCGCCAGTGGCAGCGCGAGGGCGAGCCGGGCCACGCTCAGCTGTCCGGCGACCACGCTTCGTAGTCGCCCGTTGCCGCAGCGCGGCGCCCGCCGCGCTGCAGCGCGCCCTGCGGCAGGTAGGCTGCCTCCGTCCCCGTCGCGTTCGGCGTATAGTCGGCCTCCCAGATCCGGGGCGGCGGCAAGCGGCTCTCGGGCACGTCGTCGAACTGGCCGTGGAGCCAGCCGTGCCATTCGGGCGGCACGCGGCTGGCGTCGTTCGAACCGTCGTAGATCACCCAGCGGCGCTCCCGCCCGTCGGGCGTCTTCTTGCGCGAGCGGAAATAGCGGTTTCCCTGCGCATCGGTGCCGACCTCGACCCCGTGGCGCCAGCTATGGAGCAGCGTGCCGATCGTCGCGCCGTTCCACCAGGTGAAGATCTTGGCCAGGAAGTTCATGGAGCGGGCGGTTAGCCGATTCGCCCCGCGCGGCCAAGCGCGCAATCGAGAACGGCCGCGATTACCATTCGACCGCGTCGCCCGGCTCGATCCCCAATTCGGCCGCGCGGCCGCCGGGGATTTCGAGCACGGCGCTCGTCAGCCCGACGGCCGAGACCGACTCGAGCGAATAGGGAACGGTGTTCGCGGCGATGTTCATGATCCGCCCGTCCTCGCCCACGAAGATGATGTCGAGCGGCAGCGGGGTGTTCTTCATCCAGAAGCTCGCCACGTCGGGCGGATTGCGCGGGAAGATCATGCCCTCGTTGGGCCCCAGCTCGGTGCGGAACATCAGCCCGCGCGCCTGCTCCTGGGCAGTGCGCGCGACTTCCACCGCGAATTCATGCCGCTCGCCGTCGCTGATCACCGCGAGCGGTATGATCTCGAGGCCGGAGACGGGATGGCGGGATTCCGCCGTCTGCGCGTCCGCCGCGCCCGTGGCGGCGGCCGCTCCCGTGCCCGGCTGCGGCGAACAGGCGACGACCAGCGCGGCGGCAAGAAGGGATAGCGGTCGGCGCATCTATCGATCCTCGTCTTCGGCAGCGGCGTCGGCCACCCATTGCTCGGCATCCTCGACGCTCTCCGCATCCACTAGCGCGCGCGCTTCGTCAAATCCATGCCCGGCGCGGATCATTGCCGCCATCTGCTTCTCGCGCCGTTCGCGGTCGGGTTTTTCCGGCCCGAACGGGCCGAAGCGGCGCTTGCGTGCGAGGGTAAGCGCGGCCTCCCGCCGCGCCCGCTCGCGCGGCCGGGCCCGATCGCGCAACGCCTCGTCGATCCCTGCCCCGCGCAGTGCCTGCTCGATCCGGCGCGTGCCATATCCGCTTCGGAGCAGCCCTCCGGCCCGCGCCCGCGCATAGGCTTCGTCGTCAACGTAGCCCAGTTCGGCGAAGCGCGCCGCGATCGCGCCGGGCTCGGCGGGCCGCTCGCCATCCCACCCGCGCTCGCGGAGCTTGCGCGCGAGATAGGCTTCCAGTTTGCCCGTGGTGGTCGCGAAACGCGCGACGTAGGCGAGCGCGAGCTCCTCCAGCCGCGCGGCGTCGAGCGGCTTCGGCGGGCGCCTTTTGCGCCTCTCGTGCATTCGTTCGCGAACCATGCGGCCTTATTCGTGCCACACTCGTTCGGAAATGGGAAAGTTTGAAACGACGGCGAGGAAGGGATAAGGGCGCCGGTAGGGGATAATGAAAGCGCTATGTTGCGCGCCAATGACGGGTACCGCCTCCAGACATGACCGATTTCAACCTGATTCCGACCCCGAACGACTGCGCCTTGCCGCGTCGCAGGTCGGATTTCGCCACCTTCAACGAGGCGGTCGACTACGCCGCCCGGAGCGAGAAGGGCCTCAATTTCCACGACATGCGCGGCACGCTGGAACGGGCCTATCCCTACGGCGAAATGCGCGAGGACGCGCTGGCGATGGCCCGGCGGCTGGTCGCGGCCGGGATCGGCAAGGAAGACCGCGTGGCCCTCGTCGCCGAGACCGGGCCGGAATTCGCCGCGCTGTTCTGCGCCTGCGTCTATGCCGGCGCCTGGCCGGTGCCGCTGCCGCTGCCGACCAGCTTCGGCGGCAAGGAGAGCTATATCGAGCAGCTCGCCGTGCAGCTCGAAAGCTCGGACCCGAAGATCCTCATCTATCCGCCCGAGATCGCCGAAATGGCGCAGGCGGCCGCCGACCGGCAGGGCTGCGAGGGGATTGATTGGGCGAGCTTCGCGGAGCGTGAGGCGCCCGACTGCGAACTGCCCGAGGCGAAGCCGGACGACATCTGCTACCTGCAGTACTCCTCCGGCTCGACCCGCTTCCCGACCGGCGTGGCGGTGACGCACGAGGCGCTGCTGCACAATCTCTACGGCCATGCGACCATGGTCGACCTGGGCGAAAACGACCGGGTGGTGAGCTGGCTGCCCTGGTATCACGACATGGGCCTGGTCGGCTGTCTCCTCTCGCCGATCGCCAACCAGGCCTCGGTCGATTACCTCAAGACCGAGCATTTCGCGCGCCGCCCGCTCGCCTGGCTCGATCTGATCAGCCGCAACAAGGGCAACACGCTCTCCTACTCGCCGACCTTCGGCTACGACATCTGCGCCCGCCGCATCTCGAGCCAGAGCAGCGTTTCGGAGCGCTTCGACCTCTCGCGCTGGCGCACCGCGGGCAACGGGGCGGACATGATCCGGCCCGACGTGATGCAGAGTTTCGTCAACGCTTTCGCCGACGCGGGCTTCCGCGCGAGCGCGTTCACCCCAAGCTACGGCCTGGCCGAAGCGACGCTCGCGGTGACCGTGATGCCGCCGGGCGAAGGCATCCGCGTGGAGCTGGTGGAGGAGGAGCGCCTGTCGGGCACACGAGCCGATTTCTCCCGCCCCGCGCGCTACCGCGCGATCGTCAACTGCGGCAAGCCGCTCCCCGGCATGGAAGTCGAAATCCGCGGGGAAGACGGAAAAGCCAAGGGCGATCACAAGATCGGCAAGGTCTGGTGCCGCGGCAAGAGCGTCATGCATTCCTACTTCCGCAACGAGGAGGCGACCAGCGACTGCCTGGTCGACGGCTGGCTCGACACGGGCGACATGGGCTACATGGCGGACGGCTACCTGTTCATCGTCGGCCGGGCGAAGGACATGATCATCATCAACGGCAAGAACCACTGGCCGCAGGACATCGAGTGGGCGGTGGAGCAATTGCCCGGCTTCAACCACGGCGACATCGCGGCGTTCTCGGTCGAGACCGAAAACGGCGAGGAAGCGCCGGCAGTGCTGGTCCATTGCCGCGTGTCCGACCCGGAGGAGCGCGTGCGCCTGCACGAGCAGATCCGCGACAAGGTCCGCTCGATCACCGGCATGAACTGCGTGGTCGAACTGGTCCCCCCGCGCACCCTGCCGCGCACCAGCTCGGGCAAGCTGAGCCGGGCGAAGGCCAAGCGGCTCTACCTCGCCGGCGAGATCCAGCCCCTGCCCCTGATGGAAGCCGCCTGAGCATCAGGCTAGGTTCGGGATTTGATAGGGTCCTGAGCCTGGTTCCCATTCTTTCCTGATCCTCCCCATCGTCTCGCGATGGGGAGGTGGCAGACGCTGCAAGCGTCTGACGGAGGGGAACTGGCGCGCAAAAGGCCCCTCCACCACGAGCCGCTTCGCGTCTCGCGGTCCCCCTCCCCATCGCGAGACGGTGGGGAGGATCGTCCCCGCCATTCCCGTTCGCGCGCGGCTGCGTTCCGCCTATTCGCCCTCGTTCGGAGCCCATTCGACGCGCACCTCGCCCGTGCGGGTCTGGCCCAGGCTGGCCTCCGCCCCCTGCCCGACGAGCAGTGCACGAACGGTCTCCGCTTGCTCTTCCGGACCCGCGACCGTCAGGCGCCGGCCGAGCCGCTGCGCCGCCCAGGCTGCCAGCGCGATCGCCTCGCGGGCGGCGTCGCCGGGTTCCTCGCCCTCGAAGGTAACGGAGGGGAGCGTCGCGACGGGCGGGATCAATTCGACCCTCCATTCGGGCTCGGTCGCGGCGATCCGGCGTTCGAGCGCGGCATAGGTTTCGAGCGGCGCTCCGGGCAGAGCCACAGCGCGCACGAGGGCACGCCGGCGCTGACGGTCGATCAGAACGTCATCCTCCTCGACGCCGGCGGCCAGCGCGAGCCGCGCCGCCAGCTCTTCGAGGCGATCGCGCGTGGCTTCCTCCTCGGCGAGCTTGGCAGAGGCCAGTTGGGCTTCCTCGGCGCTCTCCTCGTCCCGGACGAGGAACTGCTTGAGCTGCACGTCGACCGCCGTACCGAGCAAACGCGCAAGATTCTCTTCCGATCGCACCTCCGCGTCGGGTTCGAGCCGTGTCGTCCACACGAAAGCCGAAACCCGCACGGGCTCGCCGTCGAATTCGATCTCGGGCTGGGACAAGCGCGAGGAGGTGCCGAAATGCGCCGAGAGTTCGCTGCGCACCTGCCTGGCGGCGCCGGCTTCCCAGGCAATCTGGTGCAGCGAGAAGCCGAGCGGCACCGCAAGGGTGATAAATACCAGGCCGAGCACGAAGTTCTGCCACCGCGTCTGGTTTTCCGACAGCGTCGCGCTGAAACCGTACAGGCGCGCCATCGCCCATACGGTGAGCGCGATCGTCACGAAGTTGGTCACGTAGAGCAGCAGCGCGCCGGTGAATACCGTCCAGTTCAGTGTCGCGAGCCCGAAGCCGATCACGGCCAGCGGCGGCATGAGCGCGGTGGCGATGGCGACACCGACGATCGTCCCTTCGCGCCCGCGGATCATGGCATAGGCGCCGGCCATGGCCGAGAACAGGGCGACCATCAGATCGAACAGGTTCGGCCGCGTGCGCGAGGCGATCTCGCTGGTGATGTCCTGCAGCGGCGAAAGGAACACGATGACCGCGCAGAGCCCGATCGCCATCAGTGTCCCCCAGGCGAGCGAATGCGCCGACTGGCGCATCCAGCGGTAATCACCGATCGCCAGCGCGAAACCGAGCCCCATGATCGGGTCCATCAGCGGCGACAGCAGCATGGCGCCGATCACCACGGCCGGCGACGAGAGAAGCAGCCCGAGAACCGCGATGCCGGCCGACATCGCCGTCATGAACAGGTAGCGGGAGGAAAGTGCACATTCCTCGCGGCGCTTGGCGATGACTTCGCCCTGTTCGACGGTTCCGATAACGGCATCGCGCCACCAGCGCCGGAAACTCACGACGACGCGCAGGAACGACCACTGAGGCCGTGCCGCGGCGCCCGCCCCCCCGTTTGCCACGGCTTTCTCGCTCGCTGAACCGCTGTCCATTGCCGGGCTTTAGCGCTTGCCTTGCGCGGAAAAAAGCCGACATTCCGTGAAGGACGGGCACCGCCACCGTTGAATTTCGTGTGTTATGCGCTTAACACAGTATGCAGGAGCCGGCCGCGCCCGGCGAGGAGCGAAGAAGCAGGTATGGCCACCAATCAAACCGCCACCGCGACGGAAACCGATCTGGAACTGACGCCGCCCGATCCCGTGCCCCAGGTCGCGCCGGAGAAAGCCGCAGGCCTCGTGCCCGTGAGCGAGGAGAAGAAGTCCAAGCTGGACCAGAAGGTCGAGGCATTCATCGCCGATCTCGTTTCCGAAGACGCGAACTCTCCCGAATTCGGCAAGAAAGTCGATCAGATCACCAATATGGGCCGCAAGGAAATCATGGCGGCGGCGCAGCATTCGAACCGCTTCCTCGACCGTCCGGTCCGCGCGATGGACAAGGACGAGGGCGTCGGCGCCAACCTGGCCGAGCTGCGCCGCACGGTGGAGGAGCTCGATCCCTCGCGCCGCGGCAAGCTTACGGGTCCGAAGAAGCTGCTCGGCATCATTCCCTTCGGCAACAAGCTCAACGACTATTTCCGCAGCTACCAGAGCGCGCAGACGCACATTCAGGAAATCCTCTCCAAGCTCGCCAACGGCAAGGACGAGCTGCTGATGGACAACGCGGCGATCGACGTCGAACGGTCCAAGCTGTGGGAGGCGATGGGCAATCTGGAGCAGATGATCCATATCTCGCAGGCACTCGACGAGCGGCTGGAGGAAAAGGCCGCCGAGCTCGATGCGACCGATCCGGCCAAGGCCAAGGCGATCCGCGAGACCGCGCTGTTCTACGTCCGCCAGCGCACGCAGGACCTGCTCACCCAGATGGCGGTCAGCGTTCAGGGCTACCTCGCGCTCGATCTGGTCAAGAAGAACAACGTCGAGCTGGTGAAGGGCGTGGACCGCGCCAGCACCACCACCGTCGGCGCGCTGCGCACCGCGGTGACCGTGAGCGAGGCCATGACCAACCAGCGCCTCGTGCTGCAGCAGATCACCGCTCTCAACGACACCACCGCGGGGATCATCGATTCGACCAGCACCATGCTGCGCGAGCAGACGGGCAAGATCCACGAACAGGCCGCGTCGAGCACGATCCCGCTGGAGACGCTCCAGCGCGCGTTCCAGAACATCTACGACACGATGGACGAGGTCGACACCTTCAAGCTGCGCGCGCTCGATTCGATGAAGCAGACGGTGACCGCGCTGAGCCAGGAGGTCGAGAAGTCGAAAGGCTATATCGCCCGCGCCGAAGGCCAGGCGCAGGCTCAGGCCAAGGTGGGCTCGAGCGAGCCGTCGCTGCTGACGCTCGATAGCTGATGCCCGACAGCACGCGAAACAGCGACGTAATTCTCGCCGATGCGCGGCGCTCGCTCGCCGAAAACCGCGCGGGCGGATATCACCGGCGCGCGTCGATCGGGCGCGGCTCGGCCGATCTCAAGACGCGGCACCTGGTCGGCAAGCTCAAGCGCATCGCGCTCGCCGTCGGCGGGATCGTCGTCGCGGCAATGGTCGCGGGTCTCATCGTCGACGGGATCGGCTTTGCCGGCGTGATGGTGGCGCTGCTGGCGATCGTCGCGGCAGTCTTCGTGTTCTCGGCCTTCCCGAAGATGAAAGTGCCCAAGCGCGCCGAGCTCAACAAGGGCGACACGCGCGAGATGGTCGGCCGCACCGAGCTGTGGCTCGAGCACCAGCGCCCCGCCCTGCCTCCGCCTGCGGCGAAGATCGTCGACGATCTCGGCGTCCAGCTCGACGCGCTCGGCCTCCAGCTCGAGACCGTCGACCAGGCACACCCGGCGGTACGCGACGTGCGCCAGCTCGTCGGCGAGCACTTGCCCGAAATGATCGACTCCTACCGCAAGGTGCCGGCGCACCTGCGCGGCGAGAAGCGCGCCGGGGCGACGCCCGACGAGCAGCTCGCCGAAGGGCTCGGCCGCATCAGCCGCGAGATCGACAGCGTCACCCGCCAGCTCGCCGACGGCGCGCTCGACGATCTCGCCGTGCGCCACCGCTACCTCGACTACCGCTACGGCGAAGGCGCCACCAAGGACGAAGGCTGATGCGCGTTGCGATTCCCCACGACCTCCCGCGCGAGACGGTGCGCGAGCGGCTGCGCAGCCGCAGCCACGAGATCGCCGACCACATCCCCGGCGGAATGGCCGAGGTCACGACCACATGGGCGAGCGAGGACAGCATGACCATGCGGGTCAGCGCCATGGGCCAGAATCTCGATGGCCGTGTGAACATCGAGGAGGGGCAGCTCGTGTTCGAGATCGACCTGCCGCCCGCGCTCGGCTTCGTCGAGCCGATGGTCGCCAATGCCGTGCGCCAGCAGGGCCAGAAGCTGCTGACCAAGGACTAGGGTTCCTAGCCGCTCGCGCCGCCGAGCTTGCCGACCTTCTGCGCATCCTCGGCCCGCATCACCAGCACCTCGTCGCCGTCGACCACCACGATGACGTCCTCGAGGCCGATACACGAGACGCGCGGCCCGTCGCTGTCGACCATGACGTTGCGGCAGTCGACCAGCTCGGCCGCCCCGCGTACGACGTTGCCGCCCTCGTCCCCCTCCCGCGCCTCGCGCAGCGCGGTCCAGTTGCCGATGTCCGACCAGCCCATATCCACCGGCACGAGCGCTGCGCGATCGGTGTTCTCCATCACCGCGTAGTCGATCGATTCGCCTTCGATCCCGGCGAAGAACGACGCCGAGGGATGGAACCGCGGCCCGTTGTCGGAACCGCCCGCCACCGCTTCGCGGACAGCCTGCGCCATGGCCGGGCGGTGACGTGCCAGTTCCTCCAGCAGCGTGCCCGCCCGAAACGCGAAGATGCCGCCGTTCCAGCTGAACTCGCCCGAAGCGACGAAGTCGCGCGCCAGCGCCTCGCTCGGCTTCTCGACGAAGCGTGCCACGTCGTAGCCGCCATCGATTGCTGCCCCTCGCTGGATGTATCCGTAGCCGGTTTCGGCCCGGTCGGGCGCGATCCCGAAGGCGACGAGGCGCCCGCGCCCCGCAAGAGCGCCCGCCTGATCGACCGCGGCACGAAAGGCGTCCACGTCGGCGATGTGATGGTCGCTGGGACAGACCAGCATCACCGCATCCTCGGGCAGCAGAGCCGCGGCAAGCGCGATAGCGGGCGCCGTGTTGCGTCCATCCGGCTCGACCACGATGCGCATGCCGGGGTGACCCTGCGCCTCGACGAGGCCGACATGCCGCGCGCCGGTCACCACCATGGGCGGCGCAAAGCGGGCCGCATCGC
Organism: Pelagerythrobacter rhizovicinus; assembly: GCF_004135625.1. Classification (GTDB taxonomy): domain Bacteria; phylum Pseudomonadota; class Alphaproteobacteria; order Sphingomonadales; family Sphingomonadaceae; genus Pelagerythrobacter; species Pelagerythrobacter rhizovicinus. The sequence continues at coordinate 399,090 of NZ_SDPV01000002.1, forward strand.
GGCAGCGGGCCAGCGTCGCCTCGAACAGCGATTGCTCGCCCAGCAGGCGCAGGAAGGGCTTGGGGCGATCGGCGCGGCTTCGCGGCCAGAGCCGCGTTCCGCTGCCGCCGCACAGGATCACCGGATGGATGCCGTCGGTCATGCCTGTGCGTCATTCACCAGCTTGGACGACAGGGCAAGGCTCGGCACCCGCCCGGTACCCGTCTGTCCCGATCAGAACCAGCGTTGCCGCCAGTAGAACGGCGCCGGAACGGGGTTGCCCTGCGCGTCGGTCGCCGGGCGAAAGCGCAGCCGCTCGACCACCAGGCGGCAGGTGATGCGGTCCGCCTCCGGATCGGGGCTCGGGCGATAGACGGTGCAATTCGACGCGCGCCCGTCGACGCCGACGATCGCGCGCACGATCACCTCGGTGCCCCGGCGCGCCGCGCGGCCGCCCGAGGGGACAGGGTAGTCGCGCGCATCGTCGATCGAGCCCGCAATGTGTTCGGGCTTGGTCACCGCGCCGCCACCCTGGCCGCTACCGCCCTGGCCGCTGCCCGTGCCTGCCCCCGAGCCGCCTGCCCCCGTCCCCGCGCCGCTCTCGCTCGCACCGGAAGTGTCGGCGGTGCCGGTGGAGGAGGCCCTGGGCGCCGGCGATGGACGCGGAACCGGGATCGGCGGGTCCGGCACAGCAACCTCGCGAGGTACCGCCTCACGCCCCTCCTCGCCCGAGGCGCCGGCATCCGGTTCGGCCGGAGGCTCGGGCAGTTCTTCGGGCGGAGTCGTGATCGTAACCGTGACCGCCTCGACCACCTGCCGCTCGACCGCTCCGGTGAAATCGGGCGCAAACGCCTTGGCCAGCCCGTAGATCGCGAGGACATGCAGCAGCGCGACGAGCAGCAGGGTGCCGAGGCGGGGTCTGCGGCGCCTGTTCGAAAATCCGGTCGCCCTCGTCATCTCGCTCGGCACCCTATCGAAGTGGCTGACGTCGCGCCAAGTTTCCTCTTCGAGGCAGCATGCGGCTGGCCTGGCGGGAAGACAAAGAAAAACGGCGGCACCCAGGGGTGCCGCCGTCCTTTTCTCACCGTTCGTGCCGGCTGTTAGAAACCGACGACCAACGAGGCGACGATGGTGCGCGGAGCACCGATGTTCACGAACTCGGATTCGCTGATCAGGTCGGTCGGCGCGGAACCGATGTAGACCTCGTCGAACAGGTTGATGACGTTGAGCTGGAAGTAGGAGCGTTCCAGGCCCGCATCGGCGAGCGAGTAACGCAGGTCCAGATCGGCCACCGTATAGCCCGGCAGGGTGATCGTGTTGATATCGTTCAGGAAGCGCGAACCGGTGCGCTTGACCTGCGCGCCGATGTCGAACGCGCCCAGGCTGGCCTGAACGCGCGCGCCCAGCGTGTACTCGGGCACGCCCGATTCGCGCTTGCCGGCCGTCGGCGCGATCTCGTCGACGTCGAGCAGAACGTCATCCTTGATCTCCGAGTCCTGGTAGGAGCCGAAAACATAGGCGAGCAGTTCGGGGATCGGCTGGATCGAGATCGAACCGTCGATGCCGTACTTCTCGACTTCGCCCAGGTTGCGGGTGACCGTGCAATCGCATTCGAGGCTGTAGGCCGATGCCAACCGATTCTGATACTTGGTGTACCAGCCCGACAGTTGGGCCTGAACGATACCGGTCTGGTAGCGCACGCCAACGTCGAAACTATCCGAGGTTTCCGGCACCGGCTGAGCCGCCGGATCGGATTCATCGAAATAGAGCGAACCGTAGAGCACGTCCGTGCCGGGCACCGACAGGTTCTTCGCATAGCTGGCGAAGACGCTGGCGGCATCGGTGAAATTATAGGTGAAGCCGACGTTCGGCAGGAACTTGTCGTAGTTCAGCACCCGCGAGGTCGGCGCCGCAGCGTTCGGATTGGCCGCGGCATAGCCGGCTCCATCTCCCGGCGAGACGCAATCGACGAACCCGCCCGCCGAGGTGGTGAAGCAGTACTGGTTCAGGTCACGCTCGAAGAAGGGGACACGCGCGCCCAGCAGCACCACCAGATCGTCGTCCAGGAACTCGCCGCGATACTCACCCGAAACCTGGTGAAGCGTCGCATAGGACAGACGGTTGCGCTTGTTGAGCTGATTGCCCTCCGCATCGAGGATCGGGTCGTTGACCGGGAAGACGTCGACTGGTTCACCGCTGGGATAGAGGAAGCCGGCCTGGCCGGTCTGGCGGTGACGCGCACGATCGAAGGTGTAGGCGAGACGGACCCGGTGATCGTCGCTGATATCGTAAGCGAGGTTGGTGATCACCCCGAAACGATGCGTCTGAGTCTGGCTGGGCGAAAGGATGCGAACGGCGTCGAGCGTGTCGCCGTCGCCGTTAAGGTCGCGGCCGCCGGCGAAATAATAAACGGCACCGCGGCTGCTGACGAAGGGCACATTGTCAAAAATGACGCCGCTGAAGCCGTCGGAACTCGACCCTTCGATTCCGATGCTGGTCCCGCCGCCATTCGCCTTCACGTACTGATAGCTCGGGTCGACCGTCAGAACGAGGCCATCCGACAGAGTGAAGCGCGAGCTGCCGCGGATGTTACCGGTGTTCGACGGATTGTACCGGCGCTCGAAGGGCGAGCCGCAGCTGTTCGGCGTGTCAGCCTCACCCGTGACCGCGGGAGCTGTCGTGCAGGGCGTGCCGTCGTAGAGATCGTAGAAACGATCTTCGGGCTCGAGCGAGAAATTGGCGTTGTTGTTCGGCGAGCCGTTGAAGTTGTTGCGATTCTGGTTGTAGTGACCGGAAACCGAGATGAAATCCCCGTTCGCGCCCAGCTCCTGGTAGATGCGGCCGTTGTACTGCTGCTTGTCGACGCCGCCGTAGTTCGAGAAGGTGCTTTCGTTCACCGCGCGCGAGGCCGAGAACCATGCCTTGGTGCCCATGCCGGTGATATCGCCGGTGTGAATCATCCCGAAGATGCGGTGGAACGGACGGCTGCCCGGATCGCCGCGGGCAACGATGTCGCCGTAGCTGGCCGACACCATCGCGCCGAACTCGTCGCGCGGGATCAGCGTGCGGATGTTGATGGTACCGCCGACGGCCGAAGCGGTCGGGCTGTCGACGTCGGTGGAACCGAGCGAGACGGTTACCGATTCGAGCGTCTCGGGGTCGAGCTGCTGGTTGGTGTAAAGCGCATAGTTGCCCGAATCGTTGAGCGGGATGCCGTCGACGGTCTGCGAAATGCGATCCGAGCCGAAGCCCCGGATCGTGAAGTTGCCGCCGAGCGAGCCGAACGGGTCGTTGTTGGTGAAGCTCACGCCGGGAACGAGGTTGATGATGTCATTGACCGTCTGACCGGGGGTCTGGCGCAGCATCAGTTCGCGTTCGATTTCCACACGCGCCTTGGGCGTTGCGGGAATGTCCACGCCGCCGACGTCGGTTGCACGGGTGCCGGTGACGATAATCTCGCTCTCCTCGAAATCGAGGGAGCCGGTGGATTGGGCGTGCGCGGTAGAAGGCATCACAGCCGCGGCGGAAAGGCTGACGACGCTGGCAGCCAGGAGGTACTTGAGCTTCATGAAAACGATCCCTTCGGTGAGGCTCGGGTGGAGATGGAAACGGACGCCGGCCCGATAGGCACGAACGGCGACGCTAGAAAGTCGCTTTTGTTACCATGGCGTGACAGTGAGGTCGGTTAAGCGACGATCTTGTCACAGGCCCCGTAAAAGCCGCAGAATCCCAGGGGTTTCCGGCTGTTGCCGCAATGCAACATCAACGCGAAAACCGGTCGCCTGTGGAAAATGGGGCGTACTCAGACGAGATTGATCTCTCGCAGCCGCTGCATCAGGAAGTCGTGACTCGAAATCGGCTCCGGACGCGTGTGGGGCGAGTCGGGGTCGACGCAGCTTTCCAGCGTCTCGATCGTGAAGTCGGGCCGGAAGTGCAGGAAGAACGGCATCGAGTAGCGTGACCGGTAGGCCGCTTCGCCGCGCGGGTTCACCACCCGGTGCGTGGTCGATCGCAGCTTGCCGTTGGTCAGCCGGTCGAGCATGTCGCCGATGTTCACCACCAGCGCGCCTTCGGGAACCTCGATCGCCTTCCACTCGCCGCTCGCGGTGAGCAGCTCGAGCCCGGCCTCTTCGGCGCCGAGCAGCAGGGTGATCGTATTGATGTCACCATGCGCGGCGGCGCGGATCGCGCCTTCCGCATCGGCTCCGGTCAGCGGCGGATAGTGCAGCAGGCGCATGACCGAGTTGCCGTCTTCCACCGTCTTGGCGAACCAGTCCTGCGGCAGCCCAAGGTGGAGCGCGATCGCCTCCAGCACGCGCGCGCCGGCTGTCTCGAACGCGGCGTAGAGTTCTTCGAAGGTTTCGCGGAACCCGGCGACCTCGGTCGGCCAGAGGTTCGGCGCCATGTATTCGGCGAGCGGGTGGCCTTCGCACAGCGAACGGCCGACGTGCCAGAATTCCTTGAGATCGTGGACCGAAGCGTCCTTGGCCTTCTCGGTCCCGAACGGAGTATAGCCGCGGGCACCGCCGCCGCCGGGGATGTGGTAGGCGCGCTTGACCTCGTCCGGCAGAGCGAAGAACGCCTTGGAGAGGTCTTCCGCCTTCGCGATCAGGTCGGCCGGAATGCCGTGATCGCGGATCACCGCGAAGCCGTACTCCTCGAAGCTGCGGCCGATCTCTTCCGAGACTTCGGACAGCGGGCGGGCGATGGAAACGGAAGCGATCTCGGACATGGGTTGCGACTCAATAGGGTAGGAACAGGCCCGCCAGTGCAGCGCTCATCAGGTTGGCGAGACTGCCCGCGGCCAGCGCGCGCAGGCCCAGCTTCGCGATGACCGGGCGCTGATTCGGCGCGAGTCCGCCCGTAACCGCCATCTGGATCGCAATCGAGGAAAAATTGGCGAAACCGCAGAGAGCGAAGGTGACGATCGCGCGGCTGCGGTCGGTCAGCACATCGAGCTGGCCCAGCTCGATGAAGGCGACGAATTCGTTGAGCACGATCTTGGTGCCGAACAGGCCGCCGGCGAGGCCCGCCTCTTCCCACGGCACTCCGATGAGGAACATCACCGGCGCGAACAGCCAGCCGAGCACCATCTGGAACGAAAGATCCGGGTAGCCGAACAGCCCGCCCAATGCGCCGAGGAGGCCGTTAGCAAGGGCCACCAGCGCGACGAACGCCAGCACCATGGCGCCGACCGCCACCGCCAGCTTGACGCCCGTCTGTGCCCCCTGTGCCGCCGCTTCGATGATGTTGGCGGGCCGTTGGCCCTCTTCGAAGGTCTGGGCGACCTCGACTTCATGCGCCTTGTCGCCTTCGGTAATCGCGGCCGGACCTTCGGCGCTGATTCGGCCACGCGGCAGGACGATCTTCCCCTCCGCCTCGGGCGAGGGTTCATCGTCATCCGGCATGATGATCTTCGCCATCAGGATCCCGCCGGGCGCCGACATGAAGGCGGCGGCGAGCAGGAACGGCAGGTATTCGCTGCCGAGCAACCCGGCATAGGCCGCCAGGATCGTGCCCGCGACGCCGGCCATGCCGACGCTCATCAGGGTGAACAGCCGGCTCGGCGAAAGCGCGGCGAGATAGGGGCGGACCACGAGCGGGCTTTCCGACTGGCCGACGAAGATGTTCGCTGCCGCGCCCAGCGATTCCACCCGGCTGATGCCCGTCACCCAGCCGATCGCGCCGCCGACCCAGCGCACCACGCGCTGCATGATCCCGAGGTAATAGAGAATCGAGACCAGCGAGGCGAAGAACACGATCACCGGCAGGGCGCCGAGGGCGAAGGTGTTCTGCAGCGGGTTGTCCGCCCCGAACAGGAACGCGGTGCCGGCATCGGCATAGGAAAGCAGCGCCGCAACCCCGTCGCTCATCCCCTTGATCGTCGCCCGGCCCCAAGGCGTGCGCAGGACCAGGAAGGCGAGCAGGGCCTGCAGGGCAAAAGCCGCGGCTACCACGCGCAGGCGGATGCGGCGCTTGCCCGTCGACAGGAGGAAGGCAAGCGCCAGGATCGCAACGATCCCGAGCAGGCTGGTGAGGACTGGATGCATGGATGGCCCTGTTCGGCGAGATACCTATGCGGCTCTCTTGCCTGCCCGGCATCCACAGTCAAACACGGGAGCCGGCTTAGCCACGCTTCCCTTTTCGCGCACGAGACAATAGGCGGTGGCCATGAACGACGCATCCGCCGCGAATCCCATCCCACAATCCCTTTTCGTCTTCGCGCTCATCTACGGCGGGATGACCGTTCTGGCCGGGTTCCTGGCGGTCAAGCAGGTCATGCTGTGGCCCACCTCGTTGGGTGTCGAGGCGGGGATCTTTGCCTTCCTGATCCTGGTCGTGCTGTCGAGCGCGACGGCGCAGATGCATGGCCCCGCGGTCGCCAACCGGCTGGTCGTGTGGGGCTTCCTGCCGCTCGCGATGTCGATCGTGCTGATCCTGCTCGTTCTGCGCCTGCCCGCGGACCCGGCGATGTGGCCCGAGGGGCTCGAGGCATTCCAGCTGATCCATGCGACGACGCCGCGGATCATGGCAGCGGGGCCGGTCGCCTATCTCGTCTCGCTGCTGCTCAACGTGTGGATCTTCTCCAAGCTCCGCGGCGAGGGCGATGCCAAGGGCAATGTCGGGCTGATGGTGCGCGGCGCAATCGCTTCGGCGCTGAGCCAGGCGATCGATTCGGTGATCTTCATCACGCTCGCCTTCGGCGGCGAGCGCGAGATCGGTTCCCTGATCGCGGGGCAGGCACTGGCGAAGATCGTGCTCTCGCTCGTCCTCGTGCCGTTCCTGATCGCGATTGCGGTGAAGATCGCGCAGCGGCTCGATCGAGGTCAGGCGGGGTAGTCACGTCGTCCCGGTCGCATCGAGCAGGTCCATGAAGTTGCGCGCGGCTTCACGCTCTTCGTGGCTTTCGAAGACCTCGTCCAGGTCGGGTGCGGCGCCCAGCATATAGAGCAGCGTCCACAGCGCGAAACGTTTGCCCGGATCGGTCTCAAGCCCGATGTCGACCTGACAACGTTCGATCCCTGCCGCCAACGCGGACGCGGGCACAGCTTCGATATCGTCCGTGGCGAAATAGCGGCGGAGCAGGTCGTCGAGGTCCATTGCCGGTGCCTAGCGCAGATCGGAGGCCGCTGCCACGGACCGGACGGCCTCAATCCAGCGGCAACTCCGTCGTCGCCTTGATCTCCGACAGGGCGACGGTGGAATTGATCTCCTGAACGCCGGGCAACTTGCTGAGCTGATCGAAGAAGAAGCGTTCGTAGGCGTCGATGTCCTTCGCGACGATCCGCAGCATGAAATCCATCGTCCCCATCAGGACGTAGGCATCGAGAACTTCGGGGAAGCCGCGGATCGTCTCGCTGAACTCGTCGAGATTGGCGCGCCCGTGTGCATTGAGCTTCACCTGGGCGAAGACATGCGCGTTGAGGCCGACCTTGCGCCGGTCGACGATCGCCACGCGCTTGCGGATGTAGCCCTCGCGCTCGAGCCGGTCGATGCGGCGCCAGCAGGGGGAGGCGGACAGGCCGACCCGCTCGGCAATCTGCGCCGTCGTTTGATTCGCGTCGCGCTGCAATTCGCGGAGAATCTTTCTCTCGTATCGGTCGAGTTGGGTCATCCGTTTCGTATAGCCGGATTCTGGGGGTAAAAACATTCCGTAAATGGGCCACCTAGCCACCAAAGCGATGAAGTTTCTCCAGCAAACCGGTGCGATGATCTGCGCAACCTCATGAAGGAGAGACTTGCATGGTTGCCCGCCCCGCCCGCCTGACGCCGCCGCTGCAATGCGTGCCGCTGCGCGATCCCGAAAGCGATCTCGAGGGCGTGATCGTCATCCACTCGACCGCGCTTGGGCCGGGGGCTGGCGGATGCCGCTTCTGGAGCTACCCCGACATGGACCGCGCGCAGGCAGACGCCATGCGGCTGGCCGAAGGGATGAGTTACAAGAACGCGCTCGCCGGTCTGCCGCTTGGCGGGGCCAAGGCGGTCCTGCGCAAGCCGGAGGGAGCCTTCGACCGCACCCGCCTGTTCCGCGCCTTCGGCCGCGCGGTCGAGGAACTCGGCGGGCGTTATGTCACGGCCGAAGATGTCGGCACTTCGGTCGCCGACATGCAGGAGGTCGCCAAGGCGACGCGCCATGTGGCGGGCCTGCCGCCCGCCGAGGGACGCGCAGGCGGCGACCCTTCGCCGTGGACGGCGCTGGGGGTGTTCGAGTCAATGCGGGAGGCTGCGGCCTTCGCGCTCGGCAGCGAACTTTCCGGGCTGACCGTTGCGGTCCAGGGGACCGGCAACGTCGGCGCGGATCTGTGCCGTCACCTCGCGGAAGCGGGCGCGCGACTGGTGATCGCCGATCCGGACCCGCGCCGGCGCGAGGAACTGCGCGCAGCGCTTGGCGCGAGAGTCGTCGACGTCAACGAGATCGCCGAGGTCGAGGCGGACGTGTTCGCCCCCTGCGCCCTCGGCGGCGTGCTGAACCGCGAGAGCGTCGGCAAACTCAGGGTGCGGCTGGTCTGCGGGGCGGCGAACAACCAGCTCGCCAGCCCCGACGTCGGCGCCATGCTGCTCGACCGCGGGATCGCCTACGTGCCCGACTACGTCGCGAATGCGGGCGGGATCATCAGCGTTTCCGCCGAGTATCTGGGCGAAACCGAAACCGACGTTGCGCAGCGGGTCGCCACCATTGCGCCGCGGGTCGCCGAAATCCTTGAACGCGCGGCGCATGAAAACCGCTCGCCCGCCGCCGTTGCCGACGAAATGGCCGAAGAGGTCATCGCCCGGGCGCAGCGAGCCGCGGCCTGAGGCGCACCCGATGCACCGGTTCCATATCGACGCGATTGCCGATCCGCAGTCGCTGCCGCGCGTGGCCGGTGCGTTCGCGCAGCGGGGGATCGTTCCCGATAGCCTTTCCGCTCGCTTCGACGGCGACACCGTAAGGATCGAAGTGGCGATCTCGGGGCTGCACGCCCGGCAGGCGGCGATAATCGCCGCGAAGCTGGGCGAAACCGTCACGGCGATCGCAGTAAGGCTCGAGGCGGTGGAGGAAGTCTTCGCCTAGTTCGCCCGCTCCCCGCCCTGCGCGGCGAGGATACGCAGCACGTTGCCGCTCCACATCTTCTCTATGTCGGCGTCGGAATAGCCCGCCGCCTTCAGCCGCTCGGTCACCTTGGGCAGCGCGGAGATATCCTCGATCCCCGTCAGGCCGCCGCCCCCGTCCCAGTCGGCACCGAAGCAGATATGGTCCACCCCGCCGACTTCGATCGCGCGCAGGACCATGGCCATGTAGTCGTCGAAATCGGCGGCCCACATCGGCTCGGTCTTGTCGAGCTCGCGCCACTTGCGGGTCAGCTCGGCCTGCTCCTCCGGGGTCATCCCGCCGATCTGCTCGTACTGCCCGAACAGCTCGGCGCGCGCGGGCGACATGTTCATCTCCGACATGAAGATGGTCGAGATGCACATCGCGCCGCCCTTGGCCGCGAGCTTGCGCAGCCGCTCCTCGTCGAGATTGCGCGGGTGGTCGTAGGCCGAGCGCAAGCTCGAATGCGAAAGGATGATCGGATATTTCGACAGCTCGAGAAGCTGATCGAACGCGGCGTCCGAGGAATGGCTGGCGTCGATGACGATGCCGAGCCGGTTCATCTCCGCCACCCATTCCCTGCCGAGCGGGCTCAGGCCGTTCCAGCGCGCTTCCCCGGTCGCGGAATCGGCGAACTGGTTGGTTGCCGAATGGACCGGGCCGGCCATGCGCACGCCCTTATCGTAGAACTCCTGCAGCAGCGAGAGATCCTCGCCGAGCGGATAGCTGTTCTCGATCGCCTTGAACGCGATCAGCTTGCCTTCGCCGTTCAGCCGCCGCGCGTCCCCGGCCGTGAGCGCGGGGGCGATAGCATCGCCATGCTTCGCGATAACGCTGTCGATCAGGTCCGACCGCTCGCGCGCGAACGCCAGCGCGTCGGCATAGCCTTCCGGCGTCAACGGCCCTTGCTCAGTGTAGATGACGAAGAACCCGCCATCGAGCGCGCCGTCCTTCATCCGCGGAATATCGAGCTGGACGAGGTCGTTCGCCAGCGCGTGCCGATCGGCGAAGCTCCACCCTTCGCGCTCGAAATGGAGCGGCGTGTCGAGATGGGTGTCGAGCACCAGCATATCCGCATGAACCGACGCGGGCTCGGCGGGTTTCTCCTCGCCTACGGCCGAGCAGGACGCGAGCGCCGTGGCGGCGAGCAGCAGGGCGGGCTTCTTCATTTCTTGTCCTCCACGGGCTTCAGGTCGAGATCCTGATAGTCCCAGCTGAAGTCGGCGATAACGCTCACCGGCTTCATCGTCACGCCGGTCACCTTGCCGTCCGCATCGAGCGCGAACGTGACGTAGGCAGGCTCGATCGCCGGATCGTCGAATTCGGTGACGAAGCTGTCGTATTGCCAATGCTTCAGGCGGCCGGCCATGTCGGGCGTGGTGGTGAAGTCGATCGTCAGCCCCTCGGGCGTCGCACCGATCACCACGTCCCCATACCAGGCATCGCGATACCGCCCGGCGTAGCGCGCAAGATCGAGCGAAGGGCCGACATCCACCGGAGAGGCTTTCGCCTGCTCGAGGTATTCCTTACCGCCCTGCAGCCGCGCTTCGAACCAGTCCTGCCACTTGGTCGTCCAGTCGAAATCGGGCTGATCGAGATAGTGGTCGAGCAGATCGTACGTCAGGCCGAGCATCATGCCGCTGTCCTCGCTGTTCATCATGATCGCGAAGCCGACGTTGCGGTCCGGGATCATCACCACGCGCGTGATCGAGCCGAACACCCCGCCGCCGTGCTGGATGATCCGGTGCCCGCGATAGTCCTGGACCTGCCAGCCGAGCGCGTAGGCCTGGTAGGTCGGCTGCGCGGGCTTGAGGCTCTCGGGAAGCTCGGTGATCGGGATCGGCGTCACCGGAGTCCACATCTCCCTTGCCTGCTCCGCGCTGAACAGCCGTCCGCCGCCCGGCAGCGCGCCCTGCGCAAGCTGGATCTTGAGCCAGGCCGCCATGTCCTCCGCACTCAGTGCAAGGCCACCCGCAGGAGCGGCGTTGCGGCCGAGCTCGTCGCGCTCGTCGAGTACCTGCTGCGGGCCGAGCCCGCGCAACGCGCCCGAGAGACGCGCGTGCGGCCACGAACGGTTGGGCGTGCGGAACCGGTCCGTGCTGTCGCTGGTCGCGTTCTTCATCCCGCCCGCGCGTAGCACGCGGTCGCGCATGAAGACTTCCCAGGTCTGCCCGGTGACTTCCTCGATCAACTGGCCGGCCACGGCGTAGAGGATGTTGTCGTAGGCGTAAGCGGAGCGGAAACTCGTCTTCGGTTCGAGGAAAGCCACGCGCTCGACCGTCTCGCGGCGAGTGAGGCTGCTGCGCGGCACGAACAGCAGGTCGCCCTGCCCCAGCCCCAGACCGCTGCGATGGACGAGCAGATCGCGGATCGTGATCTCGCGCGTGACCCAAGGGTCGTACATGCGGAACCAGGGCATGTGCTCGATGACCGGATCGTCCCACGCGATCTTGCCCTCGTCGACCAGGATCGCGAGCGCGGCGGCGGTCATCGCCTTGCCGGTCGAGCCGGTCTGGAACAGCGTTTCGGCATCGACCGGCGTGGGCTCACCCAGCTTGCGCTCGCCCCAGCCGCGCGCGAGCGTCGTCTCCCCGTCCTCGACGATCGCGATCGAAACGCCGACCGCGCCGATCTCCTGCCGCAGCGCTTCGACGCTTTCGCCGATGTCGGTCGGCGGGTCGGCCAGCGCCGGCCCCGAGACGAGCAGCAGGAACGAAAGGGCAAGCAGGCGGACATGGCTCATGACGATACCTCCGGTCGGGGTTCGCGGCCTCCGCGCAGGAGGCGATAAGTGCCGATGCCGAGCAGCGGCACCACGAACACGGCGAGAAACAGCCAGGCGAGGAAGCGGTAGCCGCTGGCGATCAGGTCGACGAGGCCCACGCGGGCCGCGATGAACATGCACCCGGCGAGGATCGCGGCGCCGATCAGCGCGCGCAGCGCCGGTCCCGGTGCGGCATGGCCGCGCGATTCCAGCGCCCCGCCGATACGCTCGTTGACGGCGTGGATCGCGCCGACGCCGCTTTCGAGCAGCGCCGTAAAGATCATCACCTGAAAGAGGACGTGGAAGCCAGGCACCTCCATCTGGCGGAGCAGGAAATCGGACGGGAGCGTCTCGTTACCGATCGCCGGGTAGAAGGCCATCATCGCGACGAAGAAGAGGATCGCCGGCAGCATCGTCAGCGGCCCGGCCACGACACCGGCGATCAGCGCATCCCGCCGGCTGGTCAGGTGGCGCAGCACCGGCAGGATCACCACCGCGCCGACGATGTTGTAGCTGGCATAGGTCAGCCCGCCCGCCATCCAGTCCCCCGAAGGCGGCGGCGCAGCGGCGAAGCCCTGTCCGATCAGGTCGCCGAAGCTCGTCAGCGCGAAGGCAATGAACAGCGCGTAGACCGCGTAGATCAGCATCGAGGCATATTTGAACAGGCGCTCGACTCCGGCGGTTCCGAAGACGGTCGTCACGAGGATCGCCGCCGCGAGCAGGATCGAGCCGGCCAGTTCGGGCCAGCCGAAAGTCGCCGCCCCGATCGCGCCTGCCGCGGCGCCGAACACCGCGAGGATCAGTACGACGAAGATCAGATAGGCAGCCTCGAACAGCACCCAGCCGGGGCCGAGCAGCCCCTTGAAGAAGCTGCGGTAGTCGTACGCGTTCATCGCCCGGGCGAGCGCGAAAGTGAGCGCGGCGACCACGCTCCAGATCAGCGTCGCCAGCAGCATTCCGGCGAGCCCGCCCCAGGGCCCAGCCGGCACGAAATACTCGGCCAGCTCGCGCCCCGTGGCGTAGCCGCCGCCGATGATCACCGCCTTGAGCGCGAAGCCGGGCAGCAGGAAGCGCTGGAACCAGTTCCCCCCGCCGACCGCCTCGCCCGCGCTCATGCGAGGCAGCTATCGACGAGTTCGGCGAAAGCGGCCCCACCGCGGATCGGGTCGGCTACGGGGATATTGAGCCGCTCACGCTCCGCGGCCATCAGCGCCCCCGCCTCGTCTGCGCTCAAGCTCGAGGTATTGAGGCTGACGCCGCCGCAGCGGATCGCCGGATTGGTGCGGCCGCCGAGACGGATCGTGAGATCGACCACCTCCTCGACCGAGGGCAAAGCGAAGTCTTCCAGACCCAGGATCACCTTGCGCGTGGGATCGTGGCAGACGACGAACACGTCCGGCTGGCTGCCGTGCAGCAGGCCCAGCGAGACCGCCGCATAGGCCGGGTTGAAGATCGAACCCTGCCCTTCGATCACGTCCCAGTGAGCGGCGGGCGCGTCGGGACTCAGTATCTCGGCCGCTCCCGATTCGAAATCGGACACGACCGCATCCATCGGTATGCCGCCGCCCGCGATCATGATGCCCGTCTGGCCCGTCGCACGAAAATCGGCGTCGATGCCGCGTTCGACGAAAGCCCGGTGCAGCGCGAGTGCGGTGTACTTCTTGCCCAGCGCGCAATCGGTGCCGACGGTCAGCAGCCGCTTGCCGCTGCGCTTGCGCCCGGTGCCGACCGGAATGCCCGGCGGCGGACTGCGCACGTTGATCAGCCGCCGCCCTGTGCGCCGCGCGGCGTCGGCCAGCGCGGGAATGCTGTCGAGCCGGACGTGGAGGCCGCTGACGATATCGAGTCCCGCCTCCATCGCCTCGACCAGCGCCGCGACCCACCGTTCGCCGATCACCCCGCCCTGGTTGGCGACGCCGATCACCAGCGAGCGGGCGCCTGCGTCCCGCGCCTCGGCGGGGGTCATGCGCGGCAGCCCGGTCGATACTGCGCAGCCGTCTACCCCGAACTCGCCGACGCAGCGGTCGGCCGCCCAGTCGGCCAGCCCGAACGCGGTCTTGGCAAAGCTCGGCTCGGTCGTATCGCCGAGGAACAGCAGATAGGGCTGCGGCAGCACCATGGCGTCGGCCGGCCGGCCGATCGGAGCGTTCATCTCGTCCACCCCTCCCCGTTCAAAAGGCCATGTCGACCGCAAGGCCGATCGTGCGAGGTTGCAGCGGTGAAATGGCGAGAAAACTAGGCTGGTTGAGCCCGTCGGCCATCGTCGTCCGCCCCATCTCTCCCTCGTTGTCGAGCAGGTTGCGGGCATAGGCGCGCAATGTCCAATGATCGTTGAACGTCACCGAGGCGTTGAGATCCACCGAGGTGTACGGTTTCGCCCGGGCCGCGAGCGGATCGCTCTCCACCAGCGACAGACGGCTGCCTGCATGGCGGACACCGACGCCGAAGCTTCCGGTGTTGGAGGCACCGAGCGCGAACTCGTAGTCGGCACGCACCGCGCCGCTGAACTTGGGCACCGCGGGCAGGCGGTCGCCATCCACGCCGCTGATCTCGGGCACGTCCTCGCTCAGCGTCGCGTCGGTGTAGCTGCCGGTCGCGCTGAGCGTCAGGCCGGGCGAGGGCCGCAGTGCAATGCTTCCCTCGAAGCCCTTGCTCGTCGCCCGGCCTCCGTTGGCGCCGCCGGAGACCCCGCCGAAGGCGCGGACCACCTGGATGTCGGTCCAGTCCATCCAGAAGGCCGCGATGTCGAGCGAGATCATGCGGTCGGCGAGATCGCCTTTGAAGCCCACCTCGTAGTTTGTCATGCGGTCGGCATCGACGCTGGGCGGCACGTTGGGGACGATCACGTTGGGGCCGCCCGGCCGGTAGCCCGTGGCCACCCGCCCGTAGAGCATCGCGTTCTCGTTCAGGTGGATTTGCGGGCTGACGGAGAAGGTCCACACGCTTTCGGCCGATTCGCCGGGATCGTTCGCGCTCGGGACGATCGCACCCTCGCTGATCTGCCGGAACGTCTGCTCGTTGCGCGCCCAGCGCAAGCCGGCCGTTATGTCGAACATGTCGCTGAACTTATAGGTGCCGTTACCGAACACCGCATATTCCTTGTAGGTCGCAGGCAAACCGACGGTCGCCAGCGGATCGAGCGCGGCGATCGGGTTGCCGTCCATGTCGAACGAGCGGACGAGTTGGGTGTTGCTGGTCGTCTCGTCGGTGAAGAAGCCGCCGATCATCCATTCGAAGCGTTCGCCGGTCGGCGATGCGAGCCGCACTTCCTGAGTCCACTTCTCAAGGCCCAGGTCCAGCGCGAAAGGCGTGATGCCGGGATCGATCGCCCCGCCCGTGAGCAGCGGGAAGAGAACGCCGAAGGCGTAGCTCGCATCCTGCAACTGCCGGCTCTGCGTCTCGCTGTAGGTGGTTGCCGACGTCAGTACGACCGGACCGAAGTCGTAGTCGATCGTCGCCGAGTAGTATTCAAGATCGATGTCGTAGGATTCGGGGACGAAGTTGTTGAACGAGCGTCCGTCGCCCAGCCGATTGCCGTCGAGATCGGCGGCGTAGAGCGCATTGCCGTCCGAATCGAGCGACTGCCAGATGCCCGCCAGCTTGACGCTGAGCTCCGGCGTCGGCTGCCACAGCAGGGCAACGCGGCCACCACGCTGTTCGTAATCGTTCTGGTCCTCCAGCGCGGGATTGTTGATGCTGTCGACCCAGCCCGGCGTGCTACGCCAGGCAAAGCTGCCGCTGATGGCCAGCTTGTCCTCGACGATCGGCACGTTGACCAGCGTCTGCGCGCCCCAGCCGAGCCCATCCCCTCCCTTGATGCTGAAGCCTTCGACTCCGCCCCGGACCCGGAACTCGCGCGTGTCGGGCTGCACCGTCACGTATTTCACAAGGCCGCCGATCGAGCTCGCGCCATAGAGTGTGCCCTGAGGTCCCTTGAGCACTTCGACCCGCTCGAGATCGTAGGGCATGAGATCGATGGTGAAGGCCCCGGCACGATTGTAGATCGCGCTCGACCCGACCGGCGCGTCGTCGAGATAGATGCCCACCGTCTGCGCGGCGGAAATCGGCGCGACACCGCGCAAAGTGACGGTGGTCTGCCCCGGTGTGCCGGAGTTGGAGACCTGCATGCCGGGCACGTAGCCGGCGTAGTCGACCAGCGACGCAGCGCCTTGCTCCTGCAGTTCCTCCCCATCCACAACGCTGATCGAGATCGGGACGTCCTGGATGTTCTGCGTCCGCTTCTGCGCGGTGACGACGATTTCGCCGTCCGTCACGGTTGCCGCCGCATCTTCCTGCGCCTGCGCCGGCATCGCCGCCGCGAAGGCGAGCACACTTCCTGCGATCCAAAGATTCTGCTTCATCGTCTCACCCCCACACTTGCGCGAGCAGCCGGCGGAAGTTGCCGCCGAGAACCGCCCGGATGTTGTCGTTGGAATAACCGCGGCGGATCAGTTCCTCGGTCAGATCGAAGATCTTGCGAGGGTGATCGAAGCCGTCGATGTCGATCTTGTCGCGGAAGCCGTAGCTTCCCTTGTATCCCGCCTTCAGTGCCTCGTACTCTTCCGGCACCATGTCGTCGTAGCCGTGGAGGTCGGCGTCCGAGCCGATGCCCACATGCTCGATACCGACGAGTTTCGCGACGTGATCGATGTGATCGACCATGTGGCTCACGTTCGTCGGGTCGGTCGCGCGAATGAACATCCGCACGCCGGTGATGCCCATCACCCCGCCCTTGGCCGCGAGCGCCTGGATCGCCTCGTCGGTCTTGACCCGCGGATGATCGACCAGCGCGCGCGCGTTGCTGTGCGTGATCGCAATCGGCCCTTTGGCGATGGCGATCGCATCGAGCGTCGTCCGGTCGCCGCAGTGCGACACGTCGACCAGCATGTTCGCCTCTTCCATGGCGGCGATGATCGCCGCGCCGAAATCGCTGACCCCGCCGTCGACGCGCTCGGTACTGCCCGAGCCGATCAGGTTCTGGCTGTTGTAAGTGAGCTGCGCACACCGCAGACCGAGGCCACGAAAGCGGGCGACGTCCTCCACCGTCTCGAACTGCTCGGCGTTCTGGATGCCCATGATAACCGCGCACTTGCCCTCGGCCTTGGCCCGGTCGAGATCCTCGACCCGGCCGGCGAGGGTGAAGACGTGACTGTTGCGGCCAACGAAGCCCTGCCACCCGGCAAGATATTCGAGCGCTTGCGCCTGGGCATCCGGCCCGCCGATACCGTACGCCGTATGAAAGCCGGTGATGCCGCTGGCATGGAATTCCGCCGCTTCGGCATCGGTCAGCCGGTGCGCGACATAGGCTGGGTTCATCGTGATCTTGAGCGGCGCGAGCATGTCGATGACGAGCGTTTCGGCCACGAGATCGACCGCACGACGCGAGTAGGTCCGCCCCGGCGCACCGGAGAAGGCGAATGCCCCCGTGGCGATCATCGGCGCCGCCACGGCCGCACCGATCGCACCCGCCATCACCGCGCGCCGCGTCGCGGGGAATGAACGCGCCATTCCTTCCTCCCTCAAGATTATCTGTTTTGTCGAGTATTTGTCCTGATTAGAAAATTGTCAACCCGTTCAGGACACATTATCCATCTGGTATCCCCAGACCTCGGGCGGACAGTGGATCATGCCGTCTCGGTAGCGGACGCCCGGCGTGCGATCGCGCGCCAGGAAGGTTGGCCCGTCGAGATCGACGATGTCGCAGAGCTGGCCCACAAGGTAGGAGGGCGCCATCGACAGGCTGGTGCCCATCATGTTGCCGACCATGACCTCGAGCCCGAGCTTCCGCGCCTGACGGGCGATCGCGAGCCCCTCGGTCAGCCCGCCGCACTTGTCGAGCTTGATGTTCACGACATCGAAGCGCCCGATCAGCGACGGCGTGTCCGCAAGCGACAGCGCGCTCTCGTCGGCGGCGAAGGGCAGCGGCCGCTTCAGTCCGTCCAGATCCCCCTCCCGTCCGCGCGGTAGAGGCTGTTCGAGGACCGCCACCCGATGCTCGACCAGCACCTCCAGGAGGGCTGGAAGCGTCTTCCGGCGATAGCCCTGGTTGGCATCGACGCCGATCCAGGCCTGCGGCCGGGCCGCACGGATGGCCGCGAGGCGTGCGGCATCATCCTCGACGTCGCCCGTCAGCTTGACCTTGACCGGCGCCTGCGGATCGATGGCGAGCGAGGCGGCCGCCGTCGCCTCGGGCGTGTCGGCGCCGAGCGTCAACGTCGAACGCAGCGGGCGCGGCTCGGAGAGACCTGCCAGGTCCCACACCGGCCTGCCGGTGCGCTTGGCCTCGAGATCCCAGTAGGCGCAATCGAGCGCATTGCGCGCACCGCCCGGCGGCAGCAGCTCTTGCAGGTCCTCGCGCGTCGCCCCCGCCTCGATCGCGCCTCGCACCCGCTCCGCCTCGGCGAGCATGTGGTCCGCGTCGTCGCCGAGGTAGTAGACCCCCGCCCCCTCACCCCGCCCGCGATGCTCGCCGTCCGAGATCTCGGTGACGAGCAGCGCGGTTTCGGTAAACACGTGCCCGGCGATGCGGAACAGCTGATGATAGGGAAAGCGCTCGATCCGAAGATCGAGCGCCAGTTCCCGCTTCACGCCCGTGGCCATCAGTAGACCATCGAGAAGCCGTAGAGGTTGAAGGCGAACGTCACCCACACCAGCACCAGCGCCGCCAGCACGAGCAGCGCCCCGCCGACCTTCATCGTCCACCGCCGCCGGTCGCGGAAGCAGAGCCACAAGTGCCATGCGGACGCGGCGAGGAGGCCGACGGTTGCTATCGGCGTCAGTATGCGCAGCAGGATGATCAGCCAGTCGAGCGGGCCGCCGAGACTGCCGATGTCGCCCGAGAAGGTCACCACCAGCATGACCCAGCCGAAGACTGCGAGTAACACCAGCCAGGCGAAGATGCGCGACAGGCGCCAGGCCTTGCGGGCATCGTTCTCGAGTGCGAACGCCGCCTGGAAATGCCGGCGAACGAGCGCGCGCACCGGCCAGGCGAGCGCGGCGAGAAGCACCAGCGCCAGTGCCAGGATCAGCGCAGGCATCAGCCAAGCGGTATTTGTGCCGGCAGACGCGGGCTCGAGAACCATGAAGGGCGACACCGCATCGGTGCTCACGCGCACCACACGACCGTCCTTCACTTCGGCAGCCAGGCGCTCACCCGTGGCCGTGTCGACCCAGACGAACGGCTCGACCTCGACCCAGTCGCGCGCGGCCGCGCTGAGCCCGTCGAGCGCCGGCATGGCGATCTTGCCGTTCTCGTCCACCACGATCTCCAGCTGGCCCAGGAGGCCGAGCAGGCTCATGAAGTTGGTGAACGCGCCGCGGCTCGACACGTAATGGCCGGCCACCATCGCGGCGTGCTCCCGGGCGGTCTCCGGATCGACGCGGCCGGTCGGTTCGGGACCGGGCAGATAGCGGTCGGCAAACTCATGGAACAGGGCGCTGCGCAGCGCCTGCGCCCCACCTTCCTTGCCCGCGCTGTTGACCGAGACGAACAACCCGATGTCGGCGTCGGGGAACAGCCAGAGATACGAGTGGAACCACTCGGTATCGCCGCCGTGGCCGATCGCCCGGCGGCCGTTGACCCACTGCTCGTAGAATCCGAGCGCCATCGTGTTGAGCGGCCCCACGCCCGGCGCACGATAGTCGTGCATCGTCCGCGCAGTTTCGGGCTGGAGCAAAGGCCCTCCTTCGTTGAGGTGCGCCATCATGAACTTGCCCATCGCCGCGCCCGACGCCGAGAGACTGCCGGCCGGCGCGGGAATGACGATCTCGAACGGCTTCGCCTTCTCGCCCACGGTCGGATAGCCGCTCGACATGTGCGGCTGCAGCGCCTCCGGAAGCGGCTGGCGGAAGGTTGCGTACCGCATCTCCAGCGGCGCGAAGATGTGCCGCTCGACATAGTCGTCGAACGGCTGCCCGCTCACGCGCTCAACAATATATCCGGCGAGTGCGGTTGCGTAGTTGGAGTAGGCCGGCGTGGTGCCCGGCGCGAAGACCCGCTCGGGCAGCGCTTCGCGGGCATAGTCCTGAAGCGGCATGACCGCGTCGGGATCGCTGCTGATCAGATGGCGGATCGATTCCTCGAACCCCGGGGTATGCGTGAGGATGTGCCGCAACGTGATCGGCTCGCCCTCATAGGGAGGAATCTCGAAGTCGAGATAGGCGTTCACGTCCTCGTCGAGATCGAGCTGGCCTGCCTCGACTTGTTGCATCACCGCCGTCCAGGTGAACAGCTTCGACACCGAGCCGGGGCGGAACAGCGTGGTCTGCGGGTCTACCGGCTTGCGCGAGGCGACATCGGCGAAGCCGTAGCCCTTCTGCAGCACTGGCCCATCGCCCCGCACGACCACGACGACAGCGCCTGCGATCTGCCCGCGATCGAGCGCGAAGGGCATGAAACCATCGAGCCAGGCCTCGACGTCCGCTGCATCGAGCTCGGCCCGCTCGGCTTGTGCGGCCGAAGCCGGCGGTGCCGACCTCTCCGGCTGCTGCGACGGCTGCTGCGGCACCGGCCCCTGCGCGACCAGCGGCAGCGCCAGCAGCGCCGCCAGACCGATCATCAGCTTGCGAAGAACACGCATCGCTCTTTCCCCTCCTCTACAACTCCGTTCGTCACACCTTGCAGCATGTCGAGCGAGCCCTTACCAAGGAACAATATCAGTTGACCCGATGGGGACATAATGATCCTGATTGGAAAATTGTCAAATAGGAGTTGGAAGATTTGATGGCGGACGCGGCAAACCCGCCAACGCTCGGCTCGGTCCTGCGCGGCATCCGCTCGCGAAACGGCTGGACGCTCAAGGAGATGAGCGCGAAGTCGGGAATTCCGGTGTCGACGCTCTCGAAAGTCGAACATGACCGCCTGACGCTGAGCTACGACAAGCTCCAGCAGCTCAGCCAGCGGCTCAAGATCCGCATGGCCGATCTCTTTGCCGAGGGTACGGAGGAGAACGCGCCGCGGGTGACCGGCCGCCGCAGCATCGGCACGCTGGACCAGGCGGTGCGCGTCACCACCGACAACTACGATTACCACTATCTCTGCACCGATCTGCGCCAGAAGCGCATGATCCCGATCATCACTCGCATCCGCGCGCACAGCGCCCGCGAGTTCGGCGATCTCGTCCGTCATCAGGGCGAGGAGTTCATCTACGTGCTGGAAGGCCAGATCGAAGTGCATTCGGAATTCTACGACCCGGTCCTGCTTCGGGCCGGCGAGAGCATCTATCTCGATTCGTCGATGGGCCATGCCTATGTCGTGGCCAAGGGCTGCGACGAAGCCCTCGTCCTCGGCGTCTGCTCGAGCGCCGACGAAGGCCTGATGGACTCGCTGATGAACCTGCACGGCTGAGGGTTCGCCCTGCAGCTGGACGACCGAAGATTCCACCCCGCCGATTATCGGCAATCACAGTTCCACTTTGCGCCGAATTCGCGGCGTTCTCGCCCGCACAGATACGCGCGGCCGCCGATTGACAACGAAGGACAGTTTCGCCACCGATTTTCGTATGGCTCGCGGAGCAAAACGTTCGACCATCATCGATGTCGCGAGGTTGGCGCAGGTTTCACCCAAGAGCGTATCGCGCGTCTTCAACAATGAGCCCCATATCACGCCGGCGCTGCGCAAGAAGGTGCTCAGTGCGGCCAAGGAGCTCAACTATCACCCCAATGTGCTGGCGCAGGGCCTCGTCGGGAGGCGGTCCTATCTCGTCGGACTGATCTATGAAAAGCCCAGCCCCAGCTACGTCGTCGAATTGCAGCGCGGCGCGATCGAGCGGCTGCACGGCGAGCGCTATCGGCTGATCGTGCTCCCGGTCGAATCGGTAGCGGATCATCCGCAGGAGGTGGTCGGCATGGTGCGATCGGCTGCGCTCGACGGCGTCATACTTGCGCCGCCGGCGTCAGATCATCCCGAAGTCCTCGCCGGCCTCTCCGAGGCCCGAATTCCCTTCGCCCGCATCGCGCCGCAGTCGCAGCTGGAGCTTGGGCTTTCGACAGCGATGGACGACATCGCGGCGGCGCGCGAAATAGCCGAGCATGTCGTCGGCCTGGGCCATCGGACGATTGCCATCATCAAGGGAGATCCCGCCCACGCAGCGAGCGCGCAGCGCCTCGCCGGCTATCACCTCGCTTTCGAAGCAAGCGGCGTACAACAACGCCCCGAACTGGTGGAAACCGGCGATTTCAGCTTCGAATCAGGCTACGAAGCAACCAAGCGTCTCCTGTCACGCAAACTGAGACCGACCGCCATACTGGCGCAGAACGACGATATGGCCGTGGGAGCCATGTCGGCCGCTCGCGAGCTGGGGTTCGATGTGCCCGCCGATCTGACTGTCGTCGGGTTCGACGATTCCGAAATCGCACGCATCGTTTGGCCTCGCCTCACGACGATCCGGCAGCCGGTCGTCGAGATGGCAAAGACGGCGACGGATATGCTGCTGCGCGAGCTGGCGGGCGAACCTGCAGCCGAGATGGTCATCCATGCGCACCGGCTTGTCGAAGGGTCGAGCGCCGCACCGCCACCGGGCGACGCATAGGCGCACTGCGCGGCCGCGACAGATGACCAGGAGCGGCCCCTCCACAGGAAGGGCCGCTGCCTTGTCCGTCCTCTCGAATCAGAAGCTGAACTTCACGCCGCCATAGATCCGTCTCGATCCGGATTCGTAGCGGAAGGGCAGATCCGGAAACTGCAGATAGACACTGGTATCGGCCTTGGTGATGTTGATCGCCTCCGCAAACACTTCGAAGTTGTCCGTGAGCTTGTAGCTGATCTGCCCGTCGAGCTGCCCATACGGCTTCTGATAGATGCCAAGCGTGCGTGTCACCGACCCATCGGAAAAACCGAAGTTCCCGAGATACTGTTTCGAGCGCCAGCTGTACGACGCGCGCGCGGCGAAGCCGTACTTCTCGAAATAGACCTGTCCGTTCGCCGAATGCTTCGACACGCCGGGCAAGGGTAGGTGGTCGGTGAAATCGGTGCTGAAATCGGTGGTTGTATCCGAAAAAGTGTAGTTGGCCGTAAAGCCGAGGCCGAAGTCGAAGGCGTATTGCGCAGCGAGTTCGAAGCCCTTCACGCGGCCGCCTGAACCGTTCGCCGGCTGCGAGACCGGGCCCAGCCTGCCCCCCGCCTGGTCGTTCACGAACACAGCGATGGTTTCGTTGACGATGAAGCTGTCGACTTCCTTCCAGAACAGCCCTGCCGACAAGAGCCCCTGGTTACCGAAATAGTGCTCGAAGCCGAGATCGAACTGATAGGCGCGGAAAGGCTCGAGCTCGGCATTGCCGCGGCTGCCGTTGGTGAACTTGAACAGGTCATCCGCCGGGTCGCGGGTGAACTGGGTGGCAAAACCCTGTCCCAGCGAAACGAGCGGCTGGCGGGCGACCACCCGCGCCGCCGAGAAGCGGATCTTGCTGCCATCGCTCACATCGAACACGGCGTTGGCGCTCGGCAGAAAGTCGGTGTAGCTGCGGATCACCCTGTTGGTGGTGAAGTCCCGCAGCACGCCGTTCCAGTTGTCGGTCCCCCAATAGCTGGGATCGACACCCTCGGGCTGGTTCTGATCGACCGCCAGTCTGGTGTTGACGACCCGCAACCCGACATTGACGTGGTAGGGATCATCGAGCCCGCCCAGGTCGGCCATGACGTAGCCCGATTTCGTCTCCTCCTTGACCCGGTAGGTCTGCAGCGGGTCGGCGAAGAAGCTGAAGGGCGTATCGGGATAGAGCGACTGAATCCATTCGAGCGCGTTGGTCATTTGCGAACGGTCGGCGACCATCACCGTATCGCCCTCGACATGCCCGCCGCCGGCGAAGTTGGTGATCGTCTCGACCCGCTCGGGATTGCTCACGAAAGTGGCGTAAGGCGTGATCAGGGCGGGCGAATTTCCGAAGCGCGTGCACCCGGCGAATGCCGCGGGCTTGTTCACCTCTGGAAGATCGCAGATCTTGTAGCCGATCGCCCCGTCCTGGAAGTAGCCATATGGCGTCCAGTTGTAGGAATAGCCGTCGACGCGCTCGTCCTCCGGGATTGCGGTCGCATCGAGTTCGCCCTTGCCGCTGTAATCGGCGAGGTAGCGGCCCGAGGTGAAGTCCACCGTTCGCTGTCCGTAGCGGAATCCCGCACTCAGCGTGATCGTGTTCGTATCACTGTCGTCGACGTCATAGGCGAAGTCCGCACGAATCGAGTTGCCCTTGATGTCCGAGCGGTCGCCGAACGCCCAATGCGACTTGAAGAAACCGTAGGCCGGGTTGTTGAACAGATCCTGCGGGCTACCGTCCGCGATGCCGAAGCTCGGGAAATCGCCATTTCGGTAAGTGAAGTCGAACGTGGGCGGGGCTTCGGAATTCGGGGTGAAACCCGGCTGCGGCCCCGAGGTACCCGGACCGCGAACGCCGTAGGCGGTGTAGCGTACATCGTTGTTCGCCACTTCCCGATCCATCTTGGAGGACGAGTAGGTCGCCGTGACGGATGCGCGGAAATTGGTCGCGTTGTCCCAGTCGACGTTGAACTGGAGATTGTCGGATTTGATGTTCGATACGTCGACGAAGGAAATGGCCTCGGCCGACTGCGCGCGCACCGTCCCTTCGAGCAGAATGCCGTCGTCGTTGATGTTGTAGTCCCCGACCAGGCCCTGCGATTCCCCCTGACCGAACGGGAATTTGACCGACGCCTCGCGCGTGTCGATCTTCAGGTCTGAGTGGAAATACTGCGCGCTGACTTCCAGTTCGTCGGTGGGCCTGAAATTGATGCCGAGCGATGCGCCCCAGCGCCGGCGGTACTGGTCGCGATCGGTAATGTAGCGATATTCGGGGGCATAGTAGTTCGTCGGCACCGTCGCCGTGTCGCGGCGGCCCTCGTCGAAGGCCCAGTTGCCGCGGTTGTCGCCGCCGAGCACGTTGACGTGATTGTTGGTCTTCTCATAGCTGAACGAGGCGATCACGCCGAGACGATCGTTGAAGTTGTAGCCCACGACCGCCGCACCGGCCGGCTCCCAGCCGCCGATCTCGCTGCCTTTGCTCATCTTGACGTTTCCGGCGACTGTCAGCCCGTCTTGCAGATCGAGGGGGTTGCGCGTCTTCAGGTTGACGATACCGCCCAGACCGCCTTCGAGCAGCGAGGCGTTCGGCGACTTGTATACCTCGATTCCGCCGATCAGCTCGGACGGCACGCCTTCGAGGCTGTCGTTGCGATTGTAGTTCCCCTCGCCGACCTTGTAGACTTCGAGACCGCTCACGAAGAGTTCGCCATTGAGCAGCGTCACATTCTGCTCGAGGCCGCGTATCCTGACTTTCGAGCCCTGGCCGTTCTCGCGGTCGATCTGAATGCCCGGCAGGCGCTGGAGCGATTCGGCCACGTTCTGGTCGGGGAATTTCCCGATATCCTCAGCCGTGACCGATTCGATGATGAGATTGGATTCACGCTTGGCGTTAAGCGCGTCCTGCAGCGAAGCGCGAAAGCCGGTGACGACGATCTCCTCGGTGCTGCCCTCGTCCGCGCCTGCCGCTTCCGACTGCGCATAGACGGGGGCCGCTCCGCAGGCCAACGCCACGACCGAAGCTGCGCCAAGCAGCCTCATGCGACTGCACATTGTTCCGCTGATCATATCCATACCCTCCCAATCCGCATCGTCGCGCGCGGAAATTATCGGTTTTGCGTCTGCGGGTTCGCGAGTGCTCCAGCGAATCTCCGGACTCGACTCGGCGCTCGTGACCCCTGCACGTCTTTCTCTTGCATATTTCTGTCAACGTTGTCAAACAGCCTGTCGCCTTTGCCGATGTCCCTCTCCGGATTCGACGGCATCTGCTGTCAAGGTTGTCAGGGTGAGGCGGCACGGAACTTTGAAGAAGCGGAACTGCGGGACGGGGACACTCTATGCAATCAAGACCAGCCTTCTACGCCATCGCCTGCATGGCGATCAGCGCCCTGCCCTTGTCCGGCGCGGGCATGGCTCAGGATCAGCTCTCGCCGCCGGCGAATGGACAGGTCCATCCCGACCAGTGGCCACGCGTCGCCTATCCGCGAATCGTCGCTCCCGAAGGGGAGGCCCGCGTCCAGGACCTGCTCTCGCAGATGACCGTCGAGCAGAAGGTGGGCCAGATCATCCAGGCGGACATCGGCAGCGTGACGCCCGAGGAGGTCTGCGAGTATCATCTTGGCTCGGTGCTCAACGGCGGAAACTCGGGGCCCGGCGGAAACGACCTTGCGCCGGCGCCGGAGTGGCTCGCGCTCGCCGACGCGTTCTATACGGCATCGATGGAGTGCCCGTCAGGGGGGCCGGCGATCCCGATCATGTGGGGCACCGATGCCGTCCACGGGCACAGCAACATCGTGGGCGCGACGATCTTTCCTCACAATGTCGGGCTCGGCGCCGCGCGCGATCCGGATCTGATCGAGCGCATCGGCCGGGCGACGGCGATCGAGATCCGTGTGACTGGCCAGGAATGGACTTTCGCCCCCACCGTAACCGTTCCCCAGGACTATCGCTGGGGGCGCGCCTACGAAGGCTACTCTTCCGACCCCGCGCTCGTCGCGTCCTACGTCGGCAGGATGGTTCGCGGCCTGCAGGGGCCGGCCTCGACCGCACCGATACTCGCGGGGCCGCATGTCGCCGCCAGCACCAAGCACTTCCTGGCCGACGGGGCGACGGTCGACGGCAAGGACCAGGGCGACGCGGCCATCTCGGAGCTCGAACTCCGGCTCGTTCACGGCGCGCCATACATCCCCGCGATGGAGAACGGTGTGGCGACGGTCATGACCAGCTTTTCGAGCTGGCAGGGCGTGAAGATCTCCGGAAACAAGGGGCTGGTTACCGATATCCTGAAAGATCGCCTGGGGTTCGGCGGGCTCGTGATAACCGACTGGAACGCGCACGGTCAGATAGCCGGGTGCAGCAACTCGAGCTGTCCGATAGCGATAGACGCCGGACTGGACATGCTCATGGCGCCCGACACCTGGCGCGATCTTTACGCCAGCACTTTGGCCGAGGTGAAAGCCGGAACGATAAGCATGGCGCGGCTCGACGATGCGGTGGCGCGCGTGTTGCGGGTGAAGCAGCGGCTCGGCCTGTTCGAAGCCGGCAAGCCGTCGACGCGCCCGCTCTCCGGCGACTACGATCTGCTCGGTGCGCCGGAGCATCGGGCGGTCGCACGTGAGGCAGTCCGCAAGTCGCTGGTCCTGCTCAAGAACACCGGCGTCCTTCCCCTGAAGCCGAGCGCCCGCATCCTCGTCGCAGGCGACGGCGCCGACGACATCGCCCGCCAGTCGGGCGGGTGGACCTTGAGCTGGCAGGGCACCGGCCTCGACAACAGCGACTTTCCCGGCGCGACCTCGCTGTGGCGCGGGATCGAACGGGCAGTCAGCGCGGCGGGCGGCAGTGCGGAACTGGCGCCCGACGGCGCCTTCGAGCGGCGGCCGGATGCAGCGATCGTCGTCTTCGGCGAAACGCCCTACGCCGAATTCCAGGGCGATATTCCGTCGCTCCAGCTTCGCCCCGAATTGCGCTGGCCTATCGAGACGATGCGCAAGCTCAAGGAAGCAGGCATTCCGGTCGTCGCGGTGATGATCACCGGCCGGCCGCTCTACGTGAACGAAGCGCTGAACGAAGCCGACGCCTTCGTCACCGCCTGGTTACCCGGATCCGAAGGCGGGGGGGTGGCCGATCTGCTGTTCGCGGGCGCGGACGGCAACCCGGCTTACGATTTCCAGGGCCGCCTGCCGACCGCGTGGCCGGCAACGGCGAGACATGACGGCCCGACACTGTTCCCCTTCGGCTATGGACTTACTTACGCCGATGGCGCGCAGTCGTGGGAGACGCTGCCGCAGGACAGCCAGGTCGCCGACGACGGCCGCGGAAACGGCGTCTATTTCGACAAGGGGTCGGTGGCAGCGCCCTGGTCGCTGGTCGTCTCGCAGATCGACGGCAGCGACTCCTTGCGCTTGACGACCGTTCCCGCGACCGGCCTGTCGGGGCGGGCGACCATCACCGCCGCCGACCATGGCGTGCAGGAAGGAGCGCGGCAGTTTGCGATCGAGGCCGGACCCGGCGGGGGGGCGGTGGAGATCGGCAACGACAACCCCACGGACCTGTCGCGCGAGACCAACGGCGATGTCCTGCTGCTCACGACGTTGCGGATCGACGCACCGCCGACCGCGCCCGTATCGATGTCGCTTCGCTGCGGCGCGTCGGATTGCGGACGTCCGCTTCCCATCCCGGCACTCGCCACACTCGATCGTGGGCAGTGGCGCATATTGGGGGTACCGCTCAAGTGCTTCGCCGCGGCGGGCGCGGACATGACGCAGATCACC
The DNA here is from genome assembly GCF_004135625.1 of Pelagerythrobacter rhizovicinus. Classification (GTDB taxonomy): domain Bacteria; phylum Pseudomonadota; class Alphaproteobacteria; order Sphingomonadales; family Sphingomonadaceae; genus Pelagerythrobacter; species Pelagerythrobacter rhizovicinus. Next base: position 427,200 of record NZ_SDPV01000002.1, read on the forward strand.
GCACCTTTTCGCCTGACGACCGAGGGCGCCATCGGTTTCAGTCTTTCACGGGTCGCCCTCGGCAGCGCAGGGGAAGCCGATGTCGTGGCGCAATGTCCCGTTCGCTGAGAGACCGACCCTCTTCGCCCGACCGGTTCCCGCCTGCGCCTGGCCGCCGACCACCAACGCGGCCTGAGCCAATCCGCCGAACCTGGAACCGACCAGACGCGGTTTCCGGGCCGGGGTGCGACTCTGGATAGCGGTGAGAAAGCGGTAGGCGGCCTGACGTCGCATGATCGATGAAAGCAGGTTTGTTAGGGACGGAATCGCAGCGGAACCACGCCTGTGGGCGAGCGGCTGTTCGCAGGGTCGGTGGGTTTTGCTATCGGACCACTCCAGCTCCTGCGACGACGGACGACGCTATGCACCCACCGATTGATCGCCTTCGGCAAAGGCTGGATGCCAACGCGCGGCTGGCCTGGCACAGTCACGCCGCCCCCTATGCGGCGCTCGTGCTCGACGGCAACTATGAAGAATCCGGAGACGGAGGGCGCCGCCGTGTCGGTCCCGGCCATCTCGTCGTCCATCCGCCGTTCTCGGCGCACACCGACATCATCGGCAGGCGCGGCGCGACCGTCGTCAATCTGCCGCTGACGGTTACCCAGGCGCTAACGCTGCAATCGGGCCTACTGTCAAATCCGGAAGCAGTCCTGGACCGCTACACGGCCGATCCATTTTCCCTCAGCCAGGTATTGGGCTCGAGCGTCACTCCGGTCGATCAGCCCGACGATATGCCGGACCGGCTGGCAGCTGCGCTTGCATTGCCCGGGCGCGTGGTGATCGCCGAGTGGGGTGCCGATCAAGGGATATCGGCCCGGTCTGTCACGCGCCACTTCTCAGCTGCCATCGGTCTTCCGCCGGCACAATATCGCTGGCGCGCCCGGACGCATGGCGCCTTGCGCGCCGTGGTCACGACCGCTCAGCCACTGATCGAGATTGCGCACGACTGGGGCTTCTCTGACCAGGCCCATATGACGAGGTCAATTCGCCGGCTGACTGGCAGATCTCCAAGTGCATGGCGCGCAATCGTGTCCGATTAGTTCAAGACGTGACCTCGGAAGCGAGGCAATCACTGCGGCCATGAGAACACTGCTTTTCGGCCTGCTGCTTAGCATCATTCCCAGTGCGGGCGCGGCTTCCACCTTGGCCGAAGCCCAGGCCGCTTACGGCGTCTACGATGTGAACAAAGCGGAGACGCTCTATCGCGAGGTCGCCTCGGACCCGGCCGCACCTGCCAAGGATAGAGCCGCTGCGAACCGGGAGCTGGCGCGAATTGCCTGGCTCGTGGATGGTCAGCGCGACGGGGCACTTGCGATACTCGCCGCGAGTCTCCGGGAGGATCCCGACCCCTGCCCAGCAGCTCATCTGTACGCCCGCATCCGGAACGCGGGTCCGCTCCCCGAGCCCGCCCCCGTCCTCGCACGCTTGGAAACCCAGTGCCTCGGGACCGAGCCCGGTGTCGCACTTGAAGGCATCCGCTCGCTGCAGCTTGCGGCGCTCGAACTCGCGGGCGAGGGACCGCAGCGTTCGGCAGCGGTCGCAGCACTGCGCCAATTGAATGCGCTTCCGGAGCCTGTGCGCTTCTCGGCGCAGGGAGCGAAACTGAGGTTGGCGCTGGGTATCCTGGCAGCGGACGCGCATGTCGCGCTGGCCGGCTGGCGGGACTATTTCTGGCTCGATGACCGCACGCATGCTCCCGAGGCAATAGCAGCGGACGTTCCTCGCGTGTTTCGCGAAGGGCTCGCGCCACAGCCGGCCACTGGCGCTGCGCTTCGGCTCGCGGGCTTGCTGATGCGCTCAGGCTTTCACGAGGATCTACGTGCCTACGCTGAGCGGCGGCAGCTGGCGCGAGTTGAGGGATGGGAACCCATCGGCGTCTACTTGGACCTACATGACGCTCTCACGAGCGAAATTCTCGCACACGACCGTCGATATGCGCGCAAGGGCCCCGCCGATGAGGACGCCTACGAGAAGAAGCTGACGGCCATCCTGGCGAGTGCCGCCGAGCAACTCGCTCAAGGCGTGGGGTGGCAGGACGCGCTGTACCGCGAGTTCGGACTATGGGGAACGGAACCGGGCAAGTCCAACGGCGTGTCGGGCGTTCACTTGGGTCATGTTGTCGTAGATGAGCGTCAGAAGGTGACGCAGGACAACCGCAGCGGCGAAATCCGTTTCATCGTGCTGGACAATATGATCCATAACTCATTCTCGGCCTGGCTGATGGATGGTGCTTCGGCCCCGGGAGGCTGGGCGGTCGATGGCGCGACGATCGTCCAGGTTCGACCTCGCTATCTCACATTGATTGATGGCTTCGCCCGGATCGCCCGTCCCGGTGCCGCGCGAGAGAACGCGTATGCGGAGGCTGAGGCGGAGCGCCTCAGCGACCGGAGGATAGCGGCCAGCACACCAATAGCATTCTTGAGCGGAGTGCGATCTCGTCTCCGGCTGGCCGGCATCGACGCTCTGGCCGATGAGGTGCGTGCGACCTTGAGCTCCGAAGACAACTTCGAAATGGCATTCAAGAAGGCTTACTACGATGCCCTCGTAGAGAGCGCGATCACCGCTCACGAGGGGCGGCATGTCCTGGACCAGGCTACCTTCGCGGGGCCTTGTGAACTGGAGAACGCTGAACTCGAATACCGTGCAAAGCTATCGGAGCTCCGGTTCGCGCGGAATGCAAGGCTAGCGCTGTCCTCCATCTACAGCCCGTTGTTTGGAGGGACGAGCGGGCATGGCGTGGCCAACGAGCGACTCATGAGGGAGATCGCGGAGTGGATTGCCGCGCGCCCGGAGGAGATCAAAAACTACGATGCGTCTCTGACTCCCCTCGAACAACTCGACAAACTGACTGACGAGCAGATCGGAGACATCGCATCCTCTCTCGAAGAACCTGCGATGAGACCATGCTGACTCGGGACGTACCTGCTCGAGAACCTCGTGAGGTGGTCACGCGCTGCAGACTTTTTGCGGAGGCGATTCTAGAACGCACCGCGAGGAGGCGGACAGTACGACGCTCGGTTCCGGAGATTCGGTCGGCATTTGCTAGCGACCCGCCAGATGATGCGAGAACCGTCTTCTTGCCGCTACACAGCAAGCCTCGTTGAACTAAACGGTGAATCCCAGGTGAATCCTTTTAGGGTGCGTTTCGCTCCCGCACTCAACAAAAATGCGCCTAAGGCATTGAAAAGGTGGTGAGCCCTGCTGGGTTCGAACCAGCGACCTACTGATTAAAAGTCAAATCTCGGCGAATGCCATGGAGTACCCCCGGTTGCTCTGCCCTGCTACTAGCCCTTGATTTGACTTGCTTTTCGCTTCGCGCGCGTGAGCCGCAGCGATACTGATTGCCCTTGCATACTCCACCGCGTGGTTGCTATGTGGTTGCCAAAGGATGGTGATGGCGACTGCGCTGAAAATAACGAAGAGCAATGTAGATGCGCTCGTCGCCGACGCAGGCAAACCAGCGTTCCTCTGGGATATGACGCTCCCTGGCTTTGGTGTTAAATGCTCGAGTCGGGGCGTCAAAAGCTACGTCGTGAAATATAGGGTGAACGGCGGCGGACGCTCCGCAAAGCAACGTTGGCTGACGCTCGGCCGACACGGAAAGCTAACGCCGGACCAAGCTCGCAAATTTGCTCAACAGGTACTGGCCGCGGTCGCCAGAGGGGAGGACCCTCAAGGCGAACGAGTGAGCGGACGCAGCGCTACAACTTTAGCTGATGTTTGGGCGCGATATACAAGGGATCATCTACCCAGGCGAAAGCCGCGAACCCGTTACGACTATGAGCGGCAATGGGATAAAGTGATCAGTCCCGCCTTCGGTCAAATGGCGGTACACCAGATATCACGGAGTGATGTCGATCGGTGCCACAAACGGCTACGAGCCACACCCTACCGGGCAAATAGGGTTCTGGCGCTCCTCTCGCGGCTCATGACACTCGCGGAAGTTTGGGAACATCGCCCGGCCGGTTCCAATCCGTGCCGTCACGTCGAGCGCTTCAGTGAGAAGCCGCGCAGCCGCTATCTCAGTAGGGACGAGCTGGTGAAGCTTGGCGAAGCGCTACAATTGTCGGTTGTTGAAGGCGAAATCACTCAAGGCGCCGCAAACGCGGTTCGCCTTCTATTGTTCACAGGCGCCAGGCTTACCGAGGTTCTGAGTTTGGAATGGAACTGGGTCGATTATGAGCGAAATCTGATATCTCTGCCCGATAGCAAGTCAGGGGCGAAGCCGATCTTCCTGAACGATGCCGCAGTTGCAGTGCTCAAAGAGCAGGCGGAAAATTCCTGTAGCGGCAAGTTTGTGTTCCCGGGGGGCGGAAAGCTTGGGCGGATGGTCAACTTACGAAAGCCTTGGACGAAGCTCTGTGCCCGCGCCGGGCTCGACGGAGTTCGTTTGCACGACCTCAGGCACACCGTAGCCAGCGTGGCTGTCGGCCAAGGCGCCTCGCTGCCGGTAATTGGCCGCCTGCTCGGACACAGCCAAGCACAAACGACACAGCGCTACGCCCACGTGGATGCCGATCCAGCTCTAGTCGCGGCGAACGCAGTTGGACAAGCAATCAGCAGCGCGCTCGAATTTGGCGTGAAAACTAGAAGCTTCCCAGAGCAGCGTCCTTGATCAGACCTGCAATCGCGCCGCTCCGAGAAAGGCCGAGGTAGCGCTGCCGACCTTTACCTTGTCGGAAGCCATCTCGGCGAGCCTCGCTCCCGCATCCGCCTCCTTCAACACACTGCTCTTCTGAAAACCAGTTACGCCTCATCTCGTCCGCCCTTCCATCAAGGGCCGGACTCTAATCGAGCGTGGAGGAAAATCAGCGGGGCACCTCAGCACTCGTAGCTGTTAGGCCACGTGGGCCTGCTCCGAATATGGATCAACGCATTCCACCCCCGTAAACTCGATTCGGCAGCGTTGGTCGGTCGCATTCGGTTTCCGACGTGGCGCTGCTGACGCCTTCCCGACATCATTGAACCGAAGGAGACTGGGTGTGAGCACCACAGAGCAGAACGACTTGGCTATGGCGAAGGACCCGGAAATCGTGGGCCGCATCGTCAGGAACATCACACAACTCGAGCGGGATTTCCGACTTGCCGATGGCTACCTGAGCGACTGGTTGATCCGCATGATTACTATCTCGATGAAGGTCGCCGCGCCCGAGCCCTTCACGATCGAGAGCACGGCATGGAGCGCTTATCTTTCCCACCCGGACTGGAAGCCCACCAAACGCATCGGTCGGGGAGACGCCTGGCTTGAGATCGTCGAACGTGCCCGGGACGATCAAGACCATACCTGGATTGCCGCGGCCCTCGGTGCTGGCCCGACTGAACTAAGCCTGGAACTCACTTTCCGCGAAGGCCTCAGTCACTACTTCATGAAACTGGAAGGCGATGAGGGTCTGATCGCCAAGCTCCGCAAGAAGGGGTTTAAGATCGATCCCGGCGGAAAGCGGGTCTACCTGCCTATCGTCATTAACGCCGATTTGTTGGCAAAGGCTCTACCGACAGACGATTTCGAGGATGCGATGGCGCCGGTACGCGAAGCCGTCGAACTCTCCATTGCCGCCAAGCCGGAAATCGACCTGCTGTTGAACCTGGTGCGGAGGTGATCGCCGTGGCGGAAGTGGCGCTACCTCGTGCTGAGACAATAGCGAGGCTTAATGACCGACTCCGCAAGGACGGCATTGGAGGGACCATCATGGTCACGCAGGGCGTTCTCGGCATCACAGGGTACAACTTGCAAATGCTGACCGAGGCACTTGCAGCCTACAATAGCTTTGACGCCGATAACGATCCTCATGGCGAACGCGACTTCGGGGACCTTAAACTGTGGGGCACGGACCTGCTCTGGAAGATCGACTACTACGATAGGGACCTGAAATACGGGTCGGATGACCCTGCCGATCCATCGAGAACCGCGCGCGTCCTCACCGTCATGACGGCGACGGAGTGGTGAGCGCCATGGTAGATCGTCTTGCAATTCCGGTCGGCTCGCCACATAGTTTTTCCACCTACGGTCAGTCCCGTGGGGGAGGCCTAGTAACCTCTGAAAGTAGACGCCGGTCGACATGTTTCGGCCGGGTGGCCGTCACGTATGTCCAGGGCTCGCCTAAAGGTGGCGGCGCCTTGGGTCTACTCGAGGTTACTAGCACCCGGCTCGCACCGGTGCCTCCACATGAACAGGAGGTATCAGCGCGAATGACCGGGCAAGCAGTACCATATCGAGACTTGGCGAGAGGGGTTCGCCGATTGCTGCAAGCAATCGGACGCATCAGCTGGAAAGCTGCCGCTATCGCCGTCCCAATGGCTTCAGCATCAGTGGCGCACTCTCAGCATCAAAGCTTGGAGGAGGCCGACCGAGAACGACTGTTGGGGAAAATCGCCTTCTACATTCGTTCGAACCCAGAGGCTGCTTGCGCACTCCCGAAATCAGAGATTGAACAATATCTTTCAGCAGAAGCAAATCGATACGGCTTGCTCGATAACATCGGGCAAACCGTCTTCAACGAGGGCAATGCCCCGCTGACAGGATATGCAGCCCAGCTCGAACAAATTCGTCGAGAAACCGCCCGCCTGTCCGCTCGTAACCGCGCGATCTATAGCGGCCAGGAAGCGCCCGTGAACGACACGTGGCAGGAGCCTGCCAAACGGTTTCCCGCGCAATTGCACAATGTCGAAGCTGCAAGTCGGATTGAGAATGGTTTGAAGTGTATCGCGAGCGGACGCGTCGAACGCTTGCGGTTTCCGATCAGCTATATCGTATATTTGGATCCCAGTTCTGCCGATGGTTGGACGGCCCAGTTTGTCGGGCTTCCCACTTTCACCGAAGAAGCTGCGCTCGGCGAGCAATCCACCCTGCGAGTTTCCTATGGCGACACGTTCTTCACGTTGAGTGAAGCGCGATTGCAGGCAATCGCTGATCGCGCCAGCGCAAGGGTGAGAGAGGCAGAACTTGAGCAGAGGAGAGCCGAGCGCGAAGCGTACCGCAACTCGGCCGCTGGCCGCGCGGAGGCACTGAGGCAACGACAGGCAATGGCCGACAAGCAAAAGGCTTGCGAGGCGAATGGCGGGACGTGGGGAGTTCGCTTCGACGACAGCGCGATCATGGGCGTCGATGCCCAAGACGTAGATGGATTTCTGTGGATGATGCAAGGTTGCTATTTCTTGGGCCGTTAGCCTCGAACGACCACCGTTTCGCGTAGCTTTCTAGGTTGGCGCGACGACAATCCCGCTTTCGGAGGCCATATCTTGAAGAGGGCGGGAAGAGGCAATCCACTGGTAGCAGCGGAGGCACCGAACCAGATTTTTCTCTTTGCGCGCTTATGCCGGCGCTTGACACCCTTAATAACAAGCGCCGCGAGCCGCAACGGTATGCGGTTTCGCTTGCGAAAACCGGCGTTTCACGCTCGACACGCCGAATGGACCATACATTTCTCATCGCTGGCGACGACGGCTTACTTCTGAGAGCTCGGGTGGATATCGACGGCAGTGACCTTGTCCTTCACAGCCGCAGCGGACTCAAGGCCGATGGACGCAATCCGGACTATCGTCCCGCGCTCGAGGCAATCCTGAAGCGCCTCGCCGCGCGCCGCGCAGCATTCAAGGCCTTTCTCGACAGCCGCCCGTTCGCACATTTACCACTGGCAGATCGGATCATAGGCAACAGCTCCAATTTTCCCAGCGATCCAGCGGAACTATTCAGAGCCATCCTTCGCGCAATGAATGCCAACTCCTCGAGCAATGGATCATACCGTCGCTTGCGCATCCAAGTCGAGGGCCTTTCGGGCGTCGCGCTGCTTCTTGCCGTTCGCGGAACGCCCGAACTTCGGCCAAAGCCTGTCCGGCCACGGCACGATCGTTTCGGCCCGAAAGAGGTGCAAGGCATCGGGCCCGATCACGTGCGCAAAGCCGCCGCGCGTATGCTTGCGGGCGACCGTGCCCCGAATTTCGCTCCGTCGACGGATTACGACGTGATCGTCGAAGCTGGGCGCCGCCTGGCGCCCAAGGCGCTCTATGGCCTCGCGGCGGAAGAGGGACTGGCTCTTGAGGCTTTCCCGACGCACTTCGCCGCCGGTTTCGGGAAGCCTTGCTTCACCGCGATTGAGGAGGCTGGCTACTCGATCGTGCCGAAGATTGAGGGTGAAGACGATCCGGACAGTCCCGATGCGGACCGAGCCCAGGACTCGGTTCTCAACGACGATGAAGAGCGCAGCTGGGCCGAAGGTGACATGCGCATCGTCTCACATCTGCGCAACGAACGCCGTCGCAATTCCGCCGTGGCTCGCGAGAAGCGCAAGGCGGTGAAAGCCGCGAACGGCGGTCGCCTCGTATGCGAGGCCGAGGGCTGCGCCATCGACTGGTACGAAGTCTACCCCGACGGCATCGCGGATGCGGTATTTGAGATCCACCATACGACGCCACTTCATCAAACGGCGGAGGAGGGCACAGTTACGACGCTTGCCGACGTCGTGTGTCTCTGCGCCAGCTGCCACCGGGCCGAACACCGACGACTTGCTTCGGCAAACTAGCAGCGGAAGTAGACGGGCGTCCCGGATATTGGCCGGAGGTGGGCCGCTTGCAGCTTGACCGCTTTCAGCGAAAGCTGGTGGAGTGCGAACGTGTACTTTTGAGCTGCACCCTTCGCCGGGGTCGGCAAAACGCACGCGCACGCTAGCCTCGTCTAGATGTTAGATCCCGCGCCTGATCTTGCGAGATTTGTTTCCCCCACCAGGGGCGGCGTACCACGACTAGAAAGGTTCGCCGATGTCGACGTTCGCGCTGCTGGACGCTAAGTCAATGTTGTCGCACAAAGCACACAACGGGAGGCTTAGTGCGAATCACAGCTCAATCTACAATCGCCGCCAGCGAGCGCGCGTTGACAAGCCTCTCTCAGGCACCTGCGGGCGAGCCGCTACGACTGCCGAGCAATATCCGCCACCTTGCTGGCGGTGCGGAAGCCGCCCTGACTCAGGTAATCATAAGCTGGGCTCAGCAGAATCCAGACGCACTGCTCGAGACATTCATTGAGTCACCTGAACAGATCGGCGGTTTCGTGCGACGCCTTCCTGGGCTGGTCGCAGGGCTGTGCGCAAAAAAGGCAACCGGCCACGGGCAAACGGGCTCGATAGCGACAGCGCTCCACGGCGCCGCACTCGCGCGCCTTGATCAACTACAGAGCGAGCGGCCCAAGCGAGGCTATCGCGGCGCATCGGCGGAGATCGTATGCGCCGATCACCTTGGGCGGGATACACCGTACTTGCTCTATCTACCCGGCGCGCTTGGTGGCTCAGGCCTGCGCCCGCGTGAGAATTTCCGAGATTTGGCAAGCTGGCTTCTGCGAGGCGCGATCCGCGGCAGCTACCGCGACCATGTGCCAGCGGACGCCGCCGATGCCATTGGGGCGATGCTATTCGAGATCTTCAAGAATACTGAGGATCACGCGCTCACCGATATCGCAGGCGACCTGCTTGATGTGTCGATCCGAGCCATTAAGACCAACCATCACGCCATGGCGCCAGATCAACTCGCGCGGATCGTGGGCGAGTATGCACCACTCGCCCGCTACTGCGATGCGCTGACGGTGCCTCAAGGCGCAGTCTTCACCCACTTGTTCGAACTGTCCGTGCTCGATTCTGGGCCCGGCTTCGCAGCGACCTGGACTGGCTCCGCTCTTCCGGATCTCTCGCTCGAGGATGAAGACAATGCGGTTCGGGCCTGCTTCGGGAAGGGCAGCGCGAAAGGCCAGAGTCGGTTCGGCGAAGGGCTTCCCCATGTGCTGCGCTTGCTCCGCCGGCAAAAAGGGTTCTTGCGACTTCGAACTGGTCGTCTGTCCTTCTTTATCGACTTTTCGGACGAGGAGCATGCGGCCGATGGCGCACTGCGCCGTTATGAGCAGGCCGGCCTCGCCGCGCTCGCGCCGGTCGCGGGCAGTCTCATGACGATACTCATTCCGATGCAGCGGGCATGATGAACTCGATCTTTCCGTTCCGCTTCGAAATCGCCCGCAAGGCGTGGTCCCACGATGTATTGCTCGTGTTCGTGGCGACTCCAGCACTTGATCCCGAGGCCTTCGCCACGGTGATCGAACGTGAGGTGGAACAGAACCTGGTACCCGACGAGGTTGTGCTGCTCGTGCGCGATCCTGCGTTTTATGCTACCCAACAGGCGCTGGGCGAAGATTCGCAGAATGTCGCCACAATCGCGCGGCTTGCCGGACGGGCGACCGTGACGTTGATCGGTTATGACTGCGCGGGCGCCGAAGCGCGGCGCACACACGTCACCGGCCCGGCTTCCAAGCGCAGGGTGAAGCTAGCCGACTTCAAGCGGCGCGCGATCACCAGCATCTTCAACGCCCGCCACGGTTTCGTCGAATCCACGGCGACGTATCATTTTGAGAACCCGTCCGGTCGCCACACAGAGCGCTTCATCCGGCTCTCCAACATTCTTGCACGTGGCGCCGAAATAGCATTCATCGGATTTTGCACGCTCCCTTACGTCGCCAGCCGCGCAACGACCGCCTATCTCGACACGCCGTCGCTCTACGCAGTGGTGGCGGCGATCAACGAGCAACGGTCATCTTTTGCAGGGTCGGTCCCGATCCTTGCGGACAACTTCTCATCCTATGCTGGCGCTCGCGATTACCGTTTTACTCGTCTCGCGGACTCGCTTGTGCTGATATCGGCATCTTCGAGCGGCTCACTTGCGTCGCACCTTATCGCCGAGCACGGGTTTGCCCCGGCCCAAGTCACGCATCTACTGTTCCTCGGCACCGATCGCAGCGGCTCGAACATCGTTTGCGACCTGCGCAAGGATGCGCGCCAGAATGAAGAGGGCGTCGCGACGCCCCCCTCGGTTGAAGGCCCGGACGGCTGCAGGATGTGCAGAACAGGCTCACACGCGATCAAGTTGCACGGCGATCAGTTCGAGTTTGCCGGACCGCAGCAGGAATCGCTGCTCATCGCTAAGAGCGATGCCCCGGCCGGGCTGGGTGGGCTGATGGAGCGGTTCGCGGGGGGCGGACTGTTCACCGTTGGTCTTGGCAAGTCGGTCGGCCGGCAGCCACGGCAGTTCAACGTCGAGCCGATTGCCCTGCTTGCTCATACGGAATTCCAGCAGCGGCTCGACTATGTCTCACGTCGATCGCTCCCGGCGAGCTTGCGGCATGTGATTGCGGTAGACGAGGCATCGGTGCCATTCGCGCAGAAAATCGCGGACGCGGTCTCGCCTGCGACGGTCGTCGTGCCGCGTGGTGATCTGGAAACGATCCCTGCCTCAACCGAGACGGCGATCGCGATCGCCGCCGTCGTGATCGAGAGCGGCCGGAGCTTGCTCGATATCAGCAGGGACCTGCGCACGATCGCGCCGAAGGCTCCTTTGCTGTACCTAGCTGGATTCTCCAAAACCACGGCCGAGCCGCGTCGCGAAGCTCTTGAGCGCACCCTCGTTCAGACCGTTAATCCCTATCCCTATCAGATGATCGAAGTAGAGCGGATGACGCTTCCGCTTTCCAGTGAGCATAATCCCTGGGCCGAGGAGCTCAGGTTGCTGATCGATCCGGATGTTGAAAGGCTCATCCCATTTCGGATCGCCCCTGTGGTACACGCGCGCGTCGCGCGGTTGCGCAGGACGTCCCAAGCGCTCGACACTGACCTGTTCTTGGCAAACAGCGGCACTCGAAAGCTGTCGCTTCAGCCCGGGTTCGTATTCTGGCCCGACGGAGTACCTACGCGCGCGCACAGCCAGGCTGATGTCTATTTCACCGTTGCCTCAGTGCTGCAACGGCTTCGCGCCAACGCCCATCGGACGCAAAAGTCGGCGTTAAAGAGCAACTGGTTCCAACAGACTGTATTGGCTCCGGAAAATTTCGGTCGGTTCAACGACGACATCATCCAGGCGAGCATTCTTCGCGCCGCCCATCCCTATGAGATGAACTTGGTGGACGCGCCGACTGACAGCCGGGAGCTAGGACGTCTTATCCGCCGCATCATCCTCGCTGCAGGCACGGAACGCGGCGGCGCGGCGGCGGAATTCTTGCTCGCGCTGGCGACCAGTCGGTTGCGTCTGCGGCGCACCGATCTGGAGGTGGCGCTTTCCGCCGAACCGAGTTCAGTGCCGATGGTTGAGTTCTTGCGAAAGGTTTGCGCAACGCGGTTGCTCTGACTTGCTTGACGCTGCGGATCAGTGAACTGCAGCTGTTGGGCTGGGCTGTAGGGAGGCTAGATTGCAACAATTGGGATGCAAAGCACGCATCAGCTGAATTGCAAAAGCCAGAGATTGCTTTGCCGGCAGCTCGAAAGGGAGCGTTTCTGACACAGTTGCCGCTCCTCGGATCGTTTTGTACGAAATATGGATCAACGCTTTTCGATACATTAATTTGTTTCGTGACACGCTTTCGACACGAGGAGAGAAGTTATGTCGCGAACATTTGCATATTGCCGCGTCAGCACCAACGAACAGACGACCGAAAATCAGCTAGCCGAGATCGAAGCGGCTGGCTTCCGCGTGGAACCGCGTAGAGCAATCTGCGAGACTATTTCGGGCTCGGTCCCCGCCCTGCAGCGCAGCGGGTTCAAGAAGCTAGTCGACAAACTCGATTGGGATGATGTCCTGATCGTCACGAAGCTCGATCGTCTCGGGCGCAACGCAATCGATGTCCGCACCACCGTCGAACTGCTGGCATCACAAAATGTTCGCGTACATTGCCTTGCGCTTGGTGGAGTTGATCTCACGAGTGCTGCGGGAAAAATGACGATGTCGGTGATCAACGCGGTCGCCGAATTCGAACGTGACCTTCTCGTTGAACGAACCCAAGCTGGCTTGCGGCGTGCAAAGGCTGAGGGACAGAAATTAGGGCGACCTCGTGCCATGACGGACGAGCAGGAGCAGGAGGCAATTTCTTTGCGACAGGCGGGTGCTTCACTGGCATCCGTCGCAGCGAAGATGGGTGTCAGTCGCTCTGCCATTCAACGTGCGGAGCAGCGCGCGAACCGATGACGGCTTTGCGCCCTCATCTCAGTCGTTCGATGACTTATCCGACGACCCTGAAAGCGGATGTCGATCGGATAGGGCCTGAACATCTCGGACTTCGCGACTTCCTGGAATCAGAGGCCGGACGGCGGTTAGCTGCCGTCCGGCCAGTCGATGCCCTTGCCCACAACGCGCCGCAAACGTCTCGTTCGGTAAATCTAACCATGACACTGAAAATCCGCCGCTTATTCTGTCAGAGAGCGTCTCTCAAGCTCCTGAAACTTCCGCAGATGCCGGATTGCTGCCAATGAGAGAGTGTTCCCGAGTGACAGGATATTGCCTGAACGGTGTTTGCCTCGAATGCGAAGATTCCTCAATTTCCTACTTGCTCAGTCAAGACAAAATGGTGGATTCGTAAGGGCATGGATGCTTTCTACTTCTTGAAGAGCAGAACCCAGTTTATCCGCTTCTTCTATGCGGAAGGCGCGAAAGGGTTCGCCGACGTCAAGCACCGGATCGAGAACGAGCTGCCGCCGTTCGACGATCGGCCCTACAGTGAGGATTCCGACCCGCCCTATTTGTCGGAATGGATGGACGCGGAAACCGCTCGGGAGGTGCTGGGCATCGCCTGCATCTCAATGCTTTCCGACAGCCTCAAGCTATATTTCAGGATGCTGGAAGAGCGGGTCATCCGATTTTCCTTCGAAAATCGGAAGGCAGCCTTTCGAGACGGCTTCGTCCCCGCCTATTTCGCGGCGCTGGGCGAGATCCTTGACACCGATTGGAGCGATTGCCCAGTTGATCGCAACCTGATTGAACAGGTTGTTTTGGCCCGCAATCGCGGCCAGCACGGTGAAGACATTACCTCCTTCGACGTGCGGTACGACAAGGCGATGCTCGAGAAGCATCCTAGGCCATTCTTCATCGGCGACGATGAGATGTCGGTTCTCACGTCGGAGGAAGGTTCGCTGGCTTCGTTGCTCATGCCGACCCTCAAGGTGAGCGCCGACCGCCTGGCGAAAGCTCTCGATGAGGTCGATGTGCTTGCCGAATGGATCGAGGCTCGCATCGAGCGCGCCCGCGATTGGCACCTGAGCCGTCGCCCGGCGCAAGCGGCCGCTTCCCGGGCCGAATAGCTCCGAGCTGGCCGCGCGCGATGGAATTCACCGCCCTCCAGATTCTACCGCCCAAGGACTGGGGCCGGTTCGAGGATATGTGCCGCGGCCTGTTCGCGGCGGTATGGGGCGATCCCTACGCGCAGAAAAACGGTCGGACGGGCCAGCCCCAGCATGGCGTTGACGTCTGGGGACGGGCAGGCGGTCCCCATGCCGGTACGCACTGCGTCCAGTGCAAAGGCAAGGATGCGAACTATGGCGGGACGGTCACGATCGCCGAGTTCGACACCGAACTCGCCAAGGCTGAGCATTTCCAGCCAGAGCCTGCCTATTGGATCCTTGCCACCACGGCGCCGAACGATGGAGTCCTGCAAAAGCACGCCAGGGTTCGTTCGGCGGAACGCGAAGCGCAGGGCACCTTTCCGGTCAATGTGCTCGGCTGGGAAACCCTGGTCGCCCTGATGGGCGAACACCCCAAGGTGATCGAGCAATTCTATCCCGAGCACGGTAGCCATATGCAGGAGCTGCTCGCCGCCGTGCGTGCGCTACCTCGCCGCGACGAGTTGATCGGCAGGTTCGAGCAGTTCGCCGTTGCGGCGAACCCGACTTCCACGGACGCGAATGGGATCTGGCAGCCGGTCCGCTTCGATCAGGCCCGCGGTTTGGGTCCGGCGCTGCTCGGCCGGGCGCTCGGCGCGGCCGACGCCATGGAATGCCCGCGATTGCCCGAAGCTGCCGATCTCATCCGGGAGCTGACGGCAAGCTACTCGGCGAGGCTTGCAGGCGTGCCGGGCGCGGGAAAGTCGGTTTGCGCGTTGCAGGCAGCCGAGACCCTAGCCGGCAAGGGTTATCGCGTTCTGCGGCTGGCCGACTCAGGAATCGCACGGATCGAGCTGACCGACGACGATCTGCCGACCGTTCACCTCATCGATGACGCCCATCTCGCCTCGACTCATGAGCTCGCGCTTGCCGAGCAAAGCGCGAGAGCGACCAAGCTCCTTCTGTCGACCTTCACGAGCGTTGACGGCGCCGGCACCCGGCCCGGCACGATCCATCTCGATGCCAAGCGCGCGGTCCGGGTGATCGCCGACGAGTTGCGCGCCCGGCGCGACGAGACCCTGGCGGCGGTTCGCACGATCGATGATCGGATCGGCGACGGGCTTGGCGAAGAGAGCATCGACTGGCGGCTCGATGCCGCAGCCCAATCCGACTTCCCGTGGCAATTCTGCTTCGTGCTGAGCGGCGGATGGCACCGAGTACGGTCGATCGTCGCGTCCGCCCGTGCGGCCGACGCAGACATCGTGCTGGGAGCCGTAGCGATCCGCCAACTCGCGTCGCGCGATGCGCGGGCCAACGCCAGCGACCTCGCACCCTTGCTCGCGGCCGCGCAGGTTGCGCCGGAAGCGGCGGAGCGCGCTATCGCCTGGCTCCTCGAACAACGCCTCGTCCTCGCCGCCAACGACCTGCGCTGCCCGCACCAGCGCTTCTCTGCAGAAGTTTTCGACCCAATCCTGACCGATCAAGACAAGGACGGGCGTCAACAGGTCGTCGCGATGATGGGCCATGCGCTGGCCGATCCGAAGATGCCCCTCGCAGGGCTCGCCAGCCTCCTAACCCAATTCCGGATGAGCCGGCGCGACATCATCTGGACCCCTCTGATCCGGCGGGACTTGCTCGAGCCCTTTCTCGATCGATGCTGGAGCGCTCAGTCGCCGACCGATATCGCTGCTGCGGCATACGCGCTGCGCGAGATCGACATTTACATCGACGATTATTTCGAGCGCCCCACCAAGGCTCAGGTCGAGACGGTCGCCCGCTGGTTCAGCACGCCGATGCCCGAGGCGGCGTACCGAGTTGGGGCTTACATCAACGGCACCTATCGTAACCGGCGCTTCGGCCGCTCGATCATCCGCGCTTCAAACCCAGAGGCGATCGCGGAGGCCTTGAACCAAGCCATGGAACCAGCGTCGGCGGATTTTGCCTGCGAGATCGCAAAAATGGTGTCGCAGTCCTTCAGCGCGCTGACGCCCGAATGGATCGCCCGCTACCTCGCCCGCGTCGACCGTGCGAAGGCCCTGGCGCTTGTAGCCGATTGGCCGGCTTCGAGCCCGCTTTATCACGCCGGATGGTTCTGTGCGCAGTTCACCTATCTGGATCGCGAGTTCGGATTCGATTGCGTCGAGACACTGGCGCCGGCGATCGCCGAACGGATGCGGGCCGACCCGATCGGCGCCTTCGGGCAGCTGGAGGACGTCTTCGAAGCAAGCCTTCGCGTCTTCGATCCCCTGGGAGCCTACAAGGGCAAATGGGCGCCGACCGCGCGGTCGCGGGCGATCGCCAGCCAATTGTGCTCGGCATGGGAGCCGAAGGCGCTCGCAGGCGAGCTCTCGCGCGTCACGGCGCGCAGATTTCAGAGCGCAGCGGGATTGTTAAACGTCCTGCGCAAGTCGCTTCCGGGCGCATATGAGGAAACCGTCTCCGCGCTCGACTGGGATGCAATCGAAGCGGCCGTCGGCGACGGCTGGGCAAAGCTACCGCACAATGCCGACCACTTCCTCGCGCAATGCCATGCGAGCCGAGCCGGACGGAAGGAAGTCGCCCGCCTGATCGAGAAGCACATCGAGGAAATTGACAAGCTCGACGCACGGTTCGCCTTTATGGCGCCCAAGGCGGCATTTCGTCAGATTGAACGCGGCGCGCGGATCGTCCTGTCCGGCCGATGGCAGCTAGGCGCTGGTGTTCTCGCCGAGTTTTACAGGCGTCGGCCGGAGTTGGTGCAGGCGCTGCTCGGCAACCATCCCGCGTTGCTGGCGGCGGCACTCTCGAAGGAAAGCCCGAGCTTCTTCGACGACGCCTTGCCGTTCCTGCGCGTGTGCCGACAGGTTGCGCCGGAAGCCTTCGAGAATATCCTCGGTCAGATCGACCCAGAGATTGCGGAGAAGGGGTGGCGAAACGCCCTGCTTGGCCGGAATGGGAAGCACAAGGCGCGCAATGCCTCTGGCCGCTCCGCCATCGCGTGGCTCGTCCACGTCACTCAGGACCGGCCCGATCCGCTCGGCGATCTCGCCCGGCGCTTGCTTGCGGAGCTGCCCAAGGAGACGAAGATAAGCCCGAAAAAGCTCGAGCCGTTTTCCGACCTATAGGTCGCCGGCATCAGTCGGAGATTTTCCACGGACATGGGGATACCAACGGTGGTTGTTCTCGCTTTGTGTCGCCTGCGCCGCTATGATCGCGCCATGGCCCACCGACTCCTTTCGATCCTGGGAGGCTGCTGTCGTCCACCGCGCGAGGGCGCGCATGAATAATGCACTGATGGCGCTCGCGCCGACCCCGTCGACCTGGTTGCAATGGCGTTACGTGGAGCAGCGATTTCGAGGTTTCATCGAGAACCTCGCGGTGACAGATGCCCAACTTCAGGATGGCTTGCGCAAGCAGGCCGGTGTTCGCGCCACCCTCAATCGCTGGTACTACGGCCATAATGACGAGGCCGCCAATTCGCTGCTGACGGGCTCTTGGGGCAAGTACTTGCGGGTTCGTCCGCCGAGGGACGTGGACGTGATGTTCGCCCTGCCTTGGGAGGTCTATAGGCGCTTCGAAGCGCGTGCAGGCAACCGGCAATCGCAGCTGCTGCAGGAGGTGCGCAGCGTGCTCGCCCAGACCTATCCGCAGAGCGAGATGCGCGGCGACGGCCAAGTGGTGGTCGTGCGGTTCGCGACGATGCCAGTCGAGATCATTCCGGCTTTCGCGCTCGACAACGGCCAATATCTCATCTGTGACACCAATGACGGTGGCTCTTACCGGCTGACCGACCCGATCGCCGAGATCGCCTCGCTTGACCAGTCGGACGAAGCGACTGCTGGTGCGACCCGCCGCCTGATTCGGATGGCCAAGCAGTGGCAGCGACACTGCTCGGTGCCGATCAAGTCCTTCATGCTGGAGCGGATGGCGGTCGAGTTTCTCCGCACCTGGCCTTACTCGCACGACTATTACTATCACGACTGGATGGTGCGGGACTTCTTCGCCTTCCTCGTCGAGAATGCCGGCCGTTCGGCCGTGATGCCCGGGACCGGGTTATGGGTCACTTCCGGTGTCGCCTGGGCGTCGAAGGCGCGCGCGGCCCTCACGAGCGCGCGCAGAGCCTGTGAGTGGGAGCAGGCCAGCCTCGACTTTCTGGCCGCAGGGGAATGGAAATCGCTGTTCGGATCGGCGATTGGTTCGACGCTGTGAGCGCTTCCGCCGGACATAGAGCTAGGGCCGACAGGGCGGCGATGCTCGCCGAAGCCCGCAAGCTCGCGGTCGACGTACTCTATTCGGAGAAGGGGCATTTCGCGGCGGCCAGTGCCTGGCGCAGGCGCAACTACTGGCTCGGCATCCCGGCGGCGCTGATCGGGGCTGCCGCCGGTGCAACGATCCTTGCCAGCGCCGACCCGGTCGTCTCGGGCATCCTCGCGCTGGCGGGCGCGGCGATCACAGCGCTAATGACGTTTCTCAATCCCTCTGAACGCGCCGCCCAGCATCAGCGCGCGGGCGTCGCCTATGCCCAGCTGCGCCGCAAGGTTCGTCAGTTCGCGCAGATCGACATGGCGGGGATGGAAAGCGCCGCGCTTCGCGCCACGCTGACCGCGCTCACCGAAGAGGTCGGTTCGACCCAGGGCGAGGCGCTGGCGATCCCGTCAGCGGCCTATCGCGCGGCGATGAAGTCGATCGAGAGTGGCTCGGCCGACTATACCGATCAGGAGTTGGATGCAGCGACGGGCCGCGTCGGTGCGCAGTCGTCCACATAGCGCAGCTAGCACCGGGCCGACCGATTGTCCGTTTCAACGGTCGAGCAACGCTTCAGCCTGTGTGTTCATGTGCGAGAATGCGGCAATGACCCCGTCGAACACGTGATCGAGCGCCTTTCCGAAACCTTGGTTCACGGAGGCGATGTCGAAACTCAAGCTCTCCAGCTGCGCCAGCGTTTCGCCTGCGTTGTGAGCGTCGCCAATCCGAAGTTCGTTGTTGATGAAGAGTGGTGCGAGCGCGGCGTTTCGTCGCGTCAGATCGTCTGGATCGGTGCCCGCTCCGAAGGAATCGAGATCTTCCCCGTCGCCGTTGAGACGTTCGAGGACGTTGGTGAGGGCTTGAAGCAGCTTGAGGCTGCCAAGATCCTTGATGTCTGCCCGAGTATGTCCAGCTCGCACCAAGAGATTACGCAGAAAGGCGTTTGGGATTTTTTGCCAGATTTCATGGATGCTCTTGCACCGAGAAAGGAACGCCTGCTCTGTCATTTCCAGGGGTGCGACTTGGGCCAACCGAACCAATTCTGGATAATGGAGCCAGCCGTTCGCGTTGATTTCGGTACGTGAGAGGCCGACGATATCGACGGGCTCGCGGTCATCTCCGAAGCTCTGTCCGATCGCGCCGAACGCCTCTCCAAACCTAAGCAGCTCGGACGCAAGCCGGCCCGTCTTCCCAGCGATGTGCTCCTCGCTTGGATCGAATTCGGCGACCTTCTCAGGCGTCAAGACATGCGCGTGCGCATGAAGGATTTCACGATCCGGCTTAGGCTTGTAGAGCTCGCGCAAAGGTACTCTGACCATGTTCCGCCCGAGCCGAACGCAGTCGGTGAAACTCCATTGCCCGAGATACGAGGGACTGCAGTACCAGGCTTGTCCGACCTTCGCGGGGATGGTGTCGAAAAAGCCGCTTTGCTCGTAGCGCTCTAGAAATTGGTCGTTGAGATGAACGGGCGTCGTCGCGGTCAGCGCATCAGCTCGCGCGTGCGTCATAGCTCCATCCACGCCCGGCCAGACCAGCCCTTCCGCGGTGGGTTCTGGGCACAGCGTTGGTTCGACAGCGTGCACAATTGCCCAGACCTGGATGAGCAAGCGTTCCTCGTATTCGCGAATGTCGAGGTCGTACCAACTGCCCTCGGGGTTCAGGACGATGTGCGTTTCCCCCTGCATCAAATCGCGAATTTGGACGCAGTCGGGAAGCAGCGTCTGGTAGAAGAACAGTCGGACTCCGTATGCTCCGCGCATCCACAGATACCGGCGCAGATACGCGTTGGACATGGACCAGTTCACATTGCGCTTGGACGTGTAGTGGTATTCGGTCGAGACCTCGCCCTCGGCGACGCCGAACTCGGGCAATGACAGGTCGTCGTAGACCAGTTTTTGCGCATCGCCGCCGAGCACACGCGGAGTGAGACCAAGAGCGATCCACACCTTCTCTGCTAAATGGTAGGCAAAAAAGGATCCGCCCCCCTGTGACGCGACAATGTAGTCGAGACCGGAAACAGACGGCTGGAACTCCCTGATCTCTCCGAATTCGTGCACGTCGGGCTGCGAGAAATAGACCACGCCATGTCCCGTTTCGCCATATTTCGAGAGGTCGCCCGGCCCTTGATCTGATGCAAGCGCCATGATCATGTGAACGTGCTCGCGGCCGGGGCCGTACGGATCGACCTCGAAGCGTGTCGTCACATCGACCCGGAGATCACTTTCCGTTCCCACGGGACTCAGCAACCCGAAGAGGCGTGGAGGCAGGAGTTCGGCAGGTATCGGAAATTCGTCGAGGTAATTGGTCATCTCATTCGACTTTCGGAGATTTGCATGCGGCTGTTCGTCCTTCGCTACATGCGCGGCGCCCAATCCAGACCATTGAGGTCGCCGAGCATGACGAAGCGTGCATCGGTGGAAGGATGGCTGGGTACGAAAGCCATCGGTTGCGGACTCTCGAACACGACTAACCCATGCACGGCCGGTGGCTCTTCCAAGTCGTATCGTTGTGCAAGATCAATCCGGTGTGCGCGCACATATTCGACCCGGTCGAGGTGCTTGCGCAGCTTATCGCGCCGGCCACGCGAATCTGTCTGCCCGCGATATTCGGAAAGGCGACTGCTGGTTTCGCCCAGCGTGCGGCAGAACCGAATGTCCTTGGCTTCTATCACCCAAGCGTGGTGGCCGTCCGCACTGAGCGCGAGCACGTCGATATCGCCCAACCTCTTTACCGCGTCGGTTCCCTTGTGGTGCAGCGCATCGGTTACCTTGGTCGATGGGAAAGATGTTAGGCCCAGCGCTCGAATGTGCTCAGCGACACGCTGGTTGAAGTCGAGACCCATTTTCTCGGCCGCTGCGCCGACGAAGACGCGCATTGCGGGGCTCGTCCAGAACTTGCCTTGCAAGGTTCCTTGCATCGCGCCGGCGAGATTGTGGAGCGCGGAACGTTCCATCAAGGGCGGCGACACCAGCAGCAACGAATCCTCGTCAGCATCGAGCGCGACGATCGGCCGGGCGATCAACGAGAAATGGCGGTCAAAGCGACTGACGTCGAAATCAGAAGCACCCAGCCCCGAGGGAAGGGTCTTCCAGCCGCGCCGGGCCGGCAGCGTGAGCCGGTCGATTGCAGCGGCGGGGTCGATGTCTTCGTAGCCGGGGAGCGCGGCGATTGCGCCGACGAGTTCCGATCGTCGCAGGCGGGGCGCCGCGGTTTTTGCCGCTACCGCGAGTTCCGCGCAGGCGCCGCTCAGCGCCGTGAAGGCATCGAATGGAATACCGTATTCTGCGACAACGGCGGCTTCAAAGGCACGATCGAGCGGGCCCTGCTCGGCTGCACGATCGAAATGCGAGCGGTATGCGCGGTCCGCGTCCTGGCGTGCCTCCGAATGCCGCGCATGGACGCTCGGCACGAGCGCCGAGCGCGTGAAGGCATGATCGTAAAGGATGTCGCCAGTCGGGCTGATCTGTAGCTCGGGCTCGATGAACCCCGCCCGGATCGGAGGAATCAGCTCAGCTGTTTGGAAGAGGAGCAGTGCTTGCGCGAGCAACTCGTCCACGTCCGCTTGACCGATCGGTCGTCCGCTTGAAAGCGGCGCCTCGGACGCGGCCATTTCCACCACGATCGATGCCCCGCGGATTACTCCATTGATCTCGCTGCGGCGGCTGAGGCTGCGTTCGAAGTCCTTCTCCGCACCATGAATGGCGCGCAGCGCGCGGGCCGATAGCGTCCAGGACTGATCCTCGGCCAAGGCGGAGACCAGTCGCGACAGCGCCAGCTCTACAAGCGCCGTGCGGTCATATTCGGCGATCGTCTCCAGCAGCCGTTCGGTAAGTGCACCATGTTGTGCCATCAGGAACACGAAGCAGTCGTCTGCGCCTTCAATTCGCGGGCCCGCCGAGCGCGGACGTGAAAGGAAGGTCGAGCCGCAGCGGACGAGCGCCGATGCCGATTCGGGCACTTCCTCGAACGTGGAGATCAGGCCATGTGCCTTGAGCAGCATGAGCGGGCGATCGGCGGCGAACGAATGGCGCCAGCGGATGTCGTCGGAACCAACCACCTCCTGCATCAGCGCATACAAGTCGGCGCGGTCGACCCGGCCGCCCGCCAGCGCGCTCACGATAGAAAGGAGCGCCGAGGCAAGGGACAGTTCGGCGTGGTTGTCGGCGCGGTGCAGCCCATGCTGCCAGGCGGGGCCGAGGTCGAGCCGCGCTGTGCGGACATCCCGGTCCAGCGTGATGGAGATCGCAGCATCGATCGCGACGTTGTCGACCGGGCGTTTCAGGCGATCAGGGGGCCACTCGATAGCGAGCGTGATCAGGACCGGATCCTGGTCCAGGTCCGGATAGGCTGTGTCGAAGGCCGGTAACCCGACCTCGAGCCAGTGAATTGCCGCTCTCCAAGTCTCATGCGTGTCGAACGCCCGGTCGCTGCCGGAGTCGGGCACGATCTGCAGCCACACGGGGCGCCGGCCCACCACCAGGCCGAGCATTTCGCCGCGGCCGAGGCCGGTCGTGGAAACGAACGACGGCTTGTCCGCGTCGAAGAAATCTCCGCGATCGAACCGGGACACGATTTCGAAACGTCCGTCTGGGAGCGGCATTGCGTTACGGTTATGGCGCCGCGCCGCATCGCCTCGGACTTCCAACAGCAAGTCGGTTGGGTAGTGGAAAGAAGCCGGTGGCTGGAAACCGACCTCATGCTCGGGGATCAGCGTCCGCCGGGTCTCGCGCCACAACGCAAACAGGTTGAGCCAGCCATTGGTGTGTTCGATCCGAAAACCTTGGGCTTCGACCAGGCGGAGCTGCTTGCTCAAACGCCACAGGTCCATCGGCTTGCCACCTCCGCGGCCGGCGAGGCAAATTGTCGCGGCATCCTCCGGCTCAAGCGCGATCACATCCCAGTCTGGCTCGTCGCTCAATGGCAACGAGAGACTGCCTGCGCGTCCCCATCCTCCGACGAGCACGATCGACAACCCTTCACGGAAGTCCGGTCGCTTGCGCATCTGCTCCTGCACAAACGCGATCGAGCGGCTGACTACATTCTCCAGCGACTGGGAGTCCTCGATCACACCGAACCTCGCAGGCGGAACCCCCTCGAAGCCGTCGACGATTTGGAGAAGGTGGATTGGCCTGCCGACCGAGCTGGCCCAGATCGTCTGACGAACCGGGTGCCCTCCGATCTTCTGGGTCGGCAAGTCCCACATCCGTGCAAAGCCGGCGATACTGATGCGCTCGCTTTGTGTGTTCAGCAGCAGGAAGCAAAGGCGGTCGGCTTCGCCATGGGCCACCGCTTCCTCGATGAGGTGCGCACGCGCTGCGATCGAAAGATTGTGCGGGGCGACGACCAGAATGCCCTCGGCGAATGCCATCAGTGGCAGACGCTCGAGCTCGCTGTCTCCGGGCTCCGCATCGCGAATGTTTGTGCCCGTGGTGCTGCCGAGAATGAAAGGGGCGAGATCACATTCGCTCACGTCCAGGCGGGCCAGGTCGGTCCAGCTGACCAAACAACGCTTTGCAATCCGCGCAAGATTACGTTTCCTGGGCAAATCAAGCTTAGCCGAGGACTCGTCTTCGGCAGTAACGCGGTCCGTCAAGCCGGCGCGATCAGCGAGCAAGTCCGAGAGCGCCAGCAGTGCGTAAGCGCGATCGAAGGCCTCCGAGCTCCAAGGTGATGGTGGCAGATGGCCGAAGGCCTCGAACACGTCCTCGGTGAACGCAGCCGCCTTTTCCCAGACGCCTTGGAAAAGCCGGTACGGGCCACGCCGTGTCGCAGCGATGGTAACGAAAAAATCCTCGGGCGGATCCTCTAGCTGGTTGATTCCGCAGTCGACCAGATCGCGGTTGAGTAGCCGATAGAGCTTGTCCCGTGTTGGCCGGACGTCGCCCTGTGCACAGGTGAGAACGAGCCGCATTGCCATGTCCAGGCGCACTGAGTTGGAACCGAACGAGGGATCCGTTTGCAGCCCGGCGAGCATCGCAGCTGTCTCTATTGGCTCGAGGAGCGACAGCCGCCGCTCCAAGCCGGCGACCGCGTCGAATGTGCTAGCGGGTCTCAGTGAGGCGGGCGTTGCCGCGAACAGCGCTTCCCAGGCATCAGCATCCAATCGATCGGTCATGCCTATCCACTATGTTGCCGATCTGTTCCGGCGGCAAGGGCCACGACCATTTAACCCCCAACGGGGCCCCGCGCGCCTGTGCCGCGCAGAGCAGCCTTCACGCCGGTCGATGCCGCGGGAAGGTGATGATCATGCGATCCTGAGACGCATTTCACCAAACGGCGGTCCGCTTTTCGCGCCGTCGGTCCCGAAGCGGACTGTCGGCAAACGGCCCATTTTCAGTCTCAAAATAATCGGTTCAGCAGATTCGGTTCGCTCACCTTCAATCTGTCGAGCATGCTGTTCACATAGAACATATCCGGCGTCGCCACGGCAGGCAGGACGATCACGCCATAATCAGGATCTGCCTTGTCCAATGTGAAGACGACCAGCCCCACACCGTGGATGCTGCACAGCGATTTCAGCCGATTCATGTCGTCGCTGCTCGTGGTGCGCGGGACGACGATGTAGCTCTTGTGCGAGAACAGCCTGTAGGCAACTGCCTGTCCGAAGGCGACGACTGGCTGGCTCGGCGTCGCCTTGATCTCGGCGGTGACGATCTGCGGCTCGAACTTGAACATGTCTTGGGCACGGGGCTTTAGCACGCCCATCACATCCGGTGTGCCCCACTTTCCGCCGAGACTGCTGCCGCCCAGTTCGCCCGCGATCGTGACTTCGTCGTTCTCCTCCAGCCAGTCCGCAAAGCTGGCATAGAAATCCTGCTCCGCCAACGTTCCCTGCACGGCGCCGTCCTTCACGGGCACGACGGGCGCGGTCGCAGCGGCTGCGTCAGCGGCAATCGCCTCCGCCGCGTCCTCGTCTACAAACTTAGACAGCTGATAGGTGCCGCGGGCGACCTTCACGATATCGTCCGAGCTCTGGAACAGCACTTGGATGGCACCGTGGATGCTGTTGGGCGGCGTATCCGGTGCCTCGGAGTGGATCAGCTTGAGGATCTCTCCCCAGCGGATCCCGCCAGTATGCTCTTGCAGTATCTCGCGAGCACGCGCCTGGATCTGCTTTCGATTCAACTTGTCCATTTCAGCCCCTCAACCAATCGCCGCATCGATCTGCCGCGCCACGCCGCCGCCGCGATCGAGTTCCGCCCAGAGGAATATGACCTTGCCGTCGCTTACTTCCTGCAGCCGCGCGCCGATGTTCTTCTTCTCGCGGCTATCCGCGTTGTCGGTCCGGTCCGCACCCTTGTATTCGACGATCAGCTTGCGGCCGTCCTGCAGCTGCGCCACGAAATCCGGGTAGAACAGGTCAGACGAGGTCGGCAGCGAATAGGACCAGGTGGTGCGGTCCACGTTCCGCACCCAGAATTGGATCGCTTCGTGATCATCGATCTGGACGGCGGCCATCCATTCCTCGCCGCCGTGCTTCAAGTCGCCGACCTGCGCGAACAGGTGCTTTCGCGGCCGCCATGGACCGGCGTAGGGCGTGCGCGGGTCATAGCCCGCCTTCGAGAAGCTGAACCCATTCTCGCCGAGCGCCAGAACGGGTGCGATGTCGGTCATCAGCAACTGCACACCGCGCGCACCGGCCTCGCGTCGTAGCTGGGTTACTCGCGCGATGATCGCCCTGCGCAACGCGAACTTCCCGCGAACCAACTGCGGCAGCGGGATACGCTCCGCGACGCCTTCGACCACGCGACGGCAATATTCGAGGAAGATCGGCTGGGCGACATCGCGCTGGCGCGTCGTGCGGTCGAGGAAACGCGATAACGCCGCCACGTCCCAGTCGGTCGCGTCGTCCAGCGCCAGTTCGGCAGCCGCGTCAATGCGGCTGTAGACAACCTGATCGCCTTCCACGTCCATCTCGAACGTGTCTGGCCGCTCGGTCAGCGCGAAGCCCGGGAGACTGGTGTCGACCTGGCTCAGATCCCATCCGCCAACGTCGACCAGCGTTTCGGGGAAGACGATCTCCAGCTGCCCGTCGCGCTCGATCGCGAGACGCGGCAGAGTCAGCACCTGTCCCTGCTCGGCGAGGGACAGCGTCTCGGCGCGCCGCGCAATGAACGCCTCTACCGCCGTGATCGGTGTCGTCTCCGGCGTGGCAACGGCGGCGGCGACGTCGCGCAGCACATCGTCAGGCGCATCGGTGTCGAACGTAATCGCGACGCCGCCGTCGCCGCCATCGGCAATCCGGGTCGCGGCGACCATCTCGGGCGTCCACGCGCTCTGGTCGGGACGTTCCTGAACGCGCAGCACCGGCAATTCAGGCCGGGTGAACAACGGCTGGTCATCGCGCCACTCAAAGGTATCGGGCTGCTCGACGATGGCTTCCAATGCCGTGCGCTCATCGAAGCCCATATGGATCAGTCGGTCCTTCAGCCCCTCCGCCGCCTCGAAGAAGTTCTTCTCCGACACATGCGCATAGGCGCGGTTCAGCTCCTCGGATGAGCGGCGCGTCGCGAACGGCATGCGCAACACCCGGCCCAGCAGCTGCTCTACAGCGCCGCCACTGCGGATGCTGGCGAGCGAGCAGAAGACGTAGGCGAAGGAGCAATCCCAGCCTTCCTTCAGCGCGTCGACGGTGATGACGTGCTCGATCTTGCAAGCGGGGTCGAACAGGTCGATGCCGTCGAGCTCGCGCTGGTTGCCTGTCGCGACCGCGATCCGGTCTTCGGGAATGCGGCAATCTTCGATCAGATGGCGCTTCACCACGTCGACCGTCGCCTCCGCGCCTTCGCGGGCGGGCTGCGCCTGATAGAGCGCGATTGGGCGGATGCCGCCGCCGTCCTTCTCGGCGATACCTTCCAGCCATGCGCGGTTGTCGACCGCATGGGCAATCGCCTGCTGCCAACTGGTATGCTGTGACAGGTGGATCGGGAGCTTGATCATATCCGCGGCCTTAAGTTCAGCGGCGGTGGCCGAGACGATGACGTTGGAGCGCACCGGCGTCGCCGTGAACTCGACCACAGCGGCAGGTGCCAGACGCCCGAAGGTCTCGCCAGACAGCGTCGATGTGAAGTTGTGCGCCTCGTCCACGATCACCAGCGGGCGGTGCAGCTTCATCAGGTTCGCAAAGCTTGCGATCGGCTTACCCCGCCTGGCGCCATCCTCATGCCGAGCAACGTGGGCTCCGGCCGGCAGCGACGCAAAATGCGGCTCCAGCTCTTCGTCATCCAAATATACATTACGGTCCTCGGCGTTGCGCACGCGGAATGCCTGCACGGTCGACACGATCACCGTCGCGGCATCGGCCATGTCCTGCGGGCGCAGCTGGCGCCGCTCATCGATGCCGTAGACGCGCACCGCACCGCCGAACGTCGCCTCCAGCGCCTGACGATAGGGATGGCCTACCTTCTTGAGCGCGCCCAACGTCTGTTCGGCTATGGTGGTCGACGTGACCAGCCACAGCACCACCGGGAAGCGTCGGTTCAGGTAGGTGTCGCGCGCCACGCCGATCGCATGGCTCGCGAGCAATGTCTTGCCGCCGCCCGTCGGCAGGCGCAGACAGCAATACGGCACGTCCGGTAGCCCGGCGAGCGGGCGATAGGCCGCGCCGTAGGCGCCCGGCTCGCCGACCGCGCATGCGGCAGCATAGGCCCGTGCGTGATCGCGGATCGCCGCTTGGTCGAGGAAGGTGCGCAGCGCATCGAGCGCCCGGTGCTGATAGTCCTTCAGTTCCATCAGCGCGCCCTCACGTCATAGGGCGTCTGCTTGAATGTCACGCCCGCCTCCGCCAACCGCGCCGCGCCCAGCTTGCTCCATTCGCCATAGACCGTAATCGGCCCGTGCCAGCCGCTCTCCTCGCGCAGCCGGGCGAGCAGCGCAGCGGTTAGCACGTTTCCGCCACTGACCGAGCGGTCGCCAAGGATGCCGTTGTAGAGCAAGGCATAGGCAATCCCGTCATGCACCCCCAGCACCGGCGTGTCGGCCGTCCCGATGAAGGGCGTGCCCGTCTCGCTGAACCAAACATGCGCGGCCAGCGTCCGGAAGGCGATACCATCAGCGATGTGCCCCTCGGAATCGAACACGGCTGCGCCGAGCCGATAGAAGCGATAGCCGCCACCGCCGGCCCAGCCGACCGCTTCGGAAACTCCGCCCTGTTCGCCCGCGATCACCTTGTCGAGCCGCGGCTTGCAGTGGGTTACGGCATGCTCGCCCATCTCGATACCGATCCAGCGCCGCCCCATCTTGTGGGCGACCGCCGCTGTCGTGCCGGAGCCGAGGAAGCTGTCGAGCACCAAATCTCCACGAACTGAAAATAATTCTAAGATGCGTCTAATAAGTGCTTCGGGCTTTTTGCCCTTTGGAAACCTGACATCGCCTTCATTGTGTATATTGTTTGATAGCAGATCGTCCCAAATATTCGAAAGCGCCTCCCCCGTGGTATATCTTCCATCAATCATGCGAAGCTTACTACTATAGAATAGCCACCTTTGGCCTCCACGGAGAACAATAGGAAGTTTATCATCCCTTTTTATCAAGAACGTATCGGAGGGATTCCTCTCGGACAGTTCAATTATTTCTTGAGTTTCTTTCGCAACTTGGCTGGTATCAGGTCGCACAGGTTGCACAACGCGATCGGCGTGGTCCAACACGAAACGCTCGATCTTTGATTCGAATCCTTGGCCGAGCACCTTTTTCGCTTCACCAAGAGTTCGAAAGTCAAAGTGTTTGCAGAAAGCCTTATTAACTGTTATCAAACGCCAGTCTTGCATATCTTCATCGAAATTTTCAATGAACGAACTGTAGCGTTTATCCCTTGGTCTGGCTGCATAAGACCTTCCAGGCTTCCATTCATTCTTATTTTTAGCATATATGACAATATAGTTGGCCGTTGTAACTAATCCTGGATTGATAGTTTTATGGCCTTTCGGGGCAGATTGCTTGAATGTGACGAAGTATGTCCTATTTTTTCGCCCCATTATCTCGTCAAGGATCACCGTTGCATACGCAATCTCGTTAGCATCCAAATGAACGATGAGAGTTCCATCGTCAGCTAAAAATTCTCGAAGAAGAGCGAGGCGTGGATACATTAATCCAAGCCAAACTGAATGCTCTAGATTATCATCATAATTTTCAAAGGCCTCCCCCGTATTAAAGGGAGGATCAATATAAATACATTTCACCGCTCCCTTGTAATAGGGAAGCAGCGCCTTCAGTGCGTCGAGGTTGTCGCCCTGAATAAGCATGTTACCGGTCGCGGCGTCGCCCCCGTCGAGCGATGGCACCGTTTCCAACAGCCGATACGGCACGTCCGCCGCCGCGCGCACATCTTCACCGCGCGTCATCCAATCCAGTATCGGCACTCAGCCCCCAACGACACAATGACTTGTCCCTAGCTGTAGCCGCACCATGGCTGAACCGACAAGCCTCCAGGCACGCTGGGTGATAGCTCGGATGAACCAAGGTCCGTTAGCTCTGCTTGCGGCTCCGGGGGCAGCCAGTCTGAGAACGGCCTAAGAGCGGACGCCCCCATCGTGGATTTGCTCGGGGATCTTCGACTCAGGCGTGCTCTTCTCCGAATAGCGGTACGTACCGAGTGCGCATTCCTCGGCTGTAGGATGGCGCATCATCTCGCGCCGCAATTTTGGCGAACACGCGATGGACGATGATCTCTACCGCCTGCTCTCAAGCGAACTTGTCCGCGAACACCTCGCGGAGCGCGCAGCGTGGTGCGGTTGCCACCGCAATGTGGATCATTGCCTCGACTTCGTCG
This sequence comes from Pelagerythrobacter rhizovicinus, assembly GCF_004135625.1. Lineage (GTDB taxonomy): Bacteria > Pseudomonadota > Alphaproteobacteria > Sphingomonadales > Sphingomonadaceae > Pelagerythrobacter > Pelagerythrobacter rhizovicinus. Next base: position 457,341 of record NZ_SDPV01000002.1, read on the forward strand.
TCGCTGGCCCGGATCATATCCATGCGCTTATGAGAACAAAGAAGGAGCATTTCCGCAATCAGGATTCTTCCGCTGGCCGTTTACACCAACTCGAGAACCCGTCGATCCGACTTTTAACCTCAGCATAGAAAGAGTGACCATGAGACTCTCGACGTCAATGGAACTGGTAGCTAGGTGGTGCGCAGCTCTCGGAGCGAACATCCATCTGCAGATCGTAAACGTAAAATTACGTGACCCGGTACACTGCTAGAAATTTCCGAGCGTAGATGCCAATTCCGATATCTCCGGGCGGACATGTGCTAGACCAGACCCCTACCCGTTTGAAAAAACGCTTAGGCAAGGATCGCCAGATGAACGTATCTAGCTGCGCCCGATGTGTAGACGATACGGCTTAGGGCTATGGTGTAGTGACCTTAACATAGCGCCGTGTCGCACCCCCCAAATTTTTCCCGTTTGTTGCAGTGGTTTTTTCGAAGTTACCGCCGACAGTTTTCATGTGCGCTGGTCGGCGCGCGTGATGATGCGACATGGGTGGAATTGCTTGTTGCCGCAGGTATCCCGAATGCGGTTCCAATGCGACTGAGCTTCGTCTGGGGTTGGCGCAGGTGAAGCACCCGTCCGTGGTGCAATCTCCCGCCTAACGGCTGCCCGAACCTTCTCCGCTATCGCACGCCCGGAGCCGATCGAGAAAATTATGTCACCCACTTCGCAATGGGAGAATACCTCAACCAGCCGCGCGACACTACCGCGAGCGTGTGCCACGTCCTGAAGCCGATACCCATCTCCGTTCCGAGGGATCGGGTTCTTCGCAAAGGCGGGCCGCTTCAGCATATACTGCCCGAGCCACGTCAGGTCATCTACGGTCTGTCCAACGTTCTTTATAACGACACTCCTCGCGCCCAGCGAATTGGTCAGCGCGCGGCGATCCCGCATCTCCGCTTCTATTTCGGTGACCTTCAGGTGATTACCGGGCGCGCGAGTTCCGATGAAGTGAATATGCGAGACCAAGCGTCGGCCGGGTTCGCCGACCATATTCTTCCAAATGTCGGTCTCGATTACTCCGAAACCCTCGAGGCCGCTCCGACGTAGGTGTCCGTTAGCGATCGCCTTCAATGACAACAAATCGATGTCCGGCGCTCTCTCCCAGCTTACCCCCGCATCCCATGCCAGGGTGCACCAAAGCCATTGCCGATCCGGCTCTTGCAGATAGGCGTCGGACAGGGCGTCAATTAATTCGAACTGGGCTGCGCGGTGCACCCATTTATTACTCAATAGCGCACGGTCCGACAGCCTACGGTGGACGATCTTTGACAGGAATTTGAGGTCGTCGCTCTCCATCGCCCACCGTGCGATGTCCGTACGGTAGGCCTCGTCAAACAGCGCGATCTTCCGCTCGGCCTCTGCCTGCGCAGCAGCAATGCTCGGCGCGGCGAAAATTTCGGAAAGGGTGTTCACAGGGGGCACTCCTTGCGCGTTGCCCTCCGGTTGCGCGAGGCGACCGGAGGGCCATTGGCGGTCTCGTTGTTGAAAAAAAATTGATCGACAAGGAGTCCTGTCCGTTGCTCCGTCAGCGGAGCTTTATCTCCGGAACAGAAAGGTGGTGCAGCTCCAGCCGCCGCAGCTCGCCGAACCAGAAGTGTGGGACGAGATCGCGATGAACGAGCGCGGGAGTGCCCTTGCATCTTTCCTTGAGTAGATACTCGAGCCGACCGTGGACGCCGTCCACGATCGATTTGCCCGCTCCGAAGCCGATAAGCATCTTCTTCACGGGTAGTTGTGACCTGCACATAAGCGTTACGAGCGCGCGCTCAGCTTGCTTGCTACCCTTCGCAAACCGTTTGTCCTTGTCCTCGAAGGGATCGCCGATCGGCAAGTGGGCCAACGGCGGGTAAAATATCGAAGCTAGCGCTGCTTTCACCGCCGCCCCGTCATTCAAGTTGAAGGTGACGGAAGCAGCATGATCCACGCCATCAGTGGCAGCAGGGCTTCGCCTGCGCCGGACTGGCCTGCTCGGGGGAGGATTGCCACTATAAAGGACGACGGTGTCCATGGCGATCATGTCGGCCCCGGTATCGGGATGAGGCACCGGACAAAACCGCACACTTGCAATGCCGTCGTAGCCAGCCGATCCATACTTCGCCGGGACTTTTCGCGCGTCTGCAATCGAAAAGTCCGGGTCGGCAAATGGGCGGATAGCGATGCGGCTAACCTGAAACTTCAAGTCAGCGCCCTCTTTCACCATCGAGCGTTCAATGCTCGCAAGTCCGACCTTGGCACCTTCCTTAAAAAGGTCCCTGTATGACGCGAGCACATCGTCGACGGGCCGACCTACTCCCATTAGCGCATCGTATCGATCCATCAGGGGCGGATCATCGGCCGCCTCTACGAATTGCAGGAGACGTTCTGCTATAGGCTTCGTTGACGAGGTGCGGCTCTTCTTATCGGACCTGGACGCCTTCGCGCCAAGCTTCGTGGATTTGGTTTTCTTCGTGTTCATCTTAATATCCTCAAGGCGCGCGAATTCGTCGGCAGATCCTCTGACCGCCGTTCTGCACGCTCGTTCTCTGCAGAAATCTCTCGAATGTTTTTGCGGGTGCCTGGCCGGACTTTACGGGCACTAACCCCGTGGTGGACCGTCCCTCTGCCGCTGATTGGATGGCCTAGAAAGGTTGGCTCGAAAGAAGAAGCCGACCACCGATCTCAGACTGGGCCTGGCGATCACCTTCCGTCCCAATCGCGCATTGGGGGCAAGCTAGCCTTATCGAGCAGGTCGCCGAGCCACGCTAATTGGTTGGGGGTAAGCCGCGGAGGATCAACGGCAACGAGTTGACCCAGGAAACGTCCGCTTTTTGTCGTCAAGCGGGTGCCACTGTTGAGCACTGCCAATGCGGCTTTGCGCGGGCTCTTGAACCGGCGGCTCATTCGGCGCTCCGAGTGCCGGTCCGCTCCGAGGTATTATCCCGAAGACTGGAACGCTCGAAAGCTTCGATATCTGCAATAGAATAGCGAACTGCCGATCCGAACTTAGCAAACTTCGGGCCTCCACCAGCGTATCGACATTTCTGCAGATATTTGGCGCTCATGTTGAGACGTTCGGCAGTTTGCGCCTCCGTAAGCCACTCGGCACCTGATCCGATTTTCTCGATCGTTCTGTCGTTTGTCATGCCTGCAACCTAGCTCGCCGACGGCGAAAGTATTTTCTTGAACTAGGCCCACGGAGGTGTCATGCTTTTTGCATGACACGAGGATTGTGTGATGACTGAGCGACCTATTTACCAGCGACGGTTTGGGGGTCGCTCGTCGGCCCTCACGAAGAGAGAGGTCGAGCAAATTTTGACGGAAATTTGGAGAGAACATGATCGGCGCCGAACCAGCTCATTCGCAGAGGGCCATCGATTCGGAATGTCTAAAAATGAAGACGCTAAAAATTTCCTTCGGCGAGAAATTTACGCGCTGGGAAGAAACCTACATGACTACAAACCCAGTTGGGAATTGGCCGAGTTGATCAATAGGATACGAGCAACGAGGAGTACAAAAACAGAAAGTATCCGAGATCGCACGTTTCACCTACTTCTTATGGGTTTATACGAGGAGGATAGCGTTATTTCTCGACAAGAAAGGTGGTCGATCGCCAGAGAACTCGAATACGCCATGAGGCATGAAATTCCGCCGCAACTTCTCTGTGGCTTCATCTATCAAAGCGGTGGCCGCAAAGAACTGAACCGAAAGCTTAAGGCAGGATATGTCGAGCCTGGTTTCCCCTTGTTCGCAAGCCGCCCACCCGCCAATAATTGACGTCGGTCTAGGCATAGGAGGTCGACGCCTGCCATCAGAACCCCCAAACGCGGAAAAATTAAGCGCAGCGTGGTAGTTAGGTGGTTGCTAAGTTTTGCTGAGACGAAACCCGAATAACCTAACACCTTGAAAACTTGGTGAGCCCTGCTGGGTTCGAACCAGCGACCTACTGATTAAAAGTCAGTTGCTCTACCGACTGAGCTAAGGGCCCACGTTGCGCTTCGGCGCCGAGGGGGTTCACCTAGGCAGGGGGCGCGGGCGGGTCAAGCGGGCATGGAGATGGCGCGGCGTCAGCCCGGTTGCCGGGTCGCGCCAGCGCGGCGCGATTGCGGCGGCCGGCGCGAGGACGAAAGTGCGGCGGCGGAATTCGGGGTGGGGGATCGTCAGCCGCTCGGTGCGGTGGCTGCCCCCGCTCCACAACACGAGATCGAGATCGAGCACGCGGGCACGCCAGCGCCGGCCGCGGCGGCGGCGGCCGAAGGCGTGCTCGATTCGCTGGAGCGCGGAGAGCATCTCCTCGGGCGGCAGCGCGCTCTCGATCACCGCGGCGGCATTGGCGTAGCGCCGGTTCGAGGGGCCGAGCGGCGCCGTGTCGAACATGGCGGAGCGTGCGACGATCCAGGCACCCGCCGCTTCCAGCTCGCCGAGCGCCGCGGCGATCACCCGGCGCGGCGGCCCGTATCGCGGATGGCGGACGTTCGAGCCGAGCGCCACCAGATAGCGATGCGCGGTCAGATGTCCTCGCAGATCCGGCGGTAGAGATGCGGGCGGCGGTCACGGAAGAAGCCCATGCCCGCGCGGTGCTTCGCGGCGCGCGCGAGGTCGATCTTCGCCACCAGCGCGCCGGTCTGCTCGGCGCCATACTCGCAGAGGAAGTCGCCCCACTCGTCGGCCACGAAGCTGTTGCCGTAGAACCGCTGCCCGTCCTCGGTGCCGATGCGGTTGGCCGCGATCACCGGCATGCAGTTCGACACCGCATGGCCGAGCATCGCGCGGCGCCACATGCGGCTCGTGTCGAGATCGGCGTCGTAGGGCTCGGATCCGATCGCCGTGGGGTAGAACAGCAGCTCCGCCCCCATCAGCGCCATGACGCGCGCGCTTTCGGGATACCACTGGTCCCAGCAGATGCCGACGCCGATGCGCGTGCCGAAGAGGTCCCACACCTTGAAGCCGTCGTTCCCGGGGCGGAAGTAGTACTTCTCCTCATACCCGGGGCCGTCGGGGATGTGGCTCTTGCGGTAAGTCCCCATGATCTCGCCGTCGGCACCGATCATCGCGAGCGTGTTGTAGTAGTGGTGCCCGTCGCGCTCGAAGAAGCTGGTCGGGATCGCGACACCGAGCTTCTTCGCCAGCGCTTGCATTGCGGCGACGGAGGGATGCTCGGCGACCGGCCGCGCGAGGGCGAACAGGCCCTCGTCCTCGACCTTGCAGAAGTAGGGGCCGGAGAAGAGCTCGGGCGGCAGCACGATCTGGGCGCCCTGCCGCGCGGCGTCCTCGACCAGCGCGGACACGGCGGTGATGTTCTCCTGCTCGTCGCTCGACGAGAGATCGAGCTGCAGGGCGGCAACGGTGATTTCGCTCATGCCCGCGCGATTACCGGCGCAGGCCCGCAGAGTCCATTCGGACCGGGCCTAATCTCGGCCTAGGTCGAATCAGCGCTTGCGGAAAAGCAGCGTCATCCGGTCGCTTTCGCCGAGCGCCTTGAGCTCCTCCCGCTTGGTGGCCAGCGTGGGTGGCATTTCCCATACGCCTTCGGGGTGATCGGCAGTGTCGTTAGGATTGGCGTTGATCTCGCTCGCGGCGACCAGCTCGAAGCCGAACGCCTCTACAAACCGGACGACATCCTCCTGCCGCAGATAGCCCTTGCTACCGTCGGCGTAGTCGGCCGGCGCATCGGCTTTCGCGCGATGCTGAACAATCCCGAGCATTCCACCGGGCTTGAGCAGCGCGCGCATTTCCTTCAGCTCGCTGTCGGCGATGTTCCAGCGCATCATGTTGTGCAGCATGCGGATCACGAGCACGCGGTCAAAGGTGCCTTTCTCCGCGTCGCCAACGTTCTCGAGGGTGAAACCGGCGAAGCTCGTCGCCGGCTTGCCGGTCCACTCGGCGGCCTTCGCGGGAAACGCCGCCGCGCCCTCGCGGATGCCGGCCTGCCTCTCCGCATCGAAGGGCCCCGACTCGGGGGAGAAATAGAGCCCGACGAGCTTGCCCTCGTCACCGAGGTAATTGCCGAGCACGCGCGAGTACCACCCGCCGCCCGGCGCATATTCGCCGACCTTCATGTCCGGCGCGATGCGGAAGAAGGCGATCGTTTCCGCAGGATGGCGGAATTCGTCGCGTGCGCGATCGGCGTCGCGATTCGGATCGGCGACCGCTGCCTCGAGCGCGGCGCTATCCACGCTCTCCTGCGCGAGCGCGGGAGCAGAGAGGGCGAAAGCGGCAAACGGAACTGCGGCGGCGAACAGGAAACGCATCGGATTCTCTCCCCGATTGAACCGCGCGCAGTCTTACGACCGGGCGGAGCGATGACAAGTCCGCATACGCTGCCTATCTCCCCGGACGAAGGAGAATTTCGATGGCGAGCAGCGAACAGGCGATTGTTGCCGGCGGGTGTTTCTGGTGCACCGAGGCGGTGTTCCGCGACGTGATCGGCGTGAACGAGGTCGAGAGCGGCTATACCGGCGGCACGGTGCCGAACCCCACTTACAAGCAGGTTTGCAGCGGCGACACCGGTCACGCCGAAGCGATCCGGGTGACCTACGACCCGGACGTCATCACCCTGCCCGAAATCTACGACGTGTTCCTGGGCACCCACGATCCGACGCAGTTGAACCGCCAGGGCAACGACGTCGGCACCCAGTACCGCAGCGCGATCTTCCCGCTCGATGATGCCCAGCGTGCCGAGGCGGAGGCGGCGATCGCACGCTGGAACGCCGAACACGACGGCGAAGCGGTCACCACCATCGAGGGTCCTTCCGAATGGTATCCGGCCGAGGATTACCACCAGGAATACTGGGAAGGCGAAGGCCAGCGGAACCCCTACTGCCTCGCGACGATCCCGCCCAAGCTGATGAAGCTGCGGAAGAGCTTTCAGGACAAGGTGAAGGCCTGAGGGTCCTGGCCCTGGACCGCCGGGCTTGCCCGCCGCGCCGCGGCGCGGCATAGCGCCCGGCATGAAGGCGGCAGACTGTACCATCTGCATCGTGTTCCCGCGTCGCTGACGCCAGGAACGACAGCGGGGAGCCCTGCGGCTCCCCGGCGCACCCTCGTATTATCTCGAGAAGTCCGGCGTTCGCGCCGGCGATGCAGCAGGTACTTTCATGACCAATTTCTTCGAAAGCCCCTTCCGGGGCATCACGCTCGACAGGCAGGTGACCCAGCCGAACATCCGCGTCGGGCGGTACAGCTACTATTCCGGCTACTACCACGGCCACAGCTTCGACGATTGCGCGCGCTTCATCCTGCCCGATGACGATGCGGACAAGCTGATCGTCGGCAGTTTCTGCTCGATCGGCACGGGCGCCGCCTTCATCATGGCGGGCAACCAGGGCCATCGGAACGACTGGATCAGCACCTTCCCGTTCTTCTGGATGCCCGAGGTGCCGGCGTTCGAAGGCGCACGGAACGGCTTTCTGCCCGCCGGCGACACGGTGATCGGCAACGACGTCTGGATCGGTTCCGAGGCGATCGTGATGCCGGGCGTGACGATTGGCGATGGCGCGGTCATCGGCACGCGTGCGCTCGTCGCCCGCGACGTGGAGCCCTACACGATCGTCGGCGGCAATCCGGCCAAACCAATCCGCAAGCGGTTCGACGAGAGGCAGATCGCGATGCTGCTCGAGATGCAGTGGTGGAATTGGCCGGAGGACCGGCTGCACGGCGCCATGCCGCTGCTCACGAGCGCGGATGTCGAGGGGCTCTACCGCTACTGGAACGAGACCCGGGGCGGCTGATCGAACGGGGCGGGCGGCCTCGGCTGCGGATCAGGCGCGGAAACGTGCGATGAAGAATCCGTCGAGGCCGCCCGCTTCGGCCAACATGCCGGGGTCGGTACGGACCCAGCCCTCCGGCGCCGGCGAGATGTCGGCAGGCAGTTCCTCGGCCCGGATGGGCAGCGGCTCGAGATCCACTTTGCCGAGCTGCTCCTCGCCCTCCTCGCGTTCGAGCGAACAGCTGGCGTAGACCAGGACGCCGCCGGGCTTGAGCCATTCTGCGGCGCGGGCGAGCAATGCGGTCTGGAGCTCGGCCATTTCGGCGATCTGGCGCGGGCCGATGCGGTGGAGCACGTCGGGGTGGCGCCGCGCGGTGCCGGTGGCGGTACAGGGCGCGTCGAGCAGGATCGCATCGAAGCGGTGCTTCGGCTCCCAAGTCAGAGCATCGGCGCGAACGACGCCTGCCTTCAGCCCGGTGCGCTTCAGGTTGTCCTTCAGCAGATCGAGCCGCCGCTTCGACACATCGAGCGCGGTTACCTGCCACCCGGCGGCGGCGAGCTGGAGCGTCTTGCCACCCGGCGCGGCGCAGAGATCGAGCACGTGTCTCCCCTCTCCGCCGCCCAGCAGGCGCGCCGGCAGCGAGGCCGCAAGATCCTGCACCCACCAGCCGCCGCCTGCGAAGCCGGGCAGTTGCTCGACGGGCGTGCCGCGCGGCAGACGGACGTGGCCGGACGCGAGCGATTCGCCGCCGAGCTGGACGGCGAGACTGGTCGCTTCGCCCGGATCGCGCAGCGCCAGATCGAGCGGCGGCGGATCGGCCAGCCCGGCGGCTATCCGCGCCGCTGCCTCTCCCCACCGCGTGCGAGCGGCTTCGGGCAGCGTCGGCACTTCCGGCAAGGCCGCATTCTGCTTGGCGAGCGTCGAGAATACGCCGTGCGCCAGTCGCCGCGGGCCGACGCCGAGGAGCGGCAGCGCAGTCGCGATCACCGCATGCGGCGGGGTGCCGAGGCGAAGCCACTGCGCCAACATCAGCCGCAGCACGGCGCGCGGCTTGGCGTCGTCGGGCAAACGTTTGTTCGTGGCGCTATCGATCAGCGCGTCGAAATCGACCAGCCAGCGCAGCGCCTCGCTTGCGATGGCGACCGCGAGAGCCCGGTCCGGCGCGGCGCGCACAGAACGCAGCGCGGCGCCTTCCGCCTGCTCGAGCGTCTCGCCCCGGCGCAGGACCGCGTCGAGCATATGCAGCGCGGCGCGGCGCGCGGGCAGTCCGGGAATTTCAGCCATCGCCGCGCCCTAGACGCCCTTGCGCCGGCCCGCCAGTGCGCGCATCTTGCGGTCATGCCCAAACGCGCAACCAAACGGCCCGAGACGTTCGAGAAGCCCGCCCACTGGAGCGATGCGCCGCCGCCCAAGCCCGAGGCGGGCAAGCAGGACGAGGAACTCAGCCCAACCCGCTACGGCGACTGGGTGAAGAACGGCATCGCGATCGACTTCTAACTGGCACGAGCCCCCCGAAGGCGGGGGCCTCAAGCCGCTTGGGAAAGATCCTCCCCATCGACTTGCGATAGGGAGGTGGGCGACGCCGCAGGCGTCGGTCGGAGGGGCGAAGTGGCGCAAGGCCCCTCCACCCCGAGCCGCTTGCGCGTCTCGCGGTCCCCCTCCCCAACGCAAGTCGTTGGGGAGGATTGGAGCGAAACGACATGGGTGGTCCGTGCTGTCGCCGAGCCTCCCATCGCTTACCAAGCGCCAGTGGCATGAGGTCCCCGCCTTCGCGGGGACACGGGCTCACAGCGGCTTGAACGTCACCTTCAGACCGTCCTTGGGCCGGGGGATCGGCCAGGGCTGCCACTGCGGCTCGTAGCCATGCTCGATCGCGATCTCGTAGCGGGTGAGGAGCTGCGCCATCAGGATCTTCACCTGCATGTAGGCGAAGTGGAGCCCGAGGCACATGTGCGCCCCGCCGCCGAACGGGATCCAGGCGTACTTGTGCCGTTCCTTGACCGCTTCGGGCGTGAAGCGCATCGGATCGAAGCGGGCGGGATCGGGCCAGTATTCTTCCATGCGGTGGACGAACTGCGCGTTGATGCCGACCGGCGCGCCGGCGGGGATGCGATAGCCGCCGAACTCGAACTCGCGCAGCGCGCGGCGCGGCGTCGAGGGGACCGGCGGGATCATCCGCAGCGCTTCCTTGAACGCCATCTCGGTCAGCTCCAGCTTGCCGAGATCGTCGTAGCCGATGTCTCCGCTGCCGCCGGTCACCGCGGTGATCTCGGCCCGCAGCCGCTCCTGCCACTCAGGATGCTTCGCCAGCAGCCAGACGAGCGTCGTCGCAGACGAGGTGATCGTGTCGTGCGCCGCCATCATCAGGAAGTTCATGTGGTCGACGACTTCGTCGACCGGCAGCATCGAGCCGTCCTCCCGCGTGGCGGTGGCGAACTGGCTGAACATGTCCTGCCCGCCGCCCTCGGCGCGGCGCCGATGGGTTTCCTTGGTGAAATAGTCGACCAGGAATTCGCGCCCCTTCACGCCCTTGCGCATCAGCGTGAAGGGCAGCGGCCTGCGGATCGGCGCGACCGAGGCCTGGACCATGTAGACGAAGGCCTCGTTGATCCGGTCCGCTTCCGGTCCCCATGGGATGCCGATGAAGCTGTCCGCCGCGAGGTCGAGCGTAAGCTGCTTGATCGCGGGGTAAAACTGCATCGGCGCGCCGCCCCAGCCCTTCACCGCCTGCGCGATCCCGCGATTGAGGCTGCCGGCATAGTGCCGCATCGGTCCCGGCTTGAACGCGATCGACAGAGCGCGGCGATCGGCACGGTGATGGTCGAAGTCCATCAGCATCAGCCCGCGCGGGAACAGCTGGTCGAGGATCGGCCCCCAGCCCTGTTCGGACGAGAACAGCTTCTCCCGGTCGAACAGCACCAGCTCGTTGGCATCCGCCCCCACGAGCGCGATGTTCCAGCCGCCGAAGGCCCTGCTCTTGTAGACCCGGCCATACGTCTCGACCATGCGCCGGGTGAAGGCGTGCGGATCGGCGAGCATGCGGAAGGTGTTGCCGACGACCGGCCATCCACCCTCGCCGGGAATGTGCGCGACGTCGGCGTCGGTCAGCACGTTCTCGCGCCAGTGGCGCGGCGCGGCCTCGGCCGGGGCATGGGCGGAAAGCGCGGGTTCGGCAAGCGTGGCCATGGCAACGGACCTCCTTACTTACCGCAGTGTAAGTAATCCGCGCGGTTAAATCCAGCCCGCAAGTTCGCGGCGCACCAGCGCCTCCAGCATGTCCATCCCCGGCTCGCGCGCGTTGAGGCAGGCCAGCGCCGCGAACCGCTCACCGCCCGCGCCGAGGAATTGATCGCGGCCCTGGATCGCCAGCTCCTCCAGCGTTTCGAGGCAGTCGGCGGAGAAGCCCGGTGCGGCCACGACGAGCCGCTTGGTGCCCTTGTGTGCCTCTGCGATCAGCGTCCTGTCGGTCGCGGGTTCGAGCCATTTCGCCCGGCCAAAACGGCTTTGGAACGTGGTATTTATCCGTAAATCCGTCCGCCCGAGCGCTTCCTCCAGCAGCCGTGCCGTCTTGCGGCAATGGCAATGATAGGGATCGCCCAGGTGGAGCGTCCGCTCGGGCATGCCGTGGAAGCTCAGCAGCAGAACCTCCGGGGCGAAGTCCAGCGCATCGAGCTGCGCGCCCACGTCGCGGGCGAGCGCGTCGATGTAGAGCGGATCGTCGTGGTACGGCGGCAGCGTGCGCAACGCCGGTTGCCAACGCATTTTCCGCAGCTTGTCCGCAGCTTTGTCCACAACCGTCGCGGTCGTCGCGGCGCAGTATTGCGGATAGAGCGGCGCCAGCAGAATCCGCTCGCAGCCTTCGTCCATCAGGCCCTGAAGCTCGTCACCGATCGCCGGGCGGCCGTAGCGCATGGCCCACCGGACCCGCACCGCGTCGCCGAGCCGCTCCTGCAGGCTCGCCGCTTGTTCCGCGGTGATCGCCGCGAGCGGCGAGCCGGCCTCGGTCCAGACCTGGCGATAGGCGTGCGCGCTCTTCTTCGGCCGCGTGGTGAGCACGAGGCCGCGCAGGATCGGTTGCCACGCGAGCCGCGGAATTTCGACCACGCGCGGGTCGGACAGGAACTCGGCGAGGTAGCGCTTCACCGACGCCGCGTCCGGCGCGTCGGGCGTGCCGAGATTGACGAGCAGAACGCCCACGCGCCCGCTCCTCACCCTTGGGTGATCGCGTGGGACGTTCTGTTCCTGCCAGGTCATAGACCCCCCGATAGCAGCGGCAGGCGGCGCAGGCGAAGCCCGGTTGCCGAATGAAGCGCGTTGGCGATCGCCGGTGCGGCAACAGCCACGCCGAGCTCGCCCGGATCGAACGGCTCCGCCTCGCTCGCAACGAAGTCCACCTCGATCTCCGGCACGTCGGCCAGCAGCGGCAGGTTCAGGTCGGCGAGCCGGCCCTGGACCGGCAGCCCCTGCCGGTATTCGACCGCCGCGCCGAGCGCCTGCGCCATGCCGAAGACCAGCCCGCCCTCGATCTGCTGGCGCGCGATGCCGATATTGACGATCCGCCCGATGTCGACCGCCGCGGCAAGGCGCGTTACCCGCACACCGCCCTCGTCCTGGCGCGCCGTAGCGATACAGGCGATCCGCCCCCCCGTCTCGGCCTCGCCCATCCGGTGGCAAGCCAGGCCCTTCCCGCTCTGGTCCAATCCGCCATCCCACTCGGCGAGCCGCGCGACGCGCTGGAGGCATTCGACCATGCGCGCGTCGTCGCCCAGCATTCCCACCCGATACGACAGCGGTTCGCGCCCGTTCCGCGCGGCCAGCTCGTCCAGGAAGCACTCGATGAAGAATGCCGTGTAGCCGTGCGAATTGGCGCGCATCCGGCCGCTGGGCATTCCCGTCGTGACCGGAATGTGCTCGACCGTGGCGTTGGGGATCGCATAGGGCGGCAGTGCGCCTGCCGTCACCATGTGGTCGATCTCCCCGGCGCTGTTCCGTATCGCGGCCCAGCTCGTCTCGTTGTCGAACAGGCGGCGGCCGAACTCGCGTGCTGCCGGTTGCATGGCGAGCCGCACCCTGAGCGCCGTTACCTCCCCATTTCCGCCGGGGCGGACCCTGGCAGAGACGATCGCGGAAACCGGGGCACGAGGCCGCCCGGCCAGCTGCTCCTCCCACCGCGACCAGACGAGTTGGACGGGGCGGCCATGTTTCTCGCCGACCTCGCGCGCGATCAGCGCCGCCTCGATCGCGTGGTCATGTTCGAGCCGTCGATCGAAGCTGCCGCCTGCCGCCATGGGATAGAGAATCACGTCGGATATCGAGAGCCCGAGCGCCTCTGCGGCCGCGCCGCGTGCCCGTTCGGGTGCCTGGCTCGCGATCCACAGCTCAAGGCGGCCATCGGCAAAGCGTGCGGTCGCGCTCGCGGTCTCGAGCGTTGCGTGCGTGCCCGGCGCGACATCGTAGCGCAGAGCCAGATCGGGCGCCTCGGCCCACTCGGCACCGTCCCCGCGTAGCGCGACCGCTTCTCCGGTCCCCCGCCGGATTGCGTCATCGAGCGTCGCCTCGATCTCTCCCGATTCGATCGGCGCGGTGACACGGAAACGCGGGCGCATGGCTTCCACGGCGCGATCGGCCGCCCACCAGTTGGTCGCGACCGCGGCGAGCCAGCGCTTGCCTTCCACCACCTGCACCAGTTCGGCGATAGGCGCGGCACGGCGCGGCTCGAAATGCGACAGCTTGGCCTCCGCCACCGGCCCATGCCTGATCGCCGCATAGACCATGCCGGGCAGCCGCACGTCTCCGGCAAAGAGGAAGCTGCCATCGACCTTTGCCGGCAAGTCGAGCCGCGGATAGGAGGTCGCCGCATCCGCCTCGCCCGCGATCGGTGTCTCGGAAGCGGGAAGCGGGCGCAGGGGCGGCGGATCGGGAGGCGCAAGCTCCGCGGCTTCCTCCGCAAGTTCCGCGAAACGCAACCGTTTCTCACCGTGGCGCACGAGGCCGTCAGCGGCCTCGCACTCTTCCCAGGCAACGCCCCACCGGTCGGCCGCTGCCATGCACAGCACCGCGCGTGCCGAAGCCGCAGCCTCCCGGCAGGGGCGCTCGTAGGCCGCAAGCGTCGTGCCCTCGGCGGTCGCGGCGAAACGCGCCTCCTGCGCGTAGCGCTTCGCCAGCAGATCGTCCGGCTCGCCCGCCAGCCCGGGGGCGAGGGGCATCCACAGCGGAGCCCACCGGGCGGCCAGCGGCACATTGGCGTAGGCACCGCTCGGCGGTGCGGGCTCGACGGCAATCTGCCGCCAGTCCGCACCGAGCTCGACCGCAACCACCTGCGGCAGGATCGTCGTCACGCCCTGTCCCATTTCGAGCTGCGGCACGGCAACGGTGACGACACCGTCCCGCGCGATCTTGAGCCAGGCGCCGAATGCGTATTCGCCGCGCCCCGGCGGGAGGGGATCGGGAAAGGTGCGCGGGCGCAGCGCCCAGGCGACGAGCAGCCCCCCGCCGACCGCGGCACCTACAAGGATTCCGCGGCGGCTGACTTGCATCTCAGGTGTCCGCCCCGTCGAGCCAGCGGACGAGCCTGTCCCCGATCGCGCGGAACGCCTCTCCATGCGCGTCATCACCGGCGGCAGGCGGCGTTCCCGTGTCGCTTGCCTCGCGAATCCCGAGGGCGAGCGGAATGCGCCCGAGGAAGGGCACGCCCTTTTCCGCCGCCGTGGCTTCGCCCCCGCCGGCCCCGAACGGATCGCTGATTTCTCCGCAGTGGGGGCAGGCATAGCCGGCCATGTTCTCGACCAGACCGACGACCGGCACGCCCCCCGCCTCGAACATCTGCATCGCCCGTGTCGCGTCGATAAGCGCGAGGTCCTGCGGGGTGGACACGATCACCGCCCCCGCCGGCTTGAAACGCTGGAGCATGGTCAGCTGCACGTCTCCGGTTCCGGGCGGCAAATCGACCAGCAGCAGTTCGGTATCGCCCCATTGCGCGTCGATGAGCTGGCCCAGCGCACGCCCCGCCATCGGGCCGCGCCAGGCGATCGCGCGGCCGGGCTCGACCAGATGCCCCATCGAGAGCACGCGAACCCCCCACCGGCTTTCGACCGGCACCAACTTGTCGTTCTCCGCCACCGGGCGCTCGCCCTCGTTCGCGAGCAGCTTCGGCTGCGAGGGACCGTAGATGTCCGCGTCGACGATCCCTACCTTCCGCCCGGCTCTGGCGAGAGCGACCGCGAGGTTCGTCGTCAGCGTCGACTTGCCGACGCCGCCCTTGCCCGACCCGATCGCAATGATCCGGCGTGCCGGCCGGTCGGCCATCATCGCAACCCGAACCTCCGCCACGCCCTCCGTTCGGCCGAGCGTGTCTTTCACCGCTGCCTCGATATCGCTGCGGCCCTGCGCGTCGAGACCGGACGCATCGAGGATTGCAGTGACCCTGCCTTCGGCAATGCGCAGCGATCGCACCCGCGCGGCAATTGCGGCGGGCAGGCGGGCTTTCAACTCCTCATCGGTCATCGCGCGCGTCACTAGCACCAAAATCGGCGGCGCAACCCCTGTTTTTCCCGCGATCGCCACCTATAAAGGCTGCCATGAACATCTTGGGCGGTTTTCAGAAACGCATAGCGCTGGCGATGGCCGGCAAGAGCCCGTGGGGCGGCAAACCGGGGGGAAGCGGCGGCAAGGACGGCGAGACGCCGGACGAGACGCCGGCCGAGGATTCGCCGCGCGGCCCACGCAATCCCTGGCTTCCCGGCGGCGGAGGCGACGAGCCGCGCCGATCGGCCAATATCGAGGATATCTTCAAGCATCGCGGCCCCGAAGGCCCGCGCCGTGGCGGCGGCGGACCCCGCTTTCGCCTTCCCGAGGGGCCCGGCGGACGCAGCTGGTTCCCGCTGGCGATCGCCGCGATCGCCGCGATCTGGCTGTTCGTCACCAGCATTCACCAGGTCGCCCCGCGCGAACAGGGAATCGTGACCTGGCTCGGCGGCAAATACTCGCACACGCTCTCGCCAGGCCTCAACTTCACGTTCCCCTGGCCGATCCAGGTGGTGGAAATCGAGAACGTCAGCCAGATCCGTTCGGAAAGCATCCCCGGCACTGACGAGGAAAAGCTGATTCTCACCGGCGACCAGAACCTGGTCGACCTCTCTTACCTGATCCGTTGGAACATCAAGGACCTGAAGCAATTCAGGTTCCAGCTCGCCGATCCGGAGGAGACGATCCGCGAAGTGGCGGAGGCTGCGATGCGCGCCTCGGTTGCAGAGCAGGAACTCGACAGCGTCCTGTCGGGCGCCGGTCGCGCAGAGATCGAGGAACGCGTGCGCACCCGCATGCAGACGATTCTGGACGCCTATCGCGCAGGCGTCGCCGTGCAGGGCATCGAGATCGAGAAGACCGATCCCCCGGTCGAGGTGGTCGAGGCGTTCAAGGACGTTTCGGCTGCCCAGCAGGATGCGGAAACCGCCGTCAACAGCGCGCGCGCCTATGCCCAGCGCGTGCTTGCGCGGGCGCAAGGCGACGCGGCGGCGTTCGACCAGATCTACGAAGAGTATCGCCTGGCGCCCCAAGTCACCCG
The DNA here is from genome assembly GCF_004135625.1 of Pelagerythrobacter rhizovicinus. GTDB lineage: Bacteria > Pseudomonadota > Alphaproteobacteria > Sphingomonadales > Sphingomonadaceae > Pelagerythrobacter > Pelagerythrobacter rhizovicinus. The sequence goes on from NZ_SDPV01000002.1 coordinate 473,631, forward strand.
CCAGCGGCTCTATTACGAAACGATGGAAAGCGTGCTGAGCCAGACCGACAAGACCATAATCGAAGCAGAAGGTGTCACCCCGTACCTTCCACTGCCCGAGGTGCAGCGCCGCTCGCGAGCATCGACTCCGCCCCCGGCGGTAACCACCCCGGAGGGACAGTGACATGACCCGCATCTGGCAGGACCATAAAGGCAGCGTCATTGCGCTCGGCATCGCGCTCCTCGCGCTGCTTTCGAGCATCGCCATCGTGCCCGAGACGCATCAGGCGGTCATCATTCAGGGCGGCCGGCCGGACCGCGTCGCCAACCAGTTCCAGCCCGACGCACCCTATGGTCAGACCGGCGCGGGCATCGTGCTACGCATCCCGGGCTATGAACGCGTGCAGATGATCGACAAGCGCGTGCTGGATCTCGACATGGAGCGGCAGCAGGTGCTTTCGAGCGACCAGCAGCGGCTGCAGGTCGACGCCTATGCCCGCTTCCGCATCATCGACCCCGTGCTGATGGTCGAGAACGCGGGTTCGGAAGAGATCCTGCGGACGCAGTTGTCGCCGATTCTCACCTCGGTGCTGCGGCAGGAACTCGGACGACGGCCCTTCGCCTCTCTGCTGACGGCGGAGCGCGGGACGGCGATGGCGGCGATCCGCGACGCACTCGACCGCGAGGCACGCAGCTACGGGGCGCAGGTGATCGACGTGCGGATCAAGCGCGCCGACCTGCCCGACGGCGCCCCGCTCGCAGCCGCCTTCACGCGCATGCGAACCGATCGCGAGGAGGAAGCGGCGACGATCCGCGCGCAGGGACAGAAGAACGCGCAGATCATTCGCGCCGAGGCCGAAGCCGACGCCGCATCCACTTATGCGGCGGCTTACGGCAAGGACCCGGAGTTCTACGACTTCTACCGGGCGATGGAGAGCTACCGCCGTACGTTCGAACAAGGCGGAGGCGAAAGCACGATGATCCTTTCGCCGGACAATGAGTACCTGCGCCAGTTCCGGGGACAGCGCTGACGCGCGGATATTCAAGTCGGGTTCAGGGCACGATGCCATCTATCCGGCACCGGGACTGAGCCGCCCCTGCGTGGGTATTGAGACTGACGATTACGAGAGGAAGCATAAGGAAGTGACGCCCGTGAAATACGCCTATGGCCTGACTTCGGCGCTCCTTGTCGGCGGCGCAGCGATCTCGCTCGCCACCGGGCATCCTGCGGGAGCCCAGGTTGCACAGAACGACGACAGCCGCATCGCTGGCGCGGTGCCGCGCGCCGGCGCGCCCGAAAGCTTCGCCGAGCTCACCGCCCAGCTTCAGCCCGCGGTGGTCAACATCTCGACCAAGCAGCGGATCGAAGTGCAGAGCATGAACCCGTTCGCCGGCACGCCGTTCGAGGGGCTGTTCGGCCGACGCGGCGGCCAGCAGCAGCCGCAGTATCGCGAGGGGCAGTCGCTCGGTTCGGGGTTCATCGTTTCGGCCGACGGCTACGTGGTGACGAACAACCACGTCATCAGCCCGCCCGGACGTGGTGCAACGGTGGAAGAAATCACCGTGACCATGCCCGACGGCACCGAGTATCCGGCGGAGCTGGTCGGGGCGGATGCCGCCTCTGACCTCGCAGTCCTCAAGATCAACCGCGACGAGCCGTTCCCGTTCGTCGAGTTCGGCGATTCGCGGCAAACCCGCGCAGGCGATTGGGTGATCGCGATCGGCAACCCGTTCGGCCTCGGCGGCACGGTCACCTCCGGCATCGTGTCTTCGGTGCTGCGCACCGCCGGCAGCGGACCCTACGACCGCTATATCCAGACCGATGCGAGCATAAACCGCGGAAACTCGGGCGGTCCGCTGTTCGACATGCGCGGCAACGTCATCGGCATCAATAACGCCATCCTGTCGCCGACCGGCGGCAGCGTGGGCATCGGCTTCGCGATCCCGGCCGAGATTGCCGCCCCGATCGTCGATCAGCTCCGCGAGGGCGAGGAGATCGAGCGCGGCTATCTCGGAGTGCGGATCCAGCAGGTGACCGACGATCTGGCCGACTCGCTCGGCCTGGATCGCAGCCGCGGCGAGTTCGTGCAGTCGGTCGAGCCGGGCGCAGCTGCCGACGAGGCCGGCATTCGCGCTGGCGATGTCGTCGTCAAGGTGAACGGACAGGACGTGACGCCCGATCAGACGCTCTCGTTCCTGGTCGCGAATATCGCCCCGGGTACACGGGTGCCGATCGAGCTCTATCGCGACGGTGAGCGGCGGCGCGTGAACGTGACCGTCGGGAAGCGCCCCAGCGAAGAAGAACTCGCCCAGCAGCAGATGTTCGATCCCGATGCACAGCCGGAAGTTCCGCAAGGAACCGAAGGCGGGGTGATCGGGGAGAGCCTCGGCCTTCAGGTGATGGAACTCACGCCGTCGATCAGGCGCCAGCTCGGCGTGTCGGCGGACACCGCCGGCGTGATCGTCGCGGCGGTCGATCCGAATGCGGATGCGGCCCGCAAGGGCCTGCAGCGCGGCGATATCCTGCTGAGCGCCAACTACAACGACGTCGCCTCCGTGGCGGATCTGGAGCAGGCCGTGCGCGAGACGCAGGAAAGCGGGCGCCAGGCCGTCCTCCTGCGGGTCCAGCGGCGCGGTCAGCCGGCAATCTACGTGCCGATCCGGCTCCGCTGATCGGCCCCTCGCACGCGTAAACAGAGAAGGGCCCTCTTTCGGGAGGGCCCTTTTCTTTTGCGCCCCACACCGCCGGCGCTATCGCGTGGCGGTGCGGGTCGCAGGAGGCGCGCTGCGAGAGACCCGGGGGCCAGGGCCCTAGTCAGTGCCGCCGACGCCGGGCTGCGGGCTGGCCATTGGCGGACGGGGCTGAAGGCGGATCGGCGGCGGGGATGCGCGGCTCTGGGGCTCGGCACGACCGGTCGCGCGATCGAGGAACTCATCGCTTGCCGCCTGGCCTGGATCGCCGCCGTCGCCCGCCGCTTCCGGCGGCTGGCGCGGGCGGTCTGCCGGCGGCACTTCACCCTCGATCGGGAACGGGAACTCGCCGGGCTCGTCCGGGCTGCCCGGCTCGATCAGGTTCCCCTGCTCGTCGATGTAGTAATAGTCGTCCGGCTCGCCGTAGTAGTATTCGTCGTCCGGCTCCAGCTGCCATTCGGGAAGCTGCACTTCGGTGTCGAACTGCTCGACCGGGCGGTCCTTCACCGCATATCGCATGTAGGCCGAGAACGCCTGCGCCGGAGCCCGCCCGCCCTGCAGTCCAGGCACCGCATCGGCATCGTCGCGGCCCATCCACACGCCGGTGGTGATCCCGCTGGAGAAGCCGAGGAACCAGCCGTCCTTGTTCGAGTTCGTGGTGCCGGTCTTGCCCGCGACGGGCCGCCCGATCTGCGCAGCGCGGCCGGTGCCCGTGTTGACCGTGGTCTGCAACAGATCGGTGATCCCGGCGGTGACGTAATCAGGCACCAGCGTTGTCGAGCGTGGCGGCTCGTGCTGGTAGAGCGACTCGCCATCCGCCGTCGTCACCTTGACGATGCCGTAGGGCTCGACCGAAGTCCCCTCCGCGGAAATCGCTGCAAAGGCCCGGGTCATGTCGATCACACGCACTTCCGAGCTGCCGAGCACCATTGCCGGGTAAGTCGAAATCGGGGTCGTGATGCCGAAGCGCTTGGCCATCGAAGCGACCGTGCCGAAACCCACCTCGTTCCCGAGCTGTGCCGCGACGGTGTTCTTCGAATAGGCGAAAGCCGCGCGCAGATCGATCTCGCCGGCATAGGTTCCGCCCGAGTTCCGCGGGCTCCACCCATCGATGGTCACCGGCGCATCGACCACGCGGTCGTCGGGTGTGTAGCCTGCCTCGAGCGCCGCGAGGTAGACAAACAGCTTCCATGCCGAACCGGGCTGGCGCAGCGCGTTCACCGCACGGTTGTAGTTGGTCGCGACGTAGTCGGTTCCGCCGACCATCGCGAGGATCGCGCCGTCGCGATCGAGGCTGACAAGCGCCCCTTGCGCGCCGCTCGGCGTGTTCGATTTTATCGCCGCGGTCGCCGCACGCTGCATGCCGACGTCGATCGTGGTCCACACCTCGATCGGCTCGAACGTTTCAGGCAGCAGAAGGTCGAGCTGCGGAAGCACCCAGTCGGTGAAATAGCGTACCGAGTTCTGGCCGCGCTCCTCCTTGAGATTCACGGCGGAGGGGTCGACGTTTGCCTCGCTCGGCGAAATGCGCCCCTGCTCGCGCATGAGCCGCAGCACGACGTTCGCGCGCCCGACCGCGGCCTCCACATCGGCAGTGGGGGAATAGCGGCTCGGCGCTTTCACCAGCCCGGCGATGATCGCCGCTTCGGCCGTCGATAGCTCGGTCGCCGGGTGGCTGAAGAACTTTCGGCTCGCGCTGTCGACGCCGTAGGCGCCGCCGCCGAAGTAGACCTTGTTGAGATAGAGTTCGAGGATCTGCTCTTTCGAGAACTTGCTTTCCAGCGCGAATGCCAGAACCGCCTCGCGCAGCTTGCGATCGAGCGACCGGTTGGAGTTCAGGAAGATATTGCGCGCGAGCTGCTGGGTAATCGTGGAGGTCGCGGAGATGCGTCCGTCGCCCGTCATCGCCACCCACAGAGCCCGCGCCAGACCGTAGGGGTCGACCCCGAAATGCGAGTAGTAGCGCCGGTCTTCGACCGAGATCATCGCATCCTTCATCACCTGCGGGATCTCGGAACTGTCGAGCCATTCGCCGTAGCTGGGCCCGAGTTCGACAATCTCGGATCCGTCGCGCGCGCGCACGACGATCGTCTGCGCATTCTGCGTCGCCTTGAGTTCGGCATAGCTCGGTAGCGAGCGCGCCGCGAAGGCCACGGCGAGACCGAGGAACAGCGCCCCCAAGAGGGCCAGGGCCCCGCCCCAGATCACCAGCCGGCGCGCCCACAGCCGCCAGCCGCTCGCTTCCCCGCCGGTCGACTTTACCGCTTTCCGCCGGCTCCCCCGCTTCGCCATCAGTATTCGCTTACCTCGTTGCGGACCGCAGCCCGATTACCCGTCGCGTGCCCGATGCATAGGGGAGTTGTAACCCGGCGTGAACGGGCGGCAGGATTAATCCTCGGGCCGGAAATCCAGTGCGGCGCTATTGATGCAATAGCGCAGTCCCTCGGGGCCCGGACCGTCGGGAAAGACATGCCCCAGGTGCCCCGCGCACTTCGAGCAGACGACCTCCGTCCGCACCATGCCGTGCGAGGTGTCGCGATGCTCCTCGACCACGTCGCCTTCGGCCGGCGCGGTGAAGCTCGGCCAGCCCGAGCCGCTGTCGTACTTGGCGGCGCTGTCGAACAGGAGCTGCCCGCAGGCGGCGCAGCGGTACTCGCCGGCTTGCTTGTTCTTCTCGTACTTGCCGGTGAAGGCGCGCTCGGTCCCGCCTTCGCGCAGTACGTGGTATTGCTCGGGCGTCAGGCGTTCGCGCCATTCGGCATCGGAAAGCTGGATCTTGTCGGGCATCGCGAATCTCCAATCCTGGTGCGAGCCCCGGCGAAGGCCGGGGCCTCAGGCAATCAATGTAATACCAGTGGCCTGAGGTCCCCGTCTTCACGGGGACTCATCGCAAAATCAAACGTCCAGTTCGGCGTAGTGGCGCGGCGGCTGGATCACCTCCATCCGCTCCGACAGCAGCGGGCGGAACGAAGGGCGGCTCTTGAACACCGAATACCATCCGCGCGTCTGCTCGTGCCCGGTCCAGTCGATTCCACCGAGGTAGTCGGCGACCGAGATCTGCGCCGCGGCGGCAAGATCGGCCAGGCTCATCGTCGCGCCCGCAAGCCAGGTACGGTTGTCGATCAGCCAGTCGATGTAGTCGAGGTGCCCGTGAGCCAGCTTCATCGCCTCGCGCAGGATCCGCGAGTCGGGGGGCTGGCGCAGGACGAGGCGTTTCTTCATCCGCTCGTGCAGCAGCGGCATGGTGACGTCACCGAAGAAATTTTCGTCGAACAGCGCCACCAGCCGGCGGATTTCCGCCCGGTTGGCAGCCGTGCCGTTGATCATCGGCGCCTTGTCGACCGTCTCCTCGAAATACTCGCAGATCGCGCGGCTGTCGGACAGGGCCAGGCGCCGTTCCGGATCGTAGAGCACCGGGGTCCGCCCGGCCGGGTTGAGCGCCCAGAACTCGTCGCTCGCGTCCCACGGGTTCTCGCGCCACAGCTCGTAGCCGACGCCTTTCTCGCTGAGGAGCAGGCGGACCTTGCGACTGAACGGACAGAGGGGGAACTGATAGAGGCGCCACATATGCGCCCCTGCTCATGCCGCAAGCGCGCGGGGCCGTCTACAGTGCCAGGAGAGGCAAAACAGGGTTTTACGCAGGCGCTGCGTCAGCGGGGACTGCGGGTCGCCTGATCGATGCCGAATTCCAGCCGCTCAGCCATTTCGCGGAGCGCCGGGCGCATCGCTTCCAGGCTGTCGGTCATCGACGCCATAGCACCCATAGCGCGCGGCAGATCGCGGGCGACGCGGGCGGGCACGTCACTCGCCTCGGGCCGCATCTTGCGCAGTGTCAGATCGGGATCCACGCTGCCGGGATCGCGGCCGGCAATTTCGGCCATCGGCTCGACGATCGGCGCCAGCGGCATGTCGAGCAGGATTTCACCCAGGACCGCGACGGTGCTGGCAAGCTCGTTCTGCACCGCGGGGTCGGCGAGCCGCTGCGACAGGGGCTCCTCGTATTCGGCCTCGGGCGCGTAGAGCGGAGCGTCGTGTAGCTCGAAATCGGGCAGCGGCGCGGGTTCGGAGGCGCTGGCGGCCGCCGGAAACGCGAGCGCAGCGGCCGCGCAAAGAGCGAGAATACGCATGGTCGTTCTCCGATTCGTTCGCGGGCGAAGGGTGTCCCAGAGTGCCTGACCGGGCACTGAACGGCCCTTACAGCCCCGAAGCGTCGAGCAGCAGCATGCAGGGCGGCATGGCCCGATCGAGCGCCCCTTCCTCGCGCAGCGATTCGACTTCCGCGCCGAGGAGCCCGGCGACCGCGTCGCGGCTCAGGCCGGTCTCGTCCATGATCCGCGCGGAGGTGCGGACGAAGAATTCGCGCCCTCGCTCGCCGATGGCCGGGTAAGCGGTCATCGCCGCATCGCCGCGGGCCTGCCCTTCGGCGACCAAAGCGAAGGCGACCGAGCAGCGCAGGGCGGTGCGCTGCTCGATGGTGAGATTCAGCTTCGGCGGCTCCTGCGCCTGCGCGGTCGATGCGAGCGAGGCCAGCGCCAGCACGACGGTGGTGAGAAAGCGGGTCATGACCGCGCCCTATACGAGGCAAGATGAACGATTGCCTAGGCCGGCACGGTTGACGCGCCTCGCGCGCGCGGCCATCCCCCGCGCAAACGCGACTAGAGGAGCTGCAGCCATGGCCGATTACCCTTCCCTCCACCTCCTGATCGGCGGCGAACAGGTGACCGGCGGCGGGCGCGAAACCGAAGAGGTGATCGATCCGGCCACCGGCGAGACGATCGGCACTCTGCCCCGCGCAAGCACCGAGGATCTCGACCGCGCGCTCGACGGCGCAAAGCGGGGCTTTCGCACGTGGCGCGATACGCCGGCGGATAAGCGCGCCGCGATCCTGACCAAGGCCGCTGGGCTGCTCAAGGAGCGGGTCAGCCAGATCGCGCCCGCGATCACGCGCGAGCAGGGCAAGCCGGTCAAGGACGCGATGGGCGAAGTGATCTATTCGGCCATGCTGCTCGAGTTCTACGCCGGCGAGATCAAGCGCATCTACGGCCGTACGCTGGTGCGTCCCACGGGCCAGCGGGTCGAAGTCCAGTACCATCCGATCGGCCCGGTTGCGGGCTTCGCCGCGTGGAACTTCCCGATGATCAACGTCGTGCGCAAGATCGGCGGCGCGCTTGCGGCCGGCTGCTCGGTGATCGTCAAGCCGTCGGAAGAAACCCCGGCGGGCGGCATCGCGCTGGTCCAGGCGCTGCTCGACGCGGGCGTGCCGGGCGATGCGGTGCAGTGCGTGTTCGGCGTGCCCGATACGGTCAGCCGCCACCTGCTCGGCTCGCCCATTATCCGCAAAGTGACCTTCACCGGCTCGACCGCAGTCGGCAAGCACCTCGCCCGCCTCGCCGCGGATGACCTCAAGGTCGCGACGATGGAACTCGGCGGCCACGGCCCGGTGCTGGTGTTCAACGACAGCGACGTCGACAAGGTGCTCGATACCATGGTCGCGGCCAAGTACCGCAACGCGGGCCAGGTCTGCGTCAGCCCGACGCGTTTCCTGATCGAGGAGGACGTGTTCGAGCGCTTCCGCGACGGCTTCGTCGAGCGCGCCAGGACGGTGAAGGTCGGCAGCGGCTTCGAGGAGGACACGCAGATGGGCCCGATGGCCAATGCGCGCGGCCCCGATTCGCTGGCGAAGCTGATCGGCAACGCGAAGGACAAGGGCGCGAACCTGCTCACCGGGGGCGAGCGGATCGGCAACCGCGGCTTCTTCCACGAGCCCACCGTGCTTTCCGAAGTGCCGGTCGACGCCGACATCATGAACAACGAGCCGTTCGGCCCGGTTGCGCTGCTCAACCCGATGAAGGACGAGGACAGCATGATCGAGGAGGCGAACCGCCTGCCCTACGGCCTTGCCGCCTACGCCTGGACCCAGGACCCGGCGCGCCGCAGCCGCCTCGCCGCCGAGATCGAGACCGGCATGCTGGCGATCAACGGCGCCAACGTGTCGGGAGTCGACGCGCCGTTCGGCGGCGTGAAGTGGTCGGGCTACGGCAGCGAGGATGGGCGCGAGGGGGTCATGGCATGCATGGTGCCCAAGACCGTGCACGAGGCGGACTGACCCCAGCTTTCTAACCTATATGGTTATTTTCCTTGACATCATGGCGCCATTAGGTTAGGTGATCAGAATGACCATAGCGCGATTCGCCAATTGGTAATCAAAGCCGGGTTGGTCAGCTGAAGCCGAAAGTTCGACGCATCATCCCCGTCATGCTGAACTCGTTTCAGCACCCATCGTGCCTCCGGAACCGACTGCACGAAAGGACGAATGGGCCCTGAAACAAGTTCAGGGTGACGGCTCTGCAAGGTATGAACTTCGTTTCCGTCATACTAGGACCCGGACCCGATAACAACCAATCCCCCCTAAGATGTTTACAGGAGTGCCCCGATGAAAACCCGCGCCGCCGTCGCCTTCGAGGCGAAGAAGCCGCTCGAGATCGTCGAGCTCGATCTCGAAGGGCCGAAGCAGGGCGAAGTGCTGGTCGAGATCATGGCGACCGGGATCTGCCACACCGACGCCTACACGCTCGACGGCCTCGATTCCGAGGGCATCTTCCCGAGCGTGCTGGGCCATGAGGGCGCAGGGATCGTGCGCGAGGTGGGCGCCGGCGTGACCAGCGTGAAGCCGGGCGACCACGTGATCCCCCTCTACACCCCCGAGTGCCGCCAGTGTAAGTCGTGCCTTTCCGGCAAGACCAACCTGTGCACCGCAATCCGCGCCACCCAGGGCAAGGGGCTGATGCCGGACGGGACCAGCCGCTTCTCCTACAAGGGCCAGGCGATCTTCCACTACATGGGCTGTTCGACGTTCTCGAACTTCACCGTGCTGCCCGAGATTGCCGTGGCGAAGATCCGCGAGGACGCGCCGTTCCAGACGAGCTGCTACATCGGCTGCGGCGTCACGACGGGCGTGGGCGCGGTGGTCAACACCGCCAAGGTCCAGGTCGGCGACAACGTCGTGGTGTTCGGCCTCGGCGGGATCGGCCTCAACGTGATCCAGGGCGCGAAGCTCGCCGGGGCGAACATGATCGTCGGGATCGACATCAATCCGGACCGCGAGGAATGGGGCCGCAAGTTCGGCATGACCCACTTCCTGAACACCAAGGGCATGAGCCGCGACGAAGTCGTTGCCAAGGTAGTCGAGCTGACCGACGGCGGCGCCGACTACAGCTTCGACTGCACCGGTAACACCGAAGTCATGCGCACAGCGCTCGAATGCTGCCACCGCGGCTGGGGCACTTCGGTCGTCATCGGCGTGGCCGAGGCGGGCAAGGAAATCTCCACCCGCCCGTTCCAGCTCGTCACCGGCCGCAACTGGCGCGGCACCGCGTTCGGCGGCGCGCGCGGCCGGACAGACGTGCCGAAGATCGTCGACTGGTACATGGACGGCAAGATCCAGATCGACCCGATGATCACCCACGTCCTCAGCCTCGAAGAGATCAACAAGGGCTTCGACCTGATGCACGCGGGCGAGAGCATCAGGAGCGTCGTCGTCTATTGACCGGCATTTCGCGCCCGATAAAGGTGGCGAATCGAAACTGAGTGGAGGGCACGGAATGTTCAGTCACATGATGGTCGGATCGAACGATCTCGACCGGTCCAAGACGTTCTATGATGCGACGTTCAAGGCGTTCGGCGGCAGAGAAGGGATCGTCGATCCCAAAGGCCGCCTCGTCTACAGGCACAACGGCGCCACATTCCTCGTGACGACACCGATCGACGGTCAGCCGGCAACACATGGCAACGGCTGCACCGTCGGTTTCGCCATGACGCCGGAGCAGGCCGATGCCTGGCACAAGGCGGGTGTCGAGAACGGCGGCACCGCAATCGAAGACCCGCCGGGCGTGCGCGAAAACTACGGTCTGAAGCTCTATCTCGCTTACCTGCGCGATCCCGACGGCAACAAGCTCTGCGCGCTCCACCGGATGGAATCCTGACGCGCGCCATGCGCGGCGAAGCGGGATTGCTGGCGGACCTGGCGTCGCTCGCGATCCCCCATTCGCTGCACGAGCATCCGGCGGTCTTCACCGTCGCCGAAAGCCGCGCGCTCGACCGCGACATTCCGGGCGAGCACACCAAGAACCTGTTCCTGAAGGACACCGCCGGTGCGTTCTGGCTGGCGACCGTGCCGGCCGAGGCGCGGGTCGACCTCAAGGCGCTGCCGCAGGCGATCGGCTGCAAGCGGGTGAGCTTCGCAAAAGCGGAGGATATGCAGCGTCTGCTCGGCATAGCACCGGGCTCGGTCACTCCGCTCGCCATGATCAACGCCGAACCGGGCAGCGTGACCGCGGTGCTCGACGCAAGGCTGGCCGAAGCGGAGCGGATCAACGTCCACCCGCTGCGCAACACCGCGACCGTGGGGCTGGCGGGCGCCGACGTCCTCCGGCTGCTCCGGCGCTGGGGGCACGCTCCGCTGGTGGCCGAGGTTCCGACGGTCCAGGCCTGATCCTCCCCATTTTTGCGAAGCCAAATGGGGAGGTGGCAGCGCGCCGCGCTGACGGAGGGGCTAAAGGCACGCCGCTGACGCAGCGCAATACCCCTCCACCGCGCGCGGCGCCCGCGGTCCCCCTCCCATTTGCACTTCGTGAAAAGGGGGAGGATCGGCTTCGACACGCGCGCGGCGAACGGATAGGGAGGGCGGATGAAACTCGAGACCATCAGCACCAATCGCAGCCACGGCGGCACGCAGGGCGTCTATTCTCACCAGTCGGCGGAGACCGGGACCGGGATGACCTTCTCGGTCTTCGTGCCCGAGCATGCCGACGGCGCGAAGCTGCCCGTGCTCTGGTATCTCTCGGGCCTGACTTGCACCCACGCCAACGTCACCGAGAAAGGCGAATACCGCGCGGCCTGCGCCGAGCACGGCGTGATCTTCGTCGCCCCCGACACCAGCCCACGCGGCGACGACGTGCCCGATGCCGAGGGCGAATACGATTTCGGCAAGGGCGCCGGCTTCTATGTCGATGCGACCGAGCAGCCCTGGGCGGCGCACTACCGCATGCGCAGCTATGTCGAGCGCGAACTGCCCGAAGTGATCGCGGCGAATTTCCCGGCGGACATGGCGCGTCAGTCGATCACCGGCCATTCGATGGGCGGCCACGGTGCGCTGACCATCGGCCTGCGCAATCCGGAGCGCTTCCGCTCGATCAGCGCCTTCTCCCCGATCGTCGCGCCGAGCGAGGTGCCGTGGGGCGAAAAGGCCCTCGGCCGCTATCTCGGAGCCGACCGCGCATCATGGCGCGAGTACGACGCGGTCGCCCTGATCGAAAGCGGCGCGCGCCACGACCACATCCTCGTCGATCAGGGCACCGCCGACGACTTCCTGGTCGAACAGCTCCGCACCCACCGCTTGGCCGAAGCCTGCGAAGCCGCCGGCCTCGACGCCACGATCCGCCTCCAAGCCGGCTACGACCATTCCTACTACTTCATCTCGACCTTCATGGCCGAGCACGTCGGGTGGCATGCGGAGAAGTTACGCTCCTGAGAGCCGTGAGTCCCCGCGCAGGCGGGGACCTCGGGCCATCGGGCGGAACGCCAGCGGCCTGAGGCCCCCGCCTGCGCGGGGGCTCGCAGCAAACTACCCCCGCCGCACCTCGAACAGCGCGTATTCGGCGCGCCAGTTGGCGCCGGCGGCGCCGATCTCGCGGTCGCGGGTGAAGAACCAGCGGTTCTCGATGGCGATGCCGAGGTCGCGCGCCAGTTCTTCGAAATCGCGCACGGTCATGTGGTGGATGTTCTCGGTCTCGTACCAGGTCACCGGCAAGTGGCGCGTCACCGGCATGCGGCCGCGGCTCAGCAGGGCCCAGCGCATGCGCCAGTAGGCGAAGTTGGGGAAGCTGACGAAAGCGCGGCGGCCGACCCGCAGCAGCTCGGCCAGCATCCGGTCGGGCCGCGCGGCGGTCTGCAGCGTCTGGCTGAGGATCGCCACGTCGAACGCGCCGTCGGGGTAGAACGCGAGGTCGCGGTCGGCGTCCCCCTGCACCACGCTGAGGCCGCGCGCGACGCAGCGTTCGACCAGCGCGCCGTCGATCTCGATCCCGCGCGCGTCGACTTGCTTGCCGTCGCGCAGGGCCGCCATCAGCGCGCCGTCGCCGCAGCCGATGTCGAGCACGCGCACGCCGGCGGGCACGTGGCGCGCAATCACTGCGAGATCCGAACGCAAGGTTGACGCGTCAACCATCGAGGAAGCCTTTCACCACGCGGTCGAGCGCCGGCACGTCGAGCAGGAAGCTGTCGTGCCCGAACGGTGCCGAGAGTTCGACGAAGCTGACCGGCGCGCCCGCCGCGTTGAGCGCATGCACCACGTGGCGGCTCTCGGCGGTGGGATAGAGCCAGTCGGTGTCGAAGCTGACGAGGCAAAAGCGCGCGCCCTTGCCCATGGCGTGCCCGGCGAAGGCGTCGGCCAGCTTGCCGCCGTGTTCCTCCGCGATGTCGAGGTAGTCCATCGCGCGGGTGATATAGAGGTAGGAATTGGCATCGAACCGCCGCGTGAAGCCGCTGCCCTGATAGCGCAGGTAGCTCTCGACCTGGAAATCGGCGTCGAAGCCGAAGCTCTTCGCATCGCGGTCCTGCAGGCGGCGGCCGAACTTCTCGGTCAGGCCCGCTTCCGAGAGGTAGGTGATGTGCGCCGCCATGCGCGCGACCGCGAGGCCGGCGTCGGGCGCGCTGCCGTGGCCGTAGTAGTCGCCGTCGCGCCAGTTGGGATCGGCCATGATCGCCTGCCGTCCCACTTCGTGAAACGCGATGTTCTGCGCCGAATGCCGCGCCGTCGTCGCAATCGCGAGCACGCGCTCGGCGCGGTCGGGGAAGTTGGCGGCGAGGCTCAGCGTCTGCATCCCGCCCATCGATCCGCCGACGACCGCGTGCAGCCGCTCGATCCCAAGCCCGTCGAGCAGGGCGACGAGCCCGCGCACCATGTCGCGGATGGTGATGACCGGGAAGCGCATCGCCCAAGGGCGCCTGTCGGGCGCCGCGCTGGCCGGGCCGGTCGAGCCCATGCAGCTGCCGATCACATTGGCGCAGATCACGTGGTAGCGGCTCGTGTCGATCGGCTTGCCGGGGCCGACCATCCGCTCCCACCAGCCGGGCTTGCCGGTCACCGGGTGCGGGCTCGCGAGGTACTGGTCGCCGGTGAGCGCGTGGCAGACGAGGATCGCGTTGGACTTGTCCGCCGCCAGCTCGCCGTAGGTCTCGTAGGCGATCGCCGCGCCCTCGAGCGCCTGCCCGCCATCGAGCGGCAGGGGGTGAGGGAGACGGAAGACTTGTGAGGAGGCGTTCAAACCGGACCTTGGAACAGCAAAAAGAACGGTGCTTCGATCCTTCGGCAGGCTCAGGATCTAGCACGAACGAGTTGGTGAACGTCACCCTCTAACCGTTCGCCCTGAGCTTGTCGAAGGGCCGTTTTTTCTTTCTCGCGAACTCAACGAGGTTGTCCTATCGCGCGTTCAACATGAGCGCCAGCCCCACCCCCAAGCCCTGGATCGAGGGCATTCACGCCTACGTGCCGGGCAAGGCCCGCTCTGCCGACGGGCGCGAGCTGGTCAAGCTCTCGGCCAACGAGAACCCGCTGGGCACGAGCCCGGCAACGCTGGCCGCGCTGACACAGGCCGCGCCGCCAGCGCGCTACCCCGACCCGGACGCGAGTGCGCTGCGCCAAGGCATCGGCGCGCTGCACGGGATCAATCCCGCGCGCATTGTCTGCGGCACCGGTTCGGACGAACTGCTCAATCTCGCCACGCAAGGCTATGCCGGGCCCGGCGACGAGGTGCTGTTCACCCGCTACAGCTTCGCCGTCTACGACATTGCCGCCCGCCGCTGCGGCGCAGTGCCGGTCGAAGCGCCGGATGCCGACTACGGGGCCGATGTCGATGCCCTGCTCGCCGCAGTGACCGAGCGGACGCGCGTGGTCTTCCTCGCCAACCCGAACAATCCCACGGGAAGCTTCCTACCGGCCGGCGAGGTCGCCCGGCTCCATGCGCGACTGCCGCGCGACGTGCTGTTCGTGCTCGATCAGGCCTATGCCGAATACCTCGCGCCCGAGGACGACGACTGCGGCCTCGCGCTCGCGGGCCGGCACGACAACGTGCTCGTCACGCGCACGTTCTCCAAGATCTACGGCCTTGCCGGAGAGCGGATCGGCTGGGCGACCGGGGCGCCGGGGATCGTCGATACCCTCAACCGCATCCGCGGCCCCTTCAACGTCACCAACCACGGCCAGGCGGCGGCGCTCGCCGCGCTCGGCGATCAAGAGTTCGTCCGTCGCTCGCGCGAGCACAACACCGCCGAACTGGTGCGATTCTCGGATGCGATCGGCGCGCTGGGCAACCACGGGCTGCGTGCTCTGCCGAGCAAGGGCAACTTCGTGCTCGTGCTGTTCGAAGGCGCTCTCGGCGCCGCCGCAGCGCTCGACGGGCTGGCCGAGGCCGGCTTCGCGGTGCGCCACCTTCCCGGCCAGGGGCTCCCGCAGGCGCTGCGGATAACCATCGGCACGCGCGAGCAGATGGATGCCGTTGCGCAACGTCTGCGCGCCTTGGCGGAGGCGGCGCGGTGAGCATCGAGCGCGTCGCGATCATCGGCCTCGGCCTGCTCGGCGGGTCGGTCGGGCTTGCCATTGCCGAGCATTTGCCGGACGTGAGGACTACCGCATACGACGCCGACCCGGCCGTACGCCGCCGCGCAGCCGAACGAGGACTCGCCGGGACCGTCTGCGAAACGGCCGGCGAGGCCGTGACCGGCGCCGATCTCGTTCTCTTCTGCGTGCCCGTAGGTGCGATGGCGCAGGCGGCCGCCATGATTGCCGGCCATCTGTCCGGCGATGCGATCGTCAGCGACGTCGGTTCTTCGAAGCAATCGGTGATGGAGGCGCTTCGCGAGGCACTGCCCGGCCGCACCGTCATTCCCGCGCATCCGGTGGCGGGTACCGAGCAGAGCGGCCCCGACGCCGGCTTCGCCAGCCTGTTCCGGCAGCGCTGGTGCATTCTCACTCCGCCGAGCAACGTCGATCCCGCCGCAATCGCGGAGCTGACCCGCTTCTGGGAGGCGCTCGGCGCGAAAGTCGAGATCATGGACGCCGCGCATCACGATCTCGTGCTCGCCGTCACCAGCCACATTCCGCACCTGATCGCCTACACCATCGTCGGCACCGCCTCCGATCTCGAGGAGGTCACGCGCAGCGAGGTCATCAAGTATTCGGCCGGCGGCTTCCGCGACTTCACCCGCATCGCCGCGAGCGATCCGACCATGTGGCGCGACGTGTTCCTCTCCAACCGCGACGCGGTTCTGGAGATGCTCGGCCGCTTCAACGAAGACCTCACGGCGCTCCAGCGCGCGATCCGGCGGGGAGACGGGGAGGCGCTGTTCGACCTCTTCACCCGCACGCGCGACATACGCCGCTCGATCGTCGAGCAGGGCCAGGACGATGCGCGGCCCGATTTCGGCCGCAAGGATCACTAAGTCGGGTTGAGCGCATTGATCGCTTCCAGCACCTGCCGCTCGATCTCGGGGCGCGGCAAGCCCGGAGGGATCGGCTCGGCGAAGCGATAGGTCACCGTGCCGGGGCGCTTGAGCCGGCGGTGGTAGAGCGGCCCGCTGTCGATCGCCACCGGCACCACAGGCAGTCCGAGCAGCTTGTAGAGCCCCGCAAATCCCGCTTGGAGCTGGTGCCGCTCCCCATGCGGCACGCGGGTACCTTCGGGAAAGATCACCAGTGGCCGGCCTTGCGCGGAATAGGTCCGCGCCGAGGAGATCATGGCGCGCAGGGCCCGCGCCCCCTCATCGCGGGCGACCGGAACGCAGCCGTAGGCGCGCGCCGCGCGGCCCCAGCCGGGGATACGGAACAGCTCGCGCTTGGCGAACGGCACTGGCTGATCGAACAGGCAGGGCGCGTCGATCGCCTCGAAGAAGCTTTCGTGCCGGATGGCATAGAGCGCGGGACCTGCAACCGGCGCTCCTTCGACGCGCACGGCGATGCCCAGAAAAACGCGTGCGCAGAGCCGGTGGAAACAACACCAACCGTCCACGACCCGGCCGAGAACCCGCGTTCCCAGCGGAATCGAGGCAACCGCGGCGAGCACGTAGCCCGCACTCCCAAGATAGAACACGACATAGAACGCGAGGTTACGGAGAAGAAGCGTCACCTGCCGCTACCCCAAGCGGCTAACAACGCTGACGAGCAGCTTGTGGTATTCGAGGAAAAGGTCACCCAGCGAGGGGTGCGAAGGTACGGCGTCCCACACCACCGTGACGCCGTCGGGCAGAGTGCGTGCCAGCTCGCCGGCGGCGCGGCGCATGTGCCAGTCCGTCGTGACGAGGCGGAGCGATCCGATGTCATGCATTTCGACCCACTGGGCGGTTTCCGACGCGTTGCTACGCGTGTCGACAGCCGCGAAGCCGAGCGAGACGCAGCACGCCATCACGTCCGCGGGCACGCCGAACTGCGCGGCGAACTCCGCCTGTCTGACTTCCGGATCGACGCCGGTCACGAGCATCATCCCGGCCTGCCGTTCGCGGAGCACCTCCAGCCCTCGCTCGATCCGCCCCGCGCTGCCGGTCGGGACGATCACCGCATCGGTACGCACATTTTCGGCTGGTCCGGGCAGCGCAATCGCAAACCACAGAAAGCCCAGGGCCCAGAGGATCGCCAACGCGGACAGGATGCGGCCGATCACAGCATTCTCCTCACGGCGGCGAGCACCGTCAGCCGCGCGGTAATCACTGCGATGGCGACACCGGCGACAGGGATTGCCGCGAGAGTCAGCCAGTCGGGCAGGGTCAATCCGCCCCCAGCCACCATACCCGAGGCGAGCGCTGCGAACTGGCGGCCGAGCACTACCACTCCCGCAATGCCGATCGCCAGGCCCACTGCACCGCCTAGCGCCGCATCGTAGCCAACCGAGCGTTGAAAGATGCGGGCGATCTGCCCGTCTGTGCCGCCGAGAAGGTGGACGATTTCGATCGTGTTGCGGTTGCTGCCGAGCGCGGAACGCGCTGCAAGCCAGACGGCCGCCGCGCTGGTCAGCGCCAGCAGCACGACCAGCGCGATCGCCAGCCACTGGAGCGAGGTGATCGCGCCGAACACTGGCTGCAGCCAACCCGATTGCGCGTCGACGCGCGCGTCGGGCGCGACGTCGAGCAGTCGCGTCTGAAGCCGGTCGATCGCGGCACGGTCGGCAGCGCCGCGCAGGCGAACGTCGATCAGGGCCGGGACGGGTACGGTCGCATCGGCCGAGCCCACGCCGAGCCACGGCTCGAGCAAGGCATCGAGTTCGGCTTCCGGCACGCGGCGGTAGCTCGCGACCGCGGGGTCGGCAGCAAGCGCCGTTTCGACCGCGCGTGCCTGCTCCTCGCGCGCGGCGGGAAACGCCTCGATCACCTGCACCGTCGCGCCGCCCGACAGCTCGGCGCGCGCGGCCTCGACCATGTTCTGCAGGGCGAGTCCGCCCGCGGCCGCGACCACCGTCAGCGCGACCATGATCGCTATCACCCACGGCATCGGCCCGGCGAGCCGTGCCTGTGGCACCAGCCGCGCGGCACGGTCGCCGCCAAACGGGGAGAGGCCGCGCACGACAGCACGATTGAGCGCAGACGTGCGTGTCATGATGCGGGCCTTTCACGATGCGCGGCGCGCGGGGGATAGCGTAGCGCCCCCGTGGGATCGGACAGCTGCCCCTTGTCGAGCCGCATGATCAGCGAGTCGGGCACCTTCTTGAGCAAATGCACATCGTGCGTTGCGACCACCACGGTCGTGCCCAGGCGATTGAGCGCTTCGAACAGGCGCAACAACTTCAGGGCCATTTCGGGATCGACGTTGCCGGTCGGCTCGTCGGCTATCAGCATGTCGGGCCGACCGATCACCGCGCGCGCGATCGCCACCCGCTGCTGCTCCCCCCCGGAGAGCGTCGCCGGGCGCGCTTCGTGGCGGTGCGAAAGTCCGACCCAGTCGAGCATGTCGGCGACAGGCTTCGCAATATCGGATTCCGGTACGCCGGAGACACGCAGCGGCAGCGCGACGTTGTCGAATGCAGACAAATGCGACACGAGCCGGAAATCCTGGAACACCACGCCCAGCCGGCGGCGGAAGGCCGGCAGGCGCGCGCGCGGCAGGGTGATGACGTCGGCCCCGAACATCCGGATTGCCCCGCGCGATGGGCGTTGCGCGAGGTAGAGCAGCTTGAGCAGCGAGGTCTTGCCCGCGCCGCTCGCTCCGGTGAGGAAATAGAAGCTGCCCGGGTAGAGCGTGAAGGATACGTCGCGCAGGACCTCTCCCTCGGTGCCGTAGCGCAAGCCGACGTTGTCGAACGCAACGATCTCGCTGTCGAAATCGCTCATAGACGGGGAGCCGTCCGCAGTGTCGGAAGATCGCAACTCGGCATGTGCGCGCGGCTATAGCGGCGCTTCGATGTGGAAAAAAGCCGCTCGCTCACTCCCCCGTCGCGGGCAAGTCTTGTTGGGTTTCACGCCCCGCCGTAAGGATGGCGGTTACGATGATCATCGCCTGCCCCGCCTGCTCGACCCGCTACGTCGTGCCAGACAGCGCTATCGGAGTCGACGGGCGCACGGTGCGGTGCGCGAAGTGCAGGCATAGCTGGTTTCAGGAGGGGACGGGAGCAGGAGCGGACGAGAGCGAGCCTCCACATGCTTCGCCGCCGCCGCCCGAACCGCCCCGGCCCGCTCCGCCTCCTGTGGCCCCCGCGGCCCCTTCTTCGCCGCCTGCAACAACCGAACCGCCGATCGCGCGGCCCGAAGCGCACGATCCGCCGGAAGACGCAGCTCCGCCCCCGCCGCCGGCGCCGGGCTTCGACGAACCACCTCCCGTGGCCGAAACTGCCGCGGCTGCGCCGCAGCCCGACCAGCCCGAGGACGATTATTCTCCATTCTCGGCTGAGCCGCCGTTCCGGCCGCGGCGCAACCCGCTGAGGATATGGACCGCCGCCGCGGCGGTCTTCGCGGTGCTGGCGCTCGGCACGATCGGAGCAGTCAGCTACTGGGGCCTGCCGGACTGGGTTCCCGTCAGCCGTCCGGTCTTTGCCATGCAGCAGCCGGACCTCGTTCTGGAATTTCCACCCGAGCAGCAGGATCGGCGCACCCTGCCCAATGGCACCGAATTCTTCGGCGCTAGCGGCACAATCACCAACGTGGGGCGGGAGACGCACACCATACCCTCGATCCTGATCGTCATGCGGGATGCGCGCGACCGGATCGTCTACAGCTGGGAAGTCGCCCCGCCCAAAGCGCAACTCGCCCCGGGCGAGAGCGTGACGATCAACGAGGCGGTGACCGACGTTCCGAAATCCGCCAAATTCGCGGAAATCGGCTGGAAGCCGGACTGAATCCACAGCAGCCGCAAGACCCGTGCTCAAACCGCTTGCGGAGGGGCGCGCCTGTTGCTAGGGGCGCCCGCCTACCCCCCGAGGGCGTCCGTCGCCCTTTCTGGCTGAGTGCGGTCGTGGCGGAACTGGTAGACGCGCAACGTTGAGGTCGTTGTGGGCGAAAGCCCGTGGAAGTTCGAGTCTTCTCGACCGCACCAAACAGTCCTGAGTAGTCCTGGAAAATCGTACCGGCCACGGAGCGCCCGCCCGAAGTAGCGTAGCTCTGCGGCCTTTCCGTATATGAATTCGAGGAACTGCAGCGGGAGAGTTGGCGGGGTGAGGCGGATTTTACACGGATTCACCGGGGCATCTCAGCTCCGGAAATTGTGACTGCAGTTGGATCGGTTCAGGCGAAGCCAAGTTCGCGACACTGCTCCGTCCAGGACAGCGGCAACGGCCTGCTCATCAGCTGCTTTGCTGTGAGATGCTCCGGCTGCCTACCTTCGACAATCACCGTGACGATATCCGGCGCTAGGCAGGACAAAGCAACGGGTTTGCCAAGTCTTGTCCTGGATCGCCCAGGCTCGTTGGCAATACTTGCAATCCATCGCTCCGGGCTCGCGAGCACCAGTTGTCTCACCTTGTGAGCCTCGGCGACGAGTGCGACGAGCTTCTCGTTAGTTGGGCGGCGGAGGTGTCTGGGTGCCGGACGTCGTTCTGGGTTTCGGTCGCGAAGAGCTTTTGGCCGCGGTGCAGAGGCATGTACTCGCCAACGCCGTCGGACTGACGGCTGGGCGCGGCCGATCTAGACGGACAAGGCAAATCGGGGAACGATTGCTCGGCGATCCTCTTGGTTGAGTATCACGCAAAAGCCAACCGGAGCGCCGCAATGAAACTCAAGCCACTCAATGAGCAAACAATCGTCATAACCGGCGGATCGTCGGGTATCGGGCTCGCGACCGCAAAGATGGCCGCCGAGAAGGGCGCCAATGTGGTGATCATTGCTCGCAACGAAGATGGCCTTGAAGAAGCCAGTCGGCAGATCCGGGATGAAGGCGGAAAGTGCGACTATGTCTGCGCGGACGTGGGCTCGCGAGAGGATGTTCGGACTGCGGTACAGACGGTGATCGGGCGGCACGGCGGCTTTGACACCTGGATCAGCAATGCTGGCGTCGGCGTCTATGCAAAGCTTGAAGAACTGGATGACGACGATCATCGCCGGCTGCTCGATACGAACTATTGGGGAGTGGTCCATTGCGCCACGGAGGCACTCCCGCACCTTAAAGAACACGGTGGCGCGCTGATCACCACCGGCTCGATATCCTCCCAGATGCCGGCTCCTGTACTATCCTCCTATACGGCCAGCAAATACGCGGTGAAGGGCTACATCGATTCCCTTCGTCTCGAGTTGATGCACGAAGAGGCGCCCGTCTCGATCACGTTGATCCAGCCGAGCGGCATCAACACTCCATTTGGCAAACACTCACTTAATCGAATGAGTGGACGGTCCGTGGTACCGCCACCGGTCTACTCACCGCAGCTCGTGGCTCGCGCGATGTGCCACGCTGCCGAGCGGCCGACCCGAGATATGATCGTCGGCGGCTCCGGGCGCGCCATGACCTTGCTCGCCACCATCATGCCTAACATCTCGGATCGGATCTTCTCAGCAGCGTTCTTCAAGACGGCGTTCGACAAGGACAAGCAGAAGCGCTCCGAAGAAGGAGGATTTCACCATGGTGGAAGCGAGGGTGAGGTCTTCGGCGACCAGACCAAAGGCATGCGTCGCACGAGTATGTATTCGGCTTTGCGCAGACACCCTGCTGCAACCGGTTTGGGCATCATGACGCTGGTCGCGGGAGCAGCGGGGCTGATGCTGGGACGCGGTTCGTCCATCATACGGCGGAGTTAGGAGAACCCTCCGGGTTCGCTCAGGTGAAGCACCCGGGGGTGGGGTGTCTCACATGATCAGCGACCCTCCGCGCGCATAAGCCGCATCCTCCCCGGCAGAGCGAGCGCGACGGATGCAGCAACCTCATCGATGCATCCGATGCAGCATTGCCGACCGCGCAATGGTCGATCGATACCAGGCTCGCCGCCGTTGGAACCGCCCTGTTCGAGCGCGGCAGTGACGCGGCGCAGGATCAGCGCGCGCATCACCCGTTCACCGAGTTCGGTTTCAGTTATCAGGAGCGCCCGCAAGCGATGCGATTGCAATAGCCTCAACAGCCGTCAGCGCGAGGGCATTGATCAGGAAGGGACGGCCCGAGAGCTGGGCAAGCTCGCCCATCATGTCGCCGCGTTCGTGCGTGATGATATGTGCGTCGTTGCCGGCGCGATCGTGCCGTCTAACCTCGAGCCTACCAGAAAGGACAAGCAGGAGGCCTAGCCCGACCTCCCCGGCCTAGGCTACCATCTCGCCGCGACCGTAGCTGCGCGGTTCCCCGAACCTGGAGAGACGAGCAATCTCCTCGTCGTTGAAACGGGGAAATATCTGCGGCCTGCGCGCAGTGGCGAGATCCTCGTCAGTGTTGCCCATGACTCTTCCTTGCGCCGGCCGGGCGCCTCGACGCCTGGCCCACGGTCGTCGGCAGATCAGGATGGAGCACGCGTCTCAATGATTTGCAGATGCTCCTCCGACACTGTCGCTGAGGTTACTTCCAAAGTGTCCGTGATAAATGCGAGGAGGTCCCGGTTGATGATGTCGGCGTGAGTAGTCGCCATACCGTGGGGAAGCGCCGGATAGACTTTCAGCGTGCCCTTCTTCAGCAGCGTGATCCCCAGCAGGGCGGAATCCGCGATTGGCACGATCTGGTCGTCGTCTCCGTGCATCAGCAGCACCGGCACATCGATCGCTTTCAGATCTTCCGTGAAATCCGTTTCCGAAAAGGCCTTGATGCAATCGTATTGGGCCTTGATTCCGCCCATCATGCCCTGGCGCCACCAGTTGCGGATGATGCCCTCTGACGGCCGCGCGCCTTCACGGTTGAAGCCGTAGAAGGGGCCCGATGCAACATCGAGGAAGATCTGCGCGCGATTGGCGGCGGTGGCGGCGCGGTAGCCGTCAAACACCTCAAGCGGAGTGCCGCCGGGATTACTCTCGGACTTGACCATTACCGGCGGAACGGCGCCGATGAGGACCGCCTTCGCCACGCGCCCGGGCTCTGCGCGCGCAACATAGTGCGCGACTTCCCCGCCGCCCGTAGAGTGGCCCACGTGGATGGCGTTCCGGAGGTCCAAAGCGCCGACGAGTTCCGCCACATCGGCGGCGTAGGTGTCCATCTCGTTACCGGTGTCGGTCTGGCTCGAGCGTCCATGTCCCCGCCGGTCGTGGGCGATAACGCGGTAGCCGTGGCCCAGAAAGAATATCAGCTGGTTGTCCCAATCGTCCGCGCTCAGCGGCCAGCCATGATGGAAGACAATCGGCTGGGCGTCCTTCGGTCCCCAATCCTTGTAGAAGATCTGAGTACCGTCCCTGGTCGTGATAAAGCTCATGTGAACCCTCCCGCGGAAGGGACCGGCCGACAGGACCGGCGCCGGTGTCTCGAAGGAACCGATCGGCGGCGAATACAGGAACGTCACACGCTTCGGAGTCGGTCGTGACGACCTCCCGACATTACCATCTTCCGCGTTGCGGTTCGATGACGATCTTTGAGTAGCCGTCCGGCCAATCAGCCCACCGCAAGTCGGATCGGTTAACCCCCGGGGACCTCCTGTGACGCGACAATGTCGCTCCGCTCTGCCGGTACGCGTCGCCACAACTCGTCGAAAGCGATGCTGTCGAAGAACGCATGCGCACGGACGATCTGTCCATCCGTCATTTCCAGTATCCATACATAGGTATTGGAATAGGGCCGATCATCGCTGGCCGTGCCGGCTGCGTCGAAGAACGCGACGACGGTGTCGTCTTCCGCGTACAGCTTCCGAACCTTCGGCACGAGACGCGATTTCATGCGCGCATTGAACGGCCTGATGACCTCCTCGATGAACGCATCCTTGGTCGGATATGTCTTGGCAGCAAGCGAGTTGCCGGTGATCGTCCAACTCGCGTCGCTGGCGAGCAGGTCGTAGGGGCTGCCAGAGCCGGTCCGCCAAGCCTCGAAGCTCTGCGCGACCAGTTCGCGGTTTCGTTCCTCATCGTGGGCGCCCGTCTGTGCGGCCGTGCCTTGGGCGATCACCATCAGGATTGCTCCGACGAAAGCACGGCAGGATGCTGCCCACCGGAAGGGATGATCTGCCATTCGGTTTCTCCCTCTGTCTGCGCCGATCTCGCGGCCTCAACCGCTGCTGCGGCAACCTGGAAGTCTTGGGAGACGCTTCCACCCGACACCCCTATCGCGCCCAGAAAAATGCCGCCGGCGTCGTGCAATGGGATGCCGCCGGCGAATACGACCAGGCCTCCATTGGTCGCGTCCAGCCCTGGAGATGTTCCTCCCGGCTTGCAGAATTCGCCGATCGCCTCGGTGTTCATGGCGAACAGCGCAGCGGTTCGCGCCTTTTTCAGGGCGATGTCCAGCGACCCGAGCAGCGCGCCGTCCATTCGCAGGAAGGCCTTCAGGTTCGCTCCCACGTCCATGATGGCGACGTTCATCGGCACGCCGATGGCCCGAGCTTCCTTCGACGCTGCCGCAAGCGCGGCATCGCTGAGAGCTTGCGGCATTTGCATGGCGGCTCCTCCCCGTCAGGCCGAGAGCGTCGGCTTTATCTCAGGCACGACCTCGGCGACGAGCGAGTCCTCCGGTTCGATTCGGTTCTCCCACGCCTGGAGCTGATGCGCCTTCAGCATGTCCTCGATCGCCTTGGGGACGACATTGCGGAACTTGCCTGTGTCGGCCGGAACGATCTCGATCATACGATCGATCATCTCCTTTGCATCCAGCCGGCCCTCGGGAGTTGCGAAAAAGTCGTCGAACCCTTTTCGGAGTTCGGCCCGCTTGGTGAAATTCTTGCCATCGTCGAGCCAGCGGAATGCGTTGTCGGCCATGGTCTCGTTGTAACCGGTGAAGTAGGCGCCGGGATTGATTGTCTGGATGAGAATTCCGTAGGGCCGCAGCTCCTGCTGCAGGGCCTCGGCCAGCGCTTCCAGCGCGTGCTTGGTGGACACGTAGGTGCCCCAGTTTGCCGGCGTGAACAGCCCGCCCATGGACGAGGTGAAGACGACCTTCCCTGTTCGCCCTTGCGAAACCCACTTCTGCACGACCTTCTGGGTCAAGACGAGCGGGAGAAAAACATTGATCTCGTAATTGCGCCGCACGAGATCGATCGGAATCTCCCACACGGGCCCGCTTTCACCCTGACCGGCATTGTTCCAAAGGACGTCGAAGTCCCACTTTGCCGCCTGTTCAATGTCGTAGGGATCCGTGAGGTCGAGGCGTTCCACCCGCAGATTATCGAGGCCCAGCGCTTCGGCCTTCTGTCGCAGCGGCATTACTTGGGGCGACACCTGCACTGTGGCGATCACATCGTGCCCATTTTGGGCCATACCGATGGCTGCACCTTCGCCAAAGCCCGAACCTGCACCCGTCACGAGAATCGTCTTGCGCGTCATGGCGTGTCTCCTTCGCTGGCCGCGGGGAGCCTACCGTTGAAGCTGGAGTCGTTGCCATGAACGAGCGTGCTTTCGATTGTACCACGGTGATGGCATGAGAGCCGCGATCAGAAGCGGCACAGACGCCGCCAAGCGCCAGGCGTCATGCCTTTCGCTTGTTGGAACGTGCGCGTCAGATGACTAGCATCCGCAAAGCCGCACGAGTTGGCGATCTGGTCGAGCGGTAGATCGGTCTCCCGGAGCATATGCTTCGCACGCTCGATGCGCTGCGCGCTCAGCCAGCGAAGCGGTGACATACCGGTAGAGATCTTGAAGGCGCGGGCGAAATGGCTGCGGGACAGCCGGCACTCGGCGGCCAGGCTCTCGAGGCCGATGCGCCCGTCGATCGAAGACATCATCATCTCCTTGGCGCGCCGCTCCTGCCATGGCGCAAGGCCCCCGCGCAGCTGAGCCATCGCCCTTGCGTCGGTACCGTGGAGCGCCGTCAGGCGCGCAAGGAGGGCCAGGCTGACGTGGTCGACCCACAGCTCATTGGCGCTCTGCGGTTGTTCTATCGCCGGCAATAGCGCCTCACAGAGGTGGCGAAGCACCAGGTCCTCGTGGGTTGCGGCGAGCGGAGCTCGCAGCTCACCGGTCGCGGGAAGGTCATGCTCTGCCTGAAACCGTTGCAGGGCGCTGCGCGATGTGAAGACGGAAATGCAATCCACGTCGCTCGGGACCAAGGAGGAGTGCTGAACGCCAAGATCGAGCAACAGGAACTGTCCTCGTCGCATGGCTGGGAGCGACATAGCACACTCGTCGGCCCAATACGCTTGGACCGGAAGATCGAGTCGCTGCATGCAGACCATGTAGCCTTCCGCTCGATCGAACCGCGTCGGGTGCCCTCCCGCACTCCACGCCCACTGGACGCGCGTCGCAACGAATTCGGGTGTCTGAAATTCGGAGACGACCAAGGTCGACGGTTTCTCAACTCCCACGAACTTTTCGAACTGGTGCCGAAAGCGAGGGTCCATCGAACGAACCTGCAAGAGTTAAGCCTCGCTCAGTGTAGCACGGCATTATCTTGTTCGGAACGGCGGTCGTCCCCGCGAGATGCCAGCATGGCATCGACCACCGCTGGTGTTGGAGCGTCAGACATCCGACGGGTGCGTTCGCATAGCCTCCCGTTGCCGTCCGCCCTGGGGCTCGTCAAATAGATCATCCAGCGACTGAGATCCGGTCACGAAGCTCTCGCTGTGAAGCCAGATGAGCGAAAGACAGCTGTCAGGAAGTCCTTCCTCCAGCCAGCCGCGCGCTTCGACTTCCAAAGCTCGCTCCTGTCACTCGCTCGTCATCATGCCCCCATAGCCAGCGTCTCGCTGACGAACCCCGAGCCGCACAGGATTCGGACCACGTAAGCGCCGATTTTCGGGAGGAACAATGAAAGCTGTCTATTCCACCGCCTCTTTGGCGGCGATCTCGCTTGCCCTGGCAAGCCCGTCCTACGCGCAGAATGCAGATGCCGAGGATGGCGACGAGGTTTCCCTGCCTGATGCAAGCCGCAGTGGGGACTTCAATGTCATCATCGTGACCGGTCGAGCTGGCGGCAGCGAGCTGCGCAAGGCGGAAGCGAGCTACGCGATTACGACGCTCAGCGACGACGCGTTGCGCCTGACGAACCCCGCCTCCACTGCCGACACCTTCAAGCAGGTTCCAGGCTTCTGGGTTGAGTCCTCGGGTGGGGAGGGATCCAACAATGTCCGTTCGCGCGGCATCCCGACCGACGGGTATTCCGCCGTCGCTCTCCAGGAGAACAGCCTCTCGGTCCAGTACGATGGCGGGCTCGGCTACTTGAACCCCGACCAGTCGTTCCGGTTCGACGAAACGATCGCGCGGGTGGAGGCCGTGCGTGGCGGCCCGGCATCGATCTTCGCTCCTTTTGCTCCGGGGGGCGTGGTCAACTTCATCACTCGCAAAGGCACCGACGAGCCCGGAGGCCGGGTGAAATATACCTGGGGCAACTACAATCTGAACCGCCTGGATGGCTATTACGGCACACGGCTGGACGAGAACTGGGGCGTCTTCGTGGGCGGCTTCTACCGCCAGAGCGACGGCATGCGCGACACTGGCTTCCTTGCCGAGAAAGGCGGCCAAATCCGCGGCACGGTCGATTACGACGATGGCCGCAATTCGCTGATGCTGGACGTCAAATATCTAGACGATCGAGTTCCCTTCTATCTTCCGGTGCCGCTGACCTATGATGCAGACGGCGAGATCACCGACGTTCCGGGGTTCGATTCGCGCGAGGATACGCTGGCCGGACCGGACACGGACGACCTGCCGATCAAGAATGTGGGCCGGCCATACTTGTTCGACCTCACCGAAGGCTCGCATACCCAGATGACGCAAATCACCCTGAACGGGGTGCTGGCGCTCAACGACACCTTCGCTCTCGAAAGCCGCAATCGCTACCGCGATGCCGATATCCTGCGCAACGCGATGTTCCCCACGGGGAACGTCACCGAACTCGACGTATTCCTCAATGGCATTCGTCCTGCGGTGCTCGCCGCCTTTCCGGGAGCGACGGACATTCGCGCGGAGTATGCTGGCGGGGGTGTGCCGGTAACCGACACGACCAATGGCAATGGGCTGGTCGTCGGCGGCAACCTGCTCTCGGTCAGCGTGCCGATCGAGGAGGTGATCACCGACAACCGTCTGACCGCAGAGTTCGAAGCGGGCGGCAGCCATAGCTTCGCCGTCGGCTTCACCTATGGCCACTACGATTATCGCTTCGACCGTTACATGGGGACCACGCTGCTGGACGTGCAAGGCAATGCCCGGCGGCTCGATGTTGTGGCGGTGGACGCCGACGGCGACGTCGTCGGGCGTGCTACCGACAACGGCTTTCAGCGCTATGGATCGATTTACGACAATGTCGGTATGAAAGTGGACGCGATCGCGCTCTACGCGGGCGATGAATGGCAGGTCACCGACGCGTTGCGCCTGGATTTCGCTGCACGTTGGGAGCAAACCGAATTCGGCGGACAGGTTGCCGAGAAGACGACTGTGAACCTGGGCGACCCCACCACGCTCGCCGACGACCAGGTGCTGACCGGTACCGGCAATTTCATTGAAGTGGACGAGCGCTTCGACGACTTCGCCTGGACGGTGGGCGCGAACTATCAGTTCGCTCCGTCGATGGGCGTGTTTGCGCGCTACACCGATACATTCAAGCTTCCGAGTGCGGGCGAGTGGAACGGCAATCCGACCCGCACCGATCAGCGCTCCGTGCCGATCAAGATGGCCGAGCTCGGATTCAAGTACGGCGGCGACGTGTTCAACCTGTTTGCCACCGCCTTCTTCTCGAAGTTCGAAGGCGTGAGCTTCACCAACTATCGCTTCAACCCGGTCACCAACGAGTATGACGATCCCGAAGTGGTGGTCGCCGACACGGAGACGTGGGGGATGGAGCTGGAAGCATTGGTGCGTCCGAGCCGATTCTTCGATCTTTCGGTTCAAGCGACGTACCAGGATCCGCAATACAAGGGTTTCACCTATACCGACCAGACCGGTGCAGTGCAGGACTACGATGGCAATCAACTGATCCGCGTCCCGAAACTCTCGTTCCGGGCGGTGCCAGCGGTCAACCTCTTCGACGGGCGGCTACGCACCGAGCTGGAGGTCGAGCATTATACGAAGCGCTATCCGGACATCGCCAATTCGCAGGAATTGCCGGCCTACACGCTGCTCAACCTCAACTTCCGCGGGCAAGTGACCGATTCCCTCGCGCTGGGTCTCAACGTCAGCAATCTCACTGACGAACTCGGCCTGACCGAGGGCAATCCACGGGCAGGATCGTTCAACACCGGCGATCCGAACGCTCGCTACTTCCTGGCTCGGCCGGTGTTCGGCCGGACGGTGCGCGCTTCCGTCACGCTCGACTTCTGATGCGCACCTTGTTTGGAATATCCGTGCGATCGCCGGCCTTCGGGCCGGCGATCGTTCTCTTTCTCGCGCTGCTATGGGCCACTGCGGCGAGCGCGCAGAAGCCCGAGCGCGGGTCTGACCAGATTTTGTCGGGTACGATCACCGGCTCCGATCACCAGCGGTATATCCGGGCCCCTTTCGTCCTGCCGGAAGGGACGGAGCGACTGGTAGTCTCATTCGACTACGACGGTCGTGACCATAAGACAGTGATCGATCTCGGGATAGAGGATCCCCACGGTTTTCGCGGCGCGAGCGGCGGCAACAAGGCGAGCTTCACGATTGCGCCGACCGATGCGACCCCCTCCTACCTTCCCGGCCCGCTACCGGCCGGCGAATGGGCGCTAGCGCTGGCCGTTCCGAACATTCGGGAAGGGGTGACGGCGCAATGGCAGGCCGAGTTGTGGTTCCTGCGAGGAGCGGAGGCCCAATGGCTGCCCGACGCACCGGCCGGCAGGGGGCCGGGCTGGTACCGGGGAGACCTCCATCTCCACACCGCCCATAGTGATGGCTCCTGCGACAGCCGCAGCGGCCAGCGCGTACCCTGTCCAACCTATCGGACGATCGAAGCAGCGGCGGACCGCGGACTCGATTTCGTGGCGCTCACCGAGCACAACACCGCCAGCCAGGCGGCGCCGCTACGGGAACTGGCACCCTATTTCGACGACATGCTGCTGATCCCGGCGCGTGAGATCACGACCTTTTACGGCCACTTCAACGTATATGGCGTGACTTCATTCCTCGACTTCAGGATCGCGAAAGGGAGCGACAACAGCTTTGCCGATATCGCCGAGCAGGTTCGTTCGCTGGGCGGACTGGTCTCTATCAATCACCCACGGCTTCCCTCGGGGGAAATCTGCATGGGCTGCGGATGGACCATGCCCGGCGCCGATCTTGCCCATGCGGATGCGGTCGAAGTCATCAACGGATCGTCCTCCGCATCGGGCGGAGGTCCGGAAGGGCCAGTCTCGGGCATTCCTTTCTGGGTGGAGGCGCTCGCCCAAGGGCATCGCCTCGCGGCGATCGGCGGCAGCGACAATCACGACCCCGCGCGCAGTGGCGACGGGGCAGTAGGTGTACCTGCCACCGTGGTCTATGCAGAGGATCTGTCCCAAGGCGCTATTCTGGAGGGCTTGCGCCGAGGACGCAGCTTCATCGATGTCGAGGGGTCCGGACAAGTGCATCTCGACTTCACCGTGCGGACCGGCGAGGCGACGGCGAAGATGGGGGGGCGACTTCGCGTGTCCGACTCCGCTCCCATCGCGCTTATAGCTGATTTGAAAGCGCCCGTTGGCACCATGCTCGAGGTCCTGGTGGGCACCGACCTCATCGAGGCTCGTCCACTCGATGGCCGATCGGACAGTCACACATTCTCGCTTACGGCTGAACGCGGCACCCGGCCCGTCTGGTTGAAGCTGCGGAATTCTGATGGCGACCTCGTAGCACTTAGCAGCGCCCTTGTTCTGGACGTTGAGTGATCGAAGCAGGTTGCCGGGAGTCGTGGCCTCGGCAGACCGCGTTTGACGTTGCACACCCCGGTGGCAGATCAGCACATCCCGTGGCGATCAGAGCGAGGGAAGTCGAAGATCGGCCCCCCACGCGTTGAGATATCGCCTCTGCGCTCCTCTTCTCAGCAGTTCCGGCGAGCCTAACGGAGCTGGCATGGAAGCGGTCAGCCGTCGCCGAAGAGAGTGGATCGTAACTGAAAGCGGCCATCCCGTTCATCAGGGGCTCTGTGCAATTTTGCCATCCCGACGAGCAGACTACACCGTTTTGGCATGCCCGGAGCAAGCACCCACCCATCGACGCAGGTAGAGGATTAAAGGCCGACCCGAACGGCGGGCGGAAAGCTGGAATCCGGGCATGAGCTATAGGCCGGACCGGCAAGATGGTGCTAGCGGCTTCGGACTGAACACGGGAGAGGGCATGGCTGACGAGGTCCGTCATCAAGGGCAATACGAGGACTATGCGGAGAATGTCTCACCGGACCCGCGATCGCCTCGGCTGACTTGGCTGTTCCGAGCGCTCGGACCCGCGATTGCGCTGGCCGTCTGGCTGGCTCTGGGAGGGGCCCAGGACATGCCTTCGGAGGCGCGATATGTCGCGGCTGTCGCAGCACTGATGGCGGTTTGGTGGATGACCGAGGCGATCCCGTTAGCGGCAACATCGCTGTTGCCGATCGTCCTCATCCCCATGTTCACCGACCTGACTGTGGTCGAAAGCACTGCCCCTTACGCGAATTCCATCGTTTTCCTGTTCCTTGGCGGGTTTCTGATCGCGATCGCGATGGAGAAATGGAACTTGCACCGCCGGATCGCGCTGTTGACGCTGGCCCGCGTGGGGACTGCTCCCCGGCAGATCATACTGGGGCTGATGCTGGCTACCGGCTTTCTTTCGATGTGGGTTTCAAACACCGCAACGACTCTGATGATGCTACCGATCGGCCTGTCGGTGATTGCCCTGATCAGCGACCGCTCGGGTCTGGCGGGCACGAGCGTGGAAGTCGCTCGAGCGGCACACCGGCCGGGCCAAGTCGACCTGGTGCCCGACGAGAACATTCGCCGCTTCGCGATTTGTCTGATGCTCGCGATCGCCTGGTCCGCGAGCATGGGCGGGCTCGGGACCGTGCTGGGCAGTCCGCCCAATGCGATCGTCGCGGGCTATGCGGCCACCGAGCCCCAGGTCGAAATCGGCTTTCTCGACTGGATGCTGCTTGGCACGCCGGCAGCCTTCACCTTCATCCTGATCGGCTGGGTGCTGATGACCCGGCTGCTCTATCGCTTCGACCTCGCCGAGGTGCCTGGCGGCCGGCAAATGATTGAAGAGGAGATCAACAAGCTCGGTCGCTTCAGCCAAGGGGAGGCAGTGGTGACCGCCGTGTTCGCCGCCGCGGCGTTCCTGTGGGTGGCTCCAGGGCTGCTTTCGAACATTCCCGCGCTGGCCGACGATCTCGGCTGGTTCGGCCAGATGGACGATACTGCCGTGGCCATTGCCGCGGGTATAGCGATGTTCATCCTTCCCGGCCGTGGCCGCCGGGAAATGGTGCTCAACTGGAAGGATGCGGAGGACGGGCTGCCCTGGGGCGTGCTGCTGCTGTTTGGCGGCGGCCTTAGTCTTGCCAGCGCGGTTGCCGCCACAGGTCTCGACAAGTGGCTAGGCACGCAGGTGTCGGGCTTGGGTACGCTTCCACTGCTCCTTCTGATGGCCGCGGTGGTCACGATCGTCATATTCCTGACCGAGGTTACCAGCAACACCGCCACAGCCGCGACCTTCATTCCGGTGTTGGGCGGCGTGGCGCTCGGCATCGGCGCCGATCCCCTGACGCTCCTGATCCCTGCGGCATTGGCGGCAACCTGCGCCTTCATGCTCCCGGTCGGCACACCGCCCAACGCGATCGTGTTCAGCACCGGCGCCGTCACCATCGCCGACATGGCACGCGGCGGCGTGGTGTTGAACTTCGTCGGTATCGTGCTGATCACACTGTTCTGCTATCTGCTGGGAGGCGCGACGCTCGGCCTTCGGTTCTGAGTGACCCGAAGAACAGGCGAGGTGGTGGCGATTACACCGATCCAAATTTGGAGAGGCAGCCTCCCGCCAGTAGCACCACGACAATCGATCGGCAGAATCGTAGGGGTGATGCCGACGGAGCCATTCCCAGGCGAAGTTGCAACGACCCGGGGCCGCCCGGAAGCAGCGCGAGGGGGCAGGCGTTGCGGGATGCACACAAAAAAGACGCCCACGGCACCGATGGAATGCCGTGGGCGCGCAAGGGACGGCTGCGACCGTCGCCCCTTGTGAGGAGCCCTTCGTATGATCAGCGCACGCGGGTCCAGACCTTGGTGCGGCAGAAGATCGCGGCCTTGCAGCCCTTGACCTCGAGCTTGCCGTCGCGGCGCAGGGTCAGATAGCCCTTGGCGGCTCCATCGCCGGATTCCGGATCGTAGACGGGCCCGCCCTGCCATTCGGCCGGGCCGCCGGTGAAGCCGCGCAGAACCACCAGGCCCTTCAGCTTGCGGTTCCTGAGCGAACGATCGGGATTGCGCACGTCCCGCAGGTCGGGATTGGCGCGCAGCCGCGTCGCGTCGACGATCTTGCCGCACAAGGCCTCGCCGCAGCGATAGATCTCGACCCGGCCGCCTTCGCTGCCGGTCGCCCAGACGCCGAGAATCCGGCTGCCGTCTCCCGCTGCTGCCGGCGCGGATGCTGCCAGCAGGAGCCCGAGCGTGACCGCCACCGCCCTCACGACGCGAGCTCCGCATCGGCCGGCGGCGTGAGCGTGTCGAGCGCCCTGGCGACCAGCGCGCGGTCGTCATGCTGCCACGGGTGGAAGCCGGGGCGCATGTATCCGATCGCGCTGCCCACCAGCAGGCGCATGGCGCCCGGGCGGACATAGAGATAATGCAGCAGCTTGCGCCATGTCGCGAAGTCGTTCTTTCCGTCCTGCGCCAGCAGATCGGCGGTATTGCGGAAGATCACGTAGTGAAACCGCACGGTTGCCGCCGCCATGGCGAAGGAGCGCCCCAGCCAGCGGCGCCAGCGCGGGAATTTGCGCGTGGCATGAAGCCAGGTGTCGTAGGCGACCGCCTTGTGCTCGATCTCCTCGATCGCATGCCAGCGCCACATGCGCTGGGCTTCCGGCTCGGCCCCGGCGAGGTGCTCGGGGTTCGAGAGGACCGCGTTCGCCAGGGTCGCGGTGAAGTGTTCGAGCGCGCATGTCGCGGCGAGCTGCATCACCGGCTTGCGGCGCTTGGCCCAGGCGATCGTGCGCGCGGCGCGGTCCTCCCCGGAGCGGATGTCGTATCCTGCATCGCGCGCCTGCTTGTTGAAGAACACGTGCTCGCGCGTGTGCATCGATTCCTGGTAGACGAAATCGTCGATCTGCGCGCGCAACCCCTCTGGCGCTTCGTCGCGGTAATGCCGGACAGTAGTCATGAAGAACTTCTCGCCGACCGGGAAGGTGGACGACAGCGCGTTGAAGAACGCCGTGCGACCTGCATCGCCGCCGTGCCACCAGCGGCGTGCGGGCTCGTCCCGGCCGAACTTCCAGTTGCGCTTGTGAATGGCGATATCCTCAGGCGTTCGGGTGGGGGGCATGGTTCGACTCCTCCTGGTTACATCACTCTTGTAATTTACATTGATGTCAATGTAAATACCATTTAGACGAAAAGGTGCGCAACTAAGGATCGGGGGTGACGCGCCTTCGCACATCTGTATGTGGTATCCCTCACGAAGGCGGCAGGGCCGCATGTGGGCGGGAGGACAGGATGGCACACCCGAAGGAGGAGCGGGTCCGGAGGCGCAAGCGGATGGGCGACGAGGTCCGCGACGAAGCGCTGATCGCAGCACGCAAGCTGCTCCTCGATAGCGGCCCGGCGGCGGTCACGCTCGCGAACGTGGGCCGTGAGATCGGCATGTCCCACGCCAACGTGCTGCATCACTTCGGATCGGCGGCGAGCTTGCAGTCCGCCCTGATGGGCTCGATGATCCGCGATCTGACGACCGCGCTCGACAACGTGGTCGAGTTGCTCAAGACCGACGCCGCGGCGCCACGCACCGTCGCCGACAAGGTCTTCGACGCCTTCGACAAGGGCGGCGCCGGCCCGCTCGCGGCCTGGATCATCCTTTCGGGCGACGTGAGACAGCTCGAACCCGTGCGCGAAGCGGTGCGTGGGCTGGTCGAGGCGATCGTTGGCCAGTCGACCGACGAGGGAGCACCGGAACGCGTCCGCTCCGCAGTCCTGATGATGGCCGTCAGCGCTTTCGGGGATGCGATGATCGGCCCCCACGTGCGCGAGATGCTCGACCAGAAAGACGACGCGATGCGCGATCTGATCGCCCGCATCCTGCCGCTGTTCCTGATCCCGTCGGGAATACCCCCTGCGACGAGATGACGGCGCCGGGCCAAACCCGCCACGGCGCTAGAACCTTTTTCGCACCGACAACTCGACCGTGCGCCCCAGTGGATCGACCTCGTATCGGCTGAAGCCGGGCGGAACGTTGCCGTCACTCAAGCGAACGCTGCGATACGTGTCGAGGAGATTGTCGATCTCGAACGATATCCTGAGGTTCTCCAGCCAGCCGATCCCCTCGGCCGAAACCCATAGCTCGTCGGGAACGATGAACGCGCCCACGTCGATCATCAGCGGCGGTTCGTAGCGGTAATCGCGCTCCGCTGCCGATGCGTGCCTGCTGCGAACCCGCGCAGGGCTGCTCCACGTCGCGTTCAGGTCCGCGCCGATCCCCTTCTTCCCTGCATTCGCCTGCAGGGCGAGATAGTGTCGCGTCTGCCCCGTCTCCGCCAACTGATCGATGACCGGCACGCTGGGATGAGTCAGCAGCTCGCTCTTCAGGCGCCAGGTATGATTGAGGGACAGCGAGAAGCGCAGCGGGTTTCCCGTCCGTTGATTCGCTTGGCCCGTCCCCGGAGCGGGCAGGCGCAAGGCAATGGCCGAGACAAGCTCGGCATCCTCCGTTTTCGCGAGATTGATAGGGCGCGCGTCGACCACCTGCAGGCGCCCCTCGGCGTCACGTACGACCCGCTCGGGGAAAGCCGCCTCGATCGCCGGCGTGAGCTCCGGGAAGGATGCGATCCCCCCGTCGCTGCTGTTCTGCCGATAGCCCAGGTTCACCGAAAGGACCGAGCTTCCGAGCGGCCGAAGCCGGATATCCAGCGAAAATGTCCGTCTGCTGCCCCGGTGAAGCAGTGGATTTCCTCCCGTGATCCAGAGCGGCTCCGCAACCTCCTGCCGGACAAAGTCATACACGCGTCTCGCCATCTCGACGCGCGGCGCCCCGAGCTGCTCCGACGATGGCCCCATCTCCCGGTGCCTGAACGCGCCGAGAACCTCCAGCAATGGAACCGGCGACCAGGTGAAGCCGCCGCCGTACTGCTTGCGCAGCCCGCTCCCGGTCGTGCGCCGGCCACCCATCGAGAGATCGACGGTAAGAGCACCAAGGAGTCCCGTTGTCCGCTCATCCGGACGCGAAACAGGAATGCTGAAGGAGATCTCGCCGCCCAGTTGCCGACGGGCATCGATATCTGCGGATGCGATGTCGTCGGAATCCTCCGTGGGCCGGTAGCCGCTGCTGCTGCGGCTCGCATCAATGGAGAGATTGGCCGCTACCGGCCCTGCCGGCAGCTCCAGAACCCGCCTCGCGACGTTGAAGCGCAAGCCGAAGCTCTCGCTGTCCGATCGGCTGCCCGTCGTCTGGAGCAGGCGGTCGCTCCACGCCGCGTAGGGATGGAACCCGACTGCCGCCGTGTTGACAAGAGCTTGCGCAAGGCTTGTATCAATTCCGCGCTCGAGACGATTGCGCGCCCAACTTCGTGCGTAGCTCCCCGCGAGGGTAGTCCGCCACGGGCCCACCGTGCCGGTCAAGGTCAGCGAGAGGCTCAACGACCGGGAACTGTTCTCCCCCCGCAATGCCCGGTCGCCGGCAAGAGGGCGCACGAGGCGCACTTCATCCGAGAACGGGGACCAGGGGCTGTCGGCGGGAAGGACGAGCGAGGACATCGGCACACCGCGCAGGCGTTCACTGCGGCTGGAACTGGCGTTCACGCTCAACGAGGCGTTGAACGGCCCGAGCGGCCGGCTGGCGCCAAGATCGAGCGACAGGTTTCTGCGTGAGGGCAGCAGGGTTTCGAACTTTGCCGGATCGGCCGAATGGGTTCGATTGGCGCCCGCCACAAAGTCGGACAGCGCCGGCGGCCTCGTCGCGGATACGGCAGGTATGGCCGCGACGGTCACGACCTCGCCGACCAGGTCGCTCAGCGCCGGGTCGATTTGGTCGCCGTGTATCGGCGAGACATGGCCGACAAGATCGACGGAGGCGACGTCGGCGGGAACGCCCCTCGCACTTTTGCGCAAGGCGCTGTCGTAGGAGACGCGCCCCTGCACGTTCCATCGCACCTCTCCCGCGACGGCGACCTGGCTGACGGTCAAGGTGCCGCCGTGCTGGCCGCCGCCCGTCGCACGGCTCGTCGACGCTGTCGCATGGCGGCTCGCGTAGTCGTTCTTGAGGACGAGATTCACGATGCGCTGGCCCGACGGATGGCCGTAGCGTGCCGCCGCCTCTGCTTTCAGTACCGCAATGCGGTCCAGCACCTCGGGCGGATAGCCGAGGATCGAACGGTCGAACCCAATCTCCTTCCCGTTCACCAGGATGACCGGCTCCCCGCCCGATGCATCGATCGACGGCGCCAGGAGATCGAGAAGCTCGTCGACGCTGTCGGCGCCGTAGCCGGCAATCTCTTCTTCGCCGAACTCGGACTCGGCCGGCACCTCCGCTTCACCGCGGCGCGGGGCGGTGACCACTATGCTCTCTGCCTGCTGGGGTTCGGCCCGCTCCGGCTCCGAGACCGCGTTTGCCTCCTGCGTCCAGCACAGCGCCACGACGGCCGGCACCACGAAGCGCATCGCCTTCATCAAACCGGGTTCGCGGTCTTCGACATTGCAGCACCCCATGCGCCAAGACGGGCGCACGAAACGTGCGCCCGTCCCGAACGATCGCCATGCCACCTCAGTGAGATGGCGGCAGCATCAGTGGTTCGGATTGTGATCCGCGTCGCCCGGAGCACTGGCATTGCCGGATGCCGGAGAGATCAGATCAACGAGACCGTCCATCGTGCAGTCGGAGCCGCTCACGGCGGGCAGGATACCCGAAACGCTCAGCGTCTGGGCCGCTTCGTTCCAGACGGCCGTGATGTTGCCCTGGCAGTTGCCCGGAGTGATCGTCGTCACGAAGACATTGTGAAGCGTGAAAGTCCCACCCGAAGATCCGCTCGAGGTGTAGCTGATGTCGCCCGCCGGGATGGGCGCGACGTTGACCGAACCGCACAGGCCGAGCGTCCCGCCCGACAGCGCAATGGTGGCGCTGAGATTCGAGACATCGGTGTGGCTGAACGGAGGGTTGGTATCAGCCGCATCGTTGGGGCCGCTGATCGTGACCGTCGCGTTGCAGGTGAGATTGATACCTTTGCTGACGTCGACCTCGCCTTCGAACACCCAGGCCGGGGTCGCTGCCGGTTCGATATACGGCGCCGATGCCATTGCCTGCGAACCCACCAGCGCGATTGAACTTGCAAGAAAAATTGCAGCCTTTCTCATCATACATCTCCCAGATCGTGACTTACTTGCGACTAAGCAAAGTGCCTAGTTTCACGAGTCGTATCTAACATTGAC
Source organism: Pelagerythrobacter rhizovicinus (assembly GCF_004135625.1). Classification (GTDB taxonomy): domain Bacteria; phylum Pseudomonadota; class Alphaproteobacteria; order Sphingomonadales; family Sphingomonadaceae; genus Pelagerythrobacter; species Pelagerythrobacter rhizovicinus. The sequence goes on from NZ_SDPV01000002.1 coordinate 512,342, forward strand.
ATCAATGTCAATTATACTGTCGCGTTCTGATGAAGTTGACGCAAATCTACGAACTTATACTTATAGGTGTTTTTACTTACTCATTACTATACTTCGCAGAGCTTTGAAGCTTGTTTGGCCAACCTGCCTTGATATCGCCGCAGCGCCTCCATTTGTCTGGGCATCCCAAAGCGGCCTAAGGTGCAGCCATGCCCATCCCCTCCGAAAGCGAACTGCACCTTGCGAACCTCACCAAGAGCTTCGGCGCGGTACGTGCGATCGACGGGATCGATCTGGCCGTTCCGCGGGGCAGCTTCGTTGCGCTGGTCGGCGCTTCAGGGTCGGGCAAATCGACCCTCCTCAAGACGATCAACCGGCTGGTCGCGCCCGACGACGGCGCGATTCTGTTCAGAGGCACGGACGTGCGCAGCGGCCCCGCCCCGGCCTTGCGGCGGCGCATCGGGTATGTCTTCCAGTCGATCGGCCTGTTCCCGCACATGAGCGTCGCCGAGAATATCGGCATCGGCCCGCGCCTCGCGGGCCAACCGATCGGGACAGGGCGGATCGCCGAATTGCTCGAACTCGTTGAACTCGAAGGCGGCCATGCGGCTCGCATGCCGCACGAGCTTTCGGGCGGGCAGCGCCAGAGGGTCGGCGTGGCACGCGCATTGGCGAGTGATCCGCAGCTTCTCCTGATGGATGAGCCGTTCGGCGCGCTCGATCCGGTTACGCGCGATGCGCTCGGCCGGAGGGTGCGGGAACTGCACGGGCGGCTCGGCCTGACCACGCTGATGGTGACGCATGACATGACCGAGGCACTGCTGCTGGCCGAGCGCGTGCTGGTAATGGCCCGCGGCAGGATCGTCGCCGACGAGAGTCCGCGCGCATTGCTGGCCGGGGCAGGCGGCGAGGAAGCCCAAGCGCTGGTCGCCGTGCCGCGCGACCAGGCCGACGCCATTGCCGAGTTAGAGAAATGACTGGCATTCTCGCGATACTCCTCGGCCTCGGCGACAAGCTCGCCGCCCATGTGCTGCTTGCCGCAGGGGCTATCGCGCTCGGGATAGTGGTGGCGCTTCCACTCGCGGTCTGGGCGAGCCGCTCGCCGCCGGTCGCGCGGATCGTCCTCGGCTTCGCCAGCCTGGTACAGACGATCCCCGCGCTGGCGCTTCTCGCGCTGTTCTTCCCGATCCTGTTGTCATTGCGGGCGGTGTTCGGCCAGGAGTTACCGACGCTGGGCTTCCTCCCGGCCCTCCTCGCGCTTGCCCTCTACGCGCTGTTGCCGATCCTGAGGAACGCGGTGACCGCGCGTGAGCACATGGCGCCCGGCGTGCTGGAAGCCGCCGACGGGGTGGGCATGACAGCGTGGCAGAAGCTGAGGCTCGTGGAAGCCCCGCTCGCCGCTCCCTACGTCATGGCCGGAATTCGCACGGCTTCGGTCTGGACGATCGGTGCGGCAACATTGTCTACAACCGTTGGTCAGCCGAGCCTGGGGGATCCGATCTTCGCCGGCCTGCAGACGCAGAACTGGGCGCTCGTGCTCGCCGGCTGTATTGCGAGCGCCGCACTTGCGCTCGTCGCCGATCTGCTGCTCGGGGCGATCGAGCGCGGGTTCGCGGCGCGCCGCAAGACCCTCGTCTGGGGCGGTGCGGCGCTCGCCCTGCTCGGCGTCGCCGCAGCCGGCTGGTCGCAAGCCGATTTCGGCGAGAACGACGACGACACAGTCGTGATCGGCGCCAAAAGCTTTTCCGAGCAGTACATTCTCGCCCGCCTGATCGGTCAGCGCCTGCGCGATGTCGGCTATGACGTCGCCTATCGCGAAGGGCTCGGCTCGGCGGTGGTCCATGACGCCGTCGCCACCGGCGCCATCGACATTGCGATCGACTACACGGGCACTCTGTGGACCAATGAGATGAACCGCGACGGCAACCCGGGCCGCGACGTGGTCTACCGGACCATCAAGGAGTGGGCGGAGGAGACGAACGGAATTCGGGTGCTCGGGCGCCTCGGATTCGAGAACGCCTACGCCCTGGCGATGCGCGAGGACCGTGCGCGCGACCTCGGCGTACGGTCGATCGCAGATCTTGTGCGCGTCGCGCCCGGGCTTACCATCGGCGCGGATCCGGAATTCTTCCGCCGACCCGAATGGTTCGCCGTGCGCGACACCTATGGCCTGCGCTTCGGCCGTCAGCGGACGTTCACCCCGACGTTCATGTACAATGCCCTGCAGTCCGGGGAGGCCGACGTGATCAGCGCCTATACCTCGGACGGGCGAATCGCGGCCGACCGCCTGGTGGTCCTCGACGACCCGCAGAACGCCTTTCCTGCCTACGATGCGCTGGTGCTGATCGCGCCCGATCGCGCCGATGAGGAGAGGCTCCTGCGCGCGCTCCGGCCGCTGATCGGCGCGATCGACGTGGAGGCGATGCGCAAGGCGAATCTCTCCGTCGATCGCGCTGAGAACAAGCTCAGCCCGGCGGAGGCAGCGGACCGCCTGGCAGGAGAGATAGGCTTTTAGCCCTCGGCCCGGTCGATCTCGAACCCTGCGCCCCCGGGCCAGCCCGGTGCGGCAAGGCCCATGACCTTGAACAACTCGCCCATTTGCTCGTCGGCGACCAGACGGTCCCTTGCGACGAAAATCTCGCCAGCGCGGTGCGGCGCGTGTGTCGCCAGGCTCTTCGCACGCATGTCGATGCCAAGTGCCTGCAGCCAATGCCCCTGCGTCGCGGTTCCGAGATGCCGCGCCCCCCGCAGCTGCGCAACACGAGCGAGGGTCGCAAAGTCGACGTGCGCGGTGAGATCCGCTTCGCCCGGGCAAGCAAAGGCGTCGATCTTGGTATGCGCGCGGACCGCCTGCAGTGTCGACCCGGAGCGCAATTCGGCGCTGCCGTAGTCGATCAGCAGTGCCGCGCCGCCCTGCTCGGCCAGCCGCCCGGCGATCTCATGAACGACCGCGACCGCGCCAGGACTGGTTTCGAGCACCGTACCCTCCTCAGCCTCCCGCCAGTCCTCGGGAACCGCCGCGTCCATGGGCTGTCGACCGGCGATAAAAACGAAATCGTCGTTGTCCCCCAGCCCGACAAGCCGCTCCCGCCAACCCTCGGCCGTCCGCACGAGCTGGCGTACCGGCAGGGCGTCGAGGAACTCGTTGGCGACTAGCAGCATCGGCGAATCCCGCGGCACGGTCGCGAGATCGGTGTGCCAGGTCGCATCCGGCAGGCCTTCCCGCTGCAAGCTGCGCAGCGCGGCAGAGGCTTCGATGAAATGCACCCGGGGCGTAAGGCCGTGGCGCTGGCAGGCCCGCAATGCATCCTTCGCCAGCGTCCCACGCCCGGGGCCGAGTTCGACGTAGAGCACCGGCTCCTGACGCCCCGCGCGAATCCAGACGTCGGCGAGCCAGAGGCCGATCAGTTCGCCGAACATCTGGCTGACCTCGGGCGCGGTGACGAAGTCGCCCCCGCTACCGAGGGGATCGCGGGTCGCGTAATAGCGCGCGTTGCTCTCACCCATGAACTGCGAGAGCGAAATCGGCCCCGCATCACGGATCAACCGGCGGAAAATCGCCGCAAGATCGCCGCCGCGTTCGTCGATCATGCGGCTCCGGGCGCCGGGCGGCCGCTCGCGAGCGGCGGCCGCATCAGCGCCCAGGCGGTGACGGCGATGCCGAGGGCGATCAGCGGGATAGTGAGCCACTGCCCCATCGACAGCCCGGTCTCGGCGGCAAACTCGGCGAGTTGTGCGTCGGGCTCGCGAAAGAACTCGACAGTGAAACGCCCGAGCGCGATGCCCGCGGTGAACACGCCGACCAGCAGCCCGGGACGATAGCGCGCCCGAGTGCACCAGAACAGGAGCAGGAGCACCGCCATCAGCAGCGCGCCCTCGAGCGCCGCTTCGTAAAGCTGCGAAGGGTGGCGCGGGAGCGGCCCGGCGCCCGGGAAGACCATCGCCCACGGAACGTCGGTCGGCCGGCCCCAGAGTTCACCGTTCACGAAGTTCGCCAGGCGGCCGAACATCATTCCGAACGGTACGTTGACCGCGATGTAGTCAGCGACCCGGATGAACGAGAGCCCTCCACGCCACGACACGAAGGCGATCGCGACGAGCACGCCGACGAGCCCGCCGTGAAAGCTCATTCCCCCGGTCCAGAGCTGGAAGAAACGCAGGCTGGTCCACAAGGACGGCTCGTAGAACGTCGCGTAGCCTATTCGGCCGCCGATGATGATGCCGAGGGTGCAGTAGAAGAAAAGATCATCCGCATGACGCTGGGCCATCGGCGCACCGGGCGCCTTTATCATGCGCGAGAGGTGCCAGTAACCCAGCACGATGCCCGCGAGATAGGCGAGCGAATACCAGCGGAGCGTGAAGAAGCCGAGATCGATTCCCGGCGTCAGACCCAGTTCCGCCCACTGGATCGGATCGGCAACGCTTGCCGTGGCGGCAAGTAGTGACAGCACTAGGCGAACCCCTTATCAAACGCTCCCGCCGCGCGGGAATTCGCGCGGCTTTTGGCATAGAGCGAGACGGGGTTAAACCCTGCGTTCAGGCGGCCGGCGCGATTTATCGCAGCCGGAGCGCGGGGTAGAAGGCGAGAGGAGAGAAAACGAATGCCGAGCGAGCTGGACAACGATCTAGAGCGGATCATGAAAGTGCTGACAGGGCCCGGCATGCCGTTCGAGACCGAACCTTTCGAACGGTTCGGCCGGACGATCCCGGCGTTCAAGAACGCGCCGCCCAGTCTGGCGCATTATTTCGCGCACTACTGCAACGAGCACAAGGATCTGCCCTTTCTCGTGGACGGCGGCGTTCGCCTGACCTTCGGCGAATGCTGGGCGGCGGCGAGCCATGTCGCCGCCGGGCTGGTCGAAAAGCACGGCATGCAGAAGGGCGACCGGATCGGCATCGCCGCGCGCAACTCGGCCAACTGGATCGTCGCCTACATGGGCATAATCATGGGCGGCGGCTGCGCCACCCTGCTGAACGGCTTCTGGACCGGTGAGGAACTCGCCTACGGCGTTCGCATCGCCGAATGTTCGCTCGTCCTGGCCGACGAGGAGCGGGCGCGGCGGCTGGAAGGGACGGATCACCCGGCCACAATCGTCACGATCTCACACGACCTGCCCCCCTCGGAGGGGCTTGCGCCGATCTGGGGCGAAGGCGACATCGCTGTGCGCATGCTGGGCGAGCTGGGACCGGACGACCTCGCGACGATCCTCTACACCTCGGGCTCGACCGGTCAGGCGAAAGGCGCCTGGTCGGACCATCGCGGCGTCGTGCACGGCACGATGAGCTACGTGTCGCAAAGCGCGATGGCCGCGCAGCTGCTCACCGAGCGCGGCGATGGCCCCTCGGGCCAGGCCTGCGCGCTGATCGCCGTGCCGCTGTTCCACGTCACCGGCGAGGTTCCGCTCTACCTCCAGAGCTATGCCATTGCGCGCAAGCTCGTGCTGATGCCGAAGTGGGATGCACGCGAAGCCATGCGGCTGATGGAGGCGGAGAAGGTCAGCTATTTCGTCGGCGTCCCGCTGATGAGCTACGAGATCGCCACGCATCCCGAGCGCGATCAGTTCGACCTCACGGCCTGCAAGAGCTTCGCCGCCGGCGGCGCCCCCCGCCCGGTCGACCACGTGACCAAGATCAAGGACGCCTTCCCCGAAGGCTTTCCGTTGCTTGGCTACGGCCTGACCGAGACCAACGGCGTGGGCTGCGGCAACTTCAACGAGAACTACATGGCCAAGCCCGGTTCGACCGGGCGGGCCAGCCAGCCGCTGGTCGACCTCGCGATCCTCGATGAAGACGGGCGCCCACAGCCGCAGGGCGCGGTCGGCGAGATCTGCATCCGTTCGATCGCGAACTTCCGCGGATACTGGAAGGACGACCAGTCGACGGCCGCCGCGTTCTTCGATGACGGCTATTTCCGCACTGGCGACCTCGGCTACCTCGACGAGGATGGATATGTCTTCATCGTCGACCGCAAGAAGGACATCATCATCCGCGGCGGCGAGAACATCTCGTGCATCGAGGTGGAGCAGGCGATCTACGGGCATGATGCAGTTGCGGAATGCTCGGTCTTCGGGCTGCCCGATACCCGGTTCGGCGAAGTTCCGGCGGCAGTGTACTACTGCAAGGACGATTGCACGCTGACGCCCGAGGAACTACGCAATTTCCTCACCGGACGGCTCGCCCCGTTCAAGATTCCGGAACGCATCTGGAGGGCGGAGGAGCCGCTGCCCCGGCTCGGCACGCAGAAGATCGACAAGCGTGCGGTGCGTGCGGCGTTCGGGAAGGAGCTGCTCGACGCTTGAACCAGGTTCGCGTCTCCAAGCAGCGCGCGATTCTCGACCGGCGCGCCCTGGCCGAGGCAATTGCCAGGCGGGTGGAGGACCGAGGTGCGCCAGCCGGCAAGGGCGCACGCGACGAGGTGGTCGAAATCTTGCGCGACGGGCTCGACAAGGGTCGCGAGGAGCTGCGCCGCCGGCTTGAGGACAGGCCTCACGCCGGTCACGAATGCGTGGCGGGCCACGCCTTCCTGATCGACCAGATGGTGCGGCTGATCCACGATCACGTCGTCGAACACATCTACCCCGTCGGCAACCGCTCGGAAGGGGAACGGCTCGCGATCCTCGCGGTGGGTGGCTATGGTCGGGCCGAGATGGCGCCCCATTCGGACGTCGACATCGCCTTCCTCACCCCCACCCGCAGCGCGCCGTGGTGCGAGCAGGTCATCGAGGCAATGCTCTACCTGCTGTGGGACCTGGGTCTGAAAGTCGGCCATTCCAGCCGCACGCCCGACGACATGGTTCGCATGGCGAAGGAGGACGTCACCATCCGCACCGCCCTTCTCGAGGGGCGCTACGTTTGGGGCGACCAGGCGCTTTACGAGGAGGCGCGCCAGCGCTTCTGGGCCGAGGTGGTGAACGGCACCGAGCGGCAGTTCGTCGCCGAAAAGCTGGCAGAGCGGAATGCTCGCCACAAGCGCATGGGCGACAGCCGTTATGTCGTCGAACCCAACGTCAAGGACGGCAAGGGCGGCCTGCGCGATCTGCAGACGCTCTACTGGATCGGCAAGTACATTCACAAGGTCAGGAGCGCGGCCGAGCTGGTCGACGTCGACCTTCTGACGGCGCAGGAGTACCGCAGCTTTCGCCGGGCCGAAGGGTTCATGCTGGCGGTGCGCTCGCATCTGCACATGATAACCGGCCGTGCGGAAGACCGGCTGACATTCGACCTTCAGCGCCAGGTGGCCATGCGGATGAACTTTGTCGACCGGCCCGGGAAGAGCCAGATCGAGCGGTTCATGCAATTCTACTTTCTCCAGGCCAAGCGGGTCGGCAGCCTGACGGGCGTGTTCCTCGCCCATATCGACGAGCAGTTCGCACAGACGCGCGCGCGCAAGGGGCTGCTGGCCGGGTTCAAGGCCCGTCCGCGCAGTGTGAGGGGCTATCGCGTGTTCGGCGGCCGCATCGCGGCACCTGGCGACGACTGGTTCCAGAAGGACCCGGTTCGGCTGGTCGAGGTCTTCCAGGTCGCGGAGATGGAAGGACTCGAGATCGAGCCCGCGACGATGCGCCAGGCGGATCGGGATTCCCGCCTCATCACTGCCGAGGTGCGCGACGATCCGCGGGCCAACGCACTGTTCCTGGACCTGCTCGCCGGGCGCAACGATCCCGAGACCGTGCTGAGATGGATGAACGAAGCGGGCGTGTTCGGCCGGTTCGTCCCCGATTTCGGCAAGGTCAACGCGCAGATGCAGTTCGACATGTACCATCACTATACGGTGGACGAGCACACGATCCGCGCGATCGGCCTGCTGAGCAGGATCGAAAAGGGCGAGCTGGCGGAAGACCACCCCCGCTCCACCCGGCTGATCCACAAGATCGCCTCGCGTCGCGCGGCATACGTCGCCGTCCTCTTGCACGACATTGCGAAGGGGCGCGGGGGCGATCACTCCGTGCTGGGCGAGGGGGTCGCGCGCGAGCTGTGCCCCCGGTTCGGACTGACCGATGACGAAACCGACCTCGTCGCCTGGCTCGTGCGCCAGCACCTCCTGATGAGCGCGACCGCCTTCAAGCGGGACCTGACCGATCCCAAGACGATCGAGGACTTCGTCGCCCAGGTGCAGAGCGTCGAACGGCTGCGTCACCTGCTGATCCTGACCGCAGTCGACATCCGCGCAGTCGGGCCCGGCACATGGAACAGCTGGAAGCGGCAATTGCTCGGTGAGCTTTACGACGCCGCCCACGAGCGGCTGCGGCTTGGCCACATGCGCCATGGCCGCAAGGAGCGTGTGACCGCGAAGAAGGAAGCGGTGCGCGAGCTTTTGGGCGAGGATGCGGGACTCGTCGATCGTCATGCCGCGGATTTCGGCGACCCCTACTGGATCGCCGAGCCCGAGGACATCATGGCGCTGAACCTGCGCCAGTTCGACAGCGCACGCCACGCGCGGGACGACCTTTCCGTCCATTGCGAGGTCTACCCTTCGCGCGGCGCAACACTGGTGAGCGTGATCGCGGCCGACCATCCCGGCCTGTTCTACCGCATCGCAGGGGGCATCCACCTCGCGGGCGCGAACATCATCGATGCGCGCATCCACACTACCCGAACGGGCTGGGCGGTCGACAATTTCCTCGTCCAGGACCCGCACGGCCAACCGTTCCACGAGCCCGAACAGCTCAGGCGGATCGAGACGGCGATCGGCGACGCCCTCGCCAACCGGATCGAGCTCGTCCCCCGCCTCGCCAGGCGGCCCCTGCCGCACAGCCGCGCCAAGGCCTTCGATGTCCGCCCGCGGGTTATCGTCGACAATCGCGCGTCGAACCGCTTCACCGTGATCGAGGTCAATGCACGCGACCGTCCGGCGCTGCTCAACCGCCTGGCGCGTGCCCTGTTCGACGGCCAGCTGGTGGTCCATTCCGCGCATGTCACCGCCTACGGCGAGCGCGCGGCCGATACGTTCTACGTCACCGATCTGCTCGGCGAGAAAGTCGACGCCGCAGACCGCATCGGGGCAATCGAGGGAGCCCTGCTCGAGGCCGCGAGCGACCGCCGGCAGGCCGAACTCGAAGAGGCCTGAATGCAACACAGAGCGGCGTAATTCGGCCGTTCGTGGAAACGATGTTTCCCCAGAGGGGCGTTCAAGTTAACGAAAGCGTCAAGTTTTGGTGGAGGAGAAAAACATGAAACGTATGGTATCCGTTCGTGCGCTTGCCCTTGCAGGCGTGAGCATCGCGTTGCTTCCCCAGGGTGCGCTGGCACAGGACGCCGACGCGCCGGAACCCGCCGCGGAAGCGCAGCCGGCGGCCGAGACGTCTGGCCCGGTCATCGTCGTCACCGCGCAGGGCCGCCAGCAGTCGCTGGCCGATGTTCCGGTCGCCGTCTCGGCCGTCTCCGGCGAGTTGCTGGAGAAGTCGGGCACGAACGACATTCGTGAACTGAACCAGGTTGCGCCTTCCCTGCTCGTTTCTTCCACCGGCAACGAGGCCAACGGCTCGGCGCGTATCCGCGGCATCGGCACGGTCGGCGACAACCCCGGCCTCGAAAGCTCGGTCGCAGTGTTCGTCGACGGCGTCTACCGCTCGCGCTCGGGCAACGCGCTGAGCGAGCTGGGCCCGATCGACCGGATCGAGATCCTGCGCGGCCCGCAAGGCACGCTGGGCGGCCGCAACGCTTCCGCCGGCCTGATCAGCATCTACACCGCCCCGCCCGAGTTCGAGACCAGCGGCTACGGCGCCTTCACCTACGGCAACTACGATGCGATCCGCGTCGAAGGCGGAATCAACGCGCCGCTCGGCCAGACGGTCGCGGCGCGCGTCGACGGCGTCTATTTCAAGCGCGACGGTTTCTACAACGACGTGAACAACGACACGACCGTCAACAATCGCGACCGCTATCTCGTGCGTGGGCAGTTGCTGTTCGAACCGAGCGATACGCTCAGCTTCCGCCTGATCGGCGACTACTCGAAGAAGGACGAGGCGTGCTGCGCCGCGACTTTCGTCCAGACCGATTTCGCACCGCTTGCGCGCCTGAGCGATGACTTGCCGCCCACTTCGGCCGAGGCGAAGTTCGACTATCCCGGGACCAGCACGCCGCCTCTGACGAGCACCGAGAACCCGATCATTCCGATCCTTCTCGCACTCGGTCAGGATCAGCGGGCGCTGACCCAGGGCACGTTCAACCGCGACATCTACGTCACCCCCGGGCGGAGCTACGCAGGCGAAACCGAAGACTACGGCATCTCGGGCGAGCTCAACTGGGAACTCGGGAACGTGTCGCTGACCTCGATCACCGCCTATCGCGAATATTCCAACACGCAGGGATCCGACACCGACTACACGCAGGTCGACATCCTCTATCGCGAGCCGGGCGAGTTCGCCGGAGCGCGGGCGTTCAAGACCTTCACGCAGGAATTGCGACTCCAGGGCAGTGCGTTCGACGACAGGCTCGACTGGCTGGTCGGCGGCTTCTACGCCAACGAGAAGCTGCAGGTGCGGGACAATCTCCGCTTCGGCGAAGACTACGGTGCGTTCGCGCCGTGCCGCGTGATCAACGCGATCAATCCGGCCCTGGCCGACCCGTCGTCAAGCGGATGTATCGGCGCCGGCGGCCGGGCGGTGCTGCTCGCGGCCAATGGAGGCGCGGGCGCCTTCGGGCCGGCAACGCCCCTCATTTTCGCCGGTCTCGACAATCTGGCACAGATCAACGACCTCGGGGGCACGGGCGACATCTACAATCAGAAGAGCGAGAACTTCGCGCTCTTCACCCATAACATCTTCCACATCACCGACACGGTCGATCTTACCCTGGGCCTTCGTTACACCAACGAGACCAAGGACTTCGATGCGACCTTCGGCAACGACAACGTCATCTGTCCGCAGAACCGCGCACTGCTCGGCGGTCTGTTGCAGGCCCCGGCTCTGGCCCCACTCGCCGGCGGCATCATTTCGTTGTCCTGCCAAGGCAACTCGAGCTCGGAACTCGATGGCGTTTCCCTGAGCGATACGCGCGACGAGGACGAGTTCACCGGTACTGCGGTGCTGAGCTGGAAGCCGACGCCCGACCTTCTGCTCTACGGCTCGTACTCGCGCGGCTACAAGGCCGGCGGCTTCAATCTCGACCGTTCGGCGCTTTCCAACCCCGTCCTGTTCGATCCGGATAACATCGACGTCAGCGCCCTTCAGTTCGACGAGGAAACGGTCGACGCGTTCGAGATCGGCGCCAAATACTCGACGCGCGAATTTGGACTGAGCGTCGCGGCGTTCCGGCAGGAGTTCTCGAACTTCCAGCTCAATACGTTCAACGGTTCGGTCTTTCTCGTCCAGAACATCAACGCCTGCTCCGACGACCTCGGCGGAGCGGATCGGGACGCCAGCCCGACGACCGGTGCCTGCGCGCCCGAGAACGTGCAGCCAGGCGTGATCGCGCAGGGCATCGAGATCGAGGGGTCGCTCAACCCGACGCGCGATCTCGCGTTCACGATGGGTCTGACCTATTCGGACACGAGCTACGAGGATAACCTGATCGGCGACGACAGCGGCGCACCGCTCGATCCGGCGCTGCGTCTCCTGCCCGGCGACAACATGTCGAACGCGCCGGAGTGGGTCGCGACCTCGTCGGTCTCGTGGACGCCGGAGCTCACGCCGGGCGGGCTGCGCGGTCTCGTGTTCTTCAACGCACGTCTCACCGACGACTACAACACCGGTTCGGACCTGCTCTACGGCAAGGAGCAGGACAGCTACGTCGTCGTGAACGGCCGGGTCGGCGTGACCAACATCGCGGGACGTTTCTCGGTCGAGGGCTGGGTGCAGAACCTGTTCGACAAGAACTACACTCAGGTCGCGTTCAACACGCCGTTCGTTGCCGAGCAGCAGACCTACTCGGCGTTCCTCGCCGAACCGCGGACCTACGGCATCACCGTGCGCGGCGAGTTCTGACGCGCTCCTCCCCTCCCGCTTGCGGGAGGGGCCGGGGGTGGGCTTGTGCATGGTGCGACAGCCCACCCCGCTGCGACTAGCCTCACCCCGGATCAAGTCCGGGGTGAGGACAAGTCTCGCTCCCCTCCCGCAAGCGGGAGGGGATTTTTCTAGGTGGACCGCGTACCGAACAAGGCCGTGCCCACCCGCACGTGGGTCGCGCCGAGCATGATGGCGGTCTCGTAATCGCTGCTCATTCCCATGCTGCGCCCGTCCAGCCCGTGGTCGCGGGCCAGCTTGTCGAGCAAGGCGAAGAACGGTGTCGGCTCGATCTCGAGGGGCGGAATGCACATCAGGCCGGCGACGGGAATATCGGCCTCGTCAGCCCGCTTCAGCAGTTGCGGCAGTTCGCCGATCGGACAGCCGCCCTTCTGTTCCTCGCTCCCGATGTTCACCTGGACGAAGCACGGCACGCGCTTGCCTGCCCTGTTCATCGCCCGGGCCAGCGCCTTCACGAGACTGGGCCGGTCGAGCGAATGGATGACGTCGAACAGCGCCACCGCATCGTCCGCCTTGTTTGACTGAAGCTGCCCCACCAGGTGAAGCTCCACCCCGGGGTATGCCTCCAGCAGTGCAGGCCACTTGGCCTGTGCTTCCTGCACGCGGTTCTCGCCGAACGCCCGCTGCCTCTGCCGCAGCAGCGGTTCGATGGCTTCGGCCGGGTGCGTCTTGCTCACCGCGACGAGCGTGACGTCGTCCGGCTCGCGCCGCGCCACCTTGCACGCCTTCGCGATGTTCGCGCGGACCTGTTCGAGCGGGGTCTCTGGGTTTTCCATCGTGCCGCGCTATAGCGTCCACGTGCCCCGACGCCAGACCCGTCCTGCCCCGCTGCCCGACCTGTGGCTGCTCTCCGACGCGCGCAACGATGCGCGGCTCGAGCAGGCGCTGCGTGCGCTGCCACGCGGCTCGGGGTTCGTTTTTCGCCACTATCACCTCGCATCCGATGCCCGGCGGCGGCGGTTCGACGAGCTGGCGCGGGTCGCACGGGAATACGGGCACGCGGCGGTCCTTTCGGGCAACCCCGCCGACGCGGAACGCTGGGGCGCGGACGGCCTCTACGGCCCGGCCGGCGGCATCGGACCCCGCGGGCCGAGGCTGCGGATCGCCACCGCGCACGACCGGGCCGAGATCGAAGCAGCCAATGCGATCGGCGCCGACGCCGTGATGCTCTCGCCCGTCTTCGCCACACGCTCGCACCCGGATGCGCCGGCGCTGGGCCCGGAGCGATTTCGCACGCTGGCGGCGCTTGCCGCAATGCCCGTGATCGCGCTGGGCGGGATGAGCCCGGCGCGCGCCCAGGAACTCGGCTGGCCGCGGTGGGGCGCGATTGACGGCCTTTCCTGACCGGTAAAGCAGACGAAGAGCGGGGGCTTCTTCCCTCTTGACAAAACGAACCATATCGGTTAAATGAGCGTTCTACCGCAGGATTCTTGACGCAGGAGTCCGCTCGGGCGCATGATGCCCGCGTTCACGGGAAGTAGGGGAACGACGATGGCCACCCGTGCAATCGGGAAATCGCCAACAGCCGACTGGCGCGCTGCGCTACGGCGCTCGCTGCGACGCGCCGCGCAGATGGCGGGGGCGGCGGTGCTGTTCGCGGCCGCCGTGTTCCTCACGCTGTCGCTGGTCAGCTATACGCATACCGACCCGAGCCCCTCGACGGCCGCGTCCGGCACGGACATCGCCAACTGGATGGGCGTGAGCGGTGCCTGGGTGGCGGAGCGCGTGCTCCTGCTGTTCGGCCTGAGCGCGGTCCTGCTGCTGCCACTGCTCTACGTCGGCGCGCGCAAGTTGTGGCGCGACGTCGAGGAGGAAGACCGAGACACCGACACGCACTGGCTGCGCCCGGTCGCGATGCTGCTGCTGGCGATGATCCTGATCTCCACCGTGCTCGCACTCGCGTTCGAGGGCCCCCGCTGGTCCCTGCCGGCCTCACCCGGGGGGATCGCCGGCCTGATCGGTGCCAGGGCCGCCGGCGCGATCGCGGCCCTGCTGCCGGAGGGCGCGCGCGGATGGGCCGTCCTCGGCATCGCTCTGGCGAGCCTCGCGCTCGGCGTCGCGCTGCTGACGCGTGTGTTCGCGATCGACTGGCGCGCATTGCTGACCTTGCCGATGTTCCTCAAGCGCGCGCCTTCCCTGCCGCAGCGGGACATCCCGTTCCTGCCCAGGCAGCGGCGGCAGGCGAAGGCCAAGCCGGACGTCGAGGCGCAACCCGAAGCGGACGGGCCCGCCACACCGGCGCGCCGCAGTCCGGAAATCGCCGAGCGCACGGCGCCGCCGAGGAAGGCTCCCCTCGCCAAGGACAAGCAGCGCGACATGTTCGCCGCCTACGAGCTCCCCAGCCTCGACATCCTTGAGGAGCCGCCCGTCGACAAGGGTCCCAAGCTCGACAAGCTCGCGCTCGAGCGCAATGCCCGCCTGCTGGAGACGGTGCTCGACGATTTCAACGTCAAGGGCGAGATCGTGGCGGTGCGCACCGGCCCGGTGGTGACGATGTACGAGCTCGAGCCGGCTCCCGGCATCAAAGCCAGCCGCGTGGTGGGCCTGGCCGAGGACATCGCTCGCAACATGAGCGCGATCAGCGCCCGCGTCTCCCCCATACCCGGCAAGACGGTGATGGGCATCGAACTGCCTAATGCGCACCGTCAGATAGTGGCGTTCAAGGAACTCGCCGCGTGCGAGGCCTTCGCGAATGCCAAGGGCAACCTGCCCATCATCCTGGGGAAGGACATCGCGGGCGAGCCGATCGTCGCCGACCTGGCCGCGATGCCGCACCTGCTGGTCGCGGGCACCACCGGCTCGGGCAAATCGGTCGGCCTCAACTGCATCCTGCTCAGCCTGCTCTATCGTTTCACGCCCGACGAATGCCGCCTGATCCTGATCGATCCCAAGGTGCTCGAGCTCAAGAGCTACGACGACATCCCGCACCTGCTCTCCCCGGTCGTGACCGAACCGCACAAGTCGGTTCGGGCGCTGAAGTGGGCGGTCGAGGAGATGGAGCGGCGCTACCGCATGATGAGCTCGATCAACTCGCGCAACATCAACTCGTTCAACGAACGGGTGAAGGCCGCGATCGCCAAGGGCAAGCCCCTCGGCCGCCGAGTGCAGACCGGGTTCGACCCCGAAACGGGCGAGGAGCTCTACGAGGAAGAGCAGCTCGATTACGCGCCGCTGCCGCAGATCGTGCTGATCGTCGACGAACTCGCCGACCTCATGGTCACCGTCGGCAAGGAGATCGAGGTACTGATCCAGCGCCTCAGCCAGAAAAGCCGCGCCGCGGGCATTCACCTGATCATGGCGACCCAGCGCCCCTCGGTCGACGTGATCACCGGCGTGATCAAGGCCAATCTGCCGACCCGGATCAGCTTCAACGTCACCAGCCGCATCGACAGCCGCACGATCCTGGGCGAGCAGGGCGCCGAGCAGCTGCTCGGCAAGGGCGACATGCTCTACAAGCCCTCCAGCGGTGCCATGGTGCGCGTTCACGGGCCGTTCGTGTCGGACGAGGAAGTCGAGGCGGTCGCCGATCACTGGCGCACGCAGGGCAAGCCCGAGTACGTCGACGCCGTCACCGAAGAGCCGGAGGACGGTGGCTTCAGCTTCGACGACGAGCTGACCGCGAGCGACAACCCGGAAGAGCGCAAGTACCGCCAGGCATGCCAGATCGTGTTCGAGAACCAGAAGGCGAGCGGATCGTGGCTCCAGCGCCAGATGGGCGTCGGTTACAATACCGCCGCGAAATGGATCGAGCGGATGGAGGAGGAAGGGCTGGTCGGCCCCGCCAACCACGTCGGTCGCCGGGAAATCTATCGCGACCGCGACGGCAATCCGCTCTAGCGCCGCTCACGCCGCGGCGGTGCCGCGCGTGGTGCGCGGACCGCCGGAGCCGAACAGCGTCAGGCGTTCATGCATCGTGCGGTTACGGCCTGCTTCCTTCGCTTCGTAGAGCAGCATGTCGGCGCGCGCGTAGAGGTCGGCGAAGGTCGTGCCTTCGAGCCCCTCTCGCGGCATCTCGATCACCCCCATGCTGGCGGTGACGGGTGCCTCGAGCCCCTCCACCTCGGCCGCGACGCGCTGCGTGATCGCGCGGCGGAGGTGTTCGGCGCGCTCGCGGGCTCTCAGCCCCCGTAACAGCAGCATGAACTCCTCGCCGCCGAGCCGCAAAGCGATCGCATGCCGATCGCCGTCTGCACGAAGCACTTGTGCGCAGACGCGCAGCACGTGATCGCCGACCTGGTGGCCGTGCCTGTCATTCACACGCTTGAAGTGGTCCAGGTCGATCAGCGCCATGGTGTCGAAGCCCTGGCGCTGGAGCTCGGCGAAACGGGCTTCAATCGCGCGACGGTTGAGCAGTCCGGTGAGCGGATCGCGCTCGGCCATCTGCTCCATCGCGAGCGACTGCGCACGGGCACGGTCGCGCTCGTGCTTGAGGATCATGAAGCGGTCGGCCGCACCGAGCGAGGTCACGACCAGCTGGAACGCGACTGCCGCGCTGAAGGCGAAGATCTGATCCTGCGGCACATCGCCGAAACCAACGTTGGTGAGGATTCGCTGGAGCGAGACCGCCCAGAGCGGCATGCAGGCGACGAGCTGATAGCGCGCCGCGCGGCTACCGCGCACGATCGCCTGGGCCAGCGCAACACAGAACAGCGCGATCAGCGGCAGGAAGGCCAGGTAGAAGATGTCCGAGCCATGCTCGCGAAGGGCGGGGATTCTGCTCATCTGGGCAAGCGACGTCACCACGGTAACCCCGGCGAAGTAGCGCAAGAGCCGCCGTGTGCGTTCGGGGAGGCATCCCTTCTCGAACAGGTCCGCCGCGAAGATCGCGGCGGCTCCCACGCCAATGCAGGAGGTCAGCGGCAGGAGGAACGAGACCTGCGTCAACGTCAGGTCGGCGAGATGCAGGACCAGTCCTGACGAGACGAGCGTCAACGCCAGCATCCCCAGAACGGATGTCAGGTGCCAAAGCAGGAACGGCGCCTTGAGAATGCGGTAGAAGGCGAGGTCGAACAGCAGCGGCATGCAGAGAAGCCCGCAGATCGCCGCGAGCGCGAGCATGGTTTCGTAAGGCCAGCGCACTTCGTCGACCGAGGCAACGAGGCGGGCGTCCGACACGAGCGGCGCAGCCCAGCCGTCGTCCATCGCGACCACGATGTGATCGGACCTGTCGGTCACCTCCGGCAGCGGCAGCACGAAGTTCAGGCCGCTGCCGATCAGTTCCGCCTCGTCCATCGTATACCGGGCGCTGCGCACCGTGCCCCCACGATCGACCACGGATATCTCGATACGGCCGAAGCTGCCCGCGCGGGTGGTGAAAAAGGCCGGATGCGGGCCACTCCGTGGAAGGTCGAAACGGAGCAGCACGCGGGGTGCGCGAAAGTCGGCGATGCGCCCGTCACAGAACCAGTGCGGTTCGGGCGATCCGGTTCGGGCGGAGGCGGCCGGCAGGGCCGCGGTCGCCTGACACGAAGGAGCGATGGGCCGGGCCTGCGCTTCGGGAACGGTGCACAGCACGACCGTAACGGCCATGACCGCCAGAAGCCCCCGAAGCGCACGTCCAAGCATATCGCGCGCCGTAGGCAACAAAGATTAGTGGGGTCTTAAACGCGCTGCGGATCAGTCGTGCCGGGACCGGCAGCCCATCTCAGGCCAGCACCTCGTCGATCGGCCGGTACTCGTATCCCAGCTCATCCGCCACCGCCTTGTAGGTCACCTGGCCGGCATGGACATTCAGCCCCGCCGCGAGATGCGCGTCACGGCGCATGGCCTCCTTCCAACCGAGCTCGGCGATACTGAGTGCATGCGGCAGCGTGACATTGTTGAGCGCGTAAGTGCTCGTCCGGGCCACAGCACCGGGCATGTTGGCGACGCAGTAGTGCACCACGTCATCGATCACGTAAGTAGGGTCGGCATGCGTGGTCGGGTGGCTCGTCTCGAAGCAGCCGCCCTGGTCGATGGCGACATCGACCAGCACCGCGCCAGGCTGCATGCACTTGAGCATCTCGCGCGTCACAAGCTTCGGCGCAGCCGCGCCCGGGATCAGTACCGCGCCGATCACCAGGTCTGCCTCGCAGACCGCTTCCTCCAGATTCGCCTTGTTCGAGAAGCGCGTCTTGGCGCGGCTTTCGAAGTGGATGCCGACGCGTTCGAGCACCGCAGGATCGCGGTCGAGAATGGTCGTGTCCGCCCCCAGTCCCACGGCCATCTGCGCTGCGTTGAAGCCGACTACGCCGCCGCCGATGACGAGGACCTTGGCCGGAAGCACCCCCGGTACGCCGCCGAGCAGTACCCCTCGCCCGCCGTGCGCCTTCTCCAGCGCGGTGGCGCCTGCCTGGATGCTCATGCGCCCCGCGACCTGGCTCATCGGCTTCAGCAGCGGGAGCGAACCGTTGGGACCGGTCACCGTTTCGTAGGCGATCGCGGTCACCCCGCTCGCGACGAGGTCGGCTGTCTGCGGCGGATCAGGTGCGAGGTGGAGGTATGTATAGAGTATCTGCCCCTGGCGCAGCCGTGCGCGCTCCTCCGCCTGGGGCTCCTTGACCTTCACGACCATTTCGCACTCGGCGAATATCGCATCGGGGCCGTCCTTTATGACGGCGCCAGCCTGACGATACTCGGCATCGTCGGCACCGATGCCGTTCCCCGCGCCGCTTTCGATCCAGACCTCGTGTCCATGCGCAACGAGCTCGCGCGCGCTTTCCGGAGTGAGGCCGACACGGTATTCATGGTTCTTGATTTCGGTGGGACAGCCAATGCGCATGGGCGAACTCCTCTTTACCGACACCGTTACGCCTGTAACTACCGCGCCGCACGCTGTCTGCCCCGATCTAAATGATCGCTGTCCGCCAATGGGTGCCATCATGTAGATCGATTGGCGCTACAATTGTCATGGACTTGTCACATACCGCCCATATCGGCGATGCCATCCTGGAGCCTCGAGGGGTAAGAATATGCGTTCCACCGTTTCCATCTGCCTTGCCGCCGCGGCGGCGCTTTCGCTTGCCGCCTGCGACGCGCCGGGCGGCGGAGGCACGCGCGACTCGATCCGCGCTGTCGGCTCGTCGACCGTCTATCCGTTCGCCAAGGTGGTCGCGGAGAATTTCGCCCGCTCGCATCCCGACTTCAAGTCGCCGTTGATCGAGTCGACCGGCTCCGGCGGCGGCATCGCCCTGTTTTGCGAAGGGGTCGGCCCCAACACGCCAGATATCGCCAACGCTTCGCGCCGGATGACGAAGAGCGAGTTCGATACCTGTCAGGCCAATGGGGTGGAGGACGTCATCGAGCTGCAGGTCGGTCTTGACGGGATCGCATTCGCCTCCGCGCAGGGTGGGATCATGATGAATCTGACGCCCGAGATCGTGTACAAGGCGATCGCCGCGCAACCCTACGGCGAAGAGCAGACCGCCCGGACCTGGGCAGACGTCGACCCGTCGCTCCCCGACGAGCCGATCCTGGTCTACGGCCCCCCTTCCACCTCGGGCACGCGGGACGCGCTCAAGGAGCTGATTCTCGAGGTCGGCTGTGACGCCGATCCGGCGATGGAGCAGCTCAAGGAAACCGACGAGGATCGCCACGCGCAGATCTGCACGGAAGTCCGCTCCGACGGCGCCTATGTCGACCAGGGCGAGCAGGACAACCTGATCGTCCAGAAGATCGGCAACAACCCGAAGGCGGTCGGTGTGTTCGGCTACTCCTACCTCGAAGAGAACGCCGGCAAGGTCCAGGGCCTGCCGATGAACGGGGTCGAGCCGACCTATGAGAACATCTCGAGCTTCCGGTATCCCGGGGCGCGCCCGCTCTACGTCTACGTGAAGAAGGCGCATCTCGATGCGATCCCGGGCCTCAAGGAGTTCATCGCCGAGTGGACGCGCAGCTGGGGCGCGGACGGCCCGCTTGCAAAGATCGGCCTCGTCCCCTCACCCGATGATGCGATGGCCGCCAACCTCGAAGCGGCGACGGAGTACACCGCGATAACCGGCAACGAGCTGGAATAGCGCCCAGCCGCGCGAGCTGAGCGAAGGGCGCCGCCTCCTCGGGTGCGGCGCCCTTTTTTCATGCGCGGAAACGAATCTCCGCCCCAAGCGCTGAATCGGCGCGAAAGGGGACAAGAACGATGGCGGCACGCGCCTATTGGCAGGGGCAGATCAGACTGGCGCTGGTCTCGATACCCGTCGAAGTCTATGCCGCGACCAAGAGCGGCGCCTCGATATCCTTCCGCCAGATTCACGAACCGAGCGGCAAGCCGATCAAGTACGAGAAGGTCGTGCAGGGCATCGGTCCGATCGATCGCGACGATATCGTCAAGGGCTATGAAATCTCGAAGGGCAACTATGTCCTGCTCGAGGAAGAGGAAATCGAAGCCGTCAGGATCGAGAGTCGCAAGACGCTCGAGCTCGTTCAGTTCGTCGAGGCCGACGAGATCGACGTGTTCTACTTCGAGAAACCCTACTTCGTCGTCCCGCAGGACGAACTGGCGGAGGAAGCTTTCGTCGTGCTGCGCGAGGCACTGCGGCAGAAGAAGAAGGTCGCACTCGGCCAGCTGTCGGTGCGCGGGCGCGAGACGCTCGTCAGCCTGAAGCCGTGCGGCAAAGGCATCGTGCTCGAGACGCTGCGCTACGAGGACGAGGTGCGCCGCGCGCAGACCTACTTCAAGGACATTCCCGACAGCAAGCCGGACAAGGAAATGCTGGAGCTTGCCGGCGCGCTGATCGACAAGAAGAGCGCACCCTTCGATGCGGGTGAATTCCGCGACCGCTATGTCGATGCGATCCGTAAGCTGATCGACAAGAAGGCCAAGGCGAAGGGCAAGCAGGTTCTGGAGGATGTGGAAGAACCGGCGCCCTCCGGCGAATCGAATGTCATCGATCTGATGGCTGCACTCAAGAAATCGGTGAAGGAGGAAAGGCCGGCCAAGAAGAGTTCCGCCAAGAAGACCTCGGCGAAGAAGGCGTCCGCCGGCAAGACGAGGAAACGCGCCTGATGGACCTCAACGCCCCCGTTCTGATCCACTGGATGGATTGGGATCTTCTGTCGCGCCTCGGCGCAGCGGCGATCCTCGGCGTGCTGCTGGGCCTCGACCGCGAGATGCGGGGACACGCGGCCGGCATGCGCACGCACGCGCTGATCTGCTTTGCCGCGGCGGCGATGACCGTTTCGATAATTGCGCTCTACGGCCAGCTCGGAGGCTTGAGGATGGACCCGCTGCGCATATTCGAGGCGACCGGTTCTTTCGTCGGCATCATCGGCGCAGGCCTGATCGTTTTCAGCAGGGGCCGGGTGCACAACCTGACGACTGCCGCGCACTTGTGGGTCGCGGCAGTGATCGGCATCGCCTGCGGCGCAGCACAGTGGCCCCTCGTTGCCATCGCTGCGCTCGTCAGCCTCGTGCTGCTGACGCTGCTGCGGCTGGTGGAGGACAAGGACGACGATCGCGTGATTGGCCGGAGATCGGAGGCACGCGATGGCGAAGCGTGACCCGCTAGCCGAGTACAACCGCAAGCGCGATTTCGGCAGAACGGCCGAGCCAGCGGGCAAGCGCGAGAGCAGCGCGCGGGGGGATCGCTTCATCGTCCAGAAGCACGATGCGACGCGGCTCCACTGGGACTTCAGGCTGGAGGCGGACGGCGTGCTCAAGTCCTGGGCCGTGACCAAGGGACCTTCGCCGGACCCCGACATCAAGCGGCTGGCGGTCCGGACCGAGGATCACCCCATGTCCTACGCGGAATTCGAAGGCACGATCCCCAAGGGCGAATATGGCGGCGGCACCGTGATGCTGTGGGATCGGGGAATCTGGGAGCCGGTCGAAGGCAAGAGCTGGAAGGACATCGACAAGGGCCACCTTCACTTCACGCTCAAGGGCGAGCGCATGAACGGCGAATGGCTGCTCGTGCGCATGAAGAAGCGCCCGGGCGAGAAACGCGAGAACTGGCTGCTGCGCAAAGTGGCCGACGAACATGCCGAAGAAGGCGATCCGCTGGTCGAGCGGGAGTTGACCAGCGTTCTCACCGGCCGCTCGATGGCGGAGATCGCCGCCGACGTGAAAGGCGAGCACTCGCTGAAGGGCAAGAAAGGCAAGGCTTTCGCCAGCGAAATGGAGAAGGCGGCGAAGCACAATGTCCGCAAGGCCAAGCCGAAGCGCAAGACCGCCCCCGGCAAGCCGCCGAAATTCCGCCCGCCCCAACTCGCCACGCTGGTCGATGCGGTGCCGACGGGCAACGGCTGGATGCACGAGATCAAGTTCGACGGCTACCGCGCGCTCATCGCCGCGGCGGGGAAGGACGTGCGGGTCTATACCCGCAGCGGCAAGGACTGGAGCGACAAGTTCGCACCGCTGGTCGCGAAGTTCACGGCGCTGGACCTGCCTTCCTGCCTGATCGACGGCGAGATCGTCGCTTACGGGAAAGACGGCAATCCCGATTTCTCGTCGCTTCAGAAAGTGCTCAAGCGCGGGCACGGCTCGCAAGGGAAAGACGACGCGCTCACCTTCCACGCCTTCGACCTCCTCGAAGTCGAGGGGGAGGACCTCGCCAAACTGCCCAATATCGAGCGCAAGGAACGGCTCGAGGCGCTGCTCAGGGACGCCGAGCCGCCGATCCATGTCGCCGACCACGTCATCGGCGCGGGCGAGAAGCTCTACCGCGCGATGTGCCAGGCCAAGCAGGAGGGAATCATCTCCAAGGCGGTCGATGCCCCCTATCGCGGGACACGCACGCGCAACTGGGTGAAGGTCAAGTGCACGTTGCGCCAGGAATTCGTGATCATCGGCTGGAAGAAGTCGAGCGCGAAGGCACGGCCGTTCTCCTCGCTCCTGCTGGCGCAGCATGAAGATGGCGAACTCGTCTACAAGGGCAACGTCGGCACCGGCTTCAACCAGGACATGCTGGCGGACTTGGCGGCAAAGATGGCGCGGCTGGTTCGCAAGACGCCACCTGCGGAAGTGGATAGAGTTTCCGCACGCGGCGTGACCTGGCTGACCCCCAAGCTGGTCGCCGAGATCGCATTCGCCGAATTCACCGCCGAAGGAAACGTCCGCCACGCGAGCTTCATCGATCTGAGAAGCGACAAGCCTGCGGAGCAGGTGACGCCGGAAGAGCCGGACGATGCCCCCCAGGAGGATGCCGCGGATGAGGTGAAGATCTCCAGCCGCAAGCGTGTGATCTTCCCCGACAGCGGGCAGACCAAGGGCGATCTCGCCGACTATTACGCCAGCATCGCGCCGCTGATGCTTCCCTTCGCGGCGTTCCGCCCGGTCAGCCTCGTGCGCTGCCCCCAGGGACGGGCGCGGAAGTGCTTTTTCCAGAAGCACGATTCCGGATCGTTCGGGGAGCACGTCCACCACGTGCCGATCGCCGAGAAGAAAGGCGGGACCGAGGACTACCTCTATATCGAAGATGCCGCGGGCCTGCTCGCCTGCGTGCAGATGGGCACGATCGAGTTCCACGGCTGGGGCGCCCGCAGCACCGAGGTGGAGGAACCCGATCGGATGGTGTTCGATCTCGATCCCGACGAAGGGCTCGATTTCGGCGACGTGAAGCAGGCCGCGAAGGACATTCGCAAGAAGCTCGCGGACCTCGGCCTCACCAGCTTCGCGATGCTTTCCGGCGGCAAGGGCGTGCACGTCGTGGTCCCCCTCACCCCCGGCCATTCGTGGGAGGAGCACAAGGACTTCTCCAAGCGCTTCGCCGAAGCGATGAGCATGGCCGAGCCCGAACGCTTCGTTGCCACGATGAGCAAGGCCAAGCGCAAGGGGAAGATCTTCATCGACTATCTGCGCAACCAGCGGGGCAGCACGGCCGTCGTCCCCTACTCCGCCCGCGCGCGGGCAGGCGCGCCGGTCGCCGTGCCGATCTCCTGGAAGGAACTGAACGACTTCGCGAATGCGCAGCCGTTCTCGATCTCCGATGCGAAGACGCTTCACAAGCGGGCGGAATCGAAAGCGCTCGCCGGCTGGGGCTTCGCCGAACAGCGCTTGCCCGATATCTGAACCCGAAGTAGCGTCACTTCCGGATGATCGAACGCAAACTCGCCGCCTGGCAGGAGGCCGGGCTGATCGATGCCGGAACGACGGCGTCGATCCGCGCCTACGAGGCGGAGCATTCGCGGCCTCTCGCACTGTGGGCCGTGGTTGGGATCGGCGCGCTGGCGATCGGACTGGGCCTCGTCTCGGTCGTTGCCGCCAACTGGGAGGCGATACCCGGAGCGGTGCGGCTCGCCGTCCATTTCGTGCTGCTGGCGGTGCTTGCCGCCGCGCTCTGGTGGCGGGGCGAGGCGCTGCTGTCGCAGCGGCCCTGGGCACATGAGGCCCTGCTCTTCGTGTTCGCGGTGCTCGGGCTCACGTTTTTCGGACACCTCGGCCAGGTCTATCAGACGAGTTCACCGCTATGGCAGCCGCTAGCGCTGTGGCTCGCACTGTTCGCGCCAGTGATCCTGCTGCGCGGATCGAGCTGGCTTGCCGCAGCGCTGCTCGCCGTCGTGCTCGCCTACGCTTGCTGGGATTTTGCGGACCCGACGCGGCCCCTGTTCGGCTTCGAGCGGGAGGAACGGCCTGCGCTCGTTCTGGGCCTTGCGACCGCGGTGCCCGTGCTGCTCGCACCGTTGGGTGCCTGGATGCGCGGGCGCAGCACGCGGCGCGATTTCTGGCGCCGCCTGGAACAGCTCGGCTTCGCCTATGCGCTAGGCAGCGCCTCGCTAGTCGCAGCCGCCAGCGGTCTCGACGACTTCGACAGCGACACCGAGCGCTTCCTCGCACTCGGGACGCAGGTCGTGCAGGCCGCCATCGGCCTCGGCGCAGCCGTGCTGGTGTTCATCGCAAAGCGTAGCCCCTCGGGACGTGCCGCGGCTTGCGTCATCGGCGGGGCAGCGCTCGTGCTGGTCGCCGCTCATCTTGTCGACGGGAGCATGCTCGGCGGCGCAATCCTGTTCATGGCGCTGTGGGTCGGCGTCGCGCTCGCGGCACTCCATGCCGGGTGGCGGCGGATTTTCCAGCTCGCCGTCGCGGCAATCGCGGTGCGTCTGGTGATCCTCAGCTTCGAGCTTGCGAGCGATCTGCTGACCAGCGGCGCGGGGCTGATCGTTGCGGGGCTGCTGATCCTCGCCGTGGCGTGGGTTGCGGTGCGCGTCTCGCGCCGGCTCGCTCCGCCTGAGGAGAGCACGCCATGAACCGCCGCCTCGCCCTGACGCTGGCGTTGGCGCTCCCGCTCGCCGGCTTGGCCACAAGCTGGGCAACGACGCACCGAGCGGCACAGCAGGGCACCGAATGGCTCGTCCCGATCGGCGGCTACGACCCGCGCGACCTGCTGCGCGGCCATTATGTGATCTACACCTATGATTGGCCGGGTCTCGAAGGCGGGTCGGTCGACCTCGCGGGCGAGCCGGTGTTATGTCTGGAGGGGCAGGCTCCCGATCTGGCGCGCGTATATTTGCCCGAAGGGGAGCCTTGCGAGCATCCCGTCCGCGCGAGCGGCGGATGGAATGATCCGGAAGGCGGACTGGCAAGCGGGCGTCTTTATGTCTCGCAGGAACGCGCTGCGGAGCTTCAACGCCGGCTCGCGGATTCCAAGCTGCAGGGCATCGTCCGCATTCGTGTGCGCGAGGATGGACACCTGACGCCGCTCGATATCACGTTTCACCCTCGCCCGGCCGACGCCGAGGCTCCGGTCGAGCCAAACCCTTAAGCCGCTCGCGCGCGGCCGCGACGATCCGCCGCTTCCCCGTGTCGCTTGCCGCCGGACAGCCCGTCACGCTCTGGCGATCCATCGGTATCACGGTGCGGGAGGAGCGGGGCCGCGGCGGGTGGCGGGGTCGCACTGTCGCGGTGGCGGCGGAAAAGTCTCACCGGCCGGACCTGGACGTGTTCCCGCTAGGCAGGTCCGGCGCCGTGAGGCTCCGTGTGCCGCGGCAGGCCGGCGGCAACCACGGCCGCGGCGAGCATGAAGGCAGTGGAGATCGACACCCCTGCCAGTTTGGCGATATCCTCCAGCCTCGTATTTCGCCCGGCCATTATGCAAATTTTGCTGCAAACATTTTCATGAGCCGAATTGCGCAGCGTCGCCCCCGTTTTGCAACCCGGTTTTTTCAGGGAGCCTAGCCATGCTTGGACGTCTGATTGCTCTCCTCGCCCTCTTCTCCGCCGCGCCGGCCTGTGCCGAGGTCGTGGCCGAGGTAACCTCACCCGGCGAGGTGCTGACCGTGGAGATCGACATCAACCCGGCGGGCCACGCCACGTATTCGGTGGAGCGCAATGGCGAAGCGGTGATCGAGCCCTCGCGGCTCGGGTTTCTCTTCACCGACGCCAAGAAACTCGACCGCTACTTCAAGCTGGGCGGCACATGGACGCGGAGTTTCGACGAGACCTGGGAGCAGCCCTGGGGCGAGCGCCGCTTCGTTCGCAACCGCTACAACGAGCTGCGCGTCCGCCTGACGGAGCGGTCGCACGCGCAGCGCAGCGTGGACGTGGTTTTCCGCGTCTATGACGACGGTGTCGGCTTCCGCTACGAATTCCCCGAACAGGCCTCGCTCGAGACCGTCAATGTCGCGGAGGAGCTGACCGAGTTCGTGATCGCCGATCCCGGCACGGCGTGGTGGATCCCCGCCGGCGAGTGGAACCGCTACGAATATCTCTATCACGAAACGGCACTGAACGAGGTCACACAGGCACACACGCCGATCACCATCCGTACCGAGGACGGGCTGCATATCTCCTTCCACGAAGCGGCGCTGGTCGACTATTCCGGAATGTGGTTCCGCCGGGTCGAGGACCGCCGCTTCCGTGCCGAACTTGCCCCCTCATCCGACGGCGCAAAGGTCAGCCGCACTGCCCCTTTCAACACGCCGTGGCGGACCATCCAGATTTCGGAGACGGCGGGCGGCCTTGCCGAATCCAACCTGATCCTCAACCTCAACGAGCCGAACAGGCTTGGCGACGTTTCCTGGGTTGAGCCGTACAAGTATGTCGGCGTCTGGTGGGGCATGCATCTCGATGTCGAGAGCTGGGGATCGGGGCCCAAGCATGGCGCCACGACCGAGAACGTGAAGCGCTACATCGACTTCGCGGCCGAGCACGGGTTGCGCGGCGTTCTCGTCGAAGGATGGAACGAGGGCTGGGACGGCGACTGGTACAACAACGGCGCGATCTTCAGCTTTACCAGGCCCTATCCCGATTTCGACATCGAGGAGCTGGCTGCTTACGCCCGAAACAAGGGCGTGCGACTGATCGGCCACCACGAGACCTCCGGGCACGTTGCCAATTACGAAGGCCAGCTGGAGGATGCGCTCGACCTCTACGCGCGGCTCGGGATCGACTCGATCAAGACCGGCTATGTGGCCGATGCGGGCGGCATTCAGACGCTCGGACCCGCTGGCGAGATCCGCTTCGAGTGGCACGACGGGCAGTTGATGTCCAACCACCATCTGAAAGTGGTGAAGGAAGCGGCCGAGCGGCACATCGCAGTCAACCCGCACGAGCCGATCAAGGACACGGGCCTCCGCCGCACCTACCCCAACTGGGTTTCGCGTGAAGGCGCCCGCGGCATGGAGTACAATGCCTGGGGCGATCCGCCGAATGACCCCGCACACGTGCCCGAGCTCGTCTTCACCCGCATGCTGTCGGGGCCGATGGACTACACCCCTGGCATCCTCAGCCTCCAGGGCCGCGGCCAAAAGCTGCAGTCGACTACCGCGCGGCAGCTTGCGCTCTACGTCGTCATCTACAGCCCGATCCAGATGGCCGCCGACCTGCCGGAGAACTACGAGAAGCACCTGCCGGCGTTCCAGTTTATCAAGGACGTGCCGGTCGACTGGGCCGACAGCCGCGTGCTCAACGGCGAGATCGGCGACTACGTGACATTCGCCCGCAAGGACCGAAACAGCGAGGACTGGTATCTCGGCGCCGTCACCAACGAGGAGCCGCGCGAACTTGAGGTCAGGCTCGACTTTCTCGACCCGGGCCGCACCTACAAGGCGCAGATCTACCGCGACGGTCCCGCCGCCGACTGGAAGACCAACGGCCACGATATCGTCATCGAAGAACGCGAGGTCCGAGCCCGCGATGTTCTGACACTGCGGCTTGCCTCGGGAGGAGGACAGGCGATCCGCTTCGTCGCCGAGTGAGGTTCGCGGGCATTAATCGCAGGCGCTCGAGCCCCTCTTCTGCGGAAGAGGGGCCGGCCCTCGGCTCAGCTTACGGCCTGGGCGCCTCCAGCACTTCATCGCTCGTTTCCACGAACGCTTCGGCATGACCCAGCGTCAGTATCGCCGCACAGCGCAGGCGCGGTAGCTTATTCAAACCACCTAAGAACACCCTCCGTCGAACGTTCCCGCTTTTCTTGTTCGTTCGAACGAACTAGAAGCGGCTCATGGCCATGCCCTCGATTCTCGAAGCCGCTATCGATCAATTCGGCCGCAAGGGCTTTGAGGGGGCGAGCACCCGGGCGATCGCTGCGGCTGCCGGAACGACGATGTCGTCGATCACCTATCATTTCGGCAGCAAGCACGGGCTCTATCTGGCCGCTGCGGACCATATCGCGCAGCGCATCGCGGAAATGCAGGCGCCGACCGTGGAGCGGATGCGGGAGCTGGCCGACGGCTCGCGCGAAGGCGCCATCGCCGCGCTGCTGGGCCTCTTCGACAGCTTCGCCCTGATGATGCTCTGCGCGGAATCGGCGCCCTGGGCGCGGTTCATCCTGCGCGAACAGCAGGAGCCGACCGAGGCGTTCGAGCGGCTCTACGGCGGCGTGATGCGCCGTATGTCCGAACAGGTGGTCGAGTGGCTGCGCCTCGCCCGGCCCGACCTCTCGGAACGCGAGGCGCGCGCCACTGCCATCCTGATGTTCGGTCAGACAATGATCCTGCGCGCCGGCCGCGCAACGGTCTGTCGGGTGATCGGCGTGGAGGTCATCGACGACGATGTCGCCGCGTTGCTGCGGGCCCGTCTGCGCAGCAATCTGCTCGCCACCCTGCGGGAGGAACCCACATGAACCGCCGCCGCCTTATCGCCATTGCAGCGCTTCTCGCCGTCGTCGTCGTAGCGATCGCGACCCGCGGGTTCGGTCTGCTGGGAAGCGACCACGACGATACGCTGACGCTCTACGGCAACGTCGACGTGCGCGAAGTCGATCTGGCTTTCCGCGTTCCCGGCCGGATCGACAGCATCGCGGTCGAGGAAGGGGCGAAGGTCAAGCGCGGGCAGCGCCTCGCCGCGCTCGACACCGCGAGCCTCGATGCGCAGATCGCGCGCGCCGATGCCGATGTCGCCCGGGCCGAGGCCGAGCTCGCCCGCCTGACCAACGGCAGCAGGCCGCAGGAAATCGCCCAGACCCGCGCGCAGCTCGCCGCGGCGCAGGCCGCTCTCGTCAACGCGGAGCGCGACTATGCGCGGCGCGAGCCACTCGTCGAGCCTGGCGCGATCAGCGCGGCCATCTGGGCCCAAACCGTCGCCGCCCGCGACCAGGCGCGGGCCCAGGTGGCCGAGGCACGCCAGGCGCTCTCGCTCGCACAGGATGGCGCCCGCGCCGAAGACATCCGTGCCGCCGGCGCCCAGGTCGCGGCCGCCCGCGCGGCGCGCCAGAGCGCATCCGTCGACCGCGGGGACGGGATCCTGACTGCCTCGGTCGACGGCACCGTCGTCACCCGCGCACGCGAACCCGGCGCCATCGTCCAGCCGGGCGAGACCGTGCTCACGCTGTCGATCGACCGCCCCCTGCGCGTCCGTGCCTATGTCGGCGAACCGGATCTCAGCCGGGTGCGGCCGGGCATGCGCGTGACCATCAAGGCCGACGGCAATCCCAAGACCTATCAGGGCACGGTCGGCTACATCTCGCCCCGCAGCGAGTTCACGCCCAAATCGGTCGAGACCGAGGACTTGCGCACCGACCTCGTCTACCGCCTGCGCATCAATGTCGAGGACGCCGACGACGCGTTGCGGCAGGGCCAGCCGGTGACGGTGACTATCCCCACAGCCGCCGCCGCGGAGGACTGATCCGGTGAGCGCGGCCGTCGCCAGCGCGAAGGGGGTGGTCAAGCGCTTCGAAGGCGTGACGGCGCTCGACGGCGTGGCGATCGACGTCGCGCCGGGCCGGATCACGGGGCTGGTCGGCCCCGACGGCGCGGGCAAGACCACGCTGATCCGCATCCTCGCCGGGCTGATGGAGGCCGACGAGGGCGAGATCGCGGTGCTCGGTGGGCCGCCCGGCGCCGCGCTCGACGATCTCGGCTACATGCCGCAGCGCTTCGGCCTCTACGAGGATCTGACGGTCGCCGAGAACCTCACGCTCTACGCCGAACTGCGCGGTCTGCCGCGCGACGAGCGGCAGCCGGTGTTCGAGCGGCTGCTGGACTTCACCGATCTCAAGCGGTTCCAGGCCCGCCTCGCCGGCAAGCTCTCAGGCGGCATGAAGCAGAAGCTCGGCCTCGCCTGCGCGCTGGTGAAGACCCCCAAGCTGCTCCTGCTCGACGAGCCGGGCGTCGGCGTGGACCCGATCTCGCGCCACGAGCTCTGGGCCATGGTCGGCGAGCTCACCGCCGAAGGCATCGGCGTACTGTGGTCGACCGCCTATCTCGACGAGGCCGAGAAGTGCGACACCGTCTATCTGCTGAGCGAAGGCACATTGCTGTTCGAAGGGCCACCGGGCGACCTGACCGGCCCGGTCGCCGATCGCGTCATCCGGGTGACCGGGTTCGAGGCGCGGCGACGGCAGTTCCTGACCGAGGCGCTCGACCGCGAGGACGTGATCGACGGGACGATCCAGGGCCGCTCGGTGCGGCTTCTGATCCGCGATGGCCGCGAGACGCCCGATGCCGCCACGCTCGACGCGGGGCCGGATACGCAGGTCGAGCCGGCCGGCCCGCGTTTCGAGGATGGCTTCATCGAACGGCTCGGCGGCGGCCCTCGCGGCACCAGTGCGCTGGCCGAACGCTATCGTGAAATTCCCCCCAGCGACACGCCAATGATCGAGGCGAATGGGCTGACCCGCCGCTTCGGCGATTTCACCGCCGCGCGTGACATGAATTTCTCGATCCCGCGCGGTCAGATCTTCGGCCTGCTCGGCCCCAACGGCGCGGGCAAGTCGACCACCTTCAAGATGCTGTGCGGCCTGCTGACGCCGAGCGAAGGCACCGGCGCCGTGGCCGGAAACGACCTGCGGCGCGCGGCCGCCGACGCCCGCGCCTCACTCGGTTACATGGCGCAGAAGTTCTCGCTCTATGGCGATCTGTCGGTGCGGCAGAATCTCGATTTCTTCGCCGGCGCCTATGACCTCGGCCGCAGCGAGGCGGCGCAGGCGATCGAGGCGATGACCGAGATCTTCGACCTCGGCGAACGGATGAACGTCAACGCCGGCACGCTCCCGCTCGGCTTCAAGCAGCGCCTCGCGCTCGCCTGCGCGGTCATGCACGAGCCGCCGGTCCTGTTCCTCGACGAGCCGACATCGGGCGTCGACCCGGTGACGCGGCGCGAATTCTGGACCCATATCAACGGCCTCGTCGAGAAGGGCGTGACCGTGCTCGTCACCACGCACTTCATGGACGAGGCCGAGTACTGCGACGAGGTCACGCTGATCTATCGCGCGGAGCAGATCGCCAGCGGCACGCCCGATGCGCTCAAGGCCAGGGCCGCGGAGCTCTCCGGCGCAGCCGATCCGACGATGGAAGACGCGTTCATCGCGCTGATCGAGGACAGCGACCGCGCGCGCGAGCTGGAGGCGGCGGCATGAGCGCAAACTTCGACCGCCGCCGGCTGATCGCCCTGTCGGCCAAGGAATTCGCGCAGATCATGCGCGATCCCTCCACCTTCCTGATCGCCTTCCTGCTGCCGCTGATCCTACTGTTCCTGTTCGGCTACGCGGTGTCGCTCGATTCGTCCCGCACGCGGATCGCATTGGTAGTGGAGGACAGTTCCGCGCAGGCGCTCGACCTCGCCAGCGCCTATGCCCATTCGGACTATTTCGAGGTGATCCCGGCGCGCAGCGTGGCCCAGGTGCGGGATACCCTGATCGACGGGACCGCGCGCGCCATCATCGTCATCCCGCAGGGCTTCGGCGAAGGCATGGTCGCGGGCACACCGCCCCCGATCCAGATCGTGACCGACGGATCGCAGCCCAATACCGCCAACTTTGCCGCCGCTTACGGGGAGGGCGTGCGGGCGGCATGGATGGCGGCGGAGACCGGGCAAGGGCGGGCTGCACCGCCGATCACCCTGTCGCCCCGCTACTGGTACAATCCGGGCCTGCAGAGCCGCTATTTCCTCGTGCCCGGCTCGATCGCCATCGTGATGACGATGATCGGCACCTTGCTGACCGCGCTGGTGGTCGCGCGCGAATGGGAACGGGGCACGATGGAAGCGATGATGGCGACGCCGATGCGGATGGCCGAATTCATCGCCAGCAAGGTCGTGCCCTATTTCCTGCTCGGCATCGGGTCGATGGCGCTGTGCACGCTGATCGCGGTGTTCGTGTTCGGCGTGCCGTTCCGGGGGTCGCCCTTCGCGCTCGCCGCGATCGCGGCCGCGTTCCTGATGCCTGCGCTGGGGCTCGGCCTGTTCATCTCGGCGGCGACCAAGAACCAGTTCGTCGCCAGCCAGATCGCGCTGCTCACCGCCTTTCTGCCGACCTTCCTCCTCTCCGGCTTTCTCTACGAGATCGCGTCGATGCCCTGGCCGATCCAGGCGCTGACCTACATCGTGCCAGCGCGTTATCTGATCCCGCCCCTGCAGACGGTGTTTCTGGCCGGCGATCTGTGGGGCCTGATCCTGCCCAATATCGCGATCATGCTGGGCTTCGGCGCGCTGTTCTTCTTCCTCTCCTTCCGGGTGACGAAGCGGAGCCTCGACTGATGCGCCGCCTGTCCGCCATGATCGTCAAGGAGATGTGGGCGCTGCTGCGCGATCCGAAGTCGCGCATCGTGCTGGTGGTTCCGCCGCTGCTGCAGCTCTTCATCTTCTCCTATGCGACCACCCTGGACGTAAAGAACGTCGACGTCGCGGTGCTCGACCGTTCCGGCGGGGTCCATGCGGCGGAGTTCATGGCGCGGGTCGCAGGCAGCCCCAGTTTCCGCGACATCCGCCGCCTGTCCTCCACCGACGAGCTCGAGCAGGCAATCGACGGGCAGGAGGTGATCGCAGCCCTCGTGTTCGACCCCGATTTCGACGCCCGGGTCACGCGCGGTGAGCCCGCCACGATCGGCGTGGTGCTGGACGGGCGGCGTTCGAACGCGGCGCAGATCGTGTCCGGCTATCTCAGCGCCATCGCCGGCGGCTACGGGGCCGAGCTGCTGCCGCGCCGGGCGGCGGAGGCCGGCACCGCCGGATCGGTCGTCACCAACTGGTACAATCCCAGCCTCGACTACATCTGGTTCACCCTCCCCTCGCTGGTCGCGATCATCGTCGCGGTGGCGGGTATCGCCATCACCTCGCAGAGCGTGGCACGCGAACGGGAGCTCGGAACGTTCGACCAGCTCATGGTCTCGCCCTTGCGGGTCCACGAAATCCTGATCGGCAAGATGGTGCCGCCGTTCCTCGTCGGCATGTTCAACGGGTCGCTCTATCTGGTCATCGCGCCGCTGGTGTTCGGCGTGCCGTTCACCGGATCGTACCTGCTCTTCTTCCTCGCGCTGGCGGTCTATCTGCTCGCGCTGATCGGCGTCGGCATGCTGGTGTCGGCGGCCTCCGCGACCCAGCAGCAGGCCTTTCTCGGATCGTTCCTTGCGACCGTTCCGCTGATCCTGCTGTCGGGCTATGCCGCGCCGATCGACAATATGCCGGGCTGGCTCCAGACCGTCACTTATGCCGATCCGGCGCGCTATTTCCTGATCCTCGTCCAGGGCCTGTTCCTCAAGGCGATGCCTGCCGCACAGGTGTTCCAACAGCTCTGGCCGCTCGTCGTGATCGCCTGCGCGACTCTGGCCGCATCGGCCTGGCTGTTCCGCGCCCGCATGGAGTGATGCTCGTGACCGCTCGTATTCTCCCTCTCGCCGCGCTTCTTCTCGCCGGTTGCACCGTCGGCCCCGATTACGCGCCGCCGCAGACCGCGGTCGCACCCGAGTGGGTCGAGGGCGGCATTCCCGGCGAGGTCGATCTGGAATGGTGGCGCGGGTTCGGCGACCCGCAGCTCACCGCGCTGATCGAGCGCGCTTTCGCCGAAGGCCCCGATCTCGCCGAAGCGACCGCCCGCCTCGCCGAAGCGCGCGCCAACCGCGACGCGGCGGCAGGCGGGCGCTTACCTGCGGTCAGCGCCACCGGCTCAGCCACCGAGAACATCCTGAGCGAGGAAGGCCAGTTGCCGGTCGGCCAGATCCCGGGTTTCGAGCGCGATTTCCCGCTGTTCGATCTCGGCTTCGACGCGAGCTGGGAAATCGACCTGTGGGGCCGCCGCACACGCGAGGTCGAGGCGGCCGAGGCACGCGCGGACGCGGCGCGCGCCGGACGGCGCGAGGTCATGCTGACGCTCGCCGCCGAAGTCGCGCGGAACTATCTCGATCTGCGCGCGGCGCAGGCGGATACGGCGACCCTGGAGGCGCTTGCCGAGACCGATGCCGAGGCCGAACGGCTGACCCGCCTGCGGGTCGCGGCGGGCGAGGACCCGCATGATGCGCTCGACAGGGCGGCAGCAGCAGCGCAGGCGAGCGACGCCGCAGTCGCCGCCGCCCAAGCGCAGGCGACGGCGGCCGCCTACCGCATCGCGGTTCTCGTCGGCAGCCATCCGGAGGATATGGCGCCGCTGCTCTCCCGGCCCGCCCCTTTACCCGCGGGCCCACAGGTCATCGCCGCCGGTATCCGCTCGGACCTGCTGACTCGCCGACCCGACGTCCGCACGGCCGAACGCCGCCTCGCGGCCGCCACTGCCGACATCGGCGTCGCGACCGCCGACCTGTTTCCCCGCTTCTCGCTGCTCGGCAGCATTGGCCAGCAGGCGCGGAGCGTGGACGATCTGTTCACGGATGGAGCGACGCGGCTGCAGGTGGGCCCAAGCCTGTCCTGGCCGATCTTCGCGGGCGGCACGATCCGCGCCCGCATCCGCGCGGCCGATGCCCGGGCGAAAGCCGCCGCGGCAGTCTACGAGAAAGCGGTGCTGACCGCCCTCGCCGACAGCGAAACCGCGCTCAATCGCTTCGCCACCGCGCAGGCCGCGGCGGACGCCCAGGCCGCCGCGCTGGAGCGTCAGGAGAGCGCGCTGGCGCTTGCAAGACTGCGCGCCGCGTCGGGCGAGACGGATCGCCTTGCGCTGGCGCAAAGCCGCCGCGCCATGCTCAACCATGCACGGGCTGCCACCGACGCCCGGCGCGAGCGCGCGCAGGCCGCGGTGGCACTATTCAAGGCGCTCGGCGGCGGGTGGAGGGATCCGCCGGAAACCTGAAGGGGGAGCACTCCACGGAGCGGCGCGGCCCTTAGTTCGGGAACGCCTTTACCAGCGCATCGTATTGCGCGCGGCTGATCGGCAGCATCGAGCCATGCCGCGCACCGGGGGTCATCTCGTAGCGGTTCCACTCGGGGACCCCCGAGTTGCCGGAGACCTGATACCAGGGCCCCTCCAGCCGCGGCGCCATCGAGAGGCCGTAGCTGGTTCCCGCGTACTGCTCGTAATAGAGATACCAGTCCTCCCCGTCGGGCGAACGGATGAGCGTCGGCGCCTCGCGGAAATTGGGGCTGAGCGGCGGGCCCGGTTCGGGGAATGGTCCGGTGAGCGTCGGGCCGCAGGTGATGCGGATGGTCTTGCCCATGGTCCAGTTGTACGACGGATAGCGCTCGTCCTTGACGATAGCGCAATAGCCGCCCGCCGGATTGGGCTGCATGATCGTGTCGATCGTCGCCATGTCCCAGGTGAAGAGCCGTTTCGGCGGCGCGGTGAAGGTCTTGAGATCCTTCGAGAGCACATAGAGCGTGCGCTGGCTGGCCCAGTAGCGTTCCGGATCCTCGTCGCTGCCGGGCACGTTCGGCGTGTGCCACATCAGCAGGAACTGTCCGGATGGCTGGTCGAAGAACAGCTTGGGAGCGCCGATCCGCTGGAGCGCGTGCGGATGGTTCTTCACTTTCGCGAGGTCGGGCTCGTACGTGCCGAACGGTTCCCAATGAATCAGATCGTCGGAGACCCAGAAGCGGATCAGAGGATCGTCGTCGCTCTTGTTGCCGACGAGGTAGTAGCGCCCGTCCGGTCCCTGCGCGATCGAGGCGTGGCCGTGATAGTCGGACGAGACCGGCTTCCCCTTGTTGAGGAAGGTCCAGTGGAGCCCGTCGGTGCTGACCGAGTAATAGAGCGTGCCGTAATCGCCCTTCATCATATGCGCGAAGAGATACGCCTTCTCGGACTCGGCGGCGGGCTTCGCCTCTTCCGCAGCCTGCGCGAGCGCTTGCCCCGCTCCGAGCACGAACAGCATCGGCGCGAGCGCGCGCAGAATCCCCTTCACCATCGATGTCACGCTAGCCTCCTCCCAGACAGTTCGAGCCGATGCGAAAAGCGTCGCAGCCGGACGACGGAACGGTATCATTAATCTGATAAATGACAACCCGGCGTGTGCGCAGGTCAGGTCGCGCTTTTCAGCTTTGCAGCTGTGATGAAGCTTTCGGCACGTTCGCGAATTTCGGGAAGAGTCACGCCCGGTGCATAGAGCGCCGACCCGATGCCGAAGCCGGCCGCGCCGGCCGCCCGCCACGGGTCCATTCCTTCGGGCGTGACGCCGCCCACGACCAGCACCGGCAACGTCGGCGGCAGCACCGCCCGCTGGGCCTTCAGCACTTTGGGCGAGGCCGCCTCCGCGGGAAACAACTTCAGCGCGTGCGCGCCGACTCGAGCGGCCGCGAAGGCTTCGCTGGGCGTGAAATAGCCGGGCATCGACACGAGCCCCGCATCCACCGTCGCGGCGATCACCGACACGTCCGTATTGGGGGAGACGATCAGGTCGCCGCCGACTTCGCGGACTTTCGCGACCTCGGCCGGGTCGGTCACCGTGCCCGCGCCGACCATCGCCGTGCCTTCGAGCAGGCGGGCCAGCCGGGCAATGCTGTCGAACGGATCGGGCGAGTTGAGCGGGACCTCGATCAGCGTGAACCCCGCCTCCGCCAGAGCCTCGCCCACGGCTTCGACCTCGCCGGGCCGGACGCCGCGCAGGATCGCGACGAGCGGGCATTGCGCGAAGGCGCTCCGGAATCTCGTATCCACACTCATTCCACCAAACCCCAAATTAGCCGGATGCCGGCGACGAACGCCGCATGGCTGTCGACGATCGTGGACTCACCCCCGAACGCGGCAATCGCGCGCGCGTAGAGCCGGCCGAGCTCGGGCCCGGCGAGGATGAAGGCGCGCGCGCCCGCGGCATGTGCGGCGACGTCCGCGCCGATCAGCAGGCCGCTGGCGTAGGAGGCCGATTCCTCGCGCGGACGCCGGCCCAACAGCACGTCCGCCCGCACGCCGAACAAATGCGCGAGCAGGTCGGGCGAGCGCGACCGCTCGACGCCGGCGAGAAACGCCGCATCGTCTTCCGCCGGGCGGTCGATCTGGCCGACGAGCAGGCTGTGATCTCGCAGGAGAGCGAACATCTCGCCGGTGATGGCGGTGGTGAAGCGGGTGATCGCGCCGTCGGTGACATGCGCCCATTTGCAATGGGTGCCGGGCTGCGCGAGCAGTGCGGTCGCGGGCACCTGCCTCGCCGCCACCGCGCCGAGGAACTGCACTTCCTCGCCGCGCATGGTGTCGACGCGTCCCTCGCCTTCGAACGAGAGACCCGGGACGATCGCGGTGCGACCGGGTTCTATCCAGCGCAATGCCACGGCCAGGTCCTCGATCCGGGCCGGACACGGCACATATCCCGCATCGGCCCAGCCGCGATCGGAGCCGACCATGCCCGCACACAGCATCGGCAGATCGCCGAGCCGCCGCCGGATCGCGGCCGCCTCGCGCCCAAACCCCTCGCGCCCGACCTTGACGACCCCGTGGTCGTCCCGCTCGGTGTGCTCCACCGTGCCGTCCTCGCCGACGACGAACACGCGCCGGTTGGTAGTGCCCCAGTCGACCGCGAGGAAGCGCCCCTTCATAACCGGCCGCTCACCACCAGGTCGCGTAGAGCGCGACGAGGATTGCGATCACTCCGAAGGCGGCGACGTTGAAGCCGGCCGTCGTGCGGTAGCTGATCCCCGCCGTGGTGATACGGTCGCGCCCGGCCGCCCCCGGAATGGCGAGCGACAGGACGACCGCCAGAGCAAGCGCGATCAGGAACACCAGGCCCATCCGGTTCATGAACGGGAAGTCTGGCATGAACTCCTTGAACGCGTAGGATAGGACCACCGAAGCGATCGCCGCGGCGATGGCGCCGGCCTCGCTCGCCCGCTTCCAGAACAGCCCGAGCAGGAAGATCACCGTGATGCCGGGCGTGAAGAAGCCCGAGAATTCCTGGATGAACTGGAACGCCTGGTCCGACCCGCCGAGCAGCGGACGCGCCGTGAGCAGCGCGATGACGGTTGCCGCGGCGGCGGCGATGCGGCCGACCAGGACGAGGTGCTTCTCGTTCGCGGCGCGCAGGCTCTCATCCTCGGCCGACGGATAGGGCACGTGCCCTGCCGCATCGGGATCGCCGGCCACGCGCTCCTCGTCCTCCGCACGCGTCGCGACGCGGCGGTACTTTGCATAGAGGTCGAGCGTGAAGATCGTGGCGATCGAGTTGATCTTGGACGCGGTCGAAGCGACGACGGCGGCCATCAGCGCGGCGAACACCAGGCCGAGCAGGCCCGGCGGCAGATAGTGCATCATCGTCGGATAGGCCTCGTCCGCGGGGTCGAGCCCCGGAGCGAGGATCACCGCGGCGAGGCCCGGCAACACGACCACCGCGGGCATCAGCAGCTTGAGGAAGGCGGCGAACACGACGCCCTTCTGCGCTTCGCCTAAGCTGCGGGCGGCCAGTGCGCGCTGGATGATGTACTGGTTGAAACCCCAGTAGCTGAGATTGGCGATCCACATGCCGCCGACGAGCACGGCGATGCCCGGCAGCTCCTGATAGCCGATCTCGCCCGGCTCCAGGATCATGTTGAACTTCTCGGGCGCCTGGTCGAGCAGCGCGGTGAAACCGACCCATACGCCCTGCCCGCCGCCGACTTCATTGAGCGTCAGGCCGGAAATGATGAGCCCGCCCAGCACCAGCAGCGTCACCTGGACGATGTCGGTCAGCGCCACCGCCTTGAGGCCTCCGTAGAGCTGGTAGAGCAGCGCAAAGCCGCCGAGCGCATAGAGCGCCACGTCCTGGTCGACACCGGCGACCTTGTTGACCGCGATCGAGCCGAGCCAGACGATCGAGGTGAGGTTCACAAAGATGTAGAGCGCGATCCAGAAGATCGCCATCAGCGTGCGGATCGTCGGGCCGTACCGCTGTTCCAGGAACTGCGGCATCGTGTAGATTTCGTTCTTGAGGAAGATCGGCAGGAAGTACTTGCCGACGATCAGCAGCGTCAGCGCCGCCATCCACTCGTAGGACGCGATCGCCAGCCCGAGCCGATAGCCGGCGCCGGACATGCCGACGATCTGTTCGGCCGAGATATTGGCCGCGATCAGCGAGGCGCCGATCGCCCACCACGGCAGGTCCTTGGATGCGAGGAAATAATCCGAGCTGTTCTTGGCGTGGCCGCTCTTCTCGCGTGACACCCATTGCGCCAAACCGAAAATGCCGATCGCATAGATAACCACCACGATCGCATCGATGGTTGCCAGATCCAAACTCGCCTCCCGTCCCGAACTCTTGTGTTCTGCCGTGCCCGCACGATAATGCGCGAAACAGCAGCGGTCTATTTATATGATCTATAGGACTTGTCCAGCAGCCGCGTGCCCGCCTATAGGCGGTGCAATGGACCGCGACATCAAAGGGAGGACGGCAGTCTGATGACGGCGATGGACCCGGCAGAAGTGCGTACGCAGCTTGGCCGCAACCTCACCTATGGCATGCTGGATACGCTCGGGCGCGCGATCGTCATCGGCAGCTATCAGGACCGTGTTTTCCCGACCGAGGCCGAACTGGCCAAGGAATACGGCGTAAGCCGCTCGGTCACGCGCGAGGCGGTGAAGATGTTGACGGCCAAAGGGCTACTTAGCGCGCGGCCTCGACAGGGGACCATCATTCAACCGGCGACGTCGTGGAACCTGTTCGACACCGACGTGCTGCGCTGGTTGCTCGAACGCAAGTTCTCTGTCGAACTGCTTCGCCATTTCAACCAGCTGCGCATCGCGATCGAACCCGAAGCCGCTGCCCTCGCCGCCACTTACGCCCAGCCGGTGGACCTCGAGGCGATCGACGCCGGGCTCAAGCGAATGCGGGCTGCGGAGCAGGGGAACGACGATACGCTCGACGCCGATATCGCCTTCCACGTCGCCGTGCTGCGCGCCTCCGCCAACCCGTTCTACGCGCAGTTCCGCGACGTCGTCTCGACCGCGCTGCGGACCTCGATCCGCTTCACCAACCGGATCAAGGGCCGCTCCGCCAGCGTCGACGACCACGCCGCCGTTCGCGATGCGATCGCGGCGCGCAAGCCCGATGCCGCGCGCGAGGCGATGAAGCGGCTGATCGGCGACGTGCTCGATCTCATCGGAACCGCCGACGACGAGCCGGAGCGCACAGCCGGCTGATCTGCCTCCCGTCACTCCGAGGCGCCCGGCGGAGCGAGCGGAATATCGATGGCGACCGGTTCACCGAACACAGGCGCGCCTTCCCCGTCCCATTCGAACCGCTGAATCCGTGGCGAACGCTTGCTGGTGCATTGCATGTCCGGGCCGGGATTGGCGTGATAGATGATCCAGTTCTCATGGCCGTCGGCGGCGGTGAAGAAGCCGTTGTGCCCTGGCGCATAGACGCCATTCTCCGGTGACTTGCGGAAGACCGGCTCCGGCGATTTGGTCCAGACATTCGGATCCAGCGGGTCGCTTCCCGCGGGCGCCGAGAGCAGGCCGAGCGCGTAATCGTCGGACCAGCAGGCGCTCGCGGAGTAGCTGAGGAACAGGTCGCCGTCGGGGCCGAGCAGAAACTCGGGCCCCTCGAGGATCTGGCGCCCGCCCTGCTTCTCCCAGGCGTGCTCCGGGCGCGCGATGATCGCTTCCTCGCCCTCCAGCGTCCACGGGTTCGCCATGCGCGCGATCGCGAGCACGCTGTCCGGGCCCACATAAGGCGAATAGACGAAGTAGCGTTTGCCTTCATGCACGAAGGTCGTGCCGTCGATGCCGCTGTAGCGCGTGTTCACCCGGCCGCGGTCGATCCAGGTGCCGGTGGTCGGGTCCTCGGCGCTGTTCTCCAGCACGAACACGCCCCGATGGGCATCGTTGTCCTGCCCGCTCGCCGCCGCGGTGTAGTAAACGTACCACTTGCCGTCGATCCGGTGCAGCTCCGGGGCCCAGATCGAAACCGCGTTGGGGCCGGTCGCCGGCGGGCGCCAGATCACCGTGGGCGACGCTGCGGCGAGCAGGGCCATGTCGCGCGTCTTGCGCATCTCCAGCCGGTCGCCGCTGGTGTGCATGTAGTAGAACACGCCCTCGTGCTCGGTCACCCACGGGTCGGGCCCGGACTGCAGAAGGGGGTTGGTGAACGTGCGCGGTGTGGCAGTCGCACAGGCCGCGAGCAGCCCGCAGGTCGCGATGCTCAACCACCCGGCGCGGCGCTTCTTCGGATCGAGCATCGGCGGTTCCTCCGGCGAAGAAATGGGCGGCACGGCGGCCGCCCAAGGGAGAGAAAGGGCACCGCCGGACGAACCGGCGGCAGTTGGTGACAGACGGGCGCGTCAGAACTTCACCCGGACGCTGGCCCCGTAGAACGTGTCGTCGATACGGATGTCGTGCGGGAACGCAGGAGTGTCGAAGTAGCTGAGATACTTGCCTTTCAGCACGTTCACCCCTTCGAAGTTGACGGTGATGCTCTCCGTCACATCGTAACCGATCGAGAAGTCGAGGCGACCGTTCGGGCGCACGTAGTTGAAGTAGATCTGCTGCTCCGGAACGAGGAGCTGCGTGAACGTGCCGTCGTAGTAGCGATCGCGCCAGTTGTAGGCGACGCGGGCATGCAAGCCGTACTTCTCGTACAGCGCACCGACGTTGTAGGCATGCTTCGATACCCCGCCCAGCGCCTCGCCCTGGAGCAGATCGCCTTCGGTGAGAACCTCCGTGTCGGCGTAAGTGTAGTTCGCGAAGACGCCCAAACCGTCAAACCCGTTCGGCAGGAAGTCCAGGAAGTACTGACCGCCGACTTCGAAGCCCTGCAGCCTCGATGATCCGAGATTGCGCGGGCGATTGATGTCGTAGGTGATGCCGTCGATCACTTCCTCGGCGACGTTCCGCGCCACACGGTCCTTGATGTCGCGGTAGTAGACGCCCGCCGCGATATAGGAGCCGCGGCCGAAGTAGTACTCCAGCGTGGCGTCATAGGAATCGGCGACCTGCGGCCTCAGGTTCGGATTGCCGCCGGTGCCGCTCGGACGGATATTCGCGTTCGACGGGATGGAATACGTCAGGCCCGGATTGAGATCGGCGAACAGGGGCTGAGCGATCGTCCTGGCGTAGCTGGCGCGGAACTGAATCTCCGGCGTCAGTTGAACGCGGATGCTGGCGTTGGGCAGGAACTTCTTGCTCGACGAGCTCGCCTTCACCGGGGTGAGCACGCCCTCGCCGTCAGGGGACGTCACGACCCCCGTGCCCTCGATCGTGCGGTCGGTGATGACATAGCGGCCGCCGATCAAGCCATCGACAGGGACGGTTCCGACGTCGAACGCGTACCGGCCCTGCAGGTAGAGCGCCATGGTGGACTCGTCCGCATCGAAGCTGCGCGTCGGGCTGTCTTCCGGATCACCCTCGGGCCCGCCGTAGAGCGCGCGCAACACGTCGGTATTCTCACGCAGGAAGTCGGGATCGGGCGTGATCCAGTGCTGCCCGCCGTTGATGACCGGGATGGTCGCCGGGGACTCGATCAGGAAGCCCGCCGGCAGCCCCGAATTGGCGACCAGGCGGTCGGCCATGTTCGATGCCGGCGGTCCGCCTGCCAGATTGCCGCGGAAGGTCGCGTTGCGATCCGCATAGCGCACGCCGAACTGAACCTCGTCGAGGAAGGAGCCGACCTCGTACGAACCGTCGAACATCGCCTGCGTGATCGTGCTGTTCGACCGCCGATAGTCCTGGAACAGGCTGTTGATGAACATGAAGCCGTCCGGATCGCCGACGGGGTTGCCGACCATGTCGGTCGTCCCATGGCGATCGTCGTTGATATCGACGTTAACCTGCTCGATCCGCTTGCCGATGTCGACGATCGTCGTCCGGTTGTTGGTCTTGCTCTGGAAGCGCGAGATATCGAGCTGCAGGTTCCACGGGCCGTCGGTGATCTTGACGCCGCCCGCCAGCATGTATTGATCGGTCTTGTCGCGCTTGGCCTGGGTGCTGGTGTTGCCGGGTACGTTGTTGAAAGTGGCCGAACTGCCGATGCAGAGATCCTGGATATCGGCGGAGTTGGGGTCGCGGAAACCAGCCGGGCTGACCGGCGCCTGGAAGCAGAGGTCGGTCGCCTCGACGTTGCTGATGCTTTCCGCCGCGAAGATGTCGGAGAAGATGAAGAACGTGCCGAATTTCGCGCGGTAACCCGAGTAGAGGCCGTCGAGGTAGAGCTCGACGGTGTCGTTCGGGCGCCACTGGAACGCGGCGTTGACCTGGGGCCGCTGATACTTGCCGGTGTCGGTCAGTCCGCCCACGCACGTCGGCAGGACCACGCCGTCGCCGCCGGGAGGGCCGTTGCTGCCCGAGCGCGGATCGCAGTTGAACGAGATCGGCCGGTTGAACGCGTTGTCGGAGTAGGAAAGGTTGATGAGCGCGCCCATCTCGCCGTCGCCGGCGTCCCAGCGGCCGCCGATCAGGATGCCGCCGTTATAGCTCAGATCGTCGGCATTCTCGCCATAGGTGGCGCGGCCGAGCGCGCTGACCGTCAGGCCCTGGTCGAGGTCGAACGGCTTGCGCAGCCGCAGGTCGATGTTGCCGGCAATGCCGCCTTCGATCTTCTCGGCCGAGTTGGACTTGTAGACGTCCGCCCGCGCCAGCGCCTCGGCCGGCAGATCCTGGAACGCGAAGCCGCGTCCGACGCCGGTGAAGATTTCGCGCCCGTCGAGGGTGGTGATGATGTCGCCGATGCCGCGGATCAGCGGATTGACGATCTCGTTGTTGAAACCGTTGACCACCTGCACGCCGGGCACGCGCTGAAGCGCGGCGGCGGTCGTGGTATCGGGAAACTTGCCGATGTCCTCGGCGACGATGGAATCCACCACCAGGTCCGAGTTCTGCTTGATCTCGGCCGCACGGCTGAGGCTGGCGCGGATTCCGGTGACGACGATGAGATCTTCTTCGCTCTCGGCCGGCAAATTGGCGGAGGCGTCGACCGATTGAGAGCTTGACTGAGGCTCCGCAGCGTCTTGCGCGAAAGCCGTTCCCGACCAGGCGATCGCGAGCAGCGAAGCCGAATGGAGAATGCGCTTGGACCAAATCATGATGATGTTCTC
The DNA here is from genome assembly GCF_004135625.1 of Pelagerythrobacter rhizovicinus. Taxonomy (GTDB): domain Bacteria; phylum Pseudomonadota; class Alphaproteobacteria; order Sphingomonadales; family Sphingomonadaceae; genus Pelagerythrobacter; species Pelagerythrobacter rhizovicinus. Next base: position 556,760 of record NZ_SDPV01000002.1, read on the forward strand.
CCCATACCGCGCGGCGGTGTCCCGGTTTTCCGGTGTTGCGCCAATCGTAACGCGGCTGAAATAGTCTTACAAGTAGTATTTGTAGTATAATTGATGGCGGGCACGGATTGGCCGCGCCCACCGCTTCGAAAATCGCTCAGTCGGTCGCGCTGATCGCCGGCTGCGTCGGAGTCGGAGGCACGACGCCCTTGGGCGCCGCGGCGAGCCGCTTGATCAGATCGACCTCGGCCTGTCGATAGGGCGTGCCGTCCCTGTGAAGCACGTCGTGAAACCAGATCGTCGGCTCGTCATAGGTGTACGGCTTCTTCCAGCTGTCCCAGGGCAGGCGCGTCTGCGATTCCCCGTCGACGAAACCCCAGTTGTACATCGCGATATTGAGGCGCTTGGCGATCGGCAGCGAGCCATCGAAGGTGGAGCCATTGCCGCGCGCCATGTACTCGGTGCACAGCACCGGACGGCCGTAGCTCAGCATCTGCTGCGCCCGCTGCTCGAACTGCTCCGGCCAGTTGTAGTCGTGAAAGCTCATCACGTCGGATTCGGCGAGCTGGATCTTCTCGACCGCATCGCGCTTCTCGATCCGGTGCCAGTCTTCGCCGATCCAAAGACCGCTGGTCAGCGGCTGCGTGGGATCGGCGCTGCGCGCCCACTCGAACACATCGTCGAGAAGCCCCGCGACCATTTCCTTCTTGTTCGGCGTGGGCGCGTAGTTGCCGCCGCCCTCGTTGTTCGGCTCGTTCCAGACATCCCATGCGAGGACGCGGTCGTCGTCGGCGAAATGCCCGACGACGTCCTTCACGTAGGCTTCCAGCTTGTGGTGCTGGCTCTTGTCGGCGAGCCGCTCCGCGCCCGGCGCCTGGACCCAGCCCGAGTTGTGGACGCCCGGGATCGGCGGGTGCTGCACACCGGCGACCGGATGGGGGTCCCAGCAACTGTCGAACAGCACGAACATCGGCCGGATGCCGTGCTTGGCGGCGATGGTCAGGAACTGGTCCATCCGCTGCTTGAGGCCTTCGGGGTCGTTCTCCCACAGCAGGTTGTGCAGATAGACCCGCATGGTGTTCATGCCGAGCTCCGTCGCCCAGCCGAGCTCCTTGTCGATGGTCGCGGGATCGAAGGTTTCGGCCTGCCACATGTCCAGCTGGTTGATCGCGGTCGCCGGATTGTAGTTCGCGCCGACGAGCCACGGCTGCTGGTCGTACCAGGCATTCGCTTCCTGCTTGGTCCAGATCTCGCGCGCCTCCGCGGGCGCGGCCATCGCCACGACCGAGGCCGCCGCGAAGAACAGGGACATCGAACGCTTCATCGGAATCTCCCGTATTGTTCTGTGCGGTCTGCGCGTGTCAGCGCGCCGCCTTGGCCTGTCCGCTCGACAGGCGGTAAATCATGACGTTGCGATAGGTCTCGCCCGGCTCCAGCCGGCCCGAGCCGAACGTCGGCTGATTGGGCGTATCGGGGAAGAGCTGCGGCTCGAGCACGATGGTATCGCCCTGGCGGTAGATGCCCTTCGACTTGCCCGCGATCGTGCCGTCGAGGAAGTTACCCGAATAGAACTGCAGACCCGGCTGGTTGGACCAGAGCTCGAAACTGCGGCCGGACACCGGCTCCTCGACGCGCGCCATCAGGCGCGGCTCGTCGGAGACTGTCTTCGCGATGACGAAATTGTGATCGTAGCCGCGGCCATAGACGATCTGCTGATCGCTTGCGTCGCGGACCCGCTCTCCCACGGCGTGCGGCTCGCGGAAGTCGAACACGGTGCCTTCGACCGGGCGGAATTCACCCGTCGGGATCAAGGTCTCGTCAACCGGCGTGTAGTGGTCCGCCGGAATGGTGAGCACATGCCCCATGGCGCTACCCGCACCTTCGCCGAGCAAGTTCCAGTACGCGTGATTGCTGATGTTGACGATCGTCGGCTCGTCGGTGGTCGCGCGATACTCGATCGTCAGCGCATTCTCTTCGTCGAGCGAGTAGATCGCGAAGACCGTAAGCTCGCCTGGGTAACCCTGATCGCCGTCGGGGCTGACGTAGCGCATGGTGACTTTGGCGGTCGGCCCATCCTCGACCGAGACGACTTCCCACAGCACCTTGTCGAAGCCCGTTGTGCCGCCGTGCAGCGAGTTGGGGCCGTTGTTGACCGGCGTTTCGTAAGTCTTGCCGTCGAGCGTGAATCGCCCCTTGGCGATGCGGTTCGCGAAGCGGCCGACGGTCGCACCGAAATACTCGGGCTTGGCAAGGTAACCCTCGAGCGTGGGATAGCCGAGCTGGACGTCCGCCTTCTCGCCGTTGCGGTCGGGCATGATCAGCGACTGGAGCGTCGCACCCAGAGTGATCACGGTCGCCGAAACGCCCTGCTCGTTCGCCAGCGTCACCGCGGTGACCTGGCGCCCGTCGGGTAGCACGCCGAAGCTTTCCTGCGACGCGGTCGCTGCGAGCGCCGCATTCGGCATACCCATTGCGACCCCCGCCGCCGCCGCAAGCGCGGCTGCCTTTGCCTTGAGCGTCATCTTCTCCCTCCTGATGCGAACCGTATCAAGGGCCCTCTACAGAGTAAAGCAGTTTAATATGATAAATGAGCTAGCCTGCATATTTGTGAGGCGCGAAGCCGCGCCGCCCGGCTTCGACTTCGAACAGGGCACCGCCATGCTCTTCCGTCACACCGTCGGCAGCGGAGGTCACGAACATCCGGTCGAGCGCGTCGCCGGCGAAGGCGCAGCTGGTGATCTGCGATGCCGGCAGTTCGATTGCTTCATCCGGCCGACCGTCGGGGGAGAAGCGCAGCACGCGCGATGCGCCCCAGCATGCGACCCAGAGGCCTCCGTCGCTGTCGAAGGTCATGCCGTCCGGCGTTCCCCATCCGCTCTCGAATTCGACGAACAGCTCGCGCTTGCCCAGCACCCCGTCGGCGTCGACGGGGAAGCGGTAGATCAAGCCGAGCCCGCTGTCGGTGTGATAGATCCAGTCGCCCTCCGGTGCGATCGCCGGGCCGTTGGCGATGCGGTAGCCGCTGTCCACGCGCGTCACGCTGCGGTCGGGATCGAGCCGGTAGAACGCACCATCCGGCCGGTCCGCGGTCACCGGCATCGTTCCCGCCCAGATTCGCCCGGCCGCATCGGCCTTGGCGTCGTTCATCCGGTTGTCGGGCATGCCGCGCTCGGGAGCGACGATCGGGTTCACCCGCAGCGGATCGAGCGAGAGTTCGGCGAACCCGCTTTGCAGGCCCGCGATGAAGCCCGGCCGCTCGCGCCGCTCGATCACCCAGCCGATCATCTCGGGCACCGACCATTCCTCGACCGCGCCATCGCCCAGCGACAGCCGGTTGAGCCGTTGTCCCAGGATATCGACCCAGAACAGCGATTGGGTGCCGGGCGACCACAGCGGCCCTTCCCCCAGCTGGTCGCGGCGGGCGCGATCAATGATCCGAACGCGGGTCAATGGCTGTCGCGCGGCAGGCCCTTGGCCGCGATCCGCTGATACTTGACCGCGGGCTCGAGCACCGCGCCACCGTCGAACTGACCGACGATCCCACGCTGGATCTCCTGCCATGGAGTCTGCGAGTTCGCGATGGCATAGCCGCCAGCCGCTTCCAGCGCGGTCCGGCGGCGGGTGAGCTCGATATCGTCGACAAGCATGTTCACCTCGCGCCGCTTCAGATCGACTCGGATGATGTCACCTGTTTGAAGAAGCGCAATACCGCCCCCCGCCGCGGCTTCGGGCGAAGCGTTGAGGATCGACGGCGAGCCGGACGTGCCGGACTGTCGCCCGTCGCCGATACACGGCAGCGCCTCCACGCCGGCGCGGATCAACGACGCCGGCGGCCGCATGTTCACCACCTCGGCCCCTCCCGGAAAGCCGATTGGCCCGGTGCCGCGGATGACCAGGATCGTTCGATCGTCGATGCCGAGCGCAGGATCATCGACCTTCGCATGATAGTCCTCCGGCCCATCGAAAACGACGGCACGCGCCTCGAAGGCATCCGGGTCATCCGGATCGGAGAGATAGTGCGCCCTGAACCAATCCGAGATGACGCTGGTCTTCATCACCGCGGTGTCGAACAGATTGCCGCGCAGCACGGTGAGGCCCGCGGCCGACTTCAGCGGAGCGCCAAAACGGCGGATGACCCGCTCGTCCTCCGGTTCGGCGTCGCGGTTGTTCGCGGCGATCGTGCGGCCGTTGGCGGTCAGCGCATCGCCGAAGATCAGGTGGGCCCGAAGCAGCTCGCCAATCACCGCGGGCACGCCGCCCGCACGGTAGAAGTCCTCGCCCAGATATTCGCCCGCCGGTTGCAGGTTCACCAAGAGCGGGATCTCGGCCCCGTGCCGCTCCCAATCGTCGAGCGACAACTCCACCCCGATGTGCCGCGCGATCGCGTTCAGGTGGATCGGTGCGTTGGTCGATCCGCCCAGCGCCGAGTTGACGCGGATCGCGTTCAGGAAAGCCTCGCGCGTGAGGATGTCGGACGGCTTGCGGTCCGCGGCGACCATCTCGACCGCGCGACGCCCGGTCTCCCATGCACACTGCTGCCGATCCCGATGAGGCGCCGGAATCGCCGCCGAACCGGGGAGCGCCATCCCCAGTGCCTCGGTCAGCGAGTTCATCGTCGTCGCCGTTCCCATCGTGTTGCAGAAGCCGGTCGAGGGGGCGGAGGACGCGACCAGCTTGATGAAGCCCTTGTAGTCGATCTCGCCCGCGGCGAACATCTCGCGCGCCTTCCAGATGATCGTGCCCGAACCGACGCGCTCGCCCTTGTGCCAGCCGTTGAGCATCGGCCCGACCGAGAGCGCGATTGCCGGAATGTCCACCGTCGCGGCAGCCATCAGGCATGCCGGCGTGGTCTTGTCGCAACCGATCGTCAGCACCACGCCGTCGATCGGGTAACCATGGAGAACCTCGACCAGGCTCAGGTAGGCCAGATTGCGGTCGAGCCCCGCCGTGGGGCGCTTGCCGGTTTCCTGAATGGGGTGAATCGGAAACTCCAGCGGAATGCCACCAGCGTCGCGAATCCCTTCCTTCACCCGCTCCGCCAGCACGACATGGTGCCGATTGCACGGCGTCAGATCGCTGCCGGTCTGGGCGATGCCGATGATCGGACGGTCCGACTGCAGTTCTTCAAGCGAGAGCCCATAGTTTAGATAGCGCTCGATATAGAGCGCCGTCATGTCGGGATTATCCGGATTGTCGAACCACGCGCGGGAACGAAGGCGCGGGCGATCCTCACCTGCGCTCATTACGATACCGTCCGCCGAGACTTGAGTGCCAACCAGGTCATTCCCCCTCCAAACAATCGGCCGCGCGCGATAGGCAGCACACGTGCTTCCGGTTGATTAGCAACCCAACTTGACTTTATAAAGCGTATATATCGGATAAATAGGAAGGGAAATGATGCAGAATGGTAGCGAGGCCGGCCGGCCCCTCCGGCTCGCGCTCATCGGCATCGGGAAGATTGCGCGCGATCAGCACATTCCGGCGCTAAACGCCGACCCGTCCTTCGAGCTCGTGGCGACGGTCAGTAGGAGCGGCGGGATCGAGGGCCTCCCCTCCTTCACCGACATCCGCGATCTCGTGGCAAGTGACCTCGAGGTGGACGCCGTGTCGCTCGCAACGCCTCCTCAGGGACGGCACACGCTCGCAAGCATTGCGTTGGAAGCAGGATACCACGTCATGCTCGAAAAGCCGCCGACAGCGACCGTGGGCGAAGTCGCCGAACTCGCGACGCGTGCGCGAGCCAAGGGCCTGAGCCTGTTCGCGACCTGGCATTCACGCGAAGCCGCGTCCGTCGGTGCCGCGCGCGACTGGCTGGCGGGCAGAACGCTGCGATCGGCGAGGATCGAGTGGAAGGAAGACATCCGCGTCTGGCATCCGGGGCAGGAGTGGATTCTCGAGGCTGGTGGGCTCGGCGTATTCGATCCGGGCATTAACGCTCTTTCGATTGCAACGGCGATTCTTCCCGACCCGCTGCTAATCCAATCGGCACATCTCGCGTTTCCGGCGAACCGGCAGGCTCCGATCGCGGCCAGTCTTTCGTTTCGCAGCGGCAGGGCGAGGGTCGAGGCGACTTTCGATTTTCTGCACACGGGTACCCAATCGTGGGATATTGTCCTGGAGACCGACGCCGGTCGGCTAGTGCTGTCGGACGGCGGCCAGCGGCTTACTACGGACACGACCGAGATCTCGCATGGTGCCAACGAAGAGTATCCGCGGCTCTATACGCGGTTCGCGTCTCTCGTGCGCAAGGGCGCGAGCGACGTCGATCTGACACCGCTCCAACTCGTCGCCGATGCGTTCCTCATCGGTGAACGCAGCGAGGTCGCTCCCTTCAGCTTCTGATCTGGATCGCAGGAAACTCGAAGTCGAGCATGCCCTTCAACTGCCCGGCTCGACCACAAGGGAGCCATACATCGTTCGCGGAGGCGCGCAGGGGAACGCCGGAACCAGCGTCCTCACGCCAGGTTGGAACAGGGACACCTTGTTCCAGGAGAATATCCATGTACGGCTGGGCATTCACCCTCGCAGCGGTCGCACTCGTAGCAGCAATACTGGGGTTTGGCGGAATCGCCGGTACCCTCGCGAATATCGCGATCGTCGTTTTCGTCCTGGCCCTGATCGGCAGCATCGTCCTGTTCGCCCTGGGGTGGAAGGCAGCACGGGGCGTCGCGGACAAGCTATAGGATCGAGGCCAGCCCACATCACGCGCGCCGACACGCATAAAATGGAGATCGGGCGGTTCTGTAGCAAAGATCGTTTGAGAGGGACTCGCTCGCGAAGCGCTCGGCGGCCTCACCGCTGTTGGAGTGCAAACCCGGAGTCATCGCCCGGTGAGACTGACCGCGCGAGCTTCAAACAGCTCTCGCAGCACATGCTCTCCGCCTCCTTGACAGTATGAAATGTTGTAACCTACCCTCCGCGGAGGAGCGGCGCGATGTCGCTCTGGAGTGCGACGCCAGTCTTTGAATGATCGGAAGCGCTGCTGTGCGGGAGTACATATTTCGCGGCCTGATGGGAGCTGCCACGATACGACTTGCACGCCTACGAGCCTTGCGTCTCTCGCTCGTTGGCCTTTGCGTCTTTTCCGCGGTGTCCGGTGTCTCCTCGACGGAGCGAGCTCCCGCGCCGGCCGCTGCAGCGCACCCTCCGGCGCTCAACCATGTCTATGTCGTCCTGGATGCGGCCACTTATGCCGCGATGCGCGACAGCCGCGCTCTGCTAGAACCGCTTGGCCGGCCAGACGGCGGACTTCCCGATTACGCGCCGCCGCGACCAGACGCCGACCGGATATTCTTCCGGGGGCGCCAAACCTATCTTGAATTCTTCGCGCCCGACAATCGCTTCAAAGAACCGGTCGGGAAGGTGGGGCTCGCCTTGGGCCACGATGACGCCGATGACTTCGATACTCTCGAGACGGTTTGGGCGCGCACCTGCGGTGAGCAGAAGCGCCGTACCCGCGTCGAATGGCGACGGACGCGACCGCCGGTGCCTTGGTACGACGCGTTGCAATGTGATGGTACGGCCGGCGGCTCGAACTTGGCGGTCTGGGCGATGGCTTACCGGCCCGAGTTTCTCCGATGGCAGTCCGGCACAACTTCGGATCCGTCCTCACGTACAGCGCGCGCCGATGTGCTCGCGCCTCGTCTTCAGGCGGGACAGGGACGGTTCGACGTAACTGGAGTTGCCATCGACGTAAGCCCGTCGTTGCACGCCAAACTCGTAGCCCAGCTTGAGCAAGCTGGCTTTGCGCGCGAGGACACCTCCACCGGCACGCGCTTGCGCGGAGACGATTGGGATCTGGTGCTGCGGGCGGTCGATCAGCCTGCGGGCATCGTATCGATCTCTCTCGATGCTGACCCGCCGTTGATGGAGCCTTTGCCGCTCGGGAGCGCGCACCTGGCGCAGCACCCCGCTGGCGGAATGCAGCTGCGGTTCGCGGTCCAAGCCGAAGACTGAAGCCCGAACATCCGATATGCATTCTGGGGGCGAGGTCCGGCTGCCCGATCGGCCGTGAGATATTGTCGGGCAGCGCCCGGAATTCGGCGGGTCGCCAGGCGGCAATCGCGGACGGCACTCTCACTTCCACTATGCTTGACGTGGGATGATATCTCGTTACGTAGCCGTTATTTTGTGAGGGGCGATTGCGCTATTTGATGACCACGACCGCATTGCTGGCCTCCGCCCCGGTGCTTGCCCAACAAGCGCCGGCGACCGAGGCCCAAGGCGAGGACATCATCGTTCTCGGCACGCGCGAGCAGGGATATCGCGCGACTGTTGCCCTGCAGACCAACAAGTCGGACACGCCGATCAAGGAAACCCCCTTCTCGGTTCAGGTCGTAACCCGCGAACTGATCCGCGACCGGGGGATCACCACCGTCGGAGAGGCGCTACGCTACGTGCCTGGCTTCTCGCCTCAGGTCGGTTTCGGAGCATCGAACGACCGCTTCTACATTCGCGGCTTTATCACGCCCTACAATCTAAAGAACGGCATGCGCCGTTCCGCCTATGCGCCCGACGAACAGCTCCAGAACGTCGAGCAGGTCGAGGTGCTCAAGGGGCCGGCCTCGGCGCTTTACGGCCGGTTCGAGCCCGGCGGTGTGGTCAATTTCATCACCAAGAAGCCGCTCGACATTCCCTTTGCCGAAGTCAGCGCGCTTTACGGCTCATTCGATCAGGTGCGCCTGACCGCCGATCTGTCGACCCCGATCACCGATACGCTCGGTTTGCGCGTTAATGTCAGCCACGACGACCGCGACGGGTTTCGTGACTTCACCTTTGCCCGCGACACGTTCGTCGCACCCGTCCTTCAATGGCAGCCCGATCTCGATACGACCGTCACTCTCGAAGGCGAGTACGCCGAGAAGACCGGGTATTTCGATCGTGGTTTCGCCAACGACCCGATCTTCCTGGAGGCGCCGCGCGAACGTCAATTTGGCGAGCGCGACGCGCGCTACCGCAACGAAGGGGGGATCGTCAGCCTGTTCGTCGATCATCGCTTCTCGGATGCGGTGCGCGGCCGCGTCGCCTTCGGCTATTCGGACTTCACGAAGGACGCCTTCTACTATGCGTTCGGTTTCCCACCGACCAGCCACGCCGACCCGGAACGCCCACAGGTCAATCGGCGCCCAAGCCTGGCCTACGACAAACAGCGCGACCTGACGGCACAAGCGGAGCTCTATGCAACGTTCCAAACCGGTGCCGTTGAGCACAAGGCGCTTGTCGGCATCGAATATGGCTACGACCGCTGGCGCTTCGACGTCACCAATCCGCCATTCGGGGTCAATCTGCCGATCGACTTCTTCGATCCCGTATATGGCCAGCACGCGGTGCCCACTGTCCTCACCGCAGACGGCGAGTGGAACAGCGACACCGTCGCCCTCTACGCTCAGGACGAGCTGAAGCTGGGCCAATTCCGGCTGCTCGGCGGGCTGCGCTACGACTGGAACGAGTTGGAGAACCAGGACCATCTGCTCGGCGACCCGAACGAGGCGACCACGCGCGGTGCCGCATCGCCGCGCCTGGGCCTTACCTGGACACCAAGCGAGGCGGTATCGCTCTACGCCAGCTGGTCGCGATCTTTCCGCGCGCAAGTCGACGTTGGCCGGCTGCGAGGCGGGGAACTGCCCAAGCCGCTGATCGGCGAAAGCCTCGAGGCCGGCGTCAAGACCAGCCTGCTCGGGGGGCGGCTCACCCCCACGCTGGCGCTGTTCGACATTGAACGCCGCAACGTGGCAGTCTCCGATCCGGAGGACTTCGATCTCGTCCTGCAGATCGGCCGTTCGCGCTCGCGCGGAATCGAGCTCGATGTGCCGGCGGTCATCAGCCCGCGCTGGCGGGTGATCGCCAATTACACATACCTCGATACCGAGGTGCTGGAGGACACCTTCGTCACGCCGGGTGTCCGGCTGGTCAACGCTCCTGAGCACTCGGCGAGCCTCTGGACCACCTATGACCTTGCCGGATCGCTCAGCGGTGCCAGCGTGGGCCTGGGTGCCCAGCATATCGGACGGCGTGCCGGTAACACCGACAACAGCATCTTCCTTCCTGCCTACACTCGTATCGACGCGAACCTGGCCTACGAATTCGATGCTGGCTTCGGACCAATGCGCGCCCAGCTCAACGTCCTCAACCTGTTCGACAAGTTCTACTACGATAGCGGCGGAGCGTTCATTCCGCTGTACCCGGGCGCGCCCCGCACGGTGAGCGCCAGCCTGTCCTATCGCTTCGGGGGGCGTCCGTGAGAGTAGCGGCGGCCGCTCTTGCACTAGCCTTGGCCAGCTGCGGCAGCGGCGCGCCCGCTCCCGATGCGCCGCAGCAGGCGTTCGAAGGGCGTGAGGTTCCGATGGCGGCGGCAAAGACGTTCCGCGTCGTCGAGCGCGATGGATACCGTGTCGTAGATCTCAAGGCCTCGGTCATCAGCTGGGGCGGCAACGCAGTGGGGGAGGAGCAGTTTCAGCGGCTCGTCCTGGTGCCGCGCGGCGAGGCCGTGCCAGCGCTGACGGGTGAGTTGGAAGGCGCCACGCTGATCCGCACCCCCGTGATGCGGATCGCGAGCAACACCGGCTATCACGAGGCGATGACCAAGGTGCTCGGCATCAACGACCGGCTGGTGGCGGTCGGCGGGGTCAAGTCGTACGACGATGGTTTGCGCGCGCGGGTGCGATCGGGTGAGGTTCGGCAGATCGGCTACGGCTGGCATTCGCCGCCCGAGCTCGACGCGCTGATTGCGGCCGAGCCGGACGTCTTGCTGATGAGCATGGGCGACATGAAGAATGTCGGCGCCAAACCGCGGATCGAGGCACTCGGCATTCCGGTCGTGCCGATCTTCGTCGACAACGAGCCCGATTACATGGGGCGGGTCGATTATGTCCGGCTAATCGGCATGCTTACCGGCAAGGAAGCCGAGGCCGATGCGTTTGTCGCGATGGTCGCGCGCAATGTCGAGGCGCTCAAGAAGGCCGCGGCATCCCAGCCGACGCGCAGCGTTATATCGGCTTGGTACGGGGGCGGCGATCGATGGAATCCGACGATCCGCAATGCCGATGCCAAGCTGCTGCGCGATGCGAATGGAAAGAATCCATTCGAGGAACCCGACGACCCGCGCAAGGACAGCTTCAACCGCATCTCGACCGAGGCTCTGATTGCGCGCGGCACCGAGGCAAATTGCTGGATCCTGCGCGATTCGCATTCCGCACCTTTCAGCGACCTCACAACGCTCCGCCGCTTCAAAGCCTATAGGGAAGGCTGCCTGTTCGCTTCCGACGGCATGCAGAAGCCGGAGGCCGACGCATTCGATCTCTATGAGATGGCGGTGATCCGGCCCGATCTGGTGCTCGGCGATCTGGTCCGCATGCTGCACCCGGCACTGCGGGATCAGCCGTTTCGCTACATTCGCCCCGATACGCAGGTCCCGCGGTGAGCCCCGCAGCGCGCAGCAGTGTGGGAACGATCGGCCTTGCACTCGCGGTGGGGGCGGCAGCTCTGTTCGCGCTCGGCTGGGGGATGATCGCGGTGCCACCCGGCGAGGTCGTCGCCGGCCTCTTCGGCAGCGGCGATCCTGGAAACGTTCAGATCGTGCGAGAGCTGCGCCTCCCGCGGGTAGTGACCGCGATCGTCGCCGGCGCCGCGCTCGGGATCGGCGGGGTCCTGATGCAGGCCTTGTTCCGCAATCCCATGGCCGACGCTTGGTCGCTGGGCCTCACCGCGGGCGGTCAGCTGGGCGTTGCCCTGCTCGTGACGGCAGCGGCTTTCTCCGGCCCCGCTGCGATCGATTTCCTGCGGAACTTCGAGGGTGTGTCGATCACGCTCGGTGCCATGGTCGGCATCGGGATATTCGCTCTTGCGATGGCCGCGCTCGCGCGGCGGGTCGGAACGGTGACGCTGCTGGTCGTCGGACTGATGCTCGGCTTCACCGTGCAAGGCATCGTCAGCGTCGTGATCCATTTTGCCAACCGCGTCGGCGGCCGCGTTTTTTCCGGGTGGAACGACGGCAACTTTGCCAGCGTAACCTCGGCTGACCTGCCGATGCTGATCGCGCCGGTGATCGCCGGCATCCTGCTTGCGCTTCACAACGCAAAGCCGCTCACGGCGCTCTTGCTGGGCGAGACCTATGCAAAAAGCCTGGGCACTGATGTAACGCGGCTCAGGCGCCTGACGCTCGCCGCAGTCGTGCTGCTGGTCGCGCCGATCACTGCCTATTGCGGGCCGGTTACGTTCGTCGGGCTTATCGTACCGCACTTCGCCCGAGCGATTGCAGGGACCGCGCGCATCCTGCCGCTGTTGCCGCTTGCGGCGCTTGGCGGCGCCCTGCTCGCATTGGCCGCCGACCTGGTCGTCCATGCGCCTTGGGAGCAGCACTTCCTGCATCTGAACGCCGTCCTCGCACTTGTCGGCGCCCCGGTGGTCATCGCGCTTCTCATCTTCTCGCCGACAATGCGGGGACAGCGCTGATGCTCCGGCTCAACGATCTTTCGGTGGGCTATGGTGCCCCACGCGGCACCGTGCTCGCCCACCTCGAGGTGGAAGTCGGGCCCGGCAGCTTCGTCTGTGTGCTTGGACGCAACGGTGCCGGAAAATCGACACTGCTTCGCACACTTTCCGGGCTTCAGGCCGCGCTTGGCGGACACGCTCTGCTCGAGGCCGAGGACATTGCCGCGATGCGGCCGCAGACGCGCGCGCGCCGGATCGCCGTGGTGCTGACCGAACGTCCGGCGAGCCCCGGCCTGGCCGTCGATGATGTCGTCTCTCTTGGTCGTCAGCCGTTCACTGGCTGGCAGGGGCGACTGACCGCCGACGATCGCGCCCGCGTGCACACGGCACTCGAAATGGCAGGTGCGCAATCCTTCGCGACACGCCTCTTCGATGACCTTTCGGACGGCGAACGCCAGCGTGTGATGATCGCCAGAGCCGTCGCCCAGTCGCCGCAACTCATGGTGCTCGACGAGATCACCGCCTTCCTCGACCTCCCGGGCCGCGTCGAGGTGATGGCGCTCCTGCGCGCCCATGCACGGAGAACTGGAGCAATCGTGCTGCTTTCGAGCCACGATCTCGACCTCTCGCTGCAGTTGGCCGACAGCGTCTGGCTGCTCGACGGCCGGGGAGGCCTTGCGGTCGGCACCCCCGAGACACTGATAGCTGATGGCCATGTGGGCCGCGCCTTCGACACCAATGCTGTACGTTTCTCGCCGACGCTCGGTCGTTTCGACTTGGCGGCGCAAGTTTGATCGAGGCGGCGGCTAGCGACGACCCGACGAGGCCTGCACCTCCAATCCGGCGACACCGAACTCCAGCGTGATTGCCAAGCCCTACTCCGAACTTGCCGTCGCGGACGCAGCTCAGTCGGACCGCGAGACCTTCCGCGCGCTCGGCCAGCCCGTCGATCATGACTCGAGAGAAATCGATCGCCACTCTCGCGCCGGTGGTGGCCTCAGCTCGACCGGGTACACCACGCAGGAAGTTCGCGATTTGGCTTGAGCTTAACCCTACGTGGCATTAATGTGATGTTATTATGTTACTAGGACATGAATTATGGGTGTAGACGCCGGAGGCCGAGGAATCTCCGACAAGAGAACAAGCATTGTCGAGGGCACTGCGATGTCTGCGTCGCTCCTCTGCCTCGTTCACTGCCTCGCTCTGCCGGTCCTTCTCCTGCTGCTTCCCGGCGCTTTCGGTCTGTTCGCCCAGTCGGAGGCCTTCCACTATGCGGCTCTGGCACTGGTGGCGCCTGCGGCGCTCGCGGCTTTCTGGCTCGGATACCAGCGCCATGGGACCGCGGGCCCGGCAGCGCTCGGCACCGCTGGGGTCGCCTGCCTCGCCGGCGCCTTGTTGCACTCTCCGTTCGAGGACCTGGAGACCATCCTTACAGTCACGGGCAGTCTGCTGCTGATCGCCGGACACACCATCAACTGGCGGCTTCGGACCCGTGCCTGTTGAGCGCGTGACAGGGAATGCACGTACACCTCCGCAGGCGGGTGTGAGATCAAGGCACCGTCGGCGGCATCGCACGCCGGAGCGCCAACGCTCTGGTGCTCACGTTCTGATGGCGAGCAATCGTCGGGCCACAGCCCACGAGATCACGCGCATGAGTGAGAAGCGCCGTGCCGGACTGTCGCCGGCACAGGTCTATCGTGTGCTTGATCGACTGACGACGGCTGGCTCGGTCCAGCGGATCGAAGTACTGGCAGCCTATGTTCCGATCCGCGGCGAGCGAATGGGCTTTCTGGTCTGCCTCTGTTGCCGCAAAGCCCGAGGAGCTTCGCTCCGCACTGTAAACGTGGAGCGGGTGAAGGGAATCGAACCCTCGTCGTCAGCTTGGGAAGCTGCTGCTCTACCATTGAGCTACACCCGCGCGGTCAGCGCCTTTGCCGTAACGGCGCGCGCGGGTCAATCGGGCATCAGCACCTTGCGGCCCGCCCGTACGCAGTCGAGCAGCCATTCCTTCGCGAGGCGCACGCGGGCGAGGTTCTGGGTGTCGCGGTGGGTTACGATCCAGAAGCTGCGGCGGATCGAACGGTCCGGGCAGACGGGAACGAGGTCCGTGCCGCGGTCGCCGATGAACCGCGGCAGGACGCCGATCCCCACCCCTTCCTCGATGAGGCGGTTCTGCGCGTTGATGCTGGAGGAGCGGATCTGCGCCGTCAGCCCCGCGTGGAAGTCGTCGAGGTAGTTGAGCTCGGGCGCATAGAGCAGGTCGGGGATGTAGCTCACCAGCGTATGCCCCTGCGCGAGGTCGCGCGGGCGCTGCGGCGCGCCGTGCGCGGCCACGTAGCGGCGGCTGGCGTAGAGCATGAGGCTGTAGTCGGAGAGTTTGCGGCAAATGACCGGCCCGGCCTTGGGGCGCGAGAGCATGACGGCGATGTCCGCCTCCCGCTTCGAAGGACTCAGGAACCCGCTGTTGGCGACCAGTTCGATCGAAAGGTTGGGATGGGCGCGGGCAAAATCGGCAAGATAGAGCGTGAGGAACTGGCTGCCGAAGCCTTCCGAGACACTGAGGCGCAGATTGCCGCCGAGGCCCGTCTGGCGGCTTTGCACGGCGTCGATCGTGCGGGCGGCCTGAGCCATGGCTTCCGCTTTGGCAAGCAGGCTCTCGCCGGCTTCGGTCAGCGTCTGGCCCTCGCGCGTGCGTTCGAACAGCGTGATCTCGAGCTGCCGCTCCAGCCTCCGCAGCCGGCGGCCGAGGGTGGTCGGATCGAGCCGGAGAGCACGCGCCGCCCGGCCAATCTGACCCGCTTCCGCCACCGTCAGGAACACGCGGATGTCGTTCCAGTTGAGGTCCTGCATATTTGCAGGCTCTACCTGCGAAATTGAAGGTTGTCTGCAAGCTTGCAATCGGCACCATCCGCGCCCAACGATTGGTAGAGGAGATATGTCATGCGCCAGGTCGACCATTTCATCGCCGGAGGAGCCGGTGGCGGATCCGGGCGCACGCACAAGGTGTGGAACCCCTCCACCGGTGAAGTTCAGGCCGAGGTCGCGCTGGGCGATGCCGCTCTGCTCGACCGCGCGATCGAGACTGCAAAGAAGGTCCAGCCCGGCTGGGCGATGACCAATCCGCAGCGGCGCGCGCGGGTGATGTTCCGCTTCAAGGAACTGATCGAAGCCAACATGCAGGAGCTCGCCGAGCTGCTCGCCAGCGAGCACGGCAAGGTCGTCGACGATGCCAAGGGCGATGTGCAGCGCGGGCTGGAAGTGATCGAATACGCCTGCGGCATCCCGCAAGTGCTGAAAGGCGAATACACGCTCGGCGCCGGCCCGGGTATCGACGTCTATTCGATGCGCCAGCCGATCGGCATCGGTGCGGGCATTACGCCGTTCAACTTCCCCGCGATGATCCCGATGTGGATGTTCGGCATGGCGATCGCGGCAGGCAACGCCTTCATTCTCAAGCCGAGTGAACGCGATCCTAGCGTGCCCGTGCGCCTCGCCGAGCTGTTCCTCGAGGCCGGCGCGCCCGAGGGGCTGCTGCAGGTCGTCCATGGCGACAAGGAAATGGTCGACGCGATCCTCGATCACCCGGACATCGCCGGCGTCAGCTTCGTCGGCTCCTCCGACATCGCGCATTACGTCTACAAGCGCGGGGTCGAGAATGGGAAGCGCGTCCAGGCGATGGGCGGCGCGAAGAACCACGGCATCGTGATGCCCGATGCCGACCTCGATCAGGTGGTGAACGACCTGGCCGGCGCCGCCTTCGGCTCGGCCGGCGAGCGCTGCATGGCCCTGCCCGTGGTGGTTCCCGTGGGCGAGGAGACCGCCGAGCGGCTCAAGGAGAAACTGATCCCCGCGATCAACGCCTTGCGCGTCGGCGTTTCGACCGATCCCGACGCACATTACGGCCCGGTCGTCACGCCCGAGCACAAGGCGCGTATCGAGCAGTGGATCGACACTGCCGAACAGGAAGGCGCCGAGATCGTGATCGACGGGCGCGGGTTCAGCCTGCAGGGGCACGAGAAAGGCTTCTTCGTCGGCCCGACGCTGATCGACCGGGTGACGCCGCAAATGAAGTCCTATCAGGAGGAGATCTTCGGCCCGGTGCTCCAGATCGTGCGGGCGGCGGACTTCGAGGAGGCGGTGCGCCTGCCGAGCGAGCACCAGTACGGCAACGGTGTCGCCATCTTCACCCGCAACGGCCACGCCGCGCGCGAATTCGCCAGCCGGGTCAATGTCGGCATGGTCGGCGTGAACGTGCCGATCCCCGTGCCGGTTAGCTACCACTCGTTCGGCGGCTGGAAGCGCAGTGCTTTCGGCGACACCAACCAGTACGGAACCGAGGGGCTCAAGTTCTGGACCAAGGTCAAGACGGTCACCCAGCGCTGGCCCGACGGCGGCGGCGACGGATCGAACGCCTTCCTCATCCCCACGATGGGTTGAGACGGGATAATCCGCGCGGTTCGCGAGTTTAGGCAGCGCAGCAAAGACTGGAGAACTCCATGCGACTGATGATTGCCCTTGCCGCCGCCCCGGCGTTCGCGCTCGCTGCCTGCGGTGCGCCCGCCGACGACACCGTCGACGGCGCGGACGCCGCGGCCGATACCCCGATGCCGGTCGAACCGGATGGAGGCATCGGCGACGGCGCAACGCCGCCTGCTGACCAAACCTCCACGCCCGACGGCGATGCGGCCTCGATCCCGACCGCGCTTCAAGGTCGCTGGGGCCTCGTCGCGGCCGACTGCACCTCGACGCGGGGCGACGCCAAGGGGCTGATCGAGGTCACCGGCAACACGATCACGTTCTATGAATCGCGCGCCACGCTGAGCGACGTTGCCCAGCGCACCGACGACAGCGTCCGTGCCACTTTCTCCTTCACCGGCGAAGGCATGACCTGGACCCGCGACATGGCGCTCGCCGCACAGGACGGCGGGGAAACGCTCGTCCGCACCGAATACGGCGAGGACGCCATGGCCGATCCGCTGCGCTATAGCCGGTGCTCCGAAGGAGACGCTTGATGATTCACACTGGAAAACTGATCGCCATCTTGCCCGCCGCCGCGCTCGCGGCGTGCGCCACGACGTCCGCCAATGAGCCCGGCACGCCCGACGCCGGAAATGCAGAGACTGCCATGTGCGATCCGGCAGCCGCGCAGTCTTACGTCGGCCAGAAGGCGACCCCGCAGGTCGGCGAGCAGATCCTCGACGCGACCGGCGCACGACAGCTTCGCTGGGGGCCGCCCCGCACGGCCTTCACGATGGATTTCCGGCAGGACCGGGTCAACGTGATGTACGATGATGCGATGACCATCACCCAAGTCACTTGCGGGTGAACGATGCACGGATCGGGGTCCAGGCTCGAGTCGGCGGGCGGCGCATGAAATACGCGCTGCCCTTCATTCTCGCGCCGTTCGCGCTCGGTGCATGTCAGAGCGTGCCCGACCCTTCGTCGGCGAGCTTCCGCGAAACGCTGGACCGCCACATGGCCGCGATCCAATCGCGAGATTATCAGGGGATCGTGGACACGATCACCAGGGGCGACAGGCTCATACTGATCTTTCCGAACGGTGAGCGCTACGACACGCGCGAGCAGTTTCTCGCCTTTCACCGCGAATGGTTTGCCGATCCCGCGTGGGTGATGGTGCTGGAGCCGGTGAGGGTGCGGGAGGGGCGCGACTACGGCTACGCGCTCTATCGCACCAGCTACGATGCCGATGGCGCGGGGCCGACACCTGGACGCTCCGCCTATCTCTCGCTTGGCTTCCAGCTCGAGGATGGCCAATGGCGGCTCGTGCACGACCAGAACACGCGGATCGAAACCGCGACAGACTGAACAGGGCCAATGACAGGACAATTCCAGCTTACCGACGATCAGCTCGCGATCCAAGAGATGGCGCGCCGCTTCACGGCCGATCACATCACGCCGTTCGCCGCCGAGTGGGACGAGAAGCACCACTTCCCACGCGACGTGATCCAGAAGACCGGCGAACTCGGGTTCGGTGCGATTTACGTCTCCGAGGAGAGCGGCGGGATCGCGCTCGGCCGGCTGGAAGCGGCGCTGATCATGGAAGCCATGGCCTACGGCTGCCCGGCGACGAGCGCCTATGTCTCGATCCACAACATGGCCGCATGGATGATCGACCGTTTCGGCGGCGAGAAGGTCAAGAAGAAGTTCCTCCCCCGGCTGGTGACGATGGAGCAGATCGCCAGCTACGCGCTGACCGAGCCGGGCTCCGGCTCGGACGCGGCCGATCTCAAAACCACGGCGCGGCTGGACGGCGACCATTACGTGCTCAACGGCACCAAGCAGTTCATCTCGGGCGGCGGGTTCAACGACGTCTACGTCTGCATGGTCCGCACCGGCGAGCACAAGAGCCGCGGGATCACCTGCCTCGTCGTCGAGAAGGACACGCCCGGCGTCAGCTTCGGCGCGCCGGAGAAGAAGCTCGGCTGGAACGCCTCCCCCACCGCGCAGGTGATCTTCGAGGATGCCCGCGTGCCGGTGGAGAACCGCGTCGGCGCGGAGGGTGACGGTTTCCGCTTCGCCATGGCCGGGCTCGACGGCGGACGCCTCAACATCGGCGCGTGCTCGCTGGGCGGCGCACAGCGCTGTCTCGACGAGGCGATCGCCTATACAAAGGAACGCCAGCAGTTCGGCCAGCCGATCGCAGACTTCCAGAACACCCAGTTCACCCTCGCCGACATGGCGACCGAGCTCGAAGCGGCGCGCGCCCTGCTATACCTCGCGGCGGTCAAGGTGACCGACAACGCGCCGGACAAGACGCGCTTTTCCGCGATGGCCAAGCGCCTCGCCACCGACAGCGGCAGCAACGTGGTCAACAACGCGCTCCAGCTCTTCGGCGGCTACGGCTATCTGAAGGACTACCCGATCGAGCGCTTCTGGCGCGATCTGCGGGTGCATTCGATCCTCGAAGGCACGAACCAGGTCATGCGCATGATCGTGGGCCGGGACCTGTTGCGGCAATGAATGGCGAGCCGATGACCGACGACGTGAACATCCATACCCACGGGAAAGCCGGGCACATCTCGCTCAACCGGCCCAAGGCGCTCCATGCGCTGACCTTAGAGATGTGTCACGCGATGAGCGATGCGCTCGGCAGGTGGAGAAACGACGATTCCGTCGAAGCGGTGATTGTCGATCACGCCGAAGGGCGCGGCTTCTGCGCGGGCGGTGACATCGCCTTCCTCCGCAATTCCGCGCTCAATGACGACGGCGCGAGCGGGCGGAATTTCTTCCACGACGAATACCAGCTCAACCACCAGATGTTCGCTTACCCCAAGCCGATCGTCGCCTTCATGGACGGGATCACGATGGGCGGCGGCGTCGGTATCAGTCAGCCCGCCAAGTACCGCGTCGCGACCGAGAACACCCGCTTCGCTATGCCGGAGACCGGAATCGGTCTGTTCCCCGACGTCGGCGGGGGCTGGTATCTTGCGCGGCTCGGCGGGCGGCTCGGCCAGTTCCTCGCGCTCACCGGCGCGCGGCTCGACGGCGCCGAGTGTCTCTGGGCCGGGCTTGCCACCCATTACCTGCCGACCGCGAAACTGCCCGAGGCGAAGGCGCGCATCGCCGAGCATCCGGACCGGATCGGCGGCATCTTGTCCGAGCTATCGGTCACGCCGCCCGAAGCGCGGGTCGCCGCCAACGCCGACCGCATCGCCAAGCATTTCGCCTCCGACCGGTTCGAGGACATCCTGGCCAGCCTGGAGAAGGACGGCGGCGAGTGGGCCCAGAAGGAACTCGACGCGCTCCGCGCCAAGAGCCCGCAGACCTGCAAGGTCGCGCTGCGCCAGCTTGCCGAGGCGAAGGACTTCACCGATTTCGCCGACAACATGCGCAACGAGTACCGGATCGCCAGCCGGGTCATCGTCCGTCCCGACTTCGCCGAAGGGGTGCGCGCGGTGATCGTCGACAAGACCGGCGATCCCAAGTGGGCCCCCGCTACGCCCGAAGGTGTGACCGAAGACCTGCTCGACAGCATCTTCGCACCGTTACCCGAAGGGGAGGAGTGGGTGCCGCTCACGCGGAACTGACCAGCATCGTCATGCTGAACTTGTTCAGCACCCATCGCTCCGTCGGCGATGGAGGCGCAAATTCTAGGACCAGGCCCTGACGCAAGTTCAGGGTGACGAATGGAGGGAGGCCCATGGCCGATTACGAAACGATCACCGCCGAACAGCGCGGCGCCGTCACGCTGATCACGCTCAACCGCCCGCAGGCGCTGAACGCGCTCAATTCGCAGGTGCTCGAGGACCTGATCGCCGCCTTCACCGCGTTCGAGGCCGACGACAGCCAGCGCTGCGCGGTGCTGACCGGCGCGGGGGACAAGGCCTTCGCCGCCGGCGCCGACATCAAGGAAATGGCCGACAAGGCCGCGGCCGATTTCTTCCTGGAGGATTTCTTCGCGCGCTGGACCAGCCATTTGGTCAAGGCGACCCGCAAGCCCTGGATCGCGGCGGTGAACGGCTTCGCGCTCGGCGGCGGATGCGAGCTCGCCATGATGGCGGACTTCATCATCGCCAGCGACAAGGCCAGGTTCGGCCAGCCCGAGATCAAGCTCGGCGTCGCGCCGGGCATGGGCGGCAGCCAGCGCCTGACCCGCGCGATCGGCAAGGCCAAGGCGATGGAGATGTGCCTGACCGGCCGCATGATGGACGCCGAGGAAGCGGAGCGCAGCGGCCTCGTCGCACGCGTCGTGCCGCACGACAGCTTGGTGGACGAGGCGCTGAAGACCGCCGCCACGATTGCCGCGATGCCGCCCATGGCCGCAATCGCGAACAAGGAAATGGTCAATGCCGCGTTCGAAACCACGCTGGATCAGGGGCTGATGGTCGAACGCCGCATCTTCCAGATCCTCGCCGCATCGGAGGACAAGGCCGAGGGCATGGCCGCCTTCATCGACAAGCGCGAGGGTAAGTGGAAGGGACGGTGATCCTATATGAGCCGGGGCACCATAGTCGCAGCGGGCATTCTGCTGGCTCTGCAGACGGGGCTTTTCGCCCTGCTGGCAACTGGTTGGCTGGGTGACTACGACAGTTCGACGTTAGCGCTCATCGTCTACTTCTTGGCAGGAACTTGGTTCTTCGCGGTTGGCGCCGCATTGATTGTCAGCGCGAGCCTCCTTCGATGGCTCATCAACCGGCCGAACGACCGCCGGTGATCGGGAGACTAGAAATGAAAATCGCCTTCATCGGCCTCGGCAACATGGGCGGCGGGATGGCTGCCAATCTCGTCAAGGCAGGGCACGAGGTCCGTGCGTTCGACCTTGCGGAACCGGCGCTGGCCGCGGCGCGTGAAAACGGGTGCGAGACATTCGGCACCGCGAAGGAAGCGGTCGCAGGCGTGGAGGCGGCCGTCTCGATGCTGCCCAACGGCGCGATCGTGAAGGCGGTCTACGAGAACGACGTGTTCGGCCATGCGCCCGAAGGCGCGGCGCTGCTCGATTGCTCGACCATCGACGTCGCCACTGCGCGTGAACTGTCCGAGGAGGCCGGCGCGCAAGGTTATGTGATGGCCGACGCGCCGGTTTCCGGCGGCATCGCAGCCGCCAACGCGGGCACCCTGACCTTCATGGTCGGCGGCAGCGATGAGGCGTTCTCGCGCGCCGAACCGATCCTCGCGGCGATGGGCAAGGCGGTCATTCACGCCGGAGATTCCGGCGCGGGCGAAGCGGCCAAGCTGTGCAACAACCTCATCCTCGCCGCGACGATGATCGCCACCTGCGAGGGCTTCGCGCTGGCGGAGAAGCTCGGGCTCGATCCGCAGGTGTTCTACGATATCTCGTCGAAAGCGACCGGGCAGTCGTGGTCGATGACCAGCTACTGCCCCGTCCCCGGCGTCGGACCGCAAAGCCCGTCGGACAACGACTATCAAGGCGGTTTCGCCACGGCGCTGATGCTCAAGGACCTGAAGCTGGCGATGGAAGCGGCGGAGACGTCCGGCGCCCCGACCCCGCTCGGCCGCCATGCGAAGGAGCTTTACGAAGCCTTCGCCGCGGAAAACGGCGGGCTCGACTTCTCCGCGATCATCAAGACGCTTCGATAGCCGCGATTACCCGCGCGAGCCATTCGCGCGGGGCCTTGCGTCGGCCTACATCGGCGACGAATTCCTGACCGCGCGAAACGGCACGGAGCTGGCCGCCTCGAAGCCACCGGTCGGCACGGTCGTGATAGGACAGACCACCGCGCCGCAGCCACTCGGGCCGGCGCCAGAGGCTCGGTGGGCCGCCCGGCACCGTGAGCCGCAGGAGTTCCGGCGCGCCCGCGGCGGCTCGTCCACGGCCGCGATAGATCGCGTCGTTGCGGCCGTGCATGGCGATGGCGTGAGGGTGCCCTCGGTCGCGCAGGCCCGCGAGCGTGGCGGCGTCGCAACGTGCGAGGTCGATCCGCCGCGCGACTTCGAGATAGCCGAAGATCCGATGATGCGGCTCGCCGGTCTCCTCGTCGCGGAAGAGACCGAAGAAGAGGAATACGTCTCCGGCACCGATGCCGCGGTTTGCCAGATGCGTCTGCGCCGCACCGCACTGGCCGAACAGGCAGGTGCCGTCCGGCAGGAACATCGGGTCGTGGTGGCAGAGATCGTCCGCACCGAACCGCCCCCTGCTGGCGCGGGCTGCATGCTCGCCAAGCCCCAGCGAACCGTAAGTCGTGCGCGAATGCTCGGTCGCCGGAATCGGCAGGCTGAGCGGCCGGCCACCGACGATCGGCGACGGGCCGCCACCCGAAGTGCTGTCGAAGCCTTTCCTGCTCAGGACGATCCGCATCAGGCGGAGTCGGGATCGCTCCAGGCCAGCACCGGCTTGCGCGCCGCGAGCGTTTCGTCGAGGCGGCGGCGCGGCGCGTAATAGGGCGCCTGCTTCATCGACACGTCCCCGGCCCTTGCACGCTCCGCCACACTGCGCAGGGCGGCGATGAACTGATCGAGGCCTGCCTTGCTCTCGGTTTCGGTCGGCTCCACCAGCATGGCGCCGTGCACGACGAGCGGGAAATACATCGTCATCGGATGATAGCCCTCGTCGACCAGCGACTTCGCGAGGTCGAGCGTCGAGAGCCCTTCGGAGAAGCCCGCGTCGGAGAACAGCGCCTCGTGCATGCACGGCCCGCTCTTGCCGAACGGTGCCTCCAGCAGGTCTTCGACGCTGCGCAGGATGTAATTGGCGTTGAGCACCGCGTCCTCCGCCACTTGGCGAAGCCCGTCCGCGCCGTGGCTGAGAATATAGGCGAGCGCACGGGTGAACATGCCCATCTGGCCGTGGAACGCGGTCATGCGGCCGAACGCCTGCGTATGATCGAACTCGGCCGCGTTCTCCTCCTCGACGAGGTGGACCACGCCGTCCGCGGTGCGCGCGGTGAACGGCAGTGGACCGTAGGGGCTCAGCGCCTCGCTCAGCACCACCGGACCGGAGCCCGGCCCGCCGCCGCCGTGCGGGGTGGAGAAGGTCTTGTGCAGGTTGATATGCATCGCATCGACGCCGAGGTCGCCGGGGCGGATCTTGCCGACGATAGCGTTGAAGTTCGCCCCGTCGCAGTAGACGAACCCGCCCGCAGCATGGACCGCGTCGGAGATCGCCTTCATGTCACGCTCGAACAGGCCGCAGGTGTTGGGATTGGTAATCATCACCGCGGCCACGTCGGGCCCGAGGCGGGCCTTGAGCGCCTCCAAATCCACCCGCCCGTCGGCATTGGCGGGAATGTTCTCGACGCGGTAGCCGGCAAAGGCCGCGGTCGCGGGATTGGTGCCGTGCGCGCTTTCCGGCACGAGGATCACCTCACGCGGATCGCCGCGCGCCTCGAGCGCGGCGCGGATGCACAGGATGCCGCACAACTCGCCATGCGCGCCCGCCTTGGGGCTCATCGCCACGCCGTGCATGCCGGTGAGGTCGATCAGCCAGAAGGCGAGTTCGTTGATCACCTCCAGCGCGCCGCGCACGGTCGAGACCGGCTGCAACGGGTGGACGTCGGCAAAGCCGGGCATGCGCGCGATTTTCTCGTTCAGCCGCGGATTGTGCTTCATGGTGCACGAGCCGAGCGGAAAGAGGCCGAGGTCGATCGCATAGTTCTGGCGGCTGAGGCGGGTGTAATGGCGCACCGTCTCGGGCTCCGACAAGCCGGGCAGGCCGATCGGCGCCGTTCGCTCCATTCCGCCGAGGCGGTTCGGGCCGCCTTCGATCTCCGGCAGGTCGACGCCGGTGGTGTCTGTCCCGGCAAGCTCAAAGATCAGCGGTTCTTCGAGCATCAACGCGCGGTTGCCGGTGACGGTCTGCGGGCCGCTGTGCATGCCATCGTCGGCAGCGGTCATCTCGGGCTTCCAGCCGGACTTGTTCGGGGCGTTCATCACAAACTCCGTTCGTGCTGAGCTTGTCGAAGCACCGCTTTTTCTTCGGGTGCGGTGCAAGAAGTAAAGTGCGGCCCTTCGACAAGCTCAGGGCGAACGGGAGGAGGGGGTATCATGACAATGCTCCCTCGAGCGCGGAGGCGAGCGTTTCGATATCCTCCTCCGGGGTGGTTTCGGTGACCGCGACGAGCAGGCCGCCCTTGAGTGCTTCCTCCGCCGGATAGAGCCGGCCGAGCGAGACGCCCGCAAGAACTCCGTCGTCGGCGAGCTTGCGCACGATCTCGCGCGCATCGCCGTCGATCACGAGCGTGAACTCGTTGAAGAAGCTGTCGTTGAGCACCCGCACGCCGGGCACGCGGGCCAGCCGGTCGGCCGCCTTGCAGGCGAGCGCATGGTTCCAGGAAGCGAGACGCCGCAGCCCCTCTTCGCCGAGCAGCGTCATGTGGACGGAGAAGGCCAGCGCGCAGAGCCCCGAATTGGTGCAGATGTTGCTGGTCGCCTTCTCGCGGCGGATATGCTGTTCGCGGGTCGAGAGCGTGAGCACGAAGCCGCGCTTGCCCTCGGCATCGACGGTCTCGCCGCACAAACGGCCGGGCATCTGCCGCACGTGCTTGGGATCGCGCACCGCGAACAGCCCCAGATAGGGTCCGCCGAACTGCAGCCCGACGCCGATCGCCTGTCCCTCGCCGACGACGATGTCCGCGCCCAGCTCGCCCGGCGCCTTGATCGCGCCCAGAGCCACCGGCTCGGTGTTGACCGCGATCAGCAGCGCGCCCTTGGCATGCGCCGCTTCGACGATCGCGGCGAGATCGGGAATGCGGCCGAGAATGTCGGGATACTGCACCACGACGCAGCTCGTCTCCTCATCGATCCGCGCGATCAGGCCGGCATTGTCGGGCGTGCCCTGCAGCGAGGGGAGCGCGTCGGCGATCTCGTCGTCGGTGAACTTGGCCATCGTCCGCACGACTTCGGCATAGTGCGGGTGCAGCGCGCCCGAGAGGACCACGCGCTTGCGCCGGGTGACGCGCCCGGCCATGGCAACCGCTTCCCAGCAGGCGGTCGAGCCGTCATACATCGAGGCATTCGCCACGGCACAGCCGTAGAGCCGCGCGACCTGGCTCTGGAACTCGAACAGCATCTGCAGCGTGCCCTGCGCGATTTCGGGCTGATAGGGCGTGTAGGCGGTCAGGAACTCGCCGCGCTGGATGATATGATCGACCGTCGCAGGCACGTGATGGCGATAGGCCCCGGCGCCGAGGAAGAACGGCGCGTCCGCCGCGGCGAGGTTCTTCTTCGACAGGCGCCGCATGTGCTGCTCGACCGCCATTTCGCTGGCGTGGAGCGGTAGCCCCTCGATCGGGCCGGACAGCCGCGCTTCTTGTGGGACGTCGACGAACAGGTCGTCGATCGAGGAAGCGCCGATCCTTGCGAGCATTGCGCCGCGATCGGCGTCGGTCAGGGGTAGGTAGCGCATAATTTTCTATCCTGCGCCCCAGCGAAGGCTGGGGCCTCGTGCCATTGCGGAGCGCCGGCGGCCTGAGGTCCCAGCCTGCGCTGGGACTCATCCTTCATCACAGTCCGTCGACGAAGCTCTTGTAAGCCGCTTCGTCCATCAGCCCTTCGAGCTGCGACTTGTCGGCGATGGTCAGCTTGAAGAACCAGCCCTCTTCCTCGGCGCTCGAGTTGACGAGGGCCGGGTCCTCCTCGAGCGCGCCGTTGGCTTCCAGGACTTCCCCGCTGATCGGGGCGTAGACGTCGCTTGCGGCCTTGACGCTCTCGACCACCGCGGCATCCTTGCCCTTCTCGACCGTGCTACCGACAGCCGGCAGTTCGACGAAAACGATGTCGCCGAGCTGTTCCTGCGCATAGTCGGTGATGCCGACGGTTGCGGTATCGCCTTCGACGTCGATCCATTCGTGTTCTTCGGTGAAATAGCGGGCCATGTTCAGTTCCCTCGGTAGTAGCGGTGGGGGACGAAGGGCATCGGCGCGACCCGGGCGGGAAGGCGCTTGCTCCTGACTTCGATTTCCAGTTCGGTGCCCTCGGCAGCGTGCCCGCTGGCGACATAGGCCATCGCGATCGGGTGGCCGAGCGTCGGCGCGAAGCCGCCGCTGGTGACGCGGCCGACCTCCTCGTCACCGAGATAGACCAGCGCGCCTTCCCGGGCGGGCAGGCGGCCTTCCAGCGTGAGACCGACGCGCCTGGTTTCGGTTCCGCTGTCGATCAGGCTTAGGATGCGCTCGGCACCCGGAAAGCCGCCCTCGGCGCGGCGGCGCTTGCCGATCGCGAAACCCAGGCCGGCGGAAACGGGATCGGTTTCGGGCGAAAGGTCATGGCCGTAGAGCGGCAGCCCCGCCTCCAGCCGCAGCGAGTCGCGCGCGCCGAGGCCGATGGGCTTGATCTCGATCTCGGCGCAGAGGCGCCCGGCGATGGTCTCGGCATGCTCGGCCGGGATCGAGAGCTCGAACCCGTCCTCGCCGGTATAGCCCGAGCGGCCGATGCCGATCTCGATCTCGCCGAACCGGAACGAGGTGCCCTGCATGAACTTGAGATCGCCTATCGCATCGCGGAACACCCGGCGCAGCGCGGCCGCGGCTTCGGGGCCCTGCACGGCGAGCAAGGCTTGATCCTCGAGATGAGTCAGCGTGATTTCGTCGGGCAGATGCTCGCGCAGATGGGCAATGTCGTCCCACTTGGCCGCGCCGTTGACCACTACATAGTAGGTGGGCATGCCGGCCTCGGGGGTGACATTGGTCACCATCAGGTCGTCGAGAACGCCGCCGTTCTCGTCGAGCAGCATGGAATAGCGGATGCGCCCCGGCTTCAGCGACAGGATGTCGCCCGGCAGCAGTGCTTCCAGCGCTTCGGCCGCGCCTTCGCCCGAGACGAGGAGCTGGCCCATATGGCTGACGTCGAACAGCCCGGCATGGGTACGCGTCCACTCGTGCTCGGCGACGATCCCCTCGTACTGGATCGGCATCCAGTATCCAGCGAAAGGCACCATGCGCGCGCCCTGAGCGCGATGCCAGGCATCGAGCGGGAGCGTCTGCGGTTCCGCGGAGTCTTGGTCGTCGCTCATCAATCTTCCCGACTGGCCGGCAACGCTTCGCCGCGAAGCGCTGTTCCACCTGCCCCCTCTGTCGGGAAACCTGAGAGCTTGGTCCGCGGTCCGCTTTCGCGGGATTCGCGGCTTACCCCTTCGGTGGTCCCCGCCTGGGCGGAGACGCTTTCCAGAGTGTCTTCACCGCGCGGTCCGGTGGCCTGAGAGTTTCCGGGGCGGTTGCTCCTTCGGCGCCGCGACCCCGAAGGCCCGCGATCTCTCCCGCGCGATGCTTCCGAAGAATCGCTCCTCCGGATGACGCCCGAGTCCCTGCGCGATTACAGGCGCCCGGTCAATCGAGATTGGGCCGCAGCCAGCGCTCGACGGTGGACAGGTCGGCCCCCCGCCGCGCCGCATAGTCCTCCACCTGATCGCGGCCGATCCGCGCGACGCCGAAATACTCGCTTTGCGGGTGCCCGAAATAGAAGCCGCTCACCGCTGCGGTGGGCAGCATGGCGAAGCTCTCGGTCAGCTCCAGCCCTGCGTTCTCGCCAGCGCCCAGCAACTCGAACAGGATCGGCTTGAGGCTGTGATCGGGGCAAGCGGGATAGCCCGGCGCAGGCCGGATGCCGCGGTACTGCTCCTTGATCAGCGCCTCGTTGGTAAGCTGCTCGCCCTCGGCATAGCCCCACAGGGTCGTGCGCACGTGCTGGTGCAGCGCCTCAGCGAACGCTTCGGCGAACCGGTCCGCAAGCGCCTTCAGGAGAATATCGGAATAGTCGTCGTGCGCAGCGCGAAAGCGCTCCGCGTGCGGTTCGATCCCGTGGATGCCGACCGCAAAACCGCCGATCCAATCGCCGGCAGGGTCGATGAAGTCGGCGAGGCAGAAATTCGCCCGGTCGCGGCTTTTGCGCACCTGCTGACGCAGGAACGGCAGGCGCACGTGGCGTTCCTCTTCCGCGAGGTGGATCTCGATGTCATCACCTTCGCGCGCGCAGGGCCACAAGCCGCAGACGCCCTTGGCCGTCAGCCACTTCTCCGCGACGATCCTGTCCAGCATCGCCTGCGCATCGGCGAACAGTTGACGCGCGCTTTCGCCGACCACTTCGTCATCCAGGACCGAGGGATAGGTCCCCGCGAGTTCCCACGCGCGGAAGAACGGTGTCCAGTCGAAGTATTCGACAAGATCCTGGAGAGGCCAATCGGCGAAAGTATGGATACCCGGCTGCAGCGGCGGTGCGGGCTTGTCGCTGTAATCGATCTGGGGTGCATTTGCGCGCGCGTCTTCCAGGCTAAGAAGTACGCTCGCGGTCTTGCCCGCCCGCACGTCGCGGACATGCGCGTAGTCCGCTGCCGTATCGGAGACGAAGGCTTCGCACTGCGTGTCGGAGAGCAGGCGGCTGGCCACGCCCACCGCCCGGCTCGCGTCGAGCACGTGGATCACCGGCCCTTCGTAGGCCGGATCGATCTTGAGCGCGGTGTGCACCTTGCTGGTCGTCGCGCCGCCGATCAGCAGCGGCATGGTCATGCCCGCGCGCTGCATCTCCTCGGCGACGGTGACCATCTCGTCGAGCGAGGGCGTGATCAGGCCCGAAAGCCCGATCATGTCCGCGCCGTTATCGTTCGCCGTCTGCAGAATCCGGTCCCAAGGCACCATCACCCCCAGGTCGACGACGTCGTATCCGTTGCACTGGAGCACGACGCCGACGATGTTCTTGCCGATATCGTGAACGTCGCCCTTTACGGTCGCCATCACGATCTTGCCCTTGGCCTTTCGGTCCTCCGGAGCGAGCTTGTCCTTCTCCGCCTCGATGAACGGAATGAGGTGCGCGACGGCTTTCTTCATCACGCGGGCGGACTTGACCACTTGCGGCAGGAACATCTTGCCGCTGCCGAACAGGTCGCCGACGACGTTCATCCCGTCCATCAGCGGCCCTTCGATCACTTCGATCGGGCGCCCGCCTCTCGCGTCGAACGCCAGCCGCGCTTCCTCGGTATCCTCGACGACGTGCGCATCGATCCCCTTCACCAGCGCATGTTCGAGCCGCTTCTCGACCGGCCAGCCGCGCCATTCGGCCGCTTCCTTGTCGGCCTTGGGGTCCTTGCCCTTGTAGCTCTCGGCGAGCGTGATCAGCCGCTCGGTCGCATCCGGGCGGCGCATCAGGATCACGTCCTCGCACGCCTCGCGCAGCTCGGGATCGATCGCGTCATAGACGTCGAGCTGACCGGCATTGACGATCGCCATGTCGAGCCCGGCGGGGATCGCGTGGTAGAGGAACACCGAATGCATCGCGCGGCGCACGGTCTCGTTGCCGCGGAAGCTGAAGCTCAGGTTCGAGAGACCGCCGCTGATATGCACGTGCGGGCAAGCGGCCTTGATCTCTCGCGCCGCCTCGATGAAGTCGAGCCCGTAGCGGTCGTGCTCCTCGATCCCCGTCGCCACCGCAAAGATGTTCGGATCGAAGATCACGTCCTCGGGCGGGAAGCCGATGCCGGTCAGCAGCTCGTAGGCCCGCTTGCAGATCTCGACCTTGCGCTCCTTCGTGTCCGCCTGGCCGGTTTCGTCGAAGGCCATGACGACGACGGCGGCGCCATAGTCCATGCACTTGCGCGCATGGTCGAGGAACTGCGCCTCGCCTTCCTTCATCGAGATCGAGTTGACGATCGGCTTGCCCGAAACGCACTTGATGCCCGCCTCGATCACGTCCCACTTGGAGCTGTCGATCATCACCGGCACCCGCGCAATGTCGGGCTCGGCGGCGATGAGCTTGAGGAAGGTCGTCATCGCCTCGACCGCGTCGAGCAGGCCTTCGTCCATGTTGACGTCGATCACCTGCGCGCCGTTCTCGACCTGCTGGCGCGCGACTTCGATGGCGGCGGCATAGTCTCCGGCCATGACCAGCTTCTTGAAGCGGGCCGATCCGGTGACGTTGGTGCGTTCGCCGATATTGACGAAGCGGGCGGTGGAAGAATTGTCTGTCATCAACGGGTCCGTCATGCCGATCGTTCAGCGCAGGCTGCGCGCGAGCACGGCGTCGTCGTAGAGCTTGCCCCCGATGTCGAAACGGCGTTCGCCGATCGGTTCGAAGCCCTGTTTGCGATAGAAAGCGATGGCGCGCGCGTTGCGGGCATAGACGCCGAGCAGGAGCCGTTCGTGGCCCGCCGCCGCCTCGACCGCCGCCGTCATCAGCGCTGCGCCGAGCCCGCTGCCGTGAAAGCGCGAGAGCGAATAGATGCGCTTCAATTCCCGGTCGCCATCGCGGGCGCCGGGCAGATCGGGCTCGGCCGAAAGCGCATAGCCGACGGGGGCCTGGCCGGGCTCGACTTCCGCCAGCCAGGCCTGCGCGCCGGCGTCGAGATAGGCTTCATAGGCCGCGCGGCTGTGCACGCGCTCGCAGTGCGCGACAATCGCCGCGCCATCGAGCACGTCGGCAAACGTCTCGAGAAAAGTCGCCGCGCCGATCAGTGCCAGCGCGCCGGCATCCTCCCGCGTCGCCTGGCGGATGCGCCATGAAACGTCGGTAGCCACTGTCTAGGCCGCCATCGTGAAGGGTTCGAGCCCGGCGAGCCGCGTGCCCTCGGGCGCCTTGGGGATGCGGCGCGGGGCCACGCCCTCCACCGCCTGTGCAATGGCGGCGATATGCTCGGGCGTCGAGCCGCAGCAGCCGCCGAGGATGTTGGCACGGCCGCTCTCGGCCCAGCTCTTCACCAGCGCCGCGGTTTCCTCCGGCGCCTCGTCGTACTCGCCAAGCTCGTTGGGCAGGCCCGCGTTCGGATAGACCATCAGCAGGGTGTCGGCGATGCCGGACAGCAGTTGCACGTGCGGGCGCAACTGCTCAGCGCCGAAGCTGCAGTTGAGCCCGATCGTCGCCGGGCGCGCGTGGCGCACCGTGTACCAGAAGGCCTCGACCGTATGGCCGGAGAGGTTGCGGCCCGACAGGTCGGTGAGCGTGAGCGAGAGCATCAGCGGCAGCTCGCGGCCCAGCTCGCGCTCCAGCTCCTTCACCGCCATGATCGCGGCCTTGCAGTTGAGCGTGTCGAACACGGTCTCGACCAGGATGAAGTCGACCCCGCCTTCGACCAATGCGGCGGCCTGCTCGCGGTAGACGTCCTTGACCTCGTCGAACGTGACCTCGCGAAAGCCCGGGTCTTCGACGTCGGGGCTGAGCGAGAGCGTCTTGTTGGTCGGCCCCACCGCGCCCGCGACGAAGCGCGCCACGCCGTCTTTCGCCGACGCCGCATCGATCGCTTCGCGGATCACCCGCGCGGCGGCAACATTGATCTCGCCCACCAGCGCTTCCGCACCGTAATCCGCCTGACTGATCCGGTTGGCGTTGAAGGTGTTGGTCGCCAGCACGTGCGCGCCCGCAGCGATATAGCTGTCGCAGACCTCGCGGATCAACGCCGGTTGCGTCAGGTTGACGAGGTCGTTGTTGCCCTTCTGGTCGTGCGACAGACCCGTATCGCCGGCATAGTCCTCCGCCGACAGCTTCGCGCGCTGGATCGCCGTGCCGTAGGGCCCGTCCTTGATCAGGATGCGCTTCGCCGCCTCGGCGAGCAGGCGTTCTCTAGCGGTCATCGGGAATCCCTTTCGGCCGCAGCCCGAGCATGTGGCAGATCGCATAGCTCAGCTCGGCGCGGTTCAACGTGTAGAAGTGGAACTGGCGCACGCCCCCGGCATAGAGCCGGCGGCAGAGCTCGGCGGCGATCGTCGCGGAGACGAGCTGGCGCGCGGCCGGCCGTTCGTCGAGCCCTTCGAACAGCCCCTCCATCCATGCCGGGATCGCCGTGCCGCACAGGCCGGCCATGCGCTGGACGCTGGCGAAGCTCATCACCGGCATGACGCCGGGCACGATCTCGCTGTCGATGCCCGCCGCCACGGCCTTGTCGCGGAAGCGGAAGAAGCATTCGGGCTCGAAGAAGAACTGCGTGATCGCACGGGTCGCCCCGGCATCGAGCTTGCGCTTCAGGTTGTCGAGGTCGGCTTCGGCATCGCGGGCGTCCGGGTGGACTTCCGGATAGGCGGCAACCGATATCTCGAACGGCGCGACGGCCCGCAATCCGGCGATCAGCTCGGCCGCATTGGCATAGCCGCCTGGATGCGGCGTGTAGCGCGATTGGCCGTCCGGCGGATCGCCGCGTAGAGCGACGACGTGGCGAATGCCGCTTTCCCAGTAATGGCGCGCGATCTCGTCGATCTCGCCGCGCGTCGCCTGAACGCAGGTAAGGTGCGCGGCGGCGGGGATATCGGTCTCGCGGTTGATCCGGACGACCTGCTCGTGCGTGCGCTCGCGCGTCGAGCCGCCGGCGCCGTAGGTCACCGAAACGAAGCGCGGGCCGAGCGGAGCGAGCGTCTGTACGCTTTCCCATAGCGTCTGCGCCATCTTCTCGCTCTTGGGCGGGAAGAACTCGAACGAGACGTCGATATCTCCCGGCAGACCGGAGAACAGCGGCGCGTCGAGCGCGGTGCGCGCTTCCTGCATCTGGTTGAACGTCGGGCTCATCTCGCAGCTTTCCTTCCCGCGCTGGCGGGAGCGCCCTGCCGCGTGCCGAGCCAGATCTTCACCACCAGCTCGCCGCCTTCGAGCGCGATCGGCGGTGCGGGGGCGAACCCCGCTTCGGTCAGCAGCGCGCTGATCGCGGCATCGGTGAAGCCGAGCCGCGCATGCGCATGGCGGTCGCGCAGCTCCTCGCGCTGGTGCGCGTCGAAATCCACGATCGCAATCCGCCCACCCGGCCTGGTGACCCGCGCCGCTTCTGCGAGCGGCGCGGCCGGGTCCTGTGCGAAATGGAGCACCTGGTGCAGCAGCACTGTGTCGAACCCGCGCGCCGGGAAAGGCAGGGCGGTGAAATCGCCCTGGACGAGTTCTACGGCGCCGGAGGGCAAGTTTTGCAACTTTGCGCGTGCGAAGCGTAGCATGTCGAGGCTCTTGTCGAGCGCGACGACCCGCTCCGCCCGGCCGGCAAAGAGTTCGGCCATGCGGCCGGTGCCGGTGCCGATGTCGAGCACGTGGCCGAGCGGCTCGTCGCCCAGGGCGTCGACCAGCTTCGCCTCGACCAGTTCGTCGGGGCTGTGGAGCTGGCGCAGCTCGTCCCAGACTTCGGCGTGGCGCGCGAAGTACGTCTCGGCGCTGCTTTCGCGCGCGGCGCGGATCGCGGCGAGCTGGCGGCGGTCCTCGGCGCAGGCGGCGGCGAAGTCCGCGTCCTCGCGCTCGGCGGTGGCGAGCAGCCGCGCGACAGCCTCGCCCACCGGCGTGCCGCGCTCCTTGCCGACGCTCGCGCGCAGGAAGACCCAGCTCCCCTCGCGGTGCCGCTCGGCCAGGCCGGCATCGCACAGGATGCCGACGTGGCGCGAGACGCGCGGCTGGCTCTGCCCGAGGACCTGTGCCAGCTCGCCCACCGCCAGTTCCATGGCAGCGAGCAGCCGCATGATCCGCAGCCTGGTGGGGTCGGCAAGCGCCCGCATGGTCGTCTCGATCCGCATGCGAGCTGCATATAAAGATATCGTTATATGTGCAAGCGCGCAGAATCCCGCGGCTGCGACGCGCTTTAGGCAGAGCTGTCGCGCGCGATCCGCTGCAGCAGCGCGAGCTGCGCCTCGCCCTGCCCGGTCAGGACCCATTTCCCGCCGCTCTCGCGCAGGAGGCCCGCGGCGACGAGCTGCGCATGGTCCTGCGGGTCGAGCGCCTCGCGCGCCGGCGGCATGACCCGGCCGTAGCGCCCGCCGTGATAGATCAGCGGATCGGCTTCGCTGCGGTCGAAATCGACCACTTCGCCGAGGAAGATCGCATGATCGCCACCCTCGTACTCGAAGCGCGCGCAGCAGCCGAAGCGCGCCGCGCAGCCTTCGATCAGCGGCGCGCCCTCGGGCCCGTCGGACACGTCGAGGCCGGCGAACTTGTCGGCCCCGCGCCGCGCGAACCGGTCGGACATGTCCTGCTGCTCGGACGCGAGGACATGGACCGCCCAGCTCTGCGCGTCGCGGAAGGCCGCGAGATTGCCGCTGTCGAGCGACAGGCTCCACAGCACCATCGGCGGGTCGAGCGAGACCGAGTTGAAGCTGTTCGCGGTGAGCCCGATCGGGTTACCGTCAGGATCCCGCGCGGTGACGATCGTCACGCCGGTCACGAAGCTGCCGAGCGCGTTGCGGAAAGCGGCCTTGTCGAACACGCCTCCGTCGCTAATCTTGCCGGGGAGGAAGAGCAACCGCGATGTCCGAAATCCACGAGCTGACGCCCGTAATCGTCGGGGTCGGGCAAGCCTCGGAGCGTCCCCAGGACCCGGGCTATCGCGCGCTGTCCTACATGGATCTGGCCGGCGAGGCGCTGAAAGCCGCGCTTGCCGACACGCGGGCCACCGACGACGCCGCGCCCGCGATCGACACGATCGGCGCAATTCGCCAGTTCGAAATCTCGCGCCCCGATGCGAAGGCGCCGTTCGGCCGGGCGGACAATCCGCCGCGCGCGATCGGGCGCCGGGTCGGTGCCGACCCGCGGCGCGCCATTCTGGAGACGACCGGCGGGCAGACCAACCAGAAGCTGGTCGGCGAGTTCGCCGCCGCCATCGCCCGGGGCGAAAGCGCAATGGCGGCGGTCGTCGGCGCGGAGGCGATCTCGACCGTCCGCGCGCTGCTGGGGGCCGACGAGACGCGCGACTGGTCGGAGGAGGTCGGCGGCGCGCTGGAAGATCGCGGCTTCGGGCTGGAGGGCATGTTCGATGCCGAGCTGCTCCGCCACGGCGCGGTCAGCGCGATCGCGCACTACGCGCTGTTCGAGAATGCCCGGCGCGCGCGGCTGGGATGCTCGCTCGCGGACTACCGGATGGCGATCGGCGAGCTCTTCGCCCCGTTCACCGAAGTGGCCGCGGCCAATCCGCACGCCGCCTCGCGCGAGGTGCGCAGCGCTGGCGAGCTCGCGCGCGTGACCCCGCGCAACCGGATCGTGGCCGAGCCCTATGCCCGGATGACGGTCGCGCGCGACCAGGTGAACCAGGCGGCCGCGATCGTGATCGCATCGGCCGGCAAGGCGCGCGCGCTGCGGATTCCCGAGAGCCGGTGGGTCCATATCCACGTGGTTGCCGACGCCAAGGAGCTGCCGGTGATGGAGCGGCCCGATCTCGCGCGCAGCCCCGCCTCGATCGCCTCGATCGAGACTGCGCTGGAGCGCAGCGGCCGCGTGCTCGACGATATCGCCCTGCTCGACCTCTACAGCTGCTTCGCCATTCCGGTGTTCAACGTGACCGACCACTTCGGACTGGCGACCGACGATCCGCGGGGGCTGACGCTGACCGGCGGGCTGCCGTTCTTCGGCGGCGCGGGCAACAACTATTCGGCCCATGCCATTGCGGAGGCGGTGCAGCGCCTGCGCGAGCGGCGGGGCAGCTATGCACTGGTCGGCGCGAACGGCGGATTCATGAGCAAGTATTCGGCCGGCATCTACTCGACCGTGCCCGCCGACTGGTCGGGCGCCGACCGCTGGATCGCGGTTCCGACACCCGCCGAAGCGGTACGCAAGGCGCGGGCGCCCGCCGCCTGGCTGACGGTCGAAACCTATACCCTGATGGATGGCCGATCGGGCCCGGTCGCCGTGGTGCTCGGGCGCAACGAGGCGGACGAACGCATGGCAGCGAACGCCGATCTCGCCCACGCACCGACGCGCGCGTTGTTCGAAGGCGGCGAACCCTTCGGCGCACGCCTGTCGCTATCGCCGGCACCGGACGGACGGACCCTGGCGCGCCTCGATCCTTGAGTGCGCCGCGCCCTGCGCGATCCCGCATGTGGCACGGCCCCCAGGCTGCGCCCCTGCGCCCGGGACCCGCGCCGGCCACACCCGCAGCGCCGATCTCGAACCTGGCGAAATGCATTGAAGCCTTCCGAAGCCGGGCAAGCCGGCTCCGGAAGGCTTCCCGCAGCGTGTCCCCCCTTAGAACCCCTTGGTCACGCTGAAGCCGATAATGCGCGGATCGAGAGTGAAGACATTGGTCGTCAGCGCCGTGTCGTCGCTGTTGGTGAAGAAGTCGGTGATCGGCGCATCGTTGAACACGTTCTTCACATAGAGCTGGAAGGCGAGCTGCGATTCCGGACGTTCGAGCGTGACCGCGAGGTTGAGGTTGTCCCACGCCTTCAGCCGGTCGTACTCGGTGTTGTAGACCCGGGCATAGCTCTTCGCCTGGCGATAGTAGTCGCCGCGGAAGGTCAGCTCCCAGTCGTCGTCTTCGAGGAAGAAGGTGTATTGCGCCCCCAGGTTCATCGTCCAGCGCGGAGCATTGGGCAGTTCGTTGCCGGACAGGTCGGCATAGAACCCGCGGCCGCCGTTGGGGGCGCCGCTGCCGCCGTCCTCGATGTTGAGGCCCACCGTATCCGGATTGTAGGCAGCGAAGGGATCGTAGGTGAACCCGAAGAAGGCCCAGTAGGGCAGTTGCCCGGGAGGGGCATCGGGATTGAAATTACCGATCCGGTTCGATCCCGGGCAGAGCGCCGATAGCGCCAGCTGTTCCAAGCCTGTCTGGGCGGCCAGGATCCTCTCCACGAACTCGGTCGGCGCGATGCAGTTGGACGGCACCTGAAGCCAGGGGCGGAGCACCATCCAGTCTTCATTGCCCTGCGTGCGATTCATGACATCGATCGATTGCGCGCCATCGGCGAGCTTGGTCTGCAGGTAGCCGAGGTTCGCATCGAGCCTGAAATTGCGCGAGGGGCGCCAGGCGGCTTCGAGCTCGAGCCCCCAGGTCGTTGCGTCGAAGTTCTCGTTGTAGGCGATGCGATCGACGATCTGGGATATCTGGTAATCCTCGTAATCGTAGTAGAACGCCGCGCCGTTGAGAGTGAGGCGCCCCCCTGCAAAGGTGTTCTTCACGCCGATCTCGAACGCATTGAGATATTCCGGGCGGAAGGTCTGCGGCAGGTACTGATATTGCACGACGTCCGGATTGAAATCGACCCGTGGCGGATTGGTCCCGCCGCCCTTGTATCCGCGCGCGGCCGAGAGGTAGACCAGGGTATCGTCGGTGAACGCGAGGTCGGGTTGCCAGTCGAGCACGGCCCGGCCGGTGAACTCGCCCCACTTCTGCTCGATGTCCGGCAGGGCCGGGTAGCCGCTGTTGACCCGCCCGCCGGTTATGCCCCCGGGTATGTCCGTTTCGGTACCGCCGCCCAGGAGCAACTGGCTGGGGATCTGGTCCGAAACCTTCTTGTCGCGGGTGTAACGTACGCCAAGCGTCAGCTTCACATCGTCGGCGATGTTCCAGTAGAGTTCGCCGAACGCCGCCCAGCTCTTCGTCCGGACGCCGTTCTGGCTCAGGAAGTAGTTGTGGCCCTGGTTGTTCAGGCTGCCGATGGGATTGGGATCGACATAGACGCATTCGCGATCTTCTGCGCCCAGCTCGCAGGGGAGCAGGGCGTTCTGCCCGGAAGCCGGATGGCCAAATGGCGGGACACCGCTATAGAACCAGTCCGCGATGAGGGTGAACATGTTGTTGAAAACGTAGTAATTATCCTGCGTTTTGAAGTCGAGATAGTTTACCCCGACGTTGAAGTTCACGGGACCGTCAAAATCGGATTGCAAGCGAACTTCCTGCGACCACTGGCGATTGCGCGACTGGCTCAGGTCTGCCGAAACCATGCGATCCGAACATCCCAGTTGCGGATCGCAGAAAATGCCGCCCGGAGTCGGGCCCGGGTACGTCTCCGTGTCCAGCGGTATGCCGCGAGCTGTCACGAGAGGTTGTGTCGAATCGTTGAACAGCGGGGCCGAAACGAAGCGGTTGTAGTCTTGGGTCGAGAAGTAACGATCCCGCGAGTAGGTCGTCTGCGATACCAGCGTCAGACCATCTGACGGTTCGAACTCCAGGTTGAGCTGCACGACGTCGTTCTTGGCGCGGAACTTCGGATCATAGCTGGTCGCGATCTCGCGCAGGTCGCGCGATTGGGTCAGCCCCTCGTAGGGATCGCCGCTATTGGTGACGTACACCGGCGGGCCCCTGGTGCCATCGGGAAGAACCGAGCGCCCCAGAGAGATGCCGGTCGGCACGGTCAGATAGACGAGGCTGTCGCCATTCGGCACGCCATAGGCGCCGTCGTCGTAAAGCGAGCCCGGCAAGCATCCCTGGCTCATCCGTCCACGCAGAACGGGATCGGTGATCTCGACGCTGCCCACCATCTCCGGCCCCGGATCGGTGTGGCACAGCTGCTTGCCGGTGCGCGAGCGGTTGTCGTCTTCCTCGAAATGCTGCCAGATCACGTTGGCGCGGAAGCGATCGCTCGGTTCCCATTCCGCGATCGCGCGGGTCGACCACAGGTCGCGGCCGTTCACCCGCTTCTGGGTGAAGGTGTTGTAGTCGAACCCGTCGCGCTTGGTCCACTGGCCGGCCACGCGCACGCCGAACGTGTCGCCGAGCGGCACGTTGAGCATGCCGTTCAGCCGGCGGGTCGAATAGCTGCCGACCTCGCCCTTGACCGAGCCTTCCAGCTCGTCGGTCGGCAGCGCCGGGATCAGGTTGACCACGCCGGCCGTGGCGTTGCGGCCGTAGAGCGTGCCCTGCGGCCCGCGCAGCACCTCGATCCGGGCCATGTCGTAGAACTCCGACTCGAACAGCCGGTTGCGCGCCAGCGCCGTGTTGTTGAAGCTGATCGCGACCGCGGGATCCGACGCGGCCGAGATCGCCTTCGTCCCGACCCCGCGGATCGAGAAGTTGTACATGCTGAAGTTGCTCTTGGAGAAATTCACGTTCGGCACGGCGCGCAGCAGCTCGCCGCCGGTCTCGATCTTGTAATCGTCGAGCCCCTCGCCGGAAATCGCGGTGACCGCGATCGGCACGTCCTGGATCGATTCCTCGCGCTTCTGCGCGGTGACGATGATGACCGCACCGTCTTGCGTGGCCCCTTCCGCCGTTTCGGGGATCTGCCCCGGCTCCTCCGCCTCCTGCGCGAGGGCGGCCGATGCGCCCCCCGCGATCAAGGCCAGGGTGCTGCACGCACAAAGACAACTACGGGCGATCCCCATACTCCCTCTCCCCTTTTTGTCGCGAATCTTGGTGATCCGTCGCTAAGATATGCCTGCGCTTCTACTCTAACTGACATTGATGTCAATGTTAACGGGCAGGCCGGGCGCCAGGCTGATCCGTTTTGGCGGTATCTGTCGCGATGGCCGGCGGATCGCGCACGCGCATCGCCCCCGGTGCGGAGCGTGTCCGCCGGCGGGGCAGCCGCGGAATGGCTCGGCGAGACCGGTATTGCTGGCAGGTGACATGCCCCCTTGCGCGATCGGCAGGAAGCTACACCGGAAAGGCTCCCGCGGGGGAAAAAGCGTGTCGGAAATGGTGCCGCTTACGTGACTCGAACACGTGACCCCATCATTACGAATGATGTGCTCTACCAACTGAGCTAAAGCGGCACTGATCGCGGGCCTTTATCGGCACGGCGGGCGGGCCGCAATGCCTTGCTTCGCGAAGAGTGGAGGCCCGAGCCGGAATCGAACCGGCGTGCAAGGATTTGCAGTCCTCTGCGTAACCACTCCGCCATCGGGCCTCGCCCTTCCGCATCGCCGATGCGGACGGAAGCGGCCCCCTAGCGAGTCGGCCGCGCCAAGGCAATCGGTTAGGTGATCTGCCTTCCGTAACGTCAGTCTGGACCGCGCCCGGCGAAGCCGTAAATGCTTGCCGGCATGAGCATTGCCAGCCTGATCGATCCCGTCACCGCCGCCGGCGGCCCCGCCAACCTCTCCCGCGCGGACGCCTGGATGCAGGGGCGCACGCTCTACGGCGGGGCGTCGGCGCTGGTCGCCTATACCGCCGCCGTCCGCGCCTTCCCCGACCTGCCGCCGCTGCGCGCGGCACAGGTCGCCTTCGTCGCCCCGGTCGGCGGGGAGATCGAGCTGAAGCGCGAGATCGTGCGGCAGGGCCGCAACGTCGCGCAGGTGCGCAGCGAGATCTGGTGCGAGGGGGCCTGCGCCCTCACCGCGTTCTGGCTGTTCGGCACCGCGCGCGAGCCGAACGCCGTCCACCCCGCGGCCGAGCCCAACGACTGGCCCGGCGCGCCCGAGGACGCCGAGCCGGTGATGACCGACAAGGGCCCGGCCTTCATCCGCAACTTCGATCTCCGCCGCGCGCAGGACGAGCGCGGCCCCGGTGCACCAGTCGTGCGGCGCTGGGCGCGGCTGACCGAGCAGGGAGTGCTCAATCACATATCCGAGCTGATCCTGATGGGCGATGTCCTGCCGCCCGGCGCCATGCGCGCGATGCAGCGGCAGGGGCCGGTCAGCTCGATCAACTGGTCGTTCAACGTGCTGGATGCCGCGCCCGTGACGCGCGACGGCTGGTGGCTGTCGGAGAATGCCAGCCAGCACGCCGACCACGGCTATTCGTCGGAGCGGCTGCGGCTGTGGAATGCCGACGGACGGCAGATGCTCGAAGGAATGCAGGCGGCGGCTATTTTTGGCTAGCTCCCAATCCTCCCCATTTTTGCGTCAGCACAAATGGGGAGGTGGCCGACGCCGCAGGCGGCTGACGGAGGGGTATCGTCAGGCATAACCCCTCCACCACGAGCCGCGTCGCGTCTCGCGGTCCCCCTCCCCATTTGGCTTCGCAAAATGGGGAGGATCGAGGCGGCTTCGTCAAACGTCGGTGAAGTTCGGCGGACGCTTTTCCATTCCGGCCATCACCGCTTCGACCTGGTTGGGCGTGCGCATGATCTTGTGCTGCTCCATGCTCTCTTCGAGCAGGATCTCGTCGGTCGTGCGTTCGACCATGGCGGCGGCGAGCCGCTTGGCGGCGCGGATCGCGTGGGGATTGCGGTTGGCGATTTCCGCGGCGATCGCGGTGGCGCGGGCGAGCGGGTTGGGATCGACGTGGGTGGCGAAGCCGAGGGCGAGCGCGTCCTCCCCGGTGAATTCGCGGTTGGTGTAGACGAGCTCGCGCAGCACGTCGTCGCGCACGAGGCCGCGCCAGAGCGCATAGCCGCCCATGTCGGGGACGAGCCCCCACTTCATCTCCATCACCGCCATGCGCGTGTCGGGTGCGGCGACACGGATGTCGGCCCCGCTGGCGATCTGCAGGCCGCCGCCGAAGCAGACCCCGTGGACCGCCGCGATCACCGGCACCGGCAGCTTGCGCCACTGCATGGCGACCTGCTGGAACAGGTTGGCATTGCCATGCGTGCGGTCGGTGATCCGCGGCGCGTCGGGATCCGGCCCCTTGGCGAAGTTCGACAGGTCGAGCCCGGCGCAGAAGGCGCGTCCTTCGCCCGAGAGGACGACGACGCGCAGCCCCTTCATCTCGTGTAGCGCCTGCCCGGCTTCGATCAGGCGGGCGAACATCTCGGGATCGAGCGCGTTCATCTTGTCGGGCCGCGTCAGGCGGACCTGCGCCACGCCGTCGCTATCCAACTCGATCGAAATCCGATCGTTTTCCCGAAACCCCATTGATCTCACCTGCCGCCGATTGAATGGCGGCATCGTTGCCCAAGCGCGAGAGGCTGTCCAGCGCTTCCGCGCCCGGGCGCAGGAGATAGCCGCGCGCGGGGATCGTCGCGATCAGCCCGCGGAGGCCGACGGCGCGCATCTTGGCGCGTATCCGGCAGATCGCCACCGCGACCCGATTCGTCTCCGGATCGAAGTCCAGCCGCCAGACGTCGCGCAGCAGGCGATCCTGCGAAACAGGTTCGGGCGCGCATTCGGCGAGGTGCCAGAGCACCTCGAACTCACGCGGATGGAGCCGCAGCCAGCGCCCGCGCGCCAGCCCGTCGCGGTGGAACAGATCCAGCATGACCGGTCCGGCCCTGAAGAGGCGCGGCAGCGACAACCGCTCTGCGCCCTGCGCCGGCCACGTCATGGCCCGGCCACCTTCGCGTTACCCATGAATCCCCCGACCCGTTGTTTTTCGGGAGGAAACTAGGAAACGGCTGCTCGGGCCGTCAACTGACGGTCGGTCCAATCCGGCGGTTTCGCCTTGCGAAATCTCAGCCGGTGCCGGCAATCGTGTTGAGGCCGAGCGAGGCGAAGTAGCGCTTCACGTTCCGCGCCGCCTGGCGCAGGCGCTGCTCGTTCTCGACCATGGCGATGCGAACGTAGCCTTCGCCCTCCTCGCCGTAGCCGACGCCCGGCGCCACCGCGACGTCGGCATGGATCAGCAACTGCTTGGAGAATTCGAGGCTGCCCATCTCCTTGAGCGCCGGCGGCAGCGGGGCCCAGGCGAACATCGAGGCAGGGGGCGGCGGAATGTCCCAGCCGGCGCGGCCGAACGCCTCGACCATCACGTCGCGCCGCTTGTGATAGAGTTGGCGGTTGGTCTCCACGATGTCCTGCGGGCCGTTGAGCGCGGCGCAGGCCGCGGCCTGAATCGGCGTGAACGCGCCGTAATCGAGGTACGACTTCACCCGCGACATCGCGGCGATGAGGTGACGGTTGCCGACCGCGAAACCCATGCGCCAGCCGGCCATCGAATAGGTCTTCGACATCGAGGTGAACTCGACCGCGACGTCCTTCGCGCCCTTGACCTGCATGATCGAGGGCGTCGGATTGCCGTCGAAATAGAGTTCCGAATAGGCGAGGTCGGACAAAATCCAGACCTTGTTCTCCCTGGCCCAGGCGACCAGCCGCTCGTAGAACGCCAGATCGACCACTTCGGCGGTCGGGTTGGAGGGATAGTTGACCACCAGCACACTCGGGCGCGGCACGGTGAAGTGCATCGCCTTCTCGAGGCTGCGGAAATAGTTTTCGTCCGGCGTGGTCGGCACGCTGCGGATCGTCGCCCCGGCGATGATGAAGCCGAAGGTGTGGATCGGGTAGCTCGGGTTGGGCGCGAGCACCACGTCGCCCGGCGCGGTGATGGCGGTGGCGAGGCTGGCCAGCCCCTCTTTCGATCCCATCGTCACCACCACTTCGGTTTCGGGATCGAGATCGACCCCGAACCGGCGCCCGTAGTAATTCGCCTGCGCCCGGCGCAGCCCGGGAATGCCCTTCGACTGCGAATAGCCGTGCGCGTCGGGCTTGGCCGCGACTTCGCACAGCTTGTCGACCACATGCTGCGGCGGCGGCTGGTCGGGATTGCCCATGCCGAGATCGATGATGTCGCGCCCCGCTCGCCGCGCTTCGTGCCGCATCGCGTTGACTTCGGCGATCACATAGGGCGGCAGGCGCTTCATGCGGTAGAAATCGGTGTGCATCGACCTCGTCTCTGTTGGCGGAACGCGAGACCCCTCGCGCTGCGCAAACCTAACGGAATAGCGGTCGCGGTGGAAAGCGCTTTTCGCTATCACCGGCCGAGGCCGACCTTCAGGAGTGCATCGATGGCCGATCGGCAGGACCCTTTCGCCGCCTTCTTCGACATGCAGGGCGAGATGATGCGCGAGATGTTCGGCCGGTTCGTGCCAGAGGCGCAGCAGCCGGGCGCGATCGAGCAATGGGCCGAGACGGCCGAGCAATTGCGCGCGATGTGGCTCGACTTTACCGAAGAACGGCTCGCGAAAGGTCCGGACCCGGCGAATCCCTTCGATCCCGCGCAGTGGGCGCTGCTGGCCCAGGGATGGGCGAATGCCGCTCCGGCGCCCGATCCGGCCGCCGCGCAGAAGCTCGTGACCGAAGGATTGCAGGTC
This sequence comes from Pelagerythrobacter rhizovicinus, assembly GCF_004135625.1. GTDB lineage: Bacteria > Pseudomonadota > Alphaproteobacteria > Sphingomonadales > Sphingomonadaceae > Pelagerythrobacter > Pelagerythrobacter rhizovicinus. Next base: position 601,141 of record NZ_SDPV01000002.1, read on the forward strand.
TGGCAGGGCGTGGCCCAGGCGATGCTCGGCGCCGCTCCCGATGGCGAGAGCGCGGAACCCGATCTGCCGCGGAAGGACCGGCGCTTCGCGGATCCCGCATGGCAGGAGCATCCGGCCTATCTGCTGCTTCACCAGACTTATCTCATGCTCGCCGACTATGTGGTTCATTCTGCGAAGAGCGTCCGGGGCGTGCCCGACGAGCAGCGCGCGCAGCTCGAGTTCGCGACCCGCACGCTGCTCGAGGCGATGAGCCCCGACAATTTCCTTGCGACCAATCCCGTGGTTCTCCGGCGCACGATCGAAACCGGCGGGCAGAACCTCGTCAGGGGTATGCGCCACCTGATCGACGACCTCAGGCGCGGCCAGCTCACCCACACCGATTCGGGCGCCTTCGCGCTGGGGGAGAACATCGCCACTACGCCCGGCAAGGTCGTGTACGAGACGCCGCTCTACCAGCTCATCCAGTACAGCCCCTCGACCGAGCAGGTCCTCGCCGTGCCGCTGGTGATCTTCCCGCCGTGGATCAACCGCTTCTACATCCTCGACCTCACGCCGAAGAAGAGCTTCATCAAGTGGGCGGTCGACCAGGGCCTCAGCGTTTTCGTGGTGAGCTGGAAATCGGCCGACGCGAGCATGAAGGACGTCACCTGGGACGACTATGTCCGCGCGCAGGTCGACGCGATCGACCATGTGCGCGCCCGGCTGGACGTGCCGGCGGTACACACGATCGGCTACTGCGTCGCCGGCACGACGCTTGCCGCGACGCTGGCAGTGCTCGCCCGGCGCGGAGAGGCTGAGAAAGTCCGGAGCGCGACGTTCTTCACCGCGCAGGTCGATTTCGAGAAGGCGGGCGAGCTGCTCAACTTCGTCGGCGACCGGCAGATCGAGATGATCGGCAAGCTCGCGCCGGAGGGCTATCTCGACGGGCGCTATCTCGCCGCGACCTTCAACGCGCTGCGGAGCCGCGACCTGATCTGGAACTACGTCGTCAGCAACTACCTGCTGGGGGAGGACTATCCGGCGTTCGACCTGCTCCACTGGAACGGCGACGTCACCAACCTGCCCGCCGCCTGGCACGTCGCCTACCTGCGCGATCTCTACCGCGACAACAAGCTGGTCGTGCCCAATGCACTCGTCGCGGACGGAACGCCGGTCGATCTCACGCGAATCCAAACCCCGGCCTATATCCAGGCGGGGCGCGAGGACCATATCGCCCCTGCCGAAAGCGTCTGGCGGGCGACCCGCCACTTCCGCGGCGACACCACATTCGTCCTTGCAGGGTCGGGCCATATCGCCGGCGTGGTCAACCCGCCCGCGGCGAACAAGTACCAGCACTGGACGGGCGACAGCGCGGCCGGCTCGCTGGAGGAATTCATCGAAGGCGCGAGCGAGCATGCGGGAAGCTGGTGGCCGCACTGGCTGGCCTGGCTCGAGGCGCACGACCCGGCGCGTGTGCCGGCGAAAGGCAAGCGCAAGCCCGGCGGCAAAGGCGACCGGGTGATCGAGGATGCGCCGGGGCGCTACGTCAAGACACGGTGAGGGTCGCTCCTCTACCGCCCGCCGAGACGCGGCAGGTCATTGTGCGCTGCACAAAATCGTCTTGACTTCGCGCTTGCAGTAGCTATTTTGTGCACTGCAACATGAAGGGCATTGCGCCCGCAGGCACAGGATGACCGCAATGGCTACCCAGCCCGAAGCGAAGACCGATGCGGCGGCCGAGAAGGCCTATGCCGAAGCCTCTGCCGCAAAGGCCGAGGTGAAGACTGATGAGGCGGCCCCTGCCGCGGCAGCGCCCGCAGCCAAGGCGGCGCCCAAGAAGAAGACCACGACCAAAGCCGCCGCGAAGAAGGCTGCGCCCGCTCGCAAGCCTGCGGCGAAAACCGCCAGCAAACCCATTTCCAAGGAACCCGCCATGACCAAGACCACCGACTACACCGCGCAGATGACCGAAGGCCTCGCCGAGCTTCAGGCTCGCGCCAAGAGCGCCTACGAGCAGGGCGCCGAATACGCCGCCGAGATGCGCGAACTGACGAAGGGCAACTTCGACGCCTTCGTCGAATCCGGCCGGATCTTCTCCGCCGCGCTGCAGGACCTGACGAAGACCGCCGCCGAAGAGAGCAAGGCCGCGGTCGAGACCCTGACCGCCGACGCCCGCGAAATCGCCGCGGTGAAGTCGCCGACCGAGCTCGTCCAGCTCCAGGGCAAGATCGCCAGCCGCAACTTCGACGCCGCCGTCGCGCAGCTTTCGAAGGCGACCGAGGCTTGGGTCAAGCTCGCCAACGACGTCGCCGCGCCGCTTTCGAGCCGCGTGAGCCTGGCGATGGACAAGGCGCGCAAGGCCGCCTGAGCCCCGCAAAGTTCACGAGGCTCCGGCACCTCCTCTCCCTACACGTCGGAGCCTTGATATGGGAGCCGGTCAGCAACGCGCTGGCCGGCTCCTTTTTCGTTTCGCCGCACCGTTAACCGGCGTGCAATCGCCGCGCGCCATCTTGCGAATGCGCCCCTGCCATACGATATTGCCGACGCATGACGACCCCCCGCTCCACCGACCCCGTTCTCGACTTGCGCCCGCGCTGTGCGGGCGACGATGATTCGGACCGCGCGGGCGACGGCCAGCTCGGCATCGCCACCAAGACCAAGGCCAAGCCGAAGAAGCCGAGCCAATACAAGGTGCTGATGCTGAACGACGACTATACCCCGATGGAGTTCGTCGTCATGGTGCTCAAGCGCTTCTTCCGGATGGATCTGGAGCAGGCGACGCGGGTGATGCTGCACGTCCACCAGCGCGGCGTCGGCGTGTGCGGCATCTTCCCTTACGAGGTCGCCGAGACCAAGGTGAACCAGGTGATGGACTTCGCCCGCCAGAACCAGCATCCGCTGCAATGCACGCTGGAGAAGGCCTGACCGTCGCATTCGGCGCATCAGAGGCATGACCGGGCCGCGAATTCGCGCTAGAGCGCTCGAAACCTAGCTGCCGTTCGGGACCCGTGTTCAACTTCATCCCCTCTCTCGACCGCTACATCTTCCGGCTGGTGATCCTGCCGATGCTGGGCGTGTTCGCGATCGCGGCCTCGCTGCTGCTGCTCGACAAGATGCTGCGGCTGTTCGATTTCGTCGCGGTCGAAGGCGGCCCGGTCGACGTCGTGTTCAAGATGCTCGGTGCGCTGATCCCCGAATACGCCAGCCTCGCCATTCCGCTCGGCCTGCTGCTCGGCATCCTGCTCGCCTTCCGCAAGCTCGCCACATCGAGCGAGCTCGACGTGATGCGCGCCGTGGGCCTGAGCTACGGCCGCTTGCTGCGCGTGCCCTACATCATCACGGCAGTGCTGATGGCGGTGAACCTCGCGCTGGTGTTCTACGTCCAGCCGGTCAGCCGCTACTACTACGAGCAGCTCGAGTACGAGCTGCGTTCGGGCGCGCTCGGCGCATCGATCAAGGTCGGGGAGTTCACCACGCTCGCCGACCGGATGGCCCTCCGGATTGAAGCCAGCGAGGACCAGGGACGACGGCTCCAGGGCATTTTCGCCCGCGTCGCAAACGACAAGGGCCAGGTGCTCTCGATCTCCGCGCGCGAGGGCGCCTTCCTCGCCACGACCGACAGCCCCGACACGATCATCCTGCGGCTGACCGACGGCACGATCGTGCAGGACACCGGCAGCAATACCCCGCGCGTGCTCAGCTTCACCCGCCACGACCTGCCGATCGACCTGCCGCAAGTCGAGGCATTCCGCGAGCGCGGCGATGCCGAGCGCGAATACATCCTGCCCGAGCTGTTGAGGATCGGCTGGAGCGAAACCACGGAAGAGGCCAAGCGCGACGCGAGCCAGGCGAGCTTCAACTTCCGAATGGTCGAAGTCGTGATGATGGCGCTGATGCCGCTGCTGGCAGTCGCGCTGGCCATCCCGCCCAAACGATCTACCAGCGCCCTGGGCGTGTTCCTCTCGGTCGTGATGGTCGTCGCCTATCACAAGGTGAACCAGTACGGGGAGGACATTGCCGCGCTCGGCCGCTTCGATCCTGTGCTCGCCCTGTGGGTGCCCTTCGTGCTGTTCGCCGCACTGATCCTGTGGATGTACTACAAAGTCGCCTTCGTGCCCGGCGGACAGCCGATCGGCGCGCTCGAGAGCGCGTTCGACAAGGTCGCCAAGCGCATCCGGAAGCTGTTCGGCCGGCGCCGACAGCGGGCTCCCGAACTCGTTCCTGCCGAGTAGTGCCGCAACCGATGCAGTTCGATTTCTTTCCCTCGCGCACGCTGACGCTCTACCTCGCGAAGATGTTCGCGGTGCGCATCGTGGCGATGCTCGCGATCCTCGTGCTCGTGCTGATGATGCTGGATCTCCTCAGCACCAGCGGCGAGATCCTGGCCGCCCCCGGCAACGGCCAGGGGGAGCTGTGGACCTATGTCACGCTTCGCGTGCCGCAACTGGTCGCCCGTTTCCTGCCCTATTCGGTGCTGCTGGCGACGATCATCGCGCTGGTGACGCTCAACCAGAACAGCGAGGTGATCGCGATGAAGGCCGCCGGCCTTTCCGCACACCAGGTGCTCGCGCCGCTGCTGCTCACCGCGGCGGCCGTGTCGGCGATCAGCTTCGTCTTCAACGAGACCGTGGTCACCCGCACGACCGCCACGCTCAAGGCGTGGGAAGCCAACGATTTCGGCCCCATACCGCAGGACTCGGGCGTTCGAGCCAATGTGTACCTGACCGACGGCAACGACATTCTCACCGCCGCATCGCTTGCCGGCCGGGGGGAGGATATCACGATGCGCGGCGTGACCTGGTATCGTCGCAGCGACGGTGGAATGCTGGTCGAGCAGGTCCGTGCCGACACCGCGGCCTATGCGAATCCGGGATGGCGCCTCGAGAACGCCACCCGCTTCGGCGTTGCGAGTGCCGATACCACTCGCTTGCCTGACCTGGTGGTTGCCGAAGGCCTCACGCCGGAGCAGATCGAGCTCGAGAGCGTCGATGCGGATACGCAGGACTTCGTCGAGCTGTTCCGCTCGATCGCCGCCTACGAGGAAGCGGGCCGCCGGACCGACGAGTTGCGCGCGACCTGGTGGCACAAGCTCTCGGGGCCGCTGTCGGCCTTCCTCATGCCGCTACTGGGCGCGATCGCGGCGTTCGGCCTCGCCCGTTCGGGGCAGCTCTTCCTGCGCGCGATCATCGCCATGGCGCTTGGCTTCGCCTATTTCGTGATCGACAACGCCGCGCTCGCGATGGGCAGCTTCGGCGGCTACCCCCCGTTTCTTGCCGCTTGGGCGCCGTTCTTCCTATTCCTGCTGATCGGAGAGACGGTGCTGATCCGCACCGAGGAGTAACGCTCCGGGGAACCGCCCGTCGGGTCAGGAGTCTATGCCACAATGTCGTCACAAAGGAGACCTGGCATGAAGATCGCCGCCGTTCCCGCCCTCGTCGCCGCGATTGCGCTCGGCGCCTGCAGCGAAGCGAATGCGCCCGAACCCACCGAAACCGAAACCGTTGTCGAGGAGACCGTGGTTCCGGTGCCTGAGGAAACCACCGTCGTGACCGAAGGCGATTCCACCGCCACGGACGGCGATCGTGTCACGGTAACCGAGGATGGCATCGAGGCCGATGTCGGCGACGATGATACGCGCGTGCAGGCCGACGTCGACCGTGATCCGTCGCTGACGGTCGAGAACGAATAGACTCCGGCAGAGCAGAAAACGCGAAGGGCCGCTTCCCGGGAAGCGGCCCTTTCTTGCGTTTTGCTGGCGCGATGGCGGCGGTCAGCGCGGGCGCATCGTGCTGCGTGCGATGCGCAGGACCAGCGGGATCATGCCCGGGTGATTGGCCCCCTCATAGGTGGAACCGGTGCCGAGATGTGCCGCGAGCCGCCGGTGCGCCTCGCCCAGCGAGTGGTAGGGCATGCTCGGCAACAGGTGGTGCAGCGCGTGATAGCGCAGGCCGACCGGTGCCCAGATCTCCGCGATCCGGCCCGGGGGCGGCACGTTCACCGAATCGAGGAACTGCGCGGTCACCGTCATCGGTTCACCGTCGTTCTCCCACAAGTGCGCCACCAGCGTGCGCAGCTGGTTGAGCACCGCCGCGGCCGAGAACACCGCGAGCGCGATCAGCAGCGGCTGCCAGCCGATCAGGAACGTGCTGCCGAGCAGGGCCAGGGCCCAGACGCTGCCGCCCAACTCCTGCCAGAACACGCGCGGGCGCAGCTCGCCCTCGGGTGGGCGGCGACGGAACTGCGGATTGATCGAAAGCGAGGAGAAGCGCTGCCACACGATCGTGCGGATCGGCGGGATCACCGCGCCGAGCGGCACCAGCACCGCGAACCGGAACAGGAGCGCGAACGGCAGGAGCAGCGCGATGAGCACGAACAGCGGCAGCGACCACGGCTTCATCAGCGCCAGCGGCAGGTACTCTGGATCATCCGCCGTGCCGTAGCGCGTGCGCGCGTGGTGCAGCGTGTGCACGCCTTCGTACATGAACGAGGGCGTGAGCATCGGAATGCCGACGAGCAGGTTCCACGCCAGCCGGAAACCCGGCAGCGCGTCGCGGTGGATGTGCGACAGCTCGTGAATGAACAGCAGCGCGCGATAGAGCGAGAGCGCTGCAACAACGCCCAGGACCACGGCTAGCGGCATGCTGCCGACAAGGATCGCCCCGGCGAGCGCGGCATAGCCGAGGCCTGCCGAGAGCAGCATGTCGGTCCAGTAGATCGCCGGCTTGGCGACGATCAGATCCTTGGTCAGGTCGCGCGCGGCGCGCAGCATGGCCTTGTCGTCCGCGATCGCCTGCTTCGGCGGCACTGTCGCTGTCGCGCGTGCGAGGGCAGCGGAATCTATGCTCTGATGCATGTTCATGGCCATGTTCCCGGAAACCGCGCCCTACAGCAAAAAACCGCCTTGCGGAACATTCACGTCCCGTGGCGGAGCCATTGGCGCTGTCGCTTGACAATCTGCAACAAGCAAACACAGGGCTAACCCAAGCTGAACAGGATACCCCGTGACCGACGCCGAAATAGTGATCGAACCCGTTGACGGCAAGACCAAGGCGGGGCGCGCGGCCTTCGTCGATGTCGGCCGCCGATTCGCGGACGAGACGCCGAACTCGGTCCCGCAGCTGCGCTCCGAACAGCTCGAGCTGCTCGATCCCGGGCGCAATCCGCTGTTCGAGCACGCAGAGGCCGAGCTCTTCATCGCACGGCGCGGCGGCAAGCCGGTCGGCAGGATCGCGGCCTGCATAGACCGGATCATGCTGGAGATGCGGCCGGAACAGGGGTTCGGCCCGGGCACCGGCATCTTCGGCTACTTCGACGCGGAGGATCGGCCGGCGGCGGAGGCGCTGCTGGCGGCAGCGGAGGACTGGCTGCGCACGCGCGGCATGACCCGCGTGCTCGGCCCGATCTCTCTGTCGATGTGGGAAGAGCCGGGACTGCTCGTCGCCGGGCACGACCATGCGCCGACAGTCCTGATGGGCCACCATCCGGCACGCTATCAGGGTTATATCGAGGGCGCCGGCTACGAGGTCGCCAAGCGGCTGTTCACCTACGAACTCGACGTCAGCGAGGACTTCCCTCCGCTGGTGCGGCGCATCGTCCAGTCGGGCCGGCGCAATCCGCGCATCCGGATTCGCCCCGTCGACCACGCGAACTATACGCAGGACGTGCGCACCGTGCTGCATATCCTCAACGATGCCTGGTCGAACAACTGGGGTTTCGTACCGTTCACCGAGCGCGAGATCGAGTACGGCGCCAAGAAGCTGAAGCCGCTCGTGCGCGAGGAACTGACCCGCATCGCCGAGCTCGACGGCAAGCCGGTCGCCTTCATGCTCGCCTTGCCCGACGTGAACGAGCCGCTGGCGCGGATCGGCGGCAAGCTGTTCCCCTTCGGCTGGATCACCATGCTGCGCTGGCTGCGCAAGCCGCGGGCAAGAACCGCGCGCGTGCCGCTGATGGGCGTACTGAAGGAGTTCCACAATTCCCGGCTCGCCAGCCAGCTCGCCTTCATGATGATCAGCGATATCCGCGAGGACACCACCCGCGTGAACGGGACCACTCGCGGCGAGATCGGCTGGATCCTCGACGACAATCAGGGAATGATCGCGATCGCCGACACGATCGAGAGCACGATCAACCGCGAATACGCGATCTATAGCAAGGCGCTGTAGACTTCGGCCGAATTCTGGCGGCAGGACGCGGGGCGGGAACCCCGCTGTCCCCGCTGCCGTTGAGAACGGGCGCAGATCGCCCCGCGGAATGGATTGGAAATGGATCAGACAGCCGATGCCCGGCGGTCGCTGCGCCGACTGGGCCACATCCTGATAGTCGAGGACGATGCCGTGCTGGCGCTCAGCATGGAAGCGACGCTGATCGACGCGGGAGCATCGCGTATCGAGATATGCCACACCACCGAGGAAGCGCTCGCAGCCCTGCGCAGGGCCAGGCCCGCGGTCATCGTGCTCGACATCCAGCTAGCCGACCGCGACGACGGATGGGCGCTTGCCGAGCTGGTTGACGGCCTCGGCCCGGATCGGCCGCGGATCGTCTTCTCCACCGGCGCCCCCGAACGCATCCCGACCGAGATCGCCGAGCTTGGGCCGGTCCTGACCAAGCCCTACGCGCCTGCCGATCTCGTGCGGGCGGTGGGCACGCGGCGCCCCCGCGGCTTTCTCTCCCGCCTCCGCCGCACCGCCGGCTAGCCGGCCGGCACCGCGGCGCCGGCTGCGCGCCCGCGGCACGGGCAAGAAAAAAGGCCCCCGCTCTGCTTGAGAGCGGGGGCCCTTCGGGATCGTATCACCAGCCGCTTGGACGGGAGGGGGGGTCTCGGCGGTGACACTGGGATAATGTTCGTCCGGAAATCCGGTTCCCCGGGGGGCCGAAAAAATTTCGCAGACCTTCCTCGCCCATCGCGCGTCCGCCATATTTGGTTGCGCAACAACCGCTTGTCGTCCACGGAGTGCGCCCATCGGAACCATGCCGGAAGGCGTGCGTTCTAGCGACGCCTATCTAGGGAAGGGAATTCATGCCGCTTGGAGAGCAAGTCGCCAACAATCTGCCTTACCTGCGCCGTTACGCCCGCGCGTTGACGGGATCGCAATCGACCGGAGACGCTTTCGTGCGCCAGACGCTCGAAGCCGCGCTTGCGGACGAGGATCTCAAGGCGTCGCTCGCCGAGGGGCGGGTGCCGCTCTATCGCGCCTTCAACAAGATCTGGTCGAGCGCGCACATGGAAGTCGCCGAAGCCGATGCCGAGGCGGGCGCTCACGAGGCCGCGGCACACGACCGGCTCAGCGCGATCACGCCGCTCAACCGCCAGGCGTTGCTGCTGACGACACTGGAGGACTTCAGCATCGACCAGGCAGCCCAGATCATGGACCTCGACAGCGACTCCGTGCAGAAGCTCGTCCAGGAAGCGGTCGACGAGATCGACCGCGAATCCGCCACGAGCGTGCTGATTATCGAGGACGAGCCGCTCATCTCGATGCAGCTCGAGGATCTTGTCACCTCGCTCGGCCACGAGATCTGCGGAACCGCGGCAACGCGCACCCAGGCGCAGGAAGTGGTCGCCGAGCGCACGCCGGGGCTGGTGCTCGCCGACATCCAGCTTGCGGACGGTTCGTCCGGCCTCGATGCGGTCGACGACATCCTTGCGCTCGACAGCGTTCCGGTGATCTTCATCACCGCCTATCCCGAACGGCTGCTGACAGGGGACCGGCCCGAACCGACTTATCTGGTGACCAAGCCGTTCAAGGAAGCGACCGTGCGGACCGCGATCAGCCAGGCGCTGTTCTTCAATTCGAGCCGCCCCATCACCTGATCGCACCGATTGCGGGCGTCCGGCCGACCGGACGCCCTGCAATCTCCGAACATTTTTCCGGGTTTCCGGTCACCTGGCGAAAGCCGGGATGATGATCGGCGGAAGGGCGCGGGCCGCCTGGGTCCCGCTTAGCGTCAGCTTTCCACCACGCCCCGCCGCCGCGCCGCACGGATTGCAAATTCGCTCGGCCGGCGCACCGGGATGCGCAGGGTGCAGCGCACTCCTTCCGGCGGAAAGTCGAGCTCGACCTTCTCGTTGAGCTCGTGCGCGACGATCTTCTCGATCAGATCCAGACCGAAACCCCGCCCCTGGGGACGGCCAGCCAACCTTGGCCCCCCTGTTTCGATCCATTCCATCCGCACGATGTCCTTGCCTTCGAGCTCCCAGGTCACCGACACGCGCCCGTCGGGCACGCTCAAAGCCCCGTACTTCGAGGCGTTGGTTGCCAGTTCGTGGATTGCGAGACCGAGCGTAAGCGCGTCGTTGGGCGCGAGCTCGACTGCCGGGCCGGCGATGACGAAATCCTGCCCCGAATCGCTGACGTGCGGCGCCAGCTCGGCCGCCACGACGGCGCGCACCGGCGTGGTCCCCCACTCCGATTGGGTGAGCAGGTCGTGCGTGGCCGAGATCGCACGGATACGCCCGTCGAGCCCGTCGGCAAACTCGTCCAGCGTCTCCGACCGCCGCCGCGTGAGCGCGACGATCGACAGCACGTTGGCAAGCGTGTTCTTGACCCGGTGGTTGAGTTCGCGGGTGAGCGAGTTGCGGATAGAATCCTGTTCCTCGAGCCATTCGAGCTTGAGCTGGTCTTCGCGCGCCTGCTGAGTCACCAGCCGGGCGACCACGAGCAGCAGACTGGCCACCAGCAGTCCGAACAGCAGGGTGAGCATCGAGAGCGGCGACAGCGAATAGGAACCGACCGATTCCACCTCCACCACCATCGGCCGGTTGGCGATGGTGATGCGCTCCTGCACGACGACGCCCGAACCGCTCACCGGCTCGATCTGCGCAAGCAGCCGGTCCGGCGACGCCTCGCCGTCGTAGAGGCGCACGCCCCGCTCGCCGGCATTGGCAAGCTCGAGTGCGGAGTTGAGGAACTCTGCCGCGCTGAACGGGCTGTAGATGAATCCGCGCACGCGGCGCCCCACCCCCTCGCCGCGGAATACCGGCATGTAGACGATGAAGCCCGGCGCGTCCTCGCCGCGATAAGCGAGGACGACCTTGCCGCTCGCGGTAGGTTGTGCGGATTTCTCCGCTTGCTCCATGGCCTCCCGGCGCACCGGATCGGAGTACATGTCGTAGCCGATCACCCTCTGGTTCCGTTCGGTCCCCGGGCGCAGGAACGTGACGGGCACGACCCGCCCGGTCACGCCGGTCGGCGCAGGCCAGATTCTGACCGCGCCCGCCGCCTCTTCGTCAGCGCCGCCGCGGAACTGGTCGAGCTCGAAGAGCCGGAGGCTCTGCGCCCAGCCGATCCCCTCGGTCCCCCGATAGCCCACGTCCAGCTGCAGCTCGGAAACGAAGCGGTCGAACAGGCTCTCGTCCACCCGGTCGACCGCCGCGAACATCGCAGCACCCGCGCGGAGATAGGCGGCGGTCGCATTGCCGCGCCGCTCGAGCGCGGACGCAATGGCGCGCGCGCGTTCGTTGAGCGTCGCGGCCTCGCGCTCGGTCTCGCCGCGCTCGATCGCAAACACGCTGAGCGCAGTGATCGCAGCGATGAGGAGGAATATTCCAACCGGAGCCGCGCGAGGGTAATCGACCAGCCAACGGCGACGCCTGGTTCTTCGGGGTCCTTGAATTCGCATCAATCCGCGCCGCTACCCCCGATCCGATGACCTCGTGGACCCCATTGCTTGCGGGAACCATGGAAAGCCGGCTTCGTTCCCCAGAGGACCATAACTGGAAAATGCCGGCGGCGTCGCCTAAGAGTTAGGCGCGTTGCACGATTTTATCTAAGGATTTGTTAACCTACATGCACACTGAGAGGGATCGAGGCGCGGGGGCAGCCCGGGGGGGCGACGGAAAATCGAAGGACGGTGAGAACCCGGGCTGGACGCAGGGATTGCGGCAGCTTTACGATTCGGTCGTCGACGAGCCCCTTCCGGACAGTTTCAAGGATCTTCTGGCCAAGCTGGATGACAAATCCTGATGGCGCGTACCGAGCGAACGGCCTCGCAGAAGGCCGATTTCAAACGTGAATTGACCGAGGTGGTGCCGCATCTGCGCGCCTTCGCGCGCGGCCTCTGCGGGCGGCCCGACATGGCCGATGATCTGGTTCAGGAAACGCTGCTGAAAGCCTGGGCCGCGCAGGAGCGGTTCGAACCCGGTACCAGCATGCGCGCATGGACCTTCGTCATCCTGCGCAATGCCTACCTCACGGACATGCGGCGCAACCGCTTTCGCGGCGACTACGACGAGAACGTCGCCGAACGGCTGCTGACCCAGCCGGCCGGACAGGAAGAGCCGATCCATCTGTCCGACATGCACCGCGCGCTGCTGACCCTGCCGCCGGAACGGCGCGAAGCGCTGCTGCTCGTCGGCGCCGGCGGGTTCTCCTACGAAGAGGCCGCGACGATCTGCGGCTGCGCCGTGGGGACAATCAAGAGCAGGGTGGGGCGCGCCCGCGCCGCGCTCAACGCCATGCTCGAGGACGGTTCGATCCCGCAGCGCTCGGTGGACGACGATGCGGCCCATCGCGCGATTCTCGAGGAACTCGACGACGTCGCCGCCGGCCGCGGCGAGACTTCGCCGACGCGGTGAGCGCTTGATTGCGCAGCCCCGCAGCGGCAAGCTCCGCCGCAGGTAGAGACGGGATCCGACAGCCGCACATGACCGAGGCGCCACCCGACATTCACGCTGGCAGCGACGTGCCGTCCGCCCGGCGTCCGCGGCGCGCGGCCTTTGCCGAGCAGGAACTGCGGCTGATCTCCGCGCTCGTGCTGCTGATCGGCCTCGGCCTGTTCCTGGCCCTGCCCTTTGTTCTGTCGATCGGCTCGGTGGTGTTCCTCCCGCTGGTGACGGCGCTGGTGCTCACGATCATCCTCTCCCCGCTGGCCGATAAGCTGGCCGGTTGGGGGTTGCCCAACGTGCTCGCCTCGCTGGTCGCGCTGGCGATATTCTTCGGCGTGCTTCTGCTGGCGCTCGCACTGATCCTGCAGCCGGCGATCGCACTGTTCGATTCGCTGCCGCGCATGGCCGACCAGGTCGGCGCCCATTTCTCGCAACTGCGCGACCAGTTCGCCTGGATCGGACTTGCGAACGAGCGGCTCGCGGCACTCATGGGTCGTTCGGGCGCGCGCGAGGTCGTACTGGCGAGTCCTTCGGTCATCGAGCAGCTCGCATTCGCGACGCCGAGCGTCGTGCTGGAAGTGCTGCTGACCTTCCTCATGACCTTCTTTATGATCGAGGCGCGCGTGCGGCTGCGCCGCCACCTGCTATTCGACCGCGCCAGCTTCGGCACGAGCATCAAGGCCGCGCGCGTACTGCGCGAGGTGCAGGACCGGGTCGCCGCCTACATTCTCACCGTCGCGTGGATCAACGCGGGCGTCGGCGTCATCGTTGCCCTGGGCGCGTGGGCATTGGGCGTGGAGGCCCCGGTCATGTGGGGCGGGCTGGCCGCGATCCTCAACTTCCTGCCCTATATCGGGCCGCTGGCAATGACCGCGCTGCTCGCGCTGTTCGGCATCGGCACGGCGGAAACCGTGTGGATCGGTATCGTGCCGGCCGCAGCGTATCTGGGCTTGCACACCGTGGAATCGAACATCGTCACCCCATCGATCCTCGGCGCGCGCTTCACCATGAACCCGGTGATGATTCTCATCGCGCTCAGCTATTTCTCCTGGATCTGGGGGGTGTTCGGTGCGCTGCTCTCCGTGCCGATCCTGCTGATGCTGACCGCCTTCTTCGACCATGTCGGACGCCCCAACCTGGTCGGGTTCATCTTCGGCGAGCCACTGTTCGCGACCAACCTCATGGAAATGGGACACGAGGAAGAGGCAGTATAGAAAAGGCCCGCTCCGGCATGCGGAGCGGGCCCCTCATCGTTAGTTAGCGGCGAATCAAGCCGGATATTTCCAGGTCTCGCCGCGCGCCAGGTTCTCCGACGCGAACTTCCAGTTCAGCTTCTCGTTGATCACCTTGTCGAGGTAATCGGGGCGCCGGTTCTGGTGGTCGAGATAGTAGGCGTGCTCCCACACGTCGACCGTCAGCAGCGGGTTGAAATCGAGATCGGCCAGCGTGTCGCCGTCGTGGGTTTCCTCGATCGAGAGCTTGCCGCCCTTCTCCGCCAGCCAGACCCAGCCGCTCGCGAAGTGGCCCGCGCCGCGCTCGGCCAGCTTGGTCTTGAGATCGTCCAGCGAACCGAAGGCAGCATCGATCATCTGCGCCAGCTCGGACGAAGGTTCGCCCCCGTCGGGCGCCATCGAGTGCCAGTAGAACCCGTGGTTCCAGCTCTGCGCGGCGTTGTTGAACAGCCCCTGGTTGCTGCCGCGCGCCGAGGCGACGACCGCCTCGAGCGGCTGCCCCTCGAGGTCGGTGCCGGCGACTGCGGCATTGGTCTTGTCGAGATAGGCCTGGTGATGCTTGCCGTGGTGATACGACAGCGTCTCGGCCGAAACCGCAGGTGCGAGGCCGTCGCTCGGATAAGGCAGGTCGATCAGTTTGAATGCCATGGGTTGGCTCCTCTGGTTCAGTGGTGAAGGGTTCCCGGCTCGCCGGACCAACGCCCGGACGGCCGATGCGTTGCATGTTTCAGTCCGACTCCTCCGTGTGATCGGTCGCAGCGGTCACTGCCACATCCATCGTGACGTTGGCGAGAGTGCGCATGAGATCGGGCAGCATCTCGACTGCCACCAGCAGTGCCAGCGGCTCGACCGGCACGCCCATCGCCAGCGCAATCGGGCCGATCGAGACCACGAAGCTGATCGATCCCGGCAGGCTGACCGAACCGACGCTGATCACCAGCGCCACCGCGATTCCTGCGGCGAGGACCGCCGGCGTCAGCTCCACTCCGGCAAGGGTGGCGACGTAGATCGCGACCGCCATGTTCATCGCCGGGCTCGTCGCGCGGAAGATCGCGACCGCCAGCGGCAGCACGAAATCGGCGGTGCTCTCGCGGAGCGACAGCCGCCGCGCGCTCGCGAGCATGGCGGGCAGGCTCGCCAGCGAGCTCTGGGTCGAGACCGCGACCGCCTGCGCCGGAATCATCGCCTTGGCGAAGCGCAGCGGTCCAATCCCGCCCGCGAGCCAGGCGAGGACGTAGCCTGCGATCAGGACCACGCCGCCCATCGCTGAGACGGCGAGGATATAATGCACCAGCGTGGTGAAGGCCCCTCCGCCCGCGCGCGCCGCGACGCCGAGCGCGAGCGCGAACACGCCGGCCGGTGCGATCCACAGCACCCAACCGATGATCGTCAGCATGGCATTGGCCAGCGCGCGAAAGACGCCGAGCAGAGTGGTGCGCTGCTCATCCGGCAGGCGCGCCACCGCCACCGCGAACAGCGCGAAGAAGATCGTCAGCGGCAGCATCGTCGTTTCCGCCGCCGCGGCGATCACGTTGGGCGCGATCAGCGAAGTGACGAACTCGCCGAGACCCGGCACTTCCTGCGGCGCGATGCCGCCGGTCTCCAGAAGCGTGCCGGCGGCCGCGGGGATCGGAAAGACGCTCAGCAGCAGGGGCATGAAGACGGCCGCGACCAGGCCGGAGAAGACAAGCACCGCGAAGACCCAGCCAAGCATCCGCCGCGCGGCGGCACCAGCGCGAGCCGCGCGGACCATCTGCGCGATGCCGATCACCAGCAACGCCGCGACGAGCGGAATGATCGTCATCTGCAACGCGCGCAGCCACAGAGTGCCGGCCGGCTCCGTTACCGCGAGCACCGGCGCAAGCGCATCGGTGCCGGCAAGAACCAGCCCCGCCAGCAGACCTGCGACGAGCCCGCCGAAGGTCCACCAGACCGGCAGGCGGATCGCCAGGAGTTCGTTCGCTTCTGCCTTTTCGACGGCCATCCGGTTGCGGGTCCCTTCCATTCGTCGCCTAACCGCGCCAGAACTGCGTGGCAAATCGCATCGGGATAGATTTCGAACATGGTACGCAAGTTTTTCGGCACCGACGGCATCCGCGGCCGCACCAACGAAGGCGTCATGACCGCCGCCACCGCGATGCGCGTGGGCCAGGCGGCGGGCCGCCACTTCCTGCGCGGCGACCATCGCCACCGGGTTGTGATCGGCAAGGACACCCGCCTCTCCGGCTACATGATGGAAAGCGCGCTGGTTGCCGGCTTCACCAGCGTGGGCATGGACGTAGTGACGACCGGGCCGTTGCCGACGCCCGCGATCGCACTGCTCACGCGTGAGATGCGCGCGGATCTCGGGGTGATGATCTCGGCCAGCCACAACAAGTTCGAGGACAACGGCATCAAGCTGTTCGGCCCCGACGGCTTTAAGCTCTCCGACGAGGACGAGCTGGCGATCGAGGCTCTGCTCGAATGTGAACCGCCGCTCGCCGACGCGGCAATGATCGGCCGCGCCCGACGGATCGAAGACGCTCGCGGACGCTACATCCACGCGGTCAAGCAATCGGTGTCGAACGAGACCCGCTTCGACGGGCTCAAGGTCGTGGTCGACTGCGCGAACGGCGCGGCCTACCAGGTCGCGCCCTCGGCAATCTGGGAGCTGGGCGCCGAAGTGATCACGCTCGGCGATACGCCCAACGGCACCAACATCAACGACGGGGTCGGCTCCACTTCGCTCGACGCGATCTGCGAAGCCGTCGTGCGCGAAGGGGCCGACGTCGGCATCGCGCTGGACGGCGACGCCGACCGCCTGATCGTCGTCGACGAGAAAGGCCGCACGGTCGACGGCGACCAGATCATGGCACAGATCGCCACGCGCATGGCGGAAAAGGGCGCTCTGCGCGGCGGCGGAGTCGTCGCGACGGTCATGTCGAATCTGGGGCTCGAGCGCTATCTCGCGGGCAAGGGCCTGTCGCTCGAGCGAACCAAGGTCGGCGACCGCCACGTGCTCGCGCGGATGCAGTCGGGCGGGTTCAACGTAGGCGGCGAGCAGTCGGGGCACATGATCCTGCTCGACCACGCGACCACCGGTGACGGCACCCTGGCGGCACTGCGAGTGCTCGCCGGGCTCGTCCGATCGGGCAAGCGCGCGAGCGAGCTGTTGCACGTGTTCGATCCGGTGCCCCAACTCCTCAAGAACGTGCGCTACAACGGCGGCGCCCCGCTGGAGGCGGAGCAGGTGAAGGCCTGCATCGCCGCGGCGGAAGCGGAGCTTTCGGGCAAGGGGCGTCTCGTGATCCGCGCCTCGGGCACCGAGCCGCTGATCCGCGTCATGGCCGAAGGCGACGACGGGCAGCAGGTCGAACGCGTGGTCGACCGCATCTGCGCCGCCGTGCAGGAAGCCGCCTGATGCTCGAGATGCGCCCCGACTGCGAACGCTGCGGCGCCGATCTGCCGGCCGAAGCGCCAGGCGCATTCATCTGCAGCTTCGAGTGCACCTTCTGCGCCCCGTGCGCCGAGGCGCTCGACGACGTGTGCCCGAACTGCGGCGGCGAACTGATGGACCGCCCGACCCGCGCGAAGGCGCTCCACGCGAAATACCCGCCGAGCGCCGAGCGCAAGTTCAAGGGCTAGCCGGGTACCTAGGCCCGTTCGCACCTCGACTTCGCGCCGCACCGGGGGCAAGGCGTGGCGCATGACCACACCTCCGCGCATTCTCGCCATCGCCGGGTCCGACAGCTCGGGCGGCGCCGGCATCCAGGCCGACATAAAAACGATCGCCATGCTCGGCGGCTACGCCATGACCGCGATCACCGCGATCACGGCGCAGAACACGACCGGCGTGCAGGGCGTGGAATTGCTCCCGGTGGCGTTCGTCGAGAAGCAGATCGATAGCTGCCTGTCCGACATCGGCGCGGACGCGATCAAGATCGGCATGCTCGGCTCGCCCGAGATCGCTCATGCCGTCGCCGAGCGGCTCGCCGGGTTCGACGGGCACGTGGTGTTCGACCCTGTAATGGTCTCGACCAGCGGCGCAGTGCTCGCGAGCGAGGAGACGATCGCCGCTTTCGCCGCGCTCATGAAGCGCGCAACTCTGGCAACTCCGAACCTGCCCGAACTCACCGCCCTCACCGGTATGTCGTGCGATACGCCGGACGAGATCGCGGCTGCCGCGCACCACCTCGCTGCGGAACACGGCTGTGCGGTGCTCGCCAAGGGCGGCCATGCGAACGGCGAGCGGGTGGTCGACCGCCTCGTCTACACCAGCGGCGATTTCGCGTCGTTCGACGATGCGCGCATCGAAACCCGCCATACGCACGGCACCGGCTGCACGCTCGCTTCGGCGATCGCAACGCTGCTCGGCCACGGGCAACCGCTCGATCACGCCATTCGCCTCGCACGGCGGTTCGTCATCGAGGCGCTGCACAAGGCGCCGGGCTTCGGCGCGGGCAGCGGCCCGCTCGGCCACCAGGCGGTGCGCGGAGGAAGCTAGACCGGCTCGCTCCCCGGAGGGGCATAGTCGTCGAGCTGGTAAAACCCGGCGATCTTCTCCCACGCTTCCTCGGCCGTTTCGCACCAGCGGAACAGCTCGAGATCCTTGTGGTTGATCGTGCCTTCGTCCGCCAGCGCCTCGAAATCGACCACGCGGTTCCAGAAGTCCTTGCCGAACAGCAGGATCGGCATCGGCTTCATCTTGCCCGTCTGGACCAGCGTGAGCAGCTCGAAGAACTCGTCGAACGTGCCGAACCCGCCCGGGAACACCGCCACCGCTTTCGCCCGCAGCAGGAAGTGCATCTTGCGCAGCGCGAAGTAGTGGAACTGGAACGAGAGATAGGGCGTGACATAGGGATTGGGCGCCTGCTCGTGCGGCAGGACTATATTGAGGCCGAGCGATTCGGCGCCCGCGTCGCTCGCGCCCTTGTTGGCCGCCTCCATGATCGACGGGCCCCCGCCCGAGCAGATCACGAACTGGCGCTTGCCGTCCTCGATGATCGACTTCTCGGAGACCAGCTTCGCCAGCTTGTAGGCCTCACCGTAGTACTTGGCCTTCTTGGCGAGGTTCTCGACCACGCGGCGCTCCGGCTCGGGGAGGCTCTTCGCTCCCTCCAGCGCTTCGGCAACCGACTCGGGCGGCGGAATTCGTGCCGAGCCGTACATGACCAGCGTCGAGCCCACCCCGGCTTCGTCGAGCAGCATTTCCGGCTTCAGCAACTCGAGCTGAAAGCGAACCGGCCGGAGCTCGTCGCGCAGCAGGAAGTCCGTATCGCGGAACGCCAGGCGATAGGCCGGGTGGCGCGTCTGCGGCGTGTCGGGCGATGCCCGGTCGGAGAAAGCGGCTTCCTGGTCGGCGGGGTAGAACTTGCGATCGGCGAGATCGCGTTCGCTCTTCTTCGTTTCTTCGTCTGCCATTGCCAGCGCCCTAGGCGCGCCGCCCCCGCCGGGCAAGCGTGATGCGCGGCGGCGAGCCCTCAGCCGACGACTACGGTGAGATAACGCATCAGCCGGCGCGCAGCGCTCCAGACCGCATTGCGGCCGCCGATGCCGACCATGTCGCGCACGAAGTCGTCGAACGTCTCGCGATCGTTGCGCGCGGCGGCGGTGGCGAGATCGACGAGCAGCATCTCGTCATAGCTGAAAAGCGGCTGACACGGCGGGTTGAGCGCAATCGGATCGGGCCAGGCCCGGCCCGCCTCATCGAGGAAGACGTGAAAGCTCTGCACCGCGCAGGGAGTGCCCAGCCAGCGGGCAAGGTCGGCGTGCGAATAGGTTTCTGCGCGGCGCGCGACATGGGTGTAGCGCATCGCGCCGACGAGCCGTGCATGGATCGGCGAGACGTCGCGCAGATCGGGCGTGCTGGTCAGGGCGGCGAGATCAAAACCCATGGAACGCCTCCGCCCGATGAGTGCGCGGCGCGAACGGGCAGGCGGGAACCGGCCCGGGCGCTGAGCCGCCCGCGCCGTCATCGGGCTGGGCCATCCCGAGCGCCTGGCGCACGGCGATCACTGCCCAGACGATCGCGCCGGGCAGCCCATGAGGGACCGCCGCCGTACCGGCGACAGCGGAGAGTGACGGTGCCACACGAAGCACGCCGAGCAGCGCGCTTTCGTCGGGCGACAGCCGCCGGCTGCAACAGGATTCGCGGACCAGCCGGCGCCCCAGGTGCCCTTCGACCAGCTGGAACAGGCTCGCACAGGCGATCGCCGTCTCGTCGGGCAGGCCGAGCGGTGCGACGATCTCCTGCAGGCGCGTCATAGGCGCATGACCGGCTTCGACCTGGGCCGACCAGGCGCGAAAGAGCCTTACGACGACGCCCTGCGCGAAAATGTCCCTGCCTTCCGCCATATCGCTCTCCTTGCTCCTAATTGCTAATTATTCTCATTAGCGTGATATTGGCAAGGATCTTTTGTGCAGAAGCGCTGACAAGCCGAACGGGCGTGGCACATCCGTCCGCGGGGACGACTCAAATGGCCTCCGTCATGCATCTGTAAAATATGTCTTTTTTACTGATCGATCCGCCGATGCTACGGTCGTCTCTGCACCAGCAGCGATCACGCTTGACGTGTGACCACACTGACTCTAGTGCGACTCATTATCAATAATGGACCGGACAGGGGCTCAGATGAGTAATGGTATGAGGGGCAGGCCGCGTATCTCGGCACGGTGCAGCATGTGGTTGCGCGCATCGGCAGGCGCTGCTCTGGCGGTGTTCGGAGCGGGCGTTGCGCACGCGGCCGGCGACGCTGCAGGCGAGGCCGCAAGCGCCGAACGCGATCCGCACATCGTGGTCACCGCGACCCGCACCCCGGTCTCGATCGAAGACGTCCCGGCGACCGTGACGGTCATCACCGACGAGGAGATCGCCGACACCATGGCGACCGACGTCAAGGATCTCGTCCGCTACGAGCCCGGCGTCTCGGTCCGCCGCGCCCCGGCCCGCTTCGGCGCGGCGCTGGGCACCACGGGCCGCGCGCGCAACGAGGACTTCGTGATCCGCGGGATCGGCGGCAACCGCGTGCTGATTCAGGTCGACGGCATCCGCAGCCCGCAAGGCTTCACCTTCGGCGCGCAGGAAGCCGGCCGCGGCGGCTATACCGACGTTTCGCTGGTCAAGTCGGTCGAGATCCTGCGCGGTCCGGCCTCGGCGCTCTACGGCAGCGACGGGCTCGCCGGTGCAGTCAGCTTCACCACCAGCGACCCGGCGGATCTGATCGGCGCGGGCAAGTCGGTTGGCGGCTTCGTGCGCGCGTCATACTCGAGCGCGGACGACGAGTTTGCCGAAACCGCCGCGGTGGCGGGCCGCACCGGCGAGTGGTCGGCGCTGGTGGCCTACACCCGCCGCGACTTCGAGGAGCTCGACAATCAGGGCACCGTCGGCGGCATCGGTGAGGACCGCACACTTCCCAATCCGCAGGACGGCCACTCCAACGCGCTGCTAGGCAAGCTCGTGTGGGAAAGCGGCGCGCATCGGGTGCGGCTGACCGGAGAGTATCTGGAGAGCGAGCTGTCCAGCGACATCCTCTCGGGCGAAGGTCCGGCTTACCTCTTCGGCCCCTCGCCGGTGTGGAACGTCGATAGCCTCACCGCACACGACACAACCGACCGCGCCCGCGTTTCGCTTGACTGGACCTTCACCGGCGAAGGCGCGGGCGCGATCGACTACGCTCACGCCGCCGTCTACTTCCAGGATGGCGAGGACGTGCAGTTCACCCGCGAGCTCCGCACACCGGCGCCCGATCGCGATCGGCGCAACACTTTCGAGAACCGTGTTTACGGCGCCGCCGCCGAAGCGCGCAGCACCTTGGCGACCGGCCCCATCACCCATACGCTCGCTTTCGGCGGCGACGTCAGCTTCACCCGGCAGGAGGGCTTGCGCGACGGCACCGTGCCGCCCGCCGGCGAAGTGTTTCCGACCCGCGCCTTCCCGGTCACTGACTTCACACTGGGCGGCGTGTTCCTCGCCGACGAGATTGCGCTGTTCGATGGCGCGCTGACGATCTTCCCGGCGCTGCGCTTCGATTTCTACGAACTCGACCCGACCGACGATCCACTGCTGCCCGGCTTCCAGGCGGCCGGGCAGAAGGATAGCCGCCTTTCGCCCAAGCTCGGCGTGACCGCGCGACTGGCCGAGGGCGTGCTGCTGTTCGGCAACTATGCGCAGGGTTTCCGCGCGCCCACGCCCAGCCAGGTGAACAACTTCTTCGGCAATATCGCCCACGGCTACATTTCCGCGCCCAACCCGGATCTCGGGCCCGAGCGCAGCGAGAGTTGGGAAGCGGGCATCCGCTTCACCGGCGACGCGGTCTCACTTTCGGTGGCCGCCTTCCATGCGGATTACGACGACTTCATCAGCCAGCAGGTGGTGAGCGGATCGTTCACGCCGGCCGATCCGGCGATCTACCAGTTCGTCAATTACGACCGGGTCGAGATCGAGGGGCTCGAGGCCAAAGCCACATACACCATGGACAGCGGCGTCTACGGCCGGTTCGCGATCGCCTACGCCGACGGCGATATTCTCTCGCCGGGAGAGGCGCGGCGCCCGCTCGATACGGTCGACCCGCTCAATTTGGTCGCGGGGCTCGGCTACCGTGAGCCGGTGGGCCGCTTCGGCGCGGAGTTGATCGCGACGCACCATGCTCGCAAGTCGCGCGATGACGCGGAAGGCGTCTGCTCCACCCAGTGCTACCGGTCCAGGGCCTTCACCGTTCTCGATGCAACCGCCTTCGTCGCGCTGACCGACGCGATCAAACTGCGCGCGGGCGTCTTCAACCTGACCGACGAGACCTACGCCTACTGGTCGGACGTGCGTGGCCTCGAAGCCGGTGCGCCCGCCATCGATGCCTACACGCGGCCCGGCCGCAACGCGAGCGTCTCGCTCAGCGTCCGTTTCTGAAGGGGAGAACCAACATGAGAACCAGCACTTTCATCGGCTCCGCGCTGCTCGCCATGGCGCTTGCCGCCACACCGGCGCTTGCCGACGGCCCGATCGCGGACCGCGGCGAGGCGGTGGAGACCGCGATGTTCGAGCGGGACCGTGCGACGATCCTCGCCATGGCGGGCGACTACAAGGTGCGCTTCGACATGCAGGAATCGACGCCGTGGATGGAAAGCTATCAGCCGCTCGAGCGCAAGATCTCCGGCGGGCATGAATCGGTCCGGGTGATCGAGGACACGGGCACCAAGATCGTCCTCCAGCACCTGCTCGTCGCCGAGCACGACGGGGAGACGTTCGTCATCAAGCACTGGCGGCAGGACTGGGAGTACGAGCCGGCGAAGATCCTCGCCTACACCGGCCCCGGCCGGTGGGAGTGGACCGACGTGCCCGAGCGCATGCGTAACGGCCGCTGGTCGCAGACGGTCTATCAGGTCGACGACAGCCCGCGCTACGCCGGCTGGGGCGAATGGGAGACCACCCACGGCATCCGCCGCTGGCGCTCCAACTGGACCTGGCGCCCCCTCGCCCGGCGCGATGCCGTTCGGGACCCGATCTACGACCGCTACGCCGCGATCAATCGCCACCAGCTCACGCCCACCGGGTGGATCCACTGGCAGGACAACACCAAGATGATGTCCGCCGAAGGAGCCGCCGACGGCCTGCAGCCGGTGGTGCAGGAATACGTGCTCAATACCTATACCAAGTTCGGCGACTATGACGTCGCGGCGGCCGACGCATACTGGGCGGCAACCGAGGACTACTGGGCAGCGGTGCGGGCCAAATGGGACGACGTCGCGGCCACGAAGGGCGGAATTGCCGTCGAGGAAGAGGCAAACACCGGAACTGTCATCAGCGGCCGCCTGCTCGAACTCGCGAACGAGATTCAGGACGGCACCGTCACCGCACGCGACGCCATTGCCGAGGCCACCGGCCTGATCGAAACGCATACCCACACGCTTTAACCGGTCCGCAGTCACCGGCGGGAGGGGGCGAAACCGGGGGGCGGCGTTCTGCGCCGCCCTTTTCGCGTATTCGGTAACGAGCGGCCGGCAACAGGCTGGCCGCGGCAGCGTGTACGACAAGAAAATCTAACATCTCACTTGCAAGTGCGAGTGATTCGCATTAGCCGGTGCGCCAGATCCAGGTTCAAGGGGTATTCATGCGACTTTTCCGGCTCTCCATTCTCTGCGCGACCGCTCTGGCGCCGGTGCCCACTCTCGCGGCCGACGATTCCGCGGCGGAGGCGGCCTACGCCGCGGACGAGCAGCGCCAGATCGTCGTCACCGGCGCGCGGCAGGAAAGCAGCACCGCGACCAAGACCGACACCCCGATCATCGAGACCCCGCAGCCGATCACGATCATCGACGACGAGCTCTACCTGGCGCAGGGCGCCGTCTCGGTCAGCGACACGCTCAACTATGTCTCGGGCGTCACCGCCAACCCCTACGGGCCGGACAGCCGCGTCGACGGCGCTTTCGTGCGCGGAATCAACGCCCTGCAGTTCCGCGACGGCATGCGCGACGTGTTCAGCTACTACGCGACCATCCGCGCCGATCCGTACAACTTCGACCAGGTCGAGCTGGTGCGCGGCCCCGCTTCCGTCCTGTTCGGCCAGGGCGCGCTGGGCGGGATCATGAATCTCGTTTCCAAGCGGCCCGAGTTCACGACCGGCGGCGAGGTTTCTGTCCGCTACGGCTCCCACGACCGCAAGGAGGCGCTTGCCGATCTGACCGGACCGCTGACCGACAACCTCGCCGGCCGCCTGGTCGCCCGGGTGCGCGACGCGGGCACGCAGACCGACTTCGTGCCCGACGACCGGGTGCTCATCTCGCCCTCGCTGACCTTCCAGCCCTCACCCGACACCGACCTTACGCTGATCGGGCTCTATCAGGAGGACGACGGCGGCTCGACCTCGCAGTTCCTCCCGCTGGTCGGCACGATCCTGCCCAATCCCAACGGGCGGCTTCCGAACGACCTGTTCATCGGCAAGCCCGGCTGGGATCGCTACGATGGGCGTCTGCTGCAGGGCACCGCACTGTTCGAGCACCGTTTCGGAGAGAGCGCCCGGCTCAACCTCAAGGCGCGCTACATCGACAGCGACCTGACGTATCTGACGCATTACCCGAACAGCTACTGCAACCCGGCGAATCCGTACGTCCAACTGGATCCCGCCACGGGACGGCCCCCCGTCGATGCCGACGGCAACACCATCATCAATCCCGAGACGGGCTGCCCCTTGGCCGACCCGGACCAGCGCACGATCGGCCTCTATGCCGACGGCAGCCGCGCGCGGATGGAAATCTTCTCGACCGACAACAACGTCCAGCTCAACTTCAACACCGGCGCGAATGTCGAGCACGTGATTCTCGCCGGCCTCGACTTCAGCTTCAACCGGGTTCGCAAGACCGGCGGCATGGCCATCGAGTACATCGATATCTACGATATCGACTACGATGCGCTATCCGACTTTGACGGCGGCCTGCCGCAGCCCTCCGGCCCTTCGGAGGACGTGAAGCAGGACCAACTCGGCCTCTATCTGCAGGATCAGATCCGCTTCTTCGACCGGGTCTCGGTCGTGCTTGGCGCTCGGCGCGACTGGACCAGCTCGCGCAGCTTCAGCGACCCTCGGCGGAAAGACGCCGCAACGACGTTCCGCGCCGGCGTGATCGCCGAGATCGTCGACGAAGTGTCACCCTTCTTCAGCTACACGGAGAGCTTCGAGCCGATCGCGGGCACCACCAGCGACGGCAGCCCATTCGTGCCGAAGATGGGCCGCCAATACGAAGCCGGGGTCAAGTTCCACCCGGCCGACGCCATCCTCGTCACTGTGACCGGCTACCACATCAAGGAAAGCAATCGCCCCGTCTCCGACGACAGCACGCCCGACCCGTTCGACCAGATCCAGATCGGCTCGATGACCTCCAAAGGCTTCGAATTCGAAGGTAACGCCACTTTGCCCGGCGATCTGAACCTGATCGCCAACCTCAGCTACAACGAAGCCGAGATCGACGGGACAAACCAGCAGCTCGACAACGTGCCCAAGTTCAACGCTTCATTGTGGAGTACGAAGCGGTTCGCGCTGTCCGACGAAACCTCGCTCCTGCTTGGTGGCGGCGTGCGCCATGTCGGCAAGAACAGGTCGTTCGGCCCGGCCTTCCCCGACGGCATCGTGACGCCCGCCTTTACCCTGGTCGACGCCTTCGCCGAAGTGACTTTCGATCGGTGGAGCTTCGCGATCAACGCCACGAACCTGTTCGACAAGCGCTACTACTCCGCCTGCCTCGCCCGCGGCGACTGTTTCATGGGCAGCGAGCGCAACGTGTTCGGCACCGTGAGCTACCGCTTCTGATGGGCACCGGGGGGAGTATCGTCGCCGGCGGCGCACTGGCGGTTCTCGCGGTGGCAATGCTGCGCATTTCGTGGGGGCAGCGGCGCCGCTCGATACCGCTGAACGCAGCCGGGTGGGCTGTCGGCCTCGCAGCTCTGGTCATGGGGTGGGGGGCCGCCGGGGCCTGGGGCGCGTCGGTCGTCTCGCTCTGGGCGATGGGTGCGGCCTGCGCGATCCTCGCCTGGGAGGGGCTGCGTTCGCCGGCAGGCCGCAGCAAGGCATCGAACCGCCGGGCGGGAATGATGCCAGAGGGCCCGGGGCCGCTTCGCCTCGGCAGCCGCCTGTTGACCTTCGTGCTCGTTGCAGTCGCCGCGTCGATGAGTTCGATCGCCTTCGCACTGGGTGTGCGCTGGCTGGCCGCCGCGATGGGTGCTGGCGAGGCCGACGCGAACGTGCTGGCGTTGTTCGCTACCCCCGTGGTCTGGACGGTGCTCGCCTTCGCGCTACTCATGGCGGCAAGCCGGAAGCGCCAGATCGCCTATCTCGCCGTGACCGCCAGCGCGGCCCTGCCCGCGTTCCTCCTGGGAGCCGCATGATGAGCGCAACCATCGAACCGGGCACCGTGAAGCGGGCACTGTCGGCGCACGCAGCCATCGGCCTGATCGCCGGCGCGCTGCTCTACCTCGTATCGCTGACCGGCACGATCGCGGTATTCTACGTCGAGCTCCAGCGGTTCGAGCAGCCCGGCGCACCGGAAATGGCCGCGATCACGCCGGAGGCCGCTCAGCGCGGCATCGAGCAGGTGCTCGCGGCAGAGGAAGCAGCGGGGCTCCCCACCACCACGCATCTTTACCTCCACATCCCGGTCGAGGAACTGCCGCGCGCGACCGTCACCACCGACAACCAGGCATTCCATCTCGATTCCCAGGGCAATCTCGCCATGCCGGAAGAGATCGCGTGGAACGATTTCCTGGTCCAGCTTCACTACACGCTCAACCTGCCAAGCCTCGTGGGCATCACCATCGTCGGCGTGCTCGGCGTGATGATGCTGGCGCTGGCGCTCTCGGGCGTCATCGCGCATCCGCGCATCTTCCGCGACGCCTTCCGCCTGCGCGCCCGCGACAAGGGCGGCGTCGGACTGGTCGACTGGCACAACCGGCTGAGCGTCTGGACATTGCCCTTCACGGTCGCGATCGCACTGACCGGCGCGTTGATCGGCCTTGCAACCGTGACCGCCTACGGGCTCGCCGAAAGCGCCTATGACGGTGATGTCGAGGCCGTGTACGGCCCCATCTTCGGCGAGGAGGGCGAACACGACGCCAGCCTCGCACCCGCGCCCGACGTCGCGGCCGCAATGCGTCACATGACGGCCGAGCACCCCGAGGTGCGCCTGACTTACGCCGTGCTGCACGATCCGCTCACCGCCGGGCAGCACGTGCAGATGGTGGGCGAGCACCAGCGGCGGCTGATCTTCGGCGAATACTACACATTCGACAGCGAAGGCCGCTTCGAAGGGACCGCGGGGCTTTCCGACGGTGCGCTGGGCCAGCAGGCCGCAGCGTCCACCTACAAGCTTCACTTCGGCAATTTCGGCGGATTCTGGGTCAAGACCGCCTACGTGATCTTCGGCGCGGCATTGACCGCGATCTGCGCCACCGGGACCTACATCTGGCTCGGCAAACGCCGCCGTCGCGGGATCGAAGAACCTCGCCTGCGCGCCGCCTGGACCGGCGTGATCGTCGGCGGGCCGGTCGCACTGGCGGCCACGGTGGTAGCGCGTTTCGCGATCGGCAACGATGCACCGTTCGTCGCGATCTTCTGGGTCGGGCTGGCGCTCTACATCGCAGCGTCGATCCTCGCCGCCTCGCGCAAACAGGCTCGCGCGGAGCTTGCCGCCGCCTGACGGAAGGCGCATCGCGTCACGCCGGTCAGGGCATTATCCAGGGCTCGTTCTGCACGCGCAACACGGCCTCGATGCGGCTCTTCGCGTTGAGCTTGGCGAGGATCGACGAGACGTGATGCTCGATCGTCCGGCGCGAGCGGCAGAGCCTTTCCGAAATGTGGCTGTTCGAAGCGCCTTCTATCATCAGCGCGAGCACTTCCTGCTCGCGTCTGGTCAACCCGAGCGGGTGCGTGCGGGCGGCACTGTACGGGCCGCGCCGTTCCCGGGGCATCCGCGCCTCGACGCCGAACTCCTTCGCCAGTCTGCGCGCCTTGTCTGCCGCGGCGCGCGCACTCATCGGGGCGAGTAGCTTGAGCGCGGAGGCCAGGTGGTGTGCGGGATCGCCGGCGGCGGCCGAGATATGGGAGAGCGCCGCGGCATAGGGCGATTGCAGCTCCAGCCACAACGCGGCTGCACGCGCGCCGTCGCCGGACAGCTCGGCCGCCAAAGGCGCGGGCAACGCCCGGGTGCAGTCGCGCTCGAGTGCGTGTCCCGTGCGCAGGGCCCAGACGCGGAGCTCCCCCTCCACCCACGGGTTGAGCGTAGCAGGATCGAGACCGGCCAGCGCCTCGAGATGGGGAGCCGCGCCGTCAGGCCTGTCGTGCAGCCAGTGATACTCGGCGAGGCCCAGCCGCACCGGCGCGATATGCTGAATCTCGTCGGTCGCCATGGCTTGCGACAACACGTCCGCCAGCGCCTCGCGCGCTCTCGGCTCACCGCGCCGCAGGTATACGCGCGCGAGCACGGATGCGGCCGGCAACCGCTTGGCCAGTGTTGGAAACGCAAGCTTGATAACCCCTCCGGCGATAGCCTCGGCATCGCGCAGCCGGCCTTGCTCCAGCCGCAGCTGCGCGAGAACGCCGATCAGCCCCGGCCGATAGGAATCAAGGTCGTGCTGCGTGTGGAAAGCGATCCCTTCGCCGATGATCCTGTCCGCCAGCCGAAAATCGCGGAAGTCGACCGCGTAACAGGAAAGATTCGTATAGGCCCGGGCTGCATGCTCGTGAAAGCCGTGCTCCAGCGCCAGAGCAAGGCTGTCCTGCAGCAGGCTGGCGCCGCTTTCGTCACCATCGTAGGCGCTGGCCGTGCCGATGTTGTTGAGCGCGTGCATTCGCACTTCAATGTCATCCAGCCCTTCCGACAGGCGCAGCGTCTTCCGCCCCCATTCGACCGCTTCCTTCGCGCGGTCACTCAACATGTGAAGCTGCGAGAGGTAGCTGTAAGCCATTGCACGCTCGCGCGAGGCGCCGGCCTCGTCGAGGACACGCACCGCTTCGTTCGCCAGCCGAAAGGCAGTCGCAGTCTCGCCCCTGTGGTGGTGGAGCGAAGCGAGACAGCGCAGGTTGTCGCCCACCTTTTCCGGACGGCCCAGGGCGCGCCACAAGGTGATGGCATAGCGCCGCGCCTCCAGGACCTCCTCGTCGATTCCGAGTGCCAGGAAAGTCTCGTAAGCCCAATCCTCGTAAAATCTGGCAGCGACCGACGGCTCCGCCTCGTCCACGAAGCGCAGGGCCGTGGCGAGGTGCGCCGCGGCTTCGCGATGCGCGCCTGCTGCAGCGGCGGCGCGGGCGGCCTCCGGAGCAAGATCCAGCACGCGTGCGCTGTCCAGCGCTCCAGCGGCGTGGTGGACAAGCAGGTCGACCGACGCATTCTCGCATGCTTCCAGCGCCCTGAGCACCCGCGCATGGGCGGTTTGTAGCCGCATGGCGGGCAACCGTGCCATCGTGGCGAGCCGCGCCAGTTCGTGCCGGAAGCGCAACGCCCCGCGCTCCCCCTCCACCAGGAGCTTGCGCCCCGCACAGGCCATCGCCAACATTTCGCCTTCCGGTCCGAACAATTCGTTCGCCAGGTCCGCGTCGAACGCGCCCGGGATCACACTGACCGCTTCCAGGAATGCGCATTCCTGCGGCGGAAGCCGATTGAGCCTCGCGTTGACCGAATCGCGAACCGACTCCGGCACGTGCTCGCCGCCCCCCACCTGATGCGCGGCGAGCAGCTCAGTAACGAAGAAGGGATTGCCCCCGGTGATCGTCAGCAGTTCGGAGGGATCGAAAAGATGCCCCGCATCGATCTGTTCCACGCCTTGCTTCGACAGGGCCGCGAGGGGAACTCGAAAGGTGTGAGGCGATGGGAAATCGCCAACGACCTGCAGCAGAGGGTGCCGCGCCTCGAGCTCGTCGTCGCGAAAGCTCATCACGATCAATGCCTTCATCGTCGCCACGCGCCGGCCGAGAAACTTCAAGAGATCCAGCGTGGCGTGATCCGCCCAGTGCACGTCCTCGAACACGAGCACTACGGCCTCGCGCCGGCCCTCGATCTCGCGCCTCAGCACATCGAGGATCAGGCCGGGTGGGGCACTCTCCTCCACCAAGCTCCCGATGCGCTCGCCCAGACGGACCGCCATGTCGCGCAGCGGGCCGAGCGGACGTGGGGTGAACAGCGCCTCGCAGCTCCCCCAAGCGATACAGTATCGCGTGCCGGCCCGATCCCGAAACGCCTCCAGCAGTGCGGTCTTGCCAATTCCGGCCTCGCCGCTGATCAGGACAACCGCCCCACGGCCGGCATCGGCGCGCCGGGTCAGTTCCAGTAACTGCTCCAGGGGTTCGTCGCGTTCGACCAGCACGGCCTCGTCTCCTGAAACCTGCTCCACAGAGCAGGTCATTTGCGTGCGACAGTCAATGGCTAGCCGTCCAAATATAGGTACGAATCGCAAAAATGGGTGATCGCACCGATTTAATCCCGCGGCCGGTCGAATAAGAAACCGCCCGGCGATTTCTCGCCCCCGACATCGGATAGCGAACGCGCTTTCAAGAGCTGTTCGCGCGCGCATCCTCCATGACCAGGGCGAGAACTCCGAGGTGAAATATGACGGGAGAACAATAATGAATGCGCAGAGAACTTTGATCGTCGCGGCTCTGCTGGCGAGCGCGGGCGGCCTTTCGCAAGGCGAAGCGCGGGCGGCGGAATGCCTGTTCGACACGAATGACAACGATGTTGCGGATGCGGCGGACACCGACGGAGGCGCTGATTCCGAAGGTCAGGATTCGCGGTTGGCCTGCGGGACGGGCGCGGACGCGGTGGGAATCTCGTCGGTCGCGATCGGAACGAGTTCGGCCGCCTCCGGCGACCTTTCCACGGCAGTGGGAACGGCATCGTCCGCCACCGGAGATACGGCAGTCGCGCTGGGCTATGTCGCGGAGGCCACGGGAGATTACGCACTGGCGTTGGGGGGGCAGGCATCCGCCGCCGGGGATTCCGCGACCGGCGTGGGCATGCTGGCTTCCGCCGGAGGGGATTTCGCGACGGCGCTGGGCCGCACCGCGTCCGCCGCCGGGAACGGCTCCACTGCGCTCGGCTACACCGCCTCATCCTCCGGCTTCGCTTCGACCGCCCTGGGCGTATCTGCGTCGGCCAGTGGGGACAGTTCGATGGCGCTGGGCCGGGCTTCCTCGGCAGAGGGCAACGGCGCGATCGCGCTCGGCTCGTTCGCCTCCGCCACCGGCGACCTCTCGATAGCCCTGGGCGACAACGCATCCGCCGACGGAGCCCTTTCGACTGCCGTCGGACGCGGCGCATCGGCGGCGGGCAACGAATCGACCGCCCTTGGCGTGGGCGCATCGGCGGCGGGGGCGACGTCCACCGCGCTGGGACGCAGCGCGTCGGCTGCCGGTGACAGGTCGACCGCGCTGGGCTTCGGCGCATCCGCATCCGGATCGGGCTCTACCGCCATAGGTACGAACGCCGCGACGAACGCCGACAACCAGGTGATGCTGGGCGGAGAGGACAGCTCGGTGGCAGTCGGCGACATCGATGCGTCCACTGCTGCGCAAGCTGGTCCGGTGCGGGCGGTAACCGTAGATGCGTCGGGCACGCTCGGCGCAACCTCGCTGGTCGGCGCGGCACAGTTCGAGGCACTCTCCGACGACGTAGCCGCCAATGCAGCGATGATCGGAGGCGTCATGGGGACGGTAGACGCACTCCAGAGCGACGTCGCTGCGCTCGAACAGGGGCTGGAGAAGCTCAGCCGCCGGAACGATGGCGGTATCGCCGCGGCCATGGCTCTGGGTGGCACGATGATAGTGCCCGACAGCAACGTTTCGGTGAACTTCAATCTCGCCACCTATCGCGGCGAACAGGGCTTCGCCGGAACGGTCGCCGCGCGCGTAGCACCGCGGATCTATGTCTCCGGCGGTTTCGTCGGCTCGACGGCCAAAGGTTCGAACGGCGGGCGCGTAGGTGTGGCCATCGGCTTCTAGACGAAGCATCTCCAGCGCCGCTGCCGATAGCTCGATCGGCGCGGCAGGGGCGGTGATCCACGGAGCTGACCGGCAACGAACGGGCAGAACGAATTCGGCACCGCCCCAGGAAGACGGCCCGGTATTACTGGCCACCGAAGAAAAGATGGATGCCCCGCGAGGATTCGAACCTCGATTGACGGAGTCAGAGTCCGTAGTCTTACCATTAGACGACGGGGCAACACGCGAGTCTGATCGCGAGGGGGCGCATCTAGTTTTGCCCGCGTCCGAGGTCAAGCCCGCGCTGGCCTGCGCCCTTGCCCCCGCCCGCACCGCGCGCTAGCATCGCTGCCAGGTCCCCGTGCAAGGATGTGCGGGCGGAATTGAAAGTATTGACGTATGGCGGATTTTTCTCCGCCGGACAGTGACAGGAGACAAGGCGCACGAGGGGGCAAGACGTCCGGCAAGGTAGCCGATTTTCGCTACAAGCGCCCCGCGCCTACTGACAAGACCAAGCCGGGAACCCGCCCGGTGCGCCGCTCGGATGCCCGGGGAGAGAAGCGCGGCACACCGCCTCACCGGGCGCAAGCCTACGCCGCGCTCGACCTCGGCACCAATAACTGCCGCCTCCTGATCGCGCGACCCTCGGGTGAGAACTTCACCGTGATCGATGCATTCAGCCGGGTCGTGCGTCTCGGCGAAGGGCTCGCCATGTCCGGTCGGCTCAGTGACGCGGCGATGGACCGCGCGCTCGGCGCGCTGCGCGTCTGCGCGGAGAAGTTGCGCCGGCGTCACGTCTATCTCGCCCGCTCCGTCGCGACCGAGGCCTGCCGGCGGGCGGCGAATGGCGCCGAGTTTATCGAGCGCGTCCGGCGGGAGACCGGGATCGTGCTCGATGTGATCTCGGCGCAAGAGGAAGCGCGCCTTGCGGTGCTCGGCTGCCACATCCTGCTCGAGCGGGGCGAGGGGCCGGCGGTGATCTTCGACATCGGCGGCGGTTCGACCGAACTCGTTCTGATCGAGCCGGAGGGCGCGGTTCCGCGCATTCTCGATTGGCAGAGCGTGCCCTGGGGGGTCGTGTCGCTGACCGACATGGTGACGAAGAGCGAGAGCACTGCCGAAGGGCGGCTCGCCCGCTATGCCGAAATGCGGCGCGTCGTCGCGGACAGCTTCGCGCCATTTGCGGAGCGGATTGCCGGTTCGGCGCGGACCGAACGGGAAATCCGGCTCCTCGGCACCAGCGGCACCGTTACGACGCTGGCCAGCGTTCACCTCGAGCTGCCGCAATACGACAGGCGCGCGGTGGACGGGCTGATCGTCCCCTCGACAGCGATGCGAGCCATCAGCACGCGGCTTGCCGCGATGAGCGCGGAGGAGCGCGGACGGCTGCCGTGCATCGGCCACGACCGCGCGGAGCTGGTCGTGGCTGGCTGCGCCATTCTCGAGGCCATCCTGGACATCTGGCCGGCCGAGCGGCTCGGCGTGGCGGATCGCGGGATTCGCGAGGGCATATTGCGCAGCCTGATGGCGGCGGGCGTCGCGAACATACCCGGCGGCGGTCCGCAGGCGGCGAGAGGCGCCTGATGGCGAGATCCGGCCGCAATCCCGACAAGCGCGTGCGCAACGCGCGCGGACGCACCGCCTCCTCCACACGCTGGCTCGAGCGTCAGCTCAACGATCCCTACGTCAGGCAGGCCAAGGCCGAAGGCTTCCGCAGCCGCGCGGCCTACAAGCTGATCGAACTCGACGAGAAGTTCGGCCTGCTCAAGGGCGTGCGCCGCGTGGTCGACCTCGGCATCGCGCCAGGCGGGTGGAGCCAGGTCGTGCGCAAGCAGGCGCCCAAGGCGGCGATCGTCGGCATCGACCTGCTCGAAGTCGAACCGATCGAAGGCGTCACGATCCTGCAGATGGACTTCATGGCCGACGCCGCGCCGGCCGCGCTCGAAGCCGCGCTCGACGGCCCACCCGATCTCGTCATGTCGGACATGGCGGCGAACACCGTGGGCCACAAGCAGACCGACCATCTGCGCACGATGGGCCTGGTCGAGGCTGCGGCCTGGTTCGCGGTCGAGAACCTGGCCGAAGGCGGTGCATTTCTGGCCAAAGTGCTCGCCGGCGGCACCGACGCCGAACTGCTCACGCTGCTCAAGAAACACTTCCGCACCGTCAAGCACGCCAAGCCGCCGGCGAGCCGCAAGGGCTCATCGGAATGGTATGTCGTGGCTCAGGGCTTCAAGGGCCGCGACTAGCGGGACGACCGTAACGGCAAGCGAAACGCTGGAGCGATCCCGGTCTCTGCCGGGATACGAATGCCCCTTACGCGCCTTCGCCGACCGGGTTGGTCTGGTCGGCGCCGGGCACGATCTCCTCGGCCTCGGGCGTATCCGCCTCGTCCCCGGCTGCCGCCTCCGCTTCCTCGATCGGAGCCGGTTCGGGAAGCGCCGGGCCGCCGCCGTTCTCGTACATGAAGCGGATGATGTTCGCGCGGTCTTCGGGGCTCGAGAGGCCGGCGAAGCTCATCTTGGTGCCAGGCGCGAACGAGCGCGGGCTTTCGAGCCACGCGAACATGTTCTCGTAGGTCCAGTTGCCGCCATGGCTTGCCAGCGCATCGCTGTAGGCGAAGCCCGGAGCATGCGCACCGATCGTCGTGCCCATGATCGCGTAGAGATTCGGACCCTGGCCGGTAGCGCCGCCCTGGTTGAACGTGTGGCAGGTGCCGCAGCGCGCCGTAGCGGCCGCTTCGCCCACCGCCGGGTCGGCATTCGCGAGCAGCGTGCCGATATCGAGCGCTTCCTCGCCGCCGCCTTCTTCGATCGCGCCCTCGATCGGATAGCCGCCTTCTTCCGGAGCATGCGTCGCGAAGAAACGCGAACTTACGCTCGACAGGCCCAGGCCGACGATACCCGCGAAAAGAAGCCATCCGGCGGCGGTATTGAAACGGTCGTTCATGCGCAAAGAGTTCCGGGAAACGCGATAGTGGCTATTTTCGCGCGCCGCTCTAGTCGGCACCCCTCGCGAGCGCAAGCCATAGTTCTTGCCCGCCGCGCGGGGCGCGCTTAGGGCCCGGCCTCGATGCACAGCTTCCCCGCCCCCGCGCTCGAGATGGTCGAGCGGATGCGCGCCGCGGCCGCGGTGGACCCGGCGCGCGCGATTGCCTTCCAGGGCGCGCCCGGCGCCAACTCGCACCGCGCTGCGGGCGAGGCAGCGCCAGATTACCTGCCGCTGCCCTGCTTCGGATTCGAGGACGCGCTGGATGCGGTGAGGGACGGGCGCGCCGGCTGCGCGATCATCCCGATCGAGAACAGCCAGCACGGTCGGGTCGCCGACATTCACTTCCTGCTGCCCCAGAGCGGCCTGTCGATCGTGGGCGAGCACTTCATGCCGATCACCCACGCGCTGATGGCGATTCCCAATGCCGATGGTAGCTTCGGCCCGTTCGAGGCGGCCTACAGCCACCCGCAGGCGCTCGGCCAGTCGCGGATGTTCCTGCGCGAGCGGGGGATCGTTCCGCTGAGCCATGCCGACACCGCCGGCTCGGCCGCCTTCGTCGCGGAAAAAGGCGATCCCGGGCTCGCCGCGATCGCGCCGAAGCTCGCTGCGGAGCTCTACGGATTGCAGGTGGTGGAGGACCAGGTCGAAGACGCCGCCGACAACACCACGCGCTTCGTCGTGCTCGCGCGCGAGCCGCTCGATCCGGTGAGCCTCGACGGCGACACCGCGATGACGACTTTCGTATTCGAAGTGAAGAACGTGCCCGCCGCGCTCTACAAGGCGCTCGGCTGCTTCGCGACCAACGGCGTCAACATGACCAAGCTCGAAAGCTACCAGCAAGGCGCGAGCTTCGCGGCGACGATGTTCTACGCCGATATCGTCGGCGCACCGGGCGACCCGCGGGTCGACGGCGCGTTCGAGGAACTGGCGTTCCACTGCAAGGATCTGCGCCTGCTCGGCAGCTATCGCCAGGCGCGCCCGCGGCCCTGACGCAGCGCCGACATGGGGCCGATCGCGCTTGCGCAGCGCCCGGCGACCTGCCACCACTCGTCCCCGTGGCACGGGGCGCTGGGGACATCGCAGAGGGCGGAACGGAACCGGCCGGGACCAGCTGGGACGCCGTTCGCGCCGATGACACCATCCAGTTCACTCCGATCGACTTGCCCGAACGGCAGGAGCCGCCCGGCTGGCTGACCGCCCTCTTGGAAGCGCTGGGCGATTTTTTCGCACCGATCGGCCGCGCGCTCGGCATGTCGTGGCCGGTGTTCAAATGGGTGCTGCTCGCCATCGGCGTGCTGCTGGCCGGCTACCTGCTCTGGCGGCTGCTGGCCCCCGCCCTGGCCCGGCGCAAACGACCAGCCGACGAGGAGCAGGCCTGGGCGCCCGACCGCGCAGAAGCGCTGGCGCTGCTCGAG
Organism: Pelagerythrobacter rhizovicinus; assembly: GCF_004135625.1. GTDB lineage: Bacteria > Pseudomonadota > Alphaproteobacteria > Sphingomonadales > Sphingomonadaceae > Pelagerythrobacter > Pelagerythrobacter rhizovicinus. Next base: position 637,793 of record NZ_SDPV01000002.1, read on the forward strand.
GACGCGGATCGACTCGCTGCCGAGGGCCGCTACGACGAGGCGACGCGCTTGCTGCTCCAGCGCAGCGTCGGCCAGATCGCCGCCGCCCGGCCCGACTGGGTCGAGCCGTCCAGTACGGCGCGCGAGCTCGCCGCGCTGACGGCCCTGCCCGAGGCGGCACGCACAGCCTTCACGGCGATCGCCGAGCGGGTCGAGCGCAGCCTCTTCGCCTTGCGCAGCCTCGGCGCCGAGGACTGGCAGGCCGCGCGCGCCGCTTACGCGGAGTTCGCGCTCCAGCGCCTTCCGGGCCGCACGGCATGACCGGCGAGGGCGCGCCTGCATTCAACCCCAGGGTCGTGCTCGGCCTGCTGCTGTTCGGCGCGATCGCGTTCGCGGCGACGCTCTATCTCATCGGCGCGGGGGAAACTTCGCGCGGCCCCAACGACGGCGGCAGTCATGCGGCGGCCAAGGGCCTGACGGGTTACGCCGCCATCGCCGAGATCCTCGAGGCCGAAGGGCACCAAGTCTCGCTCTCGCGCAGCCCCGGCGCGTTCGATGACGAGGCGCTGCTGATCCTGACCCCGCCACTCTACGCCGACGGCAAGGAGATCGCCGAGCTGATCGCGCGCCGCCGCTACACCGGCCCGACGCTGCTGATCCTGCCCAAGTGGTTCGCGATGGAGATTCCGGAGGCCGTTCCGGTAGACAAGGAAGACGGCTGGGTCGTTCTGGGCGGGGCGGCCAAGGCGTCGTGGATCGCGGCGTTCGAAGATCAGTACGCGACCGAGCTGGCGCTCGGCGAGCTCGATCCCGCGCAGGGGCCGGACTGGCGATTGGGCGACCGGAGCGGCGCCGTGCCCGACCGCGAACGCGTTCAGACGATCGCCAATGCGACCATGATCCCGCTCGTGACCGCGAGCAACGGCAACATCCTCGTCGGATACTACGACGACGGCGGATACTATCCGGTGCTCGACGAGGCAGCCGGCCTGCCGCCTGCCGACGAGGAGGACCGCGACGCGAGCCGCTGGAACTTCATGATCGCGGCCGAGCCGGACCTGTTCGACAACTACGGCATGGCCGACCGCGAGCGCGCCGCGCTGGCGCACGAGATCGTCGACCTGGCGACGGAGGGGGAAGACCTGCCGATCGTGTTCGACCTGACGTTGAACGGCCTCGGGCGGACCCAGAACCTGCTCACGCTCGCCTTCGCACCGCCTTTCCTGGCTGCAACGCTGTGCCTTGCGCTGGCGATGATCGTGGTCGCCTGGCGGGCCTTCCGCCGGTTCGGCCCGCCGCTTGCGGAAGAGCGCGCGATTGCCTTCGGCAAGCGGCGGCTGGTGGCGAACGGCGCGGCGTTCGTTCTGCGCACGCGGCGCCTGCACCTGCTGACCGTGCCCTATATCGAGACGATGCGGCAGCGCCTCGCCACTGCCCTACGCCTGCGCAGGTCCGACGACGAGACGCTTGACCGCGCGATCTCCACACGCCTGCCCGATGCGCCGGGTTTCGCCGAGAGCGCCGAGGCGCTGCGGCAGGCGACCCGCCCGAACGAGATCCTGCGCGCCGCGCGCGCGCTCAAATCCCTCGAAAGGAAGCTGATCCGATGACGATGACGCTCGACGAAGTCCGCGCGATGGCGCAGGCGATCCGCCAGGAGGTGGGCAAGGCGATCGTCGGCCAGGAGGAGACGGTCGATCACCTGCTCGTCGCGCTGGTGAGCGAGGGGCACGTGCTGCTCGAAGGCCCGCCGGGCACGGCCAAGACTTTCCTCGCCCAGTGCTTCGCCTGCGCGCTCGGGCTCGACTACGGCCGCATCCAGTTCACGCCGGACCTGCTGCCGGGCGACATCCTCGGCTCCAACCTGTTCAACTTCCAGACCAGCCAGTTCACGCTGACGCGCGGGCCGATCTTCTGCGAGCTGCTGCTGGCCGACGAGATCAACCGCACGCCGCCCAAGACCCAGGCGGCGCTGCTGGAGGCGATGCAGGAACGCCGCGTCACGCTCGACGGGGAAACGCACGCCCTGCCCGACCGGTTCATGGTCGTCGCGACGCAGAACCCGATCGAGAACCAGGGCGTCTATCCGCTGCCCGAGGCGCAGCTCGACCGGTTCCTGTTCAAGCTGCTCGTCCCCTATCCAAGCGAGGAAGAGGAAGCCGCGATCGTCGCCCGTTACGGCGAGCGGCAGGGACCGCCGCGCCCGGCCGAGTTCGGCATCGCAGCCGTCACCGACGCCGCGCGGCTGGGCGAGGCGAGCGCGGCGCTGAACGGGGTGACCGTGGCGAAGGAGATCGTCGACTACGTCGTGCGGCTGGTACGCGCCACGCGCGAGACTACCGACCTGTCGAGCGGCGCCAGCCCGCGCGCGGCCGTCCTCCTGGCCAATGCCGCGCGCGCCCGCGCGGCGCTGGAGGGGCGCGACTACGTGATTCCCGACGACGTGAAGGCCCTCGCCACCGCCGTGCTCCGCCACCGGCTGGTCCTAAGCCCCGCCGCGGAGATCGAGGGCCGCGAGGTCGAGGCGCTGGTCGCCGATCTCGTCGAGAGCACCGAGGCCCCGCGGTGATCCTCCGGATCGGGAGGATTGAGTGAGGCCCTTCCCCCTCGTGCCCACGGCCCGCGCCGCCTGGCTCGCCGCGCTGGCGGCGCCGCTCGCGCTGGTGATCGCCGCGGCGGCCCCTGGGGCGTGGGTCATCGCGCCGGCCGCGGGGGTGGCGCTGCTCGTGCTGGTGCTGCTCGATGGTGCGCTGGCCGGACGGATCACGGACTGGCGGCTGCACGCGCCCGCCGATGCCGAAGTCGGCGAGCCGCTGAGCGTCGCCGTTCTGGCGGAGATCGCCGGCCGCGCCGCGCGCGCGCCGGTCGAGGTCGCGCTGGGCGTGGACCCGCGGCTCGACCCGAGCGGCGGCGCGCGCCTCCTCGCTCCGTACGACCGGGCTACCGGCACCTGGCACGGAACGGCCGCGCTCACGCCCTCGCGCCGGGGCACCGCTCCCATCGAACGCGTCTGGCTCCGCTGGAGCGGACCGCTCGGCCTCGGCGCGCGCCAGGTCCGCCACGAGCTCGACCGCGCGATCCGCATCTGGCCCGACCTCGCCCCCGTCCGCAGCCCCGAGCTGCAGGCCTTCCTGCGCGACGCCCAGTTCGGCCTCATCACCCGCCGCATCCGCGGCGAAGGCACCCAGTTCGAGGCGCTGAGCGAGTACGAGCCCGGCATGGACCGCCGCCGAATCGACTGGAAGGCGAGCGCGCGCCACACCCGCCTCTACGCGCGCGAGAACGAGAGCGAGCGCAACAACCAGATCGTCTTCGCCTTCGACTGCGGACAGGCGATGTGCGAGCCGGTCGGCGGACTGCCGCGGATCGACCGTGCGGTGACCGCGGCACTCACGGCGTCCTACCTCGCGCTCAAGGGCGGCGACCGCGTGGCGCTGTTCGGTTTCGCCCGGCGGCCCGAGCTTTCGACGCCGTTCGTCGGCGATTCGCGCAATTTCCACCGCCTCCAGCGCGCCGCCGCCGGGCTCGACTATCATGCGGAGGAGCCGAACTTCACGCTCGCGCTGGCAACGCTCTCCGCCCGGCTCCAGCGCCGCTCGCTGATCGTGCTGTTCTCCGACTTCACCGATCCGACGGGCGCCGAACTGATGATCGAGAGCGTCGGCCGGCTGGTCGACCGGCACCTGGTGCTGTTCGTGACGATGGAGGACGAGGATCTCGCCGCGATGTCCGCCGCGGAACCGGAGACGCTCGATGCGCTCGCGACTGCCGTCACCGCCGACACGCTGCTGCGCCAGCGCGCGCTGGTGCTCCGGCGGCTGCGGCAGAGGGGGGTCGACATCATCGAGGCGCCATGGGACCGGATCGGCTACCGCCTGATCGACCGCTATCTCGAGATCAAGCGCGCGGAGGCGATCGGTTGAAAGCCCCCATCCTCAAGACCCTGTTCGGCAAGGCCGAAGTCGCGCCGCCGCCCGACATCGAAGCGGCCGCGCTGCGCTCCGACCGCTTCCGGCTCGAGCGCGAGCACGACTGGCGGCGGCTGGAGGACATCGTCGCGCGGATGGAGAAAGGGCGGCTGCGCGGCCTGTCGGACGAGGACGTGCTGGCCCTGCCCGCGCTTTACCGCACTGCCGCCTCGAGCCTTGCGGTCGCCCGCGAGACCTCGCTCGACGCCGCGACGCTCGAATACCTCGATTCGCTAGTCCAGCGCGCCTGGTTCCAGGTCTACGGGCCGCGCCAGGGCTTCGTCGCCTGGCTGCGCGGCTTCCTCGGCGGCGGGCTGAGCCGCGCGATCCGCGCGATCTGGCTCGACATCTGCATCGCACTGGCGGTCACGGTGGCGGGCACGATCACCGGCTGGCTACTCGTCGCGCAGGACCGTGAGTGGTATTACGCCTTCGTCCCCGCCCAACTGGCCGACACGCGCGTGCCCGGCGCCAGCCGCGAGGTGCTGCTCGAAAGCCTCCAGGTGGAGAAGGACGCGCAAGGCCTGTCCGCTTTCGCCGCTTTCCTGTTCAGCAACAACGCCGGCGTCGCGATCCTCGCCTTCGCGCTCGGCTTCGCCTTCGGCATTCCCTCGCTGATGCTGCTGATCCACAACATGGCCATGCTCGGCGCCATCCTGTGGCTCTACGCGGACGCCGGGCTGACGCTCGAATTCGCCGCCTGGCTGAGCGTGCACGGCACGACGGAGCTGTTCGCGATCCTGCTCGCCGGCGCGGCGGGCATGCACATCGGCCGCTCGATGGCCTTCCCCGGCAACCGCTCCATCCTCGCCGCCGCGGCCGAGAGCGGGCGCCGCGGCGCGCAGGTCATGGTCGGCGTGGTCCTGATGCTCGTCGCCGCCGCGCTGCTGGAGGCCTTTCCGCGCCAGTTGCTCGGGATGGAGGGCCGGCTGATCATCGGCTGCGTCATGCTGCTGTTCTGGCTCGCCTACTTCTTCGCCTTCGGGCGGGAGAGAAAGGGCGACCCGGCATGAGCGTCCAGGCCGCCCCGCATCTCGCGCACCGCGCCAGGCGCCGCCGCGACGTCGTCACGCCCGAAGGCATCGCGCTCCCCTTCACCGTCGCCAGCCGCAGCGCGCGCGCGGGGGCGCTGCTGATCGACCTGACGCTGATATTCGTCACCAGCGTGGTGGTCACGCTGGCGCTGATCTGGATCGCCGGCGGGCTGTTCCGCACCGGCGGCGTCGCCGGCGATACGAGCGGCGCGATCGAGTTCATCGCCGTGTTCTGGACCCTGTTCTGGTTCCTCCTCTGGAACGGCTATTTCATGATCATGGAAATGGGGCCGCGCGGCGCCACCTTCGGCAAGCGGGCGGCGGGGATCCGCGTCGCCTCGCGGGAGGGCGGGCGGCTGACGCCGGAGGCGGTGGTCGCGCGCAACCTCCTGCGCGACATCGAGCTGTTCCTGCCGTTCGTGTTCCTGATGAGCGCACCGAGCGGCGAGACCGGCGCAGCCGGCATTGCCGCCGCCGCGTGGTTCCTCGTCTTCCTGCTGTTCCCGTTCTTCAACCGCGATGCCCTGCGCGCGGGCGACCTGATCGCGGGCACCTGGGTGGTCGAGGCCCCGCGCGCCGCGCTGGCCGGGGCGCTCTCGACGGAAGGCGCGGCCCGCGAGGGCGCGAGCGCGCTGACCGGCGCCGAGTACCGTTTCGGCGAGGCCGAGCTGGCGATCTACGGCGAGTACGAGCTGCAGACGCTCGAACGCGTGCTGCGCGACGGCAGGCCCGAGGCGCTCGAATCGGTCCACCAGGCGATCTGCCGCAAGATCGGCTGGAACCCGGGCAGCGGCGACGAGCGCGCCTTCCTCGAGGCGTTCTACGCGCAGCTCCGCGCCAGGCTCGAAAGCGACATGCGCTTCGGCAAGCGCAAGGCGGACAAGTTCAGCTAGGCCCCTTGCCCGCCCGTGCCGCGCGGCGCACAAGGGCGGCAATGGAATACCGGATCGCGCAGGACCCGCTGGAGGATGCCGAGGTGCTCGCGCTGCTCCAGCTCCACCTCGACGAGATGCACCGCTGGTCGCCCGCCTGCAAGGTCCACGCCCTGCCGGCCGAGCGGCTGCGCGACCCCGAGGTGACCTTCTATGCCGTACGCGAGGGCGATCGGCTGGCGGCGGTCGGCGCGCTGAAGGAACTCGCGCCCGACCGCGGCGAGCTCAAGTCGATGCGCGCGGCCCCGGCCTACCGCGGCAAGGGCGCGGGCGAGGCGGTCCTGCTCCACCTGCTGGCCGAGGCGCAAGCACGCGGCTATCGCTGGCTCGGGCTGGAGACCGGGCGGCCCGAAGCGTTTCGGCCGGCCTTGCGGCTATACGAAAAGCACGGGTTTGCCGAATGCCCGGCGTTCGGCGACTATGTCTCCGACGAGTTCAGCCTGTGCATGGAGAAGTGGCTGTGACGATCGACCGCAGAACCGCGCTCGCGGCCGGACTCGCGCTGGCGGCGGGCGCCTGCGTGCCGATCGAGCACGATCTCGCCGGGCGTTTCGGCGCCCTGCTGCGCATCATCGAGGCGCAAGGCAACGGTACGCTCGGCGTCGCGGTGCTCGACACCGGCACGGGCCGCGTCTGGGGCCATGCCGACTATGCGCGCTTTCCGCACTTGTCCTCGTTCAAGCTCTCGCTGGCCGCGCTCGTGCTGCACCTCGACGAGACCGGCGCGATCGACGCCGGCGAGCACGTCACCTGGAGCACTGACGACCTGCTCGCCTACGCGCCCTTCGCCAGGGAGCGGCTGGAGCAAGGCGCGACCTTGCGCGAGCTGGCCGAGTTCACCCAGAAGCTGAGCGACAACACGGCGGCAAATCTCCTCCTGCGGCGGCTCGGCGGGCCCGAGCGGCTGACCGCGTTCTGGCGCGCGCTCGGCGACGAGACGAGCCGGCTCGACCGCTACGAGCCCGAGCTCAACCTGGTGCCGCCGGGCGAGATCAAGGACACGACCACGCCCGCCGCCATGGCGCGCACTTTGGGCAAGCTCCTCTACGGCGACGCGCTGGGCGAGGCGGCGCGCGCCACGCTGAAGCTCTGGATGGCAGACACGCACACCGGCACCAAGCGCGTGCGCGCCGGGCTCCCGCCCGAATGGCCCGCGGGCGACAAGACCGGCACGTCGCTCGCACCGGGCATGGGCAGCGTCTACGTCGACGTCGGCTATGTCGAGCCGCCAGCCCGCGCGCCGCTGACGTTCGCCGCTTACTTCCGCGCCGCCCGCCAGCATACGGCGGCCGATGCCGCGTCCGAAGCCGTGCTGGCGGAGGTTGGGCGCGTCATTGCCAGGTACGCGCGGGCGACCTGAATTAACCGCCGCGTCATCCCAGCGAAAGCTGGGATCGCTACCCGCCAGGTCGGATTTCGCCGCACCCGATCCGAGCTTTCGCTGGGGTGACGAGAACCTACTCCCCCGCGAAAATCGCCACTTCGTTCACGCCCTCGCTGGTCGCACGGCCGCGATACATGCCCGGGGTGTTGAAGCTGAACACGGCCTCGCCGTCCTTCGAGACGGCGATCACCCCGCCGTCGCCGCCCAGTTCGCCGACGTCGGCGATCACCGCGTCGGCGGCCTGCTGCACCCCTTCGCCGGCCAGCAGCATGCGCGCGCAGATCGCGTGCGCGACACCGGCGCGGATGAAGTATTCACCCGAGCCGGTGGCGGAGACGGCGCAAGCGCGGTCGTCGGCCCAGGTGCCCGCGCCGATCACCGGCGAATCGCCGATCCGGCCCCAGCGCTTGCCGGTCATGCCGCCGGTCGAAGTGCCGGCGGCGAGGTGCCCTGCGGCGTCACGCGCCACCGCGCCGACCGTGCCGAACTTGAACTCGACGTCGAGCGCGGCGAGGTTCTCCGCCTTCATCTTCTCGAGCTGCTGGCGGCGATGCTCGGTCGCAAACCATTCGGGCGGCACGATCTCGAGGCCCTTTTCCGCCGCGAACTGCTCGGCGCCCGCTCCCGAAAGGAACACGTGGCGGCCATCCTCCATCACCGCGCGCGCGAGGCGGATCGGGTGGCGCACGATCGTCACCCCCGCGACCGCGCCCGCGGCGCGCGTGCTGCCGTCCATGATCGAGGAGTCGAGCTCGTTCTTCCCGTCCCAGGTGAATACCGCACCGCGCCCCGCGTTGAACTTGGGGTCGCCCTCCAGCAGCACGATCACCGCCTCGACCGCATCCATTGCACTACCGCCTTCGCGCAGCACTTTCGCCCCCGCATCGAGCGCGGCCTGCATGGCGGCGCGGTATTCCGCCTCCTGCTCGGCGCTCATGTTCTCACGCTTGAGCGTGCCGGCGCCGCCATGAATCGCGAGCGACCAGTCCTGCGGCGGCGCAGCCGCCTCCTGTGCTGACAACGAAGCGGCGGGGAACAGGGCGAGGAGCGCGAGAAGAGCGGAGAACCTGATCATGGCCGCGAGGCTAGCGCCGCGCCGGCCAAGGGCAAGGGCGAAGTTGCCCGTTCAGGCGGCGGAGGCGATCTCCGGCAGGTGCGCTCCCGCACCGCGCCTGCGACGCGCGACGTCGAACAGCGCAACCGCGATCAGGAACGTGATGCAGATCATCGCGAACTCGCCGCCGTCTTCGATGAACGTCTCCACTTCGATCATCGCCTGGGTGTGCGGGCCCCAGACGACCACCAGGTCGACGACGACGCCGAAGAACGCTGCCGCGGCGACGCATCCGGCGAGGATCAGCGATTCGACGGCGGCGCGCAGCCGCGCGTGGTGCAGGCTGATGGATAGTCCGATCAACCAGACGAGACCGATCGCGAGGAACAGGCTCGCTTCGCCGATATCGTTCGGCTCGACCGGCAGCGGCCAGCCACCGAACCAGCTTTCGAAGGCGTGGCCGAAGCGCTCGTGAATCTCGATGCTGTTGTCGAGCGTCAGCCAGGCGAACAGCAGCGCATTGGCGAGGTAGACGCTCGCTCCGTCCCACCGCCACATGACGAACAGCATGGCCGCGACCGCGAAGGTCAGCGCATATTCGAGCCATTCGCCGAAGCCCCCGTCCGAGGCGAGGAAGAACTGCACCGGCAGGTGCGCATCGGTCAGCTCGCCGTAATGCGCCGCGACATCGAGCCCGACGAGCACGCCGGCATAGGGGAGCAGGAACAGCGCCGCCGTGCGGAGGCTGCGCGAGAAGGCGATCTCGGTCAGGACCGCGAGAGTCTCGCGAACGAACGGCGCGAACGGCATGGCGCGTCTCCAGAATATCCGCCCGGGCGGAAGCGCACCGTCATAGCCGCCCCACCGCCGGGCGCGGTTAACCGCCATGCTTAATGCGACGCTACATGCGCTCCGTCCCATCGCGGAACAGCGATGGGTGCCCGCGTCAGAGCCACTTCCACTTCCGGAACAGCGCGAGCTGCGTCGCCATGATCCCCGCGCAGAGAGCGACCACGATCCAGAACGCCGCCTCGTCGTCCGCCCCCGGCATTCCGCCGACGTTGATCCCGAGCAGCCCGGTAAGGAACGTCAGAGGCAGGAAAATCGCCGCCACGATCGTCAGCAGGTAGTTGGTGCGCTCCGCCCCGGCGAGGGAACGGGCGCGCAATTCGTCCATCAGCACGACCGCGCTTTCCTTGCTGATGTCGACATCGTCGAGGAAGCGGCGCAGGAGCGCGATCGTCTCGGCGATCTCGCGCCGGTCGTGCCCTTCGAACCACTCCGGCGCCTCGCGCGCGATCGCCTCCAGGGCGACGTGCTGCGGCCCCATGTGGCGCTGAAGCGCGAGGCAGTTCCGGCGGATCGCCACGGCCTTCGACAGCACCTCCTCGTTGCCCTCCTCCTCCATGTCGAGATCTTCCAGCCGGTCGATCTCGTCGTTCATGTCGACGATCGCAGCATTCATCCGCTGCACCATGTGACCGGTCAGCGACGTGACGAGCGAACCGGCGTCAGCCGGGCCGGTGCCCGCTTCGAATTCCAGCAGCGTGTCCTGCGGCGTCTGCAGCGGGGCGCGGCGCAAGGTCACCAGCCGCGTCCCGTCACTCCAGAGATGCATCGAGACCATATCCTCCGGCGCAGCGCCCGGATTAAAATTGATCCCGCGCAGCACGGCGACCAGCGTTTCGCCCTCGCGGAAGGCGCGCGGGCGGGTCGCATCGCTGACGAGCAGTCGGGCGGTCGGCTCCGGAATGCCGAGCTCCGCCTGAAGCCAGTCGCAGACGCCCGCATGGGTGCGCCGCACGTGAAGCCACATGACTTGGCCCGCCGCGGCCGGCCGCCAGCCCTGCGCCTCGGCCCAGTCGATCGCCCGCGCGCCGCCCCTGCCGTCGAGCACGCGGCCGAACAGCAGCGCGGTTTCGTCCTCGTTCTCGTCGGTGGGATCGGCCGGATCTTCCATCGCGCCTTCCATGCCGCAAACGCCGGGCGCTGTCATTGCTCCTTCATGCCCGCGCGCCTATATGGCGGGCCATGTCCGAGATACGTCCGTGGCGCACGATCGCGCGTCGCCAGTCCCGCCAGATCATGGTCGGCAACGTGCCGGTCGGCGGCGATGCGCCGATCACGGTGCAGACGATGACCAACACCCCGACCGAGGATGCGGCCGCGACGATCGACCAGATCCGCCGCTGCGAGGACGCCGGGGCCGACATCATCCGCGTCTCGTGTCCGACCGAGGAAGCGACCGCGGCGCTGCCCGCGATCGTCAAGGCGGCCAACATCCCGATCGTCGCTGACATCCACTTCCACTACAAGCGCGCGCTCGAGGCCGCGGACGCGGGCGCGGCCTGCCTGCGCATCAACCCCGGCAATATCGGCAGCGACCAGCGCGTCGCCGAAGTGGTCCGCGCGGCCAAGGCCAACGGCTGCGCGATCCGCATCGGGGTCAACGCCGGCAGCCTCGAGAAGGACCTGCTCGAGAAGTACGGCGAGCCCTGCCCCGAAGCGCTGGTCGAGTCCGCGCTCGACCACATCAAGCTGCTGCAGGACCACGACTTCCACGAATACAAGGTGGCGGTGAAGGCGAGCGACGTGTTCCTCGCGGTCGCCGCCTACATGGGCCTTGCCGAAGCGGTCGATTGCCCGCTGCACCTCGGTATCACCGAAGCCGGCGGGCTGATCGGCGGCACGGTCAAGTCGAGCATCGGCATCGGCAACCTGCTCTGGGCCGGGATCGGCGACACGATCCGCGTCTCGCTTTCGGCCGAACCCGAAGACGAAGTGCGCGTCGGGTTCGAGATCCTGAAAGCCCTCGGCCTGCGCACCCGCGGCGTGCGCGTCGTCTCGTGCCCCTCGTGCGCGCGGCAAGGCTTCGACGTGATCCGCACCGTCCAGGCGCTGGAGGAGCGGCTCTCGCACATCAAGACCCCGCTGTCGCTCTCGGTCCTCGGCTGCGTCGTCAACGGCCCGGGCGAGGCGCGTGAGACCGACATCGGGATCACCGGCGGCGGCAAGGGCAAGCACATGGTCTACCTCTCGGGCGTGACCGACCACCACGTGTCCGACGCCGACATGCTCGACCATATCGTCGAACTGGTCGAAAGGAAGGCCGCCGAGATCGAGGCGGACATGAGCGACGCCGGGCAGGCCGACACCGTGCCGGAGGCGGCGGAGTAGGGGACTTTCGTCGTCTCCTTTCTCTTCTACGTCATCCTGAACTTGTTTCAGGATCCATTTCGCCTCCCTCCGGCAGCCAGCGGATCAAAGCCCAACCCGACCGCCAGGTCCGCCCAATGTGGGTTCTCGCTTTCGATCAGGTTGATCTTCCACTGCCGGTGCCAGCGCTTGAGCTGCTTCTCGCGCAGGATCGCCCCTTCCATGTCACCGAACATTTCATAGCGGACGAGACGGTGGACCTTGTATCGGGCGGTGAATCCGCCAGTCATGCCGGCACGGTGCTGGTAGAGCCGCTGCATCAGGTCACTGGTGACTCCGATGTAGAGCGTGCCATGCCGACCGCTGGCGAGGATATAGACGCACGGGTCGCGCTCCATGGGCATTCGGCGGAGAAGTGCCGGGGAATGGGTGCTGAAACAAGTTCAGCATGACGAAGAAGGTCGGGTTCGGATTGATTTCCGCCGGATGGGTGAGCCCTTCCAGCGACACGGCGCCGGAGAAACGCCCCCTCCAAACCCTCAGAAATAAATGTCGACGTAGTCGGTCAGCCCGTCGCACCATTCGAACTCACGCAGCCGCCAGTATTGCCGGCCCTGCGTGACGCCGAAGCGCCAGACTTTGTCCTCGCTGCACCGGCGGCCCGGGTCGGGCGTGTCGGTGATCGCCACGCGGCCATCGAGCAGGAAGTAGTCGGCGCCGATCTCGGTCACCACGCCCTCCACGGCCACGCGGCCGGGGCCGTCCTGGGCGCTTTGCGAGCCGGCGAGGTGCCAGGCGCCGTTCGTGTCGACAGTCACCTCCACGTCGCCGCGCCGGTCCCAGGTGATCCATTGCAGCGTCATGCCGCTGTTGTTGCGCAGCCGATGCGCGGCGTCCTGGCTGAGAATGCGGGTGGCGGCGGGAGCTTCCGGCGTGCTCTCCTCCTCCGGCGGCGGCGGGGCCGCTTCGGGCGGCGGCGCGGCGGTGCAGGCGGCGAGCGCGAGCAGCGCCGGCAGGGCAATGTGCTTCATGTGCGGCCGAACGCGCGGACGAGCGGGGCCGTTCCCCGTTCACGCTCCCGTTATCGCTCGCTATGCTAGGGCGCGAACATGAACAGACGCGGCATCATCAAGGGCGCCCTGGCGCTGGGCGCAACAATGGCTCTCCCCTCGCGCCTTCCGGCGCAAGTGCGCAGCGGAAACGCGCGCGACGCGATCCTGGTGGAGATCGCCAAGCGCGAACAGCAGAAGGCCGGGTCGATCCTCTGGCGCACCGATATCGTCGGCATCGCCGACTTCGGGCTGCGTAGCTCGGAACCGCGCTTCCACTTCGTCAATCTCGAAGCGGGGCGGGTCGATTCCTACCTCGTCACCCACGGCAGCGGCTCCGATCCGGAGCACGACGGCTGGCTCAACTGGTTTTCCAACGTGCCCGAATCGCTCTGCACCAGCCGCGGCGCCTATATGACCTACGGCTGGTACACCGGACAGTTCGGCACTTCGATCCGGCTCGAAGGGCTGGAGGCGGACAACTCCAACGCGCTCAACCGCGCGATCGTGATGCACCGCGCCGGCTATGCCGAACCCGAACACCTGGCCCGGTGGGGCCGCCTCGGGCGCTCCAACGGATGCTTCGCCATGGGGGATGCGGATTTCAAACTGGCCCTGCTCCAGCTCGGGGGCGGCCGCGTGCTCTTCGCCGACCGCCTCGGCCTGGCGGCGGACGGCTCGACCGTTTCCCGGCCGGTTCAGCAGACCGACGAGATCAGGCCGCTGATGCCCGAGCCGCCGCGGGGCAAGGACATCGTCAACCCGGGCGTTTACTGATCGGACCCGGTGCGGGACGCGAGCGCCCGAGCCGCCGCGCGAACCCCGACATATTCAGCCAGCTCACCCCAAAACGCGGGGGGAGATACGCGATGGAGAACTGCTCAACATCGCTGCTCATTCAGTTTGCAATAGTGATAAAAAATGATTAGCATCATTTATCACTAAGCATCGGAGCCTCAGATGAACCGCCTGATTCCCCCCGTTCTCTTCCTCATGCTGCTGATCCCGCTGGCTCTTCTGTGGGCCTATCATCCGGAAGATCTCGCCATGCGGTACGACCGGCAGATGCCGTGGGACATTCCGCTCATCCTCGGAGCCGCCATCTTGATCTGGGCCCGCGTGCATTTCCGCAGCAGACAGGCCGAGATCCATACATTCAAGACTCCGCGCCATCTGGTGACTGACGGGCCCTTTAGGTTCAGTCGGAACCCGATGTATCTTGGCTTCCTCCTGCTGCTCGTCGCGGCGGCATTCTTCGTCAACGTATGGTGTGCTGTACTCGCGCCGGCGATCTTCCTGGCGGCGGCGGCGTTCTGGTATATTCCCCATGAGGAAGCGGCGCTCCGCGCCACTCTCGGGGAGGATTACGAAGCCTACAGCCGACGAGTCAGGAGGTGGATCTGAATGGCGCGTCCACCCGCGGACGTCGGAGCGATCAGAGCGCGGCTACTCACTGAGGCCGAGCGAATGCTGACGGAAACGCGTGGCCGGCGACTCGTCCTATCCGAGCTTGCGGCCCGGATCGGCATTTCGCAATCCTACGCGCATCGCTTCTTTGCGACGAAAGCCGATCTCGTGAGAGAACTGGCCGCGCGTTGGTTCAAGCAAATCGAGACAGAATCGGCGAAGATCGCCGCGCTGGACCTCTCAGCCGGAGACCGTCTCGAGCGGTGGGTGCTCACGCTTCTGTCACTCAAGCGCGACCGCTACGATGCCGACCCGGAGGTCTTCGACGCTTATCTGGAACTCGCCGCAGATCACATGGACATCGTTGCGAACCACGCCGCCAAGTTGACGCGCGATCTGACGGCGATCCTCAGCGACATAGTGCCGCCTGGTGATCTGGAGACAACCGTCGCCATAGTGGAGGACGCGACAATGCTGTTTCGGGTACCGTTCAACATTTCCCGCTTCCGGCACCGCGCAACGAACACCCGCGCGAAAGCTGTCGTGCAGCTCTTGTTGGCTGGCGTTGCGGCACAACCGGCGATCGAAGAGCCATCTCCCTCACGCGCGGGCTGACGAATGATAGGCAGCTCGTGCCGTACAGGACCGGCCGAGGCCGGGCTCCCCGCTACATCGGGACGGGCCGTGGCTGTAAGCACTGGCGCCCTCTCAATGGGGACCGGCCAGGTCGGGAATGGCGGGAACGCTCTTCCGGACCTCAGGTCGTCTTCATATCGTCGATGATCTCGACCGCTTCCTCGCTTGTGCGGCGGGCGCGGTTGGCTTTGCGGGGCTCGTCGAGCGCGGCGAGGACCGGGGCATCGCGGCCGTAGAGGTCCTTGAACGTGCGCATCTGGCCGTCGATGTCGGTGCCCATCGTGAAATAGGTGATGTAGACCGGCATCCGCGTGGTGAACGGCACCTTGGTGTACTCGCCCGACTTGAGGATCTCGACCGCCTCTTCCGCGGCGATCTTGCGCTCCTCGTCGGTCCTCGGGTTCTTCGCCAGGATCGCGAGCGTGATCGCCAGTTCGCTCGCCCGCTCGGTACGGATGCAGCCGTGGCTGAGCGCGCGGTCGGCATTGTTGAACAGGTGGCGCGAGGGCGTGTCGTGGAGGAAGATCGCGTGCGGGTTGGGCATGTCTAGCTTCATCAGGCCCAGCGAATTGCCCGGACCCGGCTGCTGGACCACGGTGACGAAACCGGTCTCCTTGTCGCGCCAACCCTTGTAGCCGTTGGCCCGTGCCCAGCCCGGATTGTTAAGCACCCGCGCGCCCAGCCCCTCGCCCTTCACGATCGACTGCGGCACCGTCCAGTTGGGATTGAAAATCACGCCTTCCACGATCTCCGCGAGCTGGGGTGTCGCGGTGCGGCCCGGCTTGCCGACGATGGTTTTGTAGGTGCGCAGGATCTTGTCGTTGACCGTCAGCCGGAGCTGGAACTCGGGCACGTTGGTCATCAGGTATTGGTTGCCGAGATCGCGCGCGAGCCAGCGCCAACGGTCCATGTTGGCGCGAATCAGTTTGCGCTTCGAACGCTGGTCCGGCGGGGTCGCAGCCAGCTCGGCCTTGAGCTTGGCGTAATCCGGGTGGAGCGGCGCGAGATCCTGCAGCGCGCCGGCGATATCGCCGCTGGCGAGCGCCGCCGCCATCACGTCGCCGGTGCGGTAGCGGTCGGGATCGGGATCGACCACGAACCATTGCTTGCGCGCCTCCATCGGAGTGCGCCCGTCGCGCATGTCCTCCACCAGCCATGCGAAGGCGCGGCTCGCCACCTGGTCTAGCTGCTCGCCCGGTCCGCCGACGATCGCCTGGCGCAGGGCGGCCTCGTCGTAATCCGCCGGATCGAGCCCCTCGGCGCCGATCCCGGCGATGACGGTCGCCAGCTTCTCGGCATTCTCGACGGTCCACGGCTGGACCGCCGGCTCGAACTGCTGGACCACTTCCTTGGCAATCGTGCGAACCGGGTCGCCCGGCGCCGCAACGCTGGCCGGCGGCGCCGGCCGCACCGGCTCGCTCGCCACGACGTCGGTGTCGGGCTGGACCGGATATTCCCCGACCGCCTGGGCTTCGGGCAGGAGGTTCTCCGGCCCCCGCTGCTGCGCGGCCGCGGCGGCCGGAACAAGCGCGGTCAGCGAAGCCGCGGCGAGAAGAATCGGCGAGAGTTTGCTGGTCATATTTCCTGTCTCATGCCCCGAAGGCGCGCGATTGCCGGGCCGTGGCGGAGCCGGGCGAATCTGCCTGAACGATGGGCACGCATCAAGCACCGCGGCTGACTGGCGGCTGAATCGCAGATCGGCTGATGACGCGCCGCAACACCGGCCCTATGCCGCATCGATGCTTTCCGAGCACCGCCAGTTGCCCATCGTCGTTACCGTGGCGGGAATCGCGCTGTTCGCGGCGATGGATGCGTTCATGAAGTCAGCCTCTCTCGCGGTCGGCGCCTACAGCGCACTGCTGCTGCGCACCGCCGTGGGCGTCGCGGTGGTCGCGCCGCTGTGGCTTGCGCTCGGCGGGCGCTGGCCGGCGCGCGCCGTGCTGCGCATCCACATGAAGCGCGGAATCGTCGTCGCTTTCATGGCGCTGACCTTCTTCTTCGCGCTCGTGCGCCTGCCGCTGGCGGAGGCGATCGCGCTGTCCTTCGTCGCGCCGCTGATCGCGCTCTACCTCGCCGCGATCCTGCTCGGCGAAGCGATCGAGCGGCGGGCGGTCGTCGCCGCGGTGCTCGGCCTCGCGGGCGTGGTGGTGATCGTCGGCGGCAAGCTCGGCACCGAGGAGCTCGACCGCGATGCCGTGCACGGCCTGTCGGCAATGGCGTTCTCCACCCTGCTCTACGCGTGGAACCTCGTGATCCAGCGCGAGCAGGCGCTCGTTGCACGGCCGCTGGAGGTCGCCACGTTCCAGAACGGCGTGGTCGCGCTCACCCTGCTCCCGCTCGCTCCGCTGCTGTTCGTCACGCCGGAGGCCGCGGCATGGCGCGATATCGGCGCGGCCGCGTTGCTCGCCACCGGCGCGGCGATCGCGCTCGCGTGGGCCTATGCCCGGGCGGAGGCACAGGTGTTGCTGCCGATCGAATATTCCGCCTTCCTCTGGGCAGCGTTGTTCGGCTGGCTGTTCTTCCGCGAAGAGCTGGGACCGGGGACTGTCGGCGGCGCTGCGTTGATCGTGGTCGGCTGCTGGATCGCAGCGCGCCGCCGACCGGAACAAAGCGCGCTGTGAGCGCTATAGGATAGGCGAGGATAACGCGCCGCCCGCAGCGCATGGTTCGTGGCGCGCGCCCTTGACGCCTCGCGCGCGAACGCGCAGGTGCCGCGGCAAAATCGCGACTCTTCCGCCGGAGCGCAGACGGCGGGCGCCATTCACGAAAGGACGACGCACAGCATGACCCAGGTCGGCAAGGACAGCCTCAAGACCCGCTCCACCCTCACCGTGAACGGCAGGGACTACGCCTACTACTCCTTCGCCAAGGCGGCGGAGCATGTCGGCGACGTCTCGCGCCTCCCCTTCTCGCTGAAAGTGCTGCTGGAGAACATGCTGCGGTTCGAGGACGGCGGCTTCACCGTCGGCGAGGAACACGTCCGCGCGATCGCCGACTGGCAGAAGAACCCGGCGACGGGCGAGGAAATCCAGTACCGCCCGGCCCGCGTGCTGCTGCAGGATTTCACCGGCGTTCCCTGCGTCGTCGACCTCGCGGCCATGCGCGACGCGATCGCCAAGCTCGGCGGCGACACCGCCAAGATCAACCCGCAGGTGCCGGTCAACCTAGTGATCGACCACTCGGTCATGGTCGACGAGTTTGGCCATCCCAAGGCGTTCGAGAAGAACGTCGAGCTCGAATACGCGCGCAACGCCGAACGCTACGACTTCCTCAAGTGGGGCTCCAAGAGCTTCCGCAACTTCTCCGCCGTGCCCCCGGGCACCGGCATCTGCCACCAAGTGAACCTCGAGCACATCGCGCGCGGCGTGTGGTCGAGCGAGGACGAGAGCGGCCAGGCAGTCGCTTACCCCGACACCTGCGTCGGCACCGACAGCCACACGACGATGGTCAACGGCCTCGGCGTGCTCGGCTGGGGCGTCGGCGGGATCGAGGCCGAGGCCGCGATGCTCGGCCAGCCGGTCTCGATGCTGATCCCCGAAGTGGTCGGCTTCCGCCTCGACGGCAAGCTGGCCGAAGGCGTGACCGCGACCGACCTCGTGCTCACCTGCACCCAGATGTTGCGCGCCGCGGGCGTGGTCGGTCGCTTCGTCGAGTTCTACGGCCCGGGCGTCTCGACCCTGAGCCTCGCCGACCGCGCGACGATCGCCAACATGGCGCCCGAGTACGGCGCGACCTGCGGCTTCTTCGGCATCGACGGCAAGACGCTCGACTACATGCGCCTGACCGGTCGCAGCGAGGAGACGATCGCGCTGGTCGAAGCCTACAGCCGCGAGCAGGGCATGTGGTTCGAGCCGGACAACGAGCCGGTCTTCACGCGTACGCTGGAGCTCGACATCGGCGCGGTCGTCCCCAGCCTCGCCGGCCCGAAGCGGCCGCAGGACAAGGTGATCCTCCCCGAAGTCGACGACCTGTTCAATTCCGAGCTCGCAAAGCTCTACGGCAAGAGCGAGCCCGAGCGCGTGGAGGTCGAAGGCGAGGATCACGACATCGGCGACGGCGACGTGGTGATCGCCGCGATCACGAGCTGCACCAACACTTCCAACCCCGACGTTCTGATCGCAGCGGGCCTCGTCGCCAAAAAGGCGAACGAGCGCGGCCTCAAGCCCAAGCCGTGGGTCAAGACCAGTCTCGCGCCGGGATCCCAGGTGGTCACCGACTACCTGATCAAGGCGGGCCTGCAGTCCGAGCTCGACGCGATCGGGTTCGATCTCGTCGGCTACGGCTGCACGACCTGCATCGGCAACTCCGGCCCGCTCGCGCCGCCGATCAGCAAGGCGATCAACGGCAACGACATCGTCGCCGCCAGCGTGCTTTCGGGCAACCGCAACTTTGAGGGCCGCGTCAGCCCCGACGTGCGCGCGAACTTCCTCGCCAGCCCGCCGCTGGTGGTCGCCTACGCGCTCAAGGGTACGGTCACCGAGGACATGGTCGAGACTCCGATCGGGCAGGACCAGGCCGGCAACGACGTGTTCCTGAAGGACATCTGGCCCTCGAACGACGAGATCGCCGAGATTCGCTCGGGCGCGATCGACCGCGCAATGTTCGAGACGCGCTATGCCGACGTCTACAAGGGCGACGAGCACTGGCAGGCAATCGACGTGACGGGTTCCGACACCTACCAATGGCGACCGGGCAGCACTTACGTCGCCAACCCGCCCTATTTCGAGGGCATGAGCATGACGCCGGCGCCGGTCACCGATATCGTGGATGCCAAGCCGCTCGCGATCCTCGGCGACAGCGTCACCACCGACCACATCAGCCCGGCCGGCTCGATCAAGGAAGACAGCCCCGCGGGCAAGTACCTGATCGAGAACCAGGTCGCGAAGACGGACTTCAACTCCTACGGCTCGCGCCGCGGCAACCACGAAGTGATGATGCGCGGCACTTTCGCCAACATCCGCATCCGCAACGAGATGGTGCCCGGGGTCGAAGGCGGCTTCACGTCCTACGAGGGCGAGCAGATGCCGATCTACGACGCGGCGATGAAGCACAAGGCCGACGGCACACCGCTGGTGGTCGTCGCGGGCAAGGAATACGGCACCGGCTCCAGCCGCGACTGGGCCGCCAAGGGCACGATCCTGCTCGGCGTGCGCGCAGTGATCGTCGAGAGCTTCGAGCGCATCCACCGCTCGAACCTCGTTGGCATGGGCGTGCTGCCGCTGCAGTTCGCCGAAGGGGACACCCGCGAGACGCTGGGGCTGACCGGCGACGACAGCTTCTCGATCAAGAGGCTGGCCGATCTTCAGCCCGGGCAGAATGTGGACGTCGAAGTCACCCGCGCCAATGGCGAGAGCTTCACCTTCACTGCCAAGTGCCGGATCGATACCGCCAACGAGATGGAATACTACCGCAACGGCGGCATCCTCCACTACGTGCTGCGCAAGCTGGCGGCGTAGGCCGCACCGCCACTGCCGCCGGCAAAAGAAAGGGCGGCTCCCTCGCGGGGGCCGCCCTTTCTCGTGGGAGTGGCGAAGAGCGGGTCTAAGCCGCCTTCGCCGCCTTGAACTTGCGCCGGCCGAGCACCGCCGCAGCGGCGAGGCCGAACAGAATCGTCATCGGCGGGGCCGGCACCTGGGTGCCGCTGGTGGTGCCGCCGGTGCTGGACGACGTGCTGGTCGAGGACGAGGTGCTCGAACTCGTCGAACTGCTCGTGCTCGAGCTGGTGCTGGTCGAACTGCTGGTGCTCGTGCTGCTGGTAATGTTGCCCGAGGTCGAGGTGCTGGTCGACACG
Source organism: Pelagerythrobacter rhizovicinus (assembly GCF_004135625.1). GTDB lineage: Bacteria > Pseudomonadota > Alphaproteobacteria > Sphingomonadales > Sphingomonadaceae > Pelagerythrobacter > Pelagerythrobacter rhizovicinus. Next base: position 658,183 of record NZ_SDPV01000002.1, read on the forward strand.
TTGCCGGAGGTGGAGGTGCTGGTCGAGACGTTGCCCGAGGTGGAGGTGGAACTGCCGCCGGTGGACGTGGAGGTCGAACTGCCTCCGGTTGACGTCGAAGTCGAACTGCCTCCTGAGGAGGTCGACGTCGAGCTGCCGCCGGTGGAAGTCGAGCTCCCGCCGGTCGAGGTCGAGGTCGAGCCGCCCGAGGTGGTGGAGGTGACCACGACATTGCCGCCGCTGCTGCTACCGCCGCCGAAGAACCCGCCGAAGAATCCGCCGCCGAAACCGCCGAAGCCGCCGCTCCCGCCGATCACCGTCACGCCGCCGCTGCTACCGCCGGAGACCGGCGGGGCCGGCGGCAGGGGCACGGGCGCCATCGCCACCTGGTAGAGCGGCGGGCACTCCTCGGCGTATTCGGGCGCCGGTGCTACAGGCCCTGGCGCGGGGCCGGCGGGACCTGCGGGCACGCATTCGACCCGGCGCTCGACGACGCGACGCTTGCGCCGCTCTTCCGGTACTTCGCGCTTCACGACCTTGGGCGCGTCCTTGACGTAGCGCACCGGTTGCGTTTTGTCCGACTTGTACAGGGGCGTGTCGGTGATCTGCTTCTCGGCCACGTGGACCGCGCCGCCCGCCAGCAGCGCGCCGCCGGCCGCGGTCACGGAAAGTTTCGCCAGAGCCATCTTTACCGACATGACAGTTCTCTCGTTGCGCGTCGGGAGCTCTGGCGGCCGGCGAATCCGGCTGCGGACGGCTCCCGTGTCTGCCATGGGAACCCAACACAGCTAACGCGGCAATGGCGTTAACCACCTTTTGCCCTCGCGCCGCCAAAGAAAATGGCCCTTACCGTGCCGCGCTGCCCCATCTGTCCCGGGATGGGGCGGAAACTGCGGAATTCCTTGCCGCCAGGTCAGGAGTTTTGGTCGAACAGGCCCGACTGCGCACCCTTGGGCGGGGTCATCTCGAGGTGCTGCCACCCCGATTCGTTGAGGCAGCGCCCGCGCGCGGTTCGCGCGACCAGGCCTAACTGGATCAGGTAGGGCTCCACCACTTCCTCCACCGTGTCACGCGGCTCGGCAAGGCCCGCGGCGAGCGTCTCCACGCCCACCGGGCCGCCGCGGTAAGTGGTCGCGATCATGGTCAGGTAGCGCCGGTCCATTGCGTCGAGGCCCAGCCGGTCGATCTCCAGCCGGGTCAGCGCCTCGTCGGCAACCTTGCGGGTCACCGTGCCGTCGCCCGCGACGTGGGCGAAGTCGCGCACGCGCCGCAGCAGGCGGCCCGCGACCCGCGGCGTGCCGCGGCTGCGGCGGGCGATCTCGCGTGCGCCCGCAGGGTCGATCTCCATCCCCAGCAGCCGCGCGCCGCGCGTGACGACGAGGTCGAGCTCCTCATGGGTATAGAAGTTGAGCCGCACGGGAATGCCGAAGCGGTCGCGCAGCGGCGTCGTCAGCAGGCCCTGCCGGGTGGTCGCGCCGACCAGCGTGAACGGCGGCAGATCGATCCGCACGCTGCGCGCCGAGGGGCCTTCGCCGATGATCAGATCGAGCGCGCGGTCCTCCATCGCCGGATAGAGCACTTCCTCGACCACCGGATTGAGCCGGTGGATCTCGTCGATGAACAGCACGTCGTGCGGCTCGAGATTGGTCAGCAGCGCGGCCAGATCGCCCGCCTTGGCGATCACGGGCCCGCTGGTGGCGCGGAACCCCACGCCCAGCTCCTTGGCCACGATCTGCGCCAGCGTGGTCTTGCCGAGGCCGGGCGGGCCGAAGAACAGCACATGGTCCATCGCCTCCTGGCGCGACCGCGCGCTCTCGATGAACACGCGTAGGTTCTCGCGCGCCGCCTCCTGCCCGATGAACTCGCCGAGCGATTTCGGCCGCAGCGCGGCGTCCACGTCGCCGCCCTGGCGTTCGGGCGCGGTCAGCCGGGAGGGATCGTCGAGGTTCACCGGCCCCTCCCGAAGAACCCGTCGAGGCCGAACCTGCCCGATCCCGACGCCGCGAAATGCAACCCCAGGAACACCAGCACGATCGCCGGCCACCAGCCGCGGAACGGCTCGTTCACATGCACCATGACGACCGCCACGGCGAAGTTGGCAGCGATCAGCAATCCGGCCCAGCGAGTCAGCAGGCCCACGACCAGCAGCGCGCCGCAGCCGAACTGCACCGCGACCGAGAACGGCGCGAGCAGCCACGGCACAGGAAAGCCGAACTGGTCGAGGAACTGCACGAACTCGTTCATACGAGCGCGGCTGGTCACGTTGTCCCAGGTCTCGTGCATCAGGAAGCCGCCGGTCAGCGCGCGCAGACCGAACAGCGTGAGATCGCTCCAGCGGGAGAGATGACCGAGTGCGAGCCTCACCCCGCCGCCCTCTTCAGCGCGACGCGGATCAGGTCGCTCTCGCTGGCGCCTTCGCCGAGTTCCCCCTGCGCGGCGGCGACGGCGCGGGCGGCGACGGCGGGCTTGAAGCCAAGGTTCTCGAGCGCGGAGACCGCGTCGGCGCTGGCCCCGCCCGCCGGGGTGGCGGGCACCGCGCCCGCTCCGCCTCCGCCCGGCAGCGCGCCGGCCTTGTCCTTCAGCTCGTTGACGATGCGGCTTGCCAGCTTTGGGCCGACGCCCTGCGCGCGTGCGACCATCGCTGCATCGCCGCCCCCGCAGGCGGCCTGCAACTCGCCCGTCGACAATGCGGAGAGAATCGCCAGCGCGACTTTGCTGCCCACGCCTTGCACCTGGGTCAGCAGGCGGAACCAGTCGCGCTCGGCGCCTTCCGCGAAGCCGAGCAGACGCATGTCGTTCTCGCTCACCTGCAGATCGGTGTAGACGGTGCAGGCCTCGCCCGGCTCGCCCAGGGCAGCGAGAGTCTTCGACGAGCAGTGGACGAGATAGCCGACGCCCGCGACGTCGATTACGGCCCAGTCGGCACCGGTTTCGTCGAGCAGCCCCTTCAGCTTGGCAATCATGATTTGTTCCTGCCCGAGCGTGGGCGGTTTGGCCAGTGCCGGCGTTGTCTTGTCCGCAGGCCTGCACCTTTGCGCGAAACAAAGATTCCTTCCTCCCCGAAAGTTGGACACGCGGAAAATCTTGCGCCACATCCTCACGCCATGAGCTGGAACACATTCGGGCGGGTCTTCCGCATGACGACCTGGGGGGAGAGCCACGGCCCCGCGCTGGGCGCGCTGGTCGACGGGTGCCCGCCGGGGCTCGAGCTTTCCGAGCAGCAGATCCAGCCGTTCCTCGATGCGCGGCGGCCGGGGCAGTCGAAGTTCACCACCCAGCGGCAGGAAGCCGATCGGGTGAAGATCCTGTCCGGCACGTTCGAAGGGCGGACGACCGGCACGCCGATTTCGCTGATGATCGAGAACACCGATCAGCGCTCCAAGGACTATTCGGAAATCGCCGCCGCCTATCGCCCGGGCCATGCCGACTACGCTTACGACGCGAAGTACGGCCTGCGCGACTATCGCGGCGGCGGGCGCAGCTCGGCGCGCGAGACGGCGGCGCGGGTCGCGGCGGGCGCGGTGGCGCGGCTGGTGATCCCGGAAGTGACGATCACCGCCTATGTCGTCCAGATCGGCAACGATGCGATCGACCGCGAGGCGATGAACCTCGACACGATCGGCGACAATCCGTTCTTCTGTCCCGATTCCTGGGCGGCCAAGCGCTGGGAAGACCTGATCGACCAGGCCCGAAAGGACGGCTCCAGCCTCGGCGCGGTGGTCGAATGCGTGGCCGAGGGTGTACCCGCCGGCTGGGGCGCGCCGGTCTACGCCAAGCTCGACGCCGACCTCGCCGCCGCCATGATGGGGATCAACGCGGTCAAAGGCGTGGAGATCGGTGACGGCTTCGGCGCCGCGGCGCTGCGCGGCGAGGAAAACGCCGACCCGATGCGCCCGGGCGAGAACGGGCCCGAGTTCGCCGCCAACCACGCGGGCGGCACCGCGGGCGGCATCGCCACCGGCCAGCCGGTCGTCTGCCGCGTCGCCTTCAAGCCGACCAGTTCGATCCTGACCCCGGTCGACTCGATCACTCGCGACGGCGAGGCGACGCAAGTCCGCACCAAGGGCCGCCACGACCCCTGCGTCGGCATCCGCGGCACGCCGGTGGTTGCCGCGATGATGGCGCTGGTGCTTGCCGACCATAAGCTGTTGCACCGGGCGCAATGCTCATAACGTATCTGTTGCGCTTTTTGAAAGTTCCATCGTCGTGATCGATTATTCCGATGTTCGCAATCGCACAAAAACGCTTTTTTTGATCTGGCGGGACCTTATCTGAAGCCTCGAGTTTCACCCCAAAAAGAGGATTCAGAGATGGGTATCATTGGCAGCACGATCCAGCCGTTCAAGGCGACCGCCTTCCAGAAGGGCAAGGACTTCTTCGAGGTTTCCGACGAGGACCTGAAGGGCAAGTGGGCCGTGTTCTTCTTCTATCCGGCCGACTTCACGTTCGTCTGCCCGACCGAGCTCGAAGACCTCGGCGAGAAGTATCACATGCTCCAGCAGATGGGCGTCGACGTCTACGCGGTCAGCACCGATACGCACTTCAGCCACAAGGCGTGGCACGATACGTCGGAGAAAATCGGCAAGCTCGAGTTCGCCTTCCTGGGCGACCAGAACCACATCCTTGCCAACAACTTCGGCGTGCTGCGCGAAGGCGCCGGCCTCGCCGACCGTGCGACGTTCGTGGTCGATCCCGACGGCGTGATCCAGATCATGGAAATCACCTGCGAAGGCGTCGGCCGCAATGCCAACGAGCTGACCCGCAAGATCAAGGCGGCGCAGTATGTCCGCGAGAACCCGGGCCAGGTCTGCCCGGCGGCGTGGGAAGAAGGCAGCGAAACGCTGGCTCCCTCGCTCGACCTCGTCGGCAAGCTCTAAGCTTAGCGACAGAACACAGGAACCCGGGCTTCGGCCCGGGTCACGTGGAAGGCCCGGGGCACCTCCCCCCTCCCCCGCCCCGGGCCTTCATACGCCGCCTCCTCCCCGTCGTTGCGAGGAGCGCGAGCGACGAAGCAATCCATGATCCGAACGCGCCAGCGTCGCATCGGCAGCGAGGTCGCATCGTGGGTTGCCGCGCCGCCTCCGGCGACTCGCAATGACCGCTTACCGAATCAGGAGTTCACCCCATGCTCGACACCGCGATGAAGCAGCAGCTTAAGCAGTACCTCGCCAATCTGCGCGAGCCGATCGAGCTTGTCGCTTCCCTCGGCGACGATGCGAAGTCCGGTGAAACCCGCGCGCTCCTGACCGAGATCGCCGAGCTGCACGAGCATGTCTCGGTGCAGTTCGACGGGACCGATGCGCGTAAGCCGAGCTTCATCATCCGCCGCGCGTCCGATGCCGAGAAGTGGGTCCGCTTCGCCGGCCTGCCGATGGGGCACGAGTTCACTTCCCTGGTGCTCGCGCTGCTCTGGGCCGGCGGCCATCCGCCCAAGGCCGATCCCGAGACGATCGCGGCGATCGAGCGGCTCGAGGGCGACTACAACTTCGAGATGTATTTCTCGCTGAGCTGCCATAACTGCCCCGACGTGGTGCAGGCGCTCACGCTGATGGCGCTTACCAATTCGCGCATCACGGCGACGCTGATCGAAGGCGGCACGTTCAAGGACGAGGTCGAGGCGCGCGACGTGATGGCTGTGCCCGCGACGTTCCTCAACGGCGAGCCGTTCTTCAACGGCAAGATGAGCCTGGAGGACGTCCTCGCCAGGCTCGACTCCGACGCTGGCGAGCGCCAGGCGGCCAAGCTGGCCGAGAAGGAGCCGTTCGAAGTGCTCGTGGTCGGCGGCGGACCCGCGGGGGCCTCGGCCGCGATCTATACCGCGCGCAAGGGCTTCAGCACCGGCATCGCGGCCGAACGCTTCGGCGGCCAGCTCCACGACACGCTCGGGATCGAGAACCTGACCGGCACGACCTATACCGAAGGTCCCAAGCTGGCGGCGCAGCTCGAGGCCCATGTGGGCGAGTACGAGGTCGACCTGATGGACCGCCTGCAGGCGGAAAAGCTGGTCCCCGCGACCCAGCCGGGCGGCCTGCACGAAATCGTGTTCGCCAACGGCGCGTCGCTCAAGACGCGTTCGCTGATCCTCGCGACCGGCGCCCGCTGGCGCAACCTCGGCGTGCCGGGCGAGGCCGAATACCGCAACAAGGGCGTGGCCTATTGTCCGCACTGCGACGGCCCGCTGTTCAAAGGCAAGCGCATCGCGGTGATCGGCGGCGGCAACTCGGGCGTCGAGGCGGCGATCGACCTCGCCAAGATCGTCGATCACGTCACCGTGATCGAGTTCGACACCAAGCTTCGCGCCGACGAGGTGCTGCAGGCCAAGCTGCGCAGTATGGGCAACGTCGAGGTGCTCACCAACGCGCAAACGACCGAGATCACCGGCGACGGCAGCCGGGTGAACGGTCTCGTCTACAAGGGCCGCGCGAGCGGCGAGGAGCACCGCGTCGAGCTGGCCGGGGTGTTCGTCCAGATTGGCCTCGTGCCCAACACCGAATGGCTCAAGGACAGCGGCCTCGCGCTCAGCAAGTTCGGCGAGATCGAGATCGACGGCGACGCGGCGACCAATCTCCCCGGCGTCTTCGCCGCGGGCGACTGCACGACCGTGCCTTACAAGCAGATCGTGATCGCCATGGGCGAAGGCTCCAAGGCGGCGCTCAGCGCGTTCGACTACCTGATCCGCACCGAACCGGTGGAGGTGGCGGAGGCGGCCTGAGGAGGCGCCTAGAGACCCCTCCGAGTCCCCGCGCAGGCGGGGACCTCAGGCCACCGGCGCTTCGCCCTATAGCCTGAGGACCACCAGGCGGCCCAGGGCCCCCCGCCTCCGCGGGGCTCGGGAGCTTCGGTCACCTCCGCCGCTTGAGCACCAGATAAAGCGCACCCTCGCCCCCGTGGCGGCGGTGCGCTTTTCGTATCGCGGCGATGTCGGAGCCATGCGGCCCGGCGGCGAGCCAGTCGAGGATCTTCGCCCGGATCGCGCCCCGGCGGCTGCCCCGGTCGGCGGCGTCGACAGGGCGCGGCTTGCCCGCGATCAGCAGGATCACGCGCGCGCCCATGGCCTTGGCCTGGAACAGTCCGCTCTCCAGCCGCGCGTGCGCCGCATCGAGGGTATGCCCGTGCAGATCGAGCGTGAAGTCGGGCGCCACGCTGCCCGCCTTGAAGCGCCGTTCCCAATGCGAATCGAGCCCCTCCTCCACCTTAGCGGAAGGGGCGCTGGCCGGAGCTCGCTGGAGAGGCACGGGCCGCGTTCCGGACCCCGGCGGCTTGGCGGATTTGGCAGGCGGTTTCGGAGGCGCTTTGGTCGAAGGCTTCGGGTTAGCGGGCGCGGTCCGTGCCCGGGGGCGGAGAGGGTGCAGCGGCGTCACCGTGGCCGCGAGGCGTTCCCATGCCGCCTTCTCCGCCTCGCTCAATCCGCGCGGGGCGCTCATCGCCCGTTGAGGCGCGCGACGGTTCCCTTCGGCAGCAGCACCAGCGCCTGGCCGCGCGCGCTCATGCCGCCGGCGATCCGCCGCGCATCCTCGCCCGCGCCCCAGAACGTGTCGAAGCGGTTGGCACCCTTGATCGCGCCGCCGGTGTCCTGAGCCACCCACAGGCCCCGCGCTTCGGGCCGGTCGACGTCGAGCCACACCGGCGCGCCATAGGGGACGAAGGCGGGGTCGACCGCGACCGAGCTTTCGCGCCGCACCGGCACTCCGATCGAGCCGAGCGGTCCGTCGCCCTTCAGCTCCTGGAAGAAGACCCAGCTCTTGTTGAGCCGCATGAGTTCGCGGCCTTCCTCCGGGTTCTCGCGAACATAGGCCATGATGCCCTGCATCGAGCCGGGATACTGGCCCGGCCCATCGCCGATCAGTCCGCGCTCGCGCATGACGCGCCCTATGCCGACGTATTCGCGTCCGTTCTGTCCGGCGTAGCCGATCCGCATGACGCTGCCGTCGGGCGCGACGAGGCGGCCCGAGCCTTGAATCTGCAGGAAAAAGAACTCGACCGGATCGGCCGCCCAAGCGATCTCCAGCCCGCGGCCTGCAAGCGCGCCATCCTCGATCTGTGCGCGATCGTAGTAGAGGGTGAAATCGCCGTTCTCGTTGTAACGGCCGAGCGGCGGACGACCCGTGCGCTCGCTTTCGGGCACGTTCTCGGGCCAGGCGCGGACGAGGTCGCGCGGCAGGGCATAGACCGGCACGTCGTAGCCCGGGATGCGCCTGCGGCTGCCCCGGATTTCGGGCTCGAAGTATCCTGTGGCGAAGGCCGCGCCGTCACCGATGCGCGCGGTTTCGAAGTGCTGGCGGAAGAACTCGCGCCCCCGGTCGTGGGGCCAGGTCCTCGCCGCATCACATGCGGACCGCCAGTCATCGGGGTAGGTCAGCCCGCTCGCGTCGGGGCGCGTCAGCAGCACGGGGCAGCTCTCGAGGAAAGCGGCCAGTGCCATGCCTGCGTCGGCGGCGTCGAACGCCAGCGAGTCGAGGCGCGGCCCCACGGCGACGCCGGCGAACGCCGCACTGGTCACGGCCGTGGGCGGAGGCGAGCCGGGGCGGGACGGCGCTTGTCCCCCCGGAACGATCGTGCAGCCGGTCATCAGGGCCAGCGCGGCCAGTATCCCCCAGCGGCGCATGGCCGTCCCTCCCCCTTCAGTCCGAAATCAGCCCTCGTCGGTCTCGTCGAGCAGCCAGTCCGGATCGGGCGAGTCGACCATGCGGCTGAACGTCCATACGTCGCGGCTCTCGATCGCGTCGTCGAGCGATCCGGCGATCACGTTGCCCTCGCTGTCGCGGGTGACTGCGGCGACGTCGGAGATGAACTTCACCGCGATGCGCGCCCGGCGTCCGTCGAGTGAGGCGCTGTGAATCGTAGCGTCCTCGATCCGGATCAGGCGGTTGTCGAGCGTCTCGCCCGCTTCCTCCCGCGCGGCGATCGCGGCGTCGAAGCCGGCGTAGACGTCATCGTCGCACAGTTCCTTCAGCGTTTCGCGATCGCCGGTCCAGAATGCCTCCAGCACCATTGCGTAGGCACCCTTGGCGCCTTCGAGAAAGGCGGTGAGATCGAAATAGCGGTCGGCGGCGGCGATCTCCTGTACCCCGCGCTCGACCGCCGGGACGACGCCCGCGGGCCGCGGCAGGGGCGGGTTCTGCCGCCGTGCCGGTGCAGCGGTGGGCGGCGGCGTCTGCTTGCCTTTGTCGAACCGTGTCGGGATCGGCTCCTCCTCGTGCTCGGCACGGCGTCCGAGAACAGAGTAGAGTCGCATGCCCAGGAAGGCGGCGATCATGGCGAGGATGACGATTTCGTAGATCACAAAAGCAGTCCGTTTGCATGGTGGACCGGCCAAACGCCGCATCCGGATCAATCGTGCCCTAGATAGTGGCAAAATACAAATGAACAACGCGTGTCGCACCGCCTTCGATCCGGCCCGGCCCGCACCGAAGCTGCGAGTTGCGACGCCGCGTGCGGGGTGCTAGGCGCCCGGGCGAGGCCCGCCCTTGCCGGCGGGCACCATTTATCAATCTCGACGAAAGCGTATTCCATCATGGCCGACGAAGGCGACGTCCTCACCGATCTCGATCTCGATCCCGCAAACACCGGCAACGGCGCGGACAATCAGCCCGCCGCCGGGATCATCGCGCAATACGTCAAGGACATGTCGGTCGAAGTGCCCAACGCGCCAGAGTGCTTCCAGTGGAAGGATGCGCCGCAGGTCGATGTGCAGTTCAACATCGCCGCGCGCCAGATCAGCGACGAGGTGCACGAGGTCGAGCTCAAGATCAACGCCACCGCCAAGGCGGAGAAGGGCAACGTGTTCCTGGTGGAAGTCGCCTATTGCGGCCTCCTGGGCATGCGCAACCTGCCCGAGGATCAGGCGCACGCCTTCCTCTACTCGGAAGCGCCGCGCCTGCTGTTCCCCTTCGCCCGCCGCATCCTCGCGGATGCCAGCCGCGATGCGGGCCAGCAGCCGCTGATGATCGATCCGATCGACTTCAACGGCCTTTACACGCAGCGCCTGCAGCAGAAGCGGCAGGAAGAAGCCGCTGCTGGCGGTCCGCCGGCGGGCGAGGCCTGAGCTTCCGCGCCCTCCCACCGATCGGTAGCGGGAAGGGCAAGGTGGCATGAGCCTGCTCAGGAACGTCGGGACGATCGGCGGGCTGACGATGGTCAGCCGGCTGTTCGGCTTTGCACGCGACATGCTGCTAGCCCGCGTGCTCGGGGCGGGCGGCGTGGCCGACGCCTGGCAGCTGGCCTTCCAGCTCCCGAACATCTTCCGCCGCCTCTTTGCCGAGGGCGCCTTCGCCAGTGCCTTCGTGCCGCTGTTCAATCGGCGCATGACGGACCGCGACGACCTTTCCGAAGCGCGCCGTTTCGCCGAGGAAGTGCTCGCTTTCCTGATCCCGGTGCTGATCGTGTTCGGTGCGCTGGCACTGATCGCGATGCCATGGATCGCCGGGCTGTTCGCCAACGAAGGGATCGAAGGCGATCCGGATCTGTTCGAACTCGCCGTCCTGATGGCGCGGATCACCTTCCCCTACCTTGCCTTCATGAGCCTGGCGACGCTGTTCGCCGCGATTCTCAATTCGCTCTCGCGCTTCGCCGCGGCCGCGGCCGCGCCGATCCTGCTCAACCTGTGCATGATAACCGCGCTGATCGCCGGCATGACGCTAGGCGAAGGGATCGAGGCCCGGCGCGCAACGGGCGAACTGCTCGCGATTGCGGTCACGGTCTCGGGCTTGCTTCAGTTGATCTGGCTATGGATCTGGGCGCGCAAGGCGGGGTTTCGCATGCGTCTAGGCCGCCCCCGAATTACGCCGGGGGTAAAGGAACTCGGCATTCTCATCCTCCCGGCCGTGTTCGGCGCGGGGGTCTACCAGATCAGTCGCTTCATCGATCTGTTCTTCCTCGCGACGCTGCCCGATGGCGCGTATACGTTCCTCGCGATGGGCGACCGGCTGAACCAGCTGCCGCTGGGGATCATCGGCATCGCGCTCGGCACGGCGATCCTGCCAGCGCTCTCGCGCCATATCGCGGGCGCCGATCACGAAGCGGCCCAGCGCCTGCAGTCGAACGCGATCGAGCTCGCCATGCTGCTCACGGTGCCGGCCGCGGTCGCACTGTTCGTCACCGGCAGCGCCTTCACCCGCGCATTCTACACCGGCGGCGCCTTTACCCTGTCCGACGCGATGGCGACGGGAGCGGTCACCTCGGCGCTCGTGGTGGGCCTGCCCGCCTACGTGCTGATCAAGGTGCTGGTGCCCAACTACTTCGCGCGCAAGGACACGCGCACGCCCGTCTACACTGCGCTTGCGGCGCTTGTGCTCAATGTCGCCCTGAATTTCCTGCTCGTGCCGCGCCTCGGCGTGGTCGGACTGGCGCTGGCCGGATCGATCGGAGCCTGGGCCAACGTGGGGCTGCTCTACGCCATTCTCGTGCGCAAGGGATACTTCCGCCTGACGGCGCGGGTCGCGTGGCGGATTGCGCGGATCGCGCTCGCCGCGCTGCTGATGGGCGCGGCACTGTGGTTCGCGATGCCTTGGGGCACCGGATACTACGCCGGCGGGGTGCTCGAGCGCGTGGGGTCCATCCTCGCGCTGGTCGCGCTCGGCGGCGCCATCTATTTCGCGTTCGCCGCAGTCCTCGGCGTGCTCGACCGCGCCGCCATCGCCCGGCTGATGCGCCGCGAGGGTTGACATCGCGGGGCCGGGGCCGGAAGCGCTCCCCCTCTTTCATCCAAGCAACAGGACCGTCATGCGCGTCGTTTCCGGCATTCAGCCCACGGGCAATCTCCACCTCGGCAACTACCTGGGGGCGATCCGCAACTGGGTGCGCATGCAGGACGAGCTGGAGGAGGCCAACCGCGCTCAAGCAGCCGCAGGCGGTAGCGCAGACGAAAACCAGTGTCTGTTCTTCCTCGCGGACCTGCACGCGATCTCGATGCCGCACGATCCGGCGGAGCTGCGCCGGGCAACGCTGGAGATGGCCGCGGCGCTGGTCGCATGTGGGATCGACCCCGATCGCTCGATTCTGTTCAATCAGGCGCAGGTCCCCGCCCATGCCGAGCTGCAATGGCTGCTCAACGGCACCGCCCGCATGGGTTGGCTAAACCGCATGACGCAGTTCAAGGACAAGAGCGGCAAAAACCGCGAAGGCGCCAGCGCCGCGCTCTTCACCTATCCGGTGCTGCAGGCGGCCGATGTGCTGCTCTACCAGGCGACTCACGTGCCGGTGGGCGAGGACCAGAAGCAACATCTGGAACTCGCCCGCGACATCGCGCAGAAGTTCAACAACGACTTCGCTTCGGATGATGCGCCGGTCTTCACTCTTCCCGATCCCATCACGCCGCCGGATGCGGCACGGATCATGAGCCTGCGCGACGGCACGGCCAAGATGAGCAAGTCCGATCCGAGCGAGATGAGCCGCATCAACCTGACCGACGACGCCGACACGATCATGAAGAAGGTCAAGAAAGCCAAGACCGACGCCGAACCGCTGCCTTCCGAGGCTGCCGGACTGGGCGGACGGCCCGAGGCTTACAATCTCGTCTCGATCTACGGTGCGCTGGCGGGAACCTCGATCGACGCGGTGCTGGCCGAGTTCGGCGGACAGGGCTTCGGCGTGTTCAAGCCCGCGCTGGGCGAGTTGATGGTCGATGTGATCGCGCCGATCACGGCGCGGTTCCGCGCATTGCTGGAAGACCGCGAGGCACTCGACGCGATTCTCGCCAAGGGCGCGGCCAAGGCGCGCGAGCGCGGCGCACCGACGCTCGCCGCGACCTACGAAGCGCTGGGCCTCGTGCGAGGATGACGGAAGTATCTTGACCCATCGAAGACGAGATCCGCATGAGCAAACATGACTGATTTTATTGCGTTTTCTCTATGTTCTCATTCAATCCTCATTCAGCCCGCCTTCTTTACAACACGCCTTATCGATGACAGCGTGGAGCCGGCGTGAGGGACGGTCGCGCTATGCGTTACTGCTTCCTAAGGGGATGATTACGATGAACACCCGCAAAAAAGGTTGGGGCCGCACCCTCAAGCTCGCCGCCGTGCCGGTGCTGCTTGCCGGCCTCGCCGCCTGCGCCACGCCGTTCAAGGCCGACGTGTCGCGCTTCCAGTCGCAACTGCCTGCGCCGCAGGGCCAGACGTTCGCCGTCGTGGCGGACGATCCGGCGCTCGCCGGCGGTCTCGAGTTCGCGCGCTATGCCGACTACGTCGAGGCGGAGATGGAGCAGCTCGGCTACACTCAGGCTTCGCCCGAGAACGCCACGTTGCTGGTCCGGTTCGACTACGGCGTCGACAACGGGCGCGAGCGGATCCGCTCGACCCCCGGCTTCCGCGATCCGTTCTACGATCCGTGGTACGGCTTCTCGCGCCGCCCGGTCTATGTGCGCACGCCCGATGGGTATCGCGTCGCCTATGTGCCGACGCGTTCCTGGGGCTATGGCTTTTACGACCCGTGGTTCGGCGGCCCCGATGTCCGCAGCTACACGGTCTACACCAGCGGCATCGAACTGAAAATCGACCGCGCGACGGACGGCGAGCGGCTGTTCGAAGGCACGGCGGAAGCCGTCTCGACGTCGAACCGGCTACAGTATCTCGTTCCCAATCTGGTCGACGCGATGTTTACCGATTTCCCCGGCAACTCGGGCGAGACGGTGCGCATCTCGATCAAGCCGGAAGGGGAGACCTCGGTGCGCCGGATCGACTGACCGGAAGCACCTGAACGCGATCACCAAGGGGGCGGGCCTGCGCGAGCGGGTCCGCCCTTTTCATTGGGTGCCGCGCCGCCCACACCTTGCCGCGCCCGCCTCGGACGCTACATGCGGCGCCGAAGCCATGACCCTGTCGCCAAACCTCCTAGCGATTCGCGCGCTCGCCGCTCTCCTGCTGGCGGTCATCGGCCTTCAGGCCGTGCCGGCACACTCGGTCGGGATCGAGCGGCATCATGGCTCCGCTTTCGATATTTTCTCGATCGATGTCGCGCCCCCGGCCGCGCTGCGCACGGCGAGCGGGGGCGAGGTCCAACGGTTCGAGCCGCCGGCACCGCCTCCACCGAATCCTGCGATGCGTACCGCGTCTCCGTCGACCAGGCTAACGGCGGCTTATGCGCGAACCGGGTTGCCGGCGCTCACCGGTCCGCCGTCCCTGTCGCGCGAGCTCGCCAGCCTTTCGCTGGCGCCGCGCGCGCCGCCTTTCGCCTGAACGTTCCCACCTCGGCCACGGCGCCGACGACGACAACGAACCATTTCAGGTGAATCATGACAGTGCAGACCAGCCGGGCGGCTTCGCCCGGTGACGAACGGCGCGCGCAGGCCGAAGCCCTGCTCGCGCGCTATCCCGACCTCTCGCAGAGCGAGATCGACGATCTCCGCCACTGGTTCGGCAAGGAAGCGACGGCTCTCGAAACCGCCTTGCTCGCCGGCGACGATCGGCTTGGCCGTCCCTACCAGCAGTTCCGAAAGGACCATCTCGACCGCCTGTCCGCGCTCGAGAAGGGCATCGCCGCGGTGATAGGCGTCCTGCTGATCGCCGGGCTCACGGCCCTCGCTATCATGCTCTGACCACCGGGCGGAGCGGCCCACACCGAGCCGCTCCGCCCAGCTGTCCCGAAAATCATGCGAGCTGCGCGTGCCCTCCGGTCGACCCGAAGCCGCCCGCCCCGCGCGCGGTTTCGTCGAGGTCCGCGACCTCCTCCCATGCCGCCTGCGTCACCGGCGCGAGCACGAGCTGTGCCACGCGGTCGCCGCGCGCGATGGCGAACGGCTCGGCGCCGTGGTTGATCAGGATCACCTTGAGCTCGCCGCGATAGTCCGAATCGATCGTGCCCGGCGCATTGGGCACGCTGATCCCGTGCTTGAAGGCGAGGCCGGATCGCGGGCGGACCTGGATCTCGTAGCCAGGCGGAATCGCCACCGCGAATCCCGTGGCGATCGCGTGCCGCGTGCCCGGTGCGATCGTCACGTCCTCTGCGGACAACACGTCCATCCCGGCCGCTCCCTCCGTCGCATAGCGCGGCAGATCCAGCCCCTCCCCGTGCGGCAGGCGCTTGATGCGGACGGATATCGGATCGGTCATTCGTCGTTCGGTCCCAGTTCCTGCGCGATCCGTTCGACCAGCGCGCGCGCGACCGCGCTCTTCGGCATCTGCTCGAGCGTCTCGACATTGTCGGCGGTGACAATGTGCACCGCATTGTTCTCGCCGCCCATCACGTCGCCCGAGACATCGTTGGCGACGATCCAGTCGGCCCCCTTGCGTTCACGCTTCGCTTTGGCGTTCGCGATCACGTCCTCGGTTTCCGCTGCGAAGCCGATCAGCAGCCGGGGGCGCTGGCGGGCGACGGCGAGACTGGCGAGTATGTCCGGATTTTCGGCGAGGACCAGCGCCGGCGGCGCAGTGCCGCGCTTCTTCATCTTATGTGCCGCAAAGTCCTTGCTGCGCCAGTCGGCCACGGCAGCGACCATGACCGCGGCGTCGACCGGAAGCGCGCCCTTCACCGCCTCGGCCATCTCGCGCGCGGATTCGACATCGATCCGCTCCACGCCCGGCGGCGTCTCGAGCATGACCGGGCCGGCCACCAGTGTCACGCGGGCGCCCGCGGCGGCGGCCGCGGCGGCGATTGCGAAGCCCTGCTTCCCGCTCGACCGGTTGGCGATGTAGCGCACCGGATCGATTGGTTCGTGCGTCGGCCCGGCGGTGATGAGCACATGCCGGCCATAGAGTGGGCGATGCGCGGGCCCGGCATCGAAATCCGGCTGGCCCGACAGGGGATCGGCTTCGAGCGGCCGCGCCAGCGCGAGCCGCGCCGCGATCGCGGCCCAGATCGCCTCGGGTTCGGGCAGGCGGCCGGGGCCGTACTCGCCGCAGGCCATCGGCCCCTCGTCGGGCTCCATCACCTCGACCCCCGACTGCCGCAGCCACGCGACATTGCGCCGCGTCGCCGGATGCTGCCACATGCGCACGTTCATCGCAGGCACGGCCATGACCGGCGTGTCGGTCGCGAGGAGCAGCGTGGTCGCAAGATCGTCGGCCAGGCCGGCGGTCATCTTCGCGAGCAGGTCCGCGGTCGCCGGGCACACGACCACCAGGTCCGCCTCCCGGCTGAGTTGGATATGGCCCATCTCGGCCTCGTCCTTGAGATCCCACAGCGTGGTGTAGACGGGGTTCTCGCTGAGCGCGGCGAGCGTCATCGGCGTTACGAACTGCTGTCCGCCCTCGGTGATCACGCAGGTGACCGAACCGCCGGCCTTGCGGATCAGCCGCACCACCTCGCAAGCCTTGTAGGCCGCGATGCCGCCGCCGACGATAAGCAGGATGCGGGGAGCGCCCGAACGGCCGTCAACGGTCATGGCAGATCGTCCCCGTTTTCACCGTGCGGACTCTAGCCGCGCCCGTATTCGCGTGCCAGCCCTGCCGCGCGATGTAAAGATTGGGCTGGCGGTCCACCCGCCCGCGCCTGTAGACCGATGGCGACAGCAGAACGAGGAGGGGGATCGATGCGGATCATACTGACGGCGCTCATTTTCGTGGGCGGGTTGTTCTTTCTGGTGACCGGGATGGGTTTCCTGGCCGATCCGGTGAATTCGGGCGAGACATTCGGCCTGCGCGCGATCGACGCCGACGGCCTGGCCACGATGCGCGCGGACATGACGGCGTTCTTCGTGATCGCGGCGGTCTGCATGCTGGTCGGCGCGTGGCGGCGCAATGGCGACATCCTGCTGGTGCCTGCCGGGCTGTTCGGGGTGGCGCTGATCGGCCGCTTCGTCAGTATAGCGGCGGACGGCACCGAGCCGGGCTTCTGGATGCCGATGGTGATCGAGGCCGTGACCGTGATCGTGCTCCTCGTCGCCAGCCGCGCTCTGCCGCACCCGACGACCTGACCGGCGCTCAGCCGATCCATCCCAGCAGCGCGGCCGCCGCGACCGCGCCGCCGCCCAGCAGACCGGCGAGCACGTAGCCGGGCCAGTCGCGCCGCTTGCGGTTGCGGCGCTGCCACATGAGTTCGATCCGGGGCAGCGGAGGCGGTTCGGGCGCGCCGCCACGCGGCGGATACTTCTCTTCCAGGCGCCGGATCAGCGCCGGGATGCGCAGCAGCGTCTCGGTATCCTCGAGCAGCCGGTTCGCGAGCGCGGCTTCGGGGCCGAGCTCGTCGCGAACCCAGCTGCGCACAAACGGCGCGGCAACGTCCCACATGTTGATGGCGGGATCGAGCTGGGTCGCGATCCCTTCCACCATGACCATGGTCTTCTGCAGCAGCAGCAGGTGCGGCTGGGTCTGCATGTCGAAGTCGCGGGTGATCGCGAACAGCCCGTCGAGCATCTGGCCGACCGACAGCTCGCTCACGGGCTTGCCACGCATCGGCTCGCCGACCGCGCGCAGGGCGGTCGCGAACTCCTCGACCGAATGGTAGCTCGGCACGTACTGCGCTTCGAAATGGATCTCGGCCACGCGGCGGTAATTGCCGGTGGTGAGGCCGTAGAGGATTTCGGCCAGCCACTGCCGCGCCTGCCGGTCGATCCGGCCCATGATCCCGAAATCGATCGCGACGATCGTTCCGTCGGCCTGCACGAACAGGTTTCCCTGGTGCATGTCCGCATGGAAGAACCCGGCGCTGATCGCCTGGCGCAGGAACGCGAGCACCAGCCGCCGCGCGAGCTCGGGCAGGTCGTGCCCGGCCGCGACGAGGGCCTCGCGGTCGGAGATCTTGATGCCGTCGATCCACTCGATCGTCATCACCCTGCCGTTGGTCCGATCCCAATCGATCGAGGGGATGCAGTACCGCTCCACCCCCCGCATGGCCTCGGCGAGCTCGCTGGCCGAGGCGGCCTCGCGCCGCAGGTCGAGCTCGCGGTTGGTCCAACGCTTGAAATTGGCGATCGTCAGCCGCGGGCGCAGCCGCTGGGCCTCGCCGCCCAGCGCCTCGAGATGCGCAGCGGCCCATTCGTAGGTCGCGATATCCCGCGCGAAGCGCTCGCGGATGCCCGGCCGCAGCACCTTGACCGCGACCTGCCTTCCGTCGGTCGTCACCGCGCGGTGTACCTGGGCGATCGAGGCCGCGCCGACCGGCACCGGGTCGATCTCGGCGAACAGCATTTCCACGGGCTGGCCGAAGCTCGCCTCAATCGCGCGTTCGATCTCCGGATAGGCGACCGGCGGCAGGCTGTCCTGCAGCGAAAGCAGGTTGCGCGCCGCGTCCTCGCCGACGAGATCCGGCCGCGTGGCGAGCGACTGGCCGAGCTTGATCGCGGCCGGGCCGATCTCCTGGAAGGCGCCGGCATAGTCGGGCTGCGCCGGCTGGAACGTGCCGAAGCGGGCGATCTTCGCGAGCCGCTTGACTGGGCCTGGCGTATTGGGGTCGTTCTCGATCCCGCGCAGCGCCCCATGCCGCGCGAGCGTGCGGCCCCACTTGAGCAGCCGGAAGATATGAGTGGCGGGCTGGGTCATTCGCTCTCCCCTCCCGCTTGCGGGAGGGTCTGGGGGTGGGCCTCGCGGCCCATGCCCACCCCTAACCCCTCCCGCAAGCGGGAGGGGGATTGCAAGGCGATGCTCACACCTTCCACCCCGAATGGATCGCCACGAGCCCGCCCATGATCGGCTCGACCCGTGTGTTGGCAAAGCCCGCTGCGCGGATCATCCCCTCGAACTCGGGCATAGGCGGAAAGCGGCGGATCGATTCGACGAGGTAACGATAGCTGTCCTCGTCACCCGCGATCGCCTTGCCGATCTGCGGAACCAGCCTGTGCGAGTAGAGGTCGTAGATTTCCTTGAAGCCCGGCCATTCGGTGGTCGAAAACTCGAGGCAGAAGAACCGCCCGCCGTGCTTGAGCACCCGGTGCGCCTCGGCCAACGCCTTGTCGATCCGGGTCACGTTGCGGATCCCGAAGGCGATCGTATAGGCATCGAACATGCGGCGCGGATAGCCGAGCTCCTCGGCGTTCTGGCATGACCAGGTGAGGCCGGTGATCCCGCGCTCGACCGCGCGCTCGATGCCGACATCGAGCATGTCCTGGTTGATGTCCGCCACCGTCACTTCGGCCCCGCGTGCGGCCATGCGGAAGGCGATGTCTCCGGTGCCGCCGGCCATGTCGAGGATCGCCTCGCCCGGCTGCGGCTTCACCCGGCGGACGAAGCGGTCCTTCCACAGCCGGTGGAGCCCGCCCGACATCGCATCGTTCATCACGTCGTACTTCGCCGCGACATTGGAGAATACCGCGCCCACGCGCTCGGTCTTCTCTTCGGGAGCCACGTCCTCGTAGCCGAATGAAACCTTCTCGCTCATGCGCCGCGCCTTAGGAGGAATTGCCGCCCCGGCAAAGGGTGTTAGAGGGCGGCGACATGCCCGAGCTTCCCGAAGTCGAAACCACCGTGCGCGGCCTCGCGCGATTTCTCGAAGGCGAGCGGATCGTCCGTGCGCGGGTAAACCGGCCCGACATGCGCCGGCCCTTCCCGCCGGGGCTCGTCCAGATGCTCACCGGCGCGCGAGTCACCGGGCTCGGCCGGCGCGCGAAGTTCGGACTGATTCACACCGACCGCGGGCAGACGCTGGTGTTCCACCTCGGCATGAGCGGACGCTGGCGGATCGATCCGGCGACGGAGGACCGGCACGACCATCTCGTCATCGAAGCCAGGGACCACCGCTTTGCGCTATGCGATCCGCGCCGCTTCGGCTGGGTCGATCTCGTGCCGACCGAGAGCCTCGACGAATGGCCCTCGTTCGTCGGCATGGGGCCGGAGCCGTTGGGCGACGATCTGACGGCGGCCCATCTCCACGCGGCGCTGAAAGGCCGCAGGCAGGCGATCAAACTCCTTCTGCTCGACCAGCGGATCGTCGCCGGGCTCGGCAATATCTACGTCTGCGAGGCGCTGTTCCGCGCGCGGATCGATCCGCGCAAGGCGGGCGGCGGCGTCTCGCGGGTGGCGCTCGGGCGGCTCGTCCCCGCGATCCGCGAAGTGCTCGAACAGTCGATCGCGGACGGCGGCTCGACCTTGCGCGACTATGCGCGGCCCGACGGCGAGCTCGGCTATTTCGCCACCCGCTTCGATGTCTATGGGCGGGAGGGCGCACCCTGCCGGCGTGACGACGGCGGCACGATCCGCCGCATCGCGCAAGGCGGGCGCAGCACCTGGTTCTGCCCGCGCTGCCAGCGATGAGCGCGATGCTTGACGATTCGGGCCTCCGCCGCTAAGGCGCGCGCTTTCCGGCGGACATGCCGCCGTTTTCTGCAGGTTTACGAACGAAATTCCGGCCGTTCGCAAGACGGCCCGAGACAAGGACGAACATGGCCAATACGCCGCAAGCCAAGAAGCGCATCCGTCGCAACGCCCACCGCGCCGAGATCAACGGCGCGCGCATCAGCCGCATCCGCAGCTTCCTGAAGAAGGTCGAAACCGCGATCGCGGGCGGCGACAAGGCGGCCGCTGCCGAAGCGCTCAAGACCGCGCAGCCCGAACTGGCCCGCGGCGTCGCGCGCGGCGTGCTCCACAAGAACACTGCTGCGCGCAAGATGTCGCGCCTCTCGAAGCGAGTCGCCTCGCTCTGATTCGCGGAGCCCTTGCGGGCATCTGCAGCAATCCGACCGACAAACGGGCCGGCGTGACGAGCGTCGGCCCGTTTCGTTTTGCCACTCTTCTCCAGGTGCCGCTTGAGAAAAGCTAGGAAGTTCCGCGATTCGCGCTATGCGAAAGGCGATTTCCGAATTCTAACAAAGACTTGAACGAGCGGCTGCGGGGTTGCGACGAGTCAATATCCATTATTTCAGTTTTTTTGCAGCCCCGCCTCTTGCGACTCAAGCAAAGCGCTTCTTAAAAGGTCTGCGGCACGAGGCGGGACGGCTGGTGCTCCTGGAAATTGAGCGGTCGCGTTCGGTCCGGAATCCACGATTCCGGACAGGACGGAGCTTTGCGTGCCGCTCGTTGGATTCATGAGGATGTCCGGGGGGCAGACCGGGCGCGACGGGAGCGGTTCGAAAATGAAAAGCAGGAACGGCGAAGCACGCGCGGCACTGGGCAAAGGGCAAGAGGAATCGATGGAAGATCTGGAAGCGGTGAACCTGGCTGCGGATTGGGCGGATATCAGCCAGGGCCTGCGAAAGGATCTCGGACACCAGCTCCACAGCCAGTGGATCAAGCCGATCCAGCTCGGCGGGTTCTGCGAGGACACCGGAACGCTTGATCTCTACCTGCCGACCGAGTTCTCGGCGAACTGGGTGCAGGACCGCTTCGCCGACCGGCTCACGCTTGCCTGGAAGATCGCGCGCAGCGAAGTGCGCAACGTGCGCATTTCGGTCCATCCGGGCCGCCGCAAGATGCCCGAGCTGAGCCTCGCCGGCGACGGCCGCCGCCCGGCCAACGATGCCGATTCCTCGATGATCGCGGTCGCCGCCGGCACGATCGGCGAGCAGGGCTTCACCTCCTCGGTCGGTCTCGACCCCTCGCTGACGTTCGCGGCCTTCGTCACCGGCGAATCGAACGTGCTCGCCTGCAATGCGGCGCAGCGCATGGCCGCGACCGAGCAACCGCAGTTCTCGCCGCTCTATCTCAAGGCTGCGACCGGGCAGGGCAAGACGCACCTGCTGCACGCGATCGGTCACGCCTATCTCGCCAGCCATCCGCGGGCGCGGATCTTCTACTGCAGTGCCGAGCGTTTCATGGTCGAGTTCGTCCAGGCGCTGAAGCAGAACCAGATGATCGAATTCAAGGCGCGCCTGCGCAGCTTCGATCTGCTGCTGGTCGACGACATCCAGTTCATCATCGGCAAGGCCAGCGCGCAGGAAGAGCTGCTCTATACGATCGACGCGCTGCTGGCCGAAGGCAAGCGGCTGGTCTTCGCCGCCGACCGCGCGCCGCAGGCGCTGGACGGGGTCGAGCCGCGCCTGCTCTCGCGCCTTTCGATGGGCCTCGTCGCCGACATCCAGGCTGCCGACATCGAGCTGCGCCGCTCGATCCTCGAATCGAAGCTGACCAAGTTCGCGCCGCTTTCGGTGCCCGAGGACGTGATCGATTTCCTCGCGCGCACGATCACACGCAACGTGCGCGAGCTCGTCGGCGGCCTCAACAAGCTGATTGCCTATGCTCAGCTCACCGGCCAGGAAGTCTCGCTCCAGCTCGCCGAGGAGCAGCTGACCGACATCCTCTCGGCCAACCGCCGCCGGATCACGATCGACGAGATCCAGCGCACGGTGTGCCAGTTCTACCGCATCGACCGCGCCGAGATGTCGAGCAAGCGCCGCGCGCGCGCCGTCGTCCGCCCACGGCAGGTGGCGATGTATCTCTCCAAGGTGCTCACCCCGCGTTCTTACCCAGAGATCGGCCGCAAGTTCGGCGGCCGCGACCACTCGACCGTGATCCACGCGGTGCGTCTGATCGAGGACCTGCGCCAGCGCGACGCCGACATGGACGGCGACGTACGCAGCCTGCTGCGGCAGCTCGAGAGCTGATCCTTTCGCCCGGCGAGCCGTGCCGGGCATGTCCTGAAGACCTTTCTCGACAGGCTCTCCACAGCCTGCCAACAGCGTGCCCATGGCCCTGCCCCCAGAACGCATCGACCGCTTCGCGCGCCATATCGTCCTGCCCGAGATCGGCGGCGCGGGGCAGGTCGCCCTGGCGGAAGCGCACGTCGCGCTGGTCGGGCTGGGCGGGATCGGCAGCCCGGTGCTGCAATACCTCGCCGGCGCCGGCATCGGGCGATTCACGCTGATCGACGACGGCCGGGTGGAGCTCTCAAACCTCCAGCGCCAGACGATCTACTCGGAGCGCGACGTCGGGCACGGCAAGGCAGTGTCGGCACGCCGCTGGCTGGCGAACTTCGACAGCGCGATCGCGGTCGAGCTGGTCGACCGGCGCCTGACCCGCGACAATGCCGCCGCCGCGATCGCGGGGGCCGATCTGGTGCTCGACGGGACCGACAACTTCGCCACCCGCCTCGCGGTGTCGGACGCCTGCGTCGTGTCCGGCATTCCCCTCCTCTCCGCCGCCGTCGGTCGCTTTCAGGGCCAGGTCGGCGCCTTTGCGGGGCACGTGCCGGACGAGGCCTGCTACCGCTGCTTCGTCGGTGACGCCTTCGATGCCGACGACTGCGACACCTGCGCCGAGGACGGCATGCTCGGCGCCATGTCCGGCTGGACCGGCACCTTCGCCGCCCTGCACGCGATCCGCACCCTCCTCGCCGGCAAGGCCACCTTCGGCGACCCCCAATGGGGCCGCCTCCACCTGCTCGACGGCCTCAAGGCGGACATGCGCAGCTTCCGCATCGCGAAGGACCCGGCTTGCCGTGGGTGCTCGCCCGACGAGAGTTGATCACGCGGAGACGCGGAGGGACTTTCCAGCCGCGCAGCGGCCATTCTATACCCCGACCGCGCAACGAACCCGCCCGCGGATGATACGATGCGGCTTCGCCGCGGGCAGCATCTTCGCGTCTTTGCGCCTTTGCGTGAAACCCAAAAATCCCGTCATCCCAGCGCACGCTGGGATCGCTGGCCGCCAGGTCGGACTCCGCTGCACCCGATCCCAGCGTTCGCTGGGATGACGAGGGAGGCGAGGTGCGAACATGCCCTCTGCTCTGCTCTGCCCCGCCTCACCTCCTCATCACCTCCCCTCCCCACCAGCCATCTTGACAAAACGAACCATATAGGTTAGGCGAACACTTGCCTGACGGACCTCAACGCCAGGCAACGAGGATCGGGGCAGGCGCCCAGTCGACGGCGCCTTGTCTCTCTTCCGCTGGTAGATCGGCGCTGCCGGTCCTCCAGCGGCGCGGCCGGTGCGGTTGGCGTGCGATGTTCGGGCTCGGGTGTACCCCTCAAGGAGCCGGAAGCCTCGCTCCCTTCCGCCGGAAGCCGGGATATGGATGTTCGCGGTGTCCTGCGCGCTGCCCTTGCGAACCCGGCGATCAGCCCCGGGTCTCCCGGCAGCCGGCACACCGCGCGCTGGCGTGGCGGATCAGCCACGGGGTGCAGGCGGACTTTTGGCGAGTCCCGGCCGTCTGCGCCCGCCGTTCCCGGACCGCAGGGATTGAGCCGGGCCCCACCGCGGCGGCGGCGGGCAAGCGGACGCGTCCGGCGAACCTCACGCCGTCACGTCTTCCGTCGGTCGTTCGCGAACAAACCGCCACCGCCCGACCCGCGCGCACGCCCCCTGGCATGCCGCACCGGCCGCGCGATCCGAGTTCCCAGGCGTCACGCATCCGGGTTCGCCGCCGGAGGGTTTCTGGTGGGCGCATCCCGCCCCCTCACGTCACTCCAGCATCTCGTCCACCCACGCCGGGACCAGTTCGCCCGCGGGGCCGAGCCGCGTCTCGTGGAACCAGGCGGAGCCCTGGCTGCGTTCGAGGTTGAGCTCGAGCGTCTGCACGCCGAGGTCGCGCGCGTCGCGCACGAACCCGGCGGCGGGATAGACCGCGCCCGAGGTGCCGATCGAGACGAACAGGTCCGCCCGCCGCAAGGCTGCGTAGATGCGCTCCATCTCGTAAGGCATCTCGCCGAACCAGACCACGTCGGGCCGCAGCGCCCGCTCGCCGCAGCCCGGGCAGGGCGGACGGTCGATCAGCGGCCGCGTCCAGCGCGAGCGCAGGTCGCAAACCATACACCAGGCGTTGAGGTGCGTGCCGTGCATGTGCAGCACGCGGTGTGCCCCGCCGCGCTCGTGCAGGTCGTCGACGTTCTGCGTGACGATCAGCAGATCCCCCGGCCATTCGCGGTCGAGCCGCCCGAGCGCTTCGTGCGCAGCATTGGGCAGCTTCTCCTGAATCGCCGCACGGCGCATGTCGTAGAAGCGCAGCACGAGGTCGGGATCGCGCGCGAACGCCTCGGGCGTGGCGACGTCCTCCACCCGGTGCTGCTCCCACAGCCCGCCGGCGTCGCGGAAGGTGTCGATGCCGCTTTCGGCGCTCACGCCCGCGCCGGTGAGGATGACGATGTTGCGAATGTCTGCCATGGCCGCCATGAAGCACGGGGTTTCGGGGAAGCGCAATGGCACGCATCGGCATCATCGGCAGCGAAGGACGCATGGGGCAGGCGCTCGTCCGCGCGATTGCCGACGCCGGGCACGAGTACGCCGGCGGGGTCGATCGCGGGGGCGATCCGGCCGCACTGGCCGACCGCAGCGACGTGCTGGTCGACTTCTCCGCCCCCGTGGCGCTCGAAGGAAACGTTCACGCGGCGATCGGCGCGGGCATCCCCATCGTGATCGGCACGACGGGGCTGGAGGACCGCCATCACACCGCGATCGACAATGTCGCCCGCGCCATCGCCGTGCTGCAGACGGGCAATACCTCGCTCGGCGTGACGGTGCTGACGCAGCTCGTGCGTGAAGCGGCGGCGCGGCTCGGGCCCGACTGGGACATCGAGATCGTCGAGATGCACCACCGCCGCAAGGTCGACGCCCCGTCGGGCACCGCGCTGCTGCTCGGCGAAGCGGCGGCGCAGGGGCGCGGGATCGAGCTTGCCGCCCATCGCGAGAGCGCGCGCGACGGCCATACCGGCGAGCGCCAGCACGGCGCGGTCGGCTTTGCCGCCCTGCGCGGCGGCACGGTCGCGGGCGAGCACAGCGTGATCCTGGCCGGCGAGGAGGAGCGCCTGATCCTCTCGCACAGCGCGGAAAACCGGATGATCTTCGCGCGGGGTGCGGTCAGGGCGGCCGAATGGCTGATTGGCCGCGCGCCGGGCCGCTACACGATGGACGACGTGCTCGACCCCGCCGCGCGATGACCAAGGACGAGATATTCGAGTTCTTCCGCCGGCTGGCGGAGGACAACCCCGCGCCCGAGACCGAGCTGGAATACGGCAATGCCTATCAGCTCGTTGTCGCGGTGGCCCTATCGGCGCAGGCGACCGATGTCGGCGTCAACAAGGCGACGCGCAAGCTGTTCGCCGAGGTGGAAACGCCCGAGCAGATGATCACGCTAGGCGAGGATGGGCTCAAGCAGCACATCAAGACCATCGGCCTGTTCAATTCGAAGGCCAAGAACGTCATCGCGCTCTCGCAGATGCTGATCGACGAGTTCGGCGGCGAAGTCCCCGATACGCGGGAGGAGCTCGTCAGGCTCCCCGGCGTCGGCCGCAAGACCGCGAACGTCGTGCTCAACTGCTGGTTCGGGCAGGAGACCTTCGCGGTCGATACCCACATCTTCCGCGTCGGCAACCGCACCGGCCTCGCCAGAGGCAAGACGCCCGAACAGGTCGAGGCCAAGCTGGAGAAGCGCGTCCCGCAGCCCTTCCGCCTGCACGCGCACCACTGGCTGATCCTGCACGGCCGCTACATCTGCAAGGCGCGGCTTCCCGAGTGCTGGCACTGCCCGGTGATCGACTTGTGCCGGTTCAGGCAGAAGGTGCTGGAGAAGCCGAAGGGGCGGTAAACCTGTCGGCCCGTCACCCTGAACTTGGTTCAGGGTCCATTTCTCCACGTGCGCAGTTCGCGCTGAGAGGCACGATGGATGCTGAAACAAGTTCAGCATGACGATTGAGCGCGTCGAAGTTTAAGCCGCCTCGGCCTTCTCCGCCGGCAAGTCGGGCGAAAGCGCCGAGATCGTCTGCGCGGCAACAAGGTCGCCCACGACGTTGAGCGTGGTGCGGCACATGTCGAGGAAGCGGTCGACGCCGAGGATCAGGCCGATGCCGGCCGGATCGACGCCCACGCCCGCCAGGATCAGCGCGATCACCGGTAGCGAGCCGCCAGGCACGCCGGCGGTGCCGATGCCGGCGAGGATGCAGATCAGCATGACGAAGCCTTGATCCATCAGCGACAGCTCGACCCCGAAGAACTGGGCGAGGAACAGCACGGTCACCCCTTCAAACATCGCGGTGCCGTTCTGGTTGGCGGTCGCGCCGATGGTCAGCACAAAACGTGCGATCCGGCGCGGCAGGCCCAGCTCCGCATCGGCAACGCGCAGCGCGGTCGGCAGCGTGGCGTTGGAGCTGGCGGTCGAGAACGCCATGACGCTCGCCTCCCGCGTCTCGCGGAAGAAGGCGATGGGGCTTTTCCTGGCGACGAACTTGAGGATCGCAGGGAAGACGCCGAACATCTGGATGCCGAGCGCCAGCAGCACGACCCCGACGAATGCCGCGAGCTTGAACAGCAGGTCCCATCCGAACTGCGCGGTCAGGTTAAACATGAAACAGAAAATCGCGATCGGCGCGAGCTGGATGACGAAGCCGATGAGCTTCATCGCCACTTCGAACACGCCCTCGATCGCGTCCTTTAGCGTTTCGGTCCGCCGCGTCTGGACCAGCAGCAGGCCGATGCCAAAGAACAGCGCGAAAAACATCACCGCGAGAATGTCGTTGGACGACATCGCGGCGATGACGTTGCTCGGCACGATGGCGATCACCTGATCAACCCCCGCCTGGCTCTCGGCACTTGCCTGAACGATGCTCGACGCGCCCTCCGCGCCCTGCGCCAGCAACTCGGCGGCGGCATCCTGGTCGATCCCCTGTCCAGGCTTGATCAGGTTGACCAACGCGATCGAAATGGCGACCGCGATAGACGACACGATCACCGTGTAGAGCAGGGTCCTGAGACCTACCTTCCCCAGCGACTTGACCTCGCCCATCTCCGCGATCCCGACCACCAGTGCGCTGAACAGCAGCGGGATGACCAGCATGAACAGCAGGCGCAGGAAGATCTGCCCGATCGGATTGGTGACGTAAGTGACGATCGATTCGACCCAGGCCGCGTCGCGCGCGAAGGTATAGGCGAGCAGGCCCGCGATCAGCCCGGCGACGAAGCCGACCAGGATCCGCCACTGCAGCTTGCCATGTCCCGTCGGTGCGGCGCCTGCGGCCATTTCCGCTGCGTCCTGGCTTGCCATCTCTCGCTTCCCCTCCCGTATCGCCTTATCGTTTGTCCAGCGCCGCCAAGGCGATGCGCGCGTAGATGCGGCCTAGCGCATCGAGATCCGCCAGCGCCACCGCCTCGTCGCGCTTGTGCATCGTGGCGTTGCACAGCCCGAACTCGATCACCGGACAGACGGCACGCAGGAACCGTGCATCGGACGTGCCGCCGGTGGTCGAGGCTTCGGGCACGAGGCCGGTCTCCGCCTCGACCGCATCGGCAATCATCTGGGAGAATTCGCCTGGCGGCGTCAGGAACGGCTCGCCCGAAATGATCGGGAGCGTGGTGCCGCCGTGCTTCGCGGCGATCGCGGCAACCTTCTCCGACAGCGACGCACCCGTGTGCCGATCGTTGAAGCGGATCGAAATCCGCGCACTGGCCCGGGCCGGGATCACGTTATGCGCCGGATTGCCGACCTCGAGATCGGTGATCTCCAGGTTCGACGGCTGGAACCACTCGGTCCCCTCGTCGAGCACGAGCGCATCGAGCTCCGAGAGGATCGCGACCAGCTTCGGGATCGGATTGTCGGCGTTGTGCGGATAGGCGACGTGGCCCTGCGTCCCCTCGACCTCCAGCCATATGTTCAACGAGCCACGGCGGCCGATCTTCATCATGTCGCCGAGGCGGTGAACGCTGGTCGGTTCGCCGACGAGGCACAAGTCGGGGCGATGGCCGTGTTCCCGCATGAAATCGATCAGCGCGCGAGTGCCGTAGACGGCCGGACCTTCCTCGTCGCCCGTCACAATGAAGCTGATCGTGCCGGCGTCCGCCGGAATATCCGCCACCGCCGCGACCATCGCCGCGATCGCGCCCTTCATGTCGACCGCGCCGCGCCCGTAGAGCAGCTCTCCGCGCCGCTCGGGCACGAAAGGCGCGCTGGTCCAGCCGTCTCCGGGCGGGACGACGTCGACATGGCCGGCGAACGCGAAATGCCTCGAACCCGTGGGACCCGGGCGGATCGCGAAGAGGTTCTCGACCGGTCCGTCCGGCGCCTCGCCGCACACGAAGCGGTGAACCTGGAAACCGAGCGGCGCCAGCATCCGCTCGAGCACGTCGAACACCGCCCCGGTTGCCGGAGTGACGCTGGGCGCGGCGATCAGCTTTTCGGCAAACAGGCTGGCGTCCATCATCGCGCGGGGATTAGACGAGCAATTCGCCGCTTACCACCCATCGGAGTCGTTCCATGCCCAAGCTCGATCTCGACGCCATCGCGCAGACCAACGCCACCGGTTACCCCGCGCCGTACGACCGCGAGGTCGAGGGCCGCTGGTACCGCCGCCTCGCGCCCGGCGCGGGGCTCACCGAGATGGGCGCAAGCCATGTCGTGCTGAAGCCCGGCGCTTGGTCGTCGCAGCGCCACTGGCATGCGGCGGAGGACGAGCTGCTGGTGATGATTTCGGGAGAGGCCGTGCTGATCGAGGACGAGGGCGAAACGGTGCTGCGCGCGGGCGACGTCGCCGCCTGGCCGAAAGGCGTGCGCAACGGCCATCACCTGCGGAACCGCAGCGGGAGCGACTGCGTGTTCGTCGCGATCAGTGCCGGCGATCGCGCGGCCGACCATGGCGAATATCCGGATATCGACCTGAAGTTCGATGCCGAAGGCTACGCACACAAGGACGGCACGCGTTACCCCGCCAAGCGGACCCCCTAGCGCATCAGCCCGCCGATCAGGTTCCGCACGAAGCGGCCTGCAAGCGGCCCCGCGAGATCGGTCGCGAGCGAGCCGAGGCCCGACGACGCCGCGGTCTTCATCGGATTGGCGCGCGACTTGCGCCCGGTGATCGTGCTCGCCGCGATCGACGCGCCCGAGCCGGTCGCTGCGCCCACCGCGCGCTTCAACGCCTTGCCCCAGATCGAAGTGCTCTTGCGCGGGCGCTTCTCGACTTCGTCGCGCCCCTTCTCCTCGACCTCCTCGGCCGTCGCGGCGGCATCGGCGGCTTTCTGCGCAAGCACTTCCTCCGCACTCTCGCGGTCGACCGCAGTGTCGTACTTGCCCGCCACGGGGCTGACCGACTGGACGATCGCCCGCTCCTTCTCCGTCACCGGACCCAGGCGGCTGCGCGGCGGCTTGATCAGCGTGCGCTGGACGACGGAAGGCGCGCCGTCTTCGAGCAAGGTCGAGACGAGCGCCTCGCCCACCTTGAGCTCGGTGATCGCCGCCTCGACGTCGAGATCCGGGTTGATGCGGAAGGTCTCGGCCGCGGCCCTGATCGCGCGCTGGTCGCGCGGGGTGAAGGCGCGCAGCGCGTGCTGCACCCGGTTGCCGAGCTGGCCGGCGACTTCCTCGGGAATGTCGATCGGGTTCTGGGTCACGAAATAGACGCCCACGCCTTTCGATCGGATCAGCCGCACGACCTGCTCGATCTTGTCCTGCAGGGCCTTGGGCGCATCGTCGAACAGCAGATGCGCCTCGTCGAAGAAGAACACCAGCTTCGGCTTCTCGGGGTCGCCGACTTCGGGCAGCGTCTCGAACAGCTCGGCCAGGAGCCACAGCAGGAACGTGGCGTAGAGCTTGGGGCTGCGCATCAGCCTGTCCGCGGCGAGCACGTTGATCACGCCGCGGCCCTTCTCGTCGAGCGCGAGGAAATCGTCGATCTCCAGCGCGGGCTCGCCGAAGAAGCGGTCCGCCCCCTGGCTTTCGAAGCTGAGCAACTGGCGCTGGATCGCGCCGACGCTCGCGCGGGTGACGTTGCCGTATTTTGCGCTCAGTTCCCTCGCGTTCTCGGCGCACCAGGCGAGCAGCGCCTGCAGGTCGGCAAGGTTGAGCAGCAGCAGCGCGTTCTCGTCCGCATGGCGGAAGGCGATCTGCAGCACCCCTTCCTGCGTCTCGTTCAGGTCGAGCAGGCGGGCGAGCAGCAGCGGCCCCATTTCCGAGATCGTCGTGCGGATCGGGTGCCCCTGTTCGCCGTAGAGATCCCAGAACACGGTCGGATTGCCGGAATAGGCATAGTCTTCCATGCCCAGCTCCTTCGCCCGTTCTTCCAGCTTGCCGGCGTTCTTGAAGGTGGGCGAGCCCGCCATCGCAACGCCCGAGAGGTCGCCCTTCACGTCGGCGACGAACACCGGCACGCCCTCGGCCGACAGGCTTTCGGCGAGACCCTGGAGCGTCACCGTCTTGCCGGTGCCGGTCGCCCCGGCGATCAGCCCGTGCCGGTTGGCCCGCGCGAGGTTGAGAAACTGCTTCTCGCCGTTGCCGGCCAGCCCGAGAAAGATTTCGCCCACTTCGCCTGTTCTCCTGCAGCGACAGACGCAGGGATGCCGCAGCGTTTCGCGCACTGCAAGTTCCCGGCTTGGCGGACGGGGCTCCGCCTCCTAAGGCAAGGCCGATGGGAGAGCGAACACCCTTCGTGCTGCTCGACGATGCGCGCGCCGAGGGCGCGGCCGACGCGCACCTGTACGAGAACCCGGTGGCGCTTTTCGTCGCGCGGCAGGCGGAGGAGGTCGAGGACGTGCTGGCCGCCGCCGAGGCGGCGCGCGCGGAGCGCGGGGGCTGGCTGGCCGGGTTCCTCGCCTACGAAGCGGGGCTGGCGCTCGAACCGCGGCTGCGCGCGCGGGCGCAGGCGCGGACCGGGGCGGCCGGGCCGCTCGTCTGGCTCGGCCTGTTCGAGAGCGAAACGGTAATTCCCGCGGCCGACGTGCCCGCCTGGCTCGCCGCGCGGGCGGAGGGCGAGGCGTCGCTCGGCCCGCTCGACCCGCAGGTCTCGCCCGGCGCCTACGCCGCGGCGTTCGCCCGGCTGCAGGAGGCGATCGGGGCCGGCGACATCTATCAGGCGAACCTGACCTTCCCGCTCGCAGGGTCGTACCGCGGCGACCCGGTGGCGCTCTACGCCGCGCTGCGCCCTGCCGCGCAGGCGGGCTATGGCGGGGTGGTGTTCGACGGCGCGCACTGGCTGCTCAGCCTCTCGCCCGAGCTGTTCGCGTCGCTGAAAGGACGCGAGGCGAAGGCCAAGCCGATGAAGGGCACGCGCCCGCGGTCGGACGATCCGGCGGAGGACCGCGCGCTGGCCGGCGACCTCGCCGCCTCGGCCAAGGACAAGGCCGAAAACCTGATGATCGTCGACCTGATGCGCAACGACCTCTCGCGCGTCGCCGTGCCCGGCAGCGTGCGGGTCGATGCGCCGTTCGCGGTCGAGAGCTATCCGACGGTGCACCAGATGGTCTCCACCGTGCACGCGACGCTGGCCGAAGGAAAAGGCGCGGCGGACCTGGTGCGCGCGATCTTTCCCTGCGGCTCGATCACCGGCGCGCCGAAGATCCGCGCGATGGAGCTGATCGCCGAGGTCGAGCGCGATGCGCGCGGGCCCTATTGCGGTGCGATCGGGCGGATCGGGCCTGCCGAGGATGGAAGCGGGGGGAAAGCGGCCTTCAACGTGGCCATCCGCACGCTGCGGCTGACGCCGGTCGAGAATGGACAGGGGACGGCGGTGCTCGGCGTTGGCTCGGCGATCGTGGCCGACAGCGAACCGCTGGCCGAGTGGCGCGAGGCGCTTCTCAAGGGCGGTTTCGCGCGGCGCAGCTCGCCCGACCACGTCGCGCCGGCGTTCGACCTGATCGAGACGATGCGCTTCACGCCCGAGGAGGGGATCGCGCTGATCGAGGCGCATCTCGAACGGATGAAGGCGAGCGCCGCCGCGCTCGGCTTCGCGTTCGACCGCCACACGGTGCGCAACCGCATCCAGGCGCTGTGCTTCGAGCTGGAGCGCCCCTCGTGCGCGCGCCTGCTCTGCGCGCGCGGCGGCGCGATCGCGGTGGAGGCGCGCGACCTGCCGCCGCCGCTGGACGAGCCGGTGCGCTGCATCGCCCTGCCGCTGCCGGTCGATCCGGGCGACTGGCGCCTGCGGCACAAGACCAGCGACCGCGGCTTCCACGAGGACGCGCTGGCCGCGGCGCGCGAGGCGGGCGCGGCCGAGGCACTGTTCGTCCGCGACGACGGGCTGGTGACCGAGGGCAGCTTCACCAATATCTACGTCGAACGCGACGGCGTGCTGCTGACCCCGCCCGCGCGCCTGGGCCTGCTGCCGGGTGTCGCGCGGCGGACGCTGATCGACGAGGGCCGGGCGCGCGAGGCGGAACTGACGTTGAGCGACCTCGACGGTGGCTTTCTGGTCGGCAACGCCCTGCGTGGACTGATGCGAGCGGAACTGCTCGTCAGCTAGCTCCATTCGCGGTGCTTTCACCAACCCGACGCCATCCGATCGTGCTGAGCTTGTCGGACTCGAAGAGGGCCGTGGCCAACCACCGCCCTTTCTTCTAGCGCCGCGCTGGACAGAAGAACGACCCTTCGACAAGCTCAGGGCGAACGGAGAAAGACGTGAGCGCTTTGCAAATCCTCTACGAAGACGGCGAAGCGCTGGTGATCGACAAGCCGGGCGGCCTGCCGATCGAGCGCCCGCGCAAGGGCGGGCCCTCGCTCGAGGACCATCTCGAGGCGCTGAAGCTCGGCTTCCAGCGCCCGCCCGTGCCGGTGCACCGGATCGACACCGACACCTCCGGCTGCCTGCTGCTCGCCCGCAATCCCAAGACGCTCCGGCGATTCGCGATGGCGTTCGAGGAGCGCGCCGTGGAGAAGCGCTATCTCGGCATTCTCGACGGCGAACCGGCGAAGGACGAGGGCACGATTGCGCTGTCGCTGAGCAAGATCAGCAGCGCGGAGAAAGGCTGGCGGATGATCCCGGCGAAGAAGGGCAAGCCGTCGGTCACGCACTGGCGGGTGGTCGCCCGGCAGGCGGGCCGCGCGCTGCTCGAGTTCCGGCCCGAGACCGGGCGCACGCACCAGATTCGCGTCCACGCCGCCAGCGGGCTCGGGGTGCCGCTGCTCGGCGACCCGGTCTACGGCATGGGCCCCAAGACTACGGGCGCCGCGCCGCGCACGATGCTTCACGCGGCCGCACTCGTCGTGCCGCGCCCGGGCAAGACGCCGGTCGAGGCGACCGCCCCCCTGCCCGCGGATTTCGCGGCGCTAGGGTTCGCCGATGGATGAGGCGCCGCCCTCCCCCGTGGAGCGCGCGCTGGCGCTGGCGGAGGAAAGCTTCATCGCCTCCTCCGGCCCGGGCGGGCAGAACGTCAACAAGGTCGCCACCGCGGTCCAGCTCCGGCTCGACGTGTTCGCCCTGCGCCTGCCCCCGCCGGTCTTCGCGCGGCTGAAGACGCTCGCGGGCAGCCGGATGACGGCGCGGGGCGAGATCGTCCTCACCGCACGCACCCACCGCACGCAGGAGGCGAACCGCGAGGAGGCCCGCCGCCGCCTCGCCGACCTGATCGAGCGGGCGCACGAGCAGCCGAAGAAGCGCGCGAAGAGCCGCGTCAACCGCGTGGGCAAGGTCAAGCGGCTGAAAGCCAAGAAGTCGCGCGGCGAGGTCAAGGCCAACCGGGGCAAGGTCGACTGGTAGCCAGCTTGACTTTCATCCGTGAATCGCCCAATGGGCGCGCCGGACGGCGGTGCGAGCTATGCGCCGCCCTTGTTGTTTTGGGCCGCAACGGCCTTCTTTCGATCTTTAGGAACACGCCATGGCGAAGCCCGCAACCGTCAAGATCAAGCTCGTCTCGACCGCCGACACGGGCTTCTACTACGTGACCAAGAAGAATCCCCGGAACATCACCGAGAAGATGACCTTCCGCAAGTACGATCCCGTCGCGCGCAAGCACGTCGAGTTCAAGGAAGCGAAGATCAAGTAAGCTGAATTTCCGGAACCGGATGAATTCAGCATCGGTTCAATGCTCCGATCCTAACTCACGGAGCATGACCATAGTGCACAAGCTTACCGTCACCCCGCTGCGCCGAATGGCGCAGTTTACCCTGAGCCTGTCGAAGGGCGCGACGATGGCCGGCGCGCTGGCCATTGCCGCGCCTGCGGCTCTCGTCACGGTGCCGGCTCCGGTCGCCGCGGCCGAAGGCGACCTCGACCGCGCGGTTGCCGCCTTGCGCGGCATCTCGACGATGAAGGCCGACTTCACCCAGACCGACCGCAAGGGCCGGACCGTTTCCGGCGAGATGACGCTGAAACGCCCGGGCAAAATCCGCTTCCAGTACGAAGACGGCGTACCGCTGCTGCTCGTGTCGAACGGCAAGTCGTTCACCATGATCGATTACGAGGTGAACCAGGTCGAGCGCTGGCCGATCTCCGATTCGCCGCTGGGCGCGCTGCTCGATCCGAACCGCGACGTGAAGAAGTACGGCAAGCTTATCCCGACCCGCCACCCCGACGTGATCAGCGTCGAAGTGCGCGATCCGAACAAGCCGCAATTCGGGGTGATCACGCTGATCTTCACCCGTGACGCGTCGGCACCCGGCGGGCTTGAGCTGACCAACTGGGTGGCGCTCGATGCGCAGAACAACCGTACCACCGTGCGGCTGCGCAATCACCGCTACGGCATCTCGGTCGCGGACAGCGCGTTCACTTACAAGGATCCGCGCCGATCCACCCGTCGCCCGAGTTGAACGCTTGGGCGTCGGCGCGTGGGGCGCTTGCGACGAGGCGCTGTCGGTCGTTCATTGGCTAGCAAGCCGATCCGTCCTATCTTGAAGTCACAAGGCGGCGCGAGGCGGGTTTCCCCCCTGTTGCCCTGACCTCGCAAGAGAACGTCGCCTTGTACAAGCGTGACGAACGCTAACATGGAACCCTCGTGCCAATGCCCCCGGCACGAGGGTTTTTTGTTTTTGGGCCGCTTGCCGTGATTGCGGCGGCTCCCTATCCCGCCACGATGCTTTCTGTCGCCACCTGGAACATCAATTCCGTCCGCCTGCGTCTTTCCCAGGTCGAGCGCGTGCTGCGCGAACAGTCGCCCGACGTGCTCTGCCTGCAGGAGATCAAGTGCCAGGAAAGCCAGTTCCCGGCCAAGGCGCTGGCGGAGCTGGGCTACGTCCACCAGGCGGTGCACGGGCAGAAGGGATATCACGGCGTCGCCACGGTCAGCCGCATTCCCTTCCGCGAGTTCTCCCGCCACGACTGGCAGGATAATGGCGAGGCGCGCCACGTCGGGGTCGAGCTGCTTGGCCCCGGACAGGGCATGGTGCTGGAGAACGTCTATATCCCCGCCGGCGGCGACGTGCCCGACCGGGCGGTGAACCTCAAGTTCGGCCAGAAGCTCGACTTCCTCGAGCGGATGACCCGCTGGGCCGAGGCGCTCGACCGGCCGACGCTGATCGCCGGCGACTTCAACGTCGCCCCGCTCGAATGCGACGTCTACGATCACAAGGCCCTGCTCAAGGTCGTCAGCCACACGCCGATCGAGGTCGAGACGCTGGGGCGCTTCCGCGACGCGCATGGCTGGGTCGATCTCGGGCGCGAGTTCATCCCCGCGCCGGAGCGCAACTATTCCTGGTGGTCCTATCGCAGCTTCTGGCGGCAGAAGGACCAGGGCCGGCGGCTCGATCACATGTGGGCCAGCCCCGACCTCGCGAAGCAGGCGCGCAGCCACCGCTTCGTGGAGGAAACCCGGCGCTGGGAAAGCCCGAGCGACCACGTGCCGCTGGTGACGGAGTTCGACCTCTGACGGCCTCCGGTCCATCCCCGGCACGCCGGGCGGCGCAGGCGATCGACGCCCTGCGCCACGGCTGGCCGCTGGCGATGGACGGCGGCCCGGTGCTTCTGCCGGTCGAGACGGCGGTGGCGCGGCAGGCGAGCGCCCAGCGCATGCTGATCTCGGCCGCGCGCGCCGAAACGCTCAAGCTCGCCAACCAGCGCGAGGCCGCCGAACCCCATGCGCCGGTGCTGATCCACGGCGCGGAGCCGTTCGATCTCGCCGCGGCGCTGCCGGTGGCCGACCCGGCGCTCGATCTCGCGGCCCCGCTCAAGGGGCCGTTCCGGGCCGAGACGATCGGCTGGTTGGAGCAGGCGGCGGCGGCGCTCGAGCTGGCGCGGATCGCCGGAATCCTGCCCGCCTTCCTCGTCGATCCGGCCGATGCGGGCGAGACGCAGCCGGTCGCCGTATCCGATCTCGCGGCCTGGGCCGATGCCGCCGCGCTCGCTATCGCCACCCGCGCCCGCCTGCCCGTCTCGGCGAGCGAGGACGCCGAGATCGTCGCGTTCCGCAGCGCCGACGACTTGCGCGAGCACGTCGCGCTGGTGATCGGCGAGCAGCGGTCGGACGTGGCACCGCTCGTGCGGCTCCATTCGGAATGCCTGACCGGCGACATCCTCGGCAGCCTCAAGTGCGACTGCGGCCCGCAGCTCGACGCCGCGCTCCACGCAATGGCGGACGAGGCGGCGCGTGGCGGCTGGGGCGTGCTGCTCTACCTGCGGCAGGAAGGGCGCGGGATCGGGCTAGTCAACAAGCTGCGCGCCTATCGCCTGCAGGACCAGGGCTTCGACACCGTCGACGCCAACCGCCGGCTGGGCCTGCCCGACGAAGCGCGCGATTTCCCGGTCGCATCGCGAATGCTCGAACTGCTTGGCGTGGACGAGGTACGGCTGATGACCAACAACCCGGCCAAGGTCGAAGCACTGATGGCGAGCGGCATCGCCGTGGCCGAGCGCGTTCCCCACCAGCTCCCCGCCAACCCGCACAACACGCGCTACCTCTCGACCAAACGCGACCGCTCGGGCCACTTGCTGACATGAGCGTGACGATCCGCCCCGAGCGCGCCGGCGACGAACGCGCGATCCATGAGGTCGTGCACGCGGCCTTCGACGGCCACCCGCACAGCGACGGCAGCGAGCCCGCCATCGTCGACCGCCTGCGCGCCGACGGCGACCTCGCGATTTCGCTGGTCGCGGAGGACGGGGGAGAGATCGTCGGTCACGCGGCATTCTCGCCCGTCACGATCTCGGACGGAAGCGAAGGCTGGTTTGGGCTTGGCCCGGTCGCCGTAGCACCACAACGCCAGCGTGAGGGCATCGGTGCCGCACTGGTCGAGCAAGGACTGGCCCTGCTGTGCGAGCGCGACGCCGCAGGCTGCGTGGTGCTCGGCGATCCAGCCTATTACGGCCGGTTCGGCTTCACGCACGATCCGGCGCTCACCTATCCCGGCCCACCGCCCGAATACTTCCAGCGCCTCGTCATCGACGCCTCCAGCGCGAGCGGCGTCGTGACCTACGCCCACGCATTCGGCTGATCTGCACGCCTCGGCACCGGCCAGACCCGGTTAGGCAGAAAACGACCCATTGCGGGCGTTGCCCACAGATGTAAGCTGGCCTGATGAAACGAAGGCATCGGCTCTATGCTGCGACGCTCTTCGCGCTCGTTGGGTGCACGCCTTCCGCTGACACGGATGATGCCAATGTCAACGAACTGATCGATCTGGTTGTAGCAAGGGAAGCGCCTTTCCATCGGTGTCTTGAGATCAGCGGTCGGACTTCTGTGGTCGAGTATCCACCGGATTATCTGGGCCCCATTACCGGGCTTCACACTGGCACCTTCAGTGACGAAGAATTGACGCTGGCCGCAAAGGCCGTAGCGGTATCTTTGGACGAAGCGATACGATTGGAGACTGCAGGAATCCGAGTCGTCGGCGAGCCCGATACAGTCGAGGGCAGCGGATCATGCGCCCTTCAAGTCGGCTACCCGCTCTTCTCGCAGGAATATGCGTTTGTCGAGTTTTCTACGCCTAGTGGGATTATAGGCGCATACGCTTTCAAACGTTCTCTCGGCGGATGGCGCACCGCCGAGCGCTTCCATTTCGGCTATTGGTAATGCGGCTCCGCAGGCCCGCTCCCCACCCGCTTCCGAACATCTGATCCCAGTTTCATATGAAGCGGAGACTGGCCAACGTTCTGAATTCGTCCCGCACGCCCCGGACCTACCGCAACTGGCTATCCTTGCTGCCGCGGCGGTTGATGCCGGCGGAGCGGACGGCGGCGTCGCGCTCCGACTGGCAGGCGACGCAGGTGCGGACGCCGGGCAGGGCTTGGCGGCGTTTCTCGGGAATTTCCTCGCCGCACAGGTCGCAGAACTCGGCGCTCTCGCCGCGCGGCATGCGGGTGCGCGCCGCCTGCACCGCGTCGCTCACGGTATCGTCGATCTGGTCCTGAACGGCCCCGTCGCGGGTCCAGCCGCCTGCCATGCGAAGTGCTCCTTCGCGCGATCAACCCGCTGATACGCGCGAGAGTTCCGTGTCAGCGCTTCTCGTAGCGCTTGATCCCGGCGCCGAGGTTGTTCTGGCCGATGGCGAGCTTGGCGTCGGCCCAGTCGGCGACGAAAGTCGAACTGCGGCTGAGCGCGGGCACGAAGCGGGCGTCGTTGCCGGCGATCTGCAAGCCGTCGGAACTGTGGCGGATATCTTCGGCGCCGACCGCGATGAAGGCGGAGTAATTCTCCTTGTCGCGGCCCTGGACGAACCAGTTGTTGGTGATCTGTCCGGTCGCCCCTGCCGGCAGGTCGATCATGTAGTTGGTGCCGCGCCCCGCCGAATCGTCGAAGCTCGATGCCGCGATCTCGACCCGCGCCGCGCGCGCCTTGACGTAGTGCCCGCCGGTGCCGCGCTCGAACCGGCTGCGAGTCACGCGCAAGTGGCCGTAATCGCCGATGTAGAGCGAATGCGCGCACCCGCCCGATCCCTCGCAGGTGCCGAGGCCGGAGAAGGTCGACTTGTCGATCACGATGCGGCTCGAAGGATCGTCGGCCGTCAGGATGCCCTGCTGGCTGTCGGCGAACCAGGACTGCGCCACGGTGAGATCGCCCTGCTCCAGCCGGATGCCCGCGCCATTGTAGTCGAGCACGGCCATGCGCCGGAAGACGAGGCCCGAGACTTGCGCACCGCGCCCGCGCAGCACCAGCGCGGCCTTGCCCTCGCAGGTGACCCCGTCGAATACCGCCTTGCCCGGCTCCGCCGCGAGGTAGGAGATGGACCCGCCCTCCTGCACCGCGCACTGACGGTGCGTGCCGCTCGCGATCGCGATGGTGCCCTCGCCATCGCCGATCGCGTCCACCGCCCGCTGGAGCGACGCGTATCGCTCGCCTGTCTCGACGACCGTGAAGGGCGGCGTCTCCGGCTGCGCGAGCAGCGCGGCGGCAGGGATCGCAGCGACGGACAGCACGGCGACGGCGCCGGTGAGCGTCAGCGAAAGGCGGGCGGGCGTTGTGCGGGCGCAAGTATCCATGGCGCGGCGTTAGCCCAAAGGGGTTAACGGACGGCTAAATGCCGCGCCCGCCGCATGAGGCTAGTGCCTGCGGATCGTGTCGAGAAAGCGCTCGCCGTACGCCTGGAGCTT
Organism: Pelagerythrobacter rhizovicinus; assembly: GCF_004135625.1. Classification (GTDB taxonomy): domain Bacteria; phylum Pseudomonadota; class Alphaproteobacteria; order Sphingomonadales; family Sphingomonadaceae; genus Pelagerythrobacter; species Pelagerythrobacter rhizovicinus. The sequence goes on from NZ_SDPV01000002.1 coordinate 698,105, forward strand.
CTTCGCGCCGACGCCCCCGACTTCGCCCAACTCCGCGAGCGACGCGGGGCGGCGGGCCGCCATCTCGCGCAAGGTGGCGTCGTGGAAGATGACGTAGGGCGGCACCTGTGCCTCGACCGCGAGCTCGCGGCGCAACTCGCGCAGGGCGTCGAACAGCGGATCGCCGACCGGGTTTGGCCCGCCGTCGCGGCGCCGGCGGCTGCGCTCCTTGCGCGGGGGAAGGACAATCTCGACCGTCTGCTCGCCTTTCAGGATCGCGCGCGCGTCGCCGCCCAGCGCGAGCCCGCCATGCTCGGTCGCAACCAGCGCGCCGCGTGCCTGGAGCGCGCGCGAGAGCGGCTGGAGCAGGCGCGCCTCCTCCCCATCGACGATGCCGAACACGCTCAGCCGGTCGTGGCCCCGCTGGAGCACGCGCTCGTCCTCCGCCCCGGTCAGCACTTTCTGCAGATGTCCGAAGCCGAAGCTCTGCCCGGTGCGATAGGCGGCCGAGAGCAGCTTGCGCGCGGTTTCGGTCGCATCGGTGACGCCGGGCGGCGACAGGCAGTTGTCGCAGTTGCCGCAGGTCTCGGGCGGGTTCTCGCCGAAATGGCGCAGGAGCACCGCACGGCGGCACCCGGCGGTCTCGACCAGCCCGGCGAGCGCGTCGAGCCGCGCACGTTCTCCGGCCCGCCGCGCCTCGTCCACTTCGCCCAATCGCTGTCGCGCCTGCGCGAAGTCGCCTGCGCCCCACAGCATGACCGCCCGCGCCGGATCGCCGTCGCGCCCGGCGCGGCCGGTTTCCTGATAATAGCCCTCGATCGACTTGGGGATGCCGGCGTGGGCGACGAAGCGGACGTCGGGCTTGTCGATCCCCATGCCGAAGGCGACCGTGGCGACGATCACCATGTCCTCGCTCGCGACGAAGGCGGCCTGGTTGGCGGACCGCACGGCAGGATCGAGGCCGGCGTGATACGGCAGCACCGGGCGTCCGGTCGCGCCGGCGAGCTTGTCGGCCAGGTCCTCCACCTTGCGGCGGGTTGGGGCATAGACGATGCCCGGCCCCGATTCCTCCGCCATCAGCGCGGCGAGCTGGCGCACCGGATTGTCGCGGTGGCGCATCACGTAGCGGATGTTGGGCCGGTCGAACCCGGCGAGCACCAGCCCTTCTGCGGGAATGCCGAGCTGCTCGAGGATGTCCGCCCGCGTATGCGCGTCGGCCGTCGCCGTCAGCGCGAGGCGCGGGACGTGCGGGAAAGCGTCCATGAGCCCGCGCAGCTGGCGGTAGTCGGGGCGGAAATCGTGGCCCCATTCGGACACGCAGTGCGCCTCGTCCACCGCGAACAGCGCGAGCGGGGCGGACGAGAGCAGCTCACGGAAACCGGGCTGGCTGGCGCGTTCGGGCGCGACGTAGAGCAGGTCGAGAGCCCCGGCGCGGAAGCGGTCGAGCGTCTCGCGCCAGTCGGCATCGACGCTGGTAAGCGTCGCCGCCTCGATCCCGTTCGCCCGCGCGGCACGGAGCTGGTCGTGCATCAGCGCGATCAGCGGCGAGACGACCACGCAGGTGCCCGGCAGCATCGTCGCGGGAAGCTGATAGGTCAGCGACTTGCCGGCGCCGGTGGGCATGACGGCCAGCGTAGATTCGCCGCCCAGCACGCGCTCGACCACGCGCGCCTGGACGCCGCGGAAATCGTCGTGCCCGAACAGCCGGCGCAGTTCCGCGCGCGCCGCATCGAGCGGCTCAATCCTTTGGTGTCCCGCGTCCATCGCGGATCCGCATGGCAGATGCGGCGCGGCAGGTGAACGGCCAATCGGATCATTTGCCGTTTGCCGAGGGACTTGTGCGCGGCTAGCGTGCGCGCGCCCCGGCCGAGCCGGGGCGGGATTCACAGGAGAACAAACGATGAGGAAGATCCTTGCCAGCGCGTTCGCGGCTTCGGCGGCGCTCGCGCTCGCCGCTTGCGGCAGCACCGAAGATGCGTCGGCCGATGCCGAGGCGGACACGGTCGAGATGCCGGCTGACGAGGCGCTCGCGCCCGTGACCGAAGAGCCGGTCGAAGCGCCGGTGGCCGAGCCGACCGCCGAGGACACGACGGCCGCCGACGCCAATGCCGCCGCCGACGAAGCGGGTGCAGCCGCCGCCGCCGCGGCCGCCGACGTGGCGGCCGAAGCCGCGGCCGCTTCGGAAGAGACGACCCAGTAAGCCTGTTCGCGCGCCCTTCGCGGGGCCGCAGCCAATAAGCGAAGCGGGCGGATCGTTCAGGCGATTCGCCCGCTTTTCCTTTGCCCGCCGTTCGCTATGGTGCGCGGCGATGACGCGCTCCGCCCTTCTCGCCTTCCCGCTCCTGCTCGCAGCCTGCGAACCGGCCGACAACGAGCCCGGCCCTGGGGGCGTGACGGTGGGCGAGGCAAAGGCGCTCGACGAGGCGGCCGAGATGCTCGACCAGCAGCGACTGCCGCCCGCCGCGCCCGACGAGGGCGCCGAAACCCCATCCTCCCCAGCCGCGACCCCGACGGCGGAGCCGGCACCCGCCGGATAACCGCCGATTCATCACAGCGAGAGGACACGACACACATGATTCAAAGCGGCATGGATCCGGAACTTTGCGAGCAGTTCATCGACCAGCTCGAACGCTATGTCCGGGAACGGCTGATCCCCGCCGAACGCGACGTGATCGAGCACGACCGCATCCCCGATCCGATCCTGACCGAGATGCGCGAGATGGGGCTGTTCGGACTTACCGTGCCGGAGGACTATGGCGGTGCCGGCCTCAACACCAGCCAATATGCCCGCGTGGTCAGGACGATGGCCTATGCCGCGCCCGCCTTCCGCTCGATCTTCTCGATCAACGTCGGCATGTTCAACTCGGCGATCAAGAACGGCGCGACCGAGGCGCAGAAGGCCGAATGGTGGCCGCGCATCGCCGGCGGGGAGATCGCCTGCTTCGGCCTGACTGAGCCCGGATCGGGCAGCGACAGCGCCGCCATGCAGACGACCGCCCGGCCCGATCCCGAGGGCAACGGCTGGATCCTCAACGGCACCAAGCGCTACATCACCAACGCGCCGCAAGCGAGCGTCGGCCTGATCATGGCCCGGACCCAGAAGGAGGCGCTGCCCAAGAACGCGCACGTTTCCGCCTTCATCGTGCCGATGGACGCGCCGGGCGTCTCGGTCGGCAGCGCGGACAAGAAGATGGGGCAGTCGGGCGCGCAGATCGCGGACATCATTCTGGAGGACGTGCACGTGCCGGGCGACGCCCTGCTCGGTGGGGAGACCGGCAAGGGCTTCGTCTTCGCGATGAAGAGCCTCGACAACGGGCGCATCTCGGTCGGCGCGGCGGCGACCGGCTATGCCCGGCGCGCGCTCGATTCGGCGCTGCGCTACGCCATCGAGCGCAAGGCGTTTGGCGAGCCGATCGCCAATTTCCAGCTGATCCAGCAGATGCTCGCCGAGAGCGAGACCGAGATCTACGCCGCCGAATGCATGATGGCGGACGTCACGGCGCGCGCCGACCGGGGCGAGAACATCCTGCGCAAGGCGGCCGCGTTCAAGGTCTTCGCCAGCGAGATGTGCGGCCGCGTGGTCGACCGGGTGGTGCAGGTCTACGGCGGCGCCGGCTACCTCGCCGAGTACGATGCCGAGCGCTTCTTCCGCGACGCGCGGATCTACCGCATTTACGAGGGCACGACGCAGATCCTCCAGCTCCAGATCGCCAAGCACATGCTGCGCGATTTCGCGGCGGGGGTGTGACGGCAACGGTGGCTCGGGCCCACCCCATTGCAGCTAGGCTCGCCTGCGGCTCGCCAAGCTTCATTCCCCTCCCGCAAGCGGGAAGGGAGCGAGAGTTGCCGGCTTGCCGGCTAGTCGCAGCGGGGTGGGCTCCGCACGATGTATAGCCTCCTCTCCGACCTCTCGATCGTCGAAGTCTCCAGCTTCGTCGCTTCGCCGACGGCGGGGCTCTACTGCGCGCAGATGGGGGCGGAGGTCGTGCGGGTCGACCAGATCGGCGGCGGGCTCGACTACGACCGCTACATGCAGACCGCCGAGGGGCGCTCGCTCAGCTGGGAGAACCTCAACCGCGCGAAGAAGAGCGTCGCGCTCGACTTGCGTAGCGCCGAGGGGCGCGAGCTGTGCGTCGAGCTGGCGCGCAAGACCGGCCAGCTCATCACCAACCTGCCGGAGAAGAGCTTCCTGAGCCACGCGGCGGTGAGCGAGGGGCGGACGGACATGATCTCGGTGCGGATCATGGGCTGGCACGACGGGCGCCAGGCGATGGACTTCACGGTCAATGCCGCGAGCGGCTATCCGCTGATGACCGGCCCGGCCGAATGGGACCCCGCCACCGCGCCGCCGGTGAACCAGATCCTGCCCGCGTGGGACTTCATCACCGGCGCCTACTGCGCGTTCGTGATGATGGCCGCGCTGCACCACCGCGCCGCGACCGGCGAGGGGAGCGAAGTGCGCGTGCCGCTGGGCGACGTGGCGCTGGGCACGGTCGCCAACAGCGGCGCCATGGCCGAGATGCTCTATCGCGGGGCGGACCGCGAACGGCTCGGCAACGCGATCTGGGGCGCCCTGGGGCGCGACTTCGCCAGCCGCGACGCCAAGCGCTTCATGGTCGCGGTGCTCACCGCCAAGCAATGGACGGCGATGGTGGAGGCGCTCGATATCGCCGAACCGGTCGCCGCGCTGGAGGCGGAGACCGGCGTGTCGTTCGCCCGGTCCGACCGCAACCGGTTCGAGCACCGGGAGGCACTGTTCGCGATCGTGCAGGACGCCGCCGGGCGCGAGGACTACGCGGTGCTGGCCGAGCGGCTCGCCGCGGCGGGCGCGACATTCGAGCGCTACCGGACGATGCACGAGGCGGTGACAGATCCGGTGCTCGTCGACGACAACCCGCTGTTCGGCTCCTCGCCCGCCAATCCGAGCGGGTTCGCCTATCCGGCGGCCCGCTCGCTCGCCAACCTGCCCGGACGCGCCGCCGGCGATCCGGCCCCGGCGCCCTACCTCGGCGAGCACAGCGAGGAAGTGCTCGCCGAGCGGCTCGGGCTGTCGTCGGGAGCGATCGCCGATCTGATTGACCGGGGCGTGGTGGCGCCGAGCGACCGGGGGCCGCGGTAGTTGGGACGGCTCTCACGATCCTCCCCATCGACTTGCGATGGGGAGGGGGACCGCGAGACGCGCAGCGGCTCGTGGTGGAGGGGCTATTCTCGGCACAGGCCCCTCCGTCACCCGCCTGCGGCGGGCGCCACCTCCCCATCGCAAGTCGATGGGGAGGATTGGGTCACATCGCCTTTCGGGGGAAGCTCAGCGCCTTACGTAGGGATTTGCGCGATAGTTCCTATTTGGTTATTTTTACTTGACATCAGTGGATAATTTGGTTACACCTTCATCGAGATTCGGGAGATTTGCCAATGACAAAACGCCGCGCCGCCATCGTCAGTCCCTTGCGGACGCCCGTCGGGCGCTTCCTCGGCACGCTCGCGCCGCTGACCGCGGGCGATCTCGGGGCGGCGATCCTCAAGGCGCTGATCGAGCGGAGCGGGATCGATCCGGCGCGAGTCGACGACGTCGTGTTTAGCCAGGGCTACGGCAACGGCGAGGCGCCGGCGATCGGGCACTGGGCCTGGCTTGCGGCGGGGTTGCCCCTGGAAGTCCCCGGCTATCAGCTCGACCGGCGCTGCGGGTCGGGCCTGCAGGCGGTGGTCAACGCGGCGATGATGATCGAGGCGGGGCATGCCGACGTGGTGGTCGCCGGCGGGTGCGAATCGATGTCCAACGTCGAGCACTACACCACGGCGCTGCGCGGCGGGGTGAAGGCGGGCAATGTCGAGCTGTGGGACCGGCTCACGCGCGGGCGGCTGATGAGCCAGCCGGTCGAGCGCTTCGGCGTGATCAGCGGCATGATCGAGACGGCGGAGAACCTTGCGAAGGACTACGGCGTGACCCGCGAGCAGGCCGATGAATTCGCCGTGCGCTCGCACCGGAACGCGGCGGCGGCGTGGGAAGCGGGGCGGTTCGACGCACAGCTCGTCCCGCTCGAAGTGCCGCAGCGCAAGGGCGATCCGGTCACGTTCGACCGCGACGAGGGCTTCCGCGCCGATGCGAGCATGGACACGCTCGGCAAGCTGCGCCCGATCGAAGGCGGGGTCGTGACGGCCGGCAACGCCAGCCAGCAAAACGATGCGGCCGCCGCGTGCCTGGTCGTGGCCGAGGACAAGCTGGAGGAACTGGGGCTCGAACCGATGGTGTGGTTCTCCGGCTATGCCGCGGCCGGCTGCGATCCCAGCCGCATGGGCATCGGCCCGGTTCCTGCGGTCGAGCGCCTGTTCGCGCGCACCGGCAAAGGGTGGGACGACGTCGGCCTGGTCGAGCTGAACGAGGCTTTCGCGCCGCAAGTGCTCGCTGTGCTCAAGGGCTGGGGCTGGTCGGAGGACGACAGCCGGAGGGACATGCTCAACGTCAACGGCTCGGGCATCTCGCTCGGCCACCCGATCGGCGCGACCGGCCTGCGCATCCTCGCCGACATGGCGCACGAGATGCACCGGCGCGAAGTGCGCTACGGGCTCGAGACCATGTGCATCGGCGGCGGCCAGGGGATTGCCGCGCTGTTCGAGCGGGTGGCGTGAGGATGTTCACGCGGAGACGCAGAGACGCGGAGGGGAGTTGCCCCACGAGCTCTCTGTCTTTCCCGCGAAAGCGGGAACCCATCTTCGGTCGGCTGGAACTGGGTCCCCGCTTGCCGGGGGATAACGACAGGGGACGCGACGACACCTCCGCGTCTCTGCGTCTCCGCGTGAATCAAAAGGCTCCGATATGACCGAATGGCACGCCTGGATCGGCCGCGAGCAGCGGAGCGGCGACCGGCTCGACCCTTCGCTGGCGGCGCGCTGGTGCGCGACGTTCGACCTGCCGGCGCCGTCGGGCGAGGCCATGCCGCAGGGCATTCATTTCTGCCTCTGCGCACCCGAGGCGCCGACCGCGCAGCTTGGCGAGGACGGGCACCCGCAGCGCGACGACAGCGCCGGGAGCTTCCTGCCGCCCGTACCGCTGCCCCGCCGGATGTGGGCCGCGAGCGAGATCGAATTTCTCGGTCCGATCGCGGTCGGGGCGCCGGTCGAGCGCGTCTCGCGCGTCGCGGCGACTGCCGAGAAGGACGGGCGCAGCGGGTCCATGACCTTCGTCGAGGTCGTCCACGAGACTTCGGCGGATGGTACGCTCGCCGTGCGCGAGACGCAGACGCTGGTTTACCGCGAGGCCGCGGCGGCCGACGCGCCGCTCGCGCCGCCGCCCCTCGGCGAAAGCACGTTCGACGCTGCGGGCTGGGATGCGCACCGGACGGTGCATCCCGATCCGCGGCTGCTGTTCCGCTATTCCGCGCTGACCTTCAACACGCACCGCATTCACTACGACGCGCCCTATGCCCGCGAGGTCGAGCGCTATCGCGGGCTGGTGGTCCACGGGCCGCTGACGGCGAGCCTGTTGTTGCAGCTCGCCGCGCGCGAGCTGGGCGACAACGCGCTCACGCGCTTCGCCTTTCGCGGCCTCAGCCCGGCGATCGCGGGGGAACCGCTGCACCTCGTCATGCGCGGGGCGGGCGATGCGATCGAGCTTGCCGCCTTCGCGGGCGACGGGCGGCAGATCACCCGGGCGAGCGCCGCCGCGTGAGAAAAGGGCGGCAAAAGCGCCGCCCTTTCCCTATCTGCGAATTTCCGCTGCGTTACGCTTCGGGATCGGCCTCGACTTCAGCGTCGGCATCGGCCGACGCAGAGGTGTCGCCGACTTCGGCATCGACGGCAGCGTCCGTATCGACGCTGGCATCAACCGAATCGACCGCATCGTCCGCATGCTCCTTGGTGTGGTCGACGGTGTCGGTCACTGCGTCGGTCGCGGTGTTCACCGGACCTTCGAGGCCGGTCTGCGCGTCGGCGCTGACGTCGACTTCGCCGGTGACCGGGCCGACCGCGCCAGTGGCATCGTCGGCCGACTGCGCATGGGCGACCGAGCCGGCAGCACCAAGCGCCAGGGCGAGCGAAAGGGAAATCATCTTCTTCATCGAGTCCATCCTTAATCCCGTTGCCTGGGATGGCTAGGACGTGCCGCCCCCGTCAAAGGTCCCCGAATTGCGGCGATCCGCGCTGTAAGCTCGCCGAGGCGAGGCCGTTAATCGGGGGTTTAGCTTCCGGGCCTCCGCCGTCGATCGCGCTTTCCACCGCGTGGCGCAGCGGCTAAGCGCGCCGGGCTTGCGCCAAGCAGGAGGTTTTCGAATGAACGGCAGCGATGAGACGGCGACGATCGCCAAGGCCCAGGTGCTGATCGAGGCGCTGCCCTACTTCCAGCGATATGCCGGGCGCACCTTCGTGGTCAAATACGGCGGCCACGCGATGGGCGATCCCGCCGCCGCGCGCGACTTCGCGGAAGACATTGTGCTGCTGAAGGCGGTCGGGATCAACCCGGTCGTGGTCCACGGCGGCGGGCCGCAGATCGGGACCATGCTGAAGAAGCTAGGGGTCGAGAGCACCTTCGTCGACGGGCTGCGCGTAACCGATGCGGAGACCGCCCAGGTCGCCGAGATGGTCCTCTCCGGCGCGATCAACAAGGAACTGGTCGGCTGGATCAACCAGGCCGGGGGCAAGGGGCTCGGCATCTCCGGCAAGGACGGGCGGCTCGTCACGGCCACCAAGGTGCAGCGCACGGTCAAGGATCCCGCCAGCAATATCGAGCAGGCGGTCGACCTCGGCTTCGTGGGGCAGCCGGCGGCTGTGGACACGACGATCATCGACACGGCGGTGGCGGCCGGGATGATCCCGATCATCGCCCCGATCGGCGCGGGCGAGGACGGGCAGACCTACAATATCAACGCCGACACCATGGCCGGCGCGATCGCCGCGGCACTCGGCGCGGCGCGCCTGCTGCTGCTGACCGACGTCCCCGGCGTGCTCGACAAGCAGGGCGAGTTGCTGAGCGATCTGACGCCTCCCGATATCGAGCGGCTGCGCGAGGACGGTACGATCGGCGGAGGGATGATCCCGAAGCTGGAGACCTGCGTCCATGCGGTGGAGGCGGGGTGCGAGGCGGCGGTCGTGCTCGACGGGCGCGTATCGCATGCGATGCTGCTGGAATTCTTCACCGTGCGCGGCGCGGGCACGCTGATCCGCGCGGAATGACGCCGTCTTAGGCTGTTGATACAGCCGCCCCGAACCGGGTAGGAAGGCAGCCGAACCGCCGCGCGGCCAGGAAAGGACAATACGTGGGTCTGATCATCGATATCATCGGCATGCTGATCAACGTGATCGTCATGCTGGTCATCATCCAGTTCATCATCGGGCTGCTGTTCGCGTTCAACGTGATCAACCAGCGCAACGAGTTCCTCTGGCAGGTCTACAACTCGATCAACTCGCTGCTCGAGCCGGTGCTGGCGCCGATCCGCCGTATCCTGCCGCGGACCGGGGCGATCGACTTCTCGCCGTTGGTGCTGATCATCGCCCTGCAGATCTTCATGCGCATCCTCATCTACGTGGTCTACGGACAGTAATGGCGGCCGAGATCATCGACGGGAAGGCGTTTGCCGCCTCGCTGCGCGAGAAGGTCGGCGCGCTGGCCGCCGCGTTCGAGGCGCAGGCCGGGCGCAAGGCGGGCCTCGCGGTCGTGCTCGTGGGCGAGGACCCGGCGAGCCAGGTCTATGTCGGCAGCAAGGGCAAGGCGACGCTCGCCGCCAATATGGCGAGCTTCGAGCACCGCCTTCCGGCCGAGACGAGCGCGGCGGAGCTGCTGGCGCTGGTCGACCGGCTGAACCGCGATCCGGCGGTGGACGGGATCCTCGTCCAGCTCCCCCTCCCCGGCCATCTCGACGAGCAGGCGGTTATCGCGGCGATCGATCCGGACAAGGACGTCGACGGCTTCCACGTCATCAACGCCGGGCGGCTCGCGGTCGGCCAGCGCGGCTTCGTGCCCTGTACGCCGCTCGGCTGCATGATGATGCTGACCGACCGGCTGGGCGATCTCTCGGGCCTCGAGGCGGTCGTGATCGGCCGCTCGAACATCGTCGGCAAGCCGATGGCGCAGCTCCTGCTCGCCGCCAATGCGACCGTCACCATGGCGCACAGCCGCACGAAGGATCTGCCGGACGTGGTACGGCGGGCGGACATCGTCGTCGCCGCGGTCGGGCGCGCGGAAATGGTGAAGGGCGATTGGCTCAAGCCCGGCGCGACCGTGATCGACGTCGGCATCAACCGGCTGGCGCCGGAGCCCGGCGCGGCGAAAGGCCGCCTGGTGGGCGACGTCGCCTTCGAGAAGGCGCGCGAAGTCGCCGGCGCGATCACCCCGGTGCCGGGCGGGGTCGGGCCGATGACGATCGCGGTCCTGCTCAGGAACACGCTGGTCGCGGCGCACCGCAACGTGGGGATCGCGCTGGCGGAGGATGCGATATGAAGCACGCGATGGGCGCCGTGCTCCTCGCGGGCCTGCTCGCCTCGTGCGCATCGGGCAGCAGCGATCCGCGCGAGCGCTTCTACCGCTCGCTGGCGCCGCGGGCGAACCCGAGCGCGGTGATCGCCACCGAGCTCGCCTTCGCACGCGAGGCGCGGGAGGAAGGGCAATGGACCGCCTTCCGCGAATTCGCCGCCGAGGATGCGGTGATGTTCGTGCCCGAAGCGGTGAACGCGCGCGACTGGCTTTCGGGCCGGGAAGACCCGCCCGAGCCGGTCCAGTGGCAGCCGCATCAGGTCTGGTCGAGCTGCGACGGTTCGCTCTCCGTCACCAGGGGCGCGTGGCAGCGCCCCGACGGCAGCACCGGCTATTTCACGACCGTGTGGCGCCGCGAGGGCCGCCGGGGCGACGAGGAATACCGCTGGGTGCTCGACCAGGGCGACGTGCTGGCCGAGCCGCTGCCAAAGCCGGACATCATCCGCACCACGGTGGCGGACTGCGGCGGCGATGCGCTGACGCCAGTCGCCCCCCCCATCGTTGCGGCGGCAAACGGTGCGGGCCGTTCACGCGACGGCTCGCTTGCTTATGCGTGGGTGGTTGCGAGCGATCTTTCGCGCACACTCACGGTCAGAATGCTGATCGACGGCGAGGTCGAGGAAGTCCTCCGCAGCGAAGTCGCGGCCCCGGGCGCGAGCTGATCCCGAGATGGTCGAACTCTTCGTCTCCGCCTTCATCACGCTGTTCGTGGTGATCGACCCGCCCGGTTGCGCGCCGATCTATGCGGGGCTGACCAAGGGCGCGAGCGCCGCGCAGTCGCGCGCGATGGCGATCCGGGCGTGCGTGATCGCGCTGGCGATCCTGCTGGTGTTCGCGCTGTTCGGACAGCAGCTGCTCGGCGCGCTGCATATCGAGCTCGACAGCTTCCGTATCGCGGGCGGGCTGATGCTGTTCTGGATCGCGTTCGAAATGGTGTTCGAGAAGCGGACCCAGCGGCGGGAGGAACGGGCCGAGAAAGTCGCAGCGACGCCCGAGATCGAGGATGTCTCGGTTTTCCCGATGGCCATGCCGATGCTTGCCGGGCCGGGCGCGATCGCCGCGATCATGCTGCTGATGAACGAGGCCGAGAGGACCGAGGAAACGCTCGTTGTGCTCGGCGCGCTGTTACTGGTGCTGCTCATCACCATGCTCGCCTTCCTCGCCGCCGGCCCGCTGATGCGATTCTTCGGCGACCGGGTCGAAGCGGTGATCACGCGTCTGCTCGGGGTGCTGCTGGCGGCGCTGGCCGCGCAGTACGTGATCGACGGGGTGCGAGGTAGCTTCGGGTTCTAGATCGCCGGAGGTGCGCGGATCCGGCGGGCGCAGGCGGCCGCAAGCGCCACAGCGCGCCCGAGCTTATGCGAAGAAAGCCAAGCAGGCCGGATGCCCGCGACGCGCGCTTGAGCGCGTTTACTGCAACGTGACCCGGTCCTCGTCGCCATCGCGGCGGCCGAAGAACTGCATCAGCTGGATCAGCAGCTCGCACCGCTCGCCCAGCGTATCGGCTTCGAGAAGGGCCTGCTTCGCCGCCGGATCGAACGGCGCGATCTGCGATACGCCGTTGATCAGCGACATGTCGTCGAGCCGGGCGACCGATTCCCAATCGACCCTGTAACCCTGCGCGTCGGCGAACCGGCGTGCCTCGCGCTCGAAGCCGGCCCGTTCGATGCTGCTCAGCACTTCGTCGGCGTCGTCATCGATCAGCTCGGCCTCGACCTTGCGGAAGGCGGTGGCGGTGTCGATCTCTCGCACCACGCGGAAGCGCGCCTCCCCTTCGAGCACGATGTTGTAGCGCCCATCCTCGAGCGCCTCGACCTCGCCGATCCGCCCGACGCAGCCGATCGCGAACAGCGGGGCCCCTTCGGCCGTGCGCTGTGGCTGGATCATTCCGATCCGCCGATCGCGCGCCAGCGCATCGCCGACCAGCGCCCGATACCGCGGCTCGAAGATGTGCAGCGGCAATTGCAGGCCAGGGAAGAGGATCGCACCCGGCAAGGGAAAGATCGAAAGGCGGGTCGTCATCCTACCTTATCCCGTCTGGCCGAGCAGGGGCATTGCCTCACCCGAACAGGATCTTGGACAGTCGCCGCCGCGTGGCGACGACCCAGGGATCCTCCAGCCCCACCGCCTCGAAGATCTGCAGCAGCTTCGCGCGCGCGGCACCTTCGTTCCATTCGCGGTCGTGTTCGATCATCGCCAGCAGCGTGTCTGCCGCCTCGTCGCGTCGGTTGGCGCCGAAGGCAGCCTCCGCGAAAGCGAGCTGCTTGTCCATGTCGGCCGGCGCCTCTGCCGCCGCCGCACGCAACGCCTGGAGCTCGCCCTCGTCGACCTGGGTACCGGCAAGCTCGAGCGCGCTCTTCGCGGTGCGGACTGCCGGGTCCTCCGCGAGTACGGGATCGAGCGCGTCGAGCGCCGCCTGCGCGTCGCCCGTCCGGCCCGCGGCAACAAGCGCGCGGATCAATCCTGCATGCGCCGCGGCATTGTCGGGCGCCATCGCGGTCACCTGCGCAAAAATGCCCGCCGCGCGTTCGCCGTCGCCGTCGGCGAGGATCTGCTCGCCCATGGCGACGAACTGCGCGACATCCTGCTTCTGCCGCTGCGCCGCACCGCCATCCCCGCCGCTCACCGGAAGCTGCGCGAGGAGCTGATCGAGCATCTGCTTCAGCTGGGACTCGGTGCGCGCGCTGGTCAGATCCGCCACCGGCTGGCCCTGGAACAGCGCGTAGACGGTCGGGATCGAACGAACCTGGAACTGGCTCGCGATGAACTGCTCCTCGTCGACATTGAGCTTGGCGAGCACCACCCCCTTGTCGGCATAGTCCGCCGCGACCTTTTCCAGGACCGGCGCGAGCGCCTTGCAGGGCCCGCACCACTCGGCCCAGAAGTCGAGGATGACGAGTTTCGACATCGAAGGCTCGACCACATCCTTGCGGAACCGGTCGACGGCCTTCTGCTCGTCGATATTGAGGCCCATGCTAGCCAAGACGCGCTCCCATTCGTTAGCGTTCGAACAAGCCGCCAATGTGGGCGTTTTGCCCGAATTGTGAAGGAAAAAGCGCCGGGCGATTTTCCCCTTGCGGCCCCCGGTCCCCGCTGCTAATCGCGCCGCCTCCGGCCGGAACGAAGCCTTCCGGCAACGCCATGTGAGCGGGCGTAGCTCAGGGGTAGAGCACAACCTTGCCAAGGTTGGGGTCGAGAGTTCGAATCTCTTCGCCCGCTCCATTTCTTCGACATGATCGATAGCGTTGCGTGAGTACGGGACGGGTGTCTCTGCCTGGACCGGGTATGCAGCGGCGCGGAACGCCGGGCAGTGGCGGTCGGCGGTTCGTCGAGAACGGCTGTGGACATCGCGACGCGAATCGCTATGAGGCTGCCGATATGTTGTATCGTCATCTCATCGCGGCTCGGCCGCTCATCCTTCCGCTCGGCCTGGCGCTCTGCGTCGCCGCCGCACCCGCTCACGCCCAGGACAGCGACGATCGCGCGCAGGAGACGCGCGATGCGCAGGGATCGGACGATTTCCACGACCGGCGCATCGCACCGACGGGCGAGATCGTGGTCACGGCCGCCGGGCTCCAGCAGCTCGACGTGCTCGCAGGCACGACGGTGGTCGAGGGCGTGGAACTGCAGCGCAACCTCGACGGGCAGATCGGGGAAGTTCTCACCAAGGTTCCGGGGGTCTCGGCGACGAGCTTTTCCCCCGGCGCCTCGCGCCCGGTGCTGCGCGGCTTCTCGGGCGAGCGGGTCAAGGTCCTGATCGACGGGATCGGTGCGATCGACGTGTCCAACACCTCGGCCGACCACGCGACCTCGATCGACCCCCTGACGGCGGAGCGGATCGAGGTCCTGCGCGGGCCCGCGGTGCTGCTCTACGGCAGTCAGGCGATCGGCGGCGCGGTCAACGTGATCGACAAACGCATTCCGCTGCGCCGACTGAACGAGCCCTTCCACATCGACGCGCTCGCGGGAGTCGATACCGCGTCCGACCTGCGCCAGGGCGGCGCTTCGCTCGACGTGCCGCTCGGCGACCGCTTCGTGGTCCATATCGACGGCTCCTACCGTAAGACCGACGATCTCGAGATCGCCGGCTACGCCGCCGCGCCCGGCCTGCGCGCGGACCTGCTCCACGACGCGGAGCACGAGGAGGAAGAAGGCCATCTCGACGAGGCCGAGGAGCTGCGCGAGCTGGCCAACCAGCGCGGCGTGCTGCCGAACAGCGGAACCGAGACCTGGAGCGTCAACACCGGCTTCGCTTTCTTCGAAGGCGACAGCAACCTCGGCGCGTCGGTCGGCTGGTACGACACGACCTATGGCGTGCCGATGCGCCCGGGCACCAGCCACCATCACGGTGAGGAAGAGCACGATCACGACGAGGATCACGGGCACGAGGAAGGCGAGGAACATGAGCATGGCGACGAACTCGTCACCATCGGCCTTCGGCAGTTCCGCGCCGACATGCGCGGGCGGCTCGCGCTCGGCGACGGGTTCTTCTCTGCGTTGAACACCCGCGTCGGGTTCAGCGACTACACGCACACCGAGTTCGAGGGTGATGCGGTCGGCACCGTGTTCGACGTGCAAGGGATCGAGGCGCGCGCGGAGCTGGAGCAGAACGACCGCGGCGGCTGGGGCGGTTCGACCGGCGTGCAGTACTACTTCCGCGATTTCGACGCCTACGGGGCGGAGGCTTACGTGCCGAAGAACCACACCGACCAGTTCGCCGTGTTCACCCTGCAGGAAATCGCGCTCGATCCGCTCCAGCTCGAGCTGGCGGGGCGCTACGAGGCGACCGATGTCGAATCGCAGGTGCTTGGTTTCCAGCGCTCGTTCGACACGTTCTCGGGCGCGCTCGGCCTGGTCTACGAGACCGATGGAGGCTTGCGCTTCGGCCTGACCGGCAGCCGCGCGGAACGTGCGCCGAGCGCCGAGGAGCTGCTGTCGAACGGCCCGCACATCGCGACCCAGGCGTTCGAGATCGGCGACCCGGACCTCGAAGTCGAAGGCGCCTGGGGCGTCGAGGCCTTCGCACGCGGCCCGATCGGCGATGGCACGATCAGCGTCGCTGTGTTCAACAACTGGTTCGACAACTACATCTACCTCGCCGAAACAGGTTTCGAGGAAGACGGGCTGCCGGTGTTCGAATACCTGCAGGGCGACGCACGATATTTCGGGGTCGAGGGCGAGGTGACTTATCCGGTCTACGAGACCGACGGCTTCACCCTGCTCGCGGACGTGCGCGGCGACTATATCCGCGCCGAGCTGAGCGACGGCACGCCGCTGCCGCGCATCCCGCCGCTGCGGCTGCTCGGCGCGCTGGAGGCGCAGACCGGGCCGTTGGACGCGCGGGTGGAAGCGCAGTGGTTCGACAAGCAGGATCGCATCGCGCCGTTCGAGACCGAGACCGACAGCTTCACCCACGTCAACGCCTCGCTCGCGTGGAAGCCGATGCGCGGCAACGACAATCTGACGGTCCTTCTCCAGGCGGACAACATCTTCGACGCCGAAGGGCGCCGCCATGCGAGCTTCACGAAGGATTTCGTGCCGCTCGCCGGGCGCAACTTCAAGCTGAGCGTGCGGACGAGCTTCTGAGGACAGCCACCCGCACGTCGTCGGTCAGTCGGCGGCGGTGTGGGTGGCCAACCCCTCGGCCTTGCCTTCGGCATGCGCGGCGCGCAGCTCGGCTTTGCGCGTGCGGTTGCGCTCGCGCATGTAGTCGAAGCTGCCGCGCATCTGGCCATAGGCGAAGACGAGCAGCAAGCCGCCGGCGATGGCGAGGTTCTTGAGCGCGGCGGTGAGCTGGGTCTGATCGCCGAACTCGTTGTGGAAGAAGAACGCCGTGAGCAGCGTGAAACCCGCCAGCAGGATCGCGGCGATCCGCGTCATCAGCCCGATCGCGAGCATCAGCCCCAGGACCAGTTCGAACACGCCGGTCGGCAGGGCCAGGCTGCCCGGCAGCGTGGTCACGCTTTCGATGTACTCGGCCGTGCCTGCCGGATCGACGATCTTCCCGATCCCGGACAGGATGAAAATGACGGCCAGCATGATGCGCCCGATGATGGCTGCGACGATGGACATGGGTTCCTCTCCTCTTCCCCGTGATTTCCCGCCGAGCAAACGCTCGGGAAGGGAAAATGGTCATCGCACCGCGTGCCCGCGGCCGCGTCAATCCTCAGGCGCGAAGGCGATTGCGGCATGCTCCTCGAGCCGCTTCACCAGCGCTTCGCCCAGGAAGTAGCCGGGCGTGCCCACGCCGCCCGGCACCTCGCTGCCCAGCAGCGCCATGCCCGTTTCCCCGAGCATGCGGCTGGTCGAGCCGTAGCCCGGATCGTATCTGCCCTTCACGCCGAAGTGGAGCCGCTCGCCGTCCGGCATCTCGCCGATGAACAGCACGTCGTAGAAGCCGTTCTCGCGCTCTTCCCGGCTCGGGCCCTCGCCCGGCTTCGGGGGCTTGGCGCCGAACGGGTTCTTGAGCATGTCGGCAACCGCGTTCGCGGCGGCCTGGCCCGCCTCGCCCGGGCTCGTCAGCATCATCTCGTCGTAGCGGAAGTCCTCGCCATAGGGGAACCCGGCGAGGAAGTTCGTACGGTGGACGTTCTTGGTGTTGATCGTCGCCATGATGAACGGCGCGGCCCATTTTCCGAGGTCGTCCTCGTAATGCGGCACCAGGCCCATCGGCTGGTCCGGACCTTCGAAACCCGGCGTCAACCCGAACGGGCTCTGTAGAATAGGAACGAGCCGCGGGTTCTTCGCCACTGCCTTCACCGTGGCGGAGAGGCTGGCGGCGGTGCCGCCCGAGAAGGTCCCCTTCATCGCCCGCACGCGGCCGCGCACGCGCGGGGCGGGCCTGCCGAAGCGCTTCACCGCCTCCTTCTGCAGCATCAGCACGCCGAGATCGAAGGGGATCGAATCGAACCCACTGGAGAAGCAGATGCGCGCGCCGCTCGCCTTCGCCGCCTCGTGATGCAGGTCGATCTGCTCGCGCATCCAGCCGGGTTCGCCGCACAAGTCGGCATAGTCGGTGCCGGTGCGGACGCAGGCGGCGACCAGCGCATCGCCGTAGAGCTGGTAGGGCCCGACCGTGGTCAGGACCACACGCGTGCGGCGGCACATGGCCTCGAGACTCGCCGGATCGTCCGCGTCGGCGACAATCAGCGGCGTGTCGGCCGGCGCGGCGATCGCGGCGCGCACATCCTGCAGCTTGGTCAGGCTGCGGCCGGCCATGGCCCATTTCGGCGCATCCGGCCTGCCGCCGTATTCGCGGACGAAGTGCTCGGCGACGAGCCGCCCGGTGTAGCCGGTCGCCCCATAGACGACGATGTCGAATTCCCTGTCGGCCATTCACGCTCTCCAGCCGTCGTTCCAGCGGGAGCAGGATGCGCCATTTCGGCAAGCGACGCCAGTACCCGCTGGCAGGCGCTCTAAAGCCGCGGCAGCGTCACCCCGAGCTGACCCATATATTTGCCCGCCCGGTCCTTGTAGCTCGTCTCGCAGCGCTCGTTGCCCTGGAGGAAGAGGAACTGGCAGGCGCCTTCGTTGGCGTAGATCTTCGCCGGCAGCGGTGTGGTGTTGGAGAACTCCAGCGTCACGTGGCCTTCCCAGCCCGGCTCCAGCGGGGTGACGTTCACTATGATCCCGCAGCGCGCATAGGTGCTCTTGCCGAGGCAGATGACCAGCACGTCCTCGGGGACGCGGAAGTATTCGACCGTCCGAGCGAGTGCGAAGGAGTTGGGCGGGATCACGCAGACGTCCGTCTTGCGGTCAACGAAGGAGTTGGCGGCGAAATCCTTCGGGTCGACCACCGCGCTGTCGACGTTGGTGAAGATCTTGAACTCATCCGCCACGCGCGCGTCGTAGCCGTAGCTCGACAAGCCGTAGGAGATGCAGCCTTCGCGCCGCTGCGCTTCGACGAAAGGCTCGATCATGCCTTTCTCGGTCGCCTGTTGCCGGATCCACCGGTCGGAGAGAATCGCCATGCGCCGGTGATTCCCGAGCGAAGCGGAGGGGGCAAGTATCGCGCGCAGCTTATCCCCTCCCGTTCACCGGAGGGCGGTAGCTAGATCGGCTCGGCGCCGAGCCGCGGGTTCAGCAGGGTGATGTGATTGAGCCACTTCTTCGGCCGGCGCAGCATGTCTTGGGGGTATTCCACCCGCAGCCCGGCGATCCGCGCCATGGCGCCGACGAAGTGGATGCAGTTGCGCTTGTCGAGGTCGTAGTACTTGCCCGGCGCATCGCGCCACTTCGCCACTTCGGCGCGCACCTGCCAGTATTGCGCGTCGGTGAGCGTCACCGTGAAATGGCGATTGGTCTCGCGGATGTACTTGTCTTCCTCGGCCTCCACCGCGTGCTCCACCGGCTCGTTCAGGAGACGGGTCGAGATCGTTTTCGCAGTAAAGCCGTAGTTCTCGTCGATCGGCTGGCCGGTCTTGTCGAGCGTTCCTTCCAGCACGACGAAGGCGTGTGGAAAGCGGCCGAACAAGACCGAGCCGTTGAAGCTGTGGAAGCTCATCCGGACCTCCGCGGCCGCTCCGACCGACCAGGCAAGCGCGACGAGCGAAAGGATCAGGGCAGCGAAGCGGCGCATCGCGCTCGCTCTAGCAAACGGGCGCGATGCGCTGCAACACAGTGCCTCCGCTCAGCTTGCCAGCAAGCTGGCGTTGCCGCCTGCTGCGGTGGTGTCGATGCAGACAACGCGCTCGGTTGCGAAGCGCGCGACGTAGTGCGGCCCGCCCGCCTTGGGTCCGGTGCCGGACATGCCCTCGCCGCCGAACGGCTGGCTTTCGACCACCGCGCCGATCTGGTTGCGGTTGACGTAGAAGTTGCCGACCCGCGCGCGCGCCTCGACGAACCGGCGGGTGGCCTCGATCCGGCTGTGAAGGCCCAGGGTGAGACCGTAGCCGGTCGCATTGATGTCCTCGATCACGCGTCCGAGCTCGCTCGCCTTGAAGCGCACCACGTGCAGGATCGGGCCGAAGTTCTCGCGCCGCAGGTCGAGGATCGAATCGATCTCGATGATCGTCGGCGCGACGAAGCATCCGGCGGCCGTGTTGCGAGGCATCTTGCGGCGCCAGACCATGCGGCCGTGCTTCTTGCGCCGGGCGACATGGCGCTCGAGCGCGGCCTTGGCGTCGGGATCGATCACCGGTCCGACGTCGGTCGGCAGCTCTTCCGGATCGCCAATCGTCAGCGCTTCGAACGCGCCCTTGATCATCGTCAGCGTCTCGTCGGCAATGTCTTCCTGCAGGTAGAGCACGCGCAGCGCGCTGCAGCGTTGGCCGGCGCTCTGAAAGGCGCTGTTGACGACGTCGCGCGTCACTTGTTCGGGCAGCGCCGAGCTGTCGACGATCATCGCGTTCTGCCCGCCGGTCTCGGCGATAAACGTCGCGATCGGGCCTTCGCGCGCGGCGAGCGTGCGGTTGATCGCCTGCGCGGTCTGGGTCGAGCCGGTGAAGGCGACGCCCGCGAGGCGCGGGTCGGAGGTGATGAGCTGGCCCACCTCGCCCGCACCGGGGAGGAGCTGGAACACGTCTTCGGGAATGCCCGCTTCGTGGCACAGCTTGACCGCCAGGGCGGCGATCAGCGGCGTCTGCTCGGCCGGCTTGGCGATCACCGCGTTGCCCGCGGCGAGCGCCGCGGCGGCCGGGCCGATGAAGATCGCGAGCGGGAAGTTCCACGGGCTGATGGTCGCGAACACGCCGCGCCCGTGTAGGCTCAGCCGGTTCTCCTCGCCCGTCGGGCCGGGCAGGGGGATTGGGCCGGAGAACAGCCGCCGCGCCTCGTTGGCGTAGTAGCGGAGGAAGTCGACCCCCTCGCGCAGTTCGAGAATGGCGTCCATCAGCGTCTTGCCGGCCTCGCGCTGGCAGAGGCTGATGATCTCGTTGGTATGCGCTTCGAACCTGTCGGCCGCGGCTTCGAGCAGCAGCGCGCGCTTCTCGCCGCCGAGCGAATCCCAGCCGGGCTGGATCGCCATCGCGCGGGTGATCGCGACGTCGATTTCCTCGGGCAGCGCATCGCGCCGCGTGCCAACCTCGTGGGTAAGATCCTGCGGCTGGGTGATCGGCGCGACTTCGCCCTGCTCGGGCGAGCGGAACGTCGGCTCGGCATGCCAGCGGCGCGTGTCGAGCACCGCCAGTCGTTCGAGCAGCGGCTCGCGCACCAAGGGATCCGAGATATCGATCCCGGCGCTGTTGCGGCGGCCGGGGAAGATGTCGGCGGGCAGCGGGATTGCGGGATTGCGGCGAGGTTCGGTTGCGGCGAGTTCGGCGACCGGGTCGCCGGTCAGCTCCGTCACCGGCACTTCGGCGTCGGCCATGCGGTTGACGAAGCTGGAGTTCGCCCCGTTCTCGAGCAGGCGGCGCACGAGGTACGCGAGAAGGTCCTTGTGGGTACCGACGGGCGCATAGATGCGCACCGGGGTCTTGCGATTGCCCTCCACCGCAGCGAGTTCGGCATAGACTTCCTCGCCCATGCCATGCAGCCGCTGGAACTCGTATTCGCCTTCGCCTTTGGCGGCGAGCGCCTTGACCGCGCCGATCGTATAGGCGTTGTGCGTCGCGAATGCCGGATAGAGCACATCGCGCGCCTCGAGCAGCTTCGCCGCGCAGGCGAGGTAGGACACGTCGGTCGCGACCTTCCGCGTGAAGACCGGGAAATCCTTGAACCCGCCGACCTGGCTCAGCTTGATTTCGGTGTCCCAGTAGGCACCCTTGACCAGCCGCACCATCAGCCGCCGGCCATGGCGACGGGCGAGCTTGGCGGTCCAGTCGCACAGCGGCACGCCGCGCTTCTGGTAGGCCTGGATCGCCAGGCCGAAGCCTTCCCACGCGCTGCCGTCGCGCCGCGTGAACAGCGCGTCATCGGCCACCAGCGCCTCGAAGATGTCGAGCGAGAGCTCGAGCCGCTCGGCCTCCTCGGCATCGATCGTGAAGTGCATGTTGGCGTCGCGCGCCTTGATCGCGAGATCCCGGAGCATCGGCACCAGCGCTTTTGCCGCCGCTTCGCCGTGAAAGTAATCGTACTTCGGATAGAGCGCGGAGAGTTTGACCGAGATCCCGGGAGAGGTGGCGATCGTGCCGTCGGTTTCGCGCGCCAGTCGCTCGATCGCGCGCTCGTAGGCCCCGCGATAGCGTTCGGCGTCGGGGAAGGTCATCGCCGCCTCGCCGAGCATGTCGAAGCTGTGCGTCAGCCCCTTGGCGCGCTCGGGTGCCGCGCGCTTGAGCGCCTCCTCGATCGTGCGGCCGAAAACGAACTGTCCACCGAGGATGCGCATGGCCTGCAGCGTGGCCTTGCGGATCACCGGTTCGCCCAGGCGGCCGATGGCCCGCTTCACAGTCGCGCCCATGCCCTTCTGATGTTCCTCGGGCCGTTCGAGCACCTCGCCCGTCAGCATCAGCGAGAAAGTCGCGGCGTTGACGAAAGTAGAGCTCGACTCGCCCAGATGCTCCGACCAGTCGATCTCGCCGATCTTGTCGCGGATCAGCGCGTCGGCGGTGGCGTTGTCGGGCACGCGCAGCAGCGCTTCGGCAAGGCACATCAGCGCGATGCCTTCCTCGGTCGCAAGGCCGAACTGCTGGAGGAAGGCGTCGATCCCGCTCGCCTTGCGTCCGCGCGCGCCCTCGATCAGCCGCCCTGCAAGTGTCGCGGCCTCGCCGTGGAGCGCGCTCGCAGGCGCAGCCTGCCGCAGCCGCTCGGCAATGCACGCGCCCTCCTCCTGCCGGTAGGCGACGCGAATGGCGGTGCGATCGAGCGGGGCGGAAACGGGCATTGTTGTGCGACTCGGCTGAAAGGGAAGGGGTTCGAGCGCCCCTTGGACGCGGCGCCCGCGGCAATCAAGCGAAGTCGCTTCAGCGCGCCGCCGCCACGATTTCAGGGGCTTGTGCCGTCATATGTAGGCCGAGTTTGCTGCGCCGCCAGAGCAGGTCGTCCGCCGTATGCGCAAACTCTTCGCGGTGCAGATAGTCGGCTTCCGCTTCGGTCATCCCGCCGCCGAGGTCGCGCCCCAGATCGGCGAGCGATTGCGCGCGCCCGATCACCCGCTCGATCCGCGTTCCATAAGCGCGGGCGAAGCGCAGCGCGGTTTCTTCGGGGAGCCACGGCCAGATCGCGCGAACCTCCGCCACGAACGCGTCGAAGCCGTGCTCGAAGTCGCCGCCGGGCAGCACGGCATCGGCAGTCCACGGCGCCTCGGGCACGGCGAAATGTTCGCCCAGCCGCTCCAGTGCGTGCTCCGCAAGCTTGCGGTAGGTGGTGATCTTGCCGCCGTAGACGCTGAGCAGCGGCGGCGCGCCGCCCGTCTCACCGTCAGGCGCGTCGATCGCAAAGACATAGTCGCGCGTCACGGTGGCGTTGCTCGCGGCATTGTCTTCGTAGAGCGGGCGGATTCCGGCGTAAGTCGAGACGACGTCGGCGGCCTCGACCGGCTCGCGAAAATACTCGCTCGCCACCGCGCAGAGGTAGTCGCGCTCTTCCTCCGAAATCGTCACCGCATCGGGGTCGCCTTCGAACAGTTGGTCGGTCGTGCCGATCAGCGTGAAGTCGCGCTCGTAGGGAATGGCGAAGACGATCCGCCCGTCGCCGTTCTGGAAGATATAGGCGTGGGGCCCCTCGAACATGCGGCGGATCACGATATGGCTGCCCTTGACCAGCCGCAGGTGGGCCTCCGCCCGGCCGCCGGTCGCCATCGCGGCGACGCTGTCCACCCAGGGGCCAGCGGCGTTCACCACCGCCCGCGCCCTCACCGTCTTGCCGGCACCGCCGGCGCGCAGCGTCGCGCGCCAGTGCTCGCCGACACGTTTGAGGGCGATGCATTCGGTGCGGGTCATCACTTCCGCCCCGCGCTCGCGCGCGTCGACGGCGTTCAGCACCACCAACCGCGCATCGTCGACCCAGCAGTCGGAATATTCGAACCCGCGCCGGAACCGGTCCTGCAGGATCGCCTCGTGCGGCGGCTTGCGCAGGTCTATCCCGCGACTGCCCGGCAGGGTTCGCCGCCCGCCGATATGGTCGTAGAGAAACAGTCCGAGCCGCAACATCCACTTGGGCCGCAGCCCTCTGTCGTGCGGCAGGACGAAGCGCATCGGGCGCACGAGGTGTGGAGCGATTTTGAGCAGGACCTCGCGTTCGTGCAGCGCCTCGCGCACGAGACGGAACTCGTAGTGTTCGAGATACCGCAGGCCCCCGTGGACCAGCTTGGTGCTGGCCGATGAGGTGTGGCTGGCGAGATCGTCCTTCTCGACCAGCGCGACTTTCATCCCCCGCCCGGCGGCGTCGCGTGCGATCCCGGCGCCGTTGATGCCGCCGCCGATAACGAGAAGGTCGAACATGCGCTGCGGCCCTATCGGCCCGGGCCGCAGGAGGCGAGCGATTTGCGCCACGTTGTTTGCCTGGCGCTGCCGGGCCGCTATGGCGCTGCCGACGCAGACTTGGGGAGCGCAGAGGATGGCAGGCCGCTATTTCGACGAATGGCAGGTGGGCGACCGGATCGAGCACGAGATCCGCCGCACGGTCACCGAGACCGACAACCTGCTGTTCACGACCATGACCCACAATCCGCAGCCGCTCCACCTCGATGCCGAGGCGGCGCGGGCATCGGAATTCGGCCAGATACTCGTCAACGGCACTTTCACCTTCGCGCTGATGGTGGGGGTAAGCGTGGGAGAGACCACACTGGGCACGCTCGTCGCCAATCTCGGCTACGACAAGGTCGCGATGCCGAAGCCCGTCGCGATCGGCGACACGCTGCGGGCGACCAGCGAGGTCACCGCCCTGCGCGAATCGAAATCGCGGCCCGACGCGGGGATCGTCACCTTCACTCACGAGATGCTCAACCAGCGCGGCGAGGTCGTCTGCCGCTGCGAGCGCACCGCCCTTCTGAAGAGGAAGCCCGGCTGATGACGGCGGGAGCCGAACGGCGGCCCGCCCGTTCCTGCCAAGGATTATGACGCAGGAACCGCACAGCATCGAGGAAGTGCTCGAAGGGATCGAGGATCTCGGCGAGCACCAGGAGGAAGTCTGCGTCGGCGACGCGCTCGACGAGTTCGGGCGGCGCAGCTTCGGCCCGATCCTGCTGCTCCTGCCGTTGATCGAGCTCTCGCCGATCGGCGGGATTCCCGGGGTACCGAGCCTGCTCGCACTGTCGATCGCGCTTATCGCAGGTCAGCTTCTGCTCGGGCGCGATCATGTTTGGCTGCCGCCTTTCGTCGAGCGCCGCGCAGTCAACGGCGACCGGCTCGCGCGCGCGGCGCATCACCTGGACGGCGTCGCAGCGGCGATGGACCGCTGGTTCAGGGGCAGGCTCAAATGGCTTACGAAAGGGCTCTGGCCCCGCGCTGCCGCTGCGGTGATCCTCTTCCTGTGCTGCATGGTCCCGCCGCTCGAGCTCCTGCCTTTCGCCAGTTCCGCACCCATGATCGCGATAGCGGCCTTCGGGCTGGCGCTGATGGTGCGCGACGGGTTGCTGATGCTGATCGCGTTCACGCTCTCGCTCGGCGCGGTGGGCCTCGTGATCGCGCTCGTCGTCTCGGGCGGCCTCAGCGGTTGACCTCCTCCGGCGCTTGACGGCGTGTCCCGCTGTGCCATTGTGCCGGCGGGCCGCAGAACGACGCATATCCGGGGGGAGGATGCGATGGCGGGATCGAAGACGGCAGCGACGGGCCTGGCACTGGCGGCGTCGCTGGCGCTGGCCGGGTGCGGCGGCGCCGAACGCGAAGCGCAGCGCGCGGCAGACGCCGAAGCGGCGGTCGAGATCGCGGAGTACCCGCAACAGGTCCTGTGGGGCGACACCCATCTGCACACCGACAATTCGATTGACGCCTTCGGTTTCGGCACGCGGCTGGGGCCGGAACAAGCGCTCAAGTTCGCGCGCGGGGATGAGGTGACCTCGAGCACCGGCGTCAAGGCGAAGCTGTCGCGCCCGCTCGACTTCCTTGTCATCGCCGATCATTCGGACGGGCTCGGCGCCATGCGGCGGCTCTACGACGCGCCGCGCCTGCTGATCCGCGACCCGACGCTGCGCCGCTGGCACGACATGATGCACGAGAGCCCCGAGCAGTCGCAGCGTGCCGTCGCCGAGCTGATCGACGCCGCGGCGACCGACTCGCTGCCCGAAGCGTTCCGCGATCCTGAAGGCCGCGAGGAGAACATGCGCGAGATCTGGGACGCGCACCTGCGGCTGATCGACCGCTACTACGGGCCGGGCGAGTTCACCCCGCTCGCCGGCTTCGAGTACACGCTGATGCCGGGCGGCAACAATCTGCACCGCGTGGTCATGTTCCGCGACGGCTATGCGCGCACCAGTCAGATACTGCCCTATCCGGGGCTGCAGGGGCCGGTCGACGACTTGTGGGACTACATGGATGCTTACGAGGAGGCGACCGGCGGCAGGACGCTCGCCATTCCGCACAACTCCAATCTCTCGAACGGGCTGATGTTCGAGCTGACCGATTCGCAGGGCGGGCCGATGAGCGCCGACTACGCGCGCCGCCGCGCGATGCGCGAGCCGGTGGTCGAGGCGACCCAGATCAAGGGCGACAGCGAATCCCACCCGTTCCTCTCGCCCAATGACGAGTTCGCCAGCTTTGGCGATGCCGGGTGGGAACTCGGCAACCTGCCACTGACCGAACGCAAGGCCGACACCATGCTGGCGGGCGAGTACTTGCGCGAGGCGCTCAAGCGCGGCCTCTCGATCGAGCAGCGCACGGGGGTGAACCCCTATGCCTTCGGGATGATCGGCTCGACCGACAGCCACACCTCGCTCGCGACAGGGGACGAGGACAACTTTTTCGGCAAGCACACCGGCAACGAACCGGCGATCGAGGGCCGCGCGCTGGAGCCGCAGGACCTCGGCACCGAAGTCGGCCGGTTCGGCTGGCACTACATGGCCGGCGGCTATGCGGCGGTCTGGGCGCGGGCGAACACGCGGGCCGAAATCTTCGACGCAATGATGCGGCGCGAGGTCTATGCCACCACCGGCCCGCGCATGACGGTGCGCCTGTTCGGCGGGTTCGACTTCACGGAGGAGGACTGGCGCGGCGACTGGGTCCGCGCCGGCTATACCCGCGGCGTACCGATGGGCGGCAAGCTGGTCGACGAAGGCAAGGCGCCGACGTTCCTGATCTCCGCGCTCAAGGACCCGGAAGGCGCACACCTCGACCGGGTGCAGATCGTCAAGGGCTGGATCACCGCCGACGGCGTGCTGCACGAGAAAGTCCACGACGTCGTCTGGTCCGACATGGACGAGCGGCCGATGGCGGGCGGGAAGGTGCCCGCGGTCGGCGATACGGTCGACCGCGAGACGGCGACCTACGCCAACACGATCGGCGCGCCCGAACTGCGCGCGGTCTGGACCGATTCCGATTATCGCGAGGGCGAGAGCGCGTTCTACTACGTCCGCGTGCTGGCGATCCCGACACCGCGTTGGACGCTTTACGATGCGGTGCGGTTCGGAATCGAGCTGCCGCCCGATGCGATGGCCGACGCGGTGGCGCAGGAACGCGCCTATACCTCGCCGATCTGGCTCGGCCCGGACAGCCCTGCGCCTCGCACAGAGCAAAGCGCCGAGCGGCAGGCCGGCTGGTTCGCGCGCGCGTGGCTTCGTGGATGATCGTGCCGCGCTGGACCCGCGAGCCGATGGTGCACTTCCTCGCCGCCGGGGCGGTGCTCTTCGCGCTGTTCGCCTGGCAGGGCGAACCCGCCGATCCGGCGAGCCGCACGATCGACGTCAGCCTGGAGGACCGCGCCCGGCTGGCGCTGCAGTACGAGCGGACGATGAAGCGCCCGCCGACCGACGCCGAGCTCGATACGCTGACCGAGCAATACGTGCGTGAGGAGGTGCTGTACCGCGAGGCGCTGCGGCTCGGGCTCGACCGCGACGATGCCGTCGTGCGCAAACGCATGGCGAACAAGATGGACTTCCTCGCGCAGAGCATGGCCGAGACCGTCGAGCCCTCTGACGAGGTACTTGCGACATGGCTGGCCGATCATCCCGAGCGCTTCGCGCGCGAGGTCCGTTACGGCTTCGACCAGCGCTTCTTCGCCGAGCGCGCCGCGGCGGAGGCGGCGCTGGGCCGCTTGCGCGCGGGCGGCGCGGTGGAAGGCGAGCCGATCTCGCTCCCGCCCTCGGTCGATGGGACTGCGCGGAGCCGCGCAACCGAGCAGTTCGGCACCGCGTTCGTCGATGCGCTCGACGCGATGGAGCCGGGCGGCGGCTGGTCGGGTCCGGTCGCTTCGGGATTCGGCTGGCACGCGGTCCGTTTGCACACGCGGAAGGCCGGCGAAGTACCGCCGCTGGCGGAGATCCGCGAGCGGGTCGAGAACGACTGGCGCGCGGAAACGATCGCACGCCGCCGCGACGAGGCCTACGCCCTGCTCCGCGATGCCTACACGGTGACGATCGCGCGGTGAGAGGGCTCGCCGCCCTGCTGCTGGCGCTCTCGGCCCTGATCGCCGCCCCGGCCAGCGCCGACGAGCTGCGCCCCGGTTATCTGGAGTTCACCGAGACTGCGCCCGGCGAATGGCGCCTCGCGTGGAAGGAGCCGTTCACCGCGCCCCCGCTCGAAGCGCCGCCGCCGCCTGGCCTGCCCGCGAACTGCCGCTATCACGGCGCGATCGAGCAAGGCGTCGCCGCCCTCGCCATCGTCGGAACGGCGGAGGCGCGCTGCCAGGGCACGGTGCGTGGCGGTGCGATCGGAATGCCGGGGCTGATCGGTCAGGCCGACATGCTCGTGCGCGTCGCCCCGCTCGGCGATCCGGTCCAGGCGCTGCGTCTCACGTCGGCCGAGCCGCAGGCGGCAATTTCCGCCCGCCCCGACCGCATGCAAGTGCTCGAAAGCTACTTCGTGATCGGGGTCGAGCACATCCTGCTCGGCTGGGATCATCTGCTGTTCGTGATCGCGCTGGTCCTGCTGCTGCGCCGCTGGCGGCCGGTAGTCTTCGCGGCGACCGCCTTCACCGTCGCGCATTCGATCACGCTCGCGGGGGCCTCGCTCGGCCTGCTCGGCATGCCGCAGCGCCCGGTCGAGGCGCTGATCGCGCTCTCCATCGTGTTCCTCGCGCTTGAGATCGTGCGGCTGCGCAGGGGGGAGGAAAGCTGGACCCTGCGCTACCCGTGGGCGATCGCCTTCGCGTTCGGGCTGCTCCACGGTTTCGGCTTCGCCGGCGCGCTTGCCGCGATCGGATTGCCGGAGGGAGAAATCGCCGCAGCGCTGCTCGCCTTCAACCTCGGCGTCGAGGCCGGGCAACTGCTCGTCGTCGCGGCCCTGATGGCGCTGCTCGCCGCGCTCGACCGCCTCGCGCAACCCGTCCTGACGACAGGCTCGCGACTCGCGGCCTACAGCATCGGCATCACCGGATCGTACTGGCTGATCGACAGAGTGATCGGCTGACGCGCCGCCCTGCGGCAGACGGGCTCCCGTTATCTTGCCATTCACCCGCTCGCCCCTACATTGTGCGGCGAAAGGATTCCTGTTCCGATGAACGACGACAAGCAGCCCGGCGACCCCGAGGGTGGCGGCCCCAATCCCTGGATCAAGAGCCTCATGGTCTGGGGCGGGATTTTCCTCGCGCTCGTGCTCCTCGTGTCGATGTTCGGCAATGCCGGGCAGCCGGCGGGCAAGGAGATCGGCTATTCGACCTTCCGCGAGAACGTGGAGGCGGGCCTGGTCAAGGACGTCACGATCTCGCCCGAGCAGATCACCGGGACTCTCGATAACGGCGACACGTTCAGCACCGTGCCCGTGACCAACGACACGCGGCTGACCGAACTGCTCGACACGAACGGCGTCGAATACACCGGCACCGCGCCCGAGCGGATGAACATCCTGCTCGCCGTGCTGATCCAGTCGCTGCCGTTCATCCTGATCCTCGGCATTGCCTTCTTCGCGCTGCGCCAGGTCCAGAAGGGCGGCGGCGGCGGCGCGATGGGCTTCGGCAAGTCGAAAGCCAAGATGCTGACCGAGAAGCAGGGCAAGGTGACGTTCGACGACGTGGCCGGCATCGACGAAGCGCGCGAGGAGCTGGAGGAGATCGTCGAATTCCTCAAGGATCCGCAGCGCTTCTCCAAGCTCGGCGGCCAAATCCCCAAGGGCGCGCTGCTGGTCGGTTCGCCCGGCACCGGCAAGACCCTGCTCGCCCGCGCCATCGCGGGCGAGGCGGGCGTGCCGTTCTTCACCATCTCGGGCTCCGACTTCGTCGAGATGTTCGTCGGCGTCGGCGCATCCCGCGTGCGCGACATGTTCGAGCAGGCGAAGAAGAACGCGCCGTGCATCGTCTTCATCGACGAGATCGACGCGGTCGGCCGCCACCGCGGCCACGGCCTCGGCAACTCCAACGACGAGCGCGAGCAGACGCTGAACCAGCTCCTCGTCGAGATGGACGGGTTCGAGGCGAACGAAGGCATCATCATCATCGCCGCGACCAACCGGCCGGATGTGCTCGACCCTGCGCTGCTGCGCCCGGGCCGCTTCGACCGCCAGGTCGTGGTGCCCGTGCCCGACGTCGACGGGCGCGAGAAGATCCTCGCCGTGCACATGAAGAAGGTGCCGCTGGCGCCCGACGTCAACCCGCGCACGATCGCGCGTGGCACCCCCGGCTTCTCGGGCGCCGACCTCGCCAACCTCGTCAACGAGGCCGCGCTGCTGGCGGCACGCCGCAACAAGCGCCTCGTCGCGATGCAGGAGTTCGAGGACGCGAAGGACAAGGTCATGATGGGCAGCGAGCGCCGCTCCATGGTCATGACCGACGACGAGAAGAAGATGACCGCCTATCACGAGGCCGGCCACGCGCTCGTCAGCCTCAACGAGCCGGCGTCCGACCCGATCCACAAGGCGACGATCATCCCGCGCGGGCGGGCGCTCGGCATGGTCATGCGCCTGCCGGAGCGGGACAACTACTCGTACCATCGGGACAAGATGCACGCTGACCTCGCGGTCGCCATGGGCGGGCGCGTGGCGGAGGAGATCATCTTCGGTCACGACAAGGTCTCGAGCGGCGCCTCGTCCGACATCCAGTATGCGACCAAGCTGGCGCGCAACATGGTCACCAAGTGGGGCATGTCCGACAAGCTCGGTCCGCTGCAGTACGAGGAGAGCCAGGAAGGCTACCTCGGCATGGGCCAGACCGCGCGCACGATGGGTTCTGACGAGACCAACAAGCTGATCGACGCCGAGATCAAGACGCTGATCGAAAGCGCGCACCGCCGGGCGACCGAGATCCTGAAGACGCAGGAGGACAAGCTCCACCTGCTCGCCCAGGCCATGCTCGAATACGAGACGCTGACAGGCGACGAGATCCGCGAACTGCTCGACAGCGGCACGATCGACCGCCCGGAGGCACCGCGACAGGCGACCGTGCGTCCGGTCACCGGTTCGGCGATCCCGAAAGCCGGCAAGCGCTTCGGCGGCAGCGAGGGCGCCCCGCAGGGCGCCTGACGGCCAGGACTATCGGATACTGGCCGGTCTCTCTCGCGAGAACGGTCAGTATCCTGCCATCCAGCCGATCGCCATGAAAAAGAAGGTGATCGCGATCCACGCGAACAGGCTCAGCGCCAGCATGCGCCACAGCGCGCCGAAGCGGCTGGTGCCGTACGCGCCGCGGATCTGCCGGTACATGTGATAGGGCGCATAGAACAGCAGCAGCCCGCCGATGCCCGGCATGCCGAAGTAGAACAGCAAGCTCGAGACGGCGGCCAGCGCGACCATGAAGGCGATCGAGTACGTCGTGAAGACCGTGTGATCGTAGCCCTTGAACCGGCGCGAGAACGGGAACAGCAACCATACGAACGGCACGCTCAGGGGGATCAGCATCCAGCTGAACTTGTAGGCATTGGTCTGCAGCTTGTAGATCGTGAGCTGCGGGTTGGCTGCCGCCTTCTCCCATGCAGCGGTGATGGCGTTGCCTTCGGGCAGCGGATTCTGCTCGAATCCTTCGCGAAAGTTCGTCTCGAACTCGGTGCCCACACCGCCGATGACCATTCTAAGACCGCGCTGGTCGTCCTCGAGTTCGGCGATGCGCTCGTCGATCTCTGCGAGGTCGGCCGGATCGTCGAGGTTGCGCTCGCGGTCCTCGCGCAGTTCGGCAAGTTGCTTCTCGTTGGTCGCATAGGCCGACCTGACCTGGTCGAGTCCGCTGATGTCCGGAGCGAACGCCTGCGAGCCGCCCACGAGGCTGAACACCGCGAAACTGAGAAACACGACGAACAGGAACAGCGCGATCGGGCTGACGTAGCTGGCCCGCCTGCCGTCGATATATTCACGGGTGAGCTTTCCCGGCTGCCAGACGAGCAGCGGCAGCGTGCGCCAGGTCTTGCCTTCGAAGTGGAGCACGCCGTGCAGCAGGTCGTGGAAAAACGCACGCAGCGTGCGGTGCACGTGCGCACGCTGGCCGCAGTTGTGACAGTGCGGCCCGGCGAGCGGTGTGCCGCAGTTGAGGCAGGCGCTCTCCTGCGTATGGCCGGTGGCGCCGGGCGACATCTCCCCCCGTTCCGGTTCGACCGCGCGCGCCGCCAGCGCCCCGGTGGCGATCTCCGCCATTCCCTCGCCGATATCCCCTGCCATGCGGCGCTTTTAACCGTGAGGCGCGGTCGAGGGAAGCGTGCGGACCGGATATGAAAAGGGCCGCCCTTGCGGGCGGCCCCTTCGAAAGTCGCGGGGAGGGCGGGTCAGCCCTCGTAGTCGGAGCCGATCGAGGTCGAGCGGGTCGGGGCGGATGCGGTGATGCGCAGCGCTTCGGCCGACTGGCTCAGCGAGCCGATCTCGTCCGCCTCGTCCTCGTCGTCGGGCAGAATCTTCTGCAGGCCGGTGACGAGCGATTCCTTGAGTTCCTTGGGCCGCACCGTCTGCTCGGCGATTTCGCGCAGGGCGACGACCGGGTTCTTGTCGCGGTCGCGGTCGACGGTCAGTTCCGCGCCGCCGGAAATCTCGCGCGCGCGCTGCGCAGACAGCAGCACGAGATCGAAACGGTTGGGGATCTTGTCGACACAATCTTCGACGGTAACGCGCGCCATGTGGCACTCCGATGTTTGCAAATGGGTTGTTCGGAAAGCGTGCGAGCTAGGCGGCCGGGCCGCGAAAGTCAAGGATTTGCGCCCGGGCGCGGCACGCCCTAAGGCTGCGCGATGGCCGGTACGCAGACCTCGGGCGATATCGCCGACCGTACCGCTTTCACCGATCCCAGTTCCTTCTCGATACATGCCGGCGGACAGGACCTGACGTTCTACCCGGCCGGAACGGACCGGCGCGAAGCGCTGTTCGCGATGGTCCGAGCGGCGAAGCGCTCGCTCAAGCTGTGCTTCTACATCTATGCCGAGGACGAAGTGGGCACCGCGCTGCGCGACGCGCTGGTCGAAGCCGTCGGGCGCGGTGTCTCCGTCACGCTGATCCTCGACGGCTTCGGTGCGGCAGCGGGCGATGAATTCCTCGCCCCGCTGCGCGCTGCGGGCGGCACCATCTATCGTTTCAGCCCGCGCTGGACGCAGCGCTATCTGATCCGCAATCACCAGAAGATCGTCATCGCCGATGACGAATGCGGAATGATCGGCGGCTTCAACATCGAGGACTCCTACTTCGCCCCGCCCGACGAGGACGGCTGGAACGATCTCGCGATCCGCATCGAGGGATCCGCGGTGACGGGGTTGGCCCATTGGTTCGCGCGGCTGAGCGACTGGTGCGACGTCGACGACCACAAGTTCCGCTCCATTCGCCGCGCCGTGAGAAGCTGGGACTGGGCCGAGGGCGGCGCGCGCTGGCTGGTGGGCGGACCGACCAACGGGCTTTCCACCTGGGCGCGCTGCGTCAGCGAGGACCTGCTGGAAGGGCAGCGGCTCGACATGCTGATGGCCTATTTCTCCCCGCCCACACGGCTGCAGCGGCGCATCGGCCGGATCGCGGCGAAGGGCCAGACGCGGCTGGTCATGGCGAGCAAGAGCGACAACCCCGCCACCGTCGGCGCAACGCGCTCGCTCTACAGCTACCTGCTGCGCAAGGGCGCGCGCGTCTGGGAGTTCAAGCCTTGCAAGCTGCACACCAAGCTGATCGTGCTCGACGACGTGGTCTATCTCGGCAGCGCGAACTTCGACATGCGCAGCCTCTATCTCAACCTCGAACTGATGCTGCAGATCGAGGATGCCGCGCTGGCCGATCGGATGCGGGAGTATATCTCCCATCACATAGAGGCGTCGGAGGCGATCACCCCGGCGCTCCACCGCAAGCGCGCCACGCTGTGGAACCGCGTGCGCTGGAACCTCGGCTGGTTGCTCGTCTCGGTCATCGACTATACGGTGACCCGGCGGCTGAATCTCGGCCTATAGGTGCTGCCGGACCCCCAAGCGCTGTCCTGCGCGTTGGTGGGCGAAGGAGAACTCCATGCGAATTGCGATCCTCTGCGCGGCACTCGTGCTGACAGCCTGCGGCGATACGGGCGAACAGGCTCGCCAGCCGGACGTTGCCGAACCGTCCGCTCCGCGGGCGGCCGAACGGGCGGCAACGCTGGAAGCGCTGGGTGAGGCGGATATCCGCTCGGCCCGGCTAGAGGGCGA
Organism: Pelagerythrobacter rhizovicinus; assembly: GCF_004135625.1. Taxonomy (GTDB): domain Bacteria; phylum Pseudomonadota; class Alphaproteobacteria; order Sphingomonadales; family Sphingomonadaceae; genus Pelagerythrobacter; species Pelagerythrobacter rhizovicinus. The sequence goes on from NZ_SDPV01000002.1 coordinate 732,067, forward strand.
ACTCGCCTGCACCTTCCGCCGCGAGAACGGGCAAGCTCCGATCTTCTTCGGGCGCGGCAACGTGCTCGACGATGCCGGCGCGGTGGCCGCGGTGAAATACGACGGCTCGGTGCGGCGTCTCGCGATGGAGGGCCGGGGCGGCTACGATGCGATGGCGGACGGCGCGCGCTTCGGCGGCCAGGGGCTGACGCTGACGATCGACAGGGCCGGCGACGAGCCGGTCGCCGAAGAGCCGCAGGTAGCCATGGAATCGCCGATCTACCCCGCCACGCTGACCTTCACCGGCCCGGGCGAGGCGAGACAGTCGATCGACGGCCTGTTCGAATGCGGGCCGTGAAGCCCTAGTCGTATTCGCCGGTGCGGCGGTCTTCCTCGGCCAAGTCGGAGAAGCGCGTGATGCGCGGCTCGAAGCGCAGCCGCACTTTGCCGGTCGCGCCGTGGCGCTGCTTGGCGACGATCAGTTCGGCAAGGCCGAAGACGCGCTCCATTTCCGCCGCCCAGGCGCTGTGCGCCTCGTGCGTCTTGGCATCGTCGCTCTCCACCGGGCGCTTCGGCTCGCGCGCGGCGACGTAGTAGTCCTCGCGGTAGATGAACCAGACCATGTCCGCGTCCTGCTCGATCGAGCCCGATTCGCGCAGGTCGGAGAGCATCGGCCGCTTGTCGTCGCGCTGCTCGACCGCGCGGCTGAGCTGCGACAGCGCGATCACCGGCACGTCGAGCTCCTTGGCCAGCGTCTTGAGGCCGCGGCTGATCTCGGAAATTTCGTTCACGCGGTTGTCGTTGGCGCGTCCGCTGCCCTGCAGGAGCTGCAGGTAGTCGACGATCACCAGGCCGATGTCGTGCTTGCGCTTCAGCCGCCGGGCGCGGGTGCGCAGCGCGGCGATGGTCAGCGCAGGCGTGTCGTCGATGAACAGCGGCAGCTCGGCAAGGCGTTGGCTGGCGAAGCTCAGCTTCTGGAATTCGTCGCGGCTGATCTTGCCCATGCGCAGCGCTTCGGAGCTGATCCCGGCCTGTTCGGCGAGGATACGCGTCGCGAGCTGATCGGCGCTCATTTCCAGGCTGAACAGCGCGACGCCGGCCCCGACCGACTTGCCCTCCTCGATCTGATCGCGCCGGTCGCGCAGCAGCCGGTCTGCGCAGTTGAAGGCAATGTTGGTCGCCAGAGACGACTTGCCCATGCCCGGGCGGCCGGCGAGGATGATGAGGTCCGAATTGTGCAGGCCGCCGCACTTGTCGTTGATCGAGGTGAACCCGGTCGTCTTGCCCGAGATGTGGCCGCCGGAATTGATCGCCAGCTCGATCATGCCGAGCGCCTTGTTGGTCGCCATGCCGAAACTCGAGGCTTCGCTCGTGCTCGAGGCGCCTTCGGCGACGCGAAACAGGTCCGCCTCGGCCTGAGCGATGCGGTCCATCGGGGCGACGTCCTCGCTCGTGTCGAGCGCGCCTTCGACCAGCGTGCGACCGACGCTGACGAGCTCGCGCAGCAGCGCGAGATCGTAGATCTGCTGCGCCAGCTCGCGCGGGGCGAGCAGGCCCTGTCCGTCGGCGGTGAGCTGCGCGAGATAAGTGATGCCGCCCAGTTCCTTCAGCGCCTCGTCGGCCTCGAAATAGGGCTTGAGCGTGACCGGCGTGACCACCGCGTTGCGGTCGAGCAGCGTCAGCACGCGTTCGTAGATGCGCTGATGGACCGGCTCGAAGAAATGCTCGGGCCTTACCGCGACGGGGAGCTCCTCGATCACGCGGTTGTCGATCAGCACCGCACCGAGAAATGCCGCCTCCGCCTCGATATTGGCGGGCAGCGCGCGGCCCTGCGCGGTGTCCGATTCGGGGCGGGTCAGGAGGTCTTGCTCGGCCATCGGCGGCCTTGTGCGCAGGGGTGCCCGGCAATGGCAAGTGCGCGGTTGCCGGCATCGCCTGTGGATAGCGGGGATGACGCCCGGCAAAGACGCGCGGGCATCACGAACCTCCTCTTGCCCCTGCCCCTTCGCATCTGCGAAAGCGGGCGACCATGTCCGGCTCCGAAGACACCTGGCGCATTGCCCATATCGCGCTCGATCAGGACACGATCCTGTGGCGCAACGCCGATGTCGAGCAGGAACGGCGCGTCGCGATCTACGACCTGATCGAGGAGAACACGTTCAAGCCGCTGCGTGCCGTGGCCAAGGGTCACGAGGGGCCCTGGCGCCTCAAGCTCTCGGTGCCCGACGGGCGGCTCGCGATGGAGATTCGCGACATGGCTGATGCGCACGTCGAGACGATCGTGCTCGGGCTCGCGCGCTTCCGACGGCCGATCCGCGAATATTTCGCGATCTGCGACAGCTATTATCAGGCGATCCGCAAGGCGACGCCGGCGGAGATCGAGACGATCGACATGGCCCGCCGCGGCATCCACAACAACGCGGCCGAACTGCTGCTCGAACGCCTCGAGGGCAAGATAGACACCGATTTTCCCACCGCACGACGACTGTTTACCTTGATCTGCGTCCTCCATATCAAGGGGTGACGAGGGGCCAATGGCACGCAAGGCGAGACGAATCGGATGGCGCACGCGCGCGCTCGGCCTGCTGCTGCTCGCCGCGCTGGCGGGCGGTGCGTGGCTATGGTGGGACCTTCGACACTGGCGGCCCGATGAAACGGCGTTTCCCGATCAGGGCGCGGAGGTGAGCGCAAGCGAAGGAGCGGTCCGTTTCCGTACTCTGCGCGCGCTGGGCGCGAGCTTCGTGTACCTTGATGCGAGCGACGGCGCGAGCGAACGCGACGCGCGCTTCGGCAACAATCTCGCCGATGCGCGTGCCGCCGGGCTCCAGGTCGGTGCCGTGCACCGTTTCGATCCCTGCACGATGGCAGATGGGCAGTCGGCCAACTTCGTGACCATGGTCCCGCGCGATCCGGCGCTCCTGCCGCCGGCGATCGAACTCTCGCGCACCGCTGAAGCCTGCGCCGAACGGGTCGGTGACGCGGCGGTGGAGAGCGAGCTGATGACGCTCATCAACCAGATCGAAATGCATGCGGGCAAACCGGTGATCCTCAAGATCGATCCGGGGTTCGAAGAGCGCTACCACCTCGCCGGCATGCTCGAACGCCATCTCTGGCTAACCCGCACCCGTTTCGCGCCCGAATATGCCGGCCGGCCGTGGCTGCTGTGGACGGCGAACACCTCGCTGCAGACCGAAGCCGCCGAAGCGCCGCTCCGCTGGGTGGTGGTGCAGCCTTGACGCTTTTCCGTCGCCCCTGCGAAGGCTTGGGCCTGTCCGCGGCGGCGGGACGCAAAAGCAACCGTTTTGCAGAGCGGCTTGCCGTATCTGGACCCCTGCCTCCGCAGGGGCGACGATGCTAGGATTTTCAGATGACAATGACCGACGAAGACCTCATCGCCGCCGCCCGTGCCGCGGCGGACGATGCCTATGCGCCCTATTCGCGCTTTCCGGTGGGCGCTGCGCTGCGCTTTGCCGACGGGAGCGTGGTAACGGGGGCGAATGTCGAGAACGCCAGCTACGGCCTCGCGCTCTGCGCGGAGACGGTCGCGGTGGCGAAGGCGATGGCGGGCGGCGTGCGCGGCGGGCTGGAAGCGGTGGCGGTGACCGGGCCGGGCCGCGAGCCGCTCACCCCCTGCGGGCGCTGTCGGCAGGTTCTCAACGAGCTCGCCGCGCTTGGCGGCACCGACCCGGAGGTGCTGTGCGTGGGTCCGGATGAGGTGCGCCGGACGAAGCTCAGCGCGCTCCTGCCCCACGCGTTCGGACCCGCGAGCCTGGACTAGTATCGGGGAGGAGGGGCCGCCCGGCGCCCGGACGGCCCCCTCGTTTGCGTCAGAAGCGGACGCCGAGGCTCGCCACGGCCTGATCGGTCGTCGCGTCGCCATAGGTGCCGTCGGCAATGTCTTTGTAGCGCGAGCGGCGATATTCGAGCCGCCCTTCGAACGGGCCGGGCAATTGCACCTGGACGCCGCCGCCGAAGCGCAGGCCGCCGGCATTGTCGTCGAGCTCGTCGAGCGACCCCGAGGAGGTGAAGGCTTTCGTATCGAGCGAGGTGTAGCCGATCTTGCCGTAAGCGGCGATGCCCGGCGTCAGCGCGAGGCCGGCGCGCGCGCCGATGTAGTACTGGCCGTCGGCATCGAGTCCGTCGCGCGCGCCCGAGAAGCTGTCGGGGAAAGTCGTCGAACCGCCGCTGGTCGAAAGCTCGCCCTCGACCCCCACGAAGGCGCTGCCGAGGCTGAGGTCGTAGCCGGCCGTGATGCCGTAAACCGCCGAATCGGCATCGGCGCTGACCGAGCCATCGGCCGATTCGACTTCGATCCCCTCGTAGCCAGCGATGGCGCCGACATAGAGGCCGCCGGGGGCGGTATTGTCCTGCGCCATGGCGGGCGCGGCGACGAAGCCTGCCCCGAGGGCGGCCAGGGCGAAAACTCTTTTCATTGCTGATCCTTTCGCGTGCGTTGACATGCACGCTGCCGGTTCAGCCCGCGCATCTTGCCCGGGCATGAACCGGTGGACGGCACGAGTGCGCGGCGCGACGGATCGCGGCCGCCCTCGGCTCAGTCGGCGCCCTCGAGCCACTCCAGCAAGGCGCCCAGGCAATCGCGGCCCAGTTGCTTGCAGCGCTCGGGCGACCAGTTCTGGTCGGGATCGGGCAGATCGTCGTTGTCCTTGTAGGGCATCTCCAGCGTCATCGCGGTGCAGCCGAAGCGGTGCGCGACCTGGGTCGTGCTCATGCTCATGTTCGCCTGGCCCGGCTTGGAGACGGTGTAGCCCTTCTCGGTCTGGAAATCGGGCGTGCGGCGCTCGAGGATCGCACGATAGCGGGTGAAGCCGGCGAGGTGCTCGTCGGTCAGGCCCGGAATGCCTTCATAGCCGGCGACGAAGACCGCCGGGATCGCCTCGTCCCCATGGACGTCCATTGCGAAGTCGACCCCGGTCTCGTCCATCCCATTGCGGATGGCGAGCACTTCTGGTGAGTTCTCCGCGGTCGGATTGTCCCACTCGCGGTTGAGGTTCACGCCCTTGGCATTGGTCCGCAGATGGCCGCGGCGCGAGCCGTCGGGATTGCAGTTGGGCACCACATGGAACCGGCAACGGGTGCGCAGTGCGCGGGCGATCGGGTCGGCGGGGTCGGTCAGGCGTTCGAGCGCGCCTTCCATCCACCACTCGGCCTGGGTCTCGCCGGGGTGCTGGCGGGCATAGAGCCAGACCTGCTTCTCGCCCTCGCCCAATTCGAGGCAGTCGATCGGCTGCCCGTCGAGGCTGGTGCCGAGACAGCGATAGGAGACGCCCTCGCTCACCGCGCATTCGGCGACGAGATCGTGGTGCCGCTCCATCGAATAGGGCGCGAAATAGGCGAACCAGGCGATGTCGCTGGCGGGAGCGTGGCGGATCGTCAACGTACCGCCGTCGGCCTGCTTGTCGTAGCTGGTCGAGGCGGTTGCCCAGTAATCGCGGTCTTCGCTCACCCGGCAGTTGTAGCCGGGCCAGCCGAGCGGATAGGCCGAGCCTTCGAGCCCGGTGATCTTCAGCACCAGCTCGCGCCCCGCCGCTCCGCTGGCGCGGAAGTGAAACCACTGTTTGAATTCGGACATATGATCCTGGCGGATCGCCAGGGTGGCCTCGGCGCCGCTGACCGACAGCACCTCGATGTTGCCGCTGTCGAAGTTGCTGTCGATCCGGATGTCGTTCACTCGCTGACCCTTACTTCTATCGTTTCGCCGTTGTTGCCGGGGAATCCCCGGAACAGCGCATCGGCGATCGCCGAGGCGTTGGCTGGGGTATCGGCATATGGTGAATTGTCACTTACCGAAAATTGCGCGCGGCCCTCCCAAAGTGTCGCGCCACTTTCCTTGTCTTTTAACATGACCCCGATCTGCGTGTCGAGCATCTCGCGCGGGCCACCCCCGCCGAGGTTGATCCCGAGTCCGACTCCGACGCCCGAGCCGTAGCTGCCGGTCGACCCGCCGACACCGACGTTGACGGGGGAACGCTCCCGCCCGTTGCGGCCGGACACGAAACGCTCGACGCGCACTTGCGCCACTTGCGTCGCCGCGGCCCGCGAGGCCTCGCGATAGCCGAGCTCCTCCAGCTCGCGGGCAACCGCCTGTTTGTAGGGCGCGAGCGCCAGCGAATCGCTCTCGGCTCCGGGGGCGCTCTCGACGAAGACGGTACCCTGCCCGAGCCGCGTCTGCGCGGCGGGATCCAGGAAGCGGGTAACTTCGACCGGGCTGGTGACGGCCGGGGTGGCGCATGCGGACAGCGTCGCCAGCGCGGCAGCGGCGGCGATCGCGGTAGGAAGGGTTCTCATCGGCGGGGCTCCTTCATCGGTCGCGCCATCAACGCGCGAATGCACCCATCTGTGCCCGGCGCACGGCAGAAGCAAACGGTTCGTTTACCGTGCGTGGCCTAGCACGGCACGATGGAATCCAAGCCCCCTGTCCTGGTGACCGGCGGTGCCGGTTATATCGGCAGCCATGCGGTGCTCGCGCTGCTCGATGCTGGCTGGCCGGTCGCGGTGATCGACGACCTTTCGACGGGTTTTCGCTTCGCCGTGCCCCCGTCGGTGCCGTTCTACCACGGCGACGTGGCCGACGGTGCTCTGCTGGCGCGCATCTTCGCCGAGCAGAGCACGCGCGCGATCATGCATTTCGCCGGCTCGGTCGTGGTGCCCGAATCGGTTACCGATCCGCTCAAGTACTACGACAACAACACTGCGAAGAGCCGCGCGCTGATCGCCGCAGCGGTTGCGGCGGGCGTGCCCCACATGATCTTCTCCAGCACCGCGGCGACCTACGGCATGCCCGAGGTCTCGCCGGTCACCGAGACGACGCCGCAGAACCCGATCAATCCCTACGGCTGGTCGAAGCTGATGACCGAGCGCATGCTGGCCGACGTCGCCGCCGCGCACCCGATCAACTACTGCGCGCTGCGCTACTTCAACGTCGCCGGCGCCGATCCGCAGGCGCGCAGCGGCCAGTCGACCGCCGGCGCGACGCACCTGCTCAAGGTCGCCTGCGAGGCCGCGACCGGCAAGCGCAGCCATGTCGACGTGTTCGGCACCGACTATGACACTCCCGACGGCACCGGCGTGCGCGACTACATTCATGTCAGCGATCTCGCCGCGGCGCACGTGCTCGCGCTGGAGGCGCTGATCGCGCGGCCCGCGCGTTCGCTGGCGATGAACTGCGGCTACGGCCGCGGCTTCTCGGTGATCGAGGTGCTCGACGCGGTCGATCGGGTCACCGGCGGCACGATCGAGCGGCGCTTCGGGCCCCGCCGCGCGGGCGATCCGGGTGCGCTGGTTTCGGACCCGTCGCTGATCCGCGCCGCGCTGGCATGGAAGCCGAAATATGCCGATCTCGAGCAGATCGTGTTCCACGCGCTGCAGTGGGAACGCATGCTCGACGAAGTGCACCGGGAAACCCGCGATGCCGCGCCTCTTCGCGTCATGCCGGCGGCCTGAGCGCGCTTGACTTTGCCGCCTGCCGCCCTTAGGCGCGCGGCTTGATTTTCCGGCATCGGGGGACGATCTCCGGTGCCGATTTCATTTCCCGGGAAAGACCAATGAAGATCCGCAACAGCCTCAAGTCGCTCAAGGACCGCCACCGCGATTGCCGCGTCATCCGCCGCCGCGGGCGCACCTACGTGATCAACAAGACCAACCGCCGCTTCAAGGCCCGCCAGGGCTGATGTCGGCCGCGCCGCGATTCGTTCGCGGCCGCGACGGAGCGAGAGGCCTCCGCGAAGGCGGGGGCTTTTTGCATGTCTGACGCGCGTTCCGACCCGATCGACGCCGTCGTGTTCGACGTCGGGCGCGTGCTGATTCAGTGGGATCTGCGCGCGCTGTTCGCCAAGCTGATCGAGGATGCGGAGGAGCTCGACTGGTTCCTCGCCAACGTCGTGACCGAGGAATGGCACTTCCAGCACGACGGCGGGCGTCCGCTGGCGGAGATGGTGCCGGAGCGGAAGGCCGAGTTTCCCGAGCATTCCGCATTGCTCGATGCCTATGCCACGCGCTTCCTCGAGACGATCCCCGGCCGCGTCCCCGGTACTGACGCGCTGGTCGAGCGGCTGGCGGAGCGCGGCGTGCCGCTGTTCGCGATTACCAATTTCGGCGCCGAGTTCTGGGCGCAGTTTCGCCCGACCGAAACGCTGCTCGACCGGTTCGCCGACATCGTGGTCTCGGGAGTGGAGCGGATCGCCAAGCCCGAGCCCGCGATTTTCGCGCTCGCGGCCCAGCGGTTCGGCCATGCCCCCGAACGCATGCTGTTCATCGACGACAACCGTGCAAACGTCGATGCAGCGGACGGGCTCGGCTGGCAGGTTCACCATTTCACCGATGCCGACACGCTCCAGCGCGATCTCGCCGAACGCGGGTTGATCTGAAAAAGGGCCTCCGGCGTGTGCCGAAGGCCCTGCAGTTGCCACCCGTGATGGAGAGGACGGGGTGGGAGATTTACCGGTCGTTGCAGCGAGCGAGGTCTTCGGCGTCGAGAGCCTTGCCTTTGGCGCTAAACCCGGTCACTTCGCCGAGTTCGCGTACGACGCGCTGACACACGACCATCGGGCGCGAGTTGCTCTTGGCCGCGGCGCAGCTCGTGCCTTCGCACTGCCATGCGACGCCGCTGATGATCTTGGTGCGTTCCGCCGCCGGGGCTGCGAGCTCTGCGGTGTAGAACGCGGCGCCGTTTGCCAGGGCCGGGCTAGGCGTCAACGCTGCGCCCAGCGTAAGCGTGCTGCAGACGAGCGCCAGCGAGACCGCGCCGGCGCTGCGGAGGGGAGAGGAGAGATTCATCGGTCTTGTCCTTTGCACGAGGGCTTTCAAAGCAAACGAGTTTCGATTAGAAACCAGTTGCGATTCGCTACCTAACGAATCGCAAATTAAGTTGCAAGAGAAAACTGAGTTTCAATTTTGTGACGGCGCCCCTTCGCGTTACACAGGGCGCCGGGAGAAAAGATGCGATGGGCGACCTCAGAGAACCGCTACGCGAACTGACCTCGTGCGGCCTGCCCGAGGCGCTGGAAGTGATGGGCGAGCGCTGGAGCTTCATGATCCTGCGCGCCAGCTTCAACGGCCTGCATCATTTCGAGGAGTTCCTTAGCGAACTCGGCATCGCCCGCAACATCCTGTCGAACCGCCTCGCGAGGCTGGTCGAGCACGGCATCCTCGACCGCCAACCCTGCCCCGACGACCGCCGGCGGATCGAGTACCGCCTGACCGAGAAGGGCTACGATCTCCTCCCCGCGATGGTCGCTCTGCGCCAGTGGGGGCAGAAGTACGGCTCCGAAGTGGTCGAGGACCCGGTTCTCGTCGATGCGTTCGACCGGCTGCCGATCGGCCCGACCTCGATCCTCTCCCACGACGGCCGCATCCTCGGCCCCCAGGACCTTCGCCTGGTCAAGCCCGACCGCCTCGGCCTGCGCGAAGACGGCACCCGCGTGGAACCCGGCGAACCGCTGGGCCGCGGAGATGTGGCCTACGGCGGCCGGGTGCAGGCGGCGGAATAGCGCCGGTAGAGCGGTTCACGAACAATCTACCGGACCGACTCCCGTATTCTTGGCAGCATGTCGGGGGTAAGCTTGGCAGGGCGCGCCGGCAGAGGCGTCGCCGCACGTTCGCCGTTCTGCTCGATGTCCTCGATCAGCAACTTCATTTCGGCAATCTCCCTCACCTGACTCTCGATGATCCCGTCGGCGAGCTTCCGCACCCTCGGATCGCTTATCGCCGCCTTGCGGGCATTGTTGATCGCGATGGAATGGTGGGGGATCATTGCCTTCATAAAGCGGGTGTCATCGACAAGAAGTTGGCTGCGATTGAGCGCCAACAACGTGGCCGCAACGAGCAGACCGATTGTGAGCACCGCGATTTTCGCTCCCTGCAGCGCGTACATTTTCCACATGAAGGCGAGCATCACTGCCGTCATCACCCCGCCCATGATCAACGCTGAGAGGAGCCGGTTCACGCTGAACATGGCATGGTCCGCGCTGTAAACGAGGTGGTACATGAGGAAGAACATGATCGCGGTCGAAGTCGCGATCATCGCCCCGAAGCGGCCCCAGCCCATTTTACCTTCCTTGTGCGTTTCCACGTCGCCGCCTCCATCCATGTATGGTGAGCCGTCAACGAACGCGTTCGAAGGTTGTTTCGGCGCCGAGTATCCGCCCAGCCGTTGCGGGTGGGTCGGTCGCTAAGCCCGCGGCGGCTGGCGCCGATAGGACAAGGCTTCGGCCACATGAATGCGCCCGATCTGTTCGACGCCCGACAGGTCCGCGATCGTCCGTGCGACGCGCAAGATGCGGGTATAGCCGCGCGCCGATAACCGCATGGCCTCGGCCGCCTGCATCAGCAGCTTGCGGCCCGCCTCGTCGGGTGTGGCGAAGCGTTCGAGGGGGTCGCCGTCGAGCTCGGCGTTAGTGCGCACGCCGGTCTCTTTCGCCCGTGCCGTCTGGGTGGCGCGGGCGCGGGCAACGCGCGCAGCGACGTCGGCCGATCCTTCGGACGGCGGCGGGAGCGCGAGGTCGGCGGCGCTGACGGGATCGACTTCGACGTGGAGGTCGATCCGGTCGAGCATCGGCCCCGAGACTTTCGACTGGTAGTCCGCCGCGCAGCGCGGGGCGCGGCTGCAGGCGAGCGCCGGATCGCCGAGGTGCCCGCAGCGGCACGGGTTCATCGCCGCCACGAGCTGCACGCGAGCGGGAAAGGTGACGTGCGCATTGGCGCGGGCAACGTCGACCTTGCCGGTCTCGAGCGGCTGGCGCAGCGAATCGAGCACCGCGCGCTGGAATTCGGGCAGTTCGTCGAGGAACAGCACGCCCAGATGCGCCAGGCTGACTTCGCCCGGCTTGACCTTCAGCCCGCCGCCCGTGAGCGCGGCCATCGACGCCGAATGGTGCGGCGCGCGGAACGGACGCGTCCGGCTGATCCGTCCGCCGTCCAGCGTGCCCGCGACCGACTGCACCATCGACACCTCGAGCGCCTCGGCCGAGGTGAGCTCCGGCAGTACGCCGGGCAGGCATGAGGCGAGCAGGCTCTTGCCCGCGCCCGGCGGCCCGATCATCAGCAGATTGTGCCCACCCGCGGCGGCGATCTCGAGCGCACGCTTGGCGGTTTCCTGGCCCTTCACCTGCTTCAGGTCGGGCCCGTGCGGCGCCTGCTCGACCTCGCCTTGGGGTGGGTCAGGTAGCCGCTGTGTGCCTTTCAGGTGATTGAGCAGGCTGATGAGATCGGGCGCGGCGACCACCGGTACCTCGCTCGCCCAGCGCGCTTCGGAACCTTGTGCGGCGGGGCAGATCAGCCCCGCCTCCTCCTCGCTCGCGTGGAGCGCGGCGAGCAGCACCCCGGGCGAGGGGACCACGCGCCCGTCGAGCGCCAGCTCCCCCACCGCGATGAAATCGGTCAGATGCTCGGCATCGGTCACGCCCATGACGGCCAGTAGCGCGAGCGCGACGGGGAGGTCGTAGTGCGATCCCTCCTTGGGCAAGTCGGCGGGCGAAAGATTGATCGTGATCCGCTTGGGCGGCAGCGCCAGGCCCATGGAAGAGAGCGCCGCGCGCACGCGCTCCTTGCTCTCCCCCACCGCCTTGTCGGCGAGGCCGACGATGTTGAACTTCGGCAGGCCCGGCGCGATCGAGCACTGCACTTCCACCGCGCGCGCCTCCAGCCCGAGATAGGCCACCGTCCTCACCAGTGCGACCACGCAATCCCCCTGTTCCCCGGACGCGTTGTGGCGCGAACGGGCGCGGCTGTCGAGACGGCGGCGAGGGAATGGTCGGAGATGGAGCGAACAAGGTGAATCGCGCGGCAAGCATTTTGCTACCGATTTGGGCAAGGAGGCCCGCCGCATACCGGCAGGATGCGAAAGGTGCTCCTTGCCCTTGCGAGCCTGCTCGCCGCGCTTGCCGTGCCGGCGCATGCGCGCGAGCCTGTTGCCACAGTCGCGGCCGAGACCGGCTCGACGCGGTTCGTTCCGGCGCGGGTCGCGGCGGAGCGGCAGGCGATCGCCCACTACGGCCCGTTTCGCGTCCTCGACGCCGGCCGCGCCGCACTGGTCGGCGTGACCGATTCGATGGCGCCTGCGCAGTTCGCCGCCATGCTGCGCGATCATCCCGCGCTGGCCATGCTCGAACTGATCGAGTGCCCGGGGACCGAGGACGACCGCGCCAATCTGGAGCTCGGCCGTCTGATTCGCGCCGCCGGCCTGGCGACGCATGTTCCGCGCGGCGGCTCGGTGCGCTCGGGCGCGGTCGAGCTGTTCCTTGCCGGCACGGAGCGTCATATCGACGAGGGCGCCGAGTTTGCGGTCCATTCGTGGATCGACGAGGACGGCCGCGAGGCGGAGGATTTCGCGCCGGACGCCGCTATCCACCAGCCCTATCTAGCCTATTACCGCGAAATGGGCATGGAGGACGCCGAAGCCCGGGCGTTCTACGCGATGACCAATGCTGCCCCTTTTGCCGCGGCCAGATGGCTCGACGCGTCGGCGATGCGCCGGTGGCTCGGCACGGGCGTCTCGCGGCCCCAGCCGCGCATCGCCTATCTTGACTTGCCGCCCATGCTGCCCTAACCGCGCGGCCATACAGGCGGTCGCCTCGAGAGGGCGGCCCTTTTTATTTCGACCCAGAGGTTATCATGAAGCGCACTTTTCAGCCCAGCAATCTGGTCCGCGCCCGCCGTCACGGCTTTTTCGCGCGCAAGGCCACCCCGGGCGGTCGCAAGGTGCTGCGCGCCCGCCGGAAGCGCGGCCGCAAGACGCTCTGCGCGTAACTTGTTTTCCGCGCGTCCATCCGGACGCGCGATTTCCTCGCGCCTGAGGGCGCTGCGGGCGGCCGGTCGGCCTTGCGGGCTCCCTTCGGGAGCCCGTTTCGCGCCTGCTTACCATCGTCCGCGTTTGATCCTATCTCTGCGGCCATGACCATCGGGACGATCCGCAAGCGGGCCGATTTCCTTGCGGCGAATCGCGGGCTGCGCGTGGCGCGGCCGGGGTTCGTGCTGCTTGCGCATCCCAATGGCGGACGGGGCAAGCGCTTCGGGGTCACCGTGACCAAGAAGATCGGCAACGCGGTGGTGCGCAACCGGATGAAACGCCGGTTCCGCGAACTGCTGCGTGCGGCCCTGCCCGAAGGCGGGCTGCCCGATCACGATCACGTGCTGATCGGCCGCGAAGGCGGGGTCGAGCGCGATTTCGCCCGGATGCAGGCGGAGCTGGCCGAAGCGCTGCAGCGCGCGGCCGATGGCAAGGGCGACGCGCCTCGCCGGCGGCGGAGCCGCGCGAGGTGAGGCAAGTCCTGATCCTCGTCGCGCGCGCCTGGCAGCTCGGCCCTTCGCGGGTGCTGCCGCCGACCTGCCGCTACGCCCCGAGCTGTTCCGAATACGCGATCGAAGCGCTCGGCAAATACGGGGCAATCAAGGGTGGATGGATGGCGCTCAAGCGTATAATGCGCTGCCACCCATGGGGCGGGCACGGCTATGATCCGGTGCCGTAATGCCTATATAACACACCGGCCACGTCAGAATACGGGATCGAAGCCTTGCAAAACCAGCGCAACCTCCTGCTCGCCGTCCTGCTGAGCGGCCTGCTGATTCTCGGCTGGGATGCCGGGATGAGCTGGCTCTATCCGCAGCCGGAGAGCACCGCGGTCGAGGGTAAGGTCGACACGCCGGCCGAAGTCGTCGAGGCTCGTCATACCCGCGAGGGCGGCCTGACCGACCCGGGAGAGATCGCGCAGGAGAAGGCGGACCTCGCAACCTCGCTCGCGGCTCCGGATCGGGTGACTATCGAGGCGCCGGATCTTACCGGATCGATCAATCCGGTGGGTGCGCGCGTCGACGACGTCACGCTCCAGAGTCAGCGCGAATCGGTGAAGGAAGACAGCGGCCCCGTCCGTCTGTTCTCGCCGCAGGGCACCCCGGCGCAGCACTTCGCGCAGTTCGGCTGGGTCGGCGAAGGCCTCCGGGTACCCGATACCGACACCGTATGGCAGGTCGAAGGCGGTCCGCTGACGCCCGAAAGTCCCGTCATCATGCGTTGGGACAACGGCGAAGGGCAGATCTTCTCGATCCGCCTGACCGTGGACGACAACTTCATGATCACCGCCGAGCAGACCGTCGCCAACACCGGCGAAGGCGCGGTGATCGTGCGGCCCTTCGCACTGCTCAACCGGACCAGCCGCACCGCCAGTCCGAGCACCTGGACGCTCCATTCGGGCCCGATCGGCTACTTCGGCGACGGTGTGCAGTTCGGCCCCGACTACGATGAGCTGGACGAGGACGGCGTTGCCGCTCCCGAAGGCCGCGCGGGCTGGATCGGGTTCACCGATATCTACTGGCTCTCCGCGCTCGCGCCCGAGGCCGGCAGCACGCCCGAGGCCGAGTTCCGCCCGCTCGGAGGCGAGCATTACCGGGCCTCCCTGGTCTATCAGCCGGTCAGCGTGGCTTCGGGGAGACAAGTCGCGCGCACGACGCAGCTCTTCGTCGGCGCCAAGGACAGCGCGATCCTCAACGACTATGAAGAGGCGGGCATCCCCGGCTTCGGCAACGCGATCGACTGGGGTTGGTTTGGCGTGATCGAGAAGCCGATCCTGTGGTTGCTCAAGCAGCTCTACGATCTGGCCGGCAATTTCGGCGTGGCGATCATTCTGCTCACCGTGATCGTGCGCCTGCTGATGTTCCCCATCGCGCAGAAGCAGTTCGCCTCCATGGCGGCGATGAAGGCCGTCCAGCCGAAGATGAAGGCGATCCAGGAGCGCTACAAGGACGACAAGCAGAAGCAGCAGCAGGAGATCATGAAGCTGTACAAGGACGAAGGCGTCAATCCGCTCGCCGGGTGCCTTCCCCTGCTGCTCCAGATCCCGATCTTCTTCGGACTCTACAAGGTCCTGATGCTGTCGATCGAGATGCGCCACAAGCCCTTCGCGCTGTGGATCGAGGACCTTTCCGCGCCCGATCCGGCGCACATTCTCAACCTCTTCGGCCTGCTGCCGTTCGATGTGCCGAGCCTGATCGCGATCGGTCCGCTGGCCGTGCTGCTGGGCGTGACCATGTGGCTTACTTTCAAGCTCAACCCGAGTGCGATGGACCCGATGCAGCAGCAGATCTTCAACATCATGCCCTGGGTACTGATGTTCGTCATGGCGCCGTTCGCGGCCGGCCTGCTGCTCTACTGGATCACCAACAACGTGCTGACGCTGGCGCAGCAGAGCTACCTCTATTCGAGGAACCCCCAGCTCAAGGCGCAGGCGGAGAAGGAAAAGGCCGACCGGCAGAAGGCGGCCGAGGGCGAGCAGAAGGGCAAGGCGTGAGCGAGCCTTCCGACGCCCCGGAGCTGGAGGAACGCGCGGCTAAGCTGTTTTCGGGCAGGGTCGAGTTCCTGCTGTCCGCCCCGCAGCTCAAGTTCCTGCCTGAGCCGACGGTGCCGGAAATCGCGTTCTGCGGCCGCAGCAACGTGGGCAAGAGCTCCCTGCTCAACGCGCTCACCGGGCGCAGAGCGATCGCGCGTACGTCGGTTACGCCGGGCCGGACGCAGGAGCTGAACTTCTTCGAGGTCGGCAATCCCACGCTGTTCCGCCTGGTCGACATGCCCGGCTACGGCTTCGCCAAGGCACCGGTCAAAGTGGTCGAGCGCTGGCGGCAGCTCGTGCGGACATACCTCAAGGGCCGGGACGTGCTCCACCGCACGCTGGTGCTGATCGATTCGCGGCACGGCCTCAAGGACGTCGATCGCGAGATGATGAAGATGCTCGACGAGACCGCCGTCGGCTACCGCCTGGTTCTCACCAAGGCCGACAAGATCAAGGCGAGCGAGCTTGCCGCGGTACGCGACGCGACCGCGGCCGAGGCGCGCAAGCATCCCGCGGCGCACCCCACGCTCCACGTGACCAGTTCCGAGAAAGGCATGGGCATCGCCGAACTGCGCGCGGCGGTGCTGGAAGACGCGCGGGTATAATCTCGACAGGTCCCGGGGGACCCCTTAGGGCCGGCATGGCACAAGCGGTGGGCATGCGATGAAGCTGATTATCGGCAACAAGAACTATTCGAGCTGGAGCTTGCGCGCCTGGCTTGCGCTCAAGCAGTCGGGCCTCTCGTTCGAGGAGCTGATCGTCAACATCGGCGGCGAGGAATGGGCCTCGGTGCGGCGGGAATCGGGCGAGATCATGCCCTCGGGCAAAGTGCCGGTGCTGTGGGACGGCGAGACCGTGATCTGGGACAGCTTCGCCATTCTCGAGTACCTCGCCGACAAGGTCGGGCGCGAGCGCTTCTGGCCGAAGGACGACACCGCGCGCGGGATGGCGCTGTCGATGGTCGCCGAGATGCACAGCTCCTACCAGGCGCTGCGTAGCCAGTGCCCGATGAATGTGCGCAAGCGGTTCGAGGGCGTGCGGATCTCCGACGAGGCGAAGGCGGACATCGTGCGCATCCTCCAGCTCTGGGCCGAGGCGCGCGCGCGTTTCGGCAAGGGCGGGCCGTTCCTGTTCGGCACGTTCGGCGCGGCGGACGTGTTCTACGCGCCGGTCGTCAGCCGCTTCATCACCTACGGCATCGCCGTGCCCGGTTTCGCCCGGGTCTACATGGAGGCGGTGTGGGAACACGAATGGATGCAGGCGTGGATCGAGGGCGCGGAAGACGAACGATGGGTAATCGAGCAGTACGAAGCCGCGCCGCGCACTTGATCGGCACCCTTGCGCTGCTGCTCGCGGCGCTGCTCCCGGCTTCCGCCAATGCCTGGGGCTATTACGGCCACCAGACGACCGCGCGCATCGCGCTTGCCAATGTCACGCCGGAAACCCGCGCAGCGATCGCGCGGCTCGTCGCGCACGAGAAGGAGCTCGGCACGCCCGAGTGCCGTGTGGCCGACCTGGCCGATGCCGCGGTGTGGCCGGATTGCCTTCGCGGCACCTACTGGCGTTGGGCCTATACCTTCTCCTGGCACTACCGCACCGCGCCGGTGTGCGAGGCTTACGATGCGACGAAGCATTGTTCGGGCGGCAACTGCGTCACGGCGCAGATCGAACGCAACTTCCGCATCCTGTCCGACGAGAGCCTGCCCGCCAACGTGCGGCTGGAGGCGCTCGCCTTCATGGTCCACTTCGCGGGCGACGTGCACATGCCGCTCCATTCGGGCGACAAGGACGACCGCGGGGGCAACGACCGGGTGACCGATTACGGCATCGTGCCCGACCGCAACCTCCACTCGATCTGGGACAGCGCGCTCGCCGAACGCGCCATCACCGCGGCCGAGCCGCCGCTGGTGCGGCGATATTCGCGAGAGGAGAAGGCGGCGCTCGCCGGCGGCGGTCCCGCCGACTGGGGTCGTGAAAGCTGGCAGATCGCGCGAGATTTCGTCTACCCCAACGCCTTCGACCGCAATCCCTGCGAAGGCGACCTGCCGCTCGAAACCGCCCTGACGCAGGAGGACATCGTCGCCGCCATCCCCGTGGTCGAGCGCCGCGTGACACAGGCGGGCCTGCGGATAGCGGACCTCCTCGATGCGGCCTTCGCTCCCGGAGCGGCGGGCGAGTTGCCCTAGGCGTCCAGGAACGGCGCCACGATTTCGCGCCGCACGCGCGCCAGGCGCCCGCTTTCCCGATCGAGCATCGCCCAGGTCGTCGCGGCGGCGACGATGAGCTTGCCGGCAGCGTCGCGGAATTCGACCCGGCGCACCGAAGTCGCACCGCGGGGTTCGCCTTCGATCCAGGTTTCGCCGGTCACGCTCTCGCCCTCGGCCACGTTGCCGCGATAGTCGATCTCGTGCCGCGTCACGACCCAGACGTAGTCGCGCACATGCTCGGGTGCGGCCGCCGCTTCCCAGTGCGCGGTCGCGAGATCCTGAACCCACTGCACCCACACCGCGTTGTTGACGTGGCCCATCACGTCGATGTGCTCGGGCCTCGCGGTGAAGGTGCGCTGGAAACGGCTGGTCACTTTTGCCGCCCTGCCGCTTCGGTGCTCGAGGGCATGGCGGCCATCCCCATCTGCCACAGGATGAAGGCGAACTCCTCGGCGGTTTCCTCAAGGCTCTCGAACCGCCCGGACTTGCCGCCGTGGCCCGCGCCCATGTTGGTCTTGAGCAACAGCTCGTTGTCGTCGGTCTTGAGCTCGCGCAGCCGGGCGACCCACTTCGCCGGCTCCCAGTACGTCACGCGCGGATCGTTGAGCCCGGCCGTCACCAGCATCGGCGGATAGGGCTGCGCGCGCACGTTGTCGTAGGGGCTGTAGCTGCGGATCAGTTCGAACGCCGCCTTGTCCTCGACCGGGTTGCCCCATTCGGGCCACTCGCCCGGCGTCAGCGGCAGGCTCGCGTCGAGCATGGTGTTGAGCACGTCCACGAAGGGCACGTGGGCGACGACCGCGCCCCAGAGATCGGGGTCGGAGTTGATCACCGCACCCATCAGCTCGCCGCCCGCCGAGCCGCCCGAGATGCTGATCTTGCCCGCTTCGGTGTAGCCGCGCGCGATCAGTCCCTTTGCCGTATCGACGAAGTCGGTGAAGGTGTTGACCCGCCGCTCGAGCTTGCCGGCCTTGTACCAGGCGCGGCCGAGATCGTCGCCGCCGCGGATATGCGCGATGGCATAGGCGAAGCCGCGGTCGACCAGGCTGAACCGCGTGGTCGAAAAACCCGGCGGAATGGCGATGCCATAGGCGCCGTAGCCGTAGAGGTGCAGCGGCCCGGGGCCTTCCTTCAAGTCATTGGCGCGGTCGGCGCGGTAGAGGATCGAGACCGGGATCGGCGTGCCGTCGCGCGCCGGAATCTCGATCCGCTCGGTGCGGTAGAGCGAGGCATCGTAGCCGGACGGGATCTCCTGCACTTTCAGCGTCTCGAGCCGCCGCTCGGCCACATGGTAGTCATAGACCGTCGAGGGGCTGACCATGCTCTCGTAGGACAGCCGCAGCGCGCGGCTCTCGAACTCGGGATTGTTGCCGAGCCCGGCGGAGTAGCTTTCCTCGGGAAAGGCGATCGGCTCCACCCGCTCGGGGTCGCCGTAGTATCGCACCTCAATCGTATCGAGGCCCGCCTGCCGCCCCTCGACCACATAGAAGTCGCGGAACAGCGCGAACCCGGTGAGGTAGAATTCGTCCGAACCCTCGATCAGCGTCGTCCAGTCGGACGGTTCGGTGAGCGGCGCGGTCGCGAGGCGGAAGTTCTCGTGGGTGTCGTTGGCGTGGACAAACAGCGTCTCGCCGTTCGTGTCGACGTCGTACTCCACGCCCTTGCGCCGTGCACGGACCAGCAGCGGCTCGGCCAGGGGATCGTCCGCCGGAACCAGCCGGACCTCGCTCGTCTCGTGGTCGCTGGTGCCAACGATCAGCCACTTGTCGTCCGCCGAGAGCGTCGAGCCGACGCGGAAGCCCTCGTCGTCCTCGTGGTAGAGCTCGACGTCCTCGCTCGGCGGCTGACCGAGCCAGTGGAGCCGCGCATTGTCCGTCCGCCACTGCTCGTTGGCGAGCGAGTAGACGATCCCGGTATCGCCCGCGACCCAGACCAGGGACGAGAGCGTGCCGGGAATCTCGTCGGGCAGCAGTTCGCCGGTCGCCAGATCCTTGATCCGCACGGTGAACCGTTCGGAGCCGTTGTCGTCGATCGAATAGGCGAGCTTGCTCCCGTCCTGGCTGACCGACAGCGCCCCGACGCGGAAGTAGTCCTTGCCTTCGGCCAGCGCGGGTTCGTCGAGGATGAGCTGGTCGGCGCTGCCGTCGTCGGGCGCGCCGACCGGGCGGCGCCACCATTTCTTGTACTCGGCGCCTTCCTCGAACTCGATCCAGTACAGCCAGTCGCCGTCCTTCTGCGGGACCGACTTGTCCGCCTCCTTGATCCGCGCCCGCATCTCCTTGAACAGCGCGTCGACCAGCGGGCGGTAGGGCTTCATCCGCGCTTCGAACCAGGCGTTCTCCGCCGCGAGGTGCGCGAGGACTTCGGGGTCCTCCACCGCCGGGTAGCCCTCGTCACGCAGCCAGGCGTAATCATCGGAAATCTCGAGCCCGTGATGCGTTGCTTTCACGGGCCGCTTCGCCGCGATCGGCGGTCCAAATACGGATTGTTCGGTGGCATGATCCATCCCGCGCCTCTATGTGGGCCACGAAAGGACCGCAACCATGCTGATGCAAACCCACGAAGCCCGTCTCACCGCCCTGCGCGAGGAACTGAAGCGACGAGGGCTGGATGGTTTCGTCGTTCCGATCTCCGACGAGCACATGAGCGAGTACATCGGCGGCTATGCCCAGCGCCTCGCCTGGCTGACCGGCTTCGGCGGCTCGGCCGGCAGCGCGGTGGTGCTCAAGGATCGCGCCGCCATGTTCATCGACGGCCGCTATACGATCCAGGTGCGCGAGCAGGTCGACGGCAAGCTCTACGACTACTGCCTGGTGCCGCAGGTCTCGATGGGCAAGTGGATCGCCGAGAACGCTCCCGAGGGCGCGAAGATCGGGTTCGACCCCTGGCTCCACACCAAGGGCTGGGCCGACCAGGTCGGCAAGGCGCTGGCGAAGAAGGGCAGCGAACTAGTCGCGGTCGAGAGCAATCCGGTCGATGCCGTGTGGGCCGACCGGCCCGAGCCTTCGCCGGCGCCCGCGCTGGTTCATGCGGACGAGCACGCCGGCCGGTCGAGCGCGGAGAAGCGTGCCGAAGTCGCCGACTGGCTCAAGAGCGAGGGCTATGACGCCGCGGTGGTCTCCGCGCTCGATTCGATCGCATGGCTGCTCAACATTCGCGGGGCCGACGTCGAGCGGACGCCGGTCGCGCTATCCTACCTCATCGCGCATGACGACGGCACGGCAGAGCTGTTCATCGCACCCGAGAAAGTCACGCCCGAGCTGGAGAAACACCTCGGCAACGCGGTGACGATCCGCGCACGCAGCGAATTCGAGAGCGCGCTGTCGGGCATGAAGGGCAAGAGCGTCTCGGTCGATCCCGACTACGGCGTGGCGGCGATCTTCCGCCTGCTCGAGGATGCCGGTGCGAAGCCGGTCGCGGAGCGCGATCCGGTGATCCTGCCCAAGGCGATCAAGAACCCGGTCGAGCAGGAAGGCCACCGCCGGGCGCAGGAGCGCGACGGCGCGGCTGTCGCGCGGTATCTCCACTGGCTCTCGGTCGCGGCGCCCAAGGGCGGCGAGACGGAGCTTTCCGCCGCAGCCAAGCTGCAGGAATTCCGCCTCGCCACCGGCGCGCTGAAGGACAACAGCTTCGACACGATTTCCGCGGCCGGGCCGCATGCGGCGATCCCGCACTACCGGGTCGACGAGGAATCGAACCTGCCGATCGAGCCGGGCAGCGTGTTCCTGTGCGATTCGGGCGGCCAGTATCTCGACGGCACGACCGACATCACGCGCACCGTGTGGATCGCCGCGCCTGACGGCTCGGCAGAGCCCTCGGCCGAGCAGAAGGACCGCTTCACCCGCGTGCTCAAGGGCCATATCGCGATCGATCGTGCGGTCTTCCCGCAGGGGACCAACGGCAGCCAGCTCGATGCCTTCGCGCGCCAGTTCCTGTGGCAGGCGGGGGTCGACTACGGCCATGGCACCGGCCACGGCGTCGGCAGCTATCTCGGCGTTCACGAGGGGCCGCAGCGCATCGCCAAGGCGAGCGGCGGGCAGGCCGGCACGGGGCAGGAGCTCCATGCCGGGATGATCCTCTCGAACGAGCCCGGCTACTACAAGGGCGGCGAATACGGCATTCGCATCGAGAACCTGATCCTGACGGTGAAGCGCGACATTCCCGGCGGCGAGGGCGAGTGGCTCGGGTTCGAGACGCTCACGTTCGTGCCGATCGACCGCACGCTGGTCGACCGCTCGCTGCTGACCGAGGAGGAGATCGCCTGGTGGAACGACTACCACGCGAAGACTCGCAAAATCCTCGCGCCGCAGCTCGACGGCGAGGCGCTCGCGTGGCTCGAGGAGGCCTGCCGGCCGCTCTGAAAAGGTCTTTCCTACACGATCATGTTCCTGTAATGTTCCTCTCGGTCGCGAGTCGCTGATGGGAGAGATGCGATGATCGGGTATGTAACGCTGGGCACCAATGATCTGCAGGGCAACGCCGGGTTCTACGATGCGCTCGCCGCAGAGATGGGCGTCGGAAGGATCATGGATTTCGACACGTTCGTCGTCTGGGGCGAGCTGGGCGGCAGCGGCGCCGGTATCTCGCTGGTCAAGCCTTACGACGGCAACACGGCGACGGTCGGTAACGGAACCATGGCTGCGCTTCAGGCGAAGGATCCCGAGCAGGTCAAGCGGCTATACGAGATCGCGCTCGCCAACGGCGGCAGCGACGAAGGTGCGCCCGGGCCGCGCGGTGAGCCGGATGCGCAGGGCAACACGTTCTACGCCGCCTACTTCCGCGATCGCGAGGGCAACAAGCTCAACGCCTTCTGCATGGCGCGGGACCAATGAGCGGGATGTCGATTGAGCGGTTTCCCATTCATCTCGGGCTCGACGCCACGGCGGTGCGCGAGCCCGAGTTCACCGGCATGGAATGGTACGGCGACTATGCCGCGCGCCATGCCGCCGACGGGAAGGAAGGGCGGCTGGTGAGCTTCCATCGCTTCACCCAGCCGTGGGACAGCTGGGAGATGCACCCGGCGGGCGACGAGGTCGTGCTGTGCCTCGAAGGCGCGCTGACGCTGCATCAGGAACATGCCGACGGCTCGACCGAGACGGTGACGCTCGGGTCCGGCGAATACGCGATCAATCCGCCGGGCACCTGGCACACGGCGGATATCGAGGGCGAAGCGGCGGCGCTGTTCATCACCGCGGGCGAAGGGACCGAGCACCGGCCTCGCTAGGCCGCACTGCTGCTCCCGATCCTTGCGCGCGGTTGAACGCGGCGCCGGCGCTGCGACAAACCGCGACACTTCGCCGCTTCGCGGAGATAATCGTGCGACAATCGCAGGCTAGAAAGGCACTCTGAGCTGCGGGAGCCGCCTTCAACCTCCCCCCTTCCGGGCGGTCTCGCAGTTCAACCTTTCCCCCGAACGGAGGTTCGACGATGAACAAGATCGCCCTTACCCTTTCCGCCGCCGCACTTGCCCTGGGCGGTGCGACTGCTGTTCTCGCTCAGCAGGAAGGCAGCCGTCACGGCCCCGATGCGAACGGCGACGGCAACGTGACCCGCGCCGAAATGGCGGCGCACGCAGGCGCGATGTTCGACCGGCTCGATGCCAACGGCGACGGCCGGATCGACGCTGCCGATCGTGAGGCCCGCAAGGCCCAGCGCTTCGCGCGCCTCGACGCCGACGGCGATGGCGAGGTGACGCAGGCCGAGATGGACGCGCATCGCGCCGAGCGCCGCGCGAAAATGGCCGAGCGGCGCGCAGAGCGTGCGGAGAAGCGCGAAGAGCGCCGCACCGAGCGCTTCGCCCGGCTCGATACCGACGGCAGCGGCGGCGTGTCCCAGGCCGAGATGCAGGCCGCGCGCAAGGCACGCAGCGAAGCCCGCGGCGAACGCGGCACCCGCCCGATGTCCCATGGCCGCCGCGGCGGCCGCATGATGGGCATGGCGATGCTGCGCGGGGCCGACGCCGATGGCGACAAGGCGATCACGCGCGCCGAATTCGATGCCGCGCTCGAGCGCCGCTTCGCCCGTTCGGATGCCAATGGTGACGGCACGATCACAGCGGCCGAGCGCAAGGCCGGCCACGAGGCGATGCGCGAGCGGATGAAGGAACGCCGGGCCGCGCGCCAGGCAGACTGAACGCAGCTCGCTTGATCGCCGGCAGGTCGAAAGCCTAGGCGGGGAGACGATGGACGAAACCGCGCCCACACGCCTGCTGCTGGTCGACGATGAGGCCAGCCTGCGCGAACCCCTGGCGGAGTATCTGACCCGCCAGGGGTTCGTCGTGCGGCAGGCGCCCAGCGCCGCCGCGGCGCGCAGCGCGCTGATCGACGAGGTCCCCGACCTCGTGCTGCTCGACATCATGATGCCGGGCGAGGACGGGCTGTCGCTCTGCCGTCATCTGGTCGAAGCGCGCGATCTCCCGGTAATCTTCCTGACCGCGAAAGGCGAAGCAACCGACCGTATCGTCGGGCTCGAGATCGGCGCCGATGACTATGTCGTGAAACCCTTCGAACCGCGTGAGCTGGTCGCCCGCATCCGCTCGGTCCTGCGCCGCGCCGGGCGGCCGGCCGTGCCTGCGGAACGCGACGCGCATTACCTGTTCGAAGGCTGGCGGCTCGACCCGCTCAAGCGCAAGCTGACCGATCCCGAAGGCGCGGTGGTTCCGATCTCGACCGCCGAGTTCCGTCTGCTGCGCGCCTTTCTCGATCATCCGCGCCAGGTGCTCGACCGCGACAAGCTGCTAGACATGGTCCAGGGACGCGAGGCCCACCTGTTCGACCGGGCGGTCGATAACCAGGTCAGCCGCCTGCGCCGCAAGATCGAGGAAGACAGCCGCAGCCCCCATTTCATCCAGACCGTGCGCGGGGGCGGCTACCGCTTCGCCGCCACGGTGCGCCGCGCGGCGCCCGAGCGGAACTGAGGCATGCGCTTCTGGCCCCGAAGCCTGCTCGGACAGATGCTGCTGGCGGTTGCGCTCGTGCTGCTGCTCGCACAGGCGATTTCCGCCGCGCTGCTGTGGCAAGCCGCGGAGGCGCGGCGCGAGGCAGCGGTCCTCAACGCGGCCGCCTTCGCCTTCATCGTGCGGGGCGAGCCACGCAACGAGGGCGACGGACGATGGCGCGGGCAGGGACCGCGCAGACATCTGATCGACCGCTTCACACGTCCGCTTCGGATCGAGCGGACCGATAGCTTCGCGCCGCGGCCCGGCGACGACATCGACCCCGAACGTGCCGAGGCGCTGCGCGCCGTGGTGGAGGATCAGGGAACCGCCGTAGCCGAACTGATCGTTGTCGAGCGACCGATAGCGCGCGATCCCTACATCCTGGACCGCCCTCGCCTGCACAGGCGGCTGGCGTCCGGCAATGGCGAGCGGCGACAGGTGCTCGTTGCCGCACTCAAGCGGAGCGGCGGCGACGGCTGGATGGTCGCACGCGTTCCCATTCCGCCGCGCCAGCGGGGCGTGATCGGATCGATCCTGCTGCAGACGCTGGTGATCTACGTGCTGCTCGTCGGCCTCCATTTCCTCCTTCTGCGGCGGATCACGCGCCCGCTCGCCGCGCTGACCGAACGGACCGAAACCTTCGCCCGCACGCAAAACGCCGACGGCCAGCTTGCACCCGACGGGCCGCACGACGTGCGCCGCCTCATTGCCGCGCACAACGCGATGGAGGCGCGCATCGCAGCGCTGCTGGACGAGAAGGACGTGATGCTCGGCGCCATCGGGCACGATCTCAAGACGCCCCTTGCCGCGCTGCGCGTGCGGATCGAGTCGGTCGAGGACGAAAGCGAGCGTGCGAAGATGGCCGCGACGATCGAGGACATCACCCGTTCGCTCGACGATATCCTCTCCCTCGCCCGTGTCGGCCGCGCCAGCGAACCGCCCGAACGCGCCGACCTCGCCGCGCTGACTGCCGCCGTGGTCGAGGAGTTCGAGGACATGGGCGAACCCGTCGCGTTGGGGCCGACGACCCGCATCGCCCTGCCGGTGCACATCACCTGGCTGCGCCGCGCCTTGCGCAACCTGATCGCCAATGCGGTTCGCTACGCCGGCGAGGCCGAGGTCGCGCTGCTCCGCGACGGCGGCCGGGCGGTCCTGCGTGTCGACGACCGGGGCCCCGGGATCCCCGAAGGGCGCATCGCGGAGATGACCGAACCCTTCACGCGCGGCGAGGCTTCGCGAAATCGCGAAACGGGCGGCGCCGGCCTCGGCCTCACGCTTGCGCGCGCGATCGCCGAGCAGCACGGCGGCGATCTCGTCCTCGTCAATCGCGCAGGAGGTGGCCTGCGCGCCGAGATACGGCTGCCGCTCCAGTCGGAGACGGATTCGGCCAGGAAAGGCGCAAGCTAGCCGCCGACCTCCCCGATCGGGATCGCAGTTCGCGCGAGATCAGCGCGCAAGCTTCTCGCGCGAAAGGCGGAGCGTGACCGCAAGACCTTCCTTGCGCCAGTCGCGTTCGATCTCGCCGTCGAGCTGCGCGGTCACGCTCATGTCGATCAGCCGCGTACCGAAGCCTCGCCCTTCGGACGGGGTGGGTTCCGGTCCCCCGCTCTCGACCCAGCGAACCACCGTATGCTTGCCCTCCGGCTCGAGCGATATGGCAACGCGCCCCCTCTCCACCGACAGTGCGCCGTACTTGACCGAATTGGTCGCCAGCTCGTGCACCACCAGCGCGAGCGGCGTGGCCGAGCGCGCACCGACCGGCGCCGTGTCCCCTTCGACGGAAATGCGCCCCGATCCCTCGCCGGCGAACGGTTCGAGCAGTCCGCCGATCAGGTCACGGAGGTCGCCCGATCCCTGGTCGCCCGAGAACTGAACGAAGTCCTGCGCCTTGCCCAGCGCGGAAATCGTGCCGACCAGATTCTCGCCGAATGCGCGCAATTCTTCGTGGCCGCGGGTGCGGACCGAGATCAGCCCGGAGATCAGCGCGAAGATGTTCTTGATCCGGTGCGCCATCTCGTGCGCGACCGCCCCGCTGCTGTCGGCCTGGCGCCGCTTCTCGTCGACGTCGGTGAGCGTGCCGAACCAGCGCACGATCGCGCCGCTCTCGTCCCGCACCGGCAGAGCGCGCGCCATTGTCCAGCGCCAGCCGCCGTCGGCATAGCGCAGGCGGTACTCGGCCTCGTAGGTCGTGCCGCGTGCCGAACAGGCGGTCCAGCTGGCGTAAGTGGCCTCCCAGTCGTCCGCATGGATGAACGGCTGCCAGCCCTCGATATCGATCGGCGGTCTGCCGCCCGTTACCTTCTCCCACCGGCCGCTGAAGTAGTCGAACCGGCCCTTCCCGTCGGACGACCAGATGATATCGGGCAGCCAGTCGCCGAGCGTACGGAACTGCGCATTGCGGCGGGCATGCTCGGCCTCGCTCTCGCGCGATTCGCGGCGCGCCTGGATGCGGCGCTTGACCGCCTGGGCCAGCACCGTGAGCCCCTGCCGCTGCAGGTCGGTCAACCCGTCCGGCCGCGGCAGGGTATCGATCACGCACACCGCCCCGAGCGGCGCGCCCTCGATGGAGATCAGCGGTACGCCCGCGTAGAATCGCAACCCGAAAGCGCCAGTCACCAGCTCGAACCCGGCAAACCGCGGGTCCTTTGTCGCGTCGGGCACGACCAGCATCTCGGCCCCCATCATGGCGTGGGCGCAGAAGCTGGTCGAACGCGGCGTCTCGTCGATGTCGACGCCGGTCCGCGCGAGGAACCGCTGCCGTTCGGCTTCGACCAGCGTCACCAGCGAAACCGGCGCGTCGCACAGGCGTGCGGCGAAGCCGGTGATTTCCGCCAGTTCGGGATCTTCGTTGAGCGACGCGAAACCGTGTGCACCGATGATCTTCGCGCGCTCGCTTTCGCCGCAAAGCGCGGGCGCGGGAGCCGCGTCATCCGGCCAAAGGGTCGACTCGTGCAATTTCATTCCGGTCCATCGCCACGGTAGCGGAAAATCGCCCGAATCCCAGATACTTTCCCTATCAGATCTAACATCCGGCAGTTTCGCGCCTCTAGCGCGTTTGCCGCCAATCACGCGCTCGGCTATGCGCGTGACCGCAGACAGGAGTTCTCATGCGCGCCACCCCCGATTTCGATTTCCAGCTCGGCGAGACCGCGGAAATGATCCGCGAAAGCGCGGGCCGCTTCGCCGACGAGCAGATCGCCCCCCTGGCCGAGAAGGCCGACCGCGAAGACTGGTTTCCGCGCGAGCTGTGGCCCGCAATGGGCGCGCTGGGGCTGCACGGGATCACGGTGGAGGAGGAGTTCGGCGGGCTCGGCCTCGGCTATCTCGAGCACGTGATAGCGGTCGAGGAAGTCAGCCGCGCGTCGGCCTCGGTCGGCCTCTCCTACGGCGCGCACTCGAACCTCTGCGTCAACCAGATCCGCCGCTGGGGCAACGAGGAGCAGAAGGCGAAGTACCTGCCGAAGCTCATCTCGGGCGAGCACGTGGGTTCGCTGGCGATGAGCGAGGCGCAGGCCGGTTCCGACGTCGTCTCGATGAAGCTCAAGGCCGAGGCGGTCCCAAGGGGCAACGGCACCGGCTACGTGCTCAACGGCACCAAGTTCTGGATCACCAACGCGACCCACGCCGACACGCTGGTGGTCTATGCCAAGACCGCGCCCGAGGCGGGCAGCCGCGGGATCACCGCTTTCATCATCGAGAAGGACATGGCCGGTTTCTCGATCGGGCAGAAGATCGACAAGATGGGGATGCGCGGCAGCCCAACGGCCGAGCTGGTGTTCGACGACTGCAGGGTGCCGGAAGAGAACGTGATGGGCCCGCTGCACGGCGGCGTCGGCGTGCTGATGAGCGGGCTCGACTACGAGCGCGTCGTGCTCGCGGGTCTTCAGCTCGGCATCATGCAAGCCTGCCTCGACTGCGTGATCCCCTATGTCCGCGAGCGCAAGCAGTTCGGCAAGCCGATCGGCGCGTTCCAGCTCATCCAGGCCAAGGTCGCCGACATGTACGTCGCGCTGCAATCGGCGCGCGCCTACACCTATGCCGTGGCCAAGGCCTGCGACGCTGGGCAGACCACGCGCTTCGACGCGGCCGGCGCGATCCTGCTCGCGAGCGAGAACGCCTTCCGCGTCGCCGGCGAAGCGGTGCAGGCGCTGGGCGGTGCGGGCTACACCAAGGACTGGCCGGTCGAACGCTACCTGCGCGATGCCAAGCTGCTCGACATCGGCGCGGGCACCAACGAAGTTCGCCGCATGCTGATCGGCCGCGAACTCATCGGAGCGGCGGGATGACCGCCCCCGCCCTCGCCACGAAGCTCGATCGCGAAAGTCCCGACGCCAAGGCGCGTTTTGCGCACAACAAGGCGCTGGCCGACGACCTGCGTGCCAGGGTCGCCGCGGCGGCGCTGGGCGGACCGGAGAAGCACCGCGAGCGGCACGTCTCGCGCGGGAAGCTGTTGCCGCGCGACCGCGTGGAGCGGCTACTCGACCCTGGCTCGCCGTTTCTCGAGATCGGCCAGCTTGCGGCGGGCGGGATGTACGAAGGCGACGTCAACGGCGCCTCAATGATCTGCGGGGTCGGTCGCGTATCGGGCCGACAGGTGATGATCGTTGCCAACGATCCGACCGTGAAGGGTGGCTCCTATTACCCGATGACGGTGAAGAAGCACCTGCGCGCGCAAGAGATCGCGCAGGAAAACCGTCTGCCGTGCATCTACCTGGTCGACAGCGGCGGGGCGAACCTGCCCTATCAGGCCGAGGTCTTCCCCGACCGCGACCACTTCGGCCGCATCTTCTTCAATCAGGCGAACATGAGTGCGCTGGGCATCCCGCAGATCGCCTGCGTCATGGGATCGTGCACGGCGGGCGGCGCCTACGTGCCGGCGATGAGCGACGAGACGGTGATCGTCCGCAATCAGGGCACGATCTTCCTCGCCGGCCCGCCGCTGGTGAAGGCTGCCACGGGCGAGGAGATCAGCGCCGAGGATCTCGGCGGCGGGGATCTCCACGCAAAGAAATCCGGCGTGGTCGATCACCTCGCCGAGAACGACGAACACGCGCTGACGATCGTGCGCGACATCGTCAGCCATCTCGGCGAGAACCCGAAAGGCGCGGAGAGCGTGCAGCTGCGCGAGCCGCGCCCGCCGAAGTTCGATGCGGAGGACCTCTATGCCATCGTGCCGGAGGACGTGCGCGCACCCTACGACGTGCACGAGGTGATCGCGCGAATCGTCGACGGCAGCGAGTTCCACGAGTTCAAGCAGCACTATGGCTCGACGCTCGTCTGCGGTTTCGCGCATATCTGGGGCATGCCGGTGGCGATCCTCGCCAACAATGGCGTGCTGTTCTCCGAAAGCGCGCAAAAGGGCGCGCACTTTATCGAGCTCGCCTGCCAGCGCCGCATCCCGCTGCTGTTTCTGCAGAACATCTCCGGCTTCATGGTCGGCGGCAAGTACGAGGCGGAAGGGATCGCAAAGCACGGCGCCAAGCTGGTGACCGCGGTGGCTACCGCCACCGTGCCCAAGATCACGGTGGTGATCGGCGGCAGCTTCGGCGCGGGCAACTACGGCATGTGCGGACGCGCCTATCAGCCGCGCTTCCTGTTCACCTGGCCCAACGCGCGGATCAGCGTGATGGGCGGGGAGCAGGCCGCGAGCGTGCTCGCCACCGTCCACCGCGACGCCGATAGCTGGAGCGCCGAAGAGGCCGAAGCCTTCAAGGCCCCGATCCGGCAGAAGTACGAGGACGAAGGGAACCCTTACTACGCCACCGCGCGCCTGTGGGACGACGGGGTGATCGATCCGGTTCAGACCCGCGACGTTCTCGGCCTCGCCTTCGCCGCCACGCTCGAGGCGCCGATACCGGAGCGGCCGGCGTTCGGCGTATTCCGCATGTAGGGCGGGCGCAGCGAGGGGCACTTCGAAACCCCGGCCCGGCTCGCGCATTGAAGGGGCGAACGCCCACGGAGGAGAGAACCGATGAACAGAGCTGCCCGTTTCGCCTTTGCCGCCCCGCTTGCGCTGACGCTTGCTGCCTGCGGCGACACGACGGAAGTCGACGACCGGGTGGTCGAGACCGCCGAAGTCCAGACCCCCGCCGATGTGACCCTGCCCACCGTCGAGATCGAGTATCCCGAAGTGCCGCTCGATGCCCGCGAAACGGTAGAGTACGCCGGTACGTACGAACTGCGTAACCGCAACAACGAGGTCAACACGATCATGCTGGCGGAGGATGGCACCTACACCTGGACCGCGCCCGACGGGACGGAGACGACCGGCAGCTTCACCTGGGGCGAGGACAACAGCCGCATCCTGATCGCCCGCGATGGCAATACGGAGGCCTTCGCGGTGGCCGAGGATGTGCTCTATCGCCTTCCGGAGCAGGACGCCCCGCTCGCCGGCGAACGCAGCGAGGAGACGACCTGGCGCCGAAGCGATCCTACTCCGACGGACGGCAGCCGGTCGGACCGTCCGGGCGAGTAGCCGACGCCGCAAAATTCGCGCGGCGCGGGCTTTAACCGGCGCGGGTCTGTCCCTAGATTGCGACAAATCACGGGGACGGACCTTTAATCATGACTTCGCCCAGCGATGCCGACAGCGAACGCACCCGGCTCGTCACTCTCGCAATGCGGGTGATCGAACGCGCGGGCGAGAACATCACGCGCGCCGCATTGGCCAAGGAAGCGCGGATGCCGCGTGCCCGGATCGATGCGATCTTCGACAGCGAAGATGCGCTGTTCGATGCGATCCTCGAAAAGTGGTACGCGCCCGATATCGCGATCATGGAGGAAGTGGTTGCCTCCGACCTGCCGATCCGGCGCAAGTTCTACGAATTCTTCGCCCGTCGCTTCGCCCGCCAGCGCGCCCGCTTCCGCAAGGACCCGGCCGCCTTCGCGGTCTATTGCGAGGTGGGAACCGACAATTTCGAGAACGTGAGCGGGTATATCGATCTGGCCGATCACTACCTCGCCGAGCTGATTGCCCAGGCGCAGGAGGAAGGCCATTTCGCCGGCCTCGGCATCAACCGCGCGCTTTCGCTGATCAACCAGATGGTGGTCTGCTACACTTTGCCCCAGATGCTGATGATCCTGGTCGAAGACAAGCTCGAGGAAGACAAGCTCGCGACGATCATCGACACGCTGTTCGACGGTCTTTCGGGCGAAGCGCGCGGCGCGGCGCCCGTGGCGGGACTGCGGATCGCCTGACGCTTTCTCTCACGGCCTTGCCACGTCGGTGACCCGCCCGATTTCGGGCAGTTGCCGCATCTCCACCATGCCGAGGTATTCCTCCATCGCATCGAGGTCGACCGGACCGGTCACCGGGTCGAGGCCCTCCGCGAACACGGTGAACGTGTCTCCGCCGGCCGCGAGAAAGCTGTTCATCGTGATCCGGTAGCGCGCGCCCGGATCGATCGGCTTGCCGCCCAGCGTGGCCGAGACAACACGGCTCCCGGCCGGACGGCTCATGTCGTAGGTAAAGGCGAATCCCTCGGAGACCGAGAACGTCTGGATGAAACCCTCCTCGTCGAACTGCTGCTCGAGCAGCGCGAGTAGCTGCGCGCCGGTGTACGTCTTGGTCACGAGCGCATTGCCGAACGGCTGCGCCGCATAGATGTCGCCGAAGGTCACCGTTCCGTCCTCGGAGGGAACGATCGGCGCGCGAACGCCCGAATTGTTCATCAGCGCGATCTGCGCACCGGCGTCTCGCGTGGCGAAGAGCTGCGCGTCGGCGATCAGGTTGCCGAGCCGGGTTTCCTCGGTTGCGGGCCCGGGGTCCGGGGCGGGGCCCGAGATCCTGCCTACCGGGCGCGATTCGGCTTCGTGCGCGGCGCGTGCGTAACGAGCCACGTAAGCGGCGAGGTCGGCGTTCGGCTCGAAGATCTCGAACGCGGGGTCGGGGCTCTCCTCCCCGGTGCCCGCGTTTTGAACGACCACGTTGCGGGCGACGGCATCGGTCACCTCGCCCGCGGCCGGATCGATGGTCAGCGCGATGTCGGTCAGCAAAGTACCGCCGTAGCCCGCGCTGCTGACGATGAACCGGCGCGAAGGATCGAGCGTCGCGAAATCGCAGACATAGGTCCGGTGGGTATGGCCCGAGATCACCAGATCCACGCGGGGATCGAGCCGCTCGAGGATCGCGCGCAGCGGCCCCGCGATCGCACCGCAGCCCGAGAAAGGCGTGCCGGGTTCGGGCTCAAGCCCCTGGTGGATGGCAACCACGATCGCATCGGCGCCCTGCCGTTCGATCTCGGGCACGAGCGCGTTGATCGCCTCCGCCTCGTCGCCGAAGGTCAGTCCTTCGACTCCGCTGGGTGTGACGAGCGTCGGCGTCTCCTTGAGCGTCAGTCCGATCACGCCCAACGCAACGGCACGCGCGCCGGTGCCGAAGCGGCGGATCGCGTAGCCTGGAAACAGCGTCTCGCCTCCCTCGGCGATGACGTTCGAGGCAAGAAAGGAGAAGTCGGCACCGCCGAAGTCGTGCTCGACTGCGCAAGGCTCGCGCAGGCCGTGCTTCTCGCACCCGCCTTCCTGCATCCGCGCGAGTTCGCGCCAGCCGCGGTCGAACTCATGGTTGCCGACCGCGTTGTAGTCGAGCCCGATGCGGTTCATCGCGCCGATTGCCGGTTCGTCGAGGAAGAGCGAGGAAACCAGCGGGCTGCCGCCGATCAGGTCCCCGGCTGCAATGACCAGCGAGTGGTCGCCGCCGGCCCGGTATTTCGCGACCGCCGAAGCCAGATAGGCCGCGCCTCCCGCCCGGACTTCGTGCGACTCCCCGGCCTCACCGGTGAGACGGATCGGACGGCGCAGCGGCTCCAGATTGCCATGGAAGTCGTTGAGGCCGACGATCTTGACCGTCACCCGCTCCGCCGGCTGGTCGGGCGCGTCGCGCACGCTGACGCAGGCACCGAGCACGAGCGCGGCGGCGAGAGGGAAAAGGTTGCGGAGGTTCATGGGCTCGGCCTTTGGCTGAAACAGATGTCCGGCGGATGACAGGCACCATCCCGTGCCGGGGGCGGACGCAAGACTCAACTCGAAATCGCCTGCCAGAGGCGCTGCGCCATCGCGGGTTTGCGGCGGGAGCCGGCGCGGTTTCCGAAATCTGTCATTTAACCGTCGTAAGGGGCGCACATGACGAATCGACAGGAGCCGACACAAATGAACCGCAGCCGCCCCGCGATGGCCTTCATTCTTGTCGCCCCTCTGGCGCTGGCCGCCTGCGGCGAACAGCCGAAGGGCGAGAACGCGGAGGATTTCGCCGCGCGCGTCAACGGAGGGGACGCGGCCACGGAGCAGGCGACGGGCCGCCGGCAGCCGGACGGCCCGCGCGATCCCTCGTTGCCGCGGGTGGCCGCGAACGGACGCGAGGCGCTGCAACAGGCCGCCGCCTACACCCGGCCCAATCCCGACGGGACAGCAGACAGCCTCTCGATCGGGAACGACGGCACTTTCACGCTGGTCGAGGGCGGGCGTACGCAGACCGGCACGTGGGAATGGCTCGCCGACGGCAAGCGCCTGCGCCTGGAGGGCATCGTTCGTCAGCCGATCGTGCTCGTGGCCGACGGAGCGCTCTACCGCATGCAGAACGAAAACGTGCCGTTCGACGACGTCACGCCCGACCGCACCTATCGGCTCACGCCCCCCGCCGCGGAATAGCCCCGATCAGATATCCAGGTTGGCGACGTTCAGGGCGTTGTCCTGGATGAACTCGCGGCGCGGCTCGACGATGTCGCCCATCAGGCGGGTGAAGATCTCGTCCGTCACGTCGGCATCCTCGACCTTCACCTGCAGCAGCGCGCGGTTCTCCGGATCGAGCGTGGTCTCCCACAGCTGCTCTGCGTTCATCTCGCCCAGACCCTTGTAGCGCTGGACCGAGAGCCCCTTGCGCCCGGCGGCGAGCACCGCGTCGAGCAGTTCGGTCGGCCGGGTGATCGCCGCATCGGGCGAAACGACGACCTCGATCTCCTCCCCGTCGGTGCTATCCTCGACGGTCTCGCTCTCGGTGCCGACGCGGGCCAGCCGTGCGGGCCGGGCGTAGACCTCCGCATTCTCGATCGCCAGACCATGCAACTTGCGCGCCTCGGCGCTTGCGATGAAGGCTGCCTCGATATCGTGAACGTCGGTTACCCCGCGCCATAGTCGCTCGAAGCGCGCACTGCCGTCGGCGCGCAGTTCGGCGCTCCACTCCGCTTCGGGGTCGGACATCCCGAGCCGGTCGGCGGCAAGCGCCAGCGCCTGCCGGCGGGTTTCACCGCCGAGCGCTGGATCGAGCGCGCCGGAGAGCGCCATCTGCTCGACGATCGCGGCGTCGTACTTGCGCGGGATAAAGCCCATCAGGTTACGGATGCGCAGGCCGTGTTCGACCAGATCGCGCAGGTCCGCCCCGCTGCGCGTACCTCCGGCGGTTTCGAGCATCCGGCCTTGCAGCCCGGCATCGACGAGATAGCGGTCGAGCGCCGCCTGGTCCTTCAGATAGACCTCGCTGCGCCCCTTGCTCACCTTGTAGAGCGGCGGCTGGGCGATGAAGAGGTGCCCCGCCTTGATGATCTCAGGCATCTGCCGGTGGAAGAAGGTGAGCAGCAGCGTGCGGATATGCGCGCCGTCGACGTCGGCGTCGGTCATGATCACGATCTTGTGATAACGCAGCTTCTCGAGATTGAAGTCGTCGCGGATGCCGGTGCCCATGGCCTGGATCAGCGTGCCGACTTCCTTCGATCCGATGATCCGGTCGAACCGCGCGCGCTCGACGTTGAGGATCTTGCCCTTGAGCGGCAGGATCGCCTGGGTCTTGCGGTCGCGGCCCTGCTTGGCCGAGCCGCCGGCGGAGTCGCCCTCGACCAGGAACAGTTCGCTCTTGGCCGGATCGCGTTCCTGGCAGTCGGCGAGCTTGCCAGGCAGGCTTGCGACGCTCATCGCGCCCTTGCGGCTCATCTCGCGCGCCCTGCGCGCGGCTTCGCGCGCGGCCGCGGCATCGACAACCTTCTGGATGATCGACTTCGCGTCGGCCGGGTTCTCCTCCAGCCACTCGGTCATCTTCTCGCTCATGAGGCTTTCGAGCGGCTGACGCACTTCGGAACTGACCAGCTTGTCCTTGGTCTGCGAGCCGAACTTAGGATCGGGCAGCTTGACGCTGACGATCGCGGTCAGCCCCTCGCGCATGTCCTCGCCCGTCAGCGAGACCTTCTCTTTCTTCAGCAACCCCGAGGAAGACGCATAGTTGTTGAGCGTGCGGGTCAGCGCGGCGCGGAAAGCGGCCAGGTGCGTGCCGCCGTCGCGCTGCGGGATGTTGTTGGTGAAGCAGAGCACGTTCTCGTAGTACGAATCGTTCCATTCGAGCGCGACGTCGATCCCGATCCCATCCTTCTCCGCGGACACCGAGATCGGCTCGGCGACCAGCGGCTGCTTGTTCCGGTCGAGATACTTCACGAACGCCGCGATCCCGCCTTCGTAGAACAGGTCGTGCTCGGCCGTGTCCTCGTGCCGCAGGTCGCGCAGCAGGATGCGCACGCCCGAATTGAGGAAGGCAAGCTCGCGGTAGCGGTGCTCCAGCTTCTCGAAATCGAACTCGGTCACGTTCTTGAACGTCTCGGCCGAGGGCAGGAAGGTGACGCGCGTGCCCTTCTTGAGGCCGTTCTCGTCGCCGTTCGACGCCACCGGCGGCGCGTCGCCGACGACCTTAAGCGGCGCCACCGCGTCGCCGTGTTCGAAGCGCATCCAGTGTTCCTTGCCATCGCGCCAGACGGTCAGCTCGAGCCATTCGGACAGAGCGTTGACCACCGAAACGCCCACGCCGTGGAGGCCGCCGGAAACCTTGTAGGCGTTGTCGTCGCTGGTGTTCTCGAACTTACCGCCCGCGTGGAGCTGGGTCATGATGACTTCGGCCGCAGACACGCCTTCTTCCTTGTGCATGTCCACTGGAATGCCGCGCCCGTTGTCCTCGACCGAGACCGACCCGTCGGCGTTCAGCTCGATCAGCACCAAGTCGCAGTGGCCCGCCAACGCCTCGTCGATCGCATTGTCGGACACCTCGAACACCATATGGTGGAGGCCCGATCCGTCATCGGTATCGCCGATGTACATGCCCGGCCGCTTGCGCACCGCGTCGAGGCCTTTGAGGACCTTGATCGAATCCGCGCCGTAACCGTTCGTCTTCGCCGCTGCGGGCGGGGTGTTTTCAGGGGTCTCGTCCATGAACATCATATAGGCACGAAGGGCGGGTTTCGGAAGGCGAGAACACCCTTTCCATCCACAGGCGAATCGCGCGTGGGGAACACCGCATCCGCCTGCGGCGTTGCGCGGGCATGGGCATCAAGGGGAAGGCGTTCCTGCCTCCGGCAGGAGCGATCGCATCAGCCGCGATCCTGATCGCAGGACTGGCCGCATGCGCGGAGCTCCCGCGCGATCCCAACGGAACCACCGAACGCGTGCGGCGCACGCACGCAATCGTCCTGGGCGAGATCGCGGGCGCGCCGCCCTCGCGACATGCCGAGCAGGTGCTCGACCGGGTCGCCGGCCGGCTCGGCGCGCATGTCAGGCGCGTGGACGGCCACGGCGAGGACCTGCTGAAGCGGCTCGAGAAGGGCGAGGTAGACCTGGTCTACGGCCATTTCGCGAAAGCGTCGCCTTGGTCGAGACAGGTCCATTTCGGCACTCCGCTGGGCCGCCGCCGGAACGTCGACAAGCAGGAGCAGGTCCCGCGCTTCGCCTTCCGCAATGGCGAGAACGGCTGGATCGCGCTGGTCGAAGGAGAAATCCGGTGAACCGCATGCCCGAACAGATCCGCGACGATTTCGCGCGGGCGAAGCGGCTCGAATGGCAGACGCTGTTCTGGATGGGCACTGTCGTGCTGGCGATGTTCGTCACGATGGGCGGCAGCCAGGCGATGCGCTCGGCCCTGATCGAGGACGCCCTGAGCCTGGTGCCCTCGCTGACCTTTCTCATCGCGGCACGGGTCGAGCCAAGGGACCCGACCGAGAAGTACCCGTTCGGATTCGTGCGAGTGAACAGCCTCGCCTTTCTCGTCGCTGCAGTCGCGCTGAGCGCCGTGGGCGGGTTCCTGATGTACGAAAGCGCGATGACGCTGCTCATGGCCGAGCACCCGACGGTCGCGCCGGTGGAGGTCTTCGGTCATACGGTCTGGCTCGGCTGGCTGATGATCGCCGCACTGGCCTACTCGGTGGTGGTGCCGATGATTCTCGGGCGGATGAAGCTGCCCGTCGCCGGAAGGCTGCGCGACAAAGTGCTGCACACCGATGCGCTGATGCAGAAGGCCGACTGGCAGACGGGCCTCGCCGGAATGATCGGTGTGCTCGGCATCTACTTCGGCTACTGGTGGGCGGACAGCGCAGCCGCGCTGTTCATCGCCTTCTCGATCCTGCGGGACGGCGTCACCAACATGGGGACGGCGGCTGCCGAACTGCTCGACGGCGCGCCGCGCGAGCTCGGCAGCTCGGCGATCTCCGAAGAAGCGAAGCGGCTTCAGGGGCGGCTCGAACGCCTCTGGCCCGAAGGAAAGGTGCGGCTGCGCGAGTCGGGCCGCTATATCGTCGGAACGGTCGAAGGCGTGGATCCGCCGGCTGATCCGCCGAAACTGGAAGAACTCATGGGTGACGATCCGAGCTGGCGCCTCGCGCGCCTGTCGTTCTCGCCGCCAGAGACGCTGCGCCGCGAGGACGTCGGCTGAGGCTTTCGCCTGAATCTCTCGACAAGTTCGCCGCCGCAAATAGAAGGGCGGGTATGACGATTGCCGATCCCGCCGCCGCGCTCGCCGAACCCTACGGCTCGTTCTCCGACATTCTCGCCGCCTGGGCGGGCAGACAGCCAGAGGCGGTAGCGTTACGCGACGAGCGCGGCGAACTGACCTGGGGCGAACTCGCCGATCGGGTGGAGCGCATCGCCGCCAAGCTGCAGACCAGTGGGCTCGAACGCGGCCAGGCGGTCGCGATTCTGGGCCTTTCGAGCATTCCCTACGCGCTCGTATTCCTTGCTGCGGTGCGGGCGGGCGGAGTGGCCGCGCCGCTGACGACGAGCGCCAGCCGCGAGCAGCTCGAAGGAACGGCGCGTGACAGCGGTGCGCAGCACCTGTTCCTCGACCGCGCGAAGCTGGACGAACTGGGCGACGACTTCCTGCCGCATCTCGAACGGATCGTTCTCGATGAAGAGATTGACCGCTGGATGGCACCGCCGCGGACTCGCGCGACCCCCTTCGCGCCCGAGCCGGGCGAACCCTTCAACATCATCTATTCGAGCGGCACGACGGGCGTTCCGAAAGGCATCGTCCATTCGCACCAGATGCGCTGGCGGCAGTTCGCCTCGACCGCGGCCTCGTATCGGGAAAGCAGGCTGGAGGTGCGCGCGATCGCCTCGACTCCGCTCTATTCGAACACCACGATGGTCGCCTTCCTGCCGCCGCTGCTGGCCGGCGGCTCGGTGCGCGTTATGGGCAAGTTCTCCACCCGCGCCTGGCTGGAAGGGGCGCAGGCCGATCGCTCCACGGTGACCATGCTCGTGCCGGTGCAGTATCAGCGGCTGATGGACGAGCCGCGGTTGGGCGATTTCGACCTTTCCTCGCTGGCGCTGAAATACTGCACCTCCGCCCCCTTCCCCGTACCGCTCAAGCGCGAGGTGCTGCGCCGGATGCCGGGCGCGCTGATCGAGATCTACTCGATGACCGAAGGCGGCGGCGTCTGCCTGCTCGCCTGCCACGAGTTCCCCGACAAGCTGCACACCGTCGGCCGCCCCGCGCCGGGCAGCGAGCTCAAGGTGCTGGATGACGAGGATAACGAGGTGCCAGCCGGCACCACCGGAAATCTGGTGGGGCGGAGCCAAACGATGATGAGCGGCTACAAGAACCAGCCGGAGAAGACCCGCGAAGGTTACTGGACCGATCCTGCTACCGGAGAGGTGTGGCAGCGCATGGGCGACATCGGCCGCGTCGACGCCGACGGTTTCGTCGAACTCGTCGGGCGGGCGAAGGACATGATCATCTCGGGCGGATTCAACATCTACCCGTCCGATCTCGAAGCGGCGCTGGAGAAGGAGCCGGGCGTTGCGGAAGCGGCGGTCGTCGGCGTGGCCAGCCGCCGCTGGGGCGAGAGCCCGGTCGGCTTCGTCTGCCTTGCAGATGATGCACCTGCCGCAGACGAGATCCTCGCTTCGGTCAACGCACGGCTGGGCAAGACGCAGCGCCTCGCCGCGCTTCACGCCGTCGACGAGATGCCGCGCAGCCATATCGGCAAGCTGCTGAAGACCGATCTGCGGGCGATGGCGGAGGAGCTGGGCGGAATCGACTGATCAGCCGCTCGCGCTCGCGTTTGAGACGCGGCCGCCGAGGGGGAGAGGACTGAGGGGCGGCCGCGTCTCGCTCGCTGCCATTCCTCGTCAGGCTCAGGCGATCGCAGCGCCGAGCATGAGGCTGCTCATCGAAGCAGCCGCGAGGAAGGCCAGGAAGTGCGATGCTGTCGTGCGCATGGCGTGTCTCCTGAATGAGGCCGGGGGAAGGGGGGAGAGGAGAGAGGAACCTTCCGCCCGGCGCGATCCGGGAAATAATCTTTCGCACGACTTTTCACAAATGAGAAAAGTGCGTCATACGTTGCATAATACGCAACATATTCCTGAGAGCATCATGTGAATTTCCGCCAATTTACGTACAGTGGTGCAAACTATGCAGCAATGATGCTGCACGTCACTGCGATGCCGCAGACCCGGCGAAACGGCTGATGATATCGGGAGGCAGCGGCCCGCGTTTCTTCGCGACGAGCACGAAATATTCGAGCCATTCGCCGTCGATCGAGAGACGATGACGATAGCGCTCAAGCAGATGCAGCTCGACGAGATCGTGATCGAGCAACGCCTTGACGAGCGCCGCGAAGCCGCCCTTGTCGGCCTTCTGCAGGAAATCGGTCTTGATGTTGAACGCCAGCCATCCATCTTCGGCGATCGTCTCCATCGCCGTGACGAAGGCGGCGGCCGGAATGTCGTCGAAACCGAGCGCAGCCACGCAGGTCAGCGCATCGAGCCGCCATTCTTCCAGTGCGCTACTGGTCTCCGCATCGGGGTTCGTCATGTCGGCGACGAAGTATTCGTCGTACCCCGCCGGCCGGTCTCGCAGCGCCGCCTCCCGCGCGCTCTCGATGATGTCGAGCCCGACCAGGCGCGCGACGCCGAATTTCTTCAGTTCGTCGGAAACGATCCCGTTGCCGGCACCGAGATCGAGCACCCGCAGAGTCTCCACACTCTCCCCCGCATGCCGCACGGCCCCCGCCAGCCGCGAGACCACCACGGCAGGGCTGGTGCAACGCAGGCGTTCGTAGAACAGTTGTTCGTAGAGCCCGGGCCGATCGTAGATCGCTGCGTAGTCGTGGAACTTGATCCGTTTGTCCTCGCCATCTTCTATCAGGTAGAAGAAGGCCTGGTTCTGCTGGAGATCCCGTCCGCTCTCGCGCGGGAAACGGATGACGTGCTGGCTGAATGCGGCTCCGTGATCGGCGATCGGTATTCTCCCCTTCTTGCTGCCGGACTTCTACATGGCGGGCAGGCCCATTGCCAGTTTTGGAGCGGGACCTTAACGGGCTTTCCATGGACCCGCAGCATCTCCCCGATTCCATTCTCATCGTTGACTTCGGCAGTCAGGTGACCCAGTTGATCGCGCGCCGGGTGCGCGAGGCCGGCGTCTACTCCGAAATTGCGCCGTTCACCGAGGCGGAGGATGCATTCCATCGCTTGAAGCCCAAGGGGATCATCCTCTCCGGCTCGCCGGCCGGGGTGCCGGAGGAAGGCAGCCCGCGCGCGCCTCAGGTCCTGTTCGACAGCGGATTGCCGATCCTCGGCATCTGTTACGGCCAGCAGGTCATGACGCATCAGCTCGGCGGCGAGGTCCGTCCCGGGCACGAGACGGGCGAAGGCGGCGAGTTCGGCCGCGCCTTTCTCACCGTGACCGAGGACTGCGCCCTGTTCGAAGGCCTGTGGCAGGTCGGCGAGCGCCACCAGGTGTGGATGAGCCACGGCGACAAGGTCACCCGCTTCGCCGACGGCTTCAAGATCGTCGCCGTCAGCGACGGAGCGCCCTTCGCCGTCATCGCCGACGAAGAGCGCAAGTATTACGGCACCCAGTTCCATCCGGAAGTCGTCCACACCCCCGATGGCGCACGCCTGCTCGCCAATTTCGTACGCCACGTCTGCGGTCTCGCCGGCGACTGGACGATGGCCGAGTTCCGCAGGACCAAAATCGAGGAGATCCGAGCGCAGGTCGGCGATGGCAAGGTCATCTGCGGCCTTTCCGGCGGTGTCGACAGCGCGGTGGCCGCAGTGCTGATCCACGAGGCGATCGGCGAGCAACTCACCTGTGTCTTCGTCGATCATGGCCTGATGCGAATGAACGAGGCGGAACAGGTCGTCACGCTGTTCCGCGATCACTACAACATCCCGCTCGTCCACGTCGACGCGGAGGACATGTTCCTGACCGGCCTCGCCGGGGTCAGCGACCCGGAAGCGAAGCGCAAGTTCATCGGCAAGGCCTTCATCGACCTGTTCGAAGCCGAGGCGAAGAAGATCGGCGGTGCCGATTTTCTCGCGCAAGGCACGCTCTATCCGGACGTGATCGAAAGCGTCAGCTTCACCGGCGGACCGTCGGTGACGATCAAGAGCCATCACAACGTCGGCGGCCTGCCCGAGCGGATGAACATGGCGCTGGTCGAACCCCTGCGCGAACTGTTCAAGGACGAAGTCCGCGTGCTGGGCCGCGAGTTGGGGCTGCCCGAGGTCTTCGTCGGCCGGCATCCCTTCCCCGGGCCCGGCCTTGCCATCCGCATTCCCGGCGAAGTGACCAAGGAGCGTTGCGACATCCTGCGCAAGGCCGACGCGATCTATCTCGAGGAGATCCGCGCCGCCGGCCTCTACGACGCGATCTGGCAGGCCTTCGCCGTGTTGCTGCCGGTCAAGACCGTTGGCGTGATGGGCGACGGCCGCACCTACGACAGCGTCTGCGGCCTGCGCGCGGTGACCAGCACCGATGGAATGACCGCAGACGTCTACCCCTTCGACGCACAGTTCCTCACCCGCGTCGCCACGCGCATCGTGAACGAGGTAAAGGGCATCAACCGGGTGGTCTACGACTACACCTCGAAACCCCCCGGCACGATCGAATGGGAATGAAGCCGCGCCGGCAGCTTAGCGCGCTACCCGCCTGTCGGTCCGGCGCGCGGCGCAAGGGCCCGCTGTCGTCATTCTGACGGCACGAGGCAGCCGCGCTGGGGTTCTGCCCGCGCGAAACGTGCGTCGATCCAGTCGGCCACCCTGTCGGCACTCAGCTTGGCGATGCCGAGATGATCGGCTTCCATCTCGATCAAGTGAGTCGACGTGCCCTGGCTACAGAGCCGGCGCGCGAAGTCGCGGCTTACGGCGGGCGCGATGATCGTATCCTTTGTCCCCTGAGCGATGAGCACCGGCACGCCCTGCCCCACCGACGTCGGCGTATTGCGCGCGATGATCTCGCGCCACGGCGATACCCGGGTGGGGTCGGC
This sequence comes from Pelagerythrobacter rhizovicinus, assembly GCF_004135625.1. Classification (GTDB taxonomy): domain Bacteria; phylum Pseudomonadota; class Alphaproteobacteria; order Sphingomonadales; family Sphingomonadaceae; genus Pelagerythrobacter; species Pelagerythrobacter rhizovicinus. The sequence continues at coordinate 775,034 of NZ_SDPV01000002.1, forward strand.
GCGCAGGACGTTGTGCGGCAACAGGTGCAGGCCGAGACCGTCGACCAGCAACCCCAGCGCGTTGGTCATGCAGCCGTCGCCGATCAACCGCACGCCCGGCACGGCTTTGGGTTCCACGATCGCAGAGAGATCGATGTCGTAGACTTTCGACCAGGACAGGAGCGCCAGGGCAGTGAAAGCCTTGCCACCCTCCGTGTCCAGATCGTCCTCGAAAAGGTGGGCCAGTTCGGTCGCTGGTGCGGCGGCGGCGACGCCGAGCAGCGTCAGATCGGGAGCATAGCTGGCCGCCAACTCCCCGGTCCAGAGCGCGGCATGACCTCCTTGCGAGTGCCCCCATACGACGAACTCCGATCCGGCCCCCGCAAGCGAGCGTGCTGCGCGCACGGAGTCGAGAACGGTCTGCGCAGCGCTGGACCCGACGAGGTAGGGATGGACGCCTTCGGTCCCGAGGCCCTCGTAATCGGTTGCCGCAACCACGTAGCCGCGCCGCACGAGCTCGGCGAGGTTGGGAACGGTTTTCTCGAAATGATGCCCGCGCGACGGCGCGCACTTGCTGGCGATGCCGGTGGTCGGATGAGCCCACGCCACCGTCGGCCATCCATTCGGCGGCGGCGGCCGGTCCGGCGCGACGATGACTCCGGAAACCTCGATCTGCTCTCCCCTGGCACCGCTCGACCGGTACAGCACCCGCCACGCGCGGGCGCCCGGCACCGGAAGGTCGAGCGGATCGGCGCGGGCTATGCTGCCCGGCGGGTTGGTGATCCATGATCCTTCCGCCGGATGAACCGGCGCGCGTTGATCCTGGCCGGTGCTCGTTCCCGGAATGCCGGCCAGGACGGCCAAGGCCAGCAGGACGGCCAAGGGTGCGCTGCGTCGGGTCATGGTTTCCCCCTTTCCGAGATGGCCTCACCGAGGCGCCGGAGGCCGCATCGTGTGCGGAGCAACCTTGCACGCTCGCATGGCCCCGGCAAGGAGATCACTGCCAATTTTTCGGTGCGGCGACCTGCCGGGCCGACTTGCGCCGCAGTGCAATCTCGTCGATGCGCCGCATGACGCTTGCGAGGTAGAGGGGAGTTTGGCGCCGATGAATCCGATCGATGCGGAGGATGAGCTGATCTGCCTGCGCGCCGGCGATGTCGCGGGGCCGGTCATGCCGCCGATCGTGCAAGCCTCGCTGTTCCGCTTCGAAACGCTCGAGGAGCTGCACGGCGCGCAGGCGCGCGAGAACGAGGTCTGCGTCTATTCGCGCGGCACCAACCCGACCGTGCGCGAGCTGGAAGAGACGCTCGCGCGGCTCGAGGGCGCCGAAGCCGCCAAGTGCTTCGCCAGCGGCATGGGGGCGATCTCGGCCACCCTCTTCGCGCTGCTGGCCGAGGGCGATCATGTGCTGTTCTGCGGCGACATCTACGGCCCGACGATCGAGTTCGCCCAGCGGCTGGAGGACTACGGCGTCACGCACAGCCGGTGCTTCGCCGCCGGGATCGAAGAGATCGAAGCGGCGCTGACACCGGCGACCAAGCTGATCTACTTCGAAAGCCCCGGTTCGATGCGATTCGAGCTGCTGCCGATTGCGGAAATCTGCGCGATCGCGAAGGCGCGCGGTATCCTGACCGCGATCGACAACACCGTCGCGACCCCGCTGCTGCAGAAGCCGCTCACGATGGGCTGCGATCTCGTGCTCCATTCGCTGACCAAGTACGTCGGCGGACATTCGGATACGCTCGGCGGCGCGGTCGCGGGCTCGGCCGAGCTCGTCGAGTGCGTGTTCCGGCGCGGCTACATGCTGACGGGCGCGGTGATGGCGCCGTTCGACGCCTGGCTGCTCCTGCGCGGGCTGGCGACTTTGCCTGCGCGGCTGGCGCGGCAGCATGCCGATGCGCTCGCGGTCGCGCGCTTCCTCGCGGATCATCCGAAGGTCCGGCGGGTGTTCCATCCGGCGCTGGCGGAAGGCGAGCAGGCAGCGCTGTTCGCTCGGCAGATGCGCGGCCATTCGGGCCTGCTCTCCGCCGAGTTCGACCTGCCCGATCATGCCGCGGCGCTCGCGTTCGGCAATCGCCTGCGCCTGTTCGGCAAGGCGATAAGCTGGGGCGGCGTTGAAAGCCTCGTGTCGAGCGCGCACCGGACCGATCCGGGGCCGGACCACGACGGCCGCATGCCGCGCACGCTGCTGCGCTTCTCGGTCGGACTCGAAGGCGCCGAGGCCCTGATTTCCGATCTGGAGCAGGCACTGGCATGAGCGAACACGAACGGACCGAGCGTGGCCCGCTGCCGCTGGCTCTCGCGCTGGCGCCGATCGCCGCGTTGTTCGCAGCCGGAGTCGGCGGGGCCGCCGTGTTCGGGTTCGGCGGCGAGCCCTTGCTGCTGGCGCTGCTCTTCGCCGCGGCTGTCGCGGCCGGGATCGCGCGGGCTCGCGGGCACGGCTGGGCGGAGGTCCAGGCCGCGGCCGGGCGGCTGCTGGCCGAGGCGCTGCCGGCCGTGCTCATCCTGCTCAGCATCGGCGCCTTGCTGGGAAGCTGGATGTTCGCGGGCACGATCCCGCTGCTGGTGGTGCTCGGGATCGATCTCATCAGCCCCGAATGGATGGCGCTGACGGCATTTCTCGCGACGGCGGTGATGTCGGTCGTCTCGGGCACCTCGTGGGGCTCGGCGGGCACCATCGGCGTCGCGCTGATGGGCGCGGCCGAGGCCATGGGCCTGCCGCTCGCGCCGATCGCCGGCGCAGTCGTTTCGGGCGCCTATTTCGGCGACAAGCTCTCGCCGATCTCGGACATGACCAACATCACCGCGATCGGCGCCGGGGCGGAGCTCTACGCGCATATCCGCCACATGCTGCCGACCAGTCTGCCGCCCGCGCTGATCGCGCTCGCCGTCTTCGCGCTGTTCGCGCCCGGCGCGGCGCTGACCGGCGCGAATCCGGCCGCGGCGATCCGCACCGAGCTCGTCGGACTCTTCGAACCCGGCTTCTGGGCCGCGTTGCCGCTCGCGGTAGCCATCGGTGGGATCGCGCTGCGCTACCCGCCGGCACCGGTGATTATCGCCTCGGCCCTGGTGGCGCTCGTGATCGGGGTCACGGTCAACGGGTTCCCCGCCGCCGCCGGCGTGCACGCGTTCGTCGCCGGCTTCGCGCTCGATCAGGTGGCGCCGGGCGCCGCGGTGAGCGGGCAACTGACCGGCCTGGTCGAGCGTGGCGGCCTCTATGCCATGGCGCCGACGTTGATCTTCATCCTGGCCGCCTTCCTGCTGGCCGCAGGGATGGAAGTCTCGGGCGCGCTCGACACGCTGCTGGCGCGGCTGCTGAGTGCGGTGCGCGGCGCCTTCGGGCTGGTGGCCGCGACCATGGCGGGGGGCGCGACGATGGTGGGGATGACGAGCCACGGCGGCGTCACCTCGCTGGTCGTCGGCGGCCTGTTCCGCCCGTCCTACGCCGAACGCGACCTCGCCCCCGTAAACCTCAGCCGCGCGTTGGCCGATTCGGTCACCATCACCGAGCCGCTGATGCCCTGGACCGTCTCCGGCCTGTTCATGGCCTCCACGCTCGGCGTCGCGACTCTCGCCTATGCGCCCTGGGCGGTGTTCTGCTGGCTCGGTCCGGTCTTCAGCCTCCTGATGGCCCTGCGCTTCCGCCTGACGGGCAAGGGGCTGAAGCCGGCGAGCTGACTTGCCACCCCTCCGGAATTGCGACAGGTCACCCGCACACGCCCGCTGACAGGAGAGGACACACCATGAAAACCGCGATCACCGAGATGTTCGGGATCGAGCATCCGATCATCCAGGGCGGCATGCACTTCGTCGGGCTGGCGGAGATGGCGGCGGCGGTGTCGAATGCCGGCGGGCTCGGAATCATCACCGGGCTCACGCAGAAGACGCCGGACGACCTGGCCAACGAGATCGCGCGCTGCCGGGACATGACCGAGAGGCCCTTCGGCGTGAACCTGACGTTCCTGCCGACGGTCAACGCGCCCGATTATCCGGGCTACGTCCGCGCGATCATCGAAGGCGGGGTCACGGTGGTCGAAACCGCGGGCAACAACCCGCAGGCCGTGCTGCCGTACCTGAAGGACGCCGGGATCAGGGTGATCCACAAGTGCACCAGCGTGCGCCACGCGCTGAAGGCGCAGTCGATCGGGTGCGACGCGGTGTCGGTCGACGGGTTCGAGTGCGGCGGGCATCCGGGCGAGGACGACGTGCCGAATTTCATCCTCCTGCCCCGCGCGGCGGACGAGCTGGAAATTCCCTTCGTCTCGAGCGGTGGCATGGCCGACGGGCGCAGCCTCGTCGCCAGCCTCGCGTTCGGCGCGGCGGGCATGAACATGGGCACGCGCTTCATCGCGACCAGGGAAGCTCCGGTGCACGACAACGTGAAGCAGGCGATCCTCGCCGCGAGCGAGCTCGACACGCGGCTGGTCATGCGTCCGCTGCGCAACACCGAGCGCGTGCTCAACAACGCCGCGGTCGAGCGCTTGCTGGAGAAGGAGCGCGAACTCGGCGCGGATCTCAAGTTCGAGGACATCATCGAGGAGGTCGCCGGCGTCTATCCCTCGATAATGAAGGAGGGCGAGATGGATCGCGGCGCGTGGAGCTGCGGCATGGTCGCCGGGCTCGTTTACGACATTCCGACGTGCCAGGAGCTGATCGAGAGGATCATGCGCCAGGCGAGCGAGATCATCGGCCGGATGGACGCGCTGCGCCGCGCCTGAGTCGCTACCAGGCGAAGCCCTGCGCCACCGCGTGCTTCTCCGCCGGGGTCGAGCGGCGGCCGAGCACCCGGTTGCGGTGCGGGAAACGGCCGAAGCGGGCGATCATCCGGTGATGGCTGACGGCGAAGGCACGATTCTCCGGCTCGCACGCGAAGAAGCGCAGCGAGGCCAATTGGTCGGCGATCGCCTCGCTGTGCATCAGCGGCATGCCGGCGAAGGCGCGCATCCGCGGGGGCAGGCGCTCGTGCCAGCCGCGGGCGATCATGCCCCGGGCAATGGCAAGCGCGAGCCCGTCGGAGGCGAACGCACGCGGATCGTCGCGGAAGAGATTGCGCGGCACTTGATCGAACAGCAGCACCGCGGCTTGTGCGGTCAGCGGATCGGTCAGGAACTCGCGCGCAGGCCGGTGCCGCAGCGCATGCCACTCGCGTGCGAAGCGGCGGCGCAGCAGCGCGTCGACCTCGGCGGCGCCCCCGAACCAGTCGGCCGGGCCGAGCCTGTGAAACCAGAGATGGAGCAGTTCCGCCGCCCAGCGGCGCGGGGCGGCGGTCATGCGTCAGATCAGCCTTCGACCTTCTTGTAAGGGACGAAGTCGCCGAGGAAGATATTGCCAGTGTAGAACCCGCCCGTGCGATCGAAGGTCGTCACGATGTCCGACCTGCAGAGCTGGCTGCCGGTCCTGCGGATTTTCAGCGCGTCGTCGTCGTCGAGCGATTCGGGATGCTGCGGAATATTGACGTAGACCGTGCTGCCCCGCTCGATCACGATTGCGGTGCCGTCGATCACGCGCATATGCGTGTTGGGAAAGCTCTGGACGCAGTTCTGCGGTTCCCCCGCCACGCGGCCTTCGAGCAGCTTGGCGAGTTCCGCCTGCCCCTTGGACGGCGCTTCCTCGGCCGCGGCCGGCGCTGCGAACAGGGCGCCCGCGGCGATCGCGCCAATGAGGGTGAGGGTTGCTGTTTTCATCGGTCAGCCTCCTTCGGCGGCCTCCTGATCGTCCGCCTTGGTGTATGGGACGAAGTCACCGAGCGCCAGCCTTGGTCCGGGCATGGTGCCGCTGCCGAGCCGATCGCGCAGTTCGACCTGATCGAGACGGCAGAGCTGCGAACTGAACTGGTGGAACACCGGCAGGTCGCTGCGCGAGAGAAACTGCGCGCCGGCCGGCCGGTTCACCCACAACGTGCCGCCGTCGCGGAACACGATCGCGGTTCCGTCGACGATCTGGATCGAGTCGCGCTGCGACTCGCTCAGGCAATTAACCGGCTCGCCGGCCACGCGACCTTCCAGAATTTCGGCGAGCTTCGCCTCGCCGCGCGTCGGCTCCTCCGCGGAAGCGGAAACCGTGCCGGCGAGCGCGAGCGGTGCCAGCAAGAGCGAAATGGACTTCGTACCGATCATGCCACCCTTATAGCACATCCGGCGTGAATGCGCGATGAGCGGCGGCGCAGCCGCGTCAGGCTGTTCCGCCCACGGTGAGCCGGTCGACCAGCAGCGTCGGCTGCCCCACCCCGGCGGGCACGCTCTGCCCGCCCTTTCCGCACACGCCCACGCCTTCGTCGAGCGCGAGATCGTTGCCGATCCCCGACACGCGGGTCAGCACACTCGGCCCGTCGCCGATCAGCGTCGCGCCCTTGATCGGCGCGCCGATCACGCCGTTCTCGACCTTGTAGGCCTCGGTGCAGGAGAACACGAACTTCCCCGAGACGATATCGACCTGCCCGCCGCCGAAACTCTTCGCGTAGATGCCGTTCTTCACCCGGCCGAGCAGCTCGGTCGGATCGTCGCTGCCGGCGCGCATGAACGTGTTGGTCATGCGCGGCATCGGTGCGTGCTGATAGCTTTCGCGGCGGCCGTTGCCGGTCGCCTCGACGCCCATCAGCCGCGCGTTCAGCCGATCCTGCATATAGCCCTTGAGAATGCCGTCCTCGATCAGCACGGTCTCGGCCGTCGGCGTGCCCTCGTCGTCGATCGAGAGCGAGCCGCGCCGGTCGCGGATCGAGCCGTCGTCGACCACCGTCACGCCGGGCGCAGCGACGCGCTCCCCGATGCGGCCGGAAAAGGCGCTCGTGCCCTTGCGGTTGAAATCGCCTTCGAGCCCGTGGCCAACCGCCTCGTGCAGCAGGACGCCGGGCCAGCCGGGGCCGAGCAGCACGGTCATCTCGCCCGCCGGCGCGTCCACGCTGTCGAGGTTGACCAGCGCCTGGCGCACCGCCTCGTCCACCGCGCGGCCCCAGCCGGCAGGCTCGAACAGCGGATCGTAGAGGTGGCGCCCGCCGAAGCCGAAGCTGCCACGCTCGCGCCGGCCGTTCGCTTCGGCGACCACGCCGACGTTGAGACGCACCAGCGGCCGGACGTCGGTCGCGACGAAGCCGTCGGGCCGGACGATCTCGACCACGCTCCAGCTCGCCAGCAGGCTGGCATTGACCTGCACCACCCGCGGATCACGCGCGCGGGCGGCGGCGTCGACCGCCTGCAGCAGCCGGACCTTTTCCGCGAAGGGCACGGCATCGAGCGGGTTGTCGGCGGTATAGAGGTGGCGGTTGCTCCGGCGCGGAGGCGCTGCGAGCGCGTTTGCGGTCGGATCGAGCAGTTGCAGCGTCTCGCCCGCGCGGCGGATCGCCGCATCGCTGATCTCGTTGGCATGGGCGAAGCCGGTCGTCTCGCCCGAGACGCCGCGCAGGCCGAAGCCCGAATCGCGCGCATAGTCCGCGGTCCTGAGCCGCCCGTCCTCGAACGCCAGCGCCTCGCGCGCGGTGTATTGCAGGTAGAGCTCGCCGTCGTCGCAGCTCTTGAGCATCTCGGCCGCGAGCGCGGGCGCGCGTTCGGGGTCGAGCCTGCCCTCGCCGTAGAGGAAGGCGCGCGGATCGGCTTGGGGATCGGCTCGGAAGTCGGCTGATAGGGTCATGGCGTGCGATATAGGCATGCCCGCGCGAATGTCAGCCGCGACCCGTCAGCAGTAGCAGGGCCGTCAGCGGTGGCCGGGATCGCTTCCGGCGGAGATATCCTCCAGCGCGGCCTGCGCGGCGCCGTCGGCCGGGCCGCCGCGCAGCACGAAGCGGCGGTCGCAATAGCCGCAGTCGACGTAGCCGTGCTCGTCGATCTCCAGCCAGACGCGGGGATGGCCGAGCGCGGAGGGGCGATAGCGGTCGCCGCCGCGGATGGCTTGCGCGCCGTCGCACTGAACGCGGCGATGATCGACCAGGGTCACTTCGGGCGGTGGAATGTCCATGGGCCCGCCGATAATCCGAAGCGCGCCCGCGCGCAACTGGGCCTGCACAGCGTCACACCCTTTACGGATCGCCCGCCGAACGCCAAGTGGGGCGCCATGACGACCTCCCCCGCTGCCGAACCCGCAATCGCGATCCGCGACCTGACCAAACGCTACGCCGGGGAGAAGGGCGAGCCGGGCAAGCTCGCGCTCGACGGGGTCAGCTTCGACGTTCCGCAGGGGCAGATCTTCGGCCTGCTCGGCCCCAACGGGGCGGGCAAGTCGACGCTGATCAACATTCTCGCCGGGCTCGTGCGAAAGACCGGCGGCAGCGCCGAGATCTGGGGCTTCGACATCGACCGGAACCCGCGCAACGCCAAGCGGATGATCGGCATCGTCCCGCAGGAAATCGTCTTCGACCCGTTCTTCACTCCGTTCGAAGTGCTCGAGAACCAGGGCGGCTTCTACGGCATCGGCAAGCGCGACCGGCGCAGCGAGGAACTGCTCGCCGCCGTGCACCTGGCGGACAAGCGCGATGCCTATGCGCGCACGCTGTCGGGCGGGATGAAGCGGCGGCTGCTGATTGCCAAGGCGATGGTCCACTCGCCGCCGATCCTGGTGCTCGACGAGCCGACCGCCGGGGTCGACGTGGAGCTGCGGCGGCAATTGTGGGAACTGGTGACCGATCTCAACCGGCGCGGCGTCACCGTGGTCCTGACGACCCACTACCTCGAGGAAGCCGAGCAGCTCTGCGACCGGATCGCGATCATCAACCGCGGCAAGCTGATCGCCAACAAGCCGACCCGCGAGCTGGTCGGCATGGCGCGCGAGAAGATCGTGCGGGTCACGCTCGACCGGGATCTCGCCGGACCGCCGATCGACGAGGGCTTCGTCAAGGCCGAGGCGCTCGACCCGCGCACGCTGGAGATCACGTACGACCGCGACAAGGCGAGTGCCGGGCAGGTCCTCGCGCGCATCCAGTCGCACGGCTATGCGATCGAGGACGTGACCACCCGCGAGCCGGATCTGGAGGACGTGTTCGTCCAGCTCACCGCCACGCCCTAGGGCCGGCTAGGGGGCGGCGGCCCGGCGGAAGCGGCGCGCCGCCTGGAGTGCGCGGTCCTTGGCTTCGTCCTCGCAGTCGGCATCGGCCAGATCCTCGATTTCCGAGGCGGCGCGGTTGAGCAGGCGCTGCATGATCGCTTTGTCGTGCTCGGCCGCGTCGCGTTCCTTCCGCAGCCGTTCCGCCTTCGAATCCGAACTCTTCATGTCCCCGATCCCCTTTGCCGCAATGCCGCGGTGCGCCTCAGCGGCGATGACGCCAGAAGAAATACCACATCGCCTCGTTGTCGGCGACCCATTCGTGGCCCCGGCCCTCGGTCACTCGGCCGATCACCTGCGCCCGGCCCCGGCATCGGCCGTAGCGCTGCTCCTCGACCGTTTCCGAGAGGGCAGCGGTCTCCGGCCCGGTGCGGCAATCGCCGAGCTGGGCCCAGCGGGCGAGCGCCGCGTCCATCGAATACTGCCAGTATCCCGCGCCGCCGCCGGCGACCGGATTGACCGTGTCGGTCTCGCCGGCGAATGCCAGCACCGGCATCGGGTTTTCGGGTTGACACGTCGCCGGGTCGGGGCGCTGCGGATCGGAGGGCAGCGGATTGCCCGCACGCAGCCCCACGACCGGCGCGATCGCCGCGAAGCGGTCGGAGGCGACGCAGCCGAGCCACGACGTCATCCGCCCGCCGCCCGAGAGCCCGGTCGCATAGACCCGCTCGGGATCGACGCACCCGCTCTCCGTCAGCCAGTCGATCGCGGCGGTAAGGAAGGCGACGTCGTCGGGATCGTCGGCAGTCGGAATCGCGCCGGTGATCGTGGGCACGCCGGGGATGTTCCACACGAAGCCCTTGTCGACCGGAATGCCGGCATCGGGCGCGGCGAGCAGGAAGCCGTGATGATCGGACGTCGCGGCCAGCCCGGAGCTTTCGAGCATCGCGGCGCCCGTGCCGCCGCTGCCGTGCAGCAGGAACACGAGCGGCAGGCCGCGCACGCGCTCCACGCCGACCGGAACGTGGATCAACATGGTCCGCCCGGTCTCGCCCACCGCGACGCGCTGGGTCGTGCCCGGCGCGCCGATCGCGCAGACGGGCGCGGCGGCGGCGGGCTGCGCGAGAGCGGCGAGGCCGAGCATGAAGACGAAGCAGGCGGCAAGGCGGGCAAGCGTCATCGGATCAGCGCCTCGTCAGGGTGGCAGCGACGCCGAAGTGGTCGGACGGGTACTCACCGTCCACCGCCCGGTCGCCGATCACGCGGGCATCGGCGACGGTGAAGGCCGAGCGCTCGGCGAAGATATGGTCGATCACCCGCGGCTTGTGGCCGCGCGCGGTGTTGAGCGTCGTCTCAGCCGTGCCGGGCGGCAGCGCCGTCTCGAACCGCGGCGGGCCCATTGCCCTGAGGCCGGGATCGTCGAGCGGCGCGTTGAAGTCGCCCATCACGATCAGCGGCGTCCCGTCGTCCGCCAGCCAGGCCAGCAGGTCGGCGAGCTGCTGCGCGCGCACCGGGCCCTGGTCGGGCTTCCACGCGAGATGCGTGCCGACCACGTCGACCGGCCCGGCCTCGGCCTGCACCCGCACGCGGATCGCGGTGCGGTAGTCGGACAGCGGCTCCAGCTTGCGCCGCGCGACCTCGATCACCGGCAGGCGGGTGAGGATCGCATTGCCGTAGCGCTTGGGCGCACCCTCGGGCTCGACGGCGACGAAGTGCACTTCGGGATAGCCGAGCTCGGCCGCGATCGTGTCGGCCTGGTTGGGCAGGCCCCTGCCCGCATCCTCGAGCACTTCCTGCAGCGCGATCACGTCGGCGTCGACCGATCGCAGCGCCGACGTCAGCAGCTCCAGCCGCACCGGCCAGTTGCCGCCGGCGTCGTGCCAGATGTTGAACGTCGCGACCCGCAGGCGCCCCGTCGCTCCGCCTGCAAGACCCGGCGCGCAGGCCGCGAGCGGAAGCGCCGCCACCCCCGCGAGCACCGCGCGGCGGCCAAATCGTGCTTCACCCATGGCGATGATTCCTCTTCACGACCCTCATCGAATCCTCTCTGTCGCCCCGCCGCGCGCTGTGCAACAGAAGTGCCATGAACGATACCGATATCCTCGTCATCGGCTCGGGCGCCGCCGGGCTCAGCGCGGCCCTCGCTCTCGCCGAAACGAAGAAAGTGCTGGTCCTCGCCAAGGGGTCGCTGACCGGCGGCAGTACCGCCTGGGCGCAGGGGGGGATCGCCGCCGTGCTCGACGCGGGCGACACCTTCGAGCACCACATCCAAGACACGATGGTCGCCGGCGCGGGCCTCAACCGGCGCGAGACCGTCGAGTTCGTGATCGAACGCGCGCCGCACGCGATCGACCGGCTGGTCGAGCTCGGCGTACCGTTCAACCGCGAGAGCGGCGACCTGCACCTGACCCGTGAGGGCGGCCACTCGCACCGCCGCATCGTCCACGTGAACGACGCGACCGGTTGGGCGGTGCAGGAGGCGCTGCTCAAGGCGGCCGAGGCGCATCCCAACGTCACGCTCCTGCCCGGCCAGGCGTGCATCGACCTGATCACCGGGCGCAACCAGCAGACGTTCTCCGGTTCCGGCCGCGTCTGGGGCGCCTATGCGCTCGACGAGGCCAGCGGCAAGGTGGTCGCCCATGTCGCCCGCGCGACCGTGCTGGCGACCGGCGGCGCGGGCCGCGTCTACCAGTTCTCGACCGCCCCGCGCGGCGCGACCGGCGACGGCATCGCCATGGCCTGGCGCGCCGGGTGCCGGGTCGCCAACATGGAGATGATGCAGTTCCACCCGACCTGCCTCTACAATCTCGAGGTCAAGAACTTCCTCATTACCGAGGCCGTGCGCGGCGAAGGCGGGCACCTGCTCCATCCGGAGACCGGGCACCGCTACATGCCCGACTACGATCCGCGCGCCGAGCTCGCCCCGCGCGATATCGTCGCCCGCGCCAACGACGACCAGATCAAGCGCTACGGCCTCGACTGCGTCCATCTCGACATCAGCCACAAGCCGCCCGAATTCGTGCGCCAGCACTTCCCGACGATCCACGAGAAGCTGCTCGGCCTCGGCATCGACATGACGAAGGAGCCGATCCCGGTCGTGCCCGCGCAACACTATACCTGCGGCGGGATTCCGGTGGGCCTCGACGCGCGCACCGACCTGCCGGGCCTGTGGGCCGCGGGCGAATGCACCGAAAGCGGCCTCCACGGCGCCAACCGCCTCGCCTCCAACAGCCTGCTCGAATGCTTCGTCTTCGGCGATGCGGCCGCCCGCGACATCGCCGAATGCTGGGACCGGCTCGACGACCCGCCGCCGATCCGCGAGTGGGACGAAAGCCGCGTGACCGATTCCGACGAGGAAGTCGTCATCAAGCAGAACTGGACCGAGATCCGGCGGATGATGTGGAACTACGTCGGCATCGTGCGCACCACCAAGCGCCTCGAACGCGCGCAGCACCGGATCGAACTGCTCGCGCAGGAAATCGAGGACTACTACGGCTCCTTCCGCGTCACGACAGACCTGATCGAACTGCGCAACCTGCACCAGTGCGCTGACCTGATCGTCCGCAGCGCCCTCAAGCGCCACGAAAGCCGCGGCCTGCATTTCACGCTGGATTACCCGGAGACACTGACGGAGGCGCGCGACACGGTGCTGGTGCCGTGAATATCCACCTTCCCCCGCACAGCCTATCTAACCCGTCATTCCCGCGAAAGCGGGAACCCAGGAGAGGTAACTCGCGGTGACGCGCGATCGGCTGCCGACCGTCTACCTGCTCGCCTCGCAGCGAAACGGCACGCTTTACACGGGTGTGACCTCCGATCTGATCGCCCGCATCCACCAGCACCGTGAGGGCACCTTCGGCGGCTTCACCAAGCAATATGCCGTCCACCGGCTCGTCTGGTTCGAACACCACGGCACGATGGAAGACGCCATCGTCCGAGAGAAGCGGATCAAGAAGTGGCGGCGGGCCTGGAAGCTCGAACTGATCGAGCAGGATAATCCGCGCTGGCTTGATCTGGCGGAGCAATTCGGCTTCGATCCGCTCTGACGCTCTGGGTTCCCGCGTTCGCGGGAATGACGGACGGGGGGAGAACACGAGTGACACAAATCACCGCCAACGGCATCACGCTGGAATACGAGGATTACGGCAACCCGGGCGATCCGCCGGTGCTGCTGGTCATGGGGCTCGGCGCGCAGCTGACCTTGTGGCCGATCGAGCTGGTCGAGGCGCTGGTGGCGCGGGGTTTCCGCGTGATCCGCTACGACAACCGCGACATCGGGCTCAGCCACAAGCTCGACGGCGTGAAGGCGCCGGGCGTTCTCAAGCTCATGCTGCTCGGCCGGCTCGGCCTGACCCCGCGCGTTCCCTATACCCTGGCCGACATGGCCGCGGACGGCGTCGGGCTGCTCGACGCGCTCGGGATCGAAAAGGCGCACGTGGTCGGCGCGAGCATGGGCGGGATGATCGCGCAGCATATCGCCTTCACGTACCCGGAGCGGGTGCTCTCGCTCACTTCGATCATGTCGACCACCGGCAACCGCCGCCTGCCGGCCGCGCAGAAGCAGGCGATCGAGGTTCTGACCAAGCGCCCCGTGTCGGACGACGAGGAAGTCCTGATCGCGCACGGCATGAAAATCGCGCGCACGATCGGCAGCCCCGGCTACCCGCCCGACGAGGCGCGGCTGCGCGCCAACGTCACCGCCGGCGTGCGGCGCAGCTATTACCCCGAAGGACTCTCGCGCCAGCTCGCCGCCATCCTCGCGGACGGCGACCGGCGCGCGCGGCTCAAAGGCGTGACCGCGCCGACGCTGGTGATTCACGGGGAGGACGATCCGCTCGTCCCGTTCCCGGGCGGGAAGGACACCGCCGCGTCGATCCCCGGCGCCACGCTGCGGAGCTTCCCAGGCATGGGCCACGACCTGCCGCTCGAGCTGGTCGAGCCGATCGCCGACGCCATCGCCGGGCATACCCGATTGGCCGCCGCGGCATGACACCGGATGGCCGCGCGGCGCCACGAAATTGCGCGGCCCGATTCGATTGATTCAAAGGCCGGCGATACCCACTTTCCGCATATAAATTTTTTCACGGATTCATTTTGGGGCTTGCACCCGCGCAGACCCAAGGAGTTCCCACGCGTCGCGGTGTGGCAGGCGGATAGGACACCTCGCTCCGCAATGGTTTCGAGCCATTTAACCCCTTGCACCCGACTCGCGGGTGATTCAGTATCTAGTGGTCAGGAACGCGGGGGGACCCACTAGATCGTGTTTCCACCGAGGATACGCCCCAAGGGGCGCAGGCGGCGACCGGTCTCGGAAACACCCTCGCAAGAGCCCGGGCCGGGGCGGATCGGGGGATAAGTAATTGCCCCCCGTTCGCCGGGAAATGCTAGGCGGGAGGCAGGCTTCCGCCGAATCGAACGGAAGCGGAACATCGCGCCGGCGGCGCGATTGTCCGAATGGCGCGAGAACGGGTGGGGCGAACATGGATTTCAGAACCGGGGACGATGCGGCGATGGGACTCGATCAGACGGACGGCGTGACGCTCGAGGGTGACGAAACCCTCGCGAACGCCAAGCCCGGGAAGGCGGCGATGAAGATGGACAAGTCGGACAAGGGCAGCGAGCAGCTCGTCGCGGAGAAGGCGGGCGAGGCGATCGCCGGCGCCATGGCCGAAGCGGCCAAGGCCACTGCCGAGCAGCACGATTCGAAGAAGATCCTCGACCGCCGGTTCGACATCGCGATCGACGAATCGCGCGATGCGCTGCTGACCGAATTCGGCAAGGAAACGCTGGTCGACCGCTACCTGCTGCCGGGCGAGAAGTTCCAGGACCTCTTCGCCCGCGTCGCCGACGCCTATGCCGACGACCAGGACCACGCGCAGCGGCTCTACGACTATATCTCGAAGCTGTGGTTCATGCCCGCGACGCCGGTGCTGTCGAACGGCGGCACCAACCGCGGCCTGCCGATCTCCTGCTACCTCAACTCGGTCGAGGACAGCCTGGAAGGGATCGTCGGCACCTGGAACGAGAACGTCTGGCTCGCCAGCCGCGGCGGTGGCATCGGCACCTACTGGGGCCAGGTACGCGGGATCGGGGAGCCGGTCGGCCTCAACGGCAAGACCAGCGGCATCATCCCCTTCGTGCGGGTGATGGACAGCCTGACGCTGGCGATCAGCCAGGGCTCGCTGCGGCGCGGCTCGGCCGCCTGCTACATCGACATCTCGCACCCCGAGATCGAGGAATTCCTCGAGATCCGCAAACCTTCGGGTGATTTCAACCGCAAGGCGCTCAACCTGCACCACGGCGTGCTGGTGAGCGACGAGTTCATGGAAGCGGTGCGCGCCGGCGAGACCTTCGATCTCGTCTCCCCGCGCGACGGCAGCGTGCGCAAGACGGTCGACGCGCGCAGCCTGTTCCAGAAGCTGGTCGAGACGCGGCTTGCCACCGGCGAGCCCTACATCGTCTTCTCCGACACGGTGAACCGGATGATGCCCAAGCATCACCGCGAGCTGGGCCTCAAGGTCTCGACCTCGAACCTCTGTTCGGAAATCACCCTGCCGACCGGCCGCGACCATCTCGGCAACGACCGCACGGCGGTCTGCTGCCTGTCCTCGCTCAACCTGGAAAAGTGGGAAGAGTGGGAAGGCGACAAGCTCTTCATCGAAGACGTGATGCGCTTCCTCGACAACGTGCTGCAGGACTATATAGACCGTGCGCCGCCGGAAATGGCGCGGGCGAAGTATTCGGCCATGCGCGAACGCAGCGTCGGCATGGGCGTGATGGGCTTCCACTCGTTCCTTCAGTCGAAGGGCATCGGCTTCGAAAGCCCGATGGCGAAAGTGTGGAACCTCAAGATGTTCAAGCACGTCAACGCCAAGGCCAACGAGGCCTCGATGATGCTGGCGAAAGAGCGCGGGCCCTGCCCCGATGCCGAGGACATGGGCGCAATGGAGCGCTTCAGCTGCAAGATGGCGATCGCGCCGACCGCATCGATCTCGATCATCTGCGGCGGCACGTCGGCCTGCATCGAGCCGATCCCGGCGAACATCTACACGCACAAGACGCTCTCGGGCTCGTTCGTGGTCAAGAACCCATATCTCGAGAAGATCCTGCGCGAGAAGTCGAAGGATTCGACCAACGTGTGGAACTCGATCCTCGAGCGCGGCGGCTCGGTCCAGCACCTCGACTTCCTGACGCCGGAAGAAAAGGCGACCTTCAAGACCAGCTTCGAGATCGACCAGCGCTGGCTGCTCGAATTCGCGGCCGACCGCACGCCCTACATCGACCAGGCGCAGAGCCTGAACCTGTTCATCCCGGCCGACGTCGACAAGTGGGACCTGATGATGCTCCACTTCCAGGCGTGGGAGAAGGGCATCAAGTCGCTCTACTACCTGCGGTCGAAGTCCGTTCAGCGCGCCGGCTTCGCCGGGGGCGTCGAGGCCGACAACACCCCCGACGCGGCCAAGTACGAGCTCAGCGCCGGCGAACAGACCGACTACGAGGAATGCCTGGCCTGCCAGTGAACCTTATCCCTCTCCCCCCGGGAGAGGGAGGGAGCGCCGCAGGCGCGGAAGCGTGAGGGACGAAGCGATGCCGAAGGTCTTCGACTGGCGCGGGTATCGCTTTTACTTCTATTCGGAGGAAGGCACTCCGCTCGAACCGCCGCATGTCCATGTCCGGAAAGATGGAAGCGAGGCGAAGTTCTGGCTTCGCCCCTTCGTCAGCGTGGCATATAATCGGGGTTTCAGCGGAATCGTGCTACGACGTCTCGCGCAGCAAGTGATCGAGAATCGCGAACGGATAGAGGCGGCTTGGAATGGGTACTTTACCGGAAATGACTGAATTTCCCGAGCCGAAGGAGGTTCGGTTCGATGAAGCGAGCTTCTGGGTGACGCTCAGCGACGGCCGCGTCATAGGGGTCCCCATCGCCTGGTATCCGCGCCTAATGAGCGCCACGCGTGAGCAACTCGAAAAAGTCGAACTTTCGGCGAGCGGAATGCACTGGGACGAGATCGACGAAGATATTTCGGTGCGCGGCATTCTGATGGGGCACAAGGCTTTCCGTCCGCAATCCGCGGCGATGGCGAACTGACATGCGCAAGGCGTCGCTGACGGGTGGGGCGCTTCTCGTTCTACTCCTCCTCTCCGCCTGCGCATCGCAAGTCGACGCGGGCGTTTCGCAGGACCCGGGCGCGCCAGGCTTCCTCTGGGGGCTGTGGCACGGGTTCGTCTTCCCGTTCGCCTGGATCGGCTCGCTGTTCGATCCCGACATCGCGGTCTACGCGGTCCCGAACGGCGGCGGGTGGTACGACTTCGGGTTCTTCCTCGGGATCACGGTGTTGGGCGGTGGGTCGTGGTTCGGCTCGAGGTCCCGCAAGTGAGGCGCGGATAGCAGAACCCCCGGCCGCCGAGCTGGCGGGCCGGGGGCTCTTCGCTGCTGCCGTTGCCGGCGCAGCGGATCGGCGGTTATCCCTCAGGCGGTCGCGGCGTTCGTACCCGGACCCGCCGGGATGCGCGCCGTTTCCTTCAGGTAGATGCGGTTGTCGTCGATCTTCTCGATGTCGTCGATCGCGAGGAAGTGGTGCATGTCGTCCGCGCTGTCCGAGCGGGTCAGCTTGATCGCGTCGTCCTCCACCTCGTCGACCGTGCCGACGTGCTGGCCCTTGCTGTCGGCGACTTCCATGTGTTCCTTGATACGCATCTTCTCGAACATGATCTCGCTCCTTGCGGTTGGCTTACACCTTCCCAACGGAGCGCGGCGGCGGCCCGTTCCGTAGTTGAGCGCACACGAGGAACGGCTCGTTCGAGGCGCGGGATCAGACCGGCCGTTCG
This sequence comes from Pelagerythrobacter rhizovicinus, assembly GCF_004135625.1. Taxonomy (GTDB): domain Bacteria; phylum Pseudomonadota; class Alphaproteobacteria; order Sphingomonadales; family Sphingomonadaceae; genus Pelagerythrobacter; species Pelagerythrobacter rhizovicinus. Next base: position 792,809 of record NZ_SDPV01000002.1, read on the forward strand.
GCGTCCGCCCTCGCCCGCCGTGCCGGATCGTCGGAGGTCTCGCCGACCACCGGCTCGCCCGCCTGCGCCTGCCGCTCGCCGATCGCGCCGGTCTTGAGGTCCTGCACCTCGCCCTCCTGCGCGCGCTTGCCGCCCTGCCGCGTCTCGCCCTCGCGCGGTCCGGTCCGTTCGATGCCGCCCGGCTCCGGCCCCGGCTTGAGAGTGACGTTGCGACTGTCGTCCGGTTCGTATTCGCCCATGGAAATTCTCCTTTCGCGAGCGACCAACGGCTAGCCGTACCGCCGCGTTCCGGGTCACTTGACCGGGCTCGCGCCGCCGGTAGGTTCGCTATGTGCCGTTGTTCGAACCACTCCCGGATCTGCTCGAGGTCTACCGGGCAATTCCCGGCCCCATGCTGTTCGGGGTCGCGCTGGCGGTGGTCGCTCCTGTTGTTTCGGGGACCTGGGCGCACCTTCGCCATTGGTGGTTGAACAAGCGGCTCGAACGGCGGCTGGCGCGCGACGGGTACATGCTCGTCGAGGAGCATCGCGACCATCTTTTCGCGATAGGCGACGAGCCCGCGCCGATCGATTGGTCCGCAATAGCGCTGAACGCGTTGATCAACGTCCTGCTCGTCGGCGCGGCTGGGATGATGTTCGCGCTCGGCCGAGAATGGGAATGGGAGATCGCCCTCCTGGGGGCGGGAATTCTCGGCATGCTCTTCGGCCTGTGGTGCCGGATGAACGCTCCGGAGCCAGACCCTTTCGGACCGCCCGAGACGACGATACCTGTCGAAGCCATATTCGGCTTTGCCGGCGCAATCGCGCTCGTGGGTACGGTGGTGGCCGCACTCGTCTTCCTGGTTTGATTGCCCCCGGTTATCCCCACCCTATCGCGCGCGCCCGTTTTGGCGTGCCCGGCGGCGGGCATAGTGTCGTTCGCCTGACGCGCGCGCCGGGGGAGCGATTCGCGGATGCGGGGCCTTGCCGCCCCGTGCGGTCCGCCCCTCGCAAGGATCCCTCCCGGCGCCCGCAAACCGATTCACATGCCCGCCCCGATACGCTATATATTGGGGCCAACGCCAACCGGAGACGCCAGATGTCCCTTCTCGAAGCCCGCAAGACCTACAAGCCGTTCGAATACCCGTGGGCTTACGACTTCTGGAAGCGCCAGCAGCAGATCCACTGGATGCCCGAGGAAGTGCCGCTGGGCGAGGACTGCCGCGACTGGGCGCAGAAGCTCTCCGATCACGAGCGCAACCTGCTCACCCAGATCTTCCGCTTCTTCACCCAGGCCGACGTCGAGGTGCAGGATTGCTACCACGAGAAATACGGCCGCGTGTTCAAGCCGACCGAGATCAAGATGATGCTCGCCGCCTTCTCCAACATGGAGACCGTGCACATCGCCGCCTATTCGCACCTGCTCGACACGATCGGCATGCCCGAAAGCGAATACGGCATGTTCCTCGAATACGAGGAGATGAAGGCCAAGCACGACTACCTGCAGCAGTTCGGCGTCGACAGCGACGAGGACATCGCCCGCACGCTGGCGATGTTCGGCGGCTTCACCGAGGGGCTGCAGCTCTTCGCCAGCTTCGCCATGCTGATGAACTTCCCGCGCTTCAACAAGATGAAGGGCATGGGCCAGATCGTCAGCTGGTCGGTCCGCGACGAGAGCCTGCACTGCGAAGGCATCACCCGCCTGTTCCACGCCTTCGTGCAGGAGCGCGACTGCCTGACCAAGGCGGTCAAGGAAGACATCATGGACATGTGCCAGAAGACGGTGCGGCTGGAGGATGCCTTCATCGACCTCGCGTTCGAGCAGGGCCCGGTGCCGGGGATGACGGCGAAGGAGATCAAGCACTACATCCGCTACATCGCCGACTGGCGCCTGGGCCAGCTCGGCCTGCCCGCGATCTACATGGTCGAGGACCACCCGCTCCCCTGGCTCGCCCCGCTGCTCAACGGCGTGGAGCACGCCAACTTCTTCGAAACCCGCGCGACCGAGTATTCGAAGGGCGCGACCAAGGGCAACTGGCAGGACGTCTGGTCGAGCTTCGACAAGCGCCAGAAGGCCAAGAAGGGCGAGGAAGCGAACGACCTCGGCGATGAAGGGCCGGGGCTGTTCGGGGATGGTGAGAGCGGGAGCGTGGCGGCGGAGTGATGCGAAATGGCGAAGCTTTGTTTCAACGAGAGTGAAATCAGGGCGCTCTTTGGTTCCGAAGACGCTGAAAATGAATCTGCGGAGCGGTTTCGCGAATATTTCGTGAAGAATCGTGCCTATGAGAATTTGCGGGCCGACCTGCCCCTCAGAATCCTGGTGGGCCACAAAGGGGTCGGAAAGAGCGCGCTACTTCGCTATTCGCACGAGGAAGACATTTCAAAGGGAATACTGAGTATATTCCTGAAGCCAGATGACCTATCTGAGCTATTGAATGTCGGGCCAGACGTAGAAATCAATTCCCTCATAGATGCTTGGAAAACTGGCATAAAGCGCGCTGTCGCGGACAAAGCCATTGAGAATGCCACTGAGGGCGCGGTCGACAAAGTTGATCAGAGTATAGTGACTATAGGAGCCCGGAAGCTATCTGCGGTCGTGCGGGACGCACTGAAGGCTTACCAGCCTAGAATCGCGGATGCGGCTCAGACGGTGGTATATGAGAACTTCCTTTATAAAAACCGGGTGAATATTTATATCGATGATATCGATCGAGGATGGTCCGCTAGACCCCAAGACATCGTCAACATCTCAGCTCTCATAAATGCTCTCAAGGACATATCTGCAAAAGATGCAAACGTTCAATGCCGAATTGGCATCAGAACGGATGTGTATTTTCTGGTTAGAACCTCAGATGAGTCTACCGACAAAATAGAGCAAGATATCATAAGGCTAAAATGGACGAATGATGAAATTCTTCGTCTAATGGCGTTTAGGATATCGACATTTCTTAAACTACCGTACTCCCGGACTGCAATTGCCGCAATGAGCCAGAATGCAATTAACAGAGACGTTCTGTCTCACGTCATGGAGCCCAAGTTTCACGGAAGAGGTAAATGGGAGAATGAGAGGACACATCGGGTGATGATGTCTTTGTGTCGCGCCCGCCCCAGGGATCTTGTGAAGTTACTCCACGGGGCCGCACGGAAAGCCGCTGAAAAGGGGCTTAGTGTGATATCTACTCAGAATTTTCTTGACAGCTTTGAGCCGTATTCTGAGGAACGCCTTCAAGATCTTTTTAATGAGTTCAAAAGTGAAGTGTCAAATATCAGCAACTTCATTATGCAATTTAAACCAACCAAGGTGCAAAGGACAGCGAAAGAGAACTATCATTATTCTAATGACCAAATGATTGTGAGGATCAAGCAGGCGAGAGCTGCTGCGCCAATAAGGTTCGCTAGCGGACGGATAGTAACGGACAGGGCGGTTTTGACGTTCCTTTATAAGATTGACTTCATCGTCGCCCGTTTTGATGAGTGCGGAGTAGCTAAATGGCGATTCTACGATCAGGGTCGTTTTCTTGCACATGAGGCCACCGAGTTCGGAAATTCGTGGGAAGTTCATCCCGCCTACCGCTGGGCACTACAGCCACATGATGTTCAGGGCGTGATCGATACCGTCGCCGTCGCAGAAGCGTAGTGTCATGAGCGCGGCATGATGACTGCCGAACCAGAACGGCAGCGTACCAGATGGTGAGCAACCCCCGGCCCCTCCCGCTAGTGGGAGGGGGGTAGTCGCGCCGTTCTGAAGCGGGCTCGCTTTCTCACCGCCCCATTAACCGCCCCATTACAGGAAGCCCGCTGCGGGATCTTGAGCTGGCCCGGGGTCCAGCCGCCGGCGTAGCCGACGCGATTGGCCGGCACGGCGAGCGTGTACTCTACCCCGGCGAGCAGCCAGAAATTAGGATTACCCCAGCCGAGCGGGCGCGCGTTGGCGACCTCCCGTCCGCCCTTCGGGTGCCAGTATCGGGCGGCGGTTATAAATATGTTCGACGGGGCCAGCCGGGCGAGATGGAAGTCTATCGAGAAATGGGTTCCGCCATGAAGGCGGTCGAGGACGCGGAAGCCTCCGCCGAAGAGGGTGCAGGAGATCGGCCAGGCCGATGCGATCAAGGACGGCGCGCGCTAGCCGCACTGGCGATCGGCACGAGGACCGGGCCCTTATCCGTCCCGCTCTGAATTTCCCATTAGGGAAATGGCAGAGGCGACGAGAGCGCGCGGATCGACTTTGCCTCTCCCGCGTGAACCCTTCCCCCGCGCCTGCGCGTTGGTCTCGCATGCCGTCGACAGCGATCGCACGCTTCGCCTATCATCCCGCGCTGGGAACGCTCGACGTGCAGTTCGTCGGCGGCAGCGTCTATCGCTACTTCGACCTGCCGGAGGACATCGCGCAGGCCTTGGCCCGCGCGGATTCGAAAGGCGGCTATTTCAACCGCGCGATCCGCGACCGCCACCGTTTCGAGCGGCTGCGGAGCTGGGAAAGCGGAGCCGGCGCGTAAGGCCCTCGAAGCACCTTGTTCATGATTCAACATATGTGAATTTCTCACCGAAAATCAGCAACTTGGCGCGCCCGGCCTTCGCTCTGGCGCAAGTGAGGAACCCCTTGCCGCGTGGCGGCTTTGGTCGGCAGGTCCTCACGAAAACGGACCCTTTGGAGAAGGAAGCCAAGTCATGAACCAGAACGACAGGAACAAGGCTGGCAGCCAGCGCCAGCAGGGCGGCGGCGGCCAGCAGGAACGCCAGCGCGAACAGCAGGGCGGCAACCAGCGCCAGCAGGGCGGTGGCGGCCAGCGCGAACGCGAGCGCGAAGATCAGGGCGGCGGCGGAAGCCAGCGCCGCTGACGCGACCGACGCACGTAATGCGAGCGGCGGCCGTTCTCTTTCCGGGGGCGGCCGCTTCTCTTTCCAGCAGGGGAGACCCGGCCGATGGCCGATTACGAACCGCAACCGGCGCGCGCGGACACTCCGCCGCGCGAACTGGTCCACAATCCCACCATCCGCCTCCACGGAACGGTCGACGACGCGATGCTCGACACGTTTCTCGATGGGGTCGCCGAAGCCGAGCGCGGCCAGGGGCCGGTCGCGGTCGAGGTCTGCACGCTCGGCGGGGATGCCGAAGTCGGGCGCCGCATGGTGCTCGAGGTCGGCCTCGCGCGCGAGCGGCTCAAGGGCCGCCGGCTGATCTTCATCGGCAAGACGATCGTCTATTCCGCCGGGGTCACGATCATGAGCGCCTTCCCGCGCGAGGACCGGTTCGTCACCTCCGACGGGGTGTTCCTGATCCACTGCCGCCAGCTCGAGAAAACCGTCGAACTGTCGGGCCCGATGCGCGGCAGCATGCCGCTGGTCGAGTCGCTGTGCCGCCAGCTCAAGCTCGGCTGCGAAATGGAGATCGAGGGCTTCAAACGGCTGATCGCGGGGAGCGATGTCGAAATGGAGGAGGTGCTCGATAAGGGGCTGCACAACTGGTACCTCACGGCCGAAGACGCGCTCGAGCGGCGGCTGATCGCGGGGATCATCGACTGCGACTGATCGGGCGGTGGTCGATAGGGCCCGGATGAAGCGGGCGCGGATCATCCGCCGATCCCGCGCCCGGCGGTCACCGAAATCACGCGGGCAAGCGCCTTTGGTCACCGCGGGATTTGACGCGCCGCGCCTAGTCCGTATTATAGATTTAGTACACTAAGACACTAAAGGGCCGTTCCCATGCTCTCGCTTCTTGCACCGCTTCTTCTCGCCCAGGCCACGCCCGCAGCGACGGCGCCGGTCCCGCCGCTCGACGCGCTCACCGGGCAGATCGAGGCGGCGGACGGGGCGCTGTTCTGGGCGGCGTTCGAGGCGTGCGATCCGCCTGCCGTCGAGCGGCTGCTGGCGGAAGATTTTCGGATGCTCCACGACAAGGGTGGGCTCGTCGCGAGCAGCCGGGCGAAGTTCATCGCGCAGATGGAGCGCGAATGCGCCGCCCGCGCGCCTGGCGGGGCACACGCCGGCTATGCGAACCGCCGGCTTGCGGTGCCCGGCTCGCGCACCGTCCGCCCGCTCGGCCGGTGGGGCGCGCTCGAGGAAGGCGCGCACGTGTTCTTCGAGCGGCGCGCGGACGGCGCGTGGGAGATGGTCGGCGGCGCGCGCTACCAGAACGTGTGGCGCTGGATGCCCCGCGAGGGCCGTCTGCGCCTCGTTGAGAGCCTGAGCTACGACCACGGCGCCGCGGCGGCTTATCCGCCCGAAGGCGCCGAGCCGTAGCCGGGCCTTCGCGCCGGGGACTGGCCCGGCGCATAAATCGCTTTCCTACATGCGCAAAATTTGCTCCATCCTGAGCGATGAAGCGCTATCCGCCCCCTCCGCCGACCCCCGAGCCGGTCACCGAGTCGGCCAGCGAGCCGCGGCCAACCCGCCGCCGCATCCCCGCTTTCCATCCCGTGCCCGTCGGCCCGCGCCGCGACGGCTGGGTGCCCGAGCGGCAGGCGGCCTTCATCGGCTTCCTCGCCCAGACGCGCTCGGTTTGCGCCGCCGCGCGCGCGGTCGGCATGGGGCGGGAGAGCGCCTACCGCCTGCGCAAGCGGCCGGGCGCGGCGGGCTTCGCGGCGGCGTGGGACGCGGCGCTGGGAAAGTCACACGCGCCTGTGGACTTGGCTTCGGCGAAGTCCACAGGGCTGGCTGCCGGCTACCGCGCGGAGGAGGGGCTGATCCAGATCGTCATGGACCGCGGGCGCTATGCCGGAACCCATTGGAAAAACGACAACAATGCGCTGCTCCAGCACCTCGCGCGGCTGGACCGGGCGGGGCGCCGGGTCTCCGATTCCGGCGCAAGTTTACACCGCGTAAAACCCGGCGGAGCGTCAACGGCCAGGCGACACTTTGCCCGCGCTTGATCGCACCGCCGCCGCCCCCATCTTGCGGGGATACCAGGATAGAGAGAGAGGACCGATCCACCGATGCGCACCGAAGCCGAAGTCGCCGCCATGTCGTGCCCCGTCTGCCGCGTTCCGCTCGCCATGAGCGACCGGCAGGGGATCGAGATCGACTACTGCCCGCAGTGCCGCGGCGTCTGGCTCGACCGCGGGGAGCTCGACAAGATCGTCGAGCGCAGCGCGCCCCAGGCCGCCCCGCAGCGCCCCGCGCCGGACTACGCGCGCCACGGCGGCCAGGCGCATTCGGGCTACGGCCACGGCCATCACGGCAAGCCCTACAAGCGGCGCAAGAGCTGGCTCGCGGAGATCTTCGACTGAGCTGGGGCGCGGCACGCGCGATTTGTCAGTGACCGGCGGCGGTGCTATTGGTTACAGGAGAAACTATGGCCACGATCGCACCCCAGGAACAGGACTTCACGGCTCTCCCCGAGATGCCGGCGGACGTCTTCACCGCCCCGCTCAAGAAGCCGGCCCACGTCGGCGACGACTGGCTGGAGCCGAAGCAGACCGACTATACGGCCGAGGACGATGCGATCTGGAACGATCTCTTCGCCCGGCAGATGGGCGTGCTGCCCGGCCGCGCGGCGAGCGCCTTCATGGAGGGGCTGGAGAAGCTCGACCTCGGGCAGGGCGGCGTGCCCGAGTTCGGGCGGCTGTCGGAGGATCTCGGCAAGCTGACCGGGTGGAGCGTCGTGCCCGTGCCGATGCTGATCCCGGACCACGTGTTCTTCTGGCATCTCGCCAACCGCCGCTTCCCCGCGGGCAACTTCATCCGCACCCGCGAGACGTTCGACTACATCCAGGAACCCGATGTGTTCCACGACGTGTTCGGCCACGTCCCGATGCTGACCGACCCGGTCTACGCCGACTACATGCAGGAATACGGCAAGGCCGGCTGGAAAGCGATGCGCTACAACCGCCTGAAGGCGCTCGGCGCGCTCTATTGGTACACGGTCGAGTTCGGGCTGATGCTCGAACGCGGCGAAGTGCGGGCCTACGGCGCCGGCATCCTCTCGGGTCCGACCGAAGCGGTCTTCGCGGTCGAGGGGAAGAGCCCCAACCGGATCATGCTCAACGTCGACCGGGTCATGCGCACCGACTACGTGATCAGCGACCTGCAGCCGACCTATTTCGTGATCGAGAGCTTCGAGGATCTCTACCGCCAGACGGTGGAGCGCGATTTCGACCGCCTCTACCGCAGCCTGCCGCCCGCCTTCACCTACGCCAACTCGGCCGTCATCGATGTCGACAACGTGATCCACCGCGGCACCCAGGAATACCTGCTGCGCGGCGGCCGCGGGAGCGGGGCGGCGCCCGTCTGAGCGGCGGCAAAAGAAAAGCCGGCCCGGGCTGACCCGGACCGGCTCTCCTGAACTCGAGAAGCGAAGAGCTTACTCGGCCGGCGGGGTCGCAGCAGCGTCGCCCTCGGCAGCGGCTTCGGCCTGATCTTCCATCGCGTCCGCCTGATCTTCGGCCGTGTCGGTCATCGCATCGGCTTCGGCATCGGTGATCTGGCCGGCGTCGTCCATCGCTTCGGCCTGCTCGTTCACCATCTCGGCGTTCTGCTCGCCGGCATCCTCGGCCGCGTTCTCCTGCGCGCTGTCGCAGGCCGCGAGGCTGAGGCCCATGGCGGCAACCGAGGCAACCATCGCGCTCTTGAAAATGCTCTTCATCTCAGTCTTTCCCCTTAGCTGTTGGGTGGGCCGACCTGTACACGCATGTCGGCCGAGCGTGAATAGCGTTTACCTGTCACGCCCGTCGAGCCGGTTTCGAAACAGGGCGAGGACGCCGAGCAGGACCAGCGCGCCGACGGCACCGACGAGGAGCGAGATCGCGCTGATGCCCGACAGCACCGAACCACGGTTGCCGATCACGCCGCCGATCACGGCGCCGACGCTCCCTGCAGCCACGTTGGCCATGATGCCGCGCCCCTCCTCGATGCGCAGCACGATCGCTGCGAGCCAGCCGAGAAGCGCGCCACCCGCAAGAAAAATGATCAAACCCATCGTGTTAACGTCTGCGAACCTTCCTGCCCGATACAACCCGGGGTGATCGCGAAACGTTCCAGCCGTTGCGGCGGCTCGATCCGGATCGTTGCACGCGGGCAACGATCCGGCGGAGTGGATCAACCCAGGGCGAGCCACGCGATCGCGCCCGTGCCGAGCACGATGCGATACCAGGCGAACGGCGCGAAGCCGTGGCGGCTGACGTAGGCGACGAACGCCCGGATCACGACCAGCGCGACCACGAATGCGGCGACGAAGCCCAGCGCGATCTCACCCCAGCCGACCGTCGCCTCGCCCGCCAGCAGCGCGGGCTCGTCGAGGATCTTGACCGTCGCCGCGCCCAGCATCGTCGGAACCGCGAGGAAGAACGAGAACTCGGCCGCCGTCTTGCGGCCCACGCCCATGGCCAGCGCGCCGAGAATGGTCGCCGCCGATCGGCTCGTGCCCGGGATCATCGCCAGACACTGGGCGAAGCCGACCGCGATCGCCGTCTTCCACGACAGCCCGGACACGCCCACGTCCTCCCGCACCGGGATCGTCTTCTCGAGCACGAGGATCGCGACGCCGCCGATCACCAGGGCCACGGCCACCACCATTGGTGTGCCGAGCATGACGTCGATCGCATCCTTCGCCAGCAAGCCGATTACCGCCGCGGGGAGGAAGCCGAGCAGGATGTTGCGCACGAAGCGCAGCGCCTCCGGCTCGCGCCGCAGAAAGCCGAGGCCCATCGTCCAGAACGTCTTCCAGTACGTCACCACGACCGCGAGGATTGCGCCGAGCTGGATGATGATGTTGAACTGCCGCCACTGCGCCGGGTCGTAGCCGAAGAAGGCCTGCGCGAGGATCAGGTGGCCGGTCGAGGAGACGGGGAGGAACTCGGTCAGTCCTTCGAGGATGCCGAGCAGGATTGCGGTCAGGGTAAGGCTCATCGGGCCCGGGTCATGGCGATGGCGCGCGGCGTGTCAAACGCAAATCGGCCGTCGCGCACAAAAAAGCCCCCGGCCACTGGGGCCGGGGGCGATTCCTGGTGACGCCGATGGCGTCTTTACCAGATGTGCACGCGCTCCTCGGGCGGCAGGTAGAGCGCATCGTCGGGGGTCACATTGAACGCCTCGTACCATGCGTCCATCTGCCGCACCGCGCCGTTGGTGCGATACTGCTCGGGACTGTGCGGATCGGTCCGCAGCCGCTGGCGCGCCGCATCCTCGCGCTGCTGCGAGCGCCAGACCTGCGCCCAGGCGAGGAAGAAGCGCTGGTCGCCGGTCAAGCCGTCGATCACCGGCGCTTCCTTGCCGTTCAGCGAGAGCTTGTAGGCACGGTAGGCGAGGCTGAGGCCGCCCACGTCGCCGATGTTCTCGCCCAGCGTCAGACGGCCGTTGACGCAGGTCGTGCCGTCGTCGAGCGGGCAGAACGCGCCGTACTGCTCCACGAGCGCGTTGCCGAGCTTGTCGAACGCGGCACGATCCGCCTCGGTCCACCAGTTGCGCAACATGCCCGTCCCGTCGGACTTGGAGCCCTGATCGTCGAAGCCGTGGCCCATCTCGTGCCCGATCACCGCGCCGATGCCGCCGTAGTTGACCGCAGGATCGGCCGAGACGTTGTAGAACGGCGGCTGCAGGATCGCGGCCGGGAACACGATCTCGTTCTTGGTGGGGTTGTAGTAGGCATTCACCGTCTGCGGCAGCATGCCCCATTCGGTGCGGTCGATCGGGCCGCCCAGCTTGGAGACCATGTCGTTCCACTGCCATTCGGCCGCGGCCATGCGGTTTGCGAGCGGCGCGCCGGCGCCGATCGCGAGGCCGGGGTAGGTCTCGAGGTTGTCACGGTAGCCGATCTTGGGATCGAAGCTTTCGAGCTTGGCGACGGCTTCCTTCTTGGTCTCCGCGCTCATCCAGTCGTTCTCTTCGATGCTGATCGCCAGCGCCTTGCGCAGGTTGACGACCAGATCTTCCATCGCCGCCTTGTTCTCCGGCGGGAAGTAGCGCTCGACGTAGGAGGCGCCGACGAGTTCGCCGAGCAGGTTCTCGGTCTCTGCAGTCGCCCGCTTCCAGCGCGCGCGCTGCTCGGGGGTGCCGGTCAGCGTCTTGCCGTAGAAAGCGAAGTTCGCCTCATCGATCGCGCTGGGCAGGACGGCCGCGTTACCCGAGAGGAACTCCTTGACCGTCCAGGCCTGCAGCACCTCGACCGGCGTGGCGGCAAGCATGGCCAGCATCGCGGGCGTGCCGCCGCCGATCTTGGCAAGCGTGTCTTCGGTCAGGCCAAGTGCAGCCGCTTCCTGGTCGGTCGGCGGAAGGTCGTAGACGACGAACCGGTCGGTTTCGCCGAAACCGCTCGCCTGAAGCATCGGGGCGAGCGGAAATTCGCCGGCGAGTTCACCCAGCTCGGCGGGGGTCACGGCGTTGTAGGTCAGGTCGCGGTTGCGGCGCGTCGCGCGATCCCAGGCGACGTTGCGGGCGATCGTATCCTCCAGAGCATAGACTTGCTGCGCCGTCCCCGCGGGATCGGTATAGCCGGCCTGCTGGAACAGGAAGGCAAGGTATTCGCGGTACTTGGCCTGGATCTCGCGGCCCTTCTCGGTCTCGTCGAGATAATAGTCGCGGTCGGGCAGGCCGAGGCCGCCGGAGGCGACGTAGACCGAATAACGCGTCGGTTCCTTGGCATCGACCGTCACGAACCCGCCGACGGGGGAGGAGTAGCCGGGGGTGCCCCACAGCGTCGCCAGCTCCGCCAAAGTCGCAGCATTCTCGATCCGGTCGAGGTAAGGCTTTGCAGGAGCGAGGCCGGCGGCATCGATCGCGGCGGTATCGAGGAAGGCGTTGTACGCATCGACGATGCGCTTCTCGTCGGCCGAGAGGCTCGCCGGGTCCTTCGCCACCAGTTCGTCGACCAGCGTCTTCACGTCGCTGGTCGATTTCTCGCGCAGCAGGTTGAACGCGCCGAAGCGCGAGAACTCGGGCGGCAGCGGGTTGGCTTCGAGCCACTTCTCGTTCGCGTAGGCGAAGAAGTCGTCACCCGGATCGATCGTATTGTCGAGGTAAGCGGGATCGAAGCCCCATTCGCCGAAGCTCATCGTCGGCAGCGGGGTTTCCTCCGCCTTCGCGGCAGGCGCCGCAGCGCCGGCATCCTGCGCCAGCGCCGGAACGGAAAGGGTCAGGGCGAGAGCGCTGGCCCCCGCGGCGAGCATGGTGCGGATCATGTCGGAATACTCCCGGAAATTTCAGTCAGCCCCAAGGATGCGGAGATCCTCTGGCCCCAGCATAGGCCACGGCGCCCCCGGCGCGTCGCCGTTCGTCGGTTTCAGTTGCAACTTCATAGATTGCCGCGGCTGTGCCCCGGCTGAACACGTGGGCCGCGGGTTCACGCAGCTTCGCTAGGTGCGAACTGAAGCGCGGCGAGTCGGCTGTAGAGCCCGCCCGCCTCGGTCAATTGGGCATGCGTGCCCTGCTCGACAATCCGTCCTTCGTCCATCACCACGATCCGGTCGGCCGCGCGCACGGTGGCGAGGCGGTGGGCGATCACGAGCGTCGTGCGCTCCGTCATCAGGCGGTCGAGCGCCTGCTGCACGAGTCGCTCGCTCTCCGCGTCGAGCGCGCTGGTCGCCTCGTCGAGCAGCAGGATCGGCGCGTCGCGCAGCAGCGCGCGGGCGATGGCGAGGCGCTGCTGCTGCCCGCCCGAAAGCCGCGTGCCGCTCTCGCCGAGATAAGTGTCGAGCCCTTCGGGAAGCTCGCGCAGGAAGCGCTCGGCATTGGCGGCGCGGGCCGCTTCCCAGATGTCCTCGTCGCTCGCGTCCCATGCGCCGTAGCGCAAGTTGTCGCGGGCGTTGGCGGAGAACAGCACGCCGTCCTGCGGAACGAGGGCGATGCGCTTGCGGATCTCGGCGGGATCGGCGCTGGTGAGCGGCACGCCGTCGAGCCGGATCGTGCCCGCCTGCGGATCGAAGAACCGCTCGGCGAGTTGGAACACGGTCGACTTGCCCGCGCCCGACGGGCCGACCAGCGCGACCGTCTCGCCCGGCTCCACCTCGAGCGTGAACTCCTTGAGCGCGGGGGTTTCGAGCCGCGTCGGATAGCGGAAGGAGACGCCGCGGAAGGAGAGGCTGCCGCGCGGCGGCTCGGGCAGCGCAAGCGGGCGGGCAGGGGGAGCGATCGCGGGCTGTTCCTCGAGCAGTTCCTCGAGCCGGCTGGCCGCACCCGCGCCGCGGAGGAGCTCGCCGTAGACTTCCGTCAACGCGCCGAATGCCCCGGCAACCAGAATGCCGGTGATCACGAAGGCGGCAATCGTGCCGCCGCTGATCTCGCCGCTCGTCACCGCGATCGCGCCGCGCCACATGACCAGGGTGATTGCGCCGAAGACGACGAGGATGATCGTCGCCGTCATCACCGCGCGCAGCAGGATGCGGCGCTTCGCGGTGGCGAAAGTGCGCTCCACGGCGGCGGCGAAGCGCTCACCTTCACGCCTTTCCTGATTGAACGCCTGGACGATCTTCATCGCCGCGAGCACTTCCGCAATCATCGCCCCGACGTCGGCAATCCGGTCCTGGCTCGAGCGCGAAACGTTGCGAATGCGGCGGCCGAAGAACACGATCGGCAGGATCACCACCGGAATGCCGATCATCAGTCCCACGGTGAGCTGCGGCGCGAGCCAGAAGAGGTAGGCCGTGCCGCCCGCCGCCATCAGCAGGTTGCGCAACGCGACCGAGATCGTCGTGCCGACCACCTGCTCGATCAGCGCGGTGTCGGCCGTCATCCGGCTGGCAATCTCCTTCGGGCTGTTCTCCTCGTAGAAGCCGGGCGCGAGGCGCAGCAGGTTGTTCTGTACTTTCAACCGGATGTCCGCCACGACACGCTCGCCGAGCCAGCTCACGAAGTAGAACCGCAGAGCGGTGCCGATCGCGAGTACGCCGACGATCACCAACAGGTACTGGAACCAGCGGCCGATGTCGTCCGCCCCGCCCGCGAAGCCGCGGTCGATGATGAGCTTGAACCCGTTGGGGATCGCCAGCGTCGCCGCCGCGGTAACGAACAGCGCCACCAGCGCCAGGGCCACCCGGCCCGGATAGTTCGCCGCCTCGCGGAAGATCATCGTCAGCGGCCCGAGCGTGCGCGCGGGCTTCGCCTCCCCCTCGATCGCTGTGCTCCGGCGAAAAAAGCCCCGGCGCGCGGGGCGCGCTTCCGGCTGGGAGGTATCCGCGTCCATGCCGGGGCAGGTAGCGATGCGGCGCGGCAAAATCCACCATCAGGCAGGTGCCCGCGGCACTAAATCTTGAATGATGCATTGCACAATGGAACGCGACCCGCCACTGTGCACCGCACAAATGATGACGGGAACGCCCGGGAACCGGCGCTCGGCAAGGGACATGTGACTTGCTCTACCACGCTTACGAACTGCAGCGCGCCTGGCTCAACGGCGCAAGCGCCCTCGCCTCGATCGGGGCGGAGGCGTTTGCGAACCCCTATCTCCCGACGGGCTACCTGGGTCTGGGGCAAATGGGCGCCAGCGCGCTGGAGGTCTTCGCCCACGCTACCGCGCCGCGCGACAAACCGGCCTTCGGAATCGAATTCGTCGAGGTCGGGGGCGAACCCCGCGCGGTCGAGGAAGCGACCGTCGTCAACCGCCCGTTCGGCGATCTCAAGCGCTTTACCCGCGACGGGTTGCCCGAAGGCGCGCCCAAGCTGCTGATCGTCGCGCCGATGAGCGGACACTATGCCACGTTGCTGCGCGGCACCGTGCGGCGCATGGTCGAGAGCTGCGAGGTCTACGTGACCGATTGGGCCGACGCGAAGACGGTGCCCCTTTCGGACGGCCGCTTCGACCTCGACGACTACATCGACTATCTGATCGGATTCCTCGAGCATATCGGGCCCGGGAAGAACGGCAGGGGCGCGAACGTGATGGCGGTGTGCCAGCCCTCGGTCCCGGCGCTCGCGGCCACCGCGATCATGGGAGCGGACGAGCATCCGTGCCGTCCTGCGACGCTGACCATGATGGGCGGCCCGATCGACACGCGCGAGAGCCCGACCACGGTCAACGACATCGCCATGGACCGCCCGATCGAATGGTTCCGCAACACCGTGATCGCGACCGTGCCGATGCAGCACCGCGGCGCGGGCCGGCGGGTCTATCCGGGCTTCCTCCAGCTCGCCGGGTTCATGAGCATGAACCTCGGCCAGCATATCCTCAGCCACTACGAGATGTTCAAGCATCTGACCGTCGGCGACGAGGACAGCGCACAGGCGACCAAGGATTTCTACGACGAGTACCGCTCGGTCTGCGACATGACCGCGGAATTCTATCTCCAGACGGTGGAGGAGGTGTTCCAGAAGCATTCGCTGGCGAAGGGGACCTTCACGCACCGGGGCGAGCCGGTCGACCTGGGCGCGATCCGCGACACCGCGCTGCTCGCGATCGAGGGCGAGCGAGACGACATCTCGGGCATCGGGCAGACGAAAGCCGCGCTTACGCTGGCCACCGGCCTGGCGAAGTCGAAGAAGCAGTACCTGCTCGCCGAAGGCGCGGGGCACTACGGCATCTTCAACGGCAGCCGCTGGCGCACGAAGATCGCACCTGCGGTCGAGGCTTTCATGGCGAAGCACCGCGGAGCGACGGCCTGAGCCGAAAGGATCGGGTATCTAACCCGCCCTGTCTCTCTGCCCGAAGAACCGCCGCACAATCCGGCGCGCCAGCAGCAGTAGCCACACCGTCAGCGCCAGCAGTGCCAGCGCGATCGCTCCGGCCACATAGGGATACTCGTAGGCCGCCCAGAGGAGGCCCGCGGTCGCGACGTCCTCGACGGTCGACACCGCGACGTTGGAGACGGGCTCGGGGCTGGTGTTGACCACGCCGCGCGCGCCGGCCTTGCCAGCATGCGCCGCGAAGGCCGCCCCGCCGCCCAGCAGGAAGGCGATCACCTGCGTCGCCGGGTCGGAGGGATCGACGATCGCCAGCGCCAGCAGCGCGCCGCCGACGGGCCGCACGAAGGTGTGCACCGCATCCCACACCGAATCGAGCCACATGACCTTGTCGGCGAAGAACTCGCACAGCGCAGCCACGGCGGCGACCCCCATGACCCACGGGTTCTCGAGCACGGCGAGGCTCGCCAGGTGCTCGGGCACCGGGATCGCGTCGAGCCGCATGGCGAGCCCGGTCGCGAAGACGCACAGGTAGAGCCGCCATCCGGCAAGCAGACTGACGCTGCCGGCGATGCCGATGATCTCCATCACGCCCATCGCGCTCTCCTCCGCGGCGAGAATGCGCCGCAATGGCGTGCGCCGCAAGCGCCAGCGCGCTAGCGTGCGTCCCCGACCACGCGCATCTCGTCTGTGCCGCAGCGGAAGTCGTGCGCCCGCGCGTCGGCGATCTCGCGCGCGACGCGGTTCGCGTCGGGCGTTTCGCCTGCGATCTGCGCCACGCGGCAGCCCGGCGCGCCCGGTCGCCCGACCTTCTCGACCCCGATCACCGTGCGGCCCGCGCTTTGCGGGGTGACATCGCGGTAGCGGAAGATCACCGCGAACGGGTTCCCGTCCTTCATGCGCCATTCCAAGCGCTCGCCGAGCTCGTTGAAGGCGCCGATGGTCGTGAACTCCTCACCGTCGACGCCGGCGTCGATATCGAGCCGTCCGTCGCCGAGATGGACGAAGAGCGGAATGCCTCCGCGGCCGGGGCAGGCATAGTCGACGCTCGCGCCCTCGCTGGATTCGCCGGTTACACGACAGGCTTCGAGGTCGAGAGCCGTGTAGGCGGACGAGTAGCCGCCGGCACCGTCGGGTTCTTCGGCCGCAGGATCGGGCGCCGGCTCCGCGGCCGGAGTTCCGGCGTCCTGCGTGGCGGGCGAAGGCTGCGCCTCCACCGGCTCACGCTCCGGCGCTTCCTGCGAGCACCCGGCAAGCGGCAGCGCAGCGGCGAGCAATGAGCAAACGAAAGGGCGGCGCATGCGGTTCTCCTTCGGCAAGAGCCACGAAGAAGAACGCACGAGCCGCCCGCCCGTTCAAATGATCACGGATCAGAGGACTTCGAACATCCCAGCAGCGCCCATTCCGCCGCCGACGCACATCGTCACGACGACGTACTTCGCGCCGCGCCGCTTGCCCTCGATCAGCGCGTGGCCGACGCAGCGGGCACCGGTCATGCCGTAGGGATGCCCGATCGAGATCGAGCCGCCGTTGACGTTGAGCAGCTCGTTGGGGATGCCGAGCTCGTCGCGGCAGTGGATCACCTGCACCGCGAAAGCCTCGTTCAGTTCCCACAGGCCGACGTCCTCGAGCTTGATGCCAGTCCGCTCGAGCAGCTTGGGGATCGCGAAGATCGGGCCGATGCCCATCTCGTCGGGCTCGGTGCCCGCGACCGCCATGCCGACATAGCGGCCGAGCGGGGTGAGCCCGCGCTTCTCGGCGAGCTTTGCTTCCATCAGCACGGTGGCCGAGGAGCCGTCGCTGAGCTGGCTCGCATTGCCCGCTGTGATCGTGGTGCCCGGGCCCATGACGGGCTGCAGGGCGGCAAGGCCTTCCAGCGTCGTCTCGGGCCGGTTGCCCTCGTCCTTGGCGATGGTGACTTCCTTGTCGGAAACCTCGCCCGTTTCCTTGTTCGTCACCTTCATCGTGGTCGTGACGGGCACGATCTCGTCGTCGAACTTGCCCGCCGCCTGTGCCGCGGCGGTGCGCTGCTGCGATTGCAGGGCGTATTCGTCCTGCGCTTCGCGCGTAATGCCATAGCGCTGCGCGACCGTCTCGGCGGTCTGCAGCATCGGCATGTAGATCGCGCCGTGCATGTTGATCAGCTCCGGATCGGGCATCACGCGCATTTCTTTCGTCTGCACGAGGCTGATCGATTCCTGTCCCCCGGCGGCGACGACGTCCATGTTGTCGATCATGATCTGCTTGGCCGCCGTGGCGATCGACATCAGGCCCGACGAGCACTGGCGATCGATCGTCATCCCCGAGGTGCCGATCGGGCACCCGGCACGCAGCGCCACCTGCCGCGCCAGGTTGCCCGATTGCGTGCCCTGCTGCAGCGCCGAGCCCCACAGTACATCGTCGATCTCGCCCGGTTCGACCCCGGCGCGCTCGATGGCGGGCTTCAGAGAGTAGGCACCGAGCGTGGCGCCTTTGGTGTCGTTGAATCCGCCCTTGTAAGCGCGGCCGATGGCGGTGCGGGCGGTGGATACGATGACTGCGTCGCGTGACATGGGAAACTCCTTGGAAAATCAGGTCCGCCCTTCAGGGGACGGGACGAGAGAGGCCTTGCACCACCGGTAGCGGCACGCGCCTCCGCCTTCCCTCCCCAAATGGGGACTGGCCGGTCAGACGAAAAGCTGCGTCATCCACTCGGCGACGAGGGCGGGCTTGTCCTCACCTTCAATCTCGATCGTGATCTCGTGCGTCTGCTGCCACTGGCCCGGGCGCTTCTCGACCATTTCGAGCAGCTTCCAGTGGCCGCGAATGCGCTTGCCCGAGCGGACGGGGTTGATGAAGCGGGTCTTGTTGCCGCCGTAGTTGACGCCCATCTTCACGCCTTCCGGCCGCGGCAGGTCCGACTTGGCGCTGAGGTAGGGAATCATCGAGAGCGTCAGGAAGCCGTGGGCGATCGTGCCGCCGAAGGGCGTCATCTTCGCCTTTTCCTCGTCGACGTGGATGAACTGGTGGTCGCCCGTCGCATCGGCAAACTGGTTGATCCGTTCCTGGCTCATCTCGACCCATTCGCTGGTGCCGATCTGCTGGCCGACCTTTTCTGCGATTTCCTGCGGGGTCACTGCGCCTCTCCTTTGCCGCGAGTCTGACTTGAAACCGCGGCTTCATGGCGCATCGATTGGGCTAGCGCAACGCGCCCGCGCCTGCCGCTACGGCATCGCCGCCGGAGATCGGCGGCGCCTGCGGCCGCCGGACGCGACGGGCGTCCCGCGCCTGCGAATCGAGTCGGGTGCAGTAGGACCACAGGGCAATCTGGAGCCCGATGAGCATGAGCACGAACGGCTGGTAAGCGATCCCCTGAAACAGCGACCCCACGAGGTAGATCACCTGCCCGACCTGCAGTGCGCTGGCGAGCGGAGCTTGCCACTGTTCGTCGTGCCCGGTCCGCCCGCGCCACCGTCGCCGGATCCGTTCCATTTGCCACAGCCCGAGCGCGTGGAGCCACAGCCACAGACAGAGCCCGGGCCAGCCCTGCTCGCCGAGCACCTCGAAAACGGCCGAGTGGTACGCGCGGCCGGTATCCACGACCTCTCTGTATTCGATGGATGTCGTGCCGCCTTGCTCGACGAGAACCGGCATCCGGTAGCTGAAGCTGTTCCCGCGATAGGCATCGAACCCGCCGCCGAAGGGGTTCTCCGCAGCATAGTCGAGCGTCCATTGCCACACCGCGACGCGCGTGGAGGCAGACTGGTCTTGGTCGTGGCTGCCGATCGTCGCCATCCGCTCGTAATAGCTCTGTGGCAGGAAAGGCAGCGCCATCAGCCCCAGCGCGGCGCCCGCGGCGAGGAAGGCGAAGCGGCGCTTCACGTCGCGCAGGACGACGACCGAAAGAACCGCAATGCAGAGCAGGCCGGTGCGCGCCTCGGTTCCCACGGGCACAAGCAGGCAGG
Source organism: Pelagerythrobacter rhizovicinus (assembly GCF_004135625.1). Classification (GTDB taxonomy): domain Bacteria; phylum Pseudomonadota; class Alphaproteobacteria; order Sphingomonadales; family Sphingomonadaceae; genus Pelagerythrobacter; species Pelagerythrobacter rhizovicinus. The sequence goes on from NZ_SDPV01000002.1 coordinate 812,274, forward strand.
CGAAAATCAGCGCATAGCCGAACGTCTTCACCCGCCAGTCCGGCGGGAACACCGTGCCGTGGCGGGTGAACCACACGATCAGCGGGATGATCGCGATCGCCACCGTCGACAGCGTGGAGCTTTCGTACATCCCGGCGTTGTCGTTGACGAAGAAGTAGAGCGAGGCGTAGCCGCCGCCGCCGAGCGCCGTCTTCATCCCGGCGCTGATAATGATTGCGCCGGCGGTAAGCACCATGATCAGCGCCGTGCCCTCGATCCTCAGGCGCGTAGTGAGGGTGAGGGGAAGGAAAATCGCGAAGACCAGCGCCTTCCACACCCAGTCCCACTTCTCCAGCGCCTCGACCGGGAAATCCGCGGTTTTCGTGGTCCAGAAGCAGTAGAGCAGGAGCACGGCGAGCAGGAACTGGCGGAACGTGAACCGCACGTCCTTCTTCCTGTCCGTCAGCAGCCATCCGGCAAAAGCGGCGCAGAACGCGATCAGCGAGATCGGCAGGGCCGAGGTGATCGACCAGCCGATCTTCTGCGGCGCGAGGATGTCGATATAGCAGTAGGCGAGGACCCACAGGAACGGTCGGCGCAGGCCGATCGCGAAGAACGCCATGACGAAGCCGAACAGGGCGAGATCAAGCATCGGGCGCCTGTCCGCTGTCGCCGCTACCGCGTGTCTCCTCCAACGCGGGATCGCAGTCGGTCGCCTCGCGCCCCGCAAGCCGAAGCAGCGCGATCACGATCAGGGCGTGGATCAGGCCAAGGGCGAAGTAGTCGATCAAAGCGGGTTGCTTTCCAGTGGCGGCCTTGGCGCCGCCTAGCACCCGCGGGTTGACGCGCCGTTAAGGTTGCCGTGGCACGACACGGCGCATGACCCGGGTGCTGCACGTCCTCGACCATTCGCTGCCGCTGCACAGCGGCTATACCTTCCGCACACGCGCGATCCTGAAAAGCCAGCAGGCGGCGGGGATCGAGGTGCGCGGCGTAACCGGCCTGCGGCACACCGCCGGCGGCCCGCCGGCCGAGACGGTGGACGGGCTCCCCTTCCACCGCACGCGCGGCTCCGCGTCGGGCCCGACGGGCCTGCGCGAGTGGCGCGAGATTGCCGGGTTCGCGGAATCGATCGAGCAGGTCGTGCGCGAGTGGCGGCCCGACGTGCTCCACGCGCACTCGCCGGCGTTGTGCGGTGCCGCCGCGCTGAAAGTCGCGCGCCGCCATGGCATTCCCCTGGTTTACGAGATCCGCGCCTTCTGGGAAGACGCGGCGGTCGGCAACGGCAAGGGGCGCGAAGGCTCGCTCAAGTACCGCCTGACGCGCGCGCTGGAGAACCGCGTGGTCGCGGGCGCAGATGCAGTGTTCACGATCTGCTGGGGCCTGAAGGACGATCTCGTCGTGCGCGGATTCGCGCCGGGCAAGATCGGCCTTTCGCCCAACGGCGTCGACCTGTCGCTGTTCGGCGAACCCGTGGGCCGCGACGGCGCGCTCGCCCGGCAACTGGGCCTGGGAAGCGGACCGGTGATCGGCTTCATCGGCAGCTTCTACGACTACGAGGGGCTCGACGATCTGATCGCTGCCATGCCCCTCCTGCGCGCCGAAGCGCCGGCAGCGCAACTTCTGCTGGTCGGCGGCGGACCGGTGGACGAAGCCCTGCGGGCGCAGGCCGAGGCGAGTCCGGCACGCGAGGCGATTCGCTTCGCCGGGCGGGTGCCGCACGAGGCGGTCGAACGCTATTACTCGCTGATCGACGTGCTCGCATATCCGCGAAAGCGCAGTCGGCTGACCGACCTTGTGACGCCGCTCAAGCCGCTGGAAGCGATGGCCCAGCGCCGGCTCGTCGCTGCCTCCGACGTCGGCGGACACCGCGAACTGATCGCCAATGGCGAAACGGGAACACTCTTCGCTGCGGATAACCCGATTGCCTGCGCGGCAGCGTTGGCGAGTCTGCTGCGAAGCCGCGAAACCTGGGATGCCATGCGCGATCGGGCATGCGCTCACGTGGCCGAACATCACGACTGGGCGCGCAACGTGCGTCGTTATCAAGACGTTTACCATCGCCTGCTAGCCCGCATGTCGAATGGGGCAATGCCAGCCGCCGCATAAGGCGCGCAGTGCCCGGAGAACGGGGAAGAACGACATGGCAGCCACGTACAATGGTACGACCGCCAGCAAGCCGCCGGTCAGCAGGCATCCGGCGTTTCCGGCCATCGTGGCTCTGTGGTTCGCCGCCCTGCTCGGCGTCGGCAGCCTCGTTCTGCCCGTGACCTTGTTCGAGAGCCTCGTCGTTGCGACCGGATTGCCTACGGTCCTCCCTGCGGCGGAACCGCCGCTTGGGATCTCTGCCCGCATCCTGATCGCACTGGTCGGCGGCGGCCTGGGAGCGATCATCGGGCTGTGGCTCGCCCGCAAGGTTGCCACCGCGCAGAACGCCGCACCCGTCCGCGAGCCGCGCGCACCCGCAAGCCTCCGCCAGGGCAAGCGCCCGATCTCCGCTCGCGAGGAGCTGGGCGCGGAGAGTTTCGACGAGCCGGTCGACGACTTGCCCTCCGCCACGGCAGTCGGCCGTCGCCGCAGGTTCTCGGCGACCGGCCAAAGCTCGCCCGGCGTGCCCCTCGGTCACGTGTCGTTCCCGGACGCGGGCACGGAGATCGTGCTATCTGCCGATATGCGCGAGGAGCCGGTATCGGCCGCGAACGACGCACTCGACCTCGCCGCTTTTGCGGATACCGCGCACGTTGCAGAATCGTCCAGCTCCACTGCTCCGACGGACGATTTCGAAGCCGAGCCCGCTCGTACGTTCGACGCGGCGCCCGCCACTCCCCAGGCGGAATTGGCCGCGGAACTGGCCGCGAAGGCGGGGATCGTCGCGGAAGCCGACTCTTCGGACGCAGCCGATCACCGGGCCGATCAGGCGCCGCTGCATGACCTCTCCCTCGCGGAACTCGTCGATCGGTTCGCGCTCGCGCTCCAGCGTGCGGCCGAACGCACCGAAACCGAATCGCCCGCTGCAGAGATGCCGGCGCGCTACGTGCCCGATCTGGGCGTCGAAGTGGCCGAAGCCCCGCGCGTCGCGGCCGATCCCGTACCGACGCCGGACAGCGAGGAGGACGCCGGCCCGCGGGCGGTGGCCTCCGCTGTGCCTGTCCCACCGGAAGCCATACCCGCAGCACTGCGTCCGCTAGAGCTCGACGACGAATCAGTGGACCACGAGGACGACGATCTCGCGCTCACGCTCTCGCTGACGGCCGACGCGCGACCGTTCGCGGATCCTGTGGTCGGCCCGCGGCGTCCTTCGACCTACGAGGGCGAAGAGGGTGAGGAAGCGCCGGGCGAAGACGCCTACAGTTCGCTGCTGAGCATCGGCAGATCGGAAGGGCGGCGCGAGGTCGCTCATTTCGAGGAAGATCGGAGCGCCGATGAGGAAACAGGCGACGCGATCGAATCCGATGCGGCCCTTTCGGAGAGGAACGGAAGCAGTGCGGAGCCCGCAGCGACCCCGCTCCACCTCGCCGGACGCCCTTTCGATGCGCCCGCCGGCGCGAGTTCCCCTTCCGGGGCGATGCCGTCCGCGGACCCGGCACAGGCCGAACGCGCCTTGCGGGACGCGCTGCACAAGCTCCAGCGCCTGAGCGGCGCGGCCTGAGCGCCGCCGCGCACTTTTCCGGGCGCAAGAATTACTAATACCTATGCGCTGCCTTCGCAGTTGCAAAAATCCGTTCGTATCGTCATGAAGCGCTTTCGCGATAATTTTCGTGCGCGATCGCGCGCCACGGAAAGCGCTTCATTGCCGGAGCGTGAGGGAGGCACGCGCTTCGGCACCTGACACGACGAGGTTTCTGGATGGGATTTCCCACGCCGACAGGTCTGTATGATCCACGCAACGAACACGATTCGTGCGGTGTCGGCTTCGTTGCGCATATCAAGGGCGAGAAAAGCCACGCGATCGTCGCGCAGGCGCTCGAAATCCTTGCCAATCTCGACCACCGCGGCGCGGTCGGTGCCGATCCGCTGCTGGGCGACGGCGCGGGTATCCTGCTGCAGGTTCCCGATCCGCTGTTTCGCGATTGGGCAGACGACGGGGGTCACGACCTGCCGGCCGCCGGCGACTATGCAGTCGCGCAATGCTTCCTGCCTCAGGACGAAGAGGCGCGCGCTTTCGTCGCCGAACAACTCGAAAAGTTCGTCGCCAAGGAAGGCCAGCGTCTGGTCGGCTGGCGCGACGTGCCGGTCACGCTCGACGGGCTCGGCAAGGCGGTGGTGGAATCGATGCCGGTCATGCGCCAGTGCGTCGTCGCGCGCGGCGAGAACTGCGCCGATCGCGACGCGTTCGAGCGCAAGCTGATCGTGATCCGCAAGCAGACCCTCAATCCGCTCGCGAAGCTGGCCGAGAAGCACGGCCTGCCCGCGCTGACGCAGACGTACATCCCAAGCTTTTCGAGCCGCACGATCGTCTACAAGGGCCTGCTGCTCGCCAACCAGGTCGGCAGTTTCTACGACGATCTGCGCGATCCGCGCTGCGTCTCCGCCCTCGGCCTCGTGCACCAGCGCTTCTCGACCAACACTTTCCCGAGCTGGCGCCTCGCGCACCCGTACCGCTTCATGGCGCACAACGGCGAGATCAACACGGTCCGCGGCAACGTGAACTGGATGGAAGCACGCCGGCGGACCATGGAGAGCGAGCTGCTCGGCGCCGATCTCGACAAGATGTGGCCGCTGATCCCGCACGGCCAGTCCGACACCGCATGCCTCGACAATGCGCTCGAGCTGCTGCTCGCGGGCGGATACAGCCTCGCCCACGCGATGATGATGCTCATGCCCGAGGCGTGGGCCAAGAACCCGCTGATGGAGCCGGCCCGGCGCGCGTTTTACGAATACCATGCCGCACTGATGGAGCCGTGGGACGGGCCGGCCGCGGTCGCCTTCACCGACGGGCGCCAGATCGGCGCTACGCTCGACCGCAACGGCCTGAGGCCGGCGCGCTACTGCGTGACCAAGGACGATCTCGTCTGCCTCGCCTCGGAAAGCGGCGTGCTGCCGTTCGCGGAAGCGGACATCGTGCGCAAGTGGCGGCTCCAGCCGGGCAAGATGCTGCTGATCGACCTCGAACAGGGCCGCATCGTCGAGGACGCCGAACTCAAGGCCGAGCTCGCCGCGGCACACCCCTACGAGAAGTGGCTGGAGCAGACGCAGTACAAGCTGGAGGATCTCGACACGATCGAGCCCGAGCTTGCTGCGATCCCCGACCACACGACCGCGCTGCTCGAGCGCCAGCAGGCCTTCGGCTATACACAGGAGGACATCACCCGCTTCCTCGAGCCGATGGCGCTGACCGGCGACGATCCGATCGGCTCGATGGGCACCGACACGCCGCTTGCCGTGCTCAGTCAGCGCCCGCGGCTGCTGTACGATTACTTCAAGCAGAACTTCGCCCAGGTCACTAACCCGCCGATCGACCCGATCCGCGAGGAACTGGTGATGAGCCTGCTGTCGATGGTCGGCCCGCGGCCCAACCTGCTCGGCCGCGAGGCGGGCACGCACAAGCGGCTCGAAGTCAGCCAGCCGATCCTGACCAACGAGGATCTGGCCAAGATCCGCTCGGTCGAGGCCGCGCTCGACGGAGCCTTCCGCACCCATACGCTCGACATCACGTGGGATGCGCACAGCGGCGCAGACGGCCTCGAAATGGCCCTCAAGGAGCTGTGCTGGGCTGCGACCGAGGCGGTGCTGCTCGATCACAACATCCTGATCCTGTCCGACCGCGCGCAGGGCTCGGACCGCATACCCATCCCGGCGCTGCTCGCCACCGCGGCGGTCCACCACCACCTCGTGCGCCAGGGTCTCAGGATGCAGACCGGGCTGGTCGTCGAGACCGGGGAGGCGCGGGAGGTGCATCACTACTGCGTGCTCGCCGGCTACGGTGCAGAGGCGATCAACCCCTACGTCGCATTCGAGACGATCGAGGCGCTGCGGGCCGAGCGCTTCCCCGAGATCGCGCCGGCCGACGCGCGCCGGAACTACATCAAGGCGGTCGGCAAGGGCATGCTCAAGGTCATGTCCAAGATGGGCATCTCGACCTACCAGTCCTATTGCGGGGCGCAGATCTTCGATGCGGTCGGCCTGTCGAGCGCCTTCATCGACAAGTACTTCACCGGCACCGCGACGACGATCGAAGGCGTCGGCCTTGCCGAAGTGGCGGAAGAGGCGGTCCGTCGTCACGCGCTCGCGCATGGCGACAATCCGCTCTACCGTGGCATGCTCGATGCGGGCGGCATCTACCAGTACCGCCTGCGCGGCGAGGACCATGCCTGGACGCCGGGCAGCGTCGCCAGCCTGCAGCACGCGGTTCGCGGCAATTCGCGCGAGCGCTACGAGGATTTCGCGCGCGACATCAACGAGCAGTCGGAGCGGCTGCTTACGATCCGCGGGCTGATGGACCTCAAGCCGGCCGAGACCCCGGTGCCGATCGAGGAGGTCGAGCCGGCGAGCGAGATCGTGAAGCGCTTCAGCACCGGCGCGATGAGCTTCGGCTCGATCAGCCGCGAGGCGCACACCACGCTCGCGATTGCGATGAACCGCATGGGCGGCCGTTCCAACACCGGCGAAGGCGGCGAGGAGCCCGACCGCTTCACGCCGATGGAGAATGGCGATTCGATGCGCAGCCGCATCAAGCAGGTCGCCTCGGGCCGCTTCGGCGTGACGACCGAATATCTCATCAACTCCGACGACATCCAGATCAAGATGGCCCAGGGCGCCAAGCCCGGCGAGGGCGGGCAGCTTCCGGGCCACAAGGTCGACAAGGTGATCGGCGCGGTGCGTCACTCGACGCCGGGCGTGGGTCTCATCAGCCCGCCGCCGCACCACGACATCTATTCGATCGAGGATCTCGCGCAGCTCATCCACGATCTCAAGAACGTGCAGCCGAGCGCGCGCATCTCGGTCAAACTGGTGAGCGAGGTCGGCGTCGGCACGGTCGCCGCGGGCGTGTCCAAGAGCAAGGCCGACCACGTCACCATCTCGGGTTACGAAGGCGGCACCGGCGCTTCGCCGCTGACCAGCCTGACGCACGCGGGTTCTCCGTGGGAGATCGGCCTGGCGGAGACCCAGCAGACGCTGCTGCTCAACGACTTGCGCAGCCGCATCGCGGTGCAGGTCGACGGCGGCCTGCGCACCGGGCGCGACGTCGCGATCGGCGCGCTGCTCGGCGCCGACGAGTTCGGCTTCGCCACCGCGCCGCTGATCGCGGCCGGCTGCATCATGATGCGCAAGTGCCATCTCAACACCTGTTCGGTCGGTGTCGCGACGCAGGACCCGGTGCTTCGCAAGCGCTTCACCGGCACGCCCGAGCACGTGATCAACTACTTCTTCTTCGTCGCCGAGGAACTGCGGCAGATCATGGCCGAGATGGGCTTCCGCACGGTCGAGGAGATGATCGGCCGGGTGGACCGGATCGACATGCGCCGTGTCGAACGCCACTGGAAGGCGCACGGCGTCGACCTTTCGCGCGTGCTGCAGGTGGCGGCGCCCCAGGGCGTGGCACTGCATCACACGCAGGAGCAGGACCACGGCCTCGCCACCGCGATGGACAAGGAACTGATCGCCGCCTGCCGCGAGGCGATCGAGAGCGGCGAACCGGTCCAGCTCGAGCGCGAGATCCGCAATGTCAACCGCACCGCGGGAGCGATGCTCTCCGGCGAGATCGCCCGCCGCTACGGGCACGCCGGGCTGCCGTCCGACACCATCCGCATCAATCTTACCGGAGTAGCCGGGCAGAGCTTCGGCGCCTGGCTTGCCCACGGCGTCACCCTGGACCTTACGGGCGATGCCAACGACTACGTAGGCAAGGGGCTTTCGGGCGGCCGGATCGTCGTGCGTCCGCCGGCCGGAATCGGCCGCGACCCGGGCGAGAACATCATCGTCGGCAACACCGTGCTCTACGGCGCGATTTCGGGCGAGGCTTTCTTCGAAGGCGTCGCGGGCGAGCGGTTCGCGGTGCGCAATTCCGGCGCCGTCGCGGTGGTTGAGGGCACCGGGGACCACGGCTGCGAGTACATGACCGGCGGCGTCGTATGCGTGCTCGGCCGCACCGGACGCAACTTCGCGGCGGGAATGAGCGGGGGCGTCGCCTACATCTACGACGAGGACGGCGAGTTCGAGCACCTGTGCAACCCGGCGCAGGTCGATCTGCTGCCGGTATCGGCCGCGCCCGACGCCGAGGAAGGCACCGGCCGTCCGCAGCAGCGTGCGCGCTCCGTCGACGACCTCGGCATGGGCGATATGCTGCGCCACGACGCGGAGCGCCTGCGCATCCTGGTCGAGCGGCACAAGCTGCACACCGGCTCGGCCAAGGCCGCCGCGCTGCTCGACGATTGGGACGCCGCGCTCACGCGCTTCGTCAAGGTCATGCCGCGCGACTACGCGCGCGCGCTCGAGCAGCTCGAGAGTGAGCGGATCGAAGCCGAAAGCGTGGCAGCGGAGTGACCTTTCATTTTCTTTTCGTCATCCCCGCGAAGGCGGGGATCCAGATACCGTCCGTCGATATCGGCGACGTCAACTGGACCCCTGCCTACGCAGGGGTGACGGCCAAATCGGAGATTTGACCGTCATGGGCAAGGACACAGGTTTCCTCGAATTCGAGCGCGAGGACCGCGGCTACGCCGATCCGGCGGAGCGGGTCGCGCATTACAAGGAATTCGTCGTCCCCCTGCCGGAGGACAAGCTGCGCAACCAGGCGGCTCGCTGCATGAACTGCGGGATTCCCTACTGTCACACCGGCTGCCCGGTGAACAACCTGATCCCCGACTGGAATCACCTGGTCTACGAGGCCGACTGGAAGCGTGCGCTCGACACGCTCCATTCGACCAACAACTTCCCCGAGTTCACCGGCCGCGTCTGCCCCGCGCCTTGCGAAGCGGCCTGCACGCTGAACATCGTCGACAGCCCGGTGACGATCAAGTCGATCGAATGCGCGATCGTGGACCGCGGCTGGCAGGAAGGCTGGATCAAGCCGCACGTGCCCGAGAAGCCGACCGGCAAGTCGGTCGCGGTGATCGGATCCGGACCTGCCGGCCTCGCCTGCGCGCAGCAGCTCGCCCGCGCGGGCCACGCTGTCACGGTATTCGAGAAGGCCGACCGGATCGGCGGCCTGCTCCGCTACGGCATTCCCGACTTCAAGATGGAAAAGCACCTCATCAACCGCCGCGCGGTGCAGATGGAGGCCGAAGGGGTCCAGTTCCGCACCAACAGCGAAGTCGGCGTCGAGGTTTCGTTCTCCGCCCTCAAGGAGAACTTCGACGCAATCGTGCTCGCGGGCGGGGCGGAGGAAGCGCGTCAGCTCGACATCCCGGGCGCCGAGCTTCCGGGCGTGCGGCTGGCGATGGAGTTCCTGACCCAGCAGAACAAGCGCAACGCGGGCGACGACGAAGTGCGCGCCGCCCCGCGCGGCTCGCTGACGGCGACGGGCAAGCACGTGATCGTGATCGGCGGCGGTGACACCGGCAGCGACTGCGTCGGCACCTCCAACCGCCAGGGCGCGGCGAGCGTGACTCAGCTCGAGATCATGCCCAAGCCGCCGGTGAAGGAAGACAAGGCGCTGACCTGGCCGGACTGGCCGCTCAAGCTGCGTACGTCCTCCAGTCATCAGGAGGGTGCGGAGCGCGACTGGGCCGTGCTGGCGAAGCGCGTCGTCGCCGAGAACGGCGAAGTCGCCGGTCTCGAATGCGTGCGCGTCGAATGGCGCGACGGGCGGATGCACGAGATCGCAGGCAGCGAATTCACGCTGCGGGCCGATCTGATCTTGCTCGCGATGGGCTTCACCGGCCCCAAGCGCCGCGGACTGCTCGACCGCGCGGGCGTCGAACTGGACGCCCGCGGCAATGTCGCCGCCGATACGCAGAGCTACGCGACGAGCGAGCCGAACGTCTTTGCCTGCGGCGACATGCGCCGCGGCCAGAGCCTCGTCGTCTGGGCGATCCGCGAAGGCCGCCAGGCCGCTCGCGCGGTGGACGAAGCGCTGATGGGTGCGAGCGAACTGCCGCGTTGAAGTAACACGATTCTAGCGCCATTCCCGAGTCCCAGCGAAGGCTGGGACCTCCCTCCATCGGCGGAGCGCCAGCGGCCTGAGGTCCCAGCCTTCGCTGGGACTCGGGAGGGGACTAAACTCCCCAGTCGATCGCGCCGCGGCCCTGCGCCTCGAGAAAGGCGTTCGCCTGGCTGAACGGCCGCGAGCCGAAGAAGCCGCGGTGGGCCGAAAGCGGGCTCGGGTGCGGTGAGCGCAGCACCAGGTGCCGGTTGCTCTGCGCGAGTTCGGGAATGCGCGCCGCCTTGCCCTGCGCATGGCTGCCCCAGAGAATGAACACGCTCGGCTCGGCCCGCGCCGCGACAGCCGCGACGCAGGCATCGGTGATCGTCTCCCACCCTTTGCCGGCATGGCTGCCCGCGCGCCCCGCCTCAACCGTCAGCGAGTTGTTGAGCAGAAGCACACCTTGCCGCGCCCAGGCGCTCAGATCGCCGTGCCCCGGCGGCGGCAGGCCGAGGTCGCTTTCCAACTCCTTGTAGATGTTGACCAGGCTCGGCGGCACGCGGACGCCTTCGGGCACGGCGAAACACAGGCCCATCGCCTGATCCGGCCCGTGGTAGGGATCCTGCCCCAGGATTACGACTTTCACGTCCTCCAGCGGCGTCAGGTCGAGCGCGGCAAGCCGCGTGCCGCGCGGGGGGTAGATCGTCCGCCCGGCAGCCTCCTCGGCGCGAAGCCAGCCGCCCAGCCGCCTCGCTTCCGGTGCAGAAAGCACGGGATCGAGCACCGGCCGCCAGCTCTGGGGTAGAGTGTCGCTCATGGCATGGCAGGATAGGCGGCGCGCGCGCCGCGTTCCAGCAGCCCTTTCCCTCAATCCCCAATGCGCCTAAGAGCCGCGCCTTATGGCAGTGCATTTTCACGAAGAGGACCTGCCCGCCGGCGTGCTCGCCGACGGGCCGATCGCGGTCGACACCGAAACGATGGGCCTCGTCACGCCGCGCGACCGGCTCTGCGTCGTCCAGCTCAGCGACGGTCACGGCGACGAGCACCTCGTGCGTTTCCGCGTCGGCAGTTCCTACGACGCGCCGAACCTCAAGGCCGCGCTCGCCGATCCCGCGCGGCTCAAGCTCTACCACTTCGCGCGCTTCGATCTCGCGGCGATCGAACATTATCTCGGCGTCACCGCCGCGCCGGTGTTCTGCACCAAGATCGCGAGCAAGCTAACGCGGACTTATACCGACCGGCACGGGCTCAAGAACCTGGTCCAGGAACTGCTGGGCGGCGAGATCTCGAAGGCGCAGCAGAGCTCCGACTGGGGCGCGCCCGAGATCAACGAAGCGCAGCGCGAATACGCGGCGTCCGACGTGCGCTTCCTTCATCGGCTGCACGCCATCTTCGTCGAGCGGCTGGCGCGCGAGGGCCGCACCGAGATGGCGCAGGCCTGCTTCGATTTCCTGCCCACCCGGGCGCGGCTCGACCTCGCCGGATGGGCCGAGAACGATATTTTCAGCCACGCGTAGTCCTTCACAGGGTAGGCGCAGACCATGGTGACGAAACGGCGGATCGAGACGCAGGAGGCGGCCCGGCTGAGGAGCGAGCGGCAGCACTTCGCCGCGCCCGGAGGATCGCACGACCGGCTCGTCTCGTTTCTCGCCAAAGTCCTGCCGATGGGTATAGGCGTTGTCGCGGCCTTGATGGTGATCACGCCGCTCAGCCCGCGCGGCGAGGTCAGCTTCCTGCTCGACCGCAACGAAGTCGCCATGATCGACGAGCGGCTGCGTGTCGACAACGCCATGTACCGCGGGCAGGACGACAAGGGTCGGCCGTTCTCGCTGACCGCCGGCGAGGCGGTGCAGCGGTCCAGCGTGGAAGGGATCGTGCGGATGAACGATCTCGTCGCCCGGATCGCCTTGCCCGAAGGCCCCGCCCGTCTCGGCGCGCAGGCCGGCACCTACGACCTCAACGAGGAAGTCGTCTCCGTCTTCGGCCCGGTCCGCCTGACCGCGGCCGACGGCTATCGCATGGTCGCGCGCGGGGTTTCGGTCGATCTCGCGGCGAAGCGCATGGTCGGGCGCGGCGGGGTCGAAGGCGAGATCCCGGCCGGCACCTTCTCCGCCGACCGCCTGATCGCCGACATGGCCGAACGCACGGTCACGCTTGACGGCAACGCCCGCTTGCGCATGATCCCGGGCGAACTGAGGATGCCCTCATGACATCGCATTTCCCCACCGCGTCCCGCTGGGCACTTGCCGGCTTCGTCGGCACTCTCGCTGTGTTCGCAGGCATGCAGCTCAATGCCCAGGCGATCGCCGGGCACAATTCGAACGCGCCGGTCAACTATGCCGCCGACCGGATCGAGCTGCAGGACCGGCAGAACCGCGTCGTCCTGTCGGGCAACGTCGACATCACGCAGGCCGGCCTGCGGCTGCGCGCGGCGCGCACGCTGGTCAACTACAGCGACGCCGGTTCGCTGAGCATCCAGCGCATCACCGCGACGGGCGGGGTACGGGTGACGCGTGGCAACGAATCGGCGACCGGTGATGTCGCGGTCTACGACTTCAATCGCCGGATCATCACCATGGCCGGGAACGTCCGCCTGCGTCGCGGCACCGACACGCTCAACGGCGGGCGGCTGGTGATCGACCTCAGGACCGGCGTGTCGAGCGTCGACGGAAGCGCTTCGGGCACCTCGACTACGTCGGAAGGACGCGTGTCGGGTACGTTCCAGGTTCCCGAGAACTAGGTACAGCGCATCAGCGTCGCGCAGCGCGGCGGGCGATCTCGGCGAGGCCCTGCGAGAGCAACAGGTCGGCCGACTGGCTGTTGGCAAGCAGTGCGCGGTGAAGCGCGACGAGCTTTTCCACCAGCCGGTCGAGTTCGCGCCCGCGCCAGTGCCGCAGCTGTGCTGCCAGATCGCGCTCGTCCTTCCAGAAGATGCGCCGTGCACGCTTCTCCGCCTCCAGCGTCGCCGCAACGTTGCCGCGGGGCCCGATTTTCGCGGCCAACTGCGCGAGCTGGGCCGCGCGCCGCTCCACCGCCAGCAGCACGCCGACCGGATTGAGCGACAGTTCGCGCAGCCGGTGGAGCTCGGCCGGGATCTTGCGCGTCTCGCCCGCGAGTACGGCGTTGACCAGGGGCATGAAGCCGTCTTCCTCGGTCGAGGCGCCGATCGCGTCCAGCGCGGCGCCATCGGCGTTCTTCGGTGCGGCGGGCGAGGCGTCGAGGTAGAGCGCGAGCTTGCCCACTTCCGACTGGGCGAGCCGCACGTCGAGCCCGGCGGCACGCGCAATCCGCTCGGCAATGTCGCCGTTGAGGCGCAGGCCCGCCGCATCCGCCATCCCGCGGACGCTGGCGGTGACGGAGGCGAGATCGGGCGGCCAGAACATCGCGACCAGCGCGTCGTCGCGCTTCTCCAGCAGCTTCGCGGTGCGCGACTTGTCGGTGGCGGAGGTGGCGATGATCAAGACCGGGCAGGCATCGCCCGTGCCCAGCAGCAGATTGCCGATCGCATCCAGCGCCTCGTCACCGCTCGCGCGCACATAGATGTGGCGCGCATCGCCGAACAGGGAGCCCGAGCGGGCCTCGTCACCGAGGAGGACGGGATCCTTGCGCAGAGCCGCGCCCGACATCTCGATGCGTTCGCCCGGATCGTCGAGCAGTTCGACGATCCTGTCAGCCGCAGCCGAGGCGCCGGCTTCGTCCGGCCCGCAGAAGAAGAACACGCGGCATTGCTGCGCCGCGCGCCGGGCGGCAGCGGCGAAATCGCGCTGGGTCGCCTTCACCGGTCTTCGCGCAGCGTGAGCGAGAGCTGCGTCACGATCCGTTCGGCAACCTCGAGCGCTAGATTCTCGAGCGCCGTCTGCTCGGCGGCAATGGTCGCGTATTCGCTTGAGACGACGTCGATCCCCGCGTCCGACCCGGCAGTCGCATCGAGCAGGATCGAACCGTCGACGGTATCGACGAGCTGATAGCGCGCCCGCAGCGTCCGGCGTTCGCGCCCGATCGTATCGTCGCTCAGCACGCCGAGCCCCTCGAGCCGGTCGTCGAGCCGCACGTCGAGGCGGTAGCGCGGGCTTTCCTCGCCTGCCGCGCCGAGCCGGTCCTGCAGCGCGTTGCGCACCAGCCAGCCGGCGCGCCCCTCGATCGGGGGTACTTCGACGGCAGCGAGTCCGCGCGCGACCTCGCCGCTGCTGCCGCCCGCGTACATCGGCTGCAATCCGCAGGCGGACAGCGCGACCAGGGCCGCGGCGAGGGCGGCCGCACGGATCATGTGACGATGTTCACCAGCCTGTCGGGCACCACGATCACCTTGCGTACCGCCGCTCCATCGATCGAACGCTGGACCTTCTCGCTCGCCAAGGCAAGCGCTTCAAGGTCTTCCTTGGGCGCGCCCTTGGGGGCAGTCAGCGTGTCACGCAGCTTGCCCATGTGCTGTACCGCGATGGTCACCTCGTCCTCCACCAGCAGTGCCGGATCGGCCACCGGCCACGGGGCACTGGCGACCAGTCCCTCACCGCCGATCGCGGCCCAGCCCTCTTCGGCCAGATGCGGCATCATCGGACTGGCGAGCAGCAGGATCGTGCGGATCGCCTCGCTGCGCGTGGCCGAAGCCGGCGCCTTCTCAATCGCGCCGGTCAGCTCGTAGAGCCGCGCCACGGCCTTGTTGAACGAGAGCGCCTCGATATCCTCGGCAACCGCGGCGATCGTCTGGTGCGTCTTGCGCAGCAGCGCCTGGTCCTCGCCGCTCGCCGCCGCATCGTATTGCCCGAACAGACGCCAGAGGCGCTGGACGAAGCGCCAGCAGCCCTCGATCCCGGCTTCGGACCACGGCAGGTCGCGCTCGGGCGGACTGTCGGAGAGCATGAACCAGCGCACCGCGTCGGCGCCGTACTTGGCGACGATCTCGTCCGGGTCGACGGTGTTCTTCTTCGACTTGGACATCTTGATGACGCGGCCGATCGCGACCTCGCCGCCGTCGTCCTTGAGCAGCGCGCGCTCCGCCTCGCGGCTGACCTCGTTCGGCGCGTAATAGACGGTGCGCCCGTCGATCTCGCGGGAATAGGTCTCGTGCGTCACCATGCCCTGCGTGAACAGGTTCGCGAAGGGCTCGGCAAAATCGAGCTGGCCGATGTGCTGCAGCGCGCGGGTCCAGAAACGGGCGTAGAGCAGGTGCAGGATCGCATGCTCGATTCCGCCGATGTACTGTTCCACCGGCAGCCACTTGGCGACTTCCTCGCGGTCGAACGGCTTGTCGGCCGGCTGGCTGGCGAAGCGCAGGAAGTACCAGCTCGAATCGACGAACGTGTCGAGCGTGTCGGTCTCCCGCTCCGCCTTGGCGCCGCAACGGGGGCAATCGACGTGCTTCCAGGTCGGATGGCGCAGCAGCGGGTTGCCGGGGGTCTTGAAATCGACGTCCTCGGGCAGGACGACGGGAAGCTGGTCCTTGGGCACCGGCACCACGCCGCACGCGGCGCAGTGGATGAACGGGATCGGCGTGCCCCAGTAGCGCTGGCGCGAGACGCCCCAGTCGCGCAGACGCCATACGGTCGTGCCCTGGCCCCAGCCGTCCTTCTCGGCGCGCGCGATCACCTCGCGCTTGGCAGCCTCCACCTCCATCCCGTCGAGGAACTGCGAGTTGACCAGCACGCCGTCGCCCGACTCGGCCTCACCGGCGAACGGCTTGTCCGCCTCTTCCGCGCTGGACGCGACGACGCGCGGGATCGGCAGGCCGTACTTGGTCGCGAATTCGAAGTCGCGCTGGTCGTGCCCGGGCACCGCCATGATCGCGCCGGTGCCGTAGTCCATCAGCACAAAATTCGCGATATAGACCGGCAGGTACTCGCCGGTGAACGGATGGCGTGCGCCGATGCCGGTGTCGAAGCCGAGCTTCTCCGCCATCTCGAGCTCGGCCGCGGTCGTCCCGCCGCGCTTGCATCGCTCGATGAACTTAGCCGCATCGCAATTGATCGTCGCGACGCGCTGCGCGACGGGATGGTCGGGCGCAACGGCGACGAAGCTCGCACCGAAGATCGTGTCGGGGCGCGTGGTATAGACCGCCAGGCTTTCGCCGTCCGACAGCTCGAACGAGAACTGCAGACCGCGGCTCCGGCCGATCCAGTTCTCCTGCATCAGGCGGACCTTGTCGGGCCAGTTCTCGAGCTCGCCCAGCCCGTCGAGCAGCTTCCCGGCGAATTGCGTGATCCTGAGGAACCACTGGTTGAGCTTGCGCTTCTCGACCTCCGCACCCGAGCGCCAGCCCTTGCCGTCGATCACCTGCTCGTTGGCGAGCACGGTCATGTCGACGGGGTCCCAGTTGACCTCGCTCTCCTTGCGATAGACCAGTCCCGCCTCGTAGAGGTCGAGGAACAGTGCCTGTTCCTGCCCATAGTAATCCGGATCGCAGGTCGCGAGCTCGCGGCTCCAGTCGAGTGCAAAGCCGATTCGCTTCAACTGCGCCTTCATGTTGGCGATGTTGCCGCGGGTCCAGCCGCCGGGGTGGACCCCCTTTTCCATGGCCGCGTTCTCGGCCGGCATGCCGAAGGCGTCCCACCCCATCGGGTGCAGCACCTCGTGCCCCGTCATCCGCTTGTAGCGCGCGAGGACGTCGCCC
The DNA here is from genome assembly GCF_004135625.1 of Pelagerythrobacter rhizovicinus. Taxonomy (GTDB): domain Bacteria; phylum Pseudomonadota; class Alphaproteobacteria; order Sphingomonadales; family Sphingomonadaceae; genus Pelagerythrobacter; species Pelagerythrobacter rhizovicinus. Next base: position 828,884 of record NZ_SDPV01000002.1, read on the forward strand.
ATCGTGTAGTTGCGCACATGCCCGATATGGATGCGCCCCGAAGGATAGGGGAACATCTCGAGCACGTAGCTCTTGGGCTTGGCCGAATTGCTGTCGGCCTCGAAGCAGCGTGCCTCTTCCCATGCGCGCTGCCAGCGCCCGTCGGCCTGCGACGGATCGAAACGGTTCTCGCTCATGCGGCCCCCGATAGGGAAAGTGATGAGGCTAGGAAACAGCCTGGCGGCGCAGGTCGCGCGCCTTGGTGAGGATGATGCTCTCGAGCTTCTGCACGGTCGCGGCCTGAACCGGCGCATCGACCCAGGTACCACCTTGGGAAACCTGACGGCTGGCGGCAACGCGGACGGCATCGGCGCGCAGATCCTGGTCGAGGATCGAGACGGTCAGCTTGATGCGCTCGCCGGGATTGTCGGGATTCGCGTACCAGTCGGTCACGATCACGCCGCCTGCGCTGTCTGCCTGGAGCAGCGGCGCGAAGCTCACGGCCTCCAGCGCTGCACGCCAGAGGTAGGAATTGACGCCGATCGTGGTCACCTGACTGGCGGCAAGATCCGAGGCGGGACGTCCGCCGCCGCCGCAGGCCGTGAGGCCGGCAAGCGCCAGAGTCACGAGCAGGCCGCGGGAGACATGGGAAGTAAGGCGGGTCGCGTTCATGATGATCGGGTCGTATCCTGTCAGTGTGCTCGTCCGCCTCTATAGCCCGCACGGCGCTAGCGGCAAGCGCAGCGTGGCCTCCGCGGCCTGGACGCCGGGGTTGACCCGTGAGCGCTTGAACCGCGCCTTAATCGCGCCGCGGCCTGTGTGCATGGTGCAACACCCGCACCTAATCGAGAAGCACCGCTTGTGGAAAACGCTGGTCAATCGACCGGATCGATCCTAACTTTCTTTCCGATTCTTCTGTGCGCGAGTCCCGGTGCGGGCGGATGGCGGAAAAGTCAGGAAACATTCAGGCCCGATCGGCTTGGATTGCGGGGAAACAAGGGGAAGGAAGCGCTGGAATGTCTCGGCCGCGGCACATGACACGCAAGGGTGGTTTCGCGCCCCTGTTGCTGTCGGCTGCGTGCTTGGCGTTGGCGATTCCTTCGACTGGCCTGGCGCTTGTCGGGTTTGAAGGCGGCGAGAGTGTCGCCTCGATCTCTGCGCAGTTCGCTCCCTTCACGCCCGCCTCGGTCGATCCGCAACTCGCCCGGCGAGTAGCCCAGCAAGTCGCTGCACGCGGCCAGGCGCTACGTTTCACGCCCGCCGGGCCGGCCAAGCCGCTCGACCGCACGGTGACGGTCGCCGTCCGCGTCGACGAGGATACCGCGCGCGCGATCTCGTTCCGCTCGACACTGGCCTCGATGGCCGGGGAGCCGGGCACCGGCGCCACCACGATCGCCGCAACCCGTTACAACCTCGGCGTTGCGCGCGGATACCAGAGCTTTGCCAAGGCACCCTCGCTTCCGGAGGGCGTGCGCGAGATGGACGTGCCCGATCTCGCCACCTTCAAGCCGGCCGAACGCCGCGAGGAACCAAGCCGCTTCAAGCCCCGCATTGCGTTCGAGCACGATCGCAGCGTCGGCCGCTCGCCGCGCACGCTGGAAGCGTTGGGCGAACAGTCGGTCGACCTCGGCGGCGCCTATCGCGTGACCCGCAATCTCGACGTCACGGCAGGCGTGCGACTGTCGCAGGACCGCGATCGGCTCGCGCCGCTCACCGACATGGAGCAGGACAGCCAGGCGGTCTACGTCGGCACACAGTTCCGCTTCTGATCCGGGGACACATTTGAATTCGTCTGCAAAGCCCCGCTTCCGGCGGGGTTTCTCTTTTGTGTCGCGCAAGCTTCGCGTAGACCTTCGAGACACACAAAAATCAGGCGGAGAGACAAATCCATGGCTCGCGTTGCAATCGTCACCGGCGGAACCCGCGGTATCGGTGAGGCGATCAGCCTCGCGCTCAAGGCGCAGGGGCGCACCGTGGTCGCCAACTACGCCGGCAACGACGAGCGGGCGAAACGCTTCTCCGCCGCGCACGGCATTCCGATCTACAAATGGGACGTGGGCGATCACGAGGCCTGCCAGGACGGCTGCAGGCGCGTAAGCGAGGAGGTCGGCGACGTCGACATCGTCGTCAACAACGCGGGCATCACCCGCGACGGCACGCTGCACAAGATGACCTTCGACGACTGGAACGAGGTCATGCGCATCAACCTCGGCGGATGCTTCAACATGGCCAAGGCCTGCTTCCCCGGGATGCGCGAGCGCGGCTGGGGCCGGATCGTCAACATCGGCTCGATCAACGGGCAGGCCGGGCAGTACGGCCAGGTCAACTATGCCGCGGCCAAGAGCGGGATACACGGCTTCACCAAGGCGCTGGCGCAGGAAGGCGCGCGCGTCGGCGTGACGGTCAATGCGATCGCACCGGGGTACATCGACACCGACATGGTCGCCGCGGTGCCGGAGCCGGTGCTGGAAAAGATCGTTGCTAAGATCCCCGTGGGCCGACTCGGTCAGGCGGAGGAAATCGCCCGCGGCGTGGCATTCCTTACCAGCGACGAAGCAGGCTTTGTCACCGGCTCGACCATGAGCATCAATGGCGGCCAGCATATGTACTGATGGGATGGCTTAGGGCTCGTCGCGGAAGTTTTCCCCCCAGATGGTGTAGATGAAGGTCGCCGACCAGGTGAGAACCATGAAACCTCCCAGCGAGAGCAGCATCACCAGCAAACGAATCGCGCCCTGCGCCTCCACCTGGGCGTAACCGAGCGTAACGAAGGAAATTCCGGCGACGTACAGATAGTCGGCCGCCGCTCCCCCGAAGGCTGGACCGAAAGCTCCCGTACCGGGCACGGCGGCCAGCAGCCACAACGCCAGTGCGCCGATCGCGATTTCTACAAGGTGCAGAACCGCCAACGCCCAGAACGTGACGAGGACGCGGAGATAGGGGTGGCGGCGCCGGGGCTGGCACCAGCCGATCAGCCGCAACCCTCCCAGGTGGAGCACGCCCAGCAGGGCCAGCAGCATCGCGCCGCTGGCGAGAACGACGACCTCGCTGCTAGTCATCGCCCGCCTCCAGAAAGAGGCCGATCCCGGCCCGGGGGTTGGGGCGTCGGCATGCCGCGCGCGACCGGGGGGCAACCATCACGGTTCGGCGTACCCGAGCGCGCGGACTTCCAGCCGATGCAGGCGCGGATCGTCCGCGAAGAAGAGTCCGGCGCTCCTCGTCGAGTCTCCGGGCACGTAATCGACCGTTGCGGTGCTGGTTGCGACGGCGCCGTCGGCCGCGGTCAACTCACCTTCGACCTGGACCGCCGCGGCCGTGGCGGAGGAACGATTGCGCAGCTCGACTTCGACCACGTACCCGGGTCGTACCGGTACGATCCGACGGATCTCGGCGTCGATCGCCGGTGGATCGTCGCCGGCACTCTCGAGGCCTTCCCAGCCCAGCGCCCCCAGCACCGCGAGCGTCAGGGTCAGCCCAACCGCCGCGGCGACCCATTCCAGCAGAGGCGGCCTCGACCGTTGCCGGTCGGAGCTTCGCTTTCCCGATTTCTTGCTGTTTCCGGTCTCCGCCACCGCCTTGCTCCGATCAAACCACGAGCCGCGCGATAGCCGCACCGATCGCCGCCGGAAACGCGAGCACCGCCGTCATCGATGCGATCTGCCCGAGATCCGCGCCATCCATTCGGCCGAAGGTCCACAGCACATAAAGGCTGACGAGCAGCGCCACGCCGTAGCCCGCGATCGTGTAGCAGACGAACAGGCGCCAGAAGCCGCTTCCCTCCGGTGGACGCTCCTGCCCGGCAAAGCCAACCGCATAAACGAAAGCGTGAAGCGCAAGGACCGAGACGAGCACCAGCGCAACGGCGTGCCAGGGCGACATCTTGAACCCGATCAGGACCATTTCCTCGGTCGGCGCGAGGTTGAAAGCCAGGAACAGCGCGCCAGCCACCATCAGGAACAGCTGCCACCCATAGCCGCCACGACGTTCCGCGACATCTCGCTCCTCCTCCTGTTCCTCTTCGCTCTTGCCCCTCATTTGCTGGCGCGCAATAATCGCACCGAAGCTGGCCGGAACGCTCTGCACGGCGATCTTGCCGACAATCTCTCCCATCGACATGCCGGGCAGCAGGATGCCGAAAATCGCGAGAGTGGCAGCGGATGCAATCACGCCTACCCCGTACGCCGCCAATGCATCCAGCAAATCCTCCTTCACACTCGCGGTCTCCTCGAAGCCGGAGAAGCGGGAGAGCCCCATTAGAATCGCAAAATTGACGAGCAGGAAGAGGATCAGGCGCGGGCGATCGAGATAGAAGCCGAGGAACCACATCTCCATCGTCATCAGATTCGGCAGACCGAAGATGATCGCGCCCCCGAAGGCCCGCGCCAGCTCGACGGCATATTCCCGATTGGGATGCTGGTTCGCCGCCTGGCTAGCCATGCCTCGTGTCGCGGTTCCGGAGCATCATCGTAGGGGCAGAACGGACCGACGCCGCGAGCAGTTCCTCCCAGTCGCGGCTCACACGGCTAGAAGCGGGAAAAACCGGCCAGCGGACCCATCACGCACAGCCGTCCGTCGGGGAAGACGCGGACGAGGCCGGCGAGCACCTCTTCGCTCGGCTCGCCATAGACTTCGAACGATTCCACCGTGCAATTCCCCCCGACGTTCCGGATGTAGGGATCGGACAGCTCCCAGTGCCGCAGAACGTCCTGCGAGTTCCGATAGAGTTGAAAGCTCACTGCACGCATCTGCCGCTCGTCGATGTAGGTTCGCACCATGAGCTGGGGAGCGTTCCGTTCGACGAACTCGATGGCTTCTTTCACCGCTTTCCTGAACGGATCGAGACTGCCTGGAGTGATCCCCATCACGTTGCGGAAGAGCATCTGTTCGGACACGGACCATTCTCCAGATCACCAATCGGAGCGCGATCCAGGAGCGCTCACCGCCGCGAGAATACCGCCTGGCCCCGCTTTGCACACCTGAAGGTTTCATCAGGACGAGGTCGCTCAGATATGCGCGGCGGCAACAATCCCGAGAGCGATCGCGCTGACGCCCGGGCGACAGCAACAGCCGCGCCAAATCCGCGCCGACCTGCTAGGCGGACCCCATGGCCACACCCTATCATCCGCCGCTCAAGCGCTCGATTGAAATTGCGGGGCACAAGACCTCCATCAGCCTCGAGCCGCTGTTCTGGGACATGCTGCGCGCCGCGGCGGAACGCGAGGGCGTACCGCTCAACGCGCTTGTTGCGCGAATCGATGAAGAGCGAATCCAGGCCGAGCAGCCGCCGGGGCTGGCCGGCGCGATCCGTCTGTGGCTGGTGGCCTCCGCCCTCGAGCTCAGTAGGTAGCCGGGGGATCGCTGGCGGGGAAGCTCTGGTCGCTCGCCTCGTCGGCCTTGCTCCATGCGCGCTTGGGTTTGTCGCGCATGGCTTCCGGGCCCGCGTCGCGGACGTTCCCGTCGCCCTGGTTGCCGTCGAAGGCCGCGCGGTCTTCGCCCTTGTGCTTCTCGTAGTACTTGTATCCGACGTAGCCTAGGGCGCCGAGCGCCGCCATTTTGAGCAATGCCATGATCGAACTCCTTTCCTCTCGCCAACGCGGCATCGGGCGGAAAGGTCCGCAGCGGCGAAGCTACTCATCGCCGATCCGTTCGACTTGCGCGCCGACCAGAGCAAGCTTCTCCTCCAGGCGCTCGTAGCCCCGGTCCAGGTGGTAGAGACGCCGCACCTGCGTCTGTCCCTCCGCCGCAAGTCCGGCGATGACGAGGCTCATCGAGGCGCGCAGGTCGGTAGCCATGACTTCGGCACCAGTCAGCCGCGTGACGCCGTGCACGATAGCCGTGCGACCCGAAGTTTCGATGTTTGCGCCCATGCGGTTGAGCTCCGGCACGTGCATGTAGCGGTTCTCGAAGATCGTCTCGGTCAATACGCTTGTGCCCTCGGCACGGGTGAGGAGCGCCATCAACTGCGCCTGCATGTCCGTGGCGAGGCCGGGATAGGGGGCGGTCGAGAGGTTCGTCGCCCGCAGCCGCCCGTTCGCACCGATGCGCACGCCCTTCGTTTCGTTCTCGACATGAATGCCGATGTTGCGCAGCGCATGGAGCGTCGCCTGCATCTCCTCGGCCTTTGCGCCTTCTAGCAGGACCTCACCTCCCGTGATCGCCGCGGCGCAGGCGTAAGAGCCGGCCTCGATCCGGTCGGCCATCACGCGGTAGGTCGCCCCGTGCAGCCGCCGCACGCCGTGGATCGTCAGGTCGGAGGTGCCGATGCCCTCGATCTGCGCGCCCATCGCCACCAGCAGGTTGCAGAGATCGACGATCTCGGGTTCGCGCGCGGCGTTGAACAGGCGCGAGGTGCCGTTGGCGAGAACCGCCGCCATCAGCGCGTTTTCGGTCGCGCCGACCGAGACCACCGGAAAGTCGAACTCGCCGCCGGGCAGCCCGCCGTCCGGTGCGCGGGCCCGGACGTAGCCTTGGGCGAGCTCGATCTCCGCCCCGAACGCTTCGATCGCCCTGAGGTGCAAGTCGATCGGGCGGTTTCCGATCGCGCAGCCGCCGGGCAGCGAAACGGTCGCCTCGCCCATGCGCGCCAGCATCGGGCCGAGCACGAGGATCGAGGCGCGCATCTTGCGCACCAGTTCGTAAGGCGCGACGGTCGAGGTGATCCGCGGCGCTTCCAGGGTCATCACGCGACCGAAATCCTCGGGCCGGGTGCCCTGGATCGAGGTCGTGATCCCGAACTGGTTCATCAGGTGCTGGAACCCGTCGATGTCCGCCAGCCGCGGCAGGTTGCGCAGCGTCAGCGGTTCCTCGGTCAACAGCGCGCAGGGAATGAGAGTAAGCGCGGCATTCTTCGCGCCTGAGATCGGAATGGATCCCGCCAGCCGCTTGCCGCCTTCGATGATGATCTTGTCCATGGGCGAGCGTTTAGCGTGAATCGATGCGCCCGCAAGTCGCCGGTTGCGCAGCCCCCCGTCGCTACCTATCCATTTGCCATGAGCGCACGCAAACCGATCCGAAAAGCCGTTTTCCCCGTAGCCGGCCTCGGCACCCGCTTTCTCCCCGCGACCAAGGCCATTCCGAAGGAACTGCTGCCGATCGTGGACCGGCCGCTGATCCAGTATGCGGTGGACGAGGCGCGCGAGGCGGGGATCGAGCAAATGATCTTCGTCACCGGGCGCGGCAAGACGGCGATCGTCGAGCATTTCGACATCGCCTTCGAGCTCGAGACGACAATGAGCGAGCGCGGCAAGGACCTCGGCATTCTCGAGGCGACGCGCTTCACGCCCGGCGACATCATCACCGTGCGCCAGCAGGTACCGCTCGGCCTCGGCCACGCGATCTGGTGCGCGCGCGCGATCGTCGGCGACGAGCCCTTCGCAATTCTCCTGCCTGACGAACTGATGATCGGCGAGCCGGGCTGCATGAAGCAGATGGTGGTAGCCTATGAAGAAGTGGGCGGCAATCTCATCAGCGTGCTCGAGGTCCCAAGGGAGGAAGTCTCCAGCTACGGCGTGATCGACCCGGGCGAAGTGCGTGGCGCACTGACCGAGGTGCGCGGCCTGGTCGAGAAGCCGCCCGCCAGCGAAGCACCCTCGAACAAGATCGTGTCGGGGCGTTACATCCTCCAGCCCGAGGTCATGCGCACGCTCGAGGATCAGGAGAAAGGCGCGGGCGGCGAGATCCAGCTCACCGACGCCATGGCACGGATGATCGGCGGGCAGCCGTTCCACGCGGTGACCTTCGCCGGCCGCCGTTTCGACTGCGGCAGCAAGACCGGTTTCGTCGAGGCAACGCTCGCCCTGGCGCTCGAACGCGATGATATGGGCGAGGAAGTCCGGGCGATCGCCAACCGGCTGCTCGGCTAGGCGTCCTCGCGCGCCATGGCCGCGTACTCGTCGCGCAGCTCGCGCTTGTAGAGCTTGCCGTTCGCTTCGCGCGGGAGGTCGGGGCGGAAGTCGAACTGCCGGGGCATCTTGAGCCGCGCAAGCTGCGGCGCGAGGAATTCGCGCAGCTCGGCCTCGAGCCCTGCACCCGCCTCCGCCATGTCGCGTGGCTGGATCACTGCCACGACTTTCTCCCCCAAGTCGGAATCGGGCGCGCCGATTACCGCAGCGTCCATCACCTTGTCGTGCGTGACGAGCAGATTTTCGATCTCTTGCGGGTAGATGTTCACCCCGCCGGATATGATCATGTGGCTCTTGCGGTCGGTCAAATAGAGAAAGCCGTCGTCGTCGACGTGTCCGATATCGCCCAGCGTCATCCAGCCTTCGGGATGCATTGCCTCGGCCGTCTTGTCCGGATCATTGTGGTATGTCGGGATCGTGTCGTTCTCGAAATAGATCAATCCATCGGTGCCGGGCGGTAATTCCTCGCCGTCAGGCCCGCAGACATGGATCGTGCCATGGAGCGCCGGGCCAACCGAACCGGGGTGCGAAAGCCAGGCATCGCTGCGGATCAGCGTCATCCCGATACCCTCCGATCCGGCGTAATACTCGATCAGGATCGGCCCCCACCACGCTATCATCGCCTGCTTGACGGGAATCGGACAGGGTGCCGCGGCATGGATGGCGCGCTGGTGGCTTGAAAGGTCGTAGCGCTCGCGCACCGCATCATCGAGTTTGAGCATCCGCACGAAGTGCGTCGGCACCCACTGGCTGTCGGTCACCTGGTATTTCTCGATCGCGGCCAACGCGGCCTCGGGATCGAACTTCTCCATGATCACTACGGTGCCGCCCAGCCGATGAACGGTGCAGCACCAGGCGAGCGGCGCGGCGTGATAGAGCGGGGCAGGTGAGAGGTAGACCATCTCCCCGTCCGCCGGCATCCCCGGCCCCATCACCGCCAGCATGACCAGCGCATGCGCCGCCTGGACGTCGTCGTCCTGCGGCCGCGGCGGGCGAATGCCTTTGGGCCGCCCGGTCGTGCCCGAGGAATAGAGCATGTAGAGCCCGGGGCACTGGTCGGCGATCGGTTCGGCAGGCTGCACCGCAATCGCTGCTTCGAGGGCAGCATCGCCCTCTCCGCCGAGCACGAACACGGGCAGATCGGGACATTCGCGGCGAACACCCTCGGTGACATCGGCAAACTGCGTAGAGGTGATCAGCAGCTTCGCACCGCTGTCCTTCAGGATGTAGACGATCTCGGGCGCGGTGAGGCGGGTCGAGACCGGGACCAGCATCGTGCCCGCGCGCTGCGATCCCCACACGAGCTGGAGGTAGAGCGCGTTGTTCTCCATCAGCAGGCCGAATGCATCGTCGCGCCCGAGGCCGTGCGCGCGGAGGAAGTGCGCGAAGCGATTGGCGGTGCGGTCGAGCTCGGCATAGGTGACCGTCTCGCCGGATCCTGCGATCACGATCGCGGGACGGTCGGCACGGGTTTCGGCATGGGTGATGGGATGCATCGTCGGTTTCTCTCCACTCACGGCGCCCTTCCGGCGTCTCGTTGTGATTCGAAACCTAGCTCCGCGCGCCTGCACGGCAAGAAAAAAGGCGGCGGGATCGCTCCCGCCGCCTTTTTGTCAGGCATCCTCTCCCATGCCTGCCTTCCGCCCCTCTCCCGAGGCGTGAAATCTATTCCTCGCCGCCACCCATGCCGCCTCGGCCGGTCGCCAGTGCGAAAGCCTGCTGCGCTTCGGTTTCGACCATGTAGGGGATCGGATTGACCGCCTCGCCATCGATGCGGACTTCATAATGAAGATGCGGACCGGTCGAGCGGCCGGTCGAGCCGACATAGCCAATCAGGTCGCCCTTCTTGACCCGCTGACCATTGGCCACGGCGAGCTTCGACAAGTGCGCAAAACGCGTCTGGAGCTTCGCGCCGTGTTCGATCTGGATATAGAGGCCGTAGCTGCTGAACCAGTCGGCCCGACCGACGATGCCATCGGCCGTCGCATAGACCGGGGTGCCGGTCGGCGCGGCAAGATCGACCCCCTTGTGCGAACGGCGGCCGCCGAGCACCGGATGGGTGCGCATGCCGTAGTCGCTGGTGAGCTGCGCGCCATCGAGCGGCATGCGCGAGGGAACCGAGATACCCGTGCTTGCGACCGGCTGTGCGGCGCGGTCGCCGTCCAGCGAGCGCCAGCTTGCAAAGAGTTCGCGGAACTGCGCGTCCCCGCCGACCGACTTTTGCGCGTCCTGCACAGGAGCGGTCATGTCGGCTGCGGCTGCTGCGCTGGAGTTCGCCATTGCCGGACTTGCGGCGATGGCGAGAAACGCGGCGCCTGCCGCTGCCGCGGCTTTGGCGATTCGCCGATTGCTGAGAATTGCGACCAAGATCCCGTCCTCTTGTTTGCGACCCTTGAGCCGCAGCGATCCGTGCACGCCGGGATACCCGTCACCGGCGCGAAAATTTTCTGCGAGACTGGGAACCCTCCTCCGTCTCAATGATTGGAGGCCTAACCGGGGGTGGGTTTAACTGGCAATAGCGGCGTAGAACTCTCGCGACAAACCGGCTGCCGAACGCGCCGAGTCGTTGAATGGTGGCTTCAGCGCGCCGCGAAAGTGCCTTTCCACCAGCATTTTCCAACACTTCTCAGGTATTTCGCCCGCTTCGTCACAACTTGCGATAAAATGCTTTGTGCCGAAGCGGACGTGGCGAATCTCGTCGTCAAGGATTCGCTGAAGGATTCGGGCGCCGTCTTCATCGCCCTGCACCCGCACCCGGTCGCGCGTGGCCGGGGTGACGTCGAGCCCGCGCGCCTCCAGCACCATCGGCACGACGGCGAGCCGCGCGCGCGCGTCGTGCCGCGTGTCGTGCGCCGCCTGCCACAAGCCCCCGTGCGCGGGCAGCGCGCCGTAGTGGCTGCCGAGACGGCGGAGCTTGCGATCAAGCAACGCGAAGTGCATCGCCTCATCGGCCGCGACCGAGAGGAAGTCGCTCACGAACTCGCGTCCCATCTCGCTTCCGAACCGCCCGGCCATGTCGAGCGCGAGGTCGATTGCGACGAATTCGATATGCGCGAGGGCATGCCACAGGGCGATCCGCCCGCGCTCCGACCCCGCCTTGCCGCGTTTGGGCATGCGGTTGGGCGGGAGCAGCTCGGGCCGTGCCGGCGCGGCGGGACGTTCGGGCATCGCGACATCGAACCGCCAGTCGAGCCGCCCGAGGCGCCAGCGGCGCGCGACATCCCGCGCCGCGAAGACCTTGGCCTTCGGCTCGCCGGCCAGCAGCGCGCCGCGGATTGCCGCGGCAACCGATTCACGCGTTTCGCTCAAAGCGCCTTCGCCGCCTCGAGTACCTCCTCGGCGTGGCCTTTGACCTTCACCTTGCTCCAGATGCGAGCAATCTTCCCGCCCGCATCGACGAGGTAGGTACTGCGGATCATGCCGATGAAAGTCTTTCCGTACAGCTTCTTCTCGGTCCAGATCCCGAGCGCGTCGGACAGGCCGCCGTCTTCCGCGTCGGTCGCCAGCGGGACCTTCAGATCGTGCTTGGCGATGAAGTTGCGGTGCTTCTGCGGCGAGTCCTTGCTCACCCCGAGCAGCGCGACACCGGCCTTCTCGAATTCGCCGGCAAGCGCAGTGAAGTCCTTCGCCTCGGTCGTGCAGCCTGGCGTGTTGTCCTTCGGATAGAAGAACACCACCAGCTTGCGCCCGCGAAAGTCCGAAGGCTTCACCCTGCCGCCATCGGGCGTTTCCATCGCGATATCGGGCATCGGTTCGCCGGCTTTCGGAAAGTCGCTCATTGCTCGGTCTCCAGTTTTTCTTCGAACACCTCGTGCCAGGTGGCGGCGACGCACTGCCGCGCCTTCCCCAACTCACGCAAGACCTCATCGAGGCTCTCGCACCGGCAGGCGCGGGCCAGCGCCCGGGCTGCTGCCGGCGTGGGCTGATCGAGTTCGGGGGCGAGCAGCCGGCCCGCCACGAGCAGACGCGTCATCATCCGCTCGGCCTCCGCCATTTCACCGGGCAGGCTCCCGCGCTCGGTCAGGCCGGGGATGGCCTGCCCCAGATCCGGCAGGATGCAGGCCTGGTCGCGCAGTTGCAGGTAATGGATCAGGAACTCCAGATCGACCAGCCCGCCGCGTAGCAGCTTGGCATCGAGCGGTCCGCGCGCGGGCTTGTTGGCGGCCATCTCGCTGCGCATTCTCAGTACGTCCGCGCGCAGCCGTTCGGGATCGCGCGGACGCAGCAGAACGTCGGCGATGATGCTTTCCAGGGCCGATCGTGCTTTGGGCGAGCCGATCAACGGCCGCGCGCGGGTGAGCGCCATATGCTCCCAGGTCCAGGCATCCTCGCGCTGGTAGCGGGCAAAGCTGTCGAGGCTGACCGCAAGCGGCCCCTGTGCGCCTTGCGGGCGGAGGCGTGTATCGACCTCGTAGAGTGCGCCTTGCGCCGTCGGCACGCTCAGTGCGCCGCCGACTCGCTGCGCGAGACGATTGAAGTAGAGCGTCGCGCCAAGCGGCCGTGTACCGTCGGATTCGGCGCCGTGATCGCCGGTGAAGAGATAGACGATGTCGAGGTCGGACGCATGCGTCAGCGCGCCGCCGCCGAGCCGCCCGAGGCCGAGCACCAGCAGTTCTCCGCCCGGCACGACGCCGTGCTTGACCGCGAAATCGTCCTGCGTGGTGCGTGCGGCAATTTCCAGCGCAGCCTCGGCGGTTCGCGACAGTGCGGCCGCGATATCGAGCGGATCGTGCTCGCCCTGAATAAGCTGCACGCCGAGAGCGAAGCGCGTCTCGCCGGTCACCACCCGAATCCGGTCGAGCGCGCGCTCGTAGTCGTCGCCGGTCTCGCCGCGCGCCATCCGCTCCGCCAGCGCAGGAACATCGCCGGGCAGGTCGAGCGCACTCTTGTCGATCAGCGCATCGAGCAAGGCCGGACGCCGCGCAAGTTCCTCGGCAAGTGGCGGTGCAAGCGTCAGCACCCCGATCAACTGGTCTAGCAGCGCGGGGCGCGCGTCGAGCAGGCGGAACAGGTTGATCGCACTCGATGCCTTGGCGATCAGTTCCTCCCACAGCAGCAGCGCGCGGCGCGGATCGGGCGCTTCGGCCAGGGCATTGAGCAGGCGGGGGAGCAGCGCGTCCAGCGAGGCGCGCGCCGCTTCGCTGCGCAACGCGCGGATATGCCCGTCGCTCCAGTTCGCGATCCGTTCGGCGAGCGCCTCCGGCTCCCCGAAACCGAGTCGTTCGAGCCGGGCGGGCAGGCTCTCGCTCTCGGCCGGCGATCCACCGCCACCGCCTGGCCGGTCGAGCAGCCGGTCGAACCGCGCCGCAACCTCGGCACATAGCGGCGTCAGCTCCGCCAGCAGCGCGGCGCCGTCTGCCAAACCGTCGAGCCGCGCGACGCGGTCGAGTGCTTCGCCATCGGGCAGGGTATGCGTCTGATGGTCCTCGAGCATCTGCAGCCGGTGCTCGACGACCCGCAGACGGTCGTAGCTGCGGCCGAGGAGCTCGGCATCCTCGGGCGCGACGAGACCGGCCGCAGCCAGCGCATCGAGCGCGGCGCGGGTCTGCCGGACACGCAAGGAGCGGTCGCGCCCGCCGTGGATCAACTGATGCGTCTGCGCGAAGAACTCAATCTCGCGGATCCCGCCCCGGCCTTGCTTGAGGTTGAAGCCGGGCGCGGGCTCCGTCGGCCCCGAATACCGGTCGCGGATGCGCGAGGTCAGCCGGCCGATCTCCTCGATCGCCCCGAAATCGAGGCTCCGCCTCCAGACGAAGGGGCGGATGGCGGCGAGAAAGTCCTCCCCCTGGTCGATGTCACCCGCCGCAGCGCGCGCACGGATATAGGCCGCGCGCTCCCACGCCAGCGCCGAGCTCTCGTAATGGCTGAGCGCGCCATCAAACGAGATCGCCAGCGGGCTCACCTCGGACGCCGGGCGCAGCCGCAGGTCGACCCGGAAGACGTAGCCTTCCGCGCTGTTGGCCGAGAGCATCTGCACGATCTCGCGGGCATAGCGCTGCGCCGCTTCCCCCGGCTCGTCGCGAGCGCGGCGGGGCAGCGTGGCCGGATCATAGAGCAGGATCGGATCGATGTCGGAACTGTAGTTGAGCTCGCCCGCGCCATGCTTGCCGAGCGCAAGGGCGCTGAACCCCGCCGGCGCAGCGCCCTCGACACGGCGCGCGATCGCCTCCGCTATCGCCCGGTCAAGCGCACGGTCGGCCAAGTCCGACAGTTCGGCCATGACTCGCGCGAGCGGGAAGGCTCCGGCGAGGTCGCCCACCGCCAGCGCCGCCGCCAACCCCAGCCGCTCGCGCCGCAGGGCGATCTCGCAAGTCGCCGCGCCCGCACTCGCCTCGCGGGCCCAGGCGAGTGCCACCTCGCCGTCCCCATCCCGCAGCAGCGCTTCGAGTTCCGGCTGCCGGTCGAGCGCGCGCGCAAGGAAGGGTGCGTTGGCACGAGCCCGCGCGATCGCATCTTGCCAGTCGCCCGTCATGTCCGCTCCCTGCCCGGAGTGCACACCATGCACAAGGACGGGTTGCCGCGACGCGCGCGACCTGCCAAGTTTTGCGGCAACCGCAGTCTTGAGAGAGAGTTTCGCAAATGATCCGCCGAATCCTAGCCGCCACCGCCGTGCTGGCGCTCGCCGCGTGCAATGTTGCCGTGGGCGATCCCGAGGGCGACACGGCACTCGACATCCCTGAGGTCGAAGTGCCGGAAATCTCCATCGAAACGATGAAGGAGGCGACACGCACGCTCTCGTCCGACGAATTCGAGGGCCGCCTGCCAGGCACCGCGGGCGAGGAGAAGACCGTCGCCTATATCGCCGAGCAGTTCGAGAAGGCCGGGCTCGAGCCGGGCAACAATGGTAGCTGGTTCCAGGACGTGCCGCTGGTCGAGATCACCGGACGCGATTTCGCGCCGCTGACCGTGAAGGCCGACGGCGAGACGATGAACTTCGATTTCGGCGACGACTGGGTCGGCGTCTCCTACCGCGAAACGCCGACGACCAAGATCGAGAACAGCGAACTCGTCTTCGTCGGGTACGGCATCAATGCGCCGGAGAAGAACTGGAACGACTACGCCGGGATCGACATGACCGGAAAGACCGCGGTCATCCTGGTCAATGATCCCGACTATGAAGCGACAGCGCTGGAAGGCACGTTCAACGGCAAGGCGATGACCTACTACGGCCGCTGGACCTACAAGTACGAGGAAGCCGCTCGCCAGGGCGCGACCGGCGCGATCATCGTGCACGATACTTACCCGGCGTCGTACCCCTGGACGACGGTGAGGAACAGCTGGTCGGGCCCGCAGGCCTATGCCCAGCGCGAAGGCGGGGGGGCCGACCAGACCGTGATGAACGGCTGGGTGCAGAAAGCGGTCGCCGAGCAGATCCTCGAGGCGACCGGACGCGACCTGGCCGAGCTTTCGGCCGCCGCGAAGAAAGAAGGCTTCAAGCCCGTGCCGCTCGGTGCGACGATTTCGACCGCGTTCGAGAATGACACGCGCACCTTCACTTCGAAGAACGTGATCGGCGTTCTGCCAGGGGCGAAGCGCCCCGAGGAATATGTGCTCCACACCGCGCACTGGGACCATCTCGGCCGCTGCGCCCCCGGCGAGGAGGACGAGATCTGCAACGGCGCAATCGACAACGCGACCGGCACCGCGGCGCTGATTGCGCTGGCCGAGGCGCACGCCAAAGTCGGTCCGGCCGATCGGAGCCTGGTGTTCCTCGCCGTCACCGCGGAAGAGCAGGGTCTGCTCGGTTCCGAGTACTACGGCGCCAACCCGGTTTTCCCGCTCGAACAGACGGTCGGCGGCGTGAACATGGACGCGCTTTCGCTCGCGGGCCCGGCAAACGACGTGACCGTCGTAGGGCCGGACAAGTCGCAGCTCGACGATTTCCTGACCGCGGCGCTGACCGCCGAAGGACGTGTAGGTACCCCCAACCCATCGCCCGAGGCCGGCTACTATTATCGCTCCGACCACTTCAGCATGGCCAAACGCGGATTGCCGATGCTCTACGTCGACGGCGGGCAGGATCTGGTCGAAGGCGGCACCGAAGCGGGTGAGGCCTACGAGGCGCGCTACCGCGATACGGCCTATCACGCCGCGGGCGACGAGTACGACGAGAACTGGGACTGGTCCGGCGTCGAACAGGACCTGCGCCTGTTCTATCGCCTCGGCCGGATGATGGCGATGTCGACCGCATGGCCCAATTGGCGCGAGGGCGACGAATTCCGCCGCATCCGCGACGAAGCCTGCGCCGCGGACGGCGGCTGCTGACCGCCACCGCCCATTCGGAGCGACTTTCGATGGCTATCTCGATGCCCCCCGAATGGGCGCCGCAGGCGTGGCTGTGGATCGGCTTCCCGCACGATGCCGACGAGTGGCCCGGCTATCTCGGCCGTGCACAGGAGCAGATCGCGGCTTTCGCCAACGCGGTCGCCGAAAGCGGCCAGGAGGTGCGCCTGCTGGTGCGTGACGCGGCAAACGAGGCGCGCGCACGCTCGCTCGTCTCGGGCGCGGTCAAGCTCGAGCGGCGCAGCTTCGGGGACGTGTGGCTGCGCGACACCGGACCGCTCGTCCGCACGGACGGTTCGGCGCTGCGCTGTCTGTTCAACGGCTGGGGCGGCAAGTACCTGATGGAAGGCGACCAGACGATCGGTGCGGAGCTTGCGCAGGAGGCGGGGCTGCCCGTCGCCGGAGCGGACTGGATTCTCGAAGGCGGGGCAATCGACGGTGACGGAACCGGGCTCGTCGTCACGACCGAACAGTGCCTGCTCAACCCGAACCGCAACCCGGAACTCTTGCGCGAGGAGATCGAGGCGCGGCTCGCACGCGATCTCGGTTTCGATCGCGTGCTATGGCTCGGCGAGGGACTGATCAACGACCATACCGACGGGCATGTCGACAACCTCGCCCGATTCGTTGCGCCGGGGCGTCTTGCGCTGCCGCGCGCCACGGGCAGAGACGATCCGAACGCGGCGATCTACGCCGATGCGAGGGACCGCGCGGAAGCGTTTGGTGTCGAGGTGGCCGAGATCCCCTCGCCCGGGCTCATCACGCGGGGCGATCTCGTGGAGCCGGCCAGCTACGCCAACTTCGCAATCACCACGAACCTCGTCGTCGTGCCGACGTTCGGCTCGATCCACGATGCGGACGGCGTCGCCGCCATCGCCGCGCTGTTTCCCGACCGAGCGACCATCGGCCTTCCCGCCGATGCGGTGCTCGCGGGCGGCGGCGGCTTTCACTGCGCCAGCCAGCAGATGCCGGCGCTTTGATCCGGTCTTTAACGCTTCCTTAGCGGCCGGCGGCGCAGGTTTGGCTGCATGGCATGTGCGATCGCTCTCGCCCGCAGGAACGGACATCGCGCGATCGACGCGCTGCGCATGGCCGTAGTGGCAGGATGCGCGCTGGCGCTGATCGCGGCGGACGCCGCGTTGCCGGGCTTGTCCCTATAGCAGCTTGATCAGCGCGGCGATCGCCGCTGCTGCCAGCACCACGGCCACGAAGATCCGCCATGTGGCGTCGGCGATCCGGCCGAACGCAAGGCTCCCCAACCAGTTGCCGAGCAGCACAATAGGCAGAAGCGCCGCGCCCAGCGCAAGCTGACGCCAGTGCAGCTCTCCCAGGAGGGCGCCCGAAGCAAGTCCGGCTCCCGAAGCGAAGGTGAAGATCAGGATCATCGACGCCTTCGCCATTGCCCGCGGTATCGCCCGCCCGACGTAGTACGGGACCACGGGTGGGCCTGGCATTCCGGCGAAGCCGGTCAGGAACCCGCTTGAAAGCCCAGTCAGCGCGGTCGTCGCCTTGCCCGGAAGATCGGCCGGGCGAGACGGGAGCAGGATGGCTGCAAATGCGGAGAGCGCGACCAGCGCGATCAGGAGCCGCGCGAGCGGCGCGGGGGTGGCAGAGAGCACGGCCAGCCCGGGAAGCGTCGCGAGGAGGACCAGGCCGGCAATGACCCAGGCGGAGCGCTCGGCATGCTGACGCAGACGTCTGAACTCGCTGAGCCCGAGCAGCAGCGAGACGGTATTGGTCACCAGCACCGCCTCCACCGGCGTGAGCGCCAGCGCGAGCACCGGCACCAGCAGGATCGCCATGCCGAACCCCGTAAGCCCGCGCACGAACGCCGCGCCGAATCCGCTCGCCAGCGCCACCGCGATCTGAAGCAGGGTGAAATCGGCGATCAGCATTCCTCGCTCGACCGGTTGCCCATGCCTCCCGCGTAGCGCAACCGGACGAGCGGATAAGGGCGCCCTTGCGGATCGGTTTCCGATCGCCCGATCCGCACGAAGCCGCGTGCCTCGTAGAACGGCAGCGCATTGCTGGCCTGCTCGCTTGCCTCGACCGTCGCATGCGGCGACAGAGTGAGCGCGTGCTCGACCAGGGCCGTGCCATAGCCCTTCCCGTGCACCGCGGGATCGACGAACAGCGCGTCGATCTCCTCACCCTCCATCACGAGGAATCCGCGAACGTGTCCGTCGCCATCCTCGGCGAGCCACAGCTCGGCCCGAGGCAGGAACTGCTCCGCCACCATGCGGTCGATCTCGAGGCGATCCTCGGGCGTCAGGAAGCCATGCGTCGCATCGACCGCCGCACGCCATATTTCGAGCGCGCGCGGAACGTCCGCCGGCGATCCTCGGCGGATCTTCACCGCAGGTCGGGCGGGGTCGCGGCCTCGCGAAGCATCGCGATCGCCTCCTCGAGCGGCATGACCTTCTGCTGCTGCTCGCCGAGCGTGCGGACCGCGACGGTGCCCTCATCCGCCTCGCGCTTGCCGACGACCAGCAGGTGGGGGACCTTGGCCAGGCTGTGCTCGCGCACCTTGTAGTTGATCTTCTCGTTGCGAAGATCGCTCTCGACCCGGATACCCGCCGCTTCGAGCTTGCGAACGGCGTCTCGCGCATAATCGTCCGCATCGGAAACGATCGTCGCCACGACCGCCTGTGTGGGGGCGAGCCATGCCGGCAGGCGGCCCGCGAAATGTTCGATCAGGATGCCGATGAAACGCTCGTAGGAGCCGAAGATGGCGCGGTGGAGCATGATCGGGCGGTGCTTCTCCCCGTCCTCCCCGATATAGCTCGCGTCGAGCCGCTCGGGCAGGACGCGGTCGGACTGGATCGTGCCGACCTGCCAGGTGCGGCCGATTGCGTCGGTCAGGTGCCATTCGAGCTTGGGTGCGTAGAACGCGCCTTCCCCCGGGAGCTCCTCCCAGCCGTACTCGTCCGTGGCGAGCCCCGCCTCGATCACCGCGCTGCGCAGTTCCGCCTCGGCGAGATCCCAGTCGGCATCCGATCCGAAGCGCTTTTCCGGCCGCAGCGCGAGCTTGATCTCGTAGGTGAAGCCGAAGTCCCTGTAGACCCGGTCCGCCAGCTCGCAAAACTTGCGCACTTCCTCGACGATCTGGTCCTCGCGGCAGAAGATGTGCGCATCATCCTGCGTGAACTGGCGCACGCGCATCAGCCCGTGAAGCGCGCCGTGCGGCTCGTTGCGGTGGCAGCAGCCGTTCTCGTAGAGGCGCAACGGAAGGTCGCGGTAGGACTTGATGCCCTGCTTGAACACCAGCACGTGCGCCGGGCAGTTCATCGGCTTGAGGGCCATCCACTCGGCCGCGTCGGAGACCAGCGGACCCTCGTCCTCGACGTTCGGCACCTCGTCGGGGATGACGAACATGTTCTCGCGGTATTTGCCCCAGTGGCCCGACTGTTCCCACTGGCGCGCGTCCAGCACCTGCGGCGTCTTGATCTCGCGGTAGCCGGCGCCGTCGATCGCGCGGCGCATATAGGCCTCGAGCTCGCGCCACACGCGGTAGCCCTGCGGATGCCAGAAGACGCTGCCGTGCGCCTCCTCCTGCAAGTGGAACAGGTCCATCTCGCGGCCGAGCTTGCGATGGTCGCGCTTGGCGGCCTCCTCCAGCTTGTGGAGATGCGCATCGAGCTGCTTCTTGTTGAGCCAGCCGGTGCCGTAGATGCGCGTGAGCTGCGCGTTGCGCTGGTCGCCGCGCCAGTAGGCGCCGGCCACACGCATCAGCTTGAATGCCTGCGGGTCGAGCTTGCCGGTGCTGGCGAGGTGCGGACCGCGGCACATGTCGAGCCAGTCCTCACCCGACCAGTAGACCGTCAGCTCCTCGTCCTCGGGCAGTTCCTTCGCCCATTCGGCCTTGAAGGTCTCACCTTCGGCTTCCCACTTCTCGATCAGCCGTTCCCGCGTCCAGACCTCGCGCCGCAGCGGTTTGTCGGCGCGGATGATCTCACGCATCTTCTCCTCGATCGCGGGCAGGTCGTCCATCGAGAAGGGCTCGCGCGTGTCGGGCGCCTTCACATCGTAGTAGAAGCCGTCGTCTGTCGCCGGACCGAAGGTGATCTGCGTGCCCGGCCAGAGCGCCTGGACCGCTTCGGCCAGCACATGGGCGTAGTCGTGGCGGACGAGTTCGAGCGCCTCTTCCTCGTCACGGGCGGTGATCAGCGCGAGGTCCGCATCGCGCTCCAACGGCCGCATGATGTCGCGGACCTCCCCGTTCACGCGCGCGGCGAGCGCGGCCTTGGCGAGCCCGGGCCCGATCGCGGCGGCGACGTCAGCCGGCGTCGTTCCGGGCTCGACCTCGCGCACCGAACCGTCGGGCAGGCTGATCTTGAGCAGTTCCGTCATCGTTTCGTACCGTCCTTTGGCGCGGCGCTGTGAGCGCCCCCTTTGCGGTCGCCCATGGCACAGCGCAGCGCGCCCTTGAAGAGCGGCGTTGAGGTTGATCGCAATTTCGGGAGGAACGCCGCACCGCCCGAAACCGGGCGGCGGCGGATCGCGTCAGACCGCGACCGACCGCCCCCGGGGAGCCCGGGTGGTGGTAGTCGTGGCAGTGATCCGCAGCGCGTTCATGACAGGCGAGATAACCGCGAAGGATTAACGGTTCAAGTCACTGATCCCTTGCAAAAGCCCGGCGCAGACCCGGGTTGTTGACAAGCTCACGCGCCATCCTGTCATGGTCGCTTGACAGACGCACGTCCGGTGTCTAATCTGCTTTACATTCTTGCAATGGAGCTTGACCATGAGTGCTGCACGACCATTCTTCTGGGCCCTTGCCGTGATCACCGTCGCGGTGCTCAACATCGTCGGAGTCCTGCCCGACTGGACCACCATCGCAGCCATTTTGACGCTCCCCTTCTTCGCCGCCGTGACGCGCAGCCGGTGCGGCAGCGCATGCGGAGAGGCCCGGTGACTGCCGAAGTCACAGGGCGTGGCGGCCGCTCGCGCTGGTTCTGGGCGGGAATGATGTTCGCGTCGTTCGGGGCGATCGCCGCGCTCAGGATCACCGATGCGATCGGGGAGCCGACCGGATTCATCCTGCTGGCCTGCGCCATGCTGCTGATTATTCCGCTTACCCGCGCCGGCCTTGCGCATCAGCGGACTACCGGTCACCTCAGCCCGGCGGTGGTGCGCTACACGCGGCGGTTCACGGTCGCGTCGCTCGGCTACATGCTCGGCCTCGGCATCGCGATCACGCTCAACGAACGAATGGAAGTGTCCGGCGCCGGCGCGTTCGCGATCGCCCTGCTGCCGGTGCTGCCGATCTTCGCCATGATCTGGGCCATGGCGCGCTACCTGATCGAGGAGGACGACGAGTTCCTGCGCCACCGTGCCACGATGGCCTCGCTGTTTGGGCTGGGCTTGGTGCTGGCGGTGGGCAGCTTCTGGGGCTTCCTCGAAACCTTCGGTGTGGTGCCGCACGTCTGGGCCTGGTGGACCTTCCCGGCCTGGGCGATCGGCATGGGGATCGCGCAATGCTGGATGAGCTGGCGCGATCGGGCCGGGGCCGAATCATGAAGAATCGGCTCAAGGTCCTGCGCGCCGAACGCAACTGGAGTCAGCAGGACCTCGCGCAGCGGCTCGAAGTCTCCCGCCAGAGCGTGAACGCGATCGAGACCGGCCGCTACGACCCGTCGCTGCCGCTCGCGTTCCGTATCGCGGCATTGTTCGAAATGCCGATCGAAGCTATATTCGCGCCCGATTGAGAGAGAGCCATGACGCACATCGCCACATTGCTGCTTGCTTGTCTCGCGCTTTCCGCTTGCGGCGACCGTGCCGAGGAGCCGCCGCCGCCGTTCGACGTGCCCGACGTCTATTGACCCCGGTTGCCATGCTCCACACGTTGGGGGCATGGCTTTGGGCATGACCGACATCCAGCATCACACAATGCCCGATGGGCGCCGCGTCGCGTTTCGCCTGCATCCAGGCCCCGGGCCGGCGATCGTGTTCCTGCCGGGCTATATGTCCGACATGGCCGGCGGCAAGGCGACGGCAGTGCTCGACTGGGCGCAACGCAACGCCCGCGCCTGTCTGCTCCTCGACTACTCCGGCTGCGGCGAGAGCGAGGGGGACTTCGCGGACGGTACGCTTTCGCGCTGGCGCGAGGAAGTGCTCGAGCTGATCCACGCAAAAGTTCCGGGGCCGGTGATCCTCGTCGGCTCGTCGATGGGCGGGTGGCTGATGCTCCTTGTCGGCGAAGCGCTCGGCAGCCGGCTCGCCGGAATGGTCGGCATTGCTGCAGCACCGGACTTCTCCGACTGGGGTTTCGACGAGGCGCAGAAGGCCGACCTGCGCGACGGGCGCACGATCTACGAAGAGAACCCTTACGGCCCCGAACCGACGCCGACGCATGCGAAATTCTGGCAAGATGCCGAGAGGCTGCGCCTGCTCGGTCGCACGCTTGCGATCGATTGTCCCGTGCGTCTGCTCCACGGCCAGCGCGATGCCGACGTGCCCTGGGAAGTGAGCCTTCGCACCGCCGGCGCGCTGCGTTCGGACGATGTACAGGTGACACTGGTCAAGGACGGGGACCACCGTCTCTCGCGCGAACAAGACATCGCCTTGCTGTTGCGGACGGTGGCCTCGCTCCCCAACCAGTGAACGGACCCTGCTTCTCATGACCGTCCTTCTCGCTCTTCTGCTTCAGGTCGGCCCGGCGCCGGCGATCGAACCGATCTCGCCAATTCCCGAGGAACTTCAGGAACAGCGCGAACGCACGCGGGCGCGCCGGAACGCTTATGTCGAGGTTCTTCCCGAGACGAGCCGGCTGGCGCAGTGCCTGACGCGCACGCGGGAGGACCCCGGCGCCGCCGCGAACGAGGCCCACGAATGGCTCACCGCCGCCGGCGGCCCCGACCGCGGCGATGCGGCGCAATGCCTCGGCGTGGCGCAGGCGCGGCTCGGCCAGCAGAGTCAGGCAGCCGGCACCTTCCTGCAGGCCCGCGACGCTACACCGCCTGGCGATCATCGTGCGCGGGCGCTGCGCGGAGGGCTGGCGGGCGGCGCCCTGCTGGCACAGGGGAACCCGGCGGGCGCGCTTGAACTGCTCGATGTGGCACGAGTAGATGCGCAGGCGGCGGGCGAGGAGGCAATTCTCGGCCAGATCGCGATCGACCGCGCAATCGCGCTCGTTGCGCTCGAACGGCTCGAAGAGGCTGAAACCGCGCTGGAGACCGCACGCGCAGCGCTGCCGGACAACGTCGACGCCTGGCTGCTTTCGGCGACGCTGTCGCGGCGGCACGGGAAACTTGACGAGGCGCAGGCGCGGATCGAGCGCGCGGCCGTGCTCGACCCTCTCGACCCCGGTGTCGGACTCGAAGCCGGAGTCATCGCCGCGATGGCAGGCCGCGACGACGCGGCGCGCAAGAACTGGCGCTCCGTGATCGAGGCCGCGCCCGGCAGCGACGCCGCTGCAACCGCACAAGCTTATCTCGAGCAGCTGGACGCCCCATGACCGAATTTTCCGTTCTTGACCTCGTCCCGGTGCGCGAAGGCGGCACGCTGGAGGAGGCGTATGCCGCCACTGCCGAGCTCGCACGAGTGGCCGAGGCCACCGGATGCACGCGCTTCTGGATCGCCGAGCATCACGCGATGGAGGGCATCGCCGGCGGAGCCACGTCTGTCGTGATCGCGCATGTCGGGCATGCGACGTCGAGCATTCGCATCGGCGCCGGCGGCATCATGCTGCCCAATCACAACCCGTTCGTGATTGCCGAGCAGTTCGGCACGCTCGCGGCTCTGTTCCCCGGACGAATCGATCTCGGGCTCGGACGCGCACCGGGCGCCGGACCGGAACTGCAACGCGCGCTGCGCAAGGACCTGCATCGCGCTGCCGAGCTCTTTCCGCAGGACGTGGTCGAGCTGCGCGCCCTCCTGGCCGGCGATCCGGAGGTGCCCATCAGGGCTACACCGGGATTCGGCGCCGAGGTGGAGCTGTGGATGCTCGGATCGAGCCTGTTCGGTGCACAGCTCGCCGCGCGGCTCGGCCTCCCCTACGCCTTCGCAAGCCACTTCGCGCCGACGCACCTCGATGCGGCGCTGGAGGTCTACCGCCGCGACTTCCAGCCGTCGGAAGCCCTCGATCGGCCCCATGTCATGGCGGCAATGACCGTGTTCGTGGCCGAGAGCGAGGAGGAAGCCGAGCTGATCGCTTCGTCGCAGGCGCAGAGTTTCGTGCGGCTGCGCACAGGCAATCCGGGCAAACTGCCGCCGCCCGTGCCGGGATACCGCGACAGCCTGCCGCCGCAGGCGCGTGCGATTCTCGATCACATCGGGCAGGCCTCGGCCATCGGCGCACCCGAGCAGGTCAAGGCGAAGATCGACGCCTTCGTGGGGCGAACCGGCGCCGACGAGATCATGTTGTCGGGGGCAACGTACGATCCGGCGGCGCGCGTGCGATCGCTCGAGCTCCTCCAGAACGCCGTGCGTTAGGAAGCGCGTACGCCGTATGGTAAAGCGCGGCCGAGCCGGCTTGCGGGGCGAATGATTTGGGCGTAGGCGCGCAACATTATTACCGCGCCGTCGTGGCGCATGTGGCCGGGCGGAGATGCCCGATGGAGCGATTTCGATGGGTTCCAAAGCAGCCGCGTCTTCGGACAAGCCGCGCCGCCGGCTGGCCGGTAGTTCCTCCCTGACCGAAGCGTTGACCGCGCGAATCTGCGAGTCGCTGCTGCCAGGCGACACTCCGTTCGCAACCGACAAGGTACGAGAGGCCGCCGCCTTCATGCTCGATACTGCGAGCCGGCGGGATCCGGGAGAAGCCGCAATCTCGCTCGCCTCGGCGACGGACGGGCGACGCTTCATGCGCATCGCGCTAATCAACGACGACATGCCCTTCCTGGTCGATTCGGTGGCCGCGACCATCGCGGCGCAGGGCCTCGCGATCGACCGGCTGGTCCACCCGGTGGTCCACATCCGCCGCGACGACGAGGGCGCGCTGAAGGCAATCGCCGCCGAGCGGGGCGAGGACACCCGCCGCGAGTCGATGATCTATGTCGAAACGGTACGTATCGATGCGCGCCAGCGCCGAGAGCTGGAGCGTGCGCTGCGCGTGACGCTGGCCGACGTCCGCGCCGCGGTCGCCGACTGGCCGAAGATGCGCGAGGCGATGCGCGACGATGCCGCGCGGATCGAAGACGCCGAAGGCGCCGATCTCCTGCGCTGGCTCGAGAGCGGAATGCTGACGCAGCTCGGCCACGTCACCCGTTATCGCGACGGCAGCCATTCGAACCTGCTTGGCATCTGCCGCAAGAGCGCCCGTCAGATCCTGGCCGATGCGTCCTACGAACGGGCGTTCGACTGGTTCGGCGCGGCAGACGACGGGCGCGAGCTGCTCATCATCAAGGCGAACCGGGTTTCCAACGTCCACCGACGCGTGCCGCTCGACCTGTTTATCGTGCCGGTGCGCGAGAGCGGCAGGATCGTGGCTCTCTCGATTCATGCCGGCGTCTGGACGAGTGCCGCGCTCGCCGCTGCGCCGACGCAGGTCCCGCGCCTGCGCGAGCGGCTGTCCAGCCTGATGGCGAAGTTCGACTTCGACGTCGGCGGCCATGCCGGCAAGGCACTGGTCCACGCGCTGACCGCGCTGCCGCACGATCTCGTGATCGGCTTTTCCGACGAGGATATCGAACGCGTCACAACCGCGATGATGAGCCTCGTCGACCGCCCGCGCCCCCGCCTCGCCCTAGTCGAGGCGCCGCTTGCACGCCATCTCTTCGCCTTCGTCTGGATGCCGCGCGACATGCTCGCGACCCAGGTGCGCCACCGCATCCAGGAACTGCTCGAAGAGGGCGCCGGCGCAACGCTGCTCGACTGGAGCCTGCAGGTCGAAGGGGGCAACCTGGCCATGCTGCGCTTCGTCCTCGACCTGCGCGGTGGAGAGCTCGCGACGCCCGAACTCGAGCTCGAGGCGCAGTTGCAGGCGATGCTGCGCGGTTGGGCCGAAGCGGTGGAAAGCGAACTGGCCCTCCAGATGGACGCCGGTCGCGCGGCGGCCGTGGCGACGCGTTTTGCCGAGGCCTTCCCCGCCGGGTACCGCACCGACTACGGCCCGGCCGAAGCCGCCCGCGACATCGCCCGCATGCGTCACCTTTCGGTCGCCGAAGCGGGCACACCGGACGGAGGCACGGCCCAGCGCGACGCGCGTCTCTATACGCTCGACGGCGACCCCGAGGCGCGCCTGCGCCTCAAGATCTACGAGCACGAGGGTGCGCTGCCGCTGTCGGACGCCGTTCCCGCACTGGAAAACTTCGGTTTCCGGGTGCTTGCCGAAATTCCCACCGCGCTCGACGAAGGGCGGCTCGGCACGATCCACGATTTCACTCTTGCGCTGGCCGAGGGCGAGACGGCGGCAGGGCTGCTCGAACGTGCCGAGGCGATCGAGGAGGCGATCGCCGCCGTGCTCAACGGCCGGGCGGAGGACGACCCGTTCAATCGGCTGGTGATCGGCGCCGGCCTCAACGCGGGCGAAGCGAACTGGCTGCGCGCCTTCTATCGCTATCTGCGCCAGGCCGGTGTGACGTTCACCATCTACACGGTGGTCGACGCGCTCGACCGCGCGCCCACTGTCACCCGCGCGATCGTCGGGCTCTTCGCGGCACGCCACGACCCGGCCTTCTCCGGCGACCGCGAAGCCGCAGAGAAGGACGCGGCGAACGCCATCCGGCAGGGTCTTGCGAAAGTGGTCGCGATCAACGACGATCGCCTGCTGCGGCTCTACGAAGCGCTCGTGCGCGCGATCCTGCGTACCAACGCCTTCGCCCCGGCGAGCCAGGAGGCGCTCGCGTTCAAGATCGATTCGGCGCTTGTGCCGGGGCTGCCCCGACCCGTCCCGTGGCGCGAGATCTTCGTCTATTCGCGGCGCGTCGAAGGCATCCACCTGCGCGCGGGGCCGGTCGCGCGCGGCGGCCTCAGATGGTCGGATCGTCGCGACGACTTCCGCACTGAGATCCTCGGCCTGATGAAGGCGCAGCGCGTCAAGAATGCGGTCATTGTCCCGACCGGTGCAAAGGGCGGGTTCTATCCCAAGCAGTTGCCCGCTCCGGACCGGGATCGCGCGGCCTGGGCCGCCGAAGGGCAAGCGAGCTACGAGATCTTCATCCGCACCCTGCTGTCGGTGACCGACAACATCGCGGGCGACAAGGTGGTTCATCCGGAATCCGTGGTCATCCGGGACGGCGACGATCCCTACTTCGTGGTCGCCGCTGACAAGGGCACCGCGCGCTTCTCCGACGTCGCCAACGCAATCGCGCAGAAGCAGGACTTCTGGCTGGACGACGCTTTCGCCAGCGGCGGGTCGAATGGCTACGATCACAAGGCGATGGGGATCACCGCGCGCGGAGGCTGGGTCTCGGTCCAGCGCCACTTCCTCGAAATGGGCGTCGACGTGCAGACCGATCCGGTGCGGGTCGCAGGCTGCGGCGATATGTCGGGCGACGTGTTCGGCAACGGCATGTTGTTGTCGAAGGCGATTCTGCTGGTGGCCGCTTTCGACCACCGCCACATCTTCATCGATCCCGATCCCGATCCGACGGTGAGCTGGAAGGAACGCAAGCGCCTGTTCGATCTGCCGTCCTCGAGCTGGGACGATTACGACAAGGCGCTGATCTCCAGGGGCGGCGGCGTCTGGCCGCGGACGATGAAGCGCATTCCGCTGTCCGCCGCAGTGCGCAAGATGCTCGACATCGAGGCCAAGGAGATCGAGCCCGAGGCGCTGATCTCCGCAATCCTCAAGGCCCCGGTCGACCTGATCTGGTTCGGCGGCATCGGCACTTATGTGAAGAGTTCGCTCGAGAACAACGTCCAGGTGGGCGACCCGTCGAACGACGCGCTGCGGGTCGATGCGGCGGAGATGCGCGCCCGGGTGATCGGCGAGGGCGCCAATCTCGGCGTGACGCAGGCGGGGCGCATCGATTTTGCGCTCGGCGGCGGGCGCATCAACACCGACTTCATCGACAACTCGGCCGGCGTCGACTGTTCGGACAACGAGGTCAACATCAAGATCGCGCTTGCCGCCGCGACCCGCGCGGGTCGCCTGTCCGCGGCGAGGCGCAACAAGCTGCTGGTCGAGATGACGGACGAGGTCGCCGAGCTGGTGCTTGAGGACAATCGGCTCCAGACGCTTGCGCTGTCGGTGGCTGAGCTCGGCGGCGCGAAGGCGACCGCCTCGCAGGTCCGGCTGATCGAGACGCTGGAAGACCGTGGTTACCTCGACCGGCGCACCGAGGGTCTTGCCGAGGGCGAGGCGCTGACGCGGCGCGCGAGCGACGGCACCGGGCTCACCAGGCCTGAGCTGGCCGTGCTTCTCTCCTCGACCAAGCTCGTGCTGCAGGACGCGATCGAGCAGAGCGGACTGCCCGACGATCCGGTGCTCGAGCCCGATCTGATCGAGTATTTCCCGGCCCCTATGCGGAGCAAGTTCAAGGCGCAGATCCTCGACCACAGGTTGCGCCGACAGATCATCGCCACCAGCCTCGCCAACCGAATCGTCAATCGACTCGGTCTCGTCAATCCGTTCGAGCTGGCGGAAGAGGAAGGTGCCGATCTGGCCCAGGTCGCTGCGGCATTCGTCGCGGCGGAAAAGCTGTTCGCGCTGGAAGCGCTGTGGGACAGGCTCGACTATGCGGCGATGCCGGAAACGGCGCGGATCACGCTGTTCGACCGCGTGGCCGCGGCGATGCGCAGCCAGATGGCCGACCTTCTGCGCGCGGGCGTGGGCCGTGCAGGGCCGTCCCGGGTCATTGCAGAGCTGGCCAAGGGCGTTGGCGAACTCGCGGCGGGAACCGAGGGCCTGCTGGCCCCAGAATCGCGCCAGCAGTCGGCGAAGATACGAGCCGCTTTCGCAGAGATGGGCGCGCCCGAGGAGATCGCGTCGCAGGTCGCGCACCTGTTCGACATGGACGGCGCGGTCGGGCTCGCGAGCCTCGCGCGCGACGCGGATATCGGCGCGCGCGCGCTGACCGGCGCCTTCACCGACCTCGGCGCACGGCTGGGGCTCGACTGGGCGCAGGGCACCGCCGCCTTGATGGATCCCTCTGACGTCTGGGAACGTCTGCTCGTGGCCGGTCTCGCGCGCGACTTCCAGCAGATGCGGCTGGACTTCCTGCGCCGGCTCGCGCGCCGCAAGGATGCGAAGAAGGATCCCGTCGGTGCCGTGGGGGCGTGGGCCGAGGAGAACGCGGCGGCGATCCGCCAGTTTCGCGCGATGATCGGGCGAGCGCAGGCGCATTCGCCGGTCGCTCCCGCGATGCTCGCGCAGATCGCCAGTCAGGCGCGCAATCTGCTCGGGCGCTAGCTGCCTACCCCCACGCGAGGGTTGACCCGGGAGGCAATTTCCCCAAACCCCGCAGGGCATGGAACGCGCTGACATCGTCATCGTCGGCACCGGGCATGGCGGCGCGCAGGCCGCTATCGCCTTGCGCCAGAACGGATTTGCCGGCTCGATCGCTATGATCGGGCGGGACAGCGAGCCGCCGTACGAGCGGCCGCCGCTGTCGAAGGAATATCTCGCCGGCGAGAAGCCGTTCGAACGGATCTGCATCCGGCCGCCGCAGTTCTGGGCCGACAAGGGCATCGCACTGCGGCTACGCACCTCGGTGGTCGAAGTCGACCCGGCGGCGCGCGAGATCGTCCTCTCCGATGAAAGCCGCATGGGTTACGGGCAGCTCATCTGGGCGGCGGGTGGCGAGCCGCGGAGACTCTCCTGCTCGGGGGCGGACCTCGCCGGCGTCCACTCGGTACGCACCCGCGCCGACGTCGACCGGATGATCGCCGAACTCCAGGCGGGTGCACGCCGCGCGGTTGTGATCGGCGGCGGCTATATCGGGCTCGAGGCAGCGGCCGTGCTGCGCAAGCTCGGTTGCGAGGTGACCCTTGTGGAAGCCCTTCCGCGCGTGCTCGCGCGCGTCGCGGGGGAGGAGCTCTCGCGCTTTTACGAAGAGCAACACCGCGCGCAGGGAGTTGACGTCCGCCTCGAGGCGACGGTTGAGTGCATAGAGGGCGACGGCGACCGCGTGACCGGCGTGGCACTCGGCAACGGAGAGGTCATACCCGCGGATCTGGTGGTGGTCGGCATCGGGATCGTGCCGTCGGTCGGGCCTCTCATCGCGGCAGGTGCTGCGGGTGCGAACGGCGTGGACGTGGACGAGTTCTGCCGCACTTCGCTCGACGACATCTATGCGATCGGCGACTGCGCCGCGCACGCCAATCCCTATGCCGACGGCGCCGTGATCCGGCTCGAATCGGTCCAGAACGCCAACGACATGGCGACCACGGCGGCGAAGGCGATCTGCGGCGATCCGCAGCCCTTCAACGCCGTCCCCTGGTTTTGGTCCAACCAGTACGACCTGCGCCTGCAGACCGTCGGTCTCTCGATGGACCACGACGAGACCGTGCTGCGCGGTGATCCCGCAACGCGCAAGTTCTCGATCGTCTATCTCAAGGAAGGCCGCGTGACCGCGCTCGACTGCGTGAACGCGACCAGGGACTACGCGCAAGGGCGCAAGCTGGTCGAGGCCGGCGCGAAGCCGGAGCGCGAGGCCCTGGCCGATCCGGAGATCTCGCTCAAGGCGCTGGTCTGAGTTCGGCGAGCGCCCATTCGGCCGCTTCGGCAACCACCGGATCGCGATCGCCGGTCAGTTCCGCGACCTGATCGATCAGCCCGGCATCCCCGCTGTTGCCTGCGGCGATCAGGCAGTTGCGCACGAACCGGTTGCGCCCGATGCGCTTGATCGGCGAACCCGAGAAGAGCTGGCGGAACCCTGCATCGTCGAGCGCAAGCAACTCGGCAAGCCGCGGCGCGGCAAGTTCGGCGCGCGGAAGAAAGGCGAGATTGCGCGCCGCCGCGTCGGCGAACTTGTTCCACGGACACACCGCAAGGCAGTCGTCGCACCCATAAATGCGATTGCCCATTGCCTTGCGGAACTCGTGAGGGATCGGCCCCTTGTGCTCGATGGTGAGGTAGGAAATGCAGCGGCGGGCGTCGAGGCGGTAGGGTTCGGGGAAGGCGTCAGTCGGACAGGCGTCCTGGCAAGAGCGGCAGGAGCCGCAGCGGTCGGAATGTAGCGCGTCGGGGGCGAGTTCCACCGTGGTGTAGATCGCGGCGAGGAACAGCCAGTTGCCATGCTCGCGGCTGACGAGATTGGTGTGCTTACCCTGCCAGCCAAGGCCCGCCATCTGGCCGAGCGGCTTTTCCATCACCGGCGCGGTGTCGACGAAGACCTTGAGCTCCGTCCCCGGCGCCCGCGCCACCAGCCAGCGCGCGAGCGCCTTGGCCGCCTTCTTCACCGTGTCGTGATAGTCGCGCCCCTGCGCATAGACCGAGATCCGCGCGCGGTCATGCGCCTCCGCCAGCTCCAGCGGATCGACAGCAGGCGCGTAGCTCATGCCGAGCGCGATCACGCTCTTTGCCTCGGGCCACATCGACTGCGGCCCCTGCCGCACTTCGGCACGATCCTCCATCCAGCCCATCGAGCCGTGATGCCCGGCCGCAATCCATTCGGAGAGCCGCCGTGCGCGCAGCGGATCGTCCACGGCCGGCGCAATGCCCACCGCGACGAACCCCAGCCGCCGGGCCTCGGCGATCAGGTCCTTGCGCAACGGGTCGTTTTCTCGCGCGTCGGCCACGCTTGGACTTGCTCCTGCATAGGCACGGGCGCTACGGCCCGCACATGGACACCGCGCTAGGCGATCCGCTCATGGCGAGCAACGATACCGCAAGCGCGGGCCGGGCCCCGGCGATCGAGGCCCGCGGCTTGGTCAAGCAATTCGAGGGTACCACCGCGGTCGATGGGATTGACCTGACCGTACCCGAAGGCGCGATCTACGGCATTCTGGGCCCCAATGGCGCAGGCAAGACGACGACGCTGCGCATGCTGCTGGGGATCATCGACCCGGACGAGGGCGTGCGCCGCGTGCTCGGCCGCGACGATCCGCACGATATCGCACGACTGATCGGCTACCTGCCGGAGGAGCGCGGGCTCTATCCGGCGATGAAGGCAGTCGAGGCGATCGCCTTCATGGGCGCGCTGCGCGGCGTGCCGCTCGCCGAAGGGCGCCGCCGCGGACGCGAGCTGCTCGAGGGTCACGGCCTCGGTCATGCCGCCGACAAGCAGATCCGCCAGCTCTCCAAGGGCATGGCCCAGACCGTCCAACTCCTCGGCACGCTGGTCCACCGCCCGCGGCTGGTGGTCCTCGACGAGCCGTTCTCCGGCCTCGACGCGATCAACCAGGGCAAGCTCGAGGGGCTGATCCGCAACCTCGCCGCAGACGGGACAACCGTGATCTTCTCGACCCACGTGATCGCCCATGCCGAGCGCCTGTGCGAGCAAGTCGCAATCATCGCCGGGGGCAAAGTTCCCTACGCCGGATCGGTCGACGCGGCGCGCGACCGCATCCCGGCGCAAGTCCGCCTGGAAACCCGCGCGCGGGAGGGCCGCTGGCGCGACGCGCTGCCCGCCGATGCCCGGCGCGAGGGCGACTACTGGTACTTCCCCCTGCCCGAAACGGGCATCGAGCCGCTGCTGCGCGCGCTGATCGAAGGCGAGGCGGGCATCCTGTCGCTCTCGATCGAGCGCGCCGGACTGCACGACGCCTTTGTCGATATCGCCGGCGAGGCCGCGGCGCGCGCGCTCGATGAGCAGAGCCCGGCGGAGGCCGTGCAATGACCCCGGCCAATTCGCGAGCAAAGGCCCGCCTCCCCCTGGCCCGCGCGGCCTTCGTGATTGCGCGGCGCGATTTCACCGCGATCCTGTTCAGCAAGTCGTTCCTGTTCTTCCTGCTCGGCCCGCTGTTCTTCCTCGCGATCGGCGGCGTCGCCGGCCTGCTGAGCTCGCAGGCGGCCCGCAGCGCCGACAACCCGCGGCTGGCGGTGGCGATGGCACCCGCCGACTCGGCCGCCTTCGCCGCGGCGCACGCGCGCCTCGCCGATCTCGTCGACCTGCCCGACATCGAGACGGTCGAGGCCGGCATGGCAGACGACGTCGGTGCACTGCTCGGCGATACCGACCAGAACTTCGGCGCGGTCCTGAGCGGTTCGCTGGCCGCCCCGCGCCTGAGCGGAACACAAGACCGTATCGAGCGATGGCGAGGCCCGGTCGCACTGGTGGCCGCCGAAGCCGGATCCGCAGGCCCAGCCGACTACCCGCAAGTCTCGCTCGTGCCGACGGCGACGAGCGTAGCGCAGGAACGCAGCGCCAATGCGGCAACCGCTACGGCCGCGGTGACGCTGCTGTTCCTTCTCTCGATGCTGCTGGCGGGCATGGTCATGTCCAACCTCGTCGAGGAGAAGGCCAACAAGATCATCGAGATCCTCGCTGCCGCCGTGCCGATGGACGCGGTCTTCTTCGGCAAGCTGTTCGCGATGCTCGCGCTCAGCTTCGTCGGCATCGCGGTGTGGGGCGGCGTCGGCGGCGCAATCGCGCTCGCCGGCAACCTGCTGGAGCAGATGCCGGCGCCGGCGATCGGCTGGCCGGCCTTCGCCGTGCTGTTCCTCGTCTATTTCGCGATGGCCTATCTGCTGATCGGCTCGATCTTCCTTGCGATCGGATCGATGGCGCCGACCGTGCGCGATGTGCAGACCCTGTCGATGCCGGCGACGATCCTCCAGCTCCTGGTCTTCTTCCTCGCCAGCTACGCGATGACCGATCCGGGATCGCCGGTCGAGCTGTTCGCGATCGTGTTCCCGCTCAGCTCGCCCTACGCGATGATCGCGCGCGCCGCGCAGGAACCGGCGCTATGGCCCCATGCGCTCGCGATCTTCTGGCAGATCGCCGCGGTGGCGCTGTTCGTGCGCCTGGGCGCGCGGCTGTTCCGCAAGCGCGTGATGAAGTCGGGCCCGGCGCAGGCGAGCAAGCGGCGCTTCTGGAACCGCGGAGGCGCGGCGCGAGCCAACGAGGTCGTAGACTCATGAAGTGGTCGGTCGGCTAACGACCCTTTTGCAACCGTTGCCGTCTCATTCGGGACTTTCCGAAAGCGGACAGGCTTCTGACCCACGTTGTGACGCTCCGTAGCCCGCTGAAAAGCTGGGACGGGCTACTGGCGTCAGAACCGATCGGTTTTGACGCACTCACGTCTCGTCAGCTTTGGAGCGGAATCAACTATTTTTCCTCCGTTGGCCGTGCCATGTTGCCGCCGGGGAGGGTCATCATGTCTGCCGCATCCGCGTCGTTTCAAAAGTCGCTGGTCGTTGCCGGGGCGATTTTGTTTCTGTTGGGGCTGCTCCAAGGTGCGGCGGTCCAGTCGTTTGCCAATCCTAGGATGGCGCTGTCGGCGCATTTGACGGCCGTGCAAAGCGGCCTGGCGCTAATGATTGTCGGGGTAATCTGGCCTGCTGTTGGGTTGAATGCCACGCTTCTGAAGGTTGCCTGCTGGGCAGTCATTCTCGGGATGTATGGCCTCTGGCTGGGATTAACACTGTCGGCGGCGACAGGTGCCAGCGACGCACTGCCCATCGCTGGCGCAGGCTATAAGGCAGATTGGCTCTCCGAAGCGAGCGTATCGGCGATCGTTCTGGTCTCCAGCGGACTAATGACCCTGGGTTGGCTGCTGTTCGTAGTGGGCCTGATCCGTCGTCGTTCGGACGGTGTCACAACCGAACGGTTTTGACACCGCGCAACGGCGGCTTCTTTGGTGCCTTCCAAAAGCAGACTGTCACAAAATCACCCAGTTCCGGCACTCCCCTTTATGAGTTCACGACCTAGAGCCGGGGCTCATCACCATCGTCCGCCGCGCAGATAAGTCGCAAATCGCAACGCACTATTGACATCCCGGTAAGCAAGGGCAGGATGGCCGACACGCCACGCGCTGCGAGAAGACGTGCGGGCGGAGGAGAGAGAGCCCATGGCAACGCAGATCGCCCAATCGCCTGCAACCTATCGCACTTCCCCCGTCGCCGTCGACGCACTGCGCGCGCACTTGGCCGAGCATCCCGAGGAGAAGTGGAGCCATACCCACCCCTACGACGTCAGCCGCAGCGACATCTACTACGAGGACCGGTGGCAGCCGATCTTCGCCGAGATGCGCGCCAAGGGGCCGCTGCACTGGGTCGACGAGAGCCCGGTGGGACCATACTGGAACGTCGTCAGCCACAAGGCGATCAGTCATGTCGAGGCGCTGCCCGAGCTGTTCTCCTCGAGCTGGGAACACGGCGGGATCACGATCCTCAACAAGCTGGACGAGGAACAGCTCGCCGCGCAGGGCAAGGAGCGGTTCGAGCTGCCGATGTTCATCGCGATGGACCGGCCCAAGCATACCGGCCAGCGCCGCACCGTTGCCCCCGCCTTCACGCCGGCCGAGATGAAGCGGCTGGATGACGACATCCGCCGTCGCACCGGCGAGCTGCTCGATTCGCTGCCGCGCGGTGAAGTGTTCGACTGGGTGGACAAGGTCTCGATCGAACTCACCACCGGCATGCTGGCGATCCTGTTCGATTTCCCGTGGGAGGACCGCCGCCTGCTGACCTTCTGGTCCGACTGGGCGGGCGATACCGAGATCGCCATGGTGCGCGATCTCGACGAGATGCGGCACGAGATCCTGCGCGAGATGGCCGCCTACTTCCAGCAGCTCTGGGCCGAGCGCGCGAACAAGGAGCCCGGGCCCGACCTGATCTCCATGATGATCCACTCGCCGGCGATGAACCAGATGAGCCCGCAGGAATTCATGGGCAACCTGGTGCTGCTGATCGTCGGCGGCAACGACACCACGCGCAACACGATGAGCGGGATCATCCACGGGTTCGACAAGTTCCCCGACCAGCGCAAGCTGTTCGAGGAGAACCCCGACCTGATCCCCAACGCGGTTCAGGAATGCATCCGCTACCAGACGCCCCTGGCGCATATGCGCCGCACCTGCACCGAGGATACCGAGCTGTTCGGGGAGCAGGTGAAAGCGGGCGACAAGCTGGTGCTGTGGTATCTATCGGGCAACCGCGACGAGGAAGTGTTCGAGAACCCCGACAAGCTCGACATCACGCGCGAGAACGCGCGACGGCACCTGGCGTTCGGCTACGGCATCCACCGCTGCGTCGGCGCGCGTCTGGCCGAGCTGCAATTGCGCGTGCTGCTGGAGGAGATGCACAAGCGGCGGCTGCGGGTGCATGTCGCCGGCGATGTCGAGCGGGTGCGCGCGAACTTCGTCCACGGCTTCCGCAAGCTCGAGGTGGAAGTGACGAGCTTCTAGCCTGCGCCGCGAGGTCCGGCTTATACGGGCGCGGAGAGCAGGCGCGGGCATTGCAGCCGCGCCGCCAGCAGCGCGAAATCGCGCAAGTTGAACGTCGTGTCGAAAGTGAGACCGTAGCGGCTGCCGTCGCGCCAGCGGACCCTCGCCTCGATTTCCGGCAATCGGTCCGACATGATCCACAGCGGTTGGCCGAGGGCGAGAAAGTGCGCGCATTCGATCCGTGCGCCATGCTGCGACAGGTTGACGAGGTCCGCCTCGATCCGCTCCCCGCCGCAGCGCAGATCGAGCGGCAGGTCGATGTCCAGCCGCAGGGGGCGCTTGGGATATTCGCCGGTTTCGGCGATCAGATTGCCAACTTCGACCGGCGCCGCGAAGCGAAAGCCGGCTTCGTTCCCGCGGCTCCACACGCGCTCGATCGCATGGCGGTCGCCGGTCTGAAGCTCCAGGAGCAGCGGCTCGCCGTCGGGAAGCGGATGGAAGCCGCGCAGACTGATGCCGGTCGCGGAAACGTCGCGGATCACGCACAGGAACTGGCCCTGCGGCGCGATGAGCTTTGCGGATCGGATGAGCAACGTGAAACGCGGGGCCGCACGTTCCTCGCCCGTCGCGCCGTGGTTGATCGCGGTCTCGCCTGCCGGCTGTTCCATTGGTTGCCTTTCGAAGGCGGGACATGCGAACCGCCGCCTCCGCCCGAGTGACAGGCCTTTACCGGAAATTGGTTACTATCGGCCTAAGGGGCAACGACGGATCCTGCGGATGCGGGCGCTGGTGCGGGCGGCGGGACTCGAACCCGCACGAGCAAAGCTCAGGGGATTTTAAGTCCCCGGCGTCTACCATTCCGCCACGCCCGCACACCGCGGCTCGCCGGCCGCCGTTCCATGAAATCGGCCCTGGCACGCGGGCCGTCAATCGGTGTTGAGACGCTCGCGCATTTCCTTGCCGGGCTTGAAGTAGGGCACGCGCTTGGCGGGCACATCGACCGGCTCTCCGGTTCGCGGGTTGCGCCCGGTCCGGGCCTGCCGCTCGCGCGTGGAGAAAGCGCCGAAACCGCGCAGTTCGACCCGCCCACCCTCGGCCAGGCGCGCGGCGATCTCGTCGAAGAAGATGTCGACCACCTGTTCGACCTCCTCGGCGCGTAGCTCGGGATTGTCCTTGGCCAGAGCCTGCAGCAGTTCGGATCGTATCATTCCTACCCTCCCGGCACATGGCCCGGCTAACCCAAGGGGCGTGCAAGGCCCTGATTTGCAACGCCGCCGTCGCGGCAGCCTAGTGCGACCCTGGGAAATTTCCAATGCCAGATGTGCGGTGATCGTGCAATCGCGGTGCGAAATGGCGCGCCGCATCGGGACGCGTCGCATCAGCTATGCGCAAGCAGGTCCGCCGCGTCGATGTCGAGCCGCTTCATCCGGAGCCGGAGCTCGGGCCATTCCTCGGCCAGGAACTGCTCACGCTCGCTGCGCCGCAGCTTTTCCGCCGCGCCGGCGACGACATACATGCCGACGCCGCGCTGCACCTCGACCAGGCCGTCCGCCTGGAACTGCTGGTAGGCCTTGGCGACCGTCAGTGGATTGGCACCCTGCTCCGCCGCGAACGCCCGGACCGACGGCAGCATTTCCCCTTCGGCATAGACCCCCTCGATGATCGCCGCGGCGATCTGATCGCGCAGCTTGAGATAGACGGGGCGGCTCTGCTGGGTCATCGGCAATCGGTCCTCGCGCGCGGCGGCGCTGCTGGTCAAGGTGCATCAGTGCCATAATACAGCGCGGCGCGCAAGGTTCCAAGCCGCGGCAAATGAGGCCCGGTTTCGTCGGTAACTAATGCTTCACATGGCGGATTCTCGCGCTAGGGTGCGCCCATTCGGCGGCAGGCCGCACAAGATTTCGGGGAAGGGTTTCGCATGAAAGACATGGCTTTGTGGAGCGAGGGCGACTGGATTGCCGCTATCGCCAGCTGCATTCTGGCGCTGTTCCTGATCGCGGGGGCCTACGCCGTGACCCGCAAGCAGCCTGAAGTGGGCGGCCACCCAAAGGGGCTCTACATCCTGTTCTTCGCCGAAATGTGGGAGCGCTTCTCCTACTACGGCATGCGAGCGCTGCTGATCTTCTATCTGACGCAGCACTGGCTGTTTAACGACAGCGCCTCGAATATCGTCTACGGGGCCTACGTCAGCCTGGTCTACATCACCCCGGTGCTCGGAGGCTGGCTGGCCGACCGCTATCTCGGCCAGCGCAAGGCGGTGGCGTTCGGTGCGGTGCTGCTCACCTTCGGCCACTTCCTGATGGCGTTCGAAGGTACGGGCGGGCAGAACGATCCGACGATCAACGTGTTCTGGCTTGCGCTGAGCTTCATCATCGTCGGTTCGGGCTTCCTCAAGGCGAACATCTCGGTGATCGTCGGGCAGCTCTATCCGCGCACCGACGTGCGCCGCGACGGCGCCTATACGATTTTCTACATGGGCATCAACGTCGGCGCGGCGATCGGCACGATCATCGCCGGCTATCTGGGCATCACCCTCGGCTGGGCCTATGGCTTCGGTGCCGCCGGCATCGGCATGTTGCTCGGCCTCATCGTGTTCATCCTCGGCAGACCGCTGCTGCTCGGCCAGGGCGAGCCTCCCAAGCTGCTCAAAAAGCGCCGCGAGTACCTGCTCTACGGCGTCGGCATCGTCGCGGTGGCCGTGATGTGGGTGTTGATCCAGTACCAGTCAGTCGTCGGCGGGCTTATGCTCCTTTCGGGCCTCGCGTTGCTGGGTTACGTGCTGTTCGAGGCATTCAAGCTCGAGAAGGAACCGCGCGAGCGCATGTTTGCGATCCTGTTCCTGATCGCGCTCCAGCCGCTGTTCTGGGGTCTGTTCGAGCAGGCGGGCGGTTCTCTCAACCTGTTCACGGACCGCTACATCGATCTCGGCGGCGTCCCGGCGCCCATTTTCCAATCGATCAACCCGATCTACATCATCCTCCTGGCCCCGATCTTCGCATGGCTGTGGACCTTCCTCGGCAGGCGGGGGCTCGAGCCTTCGACGCCGGCCAAGTTCGGTCTCGGCCTCGTGCAGCTCGGGTTCGGCTTCCTCGTCCTTGTGTGGGGCGCAGCGAGCGTCGGGCCGGAAGCGCTGGTGCCTGTCATCTTCCTGTTCGGCATCTACTTCTTCCACACCACCGGCGAGCTGTGCCTCTCGCCCGTCGGCCTCTCCGCGATGAATCGGCTGGCTCCGCGCCATCTCGCGAGCCTGATCATGGGCGCATGGTTCTTCGCCACCGCAGGCGGCAACTACGTCGCCGGCATGATCGGCGCCGCGACTGGCGGTGAGAGCGGTGAGATGACCCGCGCCGCGACGATGGACATCTATTGGAAGATCGGCCTTGTCGCGATCGGTGTCGGGA
Source organism: Pelagerythrobacter rhizovicinus (assembly GCF_004135625.1). Classification (GTDB taxonomy): domain Bacteria; phylum Pseudomonadota; class Alphaproteobacteria; order Sphingomonadales; family Sphingomonadaceae; genus Pelagerythrobacter; species Pelagerythrobacter rhizovicinus. The sequence goes on from NZ_SDPV01000002.1 coordinate 868,602, forward strand.
TCGTCGTCATCGTCGTCTCCGGCCTGATCAAGCGGCTGATGCACCTCGACACTTTGCGCGACGACAATGTCGGCGATGATCTCGAGGGCCAGGCGGAAGCCGGGATCGAGGCGCAGGAAGCCGGCATTCACCCGACGACCCGTCCGAGGGGCTGAGCTTTCGAAAAAACCGGGGCGCGGAGCGATCCGCGCCCCTTATTCATCCAGTTCTGGGGGCATCCGAATGAGAGCAGCCATCCGCGTTCTTCTCGCAGCAACCGCCACGGCCGCGCTGGCCGCGTGCGCGACCGCCGAAGGATCGGGCGATTCCGCGAGGTCGGCGAGCGCCTACGATTATCCCGACACGCCCTATCCCTCGACCTATCAGCCCTATCCGGGCGTGCCGACCGCGCTGGTGGGCGCCACGGTCTATGACGGGGCCGGCGGGCGGATCGACAACGGGACGGTGCTGTTCGCCGACGGCAAGCTCGTCGGCGTGGGCGGCGCGGATCTCGCGATCCCGACGGGCTACACGCGGATCGACGGCACCGGCAAGTTCGTCACCCCCGGCGTGATCGACATCCACAGCCACCTGGGCGACTATCCGACCCCGTCGGTCGATGCCCACTCGGACGGCAACGAGGCGACCGATCCGACCACCCCCGAGGTCTGGGCCGAGCATTCGGTCTGGCCGCAGGACCCGGGCTTCACCCGCGCGCTCACCAACGGCGGCGTCACCGCGCTGCAGATCCTGCCCGGCTCGGCCAACCTGATGGGCGGCCGCTCGGTCACGCTCAAGAACGTGCCGAGCCGCACCGTCCAGGGGATGAAGTTTCCCGGCGCGCCCTACGGGCTGAAAATGGCCTGCGGCGAGAACCCCAAGCGCGTCTATGGCGGCAAGGGTCGTACGCCCTCGACCCGCATGGGCAACTTCGCGGTCAACCGCCAGACCTGGATCGACGCGCGTGAATATGCGGCCGGCGATCGCGACGACCGCGACCTCGCCAAGGAAACGCTCGCCGGCGTGCTCGACGGCGAGATCCTGGTCCACAATCACTGCTATCGCGCCGACGAAATGGCGCTGGTCATGGATATGGGCAAGGAGATGGGCTACCGCGTCACCGCGTTCCATCACGCGGTCGAAGCCTACAAGATCGGCGACCTGCTGCGCGAGAACGACGTGTGCAGCGCGATCTGGTCCGACTGGTACGGCTTCAAGATGGAAGCCTACGACGGCATCCCGGAAAACGCGGCGCTGCTCTACCAGGCGGGCGCCTGCGTGGTGATCCACTCCGACAGCGAGAACGGCATCCAGCGCCTCAACCAGGACGCGGCCAAGGCCCAGGCCGCCGGTGCGCGTATGGGGATTGAGGTCCCCGACGCCGACGTCGTCGGCTGGTTCACGCTCAACGCGGCCAAGGCGATGGGGATCGACGATGTGACCGGCAGTCTCGCGGCCGGCAAGATGGCCGACGTGGTGCTGTGGAACGGCGATCCGCTGTCGGTCTATTCGCGGCCCGAGAAAGTCTGGATCGACGGTGCATTGATGTTCGACGCGAACGACCCGCAACGCCGCCCCGTAAGCGACTTCGAACTCGGCCAGCCCGGTGAAGGAGACGTGAAATGATCAGGCGCACGCTTCTCGCCGCCACCACCGCTCTGGCTCTCGCAGCACCCGCGGCAGCGCAGGACTTCGCCATCACCAACGCCACAGTCGCGACCGGCGACGGCAGCGCGCCGATCGAGAATGCCACCGTCGTCGTGCAGGGTGGCAAGGTCGTCGCCGCGGGTGTGAACGTGCAGGTTCCAGCGGGCGTGCCGGTTTCGGACGGGAGCGGGACCTGGGTCACCCCCGGCATCTTCGCGACGGTGACCGATCTCGGCCTGTGGGACGTCGGCGCGGTCGGCGAAAGCAACGACACCACGGCACGGAACTCTCCGTTCAGCGCGGCGCTCGACACCGCGCCGGCGGTCAATCCGCGGTCGCAGCACGTGCTGATCAGCCGCGCGGCCGGGATCACCCGCGCCGCCGTCACGCCTTCGGCGGCAAGCTCGATCTTTGCCGGACAGGGATCGATGATCGACCTCGGTGACGATCCGCAGGCGGTCCGCCGGCCGCGAGCGTTCCAGTTCGTCGAACTCGGCGAAGCGGGCGGGCGCCTCGCCGGCGGCAGCCGCACAGCGGCACACACGCTGCTCCGCAACGCGCTGCGCGAAGCCTCCCGCTTCGGCGAGGACTCCGGCCTCGCCGGCGGCCCGAGCCGCCCGGCGGAAGTGACCACTGGCGACGACATCCCGATCGATCCGCGCCTCGTCGAAAGCGATGCAGAGCGCGCGACCGACGTGCTGCTGACGCGCTTCGACGCCGCCGCGCTGGTGCCGGTGGTGACAGGCCACCAACCGCTCTACGTCCATGTCGAGCGCGCCGCCGACATCCGCTCGGTACTCGGCCTGCGGCGCGAATTCCCGCAGCTCGACCTCGTCATCGTCGGCGCGAGCGAGGGCTGGATGGTGGCGGACGAGATCGCGGCGGCGGGCGTTCCGGTGATCGCCAATGCGCTGACCGACCTGCCCGCGCGGTTCGAGCAGCTTGCCTCCACCCAGAGCAACATCGGCCGCATGCAGGACGCCGGGGTGAAAGTTGCGATCAATGCCGCCGCGATGGAGCAGCCGCGCTATCTGCCGCACTTCGCGGGCAATCTCGTGGCACTCGCCTCCGTTCCCCGGGCCGCCGGACTGAGCTGGGGCGAGGCGCTGGCGAGCATCACTTCGATTCCTGCCGAGATCAGCGGCTTCGGCGGCCAGCTGGGCGTGCTGAAGCCCGGCGCGGCCGGCGACGTGGTCGTGTGGGACGGCGACCCGCTCGAAGTCTCTTCGGCTCCGGTGCGCGTTTACGTCGACGGCGTCGAACAGCCGCTCGAGAACCACCAGACCGGCCTGCGCGACCGTTACCGCGATCTCGACGAAAGCGAGCTGCCGAAGGCCTATGACTGGTAAGGTCCCGCCGCGCCCGACGGGCGCCTCCGCCACGCTGGGCGCGCTCGGTGCGGCGGTGCTGGCCATCGCGACCTGTGCGCTCGTGCCTGCCCTAGCGCAGGACGCTGCGCCCGACCGGTCGCAGGATCCCGCCTGGCACAACGAGCAGCAGGCCGCGCTCGCCCGCCTCAAGGCGGAGGACGGGTGGGGCACCCTGCCCGGGGGCCTGCGCATCCGGCGCATAAGTGGCGACGGTACGGGTCCGCATCCGACGGTCGAGGACACGGTGACCGTGCACTATGCCGGCACCCTGATCGACGGGACGACCTTCGACAGCTCGTGGGACCGCGGCGAGCCGGCGACGTTCCCGCTCGGCAAGCTGATCCCGGCGTGGAAGCTGGCGATCCCGCAGATGGGCGTGGGCGACACGATCGGGATCGCCGCACCGGCCGATCTCGCCTACGGTCCCAAGGGCAAGGGCCCGATCCCCGGCAATGCGACGCTGCTGTTCAGGATCGAGCTGCTCGCGATCGGCGGTAAAACCGGCTGATTGCGGCATAGGTTTTAATTTGCTACTGAAATGGCGTTTCGGGGAGAAATGTCGTGAATGAAGCCCTTCTGTCGCTGAGCGCCGCCGCGATCGCTTTCGTCGGCACGCATTTTGCGCTGTCCCATCCCCTGCGCGCGCCGCTCGTGCGAGCAGTGGGCGCCGGGCCCTTCCTTGTGATCTATTCACTGGTGGCCCTGGCGACTTTCGTCTGGATGGTCCTGGCCTTCCGCGCCGCGCCGCCCGCCGATCTCGGCGGATCGGGGCAGATCGGCTGGATCGTCGCCACCGTACTCACGCTCCCCGCGCTCGTGCTGTTCCTCGGCTCGCTGCGGAAGAACCCGGCGCTGCCGGACCCGCGGGCGGAAGCGATGACGAGCCGGGCTGCCGGCGGCGTCTTCGCCGTCACGCGCCATCCGATGATGTGGGGCTTCGCGCTCTGGGCCATTTCGCACATCGCGCTGTGGTGGAGCGTTCGCACGCTGATCGTCGCGGGCTCCGTGCTGTTCCTCGCCCTCGTCGGCGCGCACATGCAGGACCGCAAGAAACGCGCCCTGATGGGCGAGGCCTGGACCGCATGGGAAGCCCGGACGACCTACTGGCCCCGCTGGACCGCCCTCCCGCGCGCCGGATGGCGCCTGTGGCTCGTCGCGCTGGTGCTATGGCTGGTGATCACCTGGTCGCACATCCACGCGGCCGGCATCCCCGCCGGCGTGTGGCTGTGGATCGGCTAGATAGGTTCGGGACACGCGGCCAGAAAGCGGAGCATTCGTGCCTGGGCCACGTCGTGCCAGGCGAGATCATGACCGTAACCGGCAAGGATGGCGAGTTCGACCGACGGCTCCGCCTCGGCCAGCGCGAGCGCATGGGAGGCGGGAATGAGCGAGTCCGCGTCGCCGTGCAGCACCAGTATCGGCGCATTCACCGCGGCGATCTTATCGACGTTCTCGAAGCGGTCGTGAAGCAGGATATCCGTCGGCAGCCAGCGAAATCTCTCGCCCACCAGCCGGGACAGGCTCGCGAACGGGGATATCAGCACCAGCGCGCGCGGGCGGATCTCCGTGGCGATCTGGGTCGCCACGCCCGAACCGATCGAGTTGCCGACCAGGACGACGTCGGCCGGCTCCACCCCGCGCCGCTCGAGGAATGCAATCGCAGCACGGCCGTCGGCGTAGAGTCCGTGCTCGCTAGGTCGCCCGGGATTGCCGCGGTAGCCGCGATATTCGGCGGCGAGAACGCCGTAGCCCTCCAGCACCATGCGGTCGGTCGCGGCGACGCTCGACGGCCACGCGGCGCCGTTGCCGTGGAAGTAGACGACGGTCGGATAGCCGGCGCGGGCGGGCCTGTACCCGGCGTGAAGCGTCAGGCCATCGGCAGTATCATAGGCGACCCGCTCGAAGCTCGCGGGCGCGGCGCCGGGGTCGCGCGGCGCTGGGTAGATAAAGCTGCGCTGGGCGAGGAACAGCGCGGCCGCGAGAAGGACATAGAGACCGGCAAGGAGCGCCAGGACGGTCAGCACGCGCTGCCCGAGCCTCCTTGCCACGGCCCCGCCCGCTCAGGCGCGGGCCTCCGCCACGCCGGCGCTGTTGTGGCGTAGCGCCTTGAGCACCGTCTCGACGATGTGCGTCGCGTTGAGCCGGGCTTCGTCGTACTGCTTCGCCGGGTCGTCGTGGTCCTGGAACATGTCGGGCAGGCGCATGGTGCGGATCTTGAGCCCCGCGTCGGTCAGGCCCTCGTCGCTGGCGAAGGTCAGGACGTGGGCACCGAGGCCGCCGATCGCGGCTTCCTCGATCGTCACGACCACTTCGTGCGTGCGCATGAGCTTCTCGATCAGCGCGGTGTCGAGCGGTTTGGCGAAGCGCATGTCGGCGACGGTGGTGGACAGGCCCTTGGCCTCGAGCTGGTCGGCGGCCTTGAGCGCCTCGTGCAGGCGCGTGCCGAGGCTGAGCAGCGCGATCTTGCTGCCCTCGCGCACCACCCGGCCCTTGCCGATCTCGAGTTTCTCGGGCTTTTCGGGCAGCGGCACGCCGACGCCCGCGCCGCGTGGATAGCGGAAAGCGATCGGCCCCTCGTCATACTCGGCGGCGGTGTAGGTCATGTGGACCAGCTCCGCCTCGTCCGCCGCGGCCATGACGACGAAGTTGGGCAGGCTCGCGAGATAGGTCACGTCGAACGAGCCGGCGTGCGTGGCCCCGTCCGCGCCAACCAGGCCGGCCCGGTCGATCGCGAAGCGCACGGGCAGGTTCTGGATCGCAACGTCGTGCACGACCTGGTCGTAGGCGCGCTGGAGGAAAGTCGAATAGATCGCCGCGAAGGGCCGCATGCCCTGCGCGGCAAGCCCGGCGGCGAAGGTGACGCCATGCTGCTCGGCAATGCCGACGTCGAACGCGCGTTCGGGGTGGGCCCGGGCGAACCGGTCGACCCCGGTGCCGCTCGGCATCGCGGCGGTGATGGCGCAGATGCGCAGATCGCTCTCTGCCAGCTTCGCCAGCGTGTCGCCGAACACGTTCTGATAGTTCGGCGGGCCGCCGCTCGACTTCTTCTGCTCGCCGGTGATGACGTCGAACTTGGCAACGCCGTGGTACTTGTCGGCGCTGTTCTCGGCCGGGGCGTAGCCCTTGCCCTTCTTGGTAACGACATGAACCAGGATCGGCCCCTGCTCGCTGTCGCGCACGTTCTCCAGCACCGGGATCAGATGATCGAGGTCGTGCCCGTCGATCGGACCAACGTAGTAGAAGCCGAGCTCCTCGAACAGCGTGCCGCCGGTGACCATGCCGCGCGTGTATTCCTCGGCCTTCTCCAGCCCTGAATGGACCCTGCGGCTGAGCTTCCTGGAAATGCGCGAGGCGAGGCTGCGCAGGCCGAGGTACTCGCTGGAGGAGACCATGCGCGCGAGATAGGCGGAGAGCCCGCCCACCGGCGGCGCGATCGACATGTCGTTGTCGTTGAGGATCACGATCAGCCGGTTTCCGGCCTGCTCGGCATTGTTCATCGCCTCGTAGGCCATGCCGGCGCTCATCGCCCCGTCGCCGATCACCGCGATCGCCTTGCCCGGGCGGTCGTTGAGCTTGTTGGCCACGGCAAAGCCGAGACCGGCCGAGATCGAGGTCGAGGAGTGCGCGGCGCCGAACGGGTCGTATTCGCTCTCGCTGCGCTTGGTGAAGCCCGAGAGGCCGCCGCCCTGGCGCAGGGTGCGGATGCGGTCGCGCCGGCCGGTCAGGATCTTGTGCGGATAGGCCTGATGGCCGACGTCCCAGATCAGCTTGTCCTCGGGCGTGTTGAAGACGTAGTGGATCGCGACGGTCAGCTCGACCACGCCGAGCCCGGAGCCGAGGTGCCCGCCGGTGCTGCCCACCGCGTCGATCATTTCCGTCCGCAGCTCGTCGGAAAGCTGGCGGAGACGGCTCTTGTCGATCCGGCGGAGATCCTGCGGCGTGGCGACCGTGTCGAGCAGAGGCGTGTCGGGGCGTTGACTCATGGCAAAGCTTTACACGGGCGAAGCGTGACTGTCGATGAACGCGTTGCCGCGCACGTCAGCCGGCGCAAGTCTCGCACAGCCCGCGCACCTCGATGATCGGACGGCGCGTCCGGAAGCGGCTGGCCTTCGCCACGCCGCGAACCCCGCCGGAGACGGCGTCGTCGTCCACGTGGGTCGCTTCCCCGCATTCGTCACAAACGAGGAAGATGCAGTCGTGCTCGCACCCGGGATGGGTGTTGGCGAGATAGGCGTTGGCGCTTTCGACCCGCATGGCGAGATTGTTCGCCACGAACAGATCGAGAATGCGGTAGACGCTGTTGGGCGCCACCCGCTTGCCGCGCGCGGCCGAGAGATTGTCGGCTATGTCGTAGGCGGAGGCGGGGCGTTCGTGACGCGCGAGTTCCTCGAACACCGACTCGCGCATTCCGGTCCACTGCTCGCCTGCCGCGACGAGTGCGTCGCGTGCGGCGGTGATGAGATCGCTTCCACTGTGTTCGTGGTGTGAATGTTCGTGCTGGGTCGCCATGCATGCGGATATAGCGATTGCGTCGCCCGCGCGCCACTCAATCGCGTGCGGAGGCGGCGCGGTAGAGGCGAGGGTAGAGCCGCGCGAGAGCGGCGATCCGGGGGCGATCCCACCGCAAGACGTATCCGTGGCCCGGATTGCGGGCCGCAAAGTCCTGATGGTGATCCTCGGCGGGATAGAACGCCCGGTAGGGTTCGATCGCGGCCACAATCGGCGCATCCCACAGGCGCGAGGCTTCCATCTGGTCGAGATAGGCCGCAGCCACCGCACGCTGCTCTGCATCGAGGGGAACGAGCGCGGTGCGGTACTGCGCACCCTCGTCCGGACCCTGGCGGTTGCGCAGCGTCGGGTCGGCTACGACGGAGAAGAAGATGCGGACCAGTTCGTCGTAGCGAACCTGCGCGGGATCGTAGGTCACCGCCACGGCTTCGGCGTGGTCGGTCAGGCCGGTAGTGACGAGATCGTAGCGCGCCTGCCGCTCGGTGCCGCCATGATAGCCGGAGACCGCGCCGGTCACGCCTTTGACATGGCTGAAGACGCCTTCCACGCCCCAGAAGCAACCACCCGCGAAGATCGCGGTTTTCAGACCGGAGGTTTCGCGCGCCACGCGCTCGGGCGTCGGGGCGTGGACCATGCTTTGCGCCAGATCGGCCGGTTGCTGACAGGCACTCAGGGCCAGCAGAGCGGCACCGAGGGGCGCAAAAGCGGGCTTCACTTCAAGACGGCGGCCTCGGCCTGCGGCAGGACGGCGCCGACGATGTCGGGAGATGCCTGCAGGGCGACGATCACGGCGCCCGCGGCGAAGCCGATGGCAAAATTGCGGAAGAGATCGGTCTTGAACAGGTTCATCGGCTTCGTCTTTTTCAGCGATACATCTTGCCGCGCGGTCTAGCAGGCCGCGCTTGCCGTTGACTGAACATGGTGTTCGGGATCGGTTTACGAAAGGGGTGGGCGCGAGGCCCCGCGCCAACTTTGCGTTTACGCCCTAGTGGCGAAAGTGTCGCATTCCGGTGAAGACCATCGCCAGGCCCGCCTTGTTCGCTGCGGCGATCACTTCCTCGTCGCGGATCGAGCCGCCGGGCTGGATCACCGCCGTCGCGCCGGCTTCGGCCGCCGCGAGCAGCCCGTCGGCGAAAGGGAAGAAGGCGTCGGATGCGACCGCACTGCCCACCGTGCGCGACGCGGCCCAGCCGTAGGTCTCCGCCGCTTCGGCGGCCTTCATCGCGGCGATACGGCTCGAATCGCGGCGGTTCATCTGGCCCGCGCCGATGCCCGCCGTCGCGCCGTCCTTGGCGTAGACGATCGCGTTAGACTTGACGTGGCGCGCCACCGTCCAGGCGAACAGGCAATCCTTCAGTTCCTGCTCGGTCGGTTCGCGCTCGGTGACCACCTTGAGGTCGGCCGGGGCGATCGCCCCGTTGTCGCGGCTCTGTACCAGCAGCCCGCCGGTGATCGGCTTGACCGCTAGGCCGCCGCGGCGCGGATCGGGGAGGTCGCCGGTGACGAGCAGGCGCAGGTTCTTCTTCTTCGCGAAGGCCGCCCGCGCCTCCTCGCTCACCGAGGGCGCGATCACGACTTCGGTGAAGATCTCGCAGATCGCCTCCGCCGTCGGCCCGTCGAGTTCGACATTCACGCAGACGATCCCGCCGAAGGCCGAGACACTGTCGCAAGCGAGCGCTTCCTCCCACGCTTCAAGCAGCGAGCCGCGCTGGGCGACGCCGCAGGGGTTTGCGTGCTTGACGATCACCACCGCCGGGTCACCACTCGCAAACTCGGCGCAGAGCTCGAGCGCGGCGTCGGCGTCGTTGTAGTTGTTGTAGCTGAGCTCCTTGCCCTGGAGCTGCTCGGCCTGCGCGATGCCGCGCGCGTGCGGACCGACGGGCGTATAGAGCGCGGCCTTCTGGTGCGGGTTCTCGCCATAGCGCAGCTCGGCCGCGCGGCGGCCGTTGACCGCCAGCATCTCGGGAAAGGTCTCTCCCTGATCGGCGAAGGCGAACCACTGGCTGATCATCGAATCGTAGGCAGCGGTCGCGGCGAAGGCCTTGGCCGCCATCTGGCGGCGGAAATCGAGCGACGTGCCGCCGTCGTGACCGGCGAGCTCGTCCAGCAGATCGTCGTAGTCGGCCGGATCGGTCACGATGGTGACGAACTGGTGGTTCTTCGCCGCCGAGCGGACCATGCTGGGCCCGCCGATGTCGATGTTCTCGATGATCTCCTCGCGCTCGGCGCCGCGGGCGACAGTCGCCTCGAACGGGTAGAGGTTGACCACGACCAGATCGATCGCGCCGATGTCGTGCGTTTCCATCGCCGCGGCATGTTCGGGGTTGTCGCGCACCGCCAGCAGGCCGCCGTGGACCATCGGGTGCAGCGTCTTGACCCGCCCGTCCATCATCTCGGGAAAGCCGGTGAGGTCGGAGACGTCGCGCACGGCCAGCCCGGCCTCGCGCAGAGCGCGCGCGGTGCCGCCGGTGGAGACCAGCTCGACGCCGCCCTTGGCCAGCTTCGCGCCCAGATCCACCAAACCGCTCTTGTCGGACACCGACAGCAGTGCCCGCCTGATCGTCACGTCGCTCACTTGAATTTTCATCCCATCTTCTTGAGCAGCCAGGAGAAACTTCCCCCGCTGCGCGATGTCATCCCTTGAATGACCAGTTGTTCGATCGGATGGGGCTTGCCCAGTCCATCGACCCACAGGCTTTCCTCGATCGCCAGTTCGCCCGCCCCGTCGCCCTGCGGCAGGCGGAACTGCCAGTAGCTGCCGTCGGGCAGCGCGAGGCCGGCGCCCTTGCCGTCTTCCGACAAGCGTGCCTCGATCCCGGGGCCGAGGTGGAAGCGAATCGCGAAGGCGATCTTGCCGCGCTTGCCAGTCTTGCCTGCGGGCAGCAACACGTCCTCGCCGCGCAGCTCATGGCCGTTGTCGCGCAGGATCAGTATGCGGCGGTGCGTCAGGCCGTAGCGCGCGGCGTAACCGTCGTGGCTGGCCTCGATCCGGGTCGCGCTGCCGCCGTTGAGGTCGAGCATGCGGCGGTCGACCTCGACTTCGTTGACCCCGCTGCCGAGCTTGCCGCCGAGCAGCACCGCGGTCGAGTTCGCCTCGTCGAGCACGAGCGTCGAATGGGCCGCGGTCGCGCGCAAGCCCTGCTCGATCCGCGAGGGCACCTGCCCGCCGGCGAATGCCGCCCCGCCGCAATTGACGACCAGCCGCTGGCCGTCGACCGAGAATTCGAACGCCAGCGTCGAGGCGCAGCCGGACCGGGCGTGACGCGGCAGCGCCGGAGGCGCGGTGTCGAAGATCAGGACCGACTTGTGCGCCGCGACGCGCTGGTAGCCCCACTGGCGCGGTTCCTTGAGCGGCCGCGTGCGCACGCGGCTCGCTTCGACGAGAGCGGAAATGCGATCTGCGCCGACCGCGCCCGCGCCCTGCCAGTTGCCGAGGCCGCCGTCACCGTGCAGCAGCGAAAGCAGCGGCGGCACGAGCAATTGCAGCATCGTCTCGAGCACCTGCGGCGGATTGCGCTTCACCGCCTCGTAGCAGGCGCGCAGGTCCACCAGCGCAGCGATCGCGTCCATCTGCGCCAGCGGGCTGCGCGAGAGGACCCCGCCGTCCTCCGCCACCAGCTCGCCGAGCGCGCGCGCGAGCCCCGCTTCGGCGTAAAGCCGGCGGGGCTTGCCGTCGGGCAGGAGCAGCCCGGCGGCGGTGAGCGCCGTCCAGCCCGCCACCGCGCCGGGCCCGTCCTCCGCCTTCCCCACCTTGCGGTCGAGCCAGCGTGCGGTCTCCGCAATGGCAGCGAGTGTTTGCCCGCGCAGCTGCGTTCCCTCGCCCGAGAGGATCAGCGGCGCGAAGACGAGCCAGTTGCGCAGGCGATTGCCGACGTGCTCGATCTGCCACGCCGCTCCCTTCCCGGGGGTGGGGTTCGCTTCGAGCCAGGCGCGCAGCAGGCGCTCGGCGGTGGCGACGCACTGTTCGCGGGCGGCGCTGGCGGCGAGATCGCGAAGCCAGCCGAAGCCGTGCACGGTCCGCTCGAACGGCGGGGTGAGCCGCGCCACCGAGTCGAACTCCATCTGCGCGATCGGCGCCTTGACCCCGTAGATCAGGAAATGCCCAGCACGCAGCGCGACACCGGCCGCGCGGTCGCCGACGTAGGGGCTCTCGACCGTGCCGAGCAGCCGCGGCTTGGCCGGCTTGGCGAACGGCGCGGTGAGCGTCGATCCCGAGACGCCCAAGCTGTAGGCGAGGCGGATCAGCCGCTCGCCGGCACCGAGCCGGGGCGGCGCGAGATCGGAAAGGGCAAGCGAACGGCCGGGTTCGAGCACTTCGCGCTTGTCTCTTTCGTGGCGAGTCTTCTCGCGCCGGACCAGATCGTCGCCCCTGTCCGCATGCAGCGGCAGCGCAGGCTCCACCCAGTCGCGGTCGTCGGCGTCGCGGGCGCCTCTATCGGCGAGCGGCGCCACGCGGTCCATCAGCCTTCCCCCCTCAGGGCGGCAATATTGGCGGCGTAACGCTCGGGCCCGCCCTTGAACGTAGCGGAGCCGGCGACGAGCACATCGGCCCCGGCGGCAACGCAGAGCCGCGCGGTTTCCTCATTGACGCCGCCGTCGACCTCGAGCCGGATGTCGCGCCCGCTGGCCTCGATCATGCGGCGGATCGCCTCGGCCTTGCGCAACTGGCTGTCGATGAAGCTCTGTCCGCCGAAGCCGGGATTGACGCTCATCACCAGCACCAGATCGGCGAGGTCGAGCAGGTACTCGAGCGCCTCGGGCGGGGTGCCGGGATTGAGCACGACGCCCGCCTTCTTGCCCAGGGCGCGGATCGCCTGCAGCGTGCGGTGTACGTGCGGGCCGGCTTCGGGATGAACGGTGATGATGTCCGCCCCGGCCTCGGCGAACGCCTCCAGATAGGCGTCGACCGGGCTGATCATCAGATGGACGTCGAACGGCTTGTCGGTATGCGGGCGCAGCGCCTTCACCACCGCCGGGCCGATGGTGATATTGGGCACGTAATGCCCGTCCATTACGTCGATATGGATCCAGTCGGCACCCGCCGCGTCGATCGCGCGCACTTCCTCGCCCAGACGCGCGAAGTCGGCTGACAGGATCGAGGGAGAAATGAGCGGCGCGGCCATGGATCGATCGCAATGCAAACGGCGGGAACCTCCGCCTAGATCGCCCGGGGAATCGCGACAAGCAATGACCGGCGGCTTTTCCACACTGTGTGCACAAGGCGAGTCGTCCGGGCGATGAACGGTTGTCCAGCGGCGAATTCAGCGCCAATTAAGGCCTACGGCCGCAAACACGGCGCGAAACAGGGGCTCATCGCCGTGCCCCGGCGGCGCACCGCGCCGCGTTCAACCCACAGGAACGATGGACCGCACCAGACGATGACTCTCAGGAAAATCCTAGGACTCGCCGCCGGCGCGACGCTGGCGGCGAGCACGCTCGCGGCCGGACCGGCCCTGGCCTATCAGCAGAAGATCTCGAACGACCTCGACCGGTGCAGCACCGGCAACGGCCCTGCCGTCAAGGTGACGGTGACCGGCGTCAAGTCATCCAGCGGTACGATGCGCGTGCAGAGCTACCGCGGCACCAGCGCCGAATGGCTCAAGGAGGGCAAGTGGCTGAATCGTGTGGAAGCCCCGGCGCGCCGCGGTTCGATGACCTTCTGCCTGCCCGTGCCCGCCGCGGGCACCTACGCCGTCGCAGTACGTCACGACGTCAATGGCAACGGCAAGACGGACCTGCGCGAGGATGGCGGGGGAATGTCGAACAACCCGAGCATCAACATCTTCAATCTCGGCAAGCCGAGCTATACGAAGACGGCGTTCTCCGTCGGCGACAGCGTGAAGTCCATCACGATCAACATGAAGTACTGGGGCTGACGCCGCCCGGTGCGTCGAGCAGCGCCCGCCATTCGGGCGAGTTGTCGCCGCCCCGCGTGGCGCCGTCGATCCGCGACAGGAACTCCTCTGCCGGCGGGCCGGCATGAACCTGGCCCTGATCGGCGAAGAGGATACGCCGCACGAGACGGCATTCGGCACCGGTGATGCGGGGCGCGCCGCGTCGTCCGCCGACCCGCGTCGGTCCCGTGCCGGTCAGCACCGCCGTCTCGATCGCCGCCAGCGCATAGCACCGCAGAGTCTCGGGCACCCGCTCGGTGCGTTCGATGATGCGCACGAGCAGCTCGAGCTCGGCCATTGTCGCCAGCCCGCCGAGAGCGTCGAGCGCGCCGGTTAGCCAGCGCGCCGCTTCCTCGCTGCAGCGGTCGTGCGGGTCGCTGCTGTCGAGCAGGTGGGCGCTCAGCGTCTCGACGAAGAAGTCGGTCCATTCGCCGCTGGGGCGCGACAAGGTGCGATTGAGCGCAAGGATCTCCCGGGCTTCGTTGCGGCCGATCCGCCCTGCGTCCCATTCGAGCTGGCGCAGCGCGAGCAAGTGCGGAGCGGAGATTTCGCCATCCGCCGCGGTGGCGCGGGCGATATCGGCGAACTGGATGGTCATGGCCTCGCCCTCCTGCCGGTTCAGGGGGCGAGTTTCCGGCTCGGTTGGTTAAAAGCGGGTTACGATCGGACTCGGCCTGCCGCTCATCTGCGCCGAAGCGCCGCAACGCAGGCCGCGCGGTCGACGTCGAGGCTGTCGGAAGAGCGGCGCGCGTCGACATAGGTCGCTGTCGGCTCGGCATTGGGACGCAGCGGGTAGAGATAGACGTCGAGCACGCAGGCCTCGCCGGTAAACTGCAGCTTGCGCGCATCGCCTTCCCTCACGTCGAGCCGGGCGGCGCCGAAGGTCCGCTCGAGACTCTCCGCATTCGCGCCGATGATCCCTTCCAGTCCGGGCGCGTTCATCACGCGCGGAGCGCGGAAGGCGCCGGCCTGCGGCGGGGGAGCCGGACGCGTTGCCGGGGGTTCGGAAGGACTGCCGGCTGGTGGCGCCGCCGGGCCGGGCACCGAGGAGGGCTGCGGAACGGCGGCCGCGCATGCGCCGAGCAGCGGCAGCAGCGCGAGAGCGAGTAGTCTATGCTGCAACGTGACTTTCCTTGCTGCGATGGACGAGATGGACGGCTGCGGCGGCGCCGATCACCGGCGCAAGCAGGTTGACGAAGGGGACGGCGAGCAGGCCGGCGACCACCCCGCCTAGCAGGAACCGCTCGGGCGCGCGGATCGGCGCTTCGGCCCCCCGCGTGGGGCGATGCCGCGCCCAGGCGAGATCCTGCAGTTCGCGGCCGAGCAGCCATGCGTTGACCGCCCAGAACAGTACGGCCGGCCCGATCGCAGTGAACAGCAGCGGGATCGCAAGCACCAGCGCCACGAAGTTGGCGAGAACGGCGCGCAGCGTCGCTCGCGCGCTCATTCCCAACTCCTCGCGCCAGCCCGGATCGCGCGCGCTCGCACGCGCCTGCGGATAATGCCTCAGCTCCACCGCGCGGACGACCTCGTCGGCGAAGAACTGCAGCACCGCCAGCGCAACGATGCGGAACAGCAGCCATCCGCCGACCAGCATCAGAACCAGCCCCACCAGCGCGCCGATCTCACCGCTGCCCGCGACATCCCACCGGGCGAGCAGCGCCTCGATCCCCGCCGCCGCGCCGATACCCAGCGCGAGGAAGATCGCCAGCGTCGCGGCAATCGACTTCGCCAGCACACGCAGGATTGCAGGGTCGGTCAGCTGACCGGCCGCGCGGCCCAGAGCAGAGGGAAGCGAAAGCATCGGGGCGGGGAATGGGCCGGCCCGGCCGGCCAAGTCAATCGCAAAGCCTTGGCGCGAGAACCCGCAGCGGCTAGGCGCGGCACTTTCCCGGACAATCAGGATTCGCCGTGACTCAACAGACGCCCGAACCGCGCTACGACGTAATCGCCATCGGCAACGCCATCGTCGACGTGATGGCCCCGTGCAGCGAGGAGCTGATCGAGGAACTCGGTCTGAACAAGGGCGGGATGACCCTGGTCGACACCGCCCGCGCGCAGGAGCTCTACGATGCGATGGGTCCGGCACGGGAGATCTCGGGCGGATCGGCGGCCAACACGCTAGCAGGCCTGTCGGCGCTGGGCGCGCAGTGCGCTTTCATCGGTCAGGTCGCCGACGACCAGCTCGGCGAGGTCTTTGCGCACGATATCCGCGCCGTCGGCATCGATTTCGACACGCCGCCGCGCCGGGGCGACCCGCCCACGGCCCGCTGCCTGATCTTCGTCACGCCCGATGCGCAACGCACGATGAACACTTTCCTTGGGGCGAGCCAGTACCTGCCCCCGGCCAGGCTCGATGCCGAAGCCGTCGCCGCGGCGAAGATCCTCTACCTCGAAGGCTACCTGTGGGACCCGGAGGAGCCGCGCGCGGCCATGCGCCGCGCGATCGAGGCGGCCCGCGCCGCTGGCCGGAAGGTCGCCTTCACCCTATCCGAAGTCTTCGTGATCGAGCGCCACGGCGACGATTTCCGCGCGCTGATCGACGACGGGCTGATCGATATCCTGTTCGCCAACCACCTCGAACTTGCCGCGCTGACCGGCGAGAACGACCTCGAGGCCGGCCTCGCTGCGCTCAGGGACAAAGTGCCGACGCTGATCGTGACCTGCAGCGCGGACGGCGCGATCGCGCTCTCGGGCGGCGAGCGGGCGCGCGTCGACGCCGAGCCGATCGAGCGGGTGGTCGACACGACCGGCGCAGGGGATCTCTTCGCGGCGGGCTTCCTCTACGGCCACGTGAACGGCGAACCGCTCGCGACCTGCCTGCGCCGGGGCGCGATCGCCGCCGCCGAAGTGATCAGCCACTACGGCGCGCGGCCGGAGGCCGATCTGCAGAAGCTGATGGACGAGCGGCTGACCGCCTGACCGGCGCGCTTCGGGGGACCGAGCGCCCCCCTCCGAATTGAACCGGGCGCCCCTTGGGGGCGGATCAGTGCACGAAGCGCGCAACCACGTCGCGGTAGCTGCGGCTGACTTTCACTTCGGCGCCGCTGTCGAGCACGAGGAAGCATTCGCCGTTGGTATGCGGCCGCACCTGGCGGACCTGATCGAGATTGACGATGGTCGAGCGGTGCACGCGCTGGAACTTGCGCGGGTCGAGCCGGCGCTCGAGATCCTTCATCGTCTCGCGCAGGATCAGCGAATTGTCGCCGGTGTAGATGCACATGTAGTCGCCCGCGGCCTCGATATGCTCGATCGAGCCGACCTCCACGCGGAAGATCTGACCGCGATCCTTGACGTTGATCAGCTTCTCGAAACGATCGCTGGATTCGCTTTCGGTGTCCGCGAACTCCTCGGCCGCATCGGGCGCGACTTCGTTCAGCACGTTGAGAAGCTTCTCGGCCTCCTCTGCGGAGCGTTTCTCCGCCAGGCGCTGGCGCACGCGCTCGATCGTGTCGGCGAGCTTGTCGGGATCGACGGGCTTCATCAGGTAATTGACGGCATTCGCCTCGAACGCGCGGATCGCATGTTCCTGGAACGCGGTGACGAAGACGAACAGCGGCGGCTCGATCTCCATCACCCCTTTGACCACCGAGAACCCGTCGAACCCCGGCATCTGGATGTCGAGGAACACGAGATCCGGCTTCTCGGTCTTGATCTTGCGGATCGCCTCGCGCCCGTTGGCGCAAGTCTCGATCACTTCGACGTCCTCGAAAGGCTCCAGACGGACCTGGAGGCCTTGTATGGCAAGCTTCTCGTCGTCGACGATGATTGTGCGGATGGTCATGCTCTGGTTCCGATTGGCCGCTTCGCGATCGCAGCGGCAGGAGGGGGAGAAGGAGAATTTTCCGAAATACGCGACAGGGCGACGGCGGGTTCCTCCGCCTCCGCGAATTCGTGCGGGATCTCGATGATTACGGTGAAGCCCCCTTCGGGCGGAGTGCGGATTTCGAACAGGTGGTCGTCGCCATAGGCCTGCGCAAGACGGTTCCTGATATTGGCGAGGCCGACCCCGGTCGAAACCGCCTGACCCTCGCCTGTTATTGCGCTCGGCAGGCTGGAGCGCACGGGCGCTTGTTGCAAGCCCGGCCCGGTATCGGAAACGGTGACGCGCAGACGGTTTCCGACGAGTCGAGCCGCGACGCTGATTCGCGCGCCTTCCTCCTGCGGGGACACGGCATACTTGATCGCGTTCTCGACCAGCGGCTGGAGCAGCATCGAAGGCAGACGGGCGTGCGCCGCCGCGGGTTCGATGCTGAACTCGGTCCGCAGCCGCTCCTCGAAACGCATGCGCTCGATGCCCAGGTAGAGCTTGAGCGTCTCGACCTCCTGCGCCAGCGTCACCTTGCCGCCCGGCTGGCTGATCAGCGTGTGCCGCAAGAAAGACGACAACCGCGTGAGCATCGCATTCGCCGGCTCGGTCTGTTTGAGCAGCACCAGCGTGCTGATCGAATTGAGCGTGTTGAACAGGAAGTGCGGGTTGAGCTGGTAACGCAGCATGGCGAGCTGGGCGCTCGTCGCCTGCGTTTCCAGCCGTTCCAGCCGATCGGCCTGCTCCTCTACCTGAAGGAAGTAGTTGATCGCGTAGTAAAGCGCCGACCACGTGCCGAGCAGCGTGAAGGGCAGCATCGAGAAGCCGATCACGATGGTCGCGAAGCTGGATTCGCTTTGCGGCCGGTAGAGCATGAACACCCAGCCGTCGATCGCGGCATAGATGGACACCGCTATCGCGAGAACGACCGCGGTGACGCCCCAGGTCACCAGCGGTCGGCGGTTGATCAGCCTGCGATAGACGACCGAGAGGACGAGGCTGATCGAAAAGCCGGTCACGATCTCGATCGCCAGCGGAACCAGGAAATCGAGCGACTGGCCGTTCGCGACCCCTGTCACCGCGCGCAGCAGCATCGCCCCGCCCCAGCCGGCGAACTGCAGGTTCCAGAAGGCGCGGTTCTTGTTGGCGAAGAACGGCGTAGGTTGTGAAGGCAGCACGGCCATGTGACGGCTTTAGCCGATTTCGGCAGCGTTCGTCAGATTGTTTTGGCGCGCGGTCTGCGGCACGCTAGTGTGGTTCCACAAGGGAGAGCAGCGATGAAAGCAACCGATCACAACCTTCGCGATGCTCCGGAACGCGCAAGGTTCCGCGAGATGAAGAAGGGGACGGCCGAAGACTGGGCCATCATCGGCGGCGAGTACCGCCAGTTCGCCCGGGGGCTGCCCGACCGTGTGCTCGACCACCTGAGACTGCTCGACGGCGACTTCGGCGGCTTTCCGGTCTGTCGGCTGGAGCACTCGCTGCAGACCGCCACGCGCGCTCACCGCGACGGCCGCGACGAGCAGTACGTCGTCATGGCGCTGCTGCACGACATCGGCGATACGCTGGGCAGCTACAACCATCCCGAAGTCGCCGCCTCGATCATCAAGCCCTTCGTGCGCGAGGAACTGCGCTGGATATGCGAGCACCACGGGCACTTTCAGGGCTATTACTACTTCCACTACCTCGGCATGGACAAGGACGCGCGCGAGGCGTTCCGCGGGCACGAGCACTTCGATGCCTGCGCGGAATTCTGCGAGAAGTACGACCAGGCCGCGTTCGACCCCGACTACGAAAGCGAGCCACTGGCGTTCTTCGAGCCCATGGTGCGCCGGGTGATGGCGCGGCCGCTGGCGAGCCTCTACAAGCTCGAGGAGCAGGCCGAAGCGGCGGAATAGCGCGCTACTGGCCGGGCGAACCTACTCCTCGGCGATCTCGCGCCGGAAATGACGCGCCCAGTCGGCGCTGCCGTTCGGATTGCGCACTTCCTGCACGCGCGCGATCTCCATCTCGATCATCTCGGCGCGCTCGTCCCATCCTTCGTGCGTGCGCTTGCGAAACAGGCCGCCGCCGTGGCGTGGCCCCCAGCGGCGCATGAAGCGCAACGCAGCGCCGGGATCGTAGCCGGCGTTGGCTAGCAGCCACGGCATCATGCGGTCGGCCTCGCGCTCGGTAACGCGCACGTTCCGCCACCTGCGCCCGTGCACATCGAGCCAGGCGCGGTGCCGCAGGAGATTGTGCGCGAACTCGTGTGCGATGGCCGCGGCGAATTCGTCTTCAGGATAGGAGAGGCCGACGAACTTGCGCCCGATCACGACCCGGGTGCCCTCCGCCGCCGCGCCGTCGCCACCGATGATTTCGAAGCGGCTCGGGCAGGCGGGCACTCCCTCGAGCGTGACATCGCCCCGGCCGAGGAGCGTAACGAGCACCCTGCCGTCGGCTGCGAGCGAAGATTCGATCGCATCGTGCAGGCGGGCGAGGCGGCGCCAGTCCTCCTCATCGGCCGCAGGAAGAGCGGCGACGGCCATGCCGTCGATCGCCGCGATCTCGTCGTTGGGGCGCAGGCCCGCCGCCTCTGCGGGCGAGCCGGGCGCGACCGCCTGAACGGCGATCGGGCCGGCGATCCCGGCCGCCTTGCGCATTTCTTCCGGTTCTGCGTAGCCGGCCATGTCCTGCAACAGCAGGCCTACCGCGGGCCGCGCGTCGCTGCAGTAGGCCGCATTCCCGGCGGCGAGCCGCCATCCGATCGCGAGTAGCCGCGCGTCGCTTTGCTGGAGCGCGGCAAGCGCCGCTGCGGCCGCCTCCTCGCGAGATTCGGCCAGCGCCGGCTGCGCCAGCGCCAGGAGCAGCGCGAGCGCCGGTGCGGCGCGGATCACGGGCCGCGCGCTGCGGCGACCGCGTCCTGCAGCGCATCGTAGCCGATCGCCCCCTGGAGCACACGGCCTCCGACCACCCAGCTCGGCGTGCCCGAGAAACCGAGCTTGTCGGCAAGCTCCATGTTCTTCGCCAGTTCGCGCGAGGCCTCGTCCGACGCAGCAAAGCGCCGCGCCTCGGCCATATCCAGCGCCGCCGCCTGCGCGGCCTTCTCGATGCTCGCGGCACTGGGCGGGCCGAGCGCGAACATCGCATCGTGGAACGCCTCGAACTTGCCCTGGCGAGCGGCCGCAAGCGCCATGCGCGCGGCCTCCTCGCTGCCCTGGAAGATCGGCCATTCGCGAATAACGACCCGAAGGTCCGGGTTTTCCTCGACCAGACGCGCGACTTCGGGCTGGCTCAGCTTGCAGTAGGTGCAGCCGTAGTCGGTGAATTCGACCAGTGTCACTGCGCCTTCGGGATTGCCGAGCACCGCGCCGGGGAACGGCACTTCGACCTCGTCTGCAACCTGCTCCAGCCGTTCCTCCGCCTGCTTCGCCTGATAGCGGTCTGCCATTTCGGGAAGCAGTTCGGGGTTGTCGAGCAGATAGGCGCGGGTGTGCTTGTCGCCGAGCCCGCTCAGCGACCATACCGCGGCCCCGGCAAAGCCGAACGCGAGCGCGAGAAGCGCGACGACAAGATAATGGCGCATCGTCATGGGGCTGCGAGCGCTACCGGCGCTCCCGCTCGCGTTCAAGCGCGGCGCGGGCCTGGAGCGCAATGTCCTGCGCGCGGATCCAGTCGGGCGAGCCATCGGGAAGGCCCGCCTCCGCCGCCTGCGCGCTGCGGATGGCCTGCGCGTACTGCCGGTTCATCACCTGCTGTTCGGCACTTGCCAGCCGCGCGCGCGGCATGTCGCCTTTCGCGGCGTAGACAACACCGAGCTGGTACCAGGCGAAGGGATTGAGGCGGTCGCGGCCGACCGCCGCGCGCAGCACGCGCTCGGCCTCGTCGAAATGCGTCCGATCCTCGGTCGCGATCAGCGCATGGCCGAACATCGAGGCGATCAGCGGCTGGTTGCGCGTAAGGTCTGTCGCACGCCGCAGCGGCTCGATTGCTTCCTCAGGCCTGCCCGATTCGAGCAGCACCTGGCCCTTGAGTTCGAGAAAATAGGGGTCGTCCGGCGCGATCTCCAGCAAGGCGTCGGTCTCCGCCAGCGCCTTGTCCATCTGGGCGTCCTTGTGCCAGGCGTAGGCACGAGCGTAGCGCGCGGGAACGCCCGACATCGTCTCGGGATAGGTCTGCAGCGTGCGCTCAGGCGGCTTCTGGTATCCGAACAGCTTGGCCTTCACCCGTTCGAAACGCCGCTGCAGTCCGGCATCGTCCGGCGCGTCCCAGGCAGGATCTCTGGTGTAGACCTCGCGCAAGCGCGCAATGCGTTCGCCGGAGAGAGGGTGCGTGCGGCTGAAGGCGGCTTCGTCGTCCTGGCTGTAGCCGTAGCGGAACTCCTGGTTCTGCAGTTTGCCGAAGAAGGCAAGCGATCCGCGGCCGGAAATGCCGGCCTTGGAGAGATACTCGGCACCGGCGGCGTCGGCGGAGGATTCCTGCACGCGGCTGAAGGCGAGATACTTGCCCAGCGCCGCGCGCTGACCCGCCATGATCATGCCCATCGCCGCGTCGCCCGCACCTGCCAGTGCCGCGCCCACGCCGAGCAGCAGCGAGAGGATCGAGATATTGGTCGCCGCCCCCGCCCCTTCCGAATGGCGGATGATGTGTCCGCCGGTGATATGGCCGAGCTCGTGGGCGATCACCCCCTGGACTTCGTTGGCGGTCTCGGCGGCATCGATCAGGCCGGTGTGGATGTAAACCGCCTGTCCGCCGGCCACGAAGGCATTGATCGACGGATCGTTGATCAGCACGATCTCGACATTGCCCGGCTGGAGGCCGGCTGCCTCGACCAGCGGTGCGGCCATGTCGTCGAGCAGGGCCTCGGTCTCCGCATCGCGCAGGATCGATTGCGCCGCCGCCGGCTGCGCGATCAGCGAAACGACCGCAATCAGCGCGAGGAATCGGGCGAGGAACTGCATCGCGCCCTTGCTAGCGGTTTGAGGGCTGAACCGCCAATGAAGATAGCTGGTCGGCACCGGCTGCCCTCACGGCGCCTCGTGCGCCTGCTCGACCGTCTCGACGATACGCGCCGCATCGCCCCGCGGCCTGAGCCCCGCCGCACGCAGGAACTCCTGCCCGACCTGATAGCTCTCGCCCAGCCACAGCGGGACGCCGGCGGCTTCGATCGCTGCCTTGCCCGCGAGCTCGTCGGGCGAGAGCGGCTCGCCGGTCGCGGTCCGGATGAACACCGCGGCGACCCGGCCGAGGTTCCTGCGCACCACGTCGGCGTAGGCGGGCAGGTCGCCTTGCGTATCGTCGCCGATCAGCGCGAAGCGCATGTCGGGGTACATCGCCATGACGGTGTCGATGGCGGCACGCTTGTGCTCCCCGTGACTCGCGGGGCCGAGCGTCGCCCGGTCCAGGCCCCAGTCGCGCAGCAGCAGCGGCCCGAGCGGGAGCTTGCGGCCGCGCAGGAAGGCGACGAGATACGAAAACAGGTTCCATGGGCTGGACGAGACGTAGAAGAACGGCCGGTGCGTGGCGGGGATCGCATCGCCTGCGCCGCCCCGCCCCGGCAGCACCGCGCCGCCGCCGAGTGCGCCGTAGAATGCGTCCACCCCGGGCACGGCAATACGCTCGTCGGGCAGCTCGGCCAACACCCGGCGCCAGTTGCGCATCATCTGGCGAAAACCGCCGGTGATGCCGGTTTCGACGATCGTATCGTCTATGTCCGAGATTACCGCGAGCCGCGTGGCGCTGCCGGGCACGAGCACATGCCCTTCGACGCATTGCGGGCCATCCCGGTTCAGCCAGTGCAGACAGACGATTTCCCATGCCGGGTGATGCGGCAGCGTCCAGCCACTTTCGAGCGCGACCTCGAAGCGGACGAAACCTTCGCGGTCGGTCGTGGCAAATTGCTCCGTCCGGCGTCCTTCGGGCGACTTGAGCTCGAGCCGCACGTCGAGGCCGGCGGCTTCGCGTGACGCGAACTGCGCGAGCATCGTGCGCATGGCCTGGAGCCGCCCGCCGTTCTCGAAGCCGGGCTTGCCGGATCGCAGCGCACGGGCCGCGATTACCAGGCGCTCGCGGCTGCGATAACCGAAGTATGGTTGCAGGCGAACGGGATGACCGGCGAAGAAATCCATGGCCTGCGAGTAAGTAGCGCTCGCGGCCGGGCGAAGATAGCCTGCGCGGCTCTCAGGCGACGAGCTTGCGTCCGACGCGCTCGATCAGCGCCGGGTCGTCGGAGACTTCGCCAATCACCGCCACGTCGCCGTCCACGCGGCGGATCACGACGAGGCCAAATTCGGCGCCCTGCGCTGAAATCGCCTCGAACCCGCGCGGCTCGATGGCGCGCAGCTTTCCGGCGAGCTGTGCGCGGGGCGCATTCGCCCTGGCTGCCTTGCCGCTCTCTTCGCGGCGCAGCTTGCGCTCGGCCTTGACGACGCCCTTGAGACCACCTTCGGCATCCGCAAGGAAATCGGCGAGCGTTCCACGCGCAAGACCCAAGCGGCGGGCGTGGCCGAGAACCGCGGCATATTCGGTGAGGCGCGTCTTGTCGTAATCGGCGCCGAAGACCAGCTTGACCACCGGCGTCATGGGCGCGCGTTCCTGCACCTTCAGTCCGTTTTGCGCGACGAGTTCCGCGAATTCGCCAGGCGCAGCCTCCGCCGCGAGGCCGAAGTCGTAGGCCCTGCCGACTGCGGCGTAGAGCGCGGCCCGGCTGCGGTCTTCGCAGTTCAGCGCCGCGCGGGCGCACTCGCGCGCCGCCGCAAGGCTGGCGAGCAGGTCCTGTTCGCCGAAATCGTGGTCGGCAGGGGAAAGGATCGGCTCGTCGGGTTCGCGCGCAAGAGCGTAGGGCTTCTTGGGGGTCTGATGGCGCGCGATCATCGCGGCCATGCGCCAGGAGCCCTGCGGTTCCCCCGTATCCTCTTGCTCGGCGTCGCCGTCGATGTCGCCGAACGCCGGCGCGGGATAGTCGGCAGCGGCCATTGCGGAAGCATCCGATGCATCCAGCGTAGCGATGTCGTCGACCGGGCGGTCCGCCCAGTCGGTGACGGGGTCCGGATGGCGCGGCCCGGCGTCGGTTGGTTCATCCGGATCGAGCGCCTGGTCGATTTCCAGCATGAGCTCGTCGGTGGTATGCTGGTCGGCGATCTCCTTCCAGTTGATCACGCCGTAGATGAAGTCGATCGTATCGTCGTCGCTCGAGAACGGCAGGAGGATGCCGCGATAGAGGATCGTCGCTCCGCGCTGGTTCACGAATTCGGCCTCGAAGCCGATCGGCGCCTGGTTGGCGAGGATCTGCATGTAATGGTCGGTGATCCGGCTCAGCAGCGAGCGGGCAGGCACATCGGCGAGCGATTCTATCTCGCCATCGGCTCCGCACTCCACCCCGAGTTCGGCGCCGAGATATTGCACGGCAGGGTTCTCGATCCCCGCTGTGAAGTCCAGCAGAACGCTGTGAGGGCCGAAGTCGGGCAGGCCGGCGGGATCGAGATCCTCGATCGATGGGAAGTTGCGGTCGGCGAGAAGGCTCGCCCAATGATTGTAGGCGCGCACCTGCATGCGCCGCTCGTCGCTGCCGATTGCGGTGGGCGGCGGTTCGTGCGCACCTTCATCCTCGGCAGGATCGAAGCCGCGATCATCGTCGCCGTACTCCGGCGAATCGAAAGTGCCGCGCAGTGTGTCCATCGCCTTTGTCGAAGCCCCCGATGCGTGTTGGGGCCCCTTTCTGGCGCGACGTGGTAAACTTACCGTTAAGTCGCGCCGGGGTTGGCGGGGTCCGCGTGCGCCAGCGTCTCCGAGATCCCCTGGTCGGTCCCGCACAGGCGATCCCAGACACGGAAATAGAGGCCGTAGTTGCACGTATATTGCTCGTGGTGACGCTGATGATGACTGGCGGTGATCAGCCATTTGCCCAGGCGCGAGCGGAGGAGGGCGCGAGGAAGGATCTCCCACCCGACGTGATTGATCACTCCCATCACGGTCATGACCGCCAGCACCAGAGCGAGCACGGCGACGTGGACCGGGATCACAAACACGAGCGCGGGGATCACCACCGCCCCCGTCACGGCCTCGATTGGATGAAAGCTCATCGCGGCCCAGGCGGTCGGCGGGCGGCTCGCGTGATGGACGGCGTGGGCCATGCGGAACGGCCGCGGGCGGTGCATCCACCGATGCGTCCAGTAGAACCAGGTATCGTGCGCGAGGAGATAGAGGATCAGCGACAGCGGAAGATACCACAGCGGGTACGCCGCCCAGTCGGTATAGATCAGGGTCCAGCCGCGTTCCTGCCAGGCCCAGGCGACCACGCCGGCGGGAATGCCGTAGATCGCGGCGGAAAGTAGCGACCAGCCGATCTCACGCCGGATCTGCCGTCCGGAGCGGGCGTAAAGGCCGGGGTGCACACATGTTGTCGCGAAAGCGAACAAGCCGCTTGCTGCGAGATAACGCAGAGCCACGATCGCGGTCATCGCCAGCGCGGAGAGGATGATGGCAAGGGTCATCGCAGCCACATTATGCCGCAACGCGATACGGCGCGACAGTGCCTGACCGCTCGTCATGCATTGATCCTAATTCATGTAATCGATATATGGTCCATATACGGATCATATGGAGACGCCGCATGGGTATCGTCAGCATCGACGACGAACTGCACGAACAGGTGCGCCGGGCGAGCAAGGTATCGTTCCGCTCGATCAACGCGCAGGCTGCCTACTGGATCAAGATCGGCCTGCTGTGCGAGACCAATCCGGCGCTCAGCTTTGTGGAAATCATCGAGCGCGAACGCAGCTCCGCGGGCGTCTCGGCGCCGTCTTTGACCGAGACGCGGCATGACGAAGCGGCCTGAGGAACTGGCGCTGCTGGCGGAATCCGGCCGGCTCCTCGCATCGGTGTTCGAGATGCTGGACCGGGTACCGCTCGCGGGCTTGTCGACTCTCCAGATCGACCAGATGGTCGAGCGTTTCATCGTCGGCGATCTTGATGCGCGGCCCGCCAGCAAGGGCCAGTACGGGTACGGCTTCGTGCTGAACTCCTCCGTGAACGAGGTGGTCTGCCACGGCGTTCCGTCGGCCGAGGAGGTGCTGCGGGAGGGGGACATCGTCAATCTCGACATCACGCTCGAGAAGAACGGCTATATCGCCGACTCGAGCAAGACTTATCTCGTCGGCGAGGTCGAGCCTGCCGCGAAGAGGCTGGTCAGGACCGCCTACGACGCCATGTGGATGGGCATTCGGGCGGTCCGCCCGGGGGCGCGGCTCGGCGACGTCGGCTGGGCGATCGAGCGGCATGCCAAGCGGTGCGGCTATTCGGTCGTGCGCGAATATTGTGGCCACGGCATCGGCCGCGAGATGCACGAGGAGCCGCAAGTGCTCCACTTCGGAAAGCCCGGAACCGGGCTGGTCCTGCGCGAGGGCATGGTCTTCACGATCGAGCCGATGCTCAATCGGGGTCGGCGGGCGGTGAGGACCGAGGCCGACGGCTGGACCGTCGTGACCAGAGACGGATCGCTGTCCGCTCAGTTCGAACACACGGTCGCAGTCACCGCATCGGGTGTCTCGGTCCTGACCCTGCGGCCCGAAGAGCGCGGTATGGTCGAGAGGACGAAGCTGGTCGCCTGACGCGCGCGGGCTCAGGCCGCCTCGCGCGCAATGTATTCCGGATAGAAGCTCGGCGCCCGGTCCGACCAGCCCGGTGCCGTCGCGGCCGCCTCGCTCAGCGACTGGAGAAGGATCTTGCGCCAACCGGGAGTGATCTGGGGCAGGGCGCTGGCGGCACAGAAAGCGCTCGGCAGCCACGGCCGCGCGTCGGCGCCCAGGAGCCGTTCGTAGAGAAAGCGGAACGCAGAGAAACTCTCTATCCGCTCCTGCGCCAGGTCGAAGGCGGTGACGCGGACCAGCTTCCCGATGAAGCTTTCGATACTGTCGAGGCCGGTCGCCGCGGGTATCATTGCGCGCAAGGCCTTGATGTCCTGATAGACGACGTACTGGCTGCGGATCGCCGCGTTCTCGCCAGCATCGCGGGCCCAGAGCTTGAACGCGTCGCCGCGCCCGAGGCCGATGTCGAGGCTGCGGCGGATGTAGCGCTGCTCGGCAGCCGTGAAGCTCGCGAACTCGCGCATCTCGGCAATCGTCAGCGATGCGGTTCCAGTCTTGGCCATAGCAGCGGCTCCCCTGTCGCGGGGACTATTCGCCGAACTGGGTTAATTCCCGGTAACCACGCGGCGCTAGATCAGTCCCGCGAGCGGGCTGCTCGGATCGGCGTACTTGCGTGTCGCCATGCGGCCCGCGAGATAGGCGTCGCGTCCCGCTTCGACCGCGGATTTCATCGCGCGGGCCATGCGAATCGGGTCCTTCGCTTCGGCAATGGCAGTGTTCATCAATACGCCGTCGCAGCCGAGCTCCATCGCGACCGCAGCGTCGCTCGCGGTGCCGACCCCCGCGTCGACCAGCACCGGCACGTTCGCACCCTCCACGATCAGGCGGATCGTCACGCGGTTCTGAATGCCGAGGCCCGAGCCGATCGGTGCGCCGAGCGGCATGACCGCGACCGCGCCCGCATCCTCGAGCTGCTTGGCCGCGATCGGGTCGTCGACGCAGTAGACCATCGGCAGGAACCCTTCGCTCGCGAGCGTCTCGGTCGCGCGTAGAGTTTCCCGCATGTCGGGATAGAGCGTACGCGCCTCGCCCAGCACTTCCAGCTTGACCAGATCCCAGCCGCCCGCCTCGCGCGCCAGGCGCAGGGTGCGGATCGCTTCCTCTGCGGTGAAACAGCCCGCGGTGTTGGGCAGATAGGTGACTTTCTTCGGGTCGATAAAGTCGGTCAGCATCGGCGCCTTGGGGTCGCTGACGTTCACCCGGCGCACCGCGACCGTGACGATCTCCGCGCCAGAAGCTTCCAGTGCGGCCGCGTTCTGCGCGAAGTCCTTGTACTTGCCGGTGCCGACGATCAGCCGCGAGCGGAACGTGCGCCCGGCAACCGTCCAGGTGTCGTCGCTGCCCGCCGCATGGTCGCCGCCGCCGACGAAGTGCACGATCTCGAGCACGTCGCCATCGGCCAGCGCCGCCTGCGCGAGCGTCGAGCGCGGGACGATCTCGCCGTTTCGTTCGACCGCCACTTTCTCCGGCACGAGTTCGAGCTCGCGCACCAGCGCAGCGATGGTCGGGGCGGAGGTGCGGCGCGTCTCGCCGTTGACGGTCAGGCTGAGGGGGGCTGTCATGCCCCGCCAGATAGCGCTCAATGCGCGTGGCGCAAGTTGAGGAAGTGGCCGATCGAAACGAGCGAGACACCGATCACCGTCAGCACGACCTCGCCCGCGCCGTGCGGCATAGCCAGCGCACCGCCCATGAAAGTAAGGCCGGTCATCGCCGTCACGAACGGCGCGGCACGGCGGTGCGTCAGCGCGCCCCAGCCGATCGCCACCGCCGCGATCACCAGCGCGACCGCAAGCCCGATGCGGTGAATCGCCGGCGCGAGGAGAAACTCGCCGCCGATGCCCAGCGCCGACACGATGACGATC
This sequence comes from Pelagerythrobacter rhizovicinus, assembly GCF_004135625.1. GTDB lineage: Bacteria > Pseudomonadota > Alphaproteobacteria > Sphingomonadales > Sphingomonadaceae > Pelagerythrobacter > Pelagerythrobacter rhizovicinus. The sequence goes on from NZ_SDPV01000002.1 coordinate 897,294, forward strand.
GAAGCCAGGCAATGCAGCACGCATAGCCCGGAAAGAACGACGCCGGCGCGGTCGAGCCGCGTGCGAATCGGAGAAAGCAGGTTACTCATTGGCGAGGCCCATTTATGTGACACTGTATCATTGCGCAAGCGCCAATTCGCTGAACGGGTAAAGTTCTTGCGATTCGCAGAGCGGCGACGCATCAGGCGGGCCCATGGTCTTCACCACGCACTTCGGCGGGAGCACAGCCGTGCTGACGCCCGCTACCGCCCGCCCCGCCGCCCTTGCCCGCTGGCTCTGGATCGTCGCCTGGCTGGTTGTCGCGATGGTCGTGGTCGGCGGTATCACCCGCCTCACCGAATCGGGCCTGTCGATCACGGAATGGAAACCGGTCACGGGAGCGATCCCTCCCCTCAGCGAAGCGCAGTGGCGGGCGGAGTTCGAAGCATATCAGCAGATCGGCGAGTACCGGCAGATCACCGGCCCCGCCGGAATGACGCTCGCGGATTACAAGTTCATCTATTTCTGGGAATGGGCGCATCGCCTGCTCGGCCGCCTGATCGGACTTGCCTTCGCCCTGCCGCTCGCCTGGTACTGGGTTCGCGGCGCGATCCCCAAAGGCTACAAGCCCCGCCTGCTCGCGCTGCTCGCGCTGGGAGGTCTGCAAGGGGCGTTCGGCTGGTTCATGGTTCGCTCGGGTCTGTCGGGCGAGGTGACCGACGTCAGCCATTTCTGGCTGTCGATACATCTGCTCACCGCGCTGTTCACTCTCGGCGGCCTGGTGTGGACGGCGCTCGACCTCGACCGCCTGGCGAAGATCCCTGGCGCACGTCCGGCGCGACTCGGCGGGTTTGCGCTGGTCGCCGCGCTCGTCCTGTTCGTCCAGCTCCTGCTCGGCGCCTGGGTCGCCGGCCTCAATGCGGGGCTGGCGTCCGATACCTGGCCGCTGATGCAGGGGCGCTTCGTGCCCGAGTTCGACGCTTCGCGCGGCCTGTTCTGGGCCGTGACGCACGATCCGTTCCTGATCCACTTTCTCCACCGCTGGTGGGCCTGGGCCGCGGTAGCGGCGCTGATCGTTCTCGCGCGCAGAGTCCGCCCGCTCGAGCGGCGTGCGTCGATCGCTATCCATGCGGCCTTCGGCACGCAGATAATTCTCGGCATCGCAACCGTCTGGACGGGCGTGTCGCTATGGGTCGCGACCGCGCATCAGTTCGTCGGCGCACTGCTGGTGATGGCGACCGCATGGGGCGCCCATATCCTGGGGCGGCGGCCGTGAGCGCACTCGTCTGGTGCCCTTGCCCGGACCAGGAAACCGCCACGTCGCTCGCTCGCACGCTCGTCGAAGAGAAGCTCGCCGCCTGTGGCAATGTGATCGGCCCTATCCATTCGGTCTTCTGCTGGCGCGGCGAAATCAGCGAAGCCGGCGAGGTCGGACTTCTGCTGAAGACCGACGCCGCCCTGCTGCAGCAGGCGGTCGCGCGGCTCGAGGATGTGCATCCATACGATGAACCCGCCGTGCTCGGCTGGCAGTGCGACGCCGCGGGCGAGGCAACGGCGGCCTGGCTCGGCGCCCTAGCCGGGATGCGCGGGTGACCGCGATGCTCCGCCGGCGGCGGGCGCTTGCGGTTCTGGGAATCGCCATCGGTTCCGCTTTCGCCGGAACACCGGCCTGCGTCCGGACTGCCGCAGCCACCGGGTTCCGAGCACCGGACGAGCCCATGCGGCTCACGCGGGTGCTCGAGCGTGAACTCGGCGACGGCGCCAGGATCACGGTCACGCGCACCTGGCAGGTGCGGTTCGTTGCCCGCAAGTCGGGATATCTGGTCGAGGGCGAACAGGTGGCGGTTGAGGTCGACGCGCCGCCGCGTCTCGCCCCACTGGCGGACGTCGAACGGAAGAACCGGCAGGCCGGGCCTTTTCCCCTTGTGCTGGATAACGCCGGGCTGATCGTGAGTGATGGCGCCACAGGCGTGGCGCCGATCCCGGGCTTGGAAGAGGCGGCACGAGAGTATCTGCAAGGGGCCCCCGCGGAACGGCGCGCGGAGGCGATGCAGTACGTCCTCGCCATTCAGCAGGCGGGCGCCGCGATGGCAAGCCGCTGGCCGGAGGACCTGTTCTATCCGGTCGCCACACCCCGCACCGAGGAGCGTGCGCTGCCGCTGCCAGACGGCGGCACCGGCACGATCAGCGTCAGCTTTGGAGGCGCGCTCTCTGCCGACGGAGACCGTCTCGACATGGCGCAGCGGCGGATCGTGACGATCGCCGGCGGCAGTACACGGGTTTCGCGGGAAATCTGGCGGCTCGAACCTCTCCAGTAGGCCGCGGTATTATTTTACCTCCATCGGAGCCCCCGGATTTGCTTGACTTTCGGGCGGTCCGACGACAAATGCGCCGCTCCCGCGCCCGCTCTCATGTGGATTCGCGGTGAGAGACATTTCGAAGGAATTGAAGCCATGAAGGCGCTCCACAAGAGCACCCGGTCGATCAAGCCGGCCGAGGTCGAGAAGAAATGGCACCTGATCGATGCCGAGGGCCTGGTCGTCGGCCGCCTCGCCGCGATCGTCGCCAATATCCTGCGCGGCAAGCACAAGCCGAGCTATACTCCGCATGTCGACTGCGGCGATCACGTGATCGTGATCAACGCCGACAAGGTGCGGTTCACCGGTAACAAGCTGGGCGACAAGAAGTACTACAAGCACACCGGCTATGCCGGCGGGATCAAGGAAACGACCCCGGCCAAGGTGCTCGAAGGCCGCTTCCCCGAGCGTGTGCTCGAAAAGGCTGTCGAGCGCATGATTCCGCGCGGCCCCCTTGGCCGTCAGCAGATGAAGGCGCTGCACCTCTATGCCGGCACCGAGCACCCGCACGACGGGCAGCAGCCCGAAGTGCTCGACGTCGCCTCCATGAACCGCAAGAACAAGGTTACCGCCTGATGGCTGACGAGAAGAACACCGTGTCCGACCTGTCGGACCTGAAGAACATCGCCGGCGACGCCCCTGAAAGCGATGCGGCGACTGTCGCCGAAAGCACCGCGCCGCTGCGCGAGCAGGAGCTCGATCAGCAAGGCCGCGCCTACGCCACCGGCCGCCGCAAGGACGCCGTGGCCCGCGTGTGGATCAAGCCGGGCAAGGGCACGATCACCATCAACGGCCGCGACCAGGAAACCTACTTCGCACGGCCGACGCTGCGCCTGATCATCAACCAGCCCTTCGCGATCACCGATCGCGCGGACCAGTTCGACGTCGTCGCGACGGTCAAGGGCGGCGGACTTTCGGGCCAGGCGGGCGCCGTGAAGCACGGCATCTCACAGGCGCTCGCAAAGTATGAGCCGGCGCTGCGCTCCACGGTCAAGGCCGCCGGCTTCCTCACCCGCGACAGCCGCGTGGTCGAGCGCAAGAAGTACGGCCGCGCCAAGGCTCGCCGCAGCTTCCAGTTCTCGAAGCGCTAACGCCTTCCTGAACGCAGACAAACGGAAGGGCGGTCCCGCGAGGGGCCGCCCTTTTTGTATCCGATCGGCACCTTTGGATTGACCGGCCTTCGCTCCTGCAAGAGTGTCGGAAGGCAAGCCGAGGAGACTGCATGCCGCATCACGCGCCGCTCATGGGCACGATCGTCGCAGGTTTCGTCGTCGCGTTCCTGATGGGGGCGCTGGCGCACAAGCTGCGCGTCTCTCCGGTGGCGGGGTATCTCCTCGCAGGTGTGATCGTCGGCCCCTTCACACCCGGCTTTGTCGCCGACATCGCGCTGGCCAACGAGCTGGCGGAGCTCGGCGTAATGCTGCTGATGTTCGGGGTCGGGCTGCACTTCTCGCTCCGCGACCTGCTCTCCGTGAAGAACATCGCCGTGCCCGGCGCGGTGATTCAGATCGCAGTGGCGACCGCACTCGGGCTTGGGCTCGCGCTCTACCTCGGCTGGTCGGTCGCGGCGGGGCTGGTCTTCGGCCTCGCGCTGTCGGTTGCGAGCACCGTCGTGCTGCTGCGCGCACTCCAGGCCCGGAACCTGGTCGAGACCGATCGCGGACGGATCGCGGTCGGCTGGCTGATCGTCGAGGACCTGGCGATGATCCTCGCGCTGGTCCTGCTCCCCGCCATGGCCGGCATGTTCGAAGGGGAGCCGGGCGAAGGCGCAAGCGGCAGCGGCCTGCTGACTGCCCTTGCACTTACCGTGCTCAAGGTTGGCGGCTTCCTCGCCTTCATGCTGATCGTGGCCCGGCGGGTCATCCCGGCGGCGCTGCATTGGACCGCGCACACCGGATCGCGCGAACTCTTCCGCCTGGCCGTGCTGTCGATCGCGCTGGGCGTCGCGCTGGGCGCGGCCTATGTGTTCGACGTCTCCTTCGCACTCGGCGCCTTCTTCGCCGGCATGATCCTGGGCGAGACGCAGTTGAGCCGTCGCGCCGCGGAAGAGACTCTGCCCCTGCGCGACGCATTCGCGGTACTGTTCTTCGTCTCGGTCGGCATGCTGTTCGACCCCTCGGTGATGGTGGAGCAGCCCGGGCCGGTTGTCGCCACGGTCGCTATCATCGTGATCGGAAAATCACTCGCTGCCTATGGCATCGTGCGGGCGTTCGGGCACGACAACAACATTGCGTTGACCGTTGCAGGAAGCCTCGCCCAGATCGGCGAGTTCTCATTCATCCTGGCGGGCTTGGGAATGCAGCTCGGCATCCTGCCGCCGGAAGGCCGCGACCTGATTCTCGCCGGCGCGATCTTCTCGATTCTCTTCAATCCGCTGATCTTCACACTTGTCGCGGGGCGTCTCGGCGAGGTGAAGCGGCGCGAAGAGGCGGACGCGCGGGAGCGCGAGGACGCCCGCCAGCGCGAACGGCGCGAGCACGTGATCCTCGTCGGGCACGGCCGCGTCGGGAGACTGATTGCGGAAGGCGCCGCGCACCGCGGCCGGGCGCTGGTCGTCATCGAAGAGCAGGTAGACTTCGCGCGTGCGGCGGAGGCGGCCGGGCGAGAGGTCGTGATCGGCAACGCGACCAATCCGCACGTCCTCGACGAGGCGGGCATCCAGCAGGCGTCCAAGCTGATCATCGCGATTCCCGAGGGCTTCGAGGGCGGAGCGATCGCCGCGCACGCGCGGCGTCTGAATCCCGGGGTCGTCATCTTCGCGCGCGCCCATTCGGACGAGGAGGTCGACTATCTCCAACGGCTCGGCGTCGACCACGTGATCATGGGTGAGCGTGAGATCGCACGCGCCATTCTCGGCCTCGCCGCAACCAGCCGCCCGGCCGCCTGACTCGAATCGGCCCCGGATTGTTCCGGCAATCATCGTTCCGTCATACGACTGCCACGCGCGTGTAACGCGCGCACCCTAGCGGCCCCTCCAACACGGTTCAGGAGGGCAAGAGAAATGTTCAGCCGCAAGTGCTATCTGCTTTCATCCGCCAGCATGGTACTGGCGGCCGCGATGGCAAGTCCGGCCTCGGCCGGCGACCTCGTCGGCGGCGTCTACGACGCGAGCGAGACGATCGCCCTGCAGGCCGCGCAAGTGCGGCTTATCGAACTGGATAGAGTCGCGACGACCGAGCGAGACGGCAGCTTTGCCTTTCCCGACGTGCCGGCCGGTGAATACACCCTCGAAGTCAACTATGTCGGCGCGCCGAGCGTCCGCCAGACCGTGAGCGTTCCGGCAGACGGCTACGTCCGCACCGACGTGCTGATCGGCGGCGACGACGCGCGCGAGATCCTGGTCGTCGGCCAGAGCGCCAATCTCGCGAGCGCCCTGTCGCGCAAGCGCGGGAACGACGGCGTGAGCGACGTGCTGACGCGCGACGCGATCGGCCAGTTCCCCGACCAGAACGTCGCCGAGTCGCTGCGTCGCCTGCCTGGCGTCAACGTGCTCAACGACCAGGGCGAGGGCCGCTTTGTCTCGATTCGGGGACTCGATCCGGAGCTCAACGCAACCTCGCTCAACGGCGTGCGCCTGCCGGCCCCGGAATCGGACGTCCGCTCGGTCGCGCTCGACGTCATATCGAGCGACATCATCGAATCGATCGAGATCAAGAAGTCGCTGACACCCGACATGGATGCGGACACGATCGGCGCCTCGATCGAAATCGAGACGACCAGCGCCTTCGACCGCAAGAAGGACCTGCTCACTGCCAAGATCGAGGGTAGCTACAACGACTACGCCGACCACGTCTCGCCCAAGGGCAGCATCGATTTCGCCGCCAAGCTGAGCGACAACTTCGGCGTGTCCGGCGGCGCATCGTACTACAAGCGCAAGTTCGAGACCGACAACATCGAGGCCGACGGCTGGGACGACGACGACGGGCTGATCTACGCCGAGGAAGTCAACTACCGCGACTACGACGTGGAGCGGGAGCGGATCAGCGCCAATCTCAACTTCGACCTGCGGCTGAGCGACACGACCGAGCTCTACCTGCGCGGCCTCTACAGCCAGTTCGACGACCAGGAATATCGCCGTGAGGTCTCGCTGAAGTTCGGCGAAGCGCCGAGCTCGGGCAGCGGAACGAGCGTCGAGTTCGACGACGCCGACGGCGAGATCGAGGTGCAGCGCTCGATCAAGGACCGTTTCGAGACGCAGCGCATCCGCTCGATCGTCCTCGGCGGCGAGACCGACACCGGTGACTGGAAGGCCAGCTATTCGGCGAGCTGGGCCAAGTCGACCGAGAACGAGGACGGCTCGGTCGATCCGGCCAATTTCGAGGCAGGCTTCGAGGAAAGCGGTCTGGCTGTCGGCGTCGACTATTCCGATCCGCGCAAGCCGCTCTATTCGGTCAGCGGGTCGAACGCCGCGGCCTTCTTCGATCCCCTCGAATATGAGCTCGACGACATCACCGTTACCGCTCTTTCCAACTCGCAGGACGAAGAGTTCGCCGCCAAGTTCGACCTTGGCCGCGAGTTCGTCACCGACGGCGGCACGTTCACCGTGCAGGGCGGCGCCAAGGCGCGCTGGCGCGACAAGAGCTACAACCTAGAGGCGCGCTATTTCGAGAATGACGATCTGACGCTGGCTGACGTTCTCGGCGAGCAGACCTACCGCCTCACCGACATCTCGCCGGTCCCGAACTATCACGGCGCGCGTGACCTCCTGTTCGGCAATCCCGGCGATTTCACACTGGTCCCGCTCGACAGTGATTTCGATAGTGCAGTGGAGGACTATTCGGTCACTGAAGACATTCTTGCCGGCTACCTGCTCGGCCGCTGGGACAGCGCCACGCTGCGGGTGATCGGCGGCGTCCGCTACGAGCGGACCAAGAACGACATCACCGGCAACGAAGTCCTGCTGGTGGAAGACGAGGCCGTAACCGTCTCCCCGGTCACGTACGAGCGTGACTACGAGCACTGGCTGCCCAGCCTCACCATCCGTTACGAGCCGGTGCCCGACCTGGTGCTGCGCGCCGCCGGCTATCGCAGCTTGATGCGGCCCAAGCTGTCCAAGCTCGCCCCGCGCTTCGTCGTGGAGGAGAACGACGACGGTGAGCGCGAGGGCGAGTTCGGCAATCCCGACCTGCTGCCCTACGAGGCGTGGAACCTCGATGCTTCGGCCGAATGGTACTTCTCCGGCAACGGGGCAATCACCGCGGCGGTGTTCTACAAGGACATCAAGAACTTCATCGTCGACACCGTGCGCGAGGACGATGTCTATCAGGGGATCGAGTTCGACGAGGCGACGATTCCGATCAACGGCGAGAGCGCGGAAGTCTTCGGCGTCGAGCTTTCGGTCGCGCAGAAGTTCGACATGCTGCCGGCGCCGCTCGACGGGCTGCTGATGCAGGCGAACTATACCTATACCGACGCGACCGGGCTCGTCCCGAACGACGGCGATCCCATGGACCTGCGCGAGATCACGCTGCCAGCGACCTCGAAACACACGGCCAATGTCGCCCTGGGATACGAAAAGGGCCCCATCAGCTTGCGTCTCGCAGGCACCTATCGCGACTCCTATCTCGACGAGCTGGGCGACGACGCCCAGGAAGATCGCCTGGTCGACGACCACTTCCAGCTCGATCTCAGCGCTAAGTACCGCGTCAGCGACAACGTTCAGCTCTTCTATGAATGGGTGAACATCAACAACGCCAAGTACTTCGCCTACAACACCTATGGCGGGCGCAGGAATCTCTACCAGTACGAAGAATACAGCTGGACCATGAAATTCGGGGCGAGGGTGAACTTTTGATGAAAAACCTTTCCAAGCTTCTTCCGCTCGCTGCAGTTCTTGCCATTGTAAGCGGTTGTGCGACCACGCCGATCATGGGCGATCCCGCGGTCGAGGTCACTGCGTCCGCCGAGACCCACCCGGTCGGCACTGCGAATGCGGATGCCGCGGACGATCCCGCGATATGGCGCAATGCCGAAGACCCGGCGGCGAGCCTGATCGTCGCGACCGACAAGAAAGCCGGGCTCTACGTCTATGGACTGGATGGTCTGGCCCACCACTTTCTCCCCGGTGGCCGGCTCAACAACGTCGATATCTTCGAGCTTGCCGACGGCACCGTGCTCGTGGGTGCCAGCGAGCGAACCGATCCCGCCAATGCCAAGGTGGCGCTGTTCACCCTCGACACAAGGCGCGGCGAGCTGCGCCATGTGACCACGATCGATGTCGGACCCGGAGAAGGCTACGGCTTCTGCATGGGGCCGGGGCGCGATGGTGCCGACGTCATGCTCTATTCGCCGGTCAAGGAGGGCTCGCTCCACGGCCAGGCGCTGCGCTGGAACGGCGGCAACGCCACGGTCGAGACCGTGTTCCGGCACGAGTTGGCTTCGCAGCCGGAGGGCTGTGTGGTCGATCCGCGCGACGGCACGCTCTACGTCGGCGAGGAGATGGCGGGCATCTGGCGCTTCCGCATGGACGGGACGCCCGAGGAGCGGGCGGGCGAACTGGTCGCGCGGGTCGACAACGCCATGCTGGTCGCCGATGTCGAAGGCTTGGCCATCGTGCCCGAGGGCGACCGCGGCGGGCTTCTGGTCGCGTCGAGCCAAGGCGACAATGCCTACGCCGTGTTCCGGCTGCCCGGAATGGAGCCGGTCGGCCGCTTCCGGATCGCGGCCGGCCGTGTCGGCAGCGCCGAGGAGACCGATGGCATCGATCTCAAGCTCGGCGACTTCGGCCCCGAGTTCCCGGCAGGCCTGTTCATCGCGCAGGACGGCATGAACGAGCCGGAGGCTCAGAACTTCAAGCTCGTGCGGTGGGATAGCGTGCTCGAGGCGCTCGGCGAGCGCTAGTCGCGCGCCGGCCTCAGTGCACCGGTGGGTCGGTGCGCGGGATCTGCCGTACGGGCGCGACCGGCTCGCCCGGCTGGCGCGGGGGCCGTGCATCCTCAGGCACGTCGTCGATCTGCATGTCGCGCGTCCGCACGTCTTCGAGGTTGCGGACGCGCACGTGCAGGGCGGTGCCGTTCCACGTCAACTCATTGAAGCTGGGCGGCGTCGAACGCGTGCGCTTCGACAATGTCCCGGCGCCGATCATGCGAACGGGCCCGTTCGGCGTTTCCTCGACGATGTCGAACGCGTCGTGGACGTGCCCACTCAGTACGGCCAGCACCGGCCGCCGAGCGAGTTCCGCGAGCGCCTTGCTCCCGCCCCTCGTCAGCGCCGTGCCCGCAGTTCCGACCTCGCGTAGCGGATGGTGGCAAGCGACCAGCGCCTGCACACCTTCGGGCAGGCCATCGAGCGCAGCCAGACACCTTCTCAATGCACGGCGGCTGACCCAGCCTTTCGACCAGTTCAAGCGCGGCTGCGCGCGTACCGCCGTCTTGAGCGGCACGATCGCGAGACCCGGCAGATCGATTTCCCGCTCGACCCGGTCTGCGATGCCGCGGATGCGGCGGTACGGCTGGAAGAACCGTTCGACGAGATTGAAATACGGCAGGTCGTGATTGCCGACCTCGACCGTTACCGGCACGTCGAGCGACTTGATCCAGTGGCATGCGGCGTCGAACTCGCGCGTCCGGGCGCGCATCGTCAGGTCGCCCGTGATCGCGACCGCATCGGGTCGGCGTTCGACGATCTCCTGCTTCACCCAATCGAGGGCGCGGTTGTCCTCGAGCCCGAAGTGAATGTCGCTCACATGAAAGAGGAGCGTTTTCTCAGCAGCCATTCTGCGTCGCTAGCAGATCGACCTCGCACGCGGCCACGGCGAATTCCTCGCGCGGCCGCCCCTGCGCGTGTTCGCCATCGATCAGCAGGCCGATCGGCCGGCCGTCGAGATCGGCAACCGCGACGCGATCGACGAGCCCGAGCCGATCGTGCGGCCCCTCGCGGAACTGGCGGCGCAGAAGCGCCCAACCCTGCTGGAGGAATTCACCCGCGTTCTCGGCATGATAGGCATCGAGCTGCAGGCCCCAAGCGCCGGGGGTGACTTCGATCAGCGGATAGCCGTCTTCGCGGCCCAGGCGCGGTTCGGCGCAGCGCAGCATCGAGCCGCCGGTGGTTTCCGCGAGAGCTTCCCCCGCGCTTTCTGCCATCTCCGCGATGTCGACGTCGCGCAGCGCCTCGCGCACGGCATACCAGGACGTGCCGGGACCGGCGAGCAGTCCGGCCAGGGCATCGCCGTAGTCCGTGCGCGCGATCGGCGGCCGCACGCGCCGCGCGGCCCCGGCGCCGGCTCGCGCGACAATCTCCTCCGCAGGGGCGTCGCCGTGCAGCCGCCGGGCGAGGAGGTTCATCGTTCCGCCCGGCAGGACCAGAATGGCACCGCCCCAGCCGTAGAGACCGGTCACCGCGGCATTCACCGTTCCGTCGCCTGCGTAGACCGCCAGGGTATCGATCCCCGCGGCATCGAGCGCGGCTGCATCCGGCAGCGATTCGTCAGGGAATGCGATGCGCCGCTCGAGCGTGAAACCATTGTCGCCGCAGCACGTCTCCAGCGCCTCGATAGCGGCGGGACTGTTGCTGCCGCTTGCCCGATTGGCGATCAGCCAGAGGGAGCGCATTCGCATCATGGCGGAATAGCGCCGGAAGTCGCCCAGCGTTCCAGCGCCTAGACCCGGCCGCTCAGTATCAGCCAGGCGGAAGCGATATTGAGTCCGGTGTAGAGCAGATAGGCCCAGGCCAGCGAAGGCCAGCCGTTGGCGACCAGCAGCATGGCCGCGAGCAGCACGAGGAACTCGGTCACCAGCGTGATCCGTCCGCCCAGCATATGCACGAACCAGGGCATCCGGCCCAGCAGCGGATGGCCGCTCTCGAGCACCGCCTTGTGCATCGCGAAGTTTCCAACCCCCAGAATGAAGATGAAGATCACGGCCATCGCCGCACCATGCACCAGCGCCCGTCGCTTGCCAAACGCGGTTCGTCGGGCGGTTCGGTGTATCGGTCGGGCGGGCGCATCGCCGGTCGACGGGTGGCGGCACGCAGTCGATGGACGCGCGCGAACGGCGCCAAGCAGGCGTATCTGTCGATCTTGCGAGCGGGCCTTCTCCCCCAACAGGCCCCTCGCAAGATGGAGGACACGAACCATGAAGCGCCACCTTGTCGCCCTGACCGCCGCCGCCGTTCTCGGCGCCGCCGCCACCCCGGCTTTCGCGGAAAGCCTGTCCATCCCCTACCAGGACCTGAATCTCGCCACCGCGGAGGGGCAGAAGACGCTCGACCTCCGCATCGAGAAGGCCGTCCGCGATTTCTGCGCGATGAACCCCAGGACCGGCTCACGCATCATCTCCGGCGAATCTCGGCAGTGCTACGCCGAAATGAAAAAGCAGGTTCAGACCCAATTCGCTGCCATCGTCGACAGGCAGCGGCTAGGCGGCTGAAACACTCCACAGCCGCTGCTTCGGCCCGGACCGGTCCAGTCCCCCGGTCCGGGCCGACTTCGTTTTCCAGTATCTATCGGCCCGCCATTGCCTTGACCTTGGGCAAGTAGGTCCGCCCGATCCGCAGCGCCTCGCCGTCTTCCAGTTCGGCCGACCATACGCCGAGGCCGTCGTGGCGCAGGCCGCGAATGCGATCCTTGCGCAGAATCGTGGAGCGGTGAATGCGGATGAACTCGGCCGGATCGAGCCGCTCCTCCAGGCCTGCAATGGTCTGCAGCAGCAGATAGCTGCGATCGCCGAGGTGGAGCCGCACGTAGTCGCGCTCCGCGTCGATCCGGTGAACCTGGTCGACGTCGACCCGCAGCAGTTCGGAACGGTGTGGCACCCAAAGTTCCTTCAGCCAGCGGCTCTCCGCACGCGACGGGCGCGCACCGCGCGAGACGGCGCGTTCGATGGCGCGCGCCAGCCGATCGCGCGCAACAGGCTTGAGAACGTAGTCGACAGCGTCGAGATCGAATGCCTCGACCGCGAAGTGATCGTGGGCGGTGACGAAGATCACCGCAGGGCGCCGCTCGCGCCCTGCGAGCTTGCGCGCGACGGCCAGACCGTCGACCTCCGGCATCGTCATGTCGAGCAGCACGAGATCGGGTGTCAGCGCATCGATCAGGCGCAGCGCGGCCGCCCCGTCGCTGGCCGTACCGACCACGGCAAGTTGCGGCAGCTTGGCGCAGATCACCTGCATGCGTTCGACTGCAAGCGGCTCATCGTCGACGATCAAGGTGCGCAGCGGGTTTGTCTCGGATTCGTCAGCCATGGTTCACCAGCGGAATGCGGATTTCGGTGAGATAGCCGCCGTCGACCGGACCGGAGGTCACGGCAGCTTCGTTGCCGAAGCGCGCCTGCAGTCGGTCGCGGACGTTCGCGAGACCGATGCCGAAGCCCGAATCGCAGGCGTGCGATGCGCCGGGCCCGTTGTCCTCGACCGTGATCGCGAGCCTTCCGTAATCCTCGCGGGCAGCGACACGGATCGTCACCGGGACCTTGTGCGGCGCGACGGCGTATTTGACGGAGTTCTCCACCAGCGGTTGCAGGATCATGCCCGGTACGCGCGCTTCGGCGAGATCTTGGGGAAGGTCGAACACCGCTTCGAGCCGGTCGGGAAAGCGAACCGACTCGATCGCCAGATACTGGCGCTGCAGCTCGAACTCGTCGGCAAGCGCGACATCGCCGGTCGGATCGTCGGCAAGGCTGTGGCGATAGAAGCTGGAGATCGACTGGATCATCGTCTCCGCCCGCTCGGTCTTGCCGGTCATCACGAGCGCAGAAAGCGAGTTCAGGGTGTTGAACAGGAAGTGCGGATTGACCTGGTAGCGCAGGGAGCGGAGCTCGGCCGCCTTCGCCGCGCTGCGAAATCGCTCCTCGCGCCGCTCGGCCGCCCGCGCCTGGGCACCTGCCAGCATCGCGAAATAGAGCGAGGCCCAGGCGAGCAACAGGAAATAGCGACCCAGCGCGATGTCGACGACCTGCAACCACTGATCGAGCCGCGTCGGGGCGGGTGCGATCATCACGCTCGTCGGCGCACCGGGGGTAACCTGATCGCTACTGACGCCGAGGCCGGTGAGGTCGCGAAAACGCTCGGGCGGGATGTCGACCAGCAGGTTGCCCGCCTCGTCGCGGCGTATGTTGATCCCGCGCTCCTCGCCGAAGCTCCTTTCGACCTGCCTTTGGATGTCGGCGAAGATCCATTGATTGGTCTGCGCGATTGGCACCGAGATCGGAATCGCCACGAGCACCGCTGCCAGGATCTTCACCCACAGCGCGCGATCGTCGAACAGGCGCAGAATGGCCCACAACAGCACCGTCATTCCGATGCCGACGAGAGTCACCACCCCGCGACGCCAGAGCATTTCCTCTTGCGGTTCGAGCCCCACGATCCCGGCCCGCACGGTGGTGAGCAGGAAATAGCACAACCACAGCCCAACCATCGAGGCGAGGACGGTGACGACCGGCACGCGGGTGCGGGCTTCGGAAAATATCTGACGAGCCATGATCCAGACTTTTCGCTCTAGCTGCGACCGGTGCCGTCTAACCAGCGCGGTCGTCGGAACGCCTCGACGCTTCGTCGAACAGCGTTCACGCGCTTTCGAGCAGCCCTTCGCGTGCGATCCGCTCCTTCCACTGCGCGGGCGCAAGTGTATGGACATTGTTGCCCTGCGCATCGACCGCGACTGTCACCGGCATGTCCTCGACCGTGAATTCGTAGATCGCTTCCATGCCGAGATCCTCGAACGCGACGACCTTGGCGTCCTTGATCGCGCGCGCGACGAGATAGGCCGCGCCGCCGGTCGCCATCAGGTAGGCGACCTTGAAGCGGCTGATCACCTGAACCGCGTCGTGCCCGCGCTCGGCCTTGCCGATCATCGCGAGCAGGCCGAGGTCGAGCATCATCTCGGTGAACTTGTCCATCCGCGTCGCGGTGGTCGGGCCGGCGGGGCCGACGACCTCGCCCAGGACCGGATCGACCGGGCCGACATAGTAGATCGCGCGGCCGCGGAAATCGACCGGCAGCTCCTCGCCCTTCGCCAGCATGTCCTGGATGCGCTTGTGCGCGGCATCGCGGCCGGTGAGCATCTTCCCGGAAAGCAGCAGCCGGCCGCCATGCTGCCAGCTCTCCACCTCTTCCTTGGTGAGGGTGTCGAGATTCACGCGCCGGGCGGAGGCATCGGGCTTCCAATGCACATCGGGCCATTCGTCGAGCTTCGGCGGCTCGAGATAGGTCGGCCCGGAGCCGTCGAGCACGAAATGCGCGTGGCGCGTGGCGGCGCAGTTCGGGATCATCGCCACCGGCTTCCCGGCCGCGTGGCACGGGGCGTCGTAGATCTTCACGTCGAGCACGGTCGATAGCCCGCCGAGCCCCTGCGCACCGACACCCTGCGCGTTGACCGCGTCGTAGATCTCGATCCGCAGCCGCTCGATGTCGGTCTGAGGCCCGCGCGCCTTGAGCTGCGCCATGTCGATCGGCTCCATCAGGCTCTGCTTGGCGAGCTTGACGCAGTGTTCGGCCGTGCCGCCGATGCCGATCCCGAGCATTCCCGGGGGGCACCAGCCGGCGCCCATCGAGGGGATCTGCTCGAGCACCCACGCGACAATATTGTCGCTCGGGTTCATCATCTTGAACTTCGACTTGTTCTCGCTGCCGCCACCCTTGGCCGCGACGTCGATCTCGACCTTGTCGCCCGGCACCATCTCGACCGAGAGAACGCAGGGCGTGTTGTCGCGGGTGTTGCGGCGGGTGAAGGCCGGATCGGCAAGGATCGAGGCGCGCAGTTTGTTGTCCGGGTGGGTGTAGGCCCGCCGAACGCCCTCGTCGACGACCTCCTGCAGGCTCCTGGCCGAATCGAGGCGGCAGTCCTGCCCCCATTTGACGAAGACGTTGACGATTCCCGTGTCCTGGCAGATCGGCCGGTGCCCTTCGGCGCACATGCGGCTGTTGGTCAGGATCTGCGCGATCGCGTCTTTCGCGGCCGGGCCTTGCTCTGCCTCGTAGGCTGCGCCGAGCGCGCGGATATAGTCCATCGGATGGTAGTAGGAGATGTACTGGAGCGCGTCCGCCACGCTCTCGATCAGGTCCCCCTCGCGGATCGTTACGAGGGGCCGCCCATCAAAGTCGCTCATCGAAGCCAGGTTCCTTCCTATCGATTGGCGAATCCCATAGGCGCGGGCGGTGCCTAGCGTCAAAGCGCTTGGCCGGGCGGGGCGATACGCCTAAAGCCATGCCCGATTGACCAACTGTATTAAGCGTGTAATACAGCGCGCCGAGGCCCACATGACACTTGCCGAAACCCGCACCGCCCAGACCAGCGCCGTTGAGGCCGACTTCGCTGCCGCCAGGCGCGCGATGATCGACAGCCAGCTCCGGACAAGCGGCGTCAACACCGCCTTCGTGCTCGAGCGGATGAGCGCCGTGGCGCGCGAGGCGCACGTTCCGGAAGGCGCGCGCGGGGTCGCCTACATGGATCGCGGGATCGCCTTCGACGGTGGTGGGCACATTGCCGCACCGCTGTTCTACGGGATGGCCTTGCAGGAAGCGCGCCCCGGACCGAGCGACGAGGTTCTCGTGGTCGATGGCGGCAGCGGATATCTGCCTGCGCTGCTGGAGCCGCTCGTGAAGTCGGTCAAGGTGATCACGCCCGAGCAAGCGCTGGGTTCGCTGCGCGGAACATTCTCGCTGATCCTGATCGACGGCGCGGTCGAGCAGTTCCCCGATACGCTGGGCCGCCGCCTCGCCGAGGACGGGCGCGTCGTGACCGGTCTCGTCTCCAGCGGTGTGACGCGACTCGCGATCGGCCGGCCGGCCGGCGGCGCGATCGGCTGGCTCCGCCTGGCGGAGATCGGCATCCCGCGCATGAGGCAGTTCGACGCCCCGAAACGGTGGAGCTTCTGACAATGGGGGGGAGGGGGGCGAAGCTGGCCCTGCTGGCCGGGGCGACGCTCGTCGCTGCGCCAGCCAGCGCCGACACGCTGCGCGAGGCGCTGGTCGAGGCCTATCGCGGCAATCCGACCTTGCAGGCGGCGCGCGCGCAGCAGCGCGCGACCGACGAGAACGTCCCGATCGAAAAGTCCGCCGGACGCCCCGACATCGGCGCGACCGGACGGTACACCGAATTCCTCAAGCAGAGTTCGGCCGACTTCACCGCGCCCGAGCGTGCGGTGAATCTCGGCGTCGAACTCGGCGTACCGATCTATTCGGGCGGCGCCGTAAAGAACGCGGTGCGCGCGGCCGAGGAGCGGGTTCAGGCCGGCCAGGCCGAGCTGCGCGGCACCGAATCGGCCGTGTTCAGCCAGGTCGTCGCCGCTTACATGGACGTGATCCGCAACGAGGCGATCGTCGGG
Source organism: Pelagerythrobacter rhizovicinus (assembly GCF_004135625.1). Lineage (GTDB taxonomy): Bacteria > Pseudomonadota > Alphaproteobacteria > Sphingomonadales > Sphingomonadaceae > Pelagerythrobacter > Pelagerythrobacter rhizovicinus. The sequence goes on from NZ_SDPV01000002.1 coordinate 913,888, forward strand.
CTGGCGGCCAATCAGGTCGACGTGCTGTCGACCAACCTGCAGGCGACCAGCGACCGGTTCGAGATCGGCGATCTGACGCGCACCGACGTGGCGCAATCCGAAGCGCGTCTTGCGGTTGCGCAAAGCGACCTGCGGGCGGCACAGGCGAACCTGATCGCCGCACGTGAGGATTATATCGCGCTCGTCGGTCAGGCGCCAACCGATCTGCAGCCGCCCCCGCCGTTACCGGGGCTCCCGAGCACCGCCGACGAAGCCGTGGCGGTGGCGCTGGAGAACAATCCCGACCTCATCGCGGCGCGGGAGCGTGCCGAAGCTGCCGGGTACGATATCGAAGTCGCCGGGGCGGGCCGTCTGCCGCGCGTTTCGCTGTTTACCGGCTACACTTACGACAACTATCTCGGCACGGTGGGCGGTGCGGTCGTGGACGATCCGACGCTTCCGAGCGAGGACGTGTCGCAGTCGTCCTCGGGCGCGCAGGCGGGGGTCTCGATCTCGATCCCGATCTTTCAGGGCGGGCGCCCCGCGGCGCTGCAGCGGCAGGCGCAGGCACGCGCCTCGGCCGCGCTGGAGGACATCATCGCCGCCGAGCGCGACGTAATCGCGCAAGTCCGCGCCGCCTACTCGAGCTGGCAGGCCTCGCTGGCGATCATCGAGAGCTCGCAGGCCGCCGTCTCGGCCGCCGAACTGAGCCTCGAAGGCGTGCGGGCGGAAAATTCGATCGGCAATCGCACCATCCTCGACGTGCTCAATGCCGAGCAGGAACTGTTGAACGCCCAGGTTGACCTCGTGACCGCGCGGCGCAACGCCTATGTCGCAGGGTTCAGCCTGCTCGCCGCCATGGGTCGCGCCGAAGCGCGCGATCTCGGGCTCGACGGCGACGGCCTGCTCTACGACCCGCAGCTCAATTACGAGCGCGTCGAAGGCAAGTGGTTCGACTGGGATCGCGATCCCGATCCGGTGCCGCAATCGACGAGGACCGTTGACATCCCCGCACAGGATGCGGAGATTCCCGGCAGTGAATCGCAATCTGGCTCGGTAACCGACTGAGCCGGCGGAGCCGCGGGGGACCCGACATCATGCGCCAACAGGGCGAAGCGTCCGTCGAGGAGATCCTCGAATCGATCAAGAAGGTGATCGCGCGCGACAATCGCGCGATCGCGACCGAGACGCGCTGTCGGCGCGAGGAAGAGGGCGTCGCGGACTGGACGCCCGCGGCCGACCGGGAGACAGACGAGGTCCTGGACCTCGGCACGGCCGATTTCGTCGAGCAGGCGCAAGGCGAGGAGGGCGACGATAGCGAGGATACGCCGCTGACGACCGACGCGGTGCGCGATTCGCTGCGCGAGAATCTCGCCGCACTCGCCATGCTGGCCGAACCCGGCGCCCCGCCGCAGATCGTTCGTTCGGGTGAGACCTCGCTCGAAGGGCTGGCGCGCGACATGCTGCGCCCGATGCTGGCCGAATGGCTCGACCGGAACCTGCCCGGAATGGTCGAAAGGCTGGTGAAGGCGGAAATCGCCCGGATTGCCGGTAAGCGCGGTTGACGCGCGGCCAGCCGCCAGTCGGCCAAACCGCTTTCCCCTCGTCGCGCGAGCCGCTAGTCCGTGGCGCATGATCAGAACAACGGGTTTCGCAGCCTCGCTCGCCGCGCTGGCCTTTGCCGCGCCTTCCATTGCCCAGGACGTCGCCCCGATGACGGCGCAGGACCTCGTGACCATGCCGCGCCTCGGCGCGCCGGTCGCATCGTTGGACGGACGCCTGGCCGTCTATACGGTCACGAAGACCGACCCGAAGAACTACGCCCGCACTTCGGTGCTCTACCTGCGGGATCTCGCAGATCGGGAAGCCGGTGCGGTGGAACTCGATCTCGGAGGCAGCGCAAGCAGTCCTGCGTTCGGCGCTGACGATTGGCTCTATTTCCTGTCCGATCGCGGGGCCGACGGCACCGATCAGGTCTGGCGCATTGCCGTCGGCCCCGGCGGAGCGAGCGGCGATCCGATGCAGGTGACCAGCGTCGTTGCCGACGTCGCGGGATTCGAACTCTCGCCCGACGGCCGCAAGATCGCGCTGTTCGGCGACATCGCGCGCGATTGCCCGACCTTCGGCTGCGAACGCGATGGGATGGCGCACCGGCCCGGTCCGGGTGACGGCCTTCTCTACAGTTCGGAAGACGGCTTCGTCCGCCACTGGGACACCTGGGAAACGCCGGGCACGTTCGGCCGCGTGTTCGCCTTCGACCTCGTAGGTGGGAAGGCATCCGGCATGGGGATTCCGCTCGACGGCCCGGTTGGAGAGGGCACACTGGTGGGCGATACCCCGACCAAACCGTTCGGCGGCGGGGAGGAGATCGCCTGGGCGCCCGACGGCTCGGGCTTGTTCTTCGCCGCGCGGCGATCGGATGCGGACGAACCGACATCGACCAACGTCGACATCTGGTGGAACGACCTGACGGGCGGTACGCCGGTAAACCTCACCGATGCCAACGAGGCGACCGACACGCTGCCGGCGCCTTCGCCCGACGGCAAGTGGCTCGCCTATGCCGCGATGGCGCGACCGGGCTACGAAGCCGACCGGCTGGTGATCCACTTGCGCGATCTTGCGACCGGGGAAACCCGTGCGCTGACCGAAAGCTTCGACCGCTCGTTCGGCTCACTCGCCTGGACGCCCGACTCGCGCTGGATCGTCGCCACCGCACAGGACGTGCTCGATACGCCCGCCTTCCGCATCGATCCGGCGACCGGCGAGGTCCAGGAACTCGATCTCATGGCCGGCAACGAGGCGCATATCGGCAATGTCGTGCCGCTCGCCGGAGAGCGGTTGCTGTTCACCCGCGATTCGATCGGGGCGCCGCCTGAGCTGTTCGTATCGCACGACTGGCAGCAGGCGATGCCGCTGACGGAGGTCGCCGGTCGCCATCTCGGCCGGCTGGCCCCGATCGTCACTCGCCGCTTCAGCTTCGAAGGCGCAGGCGGGGATACGGTGTGGGGCCAGATCACCAAGCTCGACGGACACGACGGCCCCATGCCCGCGATCCTCTACGTTCATGGCGGGCCGCAGGGCTCGTTCAACGACGCGTGGTCCACGCGCTGGAACCCGCGCGTGGTCGCCAGTCAGGGCTATGCCGTGATCTCGGTCGACTTCCACGGGTCGACGGGGTACGGTCAGGCCTTCACCGACAGCATCAACAGGGACTGGGGCGGCAAGCCGCTCGAGGACCTGCAGAAGGGCTTCGCCGCTGCGCTCGCACTCGATTCGCAGATCGACGGCACGCGTGCCTGCGCAATGGGCGCCAGCTACGGCGGCTACATGATGAACTGGATCGCGGGGCGCTGGCCCGATCGGTTCGACTGCCTCGTGCAGCACGACGGCCTGTTCGACATGCGCAGTTTCTACTACGCGACCGAGGAACTGTGGTTTCCGCGCTGGGACTTCGGCGGCTCCTACGCCGAGAACCCCGAGCTCTACGAGAAGTGGAACCCGGTCCACCACGTCGGCAACTGGAAGACGCCGATGCTGGTGGTGACCGGGCAGAAGGACTTCCGCGTCCCCTATACCCAGGCGCTGGGCGCCTTCACCGCCTTGCAGGAGCAGGACGTGCCGGCGCAGCTGCTCGTCTTCCCGGAGGAGAATCACTGGGTGCTGGGCGCGAAGAATTCGCTGCAGTGGCACGAGACGGTCTTCGCCTGGCTCGACCGCTGGCTCGGGAAGGAATGAGCGGGGCGAAGGATCTCGCCAAGGCGCGGGCGGCGCTGGCCACAATCGGCGGCGAGACGATCGAGCGCCACATTTTCCTCTGCGCACTGTCGGAAAAGCAGAAATGCTGCCGGCGCGAAGAGGGCGAGCGGGCCTGGAAGTATCTCAAGAAGCGGCTGAAGGAGCTCGGCCTCGCCGGGCCGAAGCGCGCCGACGGCTCGGGCGGCGTGCAGCGCACCAAGGCCGACTGCCTGCAGATCTGCGAAGCGGGGCCCATCGCGCTCGTCTGGCCCGACCGGGTCTGGTATCACTCGTGCAGCGAGCCGGTGCTCGAGCGGATCATCCAGCAGCACCTGATCGGCGGCGAGCCGGTCGAGGAGTTCCGTCTCCACGCCGCTCGGGATTCCTGACGCGGTTCTATCCAGGCATGCCCCAGGGCGCGCAATCCGGATCGAGACCGACGAGATGGCGCCTGAGCGCAGCGCGGGCAAGGCGTTCCACTTCGACCTTGCGCCGGGCGGCGGCGAGCGGCTGCGAAGGCGCCGGGCGCACAATCTCCGCGTCGTAGCCGTCAGCCACGATCACGCCGCAGCAGTCGGGCCGGTAGTCGGCCCCGTCGAGCGGTGCGCGGTCGAGTCCCACAGGCAGGCCCCAGTAGAAGCGGTCGCAGAAATCGAGATAGTCGGGCCATTTGCCGTCGCCGAGCAGATCGGCCCGGCTGATCTTGATCTCGACGATCACCACCCGCCCTTTCGCATCGATACCCATCAGGTCCGCCCTGCGGCTGTTGCGCAAAGGCACTTCGGGCAAGCACCAGATATCGTTGCGCGCAAAAAGGCGGCAGATTCCGCGCGCCACGTCGGCGGCGGTTGCGCCCGGGAGCGTAGATGTGGGTGCCAGAGAGCCTTCCATTCGAGTCATTTCAATGGTCTGGAACAAACAGCGAACCTGGTCAACCCGTTTGCGGCGAAAGCGGTGGAGCTCCCACAGCATCGTCGCCGGTGCCATGCCGGGTGTTCACATGCCGGCAAATTCGTCTGGCAAGCCGTCCCGCGCTTTGCTAAGCGCGACGCTCGTTTCGGCACCCATAGCTCAGCTGGATAGAGCGCTGCCCTCCGAAGGCAGAGGTCAGAGGTTCGAATCCTCTTGGGTGCGCCAAAATTCCGGCAGACCGAGGGCAAGAAGATCGCCGCTTACGGCGCGTCCCGCGTTTCGCCGGGCCCGAAGATGGATCCGCGGGCGGCGAGCAGCTCCTTCGCGGTGCCAGCAGTCACCAGCCCCCAGACCACGTGCACCCCGAGCATCAGAGCATTTCGCCGCCAGGGATGCGAAGTGGCGGGACGCAGGATCCCGGCGGCCGGGATCCATCCGAGATAGCTGGCCGCCCATACGGCCGGCCCGAGAACGCTTGCGCGCGTGCGGCTGACGCCACTCGTGCCGGCGAGCAGCGCACCCGCGACCGCGCCGAACCCGAAATGAGCGGCGATCGTACGGTCCGCGGTCGACTTCGACGACGGGCCAGGAAGGACTTGTTCGGTTATCTCCCGCGGAGGCAGCGGATATCGCTCGCCGGCAGGCAGCAGGCGGTCGAGCCGGCGCATGGCTGCCGTCATCGCCGCCGTTCCGACGATGCCGCCGATGGCCCCCACGAGCAGCAGGCTCCGCAGCGATGCCATCACCACACCTGCGGACGCGCGATCATCAGCCAGAAGATGGCGAGCACCGCGGCAAACGCCGGAAAGCCGAATGCGAACCAGGTGCGAAACAGCTTGTGGTAGGCCGGCGGCAGAGGCTCGTCCCGCGCCGCAGCGGCCTGCGCCAGATCACGCATCCGCATCTGCATCCACACGACCGGCAGCCAGAAGAGCCCGGTGACCACGTAGAGGATCAGCGAGAGCACGATCCAGCTTTCGGTAAGAGGATAGCCGACTTCGCGCGCCAGCAGCCAGCCCGTCACCGGCTGTGCCACGACGGCGGTTGCCGTGAACAGGAAGTCGGCGATCACCACGATGCGCGCGACGCCGGCGATCGTCCGGACATCGCCGGTGCGGTGCGCCAGCAGCATGAAGAAGGCGATGCCGGCACCGGTGCCGAGCAGGACGGTGGCGCCGATCACATGAACGAACTTGAGCGCGAAATAGGCGGTTATCATCGTTCATCCAGTATCGCGAAGAGGATCAGGTTAAGCGCAAGGATCGGCCAGACCTTCATCATCGGGCCCAGCGGCTCCTCCCACAGACGCGGCAGTATCGCGGTGCCGGCGAGGACGTAGAAGATCGTGATGGCGAGGGCGGCAAACAGCGCGAGGCGTGCCGTGCGGCGCCAGAGAAGCGCCAGACCGATCGCTATATCGGCCAGTCCGCCCGCGATCACGCTGGGGCCGCTCAGCGCGCCCGCTCCGCCTTCCCGCATCAGCGCTAGGCCGATGTCGTAGCCGGGGCCGAGCGAGACCACGCCGGTCAAAATCCAGAAGAACGCGAAGACAGCGATCGCCAGCGGCTTCAGGAAGTAGAGCCGGGAGAACCATCTTTCCTGCACCGACGCCGGCTCACGAGCGAGCGCATCTTCCAGCCTCGCCGGCTCGACACCGGTCAGGGCAGTCCATTCCTGGGAGCTGGCTGCCGCACCGCGCCGAATCTCCACTTCCGCCGTGGTCCGTACGGGAGGGCGCCACCCGAAAGCACCCGCCATGTCGCCAAGGCGATATGCCGCCGCCATGAGCAGCGGCATCGGTCGGATCACCCGCGCCGGAGGCCAGCCGAGCCATCGGCGATAATGCGCCACGACCTGCTCGAACTCGAGCGCCTCCGGCCCGGCGAGATCGATCGTCACGCGCGAAGGCGTATCGGCGCGCACCAGCCGGCGGACCGTCTCTGCGACGTCCTCGAGCTGGACGATCGAAATTCGCCCCGCACCTTGCACGCGCGGCAGGACGGGCAAGCTCGCCAGGCCGCGAAAGAGCGCGCTCCCTCCGTACGCTGCACGCCCGACGACTACGGAAGGGCGAAGGATCACCCAATCCACTTCGGTCGACTCGAGATGGTGCTCGAGCGCCTCCTTGCTCCGCGAGAAAGGGGTCACGCCGCCTTCCCCTACACCCAAGGCGGAGAAATGGATCACGCGCCCAGTGCCCGCTTGGGCGCAGGCGTCGAACAAGGCGGCGGGACCGCGGAAGTTCGCGGCCGATGTCGAATCGCGCGGGCTGTCCTGGAGTACGCCGGCGCAGTTGACCACCGCCGTCACGCCGGCAAGGTGCGGGAGCCAGTCGGCCGGCTGAAGAGCGTCCCGCAGATCGACCATGATATGTTCGTCGGCGGGCACGCGCCGCCGCCCTTCTTCCGACCGGACAACGGCGCGCACGCGGTGCCCGTCGGCGCGCAACCGTGCGGCAACGGCCGACCCGATCAGCCCCGAGGCACCGACGATGAGGATACAGCCCGGCTGAGAATCGCTCGACTCCATCCCGCTAGCAACGCACGTTTTCCCGAATGGTTCAAACGCGCCTCGTGTCATCGAAGCACCGCGTCATCGTGCTCGCGGGAACCGGCACACGAGGCTTCGGTTCGTTTTGCAAGGACAACGCGAAGAGGACCGATGCACATGGCGACGACCGAAGAACGACTGACCGAATGGCTCCGCGACGCCCATGCCACCGAGGAGCAGGCGAAAACCATGCTGGAGGGAACTTCCGGCAGAATCGAAAACTACCCGGCGTTCAGCGAACGTCTGACGCAACAGGCGGGGATTGCAGCGCGTCATGCTGATGTACTGCAGGAATGCCTCGAGAAGCGCGGCGAGAGTCCGTCGGCGATCAAGGAGATGACCGGCAAGATCTCCGCCATCGGGCAGACCTTGAGCGGGTACGTCGTCGGCGATGAAGTGATTAAGGCAGCGCTCGCCACGATCACATTCGCGCAGATGCAGGCAGCATCCTACCGTATCCTGGTCGCCACCGCCCAGGCCGCTGGCGATCCGGAGACCGCCTCGCTTTGCGAAGGCCTTCTGCAGGACGAAACATCCTTCGCAAACTGGCTGGACGAGCATCTGCCGCATCTCACCAGCGAGTACCTCTCGAGAGAAGAGGCGGGACAGACGGCCAAGCACTAAGACGCAGGGGCTCCCAGCCGGATGATCCGGCGCGGAGCCTCCGCGGGGCTGAGGGCACTCAGCAGGCGGGCAACTTCATCCGTCTGGCAGCGGATACTGATCCGAGCGAGCGGCTGCCGGCCGTTAGCGGCGGACGCCGGAAGCCCGCCGCCGGGACAGTTCGCGGGCATATTCCTGAAGGTCGGGCACTTCGTCGAGTTCGTCGACGATCTCGAATCCGAAGATGGTTTCGAGGACATCCTCGAGCGTGACGAGGCCGAGGAACGTTCCATACTCGTCCACCACGGCCATCACGTGGTGGTGTTCTGCGATCATCCTGTGGAACAGCTTGTCCACCGGCAGCGCATCTAGGACGCTCGGAAGCGGGCGGACCAGTTGCTCAAGGTCAACCTCACTGCGTTCATTCCAGGCTTGTCCGAGCAGCTCGTGCCTGATGATGAAGCCTCGGATATTGTCGGGCTGACCGTCGAACACGGGTATGCGCGTGTAAGGAACGTCCTTGATCTGCTGCGCGAATTCGCGCGGCGTGACCTGCAGTGGGAGGGAGAACACCACCGTGCGCGGCGTCATGACATCCATGGTCTTCACCGCATGAAGCTGCAGCATGTTCTTCATGAACCGGACTTCACTGTCGTCGATCTGGCCCGAAGTCTGGCCCAGACTGGCCAGCGCCAGCAGTTCCTCGCGATGGCGCGGCAGATCGGCCGGCTTGCCCAAGGTAATCAGCCGGGTAACTTGCCGGGAGGCCCAGACCAGTGGCATGAGGGCGGCAATCAGGATCGGCAGCAACCAGGCGGTGAATGGGGCAAGAGAGCTGGCATAGCGGGCCCCGATGGTCTTCGGGATGATCTCCGTCACCACCAGGACGGCAACGGTCAGGATCGCTGCAAAGACGGCCTCGCTGCCCGCGCCGTATATCTTCGCGTACTGGGCACCGGCACCCGCGGCACCCATCGTATGCGCGACCGTGTTGAGCGTCAGGATAGCGGCGAGGGGGCGCTCGACATCATCTTTCAACTTCCTGAGCTTCCTCGCCCAGGGGGCGCCGCGCTCTTCGGCGGACCGGATACCCGAAGGCGTGATGGTGAGAAGCGACGCCTCCAGCAGGGAACACAGAAACGACACGACAAGCGCCAGCGTCACGTAGAAGATGAGCAAGGTCATCGATTCGGGGTAGCGTATGCTCTCCCGCATGGGAAAGGGGTACCATGGATATAACCGCAACTCGGGAGCGGCAGCATGACGGAACCGACAGGGCCGGTCTCGGTACGCAAGATCGACATCGGGCAGATAGCAGGCGCCGCCATCGCCATCATCGCGATAGCGGGCGCGGCCTGGCTCCTCGTCGAGTTGAGCGGGTTTCTCCTGCTCGTGTTTGCGGCGCTCGTCCTGGCCGCGATCTTCGACGCGCTGACCCGCCGCGTGAGCCGGATCACGCGCATGAAGCGAGGACCTTCGCTCGCCCTTTCCGTGATCGCGATACTGGCGGTGTTCGCGGGCGTCTTCGCGTTGTTCGGGACGCAGCTCGCAAGCGAGTTCGACACGATCAGCGAAAGCATCCCGCCGGCCGTCGACCAGATCCGCGCGTTCGTCGACCGAATCGGCCTGGGCCAGCCGGCGCGCGAGCTGCTCGATCAAGGCACCAGCGATCTTTCCCGGCTTGCCCGCCGGGCTGGCGGATACGTGGTAACGGCTGGCAACGGTCTTGCGAATTTTATCCTGGTCTTCGTCGGCGCGATCTTCATCGCGAGCGACCCGGCCGTCTACCGCCGAGGCCTGCTGTTGCTGATGCCGCAGCGCGCGGAAGATACCGCGGCCGCCGCGCTGGACGACGCCTCGCGCGGGCTCCGAGGCTGGATGGTTGGCCAGGCGGTCTCGTCGCTGGTCGTCGCCGCGCTCACCTGGGCCGGGCTCGCCCTGCTCGGCGTGCCGGCCGCCGGCGGACTCGGGCTGATCGCGGGATTGCTCGACGTGATCCCGATGATCGGCCCGATTATCGCAGCGGTGCCGGCGGTATTGCTGGCTTTCACCGTATCGCCGATGACGGCGCTCTGGACGATCGGCCTGTTCCTGCTGGTGCAGCAGCTGCAGGGTAACTTCCTCCAGCCCATGATCCAGAAGCAGGCTGTCAATGTACCGCCGGCCGTCCTGCTATTCGCCGTCGTGGCTGCAGGCCTCCTGTTCGGCTTTCTCGGCGTCCTGCTCGCAGCGCCGCTGACCGTGGTCGCGTATGTCGTGATCCAGCGCGTCTACGTTCGCGCGCTGCTCGGCAAGGAGATCAAAATCGCCGGCCGCGACTAAAGTCAGCCTCCACCCGCTCGTCACCCGCGCGCGCCAGTTCGGCGGCAAGAGCGATCGAGCCGAGCGGTCCCGCCAGATCGCCCAGCAGCGGCGGGACGATGAAGTCGCCCGCATCGGCAAGATCGATATAGCCATTCAGGCTTTCGGCGAGCCGGGCCTCGATGCGGCCGAGCAGGTGCGCCTGACCCGAAACGACTCCTCCACCGATCGCGATGCGATGAGGCCCGGTCGTGCAGACGAGGTCGTGGCACATCACCGCCAGTGCATCGACGATAGGTATCCACACCGGATCGTCGGGCGCGATGTCGCGCACCTTTCGTTCACCCAGACGCGCGGCAAGCGCGGTTCCCGAGGCCAGGCCCTCGACACAGTCGTCGTGGAAACGGCACACGCTGCGGTGGGTGTCGCCCGGAGTGCGGGGCACCCGCAGATGCCCGATCTCGCTGTGGCCGATGCCGCGCGTCGGACGACCGTGGACGATCAGCCCGACGCCGATGCCGGTCCCCACGGTGACATAGGCAAAGTCATCGAGCCCCTGCGCACAGCCCCAGCGGATTTCGGCGAGGGCAGCGCCGTTGACGTCGGTGTCGAAGGCGGCCGGCACGTCGAACGGTGCCGACAAGCGGTGCAGCACGTCGGTGCCGGACCAGCCGGGCTTGTTGGTTCTCAGGATCTGTCCGTACCGCTCCGAAGCTGGCCTCAGCTCGATCGGCCCGAAGGACGCGATTCCGAGAGCGCGAAACCCGCCGGCGAGCCGCCACTTGTGGAGGATGCCCGCGATCGCCGGCAAGGTCTCGTCCGGGTGCGTCGTGGGGATCGTCCGCTGATCGAGCACGGCGCCGGGGCCGTGCGCCAGGGTGGCAATGCATTTCGTGCCCCCAAGCTCGACGCCCGCGAACGGTAACTGTCGTATCTGCCCGTCGTCCCTCGCGCTCATTCGCATGCCCCCGGAGCGTCGAAGTGCATCAGTTTCTCCTTGTCAATCGATCTGGTGCGCGAATGCGCCGAACGAAGCCGCGCCTCGCATGCGAATGCGGCGCCAATCATGAGGGATTTCCAGCCGCTCGCCCGAAGGACGGCGGACGATCCGCCAGGGCCGTACCGAAGCGCGACGGCTGCGCGCCCATCTCGAACACCAGCTCACCGCCCTTGGCGAGTTCGGCATGGTCGATCCAGTTGCGCGTCCAGGGCTTGCCGTTCCAGCGGACCGACTGGACGTAGGGCGCGCTGGGTCCATTGCCCGGAGCGCGCACGCGCAGGACCTTTCCGCCGCCAAGGTCCATCTCCGCCTCGTCGAACAATGGCGAACCGAAGACGTAGACGGCGCTCACCGGGTCGACCGGATAGAAGCCGAGCGCGGACATGATGAACCAGGCGCTCATCTGGCCGCAGTCGTCGTTGCCGATCACGCCGTCGGGGTCGGCCTTGTACATCTCGGTCAGCAGGCGGCGGACCATCGCCTGTGTCTTATGCGGCGCGCCGGCATAGGCGTAGAGATAGGCGACGTGGTGGTTCGGCTCATTGCCGTGGGCATACTGCCCCACCAGTCCGGAGATGTCGGGCGGCGCATTGTCGGGCAGGGTCGAGGGCGCGTTGAACAGGTCGTCGAGCTTCTTCTCGAACGCCGCGTCGCCGCCGAACAGTTCGATCTGGCCGTAGATGTCGTGCTGGTTGAGGAACGTCGCCTGCCAGCCGTTCGCCTCGGTATAGTCGCGCCACCACGGCTCGGGCATGTGGCCGATCTGGACCGGATCGTAGGGCGCCCACCATGTCCCGTCGGAGAACTTGGGCCGCGCGAAGCCGATCGAGGCGTCGAGCACGTTGCGATAGTTGAGGCTGCGCTTGCGCAGCGTCTCGGCATCCTCGTGCGCGCCGGCCGCTTCGGCCAGGATTGCCATCGCCCAGTCGTCGTAGGCATATTCCTGCGTGCGGCTGACCGATTCCCACACCTTGTCGGCGGGGATGTAACCGAGGTCGTAGTAGTGACCACGGCCGAGCGAGCTGTCCCTGTCCTTGAACTCGCGGTCGAACGCGCGCTTGCAGATGTTGGGCCAGGCGGCGGCATAATCCGCCTCGATCCCTTTCACTTTCGCTTCCGCGAGAGTCACCACCGAGTGCCAGCCGATCATCGTGCCAGTCTCGACGCCCTGGAGCGGCCAGACGGGCGGGCCGTAGGGGCTCTCCTGGGTCTGGCGGATCAGGTCGCGGGTGAAAACCGCCGCGCGCTCGGGCTGCACAAGCGTCAGCAGCGGGTGCAGCGTGCGATAGGTGTCCCACAGCGAGTACGTGCTGAAAGCCGCCTCGCCTTCCGGCGCCTGATGCTCCTCCCCGTCGAGGCCGATGTAGCGGCCGTCGCGGTCTGTGAAGAGCGTCGGGGCGAGGAAGGCATGGTAGAGCGCGCTCGCCAGAATGGTGCGCTGCTCTTCGGTGCCGCCTTTCACGCGCACGCAATTGAGCTCGCGTGCCCAGGCGGCGCGCGCGGCCTTGCATGCGCCGTCGAAGTCCCAGCCGGGCGCCTCGGCCGCCAGCGCCTCTTTCGCGCCCTCGACCGAAACACCGGAGAGGCCGGTCTTGATCAGGATCGGATCGCCGCCGGCATCGTCGAAGAACAGCACGACCTTGAGGGTTCTGCCCTGCACGCCGGTCGAGCCTTCCATCGCCGGCTTGTCGCCGTCGTCGAAGAACTGGACCCGGTCGGGCTTGCGCGACAGCTCCATCGCGAAATGGATGTGGCGCCCCTTGGCCCAGCGATTGACCTGGCGGTGGCCGGTCAGCATCCCGTCGGGCTGGAGCAGGAGCGAGGCCTGCTCGATCAACGCGCCGGTGTCCCAATCGTCCAGGATCATGTGCGCGAAGTCGATCAGGATATGGCCCGGCCCGCCGGGGAAGCGGTAGCGGTGCAGGCCGCAGCGCTCGGTGACCGTCAGCTCCGCCTGAACGCCCGATTCAAGGCGTACGCGGTAGTAGCCGGGCTCGGCGAACTCGTCGGTGAAGCGCTGGCGATAGCCGGTGTCGGGGCTGCCCAGCTTGCCGGGGGTCAGCTCCAGCTTGCCGCGCGTGGGCACCACCAGCACGTCGAGCATGTCGCCGATGCCGGTGCCCGAGAGGTGCGTGTGGGAGAAACCCATGATCGAGCCGTCGGTGTCGTGATAGCCCGAGCAGGCGTCCCACCGCGCATTGTCGGTATCGGGGCTGAGCTGCGCCATGCCGAATGGCAGCGAGGCGCCGGGGAAGGTATGGCCATGCCCGCCCGTACCGACGAACACGTTCGCCTTGCCCGCGCTTGGCGCCTGTGCCCAGGCGGTGCGCGGCGCGAGGCCCGCCAGAGCGGTGAAACCGGTTCCGGCGAACAGTTGACGGCGACTGGTACGCAGCATGGGTCCCTCTCCGTCAGATACGGCCGGCGATCAGCGCGGGCTTGCGGCGTTCCAGATCCAAGATCAGGTCGCCGAACAGGCCGTTCGCCCAGGCGAACCAGCTGCGCGTGAAGTTGGCCGGATCGTCCTTGTGGAAGGACTCGTGCATGAACCCGGTGCCGCCATGCGTGGTCTTCAGCCACTTGAGGCACTGGCGGATTTCCGCGTCGTCGTCGCTCAGCAGGCCGCGGGTGATGATCGACATCGGCCAGACCATGTCCATGCCGATGTGCGGGCCGCCGATCCCCTCGGCCGCCGTCCCCTTGAAGAAATAGGGATTGCGCTCGGACCACGCGAGGTCGGCGGTGCGGCGATAGAGCGGATCGTTGCGTTCGGCCGAGCCAAGCAGCGGCAGCGCCGACAGGCTGGGGACGTTGGCGTCGTCCATGAAGATGGCATTGCCGTAGCCGTCGACCTCGTAGGCCCAGACTTCGCCGCCCTTGCCGTCGGACATCTTGCCGTGCGCGTGGAGCGCGGCCTCGACCTCGCTCGCGAGCGCTTCGCAATCGCGGGCGAAGGCGGAATCATTGCGCGTGTCGCGCAGCACGGAGGCAAGCATCCGAAGTGCCGAGACGGCGAACAGGTTCGACGGAATCAGGAACGGGAAGCGGCAGGCATCGTCCGACGGGCGGAAGCCCGAATGGATCAGCCCGACCTTGCGAGTCGGTGCGCCGTAGCCGCCGAACATCAGCGTCTCAGTCGGCGACTTGTCGACGCGCTGGAAGTGATAGGGACCGGGCCCGTCCTTGCGCTGCTGGACGCGCAGCGTATCGACCGCGGTGCGCATCGCTTGCGCCCAGACGTCGTCGAACGGCGCCTTGTCGCGCGTGTTCGTCCAGTAGCCGTGCGCGAGGCGCATCGGATAGCAGAGCGAGTCGATCTCCCACTTCCGCTCGGCCACTCCCGGCTTCATGTCGGTCAGATCGTTGATCGCCGGCAGGTTCGACTTCGCGTTCGGGTCGTGGGTATAGGCGTTGGCATACGGATCAATCAGGATGCAGCGCGCCTGACGCTGGATCGCGCCGTGGAACAGCCGGCGAAGCTCGGGGGCCTCGCCGGTCAGGTGGACATAGGTCTGGAGCTGCGCCGAGCTGTCGCGCAGCCACATCGCGTTGATGTCGCCGGTGATGACGAAGGTATCGGGTTTGCCGCCCACCTCGCCGGTGAACACCGTGGTATCGAGGGTGTTGGGGTAGCAATTCTCGAACAGCCAGGCGAGTTCGGGGTCGCCGATCTTCGCCTTCACCCGCGCAATCTCGGCCTCGACCGCCTTGCTGGTGAAGCGGCGTTGGGATTTCGGAGGGCGCTGCGACACGCCCTGTTGGGCAGCCATTGCGGCCCCGGGCAGCGTCGCCGCCACGGCAAGGGCACCTGCACTCGACAGCATCTCGCGGCGGCTGAGGTTCATCACGGTCTCTCCCACTGAGTTTCGGTACGCCGCGGTCACTGACCGGCGGGCGCGCTCATCGAGAAGGGCGCGGCGTCCTTGCCGGCACCCCATTGCTTGTTGGGTTCGGGTCCCATCACGAAAGTGAGCGTGCCGCCCTGCTGCAGCGCCTCGCGGTCGAGCCAGGTCACCTCGTGCGGCTGGCCGTTGAACGTCACCGACTGGATATAGACGTTCTCGTCGCTGTTGTTCTCCGCAATGATCGTCAGCGCCTTGCCATTGGGCATGGTCAGATCGACCCGGTCGAACAGCGGACTGCCGATCGCGTACTCGCCGACCGCCGGCGTCACCGGATAGAAGCCGAGCGCGGAGAAGACGTACCAGGCCGAAGTCTGGCCGTTGTCCTCGTCGCCCGGGTAGCCGATCGGCCCATGCGAGTAGAGCTTCTCGAGCACGTTGCGCACATGGTACTGCCCCTTCCACGGCGCGCCGGCCCAGTTGTAGAGGTAGATCATGTGCTGGATCGGCTGGTTGCCGTGGGCATACTGGCCCATGTCGACGATCTGCATCTCGCGGATCTCGTGGATCGTCTGGCCGTAGTAGCTGTCGTCGAAGATCGGCGGGGTGGTGAAGATCGAATCGAGCCGCTCGACGAATTTCTGGTCCCCGCCCATCAGGTCGATCAGACCCTGAACGTCCTGCATCACCGACCAGCTATAGTGCAGCGCATTGCCTTCGGTGAACGCGTCGCCCCACTTGTACGGGTTGAATGGCGTGGCCCAGCTTCCGTCCTGATTGCGGCCGCGCATCCAGCCGCTCTCGGCGTCATAGAGATTGCGGTAGTTCTGTGCCTGCTTGGCGTACTTCCGGGCATCCTCGGTCTTGCCCAGTGCCGCGGCGAGCCGCGACAGCGCGAAGTCGGCCGTCGCATATTCGAGCGTGCGCGCGGCATTCTCGTTGATGCCGACGTCGTAAGGCACGTAGCCGAGGCGGTTGTAGTACTCGACTCCTTCGCGCCCGACTGCGTTGATCACCCGTCCCCGGTCGTCGCGCGGACGGCCTTCGGACGTGGTCGCGTTCTTGACCATCGCCTCGTAGAGCTTCTCGACATCGAATCCTCGCACACCGTTGAGGTAGGTGTCGGCGATGATGATCGCCGAGTTCGAGCCGATCATCACGTTGCGGTGACCGGGGCTCGCCCATTCCGGGAGCCAGCCCGATTCCTCGTAAGTGTTGACCAGCCCCTGCATCACCTTGCTGTCGAAGTCGGGATACATCAGCGCGAAGAACGGGAAGACCGCGCGCCAGGTGTCCCAGAAGCCGTTGTCGGTGTAGAGATAGCCGTCCTCGACCTTGCCGTTGTAGGGGCTGTAGTGGACGGTCTCTCCGTCCGCCGTGATCTCGTGCAGCGGCCGCGGGAACAGCAGCATGCGGTAGAGGGCCGAGTAGAACGTCTTGCGGTTGTCGAGATCGGAATCGGTCACGCGGATGCGGGACAGTTCCTTCTCCCACTCGGCCCGCGCTGCGGCTTCGGTCTGTTCGAAGCTCTTGCCGCCGACCTCGCGCTCGAGGTTGAGCAGTGCCTGCTCGGGGCTGATGAAGGACGAGGCGACCTTGACGCCGACCTGGTCGCCCTTCTCGGTCTTGAAGCTGACGACCGCGCCGACATGCCCGCCTTCGCTCTTGAGCTCGTCGTGCAGCTGGAAGTTCTCGTCCCAGGTCCGGGTGACGGTGAAATCCCGGTCGAACTCGAGCACGAAGTAGTTGTGGAAGTTGTCCGGCACCCCGCCGCTGTTGTTGCGGACATAGCCGGTGATGCGGCGACGCTTCGGGTCGATCGTCACCATCGAGCCTTCGTTGTAGGCATCGAGGACGATGTGCGCGTCGTCACTCTCGGGGAAGGTGAAGCGGAACTGCGCCGCACGGCTGGTCGGCACGACCTCCGCCGTCACGTCGTGGTCCGCGAGGTAGACCTGGTATTTGTAGGGCTTGCTCACCTCGGCCATGTGGCTGAACCACGAGGCGCGCTCTTCCTGCTTGATGCGAACCGGGCCGGTGACCGCCATCAGCTCGAACGCGGCATAGTCGTTCATCCAGGGGCTGGGCTGGTGGGTCTGCTTGATGCCGCTGATCTTGTGCGCGTCGTAGGTATAGCCCCAGCCGCTGCCCATCTCGCCGGTGACCGGGGTCCAGAAGTTCATGCCCCACGGCACCGCGACGGCGGGATAGGTGTTGCCGTATGACAGCGCGAATTCGCTGTCGGTCCCCATCAGCGGATTGACGAGATCGACCAGCGCCTCGCCTTCGCCCGCATTCCGCTGCGCGCTCTGGGCCGCCGCAGGCAGCGGCAGCGAGAGGCTCACCGCAAGCAGCATCGTGGTCGCGCCGCGCAGGGTGCGGCTCAGGCTGTTTCTCAAGGTTTCCCTCCCCATCATCGTTAGTTCGAGCCCGCCGCCGCCAGCGGCCGCGGATCGACGCCTTCGTTGGTCATCACGACCGGACGGATCGTTCCGTCTTCGTTGAAATACATGCGGTCGATCGCGATCTGCCGGTGCTCGCCCCGATCGGTATCCAGCGGGCGGCGGTGATAGGCGATATACCACTCATCGGTCCCGGGCACATTGACCATCGAATGATGGCCCGCGCCGCGCGCAATGCTGAAATCCTGCTCGAGAATGACGCCCTTGGGCTCGAACGGCCCCGTCGGGCTCGGCCCCATCGCATAGGCGACGCGGTAGTCCGGGCCGGTCCAGCCGCCTTCGGACCACATCAGGTAGTAGATGCCGTTCCGCTCGACCATGAACGATCCCTCGACATAGCCGGGCGGCGTGATCTCCTTGAACATCGTGCCGTCCTCGAACGGCACGATCGAGGTCAGATCGTCGCCCAGGCGCACGACGTTGCAGTGCTTCCAGCCGCCGTAATAGAGATAGTGCTGGCCGTCCTTGTCGCGGAACACGAACTGGTCGATCGGCTGTGCGCCGTTGTGGAACTTGCCGATGAGCGGCTTGCCGATCGCATCCTTGAACGGCCCCGCGGGGCTGTCGCTGACCGCGACGCCGATCCCGCCGAGCTGATCGTCCGACTGGATGTCGTTGGCGCCGAAGAAGAGATAGTACTTGCCGTCCTTCTCGATCGCCGACGGCGCCCAGACGGCGTAGGCCGCCCACTCGACGTTCTCGACGTCGAGGACATGACTGTGCTTGGTCCAATTGACCAGATCGGGCGAGGAGAAGGCGTTGAAGAAGGTCTGGATGTAATAGGAGGGCCGCAGTGCCTGCTGTTTGCGGAGCTCCTGCTGCTTCTCGCTGAAATGCTCCGACACGTCGGGCGTTTCGGTGTGATCCGAGTACGTCGGATAGATCCAGTAGCGGTCGCCGAAAACCCGTATTTCGGGATCGGCGTACCACCCCGGAACGACCGGGTTCTCGGCCGCTGCGGGACCGCCCCAGACGAGCGTCGCCGCAACCAGAACCGACTTCAACCAACCGCGCGTCACGACCCTCTCCTTGCCCGCCGATCCGCGCGGGCCATGTAGTGAAAATCCCGGCTCTCCCTTATCCCCGAAAAAGGGGGGTGGCTCCTTTCGGAGCCACCCAGGGGGGAGAGAATGGCAGGCGCCTGCCTCAGAAGTTGTAGGACAAGCCGATGTAGGCGCGCCGACCGAAGTAATTGTTACGGTAGAAGCGGTCGTCAGTGTCGTTGCCGAGATGCATGCTCTCCTCCGACTTGGTCAGATTGATGACTGCCGCGGTGAGGAGCAGATTGTCGAACAGCTCGTACGACGCGTTGAGGTCGATCTGCTCGTACGGATCGGTGTAGACGTTCAGGCCCGAAGCGAGCCCGCCGACGACTTCGCCACGACGGTTGTACGATGCACGCAGGAGCAGCCGGTCGGTTTCATAGAACACCGATGCGTTGAGCTGCGTCTTCGAACTGCCGACCAGGGCGGATTCGCCGACCTTCTCGCCATCGAGCGTAATGTCGGCAACCGAAGTGTCGTTGTAGGTGAAGTTCACTTGCGCGCCCAGGCCGAAAGGCAGAGTGTGCTGGGCGTAAACTTCGACGCCCTGCGATACCGCATCCGAGCCATTGGCGACAGTTGAGTAGGGCTGGATCAGCACCACCTCGCCGGCGACCTCGCGCTCCACGTCGAGCACCAACGGCACGATGAAGTCCGACACGTCCTTGCGGAATACGGTGGCGCCAACCACCGAACCGGGCCGGAAGTACCACTCGACGCCGAGATCGTACTGCCAGGCAGAGAAAGGCTTCAGCTCGGCATTGCCGCCGCCGCCGGACCAACCCTCGAACTCGCCGAACTCGTTTCGGTCGAACGCATATGCGGCCGAGCGGTAGGTGAGTGAACGCGAGCCGGCGAGATCGCCGAACGCGGGGCGTGCGATCACTTTGGCGACCGCGCCGCGGACCAGCAGCGTGTCGGTGACTTCGTAGACGAGGTTCAGGCTGGGGAGCCAGTCGGTGTAGTTCTTCGACTCCTCGACTCGCGTGTTGATGATTTCCCGACGCTCTTCGAGCGGGATCACGTCGCAGTTGCCGTCGGGGCCCAAGGGCTTGTTAGGGTCGAACGGACCGCCGGGCCCGTCGACACAGTAGTCGTTGAGATACTCGAGGCGATCCGAAGTCACACCCGACTGCTTCGTGTTTGCGACCCTCAAGCCGATGTTGCCGCGCAGACCGCCGGTCTCGAAGTTCGCCTGAACGTAGCCCGCCCAGACGCGCTCGGTAATATTGTAGAGATTATTCGGCTCCGGCACACGGACCGACGGGCCGTAGGTCGAATTGATGTAGTCCAGATAGCGATTGAAATCGATGCCGGGGAACAGGTTCGCATCGAACCCCCCGGTGATATTGCCCATCGGCTGATCGTAGAAATACTCCGGCCGGGCGATCGCACCCTCCGGCGTGTCCTGATAGCGCAACTCTGTTGCGGGGTCGGCGTACCATTCGTTGCGGCCGGTCTCGCGCTGGATGTTGAGCTCCCGCCACTTCGCGCCGACCTGGATCGAACTCAGGAAATTGTCGAAGTGTCGCGTCATGTCGAGCTGTGCATAGCGCTGCTCAAGCTCGCTGTTGGTGAAGCCCGAACCGGTCGAGCCGATGTCGATCTGCGCGATCCCGTTCTTGATGTTCTCCTGCAGCTCTGGCGAGAACTCCATATTGAGATCGCCGCCCGTGAAATCCCAGGCGCTGTAGAAGTTGCCGTTCTGCTCCGCACCGGTGGTGGTCAGACGAGGCTTTGCAGCAACGCCGAAGCGCATCGACGGGCCGCCGGTGGCCCGCGTCTTGCCGAACTTTGCCACCGCTTCAAAGCGATCGCCTTCGTACGCCACCTCTGTTTCGAATGTGTTCGAGACCTGCTTTTCGCGGCTGTAAGTGCCGGCGAGCTGCGGGGTCTCCATCGTGCAGGGTGGGGTGTTCGCGAGGCATTCCATTCCCGCCGGCGGCACCTCAAAGGCGGCCGACTGGAAGATGGTTCCGCTCGGATCGAAGGTCGGCCCGGTGAAGAAGTTCCCGTAGCCCCACTCGGGGATCTTCAGCACGTTGCTGACGAAGTCGCTGCTGTACTCGAAGCGGAAGTAGTTGGAGGTGACGGTGACGTTGTCGAACGGCCGCACCTGCATGGTCGCCTGAATGCCGTAACGCTCGCGCTTCTGGTCGAAGACTTCGGTGTTCACCGACTGCGGCGCCCAGTAGCCCGAGTAGTGCTCACCATCGCGCGTGGTCACGCCCTGACCGGGCCAATAGGAGATGGCGTCGTCGTTCGCGAAGGGATTGCCGTTGACGTCGGTGGCCGGCGTGATGATGTTACCGTCGTCGTCGCGGTCGCTCCACCAGCGCCAGGTCTCGGTGTAGCCGCGCAGCTCGCGGTTCGACCGCTCCTGGTAGACGCCGCCGACGAGGAAGCCGAGCGTTTCGGCATCGTTCTTCCACGAGACCTGTGCGGCGAGCTGCGGCTCGAACTTCTCGGTCGTATCGGAGTACGTCCCCTCGACCGAGGCGAAACCCGACCAGGCATCGAGGTCGAGCGGGCGCCGCGTGTTGAGGATGATCGTCCCGCCGACGCCGCCTTCTTCGAGCCGCGCTTCGGGCGACTTGTAGACTTCGGTGCTCGCGATGAAATTCGACGGCAGCATCACGTAGTTGAACGAGCGCTGCGGATCGCCGCTGTCGGCGCCAGCCAAGAAGTTGCCGTTGAGCAGCGTGAGCGTGAGGCCGGGCTGCAAGCCGCGAATGCTGACCCGGCTGCCTTCGCCGCCGTCGCGGGTGATCACGACGCCAGGCACGCGCTGCAACGCGTCGGCGACGTTCTTGTCGGGGAACTTGCCGATGTCTTCTGCGGTGATCACGTCGACGAGCGCGTTCGCTTCCCGCTTCTGGCGCAGGCTCTCTTCGATCGATTCGCGATAGCCGGTGACGACGATCTCGCCGCCGGTGTCGGCGGAAGTCGTGCCCTGCTGCTGATCCGGCGAACTCGGCGCCGCGGTCTGTGCATGGGCCGTTCCCGCAAAGCCGACAACTACGCTGACCGACAGCATCAGCTCGCGTGCGAGCCGTCCGTTGCCGTAGCGCCGTGGAACCTGCCTGTTACTCATGTCCGACATTCCTCCCTGCTGTGGGAGCTTGAGCTCCCCTTCCTGTTCGCCGGACCACCCACACGAGACTGCGCGAGTCGCCCGAACGCCATCTCAGAATAAAAAAATCAATTTTCCAATTAAATTCGCACACAGCTCGACCGATTTTTGGCTGCGTGGGCCGCACGTCTGGCCCCGGGGCTTTCCGTCGACCACAGCGTTCATCGTCCACCTCCCTCATCCAAGAGCGGAGCTGCAATTTCGGCGAGTGTTTCTGGCGGTGCCTTC
Organism: Pelagerythrobacter rhizovicinus; assembly: GCF_004135625.1. Classification (GTDB taxonomy): domain Bacteria; phylum Pseudomonadota; class Alphaproteobacteria; order Sphingomonadales; family Sphingomonadaceae; genus Pelagerythrobacter; species Pelagerythrobacter rhizovicinus. Next base: position 935,676 of record NZ_SDPV01000002.1, read on the forward strand.
GGAACTGCCCGATCGTAAGTGAGCAGGCCGTTGATCTCGTCCTCGACGTCGGTGGTCTGGGTATAGACCGCGGCGCTGAGGCCGTGCTCCTTGGCCTGGTGGATCACCGCCTCCAGCTTGCGGCGATAGCGGGCAACGTAGTCGGCTTCGTCGGTGGCCGTCTGATAGCCCCAGTTGCGTTCGCTCTTGCGCCAGAGATGCCCTTCGACGGGCAGGCCGATGCCGCCATATTCGCCGAGCACGATCGCGCGGTTGCTCTTGCGCTCGGGTGTCCTCGGCTCGTCCTCGTACGTGTGGATGTCGAACACGTCGGATACTTCGGGCGCAACGTCGAGCCAGCCGCTGTCGGCATTGACCAGCCGGCTCGGATCGATCCCCTTCACCAGCTTGGTCAGAGTCTCGGAATCGTACTGGCCCCAGCCTTCGTTGTTGATCACCCACATCACGATCGACGGGAAAGCGCGGAAGTCGCCGATCATGCGGGTGAGTTCGTCCTGATGCTGCGCCATCGTGTCAGACGAGAGCACTGCCTGGCTTTTGCTGGTACCGGTGACGAACTGGTCCTCGCCGCCGCCCGAAGGCATATCCTGCCAGACCAGCATGCCGAGACGGTCCGCATCATAGTAGTAGCGCGCTGGCTCGGTCTTGATGTGCTTGCGGACCATGTTGAAGCCGGCCTTCTTGAGGAAGGCCAGGTCGCTCACCATCGCCTCTTCCGAAGGCGGCGTGTAGAGCCCGTCCGGCCACCAGCCCTGGTCGAGTGTGCCGTGCTGGAAGTAAGGCTCGTTGTTGAGCAGGATCACGGGCTGGCCGTGCACCGGACCGGGACCGACCGAAATCTTGCGCATGCCGAAATAGGTCTCGACCCGGTCGCGCGGCGCGCCGACGACTTGAGCCGCGGCATAGGTGTTCTGCTCGCGTTCGGTGAAACGCGCGTCGTAGGACACGCGGTTGCGGTCCTCCATCCCGGCATAGGGATCGCGCACCGTGACCAGTTCGGCGGTCAGATCGTAGAGGAACGGGTCCTCTGGCGACCAGAGCCGCGCATTCGGGATCTCAAGCGTCGCATGGCGGTTGGCACGGATCACCGTCGAGGCGATTGTCTTGCCGCCAGCGCTCGCGGTCAGGCGCACCGCGTCGGTGTCGTCGGCCCAGCCGTTCAGCGCCACGTCGACTTCGATCACGCCGCGGTCGATGTCGGGCGTGGCGCGCACATCGGCGATATGAAGCTTCGGCACCGGCTCGAGCCAGACCGTCTGCCAGATGCCGCTGACTGCGGTGTACCAGATGCCCGCCGGCTCGAGGATCTGCTTGCCGCGCGGCTGCGTGCCGGCGCTCGTCGGGTCGGCGACCTGGATCAGCAGTTCGTTCTCGCCGCTACGAAGAAAGGGGGTGATGTCCAGCCCGAAGGCGTCGAAGCCGCCCGTGTGCGAGCCGGCCAGGGCACCGTTGACCCAGACATGCGCCTCGTAATCGACCGCACCGAAGTTCAGCATCACGTTCTGGCCGGCCCAATCGGCGGGAACGGTGAAGCTGCGGCGGTACCAGATCCGATCTTCGGGCCCGACTCTGCGAGCGACGCCCGAGAGGCGCGATTCGACTGCGAAGGGCACGAGAATCTGCCCGTCCATCCGCTCCGGCCGCACCAGGTCGGGCGAGGTGATCGCATAGTCCCACAGGCCGTTGAGGTTGAGCCAGGCATCGCGCTTGAGCTGCGGGCGCGGGTAGCTGCGCCAAGCGTTCTCGGGCGTGACCTCGCGGCCCCAGCTGGTCATCACCTCGCCGGTGAAGACCTTGTCGCTCGCGGGCTCCTGCGCCTCCAGCGCCGGCGCGGCGCCGAAGGCCGCGACGGCGCAGAAGAGCGCCATCAGAGCCCGAGAGCAAAGGAGTCCGATGGCCTGGCTCATCGTGCCGGCTCCGACATCGAAGGCGGCGCGGCACTCAGCGCGCTGCCCCAGTTCGGATTGGGCTGCGGCCCCATCGTCAGCACCAGACGTGCGCCGTCCTTGACGTCGTCGTGGCTGAACCACGGCTTGTTCCAGGGGCGGCCGTTCAGCGTCGCCGACTGGATGTAGAGGTTCTCGGCCGAATTGTTCTCCGCGACGATCTCCAGCGCCCCGCCGTTGCCCATGCTCAGGCTGACAGTGTCGAACACGGGGCTGCCGATGATGTAATGCGGCGTGGAGGGATCAACCGGGTAGAAGCCCATCGCGCTCATCGCGTACCACGACGAGGTCGCCCCTTGGTCGTCCATGCCGGGATAGCCGTAGCCGGCGGCATCGCTGCCGTAGAGCGTGTCGAGGATTTCCCGCACCAGCTTCTGGGTCTTCCAGGGTTGGCCGCTCCAGGCATAGAGATAGGGGGCGTGCTGGTCGGGCTGGTTACCTTGCACGTACTGGCCGAGCATGCCGGTGCAGTCGCGGCAGATGCCCTTCGGGTTGTAGGGCGTCTCGAAGAATTCATCGAGCTTGGCGTTGAACGCCTCGCGCCCGCCCAACAGATCTATGAGCCCCTGCACGTCGTGCGGCACCAGCCACAGCGTCGACCAGCCGGAGGCCTCCTTCATCATGAAGTTGTAGTAAGGCTCGCCCGGATCGAAGGGGGAAATCCAGTTCCCGTCCTCGGTCCGCCCGCGCATGAACCCGGTCGAGCTGTCAAAGACGTACCGGTAGTTGCCCGCACGCTGCAGGAACATGCGGTAATCATCCATCTTGCCGAGGCGCCGCGCCATCACCGCCAGGGCGTGGTCGTCCCAGGCATATTCGAGCGTCTTGTCGGCACCCGCTTTGCCGCCTGCGTAAGGCGGGCTGGGATTCCCTTCGGGCACGATGTCCGAGATCCAGCCCTTGGTCAGATACTCGTCCATGTAGCCGCGCGGCCCCTCGGGGTCAGTCGCGTTCTTGCGGAGATATTCGTAAGCCGCCTCGTAATCGAACGGGATGCCCCGTTCCATCGCGCCGAGGTAGAGGAACACCGCGTTGTCGCCGTGGAACGAGGTGTTCATGAACCCGCTCTCGCGCGCCATATCGAGTTCGGAACGCATGACGTCCTGCACCAGCTCGGGCTCCATCAGCTCGAGCAGCACGATCTGATTGCGGCCGGTGTCCCAGAACGGAACCGGGCTGTAGCGGTTGTAGGTCGCGGTCTTCACCTGGCCGTCACGGCCGGTGAAGGTGTCGCCCTTCTCCGCGACAAGGCGCGGGCTGGCGAAAGACTGGAACAGCGTCGAGTAGAACAGCTTGCGCTGCTTGGGCGTGCCCCCGGTGACCTGCACGCGGTCCAGCAGTTCCGCCCATTGCGCTCGCGCGGAATCGTGGACGCGCTGGAAATCCCAGCCGGGATTCTCCTCACGCAGGCGCTGCTCGGCCTCGGCATAGCTGTGGCCGTGCGCGATCTTCATCAGCACCTGCTCGCCCTGCTTGGTGGCGAAGGTGATGTAGGCCCCGGCATAGTTGCCGGAGATCTCGCGCCGGCCCGGCTCGACGTCCTTGGTGCCGATGCCCCAGCCCTTGTCCTCCAGGTTCGCGCGAAACGTGCCAAGCGCCGCGAAGGGCTTGGAAAATTCAGCCACGAAATAGGGTCCGTCGGCGCTGCGCCGCTTCTCGGCCGAGACGCCGCGCACCGTCCGGTCGCCGACGATCTCGACCTCGCCGCCTTCACGCGGCAGGTTGACGATTACGTTCGCCCGGTCTGTTTCGGGGAAAGTGAACCGCATCATGCTGGTCCACTGCGTGGCCGTCAGCTCCGCCTGGGTGCGGAAGGTGTCGAGATAGACCGAATAATAGCCGGGCGAGGCCTTCTCCCGAGCCTTGTCGTAGTACGACGGGGTGTAGGCGGGCGGCACCGTCCAGTCGCCGACCACCGGCATGATGAACGGCTTGGCATTGCCGCCGTAGGTCGCGCCACCGCCGCCGGTGAAGGCTATCATGGTGGGGTTCGGATAGTGGTAGGGCGCGGGGACGCCGTTGGGATAGGTAAGCTCGAGATTGACGTTTACCGGCGATGCCTCGACCGAACTGTGCGGCAGCCGCCCACCCGGCGAGGTCTGCCCGGAGTAGAGCGGCTCGCCCGGCGGCGGCGCGTTGCCGATCAAGTCGCGATCGTCGAGCGGGGCAGTGCCGACCAGCGGATCGGCGACATCGACAGGCGCGTTGCTCGACTGCGCGCCGTCATGCGTTTGCGCGAGGAGGGGTGCAGCGGCGAGACCCGCACCGGCCGCGAGTATTGCGATGGTCCGCATCCGGTTCGGGCTTCGCAATGCGCGAATCGTGAGCTGCGCGTGATCGTTCCTCATCAGTCCTCCTCTCCCGACGATCCCCTGCGATGAGGCTCTCGTCGAGCCGGGCGGATTTGCTCCGCTCCGGCTGTCGAACCGGGTTCTCGATTAATTAAATCATTTTGTCAAATGAAATGATCGGGAGCGCCGAGCTTCCGAGGCACGACCGATTTCTCGTCCGCCTTGTCAGCTGCGAGCGGAAGTTTCAGATCGAGAGTGGAAGCCTCTTCCGGGCACTAGACGCGCGCCGGTGCTTTCCAGAGCGCATTCGGCTTGGGCAGCAGGAAGTGGCTGAACGGCAGGATCGCGGCGCCGACCGCTGGAGCGTCTTCGGCGAGCATGGCCCGCTTGATCGGAGCAATCACGGGCGCGTTGGTCGCACGTTGCTGCAGCAGCGTGCCGAGATGGTCGGCCAGACGGTCGACATAAGGGCCCGGCAGGCGACCACCGATCAGCACCGCGGCGGGATTGATCAGGCAGTTGATTGCCGTCAGCGGCTCCACGAGCCGCTCGACTGCCTCTTCGATCCAGGCGTCGACGATCGGCTCGATCTTCTCGTTGCGCCCCTGCGATTGCAACATGTCGACGATGCTGAAACCTACCGCTTCCAGCGGGCGGGAGAGACCGGAAAGGGAGACGAAGTTCTGGATCTGGCTGCGCCCACCACGGCCATCGTCGCTCATCAGGAAGCCCAGCTCGCCGCTGCGCCCGTCCGCGCCCCGGAAGTAAGCGCCATCGATCACCAGGCCGCCGCCGAGCGCGGAAGATATCAGGACGTAAAAGAAACTGGAAAAACCCTGGCCGAGGCCAAGCTGAAGCTCGCCCATCGCCGCCGCTGCGGCATCGTTCTCGACGAATACCGGAAGGTTGAGCGGCTCGGCGAAAAGGCTCGCCACGTCCATACTCTCCCACTCGGCGTAAGCGACGGGGCGCCCGGGCAGGTCGACCAATCCCAGGTCGTCGGGCTGAGCAACGCCCACACCCACCAGCTGCGAAACGTCGATCTTCGCTCGCTTGAGAAGCGTCTCGACCGAACTTCGATAGAACGATCTGACCTCGTCCGGCAGCGCGAACTCCACCTCCCGCGACACACGAGCCAGCGTCTGGCCCAGGAAATTCACCACCACCATGGTCACATGATCGCGGTCGATGTTGACGCCGAGCGAATAACAGGCGTTCGGATTGACGATCAGCTTGGCGGGCGGCTGGCCGCGCCCGCCGCGCAGGCGCCCCGCCTCTTCGATCAGTCCTTCGGCGAGGAGGCGTTTGGTGATGTTCGCTATTGTCGCATGTGTGAGGCCTGTAATGTTTGCCAGGTCGACCCGGGTGAGCGGCCCGTTGACGCGGATCGCGTGGAGGGTGACGCGCTGGTTGTGGTCGGCCGCGCGCTCGAGATTGGTGCCTGACAGCCCGACGCGGGCGCGGGGGGCGGCAGTCATTCTCCGCCTCCGCGGCTGTAACTCGGCAGATCGGAAGATGGCGCGCCATCTGAAGGCTGAGGAAGAACGCGCGGCATCGCCACTGCCGGACGCGCCCGGAGAGTTGATCGCTGTGCTGACGCCAAAGGGCGAACTCCTCATCTCTTCTCGGAGCAGGCAACTGCCGCACGATCTGTCGCGCCACCCGAGGGGGTAGTGCCGCCGTAACCCGACAGACCGCGAGAGACCAGCGTGTTTAGCCCGCCACGCGGAAATATCCCAAATCATTTGGATTATTCAGGTGGTGCGGTTACAACCCTCGATCCATTAGGATGACCACCCCCGGCCGGGGCGACTCGCGCCGGTTCGCACCACGTGAGGGATTTTCGCGATGAAGCTCGCCGCGCGCCACGTTGAGAAGCCCTGGGGTCGCACTACGCTGCCGATACCGATCGACGGCCATGACGGCGGCGAGCGCGTCGGCGAGGTCTGGTTCACCCGCGGCGACGGGCAGCCGATGCCGTTGCTCGTCAAGCTGCTCTTCACCAGCGAGCGCCTCTCGATCCAAGTCCACCCTGACGACGAGCAGGCGCGGGACCGCGGGCTCCCGGCCGGCAAGACCGAATGCTGGTATGTGACCGCGGCGGAACCGGGTGCCGTGCTGGGGATCGGGACGCGCGAAGCTCTGGACGGCGACCGCCTCCGCGCCTTGGCCCTTGATGGCGGGATCGAGACGATGATGGACTGGAAGCCCGTCCGTCCCGGCGACTTCTTCCTTATCCCCGCGGGCACGGTCCACGCGATCGGCGCGGGCGTTTCCCTTGTCGAAGTGCAGCAGAATTCGGACGTCACCTACCGGCTCTACGACTACGGCAGGCCGCGCGAACTCCATCTCGACGACGGCGTCGCCGTGGCTCGCGCCGAACCCTATCCCGACGACCTCACCCTGCACACGGGTGACAGCAGGGAGGCGTGCCGGGTGCTCGCGCAGACCAGCCATTTCACAGTGGTGAAGGGCGTGGATGCGAAAGCGATCATGGCGTGCCTCGGCGCGGGCCCGGTCTGGATGGTGCCTATCGAAGGCGAGGTGACCTGCGGCGGCGATCGTGCAGCGCCGGGCGCGTGCCTTCTGGTCGAGGGAGACGAACCGAGTTTCGGCCCCGGAACGCTCGTGCTCGCGGCCGGCCGCTCCGCATAAGACAGCGTCGGTTCGCGCCGCCGGCGAGACATCCCGGCGCCGCGCCCCCAGGTCGATGCCGCCGACGCGCTAATTCTGGCGCCCTCCTCCGCCCGCCTGGCGGCACGAAGGCTGGGAGAACGCCTCCGCACCCGAATCATCTCACCCCGGGGCGCGCCCGTACGATGGGCGCAGGGACGGCAAGATCCTGCAAGACGCGGCCCGCCCTTCGCGACCGGCTGAGGTCAAGATAGACTTTTGCGCGGAGCCGCCCTCGGTAGATCACAAGTAACTATTCCGAAAGCGGAACGATTACGCCGTGATCTGTTGCGGACTCAAATATCGTCGCTACGATAACAAATAGAAATCCAAGAACTTGCACGTGAACTTGTTAGTTCACGCCGCTTAACTGCGCGCACGGTAAATATTGGGGTTGCGTCCGTTCGGGTAAACAGGGGAGTTGCACATGGCTGCCGAAGTTTATGACAAGGCTACGGGCGAGAGCCGTTCCGTTCCGCTGGACTCGATCGATCTAAGTGGTCCGAGCGTCGTCAAGTTGCAGCTCGAGCGCGCCGATATTGCCAGCCTCGAACGCGAGGGCGACGATCTCCTGATCCGCCTCAAATCGGGCGAAGTCATCCGGATAGCGAATTTCTATGGGCTGACCGACTACAGCGAAGTCGTGCTCGAAGAAGCCGACGGGTCGATGTGGGTCGCCAGGCCCGGTGACGGCGTACAGTTCTACGAACTCGGCGAGGTCGGCGACCTCTTTACGCAGGTCGCCGCCGGATCGGCCGAAGCGAGTGGAGCCGGCGCAGGCGTGGTTCTGCCTCTGGCTGGTCTCCTTGGAGCGGCCGGAATCGCCGCCGCCGCAGGCGGTGGTGGCGGTGACGACTCGGACGCTGATGCCGACGCGGACGCTGATGCTGACGCCGACGCGGATGCGGACGCGGACGCTGACGCCGATGCCGACGCCGATGCGGACGCGGACGCTGACGCCGATGCTGACGCGGACGCCGATGCAGACGCTGACGCCGATGCCGACGCGGATGCGGACGCGGACGCTGATGCCGATGCAGACGCTGACGCCGATGCCGATGCCGATGCCGACGCTGATGCCGACGCTGATGCTGATGCGGACGCGGACGCCGATGCGGATGCTGACGCCGACGCCGACGCGGATGCGGACGCGGACGCTGACGCCGATGCAGACGCTGACGCCGATGCCGACGCGGATGCGGACGCGGACGCTGACGCCGATGCCGATGCAGACGCTGACGCCGATGCCGACGCGGACGCGGATGCCGACGCGGATGCTGACGCCGATGCTGACGCGGACGCCGATGCTGACGCGGACGCCGATGCGGATGCTGACGCCGACGCCGATGCCTTCGACGATACGGCCACGGTGGAATTCCCGCTGACGGTCGAGACGACGACCGACAGCGAGAGCACGACCTATGTCCTGGCGGTTGGAACGTTCAGCGAGGCCTACGACTTCACGGTCGCCGCCGGCGCTGAAACCGATGCCACGTTCACGCTAACCGCGGACAGCCTGGCAACCGTACTCTCGGGCGTCGAGTTCACACTCCAGAGGGAGCAGCCCGACGGATCCTACGAGGACGTCGCCAGCACGTCCGGAGGCGGCCTGCTCGACCTGCTGTCGCTCGACGTGCTTGCCGACAATCAGGTTCAAGTCACGGCCGACGACCTCCCTCCCGGTAACTATCGGGTGGTCTACGAAGGCGGCGGCCTGCTGTCGCTGGGCATCACGCTCACCCTCGATGCCGAGTTCAACACCACCACGGTGGACGGGGATCCGGTGAACGGCAACGTGCTCGCAAACGATGTGGACGCGGGCGAGGCGGTGCTGGAAATCGATACGGGCGACGGCAGTTTCGCCGCCGTGACCGACGGCCTCGTCGTCGCGGGCGAATACGGTACGCTCGTCATCAATGCTGACGGAAGCTACACCTACACCCCCAATGATGAGGCTGTGGGCGTGGGCGAGACGGAGGTGTTCACCTACCGGCTCGTGAATCCCGACGGAAGCAGCGATACGGCGACGCTCACGATCAACCTGGTGGAGGCCGACACCACACCGCCCGACGCTCCGACCGCGGACGTGGACGATGCGACCGGCACCACGGTGACCGGCAGCGGCGAGGTCGGCGCAACGATCACCGTCTACGCTCCCGACGGTACGACCGAGCTTGGAACCGGCACGGTCGGGGCAGACGGCACCTACAGTGTGACGATCCCGGCGCAGACCAATGGTGAGGACCTTCTGGTCACCGCTACCGATGCCGCGGGCAACGAGTCCACGCCCGCCACGGCCGAGGCACCCGACCTCACGCCGCCGGCAGCGCTTGAAACCGCCCTCGAAACCGATACCGGCGTCGATGGCGACGGCATCACCAGCGACGGCACCGTCGGAATCAGCGGTCTCGAGGACGGAGCGTCCTGGGAGTACTCAACCGACGGCGGCACAAACTGGGTGGCCGGTACGGGCACCAGCTTCGAACTGGCCGTCGGCGAATATGCCGCCGGTGAGGTGCAGGTCCGTCAGACGGACGCGGCGGGCAACACCGGACCGAGCGCTCAACTCGGCGCCGTGACGGTGGCGGCTCTCCTGGCGGTGGACGATACGGCCACGGCGGACCTGGGGACCAGGGACTCGGTTACCCAAGCACCCGTGGCGGACGACAATCTGCAGGTTCTCGGCCTGCTCGACGACGGCAACGCGACCAACAGCCTCGCAATCTCCGTCGCCGAAGGAACCTCGGGCGATGTCGCTATCGAGGTCAGCCAGACGTCGCTGCTCGCAGTGGCGGACGCCTTCAACGTCGAGATCTACGACGCGGCGGGCGAGCTGGTCGGGGTCCTGACCACCGGCAACGATCCGCTGCTTGGCGACGTGGCCGGACTGGGCGTGCTCGGCGTGACGAGCGACAACACGCTCGTCGCAAACGTGACCGGGCTCGAACCGGGCGACTACACGATCGTGGTCCGCAAGGGCGAAAGCACTCTGGGTAGCCTGCTCGACACCGACGGCAACGGCCTGTCGCTGGAAGAACTCGGCGAAGGGGGCGTGGTCCTCGGGACGGAAAACCAGGCGCTCGTCCTCGATGCGGTCGAGACGGCGCTGAACGGCGAGATCCTGCCGGGGCTCGGACTTCCGCTGGGGACCGTCGTCAGGAACCTCCTGGAGCCGGTGCTCGACACCACCACCAGTCTCGGTGCGGGTGAGCTGGTGGAAGTCCTGACGGACGGCCTCAACTCGCTGGGTCTGGGCGCATCTCTCGATGCGGTCCTCGGGGCGGTCACGGAGGCGCTGCTCAGCAACACGCTGACGGTCATCCAGGACACTTCGGTCACGGCGACCGTCACCGAGCACAGCTTCTCAGGCGTCGGCACACCGGTCACCGGGAACGTGATCGATCCCGACGCCGCCGGTAGCGGGGAGGCGGGCGAGGACACCGCCGTTCCCGGCACGGCCGTGACACAGGTCGAGAACGGTGCCGGCGAGGTGCAAGCGGTCACCGATGGCAGCGCGACGATCGAGGGCGCCTACGGGACGCTCGTCATCAATGCCGACGGTTCCTACAGCTACACGGCGAACGGCGACTCCGCCTCGATCGGACTGTCCGACGTGTTCACCTACACCATCTCGGATGGCACCAACTCGGTCGAGGCGACGCTCACGGTCGAGGGCGCGGGTGAACAGGTGGCCGACGATACGGCGCAGGCCGGGATCGAGTACGAGTACGAGGTGACCGCGGGCGATCCGATGCCCGATGCGGTAGACTACGCGTGGACCGGAGTTCTGCTCGGCGCGCCGATCGGCACGAGCGGGGATCTCGTCAGCGACAGCTTCATCGTCGCTGCCGACACCACCCAGGACGTGACGCTCGCCGTGGATGCCGGAAGTCTCCTCGGCGTGGGCGGCGGCGTCACGGTCTTCGTCGAGATGCTGGACACGGCGAGCGGCACCTGGACCACCTACGCCAGCTACAGCGGCGGCCAGCTACTGAGCCTGCTGGGCAGTGGCGGCACCGGTGACATCCTCGTTCCCGACGTTCCGGCGGGCGAGTACCGGGTCCGGGCCGACGTCGACTTCGGCCTGGTCGCGGTCGCCGGCGGCGTTAACATCGACGTCACCTCGACGGTCACTCATCTCGACAGCTTCCTCGTCGGCCAGACTTTCCCGGCCGAAGGCGATCTGTTCGCGAACGACCTGCTCGGCGACGTGGATCCGCCGCTGGCGATCTCGGCTGATGGGGTGACCTTCACTGAAGTAGCGAGCGGCACTCCGGTGACCATCCAGGGCACCTACGGCGCGCTGGAGGTCAATGCCGACGGCACCTACACCTACACGCCCAACACGACGGCGCACCTGACCGAACCGGCGCTCGATACCTTCGAGTACCAGGTCACGCTGCCGTCGGGCGAGGTGGAAGAGGGCACGCTCGAGGTGACCGTCCAGCCCTCCGGCGCCGGGGTGCCCGACACCGATGCGGCGGCCTTCATGGGCATGTTCGCGGCCGAGGCGATCCCGCTCGATCTGGCAGATATCGACGGCAGTGAGAACATCGCTGCGATCGGCGAGACCGGGTTCCCCGAGTTCGACCTGCTCGAAGGACGGGGCACGCTTGAGGAAGTCCTCGATCGCTATCTGTCGGGAAGTGGCGAGGATGCACCGATGGCTTCGGCCACGAAGCCGGCGGAAGAGATCGCGCTCGTACAGGCGGCCTCGGGTCCCGTGCAGGATCCGCTCGGGTATCTGAGCGCCGAGCAGAGGGACGAACTCGACGGCAATAATCTCTCGGTTGTCTAATCGACTGTAATCTCACGGGGCTCGCGCCAGCTGGCGCGGGCCCTTGTCGTCGCGCTTACGAGTGAGAATGTGTGAAGTGTGATCGTGCGAAGCGGGGGAATGGGCGGCTTGTCGCAGTCGGATGGGCCTGCGGACTCTGTCTACCGTCGTACCTGGCGGCTTCACCTCCTGAAGGTCAGGCTCCGCTCATGATCGACCGTGCCGCGCGCGAGGCGGTCGCCTGGCACCCTTCGGTGGTCGAGGCGGAGGCGCGGCTGGATGCATCGGCCGAGGAGATAGACGTCGCGGAAGCCGGCTATCTGCCGCAGATCAATGCCGGCGTCGGTACGGGTTACGACAACATCGGCCAGAGCCGCTGGCGCCCCCGGGCCAATGTCTCGGTGTCGCAGATGCTCTACGACTTCGGAAAAGTGCGCAGCTCGGTCCAGTCCGCCGAGGCCGGCGTCGAGATAGGCGAGGCGCGGCTCCTGCTCGCGGTGGATGGGCTAATCCGCGACACCAGCTATTCGGTCATCGAGCTCCAGCGCACCGAAGCCCTGCGGCAGATCGCTCTCGACCAACTCGAAAGCGTGCGCGGCATCAGCGATCTCGTGCAGCACCGCTTCAATGAGGGCGCGGCGACCAAGGCCGACCTGCTGCAGGCCGACGCGCGCGTGCAGGCCGCCCAGGCGACGATCGAGGAGATCGAGGCCGAGCACTTGCGCTGGCAGACGACCCTCGCCCACCTGCTCGGACGCGGAGAAGCCCCCGCGGTGTCGTCGGAATTGCCTGAGGGCTTCATGCGGTCCTGCGCGCAAGGGGAGCCTGACTGGGAGGCGATCCCGGCGATCCGCGAAGTGCGGGCCGAGCGCGACCAGGCGCTCGCCGAACTGGAACGCAGCCGGGCCGAGAGCCTGCCCACGGTATCGCTCGGCGCCGGCGGGGCGACCGACATTCACGATCCCTTCGGAGGCCGCGAAGAGTACAACTTCGGGATCAACGTCTCGACCTCGCTCTACAACGGCGGGGCGAACAGGGCGCGCATCCGCGGCGCTTCCCACGCGCTGGGCGCCGCCGACGCGGCGGAAGCGCGCATCCGCAACGACGTGAGCCGCACGCTGAGCGAGGCGCAGCGCCAGGTGGCGAGCTTCGGCCGCGTGCTCGACACGCTCGCCTTCCGCGAGGCGAGCATGCGCGAGACCGGCAAGCTCTACCGCCTGCAATATCTGGAGATGGGCACCAAGACGCTGGTCGACCTGCTCAACGCGGAGCAGGAGCTGCATCAGGTCCGCTTCGATCGCGCGAACACGCAGCACGACTTGCGCCGCCTGCAGATCGAATGCCTGGTCACCTCGGGAACCGCGCGCGAGGCCTTCGGGCTCGCCGGAACCGCGATCGGCGGAACGGTTCTGTGACGGTCCAGGCAGCCCCGGACGCGGATTTCCGCGCGCAAGCCTGGATCGACGCCTTTCAGCAGGTCGCCCGCCAGTACGGCCTGCCCGTTTCCACCGAGACCGCGCGCCTTTCCGACCGCTGGCTGCACGAAAAAAGCGAGAAAGAGCGCATCCGGGCGCTCGCGCGGCACGCCGGATTGCAGGTCCACTTCGCCGACCCGGGGTCGCTGGCGCTGACGAGCTGGCGCCTGCCGATCATCGCGCGGATGCGCGGCGGCGATCTCGCCGTGATCACCGCCGTCGGAGCTTCCGGGGAGGTCAGCCTGGCCGTCGCCGGCGAAGCCGGCCTGCAGCAGCGCATGGAGCTGGCCGAGCTGGTCGAGGCCAGCGAGAGCTTCGTCGTTCCGCGCCCCGCCGGCGCCATCCCGGATGCGCGGGTCGATACCTACATCCGCCCCTACGAGGAGCACTGGCTGCGGCGGATCCTGCTGAAGGACCGCCGCTCCTACGCCAGCGTCATCGTGGCCTCGCTGGTGACGAACTCGCTCGCGCTCGCCGGCGTGCTGTTTTCGATGCAGGTCTACGACCGCGTCGTGCCGGCGGAATCGTTCCCGACGCTCTACGTCCTGTTCATCGGCGTGTTGCTGGCGATCGGGTTCAGCTTCCTGCTGACCAAGCTGCGCACCAATATCATCGACGTGCTGGGGCGGCGGGCGGACCTGCGCATCTCGGACCGCGTGTTCGGCCATGCCCTGCGGGTGCGGAACAGCCACCGCCCCGCCTCCACCGGCACGTTTATCGCGCAGCTCCGCGATCTCGAACAGGTGCGCGAGCTGCTCACCTCGACGACCGTGGCCGCGATCGCCGATATCCCGTTCTTCATCCTGTTCCTGGCGGTGTTCTGGTTCATCGCCGGACCGCTGGCGCTGGTCCCGCTCGGCGCGATGCTTCTGCTGCTGGTGCCCGGCTGGCTCGCCCAGCGGAAGCTGCGCGCCCACGCGACCGAAGCGATGCGCGAGTCGTCCCTGCGCAACGCGATGCTGGTGGAAGCCATTCAGCGGATCGAGGACGTGAAGACGCTCCAGGCCGAAGATCCGCTGCAGCAGCGGTGGAACCATTTCAACGCCGTGGCCGGCGAGGCGCAGCTCAAGCTCCGCAGCCTGACCAATGGACTGACCGCCTGGGCGCAGAACGTGCAGAACGCCGTCTACGCCACGATCGTGTTCTGCGGCGCCCCGATGGTGATCGCGGGCGACATGACGACGGGCGCGCTCGTGGGCGCATCGATCCTGGGATCGAGGATGATGGCGCCGATCTCCCAGGTCACCCAGGTCCTGAACCGGCTGCAGCAGGCGAAAGTCGGCATCCAGGGTGTCGATCAGATCATGGCGCTGCCGGTCGACAATCCAGAACATGGGCAGCGCCTGCAGGTGCCGGCGATCAGGGGCGACTTCGCCCTTCGCTCGGCCGTCTTCACGTATGGCGACGCCAATGCGCCGCCTGCACTGAGCGTGGCGGAATTCGACATCGCGGCAGGTGAGAAGATCGCGCTGCTGGGCCGGAACGGGGCCGGCAAGTCCACTCTGCTGCAAGGTCTGTCCGGGCTGCTCTCGCCGATTTCCGGAGAGGTCATGGTCGACGATCTCGCGCTGCACCAGATCGATCCCGCCGACGTGCGGCGCGACATCGGCTTGCTCAGCCAGAACAGCCGGCTGTTCCACGGCACTTTGCGCGACAACCTGACCATGGGCGCACCCAACGCGTCCGACCAGGACATCGCCGCCATGCTGGAGATGGTCGGGGCCGACGACTTCGTGCGCCGCACGCAGGCCGGCCTCGATTACACGATCCAGGAAGGCGGGGTCGGCTTGTCGGGTGGCCAGACGCAGGCCCTGCTGCTCGCGCGTCTCCTGCTGCGCGAATCCTCGGTCGTTCTGCTCGACGAGCCCACTGCCTCGATGGACGAGGCAGCCGAGCGCCATTTCATCCAGCGCTTCGGTGAGTGGAGCAAGGACCGCACCGTGGTCATCGCGACCCACAGGATGCGCGTACTCGAGCTCGTCGACCGGATCGTCGTCATCCACAACGGCAGGGTCAAGCTGGACCAGCCCAAGCAGGCGGCGCTCCTGACGATGCAGGGCAAGGGCAAGGCGGCATGACAGCGCAGGCGGTCACGAGCGAGGACTGGCTGTTCGGCGAGGAATCCGATCCGCGCCTCGCACTTTCCAGCCGTCTGGTGTGGACCCTGTGCGGACTGTTTGCAGTCGCCGTCGCATGGGCATGGCTCGCCACGCTCGACGAAGTGGCGACAGGGAGCGGCCGTGTCGTGCCCACCACGCGCGAACAAGTGATCGAATCGCTCGAAGGCGGCATTCTCTCCCAGCTGCACGTCAAACAGGACGATATCGTCGAGGCGGGCCAGGTCCTGGCGCAACTCGACCCCACGCAGGCGAGCTCGACCTTCGAGGAGAGCGCCGCGAAATATCGCGCCGCGCTGGCGGCCTCGGCCCGGCTCCGTGCGGAAGTCAGCCTGGCCCCGCTCGCCTTCCCGGCCGAACTCGACGACTACCCCGAGCTCAAGGCGGCGGAATCGCGCCTCTACGAAACGCGCCGCAGCAGCCTGAACGAATCTGTACGGCTGATCGACCAGTCGATCGCGCTCATCCGGCGCGAAGTCGCCATTGGCGAGTCACTGATCGAAGTCGGCGCCGCCAGCAACGTTGAAGTGATCCGCCTGCGGCGCCAACTTGCAGAGCTGGAACTCAAAAAGGCGGACCTGCGCTCGCAATACCAGGTGGAGGCGCGGCAGCAGCTTTCCGAGGCGAACGAACAGGTCGAGGCGCTGGAGCCGGTCGTCCGCGGGCGGTCCGACACGGTGAACCGCCTGACACTCCGTTCGCCCGTCAAGGGAATCGTCAAGAGCATCGAGGTCTCGACGGTCGGCGGCGTCGTCCCGCCCAACGGCCGGCTGATGGAGATCATCCCGCTCGAGGATCAGCTCATGATCGAGGCACGCATGTCGCCGCGTGACATCGCCTTCATTCACCCGGGGCAGCGGGCGACGGTGAAAGTCACCGCCTACGACTATTCGATCTACGGCGGCCTCGAAGGCGAAGTCGCGACGATCTCGCCCGACACGATCCAGGACGAGGTGAACCCCGAAGTCTATTACTACCGCGTCTTCATCCGCACGACGTCCAACGCCCTGGTCAACGATGCGGGCGAGCGTTTCCCGATCGTGCCCGGCATGATCACCACCGTCGACGTCCACACCGGGAGCAAGACGGTGCTGCAATACCTGATGAAGCCGATCAACCGGGCGCAGGAGGCGCTGCGCGAGAGGTGACGGACCGGCTGCAAGCCTGCTTGGAGCGCCTCCGCCCCTGCCTGGGGCAGGTCGCCTCCGTGCAGGTCGAAGGGCAAACGCGCACGGTCCTGTTCTTCTCCTTCACCGACGGAACCCGGCGCGCGGTGACCGTGACCGCAAGCGGGTCGACCGCCGAGGAGGCCTGGGAGGCCGGCACCGAGCGGATCGCGGCCAGCGGCGCGGCGGGTCGCTGGCTGCGCCTCGACTGGGCCGATGCGGTGGAGCGCCGGACATGGAGCGAACTCAAGGCTGCGCTGCGCACGATCAAACGCAACTACTTCCGTCTCGGCATCTCGCTCGATCCCGGCTTCGAGCACGCGTTTCTGGAGACCGAGATCAACGCCAACGCCATGCTCTATGGCGGAAACCGTGACGCGGCGGCCGTCCTCAACGAGAAGAACTTCCGCATCTATGCCAGGAAGCGCCACGGGCTGGAGGACCTGGCGTTCGGCGACGACGATCCGGTGTGGCTGTTCACGACCAGGGGCGCGTTCGTCGGCGACGATTTGGAGGTTCACGAGCTTTCGGGCGCGGGTCTCGACGCGGGCCGGCGCACGCTGAATGCTCTAAAGCCGGAGGACGTCGCGCAGCTCGTTCGGTCGGGCAGCGCCTATCTCGCGTCCCAGGTCCTGGAAGACGGGCGCTTCCATTACGGCTGGCATCCGTGCTTCGACCGCCCCATCCGGGCCTACAATGCGCTGCGCCATGCGAGCACGGTCTACGCCATGCTCGAAGCGTGGGAGGTCACGCGCGACGATGGCCTGGAGCAGGCGATCGGCCGCGCTCTCGCCTATCTGGCCGGGGAGCTGATCCGGCCTGCACCGCTGCCGTGCGGGCGGGAGGCGGCGTTCCTCGTGGATGTCGGGAACGAGATCAAGCTCGGCGGGAACGCCGTGGCAATCCTCGCACTGCTCAAGCATCACGCCCTGACAGGTGCCGCCGACAGCCTTGCTCTCGCCGAACGGCTGGGCGCCGGGATCCTGCACATGCAGGACCCGGCAGCGGGATCGTTTTCCCACGTGCTCGCCTATCCCTCGCTGAGCGAGAAGGAGCGGTTCCGGATCATCTACTACGATGGCGAAGCGGCCTTCGCACTCATGCGCCTCTACGAGGCCACCGGGGACGAGCGCTGGCTGTCGGCGGTGGAGCGGGCGTTCGCGTACTTCATCGATCGGGAGCACTGGAAGGCGCACGACCACTGGCTCGGCTACGCCGTCAACGAGCTGACCCGCTACCGGCCGAAGGAGCGCTACTTCCGGTTCGGGCTCGACAACGTCCGCACCCATCTGCGCTTCGTCCTCGAGCGGATCACGACGTTCCCGACGCTGCTGGAGCTGATGACCGCGGCCGAGAGCATGGTCGCGCGGCTGCGCACCGATCCCGCGCGGCGGCCCCTGCTTGACGGGATCGACCTGGCGCGGTTCTACCAAGCGCTCGATTTTCGCGCGCATTACCTGCTCAACGGCCACTTCTGGCCCGAGCTGGCGATGTTCTTCGCCCGGCCCGCGAAGATCGCCGGGAGCTTCTTCATCCGCCACCACGCCTTCCGCATCCGGATCGACGACGTGGAGCACTACCTGTCGGGGCTCGTCGCCTATCGGCGCTACCTTCTTGCGCGCGATAGCAAGGACGGTGCCGTCCATCGCCCTCCCGCGGAGAAGGAGCGGCGTCACTGGACCACGGCGGATGTCGAGAAGGCGACCGGAGGAGAGTGGCAGAGCCCCCCTCCTGGCGACTGGTCGACCAGCGGATTGTGCAGCTATCTCCCGGCATTCCGCGACGGAGACATGGTCGCGCTGCGCCCGTCCAAAGGGCGGCGCGGCGTGTCCGAACGCCACATTCCTCGCCTGGCGAACCGCACCGCAGCCTATATCGGCGAGGACCCCGCGCAACTCGAAGGCATTGGCGCGCCGGCTCTGCTTGTGAACGATGTCGAGACGGCAATTCTCGACCTGGGCGAGTACGCGCGCCGGAGGATGACCGGAAAGATCGTCGCCGTCACCGGCAGCGCGGGAAAGACCTCGACAGTCGCAATCCTGGCGCACGCCTTGGAGGCCTACGGGCCTGTCGGAACGACACGCCACAATGCCAACCTGCCGCACGGGATCGCCTGGAATCTCGCCTCGATCCCATGGGACGTGCCGCATATCGCGCTGGAGTTGGCGATCGGGCGGATGGCGCAGAATTCGCGGCTGACCCGGCCGCACGTCGCGATCTTCACCAATATCCTCCCGGCGCATCTCGAGCACCACGGCGACCTCGCGACGATCGCGCGGCGCAAGAGCGCGATCTTCGACGGCATGCGCCCGGGGGGCGTGGCCGTTCTCAACCGCGAGATGGCGGAATGGGGGCGCGTCAACATGGCCGCCCGGAACCGCGGTCTGCGCGTCATCAACTATGGCCGGTCGGAGGAGTGCGACGTCAGACTGACCGAATACGAGGCCCATTCCGGTCGCGTCGAGGCGTGCGTCGCCGGACGGCGCATGGCATTCGCGCTGGGTGCGGCCGGCGAGCACATGGCCCTGAATGCGCTGGCGGTGGTCGCAACGCTGGCGGCGCTCGGGCATGAGCTCGAGCCGGCCTTGTCCCGGCTGGCGACATTCGCGCCGCTCGAAGGACGCGGCCGGGAATTCGAAACCGAGATCGGGGGGTGCCGGGTGCTCGTGCTGGACGATGCCTATAACGCCAATCCCGGATCCATGGAGGCGGCTCTTGCGCTGCTCGGCGCCAAGAAGGGAGCAACCCGCCGCATCGCCGTCCTGGGAGAAATGGCAGAGCTAGGCGCAGATGCAGAACGGTATCACACGGACCTGGCTTCCATAGTGGCACGCGAGCCGATCGATCGCGTCTACACGCTTGGCCCCCTCTACGACCGGTTCCGCGCTGCGCTGCCCCCGCATTTCGGGATCACGCAGGCCACATCCCTCCAGAATGTAAAAGATTGTTTATTCAGCGAGGTGAAGGCCGGCGACGTTATCCTCTTTAAAGGATCGCACAGTACCGATTTGCACAAGCTGGTTTCAGAGATCGCCGCGGCAAAGTGATGACCAAGGATCTCGAAGAGAAATCGCGGCCGACGGGGCGACTATTGAAGCGTCTGGTGGTGTGGTCATGAAAAGTTCGAGGAGCGCGAAGGCTGCCATTCCCGTTCAGCCGTCGCCGGTCGCACAGCGAACGGTCGAATCACTGGCGCGCGCCGGTGAGGGGAAGACGGTTTTCGAACGGGAACTGGTCGAATGTGCGCGGCGCCTCATCAGCCTGCGCAAGGAAGTGGACAAGCATATCCCGCCGGGTCTGGTGAAGGACTTTGCCTGGGACATCCTGCTGGAACTGTTCATAAACGGAGAGGAAGGGGGCATCGTCTACGTCAAGCAACTCATGCTCGCCTCGGGCGCGACACCGACGTCGGCAATGCGTCTGATAGACAGGCTCGAAGACGAAGAGCTGATCGAACGAGCCCCCGATCCCCTCGATCATCGGCGTGTCATCGTCGGCCTGTCGGAGCGCGGGCGCAACGCGATGATCGCGCTCCTGCGCAAAGTGCTGCAGCAGGCCGATCCCGACAACCTCACGGCACGGCCGATGCCTTACAAGCCCCGGCGATAGGATCCGGGCTCAGTCGAAGCCGCGTGCCAGAAAGCGCAGCGCGCAGCCGGCAAGCATGGCGGTCCCGCGCGGCAATGCGCTTTCGTCCACAATCATCCGCGGCGAATGAATGCCGCAGCACTGGCGCCAGTCCTCCCCTTCGGGTGCGACGCCCAGGAAGAACATGGCGCCCGGCACTTTCTCCAGCACGTAGGCGAAGTCCTCCGCACCCATGATCGGCGCGGGCAGTTCGCGCCACGAGCCTTCGCCCAGCGCCTCGCGAGCGACGTCGCGGCCAAGCGTCACTGCGCGCTCGTCGCAGATGGTGACGGGGAAGCCCTCGGTCACGGTCAGTTCGGCCTCCACCCCGTGCGCCTGCGCCACGCCGCGTACGACCGTCTCCATCGTCTCGCGCACGGCAGTGCGGTGGCGGGGCGACAGCGTGCGGATCGTACCGCGCAGGCTCGCGTGGTCGGGGATGACGTTGTGCGCGGTGCCGGCCTGGAGCTGCGTCACGGTCACGACCACCGCGTCGGCCGCGCTGAAGCGCCGCGTGACCATCGCCTGCAGCGCGCCGACGATCTCGCAGGCGGCAGGCACGGGATCGCGCGCATCGTGCGGCATCGAGGCATGGCCGCCCTGGCCGGTCACCACGACGTCGAACTGGTCCGCCGCGGCCATCAGCGGCCCCGCGCGGCCGGCGAGCACCCCATGCGGCGCGTTTGGCATGATGTGGAGCGCGAAGGCCGCTTCGGGCAGCGGCCCGTACTCACCCCCGCCGAGCAGCCCGTCCTCCAGCATGAAGCGCGCGCCGTGGAAACCTTCCTCGCCCGGCTGGAACATGAACAGCACTTCGCCCGCCAGCTCGCCTTGCCGGGCCGCGAGCAACTCCGCCGCGCCGGCGAGCATCGCGGTGTGCGTGTCGTGCCCGCAGGCATGCATCCGCCCGTCGATCGCGGAAGCGAAATCGAGCCCGGTCTCCTCGCGCATCGGCAGCGCGTCCATGTCCCCGCGCAGCAGAACGCGCCGCCCCGGCTGCGCACCCTTGAGCACCGCCACCTGCCCGGTGGTCGAGGACCCTTCGCGCCATTCGAGCGGCAGATGGGCGAGCGCGGCGCGCACTTTCGCCATGGTCATCGGGGTGTGAAGCCCGAGCTCGGGTTCAGCATGGATCGCGCGGCGCAGGGTGACGATGCGGTCGGACAGCGCGCGGGCGGAGTCGAGCAGGTCGGGATGGAGCATGGGCCGAAGATACAGGAGCGGATCGACCCGGCGAAGCGAAAATGTCTAGGTCCGCGCCCCACTATCCGGCTAAGGCGCGCCCATGACTCCCGTCGACGCAAAACTGCCCGCGCCCGACGTGCGCATTGCGGCGGCCGGGCCGTCGGTCGGCGTGATCTACAATCCGCGCAGCCACCGCAACAAAGGACAGGACCTGAACCTTGGGGTGAAGGCCAACATCTTCGTCGCCCAGCCGCCCGATACCACGCTCCTGAAGGATGAGCTGGCCCGCTTCGCCGCGCGCGGGATCGACTATCTCGTGATCAACGGCGGCGACGGAACCGTGCGCGACGTGCTCACGGCAGGGCTGGACGTGTTCGGCGAGACCTGGCCGGATGTGGCCGTTCTGCCCAAGGGCAAGACCAACGCGCTCAACGTCGACCTCGGCGCACCGCCCGGGTGGACGATCGGAGCCGCGATCGGGGCCTATGCCTCGGGCCGCCGGGTCGCCCGCCGGCCGATCCGCGTCGACGCGCTCGACCGCGCGGCGGCGCCCATGCTCGGCTTCATCTTCGGCGCCGGCGCCTACACGCTCGGCATCCGGGCGGGGCAGGATGCACACCGGCTCGGCGCCTTCGACAGCCTCGCCGTGGGTGTAACCGCGGGTTGGGGCATTCTCCAGGCCCTGCTCGGCAGCGATCGCAACCGCTGGCGCCGCGGCGTTCCGATGGAGCTGACAATCGGTCCCGAGGGCCGCGCGCTGCCGCATGTCCCCGCCGGCGATCCGGCCCGGCGTCATTTCGTGCTCGCCTCGACCCTCCAACGGTTCCCCGCGGGCCTCAATCCCTTTGGCGAGCCACGTGACGGGCTCAAGCTCGCGGTCCTCGACCATCCCACGCGCGGACTGCTGTTGCAGATGCCGGCGATCATCCGCGGACACGGTTCGGAGCGGCTGCGCGAGCGCGGATTCCACCGCGTCGTCGCCGACCCGATCGAGATTGCGGTGGGCGACGAGATCATTCTCGACGGCGAGGCTTTCCCCGCCGGACGCTATCGCCTGACGAGCGGCCCCGAGCTGCGCTTCGTGATACCGTGAACGGCGCGCTGGCGCAGCGGATCGCTGACGGCCTGGACGCCGCAGCCCATCCGGCCGTCGCCGCGTTCGCCGCCCGTCTCGCGGAAGAAGCGGGCGCCGCCGCGGCGCTGTTCTACGGCTCGAACCTGCGCACTGGCGAACTCGAAGGCGTGCTCGACTTCTACCTCCTGCTGCCCGGCAGCCAGACGGAGCGCATCTGGCCGCGCGTGAGCTATCACGAGTGGGAGCACGAGGGGCGCGTGCTGCGCGCGAAAGTCGCGCGGATAGCCTTCGCCACTTTCGTTCGCGCCGCCGAGGGGGAGAGTCGGGATACGACGATCTGGGCCCGATTCGTGCAACCGAGCGCCCTCGTGTGGATATCGACCGGGGAATGGCGACCGCGCATCGTTTCGGCGATCGCCGGGGCGGCGCAGACGGCGGCACGGCTCGCTGCGGCGCTCGGCCCGGAGAGCGGCACTGCGGAGGATTACTGGCGCGCGCTGTTCCGCGCGACCTACCAGGCCGAGTTCCGGGTCGAGAAGCCGGGGCGCGAGGATTCGATCCTCTCGGTCAATGCCACCCATTTCGAGGGGCTGCTGCCGCTCGCCTGGGAGGCGCAGGGGATCCCCTTCGCACGCGACGGCGAGCGCCTCGCTCCACGCCTCTCGGCCGCCGAGCGCCGGCGCATCCTGAGCTGGTGGGCGCGCAGGCGGCGCTTCGGCAAGCCGCTCAATCTCGCGCGGCTGGTCAAGGCGAGCACGACTTTCGACGGCGCCGCGCGCTACGCAGCCTGGAAGATCGAACGGCACACGGGCGTTCCCGTGGCGATCACGCCCT
This sequence comes from Pelagerythrobacter rhizovicinus, assembly GCF_004135625.1. GTDB lineage: Bacteria > Pseudomonadota > Alphaproteobacteria > Sphingomonadales > Sphingomonadaceae > Pelagerythrobacter > Pelagerythrobacter rhizovicinus. Next base: position 958,842 of record NZ_SDPV01000002.1, read on the forward strand.
GGCGTGAGCGGCACCCGGTGCTGGCCGCGCCGGGCGTGCTGTTCAAGGTCTGGCGCGCGCGCCGGCGCGGCTAGGCTCAGACCATGAAGCTCTCACCGCAGCCGCAGGCGCCCTTGGCGTTGGGGTTCTCGAACACGAAGCCGGCGGTGAAATCGTCCTCGCGCCAGTCCATGACGCTGCCGACGAGGTAGAGCACGCTCGCCCCGTCGATGTAGAACGTGCCGCCGGGAGTTTCGATCTTCTCGTCGAACGCCTGTTCCTCGGTCACGTAATCGACCGAATAGGCGAGGCCTGAGCAGCCCCGGCGCGGAGTCGAAAGCTTGACACCGATCGCGCCTTCGGGCGCCTTCGCCATGAGGTCGGCAATGCGCTGCTCGGCCGCTTCGGTCAGGATGACGGCAGCAGGGCGTTGGCGGGTTTTGGTCTCGGTCATGATGCAAATCTATCCTTCGGAGATCGCCTAGAGCATCCCCAGTTCGAGCCGCGCCTCGTCGGTCATCTTGTCGGGGCCCCACGGAGGATCCCACACCAGGTTCACTTCCGCATCGCGCACGCCGGGAACGGACGCTGCGCGCAGTTCCACTTCGCCGGGCATCGACTCGGCGACCGGGCAGTGCGGCGTGGTCAGCGTCATCGTGATCGTCACGCTGCTCTCGTCGTCGACCTCGACGCCGTAGATCAGGCCGAGATCGTAGATGTTGACCGGAATCTCGGGGTCGTAAATCTCCTTGAGCGCGGCGATCACCGCCTCGTAGAGCTCGCCGCCCGGTGCGCCGGCCGACACGTTCTCCGGCTTCTTCTGCAGAAAGCCCTCGAGATAGTCGCGCTTGCGCTCGAGCTTTTCGCCCATCGTTTCCTCTGGGTCGACCGCGTCCGACACGCGCGCGCGCGGCGGTTTCGCGAAGCCCTCGTTCGGCGCGGGCGCGGCCACGTATTCCTTCTTCTTTTCGCTCGCTTCGGTCATCCGAAGATCCTCCTGGTGCGATCGATCCCGCGCAGCAGCGCCTCGACGTCGCTTTCGTCCGAATAGAGCCCGAAGCTTGCCCGCGCGGTGGCGGGGACGCCGAGATGGGCCATCAGCGGCTGCGCGCAGTGGTGTCCGGCGCGGATCGCGACGTGTTCCTCGTCCAATATGGTGCCGAGATCGTGCGGGTGAACCCCGCGCATCGCAAAACTGACGATTCCAGCGCTGTCGGCGGGGCCGAACAGCGTGACGTCGTTCATTCCATGAAGCGCCTCGCGCAAGTGCCCGACGAGCGCACACTCGTGCGCGTGGATGCGCTCGGTTCCCACGCGCTCGACGTAGTCGCAGGCCGCGGCGAAGCCGATCGCCTCGACGATCGCGGGCGTGCCCGCCTCGAACCGCTGCGGCGGCGGGGCGTACGTCGTGTTCTCGAACGTCACCTTCTCGATCATCGAGCCGCCGCCTTGCCACGGCGGCATGGCATCGAGCAGCTCCGCCCGCCCCCAGAGCGCGCCGATGCCGGTCGGCCCATAGAGCTTGTGCGCGCTAAAGGCGTAGAAGTCGCAGCCGATTTCGGACACGTCGACCGGAAGGCGTGGCACGGCCTGGCACCCGTCGAGCAGCAACTTGGCGCCGACCGAATGCGCCAGTTCCGCCGCGCGCTTCGCGTCGAGCACCGAGCCGAGCACGTTCGAGACATGTGCGAAGGCGACCATCGTGTGGTCCTTCGTCAGCATGCGCTCGGCCGCGTCGAGATCGATCCTGCCGTCCTCGGTCAGCGGGCAGACGTCCACTTGCCAGCCGGCAAGCTGCCAGGGGACGATGTTCGAGTGATGCTCCAGCGTGGAGAGCAGGACGCGGCCCTTACGCGGGTAGCTGTAGGCGACGAGGTTGATTGCCTCGGTCGCGCCGCGGGTGAGGACCAGCTCTTCCTCGCGTCCGCCGATAAAGCCAGCGACGCGGCGACGCGCGGCCTCGTAGCCGAGCGTCATCTCGGCCGAGCGCGTGTAGACCCCGCGGTGAACCGTGGCATAGTCCGTCCCGATCGCCCGCGAGACGGCGTCGATCACCGCTCGCGGCTTCTGCGCGGTAGCCGCGGTGTCGAGATAGTGCCACGGCTTGCCCTCGGCGGTCACCAGGCCGGGGAAATCCTTGCGAACATCGCGAGCCCCGGCGAAGGCCGGGGCCTCAGGCCGCTGGCGCTCGGCGGATGGCCTGAGATCCCCGCCTTCGCGGGGACTCTGGGAGACACGCCCGCTCACAGGTGCAGATCCAGCTTGGCCAGCGCGATGCCCATCAGCCGCTCGCGCTCGGCTTCGTCGTCGAGCGCCACGAAAGCGTCGCCGATGAACGCCTGGACCAGCAGGCGCCGCGAAAGCTCGGGCGAGAGGCCGCGCGCCGCCATGTAGAAGCGCGCCGTCTCGTCGAGCTGGCCGACGCTGGCGCCGTGGGCGCACTTCACGTCGTCGGCGAAGATCTCGAGTTGCGGCACCGCGTTCACGCTCGCGCCCTTTTCCAGCAGCAGGCCCTTGAAGCTCTGTGCCGCGTCGGTCTTCTGCGCGTCGCGCACGACATCGATCTGGCCGAGAAAATTGCCCGTGCCCTTGCCCCAGTGGACCGCGCGGATCACCTGATTGCTGGTCGCCTCGGGCTCGGCGTGGATCACGCGAGTGACGAACTCGCGCACCGTGTCGCGCCCGCCGAGCGTGACGCCGCCGAGTTCGAAATGCGCGCCCCTCGCCAGCCGGACCTCGACCTCGACCCGGCCCAGCTTCCCGGCGGCGATCACCGCAAACAGCTCGCATCGCGCGCCTTCGCCAACCGATACGCGCAGGCGGCGCAGTTCGGTGCTCTCGCTATCCTCGATCGTCAGGCACTCGCGATAACTCTCGCCCGCCGGCACATCGATTGCGCGCCAGGCGTCGAGATCGGCGCCCACGAGCGCTTCGACGGCCGAATAGCGCCAGGCCTCGTCCTTGCGGGTGGGAAGGGTGGTCAGCGCGTTCATGCCGCCACCGCCTCGTACCCCTCGCGCTCGAGTTGCTGCGCGAGCTCGGGGCCGCCGGTCTTCACGATGCGGCCCTTGCTGAGGATGTGTACGTAGTCCGGCTTCACATAGTCGAGCAGGCGCTGGTAATGCGTGATCAGCAGCACGCCCTTCTCGGGCGCGCGCATGATCGCGTTGATGCCTTCGCCGACGACGCGCAGTGCATCGATGTCGAGGCCGGAGTCGGTTTCGTCGAGCACGGCGAACTGCGGATCGAGAATGCCCATCTGGACCATCTCGGCACGCTTCTTTTCGCCGCCCGAGAAGCCGACGTTCACGTGGCGCTTGAGCATATCCATGTCGAGCTTGAGCAGCCCGGCCTTCTCCTTCGCCAGTTTGAGAAAATCGCCGCCCGAGAGCGGCTCCTCGCCGCGCACCTGCCGCTGCGCGTTGAGCGCCTCGCGCAGGAACTGCACGTTCGAAACGCCGGGAATCTCGACCGGATACTGGAAGCCCAGGAACAGGCCGGCCGCGGCGCGCTCGTGCGGCTCCATTTCGAGCAGGTCGCGGCCCAAGAATTCCACCGAACCGCCGGTCACTTCATACCCGGGCCGCCCGCCGAGCACATAGGCGAGCGTCGACTTGCCCGCGCCGTTGGGACCCATGATCGCGTGCACCTCGCCCGCGTTCACTTCGAGCGAGAGACCGTTGAGTATCCGCGTGCCGCCGATTTCGGCCTGGAGATTATCGATTTTCAGCATTTCATTCGATCTCATTCAATTCGTGAACGTCACCCTGAACTTGTTTCAGGGTCCACCGAGCCGGGTGCTCCGCCGCCGCGGAAGGGACGATGGATGCTGAAACGAGTTCAGCATGACGGTGAAAGTGATGGTCTGGCTTCGGCATCAGCGGCGATCCCTTGGCGTGCTGGTGCGGTGATGCTCGCGCCGCGCCTGCTGCTTGTCGGCGATGCGCAGGCGCATGCCGGCTGTGATGCGCGCGAGCACGTCGTCCATGTTCTCGAGAATGTCAGCGGCCTTGATCCGCATGACGCGGATGCCGACCGATTCCAGGCTCTTGTCCCGCCGCTTGGCGAGCGGGTCGTCGTCCTCGTCGATGGCGATCGCCATACCGAGATTGTGGCAGTTGAAATCGACGATCGCGCTGCCGACCACCGCATGGCGGGTGAACTTGTAACGCCCGAGATCGGCCTTCGCGAACCGCTCGGCCAGCGCCTTGTGCGCCTCGCTCGAATGGCGCCGCAACTCGCGCGCCCGCTCGTGCAACGCATCGAGCCGCTTGTCCGAAATCTTCCACCCGCGGCCCTTCTTTTGGAGGGCTGGCGGTGCGTCTATCTCGGACGGGGAACGGAGTTTGAGGGTCTTCTTGTCAGCCATTCCCCGCCCCAACAATCTCGTCCCCCTGAACTTGTTTCAGGGTCCATTTCTCCGCTCGCGCCGCCGGTTTGGAAGGAGCGATGAATGCTGAAACGAGTTCAGCATGACGGCCAAGGGCACAGCCGAGATAACTCATCCCACGCTCCCTTCGAGCGAGATCGCCAGCAGCTTCTGCGCTTCGACCGCGAATTCCATTGGTAGTTCCTTGAGCACCTCGCGGGCGAAGCCGTTGACGATCAGGGCGACGGCCTGCTCCTGGCCCAGTCCGCGCTGCATCGCGTAGAAGAGCTGGTCGTCCGAAATCTTGCTGGTGGTCGCCTCGTGCTCGATCTGCGCCGAGGGGTTCTTGACCTCGATGTAGGGCACGGTGTGCGCGCCGCACTTGTCGCCCAGCAGCAGGCTGTCGCACTGGGTGAAGTTGCGCACGTTCTCCGCATTCGGGCCGACCCGGACGAGGCCGCGATAGGTGTTGTTGCTCTTGCCGGCGCTGATGCCCTTGGAGATGATGGTCGAGCGGCTGCCGCGGCCGTTGTGGATCATCTTGGTGCCGGTGTCGGCCTGCTGGAAATTGTTAGTGACGGCGACCGAATAGAACTCGCCGACCGAGTCCTCGCCGTTGAGCACGCAGCTCGGATACTTCCAGGTCACCGCGCTGCCGGTCTCGACCTGGGTCCACGAGATCTTGCTGCGTGCGCCCTGGCACAGGCCGCGCTTGGTGACGAAGTTGTAGATCCCGCCCTTGCCCTCGGCGTTGCCGGGGTACCAGTTCTGCACGGTTGAGTACTTGATCTCGGCATCGTCGAGCGCGACCAGTTCGACCACGGCGGCGTGGAGCTGGTTCTCGTCGCGCATCGGCGCCGTGCAGCCTTCGAGGTAGCTGACGTAGCTACCCTTTTCGGCCACGATCAGCGTGCGTTCGAACTGGCCGGTATTCTCCGCATTGATGCGGAAATAGGTGCTGAGCTCCATCGGGCAGCGCACCCCTTCGGGCACGTAGACGAACGTGCCGTCGGAGAAGACAGCGCTGTTGAGCGTGGCGAAGTAGTTATCGCGTTGCGGCACCACGCGGCCGAGCCACTTCTTCACCAGATCGGGATGTTCGCGGATCGCCTCGCTGATCGAAAGGAAGATGACGCCCGCTTTCTTCAGCTCTTCGCGGAAGGTCGTGGCGACCGATACGCTGTCGAACACCGCGTCGACTGCGACCTTGCGCGCGCCCTCGACCCCGGCGAGCACTTCCTGCTCGGCGATCGGGATGCCGAGCTTGTCGTAGACCGCCTTGATCTCGGGATCGAGTTCGTCGAGCGATTCGAGCTTCGGCTTGGCCTTGGGCTCGGCGTAGTAATAGGCATCCTGGTAATCGATCGGCGGATAGCCGACTTTGGCCCAGTCCGGCTCCTTCATCTCCTGCCACAGGCGAAACGCCTTGAGGCGCCAGTCGAGCATCCATTCCGGCTCGCGCTTCTTGCCGCTGATAAAGCGGACGGTATCCTCGTTCAGGCCCTTGGGCGCGAATTCCTGCTCAATGTCGCTCGACCAGCCGAATTCGTACTCGGCCGCGCGGGCGGCGGCTTCGCGGGCTTCGCGATCCTGGATGTCGATGTCGTCAGTCATGCGGAAATTCCACTGGGATTGGGTTCACGCGGCGCGGCCTTCGAGAGCTGCGTCAGGGGGATGCCCGCGAGCGCCCCGCGCAGCGCGGCATTGACCGCCGGCCAATGCGGCTTGACGCTGCAGGTGTGATCGACTGCGCATTCGTCCCCGTCGATGCAGGCGGTCAGCGCGATCGGCCCTTCGACGGCCTCCACGATGTCCGCCAGCGTGATCGCCGCCGCCGGGCGCGCGAGTTGCAGCCCGCCGCCCGCGCCGCGCACCGAGCGCAACAGACCCGCGGCGGAGAGCTTGCTGACCACCTTCTGCACGGTCGGCACCGGGAGTCCGGTCTCCGCCGCCAACTCGGCCGCGCTCGTGCGCCCACCACCGCAATGGCGTGCGGCGGCGCTCATCGTCACGACCGCATAATCGGCAAGGTTGGAGAGGCGCATCGTTAAATCAGACCATTTCGTTCCGATTTTCACCTATGCACCGTGCCGCCGGCTTTCAACCGAAAACCGTCAGTTGCGAGTCGTTAGCAAGCTCCCCCGAGCGGGGAGGCCAGCTAGCTCGCCATCGCCGCCGCGATCCAGGCGTCGACGTTCTCCTCCATGATCGAGAGCGGCACCGGACCGGTACGGAGGATCGCATCGTGGAAGCCGCGAATGTCGAACTCCGCTCCCAATTCCGCCTTCGCCCGCTCGCGCAGTTCCATGATCTTGAGCTTGCCGATCATGTAGGCGGTCGCCTGGCCGGGATAGACCACGTAGCGCTCGATCGCCTTGCGGATGTCGCCTTCGGGATTGGGCGTATTGTCGGTCAGGTATTGGATCGCCTGCTCGCGGCTCCAGCGCTTGTGGTGGATGCCGGTATCCACAACCAGTCGACAGGCTCTCCACAGTTCCATCCCCAGCCGGCCGAAATCCGAATAGGGGTCGGTGTAGAAGCCCATGTCCTTGCCCAGTTCCTCGGCATAGAGGCCCCAGCCTTCGGTATAGGCGGTGACCCCGCCGAAGCGCCGGAAGGGTGGCACGTCGCCGAGCTGTGTCTGGATCGAAAGCTGCAGGTGATGGCCCGGCAGCCCCTCGTGGTAGAACAGCGCCTCGAGCTCGTTCTTCGACATGTCCTTCAGATTGTAGAGATTGACGTAGTAGGTGCCCGGACGCGAGCCGTCCGGCGCCGGGCGCGAATAGAAGGCCTTGCCCGCGCTCTTTTCGCGGAACGCCTCGACCGGCTTCACCGTTAACGGATCTTCCGGCAGCGTCGAGAAATACTGCGGCAGCACAGCGTTCATCGCCACGCGGTGCTTCTCCACGTCGGCGAGGTACTCCTCGCGCGTGTCGTAATAGAAGCGCGGATCGGTCCGGACGTGTGCGAAGAATTCCTGCAGCGTGCCCTCGAATCCGACCTGCTGCATGATCGCCCGCATCTCGCCATGGATACGCGCGACGTTATCGAGGCCGATCTGGTGGATCTGGTCGGCGGTGAGATCGGTCGTGGTGTAGTTCCTGAGCAGCGCTTCGTAATAGGCCGCACCTTCGGGCAGACGCCAGATGCCGTCGTCGGTCGGCGCATCCGCCTGCTGGCGCTTCATCTCGGCGAGCAGCCGCTGATATGCGGGCGCGGCCGAACTCTCCCACGCGCGCTGCGCGGCCGAGATCAGCTCGGCCTCCTTCGCCGCATCGAGTTCCAGCGCCTTCGCCTTGCCCGCGAAGTCGGCCAGGATCGCGTTCTCCTCGCCCGCATTCAGCAGATTCTCGATATCGGAGATGACATAAGGGTAGACCCAGTCAGGCGGCATAACGCCGTTCGCCGCCCGCTCGCGCGATTCGGCGATCAGCGTATCGAGCACAGGGCCGAGCCCTTCGATACGGCTGACGTAGGCGCGCGCCTGCGCCTCGTCGGCGACCGAGTGAATGTTGATCAGGAACGCCGGCAGGTCGCTCTGCGCACCGTTCATCTGGTCGAAGATGTAGCCGTAATCGCGGTAGGGGAAGAGCGAGGCGCTGCGCTTCGCCATGGCATCGAACAGGCGGTAGCTGAGCGCATCCTGTTCCGGCAGCGTCGCGGGATCGAAGTTCGCGCGCATGGTCGCGGCGGTCTTCTGGAGCAGGTCCTGCTCGCGCACTTCGGCCGCATCGGAGAAGTCGCCCCAGTCGTCGTAGTCCGAATCGCGAATGCCGCGATACGCCTTTCCGAGCGGCGAGAGCGCCAGTTGCGCCTCGTCATAGCGTTCGAACAGCGTTCCTATGTCGGACGCGGGCCGCGTCGCCGCGGTCTCGGAGCCGGTCACCTGCGTCGTGCGCGGTTCCTCTCCGGTGGCAGCGCATCCCGCCAGCGCCAGTGCCAGCAGCGAAACTCCCAGAATCCTCTTCGCCATGAGCGACCTTCCTCTTTTTCGAATGACGGGCCGGCTTGTGGCGCGATTTGCACGCCATGGCCAGACCGGCGAAAAAGAGGGCGGCGCTCGCGATGGAACGCCGCCCTGCAAAGGCGAGGAGCCCGGCGCACCATTGCACCGAGCACCGTCGGGTCGCAGCGCCTCTCTAGGGCGACTCGCCGGTGCACGATTGTATGGATGCGACAATCGCTCGCGAAATTTCCTTACGGGTATGGCCTGCAATGCGCCCGATCGGCACAGTCGACAGAGTCCAGCGCGCTTGCCATAGGCGCCGGCGATGCTGTTCCGCCTTGCCCGCCCCGCGCTTTTCGCGCTCGCCCCCGAAACCGCCCATCGCATGACGATCGCGGCGCTCAAGCTCTCGCCCGCGCGGACTCCGCCGGCGCCGGGCCCGCTCGCGACAGAGGTGGCGGGGCTGCGTTTCCCCAATCCGCTCGGCATGGCCGCGGGGTTCGACAAGGACGGCGAAGTGCCCGACGCAGTGCTCGGGCTCGGCTTCGGGTTCGTCGAGATCGGCTCGATCACTCCGCTGCCGCAGCCCGGCAATCCCAGGCCGCGCCTGTTCCGGCTGACGGAGGACCGCGCGGTGATCAACCGCATGGGCTTCAACAACGGGGGCGCGGCAGAGGCGGAGGCGCGGCTGCGCCGGCGCGCCGGCCGGCCCGGGCTCGTCGGCGTCAATATCGGCGCGAACAAGGATTCGGCCGACCGGATCGCCGACTACGCGCTGCTCACGCGCCGCTTCGCGCCGCTGGCGAGCTATCTCACGGTCAATATCTCGAGCCCCAACACCCCGGGCCTGCGGGCACTGCAGGACGAGGGCGCGCTGGTCGCTCTGCTGGATGCGGTGCTCGACGCGCGCCCCACCGACGGCCCGCCCGTGTTCCTCAAGGTCGCGCCCGATCTGGAGCCCGCCGACGTCGACGCGATCGCCCGGATCGCGCTCGACAAGCGGCTCGGCGCGCTGATCGTCTCGAACACGACCATTTCGCGCCCGCCGCTCGCCTCGCCCCATGCGGCGGAGACGGGCGGGCTGTCGGGCGCGCCCTTGCGCGACCTGGCGCAGCAGCGGCTACGCGACTTCCGCGCCGCGACCGGCGGAGCGATCCCGCTGATCGGCGTGGGCGGGATCGGCAGCGCGGAGGACGCCTGGGCGCGCATCCGCGCGGGCGCCAGCCTGGTCCAGCTCTATAGCGCGCTGGTCTATGAAGGGCCCGGTCTGGCACGGCAAATCGTGCGCGGGCTTGAGCGGCTGATGCGGCGCGACGGCTTCGCCACGCTTGCCGAGGCGGTCGGGAGCGAATAGCCACGTCGGCATGCTCCGCACCGTTCTCGCCCCCATCGCCGCCCTGCTCGCGCTCGCCGGGTGCGCGACCGTCCCGCCCGCAGAGACGGAGGCCGGATTTCTCGGCACGGTCAGCGCCGCCGATCCGCGCGCGCAGGAAGCAGGCATGGCCATGCTGCGCCGGGGCGGCAGCGCCACCGATGCGGCGATCGCAACGATGCTGGCGCTGACCGTGGTCGAGCCACAAAGCTCGGGCATCGGCGGCGGCGGCTTCATGGTCCGGGGTGCCGTCGATGGGACGGTCGAGACCTTCGACGGACGAGAGAAAGCCCCGGCCGGTGCCACGCCGGACTGGTTCCTGAGGCCGGACGGCACAGTGCCCCCTTTCCGCGAGTCGGTGAAGAGCGGCCTCAGCGTCGGCGTTCCGGGCAATATCGCACTCGCCGCGCTGGCGCACGAGGAGCACGGGCGGTTGCCCTGGGCCATGCTGTTCGAACCGGCGATCGAGCTCGCGCGCAAAGGCTTCCGCATCAATCCGCGGCTCAACGGCTCGCTGACCTCGACCGCCGAGCGCGCGGGATGGACCGAGGCGGGACGGGCGCTGTTCTTCGACGACGCGGGCCGGCCGCAGCCCGCAGGGCACTTGGTCGTCAACGAAGAGCTCGCGCGCACGTTCGAGGCGATCGCCGCTGCCGGCCCCGAGGCGTTCTACGAAGGGGAGCGGGCCGAAGCGCTCGCCGCGACCGTCGCTGCCGAGACGCCGCGCAAGGGTGCGATGACTGCAGCCGATCTCGCGGCTTACGAGGCGAAGAAGCGCGAGGCGGTCTGTGGGACCTACCGCGCCTATCGCATCTGCGGCATGGGCCCGCCGAGCTCGGGCGGGATCGCGGTTCTGCAGATCCTCGGCCAGCTAGAGCGCTTCGACTTATCCGCACTCGGGGCCGAGAATCCGGTCACCTGGCACCTGTTCCTCGAATCGCAGCGGCTCGCCTATGCCGACCGCGAGCTCTACATCGCTGACAGCGATTTCGTGTCGGTTCCGGTGCAGGGCTTGATCGACCCCGACTACCTCGCGCGGCGCAGCGCGCTGATCGATCCCGAATCGACGATCGAAGCGGTCGTCGCCGGCGTACCCGCAGGCGCGTCGACTGCATTGGCCGACGGCGACGAGCCGGAGGAGCGGGGCACCTCCCACTTTGCCGTGGTCGACGCGCAGAACACGATGATCAGCTATACCTCGACCATCGAGAGCGCCTTCGGCTCGGGCCTCATGACCGGCGGTTTCTTCCTCAACAACGAGTTGACCGACTTCAGCCGTTCGCCGGAAGTCGATGGTCGCCCGGTCGTCAACCGGGTCGAAGCGGGCAAGCGCCCGCGCAGCTCGATGGCGCCGATGGTCGTGTGGGATCCGCAGGGCCGCCCGGTGCTCGCGATCGGCGCCGCGGGCGGGAGCACGATCCCCGTGCAAACCGCCCGCAGCATCATCGGCGTGATCGACTTCGGGCTGGGTGCGGAAGCGGCGCTCGGCATGCCCTTCGTCATGGCGTACGGCGACGCGGTAACGGTTGAGCAGGGCACCTGGCTCGAAGACGCGATTCCGCAGTTGAAGGCGCTCGGCCACCGCGAGATCGCGGTGCGCGAGGCGGGGGTCAAGGGAAACGCGGTGCTGCGCCAGGGCGACCGGTGGATTCCCGCGCGCGATCCGCGGGTCGAGGCGAAGCTGATCCTTCCTTGATCCATCGCACGCTTGCCGCTGCGGCAGTCGCGACGTAATCCCCGAACAACCGGCCGATGAGCCGGACGTGGGAGCAGGAGCCCAGAGAGTTGCAGCTGTCCGATATCGATTCCGCGAACAATCTCGTCGAACTCTTCCTGAAGCGTGCCGATGCGAAAGGCGATGCGCCCATGCTCGGGATCAAGCGCGGCGGGGCGTGGCAGACGACGAGCTGGCGCGAGGCGGCTGAAACCGTCTGCATTCTGGCCGGAAAACTCCGCGCCCTCGGGCTGGAGCAGGGCGACCGGGTGATGCTGGTCTCCGAAAACCGCCCCGAATGGTGCCTCGCCGATCTCGCGATCATGGCGGCGGGCTGCGTGACGGTACCCGCCTACACCACCAATACCGAGCGCGACCACGTCCACATCCTCGACAACTCGGGCGCCCGCGCGGTGATCGTCTCGACCGAGAAACTCTCACAGCCGCTGCTCCCCGCGATCATGCGCACCGGGATCGCCGAGCACGTCATCCCGATCGACGGCATCCGCAAGTATCAGCAGGGCAACCTCGCCTGCCATGACTGGTCGAAGATGGTCGCAGGCGACGCTGCCGCCGCACGCAAGGCGGTGGAGGAGCGGATCGCGGCGATCGGCCGGGATGAGACCGCCTGCATCATCTACACCAGCGGCACCGGCGGTGCGCCGCGCGGCGTGCTGCAGCACCACGGCGCGATCCTGTGCAACGTCGCCGGGGCGGCGGATATCCTCGCCAACGACTTCGGGCTCGACGCCGACGAGCGCTTCCTCTCGTTCCTGCCGCTGAGCCACGCTTACGAGCACACCGGGGGCCAGTTCCTGCCGATCGCGGTGGGGGCGGAGATCTATTATGCCGAGGGGCTCGAGAAGCTCGCCAGCAATATCGAGGAGACGCGCCCGACGATCATGGTCGTCGTCCCGCGCCTGTTCGAAGTCCTGCGCCAGCGGATCATGAAGCAGGTCGACAAGCAGGGCGGGGCGGCCAAGGCGCTGATGGACCGCGCGCTCGCGCTCGGCGAGCGGCAGGCGGAAGGCCGCTACCGCTTCGGCGACAAGACGCTCAACTTCGTCCTCGAGCGGCTGCTGCGGCCGAAGATCCGCCAGCGCTTCGGCGGGCGGATCAAGGCCATAGTCAGCGGCGGCGCGCCGCTCAATCCCGATGTCGGGGTGTTCTTCCAGGCCATGGGGCTGACGATGCTCCAGGGCTACGGTCAGACCGAGGCGGGCCCGGTGATCAGCTGCAACCGTCCGAGCGCGGGCATTGCGATGCACACGGTCGGCCCACCGATGCGGGGGGTCGAGATCGAGATTGCGGAGGATGGCGAGATCCTCTGCCGCGGCGAGCTGGTCATGCGCGGCTACTGGCGCAACGAGGCCGAGACGCGCCGCACCCTCAAGGACGGTTGGCTGCACACGGGCGACATCGGCCATCTCGACGAAAAGGGCCGGATCGTCATCACCGACCGCAAGAAGGACATGATCGTCAACGACAAGGGCGACAACGTCGCCCCGCAGAAGATCGAGGGTATGCTGACCCTGCGACAGGAGATCGCGCAGGCGATGGTGAGCGGCGACCGGCGCCCTTACGTCGTCGGCCTGATCGTGCCCGATGCCGAATGGGCGCTCGAATGGGCCAATGTCAACGACGTGAAGTTCGATATCAAGGAACTGCAGGGGCTGCCTGCCTTCCGCAGTGCGGTGCGCGCCGCAATCGACGAAGTGAACAAGGATCTCTCGGTGATCGAGAAAGTCCGCCAGTTCGCCTTCGCGGACGAGCCGTTCACGATCGAGAACGAGGAGATGACCCCTTCGATGAAGATCCGCCGCCACAAGATCCGCGAACGCTACCAGCCGCGGCTGGATGCGCTCTACCGGGGGTAGCGCACCCTAGGGCACGATCGTGATGAACAGGAAGGTCGCGAAGATCGTCAGGTGAATCACACCCTGGACCACGGTCGTGCGTCCGCGGCCCAGCGTGATCGCGGCGACCAGCAGCGTGAGGGCGAGGATCACGATGGAGGGCATCGACAGGCCCAGTTCAAGGTCCAACCCGAGCGCCAGCGCGACAGTCGCCACTGCCGGAATCGTGAGCCCGATGGTTGCCAGCGCGGAACCGATCGCGAGGTTGAGACTCGTCTGCACACGGTTGGCGCGTGCGGCGCGGAGCGCGGCAAAACCTTCGGGGGCAAGCACCAGCGCCGCGATAATGATGCCGACCAGGGCCCGCGGTGCGCCGATCGCGGCCACCCCCGCCTCGATCGTCGGCGAGAGATTCTTGGCCAACAGCACGACCGCCACGAGCGCGACCAGCATTGCGGCCGCGGCGGCCATTGCCTTGGCGCGCGGCACTGGCGCTTCATGCGCGTGATCGTCGGCATCCGGAATGTGGTGCAGGAAATGATCTCGATGGCGGATCGTCTGCGCCACTACGAAAGTCGCATAGATCAGCAACGAAACGATCGCCACGAAGACGAGCTGCTGCGGACTGTAGAAAGCTCCGCCCGCGCTTGTCGTGTAATTGGGCAGAATCAGCGTGAGCACCGAAAGGGTGGCCAGCATGGCGAGACCCGCGCTCACGCCGGACTGGGTATAGCTCTGCTCGTGATGCCGCCGGCCGCCGGCGAGCAGGCAGATGCCGATGATCCCGTTGATCGTGATCATGATCGCCGCGATCAGGGTGTCGCGCGCGAGCGCCTGGGCCTGCGCCCCTTCGCTCAGCATGATCGATACGATCAGCGAACTCTCGATGATCGTGACCGCCAGCGCAAGCACGAGGGTGCCGAACGGCTCACCCAGGTAATGCGCCAGCACTTCGGCGTGATAGACCGCCGCCATGATCGCCGCGCCCAGCAGCAGGCCGACGAAAAGCGAGAGCGCGACCCCCTCTGGCTTGCCGAGCAGGACCGCCCCCAAAGCGACGAGCGGGGCGAGCACCGACCACCGGGAAAGACCATAGAAGCGCGAAGAAGGGGAGATCTGGGTGGCGGCGGTCATATGACCGTATCGCTAGCGGGTCGGAGGCGGCGCGCCAATCGGCGATTCTTCCGGCGGCGCACTTCGCCGTCCGCCGATCCTCGCGCGTAGGGTATGGTCAACCGGGATCCTGACGCCACTCGTCGTCTGTCGGGTCGCTGATGCTTTCATCGTGCCCGGTGCCGTTCGAAAGGAAGACCAGCCCCATCAGCGCGGCGGTGAGCATCATCGCCACGCCCACGCCGAGCCCCGTGGCGATATAGAAGTGGATCGAAGGGGCACTGCCGGTGACATAGAGATACCCCAACACCAGCAAGACGACCACGAGGGTAACCAGCACCATCGCCCGCATCAGCCGCTTGTACCTGGCCCAGGCGAAGGCAGCGATCTTCGGATCATCGAGGGGCGAGCGGGACGTCATGGTTCCCAACTGGCCATTCGAACCGCGGTTGGCAATGACGCGCGTTTCATGGCATCCTCGCAGGCAGCGAAGGAGGTCGGATAGCCATGGACATAGCCAGCCTGATCGTCGGCCGCACGAGCGACGATATCGTGCGGTGCGAAGCGGGCACCCGAGTGCATGATGCGGTTGCCCTGCTTGCAGAACGCCGGATCGGCGCCCTGCCGGTGATGGAAGGCGGCGCCGTGGCAGGCGTCTTCTCCGAACGCGACGTGCTCTACTGCGTCGCGCAGGAAGGCGCCGCGGCACTCGACCGCACAGTGGGTGAAGTCATGACCGCGCCGGCGATCACGGTCGCGCCGTCGATCAAGGTCGACGAGGCGCTCGCACTGATGACACGGCGGCGCGTTCGTCATCTGCCGGTGATCGCAGGCGACGTCATGTGCGGCTTCATCTCGATCGGCGATCTGGTCAAGTCGCGAATCGACGAGATCGAGCGCGATGCCGCCGCGATGCGCGATTATATCCGGACCGCTTGAGCCCCGCGCCGCGCGTCCCCATATCGCCGCCATGGCCGATACGCTGACCCTCACGCCCGCCGCCGCGAAGCGCATCGCATGGATCGCCGAACGCCAGGCGAAGCCCGCCGTTCTGCGGCTTTCGGTGGAAGGCGGCGGCTGCTCCGGCTTCCAGTACAAGTTCGATCTGGCCGATGCGCCCGACGCGGACGACAGCGTGAGCGAGACCGAGGGTGTGCGCCTGGTGGTCGATCCCGTCAGCCTCGACCTCGTCGCCGGCAGCACGGTCGATTTCGTGGAATCGCTGGGCGGCGCGGCCTTCCGGGTCGAAAATCCCAACGCCGCGGCCGGTTGCGGCTGCGGCTCCAGCTTCGGAATCTAGCGCCGCGGTCTGCACGGACACGCGCCGCTTTCGAAGCCCGGCATTTTCTTCTAGCGAAGCCTTGAAGGGCTGGACCGGCGCAGGCTCCGCCCGACCGTGTGCGGGAGGTTGCTCTGAGAATCGCCAGCTTCAATATCAACGGCATCAAGGCGCGCCTGCCGCGGCTGATCGAATGGCTCGAGGAAACCCGCCCTACGGTCGCCTGCCTCCAGGAGATCAAGAGCCAGGACGAGAGCTTTTCCGCCGATGCGTTCGAGAAGATCGGCTACAAGGCGATCTGGCATGGGCAGAAGGGCTTCAACGGCGTCGCGATCCTCGCCGACGGGGTACAGCCGATCGAGGCGCAGCGCACGCTGCCCGGCGATCCGGAGGATCTGCACGCACGCTACATCGAAGCCGACGTGAACGGGGTTCGGGTCGCCTGCATCTACCTGCCGAACGGCAATCCACAGCCCGGCCCCAAGTTCGATTACAAGCTCGCCTGGATGGAGCGCTTGCGCGCGCGCATGGCCGAACTATGGGCGCTGGAGATTCCCTGCGCGGTCGTGGGCGACTTCAACGTCATTCCCGAAGACAAGGATGTCTGGTCGCCCGCGGCCATGGCCAGCGACGCGCTGATGCAGCCCGAATCGCGCGCCGCCTATCGCCGGCTGCTCGCCGCCGGGTGGACCGACGCACTCGACACCCTGAACCCGCGGGGCGGGGTCTGGACCTTCTGGGACTATCAGGCCGGCGCCTGGCAGCGCGACCACGGGTTCCGCATCGATCACCTGCTGCTCAGCCCCGAACTCGCCGACCGCTTGACCGCGGCGGGCGTCGACAAGGAATACCGGGGCCGCGAGAAGGCGAGCGACCACGCCCCGGTGTGGGTTGAGATCGCCGACATCCCGTGAGGCCCGGGGAAAGCGGGCCCGGTTTCCCGAATCAGCGATAGAATACGTGCGTGTCGATCGTGGCGCGCGCCTGCTTGCTGCGGCTCCACGAAGGTCGCACGTAAGTCGCGTGAAAATAGAGCGAGTCCGCCGCTTCGCTTTCCCACAGCCCTTCGTGCGCGATACGGGCCACGGCCTTCGCGCGCTGCCACGCGGCCGTTCCGCGCGGAATGTACGGCATCGTCCCGCCTTTCACGAAAGAGAACTGCGCACGCTGAAAGACCACGCCGCAGTAATCCGATGGGAAGAGCCCCGAATCGGCGCGGTTGATCACGACTTGGGCTACCGCGAGTTGTCCGGCCAGAGGCTCGCCGCGAGATTCGAAATAGATCGCACCGGCGAGGCACTCCATCTCGCGCGAAAGTCCGGTCTGATCGGGCATCCGGGCGACGAGTTCGTGCAGCGTATCTGCGCTGGCAAGAGCCTGGGGCTCCGCAGCGCCGCTTTCTGGAAGGGGCTGAATCACTTCCTTCTGGACAAAGACCGGAACAACCTCTTCGGTCAGCTCCGGCCCGGAAATCTGAAGGTTCTCGCCCACCTGGGCGTTGGCACCGGAACCTTCGGCGCTGGCAATCGTAAAGCTCGTCGTTGCGGCAAGCGCCGCGACCGACGCCAAGCGGGTCTTTCGACTCATCAATCCGTCATATCTGGGCGGTGAACGAGCACAGTCGCAGGCTGGGACCTGATCGCGTTGAATTGCGTTTAAAAGTGGGTCCGGATTAGTGGGCCTGCCGGCCGTTCCCCGTCTGCGTGCCTGCCGCGCGGCCGAATGCCGCCCATGCCGCCTGCGCATCGGTTGTTGCGCGGCCAGATAGATGTCGGCGTTTCGATGTCAACTTAACACGGCAAGGATGCGACGAACCGTTCCGGGTCCGCGATATCTGCCTCCAAAATCCAGATATCGCTGTCCTGGCGCTTGCGCCGTGCCAAATACTCGGAAAATTCTGCGGGATTATCAGTGCTCTGTTCGCGCACGAGCACGAAAGCGCGGGTTCCATCGAGCTGCGGCATTCTTTCGTAAAGACGCGCCGCCTGGCCGCGAAACATCGTTACCAGAAGAATGGTGCCCGAGTCGCGTTCACCCTTTTCAACAACCGTGCCGAACCCCCCGAGCGATTCGGCGAGCCGTAGAATCGCCGCCACTTCGAGGTGCGCGGGCAGCCGGTTGTCCATGGTCAGGCCTGGTCGGGGCGATAGCCCGCGAGGCTCGAAAGCGCGATGCGCGAGCGCATGAACGTGCCCGTGCCGCGGCCGATCTCTTCGCCTTCCGCATCGACCAGCCGCGCTTCGGCGACCAGCACGCGCCGCCGGCCACTGATCCACCGGCCCTCGGCCGTCACTTTGCCTTCGCGCACGGGCTTGGTGAAATGAAGGTTGAACGAGGTCGTCAGCAGGAAGCGGTCGGTGATCAGCGTGTTCGCCGCGTAGAAGGCGGCATCGTCGAGCATCTTGAAATAGATCGTCCCGTGCGCCGCGCCGGCCGCGTGATAGGCCTCGGGCGTCACCAGGAACTCTATCCGCGAGCGTCCTTCGGCGAGGATTTCCAGGCTCGATTCGAACAGCGCATTGACCGGCGCGGAGCGGTAGAGCGCTTCGAGCGCCCGGTAGTGCGGGCCGGCGCCGGACGGAGACTCAGGCGACGTCACGATCGCTGGCGTTGGTGAGCGACGCGATCAGCGCTTCCGTGTCGGTCGCCTCGAGCAGCATCCGGTTGGTCGCCTCGTCGCGCACCAGCCGCGACACGGCAGCGAGTGCGTGAAGGTGCGCGACACCGGCATTCTCGGGCGAGATCAGGCCAAAGGCGAGCTCCACCGGCATGCCGTCAGCCGCATCGAAATCGACCGGCGCGGACAGCTTCAGCACGGCCGCGACCGGACGGTTGATCCCGGCGAGGCGGGCGTGCGGAATGGCGACGCCCCGGCCGAAGCCGGTGCTGCCGAGCTTCTCGCGCTCCTCGAGGGCCTCCAGCACGTCGGGCGCGGCGAAGCCGTAGGCGCGCGCGAAGCACTGAGCGAGATCGCCCAGAACCGCGGCCTTGGTACCGGCATCGCTCAGCACGAATGCTTCGGGAATCAGCTTGAAATGTACGTTCATCGTTCGGTTGCGAATCAGTTCAGCATGCCGCGATCCGGCGAGCGAGCCGCGCGCCGGAGGCGCGATCGACCATAGCAAGCCCTTGCGATCCGGCGGATTTCCTTGGCAGGCGTCTTTCCGCCCGCCGCGGTGTCAACGGGGCTCGACCCAGCCGATCGAGCCATCTCGGCGGCGATAGACCATATTATGTCGGCCCGTGCCAGCATTTTTGAAGAACAGCGCGTTGGTGTCGCGCAGGTCGAGCATCATGACCGCGTCGGCCACGCTTGTCTCGGGGATGTCGGCAGTGGTCTCGGCGACGATCATTGGCGGCTCGTCGCCTTCGACTTCCTCCACATCCTCGCCGATCGGCGCGAAGATCGTATAGGCCGCTTCCTCTTCCTGCAGCGCATGCGCTGCCTGGGAGTGGCGATCCTGAAGGCGGCGCTTGTAGCGGCGGAGCTGCTTGTCGATCTTCTCCGCCGCGCGGTCGAGCGCCTGATGGGCGTCCTGCGCTTCGGCGTGGCTTTTGACGATCATGCCCTGCATCACATGGGTCACGATGTCGCAACTGAAGGCCCCGGCGGGCGCCTTGCCGAACGTCACCTGCGAGGTGAGCGCCCGGTTGAAATACTTCTCGACGATCGCGTTCAGCCGCTCGGCGGCGTGATCCTGCAGGGCAGTGCCCGTCTCCATCTGGTGGCCAGAAATGCGGATATCCATCGGCGATCATTCTCCATTGCTTGGGCGAGACCCCCCGGCCCCGATCAGCTACCCCAGAGGGGCGAAGCCATCTTGGCGATAAACGCCTGGTGCCGCGCGAGTTCCTCCGGGCTCGCAGCATGCGGTCGTGGTTCGCGGCGCACACGCGCCGCAGGCATGTGTCGCGGCATCGCGACGATGCCGACACTGGCGGTTTCCGCGGCGAGCGCGAGCCCGATCTGCCGGCCACCGGTCAGCTCGACATAGACTTGCGCGAGCAGCTCGGCGTCGAGCAGCGCGCCGTGCTTCACGCGATGGCTGCGGTCGATGCCGTAGCGCGTGCACAGCGCGTCGAGCGAAAGCTTGGCGCCCGGATGCCGCTTGCGCGCGAGCGCGACGGTGTCGATCATCCGGGTCATGCACACCGCCTCGCGCTCGCACAGCGCGAGCTCGGCGTTGAGAAAGCCGAAATCGAACGAAGCGTTATGCGCGACGAGGGGCGAGTCGGCGATGAAGTCGAGCACGGCGCCGACCGTGTCGCGGAACAGCGGCTTGTCCATCAGGAAGGCGCTCGACAGCCCGTGCACCGCCTCGGCGCCGGCGGGCATGTCGCGCTCGGGATTGAAGTAGGCGTGGAAGGTCTGCCCGGTGGGCACGCGGTTGATCAGTTCGACGCATCCGATTTCCACCAGACGGTCCCCGCTGCGGGGGTCGAGGCCGGTGGTTTCGGTATCGAATACGATTTCGCGCATCCCTTTATCTATCGGCTTCGGACAGCCAAGTGACAAGGGGCGGCAAGCGCTTTTTTAGCCCGATCTGGAGCGTAATCTAACGAGCCAACTCGGCGGCGAGCGCGCGCACCGCGGCCTCGGTCTCGGCGAGAGGGCGTCCGGTATCGATCACATGGTCCGCGCGGGCGCGCTTCTCCTCGTCGGGCACTTGCAGCGCGAGGATCTGCGCGAACTTCTCCGCCGTCATCCCCGGCCGCCGAAGCACGCGCTCGCGCTGCACCTCGGCCGGCGCCGAGACAACGACGATCGCGTCGACTTGCGCGTGCCCGCCTTTCTCGAACAGCAGCGGGATATCGAACACCACCACGGGTGCGCCCGCATGTTCGATCAGGAATTCCTGCCGCCGTGCAGCGACCGCCGGATGGACGATCCGCTCCAGGCGCGCGAGCGCCTCCGGATCGCCGAAAACCTGCGCGCCAAGCGCCTCGCGCCGGACGCCTTCGGGACCGGTGGATCCGGGAAAGGCCGCCTCGATCGCCGGGACCAGCGTGCCGTCCGGCCCCTGCATGCGCCGCACTTCGGCATCGGCGTCGAACACCGGCACGCCCACGCGTTCGAACATCGCGGCCACGGTCGACTTGCCCATGCCGATCGAGCCGGTGAGGCCGACGATCCTCGGGC
This sequence comes from Pelagerythrobacter rhizovicinus, assembly GCF_004135625.1. Classification (GTDB taxonomy): domain Bacteria; phylum Pseudomonadota; class Alphaproteobacteria; order Sphingomonadales; family Sphingomonadaceae; genus Pelagerythrobacter; species Pelagerythrobacter rhizovicinus. Next base: position 979,610 of record NZ_SDPV01000002.1, read on the forward strand.
AGGTCATGGCGTGAGCCTTGCGCGCAGTTCACCATCGCGATCGCGCGGCGCGGCGGTGCCGAAGAAGCGCACGAAGGCGGCGGCCGCCTGCCCGATCAGCATCGAAAGGCCGTCGATCGTGCCGAAGCCCGCGGCCCTCGCGCGCTGCAGGAAGTCGGTCTCCACCGGATCGGTCACGATGTCGTAGGCGACCGATCCCGGCGGCGCGTGGCTGAAGTCGAAGGCAAGCGGCGCCTGGCCGCGCATGCCCAGCGGCGTGGTGTTGACCAGCAGGTCGCAGCAGCCCTCGCGGTCGTCGAAGGCGAAATCGGTCGCCTGCGCGAAGTGGTCGAGCGCCACCGCATGATGCTCGCCGCCCGGATCGAGCTCGTCGAGCAGTGCGCGCGCCTTCTGCGGATCGCGTCCGGCGAGAACGAGGGTGAACCCGTGGCCGGCGAGCGCGGTGATCACCGCGCGTGTCGCGCCGCCGGTGCCGAAGACGCGCGCCATGCGGAACAGGTGCCGTTCGCCGAGCATGCCTTCGAGCGGCTCGAGGAACCCGGCCACGTCGGTGTTGTAGCCGGCCAGCGCATCGCCTTCGCGCACCACCGTGTTGACCGCGCCCACTCGGGCCGCGAAGGGATCGATCCGGTCGAGCAGGGGAATGATCGCCTGCTTGTGCGGCATCGTAACGTTGCACCCGCGCCAGGCCCTATCGGTGCGCCGCGCCGCGAGGTAGTCGCCCAGCGCCCCTTCCGCCACGCGGTGCGCGCGGTAGTCGGCGTCGAGCCCGGCGCCTTCGATCCAGAAGCGGTGGATGAGCGGCGACTTCGACTGCGCGATCGGATCACCGATCACTTCGGCATAGGCGGCGCTCATCGCGGCAGCTCCCCCATGTCGCGCAAGGCGCCGAGCACGGCGAGGAGCGGCATTCCGAGCACGGTGAACTGGTCGCCTTCGATCCGGTCGAACAATTGCACGCCGGGGCCTTCGATCCGGAATACGCCGACGCAGTGGCTTACCGCGGGCCATTCGGTGTTGAGGTAGGTCTGGATGAAATCTTCAGTAAACTTGCGCGTGTGAAGCATGGCGAGTGAAGTTTCGCGCCAGACGACCGACCCGCCGCGGGCGATGGCGGCGGCGGAGTGGAGATGCATGACCCGGCCCGAGAACGCGCGCAGGTGCTCGGCCGCTTCCTCGCGGCTGGCGGGCTTGTCGAAGCGGCGGTCGCCGACCACCACCAGCGAATCGCTGCCGAGCACCGGCCGCTCGGGCTCCGCGACAGCGAGCGCCTTGGCCTCGGCCAGCGCCAGGGCGACCTGGTCGGGCGGGGCGGCGCCGAGCTGCGCTTCGAGCGCGCGCTCGTCCACCCGCGCCGGCCGCGCCTCGAACGCGACGCCCGCCGCCGCGAGCATGGCCGCGCGCGAGGCGCTCTTCGATGCGAGCACCAGCGTCATATCGGCTTCGATCCGGCGACCACGTCGTCGCCATCGCTCGGCCGCTCGCCCAGCAGGCGGATGATCGCCGCCGCGGTCTCCTCGATCGAGCGGCGCGTGACATCGATCACCGGCCAGCCATTGTCGGCGAACATGCGGCGGGCGAACTGGACTTCGCTGCGCACCCGCTCGGCATCAATGTACGACGTCTCGGCCGTCTCGTTGAGGGTGAGCAGGCGATTGCGGCGGATCTGCACCAGCCGCTCGGGCGCAGTGGTGAGGCCGACGACCAGCGGATGGCGCAGTTCGAACAGGGCGGGCGGGGGCGGGCTTTCGATGACCAGCGGAATGTTCGCGACTTTGTATCCGCGGTTGGCGAGATAGATGCTGGTCGGCGTCTTCGACGAGCGCGAGACGCCGGCGAGCACGATGTCGGCCTGCTCCCAGTCCTCCCACCCGAGCCCGTCGTCGTGCGCGATCGTGAAGTGGATCGCGTCGACCCGGCGGAAATAGGCCTCGTCCATCGCATGCTGCCGGCCCGGGCGGCCGTGGGCTTCCTGCCCAAGCTGCGCCTCGAGCGCCTCGGTCACCGCGTCGAGCGCGGGCACCGCCGGCAGGCCGAGCTGGCGGCAATGCTCCTCCAGCGTCGCGCGCGTTTCGGGATTGACCAGCGTGAACAGCACGAGGCCCGGGTTGTCGGCGAGATCGGGCAGGATCCGCGAGAGATGCTGGCGCGAGCGGACCATCGGCCAGAAATGGCGCACGATCTCCGCCGCGTCGAACTGGGCAAGCGCGGCCTTGGCCACCATTTCCAGCGTTTCGCCGGTGGAATCGGACACGAGATGGAGGTGGAGGCGGCTCATCCGTAAGGGTGCGCGATCGGCTGTGGAGAATGCCCGGCATAAACCACGGGAGAAAGCTGGCGACAAGTTCGCGGGCCGTTTTCATTCCCGCTGTCAGCCATTCCGCACCCGCGCTTGTGGACATGGCGCGCGGCTTTTCGACAGGCTGGGGACAGTGGGGAAAAGCATCGGTTGACGCGGCAGACCAATGAGTCGCGAACCCTCTGGGCCTGTTCAATCCGGGAGAAATCGGGCAGGGCGCGCCTGTCCCCGATATCCACAGGGCCAACAGACTCCAGCATCCTATTTAAATACTTTATTATTTGGATTGGACCTTCCCGAATGCCCGGTCTTCTTCTCGACACCCTGCGCGGAAAACGCGGCGAGCGCGTGCCGCTTTGGCTCATGCGTCAGGCGGGCCGCTACCTGCCCGAATACCGCGCGCTGCGGGCGGAGAAGGGCGGTTTCCTCGAGCTGGTCTACGACAGCGAGGCCGCGGCCGAGGTCACCATGCAGCCGATCGACCGGTTCGGTTTCGACGGCGCGATCCTGTTTTCCGATATCCTAATCGTGCCTTACGCGATGGGGCAGGATCTCGCATTCCTCGCCGGCGAAGGCCCGAAGCTCTCGCCGGCGCTGGTCGATACCGCATTGGCGAGCCTGGAGGCGGTTCCGGGCCGCCTTGCGCCGATCTACCAGACGGTGCGGCAGGTGCGCGCGCGGCTTTCGTCCGAGACGACCTTGCTCGGCTTCGCCGGCAGCCCGTGGACCGTCGCGACCTACATGGTGGCGGGCGAGGGCAGCCGCGACCAGCACGCCGCGCGCGAGATGGCCTACCGCGATCCCGCGGCGTTCCAGGCGCTGATAGACGCGATCGTCGCGGTCACGGCCGAATATCTCGCTGGCCAGATCGAAGCCGGGGCCGAGGCGGTGCAGCTGTTCGACAGCTGGGCCGGCAGCCTCGCGCCGCGCGAATTCGAGCGCTGGGTGATCGCGCCCAACGCGGCCCTGACCGCCGCCATGGCCGAGCGGTTCCCGGGCCTGCCGGTGATCGGCTTTCCCAAGGGCTCGGGCGAGAAGCTGCCGGCCTATGCCCGCGAAACCGGCGTGGCCGCGGTCGGGGTGGACGAGACGCTCGATCCGGCATGGGTGGCGCACGAACTGCCGGCGGGCATGGCGGTCCAGGGCAATCTCGATCCCCTGCTGCTGCTCGCGGGCGGCGAGCGGCTGGCCGGCGGGGCGCGCGCGATTCTCGACGCCTTCGCGGACCGGCCGCATGTGTTCAATCTCGGCCACGGGATCGGCCAGCACACGCCGATCGCGCACGTCGAGACGCTGATCGAAACCGTTCGCGCATGGAGGGGGTGACGCGTGTCCCCCGATATTTGCTGCACCGTTCCCGCAGCCTGAACCCTCGTCACCCTGAACTTGTTTCAGGGCCCATCTTGCTCCTCGAGCCGGCGGTGCGGGAGGAGGCATGGACCCTGAAACACGTTCAGGGTGACGGAGAGGGTGGGGGAGCGAGTTCTGCTTGCGCCTTTGACCCGCGGCGATTCGGGCCGTTGCCAGGTTCAAGCTCTGATCTTACATCGCGCCTATGCAGGACATCCTCGGCATGACCTACTACTGGCTCAAGGCGGGCCACCTGATCTTCGTGATCTTCTGGATGGCCGGCCTGTTCATGCTGCCGCGCTTCTTCGTCTATCATCAGGAATCCGCCCCCGGATCGGCCGAGGATACCGCCTGGGTCGAGCGTGAGCGGCGCCTGCTGAAGATCATCCTCCTGCCTTCGATCGTGGTCGTCTGGGTGCTCGGCCTGGTGCTTGCCTTCACGGTCGATGCCTGGAGCCAGGGCTGGTTCCACGCCAAGCTGCTGCTCGTGCTCGCGCTGTCGGGCTATCACGGGTGGATGGCCGCCTATGCGAAGAAGCTCGCGCGCCGCGAGCGCCCGCTCGAGGGGCGCAAATTGCGGCTGCTCAACGAAGTGCCCGGGATCGCCGCGGCGCTGATCGTCGTGCTGGTGATCGTCCGCCCGTTCTGATTGCCGGACCGGCCGGCGCCGAATGTGCGCAAAGCGAATTGACGGCGCGGCGGCGCAGGCTTATTTCGAAGCTCTCTTCCGGCTGAGGCTCCGCGGTCAAGCGGTGCCGGGTCCGCTTTCTCCAAGCATGTCCTGAGCCCCGATCTCTGTCGAAGGCGAAGGACCCATACGACCTGCCGGCCATTCCACCACGGAACACACGATGCACTTGAAAGAACTGAAGCAGAAACCCCCGGCCGACCTGGTGTCGATGGCCGAGGAACTCGGCGTCGAGGGCGCCTCCACCATGCGCCGGCAGGACCTGATGTTCTGCATCCTGCGCGAGCTGGCGGAGGACGACGAGTACGACGAGAAGATCATGGGCGTGGGCACGATCGAGGTGCTGCAGGACGGCTTCGGCTTCCTCCGCAGCCCCGAGGCGAACTACCTCGCCGGGCCCGACGACATCTACGTCTCCCCCAACCAGATCCGCAAATGGGGCCTGAGGACCGGCGACACGGTCGAAGGCGAGATCCGCGCGCCTAAGGACGGCGAACGCTATTTCGCGCTCACCAGCCTCACCAAGGTCAATTTCGACGATCCCGACGCGGTCCGCCACCGGACCAACTTCGACAACCTGACGCCGCTCTATCCGGACGAGAAGCTCAACCTCGACACGCTCGACCCGACCGTGAAGGACAAGAGCGCGCGGGTGATCGACATCATCAGCCCGCAGGGCAAGGGCCAGCGCGCGCTGATCGTCGCCCCGCCGCGGACCGGCAAGACCGTGCTGATGCAGAACATCGCCAAGGCGATCACCGACAATCATCCGGAAGTCTTCCTGCTGGTCCTGCTCGTCGACGAGCGGCCGGAGGAAGTCACGGACATGCAGCGCAGCGTGAACGGCGAGGTCATCTCCTCGACCTTCGACGAGCCCGCCACGCGCCACGTCCAGGTCGCCGAAATGGTGATCGAGAAGGCCAAGCGCCTGGTCGAGCACAAGAAGGACGTCGTGATCCTGCTCGATTCGATCACCCGCCTAGGCCGCGCCTACAACACCGTCGTGCCGAGCTCGGGCAAGGTGCTGACCGGCGGCGTCGACGCCAACGCGCTCCAGCGGCCCAAGCGCTTCTTCGGCGCGGCTCGCAACATCGAGGAAGGCGGTAGCCTGTCAATCATCGCTACCGCGCTGATCGATACCGGCAGCCGCATGGACGAGGTCATCTTCGAAGAGTTCAAGGGCACCGGCAATTCGGAGATCGTGCTCGACCGCAAGGTCGCCGACAAGCGCATCTTCCCGGCGCTCGACGTCGGCAAGTCCGGCACCCGCAAGGAAGAGCTGCTGGTCGAGAAGGACAAGCTCTCCAAGATGTGGGTCCTCCGGCGCATCCTCATGCAGATGGGCACGATCGATGCGATGGAATTCCTCCTCGACAAGATGAAGGATTCCAAGACCAACGAGGACTTCTTCGCGACGATGAACCAGTAGGGCGGGCATGTCGGTCCCGGTCCGTGCGGCGATCACCGGCGGTCCCGGCACGGGCAAGTCGACCCTGCTCGATGCGCTGGCCCGGCGCGGGGTTGCGACCGAGCCGGAGGTCGCGCGCGCGATCCTGCGCGAGGCGGGCGGGATGGCCTTGCGCGCGGACGACCCCGCTGGCTTCGCACGCGCGATGTTCGATGCGGAGCTCGCCGCCTGGCGTGCGGCCGAGGGGCGGTCGGGCCCGACGGTGTTCGACCGCGGCTTTCCCGACATCGTCGGCTTCCTGCGGCTCGAAGGCCTGACGGTGCCCGAAGACATCGACCGTGCCTGCCGCGAGCTGCGCTACGACGGCCCGGTGTTCCGCGCGCCGCCGTGGCAGGCGATCTACCGGCCCGACGAAGAGCGGATCCAGGACTGGGAGGCCGCGCTGGCGAGCGATGCGGCGGTCATGGCTGCCTGGCGCGACTACGGCTACGAGCCGGTCGACCTGCCGCTCGTCAGCGCTGCGGAGCGTGTGGACTTCGTCCTCGAACGACTAGCCTGACGCGCGCCCGAGTTGGGCCGCCATCGCTTCCCAGACTTTGTTGATGGCCTTGAGCGGGCGTATCATCACCTTGAAATCGCTAATCTTTCCGCTCTCGTCGAAGCGGATGAGGTCCACGCCGTTGATATGGATGCCGTCGATCTGCGTCTTGAATTCGAGCAGCACGTCGCGACCGTCGACCAGTTCGCGCACGTAGCGGAACTGCTCGCCGCCGAGCACCTGGCCGGCCGCGGCGAGATAGGCGACGACCGTGGCCTTGCCGGCCTGCGGGGTGTGGACGACGGGCGAGTGGAACACGGCATTGTCCGCGAGGATCGCGGCCAGCTCCTCCGGCCGGTTGCCGTTCGCCAGCACGCGGTGCCAGGCGGCGAGGCCTGCGCTCGCGTTCCCCGAGGGCCCGTTCATAATGCCTTCGCGAAGCTGTCGGCGCGCGCGAGGCGCCAGTCGCGCGCGTATTGCGTGCCTTCGGGCTCGGCCAGCAGCTCTCCGGGCTCGAGGAAATTGTAGATGTAATCGATGCTGTCCGAACGCGCGCTGTTCTGCCGCTCGGAAAGATCGCACGGTTCTATCTGCCACGGGTTCTCCAGTCCCATGGCGACAATCATCTCGCGCAGGGCGTGGAGCGTGTGGCGGTGGAAGCGTGTGACCCGCTCGGACTTGTCCATCACCACAAGGCCGCGCTGGCGTGTCGCGTCCTGCGTCGCGACGCCGGTGGGGCAGGTGTCGTCGTGGCAGCGCATCGACTGGACGCAGCCGAGCGCGAACATGAAGGCGCGCCCGGCGTTGCACCAGTCGGCGCCGAGCGCGAATTTCATCGCCATGCCGGCGCCCGAATGGACCTTGCCGGCGGCGGACAGGCGGATCTCGTCCCGCAGTTCGCAGCCGACCAGTGCATTGCGCAGCAGGATCAGCCCTTCGCGTAGCGGCATGCCGATCCGATTGGACATTTCGACCGGCGCCGCGCCGGTGCCGCCCTCGGCGCCGTCGACCACGATATAGTCGAGCCGGATGCCCGTCTCGCGCATGGCTTTCATCACCGCGAACACCTCGTGCGGCTTGCCGACGCAGAGCTTGATTCCGATCGGCTTTCCACCCGAGAGATCGCGCAGTTGCGCGGCCCATTCGAGCAGGCCGACCGGGGTCGAGAACGTCGAGTGGGCGGCGGGCGAGATGCAGTCCTTGTGCGGCAGGATTCCGCGAGTGGCGGCGATCTCCTCGCTCACTTTCGCAGCCGGGAGCACGCCGCCGTGGCCGGGCTTGGCGCCCTGGCTGAGCTTGATCTCGATCATCTTGACCTGATCGGCCTGCGCCGCGTCCGCAAAGCGCGCGGGATCGAACCGGCCGTCCCCGTCGCGGCAGCCGAAATAGCCGCTGCCGATCTCCCACACGAGGTCGCCGCCGTGCTCCCGGTGATAGCGCGAGATGCCGCCTTCGCCGGTGTCGTGATAGAATCCGCCGGCCGCCGCGCCCTTGTTGAGCGCGAGGATCGCGTTGGCCGAGAGCGACCCGAAGCTCATCGCCGAGATGTTGAGCAGCGAGGCGGAGTAGGGCCGCGCGCATTGCGAGTTGCCTACCTTCACGCGCCAGTCGGCAGGTGCCTGCTCGTTCGGCACGATCGAATGCGCGAGCCACTCGTATTCGTCCGAATAGACGTCGAGCTCGGTGCCGAAGGGATGCGAGTCGAGTTCGCCCTTGGAGCGGGCGTAGACCAGCGCGCGCTCGTCGTGGTTGAACGGGCGGCCTTCGAGATCGCCCTCGATCACGTAGGCGCGGGCATAGGGGCGCAGATCCTCCATGATCCACCGCACCCGCGCGAGCAGCGGGTAGTTGCGCCGCAGGGTGTGCTGCTTCTGGAAGAAGTCCCACACGGCGATCGCCAGCAGCGGCAAGGTGAGCACCAGGCCCCAGCGCAGCGGCTCCCACCAAGCGAACAGCGCCGTCAGGGCGGTCAGCAGGCCCGGGACGACAAAGCGTGAAGCAACGTGCCCGGAGAAACGCCAGGACGCGCGGTTGATCATCGCCTGCCGCCTCTCAGCCGAGATGCCGGGCGAAGAACTCCGCGGTGCGCTCGTCCGCCAGCGTCGCGCCCTGTTCGTCGCGGCGTTTGCCGAATTCGGTGGCGAAGCCGTGGTCGAGGCCGGGATAGTCGTGCAGCGTGACCTTGGGATGGTCGTCCAGCCCTTCGTGCATGGCCGTCTGCGTATCCTTGTCGACAAACCCGTCGTCGCCCGCGATGTGCAGCATCAAGGGATTGGCGATGCCGTGCTTCTCGCGCAGCAGGTTGTCGATCCCGACCGCGTAGTAGCCGACCGAGGCATCCACGTCGGTGCGCGCCGCGGTCATGTAAGCGAGCCGCCCGCCGAGGCAGTAGCCGACCGCGCCGACTTGCGCGACGCCTTCGCTCCTGCGGATCCAGTGGATGGTCGCCTCGATGTCGCGGATGCCCTGGTCCTGGTCGAACTTGTCCATCAGCTCGAGCGCGCGCTGGAATTCGGCCTCGACGTCGGGGGCGAGCTCTACGTCAGGTTCGATCCGCCAGAACAGGTCGGGCGCGACCGCGAGATAGCCGGCCTCGGCCAGGCGGTCGCACTTGCGGCGGATGCCGGGGTTCACGCCGAAGATTTCCTGGATCACGACGATCGCCGCTCGCGGAGCTCCCTCGGGCCGCGCGACGTAGGCGCTGAAGGTCTGCTCGCCCGAGAGTGTCTCGATGGTCGCGGTCTCGCTCATTTCGTCGTCCCTTCCTTTCCCGGTTGCACCTGCGTAGGCCGGGCTTAACGCTTGCGCGCGGCGAATGCCAAACCCAGTTTGTTTCCCGACCCCAACGGAGGAACCGCGATGAAGGTCCATATCGAGATCGACTGCACGCCCGAGGAGGCCCGGACCTTCATGGGCCTGCCCGACGTGGGCAAGGCCAACGACGTCTACGTCGACATGATGGCCAAGGCGATGAAGGGCGTCAGCAATCCCGACCAGTTGCAGGACTATGCGCGGCAGCTCGCCCCGATGGGGCAGGCGGGCCTGAAGCTGTTCCAGAGCTTCATGGAAGGCGCCGCGCGCAATGCGGAGAAGAAGCCCACCGACGAGGGGAAGTCCTAGGGCTCGCCTCCGGGAGGATGCCACCCATCCGCCATCCCGGCGTATGCTGGGAGCGGCGATCAAGCAGTCATGCAACCAACGTCGATTCCCCACGATAGCGGCGAGGCGCCGGCCGAGACGATCTTCGCGCTGTCGAGCGGTGCGCTGCCCGCCGGCATCGCGGTCGTGCGCGTCAGCGGCCCGCGCGCGGGCGACGCCTTGCGTGCATTGGCCGGCACGCTTCCGCCGGTGCGGCAGGCGGCGGCGCGAACCTTGCGCGGCGACGGAGGCGAGGTGCTCGACCGGGCGCTGGTGCTCTGGCTGCCGGGGCCGGGAACCGCGACGGGCGAGGACGTGGCCGAGCTTCACCTGCACGGCGGACGGGCTGTGGTGAGCGCGGTCGAGCGCGCGCTGGCGGAGCTGCCCGGCCTGCGCGCCGCGACCCCCGGCGAGTTCACCCGCCGCGCCTTCGCCAATGGCCGGATCGACCTCGCCGAAGCCGAGGGGCTCGCCGGGCTGCTCGAGGCAGAGACCGAGCTGCAGCGGCGCTCGGCCATGGCGCTGGCCGGCGGAGCACTGTCGCAGCAGGTCGGTGAGTGGCGCGACCGGGTGCTCGCGCTTTCGGCGCAAGTGGAGGCGGTGCTCGACTTCTCCGACGAGGAGGACGCGGCGGACTTGCCGGCGTCGTTCACGGAGGATGGAGAGCGGCTCGCCGGGGAACTCGACCGGTGGCTCTCCCGCCCGCGCGCGACCGTGCTGCGCGAGGGATACCGGGTCGTCCTCGCCGGCCCTCCCAACGCTGGAAAATCAACACTTTTCAATGCCTTGCTCGAGAACGAAGCGGCTATAACCTCGCCCATCGCCGGAACCACGCGCGACGTTCTCGAACGGTCGGTCGCGATCGCCGGGATTCCCTTCACGTTCGTCGATACGGCGGGGCTGCGCGAGGACGAGAGCGGCGACGATATCGAGAAGGTCGGCATCGCCCGGGCGCAGGAGCAGCTCGCGCGCGCCGATCTCGTGCTCTGGCTCGGCGAGGAAGGGCAGGGGCCGGAAGGCGCCTGGGAGATCGACGCGAAGGCGGACGACGAGGCTCGCCGGGCGAAAGGCGAGGGTGCGCTCGCGCTTTCGGCGAGGACCGGGTTCAACCTGGACCGTTTGCGCGAGCGCCTGATGGCCCGTGCGCGGGACGCGATGCCCGTGCCGGGAGATGTCGCGCTGACCGAGCGTCAGTCCGTTCTGCTTGAGGAGGCGCGGGCCGCGCTCGCCGGAATAGATGCGGTCGGCGATCCGCTGATCGCTGCCGAGCACCTGCGTCTCGCCCGCAGTGCCTTCGACCGCCTGACCGGGCGGGCGTCGACCGAGCACATGCTCGACGCGCTGTTCGGGCGCTTCTGCATCGGCAAGTGATGTTTCACGTGGAACACCACTGCTTCGGCCCGATCCGGCGTTCGCTCTAGCGCGAGCGCTTTGACCGCCTGCACGAGATCGCCTATCGCGCGTGCCATGCGCTCCTACGACATCCTCGTCATCGGCGGCGGGCACGCCGGGGTCGAAGCGGCAGCCGTCGCCGCACGGATGGGTGCGCGCGTCGGACTGGTGACATTCGATCCCGAAACGGTCGGGGCGATGAGCTGCAACCCGGCGATCGGCGGGTTGGGGAAGGGCCACCTCGTGCGCGAGGTCGACGCCTTCGACGGCGTGATCGGCCGCGCGGCCGATGCAGCGGCGATCCACTACCGCATGCTCAATATGTCGAAAGGCAGCGCTGTGTGGGGTCCGCGAATCCAGGCCGACCGCAAGCTGTTCAAGGCCGCGGTCCAGCACGCGCTGGATGAGCAGGCGAATCTCGACGTGATCGCGGGGGAGGCGGCGGCCCTGATTCTGGACGGCGGCCGGACGAAGGGTGTCACGCTCGCCGACGGCGCACGCATTGAAGCGCAGGCGGTGATCCTGTGCACCGGCACCTTCCTCGGAGGGCGCCTGTTCCGCGGCGAGGAACGGTTCGAAGGCGGACGGATCGGCGAGAATGCTGCGCACGTTCTGGCGGCGCAGCTCCGCGAAGCGAAGCTGCCGATGGCGCGGCTCAAGACCGGCACGCCGCCACGGCTGGACGGGCGGACGATCGACTGGGCGCGGCTGGCCGAGCAACCGTCCGACGACGGGACCTGGACCATGTCCGCTGTCATGCCGCGCCGCGCGAATCCGCAGGTCTTCTGCGCCATCACCCGCACCAACGCGCGCAGCCACGATATCATTCGCGCGGGGCTCGACCGATCGCCGCTGTTCACCGGGGCGATCGACGCGCAGGGCCCGCGCTATTGCCCGTCGATCGAGGACAAGATCCACCGCTTCGGCGACCGCGAGGGACACCAGGTGTTCCTCGAACCCGAGGGGCTCGACACGCACCTCGTCTACCCCAACGGCGTCAGCACCTCGCTTCCGGTCGACGTCCAGCTCGCCATGCTCAGAAGCATGGAAGGGCTCGAAGCCGTCGACATGGTCGTGCCGGGCTATGCCGTCGAGTACGACCACATCGATCCGCGTGCGCTCACGCCGGCGCTCGAGCTGCGCGCGATCGGCGGGCTCTATTGCGCGGGACAGATCAACGGCACGACCGGCTACGAGGAAGCCGCGGCACAGGGGCTTGTCGCCGGAATGCATGCGGCGGCCGCGGCGGTGCTGGGCCGCGAGCCGGCGGCGCTCGACCGCGCCAACTCCTACATCGCGGTCATGGTCGACGATCTGACTCTGCAGGGGGTCAGCGAACCCTATCGCATGTTGACCGCGCGCGCCGAGTATCGCCTGCGGCTGCGCGCCAACAATGCCTCGACGCGCCTGACACCGCTGGCGATCGCAGCCGGTTGCGTCGGCGATGCGCGCTGCCGCTGGTTCGAATCGCGCGAGCAGCGGCGTGCCGAGTGGGGCGCGCAGCTCGCGAGGGAAGTGCCCGCATCCGAGCTGGAGCAGGCCGGGCTGCCGATCCGGCGCGATTCGGGCGTCCGTCGGCTGGACGAGTGGCTGCGCTACAACGGCGTCGATCTCGCGGGACTCGCGCCGTGGCTGGGTCAGGGTTTCGATCCGGCCGAGGAGATCGCGGTGGAGCTTGCCGAGGATGCGATCTATGCGCCCTATCTCGAACGGCAGGAGGCCGAGCTGCGGGACCTGCGTGCCAGCGAGGCCGTCCGGCTTGGTGCAGGTTTCCCTTATGGGGAAGTGCCGGGCCTCTCCAACGAGATGGTGGAGCGGCTGACCACGGCGCAGCCCGAGACGCTTTCGGCAGCGGGGCGAGTCCCGGGAATCACACCCGCGGCGCTCTCGGCGGTGCTCGTCCACGCGCGTCGGCGCGATGCGCGGCAAGAAGCGGCGTGATCGCGACCGAGGATCAGGCGCGCGCGTATGTCGCTGGTCTATGCGATCCGCCCGCCATGGAGAGGCTGGACTTACTGATCCGCGCGCTCGCCGAGGAGAACGAGCGGCAGAACCTCGTGGCACGCGCAACGTTGCCATCGGTATGGCTGCGGCATATCGCGGACTCGGCGCAGCTTCTCGAGTATGTTCCACGTGAAACAGGACCGTGGCTCGACCTCGGCTCGGGGGCTGGGCTGCCGGGCCTGGTCATCGCCGCGATGCGGCCCGACTGGCCCGTGGTTCTCGTTGAATCGCGCCGTAAGCGAATCGCGTGGCTTGAGCGCATGCGGGACGAGCTTGCGCTCGAACATTGCCGGATCGAAGGGGCACGACTCGAGAATGTGGACAGCGCCCCCGTGGGCGTGATCTCGGCGCGCGCGTTTGCGCCGCTCGCACGTATCCTCACGCTGTCCTCACGCTTTTCCACAAGCGAAACCCTGTGGCTGTTGCCCAAGGGGCGCTCCGCGGCGCAGGAATTGCAGGAGCTGCCCAAGGGGCAGCGGTCGCTGTTTCACGTGGAACAATCCCGCACGGATCCCGCATCGGGGATCATCGTCGGCAGGTTGGCCGGGAGAAAAAGACCATGATCACGATCGCCATCGCGAACCAGAAGGGCGGGGTTGGCAAGACGACGACCGCGATCAATATCGCGACGGCGATGGCGGCTACGGGGTGGAAGACCTTGCTGGTCGACCTTGATCCCCAGGGCAACGCCTCGACCGGCATGGGTATCGCAAGCGCTGACCGCGAGAGTTCGACCTACGACATTCTCGTGGACGAGGTTCCGCTCGCCGAATGCGTCCATCCGACGACGATCCCCGGGCTGGATATCGTTCCGGCCACTGTCGATCTTAGCGGGGCCGAGGTCGAGCTGGTGTCGGTCGAGGATCGTACCGCGCGGCTTCGGCGCGCTTTGGCACATCACCACGCGCACGACATCTGCTTTATCGACTGTCCGCCTTCGCTCGGGCTGCTCACGCTCAATGCGCTTGGCGCGGCCGATACGCTGCTGGTTCCGCTGCAATGCGAGTTCTTCGCGCTCGAGGGGCTGAGCCAGCTCCTGCAGACCGTCGAGCGGGTGCAGCAGCGCTTCAATCCCGATCTGGGGATCATCGGTATCGTGCTGACGATGTTCGATCGGCGCAACCGGCTGACGGATCAGGTGGCCGACGACGTGCGCGATTGCCTGGGTAAGCTGGTGTTCGAGGCGGTCATCCCGCGCAACGTGCGCTTGTCCGAGGCGCCGAGCCACGGGCTTCCGGCGCTCGTCTACGATCACGCCTGCGCCGGCAGCCGCGCCTATATCGCGCTGGCCCGTGAACTGATCGGGCGCATTCCCGAGAAGAGGAAAGCCGCATGAGCAACCCTACCGAACCAACCCCCGGCTCGGCGCCCGTTCGCGGCGCGACCGATCGCAAGAAGAAGCTCGGCCGGGGCCTGGGCGCATTGCTCGGCGAAACCCAACGCGAAGAACCGCTGGTTCGCGAATCCGCCGACAGATCGGCCGGGAATGGCGGGAATTCAACCACTTCGCTGCGGTCGGGCCTGGCCTCCATTGCGACATCGGCCATCGAACCGCTCCCTGGCCAGCCGCGCCGCCGCTTCGACGAGGCGGCGCTCGACGAACTTGCCGGGTCGATCGCGCAGCGCGGCGTGATCCAGCCGGTGATTGTCCGGCCGCTGGCCGGCGGACGCTACCAGCTGGTTGCCGGCGAGCGGCGCTGGCGTGCGGCGCAGAAGGCGCGGCTCCACGAGATTCCCGCGATCGTGCGCGAGCTCGACGAAGCCGAGGTCATGGCGCTGGCACTGATCGAGAATATCCAGCGCGAGGATCTGAACCCGGTGGAGGAGGCGCGCGCCTATCATGCGTTGGCCGACCGGCAGGGCATGACCCAGGGCGAGATCGCGCAGCTGGTCGACAAGTCGCGCAGCCATGTCGCGAACCTCCAGCGCCTGCTCAATCTGCCCGACGAAGTGCTCGACCTCGTCGAGGACGGCGCGCTCTCGATGGGCCATGCGCGGGCGCTGATCGGAAACGAGGCGGCGGTCGAACTGGCGAAGCGCGCGGTGGCTCAGAAGCTCTCGGTCCGCCAGATCGAGAAGCTGGCCGCGCAGCCCGCCGCGGGCGAACCGCGCCGCAAGGCGCGCAGCTCGCGTGATCCCGCCAAGGATGCTGATATCGCGGCGGTCCAGAGCCACCTCGAGGAATTTCTCGGGCTCGGCGTGCGGATCAAGACCGATGCCGATCCGCGCTCAGGGACCGTGACGATCCGCTACCGCACCCTCGACCAGCTGGACCTGATCTGCCAGCGTCTCACCGGCGGTGACATTTGAAGACCCGTAAGGTATTGATATAAACGGATAAAAGGCGGCGGCCAGGTGGCTCCACGGCCGCCGCCTCCCCCCTCTCGAAGTCGCAACAGCGACTTCGCCCAAGTCATCTGCTCTTGGTGTACTTGATCCGCTTGTCGGCTGCGGGGGCCGGCTTCGAGATCACGCGGCGCTTGGGACGCGGGTGGTGCTCGACGCGCGGCGCGGTCTCGACCCATTCCTCGGTCACATATTCGCGCACGACGGCGCGCTGCGGGACTGCCACCAGCACGGGCATGTAGGTGACCGCCGGGGTACACGCGCAGCCGTGTCCGTAATATCCGGGATAGGCGTATCCATAAGGGGCCGGGTAGGCGGGCGCGGGCGCGTGGGCGTAACCGCCCGAACGGCGTTCGAGCAGGCTCTCGCAGTAGTCCTCGGCCCGGTCGCGATCGACGGCCGCATCGATCGCGGTTCCGATCGCCAGCCCGGCGAGACCGCCCACGCCCGCGCCGATCAGGGTACCTGCCAGGCGCTCACCATCGGCGACGCGATTGCCGATCAGCCCGCCTGCGGCCGCACCGATCAGTCCTCCGGCGACGCCGCGGTCATCGCGGCGCCCCTGGGTCCGGTAGTATGCGCGGCAGTCGGCCAGCCACGCTTCACGATCGAAATGGGAAGGAGGCGCGACGGGCGCCGGATAGTAGGCCCCTGGCTGGGGCGGAGCGGGGTGATACGCCGGCGGGCGCTCGCGCTCGTAATCATAGGCGTAGTCGTCGTAGTCCCCCTCGTCGTAGTACTCCGGCTCGTCGTACGCCTGGGCTTCCGACGGCGGAGCGGGCATTCCGGGCGGTTCGGGAAGCGGTTGCACCACCGGTTCATGCCGGTAGATCACTTCCCCGGGCGGCAGCGGATAGGCGTATTCGTACGGCATCTCAGGCTGCTGCGCCGTCGCCGGAGACGCGGCGCCGATCGCGCCCACCGCGGCGCCGAGCAGGGTCAGGTGACGGGCGGTCATGGTCGATCCCCTTCGTTAGGCCGAGTCGATTCCCGGCATTAACGAAAAATCTACCATTGCAACCCACAGAGGCACACGTGCCTGCGCGCAATGTCCCGAAACGGGGCGCCACGGGGTCAGATCCGGTCGGCGAGGAGCGCTGCCAGCGCTTCAAGACCGTCAGCATCCTCCCGATCGAAGCGCGCCCGCTCCGGGCTGTCGAGATCGATCACCGCGATCACCCCACCATCGCGGAAGACCGGCACGACCAGTTCCGAGCGGCTCGCGGCGTCGCACGCGATATGGCCGGGAAAGGCATGCACGTCCTCCACCAGCTGCGTCTCGCCCGACTGCGCCGCGGCTCCGCACACGCCCTGGCCGAGCGGAATGCGGATACACGCAGGTCGCCCTGCAAACGGGCCGAGCACGAGCTCGCCCTCGACCATCCGGTAGAAGCCCGACCAGTTGAGGGTCGGCACGAACTCCCAGATCAGGGCCGCGACGTTGGCCATGTTGGCGATGCCGTCGCGCTCGCCGGCGGTGAGTGCGTCGGCGGCTGCGCAAAGCTGGCGGTAGAGCTCGGGCTTGGGGAGGGCGGGGTCGGCAGTGAAATCGTACATGGCATGCCTCTAGACCGCTGCGCCATTGCCGCAAAGGCCCGCAGCGCGTAATCCTCCCGCGCATGAGCACCAAGCGCAAGATCCTGATCGGGGTCCTCCTCCTGATCCTCGTCCTCATCTTCGCGGCCGCCTGGATCGTGCAGGGCGATGAGGCCGATCTCACCGTGGCGGACGTCTCCGGCACCGATCCGACCCTGGCCGAACCCGATTCCGAGACGATCCCGACCGTCCGGATCGCCGAACCGGTCGGCTGGGCATCCGACGAGGCGCCGCGCGCGGCCGAAGGGCTCGCGGTGGCACGCTTTGCCGAGGGGCTCGAGCATCCGCGCGTGCTTCACACGCTGCCCAACGGCGATGTCCTGGTGACGCTGACGCGCGCGCCCAAGCGCGAGGGCGACGGGGGCGGTTTCACCGACTGGATCGCCGGTCTGCTGATGTCGCGTGCCGGGGCGCGGGGCGAATCGCCCGACGAACTCGTGCTGCTGCGCGACGCCGACGGGAATGGTACCGCCGAGCAGCGCTTCGTGCTGACCGGCGATCTCGAATCGCCCTCGGGCATCGCCTGGGCCGACGGCACGCTCTATGTCGCCAATCACGACGCCCTGCTCGCCTTCCCCTACGAGCTCGGCGCGACGCAGATCGTGGCCGAGCCACGCAAGCTGATGGACCTGCCGGCCGGCGGCAATCACTGGATGCGCAACATCGCGCTCGATCCCGAGGACCGCCATGTCTACGTCGCGGTCGGGTCGGCTTCCAACATTGCCGAGAAGGGCATCGAAGCCGAAGAAGGCCGCGCGGCGATCTGGGAGTACGATCTGGAGCAAGGGCGCCAGCGGATCTATGCCACGGGCCTTCGCAATCCCAACGGGCTCGACTGGAACCCGTGGAGCGGCGAGCTGTGGACCACGGTGAACGAGCGCGACATGCTCGGCTCGGATCTCGTGCCCGATTATCTCACCAACGTGCCGATCGGCGCGCAGTACGGCTGGCCCTGGGTCTACTGGAAGAACAACATCGATCGCCGTGTGGAGGCGCCGATGCCTGCGTTCCTCATCGAATACGCGCGGCGGCCCGAATATGCGCTCGGCCCGCACGTCGCGGCGTTGGGGCTGGTCTTCAGCGAGGAAGGCGCGCGGATGGGGCCCCGCTTCGCTCAGGGCGCTTTCATTGCGCGCCACGGATCGTGGAACCGCAAGCCGCCGGCAGGATACGACGTCGTCTATGTCGCTTTCGACGACCGCGGCAATCCGCTCGGCAAACCGGTCCCCGTACTGTCCGGCTTCCTGACCGGCGAGGGCACGACACGCGGCCGCCCGACCTGGGTCGAATGGGCCGGTGACGGCGCGCTGCTGGTCAGCGATGACACGGCCGGTATCATCTGGCGTGTGATCGCTCCCGGTGCCGAGCCCTTGCCGGCGATCGAGCGTCGACAGGGCGATTCGCTGCCTCCGCAACGTGAGCTGGGCGGCAGCACGGCGACGTTCGAGGACGACTACGCGCGCGAGGATGTGGTTCGCTGAGGCTCAGATCGCGCGTCCGGCGCGTCCGGCAAGCTCGTTCACATAGTGCCATGCAGTGCGGCCCGACCGGGCGCCGCGGCGCCGCGCCCATTCGAGGGCGTCGGCTTCGCTCCATTCCAGGCCGTATTCATCGGCGTACCCGCCAATTATGGCCAGGTACTCGTCCTGCGTACAATTGTGAAAACCGATCGAGAGTCCGAACCGGTCGGCGAGGGCGAGCGTATCGTCGACTGCATCGCGCGGATTCAGCGGATCGTCCTGTTCGCGTGAATGCCGCGGCACGATCGCGCGGCGGTTGGAGGTGACCGCGAGGCGCACATTCGCCGGCCGCGCCTCGACGCCGCCCTCCAGCCAGCTGCGCAGATGGCGTGGTCCGGACGTATCCTCCTCGCCAAAGCCCAGATCGTCGATGTAAACGAGGAAGTTTCGCTCTACGTCGCGCAGCCGTGCGAACAGGCGCGGGAGCGAGTGCAGGGCGTCTGCCGCGACCTGGACCAGCGCGATGCTGCCGGGCACCTCAGCCTGCGCTGCGACGACGGAGGCGCGCACCAGCGCCGACTTGCCCATGCCCCGCGCCCCCCACAGCAGCATGTCGTGTGCGGCGTAGCCTCGGGCGAGCCGCACGACATTGGCTGCGACGGCATCGCGCTGCGCATCGATCCCCCCGAGCAGCGCGAGCGACGGCGCGTCGATCGTCGCGACCTGCCGGGCCGAGCGCCCGTCCCACATATAGGCGGGCGCCGTGTGCCAATCCGTTTCGTGTGCCGCTTCCCCCGCGAGCCTCTCGAGCGCGTCGGCGATGCGCGCCAGAGGATCGCCTTGATCGGGGGAAGTCCCGCGCGTCATCCCGCGAGTTGCTCGCTCGTAAGCGCGTAGAGCGGCTCCGCGCCTGCCATGGCCGACGCCTTGAGCCCGGCCGCCTCGGCCACGAGCCGGTCGAGGAAGAAGCGCACGCTGGCGCGCTTGGCGGCAGCGAGGCCCGGCGCTTCGCCACTCTCGACCGCCCGAAGCTGCCGCAGCAACTGCCACCCGGCGACCGCGACGGCGGACATCGTGCAGAATGGCACGCTGCCGGCGAGCCGGTCGTCCAGCGAAGCAGTGTCGCGCATCCATTCGCCGACCGCGGCACAGTCGTTCGCGAGCGCGGCGAGGGTCGGCTCATCGCTCGTCGCATCGCGCGCGATATCCGCCATCAATGCGGCGAACACCGCGCCGTTCTCGAGCCCCAGCTTGCGCATCACCAGATCGGCGGCCTGAATGCCGTTGGTGCCTTCGTAGATCGGGGCGATGCGCACGTCGCGGTAATGCTGCGCGGCGCCGGTCTCCTCGATGAAGCCCATGCCGCCATGGACCTGCACGCCGAGGCTGGCGACTTCGACGCCCACGTCGGTTCCCCAGGCCTTGATCAGCGGCACGAGCACGTCGCCGCGCCGGTCGGCGGCTTCGTCGCCCAGCGTACCGCGGTCGACCTGCCCCGCGGTGTAGTAGAGGAGGGCCCGCGCGCCCTCGGTCAGCGCCTTCATCCGCAGCAGCATGCGGCGCACGTCGGGATGTTCGATGATCGCGACCGGCGTCTTGTCGGGCGATCCCGCGCGGGCGGACTGCACGCGCTCGCGGGCATAGGCGAGCGCGGCCTGGGTCGCGCGCTCGCCGATCTGCACGCCCTGGTTGCCGACGTTGATCCGCGCGTTGTTCATCATCGTGAACATCGCCATCAGGCCGCGGTTTTCCGCGCCGACGAGTTCGCCGATGCATTCGCCGTTGTCGCCGTAGCTCATCACGCAGGTGGGCGAGGCATTGATGCCGAGCTTGTGCTCGAGGCTGACGCACCGCACGTCGTTCTTCGGACCGAGCGAGCCGTCGTCGTTCACGTGGTACTTGGGCACGAGGAACAGCGAGATGCCGCGGCTGCCCTCGGGTGCGTCGGGCAGGCGCGCGAGAACGAGATGGATGATGTTCTCGGCCAGATCGTGCTCGCCGAAGGTGATGAAGATCTTCTGTCCGGCGATGCGGTACTTGCCGGCGTGCTCACCGCTTTCGATCGGCGTCGCGGCCGTGCGCAGCGCGCCGAGGTCGCTGCCCGCCTGCGGCTCGGTGAGGTTCATCGTGCCCGACCACTCGCCGCTGACCAGTTTCGGCAGATAGGCCGCCTTCTGCGCCTCGCTTCCGTGATGCTCGAGCGCCTCGATCGCGCCGACTGAAAGCATCGGCAGCAGGCTGAAGGCCATATTCGCGGTGCCGAGGTTCTCGAGCACGTTGCAGGCGAGCGTGAAGGGCAGGCCCTGGCCGCCGAACTCCGCCGGGCCGGCGATCGCGTTCCAGCCCTGCGCGACATAGTCGGCATAGGCCTCGGCGAACCCGCCCGGCAGGCGCACTACGCCGTTCTCGAGCTTCGCGCCTTCCAGGTCGCCCACGCGGTTCAGCGGCGCCCATTCGCCTGCCGCGAACGCGCCGATGCCTTCGACGATCGCCTCGACCATGTCGGGCTCGGCAGCGGAGAAGCGTTCGGATGCGGCGAGGTCGGCAATCCCCGCATTGACGCGGATGGCGAGCAACTGGTCCTGGGTGGCGGGCGAATAGGTCACGTCGTGCGGTTCCCCTTGGCTTTGCGCCGATGCGCATATAGCGCGCGGGAATGGGCGGCAAGAACGCGACCGAAACAGTTCCCGCGGATGCGGAAGGAATTGCTCGCGCAGCGAGAATACTCGCCGACGGCGGGCTGGTCGCAGTGCCGACGGAGACCGTCTACGGCCTTGCCGCGCGGGCGGACAGCGACGAGGCGGTCGCGCGCATCTATGAGGCGAAGGGCCGGCCGAGTTTCAACCCGCTGATCGTGCACGTCCGCGATGCTGCGCAGGCCGCCCGGTACGCGTGGCTGGAGAGGGACGCGGACCGTCTCGCCCAGTCCGTCTGGCCCGGGCCGCTGACGCTGGTCCTGCCCCGGCGCGAGGACGCGGGCCTGGCGGCCGCAGTCACCGCCGGCCTGCCGACGGTGGCCCTGCGCGCGCCCGCGCATCCGGCGATGCGGGCATTGCTCGCCGCCTGCGATTTCCCGCTCGCCGCGCCCTCGGCGAACCGCAGCGGCTTCATCAGCCCGACGAGAGCCGAACATGTCTCGGCCTCGCTCGATGGGAGGATCGATCTGATCCTCGACGCCGGCGCCTGTACGGAAGGCGTCGAATCGACGATCCTCGCCATTCGCGAGAACGGCCGCTGGGATGAGCTGCGCCCCGGACCGGTGGATCTCGATGCGCTCCACCGGCGGCTGTTCGATGCGCCGCGCGAGAGAGGCGGCGCGGGCGGCGCGATCGAGGCGCCGGGCCAGCTCGCGAGCCACTACGCGCCGGGTAAGCCGGTTCGCCTCGACGCCGCCGTTGCCGAAGCGGACGAGTTCATGATCGGTTTCGGCGACGTTGCGGGCCACTGCACCCTGTCGCCATCCGGCGATCTCGCCGAAGCCGCCGCGCGGCTCTACGCCTGTCTGCACGAGGCGGCACGGTCCCATCTTCCGCGCGTGGCGGTTGCCGCGGTTCCCGAGGAAGGCGTTGGTGCTGCGATCAACGACCGCTTGCGCCGCGCCGCGGCCTGAGACCGGCTAGCGCGGTTCCGGCTCGACCGGAATGCTCGGCAGCAGAACCTGCATCTCGCCGTAGGTCTTGCGCGCCTTGTCGCAGGCGCGGCGATCGCCGTCGCTGCAATCGCGCATTTCGTTCGCATAGCGGCGTTCGAGCTTGCCCAGCTCTTCCTCCCGCTTGCGCAGTTCGCGCCCGCGCTTCTCGTCGGCTTCGGACTGGCTCGTGGTTGCCATGTCGACCGCTCCGCTGGCCACCCGCACGGGGGCCGTGACCACGTCGGCCGCGGTCCGGACGAGGCAGCCGCTCAGCGCCAAAGCCATGGGCAGGACGGTCGAAACAAGCACTATGCCGCGCATCGGAATTCCTCCTTTCGCGCGGCATAGCCGATTGTTTGCGTCCGGGCGATGAACGCCGGCGGAAATTTACCGGACGTCTGGCGCTTGCGGTGCTTCGGGCGCCCCGGGTGCGGCCGGAGCGGCGGGCGGCGAGGGCGGCGCCTCGCCGCTCGCGGTGCCCGTGCGGCAGTTGAGCGAGCCCGAGCCCATCGCGCTGATCGTGCACTGGGCGGAGCCGGTCACGGTCACGTCGCCCGAACCCATGATCGACGCCTCGACCCTGCCGTCGGAAGCAAACGCCGCATCGCCGGAACCCGCGATCGAGACATCGGCCCTGCCGACCTGGAGGCCGTCCATCCGTGCATCGCCCGAACCGGCGATCGTCAAGTCGAGCTGCTCGGCGCGGCCCGCGGCGCGATAGGTGCCCGAACCCGCGATCGTCACTTCGAGCGAGGTCGTATCGACATTGGCGGTTTCGGCCGTGCCGCTGCCCGCGATGGTCACTTCGGCGTCGCCGTCGAGCAGATCGACTTCGGCGCGGCCCGATCCGGCGAGCACGAGCTTATCGAGCCGCGGCAGCGTGACGCGCACGGTGGCGGTGCCGTCGACGTCGTTCCAGTCGTTCTCGCGCATGACGCCCAGCGTCTCTTCATCGAACGTGAAGCGCAGGGCATCGATCGCCTCCTGGTCACCGCTCACGTCGATGGCGAGCGCGTCGCCGCGCGTGACGACCACGTTGTCGGGGCCCGCAAGAACCAGTTCGGTCGGGCTCTTGCCTTCGAGGTCGAGCTCGGAAAGAGGCACGCCGTCCGAACCGTTGATGTTGATGTTTCCGTTGCAGCCGGTGGCCATCATCAGCGCGACAACCGGCGCAACCCCCTTGAGAATCTTCTGCAGCATGTGAACCTTCCTCGTGCCGAAATGGACCCAGCCCGTATTGCCGACATAATACAGCAGTATCGTCCGTTCAACCCGATACGAAAAAGGCCGCCCGGCAGGGCGGCCTTTCGTCGGTCGGACACGACGCTTGGTCGAAATCAGGCCTTGGTCGAAATCAGGCCTCTTCGGCGTTCTCGTAGTACTGCGGCGCATGTTCGCGCAGGACATTGAGGATCTTCTCGAGCGCGGCCGGCTCGTCAGTCTTCTCCATCGCCGCCAGCTCGCGCGCGAGGCGGCTCGAGGCCGCTTCGAAGATCTGCCGTTCGGAATAGGACTGCTCGGGCTGATCCTCCGGGCGGAACAGGTCGCGCGTCACCTCGGCGATCGAGACGAGGTCGCCCGAGTTGATCTTCGCTTCGTATTCCTGCGCGCGGCGGCTCCACATCGTGCGCTTGATCTTCGGCTTGCCCTTGAGCGTCTCCATCGCTTCCTTCAGCGTCTTGTCGCTCGACAGCTTGCGCATGCCGATCGCTTCGACCTTGTTGGTGGGAACGCGAAGCGTCATCCGCTCCTTCTCGAAGCGAAGCACGTAGAGCTCGAGCTGCATCCCGGCGATTTCCTCGTTCTGCAGCTCGATCACACGGCCGACGCCGTGCTTGGGGTAGACGACATAGTCGCCGACATCGAAGGCGGGAGCCTTGCTGGCCATGCAAAAATCCTTTCTGCGGTCGGGCCCCGGGGGCAGAAGTCAAATCGCCCTCGCGCCGCGCCGCATCGGGCGCGGTCGAACGGTCGATTGTCCTGTCGCGAGTGGTCCGGACCTTTCTGCTGTCACGCCTGCGACCGGCAGAACCGGTGCAGTTGTTGCATTATATAGCATAACAGCAAGAAAATTGCGAGTCCGCAGTAAGACTCCCGAATCGGGACGCCGCGCCCCGCCTTCGGTCCGGCGGATCAGTCGCCCTCGCCGGGCTCGGGCGTGAAGTACTTGTCGAACTTGCCTTCCTCGCCCTTGTGCTCGTCGGCGTCCTCCGGCGGGTCCTTCTGGCTGGTGATGTTCGGCCATTCGGCCGAATATTTCGCATTGAGCTCAAGCCACTGTTCGAGGTCGCTTTCGGTGTCGGGCAGGATCGCCTCGGCCGGGCATTCAGGCTCGCACACGCCGCAGTCGATGCACTCGCTGGGATTGATCACCAGCATTGTCTCGCCCTCATAGAAACAGTCGACCGGGCAGACCTCGACGCAATCGGTGTACTTGCACTTGATGCAGGCGTCGGTGACGACATAGGTCATTGGGAAGCGCTTCCTTTGCGGGCTTAGCCCTGGTTCACGGTTTAGCCGCTGCTATGGCGGTTTGCCCCTCCGGGTCAAGCGCGCGATAGCAGGCCCGGGCTTCGGGCGCCGGGCCGCGGCGCGTGGGCAGCGCGAGCAGTTCGATCACATGTATTTGCTTGCCGACTGGAAAGGTGAGCACGTCGCCCGGCGCAACCGCCTGGCTTGGGCGGACGACCCGCTGCCCGTTCCTCCGCACGTGCCCCGCCTCCACCAGCGACTGTGCCCGCGCGCGCGTCTTCACGAAGCGCAAGTGACACAGCAGCCGGTCGATCCGCATCACCGCACGAGGTCCGCCAGCGCGGCGAAAGCACCATTGGCAGGCGGACCGCGATCGGGCTTGCGCCGAGGTTGTCGCCGCCGCGCCGCGTGCCACTCCCACAGGTCGGGCGCCGGAGGGCCGAATACGCCGTCCGCCAACTTGCGTGCGGGGAGATAGCGGAACCCCGCCGCGCCCAGCAGCCGGCGCCAGCTCTCGGGGGCGAGCCCGGTCGAGATGGCGAGCGCGGGATCGAGCGTGAAACGCCGCGCCTTCGCCTCCGCACGTGCCTGATGCGCCGCGCGCAGGATCTTCTCGGCGATGTCAACCCGCACCATCTGCTTGCCGGCGGGGCGATAGCCGGCCGGAGATGTCTTCGAGCCTTCGACGACCGGCTGCATCGCCTCTTGCAGCGGCCGCCTGTCGTAACCCAGGGCGTGCAGCAGAGCGCGCGGCGCGGGCTTGAGCAATGCAGGCGCGAAGACGTCGAGCGCGCCGAATGTGACGCCAAGGCGCCGCAGGAACGGCCGCATCTCCTTCGGCAGATGCTCGATCCCGGCCTTGTCGCGGGCGACGAAGCCGTGCCCCCCGATCAGGCCGAGCAGCAGCGCGCGCGCCTGCGACCCGGCCTCGGGATTCTTCGCCGCCTCCTCGAGTCTGGCGAGCGGCTCGAGCGGCGCGAGCGTCGCGGCAAGCCAGGTGGCGAGAGCCTGCAACAGCCGTTCGCGGGCGGTATCGGGCAGGGCGCCGAGCTCGCGTACCGGCACGATGCGCGGATGCACCGCGTCGCTGCCCGGATCGAGCCGTGCGAGATCCTGGCCTTGCCAGCGGATCGCGCCGTCATTGAGCGAAACGCCTTCCATCTGCGAGGCGATCAACGCCTCGGCGCGGTCCGACAGGATGCGCGGCAGGGCCTTCTCGCCGGCGGCCAGCAGCATCTTGCGATCGCCGTGGCTGGCCGTGTGGTCGACCTTGAAGCGGAAGCCCTCGACATGGCCGATCGGCTCGTCCTCCACCAGCAATGTGCCGTTCTCCGCCAGCGTGACGGGCAGCAGCGCAGGATCGGTGCCCAGGCTCTTCATCAGGATCGTGGTCCTCCGGTTGACGAAACGTTCGGTCAGGCGTGCGTGTAGCGCATCCGACAGCTTCGCTTCCACTGCTCTTGCGCGTGCCGCCATTTCGTCCCGCGCGAGGACCCAGTCGGGCCGCTGACAGATATAGGCCCAGCTACGAATCGCCGCGATCCGTCCCTGCAGCGTGTCTATGTCGCCCTGCACACGGTCGAGCTCGGCGATCCGTGCCGCGACATAGTCCGCGCCGAGGTATCCTTGCGCCAGGTCCTGCCAAAGCCGAGCGATGAAGCGGGCGTGGACGTCGGGGCCGAGCTGGCGAAAATCGGGCAGCGAGCAGGCTTCCCAGAACCGGCGAACCGACCCCGGCCCCTTGACGTCACGCGCGACCGGCTCGTCGGCGAGGCGTTTGAGGGCGGCAAGATCGATTGCTTCGGGGGCCGGCGCAAGTTCCGCTTCGGGTGGAGGCGCCTCCAGATCGGCGATGAGCGTGCGCAGGCTGTCGAAACGTGGCTCGGCCTCGCGCCAGAAGAGCTTGGTCAGCGGTGCGAACCGATGCTCCTCGATCGCGTAGACTTCCTCGTCGGTGAACTCGGGGACGGGGCCTTTGCCCGCCGCGAGCGTGCCGAACGTCCCATCCTTCTGGTGCCGTCCGGCGCGCCCGGCGATCTGCGCCATCTCCGCCGGTGTCAGGCGCCGCTGGCGCACGCCGTCGAACTTGGTCAGCGAAGCGAACGCGACATGGGTGACGTCAAGGTTCAGGCCCATGCCGATCGCATCGGTCGCGACGATGTAGTCGACCTCGCCAGACTGGAACATCGCGACTTGCTTGTTGCGCGTTTCCGGGCTCAGTGCGCCCATCACGACCGCCGCCCCGCCGCGGAAGCGTCGGAGCATTTCGGCGACGGCGTAGACCTGCTCCACCGAGAAGGCGACGATCGCGCTCCGCGGCGGCAGGCGCGAGAGCTTGCGCGCGCCAGCATGCGTCAGCGTGGAGAAGCGCGGCCGCTCGACGATCTCGGCGCGCGGGATCAGCGACCGGACGACCGGCTCCAGCGTCGCCGCGCCGAGCAGCATGGTCTCCTCCCGTCCGCGGGCGTGCAGGAGGCGGTCGGTGAAGACGTGGCCGCGCTCGCGGTCGGCCGAAAGCTGCGCCTCGTCGAGGGCGACGAAGGCGTGGCCGCCGCCGGTCCGCGGCATGGCCTCTGCCGTGCAGCAGAAATAGCGCGCGCTCGCCGGCTCGATCCGTTCCTCGCCGGTGATCAGGGCGACCTGGCTTTCGCCCTTGATCGCGACCACCCGGTCGTAGACCTCGCGCGCGAGCAGGCGCAGCGGAAAACCGATCGCGCCAGAGGAATGGCCGCACATCCGCTCGATCGCCAGATGGGTCTTGCCGGTGTTGGTGGGTCCGAGGACCGCCGTGATGGTACCATCGGTCACCCCGCCAATGTGGCATCGGGGAGGGCACGCGGCAACCCGCGCCGGTGCCGCCCGGCCGAGTTCCCGCAGGCCGCCGCGCGAACGACTCGGTCCGCCGCAGCTTAAGGCGGTCTTTACTTTAATCGGGCAGGGATTGCGGCATAGGACACGCTCGGGGCAGGTCGCGCAAACACGCATTGCGGCCTGCGGAGGAGGCGCGGTGTACAAGCAGAGCCTTGGCGACGGGACCGTCTCCGCCGATTCCGGCGGCGACGTCTGGCGTCCGGCCGCGCTTTCGCACTCCCAGATCGTGGCCGACCCGCAGCCGCAGGTGATCCAGCGCGCACGGCGCCTCCCCGAACGGTTCGACGCCTGGCGCGCGGGCGTCTCCGAAGTATTCGAGAGGATCGATCTTGCTCCCGATCTAGCCGAGCAGATCGGCAGCCGCCGCTGGTTCCGCGGCATGGCCACGCTGATCGGCCTGTCCGCGGCCGCACTTGCCCTGTGGCCCGACTTCGCCCCGGTGGCGGCGGCGCCTGCGATGACGCTGGACGATCCGGCGCGGGACGAGTTTCGCAGCCAGATGATCACGCCGCTGGCTCTCGGGTCCGACAGCGGGCGGCGGATGGGCGCCACTGCCGCGGTCGTGCCGCTCAAGTCCGCCCCCGAACGCCCCAGCATCGCGCTGCTTGCCACCCTGGCGCGGGGCGACAGCTTCGAGCGCATGCTGCGGCGCGCAGGAGTCGGCACAACCGATGCGGAGAGAGTCGCCGAGCTCGTCTCAGGTTCGGTTCCGCTCGAGGCTATCGAGCCCGGAACGCAAGTCGACATCACGCTCGGGCGCCGCCCGCAGCCCGGGGCGGCGCGTCCGCTCGACGCGCTCGAATTCCGCGCCCGCTTCGATCTCGCGCTCGCCGTCACCCGCGACGAGGCCGGCCATCTGTCGCTCACCCGCAAGCCGATCCGCGTCGACGAGACGCCGCTGCGCATCCGCGGCACCGTCGGCAGCAGCCTCTACCGCTCGATGCGCGCTGCGGGCGCTCCAGCGAGCGCGGTGCAGCAGTACCTGAAGGCGCTCAGCGAGCAGGTCGATCTCGATCGCGCGGTGCGCGCGACCGATACGTTCGACATGATCGTGCAGTACCGCCGCGCCGCCACCGGCGAGCGCCAGGCAGGGCAGCTTCTCTATGCGGGGATCGAACGCGGCGGGGAGCCCGCGACCCAGCTCATGCGGTGGGGCGAGGAAGGGCGCTTCTACGAAGCCTCGGGCGTGGGCGAACAGCGCAATGGACTTGTCGCCCCCGTACCCGGTCGGGTCTCATCCAATTTCGGTATGCGCCGCCATCCGATCCTCGGCTACAAGCGCATGCATGCCGGCATGGACTTTCGCGCCAGCTACGGCACGCCGATCGTCGCGGTGACCGACGGCCGCGTCGCCAGCGCCGGGCGCGCGGGCGGCTGCGGCAAGGCGGTCAGGCTCAGCCACGGCGGCGGGCTCGCCACGCGCTATTGCCACATGAGCCGCATCGCCGTGCGCAGCGGACAGAGCGTACGCCGCGGGCAGGTGATCGGCTACGTCGGCTCGACCGGCCTCTCGACCGGCCCGCACCTGCACTACGAGATGTATCGCGGCGGCCGCGCGGTTAACCCCGCCTCGGTGAAGTTCGTCACCCGGGCGCAGCTTTCGGGTGCCGAGCTGCGCCGTTTCCGTGCCGCGCTGGCCAATCTCAAGACCGTCGAGGCCGGTGCCGCGCTGGGCGATCTCGCTCCGACAGCAACCGAAGCCGCCGCTTCCGAGCCGGTGCGCGAGATCGACAAGCTCGAGACTCCCAAGCGCGTGGGATGACGGCTGCTGCCGATTGAACCGGGCGCGGCTTTGCGGCAACAGGCTGGCATGACCGCCTCCTATCCTAACCTGCGAATGCGCCGCGCACGGGCCAGTTCGTGGAGCCGCGCGCTGTACCGTGAGAGCGTGCTGACGCCGGCCGACCTGATCTGGCCCCTGTTCGTCACCGACGGCGAGGGGGTGGAGGAGCCGGTCGCGAGCCTGCCCGGCGTCTCGCGCTGGTCCGTCGATGGCGTCGCCGCCCGCGCGAAGGAAGCCGTCCGGCTCGGCATCCCATGCCTGGCGCTGTTCCCCAACACCCAGCCCGGCCGCCGCTCGGACGACGGGGCCGAGGCGCTCAACCCCGACAACCTGATGTGCCGCGCGATCAAGGCGATCAAGGACGCCTGCGGCAACGACATCGGCATCCTGACGGACGTGGCGCTCGATCCCTACACCAGCCACGGCCAGGACGGGCTGCTCGACGAGACGGGCTATGTCGTGAATGACGACACGGTCGCGGTTCTGGTGGACCAGGCGATCAACCAGGCCCAGGCGGGGGCCGACGTCATTGCGCCCTCGGACATGATGGACGGGCGGGTGAAGGCGATCCGCATGGCGCTCGAAATGGGCGGACACCACAACGTCCAGATCATGAGCTACGCCGCGAAATACGCGAGCGCGTTCTACGGACCGTTCCGCGACGCGGTGGGCTCAGGCGGGCTGCTCAAGGGGGACAAAAGGTCTTACCAGATGGACCCTGCGAACGGCGAGGAGGCCTTACGCGAAGTGGCGCTTGATCTCGCGGAGGGGGCGGACAGCGTCATAGTCAAGCCGGGGCTCCCTTACCTCGACATCGTCCGCCGGGTGAAGGAGCGCTTCGAAGTGCCCGTCTTCGCCTACCAGGTGAGCGGAGAATACGCGATGATCGAGGCCGCGGCGGCTACCGGCGCGGGGGATCGCGACGCGCTCGTGCTCGAGACGCTCACCGCCTTCAAGCGCGCGGGATGCAGCGGCGTGCTGACCTATCACGCGGCGCACGCCGCCCGGCTGCTGGGGGCATAGACATGGCTGGATTCCGGCACGAGACCGAACGGCTCGTCCTGCGCGACTGGCGCGAGGAGGACTGGGCCGAGTTCTTCCGTCACACCAACACGCCCGCAGTCATGCGCTGGCTCGGAGGCGAGCTCGACGAGGCGGGCATGGCCGCGCAGCGCGAGCGGGTCGAAGGCAGCGGCCGGCGCAACGGGTTTTGCTTCTGGGTGGTCGAGCGCAAGGCCGACGGGGCGCTGCTCGGCTTCTGCGGGCTGAAGCGTGCCGACGCGCCGGGCTCGACCGTCACCGGCGCGGTCGAGATCGGCTGGCGCCTGCGCGAGGACGCCTGGGGGCAGGGTTACGCGAAGGAAGCCGCAACCGCGGCGCTCGGGCTTGCCTTCGGCCGCTTCGGTGCGGAGAAGGTCGTCGCGCTCACGGTCGAAGGCAACGCGGGGAGCTGGGGCCTGATGCGCCGCCTCGGCATGCGCCGGCGCGAAGAGCTCGACTATCCCGACGAACGTTACGATCCGCCGTGGCGCGACACGATCGTCTACTCGATCGACCGCGCCGCATGGGAAAGCCGCGATGGCTGACATCGTCGCCGAGACCGAGCGGCTGGTCCTGCGCACGATCGAGGAGGGCGACGCCGCGCTCCAGTATCGCCTGCTCGACACCCCCACGGTCATGGCGCGGCTCGGCGGCGTCAAGGAACTGCACGAGATCGAGGCGAAACACGCCAAGGGGATGGCTCTCTATGCGCAGGAGGGCTTCAGCTTCCTGTTCATGATCGAGAAGGCGACCGGCGAGATGGTCGGTCATTGCGGCATCAAGCGGGTCGACAATCCGCTGGCGAAGAATCCCGGCGATCACGAAGTGGGCTGGCTTGTACGCGAGGATCGCTGGCGGCGCGGCTATGCGGAGGAAGCGATGCGCGCGGTGCTCGACTGGGCCTTCGGCCGGGTCGGCGCGCCGCATGTCGTCGCGCTGACGAGCGAAGCGAACGTCGGAAGCTGGAAGCTGATGGAAAAGCTCGGCATGATCCGCCGGCGCGATCTCGATTTCGACGATCCCGCCTACCCGCAAGAGGATCGGCCGACGATCCTCTACAGCCTCACCGCCGAGCAATGGCAGGAGCACAAGGCATGAGCGCACACCGCCCCGGAGTCCGGATCATCCCGATCCACGGCCGCACGCCGAAGATCCACGACAGCGCCTTCGTCGCGCCCGGCTGCGTTCTGATCGGCGAGGTCGAGATCGGCGCAGACAGCTCGGTCTGGTACAACTGCGTGCTGCGTGCCGACGTCAGCCGCATCGTCATCGGGCAGCGCACCAACGTGCAGGATGGGAGCGTGCTCCACTGTGACCCCGAACGTCCGGGCGATCCCGAAGGCTCGCCGCTGATCATCGGCGACGACGCGCTGATCGGGCACATGGCGATGGTCCACGGCTGCACGATCGAGGACCGCGGCTTCGTCGGGCTCGGCGCGATCGCGATGAACAAGGCGGTGATCGGCACCGACGCTATGCTTGCCGCGGGCGCCATGCTCACCGAAGGCAAGGTGATGGGCGCGCGCGAGCTCTGGGGCGGGCGGCCGGCGCGCAAGATGCGCGACCTCGACGATGCGGCGATTGCCGGGATGCGCGCAGGCGTCGCGCACTATGTCGAGAATGGGAAGGCGCACGCGGCGGCGCTCGATGGCGCGCCCGAAGGCTGATTTCCCTGCGGCGCAGACGATCCGCGCCCTTGCCGATAGCGAAGGCCGGCTGGCGCTGCGGGTCACCCCGGGCGCGCGGAGCGAAAGCGTGGCGATCGAGAACGGCCGCTTGCTGATGAAAGTGCGCGCGAAACCCACCGATGGCGCGGCCAACGCCGCGGTGCTGGCGCTGCTCGGCAAGGCTCTGGGGATCGGCGCCTCGCGGCTGCAACTGTTGCGCGGCGCAACTTCGCGGGAGAAGCTGATCCAGCTCCCGGACGCGCACCGACCTTAGGTACGGGCGCGTTCGATCCGGCTGGTGGCAAGACACAGGCCTGCCACCCACGCCAGTGGTATCCAGGCCGCAAGGGCGGGCAATGCGATCGTAACCCAGGCGCCCAACACAGCGCCGGCGGCAAGGCTCGCCCAAAGCACGAGATGCCACAGGGCGCCCGGGGCCGGCCTGCCCATGAGCCTCGCCGCCAGACCCTCGCCGAAGCGCACCAGCGCGCCCGTCATGTAGGTCACGCCGATGGCAACTTCGCCTTCGCGGCGAAACGCGTTGTTGATTGCGCCCATCGACAGCGCCGACGCGCCCACGAACAGCGCGATCAGCCCGAGCGCATGGCTGACCGCGCCCGCGGCGATCGGGATGGTCGAGAGCATGAGGACCGATCGCTTCGGCGTCCCGCTGCGCTCCGCCACCACCGCACCGGCCGCGACGCCGCTCACAAAGCACACGATCAGCAGGATCGGCACCAATGCTGCCGGGGATCGGGTCGCAGCCTCGACGCCGAACCGGGTAGTGTTCCCCGACATAAACGACACGAAATAGCCGCCCGCTGCAAGAAAGCCCGCCGCGTCTACGAACCCGGCGAGTCCCGCTATGCCATAGGCGAGCGCGCGGCGCGGGAGATCGTAGCGATGCATGGCCTGTCGGCCTTGCCGTCGGGGCGAGGCGATTTCAATCCCGCACCAGCGCGCGCAAGGCGTCGATGCGGTCGGCTTCGTGGGCGGGCTTGTCCCAGCGGATGCGGTGGATGCGGGGGAAGCGCATGGCGAGGCCGGACTTGTGGCGCTTGCTCGCGTGGACCGAATCGAAGGCGACTTCGAACACCAGGCTTCTGTCGGTCTCGCGCACCGGGCCAAAGCGGTTGACCGTGTGATTGCGGACGTAGCGGTCGATCTTGCGCAGTTCCTCGTCGGTGAAGCCGAAGTAGGCCTTGCCCACGGGCAGCAGATCGGCGCCCGCGTCGGGATCGCCGTCCCAGCAGCCAAAGGTATAGTCCGAATAGAAGCTCGACCGTTTGCCGCTCCCCCGCTGGGCATACATCAGCACGCAGTCGACCAGCAGCGGATCGCGCTTCCACTTGTACCACAAGCCCGTCTTGCGCCCGGCGATATAGGGGCTGTCCTTGCGCTTGAGCATCAGCCCCTCGATCGCATCGTCGCGTGCGCCCGCGCGGATCTCGGCGAGGTGGTCGAAATGCTCCGCGTCGACCACGGGGCTCAGGTCGAAACGATCCTCGGGCAGCCGCGCCATGAGGGCCTCGAGGCGGGCGCGGCGCTGCGTCCACGGCAAGTCGCGCAGATCGTCGTCCTCTAGGATCATGACGTCATAGAGCCGGATGAAGGCGGGGAACTCCGTGAGCATCGCCTTGGAGACGGTCTTGCGGCCGAGCCTCTGCTGGAGCGCGTTGAAGCTCGCTGCGCCGCCTTTCTCCCCGCCCTGATGAACGCCGCGCACGAGCAGTTCGCCGTCGAGCACCGCGTCCATCGGCAGGGCGTCGAGGAATTCGGGGAAGGTCCCGGAGATGTCGTCGCCCGAACGCGAGTAAAGGCGCGTCTCCCCCTGCTCACCGCCGACGCGCACGAGTTGGACGCGGATACCATCCCACTTCCATTCGGCGACGTAGTCCTCGAGATCGACGATCGTGTCGTCCAGTGGGTGGGCGAGCATGAACGGGCGGAACAGCGGCAGGCTGCCGGTATCCGGCGGCGGCGCTCCTTCGGCAGCCCAGGCGAAGAGCGCGCGGTAGGGCGGGGCGAGGCCGTGCCAGTACTCCTCGACCTCCTCCACGCCGACGTCGAAAGCCTGGGCGAAGGCGATCTTGGCGAGCCGGGCCGAAATCCCGATCCGCATCGCGCCGGTGGCGAGCTTCAGCAGCGCGAACCGGCCCGATGCGTCCAGCCGGTCG
This sequence comes from Pelagerythrobacter rhizovicinus, assembly GCF_004135625.1. GTDB lineage: Bacteria > Pseudomonadota > Alphaproteobacteria > Sphingomonadales > Sphingomonadaceae > Pelagerythrobacter > Pelagerythrobacter rhizovicinus. The sequence goes on from NZ_SDPV01000002.1 coordinate 1,013,471, forward strand.
AGCAGGGCCGGCAATTCGGCGAGCACGCTCCGGCGGGTCATCGCGGTGAGCGCTTCGACCGCTTCCGACACGCTCGGCGGATCGGGCGGCGATTCGCCGGCCGGCCACAGCAGGCTCGCGGTCTCGGCCGTGTCGCCCACGAAATCGCGGCTCAGGGTCCATAGGACGGGATCAACCCGTTCGTGCATCAGGTTGCGGATCGTGCTCGCCTTGACCGCGGGAAAGTCGAGCTCGCCGGTCAGCGCAGCGAGCGCCCATCCGCGGTCGGGATCGGGCGTCGCCTGCAGGTAGTCGGCGATCAACTGCAGCTTCTCGTTGCGGCTGCGCGTATAGACCAGCGCGTCGATCAGGGCGGCGAACTCCTCCATTAACGCGGGCGCCCCTCAGTCATCCTCGTCCTCGTACCCGACCAGCGCCAGCGCGCGGGCGCGGCGTTGATGGAGCTGGTGCCAGCGCAGCAGTGCCTCCTCGCGGCCGTGGGTGATCCAGGTCTCGTGCGGATTCACCTCCTCGACCGTGCGGGTGAGTTCGCCCCAGTCGGCGTGATCGGAGATGACCAGCGGCAGCTCGACGTTGCGCTGCCGGGCGCGCTGGCGCACGCGCATCCAACCTGACGCCATGGCGGTGATCGGGTCGGGCAGGCGGCGGCTCCATCGGTCGTTGAGCGCGGAAGGCGGGCAGACGACGATCTGTCCGCGCATGTCCTCCTTCTTCGCGTCGCTCACCAGGCGCAATTCGCCCAGGTCGACGCCCCAGTCCTCGTAGAGCCGGCACATCCGCTCCAGCGCGCCGTGGAGGTAGATCGGCCGGTCATGGCCGGCGCGGCGCAGCTCCGCGATCACCCGCTGCGCCTTGCCGAGCGCGTAGGCGCCGACCAGCACGCAGCGCTCGGGATGCGCGGTGAGGCGGTCGAGCAGCTTGCCGATCTCGGTCTCGATGGGCGGATGGCAGAACACCGGCAGCCCGAAGGTCGCCTCGGTGATGAAGACGTCGCACGGCGTCACTTCGAACGGCGGGCAGGTCGGATCGGGGCAGCGCTTGTAATCGCCGGTCACGATCACGCGCTCGCCCGCATGCTCGAGCAGGATCTGCGCGCTCCCGAGCACGTGCCCGGCGGGAACGAACGTCGCATCCACGCCGCCCGGCAAGCGGATCGTTTCGCCGTAACCGACCGGCGCGGCGCCATCGGAAGTCGCGTAGCGCAACTTCATGATCGCGAGCGTCTCGGGCGTGGCGACCGTCCGCCCATGCCCGCCGCGCGCGTGATCTGCATGGCCATGCGTCACCAGCGCGCGGGTCACCGGCTCGGAAGGATCGATCCAGCAATCGGCGGGAACGACATGGATGCCGTGCGGCTCGGGCCGGATCCATTCGAAGTCGTGCGCCATGCCTGTCAGAATGACGCGTAATGCCGGGCGGTTCCAGCCGGTTCGGGCGGTGATGCAGCGAGCATCCGCCGGTTAGCCTGATCCGCCACCACCGTCATCCCAGCGCAAGCTGGGATCGCTCTCCTCCAGGTCGGACATTGCCGCACCCGATCCCAGCTTGCGCTGGGATGACGAAGGACTGGAACGACGGCGGAAGAGCTTCCGTGATTCTGCGCGAATTCACTCTTCGCCGCTGTCTACACCTTCGCTCGCGTCAGCTTCAGGCTCGGCTTTTTTCGCAGCCGCCTTCTTCGTCTTTCGCTTCGGTTTGGCTTTAGGCGCCGCAGGCGTGAGTTCGAAGGCCGGCTTGCCGTCCTTCACGCTCACGTGGACCTCGCCGCCCTCGGCGAGCTTGCCGAACAGCAGTTCCTCCGCCAGCGGCTGCTTGATCTTTTCCTGGATCAGGCGGCCCATCGGCCGTGCGCCGTAGAGCCTGTCGTAGCCCTTGTCGGCCAGCCACTCACGCGCGTCCTTGTCGAACTGGATATGCACGTTCTGCTCGGCGAGCTGGAGCTCGAGCTGGAGGATGAACTTGTCGACCACGCGCGCGACCGTCGATTTGCCGAGGTAGGCGAACGGCACGATCGCATCGAGCCGGTTGCGGAATTCGGGCGTGAACATGCGCTTCACAGCCTCTTCACCCGCATCTTCCTTGCTGACGTTGCCGAAGCCGATGCCCTGGCTTGCCATGTCCGCCGCGCCGGCATTGGTCGTCATGATCAGCACGGCGTTGCGGAAGTCGACCGTCTTGCCGTGGTGATCGGTCAGACGTCCGTTATCCATCACCTGCAGCAGGATGTTGAACAAGTCTGGATGCGCTTTCTCGATCTCGTCGAGAAGCAGCACGCAGTGCGGGTTCTGGTCGACCGCATCGGTCAGCAGACCGCCCTGGTCGTACCCGACATAGCCCGGAGGCGCGCCGATCAGGCGGCTGACCGAGTGACGCTCCATGTATTCGGACATGTCGAAGCGCTTGAGCTCGATCCCCATGATGCTCGCGAGCTGGCGCGCGACTTCGGTCTTGCCGACGCCGGTGGGGCCGGTGAACAGGAAGCTGCCGATCGGCTTGTCCGGATCGCGCAGCCCCGCTCGGCTGAGCTTCATCGCGGTCGAAAGGCGCTGGATCGCCTCGTCCTGCCCGAAGACGACGTGCTTGAGGTCCCGCTCGAGGTTCTCGAGCGCCTTCTTGTCGTCGCTCGACACCGTCTTTGGCGGGATGCGCGCCATCGTCGCGATCACCGCCTCGATCTCGCGCGCGGTGATCTTCTTCTTTCGGCGGCTCGGCGGCACGAGCATCTGCATCGCGCCGACTTCGTCGATCACGTCGATCGCCTTGTCCGGAAGCTTGCGGTCGTTGATGTAGCGCGCCGAGAGCTCGACCGCGGTCTTGAGTGCGTCGGGCGTGTACTTGACGTTGTGATGATCCTCGAACGCGGTCCGAAGGCCGCGCAGGATCTTCACCGTATCCTCGATCGTCGGCTCGTTGATGTCGATCTTCTGGAACCGGCGCAGCAGCGCGCGATCCTTCTCGAAATGGTTGCGGAATTCCTTGTACGTCGTCGAGCCGATGCAGCGGATCGCGCCGCTCGACAGCGCGGGCTTGAGCAGGTTGGAGGCGTCCATCGCCCCGCCGCTGGTCGCGCCGGCGCCGATCACGGTGTGAATTTCGTCGATGAACAGAACCGCGTCGGGCATGCCTTCGAGTTCGCTCACGACTTGCTTCAGCCGCTCCTCGAAATCGCCGCGATAGCGCGTGCCGGCCAGCAGCGCGCCCATGTCGAGCGAGTAGATCACCGCGTCCTTGAGCACCTCGGGCACTTCGCCTTCGACGATCTTGCGTGCGAGGCCTTCGGCGATCGCCGTTTTGCCGACGCCCGGATCGCCCACGTAGAGCGGATTGTTCTTGCTGCGGCGGCAGAGGATCTGGATCGTCCGGTCGACCTCGGGCCCGCGGCCGATCAGCGGATCGACCTTGCCCGCCTCCGCCTTGGCGTTGAGATTGACGGTGAACTGGTCGAGCGCCGTTTCCTTCTTGTTGTCGGCCTTCTCTTCCGCCTTGCCGGCTTCGTCGGCACCCTGCGGCGCGCGGCTTTCGAGCTGCTTGCCGCCCTTGCCGATGCCGTGGCTGATGAAGCTGACTGCGTCGAGCCGGCTCATGTCCTGCTGCTGCAGGAAGTAGACCGCATAGCTGTCGCGTTCGGAGAACAGGGCGACCAGCACGTTGGCGCCGGTCACCGTGTCCTTGCCGCTCGACTGCACGTGCAGGATCGCGCGCTGGATCACCCGCTGAAAGCCGGCGGTCGGCTGCGGATCGCCGTCGTCCTCGGTCTTGAGCGACTGGTACTCCTGATCGAGATACTGGCGCACCGCCTCGCCCAGCTCGTCGAGATCGACGCCGCATGCGTTCATCACCTGCGCCGCGTCCTCGTCCTCGACCAGCGCGAGCAGCAAGTGCTCGAGCGTGGCATATTCGTGCCGCCGCTCACTCGCGCTGGCGAGCGCGGCATGGAGGGTCTTCTCGAGGTTCTGGGCGAAACTGGGCATCTAGCGGACTTTCGTGGCGAAAAGCGGGGTTTCCCTGCTGGGGGAATGTAACCGGACGTTGTTAACCAGGCCTATATGGGTGCGGCACCTCGGATTGAGAACCGCGCCGCTCACGAGCCCGGCTTTCGGAACAGCGAGTCCGCCGCATTGCGATGCGCCGCCGCCTTCAGCCGGTGCTTTTCGACTCGTGCGATCTCGGCTTCGAGGAGTGCGACCCGTTCGGCCAGCTCGTCCTGAGAGTAGGGCGAAAGGTCGTCGGCGGCGAGCTTGCTCGCGGCATCACCCCGGGGGCGCGGACGATCGTCCTCATCCATTGCGCGCAATGTCGCAAGGCGGCGCGCTTGCTGTCAATGGGGCAGCGCGTTAGGTGCGCAGGCGTGACGGCACTGCCACAGGGGGAAGGCGAATGACGGCGCACCTGCCACGCGAGATGACCGCGATCGGATACGAGGCGCCCGGCGGGCCCGAGGTGCTGCGGCCGGAGACGGTGCCGGTTCCGGAGCCGGGGGAGGGCGAGCTGCTGGTTCGCGTCGCCTATGCCGGGGTCAACCGACCCGACGTGATCCAGCGCCAGGGCAACTATCCGCCGCCGCCCGGGGCTTCGCCGATACCGGGACTCGAGATTTCCGGCGTGATCGCCGCGGTCGGCCCGGGCGTGCCCGAGGACTACGTAGGCGAGAAGGTCTGCGCGCTCGTTTCGGGCGGGGGCTATGCGGAGTATTGCCTCGCTCATATCGGCCATTGCCTGCCTGTGCCGGACGGCATGCCGCTGGCCGAAGCGGCGGCGATTCCCGAGACGCTGTTCACCGTGTGGCACAACGTGTTCGAGCGCGGCTGGGCGCGCGAAGGCGAGACGCTGCTCGTCCACGGCGGCACCAGCGGGATCGGCACGATGGCGACGATGCTCGGCAAGGCGTTCGGGCTGACCGTGATCGTCACCTGCGGCGACGAGGCCAAGTGCGCCGCCGCGCGGGACCTCGGTGCGGATCTCGCGATCAACTACCGCGAGCAGGACTTCGTCGAGGAGGTGAAGGCCTTCACCGGCGGAAAGGGCGTCGAACTGGTGCTCGACATGGTCTCGGGCGACTACGTGCCGCGCAACCTGAAATGCCTGGCGGAGGGCGGCCGGCATGTGACCATCGCGGTGCTCGGGGGGCCAAAGGCGGAACTCAACATGGCCGTGGTGATGAGCCGCCGCCTCACGCTGACCGGCTCGACGCTGCGCCCTCGGTCGGATGCGTTCAAGACGCTGCTCGCGGGCGAAATCGAAAAGAACGCCTGGCCGCTGTTCGAGGAGGGCAAGCTGCGCCCGGTGACGGACCGCACCTTCCCTCTCGCCGAAGCCGCCGCCGCCCACGCTCGGATGGAAGCGGGCGCCCACATCGGCAAGATCGTCCTTGAGGTCGAAAGCTGACACATGTCGATGGCGGATTACGTGCCAAACGTCTGACGCAGAACCGTCACGCTTTCGCCGAAGCGTCACTGAATCGTGAATCGCCTGTAACAATTGCCTGTCATCTGCCGGACGTGAAATGCATTCGCTAGCGGAGTGCGGGCGATGGGCGAAGAACGGATCAAAGGGCTTCCGGGCGGACTGGCCGAACTGGCGGCGGTGGCGAGTCTGCCACCGGTAAGAAGCGCGATTCCCGAGCCGGTTGCCGGCAAGCGACGACGGTTCCGCACGATCTGGATCAGCGACATCCACCTCGGCACCAAGGGGTGCAATGCCGCAATGCTGATCGACTTTCTCGACAGCACCGACAGCGAGACCATGTACCTCGTCGGCGACATCATCGACGGCTGGCGGTTGAAGAAGAAGGTCTACTGGCCGGCGGAGCACAACGACGTCGTCTGGCGCATCCTCAAGCGCGCCAAGCGCGGGACGCGGATCGTCTATATCCCGGGCAACCATGACGAGATGCTGCGCCCGTTCTCGGGCATGAACTTCGGCGGAGTCGAGATTCGCCGCGCCGCGTTCCACGAGACGGCCGACGGACGCCGGCTGATGGTGCTTCATGGCGACGAATTCGACGCGATCATGCTCGCACACCGGTGGCTCGCCGTGGTCGGCGACGTGCTCTACCACCTGCTCATGGGGCTGAACCGCTGGGTCAACCTCGTGCGCAAGGCGTTCGGGCTGCCGTACTGGTCGCTGTCGAAGGTGGCCAAGCACAAGGTCAAGAACGCGGTCGAGTTCATCAGCCGCTACGAGGAGATTGTCGCCCGCGCCGCTGCGGAGCGGGGCGTCGATGGAGTCGTGTGCGGTCATATCCACACGGCGGAGATCCGCACTTTCGAGGGCGTCGAGTACTACAACGACGGCGACTGGGTCGAAGGCTGCACCGCGCTGGTCGAGCACTTCGACGGGCGCATGGAACTGCTCCACTGGCCCGAGGAAATGGCGCGCCGCGCACGGTTTGACGTCGTGGCTTCGTCCGCACGCAAGGCGGCGGCATGAGCCGGATGGAGGCATTCATGGCCGAAGCGGACACCGTGCGGCCCTATCCGCACCGGATCGCCATCGTCACCGACGCGTGGGCGCCGCAGATGAACGGCGTGGTGCGCACACTGGCTGCGACATGCGACATCCTGCGCTCGCGCGGGCACGAGGTGGAGGTGATCTCGCCCGAATGCTTCCGCTCGATGCCGTGCCCCACTTATCCCGAGATACGCCTGGCGATGCCGCTGCCCGGCGCGATCGGTCGGCGGCTCACGGCCCTGGCGCCCGATGCGATTCACGTCTCGACCGAAGGGCCGCTCGGGCTTGCCGCACGGCGGTTCTGCACGGTGCGCGGCATTCCTTTCACGACTGCTTACCACACGCAGTTTCCCGAGTACGTCGCCCGGCGCACAGGGCTCTCGCCGGCGCTGTTCTGGCGCTACATCCGCTGGTTCCATGCGCCTTCGCGCCAGGTGCTGGTCGCGACCGAGAGCATTCGCGAGGAACTGCGGGCGCATGGGCTGCGCCGCCTCCATCCCTGGAGCCGCGGGGTCGATCTGACATGCTTCAATCGCGACGCACCGCCACCGCCCGAGTTCGGGAATCTTCCCCGCCCGATCCAGCTCTATGTCGGCCGGGTCGCGGTGGAGAAGAACCTCGAGGCGTTTCTGGGCGGCAGCTATCCGGGCAGCAAGGTCGTCGTCGGCGACGGTCCCGCTTTGGCCGAACTCAGCGCCAAGTTCCCGGAAGTGCACTTCCTCGGCAGGCGCAGCGGTCGGGCGCTCGCCGGTTGCTACGCCCATGCCGACGTCTTCGTCTTCCCAAGCCGGACCGACACGTTCGGGCTGGTCATGATCGAGGCGCTCGCCTGCGGCACTCCGGTCGCGGCGTTTCCCGTGCCCGGGCCGCGCGACATCGTGACCGACCGCGTCGGTGCGCTATCCGAGGATCTCGACCGGGCGATCGCTGGCGCCGTGTTCAGCGACCGCGCGGACTGCGCCGAACTGGGCGCGCGCTATTCGTGGGATGCCGCGACCGATCAGTTTCTCGCCGGACTTGCCGCCCTCGACGCGGAGCCGCTCGCGGCCTGAGCTTCCGTGGGGCGGGGGCCGAAAGGCTTGCCCTCGCCGGTCGCATCGCCTAAATCGCCCGGGCAACGGCCGCTCCGCGAGGGGCGGCCCTTATATTTTCAGGACAGTTTCGATCATGGCGCAACCCACCCCGCTGATGCCGCATGCGACCGCCACCTGGCTGGTCGACAATACCTCGCTCAGCTTCACGCAGATCGCCGACTTCTGCGGCCTGCACATTCTCGAAGTCCAGGCGATGGCCGATGACCTCGCGGGCAGCAAGTACACCGGGCGCGACCCGATCCACTCCGGCGAGCTGACGCAGGAGGAGATCGAACGCGGCCAGGCCGATCCGGGCTACGCGCTCAAGATGCAGCGCGCGCCGGTCGAGGTCACGCGGACCAAGGGCCCGCGCTACACCCCGGTGTCGAAGCGGCAGGACAAGCCCGACGGCATCGCCTGGATCCTGCGCAACCATCCGGAGATTTCGGACGCGCAGATTTCCAAGCTGATCGGCACAACGCGCAACACGATCACCGCGATTCGCGAGCGTAGCCACTGGAACATCCAGAACATCCAGCCGAAGGACCCGGTAACGCTCGGCCTGTGCTCGCAGCGCGAGCTTGACGCGGTCGTGGCCAAGGCCGCGAAGAAGGCCGGAACCGAAGAGGCTGAGGCAGCTGCGCCGTTCGATTCGGGGACCGACCGCGACAAGCTGATCGCCGAGCTACGTGCCGAGCGCGAAGCGAACGAGAAGGCCGCTGCCGAAGCCGCGCAAGAAGCCGAAGCCGCCGCCTGGCTCGAAGCCCGGCGCGCTGCGGAGAACGAGGGCGACGAACAGCTCTGAGGCTGTCGGACCTCGCCGACGCGAGGGCCGGTCTCCTTCTTCTGCCATTCCGGCTTTCGCTGGAGCGACGGAGCGCGCGGGCGAGCGGCTAATTGCGCCGCCGCCGCCTGCTTTCAGAAAGTCCTTGCCCTGGCGCACGCTCTCGCGCATCCATGTTGACATGGATGTCAGTAAGGCGCCTTATCAGCACGCAGCCCCGTGGGACACGCCGTTCGAACCGGTGACGCTCCCCGATCTCTTCGCGCGAACGGCGGAGCGGCGGCCCGCCGCGCCGCTGGTCGACTTTCTCGGCCGGGTCTATTCCTACCAGGCGCTCCATCAGGAAGCGCGGCGCTTTGCGGCGGGGTTGCAGGAACTCGGCATCGCACGCGGTGATCGGGTAGGGCTGTTCCTGCCCAATGTGCCGATCTACGTCTCCGCCTACTACGGCGCGATGATGGCCGGCGCGGTGGTGGTGAATTTCTCGCCGCTCTACACGGTCGAGGAACTCAACCAGCAGGTCGAGGATTCGGGTGCGCGCCTGCTTGTCACGATCGATGCCGCGAGTCTGCTGCCGTCCGCCCTCGAAGTTCTCGACCGCTCGTCGCTCGAAACGCTCGTGGTCGGCCGCCTGGGGGCGATGCTCGCACCATTGAAGCGATTCGCACTCAAGCTGCTGGGCCGCAAGAGCATCTCGGCGATCCCGTCACGATCCGGCGTGCGCGAGTGGGATGCGGTGGCGCGCGGCGAGCCGACCGCCGTTCGCGTCTCGCCCGCCGATCTGGCGCTGTTGCAATATACCGGCGGCACCACCGGCCGTCCCAAGGGGGCAATGCTCACGCATGCCAACCTGTCGGTCAACGCGATGCAGGTCGATGCGATCGACCCTTTCGATCGCGGCGAGCCCGATGTGATCATGGGCGCACTGCCGCTGTTCCATGTCTTCGCCAACACCTGTGTGCTCAACCGCACGGTTGCGAAGGGCGGCTGCATCGCCATGGTGCCACGGTTCGAAGCCAAGCAGGTGCTGCGGACGATCCAGCGGACGCGCGCTACGGCGTTTCCCGGCGTGCCGACGATGTTCCAGGCGCTGCTCGATCATCCGGAAATCGGTCGAACCGACTTTTCTTCCCTCAAGGTGGCGATCTCCGGCGGCGCGCCGCTTCCGGCGCCGGTACGCGAGAAGTTCGAAGCCGCAAGCGGCGCGCGGCTGGTCGAGGGCTATGGGCTTACAGAGAGCGCGGGCGTCGTCTCGACCAACCCTTATGAAGGGCTGCGCAAGCCGGGCACGATCGGGCAGGTGATCCCGCAGACCCGCGTGATGCTGCTCGACAAGGAAGACCCCACGAAACCCGCACCCGAGGGCGAGCCGGGAGAGCTGGTCATCTCCGGACCGCAGATCATGCAGGGCTACTGGAACCGGCCCGACGCGGCGAAGAACGCCTTCGCCGACGTGGACGGCACGCGCTGGCTGCGCACCGGCGATGTCGCCGAAATCGACGAAGACGGCTTCATCGCCATCGTCGACCGGATCAAGGACATGATCGCCGTCGGCGGGTTCAAGGTCTTCCCGAGCCAGGTCGAGGCCGTTCTGCTCGAGCATCCGGCAGTCAAGGAAGCGCTCGTGATCGGCGTTCCCGACACTTATCGCGGGGAAACACCGCGGGCCTACGTAACCCTGGCCGACGACGCGGAAGCCACCGCGGCCGAACTCCAGGACTGGCTCAACGTGCGCGTCGGCAAGCACGAGCGTGTTTCCGGCGTCGTCATCCGCGAGGAACTGCCCAAGACGATGATCGGCAAACTGGATCGCAAGACCCTGCGCGCGGAAGTGCTGCAGGACGCTGCGACTCAGTAGAGGGCTGCCGGTTGGCCGGCGGTCAGGTCGCCAATGTCAGCTTCGGTTCGCCGTCGTCGCTCGCCACAGGGGCAGCCGGCTTGTCGGTCGAGCGCTGGCTGGGCATGCGGTGGGCGAAGCGGCCCTCCACCTGCGCACCCTGCTCGATGGTCAGGGCGTCGTAGTGCACGTCGCCCTCGACCCGGGCCGACTTCAGGACGACCAGCTGGCGTGCGGTGATCGAGCCGCTGACCTTACCGGCGAGCCGCGCCGTCTCGGCACTGATCGCGCCTTCGATCACGCTCGATTCGCCCTGCACCAGCGATTCGCAGGCGATGTCGCCCTCGATGCGACCATCGACATGGAGCTCGCTCGAAGCCGACACATCCCCCTTGATCGCCACATCGGCGCCGATCACGGAGAAGGTGGAGCTGGACGGCGCGGAAGGTCTAGCCATCGGCGTTGCTCCCGCCGACTCGGGCTCTGGCTTCTTTGAGAACATCGGGGGCTGTCTCCAGGAAGGGCCGCGGATTGACCGCGCGGCCGTTGATGCGGACTTCGAAGTGGAGGTGTGGGCCGGTCGAGCGGCCGGTGTTGCCGATCGCGCCGATGACGTCGCCGGTGTCGACCTGCTGGCCGACGCGGGCGGAAAATTTCGACATGTGGGCATAGCGGGTGGTCAGGCCGTTGCCGTGGGTGATCTCGACCACGTTGCCGTAGCCCGACTTGCGGCCGACGAATGTCACGCGGCCTTCTGCCGCGGCATAGATCGGAGCGCCTACGGGCCCGCGAAAGTCCAGGCCCTTGTGCATGGCGCCGCGGCCCGTGAACGGGTCCCGGCGATAGCCGAAGCCGGACGAGATATACTTGAGGTTCGCGGGCTCGAACTGGGGAATGCCGTCGAGACCCTGCTCGAGAGCCGCCATCTGCGCTAGGCTGAGGCCGAGGCGCTCGAAACGGGGGTCGGCCTTGCCGTCGACGCCGGTCTGGAGCAGTTCGAGCGGACCACCCATCGCATCCCGGTGCGCCGAGCGCAGGATCGCGGAGGGATCCAGTCCCAGCTTGCGCATCGCGGCGGCGGCGCGCTCCGCGCGATGATCGGCGAAGCGGGTCATCTTCTCGACCAGCGCGAGCTGGCGGGCTTCGATCTGGGCCAGCGACCGCGCTTCGGGGAAGACCGCGCTGACTTTGGCGACGGTTTCGGCCGTCTCGCCGGTCGAATCGCTGACCGGCGCCTGCCCCTTGATGTCTTCGGGCAGCATTTCGGCCATCTCCTCGAGCACCGTCTGGCGCTGTTCGAGATCCTTCGCGACTGCGGTAAGATCGTCGCCATAGGCGTCGAGCCGCTCCTCCGAGGTCGCGACTTTCGCCTCGCGCTCGAGCAGCGACATGCGATCCGCTTCCGCGCGGAACTGGCTCCAGGCCATGATCGCGAGACTGATCATCCATGCGGCAAACGCTATGGTGACGATCGCCGCGGCGGTCATCTGCACGCGTGATGAAATCCGGATGAAGCGGACCTGTCCCTGAGATCGCATGAAGAATTCGCGATCCGGGAACCAAGCCCGAAGGCGGTCCACCCATCCGCCTACGGTTGAGCTAGTCACCAATTACGACCCCTATGCCGTCCTTTTATCCCGGCGGGGCCGCTACCACGCGAGTCGCCGCGGGTCGAATCGCGGAGCGAGGCAAAGGGGCGAATCGAACGACTCGCGGGCTGAATCGTTTCCGGGTTACGAAATTAACTCAAGTTGTTCGCAAATGGGCTCCACTTCGCGGGAAGGCGAATCCACGACTGACAGGCTCCGCCGCCACTGCTAGGCCGCCGTCATGGGCTTGATCGCGAACGGCCGTCCCAGGCCGATCTCCCCCTGATGCACGCGCGCCGGATCGGTCTGCTCGGCGGAAGCTTCAACCCTGCCCATGGCGGGCACCGCCGGATATCGCTGTTCGCCGCGGAGGAGCTGGGACTGGACGAAGTCTGGTGGCTGGTCTCGCCGGGCAATCCGCTGAAGCCGAGGGCGGGCATGGCGCCGCTCCCCGCACGGGTGAAGTCCGCAATACGTCTGGCGCGTCGTGCGCCGATTCGCGTCACGGCGATCGAGCGCGAGCTCGGCACGCGGTACACGATAGATACTCTGCGGGCGCTGACCCGGCGCTATCCGGACCGGGAGTTCGTGTGGCTCATGGGCGCGGACAATCTCGCGCAGTTCCACCAGTGGAAGGATTGGCGCGGCATAGCGCGCGCGATGCCGATTGCGGTAATTGCCCGGCCCGGCTATGATGGGGAAGCTATCGCAAGCCCCGCGACGGCATGGTTGCGTCGGCATCGGGTCGAGGCTGCCGAGTTCAGGAACAGGGGCGAATGGAGTGCGCCGAGCCTGGTGACATTGCGTTTCGATCCGGATCCCCGATCGGCCACGGCCATCCGCCGTGCCGACCCCGAGTGGGCCGGGCGCTACTCGCAGGTTCCGCCGCGCGACCAGCTTACATTCCGCCGAATATTCCCCATATCCCGGGGGGAGCGCGTGCAGGCGCCATGATGCGCATCGCTGCCTCCGCGTTTTTTCTTCGCAATCGTCAGGAGCGTAATATTCGCCTATGAACCAGGCGCAAACGTCCATGTCCGGACAGGAAGCATCACCGACGGCCGAAGCGGAGCCGGGCTCGCTTCACGCACTCGTCCTCGCACAACTGGAGGATGATCAGGCGCAGGAGGTCGTCTCGATCCCGCTCGCGGGCAAGTCGAGCATTGCGGATCACATGGTTATTGCCTCGGGCCGTTCGACCCGGCAGGTGGCCGCGATCGCGCAGAAGCTCGCCGAGAAGATCAAGCAACAAGGCCATGGGCCTGTGCGGCTCGAAGGGCTGCCGCAGGCCGACTGGGTGTTGCTCGACGCTGGCGACGTCGTCGTCCACCTGTTCCGCCCGGAAGTCCGCAGCTTCTACAATCTGGAACGCATGTGGGCGTTCGGCGACGCTCCACCCGTGGCCGCCGGAACCGCCTGAGTCAGGCGAACCCATGCTCTTGCATGTCGTTGCGCGCGGCAAGATCGGGCGCTCGCCCGAAGCCGATCTCGTCGCGCGCTACGAGAAGCGGCTGACCTGGCCCTTCAGGTCCACCGAACTGCCTGAGGCCGGGGGCAAAGTGCCCGATCCACAGGCGCCTGTGCGAACCGTGCTGCTCGATGAGCGCGGGAAGCAGATTTCCTCCGAGGAGCTCGCCGCGCTGCTGGGCCGTTGGCGCGACGAGGGAGTGCGAGAGGCGCGCTTCGTACTTGGCGCCGCTGACGGCCATTCGGCCGACGAGCGCGCCGAGGCGGACGTCCTGCTTGCCTTCGGCAGAGCCACCTGGCCGCACCTGCTCGCGCGCGCCATGCTGCTCGAACAGCTCTATCGCGCCACCACGATTCTTGCCGGTCATCCCTATCATCGGGCAGGATAGCGCGATGCCGCTCCGCCCGATCGTCCCCGCGCTGATCGCCCTTGCCGCTGCCGCGGCGCTTGGCGGTATTGCGGCGGCTCAGCGGGTCGATGGTCTCTCGGAGCCGGACGATGCACGCGCCGCCCTGGTGCGCGCCCAGGAGGCCGCGCGGGCCGCGGAAGCACGCGGGGTCCGGCTCGAAGCGGAAGCGCGTGCCGCGACCGAAGCGGCGGAGAAGACAGCGCGAGAGGCCGCGGCGCTCGCGGCTCGGATTCAGCAGGCCGAAGCCGATATTGCCGCTGCCGAGGCGCGACTGGCGCTGGTCGATGGGCAGCGGCGGCGGCTGGACATGCGTCTCGCCGAACGGCGCGAACCATTGCTGCGCCTGACGGCAGCGCTGCAGAAGTTCGCACGCCGGCCGCTCGCGCTTTCGGCGCTGCGGCCCGGTTCGCTGCGCGAGACGGTTTACCTTCGCGCCTTGCTCGAAACGACGATTCCCGAAGTGCGCGAACGCACTGCCGCGCTGCGCGCCGAGATCGCCAGGGGGCAGCGCCTCGAGGCCGAGGCGCAGCGGGCGCTCGCCGCGTTGCGGGAGAGTGAGGGCGAGCTCGGCGCACGCCGGCAGCGGCTGGTTGCGCTCGAAAGCCGGCAGCGCCTCGAATCCCGCCGCGCGACCGGTATCGCCGATCGGGAGGCCGAGCGTGCTCTCGCACTGGCGGAGGAGGCGCGCGATTTGGACGCATTGATCGAGACGCTCGACGATGCCAGCGCATTGCGCCGCGAGTTGGCCGCGCTCCCCGGCCCGGTCATCCGGCCGGCGAGCCCCGGGTCGGCGCGCGTTTCGGCCGTCGCCGGCCCCGTGCCAATGCCGTCCGCGACCGCACCGCCGGACGATTTCCAGCTCCCCGTGGTCGGGCGAACGGTCGTGGGATTCGGCGCGATCTCCCCTGCGGGGCTGCGCAGCAACGGCCTCTCGCTCGCGCCTCGGCCCGCTGCGCAGGTGGTCGCCCCGGGCAGCGGCCGCGTCGCGTTTGCGGGCGCCTACCGCGGCTACGACCGGATCGTCATTATCGAGCACGAGGGCGGGTGGACGACTCTGGTTACCGGCCTTTCCCGGATCGATGTCGAGCTCGGGGAGGATCTGGTGTCGGGCGCCCCGCTCGGCATCGCGGCCGTCGATGCACCTGTCGTGACGCTCGAGCTTCGACGCGACGGAACACCGGTGAATCCGCTGGACCATGTCGGCTAGGTGCTGCGCCCGATTGGCGCATCCTCATCTGGCATTCAGCCCGCGTGCGCGATAAAAGCGCTCTCGCAAAGGAGGCTCTATGGCCATCAAGTTCGCGGACCTCGCCCGTTCGGCCGCGCTCGTCACGGCAGTGGCGCTGATACCCGCGACAACTGCGGGCATCGCGCAAGTGGACGGCCGCGCCGGCCCCGAATTCGCGCGCCTGTTCGCCACCTACGAGCGAATCAAGGCCAACTACGTCGAGCCGGTCGATGACGAGACCCTGATCCGCGGCGCGATCGACGGCATGCTCGCCAGCCTCGATCCGCACTCCGCCTACCTCGACGGTTCGGACCTGCAGCGGCTCGAAACGATGATCGACGGCAACTACACGGGACTCGGCCTTTCGGTGCAGATGGACGACGGCGCGGTGAAGATCATTTCGCCGTTCCGCGGCAGTCCGGCGATGGAGGCCGGGCTCAAGGCGGGCGACTACATCACCCACCTCGACGGCGAGCTGATCTACGGCGGCGATCTGGACGAGGCGGTCAGCCGTATGCGCGGACCTGCCGACACCACCATCCGCCTGACGATCTTCCGCCCGGGGCGCGACGAGCCGTTCGACGTCACGGTGACGCGCGGGCTGATCGAGCTCGAGCCGGTCACCTACGAACTCGAGCCCGGCAATATCGGCGTCATCATGGTCAACGAATTCTCGCGCGACGTGGGCGCCGACGTGTTCTCCGCCTGGGAGGCGCTCGACAAGCAGGCTTCGGGCGGCCTCAACGGCCTGGTGCTCGACCTGCGCACCAATCCCGGCGGTTCGCTCGACGAAGCGGTCGCACTCAGTGACCTCTTCCTCGACGAAGGACGCATCGTCTCCCAGCGCGGCCGCGCGGCGGGCGAAACCTACATCTACGATGCCGAGACGGTCTATCGCGGCGAGATCGCGGAGGGCGTGCCGATGATCGTGCTGATCGATGCAGGGTCGGCGTCCGCCAGCGAAATCGTCGCCGGCGCACTGCAGGATCATCGCCGCGCCGTGGTCATGGGGCAGCGCAGCTTCGGCAAGGGCAGCGTGCAGACGCTGCTGCCGCTGGGCCGCGACGCCGCTCTCAAGCTCACCACAGCGCGCTACTACACTCCCGCGGGTCATTCGGTGCAGGAAGGCGGTATCGAGCCCGATATAGCGGTTCCCCAGCTTTCGGACCCCGATCTCGCGAAGCGCGCCAAGTTCGTGCTCCGCGAATCGGACCTGCGCGGGCACCTCGTCAACGAAGCAGCGCTCAAGGACGAAGAGTTCGAGCGGGATCAGCGGGAAGACCCGCGCTTCACGGCAACTGCGGCCGAGCTCAAAGAGCAAGGGATCGAGGACTACCAGCTCCACTACGCGCTCGAAACGCTGCGCCGCACTTCGCCCAGCGCGCTTGCGCGCCGGAAGTAGGGCCGCGGGAGAATGATCGATACGCCCCATGGCCGGCTGGCGCAGCGGCTTGCGCTGGGCGTGCCCGCGCTGCTGCTCGCGGGAGCCTATATCTCGCAGTACGGCTTCGGCCTCTATCCGTGCGAGATGTGCTGGTGGCAGCGCTGGCCGCACTTCGCCGCGGTTGCGCTTGCGCTGCTCTCGACCGTGGCACTGCCGCGGCGGCTGTGGATTGCACTCGCGGCGCTTGCCATCCTCGTCTCGGGCGCCATCGGGGCGTTTCATGCAGGTGTCGAGTACGGCTGGTGGGAAGGCGTGACCGCCTGCGCGGTCACCTCGCAGGCCGGCACCGGCGACCCGCTGGAAGCGATCATGAACGCGCCGATGGTCCGCTGCGATCAGGCGCCGTGGACGCTGGCCGGCATCTCGCTGGCAGGATGGAACTTCCTGTTCTCGGCGGCGGGCGGCCTGGCGATCCTCTGGCTGCTGGCGAAAGAGAGGCGCACGTCATGACGAAGCAGGAAATCGCACGGATGATCCGTGTCGACCAGGCGGGCGAGTTCGGCGCCACGCGCATCTACCAGGGTCAACTCGACGTAATCGGCGATCGCGGCCCGCACGCGGCGGAGATAGCCGAGATGGCGGAGCAGGAGAAAGGGCACCGGGCCAGGTTCGACGCTCTGATGGCGCGGCGCGGCGTACGCCCGACTGCGCTGCAGCCGTTCTGGTCGGCGGCTGGATATGCGCTCGGCGCGGGTACGGCGCTGATCGGGCCCGAGGCGGCCATGGCCTGCACCGCAGCGGTCGAGGAGGAGATCGACCGCCACTATTCGGAGCAGCTCGACCGGCTCGCCGAAAGCGACGCCGATCCCGAGCTTGCGGCTATGATCGACGAGTTCCGCGAGGACGAGCGCGCGCATCGCGATGCGGCCCTGGCTGCAGGCGCGGAGAAGGCACCGGCCTATCCGCTGCTCTCCGGCGCGATCCGCTTCGGCTGCCGCGTTGCGATCAAACTTGCGGCGCGCGTTTGACGGACGAGGGCGGGAACCGCTTTCGCCCTCCACACGCTTCATATAGTGTTCACGGCCCGGGCCGGAGAGTGCCGGCAAACGCAAGTAGGACAGCCATCGCATGAAGTCGCTTTTCGCAGCAGTCGCGCTATCCGGCGCCGCGTTCCTCGCCAGTCCGCTGGCGGCGCAGGCGACGGTGGAGGAGGTGCCGGACGACGTGCGCATGTCGGTGGTCTACGGCGAGGATGCCGCACCGCCGTGCCCCGAAGGCGAGATCTGTGTCGTCGCGCGCCTGCCTGAATCGGAACGCTTCCGCATCCCCGAGACACTGCGCTTCAGCGACGATCCCGCGAACACCGCCTGGACCCGGCGCGTCGAGTCGCTCGAGATGATCGGAGACTTCGGCACGCTCTCGTGCTCCACCGCGGGCGCGGGCGGTTTTACCGGCTGTACGGAGGATCTCATCCGCCGCGCCTATGGCGAACGATCGACCAGCGCGAGCGTCCGCTTCAGCGAACTCATCGCCGCCGCCCGCGCAGAACGCCTGTCCACGATCGACGAATCGGCCGCGGCCGAGCAGGAACGCGTCGAGCAGATCGAGCGCGAGTACATGGAACGCCTCGAACGCGAACGCGACGCGGAATTGCCCGACGAACAGAACCCGGAAATTCTGCCGAGCGAAGACGCCGAACCGATCATGGACGCTCCCGAAACACCGGAACCGCAGGAAACGCCGCAAAGCTGAGGCGGCGCTTATCCGAACCCGCTAGCAGTGGTAGCGGGCTCGCGGATTAGACTCCGTAATAATCGCGATACCACCCAACGAACTGCCGAATGCCTTCCTTCACGCCGGTCTGCGGGCGATAGCCGGTGAGTTCCTGCAGCAGTGTTGCATCGGCCCAGGTGGCCGGCACGTCGCCTTTCTGCATGTCCATGAAGTTCTTCACCGCTTCGCGTCCGCATTCGGCTTCGATCGCCTCGACGAAGTCCATCAGGCGAACCTTGTCGCTGTTGCCGATATTGACCACGCGAAACGGTGCCGCGGGTGAGAGGCTGTCATGCTGCGGGACGTCGTCGGCGCTCTCCGCGCGCTCCGGCACGGCGTCGATCAGCAGGCGGATACCGCGCACCAGGTCAGTCACGTAGGTGAAGTCGCGGTACATCTCGCCGCGGTTGTAGATGTCGATCGGCGTGCCTTCGAGAATGCCCTTGGTGAACTTGAACAGCGCCATGTCCGGGCGGCCCCAGGGGCCGTAGACCGTGAAGAAGCGGAACATCGTCGTCGGCAGGTTCCACAGGTGCGCATAGCTGTGCGCCATCGACTCGTTCGCTTTCTTCGTCGCGGCGTAGAGCGTGAGCTGCGTGTCGCACTTCTCCCGTTCGTCGAACGGCATCTCTTCGTTCGCGCCGTAGACCGAGCTCGTGCTGGCCATGAGCAGATGCTCCACCCCGAGCTCGCGCGCACACTCCATCACGTTGAACGTGCCGACGATATTCGCGTCGATGTAGGCGCGGGGGTTCTCGAGCGAATAGCGCACCCCGGCCTGCGCCGCGAGATGGACGATCACGTCCGGCCGCTCCGCCATGGCGAGCGCATGGAGCTTATCGAAATCCTCCAGCATGCCGACAGTGGCGCTGAAATGCTCATGCTGCAGCAGCATCTGATGCCGCCGTTCCTTGAGACGAACGTCGTAGTAGTCGGTTATGCCGTCGTAGCCGACGACGGCGAAACCTTCCTCGAGCAGCAGTTTGGACAGGTGGAAGCCGATGAAGCCGGCGCTGCCGGTGACGAGGACCTTGCGCATTGCCCTCACCTTGCCTGCATCATTTGCGTCGCGTCAATGCGGTAGATGCCGTTCGCCCTCTGGAGAAGGGCTCGTCATTCCCCGGCGTTGATAATGAGCGGTGCAATGCTGCCGGTCACTCGTTGCCCATCCGACCACGCTCGACCCGAGAGCGAAATCTCCACGAAACCGCAGTCTGCCGGCAAGTCGGCATTGAGCACGATCTTCCCCCCGGCGAGATTCGTCCGCGCAACGGGGGCGTTGTCGCCGACGCACCTCACCGCGATCTCCAGCCTGTCCACCTGCTGCTGCGGCCTCAGGTCATGCTGACCGCGGATGCTGAACGTCCGTGAGTGCGCCGGCAAAATGCGACTTGCGAACACGCCGCCTTTGCCGCGCGCGATGGTCAACTGAAGCTCATCTTCGCCGCCCATGACCTGGGCACGAAAACCAGGTTGATTGGCCAACGTCCAGTCGAACGGCGGGATTCCCGAGTTCCAGCCGCCGGCATCGTCGGGATGCCTCGCATATAAATCATGGGCGAGATCGAGTTCGCCCGCGTTCGCGAAGGCGCGCACCAATCCACGATCGGTTGTTGGGTCGACGACTTCGTCGGGCAGTTGTTGCCGGATGAGACCGAGGTTTCCCAGCGCGTTATCGTCGCGTGACGCAGTAATGAGAAAGCCGTCTAGCCAATCAGGCCCCGTTTCGAGAATGTCTACGAACGTAGCCACCGAGCGGGGATCGCGAAGTGCCTGGGTCATTGCCGCGTAGGCAGCCGGCCGCTGTTCAATGCGCACTTGAAGAATCTGATTGAGAACGCGGATTGTGCGGTCGAGGTTGTCAGCTTGCAAATGGAAGTTGAGGAGCATCCCCTGGAGAAGTGTATCGCGGCGACTGACCTTTGCCGCCGCATCCCAGAACGCGGCATTTCCGTTGCCGGTTCGCTCCGCGCCGATCACCGCCAGCGCGCCGGGTACCAACGGTTGGCGCTGGTAGGCCTCAAGCGCGAGATCCGCGATCCAGTCGACCGGCGGTTCCGTTGTCGCAGGATTCTGGGCGAGCTGGCTCTGGTATGCGGCTTTCGCGAAGTGGGCCTGTGCCGAACCGTCCCAAGGCGCGATCGCCGCCGCCTTGTCGGGCTGGCCGTTCTCGCCCACGATGGCCAGCGTTTGTACGGCCGAAAGAACCGCAAGAACGGGAAATACCAGGACCACCAGCGCCAGACGCCGGCGGCTCGGCGGTGCCTCAGGCGCGTGCGGCATTTGCATCGTCTACGGGTTCGCCATAGCCGTATCCGTAGCCATATCCGTAACCATAGCCATAGGCCGAGTTGCGATCATCGAGCTTGGTCACGATCGCGCCGTAGACCTTCGCGTTGGCCGCGCGCAGGCGGCGCAGCGCATTGTCGATGGCGCGGATCTTCACGTCATTGGATTCGATGACGTAGACCACGCCTTGGACCGCTGTGGAGATCTCCAGCGCGTCAGCGAGGCCGAGAACGGGCGGGCCGTCCACCAGGATGAAGTCGTAACTCTGCTCGAGCTTCGCGATCAACTGAGCAAGGCCGTCGGTCGCCAGAAGGTCCGCAGGATTCGGCGGCATCGTCCCGCTAGGGATTAGGTCGAACCCATGTTCCTCGATCGGTATAGTGACCGTTTGGGGATCCCTTTCGCCGACGAGAAGACTGCTCAACCCGGCATCTTTCGAAGCCTGCTTGCCCAGAAAATCCACAAGAGCCGTATTGCGAAGGTCGGCATCGATCAGCAGCGTCCGCTTGTCGAGTTGGGCGAAACTGCGGCAGATCGCGACTGATGTCAGCGACTTACCCTCGTTTGGCCGGGTGCTGGTGAGCATTAGCGACCTCGGCGCACCTTGCGGCGTTAGGAACGAAATGTTCGATCGCGCGGCTACATAGGCTTCCGACAGCTCCGAACTGCGCCGACGGAGTTCGTCGAGCAGATCGTCTTGCTCCACGCGCGGGATGAGACCGAGTGTTGGCAGACTGAACAAGCGTTGGACGTCGTTCGGATCCCGGATCGTTCGATCCATCGTCTCGCGGAGAAAGACGACGGTCGCGGCAACGGCTCCAGCCACAAGCAGGGCTAACGCTAGGTTCAAGATCAGCGAAGGTTTGTAGGGCGCTTCCGCCGGCAAGGCAGGTTGAACCAACGTCATGTTGTTTTTGCCGGCGCCGGCGGCTTCAAGCTCCTTCGAACGCTGCAGAAGTGCGTCGTATAACTGACGATTGGTGTCAACTTCGCGCTTCAGGATTCCATACTGAATCCCGCCACCTTGCTGCGATAGGAACCGATCTTGGACCTGTTGTACTTGCGCCTGCAGTTGGGCCTCTTCACTACGCGCCTGACGATACGCCGCCTCCAGTCCTGAAATATCGCGGCCCTGCGAAGATGCGATGGACTCGCGGATCGCCTCCACCTCGGATTGAGCGGCCTGGACTTCCGGATACCCTGGGCCGAAGTTTGCGCTCAGACTGGCAAGCTTCGCCTCGGCCGCGGCCAACATGCTACGGAGCTGACTGGATGCTACGCGCGCTTCAGCGGACGTGGCTTTCGCCCTCAAGGCACTTTCAGCAGCGATCCTTTCTGCGGTGGCTTGCGCTAACGCCTGATTGAGAGTGGTGAGAGTATCTCCAATCAGTGATCGTGCGGCGCTGCTGCTATCGTCGTCGCTAACGCCCGTATCGACGATGACGATCTGATTTGCATTAGCATAATCGACCAATTCTTTCTCCGACTGGGCGAGTCGTTCGCGCAGTTCCGCGATCTGGTCACGCAAGTAGCGCCGTGCATCAATATTGGCACCGAAACGCTTTTCGTAATTTGCTGCAAGGAACTGCTCTGCCCAGATATTGGCGATCTCGGCGGAGAGGCTGCGGTTCGGGCTGGAGAAGTGCACATTCACGAGATTGGATAGTCGCACCGGCTCAATGCTGATGTTTTCTAGAAGAATCTCGACTGCATCGCGCCGATCAAGCGGTGCTTCGGGGTCGTTAGCAAAGGCATCGCGAAACGACTCCGATGCCGTCAGATTGGCCGCGTCGACCACTGCTTCGGCGAGAAAACGCGAGCCGAGTAGTTCGTATTGCGTCTGAAAATATTGCTCGTCCGCCTGTAGTTCTTCGATCTCTGTTTGATCGATGTTCGTGACATTTGCAGTCGCGCGGCTGATCTCGATCACCGCCGTGCTTCGATACTGCGGTGTGGAAAGCAAAGTAACCAGCAAACCGAGCACGAGTCCAGCGACAAGGATACCTGCGATAATAAGCCGCGAGTTGACGGCTTGGCGCCAGTATCGCTCGAGCGCGAGAATCCCGGAATTCTCGTCCGCATTTTCGGCCGTGTCCGACTGCGCGGAATATATGACTGCATCTGCCATTGCGTTTCTTCTCGACCGATTAGTTGCCAATGCGATCGATCAGGATCGCGCTCGATGTCAGCAGGGGCACGAACTGCAGAATGGTTTCGAGGCGCCGGCGTGCTGGAGAATCGCCTACCGTGACGATATCGTCGGCATAGATACGTGGATCCGGATAGTTGCCACGCTGGATCGCCTCAATGTTGTATACACCGATGTATGTCGTGTCGCCGACGGTTCGCATTACCACAACGTCGTCCGTTTTGGCGTATTCTGCGAGCCCGCCGGCGTTATTGATTGTCCGCGCGAGCGTCCGAGAAAGCCGCGCCGGATATGCGCCAGGCTTCTCGACTTCTCCGCCGACCGACACGGTGGGCTGAGACAACTCCGCGGGGATGACACTGACGCTGGGATCGCGGAGAAATCTACCTGCAAGCCGCTGCGCGATCTTCTCACCGACGCCCGTTGCGGATTCCCCGTCGACGTCGATGGCGCCGACCAACGGGAAATCCAGATTTCCCCGATCGTCCACGATATAAGTGCCACTCAACGGTTCGGAATTGAGAACCGTGATTTCGAGCTGATCACCCGGCTGCACGCGGGTAACGTAGCCCCCCTCGGGAGGAGGAAGGCTGTCAAGGTCGGTTAACTCGATCCCAGGCGCCATCGCCACGGAACGATCCTTGCTCACGCAGCCGACAAGCAAGCCGGCCGTCGTAAGGCAGACGAGGAAATACCTGATGATTGACATTCTCTTCGTCCAATTTCGCATCTATGTCGAGCACTTACCCGAGCGCTTTCGATAAGCAAGCCCGGGTCATCGCAAATTTAGGAGCCGTGTTCGGAGTGTTGCCCCCGCCTAGTGCGGCGCGGACCGTGTTCCCGTAGTGGAAGATCCGCAACTTGTGTACCCTTGCCAGTCCAGATCGCGAGCAGAACTGCATAGCTCGCCAATGCCGGGACACGCAGGGGATAGTCGATTAGCGATGCGATGAACAGGATCGCCAGTGCGGTCAGCGCTGTAGCCGGCCTGATGTTGGTGCGAATCTCCGCGCGCCCGGCGCGCCATATTGCCCATCCGCGAACGGCGAAAAGCATTATGGTGAAGATCAGAAGCAGAGCTCCCAATAGGCCGCCGGCCATCAGCACTTCCAAGAAATCGTTGTGTGCATGGTTCACATACGATGGCCTGAGAAGCGCATCGACTTCGTGCATCCGATAGACATCGTCGAAGGAGCCTATCCCAGCCCCCCAGGGGAACATATCGGCTGCAATCCGCCAAGTCTCGGGTAACAAATCGGCGCGCGTGTCCGCGATGGGGTCGGAGCCGATGAGCCGCTCAAAGGCCCGATCGCGTCCCAGGCCGATCGTAACGAGGCCGAGCCCCGCCACAACCACGACGCCAACCGCTGCCGGAGCAATGCGCGCTAATGCGGAAGAGCGGTGTGTACGCCGTCTGTTGCCGGAAGGCGCCGCCACGGTGATCAGTGCGGCCGTGACACATGCCGAAAAGACGAGCATCAGCAGCCCGGAGCGTGATCCCGTTATCAGAATCAACGGAATGAGTAGTAGCATACCACCCATTGCCATTGCACCGCGCTTACCCCTGGTGGTTCCTATATCTTTCCATAACCCCTGCGCGAGTTGCGCCCAGCAATACATCACCGGGATCAGACTGGCGAGGAACACAGCCTGATGATTGCGATTGGCGAACAGCCCCACCGGCGAGCCATAACTCGTCAGGCTGTAAAGGTAGAGTGGCCCGCGGGGACTGCCCATGAGCTGCAGCAATCCCCAGATGGCCGTCAACACTCCGAGTCCCAGGATCAAGGTCAATAACTTCTCGTGCTGCCGTGCGTCGAGCTGGATGCCTAGGACGAGAACAGCACAAGGCGTGGCCAGTGCAAACAAGGCATTGCGAGTTGCCTGAGGGTCCAGCGTTAGCGGCCGCCACTGATCCTTCAGCCCCAGCAGCGCATCCAATTCCGCTATCGTCTCTCGTCCCGGCAAAGATTGCCAAATCCCCGGCGGCAGGGGGATGAGATGAACCGCAGTCAGGACCACGGTGACCCCTGCTATGGTGACGAGGGGCCAGTACTGCCGGATATGCTTTCGTGAGAGCGTGAGCAGCCCGTACCCTAGGGCAAGCAACGAGACTGGGCGCAACAGTATGAGCGATTGCATGTCCGCCCGCGAACTGCCCCCGGTCAGAAAAATAGTGACGAGGAATGCGCAAAGGACCCCTAGTCGCGCCCGTGAAGACAAGATCCTCTCCAGCACGCGCCCGCGAGGCCGTGAGTGCCTCGGTCGGTCCGAAACAGCGTGTGCCGTTTCCATCATCCAATCTCATGGCCAGGCTGGGCGCGCCCGTGGACGCCAAACTGGCGGTGCGGCAGGCGGCGGCGCAAGATCGTCGCGAACATTGGCGTTCTCTTGCAGCCGCACTTATCGAGGTCAAGACGCGCCTCGGCCTCACCGTATGCTTCTTGAAGCTGGTGTTGTCTTCCACTGGACGCGTGCGCTACACGCGCGGTCGTGCCGATCTGGGCGAGGGTTTGCCAGAACCTTCAACTCACCTATTTGCGCCTTGATCATTACGGAACAGCTGCCCTCCTCTAAGTTTTTTTGGGGTGCAGTCTGCCCTGGCAGGTGTCTAGAGACGAAGAGGTCGGCTCCAGAATGCAACTGAACCTGTTTTCAAAGAGATCATCAATGATGCAGCGGGTTCTCGCCATTGCGATCGTTTCGTCGGTCGGGCGGCTCGGCGCGTTGCCACGGCGAACGCGGCAACTCATCGTGGCCGCGATGGATGGTGTGTTATGCGCGATCGCGGTTTGGATGGCGTTCTCGCTCCGGCTGGGTGAGTTCTACCGCGTGGAGACCAACGTTCTGCTGGTTGCGGCCGCGGCGCTGGTCTTATGGTATCCTATCGCGAGCTGGCGCGGGGTCTATCGTTCCATCATCCGCTTCTCGGGTGCTCGCGCGATGTTCGGTCTGGGAACGGCGGTCGTCATATACACGATGCCAATGGCCGTCCTCTTCCTGGCCAATGGGTTCGCAGGGATTCCCCGTACGATCGCGCTGATTCAACCCATTATATTTCTCACGCTGATGGCGGTAAGCCGCCTGACGATCCGGTTCGTGCTAATCGACATCGTCAACGGGCATCGCGCGGACACCGCTCGCCGGGTGGTGGCTATCTATGGTGCAGGCAGCGCCGGTCAGCAGCTCGCCCTCTCGTTGCGACATGAGCCGCACGTGCGGCTCGCCGCGTTCATCGACGACGATGCGCGTCTCGCAGGTCAGCAGCTTGACGGAGTTACCGTGCATCCGGCGACAAAGCTCGACGCGCTTCTGGATAGCAACGACATTGATGAGGTTCTCCTGGCGCTTCCCAGTGCGAGCCGATTGCGCCGCAAGGCGATCATCGAAGCATTGCAGAAGCACCCAGTGGCAGTCCGTTCATTGCCAAGCGTGGGCAACCTCATCGATGGAAAGGTCTCGGTCAGCGATCTGCGGAACGTTTCGATAGACGATCTTCTCGGCCGCGATCCGGTGCGCCCGAATGAGTTACTCATCGGGAAGACCGTGACGGCAAAGCGGGTCATGGTGACAGGGGCTGGCGGATCGATCGGGGGCGAGCTTTGCCGCCAGATATTGCGCTCTCGCCCCGCCGAGTTGATCCTCCTCGAGCGGTCGGAGTACGCTCTCTACGCTATAGGAGTTGAGCTCGATGCGCTCGCAGATACGCTCGACGTGCGCGTTCCCATCGTGCCGGTATTAGGTGATCTCGGTGATTCCGATGCCGTACAGCGCATTTTCGAGAAGCGACGCCCCGAAACGGTATTTCACGCAGCGGCTTACAAACATGTTCCGCTAGTTGAAAGCAATCCCATTGCAGGTCTGCGCAACAACATATTCGGTACATTGAACGCTTGCCTTGCTGCCGAGAAATGCGGCGTGCGGAACTTCGTCCTGATCAGCACGGACAAGGCCGTGCGGCCTACAAACGTGATGGGCGCATCGAAGCGTGTGTGCGAACTGATTCTGCAAGGGCGTGCTCAATTGCATGGACCGAGGCGCGACCGGACGATCTTCACGATGGTGCGGTTCGGTAACGTTCTCGGATCGAGCGGCTCCGTCGTGCCGCGTTTCCAGCGTCAGATCAGAGAGGGAGGGCCCGTCACGCTGACTCACAGCGACGTCACGCGATATTTCATGACGATACCTGAAGCGGCCCAGCTCGTCATCCAGGCAGGCGCGATGGCCAAGGGCGGAGAGGTGTTTGTTCTCGATATGGGTGAGCCGGTGCGCATCCTCGACCTAGCCCGAAGCATGATCCACCTGTCGGGTATGAGCATTCGAGATGAGGCAAATCCCGACGGGGACATCGAAATATGCGAAGTTGGTCTTCGTCCCGGCGAGAAGCTCTACGAGGAACTTCTCATCGGCGACAATCCGGAGCCGACCATTCATGAACGTATCCTCAAAGCGAACGAGGCGATGATATCTTGGGCTATTCTGCAACGCACACTGGATCGGATGAGCATGTTTCTAAGTCGAGGCGATAACGTCGGGGCGACTTCGCTGCTTAGCGAACTGGTGCCCGAGTACCGACCAGCCGCAGGAGATAGCCCCCTCAGGGTTTCCGACAAAGCAAGCTGAGCGCACAGAGGAACGCCCCCATCGTGCTTGACATCGATTGCGCCCCCGATACCCGACGCGATCGCTTTGGCCGTCATATGGCTGCCATCTAAACTGCCAAGATTACAAACGCGCCTCTGTCTGGCTGCCGGCGAGTAGCCGCGGACCTGACGGCATCAAGATCGAGTATCTGAGCTCATGCATAGCGGCATAAAGATTCTTACAGTGTTCGGGACGAGGCCTGAGGCGATCAAGATGGCGCCTGTGGTCCAGGCGCTCGCCGGAGCTGACGGAGTGGTCGCCCGCGTTTGCGTGACGGGGCAGCACCGGCAGATGCTTGATCAGGTCCTCGACCTGTTTGGCATCGTACCCGACTATGATCTTGATCTGATGAAGCCGGGGCAGGACCTAACTGATATTACATGTAACGTGCTTGGTGGGCTGCGCCCAATACTGTCCGACTTTCAGCCCGACATGGTTCTGGTTCACGGTGACACCTCCACGACGTTGGCGGCATCGCTGGCCGCCTACTACCAGCGTATTCCTGTAGGTCATGTCGAGGCGGGGCTGAGGACAGGGGATATTTTGTCCCCTTGGCCTGAGGAGGTGAATCGAAAAGTCGCTGGTACCGTAACACGGCTGCACTTTGCACCTACCGAGCGGTCACGGCAGAATCTGATCGCGGAGAACGTCTTGCCCGAGCATATTCATGTGACCGGCAATACGGTGATCGATGCACTGCAGGAAGTCGTCGGACATATTGAAGCCGATGCCTCGCTGGAGGCGGATTTGGCCGGACACTTCGACTTGGATGCGGCAAGGCACCTAATCCTCGTCACGGGCCATCGCCGTGAGAGCTTCGGCGGCGGTTTCGAGCGTATTTGCGCCGCGCTGGTGGAGATTGCGGCTCGTGAGGATGTTGAGATTGTATACCCGGTGCACCTGAATCCAAACGTGAAAGGCCCTGTTGAGCGGCTTCTTTCGGACTTGCCGAACGTGCGACTGATCGAGCCCCAGGACTATCTTCCGTTCGTCTACCTGATGAATCGCGCCTCGATCATTCTGACGGACTCAGGTGGTATCCAGGAAGAAGCGCCGTCTCTGGGCAAGCCGGTGCTGGTAATGCGCGACACGACCGAGAGGCCTGAAGCGCTCGACGCGGGTACGGTTCGGCTTGTCGGAACTGATACGGCCCTCATCGTCAGCAACGTTTCGCAGCTACTAGATAGTCGAGAAGCGTACCAAGAGATGAGCTTTGCCCATAACCCCTACGGAGATGGACAGGCTTCCAAGCGGATTTTGTCGGCAATACGGCAATGGGCAAAGGGGTATGCAACGGAGGTGGCGACTGCCGTATGAGCAAGCGTTTCGAAGTGATATCCGTTATCGGTCTAGGATACATAGGGTTGCCTACGGCAGCAATGTTTGCGTCACGCAAACTGAGCGTGATCGGCGTCGACGTGAACGAGCGTGCGGTTGATACTATCAACTGTGGCGAGATTCATATCGTCGAGCCCGATCTCGACATCGCCGTGCACTCGGCCGTCACGGAAGGCTACTTGCGGGCTACTTCACAGCCCGAACCAGCCGATGCGTTCCTTGTTGCGGTGCCGACACCCTTTAAGGGGGACCATCGGGAGCCCGATCTGAGCTATATCGAAGCGGCCGCCCGCGCTGTCGCGCCCGTGCTGAAGCGCGGCGACCTGGTAGTGCTGGAATCAACGTCGCCAGTGGGGGCGACGGAGCAGATGGCAGATTGGCTGGCGGAGGCCCGCTCGGATCTTACCTTTCCTCAAGCGGCAGGAGAGGATTCCGACATCCGCATCGCATATTGCCCGGAGCGTGTGTTGCCGGGCAAGGTAATGCAGGAGTTGATTCACAATGATCGCGTGATTGGCGGGATGACGCCGAAATGCTCCACCGCCGCCGTGACCCTCTACAAGCTCTTCGTTGAAGGGGAATGCGTCGTCACTGACGCCCGTACGGCAGAGATGGCAAAGTTGACCGAAAACAGCTTCCGTGACGTCAACATTGCCTTCGCGAACGAGCTTTCAATCATCTGCGATAAGCTCGACGTCGACGTTTGGGAGCTGATTGCCCTCGCCAACCGCCATCCGCGGGTGAATATCCTACAGCCAGGCCCCGGGGTGGGTGGTCATTGCATCGCAGTGGACCCCTGGTTCATCGTCTCGAAGACGCCAGCGGAGGCGCGCCTGATCCGAACTGCGCGTGAGGTGAACGATGCGAAACCTGGGTGGGTAATCGAGAAACTGAGAGAGGCGGTCAAAGAGTGGCTGGGCGAGAGCGCTGACCGGAGGGAGGAAGACCTCGTGATTGCGTGTTACGGGATTTCCTTTAAGGCCGACATTGACGATCTTCGCGAGAGTCCGGCCTTGGCCATTGTCGAGGAATTATCCCGCTCACACGCCGGCGAGATATGGATTGTCGAACCGAATATAGCTCGGCTCCCCCGCTCCCTTGATGGAAGGGCCCGGCTAGTTTCGCCTTCAGAAGCTCTGGAGAATGCGGATGTAGGAGCTTTGCTCGTGGATCATAAAGAGTTCCGAGCATTACCGGAGCCTGCCGGCAGGTTGCTTGACTTTAAAGGCGTTCGCCAAAGGACTTCGTGATATGCTAAATGGGAAGACCGTCTTGGTAACCGGTGGGACCGGCTCGTTCGGTAACACATTCGTGCCATTGACATTGGACAAGTACAACCCAAAGAAAATCATCATATTCTCACGCGATGAGATGAAGCAGTGGGAGATGGCGAAGAAGTTCACCCACGATGACCGTGTTCGCTTCTTCATTGGTGACGTCAGGGATCGTGACAGGTTGTACCGCGCGCTGGATGATGTCGATTTTGTGGTTCACGCTGCGGCGACTAAAATCGTCCCAACCGCTGAATACGATCCTTTTGAATGCGTAAAAACCAATGTTATCGGTGCAATGAATCTGATCGATGCGTGTATAGATAAGGGCGTCAGGCGTGTTGTTGCGCTTTCAACTGACAAGGCCAGCAGTCCCATAAATCTTTACGGGGCGACAAAATTAGCGTCGGATAAGCTGTTCGTGGCTGGTAATTCCTATTCGGGAGGTCGCGATACGCGTTTCTCGGTAGTTCGATATGGCAACGTCATGGGATCTCGTGGCTCGGTCATCCCGTTCTTTATGTCCATCAAGGACCGCGGTGTTTTGCCGATAACCGATGAGAGGATGACCCGTTTCATGATCTCTCTCGAGCAAGGCGTGGAACTGGTGTGGCATGCGCTTGAGGACATGGAGGGGGGTGAGATCTACGTGAAGAAAATTCCCTCGATGAAGGTGACCGATCTCGCGCGTGTGATTGCTCCCGATGCGAAGCTAGAAATTGTCGGCATGCGTCCGGGCGAGAAGTTGCACGAGCAGATGATAAGTGCGGAAGACGCCACCTCGACCTACGAGTATCCGGAGCACTTCAAAATACTGCCGACCATACATCGGTGGGATGAGGATGCAGGACGTATAAAGGATGGCAAGCGACTGGCTGAGGGTTTCGTTTACTCAAGCGACAACAATGCAGAGTGGATGACTCCTGACGAACTGGGCAACTGGATTGCCGCCAACAGAGACAAGATCGGAAATATCTGATGGGAGGGATCCCTTATGGTAGGCAGGAAATTCTGCAGCCAGATATCGACGCGGTCGTCGATGTCCTCCGATCAGATTTTCTGACGCAAGGGCCCGTCGTCCCGGCGTTCGAGGCTAAAGTGGCGGCGTACTGTGGCGCTAGCCATGCGTCCGCGATGAATAGCGCGACCTCGGCCCTGCACGTCGCCTGTTTGGCATTGGGGTTGAAGCCAGGCGATTGGCTGTGGACCACGCCGGTCACTTTCGTCGCGTCATCCAATTGTGCGCTCCATTGCGGAGCGAAAGTCGACTTCGTCGATGTAGATCCTCGTACCTATAATCTCTCTCCCGATGCCTTGGAGCGCAAACTTAGGACGGCCAACGCGGCGGGGTGTTTACCGAAGATCGTCGTGCCCGTGCATCTGGCGGGCCAACCCTGCGACATGGAAGCGATCTACCGTCTCGCGCGCGAATATGGTTTCCATGTCATTGAGGATGCATCACACGCCATCGGTGGGCGCTATCAGGGCGAGCCCATCGGCAACTGCCGCTACAGCGATGTAACGATCTTCAGTTTTCATCCGGTAAAGATTATTACTACCGCCGAGGGCGGCATTGCACTGACCAACGACGCCGGGATAGCCGAGCGAATGAATTTGCTTCGCAGTCACGGCATCACGCGCGAGCCGCAATTGATGGCTGGCGGCTCCGACGGCCCCTGGTACTACGAACAGCTCGAGCTGGGGTACAATTACCGGATGACTGAGGTTCAGGCTGCGCTGGGTCTATCGCAGATTGAGCGGCTGGACGATTATGTCACCCGCCGACACAAACTGGCGCGTCGATATGACGATTTGCTCGAGGATCTGCCATTGACCCTTCCTTGGCAGCATCCTGACGGCTACTCAGGTCTCCACCTCTATATCGTGCGCCTGAATCTCGGAGAGATCAGAAAGACCCATCGCGAGGTATTCTCTTCTCTGCGAGAGCAGGGAATTGGCGTCAATCTTCATTACATCCCGATCTATCGCCAGCCGTACTATGAAAAACTCGGTCTCCGCCGCGAGGATTTTCCTCATGCTGAAGCATACTATCGAGAGGCGATAAGCCTGCCGATGTATCCGACGTTGACCGAGGAGGAGCAGGACCGCGTAGTCAAGGCATTGCATGAGGCGGCCAGTTGAACGCTACCATCGTACTCCAGGCGCGGACGTCATCTTCGCGCCTTCCCGGCAAAGTGCTTCTGCCTCTCGGAGGGATGCCGCTGGCAGTGCTCGCCGCAAAGCGCGCGGCCAACAGGGGGCATCGAGTCATTGTCGCCACATCGACTGAACGTGACGACGATGAACTGGCAAGATATATTGAAATCAATGGAATCGAGCTCTTTCGCGGCAGCCTCACGGATGTTTTGGGACGTTTTGTCGGAGCTATCAGCGACTGTGCAGATGATGCGCCAATCGTCAGGTTGACTGCCGACAATGTCTTTCCCGACGGCAATCTTATTGCAGATATCGAGAATGCATTCTGCGAAGCGGGAGTAGATTACCTGTCGTGCAACAGCGAGTATTCCGGATTTCCATACGGTGTGAGCGCTGAGGTGATGCGCGCAGGCGCTTTACGGCGCGCAGCCATCTGCGCGACCGATCCGCGGGATCGCGAACATGTGACACCGTGGATTGCTCGCCACGCCTCCACAGCGAATTTCGTGCCAAAGCTGCCCGTCAATATGGCGAATTTTCGATGCACGATCGATGTTCTTGATGATTACCTGCTGGCGACGCGGATATTTCGTAACGTAGATGATCCCGTCCGTGTTGCGCTTTCAGACCTGCTTACGTGTCTTGTTGTGTCGGTTGAAAAGCCTCTCGTAGTCCGTCCCGTCCAGAAGCTTGTTCTGGGCACCGCCCAACTCGGTATGGAGTATGGGATTGCAAACGCAACCGGTCGGCCGGCCGACGCGGAGGCGTGCGAGCTGATCCAAACTGCGATACGAAACGGCGTCCGTGCGTTGGATACCGCGCGCGCCTACGGAACGAGCGAAGCCGTGGTCGGTAAATCTCTGCGCGGAGGTTGGCGCGAACGGGTTAAGCTCCTCACGAAGCTGGAGCCGCATCTCACTGCCCTACCTGGCGCGGATTATGGTGTGATCGCGAACGACGTCGAATTTCAGGTGCTTCGTTCTTGCCGTGAGCTCGGGACGGAAAGTCTGGATGTCGTAATGCTGCACCGTGCAGAACATCTGACAGCTCATGATGGAGCGATCTGGCAGAGTCTGAAAGACCTTAGGGATCGGGGGCTCATAGGGGCGCTGGGGGTGTCGATCCAGAGTCCCGAAGAGTTACGCAGCGTTCTTGAGTACGACGATGTGGCACACCTGCAACTCCCGTTCAATGTTCTGGATAATCGATGGCGATCGGAAATTCCAAAGATTGTCGCGGCCAAAGCCGAACGGAATATCCAAGTTCATGCGCGGAGCGCG
This sequence comes from Pelagerythrobacter rhizovicinus, assembly GCF_004135625.1. Classification (GTDB taxonomy): domain Bacteria; phylum Pseudomonadota; class Alphaproteobacteria; order Sphingomonadales; family Sphingomonadaceae; genus Pelagerythrobacter; species Pelagerythrobacter rhizovicinus. The sequence goes on from NZ_SDPV01000002.1 coordinate 1,046,594, forward strand.
CTGCTGCAGGGTCTACTGGTTTCGCGCAACCAAGAGCATTGGTCTCGGGCAGGTGTGACGGAGCCCGAGGTGGTTTGGAAATGGCTGGACCGGTTGGTGCAGAGCTTCGGGCGCCATGATAGCGCCGATCTGGCATTGGCATTCGTGCGTTCGCAGCCATGGGTCGATGGCGTCGTGGTCGGGATCGAGACAATCGACCAACTCGAACGGAATATTGCGACTTTCGACCGACCGCCACTGACTGACGAGCAATGCTTGGAATTGGAACGGACACGCGTCAAGCTGGGAGAGCAGGTGCTGAACCCCTCGCGATGGCTGCCGAGCGCATGAAACCCGGGTCCGTCTCCACCGATCTTCTGGGACGCACCGCGCTCATTACTGGCGCAACAGGTTACCTCGGTTCCGCAATGGCTTGGGCCTTGGCCGGGGCCGGGGCGGAAGTGCTGATCAATGCGCGTAACATTGAAAACGCCGAGCGCCTCGCCGCCAAGATTCAAGAACGGGGATGGAGCGCACAGCCTGCCGCCTTCGATGTCGTCGATCATGATGCGGTGGCAGCCGCGGCGGAACAGTACCTCGGCGACAGGCCTCTCAACATCTTGGTGAACAATGCATACGCAGGTAGCGGCGGTACTATCGAGCACTCGTCTGCCGATGCGTATAGAGAGAGCTACGATGTTGCAGTCGTTTCGGCGCACAGATTGCTGCACGCGATGCTTCCGGCCCTGCGCCAAGCCGTGGAGCGCGATTTTCATGCGTCCGTGATCAACGTCGCGTCGATGTATGGTCTGGTGAGCCCTGATCCGCGTCTTTACGATACCGCGAAAGCTACGAATCCACCATTCTATGGCGCCGCCAAAGCAGCTTTAGTCCAATGGACGCGTTACGCTGCATGCGAGTTTGGCGCTCAGGGTATCCGGGTCAACAGCATCTCCCCCGGCCCGTTCCCCTCGCGGTTGGTGCAAGAGAATAGCCCCGAATTCGTGTCGCGCCTGGCCGAGCGCGTTCCGTTGGGCCGTGTGGGACAGGCCAGCGAAATCGCTGGCCCCCTCCTGTTTCTGGCTTCCGATGCTTCAACATACGTCAATGGCGCCAACCTCGTCGTCGACGGGGGCTGGACTGCGTGGTGACCTCGCCAGTTGTCTTGTTTCGCGCTGACGCTTCCTTCACGATTGGCGCAGGGCATGTCATGCGCTGCCTCACGCTGGCGGACGGTTTGAGAGAGCGCGGTTGGCAATGCCGATTTATCTGCCGGGAGTATCCGGGGCATCTGGGTGAGAATATCGCCCGCCGTGGTCATGCCGTGCAGCTTCTGCGTGCGAACCATGAGGCTTTTAAGGGCGGAGACGCCGCGCGGCTAGCGGCACCTTCTGCGGAAGATGCGGCCGCTGTGATTGCATGGTTGTGCGGCGATCCACCAGCATGGATCGTGGTTGATCACTATTCCCTCGATGCCGAGTGGGAGAAAGCGGTTTCCCCGCATTGTGATCGCCTGATGGTTATCGACGATCTTGCTGACCGCGGGCATTACTGCGATGTGCTGCTCGATCAGACATTCGGGCGGACAGCGGCAGAGTACCGGGAGCACGTTTCCGCAGAGACCACGTTGCTGTGTGGCGTCGACTACGCTCTACTTCGTCCTGAATTCTCCATCTATCGTGAACATGCGCTCCGACGTCGAACTCGAACGGATCGCGTGGAGCAGATTCTAGTAAGCTTGGGTGGCGGTGACACCGAGAGTATTGTTCGCAGAGTATTGGAACTGCTGGTATCGGCCGGGTTGCCGCGTAGCTGTCGCGTGAAGATCGTTATGGGATGGGGCGCTCCACTGAGTGCCGACATCAGGCTTGCTGCTCAAGAAGCACCGTGCAGTGTGGATGTGTTGCAAGGAGTTGATTCGATGGCCTCGCTTATGGCGGAGAGTGATATCGCGATCGGCGCAGCGGGTTCGTCGTCGTGGGAGCGCTGCTGCTTAGGGCTCCCTACCGTGATGATTGTACTGGCGGATAATCAACGTGTGGTCGGGGAGAGTCTCGCAAGCGCCGGGGCAGCTCTTCTCGTGAAGATGGACGACATGGATGCCCACTTACCGATTGCGGCGACCACCTTGGTGCAAGATCATGCGGCCCGAAGTGCCATGGCGTTACGCGCCGCATCGGTTGTCGACGGGCGCGGCGTTGAACGTGTGATAAGAGCGATGGATGCGGCATATGCAGGATGAGACCGCAGGCAGATTGCGTCCGCTGGCGGCCGATGATCTCGAAACCATTCGTGCTTGGCGCAACCATCCGAATGTCAGGTCCTCTATGTTCTCGACCAATGAGATCACTCGAGAGGAGCATCAGGCGTGGTTTGATCGTGCTTCGGCGGACGCGGCACGACGGTTGCTGCTCCTGGAGCGTGATGATCGCGCGATCGGCTTCGTTCAGTTTCAAGTCTTAGGCGAGGGCGGGATCGTCGAGTGGGGGTTCTATGTTGCACCTCGTGCACAGAAGGGAACTGGCAGTCTGCTCTCCCACCATGCGCTGCGATTCGCATTCCAGCACGCAGGGTTCCATAAAGTGTGCGGGCGGGTCCTCGCGTTCAATGAACCGTCGATCGCTTTCCACTTAAAATTCGGCTTTCTGCGTGAAGGCATACTACGCGAACACCATTTCGACGGCTCGCGCTATCACGATGTTTTCTGCTTCGGCCTTCTGAAGTCGGCCTGGCACGATTGAGGCAAGGAACTGGGCATGAACGAAACGCCGACTATTAACATCGCCGGGAGGGTAATCGGCCGCGAGTATTCTCCCTATGTGATCGCTGAACTCTCGGCCAATCACAACGGAAGCCTTGAAACAGCGCTCGCGATCGTCGAAGAGGCGGCAAAGGCCGGCGCGGACGCAATCAAGCTGCAAACGTACACGGCGGACACCATAACTCTAAAAAGCGACGCTCCCGAATTCCGCATTGAAGGCGGTCTTTGGGATGGCGAGACTCTGTACGATCTGTACGAAAAGGCTCACACGCCATGGGATTGGCACAAGGTGCTTTTTAAGCGAGCGCAGCAACTCGGCCTCGCGGCGTTCAGTTCTCCTTTCGACCGCACGGCGGTGGACCTGTTGGAGGATCTTAATGTGCCGGCTTACAAGATCGCCTCGTTCGAGGCCGTCGATCTCCCCCTCATCCGCTATGTTGCCAGCACCGGCAAACCCATGATCATTTCAACCGGCATGGCTGATGCGGACGAGATCGCTGAAGCTGTAGCGGCGGCACGCGATGGCGGATGTCGTGAACTCGCAATTCTCCACTGTGTGAGCGGCTATCCTGCGCCGGCTGAAGACTACAACCTGGCTACCATTCCCGACATGATTCGTCGTTTTGGCCTCGTGACGGGGCTTTCCGATCATACGCTCGACAACAGCACGGCGATCGCGTCGGTTGCGCTCGGCGCCTCGTTGATCGAGAAGCATTTTACGCTGGACCGGGGTGGCGGCGGGCCCGATGACAGCTTTTCACTGGAGCCGGAAGAGCTCGCGGCCCTGTGCCGTGACGCCAGAACGGCCTGGGCTGCCGTGGGTGAGGTGGACTACGGGCGCAAGTCGAGCGAAACCGGCAATATCAAGTTCCGCCGTTCACTCTATTTCGTCAAGAGTCTTAAGGCTGGTGAAACGATCACGGCGGAGTCCGTCCGTAGCGTTCGTCCCGGATATGGGTTGCCGCCAAAAATGCTCGACTCGATCATCGGAACGAAGGTCGTAACTGACGTCGCCCGGAATACCCCCGTGACTTCGTTAGTGATTAGCTAAGGTTGTTGATCCGATGAACGTGCTAATCAACCATTTAAAGGTGGTAGGCGTTTCCTTCCACATGCGGCTGCGTGGACAGAAGGGTCCATTCAAATTTCTTAGGCATGAGACAGCTCAAATATTTCCGGGTGTAATTCCGCGGGCGGTTTGCGAGGAAGCCAGAAATACTATCGATCAAGTCCTAGACCGAGGGGACAATAACCGAATTTGGCGTGATGCAACTGGTTCGGATAGCCGAATACTCGGATTTGAGAAAGATATTCCCGCGCTCTTGCCCTACTTTTATGTTGAGAGTTGTATAAGCGCCATCGATTCATATCTGGGTAAGTCAACTCAGTCGTGGCTTTTAATGGCAAATCGTTTAATTCCTCGGAGCGGCAACAAGGGATCAGGTGGCGGACTTCACAGGGACTCGCCTTTTTCGCATCAGGTGAAATGCATATGGTATCTTAGCGACGTACATGCGGCTAATGGACCATTCGAATATGTTCCGGGTTCTCATCGGAACTTGTATTCTCAGCGCAACAAATATCCTATTGGCACTTATCGTTTCGAGAATGTTTCTGAGGAGCGTAAGGCTATCACCGCTGAGGCGGGGTCCCTCTTAGTATGCGACACTCGGGCGATTCACGGGGGGCGGCCGATCGCGGAGGGATCTCGGTACGCAGTTACGTTGTACACCTTTGACGACGCAACGGGCGCCGACCGGCTATTCCGAAGTTCCGGGTTAAAACCCGACTGATCAGAGATCAATTGGATCGTCGCCACTGATCAATTGGAGTGGAGCGCTTGCTGCGTCTTCTTTTTCAAAGAGGGGTAACCCTTCTCCTGCGGCCCGCGGCTTTGCTAGCGGAGGGGTTCCTCATTCCGGATGCGAACGTACTTGTCTTCGTGCTGCCCGCAGCTGCGATGGCGCTGACATTGTCATCCATTCCGGTGCATCTCGATTTCTTCCGAATGGCGAGCCATGCCACCAGTACCAGGGTGGAAAGGAACTACATTTCCGGTCTTATAATTCTCTCGTTCATCAGCATTGTATTGCTCGCAGGGCTGCTGTTTCTATCGAAGTCTAGTCTTGGGATCGGTTTTGCGATAATTGCGACGTTTATTTCTGAAAAGTTTGCGGACGAGCTTACGCGATTCTATGAATTCAACAAGAAGTACTCGTTATGGTTCGTTGCGCAGATGTCCCGTAGCATGTGGCTCTTCATACCTATTGGGTTGGCTCTAGCGGGCATTCATTACATCATCTCCTTTTGCGCACTCGCTTCCGTCGCTGCGGTCGTACTCGCTTGGCGCTTCTTTTCCGCGACGGGACTGCGTCCAGTTTGGAACCGGGGTGGCTTCATGCTCATAAAGGCAAATGTGCCGTTCCTTGGCAGTTCTGCGCTTCTGGCCTGCCACCGGCAGGTGCCTCGCCTCTTTGTGGCTTTCTTGTTTCCGCAGGTCGCCCACGTATTCCAAGCATTGGCGCAGCTAGGACAAGGCGTGTCCTTGATATTCAATGTGCGGTATCAGATACCATATCGCAAAGTGATTGCGCGACGACCCCTTACTTTTGAGCGCCTCTTTCGTCGGCCCTTCCTGCGGATCGGTGGACTGTCCCTAGTCGGCGCAGCGCTCGGATTGATTATCGGCGATTCTTCCTACTATTCGATTGGGGCGTTTGCGTGGGTCGGCCTGGGGATCGCGATGTTGGCGGATGCTCTCGCTTTCTCGCTACTGGCGACCTATCTGGGGTTGATGTCGTGGTTTCTGGCACCTTCTCAAGCGCTACCAACTCTGCTGAAAATGGCCGTGTTCTTCCTAGTGGCGTTCTTCTCGACTTATGGTGCATGGGTTTTTCTCGATGGCCCGCTGGTTCTTGCGCCGATTTTTACAACGCTCCTATCCTTGGGATCGATTGCATTGATCAAGGGGCGTCATTTGGACGGGAAGCATCATGCGTGAAGGTCGATCCGCTACCCGAAGCGCTGCCTCAAATGGGCCTCCGCATGAGAACATCCTTCACGCAACGGAAGGTCTTGCTAGGGTCGCGAGGGAGAATACGACTAAGCTCATAGCTGTACTTTTCTTTCAAGAAGCTATATGGCTAGGGCTTAACAGAATAGTTAATAGGGGTCACACATTCTATATAACATCGGAGTTCTATACTCCGATGTTTCTTATGTTGATCGCTCTGGCCGGGATATACACATTTCTTGGGTGGGTGTTCTCTAGGGGAATTACTTCGTTCCCGAGAATATATGTGCGTCCGAGGGCCATGACGCTGACTTTCCTGGTCGCGATTGTCGCGAATGTTCTGGCTGCGGGCTTCTTGGCGGAGGGTGCTCGCTATAATTCCGGGGAACTGACTGGCGTCACGGGGGTCATCTATGCCATTGCGCGGGCTGCGTCCTTGATGGTCATGGTGCTCGCCATCAAAGGTAGATACGGGCGTGGATCACCGGCCAACACCTTTCTGCTAATCGCATTTGTGGTCAGTATGGCCATAACAATTGATGGTTTGGCGATAGCTCTGACCATATCGGCGTTCTTGTGTGTATTGCTTAGGGTAAAGACATCCCATGATATCCTGCTAGGGATTCTTGCATTTGTCCTAGTTGGTACTGCATTTTACATTGGATTTTGGTCTAAGTTCTCAGTGATTCCTGCATATCTAACGCCCGAATTTGCCTTCCGATGGTCAATATCAAGGATGTCTATATCCGCTGAGAGCCTCTACAAGTATTTATCTGGGGAGAGCATGTTTAATGACTCTATGGCTTATCTGGATGTTATCCAAAGGTCATATCTGAATCGCTATAATGTCATAATGGGTGAGGGATTTGTGCCGAGCTTCCCCCGCTCGGTGTCTGAGGGATTTTACATGGACATGTACCGGGTGCCAGGAGCTGGATCGAGCCCCGGATTCTACCTTGGCATCCTCCTTCATGGCTTGTTTTCTCCACTATTCTTGCTTGCGTTCACATGGATGTTTATGCAGCTATTCTATGGCATAAGAACATCCTTTGGATACGTTCGTATATTTGCTCTATCTCTGATATTGAAGGTCGTGCATGGCAACGTGACAGAGTATATAATAGTTCTCTCGCCAAGCATAATGATCGTTGTGTTGTTTATCCTAGCGTGTCTCATCGAGGTACGTGATGGTAAGGCGCGGTGACGGTGAGGGTGTACTCGGGGTGATGCTTGATGCGTTTAATGCAATGATCGAGCGTTCGAGCGCGTTCTTCGCCAACGAGCGCTATCAAGGAATTGCAGGGGGCATTTCCGCTAGGCGACCGATATTCAAGGTGCTCTTCCCCATAGTACGTTGGGCTTCTCGATCCCGACTCGGGAATTTAGTTCTGCTCGTGATTGCGTTACTGCTTTACAGGGCCATCAGGGTTCCCTCGGGCGAGGCACTGTTCCAAATTGGTTTGTCGCAGAATAATGAGCGAGCTTTTCGCCGCATCAATGAGGCCTCGGCACGCCAGCAATGGAGCGCCTCGATCAATGGCTCGCCAGTTCAGCTCAGCACACGGCTCAGGAGTTTGTTACATCTTTCGCTCCTTTGGCGACTCGCTGGAAAGTTGCAGCAGAGGGAGGGAAACGGGCCGTTTGCACACGTGCAGCTAGTGCTCACGTTGACCGCATGGACGATATTTAGAACCAGTGATTTTCGCGGCGTTCAATGCGTCTGCATAGCGAGTGACCATTCCCCCGCCGCGTTCGCACTGGTTAGCATTGCCCAAGACAGGGGGCTTAAAACATGTTACGTACAACATGCACCAGTCGCTGATTATTTTCCGCCGTTAATATACGATCTCTCAATATTGTTCGACAGGGCGTCTCGGGCGAAATATGAGGCTAGTGCCGCTAATCATAGGACAACGAACAAAGGGCGCGTAATTATTCTTCCTCCGTTTGATGAGGAAGCGTCGCTTCCAGATCTTCCGCACCGTCCTGCCTACAGGATAGGATTGTGCCTCAGCTATCTTTGGGACACCGCCGGGGTCGGGAAGCTTGTGCTGGAGTTGCTAGATCATCCCTCGGTGGAGTCTATCCGCTTACGGCGGCATCCTCGCTGCAAAGCGAGTTTGGCAACGCTGCTGCGTGACAAACGGGTCACGGAATCTCGATCCACCCGCCTCGCAGAGTTCGCTCAAGAATGCGATATAGCGCTCGTCCCCAACAGTGGTGTGGCGATCGAGTTACTCCATCTAGGGCGGCCGGTAATGTACACTCCAGGTACTGATTTTATTGCCAATGATTACTATGGGTTCGTGCGCGAGGGAATCATTCCGCTTTTCCGAGGAGAATGGCTGACTGCACCAAAGCAACTACGACGGTTCTTCGGGGACGAATGGAAAGAACGGTATGCCGCCTTCGATGAAACAATTGCCGAGCCGTTGGAGGTATCGCGAACGCGCGCCGGAAAGGCCTTCCGAGATCTCGTGGAAACACCGCGTCCGGGATTCGCGAGAGGGTAGCGCTGGATCGTGCACATCCTCTACTTCCACCAACATTTCTCCACCCCGCGCGGCGCGACCGGTATCCGGTCCTACGAGATGGCGCGACGGCTGCTGCATCATGGACACCGGGTAACTATTGTTTGCGGTAGCTACGGCGGAGGAAAAACCGGGTTGGAGGGCCCGTTTTGCAGCGGCGTTCGACGGGGCCTTGTCGATGGCATCGGCGTGATCGAGTTCGACCTCTCCTACTCCAACAGCGATGGCTTCCTGAAACGTAGCGGAACATTCCTGAAATACGCGTGGGGCAGTCTCCAGATCGCGCTGAGCGAGCAGTATGATCTTGCCTTTGCCACCACCACGCCGTTGACAGCGGGCCTTCCAGCCATCGCGGCGCGGTGTTTGCGCCGGAAGCCTTTTGTTTTCGAGGTTCGCGATCTGTGGCCTGAGCTCCCGAAAGCGATGGGCGTGATTACTAATCCGCTAGTGCTGACTGTGATGTCGGCGCTAGAATGGGTGTCCTACCGAAGCGCTGAGCGCTGTGTCGCGCTCGCGCCAGGAATTTCCGAGGGCATTGCACGACGAGGAGTCGAGGCATCTGCGATCGCCACCATTCCCAACGGCTGCGACATCGAGATATTCCGTTCGTCGCCGTCACGTTGGCGCCCTGAGGGAGTGCACGAGGACGATCTTCTTGCGATCTTCACGGGCACCCACGGCATCGCCAACGGCCTCGACGCGGTGCTTGATGCCGCCGGTGTGCTGCAGCGGCGCGGGAGAAGCGACATAAAGTTGGCGCTCGTTGGCGATGGGCGGTTGAAATCCGCATTGCAGGAGCGCGCCGAGCGCGAGGGGCTGCGCAACGTGATTTTCCACCCACCCGTCGACAAGCAGCGTCTGGCGGGCTTGATGGCCGCGGCCGACTTGGGAATGCAGGTTCTCGCGAATGTTCCAGCTTTCTACTACGGGACCTCGCCGAACAAGTTCTTCGACTATATCGCGGCCGGACTGCCGGTCCTGAACAACTACCCGGGATGGCTGGCGGAGATGATCGAGGCAGGAGGATGCGGCCTGGTCGTACCGCCAGATAATGCGTCAGCGTTTGCCGATGCGCTGGAACGTGCGGCGGATGATCGTAGTGTGTTGAAGGCGATGGCGGAGCGTGCCGCGGACTTGGCCGAGCGGGAGTTCCAGCGTCAAAGGCTTGCCGATCAATGGGTAGCCTGGGTCACGGAAGGGCGGAGAACATGAAGCGCCTGACGGACATCGCGATAGCGGGGAGCGCGCTCCTTCTGTTGCTTCCTCTGCTTATTGTTCTCTCGCTGCTGATCCGGTCCAAGATGGGTTCGCCAGCGATCTTTCGACAGGTTCGACCAGGCCTCGACGGCGTGCCGTTTGAGATGTTGAAGTTCCGCACCATGCGCGACGCAGTCGACGGTCATGGTGCACAACTGCCTGATGCAGACCGGCTCACGCCCTTCGGCAGCTTCCTCCGCTCAACCAGTCTCGACGAGTTGCCAAGTCTGTGGAACGTGCTGAAGGGCGACATGAGTTTGGTGGGCCCTCGGCCGCTCTTGATGGAGTACCTGCCCCGTTACAGCGCCGAACAGGCCAGGCGGCATGAGGTGCGCCCGGGACTCACCGGCTGGGCGCAAGTCAACGGACGGAACGCCCTCAGCTGGGAAGAGAAGTTCGCCCTCGACGTATGGTATGTCGACAATCGAAGCATGAAGCTCGATCTGCAGATACTGTGGCTGACGGTCCTGAAGGTTCTCCAGCGCGATGGCATCAGCGCGGACGGGGAGGCAACTATGGCCAAATTCCAAGGCACGCCCAAATCGTGAAGCCACTGTACGGCGTCTATGGCGCGAGCGGTTGCGGTAGGGGCGTCATGCCCTTGCTCCGGCGGCAGCTTGCAACCGCGGACGTGGAGCTCGTCTTTATCGATGACGATCCTGCGGCCGACGCTGCCAATGGCCATCCAATCTGGACCTTCGATCGTTTCGCGAGTGAGCCTGCGTCACAGCGGCTCGCCGCTTTGGCAGTTGCGAATGCAGGCGTTCGTGAAATGCTCGACCAGCGCTGTCGATCTGCAGGCATTGATGTCATCGGCGTCTCCGCCGGCAACGTCGTCGTCATGGACGACGTCGAGATCGGCCCCGGCGCCTTGCTCTCACCCTTTGTCACCCTGACCTCGAACATTCGCATCGGCCGCTGCTTTCACGGTAACTTGTACTCCTACGTCGAACACGACTGCGTGATAGGAGATTACGTCACCTTCGCCCCGGGAGTACGTTGCAATGGCAACGTGACGATTGGTAGCCATGCCTACATCGGATCGGGCGCGATCATCCGCCAAGGTATCTCGATCGGTGCCAGCGCAACCGTCGGAATGGGCGCTGTGGTGACGAAGGACGTACCGCCCGGCGTCACCGTTATCGGCAACCCAGCCCGGATCATGGAAAAGAAATGAAATGCTGAACACCGCCTTCGCCCGTTGGCCCAGCTTTACCGAGGAGGAGGTGAACGCGGCTTCCGCGGTGCTGCGCTCCAATCGCGTCAATTATTGGACGGGCGAGGAATGCCGTCAGTTCGAACGCGAATTCGCGAAGTGGTCGGAATGTGCGCATGCCATCGCGCTGGCCAACGGGACGGTCGCGCTGGATCTCGCGCTGCACGGGCTGGGAATCGGCGCGGCGAATGGCGGCTCGCCTACCGACGAGGTTATCGTTACCCCGCGGACGTTCCTCGCCTCGGTCAGCTGCGTGGTCAACGCGGGCGCCGTTCCGGTATTTGCCGATGTCGAGCGCGACAGCGGGAATATCTCAGCGGCGACCATCGCGCCCCATCTGACCGATCGTACCCGTGCGATCATCGTCGTCCATCTCGCCGGCTGGCCGGCGGACATGGATCCGATCATGGCGCTTGCAGAACCGCGCGGCATCAAGGTGATCGAGGACTGCGCACAGGCCCACGGCGCGCGCTACAAGGGGCGCAGCGTCGGATCGATTGGCCATGTCGGTGCCTGGTCCTTCTGTCAGGACAAGATCATGACCACCGGAGGCGAGGGAGGTATGGTTACGACCAACGATCCGGACCTCTGGTCGCGCATGTGGTCGTTCAAGGACCATGGGAAGAGCTGGGAGGCGGTATACGAGCGATCGCACCCGCCCGGCTTCCGCTGGGTGCACGAGAGCTTCGGGACGAACTGGCGGATGATCGAAATTCAGGCTGCGATCGGCCGTATCCAGCTCCGGAGAATGCCCGGCTGGACGGCCGCCAGGACGCGGAATGCCGATGTCCTCTATCAAGCGCTTGCGCCGCATTCCGGTGCGGAAGGCATTGTCCGGACCCCCGCGATCGGCGACCGCGGGAGCGTGCACGCACAGTACAAGTTCTACGCCTATGTCCAGCCGGAGCGGCTCGCACCCGGCTGGGACAGAGACCGGATCGTCGCCGAGATCGTAGCCGGCGGCGTGCCGTGCTTCCAGGGCAGTTGCTCCGAAGTCTATCTTGAGAAAGCCTTCGACGGCACCGATCTGAGGCCGCCCGAGCGGCTCCCGACCGCTCGCGAGCTGGGAGAGACGAGCCTCATGTGGCTGGTCCATCCGACGCTGACTGAAGATGAGCTCCGCAGAACGGCTGAGGTCAGCGCCGTGGTTCTGGAACGCGCCACCGGGCAGGGCTAACCGCGCGTGGGCTGCGGGTAGACGAAACGCCCCGCATCGCCGCACCCCCATTGCCTCCCCACATGCCCCCTCCTATGTCGCGCCCGATGGAAATCGGCTCGTTCTTCATGGCGCTCGCGGCGCAGGCCGATCCGTGGATCGTTCGCATCGCGGCCGAGTGGATCGGCTGGAAGCTGTGGATCTCCAACTGGACAGGCATCAGCCATCCGGTCCTGCACGCCTATTTCGGACTGCTGCTGCAGATTCTCGCGGCCGCCTTCATGCGGCGGGGACTGGCGAGCGCCTGGCCATGGCTGTTCGTGTTCGTCCTCGAGATCGGCAACGAGCTGCTCGATTGGTCGCGGGCGCTGGCTTACGGTTCGATCCGGGAGGCGCTCGTTATAGAAACCGGCTGGGACATCCTGTTCACCATGGCGCTGCCGACCGTCCTGCTCGTCCTCGCGCGCAGCTTTCCGCGGCTCGGCCTCGGCGAGCGAACCCCGCCGGTCGCCGCGGCCTGCGAGAGCGATTAGAGCCGTTCCCACTCAGTCGAAGCTGCATAGCGTGTGCGGGGCGTTCGGCGCATTCATCGGTGGGGAGTGTCAAGCCACCCGGGACACCCTTGGTCCTCGACCCTCACGCAGATTCAATACGATGTTCTTCAGATGAACCAAGGCCGATTTACGCAAGCCTCTATAGGGACGGGACACCGCTTCCACCATGGGTTTGCGTAAATGCCAAAGTAGCGCCCCCTGAAACGTGCGGGTCGGATCTAGTTTCATGGTTCGCAGCAGGAACTCCGTGCGAAAACCATTCCGAAAAGACTGCGTAAAACGAAGGCGCCCCCCCTGCCGCGACAGCACGAAAAGCGTGATCGCTTCAGCTGCAGCTGACTTAGAAGCGCGAAGGTACCTTTCAAGAAGTTCTGTGCGTTGACCGCGGTTCACCAACTCGATTCCTTGGAGATAGTCGAGCGTAGCCGCGAGATCGGGATCCGTGGGTCGCCAATCGTGTAGTTCGCCGCGATAAGTGCGATCGACCACGTCGAGAAAACGCCGGTCGTCATCGCTCATGGTTTCTGTGGCGATGCGCTGACCGAGCGCAACTACCTCCCCGTGGATGCCCGACCGAATGATTTCGCCGTAGACATCGAGATGAGTCGGGTCGAACGCCTGATTGCCAGATTTTTTCCTAAGGACGACAACGTGGTGGTGGTGATCGAAGATCAGGCTCGGGAACAGGGTCGGCTTGAGTGTTTCGAGATCAAATCGCTCGTAGCCGAAATCGCTGACCTTCTGCACCGTTGCCGGTGTGTGGCGATGTGCATTCTTCAAATATGCAAAACCATCGTCGGAGAGGGAGGACGCCACGAACGTGACATAGGCCTGCGCAACGGCTGCGGGCATCTCTCCAAAGCTGTCGCAGTTGATCACAACGTCAAACTTTTGGCCTGCGATCTCATCGATCTGCTGCGGAATGAGAAAATTCAGTGCCTTCCGAAAGCTGAAGTCTTGGCAGGTGTTGCCTCGAAGTTCGGGGAAATTGCTACGGAGATAATAGCTCGAGAGGAGAAGGTTATCCGGCAGGTCCACGATCGTGTATGACTCAACGAATCCTGAAGCTGTTATCTGCTGTGCCATGCCCCCGTAGCCAGCGCCTATTTCGAGGACGTGGACCCTGCGGCCCAGCCGCTCAATTAGCGGAATGATGTCCAACGTCCGTGAGAAATTCTGTAGATAGGCGACATCAGCCCTTCTTCCGTTGACCTCCAGAGATCCGGGGCATCCTATGTCAGGTTGGGACGGGAAGTCCTGCTCTCTGTAGTACTCTTCGTAGAAGCGGCGGTAGAATGTTCTGAGGTGATCCGGAATCTTGATTGCGACACCGGCAGTTGAGTCGTTGTCCTCAGATAGGAGCTTGGCGACGGTCTCGTAGCGATAGCCATTGGTGCGTTTTGCTAAGTGATCTTGCCAAATTTCTGAAATACCGCTGTAATCATTATCAGCGCAGCAAATCAGTGCACTGTTGATAGCTTTGCGTGTCGAGATAAAAGCTGCCTTATCCATCCCGCTCCTCCCGCCTTTCGTGAGACCGAAATATATTTGTGAAGTGATGCTGGCAAGTCAGCGTTCCCTAGTACTCCAACTTCAGGACAGGTCACGTACGGTTAGCGCTGACATTCGGCGGTAGTTTACATCGCTGGCCTTCGTTGGAGCCTTTTTGCAATCGCGCCCGCATTCTTTGTACGCCGTCAAAGCTCCCAGGCACCCCGCCGGGAACGCGCCGTTGCGAATATCGATGAAAGATGAAAGCGGTTGACGTGTTGACGTAGTTTGTCCGTCACCGGGAAGAAAGGACAGTCAACCTCGGCAGGGACGCTTGCCAACCTCGACCACCCACGCCGTGAGGAGAAGCTCGATCTCTCGACGGTCGTGGAATGCGCGGCTCTTGGTCGCGGTTGCGAGTTGATCGGGGCGAAAACTATCCCGTCGTTTGACGTGGAAGTTTGCGCAGTGGTCTCCCGTCAACTCGCTTTTGTCCGACGTTTGCTCTCTTACGCGCTTGCAGACCTCGCGATCCGCAAAAGCTGACGGCCTCGCTCGCCTTTATGATCTCACAGCTCGTTCTGCAGCAGCACGTGAGTGCAGCAACAAAGGAGGCGATGGTCGACGTGTTACCAAACTCTAAGCACGGCCTACCGTCTATGGTCGAAATCTATCCAGGAGTTGGTAGCAGATCAGTGATAGCTGAAGCCCTACCGGTCCAGCGCGATGTCCGGCGCGTCTTCCTGTTTCATGCCGACCACGTGGTAGCCCGCGTCGACGTGGTGCACCTCGCCGGTGACGCCCGAGGACAGGTCGGACAGCAAGTACAGCCCCGATCCGCCGACGTCCTCGATCGTGACGTTGCGGCGCAGCGGAGAGTTCAGCTCGTTCCACTTGAGGATGTAGCGGAAGTCGCCGATCCCGCTCGCCGCCAGGGTCTTGATCGGACCGGCGCTGATCGCGTTCACGCGGATATTGTCGGGGCCGAGGTCGTTGGCGAGATATTGCACGCTGGTCTCGAGTGCGGCCTTGGCAACGCCCATGACGTTGTAGTGCGGGATGACCTTTTCCGCGCCGTAGTAGGTCAGCGTCAGGATGCTGCCGCCGTTGGGCATCATCGCCGCCGCCCGCTTGGTCACCGCCACGAGGCTGTAGGCCGAGATGTTCATCGTCATCAGGAAGTTCTCGAGGCTGGTGTCGACGTACTTCCCGCGCAGCTCGTTCTTGTCGGAAAAACCGATCGCATGGACCACGAAGTCGATCGTCTCCCAGCGGCTCTTCAGTGTCTCGAACGCGGCGTCGAGCGCGGCCATGTCGGACACGTCGCACTCGAAGGTGAAATCCGACCCGAGCTGCTCGGCCAGCGGCTTCACGCGCTTCGCCAGCGCCTCGCCCTGATAGGTGAACGCCAGTTCCGCGCCGTGCTCGCGCAGCTTCTGCGCGATGCCCCAGGCCAGCGACTTGTCGTTGGCGAGACCCATGATCAGCCCGCGCTTGCCAGCCATCAACCCGCTCATCTCGTTTCCTCTTTCTGCTCTTCTGCCAAGGCGCGTTCCTTTTCCGCCGCCGCGCGGCGCGCCGCCGCCCGTCTGCGATTGTCGGCCTGGCCGATACGGTTCTCCTCTTCCTCGGGAGTCTCGGCCATGGCGGCGTTGAGTTCGGCGCCGATAACCATCCCTAGGCCGACGAGGTAGAAAAAGAAAAGCGCGATCATGATACCGGCCAGGCTGCCGTAGGTCAGATCGTAGCTGAAGAAGCTGCGGATCGCCGGCGGCAGCGCCACCGTCACCGCCACCCACCAGATCGTCGTCGCGAGCGCGCCCGGCCACTTGGGATAGCGGCGCTCGCGGTAGGCGCTCGGGGTCAGCGTCAGGAACAACAGGTAGAGCGATCCGAACAGGCCGAAGGCGGGGATCAGCCGCGAGAGCTGCAATTGCGAGATCACGTGCGAAAGCCACGGGAGATAGGCGTCGATCACTTCCTGCGCCGCGCCGATCACCACTTGCGCGATCAGCGAGAGCATCAGCAGGATCACCGCGGCCACGATCACGCCGGCGGAAAGCAGGCGGTATTTCCAGAACGCCTCGGTCGCCGCCGTGCCATAGGCGCGGCGCAGGATGTCGCGGATCGTTTCGATCAGGCTCGATACGGTCCATAGCGCCACCAGTCCGCCGGCCCACAGCAGCCAGCCGCTGCGCGCCTCGACCACCCGGCGCGCGACCGGCTCGATCACGTTGCCGACCATCGGGGGCAGGGCATAGAGCACGGCGTCGATCGTCGCCGCGCGCTCGCTTTCCTCGCCGATGAACGAGAAGATCGCCGCGCCGAGGATGAAGAAGGGGAAGATCGCCAGCATCGACATGTAGGCGAGGTTGCCGGCGTGGATGAAGCCGTCGTTGTAGGTGCCGACGAGCACGCGCTTTCCGACCTCAAACACGCGCGTCCCGGGGCCGACGTGCTGGACCACGCGCTCGCGCAGGCCAAGGCTGGCCTCGATCGCCTCCTTGCGCCGCTCCTCGGGCGAAAGCGTGTGACGGACGCGTTCCTGCGGTTCGGGGAGATCTTTCTCGCTCATCGGCCCGTTCGGTTGGCGGGAGCCCGGGTCAGATACCCAGGTCGGCGCGCGGGTTGCCGCCGTCCTGCCAACCTTCCAGCCTTTTGGCCAGTTCCGATACGTCGGCCGGCAGCGCGATCTCGAGCTGCACGAGCTGGTCGCCCCGCTGGCCGGACTTGGCCGAGAAGCCCTTGCCCTTGAGGCGCATCGTGGTGCCGCCGCTGGTGCCGGGCTTGATCGTCAGCATGACCGGGCCGTCGACCGTGGGGCAGCGGACCTTGGCGCCGTTCACCGCCTCGTCCAGCGTGATCGGCAGGTCCATGCGCACGTCGTCGCCGTCCCGGCGGAAGAACTTGTGGCGGTCGATCCCGATCGTGACGATCCCGTCGCCGGCGCCCCCCGGCCCCTGCTCGCCCTTGCCCTTGAGGCGCATCTGCGTGCCGTCCTCCACCCCGGCCGGCAGCTTGAGGTCGATCGTCTTGCCGTCGGCCAGGGTGATGCGCTGATCCTTGCGCGTCGCGGCGTCGACGAACGGCACGCGCAGGCGATAGGCGATGTCGGCGCCCTTGCGCGGCGGGGGCGGGCGGCGCTGCTGGCCGAAGCCGCCGCCCATGCCGCCGGATCGCCGCGCGCCTCCCATTCCGCCGCCGAACAGCCCTTCGAAGATGTCGCCCAGGTCGACGCCTTCGTCGGCAAACCCCTGGAAGTCCTCCGCACGAAAGCCGCGCTGGCCGCGGCCCGCGCCGCCGGAAAATCCGCCGCCGCCCATGCCGGCGAAGGGATTGGCCGGATTGCCGTCCGCGTCGATCTCACCGCGGTCGAAGCGGGCGCGCTTGTCCTTGTCGCTGAGCAGGTCGTAGGCCTGCGTGACTTGCGAGAAGCGCTCGGCAGCCGCCGGATTGTCCTTGTTGCGATCGGGGTGCAGCTCCTTGGCGAGCTTGCGGTAGGCGCTCTTGATGTCCTTCTCGGTCGCAGTGCGGGAAACACCGAGCGTTGCATAGGGATCGGCCATGGCGTGTTAGCTAGGTGCAACAGTCTCGCCGTGCAAGCGGCGTGGCGGCGGGAGAGGCTTTCCTCCGCGCATCCCCCGCGATAGGGCGGAACAAATATCGGCGCGGTTCGCGAGGCGGCCTCCTTGGAAAGGTCTCGCCCACGTGTGACTTTCGCGCAGGGAGGCGGCGGAGCGCGTCACAGGTGTCAACACTTAGTCAGGAAAGTCCAGTGGAAGCTGAACAGACTGCCCTTCCCGACAGCGATCCGCTGGCCCTGTTCGACGCCTGGCTGGCCGAGGCGCGGGAGGCCGAGCCGAACGACGCCAATGCCATGGCCCTCGCCACTGCCACTCCGGACGGCGCGCCGTCGGTGCGCATGGTCCTGCTCAAGGGGCACGGGTCGGGCGGATTCACCTTCTTCACCAATGCCCGGAGCCGCAAGGGCCAGGAAATCCGCGCCAATGCCCAGGCCGCGCTGCTGTTCCACTGGAAGAGCCTGCGGCGCCAGATCCGTATCGAGGGGTCCCTGATGGAGGTCAGTGCGGCCGAGGCCGACGCCTATTTCCGCTCGCGTCCATTCGTCAGCCAGCTCGGCTCGGCCGCGAGCGACCAGTCGCGCCCGCTCGACAGCCGCGCGACTTACGTTGCGCGGGTCGAGGCGCTGGAGGAGGCGTGCAAGGCGACCGGCGAGGTGCCGCGCCCGCCGCACTGGACGGGGTTCACCCTGCGGCCGCAGCAGATCGAGTTCTGGCTCGACCGCCCGAACCGTCTCCATGACCGCCGGCTCTTCACCCGCGAGGGCGAGGGCTGGTCGAGCACGCTGCTCTACCCGTGACCGACTCCGCCGCCATGGCCGCCGACCGCGCCGCGCTGACCCGCAGCGCCGCCTATGCCTCGATCGCGACGGCGCTGTTTCTCGCCGTGCTCAAGGGCTGGGCAACCTGGCGCACCGGTTCGAGCGCCATGCTCGGCAGCCTCGCGGACACCGCGCTCGACCTCGTCGCCAGCCTCGCCACGCTCGCCGGCGTGTGGGTCGCGGCGCAGCCGGCGGACGAGGAGCACCGCTTCGGCCACGGCAAGGCGGAGGCGCTGGCGGCGGTGTTCCAGGTCATGCTGATCGCGCTCTCCGCTTCGGGCATCGCGTTCCGGGCGGTCTCGCACCTGATCGAAGGCGGCGAGACCGCGGCGGCGGAGGAGGGGATCGCGGTTTCGCTGCTGGCGATCCTCGCGACGTTCGCCCTGCTGGCCTGGCAGCGCCACGTGATCCGCCGCACGGGCAGCCTGGCGGTCCGGACCGACAACGTCCACTACCAGTCGGACCTGCTGCTCAACCTCGCGGTGATCGCCGCGCTCGTGCTCGACCAGTATCTCGGCCTCTCGCGCGCGGACCCGCTGTTCGGCCTCGCGATCGCCGCCTGGCTGCTGTGGGGCGCCTGGCGGGCAGGGAGCGAGGCGATCGATCAGATCATGGACCGCGAATGGCCGGAGGATAAGCGCCAGCGCTTCGTCGAACGCGCCGCCCGCCACCCGGAACTGACCAACCTCCACGATCTTCGCACGCGCACGAGCGGCACGCGCGACTTTGTTCAATTTCACGTCGACCTTCCCGGCACCATGACCGTCGGCGAGGCGCACAAAATCATTGAACGGGTCGAAGCCGATCTGTGCAGTCATTTTCCCGAAATGGAGCTACTGATCCACATCGACCCGCAGGGCCATGTCGACGAACCGGACAACCCGCTCGCGGAGACCGACGAGTTCGAGAAGCTGGAGAAGGACGCGCGATGAAGCTGCCCTACTGGCATGTCGATGCCTTCGCCGACCGCCCGTTTGCCGGCAATCAGGCTGCGGTCATGCCGCTCGACGAATGGCTGCCCGACGATGTGCTGCAGGCGATCGGCGAGGAGAACAACTTCGCCGAAACCGCCTTCGTGGTGCGCGATGAAAGCGGTGCGGCGGACTGGGAGCTGCGCTGGTTCACCCCGGCCTGCGAGATCCGGCTTTGCGGCCACGCCACGCTCGCCAGTGGCCACGTGCTGCTCGGGCGCGACGGCAACGAGCGAGTGACGTTCCGCACCCGCAAGGCCGGCCTGTTGGAAGTGCGGCGGAGTGAAGCCGGCTACGAGCTTGCGCTGCCCGCGATTCCCACCGAACGCTCCGACTGGCCCGAGGCAGTCGAACTTCTCGGCGCGCGGCCGCGGGAGATCTGGCGCAGCCCCGACCGCTACGGGATCTATCTGTTCGGCAGCGAGGACGAGGTTCGCGCGCTCGCACCTGACCTGCGCGGCCTCGGCGCGCTGGGCGACGATCAGTTCATCTGCACCGCGCCGGGCCGGGACGTCGACGTGGTGAGCCGGGTCTTCGTGCCGGGCGGCGGAGTTGACGAGGACAGCGTCACCGGCTCCGCCCACGCGGCGCTTACGCCGTTCTGGGCGGCACGGCTGGGGCGGGAGAGCTTCACCGCCCACCAGGCGTCCCGCCGCGGCGGCGACCTTACCTGCCGCATCGATGAGAGCCGGGCCTGGCTCGGCGGCCGCTGCGTCACGGTGGTGGAGGGGACGTTCCACCTGAAGCGCTGAGTGCCGCACCGGCTCAGGTCGCCGGATAGAGCTCCATGATATCGGCGAGCTCCTGCAGCATTGCCTTGCGCTCCTGGGCATCCGAATGGCCGAGGCGGACGACCGTCAGCTTCTGCTCGGGCGAAACGAGGATGTACTGGCCCATGTGGCCGATCGCAGCGAACATCGTTTGGGGCGCGCGGTCCGGAAACAGCGGGTGATTCGCCCCCCCGCCCTCGTCGTCGAGCGGCCGGTTGAGCCAGGTCTGCATGCCGTAGTGCGAACTGCGCGGGCTGGGCGTGGTCATCGCCTCGATCCACTTACGCGGGACGAGCTGGACGCCCCGGTACGAACCCTTGTGGCGCAGAAAATCGCCGAAGCGTGCCCAGTCGCGCGCGCTGCCATGAATCAGGCTGCCGCCGATCAGCGTGCCGCTGGCATCGAATTCCGGCACCATGGAATCCATCGCCAGGGGGCCGAACAGACGCGTCTGGAGATAGTCCGCCACCGCCTGCCGCCGTGCCTCGGGATCGTCGCTGCGGGAGAGCGCCCGGGCTGCGATATCGGCCAGGATCACGCTCGTGGCGGAGGAGTACTCGAACTCCCGCCCCGGCTCGGCTTCGAGCGGCTGGCTCTCGGCCCAGTCGGCCATGTCGTCGCGCCCATCGAGGAACAACATCCGCACTTCGGACGACTCGTACGGCGGATCGCCCCCTTCGGTATGGCGCAGGCCGCTGCGCATCTGGAGCAGCTGGCGCAGAGTGATCTCGCCGCGCGGGTCGCCCGGGCGCTGCCAGCGGGGCACGGGGGGCGAGTCGTCGAGCGCGAGCCGTCCGTCGGCGACCAGCATGCCGATCATCACCGCCGTCACCGTCTTGGCCATCGACCAACTGACGAAGCGCGTATGCTCGTCGTAACCGGGCGCATAGCGCTCGGCTGCGATTTCGCCGCCGTGCATCACGATCAGTGCGCGGGTTTCGCCAAGTCCCTCCTTGACGAACAAGTCGTCCACCCGGCGGGCGAGCTGCTCGGTCGGCGCGCCGGGATTTTCGGTGACGGCGGCCAGCGCCTCCTCGGTCAGCGGCTCCGGCACGGGCGTGGCGTCGCTGCACGAGAGCAGGACTGGCAGCGAGGCGAGGCAGACGATAAGGGGGGCGGGCCGCAGGCGCATGCGGCGTTTCCTCGCGCAGCATGGCAGGCTTGGCAATGGCAAAAACTCCACCCCGCAAAGGCCCGCCGCGCCGCCGCCGCTGGCCGTTGGTGCTGGCGGTTCTGGCGCTGATCGCGGCTGGCGTCGCCTGGTATTTCCGCGCGCCGATGGCTGGCTATTCGCAAACCGCCGCAGCCTATTCCGCACGCGTGGCCTGCTCGTGCCGCTACCTCGGCGGACGCAGCCTGGAAGACTGCGAGAAGGACAAGCTGTCCGGCATGGAGCTCGTCATGCTGAGCGAGGATGCCGAGGCAAAGAGCGTCACCGCCCGTTTCCCCCTCCTCGCTAGCGAAACCGCCACCCTGCGCGACGGCTACGGCTGCGTGCTGGAGTCGTGGGAGGGGTAGCTCCCACGTTAGGCGGCCGCGCCCTCGGTCGAATCGATCCAGCCGCCGCCCACGACGCGTTCGCCAGCGTATATCACGGCGGCTTGGCCGGGGGCGACGCCGTATTCCGGGTTGGCGAAGCGGATCGTGCAGTGTGCGCCGTCGCCGAACGGGCCTTCGATGGTGATCGGGACGGGCTTCGCGAGGGACCGGACCTTGGCGGTCAGCGGTGCCTGCGAAAGCGGGCCGATGCGGTTGGTTTCGATCAGCCGGGCGGCAGTGACCGCGAGCATATGCCGCGGGCCGACTTTGACGGCGCGGCTTTCCGCGTCGATTCCGACGACATAGAGCGGTTCGGGCTGGCCGCCGATCTCGAGACCTTTGCGCTGGCCGACGGTGTAGTGGACGATGCCCCGATGCGTGCCAAGCGTCTCGCCGGTGGCGGCATGGACGATCGGCCCGGCTTCTCCGCCTTCGGGGCGCAGCGTCTTGACGATCCGGGCATAGTCGCCGTCGGGCACGAAGCAGATATCCTGGCTGTCGGGTTTGGCCGCGTTGCGCAGGCCGGCGCCTTCGGCCAGGCGGCGCACGTCGCTCTTCGGCAGGCCGCCCAGCGGGAAGCGCAGGAAGTCGAGCTGGTCCTCGGTCGTCGCATAGAGGAAGTACGACTGGTCGCGCGCCGGATCGAGCGCACGGTGGAGTTCGGGACCCGCGGCGCCCATGATCCGCCGCACATAGTGCCCGGTCGCTAGGCAGTCGGCGCCGAGCTCGCGCGCCATGCGGAACAGATCGGTGAACTTCGGCCCCATGTTGCAACGGATGCAGGGCACCGGCGTGCGCCCGGCGAGGTAATCGTCGGCGAACGTCTCGACCACTTCCTCACGGAATGCGCTCTCATGGTCGAACACGTAATGCGCGATACCGAGGCGGTCGGCGACGGCGCGCGCATCGGCGATGTCGTCGCCCGCGCAGCAGGCGCCCTTGCGCCCTGTCGCGGCGCCGTAATCGTAGAGCTGGAGGGTCACGCCGATCGTCTCCGCGCCGCTCGCGGCCGCCAGGGCTGCGACGACCGAAGAATCGACCCCGCCCGACATGGCCACGACGATCCGGCTCTCCCGCGCCGGGCGCGGCAGGTCGAACAGCGCGGCGCGATCGAGTTCGCGGGCGAAAGTGGCGGGTGCGTTCATGCGCGCGCCCATACACGTCCCGACGCCATCCATAAAGCGTTGCGGCGAGCGCGGTTTCGCCAATCCTCACCGATCGGTGAATCGCGGCTTTACCCGATCTTGACGATGTAGGGGATATAGGCGGCGCATGTTCGAAAGCACCATCGTTCCTGCCGTCGTCGGCAACCGGCCGACCGAGCGCGAGGCATTGCGCGCGCCCCGTTGGGACGAGGTCGTCGCACGCCTGGCGGCGGTGGACGACCTGCGCCACGCGATGACGACCCCCAGCGCCCACGGAGGCAATTTCGAGCGATTCGGCAAACGGGGAGAAGCGCTTCCGGCCCGGGAACAACGCCTCGTTAACCATAACGATTTAGGCCATGGCAAAGGCCCGGGCGGCAAGACCTTGCCGCCGCAAATGGCGCGGTAACCGGCGACCGAGAGACGTAATGATCGAGAACCAGAAATTTCGCCCTGCCCAGGTGATCGGCCCGCTCGGAGAGCCGCTCACGCTCGACGACCTGCCCCCGCGCAACACGAAGCGCTGGGTCGTGCGCCGCAAGGCGGAGGTGGTCGCTGCGGTGAACGGCGGCTTGCTGACCCTCGAGGAAGTGCTCGACCGCTATGCCCTTACGCTGGAGGAGTTCGCGTCCTGGCAGCGCGCGGTCGATCGCTCGGGTATGCAGGGCCTGCGGGTTACCCGCATCCAGCATTATCGCGATCTCTACGAGCGCCAGTTCAAGTACTGAGCGAGTCCTCTCGTCCCGCGCTCATTTGCTCACGGCCTAGCCGTCGGCCCACATTTATCGTATCCTTCCGCCGCGGCATGCAAAATGCCGGGGAACCGCAATGCCTTGCGCTTCGTTGAACCAGGCATCGCACAAACAGGAGGATTTCCGAATGGGATGGATTATCGCAATCATCGTCGGCGGCATCGCCGGCTGGCTGGCGAGCCTGGTGATGAACCGCGACGCCTCGATGGGCATCTTCTGGAACGTCGTGGTGGGCTGCATCGGCTCATTGATCGGTAATGCTCTGGCCGGGCCACTGTTCGGTGTCGAGGGGAGCGTGCAGGAGTTTTCGCTCACCGGCCTCATCATCGCCTTGGTCGGCGCGATCGTACTGCTGGCGATCGTAAATCTGATCCAGCGCGGCCGCGTTCGGTAGACATACGATCTCTTGAAGTCACGAAAGGGCGGGCGCGGCGGGAGCTGCGTCCGCCCTTCGGCCTTTCGGAGGTCATTCGTCGGGTGCATATGCCCCCCGTCGAACGGTGCATTGCCGCGCGCGGCGCAGCAGTTTAATGGCGACCGGCTATTGCCAGGAGTGAGTTATAGGGGTAACACACTTCCCGGTTCCGGAAGGCTGAAAGCGTGATGAACTACGAAACGACCGTCACGGCCGAGAGGGCCGAGGGCTATCCCGCCGATCTCGGTGACGAGACGGACGCGCGTACGCGTCGGCGACGCCGGCTGCTCATAATCGGCGTGATCGCGCTGATCGTGCTTGGCGGAATCGCGTTTTTCGTGATCCGCGGTGGCGGCACGGGCGCCGTCGGACCGGGGGATGACGAATCGCAGCTCCCGGTGATTTCGGTGATCACGCCGGGGCGCACGACTATCGAAGGCCAGATCGAGGCGAGCGGGACGCTGGCCGCACGCCGGCCGATGCCGGTCGGATCGGTCGGCGAGGGTGGGCGCGTCCTTTCTGTGCCTGTCGATGCCGGCGACTGGGTCTCCGAAGGACAGGTCCTGGCGGTGATCGACCGCGCGGTGCAGGTACAGCAGATCGCTTCGGCGCGGGCCAATGTTGGCGTTGCCGAAGCCGACGCCGATCTCGCGCAGGCCGATCTCGACCGCGCGCTGCAGCTCGTCGATCGCGGCTTCATCTCGCAGGCCGACGTCGATCGGCTGACGGCGACGCGTGACGCGGCACGCGCACGGGTGCAAGTCGCCCGCGCGCAGCTCCGCGAGCTTCAGGAGCGCACCGCGCGGCTCAACATCTACGCGCCGGCATCGGGCCTCCTGCTCGAACGCAATGTCGAGCCCGGACAGACGGTCGCCGGGGGCGGGGGCACGGCGCTGTTCACCATCGCCAAGGGAGGCGAGATGGAAATGCTCGCCAAGGTGAGCGAATCCGATCTCGCCCAGCTTTCGGTCGGGACCCAGGCTACCGTGACGCCGGTGGGAACCGACGAGCGCTTCACCGGCCAGATCTGGCAGCTCTCGCCTACCATCGAGCAGGCGAACCGGCAGGGCACCGCGCGTATCGCACTTTCCTATGCGCCCGAATTGCGGCCGGGCGGCTTCGCCAGCGCCACGATCGGCAGCGGGACTATGGTCGCGCCGATGCTGCCGGAATCGGCGATCCTGTCGGACGACCAGGGCAGCTATGTCTATGTCATCGACGACGAGAACAAGGCGCAGCGCCGAGGGATCAGTCTCGGCCTCGTCACGAGCGGGGGCATTGCGATCACCAGCGGGTTGACGGGCAACGAACGGGTCGTGCTGCGTGCGGGCGGGTTCCTGACGGAAGGCGAAACGGTTTCGCCGCGCAAGGTCACGGACGGGAAGTAAACGCATGAACTTCCGCAACATCTCCGCCTGGTCGATACGCAACCCGGTCATTCCGCTCGTTTTCTTCACGGCGCTGCTGCTGGCGGGGTTGATGGCATTCGCGCGGATGGATGTTGTCAACAACCCCGATATCGAGTTCCCGGCGGTCAACGTCTCCATCTCGCAGCCCGGTGCTGCTCCGACCGAGATCGAGAACCAGATCACCCAGCGGGTCGAGTCGGCCGTGCGCTCGATCAATGGCGTGAAGTCGATCAACTCCACCGCCAGCGAAGGCAGCTCGAGCACGTTCATCGAGTTCGAGATCGGCACCGATCCGAACGACGCCGTCGCCGAGGTCAAGAATGCGGTCGATCAGATCCGCAGCAGTCTTCCCGACGGGATCATCGAACCGCGCGTGACGAAGGAAGAGATCGCGGGCGGCTTCCTCGGCATCTTCGCGGTCGAAGCCGACGACATGACGATCGAGCAGCTGAGCTGGTTCATCGACGACACCGTGGCGAAGCGGCTGCTTTCGGTCGAGGGCATGGCCGAAGTAAACCGCTTCGCGGGCGTCGACCGCGAGATCGAGGTCATTATCGATCTCGAACGGATGCAGGCCTTCGGCGTCACCGCCAGCCAGATCAACAACGTGCTGCGGCAGACCAACCTCGACGCGGCGGGCGGCAACACGGAGGTCGGCGGCACGCGCCAGTCGGTCCGCGTCCTGGGCAGCACCGAGACCGCTTACGAGCTGTCGCAGCGGCAGATCCAGCTGGGCGACGGAAGGACCGTAAAACTGGCTGATGTCGCCACGGTGCGCGACGGCTACAGCGAGCGGACCTCGATCAGCAAGGTGCGTGACAAGGAAGTGGTCAACTTCGCGATGTCGCGCGCCAAGGGTGCCTCCGACGTCACCGTGTTCGACGCGGCGATGGAAGAGATCGAGAAGATCGAGGCCGAGAACCCCGGCGTGCGCTTCATTCCGCTGTTCAACACCGTCCAGTACACCGAAGAGCAGTACGAAAGCTCGATGGCGGCCATGATCGAGGGCGCGATCCTCGCTGTCGTCGTGGTCTTCTTCTTCCTGCGAGACTGGCGGGCGACAGTGATTTCGGCCATCGCGATCCCGCTCTCGGCCATCCCGACGTTCTGGTTCATGGACTTGCTCGGGTTCAATCTCAACTCGCTCTCACTGCTCGCGCTCGGCCTCGTCGCGGGTGTCCTGGTCGACGACGCGATCGTCGAGATCGAGAACATCGTGCGCCACATGCGCATGGGCAAATCCGCCTATCAGGCGTCGATCGACGCCGCGGACGAAATCGGCCTGCCGGTGGTCGCGACCAGCTTCTGCATCGTTGCAGTGTTCCTGCCGGTCGGGCTGATGCCCGGCATTTCGGGGCAGTTCTTCAAGAACTTCGGCATCACCGTGGTGATAGCGGTGCTGATGTCGCTGGCGGTTGCGCGCATGATCACGCCGATGCTGGCCGCCTATTTCCTCAAGGCAAAGGGCCACGCGGCGCATGGCGAGGGGCCGATGATGGACCGCTACATGCGCGTCCTCGCCTGGTCGCTCAATCGCGGAAAGATGCATGCCCGCCGCGAAGGGCTGGAGGGGCCGCGCAATCGCTTCCTCTATGGCCTCGGGTTCCTGGCAACGGTCCTGCTGCTCATCGTCGTACCGTTCATCGTCGTCTTCGGGGCGTACAACGCGCTGCAGGCAATCAGCATACCCGAAACGGTTGCGGGCGCTCTATTCGCTAGCGGCGAAGGAATCTTCCACTTCCTTGTCCTCAAGCTGATCGAGATCGTCGAACTCCTGCTTGTCGTGTTGATCGGCTTCGGCGCCGGATGGGGCCTGCTCAAGCTGATAGGGCTTCCCTGGCGGATGATCGGTGGCGGCATCCACGACACCTGGCGCTGGCTCGAGGCGCGGTTCTACGATCACCGCGTGTGGATGATGATGACCGGCTATTTCGCGCTGATCCTCACCATCCTGCTGTTCATGAACGTTCCGCCGCAGTTCCAGCCGAACATCAACAGCGATAACAGCCGTGTCGAGATCGAGATGGTTCCCGGCACCACGCTCGAGACCACCGAGCGCGTTGCGGACGAGGTGGCCGGGATTCTCTATGAAGAACCGGAAGTGCTGCGGGCGCTCGAACGGGTGCGGGTCGGCAACGCTTCTATCTTCATTACACTGAAGCCCGATCGCGAGCGGACCTCGGTCGAGTTCGAGCGCGCGCTCGCGCCGAGGCTCGCGCAGATTCCCGACGCGCGGGTGCGCTTCCAGTCGCAATCGGGCGGCTTCGGCAGCGGGCGCGACCTGACGGTGATGCTCGCCGGGTCCGATCCCGACCTGCTGGAGGAAACCGCCGCGACCCTGGTCGAGCAGATGAAGGGGCTCGACACGCTCGTCGCGCCGCGCATCAGCGCGGATATCAACCGGCCCGAAATCATCATCGAGCCGCGCACCGACCTTGCTGCGGAACTGGGTGTAACCACCGCCGCGCTCAGCCAGACGATCCGCATCGCCACGCTTGGCGAGATCGAGCAGAACGCGGCAAAGTTCTCGCTTGCAGACCGCCAGATTCCGATCCGCGTGAAGCTGCCTGAGCAGTCGCGCGAGGATTTGACGACGATCGAGAACCTGCCGGTACCGACCCGCACCGGAGGCACCGTGCCCCTTTCGCGCGTTGCCGACATCAGTTTCGGCTCGGGGCCGACCACGATCCAGCGCTACAATCAGAACCGCCGCGTGCTCATCGGCGCCGATCTCGCGCAAGGCATCGTGAAAGGGGAGGCGCAGGCACAAGTCGATGCTCTGCCGATCCTGCAGGACTTGCCGCAAGGCGTGATCCGCGACCTGGTAGGCGACGACGAATGGCAGCAGGAGATGATGTCGAGCCTCCTGGTCGCCATCGTTTCGGGCATTCTGCTGGTCTTCGCAGTGCTCGTGCTGCTCTACAAGCGAGTGATGAGCCCGCTGGTCAACATGACCTCGCTCGCGCTTGCGCCGCTCGGCGGCATCTTCCTCGTGTGGCTGGTCGGCCAACCGCAATCCATGCCGGTCTATATCGGTATCCTGTTGCTGCTCGGCATCGTGTCGAAAAACTCGATCCTGCTGATCGACTTCGCGATCGAGGAAATGGACAAGGGCGTGCGCAAGCTGGACGCGATCATGGATGCCGGGCACAAGCGCGCGCAGCCGATCGTGATGACCACCGTGGCGATGACGGCAGGCATGATCCCGGTCTCACTGTCGCTCTCGGGTGACGGCGCTTGGCGGGCGCCCATGGGAACCGTGGTGATCGGTGGGCTCATCATGTCGACCGTTCTCACGCTGCTCATCGTTCCCGCCGGCTTCAGTCTGGCGGACGGTCTGGAGAAGCGACTCGGCCCCTGGCTGCGGGGCAGGCTGCTCACGTACCGGCCCGACGAGGAAGGCCGGAACGGCGCCACTCCGTCGACGCCGGGACCGCATCCCGCGGAGTGAGCGGCGAAACCCCGCCGCCACCTGCGCGTTTCCTCGCCATGAGGCGCGCTCCGTTCCCGCCTGACCGTGCGCGCCGCATGCGCATGACCGCCACGGCCATGCTGGTGGCCATGGCGGGGGTGTTCCTGTTCTCACATCAGTATCTCGCTGTGCATCCCGCCTGGGGCTACGTGCATGCCTTCGCCGAGGCGGCGATGGTCGGCGGGCTGGCCGACTGGTTCGCGGTCACGGCGCTGTTCCGCCATCCGCTCGGTCTGCCGATCCCCCACACTGCGATCATTCCCGAGAACAAGGATCGCATTGCGGATACGATGGCGCAGTTCCTCCGCGACAACTTCCTCACGCCTGCCGTCGTCGCAAGGCGGATGCAGACGTTGAACCTCGCGCGGGCCGTCGGCGACTTCCTCGTCAAACCAGGCGGCGGGGCGCAATCGCGGATCGGCGCAGGGGCGGCCGAGCTGTTCGCGGGCGTACTCGAATCGCTCGATCCGGAGCGGCTCGGCGGCCAGGTGCGCAGCGGTCTGAAGCACCAGCTATCCAAGCTTGAGGCCGCGCCCCTGCTCGGACAGATGCTCAGCGCTGCTATCGCGGACAAGCGCCACCTGCCGCTGATCGACAGCATCATCCGCTGGGCCGGCCTCACGCTGGAAGACAATGAGGAGATGGTCCGCGCGATGATTCATGAGCGCGCCAATGCGCTGCTGCGCTGGACCGGGCTCGACGAACGTCTGGCGAATTCGGTTCTCGACGGGCTCTACCGCCTCCTTGCCGAAGTGCTGGTCGATCCCCACCATCCGCTACGCGGCAAGGTCGAGGAGGGGCTGGAGAAGGTCGCGCACGACCTCGTCCATGATCCCGAGGCACGCGCCAAGGTCGAGCAAATGAAGCGCGAGCTGCTCGACAACCCGGCGGTCGCCGACTGGTGGCAGGGCGTCTGGGAGCGAATGCGGACCAGCCTGATCGCTATGGCTCGGGATCCCGATTCGACGCTCGATGGCTGGCTGGGCGGTACTCTCGCCGAGCTCGGCGGCGCGTTACGCGACGACCCGCGCTTGCAGATGCAGGTGAACCGCTTCGCCCGCCGCACCGCCGTAGGCATCGCGACCCGCTACGGCGGTCAGATCGTGCAGCTCGTCTCCGAAACGGTCCGCCGCTGGGACGCGCGCACGATCACCGACCGCCTCGAGAACGCCGTCGGCCGCGACCTCCAGTTCATCCGCATCAACGGCACGCTTGTCGGCGGACTGGTCGGCGTGACCATTCATGCCGCCGGCCAGGCGCTCGGCTAATCACCGCCTACGGGCGGAGCATCAAAGCTTCTCGGTCAGCTCCGGGACGGCCTTGAACAGGTCCGCCACCAGGCCGATGTCGGCGACCTGGAAGATCGGTGCGTCCTCGTCCTTGTTGATGGCGATGATGGTCTTGGAGTCCTTCATGCCGGCGAGGTGCTGGATGGCGCCCGAGATGCCGATCGCGAAATAGACTTCGGGCGCGACGATCTTGCCTGTCTGGCCGACCTGGTAGTCGTTTGGGACGTAGCCCGCATCGACCGCCGCACGGCTCGCACCCACGCCTGCCCCGAGCTTGTCGGCAAGCGGCATGATGTACTCCTCGAAGGTCGCTGCATCCTTGAGCGCGCGGCCGCCCGAGACGATCACCTTGGCACTGGTGAGTTCGGGGCGCTCGCTCTTGGCGAGCTCCTGCCCGACGAAGCTCGAGATCCCGGCGTCGCCCGAGCCGGAGACCGCCTCGACCGTGCCGGAGCCGCCTTCGGCGCTGGCTTTGTCGAAAGCCGTCCCGCGCACGGTGATGACCAGCTTGAGATCGCTCGATTCGACCGTCGCGATTGCGTTGCCGGCATAGATCGGCCGGGTGAAGGTCTTCTCCCCCTCGACCGACAGGATATCGGAGATCTGCATCACATCGAGCAGTGCAGCGACGCGCGGGGCGATGTTCTTGCCGGTGGTCGTCGCAGGCGCGAGGAAGGCGTCGTGATCCTTCATCAGCTCGGCCGCGAGCGGCGCGACGTTCTCGGCCAGCTGGTGCTCGTAGGCGGGATCGTCGGCGACATGGACCTTCTCCACGCCTTCGATTTTCGCGACCGCCTCTGCCACGGCCCCGCAGCCGCTGCCGGCGACGAGCAGGTGCACCTCGCCGAGCTTTGCCGCGGCCGCAACGGTGGCCAGCGTCGCGTCTTTCACCGAAGCGTTGTCGTGTTCGACCAGAACCAGCGTTTTCATGATTTCCTACCTCAAAGTCCGTTCGCCCTGAGCCCTTCGACTCCGCTCAGGACATGCTTGTCGAAGGGCCGCACTTTCTTCATCCGAGCGCCCGAAGAAGGACGGTGCTTCGACAAGCTCAGCACGAACGGATGATGGATTCGAAGCTCAAGCGATCCCGAGCGCCTTGATCTTGGCGACCAGCTCATCGACGTCCGCTACCTTCACGCCCGCCTGGCGCACAGGCGGTTCGGACACATTGGTCGTCTTGAGACGCGGGGCGGTGTCGACGTCGTAGTCGGCCGGGCTCTTGGTATCCAGCGGCTTCTGCTTCGCCTTCATGATGTTCGGCAGCGAGGCATAGCGCGGCTCGTTCAGACGCAGGTCGGTGGTGACGATCGCCGGCAGCGTGAGCTTCACCGTTTCGAGACCGCCGTCGATCTCGCGCTTCACCGTCACACTCTCCCCGTCCAGCTCGACAGTGTTGGCAAAGGTGCCCTGCGGCCGCCCGGTCAGCGCCGCCAGCATCTGGCCGGTCTGGTTCGAATCGTCGTCGATGGCTTGCTTGCCGAGGATCACCAGGCCGGGCTGCTCAGCGTCATAGATGGCCTTGAGGATCTTGGCCACCGCCAGTGGTTCGACTTCGTCGTCGGTCTGCACCAGAATCGCGCGGTCAGCGCCCATGGCGAGCGCCGTGCGCAGCGTCTCCTGCGCCTTGGCCGGGCCGATCGAGACTGCCACGATCTCCTCCGCCTTGCCCGCTTCCTTGATCCGGATCGCCTCTTCCACCGCGATCTCGTCGAACGGATTCATGCTCATCTTGACGTTCGCGAGATCGACACCCGAGCCGTCGGCCTTCACCCGCGGCTTCACGTTGTAGTCGATCACCCGCTTCACGGGCACGAGGATCTTCATGGATCGTCCTTCCTCATCGATTGCGCGGAGCCCGCCTAGCTCGCGTTTACGTAAGCGTCAAGCACGGGACTCGTCGTTCAGTGGTGCAACTTCCCGCCATCCCTCGCGTTCCGCACCGGCGGGGTCAAGCCTCGATTGGCTCCGGCGCTTTACCGGAGCAGGGTTCCGGCGTAGCTTCCGGGATGTCACTCCGGTGGAGGATCGGCCATGCTACGAAACGCGCTGTTTCTGTTTGCCGCCGCGCTCGCCGCCCCGGCTACGGCGCAGGAGACGCGGGTCGCACCTGAAGCGCATGTTCCTCCGCCTGCGACCGTAGCGGACGCGGCCTGGCTGATCGGCGACTGGACCGGTGCCGGCGTCGACGGCGCTGCTGCGGCGGAGACCTGGCTGCCACCCTCGGGCGGTACGATGGCCGGCTTGTTCGTCCAGGAAGACCCAGAAGGCCGGCTCATGTTCACCGAGCACATGTACCTGACCGAGGAGGGCGGGAGCCTCGTCCTCAAGCTCAAGCACTTCAACCCGGACCTGACGGGCTGGGAGGAAAAGGACGATATGGTCCGCTTCCCGCTGATCTCGATCGAGCCGTGCGCGGCCTACTTCAGCGCGCTGACATATCGCTGCGACGGAGAGGGCGGGTTGGTCGTCGCCGTCCGGATGAAGAGCGAGGGAGACGAGGTCAAGGAACTCGTTTTCCGCTATGCGCGCCGCGAACGGGCGGCACGAGCGGAGCCGACGTCCTAACGCCGGCTCCGCGCGCGGTTCACGCCGCCTTCTTGACCTCCGCGACGATTTTCCGCGCCGCATCACCGAGATCGTCGGCGCTGACGATCGGCAGACCCGAGTTGTTGAGGATGTCCTTGCCCTTCTCGACATTGGTGCCTTCGAGGCGGACGACCAGCGGGACCGAGAGGTTCACGTCCTTCGCCGCGGCGACGATCCCGTCGGCGATGACGTCGCACTTCATGATCCCGCCGAAGATGTTGACCAGGATGCCCTCAACCGCCGGATCCTTGAGGATGATCTTGAACGCCGCGGTCACCTTCTCGCGGTTGGCGCCGCCGCCGACGTCGAGGAAGTTCGCCGGGAAGGCGCCGTTGAGCTTGATGATGTCCATCGTCGCCATGGCGAGGCCCGCGCCGTTGACCATGCAGCCGATGTTGCCGTCGAGCTTGATGTAGGCGAGATCGTATTCGCTCGCCTCGACCTCGGCCGGGTCTTCCTCGGTCTCGTCGCGCATCGCCTCGACGTCCTTGTGGCGATAGAGCGCGTTCGAATCGAAGCTCATCTTGGTGTCGAGCACCAGCAGATTGCCATCCTCGGTCTCGACCAGCGGATTGATCTCCAGCATCGAGCAGTCGAGGTCCATGAAGGCGGTGTAGAGCTGCTTCGCCAGCTTCTGGGCCTGCTTGTTGAGCTCGCCCGTCAGCTTGAGTGCGAAGGCGACCGCGCGACCGTGGTGCGGCATGAAGCCCTGCGCGGGATCGATCGTGAGGGTGGTGATCTTCTCCGGCGTGTCGTGCGCCACCTGCTCGATATCCATCCCGCCTTCGGTGGAGACGATCATCGCGACGCGTCCTGTCGCGCGGTCGACCAGCATCGAGAGGTAGTATTCGGATGCGATGTCGACCCCGTCGGTCACATAGAGCCGGTTCACCTGCTTGCCCGCCTCGCCCGTCTGCACGGTCACCAGCGTGTTGCCGAGCATCTCACGCGCGTTGGCCTCGACCTCCTCGACCGATTTGGCGAGCCGCACGCCGCCCTTGGCATCCGGGCCGAGCTCCTTGAACTTGCCCTTGCCGCGCCCGCCGGCGTGGATCTGCGCCTTCACCACGTAAAGCGGCCCCGGAAGCTGCTTCGCCCCTGCGACCGCTTCCTCCACCGTGAGAGCCGCATGGCCGGCGGGAATCCCGATCCCATACTTCGCGAGCAGTTCCTTGGCCTGGTATTCGTGGATG
Organism: Pelagerythrobacter rhizovicinus; assembly: GCF_004135625.1. GTDB lineage: Bacteria > Pseudomonadota > Alphaproteobacteria > Sphingomonadales > Sphingomonadaceae > Pelagerythrobacter > Pelagerythrobacter rhizovicinus. The sequence goes on from NZ_SDPV01000002.1 coordinate 1,080,495, forward strand.
TTCATGGTGGTGCGCTTTCCGCTTGTTGTTCGGGAGGGATCGGAGCTTTGCGTCCGCGCCTAAGCATGGATTCCCGCGCTTGAAAAGTGTCGCGTCCGCTCCCAACGGTGTTGGACGATGATAGACCGTTCGCGTCTGGAGAATATCGTCCGCGAGGCCGGGCGGATCGCGCTCGCCGCCTGGCCGGGGGCGGGGCATGCCGTCGAGACTTGGGAGAAGACCCCCGGCAATCCGGTCTGCGCTGCCGATCTCGCGGTAGACACGTTCCTCAAGCGCGAACTCGGCCGCCTCCTGCCGGCGGCGGGATGGCTGTCCGAGGAAACGGCCGACGATGCAGCCAGGCTGGACAAGGGGCTGATCTGGCTGGTCGATCCGATCGACGGGACGCGCGATTTCATCCGCGGACGTACGGGATGGACGGTTTCCGTCGCACTCATCAGCGAGAAGCGGCCGCTGATCGGCATGCTCGCGGCGCCGGCACGCGAGGAGGAATGGATCGGCATTTCCGGCCAGGGGTCCTGGCGCAACGGCAAGCGGCTCCAGGCTTCCGACCGCAAGGCGTTTGCAGGCGCGCGTGTGCCCGCCGATTCGCTGTCGAAGGAGGATCGCGACCTGCAGATGGTCGCCAAGCCCAACTCGATCGCCCTCCGCGCGGCAATGGTCGCAGCGGACGAGGCGGATCTGCTCGCCACGCTCCGTTGGGGGTTCGAATGGGACATCGCTGCCGCGGCACTGATCGCACGCGAGGCGGGTGCGGCGATCAGCGACGCCTTCGGGCAGCCGCTGAACTACAACAAGCGCGACCCGCGCGCCTTCGGGCTGCTGGTGAGTGCGCCCGGAATTCACGCAGCCGCAGTCGAACGGCTCTCGGAACGGGCGGTGAAACTGACGCGCTGAGATGAAAAAGGGCCGGCGCAAGGCCGGCCCCCTCGTTCCGCCTCGGGCGGAATCCGTGTCGGTTACCGGTTTTGCGCGGCGTCGATCTCTTCCTGGCTGATCGGAATGATCTTGATCTCCACGCGGCGGTTGAGGCGGCGGCCCTCCTCGGTCGAATTGTCGGCGACCGGCATGGTCTCGCCGAAGCCTTGCCAGCGGACACGCGCGGAATTGACGCCTTGGCTGGTGAGGTAATTGGCGACCGTTTGCGCGCGGCGTTCCGAAAGCCCCTGGTTGAACGAGTCCGAACCGGTCGAATCGGTATGGCCGTAAACGTCGACCAGGCTGTTGGGATACTGCTTCAGGCTCGCCGCCACATCGTTGAGGGTCGAGCGGAAGGCCGGCTTCAGCGTCGCACTCCCCACATCGAAGGTCACCCCGTCGGGCAGGTTGACGAGAATCGCCTGGCCATCGTCGACTTCGGTCACGTCGACGCCCGAACCGGCGGTCGATTCGCGCAGTTCCTTGATCTGCTGGTCCATCCTGTAGCCGACCACGCCGCCGATCGCGCCGCCACCGACCGCGCCGATAATGCGCCCGGTCTTGCCGCCGATCAGGCCGCCGAGGAGAGCGCCCGCAGCCGCGCCGCCCACGCCGCCGATAGCAGTGCGGGAGATCTTCCGCTCGCCGGTGTTGGGGTCGGTCACGCAGGCGGAAACGGTCACCAGCGACATCGCGGCGAAACTGGCAACGATTATTCTTGATGTTTTCATGGGATTTCCCCTCTTGCTACGAACCTTGCGCCCACGCGGGGCCGGACGCGCCCACCTGCGCCTCGTGCCTTAAAACACCGCAGTGGCAAGCCTGTTCCCCCGAGGGCACGCCCATGCGTACAATGGTGGCTTCGTCCTACAAGTGTGATAGCGCAGAACTGTGACACCCTTTCCCTGGCCAGACGTTTTGATCATCGCGGGCTTGATCGTCCTCAATGGCATCTTCGCGATGTCGGAACTCGCGATCGTTTCGGCCAAGACGTCGCACCTCAAGAGCGTGGCCGACAAAGGCAGCCGAGCGGCCGAGACCGCGCTTTCGCTTGCGGCGGACCCGGGCAAGTTCCTGTCGACCGTACAGATCGGCATCACGCTGGTCGGGATCGTCGCGGGCGCCTATTCGGGCGCAAGCCTCGGCGGACCCGTGGGGGAGCGGCTCGAGGCGATGGGCCTGCCCCCCCTCTATGCGGATGAAGTGGGCTTTGCGCTCGTCATCGCTCTCACGACATATGCCAGCCTCGTGGTCGGCGAACTCGTGCCCAAGCAGATCGCGTTGCGCGCCGCAGTGCCGATTTCCCTGATCATGGCCCGCCCGATGGCGTTTCTCGCGCGGGTGGCGGCGCCGCTCGTGTGGCTGCTCGACACATCTTCGGGCCTGCTCATCCGGCTCCTTGGCGTGCGGCCCGGCGGGCAGTCGAGTGTGACGGCGGAAGAGCTGCACATGATATTCGCCGAAGCGACCCGCTCGGGCGTGCTGGAGGTCGAGCAGCATCAACTCCTCGCGGGTGTCGTCCGCCTGGGAGATCGCCCGGTCCGCGAGGTGATGACCCCCCGCACCGAGCTGGACTGGGTCGATGCCGACGCGAGCGAGGCCGAGATCCGGTCCGTGATCGCGGCGAGCCCGCACTCGCTCCTTCCGGTTGCCGAAGGTTCCGCCGATCGCGTCATCGGCGTGGTCAAGGTGCGCGACGTGCTTGCGCGGCTGGTCGCGGGTGAAGCGGTCTCGCTGCGAGACATCATGCGCAGGGCCGAAGTCGTGCCGGATCAACTCGATGCGATGGACGCGCTGCGAGTGCTCCAGCAGTCGGAAGTCGCCATGGCCATGGTCCACGACGAGTACGGCCATCTCGACGGAATCGTCACTCCGGCGGACCTGCTGACCGCAATGGCGGGACGCTTCGCGAGCGACCGGGAGGAAGGCGACCGACCCGTCATGGTCGAGCGGGCGGACGGATCGCTGCTGGTCTCGGGTGCGCTCTCGGCCGACGATCTCGCCGATCGGCTGGATCTCGAGTATCGGGAGGACCGCGAATTCGCAACGGTCGCGGGCTACGTCCTGTCGGTGCTCAAGAACCTGCCGCGGGAAGGGGAAAGCTTCACCGACCAGGGCTGGCGCTTCGAAGTGGTCGATATGGACGGCCGCAAGATCGACAAGCTGCTCGTGAGCAGGGAGTAGGGAATCCCTGTCTTCGTACAGGCATCCGCCTGTGCGATGTCTTCGGCACGCGGTCGCGCTCGCGGTGGCGGGCGCCGACCGAACCTTTTCCCAGCCATGGCTGTCAGGGGGAATTCCGGTTCGCGCTTGCGAACCGCCACGCCAACTGGCCGCTCGCAGCAACCGAAGGGAGCGAGGATATCGCACGCACGGATGCGCGCGCGGAAAAACAATAGACGCTATTAGCCCTGCGGAATAACCGCCTGCGCGTACTGCCCGTCGCCTTCGGGCGCTGCGACGATGTCGCGGGTGACGCTGCCCTTGGCGACCGTGTTCGTCTCCGGATCGCCGACCTCGCTGCGAATGCTCGGCTCCGCCGTTCCCGCGCGCTCGATCATACTCGTTTCGATCTGGCTGCGCGGAGCGGGGCCGCCGAACAGGGCCTCGAGCGCCTGCTCGCTGGCGGTTTCCTCCGCCGGGCGGGGCGCACCCGGCGCGGGCGGCACGAGGTTGAAATCGGGGGGCACCACGAGCGGCGCCTGGCGCTGCACGGCGAATTCGTCGGGCCGCTCACGGCCGATGATCCCGCCGTCGCTGCCACAGGCTGCAAGTATCGCGCTCGCGCCGCCAAGAAGGACGAGGGTGGTCGATTTATGCATCATCAGCTCTCCGCGGCGCCGGGCGCCGACTTGTGTTCGGGTGTTGCCTCCTTGTCGCGCACGAAGAAGGCACGGGCAAGGATTATCAGGACGCCGATGGTGATCGCGGCATCGGCGATGTTGAAGATCAGGAACGGGCGGAATTCGCCGAAATGCAGGTCGGCATAGTCGATCACGTAGCCGAGCTCGTAGCGGTCCTTGATGTTGCCCAGCGCCCCGCCGAGGATCAGCGAGAGGCCGACGATCTCGCCCAGGGCCTTCTCGCGCAGCATCCACACGGTCACGACGAGCGCGATCAGGCTGGTCACGCCGACGAGAATCCAGCGCATCTCCATCGACTCGGCCTGGAACATGCCGAGCGAGACGCCGAAGTTATAGGTCAGCCGGAAATCGAAGAACGGCAGCAGTTCGACCACGTCGCCGCGCTCCATGGCGAGCGTTTGGGTGACGTAGCCCTTCATCGCCTGGTCGATCAGGAACAGGACGATCGCGGCGGCGAACCCGATCAGGCGGTATTTCGCAAGCTTGCTCATGCTGCGGCATCCAGTTCGGCGACGGCTCCGTCGCACCGTTCGCACAGAGCTCCGTCCTCCGTCACCTCGGGCAGGAGGCGCCAGCAGCGGCCGCACTTGTGGTCGGTGGTGCGCGTCACGGTCACGGCGTCGCCGTGCCCGCGCACGACTGACGCGGTGATGAACAGCTCGGCGAGATCGGCATCCGTGAAGCCCTCGGGGACCGCATCGGCGGGCACCGTCACTTCGGCCTCGAGCCCGGAGCGCACGACTTTCTCCCGCCGCAGGGGTTCGATCGCTTCCATCACCCGCTCGCGCAGCGCGCGCAGGCCTTCGAAGCGCGTCGCGAGCCCGGGGTTCGCCCACTCGCCTGGCAGCGGATTCAGCTCCTGCAGGTGCACGCTGCCGCGCTCGGGGAAGCGCGTCGTCCAGGCCTCCTCGGCAGTGAAGACCAACACCGGCGCGGCATAGCGCACGAGCGCGTGGAACAGGATGTCGAGCGTGGTGCGGTAGGCGCGGCGGCGCAGATCGCCGGGCGCGTCGCAGTAGAGGCTGTCCTTGCGGATATCGAAGAAGAAGGCCGACAGGTCCTCGTTCGCGAAGTCCACCAGCGCGCGGGTGTATTCGTTGAAGTCGAAGTCCGCGATCGCCTGGCGCAGTGCTGTGTCGAGGGCGTGGAGCCGGTCGAGAACGTAGCGCTCGAGTTCAGGCATGTCCGCCGGCTCGATCCCTTCGGCCTCGTAGTCGAACCCGTCGAGCGCGCCGAGCATGTAGCGGAAGGTGTTGCGCAGCTTTCGGTACTGGTCGGCGACGCCTTTCAGGATCTCGTCGCCGATCCGGTGGTCCTCGGTATAGTCGACCGACAGCGCCCAGAGCCGGATGATGTCCGCTCCGTACTGCTCCATGACCTTGATCGGATCGACCGTGTTGCCGAGCGATTTGGACATTTTCTTGCCGTCGCTCGCCATGGTGAAGCCGTGGGTCAGCACGGCGTCGTAGGGCGCGCGGCCGCGCGTGGCGCACGATTCGAGCAGCGAGGACTGGAACCAGCCGCGGTGCTGGTCGGAGCCTTCGAGGTAGAGGTCGGCAGGCCACTTGAGCTCGGGCCAGCGGCCGCTCTCGAGGACGAACGCGTGGGTGCAGCCCGAATCGAACCACACGTCGAGAATGTCGGTCACGCGCTCGTAGTCGGCCGGATCGTAGTCCGGGCCGAGCAGTTCGGGCGCCGCTTCGTCGGTCCAGGCGTCGACCCCCTTCTCCCGCACCGCCGAGACGATCCGCGCGTTGACCGCCGGATCGACAAGATACTCGCCTGTCTTGCGGTCCACGAACAGCGTGATCGGCACGCCCCATGCGCGCTGCCGGCTGAGCACCCAGTCGGGCCGGCCCTCGACCATCGATCCGATGCGGTTGCGGCCCTTCTCGGGCACGAAGCGGGTGTCGGCGATCGCCTGCATCGCCGCCCGTCGCAGCGTCGGAGGGGCGCCCGCCGCTTCGTCGGACGGATCGATTGCGCCGCCTTCGCTCTCCCACTTCCGTTCGGGCGGGGTTTTCACGTCGAGTTCGGTCAGAGGCCGGTCCATCGGCACGAACCACTGCGGGGTGCAACGATAGATGACCTTGGCCTTTGAGCGCCACGAGTGCGGGTAGGAGTGCTTGTAGTCGGCACTGGCCGCGAGCAGCGCGCCCGCTTCGCGCAGATCGGAGCAGATCGGACCGTCTGGCGCGTTGAACTTGGGGTTGGTGACCGACATCCGGCGCTCGTCGCCGCCGCCCAGCCAGACCCAGTCGTCGCGGTAGCGCCCGTCGGCCTCGACCACGAACTTCGGGTTGAGGCCGTGCGCCTTGCACAGCACGAAGTCGTCCTCGCCGTGATCGGGCGCCATATGGACGAGGCCGGTGCCGCTGTCGGTGGTTACGAAGTTGCCCGCTAGGAACGGGCGGGGCTCGGCGAAGAACCCGCCGAGATGGTGCATCGGGTGGCGGGCGATGGTGCCGGCGAGGTCGGAGCCAGTATATACGAAATCGTACTCTACGCTTCTTCCATCGACCATCCCGTTCGATAGCGGCGGAAAACCCAAACGAGCGAGGAAATCGGGAACGAGATCTTCGGCCACAAGCCACATTGGCTGTTTGTCGCCATCGATCACGTTCAGAAGCATGTAGCGAACATCCGGCCCATAGGCCAAAGCCTGGTTCACCGGGATCGTCCAAGGCGTCGTCGTCCAGATCACCGCATGCGCGCCGACCAGCTCCGGGATCGGGCTTTCGACGATCTCGAACGCCACGTCGATCTGGGTGGAGACGATATCCTCGTATTCGACCTCGGCCTCGGCTAGCGCGGTCTTCTCCACCGGGCTCCACATCACCGGCTTGGCGCCGCGGTAGAGATTGCCCGCTTCGGCGAACTTGAGCAGTTCGGACACGATCGTCGCTTCTGCCGCGAAGTCCATCGTCAGGTAGGGATTGTCCCAGTCGCCGTTCACGCCGAGGCGCTTCAACTGCTCGCGCTGCACGTCGACCCAGCGCTGGGCATAGGCGCGGCATTCGGCGCGGAACTCGGCCGCGGGGACCTCGTCCTTGTTCAGCTTCTTCTTGCGGTACTGCTCCTCGACCTTCCATTCGATCGGGAGGCCATGGCAGTCCCACCCGGGCACATAGGGCGCATCCTTGCCGAGCAGGCTCTGCGTGCGCACGACCATGTCCTTGAGCACGTGGTTGAGCGCGTGCCCGATGTGCATGTCGCCGTTGGCGTAAGGCGGGCCGTCGTGGAGCACGAATTTCTCGCGACCGGCGCGCTCTTCGCGCAGCTTGCGGTAGAGGTTCTCCTCCTCCCAGCGCGCGAGAATGCCCGGCTCCTTCTGCGGAAGGCCGGCTTTCATCGGGAAGTCGGTCTTCGGCAGAAAGACCGTGTCCTTGTAGTCGCGTTGCGGTTTCTGGGCGTCGTTCATGGAACCAGCGCCGCTAGAGGAAAGAAGGCGTGTAGGAAAGTGTTTCGGCCCGAAATAGGGTTGCGTCTGCCGATACCCTACGCCTCCGGGATCGCGGGCGCGGCGAATCGCGCCGCCGCGGCCCGAATCGGTGCGAATCAGCGCGATTCGCGGCGGCGTTGGAGCGCGGCCTGCGCGGCGTCGATCTCGGCCTGGCTGCGATCGTCGAAGCGGGTGATGAGAGCAGGGATCACGGTGAAACCGTCCTCCACCATGGCATAGCCATTGAAGCTCGCGGGGATCTCCCCGAGCTGTTCGGGAAGGTCGAGGCCGCCGAGCCGCCCGTCCTCGCGCGGGGTGACGATCACCACGTGCGCGCCAGCTTCCTCCATCCGCGCGATCAGGCGGTTGGGCCAGCCGGCGAAGGCCCACTGGCGGTCGAGCGGAACCAGAAGCGTGCCGTTCTCGCACGCCTCCGGCACGAGGCCGAACCAGCCCCATGTGCGATAGGCGGCGCTGCAGGCCGCGGCGCTTTCCTCCGAAAACGCCCAGGCGCCGGGGAAATGCTCCGCGATGCGCGCGACGTGCGCCGGATCGCCGCGGAAGCCGTCGCGCGCGGCGACCGGATCGCGCCCGGCCTCGCGCAGCGCAGTCGCGAGCCGATCGGCCTCGGCCGGATCCGCGCCGGTGAAATCGTAAAGCAGCCGCGCGCGGCCCGCGGCTCGGATCGCCTCGGCCAGCGTCGGGATCGCGCCGACACCCTCGCCGCGGAAGGGGTAAGTCTTTCCGCCATCGGCGGTGTAGCCGTAGCCCGCATCGAGCGCCTTGAGCTCCGCCATCGTCAGGTCGCGGACCTTGCCCGTGCCATTGGTGCGGCAGTCGACCATCGGGCCGTCGAACACGGCGATCTCGCCATCGGCGGTCGAGGCGACGCCGATCGCGATCACATGTGCGCTGAGCTTGGCCGCACGCGCGATCGAACGCGTGGTGTTTCCGAGATAGTCGTGGGCGGGCGGCTCGATCCGGCCGGCGGTGCAGGTGTCGCGCTCGACACCGGCATGGTCATAGAGCTGATGGATTCCGCGATGCGCGATCAGCTTAACCGAGCCTTTGGGCTCGGACGCGAGCCAGCTCGCATTGACGACGGTCAGCGCGAGGAAGGCCAGGGCGAGGGCGAAGGCGAGATACCGCAGCCAGCGCTTCACCCGAGCCACTCCCGCGCCTTGTCGCAGTCGCGCTCGATCTGCGCGACGAGCGCGTCGAGCGAATCGAACTTGGCTTCCGGCCGCAGGAAATGGTGGAACGCGACCTCGATCTCCTGCCCGTAGAGATCGCCGGCGAAGTCGAAGAAATGCGGCTCCAGCAGCTCCTTGGGCGGTTCGAACTGCGGGCGCACGCCGATGTTGGCCGCGCCCTTGAGCAGCTGCCCGGTGGCGAGCACCCGGCCGGTCACGGCATAGATGCCGAACCGGGGCCGCAGGTAGTTCTCGATCGCGAGGTTCGCCGTCGGGTAACCGATATCGCGCCCGCGCTTGTCGCCGTGCTCGACCACGCCGCGAATCGCGAAGGGCCGCGTGAGGAGCGTGGCGGCGCCCTGCGGATCGCCCTCGCGCAGCGCCTCGCGGATGCGGCTGGAGGACACGGGCGCCCCGCCTTCCATCACCGGCTGCACCGCGCGCGCGGCAATGCCGACCTCGCGCCCGAGCTCGGCCAGCCGCGCGCGATCGCCCGCGCGCCCTTTGCCGAAGGTGAAGTCCTCGCCCGTCACCACGCCGGCAACGCCGAGCCTGTCGGCGAGCAGCACGCGCACGAAGTCCTCCGCCGTGGTGTTCGCCAGTTCGGCGTCGAAGTGGAACACCAGCATCGCCGTCGCGCCCGCAGCGAGATAGAGCTCCTGCCGCTGTTCCAGCGTGGTCAGGCGAAACGGCGGCACTTCGGGCTTGAAGAAGCGCACTGGATGCGGATCGAACGTGGCGATGATCGCCGGGCGGCCCTCGGCGCGCGCCCATTCGATCGCTTCGTGCGCGACCGCCTGGTGGCCCTTGTGGAAGCCGTCGAAATTGCCGAGCGCGATGATCGCGCCGCGCAGGGGTTCGGGAATCCGCTCGCGATGGTCGAGCCACCTCATGAGGCGGACTCCAGCGGTGCAATCCCCGCGCGCAGCACGCGCAGGGCGTTGCCGCCCATGGCAGCGCGGATCTCGTCGGGGGTGAAGCCTTCGTCGAGCAGCGCCTGCGTCACCTGCACGAGCTGTGAGGTGTCGAAACGCACGGTGGTCGCGCCGTCGTAATCGCTGCCGAGCGCGACATGCTCGATCCCGACCAGATCGCGCACGTGCTTCATCGCACGGGCGGCGTCGCGCGGACTCGTGCCGCAGACCGCCGCGTCCCAATACCCGATGCCGATCACTCCGCCGGTGCGCGCGACGCCGCGGATTTCCTCGTCGGAGAGGTTGCGGTTGACCTGGCATGTCGCCTGCACACCGCCGTGGCTGGAGACGACCGGGCGGCGCGCCATCGCAAGGATGTCGGCGACGCAGGCATGGCTGCAGTGCGCAATGTCGACGATCATCCCGATCGCTTCCATCCGGCGGATTGCTTCGCGCCCCTTGGCGGTCAGGCCGCCTTTCTCGATCCCGTGCATCGACCCGGCGAGATCGTTGTCGAAGAAATGCGTCAGCCCCGCCATGCGGAAGCCGGCCGCGTGGAGTCGGTCGAGGTTGCCGAGATCGCCTTCGAGATTCTGCAGCCCCTCGATGCTGAGCATGGCGCCGACCGGTGTCGGCTGACCAGCGCGCCGTGCGAGCAGCGCCTGCACGTCCTGCGGCTGCGCGACTTTCATCAGGCGCCCTTCCGATTCGGCGACCGCGCGGTCGAGCTTCTCGCCGTGGTAGAGCGACCGCTGGAGTAGCGAGCTCCAGGTGCGGATCGGCTGGAGCTGGGCGATCGTCAGCGCGGTGATGTTGTCGGTCTCGGCGCTGTTGGCGTCGTAGTTCTGGTCCTTGGGGGTCTTGGTCACGCTGGAGAAGACCTGCAATGCGACGTTGCCGTCCTCCATCCGCGGCAGGTCCTCGTGCCCCCGCGAAGCACGGTCGAGCAGGTCGCGGTCCCACAGCAGCGTGTCCGAATGGAGATCGACGATCGTCAGCGTCGCATGGAGCGCCTTCGCCTCTTCGGAAGCGGGGATCAGCGGCTGGCCATCGACCTTGTTCATACCGCGCTCGATCATCCCCGGCGCGAAGGCGAAGAACCCGATTGCGGCGAGCACGACCAGCGCCAGCGCCCGCCATGCGATCTTGCGCGTCATTCCCCCGATTCCTCTCTCCGCAGCGTCACGAAATCGAACGCAGGTCGGCCGTCTTCCGCCGCATGCGCCTCGCGCCCCGTTTCCCGCCATTCGGGTCCGAGCGGCGGCATGACCGTATCGCCCGCGTAATCGGCGTGGATCTCGGTCAGCTCGACCCGCTCGGAAAGCGGCAGGAATACCTCGAAAATCGCCGCCCCGCCGATCACCGCAATCTCCCCGTCGCCCGCCAGTGCGAGCGCTTCCTCGGCCGACCTCGCGATCTCGGCGCCGGTCGCATTCCAGTCGGCGTTGCGGGTCAGCACGATGTGGCGGCGGCCCGGAAGCAGGCCGGGCAGGCTCTCGAAGGTCTTGCGGCCCATGATCATCGGCTTGCCGATCGTCAGCGCCTTGAAGCGCTTGAGATCGGCGGGAATGTGCCAGGGCAGGGCGCCTGCGTCGCCGATCACCCCGTTCGCCGCGCGCGCGTAGATGCAGAACAAGCGCTGCGTCACGCCCGGGTCACCACTGCCCGATCCGGGTAACGTGGCCCATCTTGCGGCCCTCGCGCGCCTGGCGCTTGCCGTAGAGGTGTAGATGTGCCCCCGGTTCGGCGAGGCATTCGTGCGCGCTGTTCGCGTCCTCGCCGATGACGTTCGTCATGACCACCTGCGCCGCCGTGGTCGCGGTGTCGCCCAGCGGCAGGCCGCAGATCGCGCGCACGTGGTTCTCGAACTGGCTCGTCGCCGCGCCCTCGATCGTCCAGTGCCCCGAATTATGCACGCGCGGGGCCATCTCGTTGAACACCGGCCCCTCGTGGGTCGCGAAGAACTCGAGCGTCAGCACGCCGACGTAGCCCAGCGCTTCGGCCACACGGGCGGCAAGCTCGCGCGCCGGCGCGACTTGCGCGGCGATCGCCTCGCCCGCAGGCAGGGCCGATGTCGCGAGGATGCCGCCGACATGGGTGTTCTCGGCGCTGTCCCAGAACCGCACCTCACCGTCGTGTCCGCGCGCGAGGATCACCGAGAACTCGGCGGTGAACTCGACGAAGCCTTCGTAGATCGTCGGCGCGCCGGGCAGGCGGATCGCATCGGCATCGCGCGCCGTCTGGATGCGCCACTGGCCCTTGCCATCGTAGCCGTCGCGCCGCGTCTTGAGGATGCCCGGGGCGCCGATGCGGTCGACCGCGGCCGCGAGTTCCTCGTCCGTATCGACCGGCGCATAGGCCGCGGGGGTGCCCCCGAGGCTTTCGACGAAGCGCTTTTCCTTGAGCCGATCCTGCGCCGTCTCCAGCGCGCGCGGGTGCGGGGCGAGCAGCGGCTCGATGGCGGCGAGCGGGCCGACCGGCACGTTCTCGAACTCCCAGGTCACTACATCGCACCCGGCGGCGAACTGGGCGAGCGCAGCGGCATCGGTCCAGGGGGCGCACGTGAAATCGGCGCTGACTTCGGCGGCGACACTTTCCCGGTCCGGCGCGAAGATGTGGCAGCGATAGCCCAGTTGCGCGGCCGCGATCGCGATCATCCGGCCGAGCTGGCCGCCCCCGAGAATGCCGATTGTCGCGCCTGGCAGGATCAAACTCTCGCTTCCTTTATCCGTTCGCCCTGAGCTTGTCGAAGGGCCGCTCTTTGTTTCAATCCGCGCTAGAAGAAAAAGCGATGCTTCGACAAGCTCAGCACGAACGGAGAGCAGAGGGAGGGCTAATCCACCGGCCTTTCGCCCACGGCGGCGCTGCGCGCGGCGCGCCAGTCCTGCAGGCGCTGCGAGAGCTCCGCGTCGGACAGCGCGAGGATCGCTGCGGCGAGCAGCCCCGCGTTGGTCGCGCCCGCCTTTCCGATCGCCAGCGTCCCGGTCGGCACGCCGGCGGGCATCTGCACGATCGAGAGCAGGCTGTCCTGCCCCGAGAGCGCCTTCGATTCGACCGGCACGCCGAGCACCGGCAGGTGCGTCAAAGCGCTGAGCATGCCCGGCAGGTGCGCCGCACCGCCCGCGCCGGCCACGATCACCTGGAAGCCCTGGTCCGCTGCACCTTTGCCGAATTCGTACATGCGATCGGGCGTGCGGTGGGCGGAGACGATGCGCGCCTCGTATGCCACGCCGAGCTCCTCCAGCACGTCCGCGGCACATTTCATGGTCGGCCAGTCGGACTGGCTGCCCATGACGATGGCGACTTTGGCTCCCCCGGCAGGCATCTCAGCGGTCCTTCAGGTAGTGGCGCTCGCCGGGTTTCATCGCGGCGTCGAATTCGTAGACGATCGGCTGACCGGTCGGGATCTCGAGCCCGGTGATGTCCTCGTCCGAAATGTTCGAGAGATGCTTGACCAGGGCGCGCAGCGAATTGCCGTGGGCCGAGACGATCACCGTCTCGCCGCTCGCAAGTACGGGCAGGATCTCGCCTTCCCAATAGGGCAGCACGCGCTCGATCGTGAGCTTGAGGCTTTCGGTCCGCGGCACTGCGATCCCGGCGTAGCGCGGATCGGCGGCGAGATCGTAATCCGTGCCCTCTTCCATCACCGGCGGCGGGGTATCGAAGCTGCGGCGCCAGATATGGACCTGCTCGTCGCCGTGCCGCTCGCGCGTCTCCTGCTTGTCGAGCCCGGTCAGGCCGCCGTAATGCCGCTCGTTGAGGCGCCAGTCCTTGGTCTCGGGGATCCACAGCCGTCCGCAGGCTTCCAGCGCGAGATGCAGCGTCTTGATCGCGCGGACCTGGAGCGAGGTGAAGGCGCGGGTCGGCAGCACGCCCTTCTCGGCCAGCAGCTCGCCTGCCGCGATCGCTTCGGCGACGCCCTTCTCGGTCAGGTCGACGTCCCACCAGCCGGTGAAGCGGTTTTCGAGGTTCCACTGGCTCTGGCCGTGGCGGACGAGGATGAGCGTCGGCAAGGAAAGGCTCCTCATGCGTTCGGGAGCGAGTGCGGTTAGCTTTTCGTGTCCGGCTTGGAAAGCCCGCTCTTGTCCGATTCGCCGGGCGGGGCAGCGCGCAATTCGCGTGACTGCGCCTTGCGGCGGCGCAGGTTCTCGCGCAGCTTGGCCGCGAGACGCTCCTCGCGCGACAGATTCTTGCCGGCTCCCTCGGTCATGCGAAACGCCTTGCCGCCAATTGCGCGCAGGCTCAAGCTTGGCTTGACTTTCCCCAAGGGGACGACAATAGCGCGCCCGCTTCTCCGAACGCTGCTGTAGCTCAGTGGTAGAGCGCACCCTTGGTAAGGGTGAGGTCGGGAGTTCAATCCTCCCCAGCAGCACCATTCTTGCCGCAGGCAAGAATGGTTTTTTGTTTCGCCTCAAACGCCGGCGGCCGCATCCGCGGCCCTGGCTTTCCTCGCTCCCCTTCGGGTCGCTGCGGGCGCGCGGTCGCGCTTGCGGTCCGCTGATCGCGGACCGGGCCATATTCCGATCCCCCCCATTTTTGCGCCAGCACAAATGGGGAGGTGGTAGACGCCGCAGGCGTCTGACGGAGGGGCACTGGCGCGCAAAAGCCCCTCCACCACGAGCCGCTTCGCGTCTCGCGGTCCCCCTCCCCCATTTGCGCCTTGCGGCGAAAATGGGGAGGATCAATGCGTCTCCGCCAGCGCAAACAAACCCTTGCCGCGCCGAGCCGTCTTAGCCATGTAATGCACCATGGACGAAAGCGACGCGCCGACCCCGCTGCATCCGAACCACGTCAAGGCCATGCGCGTTGCGACGCTGATCGCTTCCGTGCCTTTTGTGATCGGCGCGCTCGTGCTGGAAGTCGCCGGCCTCCTGCCGACCGGCGTTTTCATCGTGCCCGTGCTGCTTGCCGCAGTGCTGATCGTGATCCGTGTGCCGAGGCGGCGCTACATGGCGCGGGGCTATGTCATGGGTGAAGACCGGCTGCGCGTCGTGCGCGGGCTGTGGTTCCGCTCGGATACGGTGGTGCCGTTCGGGCGGGTCCAGCATATCGACGTTCATCAGGGACCGCTGGAGCGCGCCTATGGCCTTGCCACGCTGACGCTCCACACCGCCGGCTCGCACAACGCCTCGGTCTCGCTGCCGGGCCTCGCCGACGCCGACGCGCGGGCGATGCGCGAGACGATCCGGGCGCAGATCAGGCGCGACACGATGTGAGCGAGCCGGTCGACACTCCCGAACCAGACGAACGGCGAACCGAGCCGGCAGGCCTGGTTCTCAGCGCGATCTCGGGCCTGCGGCAAACGATTCCGGCCGTGATCGCGATGGTCTTCGTCCTGCGCGACCAGGGGCACTGGCTGCTGGCCGCGGTGCCGCTCGCGCTCGTGCTGCTGGGCGCGAGCGTGTTGGTGGCCTGGCTCCAGTGGCACCGGCTGACGTACCGGGTCGGCGCGGAGGACATCCGGGTCGAAAGCGGCGTTCTCAGCCGCGCGGCGCGCTCCGTGCCTTACGAACGGATCCAGGACGTCAGCCTCGAACAGGGGCCGCTTGCCCGGCTGTTCGGTCTGGTCGAGGTGCGCTTCGAGACGGGCGCCGGCGGCAAGGACGAGCTCAAGCTCGCCTATCTCATGGAAGCTGAGGGCGAGCGGCTGCGCGAAGTCGTGCGCGAGCGCAAGGACGATGCGGCCGCCGAAGCGGGCGACGCCGAAGCTGGCGCAGGCGAGCCCGCCGCCGAAGTCCTGTTCGCGATGGCACCGCGCCGGCTCGTTACTTTCGGGCTGTTCGAATTCTCGCTGGCGGTCGTCGCCGTCGTCGCGGGTGCGGTGCAGCAGTTCGACTTTATCCTTCCGTTCGATCCGTGGGATTTCGACGAGTGGCAGGAGCGGCTGGCAGGGCCGGGCTCCTGGCTCTCGGGCCTTGGGCGAACCGCGCAGATCGTCGGCGGGATCATCGCGGCCGGTTCGCTGCTCCTGCTCGGCTTCGCGACCGGACTCGTGCGAACCGTGCTGCGCGATTGGGGCTTCACGCTCGAGCGGACCGCGAAGGGCTTTCGCCGGCGGCGCGGGCTGCTCACCCGGACCGACGTCGTCATGCCTGCGCACCGCGTGCAGGCGCTCGCGTTCGGCACGGGGATTCTCCGCCGCCGGTTCGGCTGGCACGGCCTCAAGTTCGTCAGCCTCGCACAGGACGCCGGCGCATCGAGCCACGATGTCGCACCCTTCGCCCGGTGGCACGAGCTCGAACCGATCGCGCGGGCCGCGGGCTTCGCGATGCCGACCGAGGACCTCGACTGGCACCGCGCCGGAGCGCGTTACCGTATCGATTCCGCGCTGTTGGCAGGGGTGATCGCCGGCGGCATCGCCCTCGCGGTGCTGGTCGCGCTCTCGGCCACGGGCGCCGCCAGCCCGCTCCTCGCACTGATCCCGCTCGCCATCGCGCTGCCGCTGGCGGCATGGCAATGGTTTCTCTGGCGGTTCGAGCGGCATACGCTCGACGAGGCGCAGGTCTATGCGCGGCACGGCTGGCTTGCGCCGCGCACCGACGTCGCCTCGCGCGTCAAGCTGCACTCGGCCGAGATCGCGCAAGGGCCGATCGCCCGCCGGCGCGGCTATGCGACCCTGCACCTCGGCCTTGCCGGCGGGAAGCTTGCCATCGAGGGGATACCGCTCGCGCGGGCGCAGGAGCTGCGCGCGGCGATCCTGCACAGCATCACCGCGCAGGACTTCTCCCGCATCAACTAGCGGTCGGCGCGCGCAAGGCCGCCCATTCGGGATGGCGCCGGAACTGCGCTTCGACGTAGGAGCATTGCGGCTCGATCGTGAAGCCTTCCGCTTTGGCGTCGGCGATCAGCGCTTCGACCAGCGCGGCCGCGACGCCGCGCCCGCCGATCTCGGGCGGGACCAGCGTATGGTCGGCGATCCGCGCGTTGCCGCGCGCCTTCCAGGTCAGCCGCCCGACATGGTCGCTGTCCGGCACGTGCGCGCGGTACTCGCCGTGCACCGGCGTGTCGCCCGGACCGGGATGGCAGGTGATCTCGAGACCTTCGATGGCCATGAATGTCGCTCCTTCTTGCGCTGAACGCTGCGGCGGCTAGACGCGTTCCGCCATGTCCAGCGCCAAGCAGTTCCTCTCCGACAACGCCGCCGCGGTCCACCCGAAGGTGTGGGACGCGATGCGCGCCGCCGACGAATCCGACTCGCCCTACGATGGCGACGCGCTCTCGCGGCGGCTGGACGAGGCCTTCTCGGCCCTGTTCGGCCGCGACTGCGCGGCGATCTGGGCGGCGACGGGAACGGCGGCCAACTGCCTCGCGCTCGCGACGCTGGTCCAGCCGCACGGCGGCGTCGTCTGCCACCGCGAGGCCCATATCGAAATGGACGAAGGCGGCGCGCCCGGTTTCTACCTCCACGGCGCAAAGCTGCTCCTGGCGGACGGCGAGGCCGCGAAACTCACGCCCGACGCGATTCGGGCGGTAATCGACCCGATCCGCGACGACGTCCATCAGGTGCAGCCGCATGCGATCTCGGTCACCCAGGCGAGCGAATACGGCTGCTGCTACCGTCCGGACGAGATCGCCGCGATCGGGGCGCTGGCGAAGGAGCGCGGGCTCGGCCTGCACGTCGACGGCGCGCGCTTCGGCAATGCGGTCGCCTTCCTCGGCTGCTCGCCGGCCGAGGCCGTGGGCCCTGCCGCCGCGCTGAGCTTCGGCTGCATCAAGAACGGCGCGATGAGCGCGGAGGCGATCGTGTTCTTCGATCCCGCCGCCGCCGATCTCGCGCGCTATCGCCGCAAGCGGGCCGGGCATCTGCAGTCGAAGGGGCGGTTCCTCGCGGCGCAATTGCTGGCGATGCTCGAAGGCGATCTGTGGCTGGACAACGCGCGCGCCGCCAACGCTGCCGCGCGCGAGATCGCCTCGGCCTGCGGCGAGCGGCTGATGCATCCGGTCGAAGCGAACGAGCTGTTCGTGCGGCTCGCGCCGGCCGAGCGCGAGGCGCTGCGCGCGCAGGGCTTTGCGTTCTACGACTGGGGCGCCGATGCCGCGCGCTTCGTCACCGCTTGGAACAGCGATCCCGCCGCCGCGGCGGCGCTGGCACGCGCGATCGGCGGCCTGTGAGCGAAACCGCGGAGGGAGGGAAGCCGCACGCGCTGCTGCGCCTGCGCATCGCGCTGCCCTTCGTTCTCGTCGCGCTGATCTGGGGATCGACCTGGTACGTCATCACCGGGCAGATCGATGCCGTGCCGGCGAGCTGGTCGGTCGCATATCGCTTCGCGCTCGCGACACCCGCGATGTTCGCGGTCGCATTGCTGATGCGGCGGAGCCTGCGCATCGAGCGCGCGGGCCACGTGCTCGCGCTGCTGATCGGCCTGACGCAGTTCTGCGGCAACTTCAATTTCGTCTACCGGGCGGAGCTGCACCTGACCTCGGGCGTGGTGGCGGTGATGTTCGGCATGCTCATGGTGCCCAACGCGCTGCTCGGCCGCTGGCTGCTCGGGCAGCAGGTGACAGCGCGCTTCCTCCTCGGCAGCGCGATCGCGATCGCGGGCATCGCGCTGCTCCTGCTGCACGAGGCGCGAATCTCGCCGCTCGGCGGCAACGTGGTCCTCGGCGTGCTGCTGGCGGTGGGCGGGATTCTCTCGGCCTCGGTCGCCAACGTCATCCAGGCGAACGAGACCGGGCGCGCGGTGCCGATGGTCAGCCTGCTCGCCTGGTCGATGCTCTACGGCACCGCCTTCGACGTAGCGATCGCATGGGTCACCGCCGGCCCGCCCGTGTTCCCTGCCGCACCCGCGTTCTGGGCGGGGACCGCCTGGCTCGCCTTCGCGGGGTCGGTGGTGACGTTCCCGCTCTACTACACGATCGTGCGCCAGATCGGCGCCGGGCGCGCGGCGTACAACGGCGTGCTGGTGATCGTCATCGCCATGCTGATCTCGACCGTGGTGGAAGGCTACCAATGGTCGCTGCTCGCCGCCGCCGGCGCGGTTCTGGGCACCGCGGGCATGATCCTGGCCCTGCGGGCGCGGCAGGTCTGATTCAGGCCAGGCTCGCAAGCCCCTCCCGATAAGTCGGATATCGCGGCCGCCAGCCGAGGACGCGCCTGGCCTTGCCGTTCGCGACGCGGCGGTTCTCGCTATAGAAAGCGCGCGCCGCTGCCGACAGGCCTGCCTCGTCGAGCGACTGCAACGGCGGCGGCGCGCAGCCGAGCAGCCGGCAGGCTTCCTCGATCACCGTATTCTGGCTCGCCGGCAGATCGTCGGCGAGGTTATAGGCGCCCGCGGGCGCATCGACTGCGGCGAGCACGCCCGAGACGATGTCGTCGACATGGATGCGGCTGAACACTTGGCCCGGCACGTCGATCCGGTGCGCCTTGCCCTCGCGCACGCGGTCGAGCGCGCTTCGCCCCGGCCCGTAGATACCGGGCAGGCGGAACACCCGCGCGCCGCGCGCCAGCCATGCCGCGTCCGCCTCTGCGCGCGCGGTACGCCGGCCGGATCCGACAGGCGCGCTCTCGTCGACCCATGCGCCGTGCGCATCCCCATAGACGCCGCTGGAAGACAGGTAGCCGATCCATCGATGGCGCAGCACATCGGCATAGCGGGCAAGCACCGGATCGCCGTCATCCGCCGGCGGCACCGAGGAGAGGACATGCGTCGCCTCCGCCAGTGCAGCGCGGATCGCGGCCTCGTCGTCGAAGGCGACCGCCCCGTTGCGCCCGGTGCCCGTCACCGCCCAGCCGCGGCCTTCCAGCGCGCGGGCGACACGGCTGGCGGTGTAGCCGATACCGAAAATGAACATCCTATCCATACTCGCGTTCTACCCGATGACGTTCGCAGCGAAACCGCCTAGGAGGATCGCCATGGACATCGCACGCACGCCCTCCACGCCCGACGGAAATCCGCAGCTCGCCGACGCCGCGCCCGAGCCGAAGGAGCCGCCGCTGATCCGGCGCGAGGATTACCGGCCATTCCCATGGCTGGTGCCCGAAATCGCGCTCGATTTCGATCTCGGGCTCGAGGCGACGAAGGTGACCGCGACGCTCACCGTCGCGCGCAATGCGCGTGCCGACACATCCCAGGTCATCCGCCTCAACGGCGACGGGCTGCAGCCGCTCTCGGTCGCGGTCGACGGCGAGCTCGTGAACGACTGGACCATGGACGGCGGCGACCTGATGCTCCCCCTGCCGGGCGAGGCGCACGAGGTCGCGATCGTTACCGAGATCGACCCGTCCGCCAACTCGCAGCTCATGGGCCTCTATGCCTCGAACGGCATGCTCTGCACGCAGTGCGAGGCGGAGGGTTTCCGCCGTATCACGTTCTTCCCCGACCGGCCGGACGTGCTCTCGATCTACCGCGTGCGCATGGAAGGGCCGAAGGCGCAGTTCCCCATCCTCCTGTCGAACGGCAACAAGATCGCCGAAGGCGAGGGCGAGGGCGGCCGGCACTGGGCCGAGTGGCACGATCCCTGGCCCAAGCCGAGCTATCTCTTCGCCCTCGTCGCGGGCGATCTCGTCGCCCGTTCGGACAGCTTCACTACGATGAGCGGGCGCGAGGTGGCACTCAACGTCTGGGTTCGCGCCGAGGACCTGCCGCGAACCGGCCACGCGATGGAATCGCTCAAGAAGTCGATGAAGTGGGACGAGGAGGTGTTCGGCCGCGAATACGACCTCGACCTGTTCAACATCGTCGCGGTCGGCGATTTCAACATGGGCGCGATGGAAAACAAGGGCCTCAACGTCTTCAACACGAAGTACGTGCTGGCCGACCCCGAAACCGCGACCGACGGCGATTTCGATGCGATCGAGGGGGTGATCGCGCACGAATACTTCCACAACTGGTCGGGCAACCGGGTGACCTGTCGCGACTGGTTCCAGCTCTCGCTCAAGGAGGGGTTCACCGTCCTGCGCGACCAGCTCTTCAGCCAGGACATGCAGGGCGAGGCGGTCAAGCGGATCGAGGACGTGCGCGTGCTCCGCTCGGTCCAGTTCCCCGAGGATTCGGGGCCGCTGGCGCATCCGATCCGGCCGGACAGCTTCCGCGAGATCTCCAATTTCTACACCGCGACGATCTACAACAAGGGCGCCGAGGTGATCCGCATGATGCGGACCATGGCCGGCCCTGCGGCATTCCGGCAGGGCACCGATCTCTATTTCGAACGCCACGACGGCGAGGCGGCCACCTGCGAGGATTTCGTCAGGGCGATGGAGGACGGCGCGGGGCTCGATCTCACCAAGTTCCGCCTGTGGTATTCGCAGGCGGGCACGCCCAAGGTGAGCGCCGACCTGTCGCATGAGGGCGAGGTCGCGACGCTCACGCTGCGTCAGCAGGTGCCGCCTACGCCGGGCCAGCCCGCCAAGCACCCGATGCCGGTCCCGCTCAAGCTCGCGCTGTTCGACCGCGAGACCGGCACGCACCGGGGCGAGCAGCTCGTCATGCTCGACGGGGCCGAGAAGACCATTGCCTTCGAGGGCTTCGCGCAGCCGCCGGTGCTTTCGATCAACCGCAGTTTCTCCGCGCCGGTTTCGATCGAGCGGCACGTTCCGCGCGAGGATCTCGTGTTCCTCGCCGCGCGCGATGACGACGCCTTCGCGCGGTCGGAAGCGATGCAGGAGCTCGTCGTCGGTCATCTGGTGGCGGCTGCCGGCGAAGGGTTGGACGAGAACGAGCGGAGCGAGGGCCGTGCGGCGATCCGCGAGGCGCTGACGGCGATCCTGGTCGATCCGGGGCTCGACGACCTCATGCGCGGGGAGCTGATGGTGCTGCCGGGCGAGACCTACCTCGCCGAACAGATGCTGATCGCCGATCCCGGCCGCATCCATGCCGAGCGCGAGAGCCTCAAGGCGTGGCTGGCAGGCGAGCTGGGACGCGAGCTGCGCGACATCCACGCGCGGGCGAGTAGCGTGCCTTACAGCCTCGACAGGGCCGCTCGCGGCGCACGCAAGGTGAAGACGCTGGCGCTATCGCTCCTTGCCGCGGGCGATCCGGAGCGGACGGCGGATCTCGCGGCGGGCCAGTACGACGCGGCCGACAACATGACCGACCGGCAGGGGGCGCTCATGGTTCTCGCCGGCTTCCCCAGCGCCGCGCGGACCGACCGGCTGATCGATTTCTATCGCCGCTACCGCGAGAACCCGCTGGTGATCGACAAGTGGTTCAGCCTTCAGGCCATGTCGCTCCATCCCGACGCAATCGAGCACGTCAAGGCGCTGCGCCAGCACGAAGACTTCACGCTGCGCAATCCCAACCGCGTGCGCGCGCTCTACATGGCCTTCGCGGGCAATCCGCACGCGTTCCATGCGGCGAGCGGGGAAGGCTACCGCATGATCGCGGACATGATCCTCGAATTGGACCCGATCAATTCGCAGACCGCAGCGCGCTTCGTGTCGCCGCTCGGCCGCTGGCGACGCATGGAACCGGGTCGCGCGGCACTGATGCGCGGTGAGCTCGAGCGGATCGCCGCTGCGACGGGGCTCTCGCGTGATACGCGCGAACAGGTCACGCGGTCGCTTGGTTGAGGCGCTTCGATCTCCCCTGCTCGAGGCAGTGCCGCACGGGTTCCTGACCCGGTCGGGCGGCGTTTCGAGCGGTGCGGCCGGCGGGCTGCAATGCGGCTTCGGGGCCGACGACGACCCGCGAGCGGTCCGCGAGAATCGGCGGCTGGCGAGCGAGGCGGTCCTGCCCGGCGCTGTCCTCGTAGGCGTTCACCAGATCCATTCGTCCGACGTCGTGGTGGTCGAGGAACCCTGGGGCGACGACGAGCGTCCTCGCGCCGACGCGCTCGTCACGCGGCAGCCCGGAATCCTGCTCGGCATCGTCACCGCGGACTGCGCTCCGGTGCTGCTCGCCGACCGCGACACCGGGGTGGTTGGTGCCGCCCATGCGGGCTGGCGCGGGGCGCATGGCGGCGTACTGGAGAACACGGTCGAGGCCATGGTGGCCCTGGGCGCCGAACGGGCGCGGATCGCGGCGGCGATCGGGCCCTGCATCGCGCAGCCGAGCTATGAGGTCGATCGGGATTTTCGCGCGCAGTTTCGCGAAGAGGATGCCCGTTTTTTCGTCCCGGGAAGCGCCGGACGCTGGCAGTTCGACCTCCCCGGCTATGTCGCAATGCGGTTGCAATCGGCGGGAGTCGCCGCGGCCGAGGCGCTCGGCCTCGATACCTATGCCGACGCTGCGCGCTTCTACTCCTATCGCCGTGCAACGCACCGGAGCGAGGCCACTTACGGCCGGCTGATCTCGCTCGTGGGGATGGCACGCTGACGCCATTCCCCATTTCCAAAAAGGCGGTTGGCAGCGCTGGCTTTCGAGTCTACAGGCCCCGCAAACCGGCACCGCAGGGGGCCTCGCCTGCTCTTGCGCAGGTTGCGGCCGCTTGGGGATTCTCCCCAACGGCAGCGGGGTCGGGTCCGGGCAAGACACGTCTGAATCAAGGCAGGGCTAATGGCTGATACGACTGGCGCCGCGACACCCGATACAGTCGCCGTACACGGCGATGACGGGGTCCGCCGGCGCGACTTCATCAACATCGCGGCGGTCAGCGCCGCGGGTTTCGGCGGGGTGGCGGTGCTCTATCCGCTGATCAGCCAGATGGCGCCCTCGGCCGACGTTCTTGCCGAAAGCAGCACCGAAGTCGACGTGTCCGCGATCGAGCCGGGCCAGGCGATCAAGGCCGTCTTCCGCAAGCAGCCGCTGTTCGTCCGCCGCCTGACGGAAAAGGAAATCGCGGAGGCGAACGCGGTCAGCGTCTCGTCGCTGCGCGATCCGCAGACGCTCGCCGAGCGGACCAAGGAGGGGCATCAGGACCTGCTCGTCACGATGGGCGTCTGCACCCACCTCGGCTGTGTGCCGCTGGGCGCCGCCGAAGGTGAGAACAAGGGCGAGTTCGGCGGCTACTTCTGCCCGTGCCATGGTTCGCACTACGACACGGCCGCGCGCATCCGCAAAGGCCCGGCGCCGACGAACCTCGAAGTGCCGGAATACGAGTTCACTTCCGACACCGTGATCAGAGTCGGCTGAGGAGCGAGAGACAGAACATGAGCTTCCCCTGGGCCAAGGAATATACCCCGGCCAATCCGGTCATGAAATTCCTCGACGAGAAGCTGCCCCTGCCGCGGCTCGTCTACAACGCGGTGGGCGCCGGCTATCCGGTGCCGCGCAATCTCAACTACATGTGGAATTTCGGCGTTCTCGCCGGGTTTTTCCTCGTGCTGCAGATCGTCACCGGCGTTGTGCTGGCGATGCACTATGCGGCCGACGCGACCGTCGCCTTCGGCAAAGTCGAGCACATCATGCGCGACGTGAACTGGGGCTGGCTGATGCGCTATGCCCACGCCAACGGCGCCAGCTTCTTCTTCATCGTCATCTACCTGCACATCTTCCGCGGGTTCTATTACTCCTCGTACAAGGCGCCGCGCGAGATGGTGTGGCTGCTGGGCGTGGTGCTCTTCCTGCTGATGATGGCGACCGCGTTCATGGGTTACGTCCTGCCGTGGGGCCAGATGAGCTTCTGGGGCGCCAAGGTCATCACCGGCCTGTTCGGCGCGATCCCGGTGGTCGGCGAGCCGCTGCAGGTCTGGCTCCTGGGCGGCTACGCGCCGGATGACGCAGCGCTCAACCGCTTCTTCTCGCTGCACTTCCTCCTGCCCTTCGTGATCGCAGGCGTCGTGATCCTGCATATCTGGGCGCTCCACATCCCGGGCTCGTCTAACCCGACCGGCGTCGAGGT
This sequence comes from Pelagerythrobacter rhizovicinus, assembly GCF_004135625.1. Classification (GTDB taxonomy): domain Bacteria; phylum Pseudomonadota; class Alphaproteobacteria; order Sphingomonadales; family Sphingomonadaceae; genus Pelagerythrobacter; species Pelagerythrobacter rhizovicinus. The sequence goes on from NZ_SDPV01000002.1 coordinate 1,104,544, forward strand.
GAAGAGCGAGAGCGACACCGTTCCCTTCCACCCGTACTACACGGCGAAGGACGGCTTCGGGCTGGGCGTGATCCTGATCCTGTTCGCGGCGATGGTGTTCTTCCTGCCGAACTATCTCGGCCACCCCGACAACTACATCGAGGCGAACCCGCTCTCGACCCCGGCGCACATCGTGCCCGAATGGTATTTCTGGCCGTTCTACGCGATCCTGCGGGCCTTCACGATGGACTTCATCCTGCCGGCCAAGCTGTGGGGCGTGCTGGCGATGTTCGCGGCAATCCTGATCTGGTTCTTCCTGCCCTGGCTCGACCGTTCGCCGGTGCGCAGCGGCCACTATCGCCCGCTGTTCCGCAAGTTCTTCGGGTTCGGTCTGATCCCGGCAATGGCGGTGCTGTTCTACTGCGGCGGCGCGCCGGCCGAAGAGCCCTACGTGATGCTCAGCCAGATCGCGACGGCCTACTATTTCCTCCACTTCCTGGTGATCCTGCCTCTGGTCTCCTCGTTCGAGAAGCCCGAGCCGCTGCCCTATTCGATCACCGAAGCGGTGCTGGGGTCCGACAAGAAAGCCGTGCTCGGCGAGAACACGACGCCCGCGACCTGAGGACGAGAGAAAGAGAAACGCAATGATCCGGCCTATCGCAATCCTCGTCGGTCTCGGCTTCAGCATCGTCGTGCTGCTGTCCTTCGTCACCGGCGCCTACACCTGGGCGACCGAAGAGGTGCAGCCCGCTGCGGAGTACGAGTTCCACCTCGCACCGCACGGTCCGGAGGGCGGCTTCGCGCACGATGGCCCCTTCGGCACCTGGGACGTGGCGCAGCTGCAGCGCGGCTACCAGGTCTACAAGGAAGTCTGCGCCGCCTGCCACAGCCTCAAGTACGTCGCCTTCCGCGATCTCGCGGGGCTCGGCTACGACGAGGGGCAGATCAAGGCGGAAGCGGCGAGCTACCAGGTGCCCGGCATCGACCCTAACACGGGCGAGGCGACGTTCCGTCCGGGCCTGCCGACCGACTACTTCCCGTCGCCCTATCCGAACGCGGTCGCGGCCGCTGCGGCAAACAACAACGCGATTCCGCCCGATCTCTCGCTGATGACCAAGGCGCGCCACCACGGGCCGGAATACGTCTACTCGCTGTTGACGGGGTACGGCCCGATCCCGGCCGAGCTGGAGCAGGAGTTCCCTGAGTTCGAGACGCCGACCGGCCTCTACTTCAATCGCTATTTCCCGAACCTCAATCTGGCGATGGCGCCGCCGCTCACTACGGACGGGCAGGTGAGCTACGCCGAAGGCAATCCGGCGCCGACCATTCGCCAGATGTCTGCCGACGTGGCCGCCTTCCTGACCTGGACCGCCGAACCCAAGATGGTCGAGCGGCGCCAGACCGGCTGGCCGGTGCTCGGCTTCCTGATCTTCGCGACCATCCTCGCGTTCCTTGCGAAGAAGCAGGTCTGGTCGAACGCGACGCCCGGCCGCAAGGACGACTGATCTCCCGGCCCGCCAAACGCGATTGCGCCCCTCCATCCCGGCGATGCGAGGGGCGCTTTCATTTCGGGAGGACCGGATGAGCCCCGACGATCTCAAGGCGCTGGTTCGCACGGTGCCCGACTTCCCCGCCCAGGGGGTCCAGTTCCGCGATATCACTACGCTGATCGCGCATGGCGAGGGCTTCGCCGCCGCGGTCGAGCATCTGGCGGGCTGGGCGCAGGCCGCCGGCGCCGAGGCTGTCGCGGGCATGGAAGCGCGCGGCTTTATTTTCGGCGCCGCGGTCGCGGTGCGGCTCGGTGTCGGGTTCGTGCCGATTCGCAAGCGCGGCAAGCTGCCCGTCGCGACGATCGGCATCGACTATGCGCTTGAATACGGCAGCGACAGGCTCGAGATGGATCCGGACGCCATTGCGCCGGGCCGGAACGTCGTCGTCATCGACGATCTGATCGCCACCGGCGGCACTGCGCTCGCGGCGGTGGAGCTGCTGCGCAAGGCGGGCGCTCGGGTCGATCACGCCTTGTTTGCGATCGACTTGCACGACCTCGGCGGCGCGAACAGGCTGCGTGCGGCAGGCGTTGCGGTCGAGGCGCTGATGGACTTCGCCGGCGAATAGCGGGATAGAAAGGCGCGTTGGGGCATTGTTTCGATGCGAAGAACGGCCCAACACGATCATTCCGGGGGGTAATGGAAGAGCAGGCATTCGTCATCGCGCTGGTTGGCGTGCTTGGGATCGGGGCGCAGTGGCTCGCCTGGCGGACCGGCTGGCCGGCGATCGTGCTGATGCTTGCCGCGGGCTTCCTCGCCGGGCCCGTTTTCGGCCTGTTCGATCCGGAGACGGCATTCGGCGAACTGCTCGAACCGATGGTGGCGATCGGCGTAGCGCTGATCCTGTTCGAAGGCGGCCTCAACCTCGACTTGCGTGAACTGCGCCACGCCGGCGACGGCGTTTGGCGACTGGTGCTGTTCGGCGTGCCGATCGGATGGCTGCTCGGCAGCCTGGCGGGATACTATGTGGCGGGGCTCGTCTGGCCGGTTGCGATCCTGTTCGGCGGCATTCTCGTTGTGACCGGCCCCACGGTGGTGCTGCCGCTACTGCGCCAGGCGACGATCCAGCCCAGACCCGCCGCGACATTGAAATGGGAAGCGATCGTCAACGACCCGATCGGCGCATTGTGCGCGGTCATCGCTTACGAGTATTTCCGCCTGACGGCGGAAACTCCCGACGCGACCGTGATCGAGATCGTGCCGCCGATGATCATCGCGGTGCTTCTGGCCGGCGGGATAGGCTATGCCGCCGCGCGCCTGGTCGCGTGGTCCTTCCCGCGCGGCGTGATCCCAGAATATCTGAAGGCGCCGGTGCTTCTGACGCTGGTCGTCGGCGTGTTCGTGCTGTCGAACGCGATCGAGCACGAAGCGGGGCTGATGGCGGTCACGGTGATGGGCGTGGCGCTTGCCAACATGAACGTGACCAGCCTGCGCTCGATTCACCATTTCAAGGAGAACATCGCGCTCATTCTCGTCTCGGGCATCTTCATCGTACTGTCCGCCTCGCTGGACTTCGAAGAGCTGAGCTATTTCAACTGGCGCTTCGGCCTGTTCCTGCTCGCGCTGCTGTTTCTCGTTCGGCCGCTGACGATCCTCACCAGTCTTCTGTTCAGCTCGGTCCCGTGGAACGAGCGGCTGTTCCTTGCCTGGATTGCGCCGCGGGGAATCGTGATGGTCGCCGTCTCCGGTCTGTTCGCCCTGCGCCTTTCGGAACTCGGCTATGCCGACGGAGAGGTTCTGATCGGCCTCAGCTTCGCGGTGGTGGTGGCGACGATCGTTGCGCATGGCTTTACCGTCGATCTCGTCGCGCGCTGGCTGGGAGTGAAGGGCACCTCGCGGCCCGGGCTGCTGATCGTCGGCAGCACGCCCTGGACGATCGCGCTCGCGCAGGAAATGCACTCGCTCAAGACGCCGGTGATGATCGTGGATTCGAGTTGGCAGCGGCTCGCCCCCGCACGGCGGGCGGGTTTGCCGTACTATCACGGCGAGATCCTCAACGAAGCGACCGAACACAACCTGGACCTCACGCCTTTCCAGGTGCTGGTCGCCGCGACCGAGAACGAGGCCTACAACACGCTCGTGTGCAACGAGTTCGCTTACGAGATCGGCCGCGACACCGTGTACCAGCTCGGCGAGGCGGCGAGCGACGACGATCGCCACGCGATTCCCCCGTCCCTCCGCGGCCGCGCACTGTTCGAATCCGGCTTCGGCGTCGCCGACGTGAACGAGCGGCAGGCGCAAGGCTGGATCTTCCGCAAGACCAGGTTGTCGGACGAGTTCAAGTTCGAGGACGCGCGCGAGCTTCTGCCCGAATCGGGCCATCTTCTGCTCCTGCTGCGGAAGGACGGCACGCTGCGGTTCTTCACCCACGCTTCGCGTCCAGAGCCGCGGCCGGGCGACACCGTCGTCTCTTTCACTCCGCCGAAGAGCCGGACGGCGGATGAACGAGCCAGGGACAACGAGCGGGGGACGCAAACAGCATGACGACGAGAACCGAGACGATGAAGCGGCTGGCGGCGGCGGCGATTGCGCTGGCGTTGGCGAGCTGCGATGGGGGCGAACCGCCCGCTTCGCCCGAGCCGACCCCCGAGACGCCACCGACGCAGGCCTCCATCATTCGGCCAGATGTCGAGATCGATCGTCCCGAGCCCGAACTGGAGCCGCTGGAGGCGAGCGTCTCCTTCGCGGAGCCGGGCGATGGGTTCTCCCAGGCGGCGCTGGAGGACCTCGAGGCAATCCTCGAGGCGCCACAAGTGGCGGAGGGTGGCGCCATCGTCCTGCGCGGCCATACCGATTCGACCGGGGACGACGAGGCCAATCTGCGCGTCTCGCGGCAGCGGGCGGAAATGGTGCGCGACTGGCTGGTCGAGCATGGCGTGGACGAGGAGCGCATCACCGTGGTCGCCATCGGCGAGCAGCGCCCGATCGCGCCCAACGCCAAACCCGACGGCACCCCGGATGAGGCAGGCCGTGCGGCCAACCGGCGCGTCGATGTCTCGATCGCGTTGCCGGCTAACGCGGGCGCTACCGAGGAGGAGTCGGCAGGGGGTAGCAACGACCAGGCCCACGCAACGCCGCAAACCGACTAGCGGACCCTTCAGCCGATCCGGCGTACCTCCTCGAGCACGCGTTCGGCGTATTCCGGACGGCAGATGAGGAGGTCCGGGAGTTCGGTATCGGGTTCGTTGTAGATGAGGGGGCTGCCGTCGATGCGCGAGCAATGGAGGCCGTGGGCAGCGGCGACCGCGACAGGTGCGCAGTTGTCCCACTGGTACTGTCCGCCCGAGTGGAGGTAGATCTCGGCCTGGCCGCGGACCACGGCCATGGCCTTGGCACCGGCGGAGCCCATTGCGATGAGCTCGCCGCCGATCGCGTCGGCCACGGCGAGCGCTTCTTTGGCAGGGCGGGTGCGGCTGACCACGAGGCGCGGCGTGGCGGCGGGTTCGGGCAGCGCGGCGGTCCGGTCGCTGCGCAGCACCACGCCGCCGTTCAGGCCGGGCAGCGCGACCGCGCCGACCTTGGCCTCCCCGTCGATGGCGAGCCCGACATGGACCGCCCAGTCGTCACGCTCTTCTCCGTACTCGCGGGTCCCGTCGACCGGGTCGACGATCCAGACCCGCGACTTCTCGCGCCGGAGCAGCGTGTCGCGGCTTTCCTCCGACAAGACGCCGTCGTCCGGCCGCTGGGCCCTCAGCGCGTGGAGCAGGAACCGGTTCGAGACCTCGTCGCCCGCACTGCCGAGCGCCTTGCCTTCGAGCAGCCCGCTCTCGCGTATCTCGATCAGAATGCGTCCGGCGGCAGCCGCGATCCGCGCTGCGAGTTCGGCGTCGGTCATGGTCATTGCGCCCTCGATCACTTCAGGGGGAGGATCCTGGAGACGATGTAGTCGGCGGCTTCCTCGACCGTCATGTCGACGGTGTTGACACGGATCTCCGCGTTCTCCGGTTCCTCGTAGGGGCTGTCGATCCCCGTGAAGTTCTTCAGCGTGCCCTCGCGTGCCTTCTTGTAGAGACCCTTCACGTCGCGCGCTTCGGCGACGTCGAGCGGGGTGTCGACGAAGATCTCGACGAACTCGCCGTCCTCCATCATCTCGCGCACCATGCGCCGCTCGGCCCGGAACGGGCTGATGAAGGCGGTGAGGACGATCAGGCCGGCATCGGTCATCAGCCGGGCGACCTCGCCCACGCGGCGGATGTTCTCGATCCGGTCGGCCTCGGTGAAGCCCAGGTCGCGGTTGAGCCCGTGGCGCACGTTGTCGCCGTCGAGCAGGAAAGTGTGCCGGTTCATCAGGTTGAGCTTCTGCTCGACCGCATTGGCGATGGTCGACTTGCCCGATCCGGACAGGCCGGTGAACCAGAGTACGCGCGGGCGCTGGTTCTTCAGGCCTGCGTGCTCCTCGCGGGTGATCGTGGTCGGCTGCCAGTGGACGTTCTCGGCACGCCGCAAGCTGAAGTGCAGCATGCCGGCGCCCACGGTCGCATTGGTCATCTTGTCGATCAGGATGAACCCGCCGAGCACTCGGCTGTCGGCATAGGGCTCGAACACGATCGGCCGCTCGGTGCGCAGCTCGGCGACGCCGATGGCGTTGAGGCCGAGCGTCTTCGCCGCAAGATGCTCCATCGTATTGACGTTGATCTCGTACTTCGGCTCCTGCACCGTCGCCGTCACCGTCTGGGTAGCCAGCTTGAGCCAATAACCGCGTCCCGGCTTGAGTGGCTCGTCGCTCATCCACACGATCGTCGACTCGAATTGGTCGGAGGCTTGCGGCGGATCGTCGGCCGCGGCGATCACGTCGCCGCGCGAGCAGTCGATCTCGTCTGCGAGCGTCAAGGTCACCGACTGGCCGGCGACCGCTTCATCGAGCTCGCCATCGAAGGTCACAACCGACTTGATCGTGCTCGTCTTGCCCGAGGGCACCATGCGGACCGTGTCGCCCGGCTTCACCTTGCCGCTGGCGATCAGCCCGGAGAAGCCGCGGAAGTCGAGGTTGGGGCGGTTGACCCACTGCACCGGCATGCGGAAGCTGCGCGCCTGCGCCGCCGTGCCCGCGACCTCGACCGTCTCGAGATGCTCGACCAGGCTCGGCCCTTCGTACCACGGAGTATTGGGCGAGGGGGCGGCCGTGATGTTGTCGCCCTTGAAGCCCGAGATCGGGATCGCGGTGAACTCCTCGATGCCGATCTCCTCGGCAAAGGCGCGGTAGTCGGCGACGATCCTGTCGAAGGTCTCCCGGTCGTAGTCCACCAGGTCCATCTTGTTCACCGCCAGCACCAGGTGGCGGATGCCGATCAGGTGCGCGAGATACGAATGGCGCCGGGTCTGGACCAGCACGCCCTTGCGCGCATCGACCAGGATCACCGCGAGATCGGCGGTCGAGGCGCCGGTCACCATGTTGCGCGTATACTGCTCGTGCCCCGGGGTGTCGGCGACGATGAACTTGCGCTTCTCCGTCGCGAAAAAGCGGTAGGCGACGTCGATCGTGATGCCCTGCTCGCGCTCGGCGGCGAGGCCGTCGACCAGCAGCGCGAAGTCGAGCTCCTGTCCCTGGGTGCCGACCCTCTTCGAGTCCGACTCGAGGCTGGCGAGCTGGTCCTCGAAGATCATCTTCGAATCGTAAAGCAGCCGTCCGATCAGGGTCGACTTGCCGTCGTCCACGCTGCCGCAGGTGATGAACCGCAGCAGCCCCTTGTTCTGGTGCTGCTCGAGATAGGCGTCGATGTCCTCGGCGATGAGGCTGTCGACCCGGTAGGCGGGTTGGGTGGCGGTGTCGTTCATGATTTAATCCGTCATCCCAGCGAACGCTGGGATCGCGTGCAGTGTAGGGGCGACCAGGCGGCACGAGACCCCGGATCGAGTCCGGGGTTGACCCTGCGGAACGCTTCGCATTCCGTGGCGGGTCAAAAGTACCCCTCCTGCTTCTTCTTCTCCATGCCGGCGCCGCCCTCGTCCTTGTCGATCGCGCGGCCCTGGCGTTCGCTGGTGGTGGTCAGCAGCATCTCCTGCACGACTTCGCTTAAAGTGGTCGCCTCGCTCTCGACCGCGCCGGTCAGCGGATAGCAGCCCAGGGTGCGGAAGCGGATCGAGCGCATGACCGGCTCCTCGCCCGGCTCGAGCGGGAAGCGTTCGTCGTCGACCATCAGCAGCAGGCCGTCGCGCTCCACCGTCGGGCGCGGCGCGGCGAGGTAGAGCGGGACGATCTCGATCCCCTCGGCCATGATGTATTGCCAGATGTCGAGCTCGGTCCAGTTCGACAGCGGGAACACGCGGATGCTCTCGCCCTTGGCTTTCTTCGCGTTGTAGAGGTTCCACAGCTCGGGGCGCTGGTTCTTCGGGTCCCACCCGTGGCTCGCCGTGCGGAACGAGAAGATCCGCTCCTTCGCCCGGCTCTTCTCCTCGTCGCGCCGCGCGCCGCCGAAGGCCGCGTCGAAGCCGTAGTGGTCGAGCGCCTGCTTCAGACCTTGCGTCTTCCACATATCGGTGTGCAGCGGTCCGTGATCGAACGGGTTGATCCCGCGCTCCAGCGCCTCGGGGTTGCGCCACACCAGCAGCTCCATCCCCGCGGTCTCCGCCATCCGGTCGCGCAGCGCGTACATGTCGCGGAACTTCCAGGTCGTATCCACATGCAGCAGCGGAAACGGCGGCGGCGAGGGATGGAACGCCTTGCGGGCCAGGTGCAGCATGACCGCGCTGTCCTTGCCCACCGAATACAACATCACCGGCTTGGTCGCCTCGGCCGCAACCTCGCGCATGATGTGAATGCTCTCGGCTTCAAGCCGCTCAAGATGGGTCAGGCGCTGCATCAAACAGTGTTCTGAGGGGATCTCTGCCGAAGGAAAAGGAATGCCGAATGGCTAACGGATCGGCGCCGAAGCGCAAAAGGGATTTGCTTGAAAGGGACGAAGCGATCGTGTCCCGCGCCGGCAACTGCAAAACGCGATGTTGACGAATCCGCGCGGATGATGGCAAGCGGGTCGGCACCGAGCGGGTATAGCTTAGTGGTAAAGCCCCAGCCTTCCAAGCTGGTTATGCGGGTTCGATTCCCGCTACCCGCTCCAACCAGCCCACGCGCGCAGATGCCGGCGCCTTGACGATGGCTCAAGGGAGGAGCGCCCACATTTCGCCCTGTCCAGAAACGCTGGCATTCGATAGTCGAGCATCATGCGGCTCAACGACAAGCGCGTACTGATTACCGGCGCGGCAAGCGGCATCGGGCTGGCCTGCGCCCGGGAGATGGCTTCCCAGGGCGCCCGTGTGATCGGCAGCGATATCGATCGGGTGGCATTGACCGCCGTAGCTGACGAGGCGGGCATGCGAGCCAGCATGGTGCTGGACGTCGCGGAGGAGCAGGATTGGCTCGCCGCGGCTGCTCGGACGACCGACATGTTCGGTGGTCTCGACGCCCTGGTCCATTCGGCCGGAATCGGTGTGGGCGGGGACCTCACGAACTTGTCGCTCGACAGCTGGCGCCGTCAGCAAGCGGTAAATCTCGACGGAGCTTTCCTGGCCATCAAACACATGCTGCCGCTGCTCCGCGAGGCCGAAGGTGCATCGATCACTCTTATTGCATCGGTGACGGGAATTCGCGGCTCCGCCGTATTTGCGCCCTACGCGGCCAGCAAGGCCGGTGTCATTGCATTGATGCGCTCGGCGGCGCAGGCGAGCGCAGCGGCTGAGGATGGTGTGCGTGTAAATGCGATCGCCCCCGGAGTGATTGCCACGCCGATCTTCGGTCGCATGGAAGGGGTGGACGCCGCCGCCAGCGACCCGATCGCAACTGCGGCGCGCCTTGTACCCCTGGGCCGCGCGGGACAACCCGAGGACATCGCGTATGCAGCGGTTTACCTGGCCAGCGATGAAGCCACTTATGTCACGGGAGTCGTGCTGCCGGTCGACGGCGGTCTTTTGATACGATAGCGCGCGATCGATGCTCGCGGCCGCGCCTGGCGCGGTCACTGCCGATGGCGGGTCCGTGCGACTTCGGGCCGGTCGCTCCCCGCTGTCATCCGAAATCGAGGCGATGGGCGAACTTCTCTTCAGACATTCGCTCCAGGTATTCGAAATAGGCGAGAGGGCCGCCCCCGAACGGGGAGTTCAATTCAAACTCGCGCGGCCTTGCTCCCTCGAAGTTGAAATAGCTTGGTGTGCACTTCTCGAAGAAGGCTAGCCGCTCTGCGGACAGCTTGATGCACAGGTCGACCCACTCGTCTTCCGCTTCTTGTGTGGGCTCCACCGTCTGCGCGCCCTTCTCGAAGCAGTGGGCGATGAGATCGGCCATATAGATCGACTGGACGTCGGCGGTATGGAGATAGTTGATCGACGTTCCCGCCTGCACGATCGTGAGCACGAAGAAGTTCGGAAAGCCGCGCGTTTGCATGCCGAACAGCGTTCGTGCACCGCTGCTCCAATGCTCATCGAGGGAAAGGCCGTTGCGGCCGACGATCGAGAGGCCGGATTCACGCGTGTAGCTGGTCATGAAATCAAAGCCGGTCGCGTAGATAAGGCAATCGAGCTCGTATTCCTTCCCATCGACGATCAGCCCGCGCCGGGTCACCCTTTCAACACCCTGCCCCGCGGTATCGACGAGCGTCACGTTCGGTTGATTGAATGCCTGCAGGTAATGGTCGCTGAATCCCGGTCGTTTGCAGAAGTAGTGGAAGTAGGGTTTGAGTGCCTCGGCGGTCGCTTTGCCTTCCACAATCTCGTCGATCCGTCGACGGACCCGTTCCATCTTGAGAATCTCGGCCTTTTCTCGCTCTTCAGGGGTCATCGCGATCCCGGCCGAGGTTGTCTTTTCCCGGAAGAGATCGGTCATGCTGTCGCTGACCATGTCCGTTACTTGCGGCAGGCCCGAGGTCCACTGCGTAAAGTTGAGCATGCGCTCGCGCTGCCATCCAGGCGGCAGCGAGCGGAACCATTCGACGTCGGTGGGCCGGTTCCCCCGCACGTCGACTGAAGCGGGCGTTCGTTGGAACAGATAGAGATGACGCGCCGATTCAGCCACGGGAGGGACGCACTGAATACCTGTCGACCCCGTCCCGATGATGCCGACCGTTTTCCCTGACAAACCTGTCAGGTTGCCGTCAGCATCCCCACCAGTGAAGTCATAGTTCCAGCGGCTGGTATGAAAGCTCGGCCCCTCGAATGTCTCGATGCCCGGAATCCCGGGAAGCTTGGGGCTGCTGTAGAGACCGGTGGCGGACACGGTAAAGCGGGTTGACACCCGATCGCCACGGTTGGTCGTCAGAATCCACCGCCGGGCGCTGTCGTCCCACACCAGAGTTTCGGCCAGGGTCTGGAACAGAGCGTCGCGATAGAGATCGAACTTGTCCGCGATCAGGCGGCACTGTTCGTGAATCTCTGCACCCTTCGCGTACTTCTCGGTCGGGACGTACCCTGTCTCTTCCAGCAGCGGCAGATAGATGTACGATTCGACATCGCAGCGGATGCCGGGATAGCGGTTCCAATACCAGGTCCCGCCGAAGTCGGCGCCCTTTTCGACGATGACGATGTTCTCGACCCCGCGCTTGCGCAGCTGGACGGCCGTCAGCAGTCCGCCGAAGCCGCCGCCAATTATCACGACGTCGGCATTGCGTTCGACCGGTTCGCGCTCGGTGTCGGAAGGCGCGTTCGGGTCGACATCGAAGGACGCAAATCTGCCTCTCAGCGACTGATACTGCCCCACGGCATCGGTGCGCAGGCGCTTTTCGCGTTCTTCCGCATAGCGGCGGGCAAGTGCTTCGACGTCGATATCCGCCTTGCCATCGCCGTTACTCATCTATTCACCCTTCGTCATCCTCGCCCTGCGGTTCGCCCGCCCAAGCCTCAGAAGCGCACGGTGCCGTTCAGCGAGATCGAACGATACTCGTCCATCCAGTTCAGCGTGCGCGACGTGGCCGTGATCGATCCGGGCAGGCGGATTGCCGCGCCGCGGGAATGTACGTCCGTCAGGTTGCGCCCGACCAGCGCGATGCTCCAGCGATCGTCCTGCGCGCCGAGCTGGATGCGCGCATCCAGCTTGACCCAGCCGTCCTGGACACCCCAGATCGGACTGTATCCGTCGGCAACGAAGTACTTCGAGCGAAATTGTGCGTTGCTGCCGGTCACCAGCTTCAGCGAGCCGAGATCCGCCTCGTGCTGGAAGCCGACGTTCCCGCTCCATTTTGGCGCGAACATCAACGGCAGGCCGGCTATATTGTGCCGAGCGAGGCTCTCGGGATCGGTCGAGTCGCACTGCTCCACCGTCTCGTAGGCGAGGCATGGCGCGCCGGGATAGTCTTCGAATCTCGCGTCGAGATAAGCGACGTTTGCGTTAAGCGAGAGGCTATCCGTAGGAAGAACCTGGACTTCGAGTTCGACGCCTTCAGAGCGCGCCCTGGCCGCGTTGCGGGTGAAGAACGTGCGGCGATCCGGATCGTAGGCGGACTGCTGCAGATCTTCGAAGTCCATGCGGAATATGGCCAGATTCAAAGTGGCGAGGCCATTGCCGAGGCTCGACTTCACGCCGAACTCGTAGTTCATCGACCGTTCGGCTGCGAACTGGAAGCCATCGTCCGAAACGTTGTAGGTGTTCGACACGAACCCGCCCGACTTCGAGCCGCGCGCAACCGTGGCGTAGAGCATCACGTCGGGCGTCACATCGAACTGCAGCGTGCCCGACGGATCTAGATAATCTTCGGAGAGACTGCCCTGGCGGTCGGGGCCGATGGGATTTAGCGCGTCGCCGGACACAGTGCGCTGCGTGAAATGGGCCGACTTCTTTACTTTCGAGTAGCGCAGCCCCCCGATCAGGCGCAGCTTCGGCGAGAAGTTGAAGGTGCCCTGGCCGTAGGCCGACCAGGCATCGCTGTTCTGGTAGAAGTCGGTCGACTGGTGGCCAGTCAGCGTGGCTATGTCGCGGTAATAGGTATCCTGGTGCAGGTGATAGTTCGAGGTGTCGTAGTACACACCGAGGACATACTCGAGAAATCCTCCGAGTGGTGAAGCTATCCGTGCCTCGAGCGACCACTGGTCGAAATCTTCCGGAAAGCCGTTGCCAAACCGTGCGTTGCCGCCGTCCGGCGGCAGGCTGCCGTCCGGCGCTATCTCATCGTAGGCGGTGAACCGCTCGGTCTTGTAGTGCGAGTAGCCACCGATCACGGTCAGTACGTGATCACCGATCCCGACATCGGCATTGATGGCGCTGTTCCAGGTTTCGATGCCGCTTTGTTCGTCCAGCCCCGCGCCGGCATAGTTGTCGGAGATGTATCGTTCATCGCCGAAGTCGTTGTCGTAGACATCTTCGGTGAGCGAGCCGGACACCGTCACGCCGCCTTTCAGCAGATGGCTGCCGTACTCGTTCTTGAACGAGATATCGACGTCGCCAGTCGGTTGCCAGCGCAGTGTAACGCGCGCCATCTCGTCTCGCAGGACCGGTTCGTCACGATCATTATAGAGATTGCGGATGTAACCATCCTGATGGGTCAGCTTGGCCGCTACGCGAATGCCGAACGTATCCGAAAGAGGCGCGCTCACCACGCCCGTGAGATCGACGCCCTGACGCTCGAAATCATACCCGGCTGAAGCGTAACCTTCGAAAACGGGGCCGGGCTTCGCGGAAATCAGGCTGATTGCGCCCGCAGCGGTATTGCGCCCGAACAGCGCGCCTTGCGGGCCACGCAAGACCTCCATGCGTTCGAGATCGAAGAACGGCGCGCTGAACTGCGCCCCGCGGCCGCCGTATATGCCATCGAGATAAACCGACACCTCCTGGTCGAAGGCGACGTTGTTCGGGCCGGAGCCGAACCCGCGGATGAAGACGACAGGGTTAACGCCCGAGTTGAGCACCGTCATGTTGGGCACATAGCTCTGCACGCTGCGCAAGTCGGTGATCTTCAGATCCTCGAGCTTCTCACCGGTGACCGCGGTGATCGAGACGGGGACGTCCTGTAGCTTCTGCTCGCGCTTCTGCGCTGTGACAACGATTTCGCCGAGAGACTGCTGGCGATTGCCGGAGGGTGCGACGGGTTCCGCCTCCTGGGCATGCACGACCCCACCCAGCGCCGCCGAAGCGACTGCAGCGCAAGCCGCCGCAGTTCTCAGATGAGCTGATTTCTTCATCGTCCCCTCCTCTCCGAATGATCGCCGTAAGCACGCCGATTCTTATTATTGCATACAGATTATCGCGGACGGCGCTGAATGCAAGGGGCAAGCCTCCGAAGAATCCGAGACGATGCGCTGCGAAGAAGAGAATTTGAATGCAATTAGGGCTGATTGCACGAGGCGGGTGACTACCTCCGAGATCAGAGGCTAGGCGGGGCGGCGTTCTCCCGACAGTCTTTGCGCAAGGGTACGGCCCGGCCCGATGCCGATCAGTATGAGTATGGCTGCCCCCGCCCCTGCCATCGCGGTCATCGTCGCGAGCGCCTTGCCGATGCCCATCTCGCCACCGAACAGGTTCTCGGCGAGCAATGCGGTGATCGTCGGTGCAATGCCGAAACCGGCGAGGTTCACGCATGCACCGAAGACGGCGGCCATGATCCCTCGCAGGCGATTGGGGGCTAGCGATTGCACCATCGAGATCTGCAACCCGCCGACGACGCTGGCCGCGGCCATGCCCAGGCAGAACAGTACCGCGGCCACCATGAAGTCGCCGGCCAGATAGGCTCCGATAAAGAGCGGAGTATCCACTGCCACCGCAGCAAGCGAGACGAGCACCGGCGCCTCGATTCGACCGCGGGCGACGAGTGCGTCCGCGACCATGCCGCCGGCGAGCAGTCCGATGGTGCCGCCGATCCCGTAGCCGAGGCCGAGGAGCAAGCCGACCTCGCCTGCGTCGAGGCCATGCAGCCGCATGAAGTGAACCGGCCCCCAAACCATGAACGAGTACCCGATCACCGCAATGCACGAGTAGCCGGCAAAGAGCGGCACCAGCGCGCGGGCGTTATGGCCGATGAAGGCGAGGGCATCGCGGATACGCGGGATATCCTGCGTTTCGCCACCCGCTAGCTGCCGCTCCGGCTCCCGGACAGTCAAAGCTATCAGCAGGGCCACCAGCAGGCCGGGCAATCCGATGAGCACGAAGACGGTCTGCCAGGGAGAGGCGTCGGGCATCAGCGGGAGTGTCGTCCCGGTCGCTTGTACCCAGTCGACGAGTTGGCCGCCCAGCATGATGGCGAGGCCGCCGCCGACGGTGGCTCCACAGGCGAAGATGGCCGTAGCAATTCCTCGTCGCGCCGGCCGAAAGTAGTCCGCAATCATCGAGTAGGCGGCCGGATTGAGACTCGCCTCGCCCACCCCGATGAGCGACCGTGCGGCGAACAGGCTGCCGAAGCTGCGGGCAAGCCCGCAGGCGGCGGTGGCACAGCTCCACAGCGATATCCCCACGACGACCGCATTGCGTCGTCCGTGTGTATCAACCCATCGGCCGAACACGAAAGCGAAGAGCACGTACGACCCGGCAAAGGCGGCACCGGCGAGGATGCTCACCTCGGTATCGCTGAGTACGAGATCCGCCTTGACCGGCTCGATCAGCATACTGAGCGCCAGACGGTCGAGAAAGGACAGTGCGCTCGCCACCATCAGGCAGCAAACCACGTAGTACGGATAGACGGCGCGCATCGACACCGCGTCAATCTCGCCGGGGGAGGGGGACGGGCTCGGTGTCGACGAAACCATAGTCCGGCGGCGACGGCATCTCCCGCACGAGTTCGTCGTAGTCGTCGTGCTCCAACCGCAGCGCACGGATCAGAGCGGCATTCATCACGAACATGCCGGTCACGTACGTCAACTCGATAACCTGCTCCGGACCGAAGCACGCCCGTAAGCGTGCGAAGAGGCCATCGGGCACGCGGCCGTGATCGAGCGCGATGCAATCTGCATAGGCAAGCACCGCACGTTCGGTGTCGTCAAAACCTGCGCTGACCTGCCAAGTCGGGATGTCGGCCAAAGCTTCTTCCGGATAGCCCAGCCCACGCAGGATCTTGAGGTGCTCGGAATACATCCAGCGGCATGAACACGCCCATCCGATGCGCGTGATGGCCAGCTCCATGTACTTCAGCGGCAGCTTGCGCTTTTTGGTCTGCTTCAAGTAAAATCCGCGCACCGCGTGCTCGAGCACATCGGGTGAATGCGCGAGGACGGCTTCGTAGTTGCCCGGCGCGCCCGAAGCTGTCGGGCCTGGCTGCGTGGCAGGATCCCGGCCCGGGAACTTCCGGTCGTACATGAACCTTACGAGCGGATCGTTGATATCGGCGCGGCTGACCAGCGGGAGCCGCGGCATCAACGCTCCTCCCGCGCGGGCACTGCACCCGGCAAGATCGGGTCGACGGCCTCGTGGATGGCCCGGCCCGCATCAATGCGCTCCACACCCCTGCGACGAAGTTTCGCCATGCCGCTCTCCCAATGTGCTTGTGCAAACACTCTACATTTTTGCATGCAATGATGGCGGAGCGCCGTCTCGCCGTCCAGCAAAAACAAGCACCTGCTGTGCCTTACAGTGGGTGGAACACGCGAAGTGCTGCGTCTTGCATGCATGTCTATGGCTTCGGGCGTCCCACGATGCCCTGGTCGACGAGGGCATCGAACTGCCCCCCGCCGAGACCCACGATCTCGGTCAGCACTTTCTCGGTGTCCCTGCCGAGGATAGGCGCTGGCCGCGCCGCGCCGCGCGCGTGCCCGGGTAGGCTCGCAATCGCGCCCGGCGCCGCGTAGCTGGCGCCGCTTGGATGGACGATGGAGGAGAACAGCGGATTGTCGGTGACCAGTTCGGGATCGCGAACGGCCTCTTCCATTCGCTGGTAGAGGCCCCAGCAGCATCCTTCCCGATCCAGCGCTGCTGCGAGCTCGGCGCTCTCACGTGCGGCTACCGCCCGTTCCACAAGGGGGTAGAGCGCATCGCGGTGCACAAATCTCTCACTCTCGTCACGCGCAAATGAGGTCTCACGCTCCTCTTCTATGCCAGCGACTTCGTCGGATATGCCGAGAACGGCGACCAGCCCCCGCCATTGCTTTGGTGTGATCGCCATGAGCATGATGCGCTTGCCGTCGCGTGTCCTGAAATCGCGTCCGAAGGCACCGAAGACGTCGTTACCGTAGCGCCGACGATCGCCGCTAAAGAGCGTCTCGGCCAGCTGCCCGAGATTCGCGATCGTGGCGATGCCGACGTCGGCCAACGGAATCCGGACCTCCTGCCCCTCGCCGGTTTCCGACCGGTGGTGCAGTGCCGCCATCGTGGCGAAAGCGGCGTAGGCCCCGGTTAGGAGATCCCATGCGGGTAAGACCGCGTTCACCGGCTCGTCGCCAAGGCTTTCCGGTCCGGTAATGAACGGAATGCCCAAGGCGGAAGCCACCGTATAGTCGAGCGCCGGGCTTCCGTCCGCACGCCCCATGATGCGTGTCAGGATCAGGTCCTCGCGGCGGGCGGACAGCCGTTCCCAGGAAAGAAACCCGCCGACCGGGAAGTTCGTGAGGAAAACCCCCGCCTTCTCGCCCGGCGCGGTCGCGATCTCCGCCAGAAGTTCACGCCCTTCGTCGGTGGACAGGTCGAGTGCGACGGAGAGCTTCCCTTTGTTCAGTCCTTCCCAATAGAAGCTCTCGCCGTTCTCCGCCTGCGGCCAGCGGCGGAAGTCCGGCCCCCCGCCGATCTGATCCACGCGAATGACCTCCGCGCCCATCTGCGACAGATAGAGGCCGGCCGTCGGACAAGCGACGAACGAAGACGCCTCCACCACCCGCAGCCCGTCAAGCAGCGTGTACATCGGTTCTCATCCTTCGAGCACTCCGGAACTGCATCGTCGCTGCGTCACGCACCCTCAAGCCCGACGATCGTGATCGCGGAGACATTCTGGATCGGCGCACCGCCGAGATTGTGGCTCAGCGCCAGCTTCGGTCCGTCGTTGCGCTGCCGTTCGCCGGCCCTGCCCTGCAATTGCAGGTAGTTCTCGTAGATCATGCGCAGCCCCGACGCGCCTATGGGGTGGCCGAAGCACTTTAGGCCGCCGTCGATCTGGCATGGCGTGTGACCGTCAGCGTCATAGAAGCCGTCGAGAATATCCTTCCAAGCCTCGCCCTCTTTGGAAATAAAGAGGTCTTCCATCGTGACCAGCTCGGTGATCGAGAAGCAGTCGTGTACTTCGAGCAGGTCGATCTCCTCGCGGGGATCGGTGACACCGGCCTCGGCGTACGCGCGGGCCGCGGCCTTGCGGGTGGTGTGAAAGTACGTCCCGTCCCAGCCGCCGCCGTGCTGCAGCTCCCAGCCGTTGGAGGTGACGAGCTGGATTGACTTGACCAGGATGGGATCGGTCCTGCCGAGCTCGCGCGCGATCTCCGGCGTGGTGACGATCGCGCAGGCCGCGCCGTCGGATACGCCGCAGCAGTCGAACAGGCCGAGCGGCTCGGCGATCATCGGTGCATTCAGCACCGTCTCGATATCGATCGCCTTGCGCAGATGTGCCTTGGGGTTCTTGGCTCCGTTGGCGTGGCTCTTGACCGAAGCGTGCGCCATCGCCCGCTTGAGGTCGTCGCGCGAAACGCCATGCTTGGCACGGTAAGGGGCGGCGATCTGCGCGAAGTTGCCGGGGGCCGAGCCGGTGACGCCGTACATGTCGAAGTTGAGCCCGCGGCTGCGTGCAGGCAGGCCGCCGTAGCCTGTGTCCTTCAGCTTCTCGACGCCCATCGCCAGCGCGATGTCCGCCGCGCCGGATGCCACCGCATAGACCGCCCCGCGGAACGAGTCGGTACCGGTCGCGCAATAGTTCTCGACCTTGGTCACGCCGATGTCCGGGAGCCGCAGCGCCGTCGCCAGCGGAATGCCTGAAGGGCCGATGCTCTGCGCCTCGAACCCGACGCCGAGCCAGGCCGCGTCGATCCGCGACACGTCGATCCCGGCATCGGCGATGCATTCGTCGAACGCCTCGACCATCAGCGTTTCGGCATCGTCGTTCCACCGCTCGCCGAACCGCGAGCAGCCCATACCGACGATCGCGACCCTGTCCTTGATTCCCCGCGCCATCAGGCGTCTCCCTCGTTCACCGGTACGGCTTTCCAGAAGTATTTGGTGAAGCGGCGCTGCTCGTCCTCCGCCTTGATGCGAAAGACCATGCGCATCGCGCGGCCGACTTCCACATCGTCGGACCCGACTTCGGCGAATTCGGTGACGAGGCGCCCGCCCCCCTCGAAATCGAGCGTGCCGTAATATGTCGGCGGATCGGGCGAATAGCCGAGCGCATCGGCGGTGTAGGAGACGATCCGTGCGCTGCGGTCCGCCAGCGGATAATCCTCCTGCGCCCCTTGCTTGCGCCCATTGGGATCGACGGAGATCGCACTCGGCGGGAATTGGACGGTGCCGGTCACGGTGCAGCGCGAGCCGACCAGACCGAGGACGGCCGCGCGCTTGCGATAAAGCGTCGTACCAGGCTGCTTCTGATCCAGCTCGGCGCGAATGCCGCGCTCGAGATCGATCAAACCGCGATGGAACAGGAAGCGCATGTAGTTGTGGTCGGGCATGCCATCCGCGATGCGGGCGGC
Source organism: Pelagerythrobacter rhizovicinus (assembly GCF_004135625.1). GTDB lineage: Bacteria > Pseudomonadota > Alphaproteobacteria > Sphingomonadales > Sphingomonadaceae > Pelagerythrobacter > Pelagerythrobacter rhizovicinus. The sequence goes on from NZ_SDPV01000002.1 coordinate 1,123,575, forward strand.
GACCGAACGGCACGAGCGATGATCGGCGATGGCGTCGGTCGCCTCGAACAGCAGAACGTCCGCGCCCTGCCCGAATCCCGTGACGAGAATTCGCTCACCCGGCAATGCCCGATCGAGAGCGCTGGCCAGCAGCAGCAGGGGGTGCCCGGTACCGGTGTCCCCGATCTCCACGGAGAGCGTGTCGACCACGGCCTCATCCTTCAGTCCCAGCTTGCGGGCGATCGCCTTGACCGCTCCAGCGGACGCAATGGGCAGAACGACATGGTCGATATCGCCTGCCGACACCTTGGCCTCCGCCAGTAAGGCCTGCACTGCATCGGCGAGGATCGCGAGATGACCTTCCTCGCGCACCCAGCGGCTTTCCCATTGGTAATCGAAGCTCTCGCCGCTGGCGCGGAAGTGATCGACGAAATCGACGGTCACCGAATGGCTGGCGACCAGTCTGGCAATGGGCACGCCGCGGCCGACGAGGATCGCCGCCGCACCGTCCCCCTGCACCAGTTCCGCTTCGGATGCGGGACGCGCCTTGCGCAAATCCGACCCGATGCACAGGCGCGTGCGTGAACCTTCCAGCGCATCGCGCAAGGCGCTCGTCGCCGCCCGCATGCTGCCGCCGGCATCGAGCGCGGCGATCCTTTCGGACAGATTGAGCGCCTCCTTGACGATACCGGCATTGGACCTGTCGGCGAAAGGGTGTGTCACGCTAGCCAGGGTCAGCCCTTCGACTGCCGCACGATCGCGCCCGTCGAGGCACGCGCGGGCCGCTTCGACCGCCATGGTCACGGTGTCCTCATCCCAGTTTGCGATAGCGCGGTGCCCTCGCGCCAGACTCTTGAGACCCGGCGCAAACCACCGGTTCGCATCATGGATCGCGGTGCGATCGAGGCGGCGGCGCGGCAGATAGATACCGCACGATAGAATGCCGAAGTCGCTCATTCGAATTCCGCCCGCTTCATGTCAAACCGGGTCCCAACTGAACAGCTCGGGCGAGCGGATCATCGACGCGAAGTCCGAACGGACGGCGGGAATGAATTCGTCGGCAATCGACTGCGCCGTCCATCCATCCGACCGGTGCATGGCGCGGATCGGGCGCGGCTTCGAGAACAGGAAGATCTCGTTCTTGCGGACCGCGAATATCTGGTTGGTCACGTCCTTCGCCAGATCGGACGCGAGGAACGCCACCAGCGGCGCGATCTTGTCCGCGCTCATCGCCTGCATGCGCTCCAGCCGCTTCTGCTCGTCGGGATTGTCGGACGGGATCGTGGCGATCATCCGGCTCCACGCGAACGGCGCGATGCAGTTCGACCGCACACCGAAGCGCTGCATGTCGAGCGCGATGGACTGCGACAGGCCGACGATCGCCATCTTGGCCGCCGAATAGTTCGCCTGCCCCAGATTGCCGATCAGGCCGGAGGTCGAGGTGAAATGGATGAAGCTGCCCGAACCCTGCTCGCGGAAGTAAGGCGTCGCCGCCTTCGACACGTTGAACGCGCCGTTGAGATGCACGTCGACGACGGCGCGCCAGTCCTCGAGGCTCATCTTGTGCCAGATCCGGTCACGCAGGAAACCGGCGTTGTTGATCACCGCGTCAATACGGCCGAATTTCTCGACCGCATCCTCGACGATGCTGGTGGCACCGGCCGGATCGGTCACGCTGGCGAGGTTGGCATGGGCGGTTCCGCCGGCCTTCGCGATCTCGTTCACGACTTCGGATGCCGGTCCTTGATCGTTGCCTTCACCATTGGCGGATACCCCGTGGTCGTTGACGATCACGCTCGCGCCCTCGCGCGCGCAGAGCAAGGCCAGTTCGCGCCCGATCCCGCGTCCGGCGCCGGTCACGGCGACGACGCGGCCTTCCAGAATTCCCATTATCGCTTTCCCGTTTCGTGAAATCAGTTACCGGTGAACGTCGGCTTGCGCCGCTCGAGGAAGGCGGCGACCGCCTCCTCGTGATCCCGCGTTTCGTGGACCACCGCCTGCAGCGCGGCCGAGAGATTGAGCACCGTGCCCAGCGAGGCGTCCTGCGCCTCCCGCAGTAGGCGCTTGGTCAGCCGCACGGCGCGCGGCGGATTGGCCGCGATCTCGTCGGCAAGCTCGCGCGCGACAGGCATCAGTTCGTCGGGCTCGACCACCTTGGTCACCAGCCCCCAGTCGAGCGCCGCCGCGGCATCGATCATTCGCCCGGTCAGCGCCAGCTCGGTGGCGCGGGGCCAGCCAATCACCCGCGGCAGGAGCCAGGCTCCGCCGTCGCCCGGCACCAGGCCGACGCGCACGAAGCTTTCCGCAAAGCGCGCGGTCTGCGACGCAATGCGAATGTCGCACATGCAGGCGAGGTCGCAGCCGGCGCCAACCGCCGGGCCGTTCACCGCGGCGATGACCGGCACTTCGAGCTGCTGAAAGGCGAGCGGCAGGCGCTGGATGCCGTCGCGATAATTGCGCACCGTGGCGACCGGCTGCTCGCCCCGCAGGCCGAGGCCCGGCTTCATTTTCGACAGATCTCCGCCCGAGGAGAATGCCGAGCCGGCGCCCGTCAGGATGACGGCGCGAACCGCAGGATCGCCATCCGCTTCCTGCAGCGCGTCGACAAGAGCGTCGACCATCGCGTTGTCGGAAATTGGATTGCGCGCTTCCGGGAGGTTGAGCGTGATCGTCACGACCGTGCCATCTCGCTCCGTGAGTAAGTGCTTCGCCATTCCGATCCCTTTGCCTCCACAAGCCGCGCCACCCCACTTATTGCATGCAAACAGTGCTGACAAGAGAGGTGGAGGCACGTTACCCCGTCCGCACAGACGACGGCGAGGTGCATAGGTAAATTCCTTGCGCTGAGAAGGAATGTGCTGGGGTGGGCGCTCGCGAGAGACTCGACAATCTCACTCGCCGGCTACATAGCTTGCATGCAATTATGGAGAGGGATGTGTTCGAAACGATCGAGTACGAAGCGGGCGACGGCATCGCAACGATCCGGTTGAACCGGCCCGAGAAACGCAACGCGTACAACACGCGGATGATGAATGAGTTGCTTGGCGCATTCGACCGATCCGACGCCGACGACGATATCGGCGCGGTTATTCTCACCGGCAGCGGAGACGTGTTCTGCGCCGGAGCCGATCTCTCCGGCGGCGCCAACACCTTTGCGCAGCTCGGCGACGACCCCGAGCGTGCTGCACTGCGCCACGGAGATTTGTGGCGCGATGGCGGCGGCGTCGCTTCCTTGCGCATTTTCGAAAGTCTGAAACCGGTGGTCGCGGCGGTCAACGGTCCGGCGATCGGCGTGGGGGCCACGATGATCCTCGCCTGCGATGTGCGGATCGCCAGCAATACTGCGCGTTTCGGCTATGTCTTCACGCAACGCGGGTTGGTGCCGGAGGCGGCTTCATCGTGGTTCCTGCCGCGCGTCGTCGGTCTTTCGCGTGCGCTCGAGTGGACGATGGGCGCGTGTATCGTGCCGGTCGACGAGGCGCTGGATGCAGGCCTGATCCGCGAGACATGCACGCGTGACGATCTCATTCCTCGCGCCCGCGCAATCGCCGGGCGATTTCTTTCCGGATCCCCGGTCGCCACGGCCCTGACGCGGCAGATGATGTGGCGCATGGCCGGCGCCGACCATCCAATGGAGGCGCACCGCATCGACAGTCGCGCCATCGCCGCCCTGCGTGCGGCGCCCGACACGCTGGAGGCGGTCGCCGCATTCCTGGAGAAACGCGAGGCCGACTTCACAAGCAAAGTGTCTGACGGTGTGCCGGACATATGGCCCGATGGAGCCGGCCCGAGATTCTACTGATCCCTCCGTTCCCGAGTCACGGGCACGCGACCTCGCGCCCCTTGCAAAGTCCGCACGGCGGGTTGTCGACAGCGGCGAGTGCGCATCGTCGCACGCGCGGAACCCGGGTCCTACAGATCTGCAGGGCCGGTCGGAGCCGGATGCGGGCTCGCGGCAGGTATCGGCGCCAGGGCCTGCACCCCCACCCCGCCGACACCAGAGTGCAACAGCATTGCATGCTATATTATGCTCCGTGCGGACTTCGCGTAGCTGCTGCATCCGGCTTTGGGTCAATATTATCCATTGTTATATAGAGATTTTTCCTGAGATGCAGAAGGCAGGCCGATAAGGTCAGAAGTTATCTTGCATGCAATTCTATGGTGAGATAGGTTGCGCAGCATGGCCATCGTCAGAATGGCCGGTGAACTGGGATGAGTCGAAGAATGTGCTTCCGGCAATCATCTGATCCAGCGCTCACGATGGGTTCTGTCCATCTTGAACTTGATGGATATGGCTTGCCGCGAAGCCATGCGATCGTGGCGGGCGGAACTCTGGCGTGATGCAGCGTTACGAAGGGAAAGTCGCCGTAGTGACGGGCGCGGGTCGTGCCGGAGGCATTGGCGAAGCCATCGCGCGCCGCATCACGAGCGAAGGCGGGCGCGTTGCCGTCCTAGATCTTTGCCGCGACAGGCCCGAGGTGCCGCGCGAGAGCTTCGGCAGCTTCGAATCTCTCCAATCGGTCGCTGATTCGCTCGCCAAAGATGGCGAAAGGGGATTGGCGGTCCGCTGCGATGTGACCGACGAGGATCAAGTCGCGAGCGCCATGGCGGAGGTCCAACGCGTCCTGGGCGGTATCGACGTACTTTTCGCGAACGCCGGTGGCGGAACGGGCGCAGGCCCGGTCGACCAGACGCCCGTGGCAGAGCTCGACCGGTCCGCCTGGGATTACACAGTCGAACTCAGTCTGACGTCGGTCTTTCTTTGCGCAAAACACGCAATTCCGGTTCTTCGCGGGCGTGGCGGAGGTGCGATCGTCAGCACCACCTCGATCAGCGCCTACCACGGCGTGTCTGGGCTTTCCGCGTATGCCTCGGCCAAATACGCAGTCACCGCTCTCACGCGCGATCTTGCGATGGAGTTGGCCGCCGATGGCATCCGCGTGAATGCGTTCGCCCCCGGCATTACGCTGACTCCTTACGTCCGCCAGCGATACGAGGCTCTTGCTGCGCAGGATCCCCTCGCGACGCCGCAGGAACTCCTGGATAGCTTCGTCTCGACCCGCATCCCATTGGGACGAGCCGCAGAACCGCGAGAGATGGCCGCCGTCGCCGCGTTTCTTGGCAGCGAGGATGCCAGCTTCATGACGGGGCAGACACTGTTCGTGGACGGCGGAATGCGTGTTTGAGCCGGCGAGCGAGCGCGAATGCCGGGCTCACATCGATGCAACAGGATCACAACGGGCTGCAGGGCAATCGACGATATCGACGAGTGAACGTTTCGAGGGAGGATTGAGGTGAAGACAGGCAAACAGATCGCGCTCTTGGCCGGAGTAGGCCTCGCCGCTTTGGCGGCCCCAGCGGTAGCGCAGGAAGCACCCGATGAGTCCGCCGCAGTGGCGGACGACCCGGCTTCGAGCGACGACGATGTGCCGGTGCCGGGCGAAATCATCGTCACGGCCCAGCGCAGGGAACAGTCGCAACAGGACGTGCCGATTTCGATTTCGGTCGTTTCCGCCAAGGCGCTTGAGCAGAGCAATCTCACCACTGTGGCGGACATCCAGTTCCTCTCGCCCGGCGTGAACTACAACGCCAACTTCGGCGGCGGCTTCAACGTTCGCGGCGTGGGCACGCAGTCTCTGCTGATGTCGGCGGAGCAATCGGTGGCCCTCGTCATCGATGACGTTATCCAGGGCCTTCCCGAAGTCTCCTTTGCGGGGCCGAGCTATCAGTCGCTGGTGGACATCGAACGTATCGAGGTGCTCAAGGGACCGCAGGGTACTCTGTTCGGCAAGAACAGCTCGGCGGGGGTGATCCAGATCATCACTGCAAATCCGGAGATTGGCGTACGCTCTCTCGAAGGTTCGCTTTCCTACGGCACGAAGAATGAGTTGAATGCGGAGTCGGTTCTCAACCTGCCGCTCGGCAGCACCGCCGCCCTGAGGATCGCGGGAGGGCTTCAGCGCCGGGACGGCTTCGTGCCCGACCTCTACAGCGGCGAAGATCGCTGGGCCTATCAGCGTTACTCCTTGCGCGGAAAGCTCCTGTGGGAACCCACAGATGACCTCAGTATCTTGCTGAATGCCGAATATCGCCACCTGACCGACAACGCCAACGGCCTGTGGACCTTCCGCAACTGCGGCAGCGGCTTCGGTGCATTTGATCCCTGCGCCACCGTGGAGCCCTATGGGATCGAGGCGGGGCCGGAGAATCTCGAGGTCGCCACCGATGGAAACAGCTATACGAAGCAGGAGGCCTATTCCTTCAGCGGCCGCATTGACTACGATATTGGCAACGCCACGCTGACCTCGATCACCGCTTACCGGGATCTCCTGCAACCGATTTCGCTCGACACCGACGCAACGCCGGCCGCGATCTATTCGCGAAACGAGAATGTCTCGGGCGGGACGCAGTTCACTCAGGAGCTGCGGCTCAATGGTGAAGCGGGCATCCTCAACTATACCGTTGGCGGCTTTTATTACGACGCGCGCCCTTATCAGAAGGGCATGAACGGCGGCACCCTGGGTTACCTTCCCGATGATTCGCCGATCCTCCTTTCGCTGAATGCCATCGGGCCGTATTCGGGCCAAGGATACGGCTCCTGGGTGAAGGCGAAGATCAAGAGCTACGCCCTGTTCGGGCAGCTGGAGGCGGAGGTTGTCCCCGGCCTTACGTTCATAGCCGGCGGCCGCTACACCAACGACGACGTCCGGCAGACGATCGATTACTTCGATGTGCCCTGGCTGTGCCGCGCGGCCTATGCCTTCGGCCAACCGTGCCATGGCATGGACCTGCCTCTGTCATCGGGCGAGGCGCAGGTGAAGGCCGACAAGTTCACCTACAAGCTTACCGCGAAGTACGACATTACGCCGGCGGTCAACATCTACGCGACCTACGCCACGGGCTACAAAGGCCCGATGATTTCGCACCCGGCGAACCAGCCTCAGCTGCTACTTCGTCCCGAGCTCTCGAAATCGTACGAGGTCGGGCTCAAGGCGGAGCTGTTTGCGAGAGCGCTCGCCTTCAACCTTGCCCTCTTCAAGGTCGACTACGATGACTTCCAGGGCCAGCAGCGTGTCGGCGTTGCGCCGACGTTCTACTACACCACCACCAATGCCGGCGGCCTGCAGACCAAGGGCGTGGAAGCCGATCTGACCTGGCGTGCGGCGCCGGGCCTCACCCTGGCGGGCAACGTCTCGTATATTCCGACAAAGTTCACCGAGTTCGCCGTGCAATGCTACGACCGCTACACCAATCCTGCGACCACGCCGGGTGAGTGCAACTATGTCCAGCCCGGCCTGCCTGCCGACGCGCCGCCGCAGTTCAACGCCGCCGGCTATCCGCTGATTTATTCGCCGAAGTGGACCTGGGGAGCGACCGCCAACTACGAGGCATATGTCGGCGAAGGGCTCTCTTTCGACGTCGGTGCCTCGTACAGCTATCGCAGCAGTAGCTACGGAGTGGTTGCCGATCCGAACAGCATCAACCCGGGATACGGACTGCTCAACGGCCAGATGAGCATAGGAGATTCGGACGATCGCTGGCGGGTGGCGCTGTTCGCGCGGAATCTGCTCGACAAGCATTTCGTCGCGGGAATATTCCGTACGCCGCTGGACTCCGGGACCGATAACTCGACCCCGCTGTCGACGATTGGATATTCGAACATCCCCGCGCTGGATTCGAGCCGGACCGTTGGCATCAAGTTCAGCTATTCCTTTGGCGAGTGAACCGGGCATATCGCCGGCTGTTCTGCAAACCGGAACGGCCGGCAACCGGGCAAGAACGGGTGCCGGATGGATGCTCGGCCTGTTGACAACGGGCTATGGGCTCAACTTGCTCGATCGCCAGATCATCAACATTCTAGCGGAACCGATCAAGCGCGACCTCGGGCTGGCGGACTGGCAGCTCGGGGCCTTGAGCGGTCTGTCGTTCGCCCTGCTTTACAGCGTCGCTGCGTTGCCGATCGCCCGATATGCGGATCGGGCCAACAGGGCGCGAATCGTCGGGGTGGCGATCCTGACATGGAGCGTTTTCACTGCTCTTACCGCGACGGCCACGAGTTTCGTGCAGATGCTGCTCTTCCGGCTCGGAGTAGGCGTCGGGGAAGCAGGCGGAGCCCCGCCTTCCCAGTCGCTCATAGCAGACCGCTTCCCCCCGGAGCGGCGCTCGGGTGCACTCGCCGTCTTCGCCTTGGGCGCCCCGGTGGGCGCTGCCGTCGGCCTGATCGGCGGGGGCCTGCTCGAAGGCGTGATCGGATGGCGATGGACCATGGTCTGCGCGGGGATCCCGGGCGTGATCATTGGCGCCCTGGTCCTCTTCACCTTGCGCGATAGTCGCTCCGGGAAGGTCCGCGGTGCCGGACCGACCGCGGAAATACCGAGCCTCACGGCGGCGCTGAAAATGCTGCTTTCACGGCGCACCTTCACGCTCATTGCGTTCGCGGGCGCCCTGCTAAGTTTCTGCAACTACGGGGCAATGGCCTTTGCGGGATCCTACTATCTCCGCCTCCATTCAGCGGAGCTTGCCGAGATCGGGGCTTTGGTGGGTCAGCAACCGCTTGGCGTGATCGGACTTGGCCTGGGGATATTCGGTGCGACCGGTGGCGCACTGGGCGCGCTGGTCGGAGGGCGCCTGGGGGATCGGTTCGGCAGCAGCAGTCTCAGGGCGCTGGTGCTGATCCCCGCCGTCGGCTCGATACTGGGCACGATCAGTTATGCCGTGATGTTCACTGTCCCCAGCGCCGCGATATCGCTCGCGGTGTTCGCGATCGCCGCATTCTTCACGAGCGTCTGGTACGGGCCAGGCACGCTGGCCATGCAGCGGCTGGCTGGTGCCGATGCCAAGGCCACGGCGCTTGCCGTCGCGCTATTCATCAACAGCGCCGTGGGGCTGAGCTTCGGGCCGCTGCTGATGGGATTCGCCAGCGACCTGCTCACCCCAAGCATGGGCGAAGGGGAGGGACTTCGCGCAGGAATTCTCATCGGACTGGTTGGCGGCGTCGCTTCCGGTCTCCTCTACTGGCTGGCGAGTCGCTCGATCGACCGGGAGATCGCGGAAGTCGAGGGAGCGTCGGAATGAAGATCGAGGGGCGTGGATTCATCGTCGCAGGAGGCGGATCCGGGCTCGGGCTGGCGACTGCGCGCGGTTTGCGGGAGGCTGGCGCTCAAGTGGGCGTGCTCGACCTGAAACGTGGCGAATGGGACGGCCCGTGCGCCACGGCCGATGTGGCCGACCAGGCCGAAGTGGAGCAGGCCATCGACACGCTCATCAGCGAAATCGGCGAGCTTCGCGGCCTGCTCAACACGACGGGCATGGGGCACTCCGGCCTCTCGGTCGGTCCGGGGCGGAAAGTAACCGCTGCGGGGTTTCGCCGCGTACTGGAGGTCAACACGCTCGGCAGCTTCATTCTGGCTCAGGCTGCGGCCGAACGCATGATCGGGTCCCGGTCGGATGAACACGGTGAGCGCGGGGTGATCGTATCGACCTCTTCGATCGTCGCCTTCGAAGGGCAGATCGGTACCGCAGCCTATGCTGCGGCCAAAGGCGGCATCAACGCGATGACCCTGCCGCTCGCGCGGGAGTTCGGGCGGTACGGGATAAGAGTGATTACGATCGCACCCGGAATTTTCGAGACGCCGATGTTCTCGCAGGCACGTGGGCCCATGGTGGATTGGCTGCGCGAGCAGGTTGTCTATCCGGGCCGACCCGGTGAAGCTGTTGAATTCGCGGAAATGGTGGCGCATATCGTACGCAATCGGATGCTGAATGGAACTGTCATCCGGCTGGATGGCGCCTATCGCGTCCCACAGGGCCGGCATGACTGGTGGGTCGATTGACACGAGGCGAGCTGTATCGTCGCGATACCGGCGCAAGGGGTGGGGATTCGACTTTTGGTAAAAGCCGTCGACATTGCATACGAAACGATCCGTGACGGGATACGGAACGGCACATACCCGCCTGGATCGCATCTTACCGCACAAGCGCTGGCCGAAGCGTCGGGCTTCAGCCGGACCCCTGTGCGCGAGGCGATGCGCCGCCTCCATGCCGAGGCGCTTATCCAGTTCATCCCTAACCGGGGCGCCTTCGTCGCGACCTGGAGCAGACGCGAGATCGAGCAGATCTACGATCTGCGCATCCTCCTCGAGAGCTTTGCCGCGCGCGAGGCGGCGCTGCACATTTCCGACGAGCAACTCGCCCGATTGCGTGAGATCGCGCAACAAATGCACGCGATCACGCAAAGGGACGATCCCGACATCGAGAAGGTAACGGACCTAAACGACGAATTTCACAAGCTCGTTCTCGACGCGAGCGGCAACGTACGGCTGCGGGACTTGCTCGGTAGTATCGTCGAAATTCCGCTGGTTCTCAATACGTTCCGTTCATACTCCCTTGAACAGATTCGGCGCTCCTCGACCCAGCATCTCGAGCTTGCCGACGCGTTTTCCGCGCGCGAGCCTGATTGGGCGGCGGCGATCATGACAGCCCACATTCGCTCGGCGCGCCAGACCCTCATGTCGAAGTCGGACGCTGCTGAATCGTCGGCGGATCCGGGACAAACCGGGCTGGTGGACGTAACGAGCAAGGATCAGATCGGCTAGGCGCAGCGCTCGCGGATGGGCCTCGCGTCCGTTCACGATCGCTTGTGCGCCATTGCCTCTGTGGCCGCGGAATCGTGGTAGGCGTCCATTCGCTCGATGCGTCCGTCAACAACGATACAGACGCAGCAGCACATGTCGCGAATCGTCCGGCCATCTGGCATGGTCACGACCAGCGTATGTTGCTGTACGAAGCCCTCCGCTGTCGGACTCCGGCGAATTTCCTCGTAGCGGAACTCCAATGCGCCGGTGCGGATCGCACCGAGATTGCGTATCGTGGTTGCAACGTCGGTGAAGGCATCGTCGGTGTTGTGCCAGACGAGCGCCCCCGGCGCGAAAATCTGATGCAGGTCTTCTAGGTTTCCGTGCTCGACCGCGTCGAACAGCCGCTGCCCCGCTGCGAGTGCCGCATTGTTCTCCACCATGATGATCCTCCGCTTTCGCTGTTCGTAGCCGCAGCCGTGGTCATTCAGCCGCAGACAGCATCGCCGTGCGCAGCTCGCGCTTGATAACCTTGCCGGCTGCGTTGCGCGGCAGGGGCCTCCTCCTTATCTGGATCCGCTCGGGGACCTTGAAGGCCGGAAGACAGGTGGCGAGGTGTTCACGCACCTCCGCCTCCGTCACAGGAGCGCCCGCGCGAACCGTGACGGCGGCGGCGACCGTCTCGCCCATCACGCGGTCGGGCAGGCCGAAAACCGCACATTCGACCACGTGCGGAAGCCGCCCGATCGCCTCCTCTACCTCGGCGCAATAGACATTCTCACCGCCGCGGATCACCATGTCCTTCTTTCGGTCCTTGACGTAGAGGAACCCCTCCTCGTCCGCCGTCACGATGTCACCGGTACAATACCAGCCATCGTGGAGGACTGCGCGCGCCGCCCGCTCGTTGTTCCAGTAACCGCGGAACACCTGCGGGCCGCGGACCCACAGTTCGCCCGGCTCCCCCGGCGGGGCCGGGTCACCGTTGTCGTCTACGATCCGGATATCACAGCAGGGAACTGCGGTGCCGACGCTGCCGGGTCGCGCAAGCAGGTCCTCGTGACTGTTCGAGGCGACGAGGGACGATGTTTCGGTCGCGCCGTAGCCCTGGGCCGGGACTGCGCCGGGGAACCGGGACTGCACGCCTGCCGCAAGCCCGGCTGGGGCGGGCGAGCCGCCGTAGGTGACCGTGTGCACGGTTTTCAGCTCGGGCGTTCCTCCATGGGGAAGCCGCTCCAACAACTGCACGACCAGAGTGGGGACCAATATGAGGATGTGCACACCTTCGCGTTCGATCAGGTCGAGCGCTCGCTCGATATCCCATCGGTACATCAGAACCAGACGATTGCCCCTCGCAAGCGCCGGAACGAGCGCCGAATGCATGCCCGTCACGTGGAAAAGCGGGAGAGGCAATAGGACGACCTGCTGCATGGTCGCAGCAGGCGGGGGCCAGGTTTCACCACGACGCAGGGCAGCCCTGGCTGCGCGGTACTGAGTGTTGACGAGATTGGTCAGCGCTGCCCGATGAGTGCCAAGTACGCCCTTGGCTTCGCCGGTCGTTCCCGAGGTGAACGAGACAGTGGCCGGGTCGTCGGGCGCCAGTTCGCGGTCGGGGGCGGAGCGGTCGGGCAGCGCAAGCCAGCGATCGGTCGTTCCGACCAGGGTTTCGAAGGCGTTCTCGCCAGCGCCGTCACGGACCGTCACGAGTGCCGACTCGTGAATCTTGCCGCCCAGACGTTCCCGTCTCTCGCCGTCGACGACAGTGACCTTCGCACCACTCTTTCGGATCATCCTCGCGAGATTCTCGCCTGTTTCCCAAGCGTTCAGCGGCACGAAAATCGCACCGATCGCCATGGCCCCGAAGGCGCAGGCCGACCATTCGGGAAAGTTGCGCATGGCTATCGCCACACGGTCCCCTTTCGCAACGCCAAAGCGGTCGGCGAGAACACGGCCAAAGGCGCTGGCGGCGCGCCAATGCGCTTCGAAGGTTATACGCTCACCTTCGTAGACGAGGAACTCGGCGTCGCCGAAGCGGCGGCTGTCGTCCAGGACCTGCCGCATGTGTGCCGGCGCGTTCACGTAGATCCGCACCGTCTGTCCAGCGATCGTCTCCTCGCGCATTTCGAACGGCGCGCCGGGGGCCGTGAGGGACGAGCGCGCCTCTTCGATGGAGCACACCGGCCAGTTCATGCCGGCGCCCCAGCTCGGCGAGCATTCTCCCAGCCGGCGCGAGCGAGCGGTGCGACGCGGCTTTGCGCCGACAATGCCCTTTCATTGTTTGCCTGCCCCCTGACAGCGCGACCCGCGACTCCCTGCAAGATGGCGGCGAGGCGAAAGAGATTGAACGCGATGTACCAGTCGATCGGCCGATCCAGCACTCGGCCACTGGACGTCAGATAGCGATCGAGCGCGTCTTCCATCGTCGGAATGCCCGATGTCGCAAAATCGACTGTATCCATGGCGATACGCTCGTGCGGCGGCATGCGCCACATCATCAGGAAGTAGGTCAGGTCCGCGATGGGATCGCCAAGTGTGCACAGCTCCCAGTCGAGCAATGCGGCGATTTCCGGGCGATCGTGCTTTAGCACCATGTTGTCGATCCGGTAGTCGCCGTGAACGATCCGGGATGACGTGACTGGAGGCACGGTCTCGGCGAGCCAAGCGATCAGCTTCTCCATGTATTCGTCGTGCGGCGCCTCGGACGCGCGGTACTGCTTGGTCCAACGGCCGATCTGTCGAGCGAAATAGCTGCCCGGCTTCCCGAACGCGCCGAGCCCAATAGCGGCGGGATCGAAGCCGTGCAGGGCAACGAGCGCATCAACTTGCGCGTCGTAGATGGCCCGCCGCTCCGCGGGATCTTCCTCGGGAAGCTTCGGATCCCAGAGAATCCGGCCCTCCACCAGCTCCATCAGGAAGAAGGCCGATCCGATGACCGATTCATCCTCGCATAAGCCGTACGTGCGCGGGACTGGAAAGCCCTGTGGGCCGAGAGCTGCCATGACGGTGTATTCGCGCTCGATCGCGTGAGCCGAGTGCAGCAGCGCACCCGGAGGCTTGCGTCGCAGTACATAGTCTCGCCGACTCGAGCGGAGGCGAAATGTCGGATTGGATTGTCCGCCGGGGAACCGCTCGATCGCCACCGGGCCCTCGTGGTCGCCGATGTGCCGCGCCATCCATTGCTCCAGGCGGGATGCGGCCTGGCGATCGATGTCGCCCGCGCGGGGGAGTGCGGACGGACTGGCGGCGGGCTGCGATGGCATAAATCTCCTCTCTCCATCCGCGCAGAGAATCGGCCGCGGGCGCTGGCATGGACAAGAACCCTCTTGCCATTTGCATGCAATTTAGTCAAAACTTCTGGTATCGGCGCTGGTTGCGTATAGACATGCCGAGGTATCGATGTGCGCTGCGATGGATAGGGAACACCTTGCCGACCACTGCAAAAATCTCGTTATATCTTCGCTCTGCCGACTGGCGGCCCCTCGCGTGGGGATGCGATCGCACGCGTGTATCCGCTGCTTCGGAAGCAGGTGCATTTCAGGCGAGTTTGGAACAAACTGCATCCGATCTTGACCAAATGCTCGTCGAAGCGGTGCCTCGGCACGCGTCCCACTCGAAGCTGGACAAGACGGCAGATTCCCCACGGATCGGAGACATCGACGCACACATGGTGGCAAAGGCGGTACATTCAAATTGACGGAACAGACCGAAAGAGGGGGCGCGCTAGCAGGCGTACGAGTCGTCGAAGTAGGCCAGCTCATTGCTGGTCCCTTCTGCGGACAGCTGCTCGGCGACATGGGGGCCGAGGTGGTGAAGGTCGAACCGCCAGGGAGCGGCGATCCCATGCGCACCTGGGGGCAAGGCGACACGCCCACCTGGTGGCGTGTGATCGCGCGCAACAAGTATTCGGTGGCGGCGGATCTCCGGACCCCGCAAGGACAGGCACTCGCGCGCAAGCTGATCCTGAAAGCCGACATCCTGATCGAGAACTTCCGGCCCGGCACGCTCGAACGCTGGTCCCTCGATCCGGAGGACCTGCTGAAGCTCAACGAGCGGCTGATCGTCGTGCGGGTGTCGGGATACGGCCAGACCGGCCCTTATGCGAAGCGCGCGGGCTTTGGCGGCATTGCCGAGGCCATGGGCGGTTGGCGCAAGATCGTCGGCGAGCCCGACCGCCTGCCATCGCGCATGGGTATTTCAATCGGTGACAGCCTAGCGGCGACCTACGGCTGTATGGGCGCCCTGGCCGCCCTGCACGAGCGCCAAACGAGCGATAAAGGTCAGATCGTCGACGTAGCGCTTTACGAATCCGTGCTGCAGGTCATGGAAGGTCTGATTCCGGAATGGGCGGTGGCCGGACACAAGCGCGAACGTACCGGATCGCGACTGCCAGGTATTGCGCCGTCCAACGTCTATCGCTGTCGCGATGGCGAGTTCCTGATCGGGGCGAACCAGGACAGTGTTTTCGCCCGCCTCTGCGATGCGATGGGAAATCCGCAGCTGGCCAAGAATCCCCGCTATGCCGACCATGTTGCGCGTGGTCGGCATCAGGAAGAGCTCGACGATCTGATCAACGCCTGGACCGAACAATTCACAGTCGACGAACTCGAAGCAACAATGGTCGGCCACGGCGTGCCGGCCGGCCGGATTCTCGATGCCGAGGATATGCTTGCCGATCCGCATTTCGCTGCGCGCGATGCGATCGTGACCGTTGATGATCCCGAACTCGGCCCGACGCCCATGCAGGGCGCATTTCCCAAGCTGTCGCGGACGCCTTCGGGTGTTCGCCGTTCCGCTCCGCGCGAAGTGGGGCAGGACACCGACGAAATCAGGCGGCGCTGGCTGGGCGAATGAAGTCCAGACCTTCGTTGTGCCGGTGGGGCCTAGCGGTGCGCGTGATCCGCGCCGTGTGACATATGCGCTCGAACGAGGGCGCTAGCACGATCGCGCGACAGCTCACCGTTCAGCCAGATCGCGGTCGCGATGAGCCCGTCGAGATCGACTTCGACGTCGGCACTCAGCGCGTAGACGAGATCTTCCGTGGCAAGGTTTCCGGCCGCTCCTGGGGCGAAAGGACAGCCGCCCGTGCCTCCGATGGCCGCGTCGATAACGCTCGCGCCGCCGCGAATCGCCGCGAGCGCATTGGCCACCCCCATCCCGCGTGTGTCGTGCAGGTGAACACGGACCGGCAGCGGAGCGACCGCGTCGGTGACGAGGCGGGTCAGCGCTTCGACCTCGGCGGGCCGCGCGATGCCGATCGTATCGGCAAGGCCGATCTCGAGACTTCCCGCGTCCGCCAGGGAGGAGGCCATTGCAACGACCTTGTCCCGCGGGACCGATCCCTCGAAAGGGCAGCCCCAGGCGACGGCGATCATTGCATGCGCCTCGCGCTTTTCCGACTGGAGCAGGTTCAGAACGTCGCATGCTTCGGTCAGCGATTGCTCGCTGGTCTGGCGCTGGTTGCGCATCCCGAAGGTATCGGTTGCGACACAGACGAACCCGATTTCGTCGACCGCCGTATCAAGGGCCCGCAGGGCACCACGTTTGTTCAGCACCAGACCGATGTAACGAGCCGCGCCCGGCCGAAGCCTTGCGACGACCTCCTCGGCGCCGGCCATCTGCGGGACCGCGTCGGGCCTCACGAAGCTGGCGACCTCGATCCGGCGCATACCGGCCGAAATGGCGCGCTCGATCAGCGCGACCTTGGTGTCCACCGGCAGGATCGTCCGCTCGTTCTGCAGGCCGTCACGGGGGGAAACCTCGACAAGCTCGATCATGTCGATATCCTCAGCGAAGGCCCAGTTGCCGCGCGATGATGCCACGCAGGATCTCGCGCGTTCCGCCCCGCAGTGAGAAAGCGGGTGCGGCCATCATGGTATAGGCGAGTACTGCGGCGAAGTCGCTGGTGCTCCGGAGATCCGGTTCCTCATCGACGAGGCTGCGGGCGATATCGGGGAGTTCCTGTTCGAAGGTCGCACCAAGGTCCTTCACGATGGCCGCATGGGTTGTCGGATCGTCGCCCGCTTCCAGCAGCGCGGCAACGCCGCGCGACATCCTCCGCAAGGTCACCAGGTGTGCGAACAGGCGACCCACCGCGGCCTGTGCCGCCAGGCTCTCGCTGCCTCGCAACGCGCCGATCAGCTCGATCAGGAGCTGGATCGAAGATAGAAACCGTTCCGGTCCCGATCTTTCGTGGGCGAGTTCGCCCATGACCTGCGCCCAGCCTTGCCCCTCGGTGCCGAGAAGCGCATCGGGGGGCAGAACCGCGTCTTCGAAGTGGACTTCGTTGAAGTGATGCTGCCCCATCAGATCATGGATGGGCCGGACGGTGACGCCACTCGTCATCCGCATGTCAACGAGCAACTGGCTTGTGCCCTCGTGCCGGTCCGCCGGCGTACCTGAGGTTCGGCAAAACAGGATCATGTAATCGGCTTCGTGACCGTAAGTGGTCCAGAGCTTTGTGCCGTTCACCTTCCAGGAGCCATCGCCCTGCCGTTCCGCGCGGGCCCGGGTCGCGGCGAGGTCGGAACCGGCGTCGGGTTCGCTCATCCCGATGCAGAACACGCATTCTCCGGCTGCGATACGCGGCAGGATCGCGCGCTTCTGCGCCTCCGTGCCATGGCGCAGAAGCGTGGGGCCGCTCTGCCGGTCGGCGATCCAGTGCGCAGCGACGGGCGCGCCCGCTGCCAGGGTCTCCTCGACCACCACATAGCGTTCGAAGGCGCTGCGTTCGTGCCCGCCGTACTCCTTCGGCCATGTCATGCCCAGCCATCCGCGACGGCCCAGGGCGCGGCTGAATTCGCGGTCGAATCCGTTCCAGCTTTCGGCGCGTTCGAGCGGTGTTCGCGCCGCATTGGCGTCGGCGAGAAAGGCGCGAACCTCCGCGCGAAGGGTTTCTGCCGCTTCGCTCTCGACGGGCGGGGGGAAGGCCAATACGCTCATGCCCCCGTCACCGCGGGCCAGAAGGCATCGGGACCGGCGGCCAGAACCTCTCGGCCGACCTGACGCGTCCACCAGGTCTGCGTTCCGTACTCGTCGCGCCATCTCCAAAGCGAGGTCGTATAGAGATGGAGGCGATGTTCGCGCGCATAGCCGATGGCGCCATGCAACTGGTGGGCGATGGCGGCAGCCTTCGAACACGCCTCGCCGATTCGGGCCCGCGCGATGCCGATCGCCAAGGTCGCGGCCGCGCCGCCCCGCGCTAGCCGCGCCACCGCATGCTCGGCGGCCGCCTGACCGGCTGCGACCTCGCCTGCCAGTACGGCGAGCGAATGCTGGACGGCCTGGAACTTTGCCAGCGGGCGGCCGAACTGGCTGCGTTCCTGTACATGGGAAATGGTCATTACGAGGATCACGTCGAGCGCTCCGGCCATCTGCATGGCGCGGGCCAGTGCCGCCCGCTCCTTCTGCTCTGCGGTCAATTCTCCGAGTGTATCGATGGGGCCCTCGGCAGGGGCAGCGCCGCCCTGGGTCGCAAAGCGGTTGGCGAGCATGGTGTCGACCAGCGGCCAGGGCACCACATTGCGCCCGCAGATGCGCACCAGTTCGAAGGCCTCGGCGTCGGAAAGACCGAGCCCGCCCTGCGCCTCGCTCATCAGCGCGAAGGGCAGGCCCATCTCCTCGATCTGCCGCCATCCGTCCGCGCGCTCGCAGTCGGCCATTGGCCGGCCGGCGGAAACGCGTTCCGACAGATCGCTCAGCAGGCGCTGCGCGGATTCGAAGATTATCGAAGAGACATCATCCATGCGGGTGTATTCCGAGGGCGGTTGCAGCGCCGCCAGCAGCCTCAGTCGGCCAGCGCCGCCAGGGCGGCCTCGGCGACGGCCATGTCCTGTTCGTAGTGCCCGCCGCTTACGCCGATCGCGCCGATGACCTGATCGTTCTCGCTCACCGGGTAGCCGCCGCCGAACACGACCAGGCGCGGCGTGTGGACGATGCCGTGCAAGAGCGGCGGATCGTTTTTGATGAAGTCGTACCAGCCATGGCTGGGCATGCCGAAGCTGACGGCGGTGTACGCCTTGTTGGTTGCGATATCGACCGAGAGCAGCGCCGCACCGTCCATCCGGCGGAAGGCCTTGAGATTGCCCGACTCGTCGACAATCGAGATACACATCGGCACGCCCATTTCTTCCGCCTTGGCGGTCGCGGCGGCGATCAGCTTGTCGCTGGCCTCCTGCGTGATGGAGCGCTTTTCGATGCTGTTGGCCATGGGGTTCTCCTTGAACTTGCTGAGAGTGCGAAAGGTCGGTTGGTCAGGTGATTGCGCGAACGGCGTCGATGATGCGGTCCTTGCTGACGAAGAGCTGCTTTTCGAGCGCGGCGTTGTAAGGAACGTGGACTTGCGGTGCGGCAACGCGCTGGATCGGCTTCTTCAGGCTCTCGAAGCCCTCTTCCGACACCATCGCCGCGATTTCCGACGCGACGCTGCCCACCTTGTGCGAGTTGTCTGCGATGATCAGCCGACCGGTCTTTGCGACGGAAGCGAGGATCGTCTCCTTGTCGAGCGGCGCGATCGTGCGCAGGTCGATCACTTCGGCTTCGACCTCGTCCTTGGCCAACGCATCGGCGGCGGACAGCGCGTGCGGCAGACAGCCCGCAATGGAGACGATCGTGACATCGCTCCCCTCGCGCCGCACCGCGGCCTTGCCGATGGGTACGAGGAAATCCTCGTCGGTCGGGACCTCTTCCTTCTTGCCCCAAAGGTTGATGTCCTCGAAGATCACCACCGGGTCATCGTCGCGGATCGCCGACTTCAGCAGACCCTTGGCGTCGGACGCGGTTGACGGGGCCAGAACTTTCAGCCCGGGCGTGTTCATGAACAGCGGATAGGGGCGGTCGGCGTGCTGCGCCGCGGTGCGGTTGTTGTAGAACGTGCTCGTGCGCACGACGAGCGGCACCGCCAGTTGCGCCCCGGTCATGAACCGCAGCTTGGCCGCTTGGTTGATGATCTGGTCCGAGGCGAGATAGCAGAAGCTCGCGATCGTCAGGTCCACGACGGGGCGCAGGCCCGTCAGAGCCGCGCCGACGCCGACGCCGACGAAGCTGTTTTCCGAGATCGGCGTGTTGCGCAGCCGCTTCTCGTCGAATTCGTCGAACAGCGTCTGGGCGCCATAGACCGCAATGTCCTCGCCCATCAGGATCACGCGTTCGTCGCGGCGCATCTCCTCGCGCTGCGCTTCGACGATCGCCTGGAGGTAAGACAGTTTCTGGGTGGCGTTGCGTATGGTCATCAACGTCCTCCGTCGCCGGATGGTACACCGATCGGATTGACGTACATGCTGTCCCAAAGGTCACTTATCTCGGGCTCCGGGCTGGCCTTGGCGAATTCCACCGCCTCGTCGATGGTCTTGCGCACCTCCTCCTCGATCGCCTCGATCTCGGAAAGCAGGTCGCGCGATTGCAGGACGGCGCGATAGAGCGTGATCGGATCGCGCTCGTTGCGGTAGTGTTCGATCTCGTCCTTGCTGCGATACTCTATAGGAATCGCAAGGCGGTTCGAATGCTCGTCGAACCGATAGGTCTTGGCTTCGATTAGCGTCGGGCCCTCGCCGGCACGGGCACGTTCCACGGCCTCCAGTGTCACGGCGTGAACTGCTTCGGCATCCTGCCCGTCTACGACAACGCCCGGAATCCCGTAGCCGTCGGCCCGGCGTGCTATCTCGGGTTGCCCGTGCGATTTCGCGACCGGCGTCGTCACCGCATATCCGTTGTTCTCGCAGAAGTAGATGACCGGCAGCTTCCATACGGCGCCCATGTTCACGCTCTCGCTGAAGGTGCCCTGATTGACCGCGCCGTCGCCGAAGAAGCATAGGCTGACCTGATCGCTGCCGCGCACCTGGGCGCTTAACCCTGCGCCGGTCGCGAGTGGGAAGCCTCCGCCGACGATCGCGGATTCGCAGATCAGGCCCATCTTGGTATCGGTCAGGTGCATCGACCCGCCGAGCCCCTTGCAGATGCCGGTCCGCTTGCCGAAGATCTCTGCCATCAGTGGGCCGATCTCGGCACCCTTGCCGATCGGATGGCCGTGGGAGCGGTGGGTCCCGGTTACATAGTCGTCGTTGCGCAGCGCCATGCACGCACCGACGATCGCGCCCTCCTGCCCAATGCTCAGGTGGCCCACCGGATGGTGCGCGATGAGCGCTTCTTCGAACAGGCGAATGCGCAGCATCCGCCGGAACATCTCGAGCTGTTCGACACGGCCCAGCGACATGTCAGCCTTCCTCGATCGTGGCGATTTCGGTGCCGACGTCGACGGTCTCGTCGACCTGCACGGCGATCGATGCCAGCGTGCCGGACGCCGGGGACTCCACTTCCACGGTCGACTTCGCAGTCTCGACTTCCGCGATGACTTCGCCTGCCTCGACCCGGTCGCCGACGTTCTTGAGCCAACTGACGATCGTCGCTTCCGTCACGCCCATGCTGATGTTGGGAAGCTCCACGCTGACTGCCATGAAATTCGTCTCCGTTACCAATATGCGCCTGCGAAAGGTCAGCCCTTCCGGTAGAAGAAGTCCTCGGGATTGAAATTCATCCAGTAGCGCTGGACCCGGCCTTCCTCGTTGAATTCGAACTGCGAGGAACCGGGTGCGCTCACTGGTTGCCCGTCGAAGGACCCGTGGATCGTCCAACCGGTGGCTGCGAAGGGGGGATCGATGATCGTGCGTTCGACCACGCGGTGATAGTCGGCGAGCGCGCCGAACGCGCGGCGTTCGACTTCGCGTTCGCTCGCGCGGTCGGGCACATGGGCACCGTTGCGCCACCCCTCGACATCGGGCGCCATGATCTTGTCGATACCGGCGCTCACCTCCTCGACACTCGTGTGCGGGCGCGCGTTCTCGGTCTCGTTCAGATTGCGAAGCGCTTTCGCAATAGCTTCACGGGTGATCATTGCACTCTCCTTTTGCAGTGGTCGTGCGAGCGGGGTAGATGCGAATGCGAGGCGCGCTCATTGCGTTTCGAAGTCCTCCATTCGCGGCGCGGCTGTCTCGTCGACGAAGCGGTCGTAGGAAAAAGTCCACGACGCGGGCACGCCGTCCTTGTCGAGATACCAGCTGTCGCAGCCGGTAACCCAGACCGTCTTCCGCGCCGCTTCGCGCCGCTCCGTCTCGAACCTGCGCAGGGCGCCGGGTGTTGCGCTCACTTCCGAATAGTCACCGCGGCAGATGCCGTCGACGAGTTGCATGATGTATTCGATCTGGTGCTGCGCCACCTCAACCAGGGAGAAGTTGCCGACCGGGCTGTTGGGGCCGTTGAGCAGGAAGAAGTTGGGGAAGTCCGGGACGCTCATCGACAGATAGGCCAGGGGCCCTTCGGCCCACACATCGTCCAGATCGGTGCCATGGCGACCGATCACGCGGGTGGGCCGAATGAAGCGATCGACCAGAAAGCCGGTGGCGAGGACCAGAACATCGAGATCGTGCAGCACGCCGTCCGCCGTGCGCACACCGGCCGGTTCGATCCGTTGGATCGGTGACGTGACGAGATTGGCATTCGGTTGCTGAATCGCATCGTAGAAGGTGCTGGAGATGACCAGCCGCTTGCACGCGACGCGATAGTCGGGCGTCAGCCTGTGCCGCAGGTCGGGGTCCTTCACCGTGTCGAGATTCTCGCGGCAAATCTGCTCGATCGCGGCCAGCTCCGGCGAGTCCGCGTCGATGACAGCAGTGGCGAAGCCTTCCAGCGTCTTGGCCCGCAACTCTCGGATCAGGGCCTCGAGCGCTTCCGGGTCCTTGCGGAAACGGGCCTTCTCCTCTTCGGTGTACGGCACGTTGTCGCGGGGCAAGACCCATTGCGCCGTCCGCTGGAACAGATCGAAGCGCTCCGCTCTGGGCACCAGCGCGGTGGCAAGCTGCGCCGCGGTCGACCCGGTGCCGATTACACCGATGCGTTTGCCGTTGAGTTCGACGTCATGGTTCCAGCGGGCGGAATGGAACACGGCACCTTCGAACGTTTCGAGGCCGTCGAATCGGGGGATGTTCGGGTGATGCAAGACGCCGGTGGCGGCAATGACGAAATCGTACCTGCCCTGGTACCCTGTCGTGCATTCGAGATCCCACCCGCCATCGCGATAGTGAAGCTCCGTCACCTCGCTGGCGAAGCGGGTGCGTTGGGTAACGCCGAAGTCGTTGGCAACCCGCTCGAAATAGGCCCGAATGTCTTCGCCTGCGGCCATGAGCGAGTCCCACTCGGGGTTGCGAGCGAACGAATAGGTGTACCAGTGCGCCGCTACGTCGCATGCGAGGCCGGGGTAGGTGTTCTCCCGCCACGTGCCGCCGACGCCGTCACCCTTCTCGAACACGTCGCATTCGATGCCACGATCCTGCAGCTTGATCGCGGCCAGGATACCGGCCATACCGGCCCCTATCACTGCGACGCGCAGCGATGGGCCTTCACAGCGTTCCGAAGCTGGCCCGTTTTGCGCCGGTTCGGCCATCGGCTTTTCAAACACTCCTGTCTCCCGAGGCGGAACCATGCCGAGACAGGCCCGCGATGGCTGTGATATTGCATGCAATATGGCCGGGTTCAACCGGTTATTTCCTGCGCCCGGGGGGCGGCCCTTCCTTGCGCAACGCTTCTGCCGAACTTCGATATCACGAACATCGATCCGGAGCGGGAGGTGCGGGGGTTCGCGCGGCAACTACCATATTGCATACAATATGCTTGTGTTCGCCGGAGGCCTCGCATAGGCAACGCATACGAGCACGGAGGTTTGGGAGAACTCGATGACGAAGAAGCGCGCCGCCGGAGAACTGGTCGCCGCAACGCTGGCCGGCTTGGGAGTGACCGAGATTTTCGCCCTGCATGGCAGCCATCTCGACCCGCTCTATATGGCTTGCGAGGAATTCGGGATACGGCTCACGGACACGCGGCACGAGGCTGCCGCCGGGCACGCGGCCGACGGCTATGCGCGCTCCTCCAACGGCAAACTGGGGGTGTGTGCGATTACGGCGGGACCGGGCTTTACCAACGCACTTACCGCAATGGCCAATGCCTATCTCGACCGAATTCCAACTCTCTTCATTGCGGGCGCTGCTCCCATGCGCGAGGTCGAGGGCAACACGCTGCAGGGGGGGTTCGACTCACTCGCCATGGCTCGCCCCGTCACCAAATGGGCGCAACGGGTGGCCGAGCCCGATCGGATCGTCGAATTCGTCCGTCGTGCCGGTGAGATCGCGCTCAGTGGCCCGCCGGGTCCGGTCTTCCTCGAGATCCCCATCGATGTGATGTTCTGGCCGACCGACGAGGCACCGCCGGAAACGGCCTCCTGGGAACGACCGGTGCCGCCGGCGCCGCGGCCCGATGCAGTGAGCAAAGTCCTCGACATGCTGCGAAGTGCGGAACGGCCGGTGATCATCGCCGGGGGCGGCGTGATGCTGACCGATTCCGGTGATCGCCTGCGCCGGCTGGCGGAGCTTACCTCGGTTCCGGTCATTGCGAGTCAGAAGGCGCTGGGCGTGCTCCCGCACGACCATCCGCTCTATGGCGGCGCCGCCGCCGGGCTCGCAGCCGCGGCCGCCTCTGGCGATGCGGCCGATGCAGTCCTGCTGGTGGGTGCTCGCATGGGAATGTTCCTCGGCGGCGCAATGGGAGCGATCGTTCCTCAAGACGCCTGGGTCGCGCAGGTGGAGGTGAATCCCGAAGAGATCGGCCGGGTCCGCATGGCCGATCTGCCGATCATCGCGGACGCAGGCGCAACGATCGACGCACTCCTGACGGCCGGCCAGGAGCAAGAATGGAAAGAGCGTGCGGACTGGGCGCGCAAGCTGCGCAGTTTCCGCTCGGCCGCCCGCGACGGTTTCGCCGATGCGCCAAAGGAAGCCGGTCCCAGCAAGATCCATCCGGGCCACGCGGTCGCCGCAATCATGGACATCTTGCCCGAAGGGACGGCCGTGATCGCAGACGGAGGCGAGGCCGGTAACTGGGTCGGCGATCTCGTGCGCTCTCCGGGCGCCGGGCAGCACCTGCGGTGTGGCTATCTCGGGTGTCTCGGCGTCTCATCCGGCTTCGCCATCGGCGCCGCGCGGGCCGACCCGAACCGCCCGGTCGTCTGCTTTGCCGGCGACGGGGGCGTTGGCTTCAACATACAGGAGTTCGACACGATGGTCCGGCACGGTCTGCCGATCGTCACCGTCGTTCTCAACAACTCCGAGTGGGGCATGTCGCGCAATGCGCAGAATCTCCTCTACGGCAGGGACCGGGAAGTGATCGTCGCGCTCGACGATACCCGTTACGATATCGTCGCCAGCGGTTTCGGCGTGGAAGCGCGACACATCGACCGGTTCGAGGACATTGCCGGAGCCGTCGAGGAGGCATTCGCTTCGGGCAAACCCTACTGTCTCAATATCGCCACGGATCCGTCCATCATGCACCCTCGCACGAAGATGATGGTGGGCGACAGCAGCGGCGATGACGACGTGCCTATCCCGTACTACGCCAACATCAAGAGATGACCCCGCTGCCATAGCGGCGGTTCGATCCCCTGGACGATCATCAATGCCCCTTGCGGGGGGCTTTGCGTGCCGCCCAGGACCCGTCGGTTCTCCCGAAGCTCGGAACCAAGACCGGGCACGGCCCATTCCTTGGGCAAAGGAGAGCTTACTGATGGCCACACGTTTCATCGATCGCAGCGATGCGGAGCGATCGCAGTTTCTCACGGACAGTTTCCAGCGCGGGTTGGCGCACTGGAATCGTGAGCGCCTGCAGCCCGGATTCCCCCGCGACGCATGGCAGCGCGAACTCGAGCGCGACTTGCGGATGCAGCGGCTCGAAGGCGCATTCCTCGAAGATCTGCGGGCGGACGTCAGCGAAGAAGCGGCGGCGGCGCCGACCGATCCGGACGGATTCATCGACTGGTTCGAAGGGCTGAAAGAAACCGGTCCCGGCCAGGGCGACCCGCTGTTTCCGTGGCTGGCGGAAGAGGCGGATATCGACCAGTTCCGCTGGTTCTTCGAACAGGAAGCGGCGGGAGAAGCCGGGTTCGACGATCTCGTGGCCATGACGCAGGTCAAGCTACCGGTGCGTCCCAAGCTCGAACTCGCTCGCAATTACTGGGACGAGATGGGCCACGGCGTGGAAAAGGGGATGCATGGACCGATGCTCGACGCGCTGGTCGAGACGCTCCGGGTCGATCCCGTGATCGAGAACACCGTGTGGGAGAGCCTGGCCCTCGCCAACGCGATGACCGCCATGGCGGTCAATCGGCGCTACGCCTGGCACTCGGTCGGCGCTCTCGGCGTCATCGAACTCACCGCGCCCGGCCGTGCGGCGCTGGTTACCGAAGGCCTTCGACGCCTCGGCTTCTCGGGCAAGGAGCGGCGGTATTTCGCGCTCCATGCCGTGCTCGACGTCAAGCATAGCGAGGACTGGAACCGCGAAGCGATCCGCCCCGCGGTGGAAGAAGATCCAGCGCGCGCGACTGCGATGGCAGAAGGCGCGCTGATCCGGCTCAAGTGCGGCGAGCGCTGCTTCGAGGCCTATCGCGCGCAGCTATGGGGCTGAGGGCCGCCAGCTAAGCCTTGTCGATCGCCATATTGTCGATCAGGCGCGTACTGCCGATCCGTGCAGCGACGAGCAGGCGGGCCGGCGCCTCGCCGAGACGATCCAGTCGCGCCAGGCTCGCCGCATCGGCGATGTCGGCATAGTCGACCGAGGAGAAGCCGGCCTCGGCCAGGGCCTGCTCCAGCGCCTGCAAAGTGGCTCCCACGTCCCCGCCGGCTTCGATCCGCTCGGTCGCTTCGCGCATTGCCCGCGGTAGCGCTGCCGCTGCCTTACGTTGCTCGGGCGAGAGGTAGCGGTTGCGGCTCGACATCGCGAGCCCGTCCGCCTCGCGCACCGTCGGTACGCCGACGATGGCATCCGCCTGCGGTGCGGTGAGATCGAGATCGCGGGCCATACGGCGGATCACCGCGAGTTGCTGCCAGTCCTTCTCGCCGAACAGCGCGACATCCGGCCGAACCTGGTTGAACAGCTTGCAGACGACGGTCGCGACCCCGTCGAAATGGCCGGGGCGGCTTGCGCCGCAGAAGCCTTCGCTCACGCCGGCGACCGAGATCGTGGTGGCGAACCCTTCCGGGTACATCTGCGCTACGCCCGGCGCCCAGAGCAGATCGACGCCCTCGGCCTCCAGCAGGCGCGCGTCCTCCTCCATCTGGCGCGGATAGGCGTCGAGATCCTCGTTCGGGCCGAACTGCGTCGGGTTGACGAAGATGGAGACCGCCACGCGGTCAGCACGCACCCTGGCTCCGCGTACGAGCGTCAGGTGCCCCTCGTGAAGTGCCCCCATTGTCGGCACGAGAGCGAGGCTTTCGCCGGCTTCGCGGAATGCGGCGACGGTCGTTCTCAACACATCAAGCTCGGTCGCGGTTTGCACGTCTCCGGGGCCTCCGATAAAGCGGGCGAGGGGGTCGCTTAGCCGCTGGCGCCCGGCCATGACAACAGACAGGAAGCCCGCCGCAGTGTCCGCCAAAGTGCCGCAGCGCCGTCCGCACCGGATCGTGTTCGCCAACGAGAAGGGGGGGACGGGCAAGTCCACCACTGCCGTCCACGTGGCGGTCGCGCTCGCGTATAGCGGGGCGAAAGTGGCGGCGCTCGACATCGATGCGCGTCAGCGCACTATGCACCGCTATTTCGAGAACCGCACCGAGACCGAGGAACGGCGGGCAATAAGCCTCCCGTGCGCGCGCTGCGAAGTATTCCCCGGGAAGGCCGCCGGCGAGTTCGACGAGGCTCTGGAACGGCTGGGCGAGGGAATGGATTTCCTCGTCATCGACACGCCCGGGCGCGACGATCCGCTGGCACGCCATGCGGCGGTTGGCGCCGATACGCTCGTCACGCCGCTCAACGACAGCTTCGTCGATTTCGACCTGATCGGCCACGTCGATCCCGAGACATTCAAGGTCCGCCGCCTGAGCTTCTATGCCGAGCTGATCTGGGACACGCGCAAGACTCGCGCGCTCGAACGGCGGCAGGAAATCGACTGGGTGGTCGTCCGTAACCGCACCGGCCACACCGAGGCGCGCAACATGCAGCGCATCGAGCGGGCGCTGGGCGAGCTTTCCAAGCGCGCCGGCTTCCGCGTCGCGCGGGGCCTGTCGGAGCGCGTGATCTACCGCGAGCTCTTCCCGTCGGGCCTCACGCTGCTCGACAAGGGACATCTGGGCGAGCTCGGCACCAGCCATCTCGTCGCGCGGCAGGAGCTGCGCTCGCTCGTCGCCGGGTTGAACCTGCCCGAGCCGGCGAGCAAGGCGGCAGAGCTGGAGCCCGCCTGACCCATGTTGCGGCTGATCGTCATCCTCGCGGTCGTGTCGATCGG
Organism: Pelagerythrobacter rhizovicinus; assembly: GCF_004135625.1. Lineage (GTDB taxonomy): Bacteria > Pseudomonadota > Alphaproteobacteria > Sphingomonadales > Sphingomonadaceae > Pelagerythrobacter > Pelagerythrobacter rhizovicinus. Next base: position 1,151,433 of record NZ_SDPV01000002.1, read on the forward strand.
CTGCCGGATGATCTTCGGCAGGTGGCCGTGGGACTATCTGAAGCCCGTCTCGACGCGCGGCCAGGCGCTGCTTCGCGCGCGCAAGCTGCTCGGCGTCGACGCCCGTGCCGATCGCGGGGAAATAATTGCGGCCCACAAGCGTTTGGTGGCCATGATCCACCCCGACAGGGGCGGGACCAGTGATCAGGTGCACGAGGCGAATGCCGCGCGCGATCTCCTGCTCAACGAACTGACCGACCAACGCTGAAGGGAGCGTATGACCTACCACTTCGACCCGACCATTCTGCGCGAGTACGATATCCGCGGCATCATCGGCCAAACCCTCGGCCCCGATGACGCGCGCGCGATCGGCCGCAGCTTCGCCAGCCTTCTGCGTGAGGCGGGCGGCAGCAAGGTTGCGGTCGGCTACGACGGTCGGGTGAGTTCGCCGACGCTTGAGCACGCGCTGATCGAGGGGCTCACCGCGAGCGGGTGTGACGTCGTGCGGATCGGCATGGGGCCGACGCCGATGCTCTACTATGCAGAAGCCTCAGCCGAAGACGTACACGGCGGCATTCAGATAACCGGCAGCCACAATCCCCCCAACTACAACGGCTTCAAGATGGTCTTTCAGGGCCGGCCGTTCTTCGGGGAGGATATCCAGCGGCTCGGCCGCGTCGCTGCGGATGGCGGTTGGCGCGACGGCACCGGCACGGTCGAGGAGCGGGCGATCCTGAACGAGTACGTCGAGCGGCTGCTCTCCGGCCTCGGCGGTATCGAACCTGCCGCGCTCGAGGGGCTGCGCGTCGGCTGGGACGCCGGCAACGGCGCCGCCGGGCCCGCGCTGGAGGCGCTCGCCGCCCGCCTCCCGGGCGAGCACCATCTCCTCTACACCGATGTCGACGGCGACTTTCCCAATCATCATCCCGATCCCACGGTCGAAGCGAATCTGGCGGACCTGCGCGCGCTCGTCGCGGAGAAGAACCTCGACTTCGGCATCGCGTTCGACGGCGACGGCGACCGCATCGGCGCGATCGACGGCGAAGGCCGCGTGATCTGGGGTGATCAGTTACTGATGATTTACGCCGAAGACCTCCTCGCAAGACTACCTAGTGCGACGGTCATCGCCGACGTGAAGGCCAGCCGCGCGCTGTTCGACCACGTCGCGCAGCACGGCGGGACGCCGGTGATGTGGAAGACCGGCCACTCGCTGATCAAGTCCAAGATGAAGGAAACCGGGGCGCCGCTGGCAGGCGAAATGAGCGGGCACGTGTTCTTCGCCGACGATTACTATGGCTACGACGATGCGCTCTATGCGGGCGTCCGTCTGCTCGCCGCGAGCGCCCGGCTCGGCCGCTCGGTGACCGAGCTGCGCGGCGCCATGCCGGCCATGGTCAACACGCCCGAGATGCGCTTCCAGGTCGACGAGACGCGCAAGTTCGCCGCGATCGACGAAGTCAAGGCGCGGCTGGCGGATAGCCCTGCGGATGTCGACGGCACCGACGGGGTGCGTGTGACGACTGCGGACGGCTGGTGGCTTCTGCGCGCTTCCAACACGCAAGACGTCCTCGTCGCCCGCGCCGAAAGCGAAAGCGAGGAAGGGTTGGAGCGTCTGATGGCGCAGATCGACGAGCAGCTCGCGCTCTCGGGCCTCGAACGCGGGGCGCAGGCAGGGCACTAGATTTCGCAGGGGAAGGGGGAAAGATGAAGAACGGTATTCTCGCGGCGATCATGCTCTTTGCGGCCGCGCCCGCGCTTGCGCAGGATGAGAGCCAGCCGCCGGCGAACGCATCGCACGACGTGGAGGCGCTCGCGTCCGCATTCGGCGAGATGTTCCCCGCCGAGCCGTTGACGCCCGAGCAGGAAGCGCGCCTGCCGATGGCGCAGGCCGTCGTCGCGCACATCTTTCCGCCGGGCACCTACGCGCGGATGATGGAGGAGATGATGGGACCGATGATGGATTCCATTCTCGGTTCGATGGCGCAGATTCCGGTCGCGCAGCTTGCCGCCATCGCCGGTATGGAACAGTCGCAGGTCGCCGCGATGGGTGAGGCGAAGCTGGGCGAGGTCATGGCGATCGTCGATCCTGCCCACGAGCGCCGCAGCGCCGTCGCTTCGGACGTCATGGTGGAGATGCTGGGCGATGTAATGGAACGGATCGAGCCTTCCTATCGCGAGGGTCTGGCCCGCGCCTATGCGACACGCTTCGACCCGGTCGATCTCGCAGAGCTGGACAGGTTCTTCCAGACGCCCGTGGGCAGCCGTTATGCGGCGGAATCGATGCTCATCTTTGCCGACCCGCAGGTCATGTCGGCAATGAACGAAGCCATGCCTGCCGTGCTGGAGATGATGCCGGCTATGATGGAGCGGATGCAGCAGCGCATGGAGGACCTTCCCGAGCCGCGCGCCCTGTCCGACCTGAGCGATGCCGAGCTGCAGCGATTGTCGGAGCTGCTGGGTGTGCCGGCCGAGGAGCTGCGGGCCAAGGCCGCGGACAGTGAAACTGCTGTGGAAGGCGAAGCGCCCGGGAACGGTGTGTGATGCAAGAAGGGCCCGGATGCGCCGGGCCCTTCGCTTCGGTAATGGCGAAGCAGGTCAGGTTCCGCTGTCTTCGTCGAGCGTTCTGCCGGCGCTCTCGTTGCGATAGCTGCGTGCGTTAACCCGCAGATTGTTCTGCACGTGGCCGACACCGGACACGTCTTCGGCGCAGTCTTCCGCACGGCGCTTGTCGAAGCGGCTGTCCACCGTGCCGTCGAGCGTGACCTCGCCGTTCTCGACCGACACCTGGATACCGCTGGCATCGAGATCCCAGTCGTCGGTCAGCGCGTCGCAAACGTCTTCGAGGATGCGCTGGTCCGAACGGGTGTAGTTGGCCGGACCCCGTCCGCGATGATCCATCCGCCGCCGGCGTGCGGCATCCTGGTCGCCGAACCAGCTTGCCACCTCGTCGCCCGCGCGCTCCAGAAAACCGCGGTCCTCGTAGCGGTCGGTTTGGCCGCGATGCGGCTCCACGTCGTACATGCCCGAGCCGTAGGCGGCCGACATGCCGCCGAAGCCGGCGCCATAGCCGCCGTAAGGCCGACGGTCGCCCGCGGCGAAATCCCGGCCGGGCTGGTCGCTCCCGGTAAAGCTGGTGAAGCCGCGACCTTCGCCGGTGTCGAAACGCGCCGGGCCGAAGCTCGAACGATAGCGGGACTGCGCGGCGCCGCGGTCCTCCCGCTCGCGCCATCCACCGTGCTCTGTGCGCGCCTGACCTCGATCGCGATAATCCTCCCGATAGCCGCGGCGCTCGCCCATCTGGCCCGCAGGTTCGTCGTACCGATCCTCGCGGTAGTCGGGCTGCCCGTATCCACCGGCCTCGAACTGGTCGGCCTGGCCGTAGTAGTCGTCGCGATAGTCCCGGCGGCGCCTCTCCTGGCGGCCACCCGAGCGATAGTCGTTCCTGTAAGCCATCGATCTCTCCTGCGTGTTTCAGGGGTGTCCGGCGTGGAATCGCCAGAGATTCCGCCGCGCCGGCCTGTTACACCCCAAGAACGCGTGAAGGGGTCGATCGTTGCTCGTTCCGGCGCGCACGTATGGCGCTTCGGCGACCACGCTTTGGCCGGAAACCTTTCGCCACGACGGTGAATCTGGTGCAGTGGAAGGTCATGGACGATCGGTGCTCGATGCCTGACGCGAACGTCCCGCGCGAGATCGCGGCGTGGTTCGATGCACGCGGCTGGCGGGTGCGACGGCACCAGGCCGATATGCTTGCGGCAAGCGACGGGGGGCGGCACGCGCTGCTGGTGGCCGATACGGGGGCGGGCAAGACCCTCGCCGGCTTTCTGCCGACGCTGGCGGATTTCTGTCCCTCCCGGCTCGCGGGCGCTCCGCCGCCCGACGGGCTGCACACGCTCTACGTCTCGCCGCTGAAGGCACTCGCGCACGACGTGCAGCGCAACCTGCTGACGCCCGTTGAGGAGATCGGCCTGCCTTTGCGGATCGAAACGCGCAGCGGCGACACCCCGGCCGACCGCAAGAAACGCCAGCGCGGCCGGCCTCCGCACGTCCTGCTGACCACACCTGAATCGCTCTCGTTGTTGCTCAGCTATCCGGAGAGCTTCACCATGTTCGCCGGGCTGAAGCGGGTGGTGATCGACGAGGTTCATGCCTTCGCAACCGGCAAGCGCGGCGACCTGCTCGCGTTGTCGCTGGCCCGGTTGCAGGCGATCGCGCCGGCGATGCAGCGCGCGGCACTCTCGGCCACGGTCCCCGATCCGGAGGGTTTCCGCGAATGGCTCGCGCCGTGGGGTGAGATCGATTCGGTCGCGCTGGTCGAGGGGGAGAAGGGCGCGCCGCCGCAGGTCGAGATCCTCCTGCCAGAAGAAGAACGCGTGCCCTGGGGCGGGCACGCGGGGCGCTGGGCGATTCCGCAGCTCTACGAGGAGATCCGCCGCAATCGCACCACGCTGGTCTTCACCAACACGCGGTTTCTTGCCGAGTTCGTGTTCCAGCTCCTGTGGGACGTCAACGACGACAACCTGCCGATCGGCATCCATCACGGTTCGCTGTCGAAGGAGGCGCGGCGCAAGGTCGAGGGTGCGATGGCGCGCGGCGAGCTGCGCGCACTGGTGGCCACCGCCAGCCTCGACCTCGGCGTCGACTGGGGGGACATCGACTGCGTCGTGCAGATGGGTGCGCCCAAGGGCTCTTCGCGTCTGCTTCAGCGCATCGGGCGCGCGAACCACCGATTGGACCAGCCAAGCCGCGCGATCCTCGTGCCCGGCAACCGCTTCGAGTTTCTCGAGGCCACGGCAGCCAAAGACGCGGTCGACGAGGGGCAGCGCGACGGGGAGGACTTCCGCCCCGGAGGCCTCGACGTGCTCGCCCAGCACGTCATGGCCTGCGCCTGTGCAGCGCCGTTCGACGAGGTGGAGCTGCTGGCGGAAGTACGCGCCTCGCTCACCTACGCATGGGTCGATGAGTCGGTGTGGAAGCGCGTGCTCGGCTTCGTCGAGAACGGCGGCTACGCGCTGAGGGCCTACGACAGGTTCAAGCGTATCGTCCGCGGCCGGAGCGGTGTCTGGCGCCTGTCCCACCCCGAGCATGCGCAGCGCCACCGGATGAACGCCGGGATCATCGTCGATTCGGAAATGCTCACGGTGCGGTTCCGCAATGGCCGCCAGCTCGGCAAGGTGGAGGAACGTTTTGCGGCGTCGCTCTCACCAGGGGATACCTTCTTCTTCGCGGGCATGAGCCTCGAGGTCGAGCGGGTGAAGGACATGGAGGTGACGGTGCGCGCCGCGAAAAAGTCGGCGACGATCCCCTCCTACGGCGGCCAGCGGCTGCCCTTGACGACGCATCTTGCGGAGCGAGTTCAGGCGATGCTGGTCGACCGCGCCGGTTGGGCGCGCTTTCCCGACGACGTGCGCGAATGGCTCGAGGTGCAGGACTGGCGCAGCCGTCTCCCGGGCCCCGGCGAGCTGCTGGTCGAGAGCTTCCCGCACGCAAAGAAGCACTACAGCGTCTACTATACTTTCGAGGGATGGAACGCGAACCAGAGCCTTGGGATGCTGATCACGCGGCGGATGGAAGACCGCGGGCTTCTGCCGGGCGGCTTCGTCGCCAACGACTACTCGCTCGCGGTCTGGGGCCTCAAGGCCGTCGCCGATCCGGCGCCGCTGCTGTCGCCGGACATCCTCGCGCACGAGTTTGTCGACTGGGTGCAGGATTCGCACCTGCTGCGGCGCGCGTTCCGCGAAGTCGCGGTGATTGCCGGACTCGTTGAAAGGCAACACCCCGGCAAGCGCAAGACCGGCAAACAGGTCACCTTCTCGACCGACCTGATCTACGACGTGCTGCGCAAGTACGAGCCGGATCATGTCCTGCTCGAGGCCGCCTGGGCCGACGCGCGGGCGCGACTGACCGACGTCGGGCGCCTAGCGAGCCTGCTCGAGCGGTCGGCCGAGCAACTCGTCCACGTCGAACTCGATCGCGTGAGTCCGCTGGCGGTGCCGGTCATGACGATGATCGGGCGCGAGGCGCTGCCGCAGGGCTCGGTCGACGAGGAACTGTTGCTGGAGGCCGAGGGCCTCGCTGCCGCCGCGATGCGGGTCGACGCGGCGGAAGATCGGGCGGACTAGGACCTGGCGCCTGCTCAGCGCGCGGCGAAGGTCCGGTACTTCTCGTTGCCGACGAAACCGAACCGGGTGATCCCGGCCGCCTCGATCGCGTGCAGTGTGCGTGCCGAAGCGGCGTAGCTTGCCTCCGACACCGGTTCGAACTGCAGCTCCGGCTCCACGGACATGCGCCGCGTTTCCGCCAGCAGTGCGCGGAGCTGCGCGTGGTTCACGGCATTGCCGTTCCACAGGAGTCGGTCGCTGCCGTCGACCACGATATGGTTCTTCACGTTGTTGACTTCGGGACAATCGGCACAATCGCGCGGAAGGTCGATCTCGACCGAATGTGTTGCCGCCGGGATCGTGATCACGAACATGATCAGGAGGACGAGCATCACGTCGATGAGCGGAGTGGTGTTGATTTCGCTCAGAGGACGGCTGTCGGTTACTGCCATGGCTCTTCTCCCACAGTGTTGTGTGACAACATACCATGGCCCGGGCGGGGAAACAAACCGGGCTTGCCCGCTTCGCTCAGCCCACAAAAAAGGGGGCGGATTGCTCCGCCCCCTCGTATTCCCTTGGCCGGACCGGCCGGTCTCACGCGCCGTCGGCGGTCCCGAACGTCCGGTACTTCTCGTTGCCGACGAAACCGAACTTGGTGACGCCGGAAACCTTGATGATGTTCAGCACCTTCGCCGAGAGATCGTAGCTCGCGAACTGCTCGGGCTCGAACTGGAGCTCGGGCTCCGGATCGATCGATTTGCTGATCTCGAGATTGCGCACCAGCTCGCTCTGGTCGATCGCATCGCCATTCCAGAGAATCTCGCCCGTCTCGGTGAGGACGATCTTGTTCTGGATCGGGTCGATCTGGTCTTCCGGCGGCGGGTTCGGGTTCGGCGCCGGAAGGTCGATGTCGACCGAGTGCGTCGCAACCGGGATCGTGATGATGAACATGATGAGGAGCACGAGCATGACGTCGATCAGCGGCGTCGTGTTCATCTCCATCATCGGGGTGCCGTCGTCGCGGCCGCCTGACATTGCCATGGTGGGCTACTCCTGAATTCTGTCCCCGAACCCGATCACGCGTTCGGATCGACCGGGTTCGAGATGAAGCCGATCGTCGGATAACCGGCTGCCTGGACGTTGTAGATCGTGCCCGCAATGCACCGCCACGGGGCGTTCACGTCACCGCGGATGTGAACCTGCGGGATCATGTCGGGATCCTCCATGATGGCCTCGGGGCCACCCGCACGCTGCACGATCGCGTCGAGCCGCTCGAACGCCCGGTCGTAGAGCTCCTGTGAATCCACGGGGGTCGTGTTGTTGAAGTAGACCCGGCATTCGCCTTCGCGCGAAGCACCTTCGAAACCCGGCTCGCCTGCACTGCGGCCGGCGGCGTCGGTGGTGCTCACGGTAAGCTGCAGGTTCTCGACCTTGTCCTTCGATTCTGTCGACTCGAACACGGGGATGCGGAGCTTCTCGATCGTCTGGATCGCAACCGGGACCGCGATGAGGAAGATGATGAGGAGCACCAGCATCACGTCCACGAGCGGCGTGGTGTTGATGTCCGACATCGGCCTTTCTTCGCCGCCGCCTCCCATCGAAATCGCCATGACTATATCCTATCCAACTTGTCTATTTCGAAGGTGCTGCCGGACCGGCCGAAACCGGTCCGGCGCGGCGTCCTCAGCGCTTGGTCGTGGTGGTGGCAGTCGTCGTAGCGCCCGTGGCCGGCTTGGTTGCCGGTGCGGTGGCCGCGGCCTTGCCGGCCTGCTGCGTCGACGCCTGGGTCATCACCGCCGGCTTCACCGCACCCTTCGAGTTGATGTTCGCCAGGATGTCGGTCGAGAAGCCCGAAAGCAGCTCGGCGATGCGCTTGTTGCGGCTCTGCAGCCAGTTGTAGGCGAGCACCGCGGGAACGGCGACGAGCAGACCGATCGCGGTCATGATCAGCGCCTCACCGACGGGGCCGGCGACCTTGTCGATCGAGGCCGAGCCGGCGATGCCGATGTTGATCAGCGCGCGGTAGATACCGATGACGGTACCGAGCAGGCCGACGAACGGCGCGGTCGCACCGACGGTCGCGAGAAACGGCAAGCCGCCGGCGAGCTTCGCGTTGATGGTCGCTTCCGACCGCGCGAGCGAGCCGTGGAGCCAGTCGTGGGCCTCGAGGCTGTCGGTCATCTTGCTGTGCGCGTCTTCGGCTGCGAGGCCATCGTCGACGAGCTGGCGCCATGCGCTGTTCTTGTCGAGCTTGGTCGCGCCTTCGCGCAGCGTGCCCGCGCGCCAGAACTGGGTGCGGACGTTCTTGTACTGGTTGAAGATCTTCTGCTGCTCGAGCAGCTTGGTAATCAGGATGTAGAACGATCCGACCGACATGATGACCAGCACGCCGAAGATCGACCAAGCGATCACGCCGCCCTGGTTCATGGCCTCCATGAAGCCGAAGGAGTTCTGCGGGGCGGCCTCTCCGGCGGCGGCAAGAAGTTCGATAAGCATTGCGAAAGTCCTCTCAGAAAGAAGCAGATTGGGAAGGAGCATCCCGCCGCCGCGCCGGGCGCGGCGGCGGAAGAATTGCTAGTTCGGGATCTCCCAGCGAACGGTGCTCGAATAGGTCCCCGAAACCTCGTCGCCGTTGCCGTCCGTCGCCGGCCGGAAGCGGGCGCGCCGCTGGATCAGGCTGCAGGTCGCGTCCTTGAGCTCCTGCGGGGCGGAACCGCCCGTGACCGAGCAGGATTCGACGCGTCCGTTGGTTCCCACCCGAAGGGTAAATGAAGCGGTGCCGGTGTACTCGCGATTGATCCAGCTGCTGCGATAGTCCGACGTCGTGACCCAGGTGCCGGGGTTGTTCCGCGGCTCCGGGTTCTTCGGCTGGACGCGCGGCGGCGGAGGCGGCGGCGGGGGAGCCGGCGGGGCCGGCGGCGGCACGCGCAGCACGGGCGGAGCCGGCGGCGGAATCGTCGGCTGCGTCCGGATCGGTGGCGGTGCCGGCGCGATACTGATCGGCGGCGGCGGTGCGACCGGCGGCGGTGGCGCGGTGTCGGGTTCCGGCGGCGGCGGCGGCTCATCTTCCGGTTCGGGTGGCGGCGGCTCGTCGATGTCCACCGTCGTCACGCGTTCGACCACCTGTGTAACCGCCTCGTAGGCGAGACCGGTGATCAGCGCATACCCGAGCAGAACATGGATAATCGCCACTATGACCAGGGCGACGACCCGGTTTCCGCTCATTTGTTGGTCAGCGTAGGCCATTCAGTCGCATCACTCCATCGTCTCTCGCCGGGGGTAGGCCCGGCGATTCTCCTCACGACAAGCAAATCCCTTGCCAGAGGGCAATCCCAAATGTCCACCCTGCCGGCCGACTCCGAATAACGCGAAGGCCGTTCAGCCCAAGCGCCGCGAGGCCAGCATGGGCCCGTCCGCCGCGCATGTTGTTGTTGGTTGCAGCAGACGGCGGCGAGCTTTAGCTTCGATGCCGAGGGCGCGCAAACGCTTTATCGGTTAACTGCGAATTCACGATCGTAAGAGTGAATGGGATCGGAACGGCCCAAGCCACCACGCATTGCAAAAAATGCCCCGAAACTGGAATTTTATGGCGGACATGCAGAATCTCACCAAAGTGACCCTCGCGCTCGTGGCCGGCCTGACCGCGCTTGCCGCACCGGCTGCGGCGCAGGAAGTTCGAGCGGCCGGAGCGGCGACATATGCCGATCTCGTGGACCTCGCCGACCCGGCCGACCTGGTCATCCGCGCGCAGATTCGCGACCAGGCACTGCTTTCGCCCGAGCGGGCGCCGGGCGTGCGTCGCGGGTACGGGCGGCTCTACGTGGAGGCGCGCACGCAGGCGCTGATCGCCGGCTCGGCGCCGATCGGCGAATCGATCCGCTATCTGGTCGACGTGCCGCTCGACGAGAACGGCAAACCGCCAAAGCTCAAGAAGCGGGAGGTGATCCTCTTTGCGCGGGCCGCGGGCCGGCCGGGGGAGATCCAGCTCATCGCCCCCACCGCGCAGTTGCCGTGGAGCGAGGAGCACGAGGCGCGGCTGCGGCCGATCCTGGCCGAACTGTCTGCGCCCGATGCGCCGCCCTCGGTGCTCGGCGTGCGCGACATTCTGTCGATGCCCGGCAATCTCGCCGGCGAATCCGAAACCCAGATGTTCCTCAACACCGACGGCGAGGGGCCGGTCTCGATCACGGTCGTGCGCCGCCCGAATATGGCGCCCGTGTGGGGCGTGTCGTGGACCGAGATCGTCGATCAGGCCGCCCGTCCGCCGGCGAAGGACACGCTCGCCTGGTACCGGATCGCCTGCTTCCTGCCCGATGGTCTCCCGGCCGACGCCAATCTGGCGCAGGACCCGACATCGCGCGCGCAGGCGGAGGAGGATTTCCGATTCGTACAGCAGAGCCTCGGGCCCTGCCGGCGCAACCGCAGCTAGAGTCGTTTTTCAGAGAGGTGGCGCCGGCGCCGCTTCAGCCTTGCTGAAAACAACTCTAGCGCGCGCCCAAGCGAAACTGGTTCCCATGGCGCCGCCTCGCAGGTTAGGGGCGGCGCCATGAAACGCGTCGCCAACGAACCCCGCCGCCATGGCTGAACCGCTGCGCATTGCGCTGGCCGGACTCGGCACAGTCGGGGCGGGCGTGATCCGCCTGCTCGAAACCAACGCCGCGCTGCTGCGTGCCCGTTCCGGGCGCGAACTGGAGATCGTCGCCGTGAGCGCGCGCGAGCGCCACAAGGATCGTGGCGTCGATCTCTCCCCATTCGCCTGGGTCGACGACATGGCCGAGCTCGCCGCGCGCGACGATGTCGACGTGGTGGTGGAGCTGGTCGGCGGATCGGACGGGCCTGCGCTGGCGCTGGCGCGCCGGGCGATCGGCTCGGGCAAGGCGTTGGTCACCGCCAACAAGGCGATGGTCGCGCACCACGGCGCCGAACTTGCCGCCGCCGCCGAAAGCGCAGGCATCGCGCTCAAGTTCGAAGCGGCGGTGGCGGGCGGCATTCCGGTGGTCAAGGCCCTGCGCGAAGGCGCGGCGGCGAACGCCATCGGGCGCATCTACGGCATTCTCAACGGCACCTCGAACTACATCCTTTCGACCATGGAAGCGACCGGCGCGGGCTTCGACGAAACGCTCGCCGAAGCGCAGAGGAAGGGCTTCGCCGAAGCCGACCCCGCCTTCGACATCGAAGGCACCGACGCTGCGCACAAGCTCGCGATCCTCGCTGCGATCTGCTTCGGCGCCGAGGTCGATTTCGCCGGCGTGACCTGCGAGGGCATTGCCCGTGTGCGGGCGGAGGACATCGCCCGTGCCGACACGCTCGGCTACGTGGTGCGCTTGATCGGCATGGCCGACCTGGAAGCGGGGGAGGATGGCACGACGGCCCTGCTCCAGCGGGTCAGGCCGTGCCTCGTTCCCAAGGGCCACCCGCTCGCGCATGTCACCGGAGCGACCAATGCGGTCGTGGCCGAGGGCAATTTCTCCGGGCGCCTGCTGTTCCAGGGTGCGGGCGCGGGCGCCGGCCCCACCGCGAGCGCGGTCGTCGCAGACCTGATCGACATCGCTCGCGGAGAAATCGGCGCGCCGTTCTCCATCCCCTCGGCCGAGATGGCGCCGATGCCGCGCGCCGAGGCAGGGCACCGCACCGGCCGCACCTATTTGCGCTTCACGGTCGCCGATCGCCCCGGCGTGCTGGCCGAGATGACCGCCGCGATGCGCGATGCCGGCGTTTCGATCGAAAGCCTTATCCAGCAGGGCCGGCAGGAGGAGGGCGGCGAGGTCTTCGTCGCGATGGTCGCGCACGAGGGGCCGGAGCGGAACGTGCAGCACGCGCTCGAGCTCCTGCACGGGTCCGACAGCTTCACTGCCCCGCCGCTGTCGATGCAGATCCTCGGCGACTGAGCCTTATTGCGGCGGCGGATCCGATTCAGGCTCGGTTGCCTCCTCGTCCTCCTCGGGTTCGAACTCTCCATCGTAGCCGCGCGGAGCGAGGCCGCGTCCCACCCGCTCCGCGTCGGAGCCCGGCGGCGCTTCGGGCAGTTCGTCGAAATCGATCATGTAGGCAGGCGGCTCGGGGCATGGCGGGATTACGCACAGGCCGGAAACGGTAGCAGGCCCCTTGAAGATGCCCGGCCCTGAAACATCGGGCGCCTTGGGATCGCCCTTGTTCATCGTCGCCGCGGCGTATTCGTTTTCGGCATCCTCGTCGGAGCGGATGCGGAACTGCGACTGCTCCTCCAGCCTTGCACAGACGACGATCTCGTTTCCTTCGGGCTGCTCGCAATCTGGCTGAGGCGGCGCGGGCGGCGGCGGGCCGTATGCGTCGCGGGCAGCGTCGAATGCTTCCTCCACCGGATCCGTCGTGCCGGGGTCCCGGTCCGCCGTCTGTGCTGCGAGCGGCGCCGTGCCGAAGAGCAGGGCAAGCGCCAGGTGGTTTCTCGACATTCCCGCTCCCGCTGTCTAAGCGCGCTCCCAAGCACTCCCGGAGGACTGAATCCAGTATGAATAGCAAGAATCCGCCTGCCGGCTCGCAGCTCGATCGCGTCCTCGTGCTTGAACTGGTCCGCGTTACCGAAGCCGCCGCGATCGCCGCGAGTGAGCTGATCGGGCGCGGCGACGAAAAGGCGGCCGATGCCGCCGCGGTCGAAGCCATGCGCCACGCTTTCGACCAGCTCGAGATCGACGGCACCGTCGTGATCGGCGAGGGCGAGCGCGACGAGGCGCCGATGCTTTACATCGGGGAAAAGGTCGGCGGTGCGCCCGGCCGCGGGCCGAAGATCGACATTGCGCTCGATCCGCTCGAAGGCACCACGATCACCGCTAAGGCCGGGCCGAACGCGCTGGCGGTGCTGGCCGCGGCGGAGGAGGGCTGCCTGCTCAACGCGCCCGACACCTACATGGACAAGCTCGCGGTCGGGCCGGGGTATCCCGAGGGGATCATCGATCTCGCCAAGACCCCGACCGAGAACGTCTGCGCGGTGGCCGAGGCCAAGGGTGTCGAGCCCAAGGACATCATCGTCTGCGTGCTCGACCGGCCCCGCCATGCGGAGCTGATCGCCGAACTGCGCGGGCTCGGCTGCGGCGTGGTGCTGATCGGCGACGGCGACGTGGCGGGCGTGATCGCGACGACCGATCCGGAAACCACGATCGACATGTACATGGGCCAGGGCGGCGCGCCCGAAGGCGTGCTTGCGGCCGCCGCGCTGCGCTGCGTCGGCGGGCAGTTCAACGGCCGCCTCGTGTTCCGCAACGAGGACGAGAAGCGCCGTGCGGCCAAGTGGGGCATCGAGGACCTCGACCGCATCTACAAGCTCGAGGATCTCGCGAAGGGCGACTGCATCTTTGCTGCGACCGGCGTCACCTCGGGCTCGCTGCTCGAAGGCGTCAAGCGCCTGCGCGGCGGCAAGATGACGACTGAAAGCGTCGTCATGCGCGCCAGCAGCGGCACCGTCCGCTGGATCAGGGGCGAGCATAGGCTTCCCTAAGATCCTCCCTGACGACAAGATCCTCCCCAACGACTTGCGTTGCGGAGGTGGGCGACGCCGCAGGCGTCGCTCGGAGGGGAACTAGCGCGCAAGGCCCCTCCACCACGAGCCGCTTACGCGTCTCGCGGTCCCCCTCCCGATCGCAAGTCGATGGGGAGGATCGGGTGCCCCCTGTTGCAATCGCGTGACGCCCGGCTAAGCGGAGCGGACCGATTCCGCTGCAGCAACCGAAGGTACCCCGCGCGATGAAGATCATGTCCGGCAACTCGAACCTGCCGCTCGCGCGGGCGGTCGCCGCCTATCTCGAGATGCCGCTGACCGACGCCAGCGTCCGCCGCTTCGCCGACGAGGAGGTCTTCGTCGAGATTCACGAGAACGTCCGCGGCGAAGACGTCTTCCTGATCCAGCCGACCAGCTTCCCGGCGAACGACAACCTGATGGAGCTGCTGATCTGCATCGACGCGCTCAAACGCGCCTCGGCCAAGCGGATCACGGCGGTCGTGCCCTACTTCGGCTATGCCCGGCAGGACCGGAAGCCCGGACCGCGTACGCCGATCTCGGCCAAGCTGGTCGCCAACCTCGTTACGCAGGCGGGTGCCGACCGCGTGCTCGCGGTCGATCTCCACGCCGGGCAGATCCAGGGCTTCTTCGACATCCCGACCGACAACCTCTACGCCGCGCCGGTCATGGCCGCCGACATCCAGGCGCGCTACGGCGACCGCGACCTGATGGTCGTCAGCCCCGACGTCGGCGGCGTGGTCCGCGCCCGCGCGCTCGCGAAGCGGCTCGACAACGCCCCGCTGGCGATCGTCGACAAGCGCCGCGACCGTCCGGGCGAGAGCGAGGTGATGAACATCATCGGCGAGGTGAAGGGGCGCCACTGCATCCTGATCGACGACATCGTCGATTCGGGCGGCACGCTGTGCAACGCGGCGCAGGCGCTGCTCGATCAGGGCGCCACCTCGGTCGCGGCCTATATCACCCACGGCGTGCTCTCGGGCGGCGCGGTGGCGCGGGTCGACGGCTCTGCGCTGACCGAACTCGTCATCACCGACACGATCCGCCCGACCGACGCGGCGCAGGACTCGAGCAAGATCCGCATCCTCACCGTCGCCCCGCTGATCGGCGAGGCTGTCCGCCGCATCGCCGACGAGAGCTCGGTCAGCTCGCTCTTCGACTGACATGGCGACCGACAGCGACATCGCGCTCGCCAACCGGCTGGCGGACGCTGCCGGCGAGGCGATCCGGCCCCTGTTCCGCGGCGAATGGGCGGAGGAGCGCAAGAGCGACGCGACCTTCGTGACCGAGGCCGACCGCGCCGCCGAGGCGGCGATGCGCGCCATCATCGAGAGCGAGCGTCCCGACGACGGGATCATCGGCGAAGAATACGGCAACCGCAATCCGGCCGCCGCGCGCCAGTGGGTGCTCGATCCGATCGACGGCACGACCAGCTTCATCGCCGGGCGGCCGATCTTCGGCACGCTCATCGCGCTGATGGAGGGCGGCTGGCCGGTGCTCGGCGTGATCGACCAGCCGGTGCTGCGCGAGCGGTGGGTCGGGCGCGTCGGCCACGGCACGACCTTCAACGGCACGCCGGTCCGCTCGGCGCCCTGTCCGGAGCTTTCCAACGCGGTGCTCGGCACGACCAGCCCACACTGCTTCTCGGGCGAGCAGGTCGATGCCTTCATGAGCCTTGCGAAAGTCGTGGCCGAGCGCAAGATCGTCTACGGCGGCGACTGCTACAGCTACGGCCTCGTTGCCTCGGGCCATATGGACTTGGTGTGCGAGGCCGGGCTGCAACTGCACGATTTCGCGGCGCTCGTGCCCGTGGTCGAGGGGGCCGGCGGAACGATGTGCGACTGGCAGGGCGAACCGCTCAACGCCCATTCGGCCGGCGAAGTGCTCGCGATCGGCGACCCCGCCCGGCTTGAGGACGTGATCGAGGCAATGGCCGGCGCGGCCCACGGGCACTCGCACGGTTAGTCAAATGCTAAACCCTGCGCGCTAACCCTCGCGCGCATGGCGACGACACCTCTAGAAGGCGGCCTCGTTCCCGCGCCCGGAGCGCCGCGCACGCGCAGTGCATGGGTGCGGACGACGGCGGCATTCCCGTTTGCGCTAATTGCGCTCGTCTCGCTGATCGAGCTGGCGCTGGCCGACCGCAAGTACGGCCTCTTCACCGGCGGCTTCGGCCAGTCGCGCGCGGTCGACGCACCGGGCGAGATCGCGCTGTTCCTGGTGGGCTATGCCGCCGCGCAGGCAGTGATCGGGCTCGCCGGCTGGACGCTCTCGCTGCGCCTCGCGCGCCGCGGCCCGGCCTGGGCGCCGTGCTTCGTCTTCGCGCTGCTCAACGGCGCGCTGTTCTGCGGGTTGCTGGCCGCGCAGTACCAGCTCCATTCCTACTTCAGCGACGCGGTGGGCTTCGCCCTGCTCAAGCAGCTCGGCGGCGGCAGCCTTGTGGACGCGATCCTGTTCGGGCTCAGCGAGATCGGCGTGGCGCTGCTCGCGCTCGTTGGCCTCGGGGTGGGGGCCTGGGCCGCATGGAAGCTGCTCGCGCGGCTGCTGCCGCCGGATCTGCCGCGCTTGGGCGCTCCTCGGCGCCGGGCATGGATCGCGGTGCTCTTGCTGTTCCTCGCCGCTGCCTTCGTCGTTCCGCGTACCGGCAGCGACGCGGCCTTCGGGCTCAACCGCACGCTCGCCTGGCAGGCGCTCACCGGCACGCTCGACCTCGTCAGCGACGTCGACCGCGACGGCTATGGCCTGTTCGGCATCCAGCACGATGCCGCGCCGTTCGACGGCAGCCGGCACCCGCTCGCGCTCGACGTGCCCGGCAACGGCGTGGACGAGGACGGCTACGGCGGCGATCTCCGTCTCGTGCCGCTCGCTGCGCCGCTCGGGCCGCAGGTCTTCACGGGCGAGCGCCCGCATGTCGTGATCGTGGTCATGGAATCGACCCGCGGCGACGTGCTCGGCAAGCGCGTGAACGGCAAACCGGTCGCGCCCAATCTGGAGGCGATCGCGGCGGCGGGCAGCGCGGTCACCCCCGCCTACAGCCATGTCGGCTTTACCACCGAATCGCTCAAGTCGATCTTCTCCGGGCAGCTTGCCCCGCGCGAGGGTGATCCGTCGCTGTTCCGCGACCTGAAGGCGAGCGGCTATCGCATCGGCGTGTTCTCGGGCCAGCCGGAGGATTTCGGCGGGATTTCGGAGACCGTGGGCATGCGCGAAAGCGCCGACGTCTATGTCGATGCCGAGCTGCTGCGCGACAAGCGCGCCTTCGGCTTCGCCGCGCAGGGCAGCCTGCTGGTCGACGAGAGCCACCTGCTCGCCGCCTTCGACCGGACGCTGGGCGCGGAGGACTGGCAGGCGCGGCCGCACTTCGCCTATTTCAACTTCCAGTCGCCGCATTTCCCCTACCACCACGACGGGGTGCCGGCGCGGGTCGTGGACACGCCGATCGAGCGCGGCGCGATCGCGGTGCATCGGGCCGAGCACGTTCAGGCGACTTACTGGAACGCGGTCGCTCATGCGGACGCGTGGCTCGGTGAGGTCGTCCGGCGGCTCAAGGCGAAGGGCGTGTGGGACGACACCGTGCTGATCGTCACCGGCGATCACGGCGAGGACCTGTTCGAGGACGGCTTCCTCGGCCACGGCCACGTGATCAACGCGCGCCAGTTCGGGACGGTGCTGGTCACCAACCGGCCGAACCTGCTGCCGCCGGCGCCGCTCGCGCTGGCCGATTACCGCGCGATCCTGACCGCCGCCATTCGGGGAGAGCGCCCTGCAGCGCCCGCAGCGCCGCCGTTCCTTCATATCGGTCCTCTGGGCACGCCAACCGCGATCGGACTGGCGGGTCCGGACGGTCAGCTTACCAGTTTGCGGCTCGACACAGGCGAAGCCTGCATGGTCGAGCGCGGCGAGTGCGCGCCGCACAAGACCTTCACAGGCGGCGACAGGGAACGGATCCAGGCCGTGATCGCCCGCTGGGGCTCGGAGCGCTGGCGGGTGCACCAGCGCGAGGCCAAGCGCTGAAAGCCGGCGCTGGAACGGCAGGCGCACTTGGTTCACTAGGGTTGGCATGACGGTATCGGGATCGCTCGACGGGCGGGTCGCCCTCGTGACCGGCGCAGCGCGCGGGTTGGGGTTCGCCATTGCGCGGCGGCTGGCTGCGGGTGGAGCGACCGTCTGGCTCAACGGGCGCGACTTTGCGGCGCTCGCCCGCGCGGCGGACCGGATCGGCGAGCTTGCGCACCCGATCGCTTTCGACATCGCCGACGATGCGGCGAGCGCCGCGGCACTCGCGCGAATCGAGCGCGAGACCGGGCTCGACATCCTTGTCAACAATGTCGGCGCCCGCGATCGGCGCGGGATTGCGGAGCTCGACCGAGAGGCCATGCGCGCCATGCTCGAGGCCAATCTGGTCGCCCCCTTCGACCTCGCGCGCCGGGCCGCTCCACTGATGCGCGCGCGCGGCTATGGCCGGATCGTCAACATCACCTCGATCGCCGCCGAGATCGCGCGGGGCGACGCCGCCTACACCGCGAGCAAGGGGGGACTTGCCGCGCTGACCCGCGCGCTGGCGGCCGAGTTCGGCGGCGACGGAATCACCGTCAACTCAGTCGCACCCGGCTACTTCGCGACCGAGGCGAACGCGGAGATGGTCGCCGATCCGGCGATCGCGGCGCATCTGGCGCGGCGCACCTCGCTCGGCCGCTGGGGCGAGCCGGACGAGATCGCCGGCGCGGTCACCTTCCTTGCCTCGCCCGAAGCCTCCTATATCACCGGGCAGACGCTTGCGGTCGACGGCGGCTATCTCGCCCACTTCTGAAAGCTTGCATTCCGCGCCGATTTCGCTAGGGGCGCGTGCTTCACCGACACGTGTTTCATGTGCCGGCCTGGCGACAAGGGCTGCCAGGGCTGGTTCGACGTGTCTCTGTTGCAGGAGATGAAAATGCCCAAGCTGAAGACCAAGAGCGGTGTGAAGAAGCGCTTCAAGCTCACCGCAACCGGCAAGGTCAAGCACGGTGTCGCCGGCAAGCGCCACCGCCTGATCAGCCACAACGCCAAGTACATCCGCCAGAACCGCGGCACCACCGTCCTGTCCGAAGCGGACAGCCGCACGGTGAAGAAGTGGGCCCCCTACGGGCTTGATTGATTGCTGAGCGGCTCCAGCCCGCTCCCCCGCCCTTCCACCCGGATTATGCCCGGGAGGATCCGGGTGGAAGGGCGGGGGAGCGGGCCGGCACCGCATTCTGAAAGGATAACACATGCCTCGCATCAAACGCGGCGTTACCACGCGCCAGAAGCACAAGCGGATTCTCGACCAGGCCAAGGGCTATCGCGGCCGCCGCAAGAACACGATCCGCATCGCCCGTCAGGCGGTCGAGAAGGCCGGGCAGTATGCCTACCGCGACCGCAAGGTTAAGAAGCGCAACTTCCGTGCGCTGTGGATCCAGCGCATCAACGCGGCGGTGCGCGCCGAGGGCCTGACCTACTCGCAGTTCATGCACGGCGTGAAGCTCGCTGGCATCGAGCTCGACCGGAAGGTCATGGCCGACCTCGCGATGAACGAAGGCGGCGCCTTCCAGTCGATCGTCGCGCAGGCGAAGAAGGCTCTGCCGGCCTGACCGCATCAGGGGTTTTCGAACCCCCATTAATGCTCAAAGAGAGGGCGCGGCAGGCATATCGCCTTCCGCGCCCTCTAAGTTTTTTGAGGCCGTAGCCGCTTCCCCCCGCCCCCGACCGCGGGTATCCTCCGCGGGCAGAGGGGGGAACGGGGCGCGAACGAGGATGGCGACGCAATGCGACATCGCGGTGCGCTTCCACGCGCCGCCCACGGATCTCGCGAGATTCTTCACGACCTTCTACCGGGTCGAGATCACCGTCGCGCAAGGCGCGCGCGTCGCCGATGCCCTGCAGCCCGAATGGGGCAACCTGCGCTTCTTCAGGGGCGATCTGCCCGTCAGCCGCTCGGTGAGCGGAGACGAAGTGGGCGACACGGATTTCGTCGCGACCGGGCCGAGCACGAGCCTGCTCGAATTCACCCTCGGCAACACGCGCATCTGGGGCGTCGGACTGCTGCCGCTCGGCTGGAGCACCTTTATCGCCAGCCCTGCCGACCAACTGGCCAACCGCGTGTTCGACGGCCGCGCCGAGCCCGCCTGCGCGCCTTTCGTGCCGCTCGCCGACGAGCTTACCGGCAGTGCGGAGCGCGAAAGCCGCGAATACGACCGGCTGGTCGCCTTCTTCCGCCACGAGGCGCCCCGGCATGGCCCGGAGGACCCGCGTATCCCGGCGATCCACGCCATGCTGCTGGAGGAAGACCTTCCCGACGTTGCGACCCTGGCGGGGCGTGCGGAGCTCAACCAGCGCACGCTCGAGCGGATCTCGCGCCGCGCGTTCGGGTTCTCGCCCAAGCTGCTCCTCCGGCGCCAGCGCTTCATGCGCAGCCTCGCCGCCTTCATGGTCCAGCCCGACGCGCGCTGGAGCGGTTCGATCGACACGCGCTATTGCGACCAGTCGCACTTCGTGCGCGACTGCCACGCGTTCCTCGGCATGGCACCGAGCGAATATGCGGCGATGGAGCATCCCGTCATGGCCAGCTTCCTGCGCGAACGTCTCCGCCTCCACGGCAGTCCGGTGCAGACGCTCGACAGCCCCGGTCGCGGCTGACGCCCGTCCGCGCGCGAGATGGCGCTTTGCGTTGGCGCGGATTTGGCGCTAGCGGGCCATCGCGATGAGTGAACTGCAAACCCGCAAGGACCAAGCGATCGCGGCCATCGATGCCGCCGACGATCTGGACTCGCTCGAGGCGCTCCGTGTCGCGGCGCTTGGCAAGCAGGGCTGGATCAGCCTGCTGCTCAAGACGCTCGGCCAGATGACGCCTGAGGAGCGGCAGAGCCAGGCCCCTGCGATCCAGGCAGCGCGAGGCGAGATCGCCGACGCGATCGCCGCGCGCAAGGCCGCGCTCGAGAATGCCGAGCTGGAACGCCGGCTGGCCAGCGAGACGCTCGATCTTTCGCTCCCCGCGCCCGAGGCACCGCGTGGCTCGGTCCATCCGGTGAGCCAGGTGATGGACGAACTGGCGGAGATCTTCGCCGATCTCGGCTTTTCGGTTGCCACCGGGCCGGAGATCGAGGACGACTGGCACAACTTCACCGCGCTCAACATGGCCGAGGCGCATCCGGCGCGGGCGATGCACGACACGTTCTACTTCCCCGACCGCGATGCCGAGGAACGGCAGATGCTCCTGCGCACGCACACCTCGCCGGTGCAGATCCGCAGCATGGTGGCGCAGGGTGCGCCGATCCGCATCATCGCGCCGGGCCGCGTCTATCGCTCCGACAGCGATGCGACGCACACGCCGATGTTCCACCAGATCGAAGGTCTCGTGATCGACCGCGACATTCACCTCGGGCACCTCAAGTGGACGCTGGAGACCTTCCTCAAGGCCTTCTTCGAGCGCGACGACATCGTCCTGCGCCTGCGCCCGAGCTACTTCCCCTTCACCGAACCTTCGGTGGAGGTCGATGTCGGCTGGCAAGACGTGAGCGCCAATGGAATTAGGCGCCGCGTGCTCGGCGGCGACGGCGATGCGCCGGGCCACGGATGGATGGAACTGCTCGGCAGCGGCATGGTCAACCGCCGGGTGCTCGAGTTCGCCGGGCTCGATCCCGACGAATGGCAGGGCTTCGCCTTCGGCGTGGGCGTCGACCGGCTCGCCATGCTCAAGTACGGAATGGACGACTTGCGCGCCTTCTTCGACGGCGACGTGCGCTGGCTCGCGCATTACGGCTTCTCGGCATTCGACCAGCCGTCGCTCTCGGCCGGCGTGGGAGCACGCGCATGAAGTTCTCGCTCGAATGGCTGAAGGACTACCTCGAGACCGAAGCGAGCGCCGCGCAGATTGCGGCCGCGCTCAACGCGATCGGGCACGAGGTCGAAGCGATCGAGGACCCTGCTGAAAGGCTCGCGGGCTTCCGCGTGGCCGAGGTACTGACCGCCGGACCGCATCCCGACGCGGACAAGCTGCAGGTACTGACCGTTTCCATCGGAGAGGGCGACCCGCTGCAGGTCGTCTGCGGGGCGCCCAATGCGCGGGTCGGCATGAAGGGCGTGCTCGGCTTGCCCGGCGCGGTCGTGCCCGCGAACGGCATGGAACTGCGCAAGAGCGCGATCCGCGGCGTCGAGTCGAACGGCATGATGTGCTCGGTGCGCGAGCTCGAACTGGGCGACGAGCATAGCGGCATCATCGAACTGCCGGCCGATGCGCCGGTCGGAACGGCCTTCGCCGATTACCACGGCGCGAGCCCGGTGTTCGACGTGGCGATCACGCCCAACCGGCCGGACTGCATGGGCGTCTACGGCATTGCCCGCGATCTCGCGGCGGTGGGGCTGGGCACGCTCAAGCCTGTCGCGGCGCCCGAAATCGAAGGTACCGGCGCGTGCCCGGTCGAGATCCGCATCGACGATGCCGAGGGATGCCCCGCATTCTACGGGCGCGTGATCCGAGGCGTGCGCAACGGCGCGAGCCCCGAATGGATGCAGCGCCGGCTGCTCGCGGCGGGGCAGCGGCCGATCAGCGCGATCGTCGACGCGACCAATTATCTGATGCTCGCGTATGGCCGGCCGGCGCACGCCTACGACTTGGCGAAACTGACCGGCGCGATGGTTGCGCGGCGCGCCAGGGCGGGCGAGCAGGTCCTCGCGCTCAACGAGAAGACCTATACGCTCGACGATACGATGACGGTGATCGCCGACGACGCCGGCGTGCACGACATCGCGGGTATCATGGGCGGCGAGCATTCGGGGGTGAGCGAAGGCACGACCGACATCCTGCTCGAGATCGCCTATTTCGATCCCGTGCGGATCGGCGTGACGGGCCGCAAGCTCGGCCTCACCTCGGATGCGCGCACGCGCTTCGAGCGCGGGGTGGATCCGGCCTTCCTCGACGATGGTTTGGCTCTGTTGACCGGGCTGATCCTGGAGATCTGCGGCGGCGAGGCGAGCGAGATTGTGCGCGCAGGTGCGCCTCCCGTCACGCCGAAGGTGCTCGCTTTCGATCCCGCGCTGACGCGGCGGCTCGGCGGAATCGAGATCGCCGAGGCCGAGCAGCGCAGGATTCTCGAAGCGCTCGATTTCCGCGTTGGTGACGGCTGGCAGGTCACCTGCCCCCCGCGCCGCCACGATATCGAAGGGCCAGCCGACCTCGTCGAGGAAGTGGTCCGCATCCATGGCCTCGACAAGGTCGAGAGCGTCGCGCTGCCGCGTGCCGATGGTGTGGCAAAGCCGACCGCGACTCCGCTGCAGCAGATCGAGCGCAAGGTGCGCCGCACGGCGGCTGCGCGCGGTCTGAACGAGGCGGTGACCTGGTCCTTCCTTCCCGAAGCCGACGCCGACCACTTCGCGGAAGGCAATGGCGGCCTGTGGATTCTCGAGAATCCGATCAGCGAGGACATGAAGGCGATGCGCCCCTCGCTGCTTCCCGGCCTGCTCGCCGCGGCCAAGCGCAACGCGGACCGCGGCGCTGCCGGCTCGCGCTTGTTCGAGATCGGCCGCCGCTATTTCCGTGGCCAGGGTGGGGCAAGCGACGAGCGCCCGACGCTGGGCGTGATCCTCGCGGGCGAGAAGACGCCGCGCGGCTGGGCGACGGGCAAGGCGCAGGGGGGCGACGCCTACGATGCCAAGGCCGAAGCCGAGGCCCTGCTCGAAGCTGCCGGCGCGCCGGTCGGCAACCTCATGATCATGGGCGAGGCGGGGCCGCAGTTCCATCCCGGGCAATCGGCGACTTTGCGGCTCGGCCCCAAGAACGTGCTCGCTCGCTTCGGCGCGCTGCACCCGAACACGCTCAAGGCGTTCGACATCGAGGGGCCGGTCGTCGCGGTCGAGATCTTTCTCGACGCAATCCCCGCGAAGAAGGGCGGCGGCACCTTCGCCCGCCCGGCCTATGCGCCGCCCGCATTGCAGCCGGTCACGCGCGACTTCGCCTTCCTCGTGCCTGCCGATCTCGCGGCCGGCGATCTCGTGCGCGCGGTCAAGGGCGCCGACAAGCAGACGATCGTCGATGCGCGGGTGTTCGACGTCTTCGCCGGACAGGGCGTGCCCGAAGGCCGCAAGTCGGTCGCGGTCGAGGTCGTGCT
Source organism: Pelagerythrobacter rhizovicinus (assembly GCF_004135625.1). Classification (GTDB taxonomy): domain Bacteria; phylum Pseudomonadota; class Alphaproteobacteria; order Sphingomonadales; family Sphingomonadaceae; genus Pelagerythrobacter; species Pelagerythrobacter rhizovicinus. The sequence continues at coordinate 1,175,123 of NZ_SDPV01000002.1, forward strand.
CCAGCCGGGCGAGAAGAGCTTCACCGACGCGGAGATCAAGGCGATTTCGGACCGGATCGTCGCTGCCGCGGGCAAGCAGGGCGCGGAGCTGAGAGCATGAGCAGAACGGCACTCGTTACCGGAGCGACCGCGGGGATCGGCGAGGCCTGCGTGCGCAGCCTCGTCGCCAGCGGCTGGCGCTGCATCGCCACCGGCCGCCGGGCGGAGCGGCTGGAGAAGCTGGTCGCCGATCTCGGCGCGGACAAAGTTCATGCCGCGGTGTTCGACGTGCGCGACGAGGCGGCGCGCGACGCCGCGCTCGATGCGCTGCCGGAGGCGTTCGCGGGCATCGATCTGCTGGTGAACAACGCCGGCCTCGCGCTCGGCACCGCGCCGGCGCAGGACGCGAGCCTGGCGGACTGGAAGACCATGATCGAAACCAACGTCACCGCGCTGGTCTCGCTCACCCACAAGCTCCTGCCGGGCCTGATCGAGCGCAGGGGAGGCGTGGTCAACATCTCCTCGGTGGCGGCGAACTATCCATATACGGGCGGCAACGTCTACGGCGGGACCAAGGCCTTCGTGCGCCAGTTCTCGCTCGGCCTGCGCGCCGACCTGCACGGCACCGGCGTACGCGTGACCTCGATCGAGCCAGGCATGGTCGAAACCGAGTTCACCCTGGTGCGCACCGGCGGGAACCAAGAGGCACACGAACGGCTCTACGGCGGCGCGGACCCGATGACCGCGGCGGACATCGCGGAGACCGTCCGCTGGGTCGCCGAGCTGCCGCCGCATCTCAACATCAACACTCTCGAACTGATGCCGGTAAGCCAGAGCTTCGCCGGTTTCCAGGTCGCGCGGGAGAGCTGACCAGCCCTATTCGCCCCAGCCGTCGGAGGCATCGCCGGCGCTGCGGCCCCAATCGTCGCCGTACTCCTGCTCGAATTCGGCCTGCTGCTGGTGACGCGAGAACTCCGCAGCGGCTTCGTTTGCGGCATCGATCTGCTTCGACATGCCGGGCATGGCCCCCATCATCCCTTTGGCCATCGGCGGTGTGGCGAAGGTCATGTCGAACGGCCGCCCTTCGATTGCGGCGGTGACATGCTCCTCGGCGAGCTTCTCCATCATGCCCATGGCGAAGCCGTTCGCCTCCATTGCCTGGGTCGCCCGATCCTTGTTGCGTCCTTCAGGCGGCCGTATTTCGGTGGCAACCCGGGTGCCGGCCCCATCGGGCGAGAGGATGGTGACGAACCGCATCAGTTCGCTGCCGTCTTGGGCGAGCAGCGCGGTCACGATCGTGTTGCTGTCGGGCTGAGATACGCGGCTGCCGGCGACCGTGCCTCCGAGGACGTGCGTCGGCAGGTAGGCGGACTTGAGTGCCGAGGCCACCTCCTGCGATGACTTCTCGTAGTACTTCCCCGAATCTCCGCAGCTCACGAGCAGTATCGCGCCGGCGCATGCAAGAACGAACGATTTCACTTGCCTGATCCCCCGAAACGGACCCGGTCGAACCCTATCACCGGGCCCTTTCCAGCAGGTTAAGCCGCATTCACCCTGCCCGGGCTTTCGGCTCTTGCGAGTGGACGAAGGCGCGCGGCCCGGCTACGCGCGCGGCCCATGTCCAACCGCCGCACCTTCGCCATCATTTCCCACCCCGACGCGGGCAAGACCACGCTGACCGAGAAGCTGCTGCTTCAGGGCGGCGCGATCCATCTCGCGGGCGAGGTCAAGGCGCGGGGACAGGCGCGGCGGGCGCGGTCGGACTGGATGAAGATCGAGCAGCAGCGCGGGATTTCGGTGACCAGCTCGGTCATGACCTTCGAGCGGGACGGGATCACTTTCAACCTGCTCGACACGCCGGGGCACGAGGATTTCTCGGAAGATACCTACCGCACGCTGACCGCGGTCGATTCGGCGATCATGGTGATCGACGCGGCCAAGGGCATCGAGCCGCAGACGCGCAAGCTGTTCGAGGTCTGCCGCCTGCGTTCGGTGCCGATCATCACCTTCGTCAACAAGGTCGACCGCGAGGGCAAGAGCGGCTTCGAGCTGCTCGACGAAGTGGCCGACACGCTGGCGCTGGACGTGTCGCCGCAAGGCTGGCCCGTCGGCATGGGCGGCACGTTCCAGGGCATTCTCGACTTCGCTTCCGGTGAAGTCAGCCGGCCCGAAGGGCCGAGCAAGGAATTCCACGGCACGCGCGAAGCCGATGCCGTGCTGCCCGAGGACGTGGCCGAGGAGGCCGAGCTGGCGCGGATCGGCTATCCGGAGTTCGACCTCGAGGCCTATCGCAACGGCGATCTCACACCGGTCTATTTCGGGAGCGCGCTCAAGAACTTCGGCGTGACCGAACTGATCGAGGCGATCGCGACCCACGCGCCGCCGCCGCGCCCGCAGCCGGCGGGCGAGGAGCAGGTGAGCCCGGAGCGGGACGAGGTCACCGGCTTCATCTTCAAGGTCCAGGCCAACATGGACCCGAACCACCGCGACCGCATCGCTTTCATGCGGCAGGTCTCGGGCACGTTCAAACGCGGCATGAAGCTGACCCCGAGCGGGCTGGGCAAGCCGATCGCGATCCACTCGCCGATCCTGTTCTTCGCGCAGGACCGCGAGCTGGCCGATACGGCAGAAGCGGGCGACATCATCGGCATTCCCAACCATGGCACGCTGCGCGTCGGCGATACGCTGAGCGAGAAGAACCAGATCCGCTTCACCGGGCTGCCCAACTTCGCGCCGGAAATCCTGCGGCGCGTGGTGCTCAGGGATCCGACTAAGACCAAGCAGCTTCGCAAGGCGCTCGACGACTTGTCCGAGGAGGGCGTGATCCAGGTCTTCTATCCCGAGATCGGCGCGCAGTGGATCGTCGGCGTCGTGGGTCAGCTTCAGCTCGACGTGCTCGTCAGCCGGCTGGAGGCGGAATACAAGGTCGAGGCCAATCTCGAGCCCGCCCCCTTCGCCACCGCCCGCTGGCTCAAGGGCGACGCGAAAGCGCTGGACGAATTCGAGAGCTTCAACCGCGCCAATCTCGCGCGCGACCGCGACGGCGATCTCGTGTTCATGGCCAAAAGCCCGTGGGACGTCGGCTACCAACAGGAAAAGAACCCGGACCTGACCTTCTCCGCCACCAAGGAACGGTGACAGGCGCGGCCACCCGCCTTACGGCGGGCGGATGGGCGACCGCGCTGACATGCCGAACCGCGACTGCGCGAGAGCGGCCTTGCGAGCCGGTTCCGGCACCGTTTGATGCTGGATCGCGTTTCCTCCGGCGTGCACCTCGCGTTCGCCAGCTACAACATCCACAAGGCCGTCGGGCTCGACCGGCGCCGCGATCCCGACCGGATCATCGCGGTGCTGCGCGAGATCGATGCCGATATCATCGCGCTCCAGGAGGTCGACCGCCGGATCGGCGACCGCGCGAGCGTGCTGTCGCGCGCGGCGCTCGACGACACGCCGTGGAAGCCGGTCCAGCTCGCAAAGAGGGTGCGGAGCCTGGGGTGGCACGGCAACGCCATCCTCGTCCGCCGAGAATACGAAGTGGTGGAGGCCGAACCACTTGACCTGCCTACGCTCGAGCCGCGCGGCGCCGTCCGCGCGGATATCGTGTGCGACGGCCGGCGACTTCGCGTGATCGGGACGCATCTCGACCTCTCCGGCCTCCGCCGGCGCGACCAGATCAAGGCCATTCTCGCACATCACGGAGAGTGCGAGACCGGCTGCCCGACCGTTGTGCTGGGTGACTTCAACCAGTGGGGCGCGCGTTCGGGGGCGATGCGCGAGTTCGGCGACGGCTGGCAACTGCTCGACCCCGGGCGCAGCTTTCCCAGCCGTCAGCCGGTGGCGAGGCTCGACCGGATCATCGCCTCCAGCGAATGGCAGGTGCACGCCACTGCCGTGCATCATAGCGCGCTGGCGGTGCAGGCCTCGGACCACCTGCCGGTATGGGCCATGCTAGAAATGAACAAGCAATAGGCAGAGCCTAAGTAATAGGCAGTAACGCGCGTGCGAACGTAACGAAATTACGCGGTCATTCCTGACGATAAAGCAAAATTCTCAACTGGCACGGCTTTTGCTGCTTCTGCAGAGCCGGGGTGTTCCGGCGGACAGCCAGGGGGGATCGATGAAGTTCATCATCGCCATCATCAAGCCGTTCAAGCTGGACGAAGTGCGCGAGGCGCTCGGCGCGATCGGCGTCGCGGGCATGACGGTGTCGGAAGTGAAGGGCTTCGGGCGGCAGAAGGGCCAGACCGAAATCTACCGCGGGGCCGAGTACTCGACCAACATGCTGCCCAAGGTGAAGATCGAGATCGCGACCAGCGACGATCTCGCCCCGCAAGTGGTCGAGACGATCACGCAGACGGCGAGCACCGAGAGCATTGGGGATGGAAAGGTCTTCGTCTTCGATCTTGCCGAGGCGACCCGCATCCGCACCGGCGAGACAGGGGACACCGCGCTGTGAGTGCGGCAAGAGACAAGAGGGACCAGACGATGATCCGCAACATGCTTTGCGGTGCAGGCGCACTCGGCGCCGCGCTGTTCGCCGCCGCGCCCGCGTTAGCGCAGGATGCAGCCGCCGTGCCCAACCCGGGCAACAACGCCTGGATGATGACCGCGACGGTCCTCGTCCTGATGATGATCCTGCCCGGCCTCGCGCTGTTCTACGGCGGGCTCACGCGGCAGAAGAACATGCTCTCGACCATGACGCAGGTCGGTGCGACCGCCGCGCTCGCGATGCTGATCTGGGTCATGTGGGGCTATTCGCTCGCTTTCGGGGACACGACCTACGACGGAACGCTGGGTTGGTTCATCAGCGGCGGGAGCTATTTCCTCGCCGGAACCGACGCGAGCAGCACGGCTGCGACCTTCACCGAGGAAGTCATCAGCAAGTACGTCTTCATCAGCTTCCAGATGACCTTCGCGGCGATCACCGCCGCGCTGATCCTCGGCGCGACGGCCGAACGCCTCAAGTTCTCCGCACTCATGGCCTTCGTGCCGATCTGGCTGACCATCGTCTACTTCCCGATAGCGCACATGGTCTGGGCCGGCGGCGGACTGCTGTATGAAGACGGCGCGCTAGACTTCGCGGGTGGCACGGTGGTGCACATCAATGCCGGCGTGTCGGGCCTGGTGCTCGCCTATCTCCTCGGCCGGCGCCGCGGCTATCCGGCCGAGCCCATGCCGCCGCACTCGATGACGCTGACGATGGTCGGCACCGGCCTGCTGTGGGTTGGCTGGTTCGGATTCAACGCCGGCTCGGCCCTCGAGGCCGACGGGTCGGCGGGCCTGGCGATGATCAACACGTTCGTCGCCACAGCGGCCGCGGCGCTGGCCTGGATGGTGATCGAACGGCTCGCGGGCCACAAGGGCTCGGCGCTGGGCTTCTGCTCGGGCGTGATCGCCGGCCTCGTCGCGGTAACTCCGGCGGCCGGCAATTCGGGCCCGTTCGGCGCGATCCTGCTCGGCATCCTCTCCTCGACCGTGTGCTACTTCGCCGTGGCCAAGGTTAAGGCGAAGTTCGGCTACGACGACTCGCTCGACGCTTTCGGCATCCACGGGGTGGGCGGCATCGTCGGCGCGATCGGCACGGCGGTGGTCTACCAGCCCTTCCTGGGCGGACCCGGCGACGGCTCCACCGCGCTCGGCGCGCAGCTCGGCGTTCAGGTGTTCAGCGTGCTCGTCACGATCGCCTGGGCCGGCCTCGGCACGCTCGTCGCCGGTCTGATCGTCAAGGCGCTGGTAGGCCTCAGGGTCTCCGAGGAGACGGAGGTCGACGGGCTCGACATCTCCGAACACGGGGAGCGCGCCTACAACTGACAGATGAGTTTGGCGGGCCGGGGTTCCCTCTCTATCCCCGGTCCGCCTGCCAGTGTTCCTCCTGCGAACACCGCCTTTACGGGCCGGAGCCAGCCGCTCCGGCCCGTTTTTTAATGGCTCAAGCACCGGCGCGCGCATCCGCGCGCTTGGCTTTCCTCCGCCCGGAGCGCTCCGGGCGGGCGGTCGCCGTTGCGGTCCGCCTGCCGCGGACCGGACATTCTGGTCCTCCCCATTTTGCGTCAGCCAAATGGGGAGGGGGACCGCGAGACGCGCAGCGGCTCGTGGTGGAGGGGTCTTGCGTGACGATGCCCCTCCGTCAGACGCTTGCGGCGTCTGCCACCTCCCCATTTGTGCTGCCGCAAAAATGGGGAGGATCCGTTCCCCTAAGCCAGATCTCTCTTCATGAAATCCGCGCAGCGTTCGCCGATCATGATGCTGGGCGCATTGGTGTTGCCGCCGATGAGGCGCGGCATGATGGAGGCGTCGGCGACCCACAGGCCGTCGAGCCCGCGCGCCTTGAGCGTGGGATCGACCACCGCGTCCTCATCCGCGCCCATGCGGCACGTGCCGACTGGGTGATAGACGGTGTCGGCGCGGTTGCGGATCAGGTCGTCCAGCGCATCGTCGTCGTCCAGATCGATCGGATAGCGGTCCCTGGGGCGGTAGTCGCTCATCGGCGGCGCCTCGGCGATCTGGTGCGACAGCCGCACGCCCGCGCGCAGCACGGCCATGTCGCGCTCGTCCGCGAGGAAGTTCGGGTCGATCACCGGCGCCGCAGCCGCGTCGGCCGAGGCGAGCCGCACCGTTCCCCGGCTCTCGGGCCGCAGCACGCAGGCGTGGAGCGAGAAGCCGTGGCCTTTGACCTTCGTCCGCCCGTGATCCTCGAGCATGGCCGGCACGAAGTGCCATTGCACGTCGGGCGCGGGGGAATCGGGCATGACGCGCCAGAACCCGCCCGCCTCGGCATAAGGCGTGGTCATCACGCCCGTCCTGCGGCGGCGGTGTTCGGCGATCGCCTTCAGCATGCGCCATGTGCCGGCGAGGCTGTCGCCGATGAAGTCGCGGCTCTCGGTCTCCCAGCTCGAGACGTAGTCGATGTGGTCCTGCAGGTCGCTGCCGACGGCGGGGCGGTCCAGCACGACCTCGATCCCCTGCTCGCGCAGATGCTCGCCGGGGCCGATGCCGGAGAGCATCAGGATCTGCGGACTGTTGAATGCGCCGGCGGAGAGCACCACGCCGCCCCGCGCGCGCAGCGTCTCGCGCTTGCCGCCGCGCCGGACGGTGACGCCGGTTGCGCGGCCTTCCTCGATCACGATCCGCTCGACCAGTGTTCCCGTCATCACCGCCAGGTTCGAGCGGCCGCGCAGCGGTTCGACGTAGGCCCGCGCCGCCGACCAGCGCTCGCCGCCCTTCTGCGTCACCTGGTAGAGGCCGAACCCCTCCTGCTTCGCCCCATTGAAGTCGTCGTTCACCGGCAGCTGCAGTGCGGCCGCGCTCTCGACGAAAGCCATGCTGCCGGGATTGGGCCACTTCTGGTCGGAGACGCACAGGGGACCGTCGCTACCGTGGAATTCATCCGCCCCGCGCACATTGCCCTCGGCGCGCTTGAAGTAGGGCAGGACGTCCTCGTAAGCCCAGCCGGCGCAACCGAGCGCCGCCCAGTTGTCGTAGTCCCACGCGTGCCCGCGGATGTAGATCATCGCGTTGATCGCGCTCGATCCGCCCAGCCCCCGGCCGCGCGGCTGATAGCCCGTCCGCCCGTTCAGCCCCTTTTGCGGGACGGTCTCGTAGCGGTAGTTCGCGGCCTTGGGCAGGAAGGGCATGAAGCCCGGCGTCTTGACCAGGAAGTTGTCGTTCGTCCCGCCCGCTTCGAGCAGGCAGACCTTGCGTCCGCCGTCTTCCGCCAGCCGCCCGGCGACCGCGCTCCCCGAGCTGCCGCCGCCGATCACGATCACGTCGAATTCCGCCATGTCCTCTCCTCCCGAAGAGGATGGTTAGGCAGGCTCGCCCTCCGCGGCAATCGGGTTTTCGTTTGGAACCTTTCGTTCGCCACCGTGCCTCTGGCGCCAGCGCGCGCGGATCATGTCCGAAGTCTCGCGGCTGCCGTCGTGCGACCAGCCCGGCTCGCGCAGGAGGTAGGACAGCTTGTGCCGCCACGGCGCGCGCCGGATGTCCTGCAGCATACCGATCCATTCGTGGAACACCGACCACAGCAGGTTGAACGAGCCGAGCTGTCTCACGATGCCGTAGCGGATCCGTTCCTCGTCGTTCTCCGGCTCGAATGTGCCGAACATACGGTCCCACACGATGAACACGCCGGCATAGTTGCGGTCGAGGTAGCGCGGGTTGGTCGCGTGATGCACGCGGTGGTGGCTGGGCGTGTTCATCACCGCCTCGAACCAGCGCGGCATTCTGCCGACCGCCTCGGTATGGATCCAGAACTGGTAGATCAGGTTGAAGCCGGCGCAGACTGCGATCATCGCCGGGTGGAAGCCGATCAGCACCAGCGGCAGCTTGAACGCGAACCCCAGCGTGAAGGCGCCGGTCCAGCTCTGCCGCAGCGCGGTGCTGAGGTTGTAATGCTGGCTGGAATGATGGTTGACGTGGCTGGCCCAGAACCAGCGCACGCGGTGCCCCGCGCGGTGGATCCAGTAGTAGGCGAGATCGTCGAGCACGAAGCAGGCGATCCACGCCCACCAGGCCCAGCCGATATCGAACAGACGGTACTCGTAGGCGGCGAGGAAGACGAGCACGGCGAATCCGCCGAACAGCACACCGGCGACCGTACTACCGAGCCCGAAGGCAAGGCTCGTCAGCGTGTCCTTCGGTTCGTAAGCCTCCGGCCGCCGCTTCCACGCCCATAGCATCTCGGCGAGAACGAGCAGCACGAAGGCGGGGATCGCGTAATCGACGGGCGAAAAATTGGGCATGATGGACCGGTTCACAGCCTCCTGAGGCTTGCTGCCCAATACTGCGCCTGTGCGCCAAGGTCGAGCGTGACCTCGCCGAAGCGCGTCTCCGCCGTGCCAACGATAAGCTGGTGACGGTCGAGCCGCGCGTGGGCATGGCCGGTCAGCAACCGCGCGGCGAAGTGTGCTCCATGGCGGCGCAGCAGCAGGATGCGGCCGCCGGAGTCGCGCAACAGGGCAGCATGGCCCGCGCGGTCGATTGCGACGTCGACCGCCTCGAACCCGTACGCCGCCTCTTCCGCCAGTTCGCGTGCATGGGCCTCGTCACGGATCCGCAAGTCGCCGCCGAGGCGGAGCTTCCAGGCAAGCCCGGCAAGCGCGAAGATCGCGAGAAGCGAGCCGCCGAGGCGCAACATGAGATCGAGGTCCATCGCTCGCGATCTGCCACGCACCTGCGGACGAGTCGAGCGGTCCACGTTTGCAAATCGGCAGGCGCGCTCTAGAGCCGTCTTCGCCAGAGGGAGAGATCGATGAGGAAAGCCGCGTTTCTGTTCGCCGCCGCTGCGCTGGTGGCGCAACCCGCCTTCGCGCAGACGTTCGATGCCGTGGAGGCGGTCGACGCGCAGTACGACCGCACCGAACGCGTCGCGCGTCAGCTCTGGGAATGGGCGGAGGTCGGCTATCAGGAAACGAAGTCGAGCGCGCTGCTGCAGTCGGAGCTCGAGGCCAATGGGTTCACCGTGCAGGAGGGCGTTGCCGGCATTCCGACGGCTTTCATCGCGGAGTACGGCAGCGAGGGTCCCGTGATTGCCATTCTCGGGGAATTCGACGCGCTGCCCGGGCTCAGCCAGTCGGCCTCGCCGCTGCGAGAGACTGTGGAGGGCAGGCATGCCGCCCACGCCTGCGGGCACAACCTGTTCGGCGCCGGCTCGCTCACCGCCGCAATCGCGGTGAAGCAGTGGCTCGAGGAGACCGGCACGCCCGGTCGTGTGCGGTTCTACGGGACTCCCGCGGAGGAAGGCGGATCGGGCAAGGTTTACATGACGCGTGCAGGCCTGTTCGACGATGTGGACGTTGCGATCCACTGGCACGCCGATGACGAGAACAGCGCGGCGGCGCAGACCAGCCTCGCCAACCGTTCGGCCAAGTTCCGCTTCCGCGGACGCTCCGCGCATGCTGCCGGTGCGCCGGAACAGGGCCGTTCGGCGCTCGACGGGGTCGAGGCGATGAACATGATGGTCAACATGATGCGCGAACACACGACCATGGACGCGCGCATTCACTATGTGATCACCGATGGCGGAACCGCGCCGAACGTGATCCCCGACTTCGCCGAGGCGTTCTACTACGTGCGCCATTCGGACACGGCCGAGGTCGAGGCGATGTGGGAACGGCTTGAGGCCGCGGCGAAAGGTGCTGCCATGGGTACCGGCACCAAGGTCGAATGGGAGATCATCCACGGCAACAACCCTCTGCTGGTGAACGAGACGCTGGCGAAGATGATGGATGCCAAGCTGCGCCGGGTCGGTGGGGTGGACTATACGGCCGAGGAGCGCGCCTGGGCGCGGCAGCTTTCTGAAAGCCTCGGCGATGCCGCCCTGCCGCTCGCCACCGCGGCCGAGATCCAGCCCTACGAAAAGTCGCTCGGATACGGATCGACCGACGTTGGCGATGTCTCATGGGCGACGCCGACGGTGGGAGTGCGCACCGCGACCTGGGTCCCGGGCACCGCGGCACATAGCTGGCAGTCGGCGGCGGCGAGCGGCACGACGATCGGTTACAAGGGCGCACAAGTGGCGGCAAAGGCGATGGCGCTGGCCGCGGTCGAACTCTTTACCAACCCGGAGCTGCGCGAACGAGCCCGCGCCGAGTTCGAGGCTGCGCGCGGCGAGAACTACGAATACCGTTCGCTGCTCGGCGACCGGGACCCGCCGCTCGACTATCGGAAATGATCAGGCGGAACCGGTCAGCCGCGGGCGCGGGCGGCGAGCATATCGATCGCCGCCCGCACCGGCGTGACGTCGTAACCGGCGGCGGCGGCCGCGGCGGCAATCTCCTCCGAATCGCGGCCGTCCTGCGCCTGTGCGAGCGCCCATAGCAGCGTCGAACGCGTACCCGACCTGCAGTAGGCGAGCACTTTGCCCTCGGCCCGAGCAAGCGCATCGGCCATCGCGCGCACTTGCGGTTCGCCGAAGCCCGATCCGCCGATCGGAATGGCGAGGTAGTCGAGACCTGCAGCGCGGGCAGCCGCTTCGATCTCTGCGCCGGTGGGCTGGTCGTCGGCCTCGCCGTCGGGACGGTTGTTCACGATCAGCGTCACGCCCTTCGCTTTCGCCGCCGAGACATCGGCAGGGGCGATCTGCGGACTGGCCAGAACCGTCGCGCTCAGCACCCTGAAATCGCTCACTGCGAACCCGCCTGCGCCGTTCGTGCGCGCCGATTGCGCTGCACCATGTTGAGCAGTTCCACCCCGACCGAGAAGCCCATCGCCGCGTAGATGTAGCCCTTGGGAACGTGGAACCCGAACCCGTCAGCGATCAGCACCAGCCCGATCATGACCAGGAAGGCGAGCGCGAGCATCACCAGCGTCGGGTTCTTCTCGATGAAGCGGGCGAGGGGATCGGCCGCGATCATCATGATCCCGACGGTGATCACGACGGCCGTTACCATGATCGGAATATCGTCGGTCATGCCGACCGCCGTCAGGATCGAATCGACGGAGAAGACGAGGTCGATCGCGATGATTTGTGCGATCACTGCGCCGAACGTCGCTGTTGCGGCGGTTGCCATGCCGGGTGTCTTGTCGAGCAACTCGCCCGAAGGATCCGTCGGCTCCATCGAGTGGTGGATTTCCTTCGTCGCCTTCCACAGCAGAAAGAGCCCGCCCACAAGCAGGATAAGATCGCGGCCCGAGAACGCCGTCTCGAAGCTCGGTTCCCCGTACTCGTTGGGGGAGCCCTGCAGACCGAGGTCGAACAGCGGCGTCTGCAGCGTCACGATCCAGCCGATCAGCATCAGCAGGCCGATCCGCATGACCAGCGCGAGCGTGAGGCCGATGCGACGCGCGCGCTGCTGCTGGTGCTCAGGCAGCTTGTTCGACAGGATCGCGATGAAGATGAGGTTGTCGACTCCGAGGACGACCTCGAGCGCGATCAGAGTGAGCAGCGCGGCCCATGCGGCCGGGTCGGAAAGGAGCGCGACGATGTCCATGCGCGCCTGATGCCGCAAGCGGGGTTCGCGCGCAAGCTGGGTCAGTTTCGAAGCACAATGCCAAAATGTCACAATTTTGCGCCAAGGTAAGCAAAGCCGTTAAATCGTTCGCGCAGTCACGCTTTCTGCGCTATGGTTGGCGTTTGGCAGGTGGGGATTTTGCGCATTTTGCGCGGTTGGCCACCGACGTGACCTAGCCGGGGCCCGTCCGTCCGGCAGGCATGGGAGAGTTCGGGGGCGGTGCGAAGGTACGTGTTGAACTATGGGTTACGATAGAGGCCGCCGGGGTCGCGGACGCGACAAGCGCGATGGTTTCGGTGAAGACGGGTTCGATCCTTTCGGCGGGCCTGGCGGAGATTTCGGACAAGGCGGTTTCGGCGGCGACCGGTTCGGCGGCGGCGACCGCTTCGGTGGCGGTGGCGATCGCTTCGGTGGTGGCAGCGGCGGCGGAGGCGGTGGCCGTTTCGGCGGCGATCGTGGCGGACCGCGCGGTGGCGGTGGCGGAGGCGGAGGCGGCGGTTTCAGCCGCATGCCGGCACAGGTCGTCGGCACCGGCAAGGGAACGGTCAAGTTCTTCAACGGCCAGAAGGGTTTCGGCTTCATCCAGCAGGAAGGCGGCGGTGAGGACGTGTTCGTCCACATCAGCGCTGTCGAGCGCGCCGGTCTCGAAGGCCTCGGCGAAGGGCAGGAGCTCGAATTCAACCTCGTCGACCGCGGCGGCAAGATTTCCGCGCAGGACCTGCAGATCGTGGGCGATGTCGTTCCGGTTCAGGCGCGCAGCGATCGCCCCGATCGCGGCGGTGAGCGCGGCGGTGCCCCGCAGCGCGAATTGACGGGCGAAAAGGCAACCGGCACGGTCAAGTTCTTCAATGCGATGAAGGGCTTCGGCTTCCTCGTCCGCGACGATGGGCAGCCCGACGCGTTCGTCCACATCAGCGCGGTGGAGCGTTCCGGCCTGACCGGCATCAATGAGGGCGAACGCTACGAGTTCGACCTCGAGGTCGATCGACGAGGCAAGTACTCGGCGGTCAACCTGGTGCCCGTCCAGGGCTGACGCGCCTGCTTCCTGCCCGGTGTTTGACCGGGCGGCAGCGAAAATCTAGACGGTGCGAATGGCGGCTCTGAGGGGCCGCCATTTGTCGTTTCCCGATCCCGATTCGCGAAGGATTCTGCCGATGTCGATCACTCCGCTCATGCCCGTTTACCCGCGTTGCGGCGTGCGTCCGGTGCGCGGCGATCACTGCCATCTGATTGACGAGGACGGCACCCGCTATCTCGATTTCGCGAGCGGCATCGCGGTCAACCTGCTCGGCCACAGCCACGACGGCCTGATCGGCGCGATCCAGCGCCAGGCGGCGACGCTCATGCACGTCTCGAACCTTTACGGCAGCCCGCAGGGCGAAGCGCTGGCCGAGCGGCTGGTGGACAAGACCTTCGCCGATACGGTGTTCTTCACCAACTCGGGCGCCGAGGCGGTCGAATGCGCGATCAAGACGGCGCGCGCCTATCATCAGCAGGCGGGCAACGGTGAACGCTACGAACTGATCACCTTCAAGAACGCCTTTCACGGGCGAACGATGGCGACGATCAGCGCCTCCAACCAGGAGAAGATGCACAAGGGTTTCATGCCCCTGCTTGGCGGCTTCAAGTACGTCGACTTCGACGATCTTGAAGGCGCGAAGGCGGCGGTCGGGCCGAACACCGCAGGCTTCCTGGTCGAACCGATCCAGGGCGAGGGCGGCATTCGTCCCGCGTCCGACGCATTTATGAAGGGGCTGCGCGCCCTGGCCGACGAGCACGACCTCATGCTGGTGCTCGACGAAGTCCAGTGCGGCGTTGCGCGCACGGGCAAGCTTTACGCCTACGAGCACTACGGCATCGAGCCAGACATCCTCGCCACCGCGAAGGGCATCGGGGGCGGTTTTCCCCTCGGTGCGTGCCTCGCGACGGAGAACGCCGCGCGCGGCATGGGCTTCGGGACGCACGGCTCGACCTACGGCGGCAACCCCCTCGCGATGGCCGCGGGCATGGCGGTGATGGACGCGGTCGCGAACGACGAGTTTCTCGCCGAAGTGACCGTGAAGGGCGAGCGCATCCGCGCCCGGCTCGAACAGTTCATCGGCAATTACCCCGATCTGTTCGAACTCGTGCGGGGGAAGGGCCTGATGCTCGGCATCAAGATGAAGGTCGAGAGCCGGCCGTTCTTCGTCCATCTGCGCGACAATCACCAGTTGCTGACGGTGGCCGCGGGCGACAATACTCTGCGCGTCCTGCCGCCGCTGGTGATCGGTGACGCCGAGATCGACGAATTCTTCGACAAGCTCTCGGCCGGCGCCGCCGACTACGTGATCCCCGAGGCGGTTTGATGACCGTCCGCCACTTCCTCGACCTCTCCGACGCGGGGACGGACGCCCTTGCCGCGATGATCGATGATGCGCAGCAGCGCAAGGCGGCGCGCCGTGACTGGCCGAAGGGCAAGGCTGACGCCGACGCTCCGCTCGCCGGACACGTGCTGGCGATGGTGTTCGAGAAGAACTCGACCCGCACTCGGGTCAGCTTCGATATCGCCATGCGCCAGCTCGGCGGTTCGGCGCTGGTGCTCGATTCGGCTTCCAGCCAACTCGGCCGCGGCGAATCGGTCGCCGACACCGCGCGCGTGCTCAGCCGCATGGCGGACGCGATCATGCTGCGAACCGACGATCATGCGAAAGCGGAGGAGATGGCGCGCCATGCCAGCGTGCCGGTGATCAACGGCCTGACGGACCGCTCGCACCCATGCCAGATTGTCGCCGACCTCCTCACCGTGGTCGAGCGCGGCAAGCCGCTGCCCGGGCTGGAAGTTGCCTGGCTCGGCGACGGCAACAACGTGCTTCACTCGATCCTGGAGGCGGCCGGGCTGTTCAAGTTCAACGTCCGCATCGCCACACCGAAGGGCTACGAGCCTGATGGCGAATTCGTCGAGACGGCGCGCGCCCGCGGAGCGCAGGTAACGCTGACCGGCGATGCGGCCCAGGCGACGACAGGCGCCGACGTGGTCGTCACCGACACCTGGGTGTCGATGGGACAGGACCACACGCACAACAAGCTTGCTGCGATGGCGCCGTTCCAGGTCAACGAGGCGCTGATGGCGCGTGCCAAGCCCGATGCGCCCTTCCTCCACTGCCTGCCCGCACACGTGGGCGAGGAAGTGAGCGAGGATGTGTTCGAAGGCCCGCAATCGGTCGTGTTCGACGAGGCGGAGAACCGCATTCACGCGCAGAAGTCCGTCCTGCTCTGGTGCTTCGGAAAGCTTTGAGCGCGTCCACGCCTTACTTTCGCTGACTCGCCGCCCCATATGCGCGGCATGACGGACCGGACCGAGACCTTCTCCGACAAACTGCTGGGCTTCACGATTCCTGCGCACAACGCGCGCGGCAAGGCCGTGCGGCTCGATCGCGCGATCGACGAGATTCTTGCCGCGCACGACTACCCGCCTGCCATCACGCATCTGCTGGCCGAAGCGCTCGTGCTGGCTACGCTGATCGGCGGACTGCTCAAGGACGAGAGCGGGCAATTGACCATGCAGGCGCAGACCGAAGGCGGCGTCGTACGCTTGCTGGTGTGCGACTACCGCAACGGGCAGCTTCGCGGCTATGCCGATTTCGACCGCGAACGGCTGACCGAGCTCGGAGCCAATCCGTCGCTCTTTGCGCTTTTCGGGAAGGGATATCTCGCGGTCACCTTCGACATGGCAGGCGGCGACGGGCGCTATCAGGGCATCGTCCCGCTCGAAGGTGAGACGCTGGCCGAAGCTTGCGAGACCTACTTTGCGCAATCGGAGCAGATCCCCACGCTGATCCGCGTCGCCGCGCGGGCCAGGGAGAATGGTTGCATCGCCGGCGGTCTGCTCGCGCAGCACCTGCCGGACGGGGAGGAAGGCCGCGAGCGGCTTCATGCGCGAACGGATCATCCCGAATGGGAGCACGTGATGGCACTCGCCGGAAGCACCCGGCATGAGGAGCTCGTCGATCCCGCGCTTTCGCTGGATGCTCTGGTGTGGCGGCTGTTTCACGAGGAAGAGGAAGTGCGTGTCCAGCCCGGCGCGTCGATCGCCCGCGGCTGCCGCTGCTCGATCGAGCACTACGAGGAGGTCATCAGCCGCTTCCCCGAAGAAGATCGGGCCGAGATGCGAGATGAGACAGGATTGATTCTCGTCGACTGCGCCTTCTGCTCGAAAGTGTTCGAGATCGAGGCATGAACAGGCTGTCGCATAGATGCAACGGCTTGCCGTCAGAAGGATGATACATATCTAGATCGGCAGACGAGCTGTCGGGAGATTGACCAATGCTCAAGTCGTCCATCGCTGCGCTCCGACCGATTGCAATGGTCGCAGGTCTTGCAGCGGGTATCTCCGCCGCTGCGCAGGCGCCGAGCCTTGCCATGCTCGATCGGCTCGAGCCGGGGCAGTGGCAACTGCGTTTTCGCGACGGCAGCTCGACGCAGCAGATCTGCGTCCGGAACGGCCGCGAGCTGATCCAGTTGCGGCACCCCGACAGCAAGTGTTCGCGCTATGTCGTGGAGGATGGCCAGGACGAGGTGACCGTCCAGTACACCTGCCGCGGCCCTAACTACGGGCGGACGAGCATCCGCCGCGAAACCGGCTCGCTGGCGCAGGTGGAAAGCCAGGGGATCGCCGGCGGGCTCCCGTTCCAGTTCACTGCAGAGGCCCGCCGCACGGGCAACTGCCGCTGACGAGAGCAGGGGCGGCGACACCCGCCATTGCTCTGCCGGGATTTTCTCCCTAGCGCGCCGGAATGGGATCGAACACGGACAATCGGCGCGATGTGGCAGTGGTGCTGCTGTCCGGAGGGCTCGACTCGATGGTTTCCGCCGCGCTGGCACGCGAACGCGGCTTTGCCTTGCATGCGTTGACGATCGACTACGGTCAGCGGCACCGGATCGAGATCGACGCGGCGAGGAACATTGCCGCGATGCTGGATTGTGAGCGGCACGTCGTTCTTCCGCTCGATCTTGCCGTGTTCGGCGGCTCGGCGCTCACCGACGACATCGATGTGCCGACCGGCGGAGTGGGGACCGATATCCCGGTCACTTACGTACCGGCGCGCAACATCGTGTTCCTTTCGCTCACCCTCGCATGTGCTGAAGCTGCCGACGCACGCGATATTTTCATCGGTGTGAACGCGCTCGACTACTCGGGCTACCCCGACTGCAGGCCCGAATTTATCGCGGCCTTCGAGGAGATGGCGCGGCTCGGCACCAAGGCTGGTGTCGAAGGCCGCGCAATAACGATCAACGCGCCGCTACAGCACATGTCCAAGGCGGAGATCGCTGCCGAGGCGCACCGGCTGGGGCTGGACACCGGCCTGAGCTGGTCCTGCTACGCGCCAACCGCGAGCGGCCGTGCATGCGGGCTTTGCGATAGCTGCCGCTTGCGCCAAAAGGGATTCGCCGAAGCGGGGTTGGAGGACGGGATCAGCTATGAACGACACCCAGACTGACGGGCCGCATGCGCCCGCCGAGGCGGAGCGCGCGCGGGAGAAGGTGCCAGCATACAGCTGGTACGCACTCGGGGTTCTGGTGGTCGTCTACATTCTCAATTTCATCGACCGGCAAATCCTCTCGATCCTCGCGAACGACATCAAGCTCGACCTGGGGGTGGAGGACGACTACCTCGGCTTCCTCTACGGCACGGCGTTCGCCGTGTTCTATGCGCTGTTCGGCATCCCGCTGGGCAAGCTCGCCGATAGCTGGAAACGGTTGCGCCTGATGAGTCTCGGCCTGGCGCTTTGGTCGACCATGACCGCGCTCTCCGGCTTCGCTCGCAACGCAGCCACGCTGACGGTGGCTCGCATCGGCGTGGGCGTCGGGGAAGCGACCGCAAGCCCTGCCGCCTATTCGCTGATCTCGGACTGGTTCCCGGCGCGCCTGCGCGCGACGGCGCTGGCGATCTATTCCTCGGGCCTCTACCTCGGCGGGGGCATATCGCTGCTCATCGGCGGACTGGTGGTCGAGAACTGGAACGCAGCGTACCCGGGCGGCGGGCCATTCGGGCTTGTGGGCTGGCAAGCTGCCTTTCTGGCAGTGGGCGTTCCCGGAATTCTGCTGGCAGCCTGGGTCCTGACGCTACGCGAGCCGGTTCGCGGCGCGATCGACGGGTTGCCGACACCGGAAGATCCGCAGCCTTTCCGCGGGTTTCTGGGTGAGCTCGTTCAGGTCATTCCCCCGTTCACGCTGATCGGCGCAGCGGCGCGAGGCGCACGCGGCCTCGTCGCGAACATCGCGGGCGCGATTTTCTTCGCCGCGCTCGCCGTGCTCCTGTCGTCTGCAGTTCCGGCGACTTCGTCGCTCGTGCCCGGCCTCTCGGACCAGTGGCTCTTTCTCGCGGTAGGCTACTACGCCGTGTTCAGCTGGGCGATGTCGCTCAGGGCACGGGACCTGCCGACCTTCAGGCTCACCTGGGGCTCGCCCGCATTTCTCACGGTCGTCCTGGGATACGGCACGGTCGCCTTCGTCTCCTATTCCGCCGCCTATTGGGGCGCCCCTTATGCCGAGCGCGCGCTCGGCGCGGACAAGAGCGACCTGGGCTGGTTTCT
This sequence comes from Pelagerythrobacter rhizovicinus, assembly GCF_004135625.1. Taxonomy (GTDB): domain Bacteria; phylum Pseudomonadota; class Alphaproteobacteria; order Sphingomonadales; family Sphingomonadaceae; genus Pelagerythrobacter; species Pelagerythrobacter rhizovicinus. The sequence continues at coordinate 1,193,625 of NZ_SDPV01000002.1, forward strand.
CGGCGCGCCCTCTGCCGTGGCCGGCTTTCTCGGCGTGATCATCGGAGGCCGGATGGCGGACTTCCTGCTCGAGCGCCGCCCCACCGGGCGTGTCTGGGTGGTGATGTTCGGCCTCCTCGCCTCGGTACCGCCGCTCGTGGTCGCCTACAACACGTCGAGTCTGATCATGTTCTATGTGGCAAGCTTCTTCGCCCAGATGACGTCGGCTTCGGCGCTCGGCGCCGCGGCGGCGAGCAGCCAAGCGCTCGTCCTGCCGCGCATGCGCGGCCTTGCCACGGCGATCTTCTTTCTCTCGACGACGTTGATCGGGCTCGGGATCGGCCCCTTCATGGCCGGCTATGTCTCGGCCACCAATGGCGACGATCTGACTCTCGGCATCATGTCGACGCTGATAGTCGTCCCGATCGGCTTCGTCCTGCTGCTCGCGGCGCTCAAGCTGGCGCCCGCTGCGGGCGCCAGCGTGGTCGAACGCGCGCGCGCAGCGGGCGAAGTTTTGCGCTAGACGGCCGGCGCCTCAGGCGCGTTCGAGCACGCCGCAGGCGATCCGCGAGCCGGCGTTGCCGGTGGGATCGGTGCGATAATCGTCGGCATCCGCATGCACGACCACCGCGGTGCCATCGGCATCGAACAGCGCGTCGATCGCGCTCGCGCCGCCGTTGCCCAGCTCGACGGTGGCCGATGCGTTGCCGTCGGCGCCGGCGACGAGATTTGGAAGATCGCCCAGGTGGCTGCCGGCCGGGTTCTCGTGGCCATGCTCGTTGTCGGCAGGATTGAGATGTCCGCCTGCGGAAGTGAAGTCTGGCGGCGTGCACTCGCCCGTCGTGTGAAGATGAAAGCCGTGCGGCCCTTCCGGAATTCCTGTGAGGGTGGCGCTGAGCGAAAGATCATCGCCTTCCGCCAGCAATTCGACCGTGCCGGCCGGGGTGCCGTCCGCGAGCGCGAGCGAAGCCGTCCCTACCGTCTCGCTGGTGGGCGCAGCCGACCTGTCCTCGCCCGAAGCATTCTCATCCGATGGATCTGACGCGGGAGAACAGGCCGCGAGTGCGGCCACGCTGGCCAGGGATGCGAGAAGAGATAGACGAATCATGAAAGGCTCCTGTTTTGCGAACACGGTAGCCTTAACAAAAAAGGGGCCGGATTGCTCCGGCCCCTTCCCTTGAAATCGTCGCTTTCGCGAGACTTACATGCCCGAACCCGGACCGTAGGTGATTTCCACCCGACGGTTCTGGAGCTCGCGCACGCCGTCCGCGGTCGGAACGCGCGGCTGCGATTCGCCGAACGCCTCGCTCGAGATCCGCGTATCGGGGATGCCCCGACCGGTGAGATACGAGCGAACCGAGGCGTTGCGGCGCTCGGCCAGACCCATGTTGTAGGCCTGCGTACCCGAACGGTCGGTGTGACCGGCAAGCATGACCGAAGCCGAACCGCAATCCGCATAGGCCGAAACCGCGTTGTCGAGAATGGTCGCAGCCTCGGGCGTGATGTCCGACTTGTCCCATTCGAAGAACACGATGTACGGGCCCTGGTTGCACACCGGCGCAGGCGGCGGCGGGGGCGGCGGCGGCGGCGGCGGCGGCGGGGGCGGCGGCGGGGGCGGCGGGGGCGGCGGAGCCGCAGGTTCGCCACCGAAGTTGAACGTCAGCGTGCCCAGGATCGAGTGCGACCGGAAACGCGTGTCCGCCTGACCACCGGCCGCGTCGACCAGCGTAACGTCTTCCGCGTTGAAGAAGCGATAGCGCAGGCCGACGTCGATGTTGTCGGTCAGAGGCGCGCGGACGCCGGCAAGAGCCTGCCACGCGAAGCCGGTGTCCGAATCGTCGATGACGTTCGGGCCGCCGATCGTGGCGTCGAGGCTGGTGCGCGCAACACCGGCACCGGCGCCGACGAAGCCCTGCAGACCATCATCTTCACCGAAGTCGACCAGTCCGTTCAACATGAACGCAAGAGCGCTGGCGTCACCGCCGGCGTCGAACTGATCGCCCTCGGCCGTCAGCGTGCTGATCGGCGCAGAGCGATAGCTGGCATCGGCTTCGAGACGGAAGCCGCCGAAGTCGTAGCCGACCACGCCGCCAAAGTCGTAGCCCGTGTCCGTGTCGGCACCAGCGGTATCGATAACGTCGCCATCGGCGTCGACGATGTCGAAGTCGAAGTCTTCGACGATCATCGGGCCGCCTTGGCCTTCGATGTACCACTGGCCGTCACGTGCGAGGGCCGGCGATGCAAGGGCCGTAGAGGCCATCGCCAATCCAATGACGAGTTTCCGCATTATATAATTCCCCTTTTCAGCGAAATAGAGCCACCGAGTGCTCTGTTTTCTAACTTTTCCCCAAGAGGGAGGCAAGCGGCCAATGTCCCGAAACTGTTGCAATAATGCCTCGCTTTGGGATGCTCCGGCCGAAAACTTGAACGAATTGACCCTCCTGTGCCTCCCCGAACGCGCGATCCCCGATTGGGTTCCTCATTCGGTGCGGGGCAAGATCCCTGCAACGCGGAGAGTTTCGATAAGGTTATCAATCACGGTGCGCGCCTCGGCGTCGATCGTGCTCCCTCCGGTGGGGTTTTCCGGCGCGGCAGCCCGCAGCCATTCGCCATCGTAGAGCGCGACCTGCCGGGCCGCCTTGTCGAATACGCGCAGCCCGTCGCGCGGGGCGCTGAACAGCCAGCCGCCCGCCTGCCGTCCCGCGAGCTGGCCCGCGCGTCCGTTCCAGTCGCCGGTCGGGGCCGGGCCCACGATCCACACCTCGCCTTCCGCCGGCGCAGCGGGCGGATCGTCTGCCTCTCCCTCGACTGCGCAGTGCAGGAGCATGTCGATCCGCGCATGTGATTCGTTGACGATGAATTCTTTCTGCGACTGCGCGGGGAAAAGGTGAGGCAGATCGAACCGCGGCGTCGCGGATTCGAAAGTTACGGGCTGTGACATGATGCTTGGCTCCCATGGCAAGAGGTCAGGCGAGGGTATTCAGGTACAGGGGATCGGACGCCGCGAAGCTGCCGATCTGCCGCACCCAGACGGCGGCGCCGGGGTGGGCGGCGGAAAGCGCGGCGAGATCGTCGGCTTCGATGACGAGCCGGGGTTCGGCCACTTCCCAGCTCGCTAGCGGGGCCTCTACGGGCCCTATGCCGACCCGATAGAGTTCTGCCTCCTCGACGAGTGGCAGCTCGATCTCTGCCGGCCAGGTCCAGCCGCCCCGCGCACGACGGATCCAGCGCAGCGAGAGCGCGCCGGAGGGCAGTACGGTCGCGCGCGGGTGAACCGGGGCGAGCGGTCGCCGCGTCACGCCGGCGCTTTCGATCTGTGCGGCGACCGGCTCGTCCTCGGCGGCTCCGATCGCTGCGATCGTGGCGCCGTTCGGCCGGTCGAGAACGAGGGGCACCAGGCTCGCATCGAGCAAAGTGACAAGCGTCCCGGAGCCGTGCCCCGCCTGCGCGGCCGCTTCGGTGCCGCCGCGCCCGCGCACCAAGCCTTCGAGGCGCCAGCGCCGGTCGCCTTCGCGCATCGCGCGCATGAACTGCACGATCTCGCTGCCGACGAGCAGACGGTTGGCGCCCGCGGCGATCGCCTCGGCATCGGCCGACGCCAAAGTCAGATCCTCGGCCACCAGATCGAGTGTCAGCACAGCCTGGCGTTCGAGCACGAGGGCTGGCGACGGCGGCAGCGGCGCAGCGAGCGCGCCCATGATGCTACGCGTCCGCCCGGTCGTGCCGAGCGGTTCGAGCGCGCCCTGCCGATCGATATAGAGCGCCGCGCCGCGCCAGTGCGCACCGGCCGCACTCGCCACTGCGAACACGGCGGGCGTGGCAGGATCGCCGGTGCCGTCCCACGGCAGCTCGAAAGCGCGGAGGAGAGTCGGGGAGGGCGCGGTGTCCACCGGAAGGCCGGGAGTCCCGGCCTCGCCGGGCGGCGCGTGGACGGCGCCGAAGGCGTGCCGCACGAGATCGAGCTCGATGCCGTTCTCGCGCCACTCCCAGCTTGCGACGCGCCAGAGCCCGTCGACGTCGGATACGCGGACGAGGCTGCCTGGCGCGACCGCGGGATCAAGCTCGGCCACCCGCCAGGCAAGCCGCTCGCGCAGCCAATGCGCGCGCCTGCCGGCGGCGCCGACCAGCGCCCGCGCGGCGTCGGGATGGAGCGCGCCTGGGAATTCAAGCGTGCGGCTCGCCGCGTGCACCGCGCTGCCCTCGCTGCGCTGGAGGCCCGGCTGGAAATCGCGCGCAACGTCGTAGTAGCGCAACGCATCGGGACCGGCGGGCGGTGTTCCGTCCCGCTCCCGCAGCGCGCCGTCCTGCCTGCCGAAATCCTCCTCCTGCCATGCGACGACCGGCGGCGGGAGCGTGATCACCGGGTGATCCGGTGCTGCTTCGGGTGCGATCGTCAGCCCATCTCCGCCGCAATCGCAGGCAAGAGGAAAGAGCGCGCCGATCGTCTCCAGGCCGGCACGCAGGTCGCCGCCCTCATAGGAGAAGCCGTCGAGGTCCCCGAGCGGAACGCGTGTGGTGGCCACCGGAATCAGCGGCTCGATCAGGTCCCGGAGGTCGAAGTCGTCCACATCGGCAAGAACCTCGAAGCTGAGTGCGGGGATGCGATTGCCGAAGTCGGCAAGCTCCAGATCCTCGAACACGACATACGCGCAGTTACGAAAAGCCGGGCAGGCGCTGCCCTCGGCCGCCGCGATCAGCGGATCGGGCCGCTGGTCGCCGTGCCCTCTATAGATGCGCAGCGTGCCGCCGCTCTTGAGGTCGCCCGCCGCCCCGCGCAGCAGGTTGCCGTCGGCCCAGATACGCCCCACGCCCTCGATCGGGCGGCTGGCCAGCGCCACGGCGAACGAGCTCGAATAGCTGTAGGTCGTCGTTTTCGGTTTCCCCTTACCGCCGCCGCTCGTCTCGCGGTTCTCGACCAGGTCGGTCGCCCAGATCACGCTGCCTGACACGCGCATTCGCCCGTGATGGCGCGGGAGCGGCTGGCCATAGCTTGAGGTGGTGATCGCAAGATCGCGCAGGCGCGGACCTTCGCGCTGCCCGCCGCCGGCCAGCACGCCGTCCACGCTGCGCCCGACCAGCGCGCCGAGCGCGCCGCCGACCGGACCGCCGATCAGCGTGCCGACAGCGCCGAGTACCAGAGTAGCCATCTATCGATCCTCCTCGATCGGACGCCAGTGGCGCAGCACCGGCCATGGCAGCGGCCCGGGCATGGCGACGACACGGCGCAGCCCCGCGTGGGCATGGATGAAGCCGTCTCCGCGCGCGCAGACGAGCAGATGCACTTGCGCCGGCCCGGGGCGGACGAGCAGCACGTCTCCCACCATCGGCGCACCTTCGACCGGGCGGAGCGCACTGCGCCGTGCCTGCTGGTCGGGATCGTCGATCGCGTGGTTGCGCAGCCCGTAGCCGCTCGGCGGTTCGGCCTGCAGCCCGGCGCCCTCGAGCGCGGACGCGACAAGGCCGATGCAGTCGAGCCCCCACCGAGGATCGCGCCCGTGCAGCCGGAACGGTGTGCCGACCAGCGCCTCGGCCGCCCGCGCGACGGCCTCGGCCCGCGCGCCGCTCATGGCGCCACCGGATAGCGCGCGAGCAGATCGTTGCCCGGCAGGTAGGGCTCGCCCTGAAAGTTGATCGCATTGGCGAACCGCCCCGCGCAGGTCGTCAGCCGCTTGTCGCATCCTTCGCGCAGCGCGGCGCGCATACCGGACGCGACGGCGCTGCCGATCGGCCGGTCGAGCGCCAGCCCCTGCGCCGATGCGGCGAGCACCTGCATCGTCTGCCCGGCATGCGGACCGTCGATCCAGCGGACCCGTCCGCCGCCCATCAGGTGCCAGCTCGGCGCGGAGAAGCGCACCAGGCCCGCCTCCAGATCCACGGCCTCGACCGAGGCCTCGTGCGTGAAGCGCGCGGCGGAGAGCGTGCAGCCCGGGCCGCAGAACTCGGCCCGGCAGGTCGGGCTGGTGCGGGGCACGAAGTCCTCCTCCAGCGCCGCCTTGGCCGAGCGGAGATCGGCTGCGAACCGCCCGCCGTCCTGCGCCACGCGGCCGATCGTCCCGTTGTAGAGCGTTGCGCGGTCGAGCGTTTCCCAGTCCACCGCACCGATTTCGACCCGCGCCTGGTCGAAGCGGCCGGCGGCGAGGTCCTCGGCCGCGATGCTGTCATGCGACAGCGGGCCCTGCACTTCGGCGCTGTCGGGCGAGAAGTCGGCGGTGCGGCGCAGTGCACTCGGGAGCATCCCCGGCGCCGCGCGGTGGAGCACGCCGTCGAACCACAGGTCGCGGTCGTGGCTGGTGAAGCCGAGCGTCACCCCGTCGCGGCGATGGATGCGCCAGAAGGTCGCGACGCCTTCGAGCTCGTTGGCGAAGAAGACCCGGCTCATGCCGCCTCCCGCACTTCGATCAGCGGCACCGACGGCGCCTCGCCCGCGGCGAAAGTCGCGCCCGAGATATCGAGCCGGTCCTGCGCGAAGCGCACCGGCACGTCGAACAGGAACCCGGCACGGACCACCGCCCCGGCAGGCGGCGCCGTGTCGAACCGGACCATGCCGCCGGGCAGGAGCGACCAGTCCGCGGTCTCGACGCCGTCGACGCTGACCCGCACGGTTTCCGCGCGCGGGCGGGTGATCGGGCGCACTTGCGGGTCCTCGCCCCCGCCGTAGGTCTTGACCAGCGGGAAGGTGTCGCGCGCGCCGTCGCCGGTGCCGAGCCGCTGGTCGAGCGGGGTCGGCGTGCCGGTCATCGCGTGCGAGCTGAAGTCGAACGGATCGGACAGGCGGAAGCCGCGGGCTGCACCCCGGCGGGCGCGGAAGAAGGCGATCAGCGTGCCGAGCTCGGCTTCCGAGCGGATGCCCGGCCCGACATCGAACCGCAGCCGCGCGTCGGACCACAGCGAGCCGCGCCGCTCGTGCCCCGACGCGGTGACCGCGACGGTGGTCGAGAACTCGGGGCTGACCGCCGCATCGCGCCCGAGGGCGAGCGGATAGAGCACGTCGTCGAATGCCTGCATCTCGGTCTCCTTGGATGGGGCGAGCCGCGTGTATCCGTCGCGCGCCACTTGCGGCAGCGCCCAGACGTAGCGGCGGGTCACGCCGCGCTGCGCGGCCTCGTCGAGCGCGCGGTCGATCCGGCGCCAGTAAGTCTCGGCATCGGCGGCATCGAGCACGAAGCCGGAGAGATAGTCCTGCCGCTCCAGCGGATAGCCGAGCCGTGCGTCGACTTCGGCCAGCGCCGCGCGCCGCCGCGCGTCGAACCCGCCGGTGAGCCAGTCGTAGTCCTCGAGCTGCAACCGGTCGAACGCCGGCCAGGCCCAGCCGAGCGGCAGGTTGGCGCGCTTGAGCTCGGGCATGGCCGGATCGAAGATCGTCGGCGTGAAAGCGAGCAGCAGGATCTCCGCCTCGCCCCCGGCCGCGTCGCGCACCGCCTGCGCCAGCGCGGCGGTCGATTGCGCGAGCAGCGCGCCGGCCTGGTCGAGCAGTGCGGTCTGCGCCTCGTCCAGCGGCGCGCGCATGTCCACGATCACCGGCGGTGCGCCGCCGAACGCCGCCTGCGCAGCATCGTCGTAAAGGCATGGCGCCCCGCTTGCCGGCACAGTCCACCACCACGGCTCGCCGATCTGGAAGCGCACCGGCAGTCCGCAGTCCTCCTGCAACCTGGTGAATTGCACGGCGACCGACTGCAGCCAGGCCATCGCCCCCGCATTCGCGGGCGAGAGCAGGGCCGAGGGCGGGTCCCATCCGGTCCGCGAGGGCGTGCCGTCGTGTGCGCGCTGCTGCCATTCGTCCGGGCAATGCTCGGCCAGCAGTTCGTAGGAGAGGGAGACGATCGTGTCGTACCCCCACGCGTGGCATTGCTCAAAGAACGCCCGGTGCCACAGCAGCGCGGGCTCGGCGATCGCCGCCGGCCGCTCGACCGGCAGCGCGTCGCCTTCCGCGCGCAGCCGCGGGAAGTGGCTCATGCCGAGATAGTGCAGAATCGTGCCGCGATAGCCGAGCCCGCGGACATTGCGCAGCAGGCGCGCGGGCGTCTGGTTGTAGAGGTCGTCGTAAGCGGTCGCCATGCGCTCGCCGTGGGGCGGGAGCAGGACGTCCCCGATCTCCAGCATCGCGCGGCTGCCCTCGCAGACGATGTCCGTCAGCTCGACATGGCCGGTGACGCGCTCGGGGAACGGCGCCGTGCTGCCCGGAACATGGCCCGGCGGCACGATCGAGATGAACATCCGGTCGATATCGCCGGGATGGATCGGCTCGCCCGGCAGCGCCCAGCCGCTTTCGAGCTTGGAGAACGGCAGCTCGATCTGGGCATCGGTTGGGCTGCCCGCCGCGTAGTTCCACAGCCGCACGTACCAGGTGCGCGGCTGGCCGGCGGCATCGCGCCCCTCGATCGTCAGCGTCGGCCCGTTCGCCTGATCGAGCGCGACGAGCGACGAGGACGTCCAGCGAAAGCGCAGGATGGTGTGGGAATAGTCGCGGTCGGTCGCATAGGCGAGCAGCGGATGGTCGAGCCTGTCCTTGCTCGCCCAGATCAGCCCGGCGAGCTCGCCCCGGTGCAGGAATTCGCACTCGACCCGCAGGCTGTCGGGCCCGGTGGCGAGCACCGCCGCCATCATCGGGCGCGGGAAGTCGACCGTCCAGAAGCGCGGATCGAACCGCTGAATCCAGTCGCGATCCTGCCCGCGGCGTTCGCGGGCGAGCCAGAAAGGCATCGTTTTTCTCCTCAGGCGCCGGCGGCCGCATCCGCGGCCTTGGCTATCCTCCGCGCAGAGCGCTCCGGGCGCGCAGTCGCGCTTTGGCTGCCGCGACCAAGGTTTCCGATCCTCCCCATTTTGCGTCAGCCAAATGGGGAGGTGGCGCCCGCCGCAGGCGGGTGGCGGAGGGGCAATGGGGCGCGAAACCCCTCCACCACGAGCCGCTTGCGCGTCTCGCGGTCCCCCTCCCCATTTGTGCTGGCGCAAAAATGGAGAGGATCTTTGGGAGGCTACGGCAACAACGCCCTCCGCACCGCGCTCGCGACCTGACGGCTGGAGCGTTGCAGAGCGACCGGCGCATCGGCGCCGCGCTGTGGCGCAAGGTTGATCGACACGCGCACCTCGCGCGCCGGCGCGTTCGGAAGCGAGGGTTCGACCCGGCCCGCGGTGGTCGGCACGAACAGCTCGGGCCCGCGCTCGCCGACGAGATAGCCGCGCCCGGGCGAGACCGGGCCCCCGGTCGCACGTCCGGGCAGGCCGAACAGCGCTCCGACCAGCCCGCCGAACAAGCCGCCGAGGCCGCCGCCCTGCCGTCCGATCCCGCCGAACAGCTCGTCGAATCCCAACCGCAGCGATTGCGCCGCGATCTGGTCGATCGCGCTCAGCGCCACGCGCCGGAGATCGTCGAACCCGAGGGTCCCGCGGCGAATCGCCGACAGCAGCCCGCGCTCGAGGATCGATCCCGCCTCGCGGAACCGCGCGACCAGTGTCGAATCGAGCGCGCCCCGCATTTCCGCGATGTCGGCGGCGAAGCCCTGCGTGCCCGCGCGCACTTCGATCAGCATTTCGTCCAGGTCGTCATCCATTGGTTTCGCGCTCCAGCATGCGTTCGATCTCGGTCCGGGTCGGGACCGCGGGCTGGCCGGCAGGGTCGGCCAGGCTCGCCGCCAGCTCGGCCGGCGTCGCCCGCCAGAATTCCTCCGGCCGCCAGCCGAGTGCTTGCGCGGCTACGGCTGCGAGGGGGAGAGAGGCGGCGCCGAAACGTCCCCCCTCCCGCTTGCGGGAGGGGTCGGGGGTGGGCCCGATATCATTGAGCGCCTCGCCGAGGCCCACCCCGCTGCGACTAGTACTTGCTTCGCAAGCCCAAGTCTCGCGCCCCTCCCGCGGGCGGGAGGGGGATAGGTCGCCCATCAGCCGGAACCCTGGAGAATCTGGCCGAGCAGTGTGCGTAGCGGCTTGGCGCATGCGGCGAGGCCCTGTGCCGTCACCGCCTCGCCCACTTGCTCGCGCGTCAGCTCGCCGCGATCGGCGAGGCAGTGCCAGAACAGCGCGGCCATCTCGGACAGCGCCAGCCGCCCTTCGCCCGCCCGCTCGACCAGCGCTAACAGCGGCCCGAGCTCCTCCTCGGCCGCGACCAGCGCCGAGAAGCTCGGTCGCAGCACGCGCGCGCTTCCGGCAATGACCAGTGCCGCTTCGCCGCGATGCGGATTGGCTGGAATCCTTGTCGCGCTACCGCCTTCGGCTACTTGAGCGGGGGTCATGCCGGCACCACCGCGCCCGAGCTTTCGAGTTGCAGCGTATAGGTCCGCTCGCCGTTGAAATCGCCGGCGTAGTCGAGCCGCTGGACGAGGAACCGGCCGCGCAACCGCTCGCCATCCTCGAACGAGAGCTCGTAATCGTCGATCGTCCCCGCCAGTGCATGGGCGCGGACCGCGGCTTCGGCCTCGCTGGCGAGAAAGATCCCGCCCGCCGAAACCGACACCGACCGCGTCCCCGCACCCGACAGCAGCTCGCGCCAGCCGCCGCTTTCCTTGTGCGTGACGACCACGGTATCGCCGTTGATCGACATCTGCGTGGTCCGGAGGCCGGCGACGGTGGCGTAGGCGGGCGGCTGGGCGCCGTCGCCGATCTTGAGAAGGAAGGCGGAGCCTTTCTGGGCTGTCATGGGTGATCTCCAAAAATGTGAACGCAACAGAATCCCCCCTCCCGCTTGCGGGAGGGGTCGGGGGTGGGCCTGTGGTCATTCGGCGGTCCGGCAGCGCCCACCCCGCTGCGACTAAGCGTCGCTTCGCGCCGCCAAGTCTCGCGCCCCTCCCGCTCGCGGGAGGGGTGTTAGGTCGCCGCCAAGCACCTGAACCGGTATTCCAGCAGCACGCTGCGGCGGTTGTTGGCGCGGCGCTCGGCGCGGGCGCGCAGGAAGAGGATCGAGACGACCGTGAACCCCGGCTGCTCCCGCGGCAGGGCCTCGATCCGGCGTTCGATCGCGCGGACCAGCGCGCCGTCCGCCGCCGGATCGTCGCCGCGCGTGTGCAGTTCGAGCGCCACGCGAATCTCGCGGCCGGTGCGGTCCTTGGTGCTCCAGTCGGCGCTCGCGCTCGCGGCGATGCCGAGCCAGGGCGGACTGGCGCGCAGCGGCGCTTCCTCCTCCACCGCATTGAGCGTGTCGAGCGAGGCGGGGCCGCCGCGCAGCCAGGCGATCAGCGCGGCGCGCAAGGCATGTTCCATCGGTCAGTCCTCCGCGAAAGCGGGCCAGAGCAGCCGCGCGCTGCGCCAGCGGGCCGGGTCGCCCCGGCGGGCGCGGACGGCGTTCTCCGCGCGCGCCTGCGCGATCCGCGCCGCCTTGTGCGCGAGCCGCGCGGCGAGGGCGGCAAGCGGCGGGCGAGCTTCGGCCTCGATCATGTCAGCCGCATCCGGCGCCACGGACGCCAAAGCGCGGTCACGGCCGAGGGCAAGGCCGCCGCCGCGCCCTCGTCGCGCGCGCGGTAGAGCTCGGCCGCGAGACGGACGATCCCGTGCCGCAAGCCGCCCGGCAGCGCGTCCCACTCAGGCACAAGGCCCGCGGCGAAGCGCACCGCGATCCGCCCCTCCGCGCCCTGCCGCAGCAGGCGCACCCGCCCGGTCCCGTCGGCGTCGAGTTCGACTTCGTAGGCACCCGCCGCCAGCGCAAAGCGCGGACCTTCGGCCGGAATGCCCTCGATGCCGACGATCGCCTGCACCGGTCGCGTCGCGAGCGCCTGCCACTCGCGGCATGCGGGAAGCACTTCCTCGCAGGTCGCTTCCAGCGGCACGGCCCCGGTGAAAGCCTCGCACGCCTCGGCACTCGCGCCCAGCAGCGCGGTGAGCGAGGCATCCTCGGCCGCAGTGGTGATCGCCAGCCATCGCTTGCAATCCGCCAGCGCGGCGCCCGCCAGATCGGGCGGCGTCAATACGGTCCGCTTCATCGCGAACTCCCCCTTTTTTTGTTTGAGCCTCAGGCGCCGGCGGCCGCATCCGCGGCCTTGGCTATCCTCCGCGCAAAGCGCTCCGGGCGCGCAGTCGCGCTTTGGCTGCCGCGACCAGGTTTCCATTCCTCCCCATCGACTTGCGATGGGGAGGTGGCGCCCGCCGCAGGCGGGTGACGGAGGGGCCTGCGCCGGGCAGGGCGGCCCCTCCACCACGAGCCGCTTGCGCGTCTCGCGGTCCCCCTCCCCATTTGCGCTGCGCGAAAATGGGGAGGATCTTCTCCCGCCTATCCCTCGATCTTCAGCAGCTTGATCGCGTTCGAATCGAGCACCTGCCCGCCCACGCGCTTGGTTGCGTAGAAGTGGACGAAGGGCTTGTTGGTGAACGGATCGCGCAGGATCTGCGTGGCCGAGCGCTCGGCGATCAGATAGCCGGCGCGGAAGTTGCCGAATGCGATCGGGCATTCGCCCGCGGCGATGCCGGGCATGTCCTCCGCCTCGATCACCGGATAGCCGAGCAGCCGGTCGGGCTGGCCCTCGACGAGCCCCGGCTGCCACAGGAACGCGCCGTCGCTGGTCTTGAGCTTGCGCACTTCGGCCAGCGTGGACGAGTTCATCACGAAGCTCGCGCCCTGCCGGTACCCGGCCTTCAGCGTGTGGACGAGCACGATCAGCGCCAGATCGGGATCGCTGCCGAGGCCCGCCGCGTCGCCGCTGCCGATATACTGCAGCGTGCCGAACGCCCGCGCGGCATCGTCGGCGGCGGAGGAGGGCGCGGCGAGGAAGCCCGCCGGCTGGTTCGCGCCGGTGCCGTTGACGAACGCGGCGCCTTCCGCGCGGGCGAACTCCATCGCGATCTCGCTCGCCAGCCAGGCCTCGACGTCGAACGCCGCGTCGTCGAGCATCGCCTGGCTCGCCGCCGGATTGGCGTAGAGCTCGCCGCTCGGCGGCGCGATCTCGGTGAACTGCGGCGTCGCGGTCTCGGGCCGCCCGGCGGTCTCGCTGACCCAGCCCGAGGCGGTGCCCCCGGTGCTGACCAGCTTGCGGTAGCCGCTCGTGCCGGTCTGCACGACTTGCGCGAGGCTGCGGATCGGGCTGATCTCGGTCAACTCGCGGGCGATCGCCGCGTCGATCTCGCGCGGCACGGCATAGCCGCCGTCGGCCGGCACGCCGATCGAGAGCGACTTGACCTCGGCCGTCGAGCCGCGGCGCAAGTAGCCGTCCACGAAGCCTTTCACTTCGGGGTTGTCGCTCGCGCCGGAAATGGCGGGCCGCTGCGCTGCGCGGCCGATCCTGTCGACGCGGGCCTTCACCTCGTCGACATCGCTGCGCAGCGCGGCGACCTCGGCCTCGGTCTTCTCCTGCCGGGCGACGAGGTCGAAGCTCTCCTCGAGCGGATCGGCGGGGGTGGTGGGGGGCGTATCCATAAGGCAACCTTTCTTCAGAGTGGTGGTGGTGATGAGGCAGATCCTCCCCATCGACTTGCGATGGGGAGGTGGTGCCCGCCGCAGGCGGGTGACGGAGGGGGACTGGAGCACAAGGCCCCTCCACCACGAGCCGCTTGCGCGTCTCGCGGTCCCCCTCCCCATCGCGAGACGATGGGGAGGACTGGGTAGAGTTTGAAAACGATGTGCGAGCCCCAGCGCAGGCTGGGGCCTCCGACCGCTGGCGCTTCGCCGGATAGCCCGAGGTCCCAGCCTTCGCTGGGACTCAGGCCGCGATCAGATGCACCCGCGCCCGGTGCTGGAGGGGATGCGTGACGAGGCTCACCTCGAACAGCTCGACGTCCTCCAGCACGCGGCCTTCGGGTTCGTGGCGGAAGGCCCGCGCGCGGTAGCCGAAGCTGAGGCCGCTCACCGCGCGGCGGCGGAGCATGGCGGCGGCGCGGCCGTCCGGGTTGTCGAGCGCGGCGATCACGCGCAGGCCGCGCGGGTCCTCCGCGATCCGCTCGACCCAGCCGATCCGCTGCTCGGGCCGGTGCTGCCAGTAGAGCGGCAGCGGCCCGAGCGATGCGGCCCGGCGCTCGGCAAGCGTGCGGGCGAAGGCGCCGGGCCGGATCGTGTCGCGGCTGGCGTCGGCGCGGTCGAACAGCGCCGCGTAGCCGGCCAGGCGCGTCATCGCAGCACCTCGGTCACGCCGAGGCGCACGGCAATGCCGATCAGCACCAGCGCGAGCACCCCGCGCACCAGCCAGGCCAGCGCCGCACGCCACACGCTCGCCTTGGCGTCGCGCCAGGCCTGGAGCAGCTCGCGCAGCTCGTCGAGGTCGTCGCGCGCATCGGGATCGGCGAGCCCGGTGCGCTGGAGCGCGCGGTCGGCGCCGAGGTCGGTCGCCTCCTCGACGATCGCGCGCAGCGTCACCAGCTCGCAGCCACCCGCTTTCGCCTCGGCCATCAGCCGGGCGATCATGTCGGTCCTGTCCATGTGATTGGTGTCCTTGTCTCTATCTTCAGTCCTCCCCATCGTCTTGCGATGGGGAGGGGGACCGCGAGACGCGAAGCGGCTCGTGGTGGAGGGGCCTTGCGCACCAGTGCCCCTCCGTCACCCGCCTCCGGCGGGCGCCACCTCCCCATCGCAAGACGATGGGGGAGGACCTTTCTCGTTACTCCAGCCCCAGGAGCGCGCGCTTCTCGTCCGCCGAGAGGAACTCCGCCGCGGAAACCTGCGCCCACAGCTTCTCCCGGTCCTCGGCCAGCGCCGGCACCCGGTCGAGATCGACCGCCAGCGCCGCCTCGGGGAACCACGGCTCCAGCCCCTCGCGCAGGCCGGCGAGGATCTTGCCCGCCAGCGGCAGCAGCGTCAGCCGCCACAGCGCGCGGTTGGCCTCGCGGTAGTTGGCGTAGGTGTTGTCGCCCGGCAGCCCGAGCAGCATCGGTGGCACGCCGAAGGCGAGCGCGATGTCGCGCGCCGCGGCGGCCTTGAGGGTGGCGAAGTCCATGTCGGCCGGCGAAAGCGCCATGGCCTGCCACTTGAGCCCGCCTTCGAGCAGCATCGGCCGCCCGGCATTGGCCTGGCCCTGGAAGCCGGCGGCGAGCTCGTCCCGCAGCCGCTCGAACTGCTCACCGGTCAGCCCGCCGCCGTCGCCGCTTTCGAACACCAGCGCGCCCGAGGGCCGCGCGGCATTCTCCAGCAGCGAGCGGTTCCAGGCGCTCGCGGCATTGTGGATCGCCACCGCCTGCTCCGCCGCCGCCAGCGCGCCGGCGCCGTAGTGATCGTCGCCCGGATGGAAGCCGCGCAAGTGGACCAGGTTCGGCCAGCCTGCCTCGTCCTCGACCGGGATGGTCAGAGTCCGGTCGGCGAGGCGGTAGGCATAGGCCGCGGGCCAGCCGTCCTCCCCCGCCACGACTGACACCCGCTCGGGCCGCAGAGCGAACAGCTCGACCGGCTGGCCGGCGGCGTCCTTCATCACCTGGACATAGGCATTGCCGTGCAGCAGCAGATGCGCCGCCACGGTCTCGACCAGTGCCTGCCCCGCGCTCGTCGCCGCGACCAGCGCCTCGAGCGCGGGATCGGTCGGCTGGAGCGGTGCGCTGCCGACCCCCTCGGCCACGATCCGCACGCTGCGCTGCGCCACCGGATTGTCGCAATAGGCCCGCCGCACGCTGCGGCCGTATTCGTAGGGCGGCGCCCCGGCGCTCTCGAACGCCAGCGCCCACGGCGAAACGAACCCGCGCGCGAGCGGCGCGCGGGCGTGGCTCCCGCCCTTGAAGGCGGAAGCGATGGTGGTGAGGAAGGACATTGGATTGCTCCTGTGTGCGAGCCCCTGCGCAGGCAGGGGCCTCAGGCTGTCGGGCAGAGCGCCGGCGGCCTGAGGTCCCAGCCTCCGCTGGGACTCGGTGATGGACGAACATCGAAAATCCTCCCCATCGACTTGCGATGGGGAGGGGGACCGCGAGACGCGAAGCGGCTCGTGGTGGAGGGGCTCTGCGCTCCAGTTCCCCTCCGTCACCCGCCTGCGGCGGGCGCCACCTCCCCATCGCAAGTCGATGGGGAGGACTGAAAAACACACGTGCAAAGTTTCAAATCACCGAAATCCGCGGCCTTGCCCGCTGCCCCAGCATCAGCTCGGTCAGCGCCCAGACCAGTGCGTCGGTGCGGTCGGGCGACCGGCCCGGACCTTCGTAGCGGCCGCCGGCCATCAGGCCGCACATCTGGTCTTCGAGCTGCGCGAACAGGCCCGCGTGGTGGACCCGGCCGCTTTCGTAGAGCGCGGCGACCGGTTCGGCCCGGGCCACCTTGCTGCGGCTGGCGTGGACCAGCCGCAGCGGCAGCGAGAGATCCGCGGCGCGCAGCACGCTGGCGACCATCGCGCCGCCCTGGTTCGCCTCCGCGACGACGCGATCGGCCCGCCATGCGTGCGCCGCCTCGGCCACGGCGCGGGCCCAGCGTTCGGGGCTCGGCCGTTCGACCGAGCAATCCGCCAGCACCAGCGCCTCGCCGCAGGGCAGGAGCCCGGCGACCACGATCCCGCAGGCGTCGCCCTGCGCCCCGGCCGGAGGATCGACCCCGACAACCACGCGGGCCGGCTCCTCATGCGCACCCTCGTCGCGGCACCGTTCGAGCAGTGCCCGGCTCCACAGCGCGCCGTCGATTTCGGTCAGCAGCTCGCCGCCGAGTTCCTGGCGGGCGAAGCTGGTGCCGGCGAAGCGGCGGTCGATGTCCTCGACGAACCGCTCGGGCAGGTTCGGCCGGTTGGCGTGGGTCGTACCGCGCGTCACCGCGATCTCGCCCTTCGCCTCCTCCTCCAGCAGGCGCAGCATGAGCGGCACCGGGCGCGGCGTCGTGGTCGCGAGCACGCGCGGCAGGTCGCCGAGCCTCAGACCGAGCAGCAGATTGTCCCACGCCCGCGTCGCCCGCTCGCCGGCCATATCCCATTTGGCGATCTCGTCGCACCAGGCGTGGCTGTGCTGCGGGCCGCGCAGGCTCTCGGGCTCGGCCGCGGAGTAGAGCGTGGCCTGGGCCCCGTTGGCCCAGCTGAGCCGCCGCAGCGAAGGCTCGAACGCGGGGCAGCGGTGCGGCGGCGAGCAGGCGAGGACACCGCTCTCGCCCTCGACCATCACCGCGCGGGCTTCGGCGAGCGAGGCGCCGACCAGCGCGATCCGCGCCTCCGGATCGCGCTTCGCCACCTCGCGCACCCATTCGGCGCCCGCGCGGGTCTTGCCAAAGCCGCGCCCGGCGCAGATCAGCCAAGCCGACCAGTTGCGGGCCGGCGGCAACTGGTCGCGCCGGGCCCAGAGATTCCAGTGATGGCGCAGTTCCTTGCGCTCGTCGTCGGTGAGCCTGGCGAGTTCCTTCTGCCGTTCCTTCTCCGGAAGATCGAGCAGCTCCGCGAACTTGGGGTCGAGCGGTTCATCCTCCATCGCCCGGCTCCCCGGCCGAGGGGGTCGCCTCGGCCGCCGCGCGCATGGCGATCCGCCGCTGCCGCATCTTCTCCAGCTTGGCGTCGATCGAGGCGAGCAGCTCGTCCTCGTGGGCATAGTCGTTGCGGCCGCGTTCGCGCTGGACCGAGGTGCGGTGCGCGGCGAGCAGGCGGAAGGCGGTCGCATTGTCGAACTTGCGCCGGGCCTTGCCCGCGGGGGTCGTCGTCCCGGCCAGCTCGCCTTCGCGCAGGCGGCACAGCAGGTCGAGCTCGAGATTGTCGTAGCCTTCGCACAGCGCCTCGAACCATTGCCGCGCGAAAGCGGGCTCGGCGCGGCGGATCTTGTACACGGTGCTGACGTCGACCTGCGCCGCGCGGGCAGAGGCCGAAACGTTGGACGTGCGCGCAAGCTCGGCCAGGAATGTCTTGCGCCATGCCCTGCCGGCAGCCGTGCGGCCGCCAGCGGGCGAAGCGTTCGCCTTGGTCATGATCGGTTCCATTCGGGAAGGAGAGGGAGGGGGCGGGTGCGACCCGAGCCGTTTCGAATCACATTATCGCGATGTTCCTTTCCTCTAACCAAAGAGCGTCACGGTGTCAAGAGAAAAGTGCCAAAGAGGTTATTTGTTTAGAAGTCCCAACATTCCCCTCCTCCCCGATCCCCTGCGAAGGCAGGGGCCTCAGGCTATCGGGCGAAGCGCCAGCGGCCTGAGGTCCCAGTCTCCGCTGGGACTCGCAGTTCCCAATCCTCCCCATCGTCTTGCGATGGGGAGGGGAACCGCGAGACGCGTAGCGGCTCGTGGTGGAGGGGCCCTCGCGCGCCAGTGCCCCTCCGTCAGACGCCTTCGGCGCCTGCCACCTCCCCATCGCAAGTCGATGGGGAGGATCACGATGGGGGAGGTTTCATAGATGCACGCGACTCGCTTGCGCCCCCCGACCCGCTCGCATAGGGCGCGGCGATGCTGCGCAAACTCTACGACTGGACGATGGAGAAGGCGGCTCACCCGCACGCCGAGTGGTGGCTGGCGCTGATCAGCTTCGTCGAGGCGAGCTTCTTCCCGATCCCGCCGCATCCGCTGCTCGGCCTGATGTGCCTGGCCGAGCCGAAGAAGGCGATTCGCTTCGCGCTGGTCTGCACTTTCGCGTCGGTTCTGGGCGGCCTGTTCGGCTATGCCATCGGGTACTTCCTCTACGACACCGTCGGCGCGGCAATGCTTTCCGCGATCGGGCTGGCCGAGGAGTTCCCGGTCGCCGCCTGCCACTTGCGCGAGCGCGACTGGGAAGTGATCTTTCTCGCCGGCAGCACGCCCGTGCCATTCAAGCTGCTGACCATTACCGCCGGCTTCATCGAGATGGCGCTGGTGCCGTTCATCCTCGCCAGCATCGCCGGCCGCGCGCTGATCTTCCTGACGGTCGGCGTGCTGTTCCGCCTGTTCGGCGCCCCGATCAAGCGGGTGATCGACGAATACCTGATCACCGTCACCACCGTTTTCGCGGTGCTCGTGGTCGGCGGCTTCCTCGCGCTGTCCTACCTCTCGGACGGCGACGATGCGGCGCACGACACCTGCGCCGCCGCCGCGATCGAAGCGGTATAGGGACCATAGCCCTCTCCCCTTCAGGGGAGAGGGTTGGGAGAGGGGGAGTCGCGAGACGGTTCCCGTTGCGGTTCCTCCCCCTCTCAACTCCGGCTAGCTCGCTGCGCTCGCAAGCCTGCGTATCTCTCCCCTGAAGGGGAGAGAGGCCCCGCTTACTCCTCGAACGTCGTCTCCAGCGTGATCTCGGCCTTGAGCAGCTTGGAGATCGGGCAATTCGCCTTCGCCTCGGCGGCGAGCTTCTCGAATTCCTCGCGCCCGATGCCCTCGATCCGGCTGGTGAGTGTCAGGTCGGAGCGGGTGACGGTGAAGCCTTCGCCTTCCTTCTCCAGCGTCACCTTGGCCTCGGTGTCGAGTGTGCCCTGCTCGTGCCCGGCGCGCGCCAGCGCGAAGCTCAGCGCCATGGTGAAGCAGCTCGCGTGGGCGGCGGCGATCAGCTCCTCGGGATTGGTCCCCGGCGCCCCTTCGAAGCGGGTGGCGAAGCCATAGGGCTGATCGTTCAGCGCGCCGGAGCCGGTCGAGACGTGCCCCTTGCCATTCTTGCCGAGCCCTTCGTAACGCGCGCTGCCTTTGTTGACGGTCTTCATCGCTTCCGATCTCCTTCACAATCGAGACGGCCGGCGGGCGTCAGCGTTCCGCGCTTTCGCGCCAGTCCTGCCAGTACGACGCCAGCTCGCCCGGAACGGATCGTGCGAACGCGGCGTCGAGCGGATAGTGCGGCATCGCCTGTGCGACCGCATCGAGCACCGCGTTGCCTTGCGCCCGATCCTTGCGCCGCTTGAGCGGGTTGCGCTCGGCCTGATCGGCGAGCCACAGCTTGTGCAGGGCGAACCAGCGGGGGTCGGGCACCACCAGTCGGGCGGCGCTCCAGTCACGGCATGGAACGACCTGATTGACCGGGCGCCCGAGCAGCAGCCATTCCTGAGAAGGCAGTGAGATCGGGCGGGGTCGCTCGCGCGGGGCGAGCGTTTCGGCGCGCGATGGCGCGACCAGCAGATCGACTTCGTAGGTCGCGGCGTTCCGCGCCTGGCAATGTCGCTCGCTATTGACCGTGAACGTCGGATCGACCGCCTTGAGCGCCGCCCATAGTCCCGCCTCCTCGGCTTGCTCTTCGGCGACCCACGCAAGATCGAAGTCTTCGGTCTCGTCGGGCGCATCTGCAATCGCGCCACCGGCCTCGATAGCGTAGGCCGGGAGGCAATTCGTCCCGATGACGAGCAAGGTCCCGTCGAGCAGCCGACGCCGGTCGAGCTCGCGCAGCAGTTCGCCCGCGGCGCTCGACAGCATCGGAAGGTGCAGGGGGCGTGCCATGCGCCCGGTCTCTTCGACCAGCCTGCTGGCTTTCGTCAGGCGGTGCTGCAGGTCCGACTTGGTGGCGCGATAATCGGCGAGCCGTCGTTCCAGTTCGGGCGACATCCGGCCGAGGCTCTTGCCGTTGTTCGACCTGTCGATTGCCTCGTAGAGATATTCGTACTTGCCGACTCGTTTGCGCACGAGATTGTAAGGCAGCCGGGAGAGACTGCGCTGCGCCTCGATCATCGCCTCGTAGCGCGGCCGCAGGTTGATCAACGCTCGCGCCTGCTCGTCGCTGAAGGGGCTTACGCGGTCTTCCATGAGCAACAATTTATCCTGCATTCCTGAAAAACGCAAGAATGCAGGATAAATTGCTTTATATCAGATAGTTAGATAATCCCAACCGCGTTCCCAGCCCGCTCGAACATGCCGAGGATCGTTTCGACTTCCTCTTCTGAATGTTCGGCGCAGAGCGAGCAGCGGAGCAGGGTCATGTTGGCCGGGGTCGCGGGCGGGCGGGCGAGGTTGACGTAGAGGCCCTCCTTGAGCAGCGCCTCCCACATCGCGGCGCCTTTCTCGAGGTCGGGCATGATCACCGCGACGATCGCGCTCTGCGGTTCCTCGGTCCCGAGCTGGAAGCCGAGATCCTTGAGGCCGCCGTGCAGCCGCTTGGAATTCTCCCACAGGTGCGCGCGCTTGTTCGATCCCCGCATCAGCTTGCGGATGCTGGTCGCCGCGGTCGCGACCACGCTCGGCGGGAGCGAGGCGGTGAAGACGTAGGGCCGGCAGACCAGCCGCATGATCTCGAACTTCGGGTGGTTGGAGACGCAGAAGCCGCCGACCGTGCCGACGCTTTTCGAGAAGGTGCCGATGATGAAGTCGACGTCGTCGATCACGCCCGCCTGCTCGCACACGCCGCGGCCGTGCTCGCCGATGAAGCCCATCGAGTGCGCCTCGTCGACCAGGACCATCGCGCCGTACTTCTTGGCGACCGCGACCATCTCCTTGAGCGGCGCGATGTCGCCGAGCATCGAATAGACGCCTTCCAGCACGACCAGCTTGCCGGCGCCTTCGGGAATGCGGCGCAGGCGCTTCTCCATCGCCTCGAGGTCGTTGTGCTTGAACGGCACGACTTCCGCCTTGCCCATCGCGCACCCGTCCCAGATGCTCGCATGGCTGTCGATGTCGAGGACGATGTAGTCGCCCTTGCCGGCGATCGTAGAGATGATTCCGAGGTTGGCCTGATAGCCGGTCGAGAACACCATGGCGTGATCCATGGCGTAAAATTCACGCAGGGCGTCCTCGCATTCCTTGTGGCCCTGATACGTCCCGTTGAGCACGCGGCTGCCGGTCGTGCCGCTGCCGAAATCGTCGAGCGCCTGCTTGCCCGCCTCGACCACGTCGGGGTCGAAGGTCATGCCCATGTAATTGTACGTTCCGAGCAGGATCGTGTCGCGCCCGTTGCAGATCGCGCGGGTGGGGGAGAGGACTTTCTCCATCACCAGATTGAAGGGGTCTTCCTGCCCGGTCGCGAGCAGGCCCTCGCGCATGGCGATCAGATCGTCGAACTTGCTGAACAGGTCGCGCGAGTCGCCCTCGAGCGTCTCGGGCTTGTCCGGCTGGGAAATACCCTCGCTCACCGGTCGGCCTGCAGCTTGTGCACCGCATCGACGAGCTGCCCGTAGGTCTCGATCTCGGCCTGCTGGTTCATGGAGATGATCACGTCGAAGTCGTCCTCGATCGCGGCGACAAAATCCATCACCGTCAGGCTGTCGAATTCGAGGTCGCCGGCGAAGGTCGTCGCATCGGTGATGGCCACGCGCTTCTTGTTGAACGGCTCGATCAGGCGGCGGATGGTCTGGTCGGTTTCGGCGCGATCCATAGGGGGTGGTTTCCAATCTCATGTGCGGCGGGCGCTACGCCTGCCATGTCAATGCGGCGGAAAAGCGGTTCGCGCCCCGGTTTGTCAAGCGCGGCGGGCGTGAAGCCTGCGCCGGTCCTCCCCATCGCAAGACGATGGGAAGGACAAAATGCGCGAGCCCCTGCGAAGGCAGGGGCCTCAGGCCGCTGGCGCTTCGCCCGTTAGCCTGAGGTCCCCGCCTTCGCGGGGACTCACGCGGCGGGCACCAGCCGCCGGACCGCCGCCATGAACGGCCCGATCGAGACCGGCTTCGCCAGATAGTCGGCCGCGCCGGCATCGCGAATCCGGTCCTCGTCCCCCTTGCCGGCATAGGCGGTCACGGCCAGCACCGGCACGTCGGCCAGCCCCCGCTCGCGCTTGAGCGCGGCGATCAGGTCGACGCCGGAGACGTTGGGGAGCTGAATGTCCATCAGCACCAGATCGGGCGCGAAGGCCCGCGCGGCGTCGAGCACAAACTCGCCGTCGGCGACCGGCTCGACTTCGAAACCGTTCGCCCGCAGGACGTCGCAGAACAGCTTCCGGTTGAGGTCGTTGTCCTCGACAACCAGCACTCTCTTTGCCACAGGCTCGCTCACGTCGGGCATGCTCCCCTTGCTGCCCCACGCCTTATGCCTCCCGGAGGACGCTGACAATTATTCGCGAGACTCGATCGAACGACCATGCCCCGGGCGACGCCGATTCGCTGGCGCTCGCCGCGCTCGGCTGGGTGCTGCAGGACGACGATCGGGCGCAGCGCCTGCTCTCGCTGACCGGCCTCACGCCCGAGATCCTGCGCGAGCGGCTGACCGACCGCGGGGTGCTCGCCGCCGTTCTCGAATTTCTCGCCAACCACGAGCCCGACCTCGTCCTCGCGGCCGACGCGCTGAACGTCGCGCCCGAGACGCTGATCGAGGCGCACAGGAGCCTTTCGCAATGAGCCGCCCGCTGATCATCTCCGACTGCGACGAAGTGCTGCTGCACATGGTGGCGCATTTCCGCGACTGGCTCGGCGAGAGCGAGGGGGTGGATTTCACCATCGGTAGCAACAGCTTCGCCGAAGCCATGCGCTGGCGCGAGAGCGGCGAGGTGGTGGGGGAGCGCGACATGTGGCGCCTGCTCGGCCGCTTCTTCGACACCGAGATGGACCGCCAGCGTCCGATCGAGGGCGCGGTCGCGGGGGTCACGGCGCTGGCCGAGCATGCCGACGTGGTGATCCTGACCAACCTCAACGACGAACGGCAGGAGCGCCGCGCGCGCCAGCTCGCCGATCACGGAATCGCGGCGCGGGTCTTCACCAATCAGGGACCCAAGGGGCCGGCGCTCAAGGCGATCGTCGAGGAATATGCGCCCAGCCGCGCGATCTTCATCGACGACCTGCCGCAGCACCACCACTCGGCCGCCGAGACTGTGCCAGAGGTCGTTCGTCTGCACCTCTGCGGCGAGCCGCAACTCGCGCCGCACATCGACTGCGCGCACCGCGCCGGCCATGCGCATGCCCGCATCGACACCTGGTGCGAGGCGCTGCCGTGGCTGATGGACCAATTGAATCTGGAAACACAGGATAGGGAACACGCATGAGCATCGAAGCGAAACTTGCCGAGCTGGGGATCACGTTGCCGGAGGCCGCTGCACCGGTCGCGAGCTATGTTCCGGTGGTGGTCGCGGGCGGGCTCGCCCATGTCTCGGGCCAGTTGCCGTTCGTCGACGGCAAGCTGGTGACGGGACGGCTGGGCGAGGATGTCGCGCTCGACCAGGGCGCCGCGGCGGCGCGCGCCTGCGGACTGATGATCCTCGCGCAGCTCAAGGCCGCGCTCGGCTCGCTCGACCGGGTGGAGCGGATCGTCAAGCTCGGCGCCTTCGTCAACTCGGCGGGTGACTTCACCGACCAGCCCAAGGTCGCCAACGGGGTATCGGACCTGATGCTGGAAGTCTTCGGCGACGCCGGCCGCCATGCCCGCGCCGCGGTCGGCGTGCCGGCGCTCCCGCTCGGCGCCGCGGTCGAGGTGGACGCGATCGTCGCCGTGAGGGGCTGAGCTGAACCCGATCGACGCATGGCGGGCGCCGGCCCCTGATCCTCGGCGGGTCGAATGGCTCGCGCAGTGGACTTATGCCCACCGTGGCCTCCATTCGCCCGGTGTTCCGGAGAACTCGCCTTCGGCCTTCGCCGAGGCAATGGCGCACGGGCTGGCGATCGAGTGCGACGTGCAGCGCACCGGCGACGGGCGCGCGGCGGTGTTCCACGACTGGGAGCTCGACCGGCTGACCGACGAGCGCGGCCCGGTGATCCGGCGCCCGCTGGCGGAGATCGAGACGATCGCGCTCTCCGGCAGCAGCGACCGGATTCCCTCGCTCGAGCGCACGCTGGCGCAAGTCGGGGGCAGGGTGCCCATGCTGATCGAGCTCAAGTCCAAGCGCGAACGGCGTGTCGCGCCGCTGTGCCTCGCCGTGCGCCGCGCGCTCGACGGCTACCGCGGCCCGCACGCGGTGATGAGCTTCGACCCGCGCGTGTCGCGCTGGTTCTCGATCCATTCGCCGCGCACGGTGCGCGGGCTGGTGGTGACCGAGGAGGACGACAAGAGTTTCGCCGGCCTCTGGCGGCGTCACGCCGCGCTGTGGCACGCGCGGCCCGACTTCCTCGCTTACGACGTGCGCGACCTGCCGAGCCGCTTCGCCGAAGGGCAACGCAAGCGCGGGCTGCCGCTCCTGACCTGGACCGTCCGCTCGCCCGAGCTTCGCGACCGCGCCGCTCTCCATGCCGATGCGCCCATTGCCGAGGGAGAAGGACTGGCGTGAGTCACGGCGAGCCGCGCGTGCGCACCGCCGAATCGGTCGGCTCGCTGCCGCGCGCCGAATGGGGCGCGCTCGCCGGAACCGACAATCCGTTCGTCTCCTACGACTTCCTCACCGCGCTCGAGGATTCGGGCAGCGTCGGGCCGGAGACGGGCTGGCTGCCGCTGCCGATCGTGGTCGAGCGCGGGCCGGACCACAGGCTCGCCGCCGCGATGCCGGCCTACGTCAAGTCGCACAGTCAGGGCGAATACGTGTTCGATCATGCCTGGGCCGACGCCTACGAGCGCGCGGGCGGGGCCTATTACCCCAAGCTGCAGATCGCGGTCCCCTTCACGCCCGCCACCGGGCCGCGGCTGCTGGCCGCGACGCCGGGCGACGCCGAAGTGCTCCTGCGCGCGGCCGAATGGGTCTGCGGCCACTTCAAGCTCTCCTCCGCCCACGCGACCTTCATCGAACCCGAACAGCGCGCGCTGTTCGAGCGGGCGGGGTGGATGCTGCGCAGCGACATCCAGTTCCACTGGGAGAACCGCGGCTACGACAGCTTCGATGCGTTCCTCGGCGCGCTCAGCTCGCGCAAGCGCAAGGCGATCCGCAAGGAACGTGCCGCGGCGCAGGAGGGGCTGGAGATCCGCCATCTCACCGGCGACGCGATCCGGCCCGAGCACTGGGACGCGTTCTGGGAATTCTACCAGGACACCGGCGCGCGCAAGTGGGGTTACCCCTACCTCACGCGCGAGGCCTTCACCCTGCTCGGCGAGCGGATGGCGGACCGCATCCTGCTGGTCTTCGCCTACGAGGACGGCGTGCCGATCGCCGGCGCGCTCAACGTGATCGACGGGACGACGCTGTTCGGCCGCTACTGGGGCTGCACCGCCGAGCGGCGCTTCCTCCATTTCGAGCTATGCTACTACCAGGCGATCGACGCCGCGATCGAGCGCGGCCTGGCGCGGGTCGAGGCCGGCGCGCAGGGCGGGCACAAGCTCATGCGCGGCTACGAGCCGGTCGAGACATGGTCGGCGCACTGGATCGCCGATCCGGGGTTCCGCGAGGCGGTCGCCGATTTCCTCGAGCGCGAACGCGAAGGCGTCTCGCTCGACCGCTCGTTCATGGCCGAGCGGAGTCCGTTCCGGAAAGCTTAGGCGACCTTGCGCTCGCCTTCGCGGAGCCAGTTGCGCGCGCGGCGCTGCGCCTCGGCGATCTCGCGGGCGGTCATTTCCTCGGAGACCTCGGCGCGGCAGCCGGCGGCCGCCTCGTGCCCGCCCAGCGCGGCGAGATTGAACCACTTGTGCGCCTCGACCAGATCGCACGGCGCACCGTGGCTGCCGGTCGAGAACGCTACGCCGAGATCGAAATAGGCGGCCGGATCGCCGTGCGCCGCTGCGGCCAGGCAGTGCGCAACCAGCATTTCGGCTGCACTGGTGTCGACGGGCGTGGTCAGCCCGCCTTCGATCGGAATGAGTTCCATCGTTACCCCCCGTTGTCGGCGATCCCATCGCCATGGGGCGGATTTGCAACGGATATGGTCAACAAAGGGTTAATGCGGCCGGTGTGCTTTTTCGAAGGAGCAGACGATCGTTCGGCTTGTCTTAATTTGCGCGAGGGTAGCGGGGGATCGATTGTCGCTTGTGCGTGCTTTTGCCCCCGCCTATAGGCGCGCCCAACGCAAGGCCCGGGTCGCCGGAATGTGCCGGACGATCCGACAGACAAGCGCCGGCTGAGGCCGGCAGGGGTTGAGAGGCAACTATGGCGTCCGCGGTGTCCAGCGACATCGAAGTTCTCGAAAAGGCCAGAAAATCGGTCGCTGCGGACTATGTGCCGCGCGAAGACGAGCCTTATATGAGCGAGCAGCAGGTCAACTTCTTCCGCAAGCTCCTCCTCGAATGGAAACGGTCGATCCTCGACGCGTCTTCGGCGACCCTGCAGTCGCTGCAGGACGGTCCGATCCGGGAACCCGATCTCAACGACCGCGCGTCGAGCGAGGCGGACTGGGGGATCGAGCTGCGCACCCGCGACCGGCAGCGCAAGCTGATCGCCAAGATCGATGCGGCACTGCGCCGGATCGATGCGGGCGAATACGGCTATTGCGAGGTGACCGGCGATCCGATCGGCATCCGCCGCCTGATTGCGCGACCCGTCGCGACGATGACGGTCGAGGCCCAGGAAGCGCACGAGCGGCGCGAGAAGATCTCGCGTGACGATTGATTGCCCGCGACGCGCAGCCCCACGGGTGATAAACACGCTTAAAGCTTCCTTAGCCAATCGCGCCTAAGCCGATTCGAACCCGCGGGTCGCTCGGCGGCGCGGAGTTTTTTGACCGAGGAAAGGACGGAAACCGCGAATGTCCGGCGTCGACACCCGACACGACCCACGCGACAGCCTGTTTTTGCTCGCCTCGCTTCGCTTTGCCGAGGACGATGCCGAGCATCGCGTCAAGGTCCGCAATCTGTCCGCCGGCGGGATGATGGCCGAAGGCGAGGTGCGCGTCGAACGCGGCGCGCGGCTTTCGGTTCACCTGCGCAATGTCGGCTGGGTCGACGGCACGGTGGCCTGGGTCCAGGACCGGCGGTTCGGCATCGCCTTTTCCGAAGAGATCGACGCCAGGCTCGTGCGCGCGCCGGTCGGCGCGCCCGACACGGGCACGCCCCGGTTCACCAAGCCGGCCTCGATCCTTCCCGGACAGCCGATCGACGTCTCCCGCCTGCGCAAGCTCTGAGCCGCGCTCTTCGCGGCTGACCTCGCCCGCTTTGCTTGCTAGGCACTGGGCGGAGATGCGAATCCGCAGGCTGGCCCTTTCTCTCGTTGTCCCCCTTGCGCTTGCCGGCTGCGGCGACGCGGGCGACGACTTGGTGGATGTCGTCTTCATCGGTCAGCCCGAACAGCTCGAAGAGGACGGGTTGCGCCTCTCACCCGCGGCCCAGCACTTGCGGGCCGCCACGGCGGAAGGGCTCGTGTCGCTGGACGCGAGCGGCAATGTCGTGCCCGGCGTGGCCGAGCGCTGGATCGTCACCGACGACGGCCTCAGCTACATCTTCCGCCTGCGCAATTCGGACTGGCCGGACGGCACGCCGATGGAATCGCAGGACGTTCGCGCCGAACTGCGGCGGATGATTGCGCGGCTCCAGGGCACCTCGCTCGGGCTCGATCTCGCCAAGATCAGGGAAGTGCGCGCGATGACCGGCCGGGTCATCGAAATCCGCTTGTGGAGCCCGATGCCGGACCTGCTGCAGGTCCTCGCGCAGCCGGAGCTCGGGCTGCGCCGCAATGGGCGGGGCACCGGCCCGATGGCAGTCACGCGTGCCGACGACGCCTGGATGCTGGAGCCGCGTCCGCCCGAGATGCGCGGCCGGCCGGAGGACCCCGAGTGGGATCAGCGCATCCGCCAGATCCGTCTGCGGGCGCTTCCGGCCGAACAGGCGGTGGCGGTGTTCGAATCGGGCGGGGCCGATCTGGTTCTCAACGGCACGCTCGCCGATCTTCCGCTGGCCGACGTTGGCGCGCTGTCACGCGGCACCGTTCGGCTCGATGCAGCCCTGGGGCTGTTCGGGCTGCGCGTCCATTCGCAGGAGGGCCTGCTTGCCGACGCCGCGCAGCGCGAGGCGCTGGCGATGGCGATCGACCGCGCGACCCTGCTCCAGCCGTTCAACATCGGCGGCTGGATTCCGACCACCCGGATCGTCGCCCCGGACCTGCCCGACGACATCGGGACGATCGACGAACGCTGGAGTGACCTTTCGCTGGAAGAGCGCCGCAGCCAGGCGGCGCAACGCATCGCCGCGTGGAGGGCGGACGGCGAAGATCGCACCGCGCGCGTCTCGATCGCGCTGCCGTCAGGCCCCGGCTCGGACCTTCTGTTCAACGAACTGGCGCGGGACTTCGCGGCGATCGGCGTCGATCTCGAGCGCGTGGACGATCCGCAGGATGCCGATTTGACGCTGGTGGACCGCGTCGCCCGCTATGGCAGCGCGCGCTGGTTCCTCAACCAGTTCAACTGTTCGCTGGATAACGGCCTCTGCACGCCCGAGGCCGATGCGCGGATCGCCGAGGCGCGGACCGAGATCGACCCCATGGTGCGCGCCGCGCTCTATGCCGAAGCCGAAGCCGAGCTCGCGGCGAGCAACGTCTATATCCCGATCGGCGCGCCGATCCGCTGGTCGCTGGTGCGAGGCGGGACCGATGGGTTTCAGGAGAACCGCTGGAACGTCCATCCCTTGCTCCCGCTCGCGCTCCGCCCCATCTAGGGCGGTGAGGAGAAACGCATGGACGAGCGTCGGCAAACCCGCGCGATGGGCGTCGAACTGCCTCTGGGCAGCGACCCGCAATCGGTTCGCAAACGGATCGAGGCGATGGAGATGTTGCTCGAACGCAGCTTTCGCATTCCGGGAATCAACTATCCGGTCGGGCTCGACGCGATCGCCGGGCTCGTTCCCGTCGTCGGAGATGTCGTGACTGCGGCGATGGGCGCCTACATCGTGTGGGAAGCGCGCAACCTGGGTATGCCCAAGTGGAAGCTGTGGCGCATGGCGGGCAACGTCGCGTTCGACACCGCCGTCGGTGCGATCCCGGTCGCGGGCGATGCCTTCGACCTGCTGTTCCGCTCCAACACGCGCAACCTGAAGATCGTGCGCAAGCATCTCGACAAGCACCATCCCGAGACCCGGATCATAGAGGGCTAGTTTCATTGGTGACCGGTTCGCGGTAGAGGCCGCCCATGGCCCGCGACGTCACCTATTCGTCCTATCTCGACCTCGACCGCATCCTGGCGGCGCAACACCCGGTCTCGGGCGCGCACGACGAGATGCTGTTCATCATCGTCCACCAGGCGAGCGAGCTGTGGCTCAAGCTCTGCCTGCACGAGCTCCAGTCCGCGCGCGAGCACATCGCAGCCGACACGCTGCGCCCGGCGTTCAAGATGCTCGCCCGCGTCGCCCGTGCGCAGGGGCAGCTGATCCAGAGCTGGGACGTGCTCTCGACGATGACGCCGCACGACTATTCGACCGTGCGGCCCTATCTCGGCAGTTCGAGCGGGTTCCAGTCGGCGCAGTACCGGCTGATGGAATTCCTCCTCGGCGGCCGCAATCCCGACATGGTGACGATCCACGAGGCGACGCCGGACGTGGCCGAGGCACTGCGCGCCGAGCTTGCCCGCCCGAGCCTCTATGCCGAGGCGATCCGCCTGCTCGCCCGGCGCGGGTTCACGGTTCCCGACGAGGTGCTCGAACGCGACCACGGCGCCCCGTGGGAGCATTCGCCTGCGGTCGAGGCGGCCTGGGCGGAGATCTACCGCGAGCCTTCGGCGCACTGGGATCTCTACGAGCTGGCCGAGAAGCTGGTCGATCTCGAATACCACTTCCAGCGCTGGCGCTTCGGCCACCTGAAGACGGTCGAGCGCATCATCGGCTTCAAGCGTGGCACCGGCGGCACGCCGGGTGTGCCCTATCTCGAAGGCGTGCTGAAACAGGCGTTCTTCCCCGAACTGCTCAGCGTCCGGACGGCGATATGAGCGTCTCACGGTCCACGCCCGCAACCCCGTTCGCCCTGAGCTTGTCGAAGGGCCGCACTTTACTTCAAGCGCTCCGCCCGAAAAAAGAGCGGTGCTTCGACAGGCTCAGCACGAACGGAGGAGGGTAGGGTGAGCCAGGGTTTGCTCGCCGAAGCCCGCGCGCTCGATGCCGCCGACCCCTTGCGTGAATATCGTGCGCGGTTCGATCTGCCCGAGGGCGTGATCTATCTTGATGGTAACTCGCTCGGCGCATTGCCGAAGGTCACCGCCGACCGGATGGCGCAAGTCATCCGCGGCGAATGGGGCGAGGGGCTGATCCGGAGCTGGAACAGCGCGGACTGGATCAACCTTCCGCAGCGCGTCGGCGGCAAGATCGCCCCGTTGATCGGCGCCGCGCCGGACGAGGTGATCGCCTGCGACAGCACTTCGGTGAACCTGTTCAAGCTGATCGCGGCGGCGCTCCGCATGCGGCCGGGCCGCAAGGTCGTGCTGTCCGAACCGGGCAACTTCCCGACCGACCTCTACATGATCGCCGGGCTCGAGGCGCAGGGACTTGCCGAGCGCCGCCTCGCCCCGCGCGAGCGGATTGCCGAGGCGCTCGATGGCGACGTCGCGCTGCTGCTGCTGACCCAGGTCCACTACAAGACCGGCGCGGTGTTCGACATGGCCGCGCTCACCCGAGCCGCGCACGAAGCGGGCGCGCTGGTCCTGTGGGACCTGTCGCACAGCGCCGGGGCGATCCCGGTCGATCTCGACGGATGCGAGGCCGATTTCGCGGTCGGCTGCGGCTACAAGTACCTGAACGGCGGGCCTGGCGCCCCGGCCTTCGCCTATGCCGCCCGCCGCCACCACGAGGCGCTGGAGCAACCGTTGACCGGCTGGATGGGCCACGCCGCGCCCTTCGCCTTCTTCGACGACTACGCCCCGGCGACCGGTGTGGACCGCCTGCTCACCGGCACCCCGCCGATCCTCGGCCTCGCAGCGCTCGAATGCGGCGTCGAGCTGATCGCGGAGATCGGCATCGAGCGCCTGGCGGCAAAGTCGCGCGAACTGTCCAAGTTCTTCCGCACCTGCCTCGACCGCACTGGCGTCGAACTCGATCTCGTCAGTCCCACCGACCCGGAGCAGCGCGGCAGCCAGCTCTCCTTCCGCCACCCGGAGGCCTATGCGATCTGCCAGGCCCTGATCGCGCGCGGCGTGATCGGCGACTTCCGCGACCCCGACATCCTGCGCCTCGGCTTCGCCCCGGCCTACGTGTCGTTCGAGGACGTGGCCGAGGCCGCCCGGCATGTGGCCGAAGTGCTCGAAACCGGCGAATGGCAACGCGAGGAATTCCGCGAGAGAGCGGCGGTGACCTGACCGTTCGGCGGGGCCGGCTACCGGTTACTCGCCCGCGTCGCGCGCTGTAAGCTCGGCGAGCCGCTCCTCCTGCATTGCGATGGTGGGAACCCCGGAGGCTTCACGCATGGCGTCGCTTAGCAGCTCTCGCTCAAAAGGCTCCTGGGACCAGCCATCGCTGCGCTTCTGGAACTGAGTTCCGTAGATTTGCGGCTGTCCGATAGCCATGAGGTAGCGGTCCAGAGTCGCGGCGGCGATCCAGGTCGCCTCCTCCTTTCCGCGGGCCACCGCGACAAGCGCCAGTGCGTGCGCCTTCAGATAATCCGATGGCTCACTGCCATGCTGGAAGACGAAAGCAGCATGGTAGAAATCGTCGCCGCTACGCAGTTCGCCGGTGCCGAGCAGTTCACCGACGTGTTTCCTGCGTTCCGCGTCCTCTTTGGCAACGGTTGCCCAATCTATGTTCGGCGCCTTCCGCGCGGCCTGATCCGCTTCGAAGATCGCCGTCATTTCGGGATTGGCCGGCCTCTGGGCAGTCTGTGACGCGATGTCATCGCAGGACTCCTGCGCTGCGGCTGGTGCCGCCAGCAAAAGCACCGATAACCAAGCCGCTTTTCCAAGCATCACGATTTGCCTCTCCCAAAACATGGATCGTGCCGATCTGCCGACGCCGTCTTATTCCTCCAGCTCGATGTCCCAGTAGAGCCAGTCGCGCCAGGTTTCGTGGAGGTAGTTGGGCGGGAAGGCCTTGCCGCGTTCCTGCAGCTGCCAGCTTGTCGGGCGGATCGGGCTGACGTGCGGCATGTGCGCCTGGCGGGGCGTGCGGCCGCCCTTCTTCATGTTGCACGGGGCGCAGGCGGTGATGATGTTCTCCCAGGTCGTCTTGCCGCCCAGGCGGCGGGGCACGACGTGGTCGAAGGTCAGATGCTCGGGGCTGCCGCAGTACTGGCAGGCGAAGCGGTCGCGCAGGAACACGTTGAAGCGGGTGAAGGCGGGGAATTCCGAGTGCTTCACGTATTGCTTGAGCGCGATCACGCTCGGGATCTTCATGTCGAGCGAGGGTGAATGGACTTCGCGTTCGTAGGTCGCGACCACGTCCACCCGGTCGAGGAAGATCGCCTTGATCGCGGTCTGCCACGGCCACACGCTCAGCGGATAGTACGAGAGCGGCGTGAAGTCGGCATTGAGGACGAGCGCGGGGCATGCCGACAAGCTGCGTGTCGGATCTTCCTCGGCGCTCCTGAACCGCGCCGCCCGTTCGATCAGTTCGGCCTTGAACACCTTCGCGTGTCCTCCCTGATACGTCGGAAGGGAGCACTTGCCGCAAAACGCGTCAAGACTGTTACAGGAGCGGAATCCACAAGCATTTTCCGCGAGTCGCGGCATTTGCGCCACGGAGGCCTTCGCTGATCGTCACCCGGTTCGCCCCCAGCCCGAACGGTTCGCTGCATCTCGGGCACGCCTTTTCGGCGATCGTCGCGCACGATCTCGCCCGGGAGCGCGGCGGGCGTTTCCTGCTCAGGATCGAGGACATCGACGGGGCGCGCAGCAGGCCGGAGCTCGCGGAGGAATTCCGTGCCGACCTCGCCTGGCTGGGGCTCGAGTGGGACGAGGTCGCTCCGCAATCGGCGCGCGTGGCGAGCTATACCGCCGCCGCCGACCGGCTGCGAGGCGAGGGCCTGCTCTACCCCTGCACCTGCACGCGGGCCGAGATCGCCGCGGCTGCCAAGACCGTCGGACCCGAAGGGCCGGTCTACCCCGGAACCTGCAAGGGCCGCGCCGTCGACACGGGCGAACCGGCCGCCTGGCGCCTCGACGTGGCGGAGGCTCTCGCGCGCACCGGCCCGCTGACCTGGACCGACGAATGCGCCGGCGTCCAGCAGGCCGATCCGGCGCGTCTCGGCGACGTGGTGCTGGTGCGCAAGGATCGCGAGACCCCGGCGAGCTACCACCTCGCGGCCACGCTCGACGATGCGGCCGACGGCGTTACTCTGGTGACGCGCGGACGGGATCTGTTCGCCGCGACCCATATCCACCGCCTGCTCCAGGCGCTGCTCGGCCTGCCCGTGCCGACCTGGCACCATCACCCGCTGCTGCTCGACCGCGAGGGCAGGAAGCTGGCCAAGCGCCGCAATTCGCCTTCGCTGGCCGACCGCCGCCGGGCGGGCGAGGACGGCCTCACCCTCGCGGCCGATCTGCGTGCCGGGCGCTTCCCCGCTGGCATTTCGCTCGGCGAGTGACTAGGTTACGCAGATGACCACTTTCTTCGTCATCGTCCTCGTCGTCCTCATGGGACTGGTCGTCTATTCGCTGGTGCGCGGCATCGTCGCTTTCCTCAAGAGCACCAAGATGGACCTCGAGCGTGAGGATACCGGGGGGGCGACCGAGATGCAGCTGATGCAGAACAAGATGATGTTCGCGCGCATCAAGTATCAGGCCCTGGCGGTCGTGGTCGTGGCGGTCCTGCTCGCCATTTCCAGCTAGGCGGTGCCGGCCTAGCGCATGGTCAAGCTCAACAAGATCTACACCCGCACCGGCGACGACGGCACGACCGGCCTCGTCGACGGCTCGCGCACGGCCAAGCATTCGCTGCGCATCGCCGCGATCGGCAAAGTCGACAGCGCGAACAGCGCGCTCGGCCTCGCTGCGGTCGCGCTGGAGGGCGGCGAGCACGCGGACACGATCTACCGCATCCAGAACGACCTGTTCGACCTCGGCGCCGATCTCGCCACGCCGGGCGAGGATTTCGCGCCGTCGGAGATGACGCTGCGGATCGTGCAGGCGCAAGTCGACTGGCTGGAGAGCCAGATCGACCGCATCAACGCGCGGCTCGAGCCGCTCAGGAGCTTCGTTCTCCCCGGCGGCACCGAAGCGGCGGCGCGCGTCCATGTCGCCCGTGCCTCCGCGCGCGAGGCGGAGCGGGCGATGACCGCGCTGGCGGAGCGCGAGCCGGCCAATCCCGCGGCGCTCGCCTATATCAATCGCCTGTCAGACTACCTCTTCGTCCTCGCCCGTGCGCTCAACGCGGACGGGGCGGACGACGTGAAGTGGGTGCCCGGCGCCAACCGCTAGCCAGGGTCCCGCCGAGCCGCTAACAGCCTCCCTTCTGCTGCAACTGCGAAGGGTTTTGCGATGCGAAAGGTCGGGATCATCGGGGCGGGCCAGATGGGCTCCGGCATAGCGCAGACGGTCGCGCAGCACGGAATCCAGGTGCTGCTCGCCGACGTCGAACTGAGTGTCGCCGAAAAGGCCAAGAGCGGGATCGACCGCGCGCTCGGCAAACTCGTGAGCAAGGGCAAGATCGAGACCGCCGAGGCGGAGGCGGCCCTGGCGCGGATCACGCCGGTAGCCGGCTACGAGGCGATGGCCGACGCCGAGCTGATCATCGAGGCCGCGACCGAGCGCGAGGAGATCAAGCGCGCGATCTTCGAAGCGGCGGGCAAGATTCTGGCGCAGGACGCGATCCTTGCCAGCAACACCAGCTCGATCCCGATCACCCGCATGGCGAACTGGTCGCCCGACCCCGCGCGCTTCATCGGCCTCCATTTCTTCAACCCCGTGCCCGTGATGGGGCTGATCGAGGTCATCCCCGGCCTCGCGACCTCGGACGAGACGACCGCCCGGATGCGCGCCTTCGCGGAGGAGCTGGGCAAGGAAGTCGTGCTCTCGCAGGACGAGCCGGGCTTCGTCGTCAACCGTATCCTCCTGCCGATGCTCAACGAGGCGGTGTTCGTGCTCGGACAGGGCACGGCCAGCATCGAGGACATCGATAAGGGCTGCCGGCTCGGCCTCAACCATCCGATGGGCCCGCTGCAGCTTGCGGATTTCGTCGGCCTCGACACCTGTTTCGAGATCATCCAGGTGCTCCACAAGACCACCGGCGATCCCAAGTACCGCCCGGCGCCGCTGCTGGTGAAGTACGTCGAGGCGGGCTGGCTCGGCCGCAAGACCGGCCGCGGCTTCTACGACTATTCGGGCGAGGAGCCCGTTCCCACGCGCTGAACGGAGGAACGGCCGGCACGCGCCGCCGTTGGCCATGCGAAGGAGAATTTCGCATGGCCGACAAACCCGTGAAGAGCCAGGAAGAGCGCCAGGCCGACCTCGCGCCCGAGACGCACAACGACGAGCAGGACGATCACCGCTCGCAGACCCAGGAAGTCGCGGACGAGGCGATGGAGCCTTCCGAACGCAGTCCGACGGAAAGCGAGAAGGACGACAACTCCAGCGGCCTGATGAACGATTCGACCCAGGACATGGTTGACCGCATGCGCGACATGGAAAGCTCGGGCCGGATCGACATGGACGCCTACCGCGGCGAGCCGAACCACGACGACAACGTCGACAAGTACGGCAAGGCGCACAAGCCCGACGGGCTGCGCGGCGACGGGACCTAGTATCCCGCTAGCCCGAAATGTCCCCGTCGTTGAGGATCCACAGCCCGGCGATCAGGATCGCCGAGCCGAGGATCACTGCGAAAGCAAGTAGCCGGAAGTTAGGGGAAGTTGCCCGTTCGAACGAGTGGGCGTGGAGCTGCGACATCGTGTGCCGCGCGCGCCGCTGTGCCGAGAATGCCAGCGCGCCCCCCGCGGCGATGAACAGCGTCGCGATCGCCTTCGCGAGCCACGGCGGCTCGAGCTCTCCGAACAGCGCATGAAACGCGACGCCGATGCCGATCGCGGCGAAAGCCGTGCGGATCCATCCGGCGAAGGTCCGCTCCATCGCCATGATGTTGCGATCTTCGGCGTACTTGGTCCGCTCGACCGCGAGTTCGCTACGATCCTGATCCTTCGACATCGTAGGGGAGCATAGAGACCTCCTCCTCCGCTTCAAGAACCGGGTTCTCGTCCGGGGCCTCGGAAATGATCATCGGGCCGGCGTCGAACCCTTCGGCAGCATCGATCAGCTCCGAATCGGGTGTGAAGCTTCCCCCATCGATCGGCTCGCTGAACTCGCCCTCCGGCGGGGCAAGCGCCGGCGGCGGCACGCGTTCGGGCATCTCGCTCGGCCCGGGGGGTTCCGAATCGCCCGCGCGCTGCCGGTCGGCCATCCGGTCGAGCAGCCCGCCGCTGTCCTCACTACCGACGAGCGCGGCAGCGGCGAGCAGGATCAGACCGGCGAGGGCGAGCGCCGCCCATTTGTTGCGGAACGGGTCGAAATACATTGCGCGGGAGAGCATGAACGCGAATGCTTAAGGTTCGGTGGAGGCCGCGTCCTGCTTGAGCGTATAGAGCGCATCGAGCGCATCGCGGGGGGAGAGCGCATCGACGTCGAGCTCCCGCAAGCGGTCGCGCAGGGTGTCGCGGCGTTCCTCCTGCACGGCGCTGGCCGCGGCGAACAGCGGCAG
Source organism: Pelagerythrobacter rhizovicinus (assembly GCF_004135625.1). GTDB lineage: Bacteria > Pseudomonadota > Alphaproteobacteria > Sphingomonadales > Sphingomonadaceae > Pelagerythrobacter > Pelagerythrobacter rhizovicinus. The sequence goes on from NZ_SDPV01000002.1 coordinate 1,230,619, forward strand.
ATCGCCGAGCCCCGCGGCGAGACCGCCGGTTTCGGCGCGCCCTTTCTCCAGCCGGTCGAGGACCGACTTCGCACGCGCCACGACCGCGTCGGGCACGCCCGCCAGGCGTGCCACGGCAAGCCCGTAGCTGCGGTCCGCCGGCCCCTGCGCCAGTTCGTGCAGCAGTACCAGATCGCCCTTCCACTCGCGCGCGCGGACGTGGTGGAGGCTGAGCGCCTCGCAGGTCTCCGCCAGCCGCGACAGCTCGTGGTAGTGCGTCGCGAAGAGGCAGCGGCAGCGGTTGGTCTCGTGCACCGCCTCGACCACCGCCCAGGCGAGCGCGAGGCCGTCGTACGTCGAGGTACCGCGGCCGACTTCGTCGAGGATCACGAAGCTGCGCTCCGTCGCCTGCGACAGGATCGCGGCGGTCTCGACCATCTCGACCATGAAGGTCGACCGGCCGCGCGCGAGGTTGTCAGACGCGCCGACGCGGCTGAACAGGCGGTCGACCAGTCCGACCCGCGCCGCTGCAGCGGGCACGAAGCAGCCGGCCTGCGCCAGCAGCACGATCAGCGCGTTCTGCCGCAGGAAGGTCGACTTGCCGCCCATGTTGGGCCCCCCGATCAGCCACAGCCTGTCCTGATCATCGAGCCGGCAGTCGTTGGCGACGAAGCGCTCGCCGCCTTTCGCCAGCGCCTGCTCGACCACGGGGTGGCGGCCGCCGACGATCTCGAGGCAGCGGTCCTCCAGGATCTCCGGCCGGCACCAGTCGCCCTCGGCCGCGCGCTCGGCATTGCCGGCCGCTACGTCGAGCCGGGCAAGGGCGGTCGCGGTCGCTGCGATCGCCTCGCGCGCGTCGATGACGGCGGCGGTGAGTTCTTCGAAGTGCGCCTCCTCGGCTGCCAGTGCGTGGCCGCCCGCTTCGACAATCCGCGCGGCTTCCTCGTGCAGGCCGAGCGAGTTGAAGCGCACCGCGCCGGCCATGGTCTGGCGGTGGGTGAAGCCGCTGTCCGAGGCCATCAGCGCGTCGGCGTGCTTGGCGGGCACTTCGATGAAGTAGCCGAGCACGCCGTTGTGCTTGATCTTGAGCGCGGCGATCCCGGTTTCCTCGCGGTAGCGCCCCTCGAGCGCGGCGATCGCGCGGCGGGCGTTGCCCGACGTCTGCCGCAGCTCGTCGAGCGCGGCGTCGTAGCCTTCGGCGATGAATCCGCCGTTCTGCCGCTCGGTCGGCGGCGCGGGCACGAGCGCGCGCTGGAGCAGGTCGACCAGCGCGCCGTGGCCGCCCATGGCCGGCAGCAGGCGTTCGAGCAGGGCGGGCCGGTCGGGCTCGCCCTGCAGATGATCGCGAATCCGTCGCGCTTCGGCGAGACCGTCGCGCACCTGGCCGAGATCGCGTGGGGATCCGCGCCCGGCGACGATCCGGCCGAGCGCGCGGCCGATGTCGGGCAGGGCGCGCAGGACCTCGCGCAAGTCGGCGCGTAGCAGCGGATCGGCATGGAGCCAGCCGACCAGCGCCAGCCGCGCCTCGATCGCCTCGCGGTCGGTCAGCGGGGCGGCGAGGTCGTCCGCCAGTTGCCGCGCGCCCGCGCCGGTCGCGCAGCGGTCGATCGCCGCGATCAGGCTGCCCTGCCGCCCGCCGCGCTGCGCCTCGAGGATTTCCAAGCTGGCCCGGGTCGCCTCGTCCATCGCCATGGCCGAATCGCTCTCGCGCGCGACCGGCGGCAGGAGCAGCGGCATCGTGCCGCGCCCCGCATGGTCGAGATAGGCGAGCAGGCCGCCTGCCGCCGCCAGCATCGGCCGCGTGAACGCGCCGAACCCGTCGAGCGTCGCGACCCCGTGTACCGCCTTGAGCCGCGCTTCGCCCCCCTCGCTGGCGAAGTCCTGCCGGGCCCGTTCGATCGCGTCGGCAGGCCTCGCGTCCCAGTCCTCGGGCGCGACGACTTCGCTCGGGCCGAGACGGGCGAGCGCGGCGCCAAGCCGGTCGGCGGCACATTCCTCTAGCTCCATCCGCCCGGTCGAGATGTCGACGGCGGCAATGCCGATCATGCCGCGCAGTTCGCATGCCGCGACGAGGACGTTCGCGCGCCGCGGTTCGAGCAGCGCTTCCTCGGTCAGCGTTCCGGCAGTGACGAAGCGCACGATGTCGCGCCGCACCAGCGCCTTCGAGCCGCCGCGCTTCTTCGCCTCCTCGGGCGTCTCGACCTGCTCGGCGATCGCGACGCGGCAGCCGGCCTTGATCAGCCGCGCGAGATAGCCCTCGGCCGAATGAACCGGCACGCCGCACATCGGCACGGCCTCGCCGCCGTGTTCGCCGCGCGTGGTCAGCGCGATGTCGAGGATCGTGGCGGCCTGGCGCGCGTCGTCGAAGAACAGCTCGAAGAAGTCGCCCATGCGGTAGAACAGCAGGCACCCTTCGGCCTCGCGCTTCAGCGCATGGTACTGCTCCATCATCGGGGTCGACTTGCCCGCCATGCGCAGGGGCCTAGCGCCGCCCCCGGCGATTCGGGAAGGGGAGCGGGGCGCCTTTCCCCTACCGCTCGCGCGGCGAGTGTGTTTAAGGGGCGCCACAGTTCAGGAGACACGCACTTTGGCCGAGGAAAAACAGGCGAGCTTCACCGCGCGCGAGGCGCTTTTCTACCACGAGACGATCCGGCCGGGTAAGATCGAGATCATCGCCTCGAAGCCGATGGCAACCCAGCGCGACCTCAGCCTGGCCTATTCGCCGGGCGTCGCGGCGCCGGTGGAAGCGATCGCCGAGGATCCGGCCAACGCGGCGCGCTATACTGCGCGTTCGAACCTCGTCGCCGTGATTTCCAACGGCACCGCGATCCTCGGCCTCGGCAATCTTGGCGCGCTCGCCTCCAAGCCGGTGATGGAAGGCAAGGCGGTGCTGTTCAAGCGCTTCGCCGACGTCGATTCGATCGACATCGAGCTCGACACGGAGGATCCGGAGAAGTTCATCGAGGCGGTCGCGCTGATGGAGCCGAGCTTCGGCGGGATCAACCTGGAAGACATCAAGGCGCCCGAGTGCTTCATCATCGAGCAGGCCCTGCGCGAGCGGATGAACATTCCGGTCATGCACGACGACCAGCACGGCACGGCGATCATCGCCGCCGCGGGCCTGATCAACGCCTGTTACCTGACCGGGCGTGATTTCAAGGACGTGCGGATGGTGGTCAACGGCGCGGGCGCTTCGGCGCTCGCCTGCACCGCGCTGATCAAGGCGATCGGCGTGCCGCACGATCACGTGATCGTCTGCGACCGGTCGGGCCCGATCTATCGCGGCCGCACGGACTCGATGGACCAGTGGAAGAGCGCCCACGCGGTCGACACCGAGGCGCGCAGCCTCGAGGAAGCGCTGGTCGGCGCCGATATCTTCCTCGGCCTCTCCGCCGCCGGTGCGCTCAAGCCCGAATGGGTCGACGGGATGGCCAAGCAGCCGATCATCTTCGCGATGGCCAATCCGGTGCCCGAGATCATGCCCGACGAGGCCAAGGCCGTTCGCCCCGATGCGATCATCGCCACCGGCCGCAGCGACTTTCCGAACCAAGTCAACAACGTGCTCGGCTTCCCCTTCATCTTCCGCGGTGCGCTCGACGTGCAGGCGACCGCGATCAACGAGGAGATGAAGATCGCCGCCGCCCGCGCCATCGCCGAGCTTGCGCGCGAACGCGTGCCTGATGAGGTTGCCGCCGCCTACGGCAAGAATCACGCCTTCGGGACCGACTACATCATCCCCGCGCCGTTCGATCCGCGGCTGATGGAAGTCGTCTCCTCCGCCGTGGCGCAGGCGGCGATGGACACCGGCGTCGCGCTCGCGCCGATCGAGGACATGCACGCCTACCGGATGTCGCTGAAGGCGCGGCTCAACCCGACGACCTCGGCGCTGACCAACACCTACGAGCTGGCGCGCGCCAATCCGAAGCGCGTGGTCTTCGCCGAGGCGGAGGAAGACGTGGCGCTGCGCGCGGCGATCCAGTTCCGCGACTTCGGCTACGGCACGCCGGTGCTCGTGGGGCGGACCGAGAAGGTGCGGGAGAAGCTGATCGAGCTGCAGGTGGACGATCCCGGCGAGTGGGAGATCCAGAACTCGGCCGATTCCGAGCTCGTCCCGCAGATGGTCGAGTACCTGTACCAGCGGCTGCAGCGCAAAGGGCGGACCGAGCGCGACGTGCGCCGCATGGTCAACCAGGAGCGCAACGTATTCGCCGCGCTGCTGGTCGCGCTCGGCCACGGCGATGCGATGATCTCCGGCCTCACGCGCACCTTCTCGCAGACCGCGCGCGAGGTGAACCTGGTGCTCGATCCGAAGCCGGGGCAGGTGCCGTTCGGTGTGCACATGATGGTCGGCAAGAACCACACGACTTTCCTTGCCGACACGACGATCAACGAACGGCCGACGGCGGAGCAACTCGCGCACATCGCCCGCGAGACCGCAGCGGTCGCCCGGCGCATGGGGCACGAGCCGCGCGTCGCGTTCCTCTCCTACTCGACTTTCGGCAATCCGCCGGGGCAGTGGCTGGGCAATATCCGCGAGGCGGTGGCGATCCTCGATGCCGAGAACCCGCCGTTCGAGTACGAAGGCGAGATGGCGCCCGACGCCGCGCTCAATCCCAAGGTCATGGAGCTCTACCCGTTCAGCCGCCTGTCGGGCCCGGCCAACGTGCTGATCATGCCGGGCCTGCAATCGGCCAATCTCTCGGCCAAGCTGCTGCGCGAACTGGCCGGCGACGCGACGATCGGCCCGATGCTGATCGGCATGGAAAAGCCGGTCCAGATCGCCCCGATGACCGCCATCGCGCCCGACGTGCTCACCCTGGCCGTGCTGGCCGCGGCCGGTGTGGTGGGCTGACGGCGCTTCAGAAGGCGATCAGGCGGCCGGCGAGGATCGCGGCCGCCCACAGCGCGATCGACAGCGCCGCGGAGCTGCGCAAGCGCCTGCCGATCGGCGCGTCGTCGCGGACGAGCGCCTTCCACGCCGTGCTGCGGTGGACCAGGACCGCGTGCGCGGTGCCGAGGCCGACCAGCGATACTTTGCTGAGGAAGGCGGTGTTGGCCGCGTAGTCGAGCGGCTCGACCGTGAAGAGCAGGAACCCGGTCAGCACCGCGAGTGCGAGGCCCGATGCGGCTATGCGGGGAAGGACGAGGGCGAGGGGCCGCGCCGGTATCGCCGAAAACGCGCCGAGCAGCCTGAGATCGAGCGAGAGGATCGATCCGAACAGCGTCGCCAGCCCGAGGATGTGCGCGGCGTTGACCAGCGGATAGATATAACGCGAGGCCGCAAGCGCTTCGGCCATGGGCGAAGCCTCGAGCCACGCGAGCGCCGCGTCGATCATTGCGTGCGGATCAGCCCGCCGGTTTCAGCGTCTTGGGGCGGTTCGGATAGACGTCGTAGGTCTTGCCGTTCACCGTGATCGTCTCGGCCTTGAACGCGAGCTCGCCGGCGTCGCGCGAGCGATGGCCGGTGAGCACGGCCCTGTCGCCAGGCTTGGCCACGCCTTTCACGAAGCCCGCTCTGGTCGAGGCCGAAGGCGGGGCGAGATCAACCTCCCACACCCCTTGCGCATTGCGCAACTCGAGGCTGGTGTGCGGGTTGCCGTAGTCGATCGACACAATCGTGCCCGAGAGGCGGCTTTCCTTCTCCTCGGTCCAGTTCCACCCGTGGTGGGCCATTGCCGCGGCGGGGATCAGCAGGGCGGCCGCCGCGAGGAGCTTGAGGGGGCGCAGGTCCAGCATGATGTCTCTCTCCAGTCGGTCGCTCCACCGATAGCAGAATCTTGGCGCCGCGTCCCGGCCGCGTGGCAGTGCCTTGCCGGCCGCCGCAAGTCACCGCCGCCGATAGCGGAAGTACCAGACCTCGTGGTCGTAGACGTTGCGGGCCTTGGCTTCGTAGCGGGTCTCGCACCAGCCGCTCGGGCGGTTCTGCCAGCTTTCGGGGCCGTCGACGACCCACTCGAACGCGTCGGTATGGCGGCGCATGACCATCAGCGCGTGGCGCAGGTAGACCGGGTGGTCGGTGCCGAAGCGGAACTCGCCGCCCGGTTTCAGCTTGGCGGCGATCATCTCGACCGGGCCGTCGTTCATCATCCGCCGCTTGGCGTGGCGCGCCTTGGGCCAGGGATCCGGGTGGAGCAGGTAGAGCATCGTCAGCGACCCGTCGGGGATGCGCGAGAGCACCTCCAGTGCATCGCCGTGGTGCAGGCGCACGTTGGCAAGCCCGCCGTCGCGCACGTGGACGAGCGCCTGCGCGACGCCGTTGATGAACGGCTCGGCGCCGATGAAGCCGTGGTCGGGCAGCAGATCGGCGCGATAGGCGAGATGCTCGCCGCCGCCGAAGCCGATCTCAAAGTGGAGCGGACGGTCGTGGCCGAACAGCCGCTCCGCCGTCACCGGGCCCTCGGCCGGCACCGCGATCTGCGGCAACAGCTTCTCGACCAGCTCCGCTTGCCCCTTGCGCAGCGGCTTGCCCTGGCTGCGGCCGTAGAGCCGGTTGAGCGTGGTTGGATCGCCGGGCTTGTTCGCGGTCATGCCGCGCCCGATAGCGGGGTGCGGTGAGGAGGGAAAGGCGTCAGGAAAGCGCCGTGTAGATCCCGTAGGCGCTGGTCACCGTCAGCGCGGCGCCGACCATGATCAGCATGAGCTTGGGGCTGAAGTACTTCGCCGCGAATGCGCCGAGCGGGGCCGCGGCGATGCCGCCGATCAGCAGGCCGAGCGTGGCCCCCGCGAGGTCGGCAACGCCGAGGTGGAAGATGAAGGCCGCCGAGATGGTCACCGTCAGGAAGAATTCGACCGCGCTCACCGTGCCCACGACCTTGCGCGGCTCGGCGCCCTGGATGAGCAGGTTGGAGGTCACGATTGGCCCCCAGCCGCCGCCGCCGGCTGCGTCGAGGAAGCCGCCGATCAGGCCGAGCGGCGCGACCCGCTTGGCCTCGCGCACCTTCGGGGGATAGAGCAGGCCGCGCACGAGCAGGTAGAGGCCCATCCCGGCGAGATAGGCCAGCACGAAGGGCTTGATCACCGAAGCATCGATCGAGGTCAGCAGGTAGGCGCCCGTCACGCCGCCGATCACGCCGGGGATCAGGAGGCGAAAGAAGAGCCGCTTGTCGATGTTGCCGTGCAGCAGGTGGCTGATGCCGCTGGTCGCGGTGGTGAAGCACTCGACCACGTGGACCCGCTGCGAAGCCTGCGCCGGTGGCAGGCCGAGCACGCCGACCAGCATCGTGTTGGTGATCACCCCGAACGCCATGCCGAGCGCGCCGTCGACGAGCTGCGCGGCGAAGCCGATCGCGATAAAGGGCAGGAGGCCCGTGAGGTCTATCCCGAACAGTTCCATCGCGGGAGGCCTTTCTGCCGCCGATATATCGCGCCGCTAGAACCGTCGATGCACGCTGGCGAGTGGGAAAATGCTACGCCCCCGCGAAGAAAAGCGCGGGATGGGTGTTGGTCGGCGCACGCGCGTTGAGAGGCCGGAATGTCCTGAAAAGATCCTCCCTATTTTCGCCGCAGGCGCAAATGGGGAGGGGGACCGCGAGACGCGAAGCGGCTCGTGGTGGAGGGGGTATGCGGACCAATGCCTCTCCGTCAGACGCCTGCAGCGTCTGCCACCTCCCCATTTGGCTGACGCAAAATGGGGAGGATCAAGTCCGGTCACCGCAAAAACCAGCAGATCAAAATCCCGGTCCGCGACCAGCGGGCCGCAAGGGCGACCGCCCGCCCGCAGGCGCCCCGTACCCCGGACTTGATCCGGGGGGAGGGAACAGCGCCGAGGACGCACGCGCGGATGCGCGTGCGAAAAACAAGCTACGCGGCTTCCGCCTGACTCTCGGGATCGCGCAGCACGTAGCCGCGGCCCCACACGGTTTCGATGTAGTTCTCGCCGCCGCAGGCGTGGCTGAGCTTCTTGCGCAGCTTGCAGATGAACACGTCGATGATCTTGAGCTCGGGCTCGTCCATCCCGCCGTAAAGGTGGTTGAGGAACATTTCCTTGGTCAGCGTCGTGCCCTTGCGCAGCGAAAGCAGCTCGAGCATCGCATATTCCTTGCCCGTCAGGTGCACGCGGGCGCCGTCAACCTCGACCGTCTTGGCGTCGAGATTGACCGCCAGCTTGCCGGTGCGGATGACCGACTGGCTGTGACCCTTGCTGCGGCGGACGACCGCATGGATGCGCGCGATCAGCTCTTCGCGGTGGAACGGCTTGGTCACGTAATCGTCGGCGCCGAAGCCGAAGCTGCGAATCTTGCTGTCCATCTCCGAAATGCCCGACAGGATCAGAACCGGCGTCTGCACTTTGGCGACGCGCAGCTTCTTGAGCACGTCGTACCCGTGCATGTCGGGCAGGTTCAGATCGAGCAGGATGATGTCGTAATCGTAGAGCTTGCCGAGATCCAGGCCCTCTTCGCCGAGATCGGTCGAATAGACGTTGAACCCTTCAGTCGTCAGCATCAGCTCGATGGCCTTCGCCGTGGTCGGCTCGTCCTCGATCAACAGTACGCGCATGGGTATCCCCCTTTTACCCTCGCCCGGGCCGCAGCGCCCCGCCTGAAGGTGTAGCCCGATATTAACCACACAAGGTATGAATGGAAAAGGTTAACATGATCTAAACCAACCGACAGCAAGTGTTTCATCCGCCGGCGGCCAGCCTCTTCTGCCGCCGCCGCTGGACCGAACTGCCGATCCCCATCGCCTCGCGGTACTTGGCGACCGTGCGGCGGGCGATGTCGAACCCTTCGGCCTTGAGCAGGTCGACCAGCGTGTCGTCCGAGAGGATCTTCTTCGCGTCCTCCGCATCGATCAGCGCCTTGATCCGCGCCTTCACCGCCTGCGAGCTCGCGCCCTCGCCGTCGGCGCTGCCGACGCCGCTGGTGAAGAAGTACTTCAGCTCGAAGGTGCCGCGGTCGCAGTGCAGGTACTTGTTGCTGGTCACCCGGCTGACCGTGCTCTCGTGCATCTCGATCGATTCGGCCACGTCGCGCAGGGTGAGCGGCCGCAGCTCGGAGACGCCGCGGCGGAAGAAGCCTTCCTGCTTCTTCACGATCTCGGCGGCGGTCCTGAGAATCGTCTTCTGCCGCTGGTCGAGCGCGCGGATCAGCCAGTTGGCATCGGCGAGCTTTTCCCCCAGCCATGACTGGGCGGCCTTGCCCGGACAGCCCTGCCGCAGCTCAAGATAGTAGGCGCGATTGACAACCAGCCGCGGCAGCGTCTCTTCGTTGAGCGCGATGTCCCAACCGCCGTCCTTGGCCCGGGTGACGAGAATGTCGGGCACCACCGCGCTTTCCGCAGCGCCGCCGAAGCGGCAGCCGGGCTTGGGATCGTAGCCGCGCAGCTCGGCGAGCATCTCCGCGAAATCCTCGTCGTCGACATCGCACATGCGCTTGAGCCGCGCGAACTCGCCGCGCGCGACGAGGTCGAGGTTGTCGATCAGCCGCGCCATGCACGGATCGTAGCGATCGGCTTCCTGCGCCTGGAGGGCGAGGCATTCGCCCAGGGAGCGCGCACCGACGCCGGTCGGGTCGAGCGACTGCACGACCGCGAGCGCGCGTTCGGCCTCCGCCAGCGGAATGCCGAGCTCGCCCGCCACGTCGCGCAAGTCGGCCGCGAGATAGCCGGCCTCGTCGAGCAGACCGATCAGGTGCCGGGCGACGAAAGCCTCGCGCGCGTCGCCCGCGGCCGCGCCGACCTGCTCCTCGAGATGCTCGGCCAGCGTGGGACCGTCGCCGCCGCGCTCATCGATGCCGGGCAGGTCATCGGACAGCGCGGAGGCGTGGGCGGCGCCCCATTCACCGTCGCCGGTATCGCGGTCGCGGTCGAGTGCCGAGGGGTCGATGTCGAGAGCGCTCTCTCCGTCGACAGCGCTGCCGTCCATCGCAGCGTCCGCGCCAGGCTCCTCGCCCGCAGGTTCGATCGTCTCGCCATCCTCGCGCTGGACCTCGCCCGCCTCCAGCAGCGGGTTCGCCTCCAGCGCCTCGCCGATGAAAGTCTCGATCTCGAGGTTCGACAGTGCCAGCAGCTTGATCGCCTGCTGGAGCTGCGGCGTCATCACCAGCGACTGCGTCTGCCGGAGATCGAGGCGCGGCGCGAGGGCCATGGGCGTCCCTAAAATCCCGTTCGCCCTGAGCCTGTCGAAGGGCCGCACTTCACTTTCGGCGTTGCGCTGGAAAAGAAGAAAGGCGGTGCTTCGACAAGCTCAGCACGAACGGCGGGGCGGCGGAGGGTCAAAGCGAAAAACTCTCGCCCAGATAGAGCCGGCGCACGTTCTCGTCGGCGACGAGGTCTTCCGGCGTGCCGGCGAACAGCACCTGGCCGCCGTAGATGATGCAGGCGCGGTCGACGATGTCGAGTGTCTCGCGCACGTTGTGATCGGTGATCAGCACCCCGATTCCGCGCTGCTTGAGATCGAGCACGAGGTGGCGGATGTCGCTGATCGAGAGCGGGTCGATGCCGGCAAACGGCTCGTCGAGCAGCATGATCGAGGGCTTTGCCGCCAGTGCGCGAGCGATCTCGCAGCGCCGCCGCTCGCCGCCCGAGAGCGCCATCGCCGCGCTCTCGCGCAGCCTGGTCAGGCCGAACTCCTCGAGCAGCCGCTCCAGTTCCTGCGCGCGGGTTTCCTTGTCGGGCTCGACCATCTCGAGCACGCAGTTGATGTTCTGCTCGACCGTCATCCCGCGGAAGATGCTCGTCTCCTGCGGCAGGTAACCGAGGCCGAGGATCGCGCGGCGGTACATCGGCAGGTTGGTGACATCCTCGCCGTCCATCAGGATGCGGCCCGCGTCGGGCTTCACCAGCCCCATGATCGAATAGAAGCAGGTCGTCTTGCCCGCGCCGTTCGGACCCAGCAGACCGAGCACCTCGCCCTTGCCGACGGTGAGGGAAATGTCGGTCAGCACCGCGCGCTTGTCGTAGCTCTTGGCGATCGAGATCACCTCCAGCCCGCCTTCCTGCGGCAGCGGGGCGGTGGCGTCGGCGCGGGGCGCGGCATCGGCGATCGGCTCTGGCGTGTCCATCGATCGGCCATGTAGCATTGCAGCGCGTGCAGGAAACCCCCGCGCGCACCGGAATTGTCCGAAACTGGCAGGATTCGTGCATGACCCACGGTGGAACGGATGGTCATGACGCTTGCTTGCGAGGTCAGCCTCTGAAATACTCCGATTCGGACGAGGACATTGGGAGAAAGCGCATGGTGAAGGCGCTGCACCGGACTGACGAAGGCAGGGGATACAACCACGCGGCCGGCCGCCACGCGGCGCGCGACTGGCGCAAGGGCATGAGCGACAACGTCGCCTACGCTCTGCTCGTCTACACCGCACTGCAGATTTTCATCACCGTCCATGCGATCAAGGAAGTCGGATCCTCGATCCTGCCCTATCTCGCGCTCGTCGTGCTGGTCGCAGGCATCATCCCGGCATGCCGCTGGTTCGAGAAGCGCTGGCGCGACCTTTCGGGCGAAGAGGCGGCCGACCCCGCGCTCGCGGGCGCCTATCGGCGCGATCAGGTGCTGCTCTGGGCGCTTGCGATCTGCCTGCCCCTGGTTCTCACCGGCCTGTTCATGGGTATCGCGGCGCTCGCGGCCTGAACCTCGCCTTGCGGCGGGACCGCACGCGCCCTAGCTGGGGCGCATGATCACTCCCGAGACCAATCGATGATCGACGGCGAGACTGCGCTCGCCCGCTGTGCACAGCTGATTGAGGCGGCGCGCCGCCACGGCGCCGATGCGGCCGACGCCGCCGCCCGCGCGCAATCGTCCGAAAGCGTGACCGTCCGCCTCGGTCAGCTCGAGGAAGTCGAACGGTCGGAGAGCGAGGAGATCGCGCTGCGCGTTTTCGTTGGCGCGCGCTCGGCCTCGATCGAGACCAGCGATTTCGCCCCCGCCGCACTGGACGACCTGGCCGAGCGAGCCGTGGCCATGGCGCGCGTCGCACCCGAAGATCCGCACGCCGGCCTGGCACCGCGGGACCTGCTCGACCGCGGCACCGCGCCCACGCTCGATCTGGAAGACAGCCGCGAGCCCGGTCCCGAGGCCCTGCGCGAACGCGCCATGGCAGCCGAGGATGCCGCGCGCGCGGTGGACGGCGTGACCAACAGCGAGGGCGGCGGGGCCTCGTTCGGACGCTCGCTCTTCGCGCTGGCGACGAGCGATGGCTTTGCGCGTGCCTACGGCGCGACGCACCATTCGCTGAGCGCCGTCGTGATCGGCGGGCAGGGTTCCGCCATGCAGCGCGACTATGCGATGCGCACGGCGCGCCATTTCGCGGACCTGCCCTCGCCCAGGGAGATCGGCCGCCTCGCCGGCGAACGGACCGTCGCCCGGCTGAATCCCGAAGTCCCGAAAGGCGGTCGGATGCCCGTGCTGTTCGATCCGCGCGTCGGTGCATCGCTGGTCGGCCACCTCGTCGGCGCGATGGCGGGCCCGGCGATCGCCAGCGGATCGAGCTTTCTGCTCGGTCGCGAAGGCGCGGCGGTCTTTCCCGAAGCGATCGAGGTGGTCGAAGATCCGCACCTGCAGCGCGGCCTGCGCTCGCGTCCGTTCGACGGCGAGGGCTTGGGATGCCTGCCGCGCAAGCTGGTCGAGCGCGGCGTGCTCGGCGGCTGGCTGCTCGATGTGGCGAGTGCGAACAAGCTCGGCCTCGCCCCCACCGGCCACGCCTCCCGCGGCGGGGGGACACCGGGTGTTTCGGCGAGCAATCTGCACATCCCCGCAAGCCCTGTCTCGCGCGCGGAGCTGATGGCGGATGTCGCCGAGGGCGTGCTCGTCACCGAGCTGGTCGGCCAAGGCGTCAACCCGGTCACGGGCGATTACAGCCGGGGCGCTTCGGGCTTTCGCATCGTGAACGGCGAAGTCGCCGGCCCCATCGCCGAATTCACCATCGCCGGGAACTTGCTGGCAATGTTCGCAGGCCTTCGTGCAGCCGACGACCTGGAGATGCACCGCGCGGTCAATGTCCCCACGCTGCGGGTGGACGGCATGACGGTGGCGGGGGCGTGACGGCGCGTGCGGTCCACGCGCTCGCGGTGGGGCTGCTTCTGATCGCCGCACCGGCCGCGGCTGCGGTGATACCGGCCACACCAGAGGATGTCGCAACCCCGTCGACACCCGAACCGGCGATCGCCGACCGGCAGGACGCCGGGGCCGATGCGCGCATTGCCGGGCGCATCCGGGCGATCTTCGGCGAGATCGAGGCACTCTCGGGCGTGGAGGTCGCCGTCCGCCAGGGAGTGGTGACTCTTGCGGGCACCGTCCCGGCTGCCGATGACATCGAACGGGCCGAGCGGATCGCCAGCCGGGTCGCGGGCGTCGCGACGGTCGAGAACCGAATCGCGCGGGACGTCTCGGTCGATCGCAACCTCACCGCGCTCGGCAGCGTGTCGGAGCGTTTCCAGGCGTTCCTCGCCATGCTCCCGCTGATAGGCGTGGCGTTCGCACTCGCGCTGGCGTTCGCCTTTGCCGGATACTTCATCGCCGGACTCGGCGGGCTCTGGCGGCGGCTCCTGCCGAACGTGTTCCTCGCCGATCTCGTCGCGAGCGCGATCCGGTTCGGCTTCGTCCTGATCGGTGTGGTTGTCGCGCTCGACCTCCTCGGTGCAGGTGCGCTGATGGGGGCGGTGCTCGGCGGTGCCGGCGTGATCGGCATCGCGCTGGGCTTCGCCATGCGCGAAACGATCGAGAACTACGTCGCCTCGCTGATGCTCAGCCTGCGCCAGCCGTTCCGGGCCAACGATCACGTGCTGATCGACCAGATGGAAGGGCGCGTGGTTCGCCTGACCAGCCGCGCGACGGTGCTGATGACGCTCGATGGCAATCACCTGCGCATTCCCAACTCGACTGTCTTCAAGGCCGTGATCGTCAACTATACGCGCAACCCGCAGCGACGCTTCGACTTCGACCTCGGGATCGATGCCGGCGACGATCCGGATGCCGGCCGCCGGGTCGGGCGCGATGCGCTGGCGGCCTTACCCTTCGTCCTGGCCGATCCGGCTCCCGACGCCGGCGTGGTCGAAGTCGGCGATTCTAACATCGTGCTCAGGTTCTTCGGCTGGGTCGATCAGCGGGAGACCGACTGGTACAAGGCGCGCAGCCGCGCGATCGCGGCGGTCAAGGCGACTTTGGAGGCAGGCGGATTTGCGCTGCCCGAGCCGATCTATCGCCTCCGTTTCGACCCTCGTTCCGCGCCACTTCCGTTCGGGAACACGGCGGAGACGCAGGACGGAGAAGCCGCCGCTCCGCCTGCGCCGCGAGCCCGTGAGGAAGAGCCGCCCGACGTGGCGCCCCACGAAGAGGTCGCAAGAATGGTCGAGGCGGAGCGCGCCCAGGATGGCGGCCAGGACCTGCTCGACCCGAAACGGCCGGTGGAGTAGCGGCTAACAACTACCGGGGAATGACAATAACCCGAGTCCCAGCGAAGGCTGGGACCTCAGGCCGCCTAGTCGCCCTAACTGCCTGAGGCCCCAGCCTCCGCTGGGGCTCGCAACAGAAGCCAGAGGTCCCCGCCTTCGCGGGGGGCTCAGCCCTTCGCCCGCTCGATCGATTCGAGCACGATCCGCTTGGCGGCGGCGGCGTCGCCCCATTGGCCGATGCGAACCCACTTCTCCTTCTCCAGATCCTTGTAATGGGTGAAGAAGTGCTCGATCTGCTGGAAGATGATCGAGGGCAGGTCCTTCGTCTCCGCCACGTCCGAATAATAGGGGAATGTCGTGTCGATCGGCACGCAGACGAGCTTCTCGTCGCCGCCGTGCTCGTCCTCGAGGTTGAGCACCCCGATCGGCCGCGCGCGCACGACGCAGCCGGGGATGAACGGGCTGCGCGAGATGACCAGCGCGTCGAGTGGGTCGCCGTCGGGGCTCAGCGTATGCGGCACGAAGCCGTAGTTCGCCGGATAGCGCATCGGCGTGTGCAGGATGCGGTCGACGAACAGTGCACCGCTTTCCTTGTCGAACTCGTACTTCACCGGCTCGCCGCCGGTCGGAACCTCGATGATGACATTGAGGCTTTCGGGCGGGTTGTCGCCCACAGGGACCATGTCGATGCGCATGCGTTCTCTCGTTTTTCTGCGGTCGGCCCCTCTCCCAGGACTTCGCGCCGGCGCGTCTAGCGGCTGGTGCAGGATTGCGGAAGGGGGCGCATGCTCCTAATCGCGCGAACCATGTCGAAGACGCCCAGCAAGACTCCTCAGGCCATCCGTGGAACGCAGGATATTTTCGGAGCCGAGGCCGAGGCCTTCGCCCACGTGGTCGAGACGTTCGAACGCGTGCGGCGGCTCTACCGCTTCCGCCGGGTGGAGATGCCGGTGTTCGAGCGGACCGAGGTCTTCGCCCGCTCGCTCGGCGAGACGACCGACGTGGTTTCGAAGGAAATGTATTCGTTCGAGGATCGCGGCGGCGAATCGCTGACCCTGCGGCCCGAATTCACCGCCGGGATCGCGCGCGCCTATCTGACGAACGGCTGGCGCCAGTACGCGCCGCTCAAGGTCGCGACGCACGGGCCGCTGTTCCGCTACGAGCGGCCGCAGAAGGGCCGCTACCGCCAGTTCCACCAGCTCGACGCCGAGGTGATCGGCGCGGCCGAACCGCAGGCGGACGTCGAGCTGCTGGCGATGGCCGACCAGCTCCTGAAGGAGCTCGGGATCGCGGACGGGGTGACGCTGCAACTGAACACGCTCGGCGACGGCGACAGCCGCGAGGCCTGGCGCGCGGCGCTGGTCGACTACTTCGCCGCCC
The DNA here is from genome assembly GCF_004135625.1 of Pelagerythrobacter rhizovicinus. GTDB lineage: Bacteria > Pseudomonadota > Alphaproteobacteria > Sphingomonadales > Sphingomonadaceae > Pelagerythrobacter > Pelagerythrobacter rhizovicinus. The sequence goes on from NZ_SDPV01000002.1 coordinate 1,246,306, forward strand.
ACCGCGCGGAGCTGAGCGAGGATTCGCAGGACCGGCTGGAGCGCAATCCGCTGCGCATTCTCGACAGCAAGGACCCGCGCGACCGCGCCTTCGTCGCCGATGCGCCGAAGATCGACGACTTCCTGAGCGGCGAGGCGCAGGACTTCTTCGGCGCGGTCACCGCCGGGCTGGACGCCGCAGGCGTCGCATGGGCTCGCGAACCCTCGCTGGTCCGCGGGCTCGACTACTACCGCCACACCGCCTTCGAATTCGTCACCGACCGCCTCGGCGCGCAGGGAACCGTGATTGGCGGCGGGCGCTACGATGGCCTGATGGAAAGCCTCGGCGGCCCCGCGACGCGGGCGGTGGGATGGGCCGCCGGGATCGAGCGGCTGGCGATGCTGGTGGGAGAAGCAGGTCAGATTGCGATCGATGCGTTGGATGTGAGCATCGCCGTTGAGGATGACCGTGCCGCCGTCGCTGGACAGAGGATTCTCGCCCAGCTCCGTCGTTCGGGGTTATCAGTGGATATGATCGCTAGCGGTTCACCAAAAAAGCGGTTCGACAAGGCGGCGAAGTCTAACGCGCGGGCCATCGTCAGCCTCAATATCGACAACGAGAAGGTCGTTTCGGGTTTGCGCGGCTCCACCGAGTTGGTCGAGAGGATTGCAGAGCTGATCCGTCCGATCATTGAAGCAGAGAATCGATGATCTGTCTTCTTCGTCACCCTGAACTCGTTTCAGGGTCCATCTCTCCAACGGCGCAGACGGCGGCGGAGGCTCGATCGACGCTGCAACGCGTTCAGCATGACGGGCACGGGGAAGGCCTCGCATGACCATCCCCGCCGAACGTCTCGACCAGATCGCGCATCGCTTCGCCGAGCTCGAGGCGCGTCTGGCGTCGGGCACGCTCGAGGGCGAGGCCTTCGTGGCCGCGAGCCGCGATTATGCCGAGCTCGAGCCCGTCGCGCGCGCGGCGGAGGACGTGCGGACGATGCGCGCCGAGCTGGTGGAGCTCGAGAAGCTCGATGACGCCGACCCCGACATGAAGGCGCTGGCCGAGGAAGAGATCATGCGCCTGCGGGCCGACTTGCCCGAGGCGGAGCGCGCGCTGGCGGTGGCCATGCTCCCGCGCGATGCCGCCGACGCGCGGCCCGCGATGCTCGAAATCCGGGCCGGCACCGGCGGGGACGAAGCGGCACTGTTCGCGGCGGACCTGTTCCGCATGTACGAGCGCTTCGCTGCGGAGAACGGCTGGCGCGTCGAGACGATCTCGATGAACGCTAGCGACATCGGCGGGTTCAAGGAGATCGTCGCCAACGTCTCGGGCCAGGGCGTGTTCGCGAAGCTCAAGTTCGAAAGCGGCGTCCACCGGGTCCAGCGCGTGCCGGTAACCGAGAGCGGCGGGCGCATCCATACCTCGGCGGCGACGGTGGCCGTGCTGCCCGAGCCGAGCGAGGTCGATGTCGAGATCGACGACAAGGACCTCAAGATCGACATCTATCGCGCGTCCGGCGCGGGCGGGCAGCACGTCAACACGACCGATTCCGCCGTGCGCCTGACCCACCTGCCGACCGGCCTCGTCGTGATCCAGCAGGACGAGCGCAGCCAGCACAAGAACCGCGCCAAGGCGATGCAGGTCCTGCGCACCCGGCTCTACGACCTCAAACGCGCGGAGGCGCAAGGGGCCGAGGCCGAGGCGCGCAAGGCCATGGTCGGCAGCGGCGACCGCTCCGAACGCATCCGCACTTACAACTTCCCGCAAGGGCGCGTGACCGACCACCGCATCGGCCTGACCCTGCACAAGCTCGACGAAGTCCTCGCCGGCCCCGGCCTTGCCGAACTGATCGACGCCCTCACCGCTGAAGACGAGGCCAAGCGCCTCGCCGCGATGGATGGCTGAGGATCACGCGACGGTCGCCGGGGCGCTGCGCGCGGCGGCGGAGCGGCTGGAGGTGACCTCGGACACGGCGCGACTCGATGCCGAGGTCTTGATGGCTCATGCGCTCGGCGTGTCGCGCTCGGAGCTCTTGCTACGGCACATGCGCGATGCTGCGCCGAAAGGGTTCGCGGCGCTGCTCGAACGGCGCGCAGCGCATGAGCCGGTGGCCTACATCGTCGGCGAGCAGGAATTCTACGGACGATCGTTCCGCGTCACCCCCGACGTGCTGATCCCGCGCGCCGACAGCGAGGCGACGCTTGCCGCGGCGCTGGAAGGCGCAGGCGCACGCGGCCGCGTGCTCGACCTGGGCGTGGGCTCTGGCGCGCTCCTTCTGAGCTTTCTGGCGGAGAGGCCGGGCTGGCAAGGTGTCGGGATCGACCGTTCGCCCGGCGCGCTCGCCGTGGCGAGAGACAACGCGGCCCGGCTGGACGTGGAGCGCCGGGCGCGGCTGCTTCCCCGCGACTGGCATGTGCCCGGCTGGGGAGAGAATCTCGGCCAGTTCGACCGCGTGATCGCCAACCCGCCCTATGTCGAGGACGCGGCTACGATCGCCCCCTCGGTACGCCGGTACGAGCCGGCCGGGGCGCTGTTTGCCGGGCCGGAGGGGCTCGACGACTATCGCGCGCTGATTCCCCAGCTCCCCGCCTTGCTCGCACCCGCAGGACTGGCGGTGCTCGAAATTGGGGCGGCGCAGGCGGATGCGGTCTCCGCCATCGCCCGTCAGGCGGGCTTCTCGGCGGAGCTGCGCCGCGATCTCGCCGACCGGCCACGGGCGCTGATTTTGCGTAAGGGGGTTGGCAAAGGGCATTGCGATAGCTAACTCTGGGGCAAGACCTCCCGGTTCGCGACTTGTTCGCCTCCCGGCTGGGTCTCGTTCCGACATTTGCAACCTACCGGGCAGCAGACCTGTAGAGGTGCAGATCGGACACCCGCGATCCGCATACGCGCGGACGCGGCGAGGGGTCATGCGACCGCGCGGGCAATGGTGCCGTAAGGGCGGTCCCGAATGAGGAAGAGATTTCCTTGAACAATCATCGTAGTAATCGCCGCCGCGGCCGCGGCAATCGCCCGCAGGGCGGCGGCAACCAGGCAAACCGGATCGATAGCAGGGCCCGCGGCAACGCGCCCCAGTTGCTCGACAAGTACAAGAAGCTGGCGCAGGACGCCCAGCACAATGGCGACCGCGTGCAGGCGGAATACTACCTGCAGTTCGCCGATCACTACTTCCGCGTCATCGCCGACAACAAGGCACGCCAGGACGAGCAGCGCGGCAAGCGCTACGAGGAGCGCGATCAGGACGACGAGGACGGAGACGAGGACGAGGGCGAAAGCCGTCGCCGTCAGCCGCGCAGCACGCGCAGCCGCCGCGACGATGCGAACGGCCGCGCGGATGCCGGCGATCGCGACGACGGCGAGGCGGGCGAAGGCGAGGGTTCCGAGTTCGAACCTGCCGAGAACCCGTTCAAGCGCACAGGCAAGCCGCGGAGCGAAGGGCGACGGACGCGCAAGGCGCGCAGCGAATCGCCTGCAACGGACGATGGCGAGATCGACGCCTCGGCCCTTCCTCCCGCGATCGGCGACAAGACCGAAGGCGAGCCGCCGAAGAAGAAGCGTGTCTCGCGTGCTCGCAAGACCGCGGAACCTGCCGAGGCGGCCGACGCCGCCGACGGGGGCGAAACGGTGCAGGCGGTCGGCTGATCTCGGCCAGCGGGAAGCGATAGTCGGGGCGGTGCGGGCATGAGCCGTATGGGCCGGATCGGCAATTGGTTCACCGCGCATCCCGGTCTGTCCGCGGCGCTGTGTGGGCTGCCCGCTGCGACGGGTTTCCCGCCGCTCCACCTCTGGCCGCTGGCGCTGCTCGCGATCGGCGGTTTCGCCATGCTCGCGCTGGCGGCGCCGACCTGGCGCGCGGCCCTCTTGCGCGGCTGGATTTTCGGCCTCGCGCACTTCACGCTCGCGAACAACTGGATCGCGACGGCCTTCACCTATCAATCCGAGATGCCCGCCTGGCTCGGCTGGTTCGCCGTACCGCTGCTTGCGCTGTACCTCGCCATCTATCCGGCAGTCGCTGGGCTGACCGTCTGGTGGCTCGGCCGCCGCCTCGGCGCGGGCGCCGCGGCCTGCCTGCTCGGCGGCGCATGGACGATCTCCGAATGGCTGCGGAGCTGGGTCTTCACCGGCTTTGCCTGGGATCCGCTGGGGCTGATTTTTCTGGGCCCGTTCGACCGGCCGGGGCTCGCCGCGCTGCTGCCGTGGACGGGGACCTACGCGCTGTCGGGCCTCGCCGCGCTGATCGGGTTCCTCCTGGTCGTGCTGCTGCGCGAGCGGCGTTGGGTGCCTTTCGGGGCGGTTTCGGGGCTTCTCGTGATCGGCATGTACTGGCCCGCGCCGCCGGCCGAGCAAGGCACACTGCGCTACACCCTGATCCAGCCCGACATTCGCCAGCAGGACCTCGACAACCCCGCCAAGTTCGAAGAGCAGTTCGCGCGCATTGCCAGCCTCACTGCGCCCCGTGCGCCGGGACAGGAAGGCGAGCGGCGGCTGGTGCTGTGGCCCGAATCGGGCGTGCCCGACTACCTGCGGGACGGCTATCCTCAGCGCTATTACGATCAGATGACCGCCGCGGGCGATCCGGCTTATGCTCGCTGGCGGATCGGCCGGGTGATCGGCGAGGGCGGCATGCTGCTGACCGGCGCGGTCGATCTGGAGATCGTCGACGGCCGCGCCGCGGGCGCACGCAACGCGGTGACGGCGATCGACGCAGAGGGGCAGATCGTGGGCGGCTACGACAAGGCGCATCTCGTGCCGTTCGGAGAGTACCTGGCGCTGCGCTGGCTGCTCGAGCCGCTCGGCGCGACGCGGCTGGTGGCAGGGACGATCGACTTCTGGCCCGGGCCGGGGCCGCGCACGCTCGACCTCGGCGAATGGGGCCGGGCGGGTATCCAGATCTGCTACGAGATCGTGTTCTCCGGCCAGGTTGTCGATCGCGGCGATCGGCCCGATTACATCTTCAATCCGTCGAACGACGGCTGGTTCGGCGCCTGGGGCCCTCCGCAGCACCTCGCCCAGGCCCGCATGCGCGCGATCGAGGAGGGGCTGCCCGTGCTGCGCTCCACCACCACCGGGATCAGCGCGGTGATCGACGCGCGCGGCGTTGTCCGCCAGCACATCGGCATGCGACAGGCCGACCGGATCGACGGCGTGATTCCGCCGGCTTTCGCGCCGACCTGGTTTGCGCAGCTCGGCAACTGCCTCCCGCTCGGCTGGGCCGTGCTGTTGATCGCCGGATCGCTGGTTGCCACGCGGCTGCGGCGCGGCTAGGACGCTGCTTCGGACATAAAGTTATCTTTATATCGGAAATTTCGCCCATGCGCAGCACTTATCTCTTCACTTCCGAAAGCGTTTCCGAGGGACACCCCGACAAGGTTTCGGACCAGATCTCCGACGCAATCGTCGACCTGCTCCTGGCGAAGGACCCGGAAGCGCGCGTGGCGTGCGAGACGCTGACGACGACGCAGCGCGTCGTGCTGGCAGGCGAGCTCCGCTGCAAGGGCGTTTACGAAAGCGGCCGATGGATCGATGGTGCGCTCGCGGAGATCGAGAGCACGGTGCGCAATACGGTGCGCGAGATCGGCTACGAGCAGGACGGCTTCCACTGGGAGACGCTGACTTTCGAAAACCATCTGCACGGGCAGAGCGCACATATCGCACAAGGGGTCGATGCCAGCGGCAACAAGGATGAAGGCGCCGGCGACCAGGGTATCATGTTCGGCTTCGCCTGTGACGAGACGCCCGACCTGATGCCGGCGGCGATCGACTACAGCCACAAGATCCTCCAGCGGCTGGCCGCGGACCGCAAGAGCGGCGCGGCACCGTTTCTCGAGCCCGACGCCAAGAGCCAGGTCACGCTGCGTTACCGCGACGGCAAACCCGAAGCGGCCACCGCGATCGTGGTTTCGACCCAGCACGCCGAAGGCTACGACGAGGGCGAGAAGGAAGCCGAGCTCAAGGCCCATGTGAAGCAGGTCGTCGGCGAGATTCTTCCGGAAGGGTTCCTGTCCGACGAGACCAAGTGGCATATCAACCCGACCGGCACGTTCGTGATCGGCGGGCCCGACGGCGACGCCGGCCTGACGGGCCGCAAGATCATCGTCGACACCTACGGCGGGGCGGCCCCGCACGGCGGCGGGGCATTCAGCGGCAAGGATCCGACCAAGGTCGACCGCTCGGCCGCCTACATCAGCCGCTATCTTGCCAAGAACATCGTCGCGGCTGGCCTCGCGCGGCGCTGCACGATCCAGCTCGCCTATGCGATCGGCGTGTCCGAGCCGCTGTCGCTCTACGTCGACACGCACGGCACGGGCACGGTCGCGGACGACCGCATCGAGGATGCGATCCGCGGGATCGACAAGCTGGGGGGCCTGACTCCGCGCGCGATACGCACGCACCTGGGGCTCAACAAGCCGATCTATCGCAAGAGCGCCGCCTACGGCCATTTCGGCCGCGCGGCCGAGGGCGACCACTTCCCGTGGGAGCGCACCGACCTCGTTGCCGACCTCAAGGCTGCGCTAGGCTGACTGGTCGCGCCAGCCCCTGTCCGCGCGGTGTTCGCCATGGCGCGGGGAAGGGCGATCGAGCGCGAGCTCCGCATCCGAGAAGCAGAACGGGCTGCGCAGACCGGGAATGCCGCCGGGCGCGATCGCCATGCCGCGCGCCTTCACTTGCGGATCGGCGAACGTGGCTACGCAGTCATTGATCGGGCCAGCCGGCACGCCGGCCTCGCGGCAGGCGGCGAGCAGGTCCTCGTTCGGCCACTTGCGCACTTCCCGCACGATCTCGCTTTCCATCCATTCGCGGTTGGCAATCCGCCCTGCATTGTCGGCCAGGCGGGGGTCGTGGGCCATGTCGTCGCGCCCGAGCGCGCGCATCAGCGCCTTGAATAGCTTGTCGTTCGCCGGCGCGAGGATCACCTCGCCGTCCGCCGTCCGGTAGACCCCGTAAGGGACGACTTGCGCGTGCGCGTTGCCCATGCGCGGCGGGCTCGTGCCACTTGCGAAAAAGCTCATTGCCTGGTTGGCGAGCAGCGAGACCGAGCAATCGAGCAGTGCCATGTCGATGTGCTGCCCCTTGCCGGTCCGCTCGCGCATCATGAGCGCGGCCTGGATCGCGATGACCGAATAGAGCCCGCAGGTCAGGTCGGAGATCGACACGCCCATCTTCATCGGCGCGCCGCCGGGCTCCCCGGTGATCGCCATCAGGCCGCTCATGCCCTGGATCACGAAGTCGTAGCCCGGCTCCTCGCGCCGCGGACCGTCCTGTCCGAAGCCGGTGATGGAGCAATAGACGACGCGCGGGTTGGCCTGCGCCACGGCGGCATAATCGAGGCCGAAGCGCTCCAGCGTGCCCGCCTTGAAATTCTCGATCACCACGTCCGCCCCGGCGCAGAGCGCGGCGACCATCGCGCGGTCCTCCGCCTTGCCGAAGTCCGCGACGACCGAGCGCTTCCCGCGATTGCAGGCGTGGTAATACGCGGCCGCGGTTTCGCCTCGGTGCTCGATCCACGGCGGTCCCCACCGGCGCGTGCCGTCGCCCTCGGGGCTTTCGATCTTGATCACATCGGCGCCGAGATCAGCGAGCGTCTGCCCGGCGAACGGGCCCGCGAGGACGCGGGCCAGCTCAACCACCCGCAGGCCGGCGAGCGGCGTGTCCGGTCCGCTCATCGCGCGCTCAGCGGACGTAGTTCGCCGTCGTCTTCTCGGCGACTTCCTCGGCGCTGACGCCCGGTGCCAGCTCAATCAGCTTGAACGGACTGTCGTGGTCGGGGCGCTGGAACACGGCGAGGTCGGTCACGATCATGTCGACCACGTTGGTGCCAGTCAGGGGCAGGGTGCACTGGGGGATGAACTTGGGGCTGCCGTCCTTGGCGGTGTGCTCCATCACGACGATGATCTTCTTCACGCCGGCGACGAGGTCCATTGCGCCACCCATGCCCTTGATCATCTTGCCGGGGATCATCCAGTTGGCGATGTCGCCGTTCTCGGCCACTTCCATCGCGCCGAGCACGGTCAGGTCGATATGCCCGCCGCGGATCATGGCGAAGCTCGCTGCGCTGTCGAAATAGGCGCTGTGCGGCAGTTCGCTGATGGTCTGCTTGCCGGCATTGATCAGGTCGGCGTCGACCTCGCCCTCGTAAGGGAAGGGGCCGATGCCGAGCATGCCGTTCTCGCTCTGCAGCGTGACGTGCATGCCGGCCGGGATATGGTTCGCCACCAGCGTCGGGATGCCGATGCCGAGATTCACGTAGTATCCGTCTTGCAGCTCCTGCGCCGCGCGCGCGGCCATCTGGTTGCGGTCCCAGGGCATGGTCAGCTTTCCTTGGTGTTGAGAAGTGTGGGGACGAGGAACCAGCCATTGCCGATGAGCGCCTCGAGCGCGGAGGCGGCGGCAGGGTCCTTGAGGTAGTCGAACAACTCGTCGAAATCCGCGCGCTCGTCGCCGAGGATGGCGACCAGGCAGTGGGTCTGCGACAGCTCCTGGCGGCGAAGCTGCTTGCGGTCCTCGGCCCGGCGCATGAGCAGGATGCCGTCGTCGGTCGTGGGATCGAGCCCTGTCTCGGTCAGGCGTCTGCGCAGCGTACCGGCTTCCGCCGCCGAGGCATCGCTGATCCAGAAGACGAACACGCCTTCCAGCCGCAGCGCGTGAAGGCCTTGTGCCAGCGCCGGATCGGACGGAAGCGCGGCGAAATCGCGGGCACCGGAAGCCGGGTCGAGGTCGACCAGAACAGCGGAGGGACGAACCGAGCATTCCACCCTCTCGGGCTGCAGCGAGCCGGGCGTCGCAAGGATCGCCGAATGGCGCGGCTCGGCAACGGGGGCGAGCGCCGCCTGTTCGCGCGCATAGGTAAAAAAGGCATTGTACGCGCCGGCCTGGGCGAGGACTGGCGCGAAAGGCTCGCCTTCGGTCGCGATCGCGTCCGCCTGATCAGCTTCGCGCGCGCCTTCCGTCTCAGGTTCGTCGTCGTCCAGGGCCTCGTTCCGAAGGACGACGCCCCCGGCGGCCAGCGGAATCGCCGCGGCGACGCAGCCGCCGAGCACGAGGGCGAGCGCCGATGCCGCGAGGGCGGCCTGGAGCCGCCGCACGATCATGCAGCCTCGCGTTCCCGGACTGTGCGGAACTCGATCTTCTTGTCGTAGGGCGCGCCGACGATCATCCGCTGGACGTAGACGCCGGGCAGGTGGATGCAGTCCGGATCGAGTGTGCCGGCCGGCACAACTTCCTCGACCTCGACCACGCACACTTTGCCGCACGTCGCGGCAGGCAGGTTGAAGTTGCGCGCCGTCTTCCGGAACATGAGATTGCCGGTCTCGTCGGCTTTCCATGCCTTGACGATCGAGAGGTCGGCGAAGATCCCACGCTCGAGGATGTAGTCTTCCCCGTCGAAGGTCTTCACTTCCTTCCCGTCGGCCACTTTCGTGCCGACGCCAGTCTTGGTGTAGAAGCCCGGAATGCCCGCGCCGCCGGCGCGCATGCGTTCGGCCAGGGTTCCCTGCGGGCAGAACTCGACCTCGAGCTCGCCGGCGAGGAACTGCCGTTCGAACTCCTTGTTCTCGCCGACATAGGAGGAGATCATCTTCTTCACCTGCCGCGTGCGCAGGAGCTTGCCGATCCCCTCGTTGTCGATGCCGGCATTGTTGCTGCAGAAGGTCAGCCCCGTGACCCCGCTATCGCGGATCGCGTCGATCAGGCGTTCGGGAATGCCGCACAGGCCGAAGCCCCCCGCGGCGATGAGCATGTCGTCCTTCAGCACCCCCTCGAGGGCGGCGACGGCATCGGGATAGAGCTTGTTCATCGGGCCTCCATATCGTGCCAAGCTGTTAGGCATAGCGCGATCTGCTGTCACCCCCGGTTACGCTGCATGTGCGATTCGTGCCGACGGCGGCGGTGGGGGTTCATGACGGGATCATGACAAAGAATGGAATGAAATCGAACAAGTTAGCGATAACAGTTGCATATTTTGCACTATGGAATGAGCTTTTCGCACTTGCACAAAAGTGTGCTGCAGTGCACATAGGGCAGGCCTTTACAGGCATCCTCTCCCAAGACTTTCAAGGCCCGGTCCTCGCGACCGGGCCTTTTTTCTTTGCAGCGCCCGGCGCCGTGCCCGGCAACCGATGGCCTGCTCGTTCATTTGACTCGCAGTGAACCGTTCCTAGCTAAGGGCGGTAACCTCATTGGACGAGAGCACGGAGAAATGGACGGATGGCCGAACTCGACACGGCGGTAGAGGATAAGGCGGTCCGGCTCCAGGTGGCGGCGGCTCGGCAGGAAGAAAGCGGAAGAGGGGTCGCGCGGCTGCCCCGCTCCGCCTTCCAGGCTCTCGGCATCACCGAGGGCGACGTGGTCGAGATTCACGGCAAGCGCATGACGGCGGCGATCGCCATGGCGGCCTACGACGAGGACCAGTCGCTCGACGTGGTCCGTCTCGACGGGCTCCAGCGCAACAACGCCGAGTGCGGGTCGGGCGAGCACGTGCGTGTGGAGGCCGCCGAATCGCGCCCTGCCTCGCGGGTGGTCTTCGCCCCCGCGAGCCGCGAGATGCGCCTCCAAGGGCCGACCCAGGCACTGAAGCGCAACTTCTTCCGCAAGCCGCTCGTCGCGGGCGATCTGGTCGCAACCACGGGACAGCAGCCGGTCCAGAACATGCCGGCCGAGGTTCAGCGCATGTTCAACGCGCCGGCCTATGCGCTCACCCAGATTCGCCTGACGGTCGTGTCGACGGCGCCCAAGGGCATCGTCCACATCGACGAGAACACCGAAGTCGAGCTGCGCGCCGAATTCGAAGAGGCGCCGACCGGGCGTGCGGTGGTCAATTACGACGACGTCGGCGGCATGGACGACACGATCCAGCAGCTTCGCGAAATGGTCGAGCTGCCGCTGCGCTATCCGGAGCTGTTCACGCGGCTCGGCGTCGATCCGCCCAAGGGCGTGCTCCTCCACGGCCCGCCCGGCACCGGCAAGACCCGGCTGGCGCAGGCGGTCGCGAACGAGAGCGATGCGCAGTTCTTCACCATCAACGGGCCGGAGATCATGGGCTCCGGCTACGGCGAGAGCGAGAAGCGCCTGCGCGAAGTGTTCGAGGAGGCGACCAAGCACGCGCCCGCGATCGTGTTCATCGACGAGATCGATTCGATCGCGCCCAAGCGTGCGCAGGTCGCGGGCGAGGCGGAGAAGCGCCTCGTCGCGCAGCTCCTGACGCTGATGGACGGGCTCGAGGCGCGATCGAATCTCGTCGTTATCGCCGCGACCAACCGGCCAGATGCGGTCGATGAGGCGCTCCGGCGCCCCGGCCGCTTCGACCGCGAGATCGTGATCGGAGTGCCCGACGAGAAGGGCCGGCGCGAGATTCTCGCAATCCACACCCGCGGCATGCCGCTGGGCGACAGGGTCGACCTCGACGAGCTCGCGCGGGTGACGCATGGCTTCGTCGGCGCCGATATCGCCGCACTCGCGCGCGAGGCGGCGATCGACGCGGTCCGCCGGATCATGCCCAAGCTCAACCTCGACGAACGCACGATTCCCGCCGAGGTGCTCGACACCCTCTCGGTGACTCGCGAGGACTTCCTGTCGGCGCTCAAGCGCGTGCAGCCCTCGGCCATGCGCGAGGTCATGGTCCAGGTGCCCCGCGTCGGCTGGGACGACATCGGCGGCGTCGACGACGCGATCGGTACGCTCAGGGAGGGCATCGAGCTACCCCTCAAGAATCCCGACGCATTCCGTCGTCTGGGCATCCGCCCGGCCAAGGGCTTCCTGCTCTACGGCCCGCCGGGAACGGGCAAGACGCTGCTCGCCAAGGCGGTTGCCAAGGAGGCCGAGGCCAACTTCATCTCGATGAAGAGTTCCGACCTCCTCTCCAAGTGGTACGGCGAGAGCGAGCAGCAGATCGCCCGCATGTTCGCCCGCGCCCGGGCCGTGGCTCCCTGCGTGATCTTCATCGACGAGATCGACAGTCTCGTGCCTGCGCGCGGCTCCGGCCAGGGCGAGCCGCAAGTCACGGGCCGCGTGGTCAACACGATCCTGGCCGAAATGGACGGGCTGGAGGAACTGCAGTCGGTCGTGGTGATCGGCGCGACCAACCGGCCCACGCTGGTCGACCCCGCGCTGCTACGGCCCGGGCGGTTCGACGAGCTCGTCTACGTCGGCACGCCCGATCAGAAGGGACGCGCGCAGATCCTCGGCATCCACACCGCCGACATGCCGCTTGCAGGCGACGTCGACCTCGCCGGTCTGGCTGCCGAGACCAACCGCTTCACCGGCGCGGATCTGGAAGACGTCGTGCGCCGCGCCGGTCTCAACGCGCTGCGCCGTGTGGGCGGGGACGTGGAACAAGTCTCCGCCGCCGACTTCGCCGAAGCGCTCAAGGACTCGCGCGCAACCGTCACCGAGGCGATGGAGGTTGAGTACCGGAAAATGCGCGGCGAGCTGAAGAAGCGCGCGGCCGAGGCGATGCCGATCGGCTTCATCAGCGAAGGCATGGTCGAATCGACCCGCGAGAAGAAGCACGGGTAACGCGGCGCTCCCCTCCCTGGAGAGGAGGGGCGACCGGCTCAATCGTTCGCTTTGACGGCCGCGTTGGCGTCGTCGACACCTAGGCGGTGGCGGATCAGCGCATCCGGCAGGTTTATGCGCAGCCATTCGATCATGTGCTCGCGGACGGCGCAGCGCAGCGTCCACAGGTCGCCGATCGTGGCCGCGCTCACGGCGATGCGCAGTTCGATGCTTTCGGGGTATGCCTCGGTCATCAGCAGCTCGGCCGTGCGTCCGTCCCATTCCTCGCGCGTGGCGACGAAACGTTCGAACTCGGCGCGGATCGGCGCGATCTCGGCAGCCGGGTCGAGGTGGAGGAAGACCGGTCCGGTCAGTCGCTCGCTCTCGCGCGACCAGTTCTCGAAACTCTTCTCGAGAAAGGTGCTGGTCGGCACGATGATCGCGCGCTCGTCCCACGTGCGCACGATGACGAAGCTCATGCGGATTTCCTCGACCCGGCCGGAGAAGCCCTCGATCACGACCAGGTCGCCGATGCGCAGCGGCTCGGTGAGCGCCATCTGCAAACCGGCGATCAGCGACTTGAGCGCGGGCTGCGCCGCCGCGCCGACCGCCAGCGCCGCGAGACCGGCCGAGGCCATCAGCGTCACGCCGACATCGCGCACGCCGGGGATCGCCAACAGCATCATCGCCACCGTCAGCAGGACGATGAGGAACGCCGCGGTGCGCGAGAGGATCGCGACGCGCGTGCGGCGGCTGCGGGCCGTGATCGGATCGGAGGAAAGCTCGCTGCGCATCTGCAGCGCCGCAGCGAAGGCGCGCACCAGAGCGAGCGCGACCCAGCCGACCAGTGCTGGAACGACGAATGGCGCCGTCCAGCGCCAGACGGCGTGGATATTGGGGTTCGTCTGCGCCACCGCCGCGATCGCGATCGCGACGACCGACCAGCGGATCGGGCCGGCGAGACGGGCGAAGACGAGCTCGTCGACCTCGGATTGCGAACTGCGGGCGAGGCGCAGGAGAAGTCCGAACACGATCCGGTGAATCACGAAGGCGGCGACAACCGCGATCCCGACTGCGATGATCGCCGTTGCGACTTCGCCCCAGGCGATGGTCCAGTTCCGCGGATCGTAGCGCTCGAACATCCCGGAGGAGCTACGGCTTCAGCCGTGTACTGGCAAGCCGGTGAACTTCATGGCACGCGCGGTATCGTGATCGTAACCTCGACGCCGTCCTTGCCGAACCGCCGGTCGATCTCGCCACGCAACTGACGCGCGGCACTGGTCATCAGGAGACTGCCGAAGCCTTTGCGGTCCGGCTCCGCGTCTGTCGTGTTGCCGTGTTCGCGCCAGTCGACGACGATCGATCCGTCGCTCTCCCGCCAGCGCACCTCAAGCAGGCCGCCCTGGCTCCAGGCGCCGTATTTGACGGCGTTGGTGGTCAGCTCGTGCAGCACCAGGCCGAGCGGCGTGACCTGCTTGGCCGGCAGGTCGATCTCGGGCCCTTCGATCTCGGCCGGCAGCTTGTCGGAGCGATAGGGCGCGAGCGTCGTCTCGATCAGCGCGCGCAGCGAGGCGACCGGCCGTTCCAGCGTACCCTGCGTCACTTCGTGCGCGGTGAGCAACGCGTGAATCCGCTCGGAAATGCGCTCGACGACCGGCTGCGCCTCGGGTGCGTTCTTCGCGCTCATCCGCACGATAGCCAGGATGACCGCGAACAGGTTCTTGACCCGGTGGTTGAGCTCGCGCGCGAGCAAGTCGGCGCGGTCGCGCGCCTCGCCGAGTGCCGCGGCCTGCGCCGCTTCCGCCTCGGCACGGGCGGCGCGGGTGACGAGGACATAGCCGAGCCCCAGCGCGACGACGAGCATCAGCACGACCATGCCGAGCAGTGGAAGGACCCTGCCTTCCGAGCGTGCCGTCTCGCTCGCCGCCCGGATCAGAATCTGGTTCTCGATCTGCTCCATCTCGCGCGTTGCGCGGCGCAGGCGCACCATTGCCTCCGCTCCCTCGTCGGACAGGATCCGGCGGCGCGCCTCGATCACCTGGCGCTGTTCGACCAGTTCGACGGTTTCGGTCATCTCGGCGAACTTCGATTCGGCGAGAGACTCGATCTCGTCGAGCAGCTCCTGCTGCCGCGCCGTCGCATCCGGTCCGACCAGCTCGCGCAGCCGCCGCAGCGCCGGGCGATACTGCTCGCGGCCGACCAGATACGGCTCGAGATAGCGCCGGTCGAGCGTAAGGAGATAGCCGCGCTGCCCGGTCTCGGCATTGAGAGCCGCGCGGTTGATGTTGCGCAATTCGAGCAGGACCTCGCTCGTCTCGCGCATCTGCTCGCGCTCGGCGCGCTCGGCTTCGATCGTCTGGTAGACCAGGAACAGGCCGGCGAACAGTGCGAAGGCGATCAGCCCCAGCACCGCCAGATTGCCCACGCGTGGGCGGCGGAGACGGGGCCGGATCAGTGCGCCTGCCCCCAGCTTGCACCGGTGCCGATCTCGATCCCCAGCGGCACGTCGAGCGACACGGCGGGCGTGGCCGCCTCGGCCATGACGCGCTCGATGACCGGAGACGCCGCCGCGACGTCGGTCGCCGGCAGTTCGAACACCAGCTCGTCGTGCACCTGCAGCAGCATGCGCACATGTCCGAGCCCGGCCGCTTCGAGGGCGGGCATCATCCGCGCCATCGCGCGCTTGATGATGTCGGCGCTGGTTCCCTGGATCGGCGCGTTGATCGCCGCCCGCTCGCTGCCCTGGCGCTCGGTCTGGTTCTTCGAGCCGATGCGCGGGAACCAGGTCTTGCGGCCGAACAGCGTTTCCGAATAGCCGCGCTCGCGCACGGTCTCGAGCGTCTCCATGATGTAGCGCTGGATGCCGGGGAAGCGCTGGAAGTAGGTGTCGATCATCGCCTGCGCCTCGTCCGCCTCGACCTTCAGGCGCGCGGCGAGACCCCAGCGGCTGATTCCGTAGAGAATGGCGAAGTTGATCGTCTTGGCGCTCGCGCGGGTGTCGCGGGTGACTTCGCCGAACATCTCTGCAGCGGTGCGCGCGTGAATGTCCTCCCCGTTGGCGAAGGCCTGCTTCAGCTCGGGCACGTCGGCCATGTGCGCGGCGAGGCGCAGCTCGATCTGCGAATAGTCGGCCGCGAGCAGCACGTTGCCGTCCTCGGCCACGAAAGCCTCGCGGATCTGGCGGCCGATCTCGGTGCGGATCGGGATGTTCTGCAGGTTGGGATCGGTCGAGGACAGCCGCCCGGTCTGCGCTCCCACGAGGCTGTAGCTCGTGTGGACCCGGCCGGTATCGGGATGGATCGCGGCCTGCAGCGCGTCGGTATAGGTCGATTTGAGCTTGGTGAGCTGTCGCCACTCGAGGACCTTGTCGGCGATCTCCGCGCCTTGGGCGGAGAGCCGCTCGAGGATCGCCTGGTCGGTCGAGTATTGCCCGCTCTTGCCCTTGCGGCCGCCCTTGTAGCCCATCTTGTCGAACAGCACGTCGCCGAGCTGCTTGGGGCTGCCGATGGTGAACGCCGCCCCCGCGATCGCATGGATCTCGGCTTCGAGCCGGCCGGTCTCGGCTGCGAATTCCTCCGACAGCTTGGCGAGCTGCCCGCGATCGACCTTGATCCCGTGCCGCTCCATCTGTGCGACGACCGGGATCAGCGGGCGGTCGACTCGCTGGTAGATCCGGCTGCCGCCCTCGGTCGCGAGGCGCGGCTTGAGGTTCGCGTAGAGGCGCCAGGTCACGTCGGCATCCTCGGCGGCATATTCGGTCGCCCTGTCGAGCGGCACTTCGCCGAAGGGGATCGCCTTCTTGCCGCTGCCGCAGATGTCCTTGAACGTCAGAGTGGTGTGGCCGAGATGGCGCTGCGCAAGCTCGTCCATCCCGTGGCCGCCGCCGATTCCGTCGAGGCTGCGCCCGGCGTCGAGCGCGAAGGAGACGATCATCGTGTCGTCGACCGGTGCCATGGCGATGTCGTGCCGGGCGAGGACGTTGAGGTCGTACTTCACGTTCTGCCCGACTTTCAGCACCGCATCGCTTTCGAGCAGCGGGCGCAGCATGGTCAGCGCGGTCTCGCGCGCGACCTGCTGGGGCCGCTCGGCGAACATGTCGCTGCCGCCGTGCGCGAGCGGGATGTAGCAGGCGTCGTTCGGCCCGAGCGCGAGGCTGATCCCTGCGAGGTCCGCGCGCATCGCGTCGAGCGCGCTCGTCTCGGTGTCGATCGCGACCAGCCCCGCGGCGAAGGCGCGTTCGATCCAGCGTTCGAGCCGCTCGATCGTCTGCACGCATTCGTAGGTGCTGCGGTCGATCTCGGGCATTTGCGGGAGGGGCTGGCGGTTGCCGCCTTGGCTCGCTTCGGCGCCCTTGTTGACCGGCTTTGCGGGATGAAGGTTGGTCGGACGGCTTAGGCTGCCGTTTCCGCCATCCAGCCGGCGCAGCAGGCTGGTGAAGCCGTGCTTCTCGAGGAAGGCCGCGAGCGGATCGCGCGGGACTGTGGTGAGCTTGAAGTCCTCCAGCGGCATCGGCAGCTCGCAGTCTTCCTTGAGCTGCACGAGCACGCGGCTGAGCTCGGCCATTTCGCGCCCCTCGATCAGCCGGTCCCTGAGCTTGGACTTCTTCATTTCCGGCGCGGCATCGAGTGCGGCAGCAAGGCCGCCGTGCTCGACGACCAGCTTGGAGGCCGTCTTGGGCCCGATGCCGAAAATGCCGGGCACGTTGTCGACCGAATCCCCCATCAGCGCGAGCACGTCGCCGACCAGCTCGGGCGGAACGCCGAACTTCTCGACCACTTCGTCTGGCCCGATGCGCTGGTTCTTCATCGTATCGAGCATGTCGATGCAGCCGCCTTCGGGCACGCCGTCGTCCGGCTCCGCACATCTGCCGACGAGCTGCATCAGGTCCTTGTCGGACGATACGATCGTTACATCCCATCCGCGCCGGGTGGCGACGCGGGCGTAGGACGCGATCAGGTCGTCCGCCTCCAGCCCGTCCTCTTCGATGCACGGCAGGCTGAAGGCGCGGGTGGCGTCGCGGATCAGCGGAAACTGCGGCACCAGGTCCTCCGGCGGGGGAGGGCGGTTGGCCTTGTACTGGTCGTAGATCTCGTTGCGGAAGCTGGTCGAGCCCTTGTCGAGGATGACCGCGAGGTGTGTTGGTCCGTCCGCCTTGTCGAGATCGTCGGCCAGCTTCCACAGCATCGTGGTATATCCGTAGACCGCGCCCACCGGCGTTCCCTGCGGGTCCGTCAGCGGCGGAAGCCGGTGGTAGGCGCGGAAGATATAGGCCGAGCCGTCGACCAGGTAGAGATGCTGTTTGTCTGCCATCGCAGACGTGGTAGCAGCGCAAATTCCGCTGGTCAGCCGGTTTCGTTCGCGCGGGACACGCACCGCAATTGCGGCGTAAAAATGTCAAACAGCTTGCAAGGCCACAAAATCGCCATTATTGCGACGGGCTGAAGTCTACATGCTTGTGGGCTTCGCGTCGCGGCCTCGCGGGGCCACGATGAAACCACTCGCTGTTCAAGGAAACTGACATATGCGCAAGATCGTTCTCGCTGCCGCTGCTGCCGGCGCCGCCCTGACCCTCGCCGCTTGCTCGGAAGGCACCCAGGACTCCGCTGAGCAGACCGTCGACAGCGCCGCTGCCGACACCGAAGCGAACGCCGACGCCGTTGGCGAAGCAGTCGAAGGCACCGCCGCCGAAGCCGGCGCCGCCGTCGAAGACGCGGCCAACGACGCCGCTGCCGCGGCCGATGAAGCTGCTGCCGATGCCGAAGCCGAAGTGCAGGACGAGACGACCACCGAAGCTCAGGCCGACTGATCTTCGCTTTCGTCTAGCGAAAAAGGAAAGGGCGGTGCCGCGAGGCGCCGCCCTTTCTCTTTACGACGTACGTACGGTTGGCTTTTCCGGTGCGGAGGCGGTCGGCCGCCAAACCTTCAATCGCCGCCGTCTTCGTCGCTGCGCCTGGACGTGGTCCGCGTCACGTCGCGGTCATGTCCGCTCTTGTCGCTGAAAAAGGCCAGCGCGAACAGGCCGCAGCCGAGAAGGACCGAGACGAACACGCCCAGGATGGTCGCCACCACTGCATGGACGGTCCAGGTGCCGACGAGGTACAGATAGACCAGCGCCGCGATCACCATCAGGACACCCGCGAGAGTGATCCATTTTGCCATGCGCCGGAACTCCCGCGCGGCCTGCTCTCTCGGAGTCGTCATATCCGGCCGCGGGGTATCCGCTTGTCACGGGCGAGGCAACGGCCAAACGCCTCAGGGGCGTAATCCCCTCCTTCGCACGCTAGTTCCTGCGCGAAAGGCGTGCGGGCTCCGCGGCGTCTCATCCCCGCGCCCTGTGGAGATCAGGGCAGTGCCTTCGCTGCCGCCTCGCCGGACCCGTAGGTCGCCTGCGCCCAGGTGATGCCTTGCGGATCATCGTATCCGGAATAGACCGCTCGTGCGATCTGCGCGATCCGGTTCTCCCGAGCCGGGCGCGTCCCCTGACCGGTCACGTAAATCGCAACCGCGAATGCCTGCCCCCCGGGGGTGCGCACGATGCCGATGTCGCTCGAGGTGTTGTTGAGCGAGCCCGTCTTGTGGGCGACGGTCACCCCGGCGGGAAGCAGCGCTGGAATCCGGCGCTTGCCGGTAATGCAGCGCTCCATCGCGCCGAGAATGACCTCGCGACTTCTCTTGGAAAGCCAGCGCCCCTGATAGAGGCCGGCGAGAAGCTGGGTCATCGCACGCGGGGTCGCACTGTCGCGGATGTCGATAGCGGTCGCCGGATCGATCTCTCCGTCGTCACGGACCAGCGTGGCGATATCGCGGGTGAGCTGGAACTCCTCAATTCCGGCGCGCCGCATCCAGTCGTTCACCGCCTCCGGCCCGCCCACGGCGGCGAGCAGCGCGTCGGTCGCCGGATTGCTCGAGCGCGTGATCATCAGCTCGATCAGCTGGCTCGCGGGCAGGTACTTCCCTTTGCGGACCGGCGCCTTGACGCTCGAGAACGGCTCGGAGCGGGCGGGTATCAGGAGCGGAAACTCGCTCGACAGGCTCCAGCGTCCCTGTTCGACCCCTTCCATGAAGGTGGCGGCGACGGCGATCTTGCTGGTGCTCGCCATCGGGAAGCGCTGGTCGCCGAGGATCGAGAATTCCTGCCCCGTCGCGAGGTCGAGCACGGCCACGCCGATGCGGCCGTTGCTGCCGTCGGCCAGCCGCGCGATCTGCTGCTTGAATCCAGTCTCGTATACGGCCTCGAAGGTGCGCGGGGCACGCGTTTCGGTGCCGAGCGCACTGTCGAACGTCGCCTCGAAGCTGGTGGTCTGCGCTTGGGCAGGTTGCGCCACGACGAGGCCGAATGCGAACGCCCCCGCCAGTCCCCTCATGAATCGCGATCCCAGAGCCATGCCCTCTGTCTATTCCTCCCATGGTTGCCAATAACTTAACGGGCTCGGATTCCCACGGGCAAGCGGGCGGGCGACGAGAGGTTGCTCAGCAGCGGTGAAGGCATCGCAGGGCGTTCGCCGGAGGAAAGGTCAGGCGGCGGTGATCGCCTCGGCGATGCGGTCGGTGGTGTCGTGGATCATGGTCTTGGGGATCTCGCCGACCAGCCGCTTTTCAAGCTCGGTATGATAGTGGCGCCGCATCTCCCCCAGTTTCTTGGGATCGGCGATCACCAGCACCTGATCGATCTCGCCTGCTATTGCCTTGGCATTGAGCCATTCCGCGGCAGCGGCGGCGCGGGCGAGCTCGTTGAGATCGTTGCGCTCCGGCTGTTGGCTGCCCGGATCCTGATGGCGCACTCCGGCGCTGAAGTTGGTGAGGGAAAGGTCTGGTCTGCCTACCAGCTCGAGGTTGGGTTCGAACGGCTGGCCCTTGTTTCGCATGACGACGAAGTTCTCTCCGTCCACCAACACGACGTGGGCCTTGTGCGGCAACTTCATGGATTGGCTCTCCTTTCGATGTCACCAACGGGCGAGCCGCGGTATCGTTGCCGCGCGCGCGTCCCGCCGCCGTGCGGACGGCACCGAACGACGCGGCCGAACCGCGGCGATAGTTGCGGAAAAGAGAGGGGGCGCCGACGACGAACCGCTCATACCGCTCGACGGGCGGCGTCTTGACTTGAGCGGCGCGATGGTCCCCATTTCCGCCTTGGGGATATTCCTTTGAGGGGACGCACGATCATGACCGCTTACCGTTTCGCCCGCCTGCCGCTGGCCGTCAGTCTGCTTGCCACTGCCAGCGCTCTTGCGGCGCAAGGGGCGCCGATCGTGCAGCCCGGCGCGCCGGGCGAGGCGACGAAGACTCTTTCGGCCGAGCAGGCGACGCAGCTTGCGAACACGGCTTTCTCGCCCGCCGACGTCGCGTTCATGCAAGGCATGATCGTCCACCACCAGCAGGCGGTCGACATGGCGGCGCTGGTGGAGGGGCGGACCAACAATCCGGACATCGTTGCTGTCGCGGGCCGCATCGACGCGAGCCAGAAGGACGAGATCGGCTTCATGACCGAGTGGCTGCGCGAGCGGAACCAGCAGGTTTCGATGGCCGGCATGGGCCACGCGCACCATCACGCCGGGATGAAGGGCATGGCGACGCCCGAACAGATGGCCCAGCTCGCCGCGTCCAACGGCACCGCGTTCGACCGGCTGTTCCTCCAACTGATGATCCCGCACCACCTGGGCGCGATCGACATGGTCGAGGAACTGCACGATCAGCCCGGCACCGCATACGAGCCGGTGATGTTCGAATTCACCAACGAGGTGGTGAACGACCAGCAGGCTGAGATCGACCGGATGAACACGGTCCTTGCCGGGCTTTCCACCGACCCGCGCGTGGCGCTGAAGGCGGGTCTCCGCGATGCGGGCGAGGCGATCAGCAACCTGCGCCACGTCGTCGCCCTGCCGAAACCGGCGGGCTTCTTCGATCCCGAGAACCCGGCACAACTCCGCCCGCTCAAGCCGGAGAAGGAAGAAGAAGGGGCCGGGCACGAGGGTCACGAGGGGCCGGACAAGGACCAGGAAGCGACCGAAGAGGACAAGCCGGAGTTCGGTGAGCGCGGATCGCTGCTATCGTTCGCGAACACCGACATGGCCTTCTCTGGCGGCCTGCTCGTGGCCGGCAACTACCACGGGTTCAACGCCTATCGCCTGGGCGAGGACGGCGTGCCGCAGCTCGTCAGCTCGACCGTTTGCCCGGGGGGACAAGGCGACGTCTCGATCGTCGGCGACCTGCTGATCATGAGCGTCGAGGACAGCCGCGGGCGGATCGATTGCGGGCTGCAGGGTGTCAGCGGGCGGACCAGCCCCGAACGCTTCCGCGGCCTGCGCATCTTCGACATCTCGGACGTTACTCGCCCGGTGCAGGTCGGGCAGGTGCAGACCTGTCGCGGCAGCCACACGCATTCGATCGTCTCGTCCGACGAGCGGCGGATCGTGGTCTACAACTCGGGCACGTCGTACGTGCGCGAGGAGGACGAGCTCGAGGGCTGCCGCGACACGGCGGGCGATGACACCGCCCTGTTCTCCA
The DNA here is from genome assembly GCF_004135625.1 of Pelagerythrobacter rhizovicinus. Lineage (GTDB taxonomy): Bacteria > Pseudomonadota > Alphaproteobacteria > Sphingomonadales > Sphingomonadaceae > Pelagerythrobacter > Pelagerythrobacter rhizovicinus. The sequence goes on from NZ_SDPV01000002.1 coordinate 1,268,275, forward strand.
TCGACGTGATCGAGATCCCCGTCGCGAACCCTGCCGGAGCGCGGATTGTCGATCGCCCGCGCGTCTTTGCCGCCGACGGGCAGATCGCGGGCCTCTGGCGCGGCGGGGACCACGGCGAGGGCACGCAGAGCACCAGCCGGACCGACCAGTGCCACGACATCACCGTGTTTCCGGCCAAGAACATCGCCGCCGGGGCCTGCTCGGGGAACGGCATCATCCTCGACATCTCCGACCCGCTGAAGCCGGTGCGGATCGACGACGTGACCGACAAGGGCTTCGCCTACTGGCACTCGGCGACCTTCAACAACGACGGCACCAAAGTGCTGTTCACCGACGAATGGGGCGGCGGCGGCCGCCCGCGCTGCCAGGCGGGCGATCCGAAGAACTGGGGCGCCGATGCGATCTACGCGATCGAAAACGGCCAGCTCGAGTTCAAGAGCCTCTACAAGCTGCCCGCGCCGCAGACCGACGTGGAGAACTGCGTCGCCCATAACGGCTCGATCATCCCGGTGCCCGGGCGCGACATCTTCGTCCAGGCCTGGTACCAGGGCGGGATCAGCGTGATCGACTTCACCGATGCGGAGAACCCGATCGAGATCGCCTATTTCGACCGCGGACCGGTCGACAAGGACCAGCTCGTCACCGGCGGCTACTGGTCGGCCTACTGGTACAAGGGCCGCATCTACGCAACCGAGATCACCCGCGGGCTCGACGTCTTCGCGCTGGAGCCGAGCGAGTTCCTGACCGAGGCCGAGATCGCCGCGGCGACCGCCGCCCAGTATCCGGGCGACGTCTTCAACCCGCAGACGCAGACGCAGGTCACCTGGCCGGCCGAGGTTGTCGCGGCGGTGGAGGCGAGCCGCAAGGGCGGCTGAGGTCTAGACCCCGGACGGCCAGGTCTCGGGCGCCTGGTCGTGCGGCTCGTGCCGCGCGAGCGGTTCGAGCGCGCGGGTCTCGTCGAACCAGACGTAGGCATCGAACTGCTCGGGCAGCACCGATTCGCTGTAGTGGCTCCAACGTTCGGTCTCGGGGCGATAGATCACGCCGATGAAGCGTTCGAGCAGCGGTTCCGACAGGCGCCGGGCCAGCGCGGGGTCGCTCGAGAGATCGAGCAGGAAGCGCGGCACGCCGCTGTCGTGGCATAGCCGCTCGTAGCTGTCGCGGCGCGAAGGAACGACGCGCTTGACCTCGCGATCGCCGTCCCAGTCGGTCGCTGCCGAGACCGTGCCGGTGTGCGTGCCGAGGCCGATCAGCGCGACCTCCTCGCCCCATTTCTCGCGCGCGAGCTGGCCGATGTTGTGTTCGCCGCGTGCCGCGCCCATCTCGGTCGCGCGCGCGTCGCCGATATGGCTGTTGTGCGCCCAGACCACCGCCTTGGAGCGCGGCCCGCGTGCTTCCAGCAGATGTTCAAGCGTCTCGGCCATATGGCTATCGCGCAGGTTCCAGCTCTCCGCGCCGCCGTAATACATCACGCGGTAGTAGCGCTCGGCCGAGGCGACGAGCCGCGCGTTCATCGCGGCGCCGAAGCTCTCGCCGTCCGCGCCGAGCGCGCGCTCGAGCAGATCGCGGCACTGCGCGACGACGGCCTGCTCGCACTCGGCATAGCCCTTGCGTAGCGCCGCGCGGCCGTAGGTCGCGGGATCGGCCTGCCACGGGGTGAGGCAGCCGTAGCGCTCGCGCGCCACCGCCGCGGCCTCCGGATCGTGCTCGTCGAGGTAGGCAAGCACCGCTTCGATGGAACCGGACATGTTGTAGATGTCGAGGCCGTAGAAGCCGACCTGGTCGTCCTCGCCGCGGCCCTCGTTGATCGTCCTGAGATCGCGCAGGAAACCGGGCATGACCGTGTTGCGCCACATCCATGTGGGGAAGCGCTGGAAGGGCATTGGCGCATCCTCCCGCTGTGGCAGCCCGCGGATATAGCGGTCGTAGGCGGCGGCATCGGGCCAGTCGCCTTCGATCGCGACAACCGTGAAGCCGTGGCGTTCCACGAGGTGACGCGTGATCGCGGCGCGCGCGGCATAGAACTCGTGCGTGCCGTGGCTGCACTCGCCGAGCATGACCACGCGGCGGTCGGCGAAGCGGTCGAACGCCGATGCGAAGCCGGGCTCGTCGACGTCGCCGAGCGGGATCGCGGCATCGGCGATCAGCTCGGGCAGACTCTTTGTGCGGGCCGGCTGGTGGTTGCTGGCCGCGCGTGTGCCACCTTCCGGAACCGCGCCGGGAAGAAGGGGAACAAAGCGCACCGGCGCAATGTCATGGCTCTCCCATGCGTCTTCGCCCGTGCGGACGACGCAGCGGAGCTGCTGGACGTCCTCGCCGCCGACGGGGATGATCAGCCGACCGCCCACGGCAAGCTGCTGCTTGAGCGCTTCGGGCACCTCGATCCCGCGCGCGGCGACCAGAATGGCGTCGAATGGGGCCTCCTCGGGCCATCCCTGCATCCCGTCGCCCGCGATCACGTCGAGATTGTCGTAGCCAAGGGCCGCGACGCGTTCCTGCGCCTGCCGGGCGAGGATCGCGTGGCGCTCGATGGCGAAGACGCGCCGCGCGATGCGCGAAAGGACCGCGGCGGCATAGCCCGAGCCGGCGCCCACCTCGAGCACGCGGTCGCCCGGGGCGACCTCGGCCGCATCGATCATGCTGGCAACGATATAGGGCTGCGAGATCGTCTGCCCCTCGCCGATGGGCAGCGGGCCGTCCTCGTACGCGAATTCGGCCATGTCCTCGGGCACGAAACGCTCGCGCGGCACCTCGCGGAAGGCCTGCAGTATCGGTTCGTCGGTGATGCCGCGGGCGCGGATCTGCCGCTGCACCATGTTTTCGCGTTGCTTGTCGTAGTCGGCCAAGATCGCGCCTTTCCGGCGAGGGCCCGCGTCTCGCGCGATCGGGGCAGGCCCCGCCCGTCGTGTTGATCGCTTCTCCCGCTCAACGACGTGCGCTCGCGATCGTGCCCGCGCGGGGCAAAAGAAAGGGCCCGGCGGATCGCTCCGCCGGGCCCTCGTATCGTCTGACCGGATGGCCGGGCTTAGAAGCCCATGCCGCCCATGCCGCCCATGTCGGGCATCGGGGGAGCGGCCGGCTTGTCTTCCGGCTTCTCGCTGATCGCCGCTTCGGTGGTGATCAGCAGGCCGGCGACCGAGGCCGCGTCCTGCAGAGCGGTGCGAACGACCTTGGTCGGGTCGATCACGCCAGCCTGGACGAGGTTCTCGTAGACATCAGTCGCGGCGTTGAAGCCGAGCGACTCGTCGTTGCCGTCGATCAGCTTGCCGGCGACCACCGCGCCGTCATGACCGGCGTTCTCGGCAATCTGACGGATCGGCGCCTGCAGCGCACGGCGGACGATGTCGACGCCGCGCGTCTGGTCGTCGTTCTCGCCGCTCACGCCCTGAAGCGCGGCCGTGGCGTAGAGCAGCGCGGTGCCGCCGCCCGGGACGATGCCTTCCTCGACCGCGGCGCGGGTCGCATGCAGCGCGTCGTCGACGCGGTCCTTGCGTTCCTTCACCTCGACCTCGGACGCACCGCCGACCTTGATCACGGCAACGCCGCCGGCGAGCTTGGCGAGGCGCTCTTGCAGCTTCTCGCGGTCGTAGTCGCTGGTGGTGTTCTCGATCTGGGTGCGGATTTCGCCCACGCGCGCCTTGATGTCGTCGGCCGAGCCGGCGCCATCGACGATCGTGGTGTTGTCCTTGTCGATGGTGACGCGCTTGGCTTCACCGAGCATGCCCAGCGTGACGTTCTCGAGCTTGATGCCGAGATCCTCGCTGATCATCTCGCCCTTGGTCAGGATCGCGATGTCCTGCAGCATCGCCTTGCGGCGATCGCCAAAGCCGGGGGCCTTGACCGCCGCGACCTTCAGGCCGCCGCGCAGCTTGTTGACCACCAGGGTCGCCAGCGCCTCACCTTCGATGTCCTCGGCGATGATGAGAAGCGGGCGGCCGCTCTGCACGGCAGCTTCGAGCACCGGCAGCATCGACTGCAGGTTGCTGAGCTTCTTCTCGTGGATCAGGATGTACGGGTTATCCAATTCCACCACCATCTTCTCGGGATTGGTGATGAAGTAGGGGCTGAGATAGCCGCGGTCGAACTGCATGCCTTCGACGACGTCGAGCTCGAATTCGAGACCCTTGGCCTCCTCGACGGTGATCACGCCTTCCTTGCCGACCTTCTCCATCGCCTCGGCGATCTTCTCGCCGACTTCGCGGTCGCCGTTGGCCGAGATGATGCCGACCTGGGCGATCTCGTTGGAGCCGGACACGTCCTTCGAACGGCCCTTGAGGTTCTCGACAACCTTGTTGACCGCAAGGTCGATGCCGCGCTTGAGATCCATCGGGTTCATGCCGGCGGCGACCGACTTCATGCCTTCGCGCACGATCGACTGGGCGAGCACGGTGGCGGTGGTGGTGCCGTCACCCGCGAGATCGTTGGTCTTGCTGGCGACTTCGCGCAGCATCTGGGCGCCCATGTTCTCGAACTTGTCCTTGAGCTCGATTTCCTTGGCGACGGTGACGCCGTCCTTGGTGATGCGGGGCGCACCGAAGCTCTTGTCGATCACGACGTTGCGGCCCTTGGGGCCGAGCGTGACCTTCACCGCATTGGCGAGAGTGTCGACGCCGCGCAGGATGCCTTCGCGCGCGTCGCGCGAGAATTTCACGTCCTTGGCTGCCATTGATGTTCTCCTGGTGTCTCATGATCCCCCGCGGAGGCGGGGGTCTCGGTGTTCTGGGTCGAAGGTTTCAGACCAGGCGGCCTGAGGTCCCCGCCTTCGCGGGGACTCAGAAATCATCAGGAGATGATCCCCATGATGTCGCTTTCCTTCATGATCAGCAGGTCTTCGCCGTCGAGCTTGACCTCGGTGCCGGACCACTTGCCGAACAGCACGCGATCGCCTTCCTTGACGTCGAGCGGAGTGATCGTGCCGTCTTCCGCCTTGGCGCCCGAGCCGACGGCGATCACTTCGCCTTCGCTCGGCTTTTCCTTGGCGTTATCGGGGATGATGATGCCCCCGGCGGTCTTTTCTTCGGCTTCGATGCGACGGACCAGTACGCGGTCGTGCAGCGGACGAAATGCCATTGGTGTGACCTCTCTGCTAAGAGTGAATGAGTTGCTGTTGGCACTCTCGGTATGAGAGTGCCAGCGCGGCGCATATGTGGATGAGCAGGGTGCTAGTCAACAGGCGCGCGCGCAAAAAAAATCGCGCCGGACGAGGGGCCGGTCAGGCGGGCTGCGGGATGTTCGCCGGATGCCGGATCGTGAGCGCCAGCCGATCGCGCCGGCGCCAGCGGGACACCAGCAGCAGGGCCGCGACGATCAGACCGGCGGCGAGCCCGATCCACACTCCCGTACCTTCGAGCGACGTCGCGAAGCCGAGCGCCAGCGCCACGCCCAGGCCCGGTACCCAGTAACTGAAGATCGCAATCCACATGGGGACGCGCGTGTCCTGCAGGCCGCGCAGCGCCCCGGCCGCGACCGCCTGGACCCCGTCGAACAGCTGGAAGGCGGCGGCGATGACCAGGTATTGCAGTGCGAAACCGACCAGCACGGCGTTCTCCGGCGCCCAGGGATCGATGTAGATCGCCAGCAGCGGTTTCGGGATTGCGATCATTGCGCCCGCAGTCACTGTCATGAAAGCGGTGCCCATGACGATCGCGGTCCATCCCGCCCGCATGATTCCGTCGCGGTCGCGGGCGCCGAAGAAATAGCCGACCCGGATGGTGGCGGCCTGCCCGATCCCGAACGGCACCTGGAACGCCAGCGCCGCGATCTGCAGCGCGACGGTATGCGCGGCGAGCTGCGAGGTGCCGATGTTGCCCATCAGGAATGCCGCCGCGCCGAAGATGCCCGCCTCGGCGGTGATGGTCAGGGCGATGGGCGTGCCGACTCGCACGATCTGGACGAGCCGCCGCCAGTCGGGCCGCCACCAGAAGCCGAAGATGTGATAACGGTGCAGCCGCGGGTCGAGGCGAATTGCGAGGACATAGGCGAGCATGGTGACGATGCCGGTAATGATCGTCGCCACCGCCGCGCCGCGCAGGCCGAGTTCGGGCGCGCCCAGATTGCCGAAGATGAAGGCGTAGTTCGCCAATCCGTTCACCGCGATTCCGCTCGCGGTGATGGCTGTGGCGAAGACCGGACGGCCGAGCGCGGATACGAAGTTACGCAGCACGTTGTTGATCACCATCGGGACCAGCGACCAGATGATCACGAGGTTGTAGGTGCTGGCTAGGCCGATGATCTCTTCCTGCTGACCCGTCAGCCGCATGACCGGTTCGAGCAGGAGGCACAGCCCCATTCCGCCCGCACCGCTGAGAACGGCAAGCCACAGCGCCATGCGGGTCGCGCGGCGGACCGGGCGCAGCGCCGGCGCCCGCGCGCCCAGCTCCTCCGCGATCAGCGGCGCGACCGCCCCGGTCAGTCCGGACAGCGCCCACAGGACAAGCCCGAAAAGCGCGACTGTGATCGCAGATGCGGCGAGCGGCGCCTCGCCCAGCCGCGCGATGAAGATCACGTCGATCGCATAGGTGAGCATCTGCAGCAGATTCGCGAGCGCAAGCGGCCATGCGAGGCGGTAGGTCGCCGCGATTTCGGTGCGCCAGGGCGAGAGGGTGCGTGCGTCGGACATAAAGCCGTCCCGGGTAGGGGCGGCCGGCGGCAACGGGAAGCGGAAATGCCTGCCCATGCATGAATTCGGCGCCAGCGCGTCCTTGGTGCCACAGCTTGCGTGCGGCGCACCGGCACGGCAAGGATCGGCGCATGAGACGAGGCATGGAAGTCGCGCTGCTGGCGCTGGTGCTGACCGGTTGCGGGTCGGGCGACCGCGCCCGCGAACAGGCGGCAGGTTCGGCCGAGCCGTCGGCGACGAAGGAAGCGGCACGGCCGGCAGCCTTTGCCCGCTGCGCCACCTGCCACCAGACCGCGCCGGGGCGCAACGGGATCGGTCCGTCGCTCGCCGGCGTCTATGGAGCGCCGGCGGCGCACGAGCCGACTTATGCCTACAGCGGCGCGATGCGTTCGTCTGGTCTCGTGTGGGACGAGGCGACGCTCGACGCCTATCTCGCAGATCCGCGAAACGTCGTGCCCGGCACCAAGATGGTCTTCCCGGGAGTGCGCGATCCGGCCGAGCGGACCGCGCTCATCGAATACCTGAAGACGCTGTAGGCGTTGGTTTGCGAACGTGGCCGACCGCGCTGCGATCTGTTCGACCGATCGGCCCGAGCCTTACCTGTTTGGGCAAGACCGCTTGCGGGGGGTGCGATGGATGAAGGTGCATCGGCAAGCAATATAGCCGCCCAGCAAAAGGGGGCGGCGCCTTGCGGCACCGCCCCCTTCGCGTGTTCTCGAGAGAAGAAGTCGATTACTTCAGCTCGACGGTGCCGCCGGCTGCCTCGATCTTGCTCTTGACCTCTTCGGCCTCGGCCTTGTTCACGCCTTCCTTGAGCGGCTTCGGCGCGCCTTCGACGAGAGCCTTGGCTTCGGTCAGGCCCAGGCCGGTGATGGCGCGGACTTCCTTGATGACCTGGATCTTCTTGCCACCGTCGCCGGTGAGAATGACGTCGAACTCGTCCTTCTCTTCGGCGGCAGCAGCTTCGCCACCACCGGCGGCGGGGCCGGCAACGGCGACGGCAGCGGCGGCGGAAACGCCCCACTCTTCTTCCAGCGCCTTGGCGAGTTCGGCCGCCTCGAGGACGGTCAGCTTCGAAAGTTCTTCAACGAGCTTGGCGATATCGGCCATGATGTTTCACTCCAGATAAATTCGGCTGGGGCAGGTTGCCCCGGGGAAAATCGCGTTATGCGAGAACCGTTTACGCCGCTTCCTTGGCGCCATAGGCACCGAAGACGCGGGCGAGCTTGGACGCGGGTTCGTTGACGACCCGGGCGATCTTGGTCGCCGGGGCGTTGACGAGGCCCACCAGCGTGCCGCGCAGCTCGTCGAGCGAGGGCATCGAGGCAAGCGCCCTGACCCCGGCTTCGTCGAGCAACTGCCCACCCATCGAACCGCCCACGATCTCGAGCTTGTCGTTCGACTTGGCGAAGTCCACTGCGGCCTTGGCCGCTGCCACCGGGTCTTCCGACCAGGCGAGAGCCGTCGGCCCGGAGAGGTATTCCTCCAGGCCTTCGTACTTGGTGTCCTTCAGGGCGAGCTTGGCAAGGCGGTTCTTCGCAACCTTGTAGGACGCACCGGCTTCGCGCATCTTTCCGCGCAGATCGGTGGACTGCGCCACCGACAGGCCGAGGTTGCGGGTGACAACCACCACGCCGACCTCGTTGAAGACCGCATTGAGCTGGGCGACCGCATCGGCTTTTTGCGTACGATCCATGCCATACTCCTTCACTGTGGCCGACCGGGAGGCTCCCGGACGACCGGCTACGTTGTCCGTGCCGAAAACCCGGCACGGGCGAGTCCGTCGATCAGGGAAGGAGATGCGCCGACTGGCGCGAACCGCGGGTGCAAGGCACCTGCGGGAGAAACTCTTTTCCCCGTCTAGGCCGGAGATTAAGCCCCTGACGGGGCACCGGCTGTCTCGGACGGATGACTGGCGAAACGCAAAGAGGCCCGCCGGTCGGGGCGGGCCTCTAGCAGAAAGTCCGGGCGGGTCAAGCCACCGCGGGGCCGGCCGACTTACATCGGCTCGGTTGTCGGCTCCTCGTCCGAAGTCGTCGTATCGTCCGTCACCGTGTCGTCCGCCATTGTGTCGTCGGTCATGGTCGGGTCGGTCATCGTGGGATCGGCCATGGTGTCGTCGGTCAGCGCCGGATCGGTCATCGTGTCGTTGGCCATCGTGTCGGCCGTCGTGTCTTCCGGCACCTCGGTATCGGTTGCAGGATCACCGCATGCGCCGAGCGCAATGGCGAGCGGAAGGGCGGCAAGTGCGAGCTTTTTCATGGGTAGGCTCCTTTGGTTACTCGCCATATAATTGCCACAATCCCGCTCGGTTCCCGGAATCACGAACTAATTTGCATCTCCTTCGTCATAGACGAGCAGATCTCCCGGTTGACACTCGAGCTCGCGGCAGATCGCCTCGAGAGTCGAGAAGCGGATGGCCTTGGCCTTGCCGGTCTTGAGAATGGAGAGGTTGGCGAGCGTAAGGCCCACGCGCTCCGCCAGTTCGGTCAGGGTCATGCGGCGTTCGCGCAGCAGGTCGTCGAGATGCACCATGATTCTGCTCCCTTCTGCGGTTACATTCGTAAGGGACATCACACGGTCCCTTCCAGGTCTTCGCGCATGGTGGCCCCTTGGCGAAAAACGCGCGCGAGAATGAACAGGACGAGCGCGAGCATCAGTCCGTTCAGCGATATGTCCTCGCCCGAAACCAGTGCCTCCATCGGCTCCATGCGGGCTACGGTAATCCCTATTGAGAACAGACCGAAAGAGACAGCCTGATACGCGATGGCGAGCAGCGCCATCGTCCGCAAACGGTCAGCATTCAAACAGGAGAATGGATCGCCTGCTCCGACGCTGTCCACGATGCGGCCTAGCTGAAGCGCGAAAAACAAAGCGATTCCGGAAGCCAGCAGCGCCAGAAGGAGTGCCAGCGGCAACTCGGAGAGGTGTTCGGGAGCAAGTGCGCTCGCCGATGGCGGCATCAGCCCAAGGGCGCCGGTCTGCCAGACGATATAGGTCACGAGACCGATCAGGAGCAACGCGCCGCCGGCGGCGAATACTCCCGCCATGATCCAGATGGCGAAGCGGCTGAGCCGCAGCAATGGATCCTTCATGATGATTCTCCCCTTTAGCAGTTGATATCGATAGTCGATAATATCGCCCGGCCTTATTGTCAATCGATAATATCGAAAAACGATATGGCGCTTTGTTTTGGATATCTGCCGGCCCGTTGACAGCGCAGGCGGCAAATCCTACATGCCCTCCGACCGCACGCTTCGAGCAAGGTCCGTTCATGCGCGGGATCGGACCAAGGAATGGAAGCGGCTTTCCATATTCGCGACGTTCGATCGAGCTGCAGCAGGCCCCGTAAGGGCGCGATTTGCTGCGGCTTTCTGGCGTCTCGCGATGTGGTGCTCCACGCGCAGCGCATGAATTTCAATGCCGGCGGCGCGATGCCTCCGGCGCAGCACGAAGAGGCGAATCACCTCCATGGCGACCAAGGCAAAGGCGACCGGCGCGAAGGCATCGGCGAACACCGGCACCGCAAAGAAGCGCATCCGCAAGATTTTCGGCGACATCCACGAAGTCGTGCAGATGCCGAACCTGATCGAAGTCCAGCGCGAGAGTTACGAGCAATTCCTGCGCTCCGATCCTTCGATTGATTACGTCTCCGGCCTGGAAAAGACGCTGCGCAGCGTCTTCCCGATCCGCGACTTCGCCGGCACCGCCGAACTCGATTTCGTGCACTACGAGCTCGAGCCGCCGAAGTACGACACGACCGAGTGCCGCCAGCGCGGCATCACCTACGCGGCGCCGATGAAGGTCACGCTGCGCCTGATCGTGTTCGAGGTCGACCAGGAGACCGAGACCCGTTCCGTGCTCGATATCAAGGAGCAGGACGTCTACATGGGCGACATGCCGCTCATGACCGAGAACGGCACCTTCCTCATCAACGGTACCGAGCGCGTCATCGTCTCGCAGATGCACCGTTCGCCGGGTGTGCTGTTCGATCACGACCGGGGCAAGACGCACAGCTCGGGCAAGCTGCTGTTCGCGGCGCGCGTCATCCCCTATCGCGGCTCGTGGCTTGACTTCGAGTTCGACGCGAAGGACATCGTGAACGTCCGGATCGACCGCAAGCGCAAGCTGCCGGTCACGGCGCTGCTCTATGCGCTCGGCCTCGATAGCGAGCAGATTCTTCACTACTTCTACGACACCGTCGTGTGGGAGCGCGTCTCCGGCAAGAAGGGCGAAGGCTGGAAGATGCCGTTCGTGCCCGAGCAGTGGCGCGGCGCCAAGCCGGCCTTCCCGCTGGTAGATGCCGCGACCGGCGAGGAGGTGTTCCCCGCCAACCAGAAGATCTCTCCCCGCGCCGCAAACAAGGCGCAGAAGGACGGTCTCAAGGACCTGCTGATCCCCACCGAGGAAATCCTCGGCCGCTACGCCGCGAACGACATGATCGATGAAGCGACGGGCCGCATCTGGATCGAAGCCGGCGACGAAGTTGGCCCCGAGAACCTCGAGGTGCTCGACAAGGCGGGCGTCGACCGGATCGAGCTGCTCGACATCGACGATATCAACACCGGCCCCTGGATCCGCAACACGCTCAAGGCCGACAAGGCCGAGAACCGTGAAGAGGGTCTCGAGGCGATCTACAAGGTCATGCGCCCGGGCGAGCCGCCGACGAAGGAAACCGCCGAAGCGCTGTTCGAAGGTCTTTTCTTCGACGCGGAGCGCTACGACCTTTCCGCGGTCGGCCGCGTGAAGCTCAACATGCGCCTCGGCCTCGATGCCGAGGACACGGTGACCACGCTGCGCAAGGAAGACATCCTCGCGGTGGTCAAGGAACTGGTCGGCCTGAAGGACGGCAAGGGCGAGGTCGACGACATCGACAACCTCGGCAACCGCCGCGTCCGCTCGGTCGGCGAGCTGCTCGAGAACCAGTACCGCATCGGTCTGTTGCGCATGGAACGGGCGGTGAAGGAGCGGATGAGCTCGGTCGACGTCTCGACCGTGATGCCGAACGACCTGATCAACGCAAAGCCCGCGGTGGCCGCGGTGCGCGAGTTCTTCGGTTCCTCGCAGCTCTCGCAGTTCATGGACCAGACCAATCCGCTGTCCGAAGTGACGCATAAGCGCCGCGTCTCGGCGCTCGGGCCGGGCGGCCTCACGCGTGAGCGTGCGGGCTTCGAAGTCCGCGACGTGCACCCGACCCACTACGGCCGCATCTGTCCGATCGAGACGCCGGAAGGGCCGAACATCGGCCTCATCAACTCGCTTGCCAGCTTCAGCCGGGTCAACAAGTACGGTTTCATCGAGACGCCGTACCGCAAGATCGTCGACGGCAAGGTGACGAGCGAAGTCGTCTATCTTTCGGCGATGGAAGAGCAGAAGCATGCCGTGGCGCAGGCTTCGGCGGAGCTCAACGAGGACGGCTCGTTTGTCGAGGAGATGGTCTCGGCTCGCCAGAACGGCGAGTTCGTGATGCTCCCGCGCGAGCAGATCACGCTAATGGACGTCAGCCCCAAGCAGCTCGTCTCGGTTGCCGCGTCGCTTATCCCGTTCCTCGAGAACGACGACGCCAACCGCGCGCTGATGGGCTCGAACATGCAGCGCCAGGCCGTGCCGCTGCTCAAGGCCGAGGCGCCGTTCGTCGGCACCGGCATGGAAGAGACCGTGGCCCGCGATTCGGGCGCGGCGATCTCCGCCACCCGCGGCGGCGTGGTCGATCAGGTGGACGCGACCCGTATCGTGATCCGCGCGATCGGCGATGTCGAACCCGGCCAGTCGGGCGTCGACATCTACACGCTGCAGAAGTTCCAGCGCTCCAACCAGAACACCTGCATCAACCAGCGCCCGCTGGTGAAGGTGGGCGACACGGTCGAGCCGGGCGACATCATCGCAGACGGTCCTTCGACCGATCTCGGCGAGCTGGCGCTGGGCAAGAACAGCCTGGTCGCGTTCATGCCCTGGAACGGCTACAACTACGAGGACTCGATCCTGATCTCCGAACGCATCGTCAAGGACGACGTGTTCACCTCGATCCACATCGAGGAGTTCGAGGTCATGGCCCGCGACACCAAGCTCGGGCCGGAGGACATCACCCGCGACATCCCGAACGTCGGCGAGGAGGCCCTGCGCAACCTCGACGAGGCGGGCATCGTCTACATCGGCGCCGAAGTGCATCCGGGCGACATCCTCGTCGGCAAGATCACGCCCAAGGGTGAAAGCCCGATGACACCGGAGGAGAAGCTCCTCCGCGCGATCTTCGGCGAGAAGGCGAGCGACGTGCGCGACACCTCGCTGCGCCTGCCGCCGGGCGTTTCAGGCACGATCGTCGAAGTGCGCGTGTTCAACCGTCACGGCATCGAGATCGACGACCGCACCCGCGCGATCCAGAACGAGGAAATCGAGCGCCTGCGCAAGGACAGCCAGGATGAACGCGCGATCCTCAACCGGGCGACTTACAACCGCCTCAAGGACATGCTGCTCGGCCAGACCGCTTCGGCCGCGCCCAAGGGCGTCAAGAAGGGCGCCGAGATTACCGAAGAGGTGCTCGACGGGGTCGAGAGGCACGAGTGGTTCAAGTTCGCGGTCGCGGACGACAATCGCCAGGCGCAGATCGAGGCCGTCAAGTCGCAGTACGACGAGGCGGTGAAGGGCATCCAGGACAAGTTCGAGGATCGCAAGGAAAAGCTCGAGCGCGGCGATGAGCTCGCCCCTGGCGTGCTCAAGATGGTCAAGGTCTTCGTTGCGGTGAAGCGCAAGCTGCAGACCGGCGACAAGATGGCCGGCCGCCACGGCAACAAGGGCATCATCAGCCGCGTCCTGCCGGTCGAGGACATGCCGTTCATGGAAGACGGCACCCACGTCGACATGGTGCTGAACCCGCTCGGCGTGCCGTCGCGAATGAACGTCGGGCAGATCTTCGAGACGCACCTCGGCATGGCGGCCCGCGGCCTCGGCCAGCAAGTCGCCGCGGCGCTCGAGGAATGGCGTGCGGCCAATCCCGATCCGGAAGCGGGGCAGGCGCCCGAGGCGGTGCGGAGCAAGCTGAAGGAGGTCTACGGCGAGCAGTATCACGACGAGATCGACGCGCGTTCGCCCGTCGAAGTCGTCGAGCTCGCCGGCAACCTGACCAAGGGCGTTCCGATGGGCACCCCGGTGTTCGACGGCGCGCGCGAGGCCGACGTGACCCGGATGCTCGAACGCGCCGGGCTCGACGGCTCGGGCCAGGTGACGCTCTACGACGGACGCACGGGTGACGCGTTCGACCGCAAGGTGACCGTCGGGCACATGTACATGCTCAAGCTGCATCACCTGGTGGACGACAAGATCCACGCACGCTCGATCGGCCCATACTCGCTCGTCACCCAGCAGCCGCTGGGCGGCAAGGCGCAGTTCGGCGGCCAGCGCTTCGGCGAGATGGAGGTCTGGGCGCTCCAGGCCTACGGCGCCGCCTACACGCTGCAGGAAATCCTCACCGTGAAGTCGGACGACGTGATCGGCCGGACCAAGGTCTACGAGGCGATCGTCAAGGGCGACGACACCTTCGAAGCCGGCATTCCGGAGAGCTTCAACGTGCTCGTGAAGGAAATGCGCAGCCTCGGCCTCAACGTCGAACTCAAGTCGCTGACCGACGAGGAAGACGACGAGGACCAGTGGCCGGAAGCGGCGGAATAACGCGTTTCTCCCCCTCCCGCTCGCGGGAGGGGGTCGGGGGGTGGGCCTGACCGCCCGCCCGGAACAGACCCACCCCTAACCCCTCCCGCAAGCGGGAGGGGGACAAAGGAAGAAGAAATGAACGAACTGACCAAATTCACCAACCAGCTCGCCAAGCCCGAGACTTTCGACCAGATCCAGATCGGCATCGCGAGCCCCGAGCGCATCCGTTCGTGGTCTTTCGGCGAGATCAAGAAGCCCGAGACGATCAACTACCGCACGTTCAAGCCCGAGCGTGACGGCCTGTTCTGCGCGCGCATCTTCGGTCCGGTGAAGGACTACGAGTGCCTGTGCGGCAAGTACAAGCGCATGAAGTACAAGGGCGTCGTCTGCGAGAAGTGCGGCGTCGAAGTGACTGTGACCAAGGTCCGCCGCGAGCGCATGGGCCACATCGAGCTGGCCGCACCGGTCGCGCACATCTGGTTCCTGAAGTCGCTGCCGAGTCGCATCGGCCTGCTGCTCGACATGCAGCTCAAGCAGCTCGAGCGCGTGCTCTACTTCGAGGCCTACATCGTCACCGAGCCGGGTCTGACGCCGCTTGAGAAGTTCCAGCTCCTCACCGAGGACGAACTGCTCGAGGCGCAGGACGAATACGGCGAGGACGCCTTCACCGCCGGGATCGGCGCGGAAGCCGTCAAGATCATGCTGATGGACCTCGATCTCGAGCAGGAGCGGGCCGACCTGCTGCAGGAGCTCGAGACCACCAAGTCCGCGCTCAAGCCGAAGAAGATCATCAAGCGCCTGAAAGTCGTCGAGAGTTTCATCGAATCGGGCAACCGCCCCGAGTGGATGATCCTCGAGGTCATTCCGGTCATTCCGCCCGAGCTGCGCCCGCTGGTGCCGCTGGACGGCGGCCGCTTCGCGACCTCGGACCTCAACGACCTCTATCGCCGCGTCATCAACCGCAACAACCGCCTCAAGCGGCTGATCGAACTGCGCGCGCCCGACATCATCGTGCGCAACGAGAAGCGCATGCTGCAGGAAGCTGTCGACGCGCTGTTCGACAACGGCCGCCGCGGCCGCGTGATCACCGGCGCCAACAAGCGCCCGCTCAAGTCGCTCAGCGACATGCTCAAGGGCAAGCAGGGCCGCTTCCGTCAGAACCTGCTCGGCAAGCGCGTCGACTATTCGGGCCGGTCGGTCATCGTGACCGGTCCGGAGCTCAAGCTGCACCAGTGCGGCCTGCCGAAGAAGATGGCGCTCGAGCTGTTCAAGCCGTTCATCTACGCCCGCCTCGACGCCAAGGGCCTGAGCATGACGCTCAAGCAGGCGAAGAAGTGGGTCGAGAAGGAGCGCAAGGAAGTCTGGGACATCCTGGATGAAGTCATCCGCGAGCACCCCGTCCTCCTGAACCGCGCGCCGACGCTTCACCGTCTCGGCATCCAGGCGTTCGAGCCGGTGCTGATCGAGGGCAAGGCGATCCAGCTCCACCCGCTGGTCTGCGCCGCGTTCAACGCCGACTTCGACGGCGACCAGATGGCCGTGCACGTCCCGCTTTCGCTGGAAGCCCAGCTCGAAGCGCGCGTGCTGATGATGTCGACCAACAACATCCTCTCGCCCGCCAACGGCAAGCCCATCATCGTGCCCTCGCAGGACATGGTGCTCGGTCTCTACTACCTGTCGATGGATCGCGAAGGCGAGCCGGGCGAAGGCCGCATGCTGTCCGACATGGCCGAAGTGCACCAGGCGCTGCACGTCGGCGCGGTCACGCTGCACTCGAAGATCGTCAGCCGCGTCCCCCAGGCGGACGAGGACGGCAATGTCGTCATGAAGCGCTTCGAGACGACGCCGGGCCGCATGCTGATCGGCGAATGCCTGCCCAAGAACCACAAGGTTCCGTTCGACATCGTCAACCGCCTTCTCACCAAGAAGGAGATCGGCGACGTCATCGACCAGGTCTATCGCCACACCGGCCAGAAGGACACTGTGCTGTTCGCCGACGCGATCATGGGGCTCGGCTTCCGTCACGCGTTCAAGGCCGGCATCTCGTTCGGCAAGGATGACATGATCATCCCGCACGAGAAGGTGAAGCTGGTCGAGGATACCAAGGCGCTCGTGGCCGATTACGAGCAGCAGTATCAGGACGGCCTGATCACCCAGCAGGAGAAGTACAACAAGGTGATCGACGCCTGGAGCCGCTGCGGCGACCAGGTGGCCGACGCGATGATGGACAAGATCAAGTCGCGCGCGAAGGACGACGACGGCCGCGAGACGCAGATCAACTCGATCTACATGATGAGCCACTCGGGCGCGCGTGGTTCGCCGGCGCAGATGAAGCAGCTTGCCGGCATGCGCGGCCTGATGGCCAAGCCCTCGGGCGAGATCATCGAACAGCCGATCATCTCGAACTTCAAGGAAGGCCTCACCGTTCTCGAGTACTTCAACTCGACCCACGGCGCCCGCAAGGGCCTGGCCGACACCGCGCTCAAGACGGCGAACTCGGGCTACCTGACCCGCCGTCTGGTCGACGTGTCGCAGGACTGCGTGATCGTCGAGGACGACTGCAAGACCGAGAACGCGCTGGAGATGCGCGCGATCGTGCAGGGCGGTTCGGTCATTGCGTCGCTTGGCGAGCGCATCCTCGGCCGCACCGTGGCGGAGGACCTCGTCAACGCCAAGACCGGCGAAGTCATCGTCAAGGCGGGCACGCTGCTCGACGAGCCGATGGTCAAGGCGATCGAGGACGCCGAAGTGCAGGTGGCGAAGATCCGTTCGCCGCTGGTCTGCGAGGCCGAGCAGGGCGTCTGCGCCTGCTGCTACGGGCGTGACCTCGCGCGCGGCACGCCGGTCAACATCGGTGAGGCCGTGGGCGTCATCGCGGCGCAGTCGATCGGCGAGCCGGGCACGCAGCTCACGATGCGGACCTTCCACATCGGCGGTGCGGCGCAGCTCAACGAGACGAGCCACCTCGAGGCGGTGTCGGACGGAAAGGTCGTCTATCGCGACATGCCGACCATCACCGACAAGAAGGGCCGGATCCTCAGCCTCGCCCGCAACGGCGAGCTGGCGGTGATCGATGCCGAAGGGCGCGAGCGCGAGATCCACAAGGTCCCCTATGGCACTGTGCTGATGCACAAGGACGGCGCCAAGGTGAAAGAAGGCGATCGCCTGGCCGAGTGGGATCCGTTCACCCTGCCGATCATCACCGAGCAGTCGGGCGTCGTCCGCTATCAGGACCTGATCGACGGCCAGACGATGGAAGAGCGTGTGGACGAGGCCACCGGAATCGCCCAGCGCGTCGTCACCGAACTGCGCTCCAGTGGCCGCAAGAAGAAGGACGATCTCCGTCCGCGCCTCACCCTGCTGGGCGAGGAAGGCGGCAAGAAGGGTGAGGAGACCGAGGCGGCGCGCTATCTGCTTGCCCCCGGCACCACGCTTTCGGTCGAGGACGGTCAGCAGGTCGAGGCCGGCGACATCCTGGCCCGTGCCTCGCGTGAAGCGGCCAAGACGCGCGACATCACCGGCGGTCTGCCGCGTGTTGCCGAGCTGTTCGAGGCACGCGTGCCCAAGGACAATGCGATCATCGCCAAGATCTCCGGCAAGATCGAGTTCGTCCGCGAGTACAAGGCCAAGCGCAAGATCGCGATCGTGCCGGAGGAAGGGGATGCGGTCGAGTACCTGATCCCCAAGACCAAGGTGATCGACGTCCAGGAAGGCGACTTCGTCAAGAAGGGCGACACCCTGATCTCGGGCAGCCCGAACCCGCACGACATCCTCGAGGTGATGGGGGTCGAGGCCCTTGCCGAGTACCTCGTCAACGAGATCCAGGAAGTCTACCGGCTCCAGGGCGTGAAGATCAACGACAAGCACATCGAGGTGATCGTTCGCCAGATGCTGCAGAAGGTCGAGATCACCGACGGCGGCGACACCACGCTGCTGCCGGGCGAGCAGGTGGACCTCGAGGAGATGAACGAGGTCAATGCCAAGCTCGCCAAGGGCAAGAAGCCGGCCGAGGGCACGCCGATCCTGCTCGGGATCACCAAGGCGAGCCTGCAGACGCGCAGCTTCATCTCGGCCGCTTCGTTCCAGGAGACCACCCGCGTGCTCACGCAGGCGGCGGTCGAAGGGAAGAAGGACACGCTGATCGGCCTCAAGGAGAACGTGATCGTGGGCCGTCTCATCCCCGCCGGCACCGGCGCGGCGATGAACCGCGTTCGCATCACCGCCTCCAGCCGCGACGCTGCCCTCCGCGCCCAGTGGAAGAAGCAGCAGGAAGCGCTGGTCGCGGCGCAGACGGCTGCCGAAGAGCACGAGGCGGAGCTCGCCCAGGGCCCCGAAGCGGCGATCGGCGACGATCCGCTGGCACGGGTCGAAGGCGAGACCCACGGCACCGATGCGGATGCGGGCGAATACCTGCAGCAGTCGGACGAGGGCGAAGCCACCCAGACTGCCGACGGGGAATAAGACACCCGTCCCAAGCGACACGAAGCCCCGCCGGAGCGATCCGGCGGGGCTTTTTCGTGCGCGCGATCGGGGCTAGCCTGCGGCGTCTTCGCACTCGCACGGGAGAACGCCGGACATGCGCCGAATGCTGATCATCCTCGCCGCTTCCGCCGCGCTGGCGGCCTGCCAGCAAACCGACGAGGTTGCCGCGCCCGCCACGCCTCCCGCCGACAGTGGCGCGGCGGCGACGCCCACGGGCGCCACGGACAGCAACACGCCGGCACCCGCGGCGAATGCGCCGGCTTCGCTGGTCGGCGAATACCGCGTCGCCGGCATCGACGGCACCGAGGTTGGCGGGCAGATCGGCATCGCCCTGTCGATCACCGAGGAGAGCATCTTCTACGATCCGCGCTGCGCGGGCCTCGAGTGGACGTACACTTACGAGAGTGGCGCATTGACCACAGATCGCCCCATGGATGCACCGATATGCGAAATCGCGGTTCATCCGGAGAAGCAGCGGCTCGCGGCCGCGCTCGATGCGGTGACGCGGGCGGAGCGGACGCCCTCGAACGGGATCGAACTGACGGGCGGCGGTCACAGCGTCACCCTGTTCTCGCAATAGCCGCGTGGCTCGGCTATCGGGCCGGTCATGACCGTGACCACCCGCTTCGCCCCCTCGCCCACGGGGCGCCTGCACGTCGGCAATATCCGCACCGCGCTGCACAACTGGATGCTCGCCCGGAAGGCCGGCGGTCGATTCCTGCTGCGGATCGACGACACCGATGCGGAACGCAGCCGCGAGGAATACGTCGACGCGATCCGCGCCGATCTCGCCTGGCTCGGGCTCGATCCCGATGGGGAGGAGCGGCAGTCGGCGCGGCTCGACCGCTACGAGACCGCGTTCGAGCGGCTGCGCGCGGCGGGCCGGGTCTATCGCTGCTACGAGACCGCGCAGGAGCTCGATCTCAAGCGCAAGGTCCTGCTCGGGCGCGGGTTGCCGCCAGTCTACGACCGCGCGGCGCTGGCGCTGACCGAGGACGATCACGCGGCCAAGGCGACGGCGGGCGTGGCGCCGCACTGGCGCTTCAAGCTGGATCACGATGAGCCGATCGCCTGGGACGACGGCATTCGCGGAGCGCAGAAGTTCGATCCGGCGCAGCTTTCCGATCCTGTCATCCGCCGGGCGGACGGATCGTGGCTCTACATGCTGCCGAGCGCGGTGGACGATCTCGACATGGGCGTGACCGATGTCCTCCGGGGCGAGGACCACGTCTCGAACACGGCCGTGCAGATCCAGATGTTCAGCGCTCTTATCGCTGCCGGCGACGGCGGGGCGATGCCGCGCTTCGCACACGAGGCGCTGCTCGTCGGCAGCGAGGGCAAGCTGTCGAAGCGGCTCGGCTCGCTCGGCTGCGACGCCTTCCGCGAGCGCGGGATCGAGCCGGAGGCGCTGGTCGCGCTGCTCGCCCGGATCGGTACTTCCCTTCCGGTCGAGCCGATCGCCGACCGCAGTGTGCTGGTTGCGAGCGTCGATCTCGCGACGTTCGGCCGGGCGCCGGCCCGGTTCGATGAAGCCGAACTCGAGCGGATCAACACCGCGATCGTCCATCAGCTCGATTACGCGGTGGTCGCGGACCGGCTGCCGCAGGGCATGGACGCCGCGGGCTGGCATGCCGTGCAGCCCAATCTCGCGACCGTCGGCGACGCCGCCGAATGGTGGCGGCTGGTGACCGGGCCGATTGCGCAACCCGCGTTTTCGGACGAAGACCGCGCCTATCTCGCCGAAGCGGCGCGGCTGCTCGAATGGCGCGAGGATCCATGGCACGCGCTCACCGCCGCACTGAAGCAGGCGACCGGGCGCAAGGGCAAGGCGCTGTTCCTGCCCCTGCGCCAGGCGCTCACCGGCATGGACCACGGACCGGACATGGCCGAGTTGCTGCCGCTGATCGGCGAGGTCGAGGCGCGCGCGAGACTGGAGCGGGCGGCGAAGGGATAGTAATGATCGTCATCCCAGCGAAAGCTGGGATCGCTATCCGCCAGGTCGGACTTCACGGCCCGCGATCCCAGCTTTCGCTGGGATGACGCGAGGGGGCCTCGGCCTACGCCCCGTGCTTCTCCAGTTCGTTGCCGACCAGCGTCACCACGTGGAGCAGATTGGTCGAGCCGGGGGTCCCGAACGGCACGCCGGCGAGCGCGATCAGCTTGCTGCCCGCCCGACCGAAGCCGTGCCGCAGCGCCATGCGCTTGCCCTTGGCGATCATCTCCTCGAAGCTCCCGATGTCCTTCGTGACGACGGCGTGCGCGCCCCATAGCAGCGCGAGGCGGCGCGCGGTCGTCATCGACGGGGTCAGCACCAGCATCGGCACCGACGGCCGCTCGCGCGCGACGCGCCGTGCGGTCGAGCCGGTACCGGTGAAGACCGTCACAGCCTCGATCGCGACCGTGTCCGCGATGGTCATGCAGGCATGGGCGAGCGCATCGGCGGTGGTACGGTCGGGGGGGGTGTCGAGAAAGCGGACGCGGTCCAGGTAGGCATCGTCGCGCTCCACCTGGGTTGCGATCTTGTCCATGATCGTTACCGCTTCCTCGGGCCATTCGCCTGCAGCGGTCTCGGCGCTGAGCATGACTGCATCGGCGCCATCATAGACCGCGTTGGCCACGTCCGACACTTCGGCGCGGGTTGGCGCGGGGCTCTCGATCATCGATTCGAGCATCTGCGTCGCGACGATCACCGGCTTGCCGGCGGTGCGGGTCTTGTTCACGATCTTCTTCTGCAGCGGCGGCACTTCCTGCGGTTCCAGCTCTACGCCGAGATCGCCGCGCGCAACCATGATTCCGTCGGCAAGCTCGACGATCTCGTCCAGCCGTCGCACGGCCATCGGCTTCTCGATCTTCGCGCAGAGCGAGCCGCGGCCACCCATCAGCTTGCGCGCCTCGGCCAGATCCTCCGGCCGCTGCACGAACGAGAGGCCGATCCAGTCTGCGCCGTGCTCGACCGCGAAGGCCAGATCCTTGCGGTCCTTCTCTGTCAGCGCCGGGATCGGTATTTCGGCATCGGGTACGTTCACGCCCTTGCGGTTCGAGATCACGCCGCCGACCTCTGCAGAACAGAAAATCCGGTCCTCGTCCGCCTCGATGACGCGCAGGCGGATCTTGCCGTCATTGATCAGCAGCCGCTGCCCCTTGGCGAGCAGCCCGAACAGCTCGGGGTGGGGCAGGTGGACACGGGTCTCGTCGCCCGGCTCGGGATTGCGGTCGAGCGTGAAGTGGCCGGAATGGCGGATCACCGCCTGCCCATCCTTGAACTCGCCGACCCGCAGCTTGGGGCCCTGCAGGTCGCAGAAGATCGCGATCGGCCGCCCGAACTCCTTCTCCAGCGCACGGATCGCCTGGATTGTTTGCGCGTGGGTCGCGTGATCGCCGTGGCTCATGTTGACGCGGAAGGCGTCTGCGCCGGCCTTGAACAGCCGCCGCAGCATGTCGGGCTCGCGGCTGGCGGGGCCGGTGGTGGCGAGAATCTTGACCTTGCGGGCGCGCGGATCGAGCTTTTGCATGGATGCTGCGCTACGCCAGAGGCGCGGGCCAAGACAAGGGAAAGCGCGGCCGTGGATACGAATGCGACTGCCGATAAAGGCCCATCGGGCGCGCTATGGCTGGCCGCATGTCGAGCCTTGGCGGGCCGCCACGGCAATGGCCGGATCGTCGGTGAACACCCCATCCACGCCGGCACGCACCAGCAGCGTCCACAGCTTCTCGGGACAACCGCGCCCGCCTTCGCTCTCCCCGTGCCGCAGCGGCGGCGGAAGAAAGGCGTTCTCCTTGCGCAGAGTCCACGCATGTACCTTCAGTCCTGCCGCGTGGGCGGCGGTGACCAGCCCGCTGGGCGTTCCGTCTTCCTCCAGCAGGAGCCTGATGTCCGCGCCGATGGCATCGGCATAGTCTGCGATCCGCGCCGCTCCATCCATGGTGACCATCGCGCCATAGCGCATGGAGGGCTCGTCCGCCGGGCCGCCAGCGGCCCCGACGAGCTGCACCAGCTTGTAATCGCTGCGCTCGTCCAGGCGCCTGAGCGGTGTGATCTCGAAGCTCTGGATGAAGATCGGGTCGTTTGCTCCGATCCCGGCCGCTGCCAGTTCGCGCAGCAGCAGGTCGACCGTGTCGATGCCTTCGTCCCGCAGCAGGAACTGCGGGTGCTTGAGTTCGGGGTAGAGGCCGATCCGGCGGCCGGTCTCCGCCTCCTTGGCCTTCACCAGCGCGACGATCTCGGCAAAGGTCGGAACCTGGAAGAGCCCGTCGAATCGCGCACCCACCGGGCGAAGGTGCGGCAACCGCTCCTTCGCCCGCAGCGTGCGCAGCTCGGCAAGCGTGAAATCCTCGACGAACCAGCCGGTCACCGGCCGCCCGTCGATTGTCTTGGTCCTGCGCCGGTCGGCGAACGCCGGGCGATCCGCCACGTCGGTCGTGCCGGAGATCTCGTTCTCGTGCCGTGCGACAAGCACAAGGTCCTTGGTCGCGACGAGATCGGGCTCGACATAGTCCGCACCCTGATCGATCGCCCGCTCGTAAGCCGCAAGCGTGTGCTCGGGCCGCTCGCCGCTTGCGCCGCGGTGTGCGATCACGAGCACGTCCGAAGCATCCTGCGCCGCCACCGGCGTTGCCAGCGCGAGCGCGGCCAGCGCGCTCAGGAAAAAGCTGCGGCCCATTCGTCCTCCTTGAACCCCACGAGCAGACCGCCGGGGTGCTCGACCACCGGCCGCTTGATCATGCTCGGGTGCTGTTGCAGCAGCGTGACGGCCTTCTCGGCATCGATGTCCGCCTTCTCCGCGTCCGACAGCTTGCGGAAAGTCGTCCCGCGCCGGTTCAATATGGCGTCGACGCCTCGCGCGGCGATCCACGTCCGCAGCCGCCCGGGATCGGCGCCTTCCTTCTTGTAGTCGTGGAACGCGTAGTCCACGCCGCGCGCGTCGAGCCACTGGCGGGCCTTCTTGATCGTGTCGCAGTTGGGGATGCCGTAAACCTCGATGCTCATGCTGCGTCCTTGCTGTTGAACCGGTGGATGCGCGGGGCGTCGCAGGCGAACAGGGTGTAGCTCTCGTAGAACTCGCTGCGGCCGCGGTTCTGCACCACGCGGTGCTCGGCCACGCGGCCCCAGGCGCGGGCGGAGGCTTCGTCCTGCCATTCCGAGAGCGCGATCACCTCGCCGTCGTCGCTCGTGTAGCTCTTGAACGAGAGGAAGCCGGGCTGCGCCTGTGCGAGTTCGAGCATACGGTCGGCTTCGGCGTCATAGGCGGGGTAATCGATGTCGGCTCGTTTGCGGTTACGGAATACGACGAGAAACATCAGCGTCCTTTCAGGTGTGCATCGGCGATCGCAACGGCGAGGGCATCGGCCGCGTCCGGCCCGGCGATCGCCGCCCCGGGCAACAGGATCTTGAGCATGGCCTGCACCTGCTGCTTCTCGGCGCCGCCGGTGCCGACGACCGCCTTCTTAACGAGCCGCGCGGCATGTTCGTGCACCTCGATCCCTGCCGCCCCGCAGGCGGCGAGCACTGCGCCGCGGGCCTGTGCGAGCTTGAGCGTCGATTGCGGATTCTTGTTGGCGAAGACTTCCTCCGCCGCGGCGCGGTCCGGGCGGTGCTGCGCGATCACTGCGGAGACCGCCGAATGCAACGCCGCGAGCCGCTCGGCCATCGGGGCCTTGGCATCGGTCGGGATCTGCCCGTTGGCGACGTGCGACAGCCGCGCGCCCTCCGCCCGCACAAGACCCCAGCCGGTGCAACTGAGCGAAGGATCGAGGCCGAGGATCAGCATTCCTCCTCCCCCTCCCGCCCACGCGAGAGGGGCAGGGGGCGGGTGAGAGGTCGACCGAAGCCCACCCCTGACCCCTCCCGCAAGCGGGAGGGGAATGGGATCAACCCAGCTTCTCCATCACTTCGTCGGGAATCTCGTAGTTGCCCCACACGGTCTGGACATCGTCGTCGTCATCGAGTGCGTCGACGAGCTTGAGCAGCGTGCCGGCCGAGCCCTCGTCCATCTCCACGGTGATGTTCGGCTTCCACGCCAGCTTGACGTTCTCCGCCTCGCCCAGGGTCTTTTCCAGCGCGCTCGCGACTTCGTGCAGCGCTTCCATTTCGGTCCAGATCGTGTGGCCGTTCTCGTCGCTTTCGACGTCGTCGGCGCCCGCCTCGATCGCGGCTTCGAGAACCTTCTCCTCGTCGCCCGCGCTCGCCGGATATTCGATCAGGCCCTTGCGCTCGAATCCGTGCGCGACCGAGCCTTCGGTGCCGAGATTGCCGCCGTTCTTGGAGAAGGCCGTGCGCACGGCGGTGGCGGTGCGGTTGCGGTTGTCGGTCAGCGCCTCGACGATCAGCGCGACGCCGCCGGGGCCGTAGCCCTCGTAGCGGACTTCCTCGTAGTTATCCTCGTCCCCGCCCGATGCCTTGTCGATCGCGCGCTGGATGTTGTCCTTGGGCATCGACTGCGCCTTGGCGTTGTTGATCGCCAGCCGCAGGCGCGGGTTCATGTCGGGGTCTGGGGCGCCCATCTTCGCCGCGACGGTGATCTCGCGGCTCAGCTTGGAGAAGAGGTTGGAGCGCTTCTTATCCTGCGCTCCCTTGCGGTGCATGATGTTCTTGAATTTGGAATGGCCTGCCATAGTAACCCCGGGATTTGGTCTGTCCTGTGACCCGGCGGTGCGGGCCGCATTGTGACGCGCTCCTAGCGAAGCCGGGGCGCACGAGCAATCGGCGGCGGGCGGTCAGGGTGCGATGTCGAAGTGAAGCACTTCCTCGCGCGTGCCGAGCTTGTCGTAGAGCGCGATCGCGGGTTTGTCCTCCGGCTGGGTGTCGGCCTGGACGTAGATGACCCATACGCCCGCCTCGCGCGCGATCCGCCGCGTCTCTTCGATCAGCGCGGTGGCGACGCCACGCCGCCGCCAGCTCTCGGTGACGGCGAGGTCGTATATGTAGAGCTCGCTGCGCGCCTGCTCGAACTTGGGCAGGATGTATCCTGCAAGCGCACCGATCATTTCGCCGTCCGCCTCCGCTGCAAGCAGCACCGTATCGGCCCGCGCAAGCAGCGCTTCGGCATAGGCGTCGTCGGGCGGGCGCGAGGCGTAGCTTTCGGGGTCGTCGAAGACCTCCGCGAACAGGCGGTTCATCGCGCGGAAGCGCGCGAGGTCGCCGCGGGCGATCCGCGCGACCGAGAAGTCGGAGCCCGTGCTCAGATACGCACCGCGGTGCCGCTGGCGGAGACCATCAGCATCGAGCCGGTATCGCCGATCACCTCGTAGTCGAGATCGACCCCGACCACGGCGTTGCCGCCCAGCGAGCCGCATTCGGCCTGCAGCTCCTGAATCGCCTGCTCGCGCGCATCGCGCAGGATCCGCTCGTAGCTGCCCGAGCGGCCGCCGACGATGTCGCGGATATTGGCGAAGAGATCGCGGAACAGGTTCGCCCCGACGATCACCTCGCCGGTGACGATGCCGAGATAGTCCTGGATCGGCCGCCCCTCGATCGTGGGCGTGGTGGTGACGACGATGCCCCTCGCATCCTTCCAAGGACCAGCCATCCGAAACTCCTCAGCCGTTGACCACGATCCCGCCATTGGGGTGCAGGACCTGCCCCGACATATAGGACGAATCCTCGCATGCAAGAAACAGGAACGCAGGCGCCACCTCGTTCGGCTGGCCCGGGCGGCCCATCGGCGTGCCCTCGCCGAAATGCTCGACCTTCTCGGGCGGCGCGCCGCCGCAGGGATTGAGCGGTGTCCAGATCGGCCCGGGCGCGACGGCATTCACGCGGATGCCATCCTTGATCAGGTTCTCGCTCAGCGAGCGGGTGAAGGCGGTGATCGCGCCCTTGGTCGCGGAATAGTCGAGCAGTCCGCCCGAGCCCTTGTACATCGTCACGCTGGTGCAGTTGACGATCGCCGCGCCTTTGGTGAGATGCGGCCGCGCCGCCTGGACGAGATAGAACATCGAGAAGATGTTGGTCTGGAACGTGCGCTGGAGCTGTTCGGCGGTGATCTCGGTCACTTCCTTGTCGGGATGCTGCTCGCCGGCATTGTTGACCAGCACGTCGAGCCGGCCCCACTTATCGATGACTTTTGCGACCAGAGCCTTGCAGACTTCCGGATCGCCGAGGTCGCCGCGGTGGAACAGGCCTTCGCTTCCCTCGCGCTCGATGGCGTCGATGGTAATGCGCGCGTCGTCGTCCTCCTCGAGGTAGGCTATCGCGACTTTCGCACCCTCGCGCGCAAACAGCACCGCGGTGGCGCGGCCGATGCCGCTGTCGCCGCCGGTGACGATCGCCACTTTGCCCTTGAGCCGGCCGGAGCCGGGATAGCGGGGCTCCCACTCGGGCTTGTCGTCCATCGCAGTCTCGTGACCGGGCAGTTTCGGCTCTTCGTTCGTTTCCTCGATGAAGGCCTTGTCGACGGTTTCGGTTGAATCGTTCATCGTTCGCTCCGTGAATCGGGTGTTCACGAAAGCAATCGACGGGAGCGGAGCCTCGTTCCCCGCTCCGCCGCGGCGGCGGATCAGCCCAGCCCGAGCGCCGCCTTGTAGGTGTCGAGCACCATTTCCATTTCCGCGCGGTCGTCGGGCTTCATCTTCCGGAGGCGGACGATCTGGCGCATGATCTTGACGTCGTAGCCGACCGCCTTCGCCTCGGCATAGACGTCGCGGATATCGTCGGCGATGCCCTTCTTCTCCTCCTCGAGGCGCTCGATGCGTTCGATCAGAAGGCGCAGGCGGTCGTCGGTGGCTTCGGCCATGTTCTAACTCCGGATGATGTGAGAATCGGTTGGCGCGCTCGATAGCCAGCCTGTCGGAGCCGGTGAACCCGCGGTGCGAGTTTTCCCCCTGTCTTCGTGGCAAGGCTCAGGCGCGGGTGGCGGTGACGATGTAGTTGAGCGCGAGATCGCCGGACAGGTGCAGGCCCTTGCCGGGCGAGAAGCCTATCCCGCGCGGCTCGCCCATCGTAAGCCCCGCATCGGCAAGCAGACCCCGCAGCTCCTCGGGCGTGACGAAATCGTCCCAGTGGTGCGTGCCCTTCGGGATTGCGCCCAAGGCTTCGGCGGCGCGCACGAGCAGGAGCTGCGACTGCGGCGTCCGGTTGGGCGTCGACAGGATCAGCAGCCCTCCGGGAGCAAGGCGGTCGGCGAGGGCGGCCACGAAGGCGTGCTGATCGGCGACGTGTTCGATCACTTCCATGCAGGTCACGAGATCGAACGTGCCGATATCGAGCGCCGCGATCTCGCCCGCGATGTAGCGGATATCGAGGCCGACGCCTTCGGCGTGCTGCGCAGCGGCTGCGGTGTTTTCCGGCGCGGCGTCCACTCCGGTAACGTCCGCGCCGAGCCGCGCGAGGGGTTCGCACAGCAGGCCCGCGCCGCAGCCGACGTCGAGCGCGCTCCTGCCCGCGAGCGGCTGCAGGCTCTCCGGATCGGCGCCCCAGTGTGCGTCGATCGCCGCGCGCACGAACTGCAGCCGCACGGGGTTGAGTTTGTGCAGCATGGCGGAAGAGCCTTTCGGGTCCCACCAGTCGCGCGCCAGACTACCGAAGTGGGCGGCTTCTTCGGGGCGGATGGTTTGTCCGCCTGAAGAATTGGTTTCGCCCGATATTGTTGCATCGCCCATGCGCCCTCCCTAACAGCGCGCACAGACCGGCACCAGCGCCCGCCTGACGGGCACCAATGCAGGGGAGGCACGGACTTGGCGCGTATCGTGATGAAATTCGGCGGCACTTCGATGGCCGGAACCGAACGCATCCGCCGCGTCGCCAGTATCGTGCGCAAGCAGCAGGCCGCCGGGCATGAGGTTGCCGTCGTCGTCTCCGCCATGGCGGGGGAGACCGATCGGCTGGTCAACTTTTGCCGCGAGGCGAATGCGCTGTACGATCCGGCCGAATACGACGTCGTCGTCGCCAGCGGCGAACAGGTGACGAGCGGACTGCTCGCGCTGACGCTCCAGTCGCTCGGCTGCAAGGCGCGCAGCTGGCTCGGCTGGCAGCTGCCGGTGCGCACGGTCGAAGCGCACGCCAAGGCGCGGATCGAAGATATCGATTCGGACGACCTGATCGCCTCGATGCAGGCGGGCGAGATCGCGGTCATCCCCGGCTTCCAGGGCATCGGTGCCGACGGCCGGCTGACGACGCTCGGCCGCGGCGGCTCGGATACGTCCGCCGTGGCGGTTGCAGCGGCGGTCGGAGCCGACCGATGCGACATCTATACCGACGTCGATGGGGTCTATACCACCGATCCGCGGATCGTCGCGAAAGCGCGCAAGCTCAAGGCCGTGACGTACGAGGAGATGCTCGAGCTTGCGAGCGTGGGGGCGAAGGTGCTGCAGACCCGTTCGGTCGGGCTCGCGATGAAGGAAGGGGTGCGCGTCCAGGTGCTCTCCAGCTTCATCGGCGATGATGCGGCCCCCGCCGACGACCTTCCCGGCACGATGATCGTGTCGGAAGAGGAAATGAACGAACTAGTGGAGAAGGGCGATATGGAACGCCAGCTCGTCACCGGCATCGCGCACGACAAGAACGAGGCCAAGGTGATCCTTACCCGCGTGCCCGACAAGCCGGGCGCGGTGGCGCATATCTTCGAGCCGCTCGCGCAGGCGAGTATCAACGTGGACATGATCATTCAGAACGTCGGGCGCGACAAGGGTGAGACCGACGTGACCTTCACCGTGCCGCAGGCCGACCTCGCGCGTGCGCAGGCCCTGCTCGAGGATCGGCGGCCGGACATCGGCTTCAACCGCATCATCACCGATAGCAAGATCGCGAAGATCTCGGTCGTGGGCGTGGGCATGAAGAGCCATGCAGGCGTCGCGGCGACGATGTTCAAGTCGCTCGCGGAGCGCGGGATCAACATCCAGGCGATCTCGACCAGCGAGATCAAGGTCTCGGTCATGATCGACGAAGACGAGACCGAGCTCGCCGTCCGCGTGCTGCACACCGCCTACGGGCTGGACGCGAGCGACGAGGCGGCCTGAGGCCCGTTAGTCGCGGGAGGCCTCCGGGCTAACGATTCCTTAACCGCAAGCGCCGACTCCTTGAGCGAAAGGAGCGGCACATATGGTAATCGCGGCACATCTCGAACGCAGCGATCAGGCAAGGCGAGACGCGCAGCGCCTGACGTTGCGCTTCGAAACCGTCGGCGGGCGCGAATCGGGCGAGGTTCTCCCGGTCCGGGTGCACAACGCCTCGCGCACCGGGCTGCTACTCGAGTGCGACGCCGAACTCTCCATTGACGAGGGGATCGACATCGACTTCCCGCACGCCGGAGTGACGCCCGCCCGCGTCGTCTGGGCGAGCGGCACGCTCTACGGCTGCCGTTTCGACGAGCCGATCTCTCCCGGCACGCTCGCCGCGGCGGAGCTGCGCAGCGACGCGGGCCTGAAGCTGGAGCGCGTGCACGCATCGGCGCCTGAATCCTTCGGCAGCCGGCTGCAGCGTCTGCGCAAGGAACGCGGGCTCACGCTCGCACAGCTCGGCGAACGGCTCGACGTCAGCAAGCCGACGGTCTGGGCCTGGGAGAAGGGCAAGGCGCGCCCGATCGAGAGCCGGATCGCCGCGATCGCCGATGTGCTGGGCGTGTCCGAGCAGGAGTTGGCGGACGTACACGACAGCGCGGAGGCCCGCGAAGTGCTCGCACATAGCCGCGAGGTCATCGCCCGCGCCTTCGGAACCGAGCCGGCTAAGATCAGGATCATGATCGAATTGTAAGACCAGTCTTTGCAAAACTTTGTCGCAGTACGTGAAATGACTCCCGAAAATTCATCGGCTTGGTTAATATCTGCATAAGACGATTCGCAAGTCAGTTAAGTTATACAACACGTATAACGGTAATTGTGGAGTGCAATTCATACCGGGAGTTCTCTCCCGATATTGTTCTTCATCATTTGTGAATCGGCGTAGGCGGGCAAAGGTCGGGGCGTAATCGCATGGTGGAAGATTTCACCCTTCATGAAGGGGCGGCATTGTATGACTTGTTGGCGGAGGGCGGGCGCAACATCGTCCTGAAGGTCGATCGTGCGGGTTATGTGGTTCATGCCTCGGCGGCCATCGGGCGGCTCGGTCTCGCCATTCCCGACATGCTGATCGCACCGCATCTGGCCGACCTCGCCGAGCCGGCGCAGGCCGAGAAGCTGCGCGCCTTTCTCGAGGTCGTCATGCGCGGAGGATCGGCAACCGGCTGGTTCGAATTCGCCGCGCACATGGCGGACGGAAGCACGAACTGGTTCACGCTTCAGCTCCGTCCCTTGCTCGATATGGACGGGCGGGCCAGCGGGGCGATCGGCATCATGCGGTCGCTCGAGGAACGGCGAGAGCTCGAGGAGCGGCTGTTCACCGCCACGGTCACAGATCCGCTCACCGGCCTTGCCAACCGCCGTGCGTTCCAGATGATGCTGCGCCACCTCGTCCGCCGGCGGCAGGGCGGCACCCTCGCGCTGTTCGACATCGACCATTTTCGCGCGATCAACCTGCGCCACGGCGCGAGCGCCGGCGACCGCGTGCTCGTCGCTTTCGCCGATTTCCTGCGCAGCACGCTGCGGCACGAGCACATCGTGGCCCGGATCGGCGGCGAGAGCTTCGGTGTCCTCCTGCCCGACCACGACCTTGCCGCCGCAAGGAGCACCGTCGCGGCGGTGCTCGCGGCGCTCGCGGAGGCGTCGCCGCCGCGCCCTTCGGACGAGCCGCGCCTGTCGGCCAGCGTCGGACTGGCTGCGCTGAATCTGTCCGCCGACGACACGCTTCGCCGTGCGGACCTTGCACTGCTCGCCGCCAAAGGGCGTGGACGGGGCAGGATCGAAGCGGACGAGGATCTGCCGGACGGGGGCCGTCGGCGCGCGTGAGGCCGTTCGCCGTGGCCGTGCCGGCGCATTGCCGCTAAGAGCGGCGCATGGCTTTCACTGCGAAGATTCTCCTCCTCGGATCGGGCGAGCTCGGCCGCGAGTTCGTCATTTCGGCCAAGCGGCTCGGCGCATACGTCGTTGCCTGCGATGCCTACTACCAGGCACCCGCGATGCAGATTGCCGACGCGCGCGAGGTCTTCTCCATGCTCGACGGCGCGGCGCTGCGCGCGGCGGTGGAGAAGCATCGGCCCGATTACATCGTGCCCGAGATCGAGGCGATCCGCACCGAAACGCTGGTGGAGCTGGAGGGCGAGGGCTTCCACGTGGTCCCCTCCGCGCGCGCGACCCAGCTCACGATGAACCGCGACCGCATTCGCGACCTCGCGGCGGAGAAGCTCGGGCTTGCGACGTCCCGCTACCGCTACGCCGAGTCGCTCGAGGAGGTGCATGCGGGCGCGGCGCACGCCGGCTTTCCCTGCGTGATCAAGCCGGTCATGTCGTCGTCAGGCAAGGGGCAGAGCAAGGTCGAGGAGGCGGCCGGGCTCGAGGCCGCGTGGGACTATGCGGTCGCCAACATGCGCGGCGACCGGCGCCGGGTGATCGTCGAGGAGTTCGTCGATTTCGACTACGAGATCACGCTGCTGACCGTGCGGACGAAAGACGGCGTGCTGTTCTGCCCCCCGATCGGCCACCGGCAGGAACGCGGCGACTACATGGAATCCTGGCAGCCGATCGCGATGTCCGATGCCGCGCTGGCGGCCGCGCAGGAGATGGCGGCGAAAGTGGTCGACGATCTCGGCGGCCGCGGCATATTCGGGGTCGAGTTCTTTGTGCGCGGGGAAGAGGTGATCTTCTCCGAGCTGAGCCCGCGCCCGCACGATACCGGCATGGTCACGCTGGTAAGCCAGAACCTCAGCGAGTTCGATCTCCACGCCCGCGCGATCATGGGGCTGCCGATCCCGACGCCGATCCGCGCCCGGCCTTCGGCGAGCGCAGTGATCCTCGCCGACCGCGACAGCGACAGGCTCGGCTACGAAGGACTGGCGGAGGCGCTGGCGGTGCAGGGCGGCACGGTCGACCTGCGGATCTTCGCCAAGCCGGCCTCGCGCCCCTACCGCCGCATGGGCGTTGCCCTGGCGAGCGCCGGCGACACCGATGCCGCGCGCCGCGTCGCCGCCGAGGCGGCTGGCAAGGTGCGGATCACCTACAGCTGAGAGCCTGTTGGGAGATTTCGGTGCAGGGCAACGCCCCCACCGGGCTGCCGATAGAGTACACTCTCGTTTCAAGCTTCTCATGATCCCCAGCGCAGGCTGGGGTCTCGGGCTATCGGGCGGAGCGCCAGCGGCCTGGGACCCCAGCCTGCGGTGGGGATCGGGGATGGCGGCCGGACGGGGCGCCTCACCCCGCCCGTCGCCACTCACTCTCCGGCGAGTTCCTTCGCCAGCGCGGGCGCGGGATAGATCGTCTCGAGCGCTTCCTGCACTGCCGCGGTCGAGACCGCCACGGTGCGATTGAGGGTGCCATCGTAGCCGTAGTTGCCACCGAGCGAGTGGATATTGCCGTCGAATGCGGTTCCGATCACCGTGCCGGCCTTGTCGATCACCGGACTGCCCGAGTTGCCGCCGATGATGTCGTTGGTGGTCACGAAATCGTAAGTCGTGTTCTTGTCGATCCGTGCCTCGTTCGCCGCGAAGGCGGGCGCAAGGTCGAACGGCGGGTTGCCGGTCGCGCGCTCGAACGTGCCGCCCATGGTCGTGCGGATCGGCACTTCGTTCCCGCGCTCGGTCCAGCCCTTCACCTGGCCGTAGCTGATGCGCAGCGTGAACGTCGCGTCGGGATAGAGCGTATCGCCATAGGCGGCGAAGCGCGCGTCGGCGAGCTTGGCCCCGGCAGCGGCGAGCGGGCCCGAGTACTGCGCGTCGGACAGCGCCTTCAACTCGCGCTGGCGCGGCGCAAGCTTGAGCGCGTACTGGATCATCGGATCATCCGATGCTTCGATCGCGGCGAGGCCGTTTTCCCAGAGCTGCTGGCGGTACGCCGGATCGGCGAGCCGGGTGCCGCTCACCAGCCGCTCGGCAAGCTGTTCGGGGCTTTCCTTGCCGAGCAGCAGTTTGCTGTCGGGATCGTCCACGCCGAGATATTCGCGCGCCTTCGACAGGCTCCACTCCATCATCAGCTCGTCGACCCAGGGATAGACGGGGCGCTCGTCGAGCAGGCGCTTTTGTGTCAGCGGCAGCGCGCTATCGGTATAGCCGGGCAGGCGTTCGGCGTTGGGCTTGGCGCGTTCCTGCGCGGCGAAGACCAGCGTCTGCGCGTAGCCGTAGAGGTCGCCCGATGGCTGGGTGAAGCGCAGCGGCAAGTAGAGTGTGCGATAGGCGTCCATCGCATCCTCCACCGCGCCCCAGAGGTTGCCGATCTCCGCATTGTCCGCGCTTTTCGCCTTCAGCTCCTGTTCCGCTGCGGCAAGCTTGCCGGTGAATGCCGGATCGTTGAGCGCCTTCATACGCCCGATATAGACCTTGAGGCTGTTCTCCACGCCGAACAGCAGATCGAGCCCTTCGCGCGCCTTTTCCGGGCTCTCGTCCATCGCGCGGATCAGGCGGCCGCGCAATTCGGACATCGTCGCCACGGTAATCGGCAAGCGGACCTCGCGCTCGAATGCGAGCTGGCTTTGCGTGAACAGGCGGCTGGTCGAGCCGGGATTGCCGACGACGAAGGTGATCTCGCCTTCCTCCGGCGCGCGCGGGTTCCATTCCAGATGATTGGGCGTCTCGACCGGCTTGCCGTCCTCGTAGGCGCGCAGGAACGAGGCATCGAGCGAATAGCGCGGGAAGTTGAAGTTGTCCGGATCGCCGCCGAACGTCGCCGCGCGGTCCTCGGGCGCCCAGGCAAGACGGACGTCCGAGTACTTGCGATAGGTGTAGAGCTTGTACTGCCCGCCGCCGAACAGCGTCACGACCTGGCAGCGCGTGGTCTCCTGATCGGTGCAGCCGGCGGATTCGAGTTCGGCGATCTTCGCGTCGCGCGCTTTGGTCAGCGCCTCGCCGGTCGATTCGCCGATGGCATCCATCACCTGCGCG
Source organism: Pelagerythrobacter rhizovicinus (assembly GCF_004135625.1). Lineage (GTDB taxonomy): Bacteria > Pseudomonadota > Alphaproteobacteria > Sphingomonadales > Sphingomonadaceae > Pelagerythrobacter > Pelagerythrobacter rhizovicinus. Next base: position 1,302,919 of record NZ_SDPV01000002.1, read on the forward strand.
GTGACGTCGGTGATCGCGGTGACGACTTCGGCTTGCTGGCCCGGGCAGGGCAGCTCGTCCTCCCGCCGCGAAGCGGTGAAACCTTCATCGAGATAGTCCATCGCGTCAGTCGAGTTGTCGTAGAGGCAGCTCGCGACGCAGTGATGGTTGGTCAGGATCAGACCGTCGGGCGAGACGAAGCTGGCGGAGCAGCCGCCGGTCAACCGTACCGCCGAATTGCGGACGTGATCGAGCCAGACCTGATCTGGCGCCCAGCCATAGTTTTCGCGGACCTGTTCGGCGGGGAACCCGTCGAAGGTCCACATGCCTTCGTCTGCACTAGCCGGAGCGGCGGAAAGGGATATTGCGCCCAGCGAGGCGGCGGCGAGCAGGATAGTACGGCGGGTCACGAACAGTCTCCCCTGTAGAACGACACTGGAGCGCTCTGTCCCCCTCGGCCTCGCGAAAGTCCAGCCCCTTCTCAGCGCCACGCGGTGACGCCCGGTCATGCAAAAAGAGCCCCCGGCACGCGGCCGAGGGCTCCTTCGAAGGCATGCCTCAAGGGGTCAGGCTGCCTCTTTGTGATACTTCGCGTAGGTGAGGTCGCAGCGGTCGGCGTTCATCACCTTGGTCCAGACCTTGACGAAGTCGCGCACGAACTTCTCCTCGTGCCCGCGCTCGGCGTAGACCTCGGCGGTGGCGCGCAGCTGTGAGTTCGAACCGAAGATCAGGTCGGCGCGGGTCGCCTTCCACTTCTCCTGCCGCCCGCCGCGGTCGTAGCCGATGAACTCCTCGTCTCCGCTGCCGTCCACGACTTCCCAGACGGTGTCCATGTCGAGCAGGTTGACGAAGAAGTCGTTGGTGAGCTGCCCCTTGCGGTCGGTAAAGACGCCGTGCGGACGATCCTCGAAGTTGGCACCGAGCACGCGCAGCCCGCCGAGCAGCACGGTCATTTCGGGCGTCGAGAGGCCGAGCAGCGAGGCGCGGTCGAGCATCAGTTCCTCGGTCTTCACGTTGCTCTTTGTCCGCAGGTAATTGCGGAACGCGTCCGCAAAGGGCTCCAGCGGCGCGAAACTGTCGACGTCGGTCCACTCCTGCGTCGCATCGCCGCGGCCGCCGGTGAAGGGCACCTCGACATCGAATCCGGCATCCTTCGCCGCCTTCTCGACCGCCGCCGTGCCGGCAAGAACGATCGCATCGGCCATCGACAAGTTACCGCGCAGTTCGTCGATCCTGGCCAGGATCCGGTCGAGCAGCGCAGGCTCGTTGGCGGCCCAGCCTTTCTGCGGCTCGAGCCGGATGCGCGCGCCGTTGGCGCCGCCGCGGTGGTCGCTCTTGCGGAACGTCGAGGCCGAATACCACGCGGTTCGGACCAGTTCGCCAATCGAGAACCCGGCGTCGAGGATCTTTGACTTGAACGCCGATACGTCGGCGTCGGACGGCATCGTCCCGGCCGGGACCGGGTCCTGCCAGATCATGTCCTCCTCCGGAACCTCGGGGCCGAGGTAGCGGCACTTGGGGCCCATGTCGCGGTGCGTCAGCTTGAACCAGGCGCGGGCGAATGCGTCCCGCAGCGCCTCGTGATCGTTGCGGAACTTCTCGCTGATCGCCCGGAACTCGGGATCCATCTTGAGCGCCATATCGGCGGTCGTCATCATCGTCGGGACCTTCTTGGAAGGATCGTGCGCGTCGGGCGCCATGTCCTCTTCCTTCTGGTCGATCGGCTGCCACTGCTTCGCCCCCGCCGGCGAGGTTACCAGCTCGTATTCGTAGTCCAGCAGCAGGCGGAAATAGTTCTCCGTCCACTCGGTCGGCGTGTTGGTCCACGCCCCTTCGAGGCCGGAGGTAATCGTGTGCGGGCCGAAGCCGCTTTCGTAAGTGCTCGCCCAGCCGAGCCCCTGGAGGGTGATGTCGCTCGCCTCGGGCGCGACGTCGAGCAGGCTCGGATCGCCCGCACCGTGGCATTTGCCGAAGGTGTGCCCGCCGGCGGTGAGGGCGACGGTCTCCTCGTGATTCATCGCCATGCGTTCGAACGTGACCTTGATGTCGCGCGCGGAGCCGAGCGGGTCGGGGTCGCCGCCCGGGCCTTCGGGGTTGACGTAGATCAGGCCCATCTGGATGGCAGCCAGCGGATTCTCGAGGTCTACCTCTTCCTCGGGCCGGATGCGCGTCGCGACGCCTTCGTTGACCCACAGGTCCTCACCGCCCCAGTAGATGTCGCGTTCCGCCTCGAACACGTCCCTGCGGCCCCCGCCGAAACCGAGCACCGGGCCGCCCATCGATTCGATCGCGACGTTGCCGGCGAGGATGAACAGGTCGGCCCAGCTGATGTTCTTGCCGTACTTCTGCTTGACCGGCCACAGCAGGCGCCGGGCCTTGTCGAGATTGCCGTTGTCGGGCCAGGAATTGAGCGGGGCGAACCGCTGCTGTCCGCTGTTGGCGCCGCCGCGGCCGTCGCCTGTGCGGTAGGTGCCGGCCGCGTGCCAGGCCATGCGGATGAAGAAGGGGCCGTAGTGCCCGTAGTCCGCCGGCCACCATGGCTTGGAATCGGTCATCAGCGCGGTGAGGTCTTTCTTCAGCGCATGATAGTCGAGCGCGTTGAACGCTTCCGCATAATCGAAATCCTCGTCCAGCGGGTCGGGCGACCCGTTGACGAGAAGGATTTCGAGCGGCAGCGCGTCCGGCCACCAGTCCTTGTTGGTGCGTCCGAGCAGCGCGCGCACTCCGCCGTCGCCGTTGAAGGGGCATCCGCCCCCGGACATCGAACCAGTTGCTGCGTCCATGTTGGCATCCTCCTGATTTGAGATCGGCCCAGACCATTCACCCGGGTCTCGATCCTGTGAGTCGTTGCAGGTGAAGGCTACGCCCGCACGACAATCGGCCAAAGCAATTAAGTCCTTTCAACCTCATCGACAGAAGCGATCAGCCACAGGGCGGCTCCACCTGTGGTCAACCGCTCTTGCAGGAGGGCGGTTCCGCAAGCGAAGCTCCGCCAGCCGCGCCAAGAACTCTTGCCGCTCGGCGGCCGCGCGCCTAAGCGCGCCGGCGATGACTGACTATCCCAAGACAAGCCGCCTGATGCAGCGCGGCACCGAGTTCCTCGGCTGCGAAACGGCGATCCTGTGCGGCGCGATGAGCTGGGTTTCCGAGCGCCATCTCGTTTCCGCGATCAGCAACGCAGGCGGCTTCGGCGTGATCGCCTGCGGCGCGATGACGCCCGAACTGCTCGATGCGGAGATCGCCGCGACCAGGGCGATGACCGATCGGCCCTTCGGCGTGAACCTCATCACCATGCACCCGCAGCTCTTCGATCTGATCGAGGTCTGTGGCCGGCACGGCGTCGGCCACGTCGTGCTTGCCGGCGGCATCCCGCCCAAGGGCAGCGTCGAGGCGATCAAGGGCGGCGCGAACCCGGCCAAGGTCATCTGCTTCGCGCCGACGCTGGCGCTGGCGAAGAAGCTGCTCCGCTCGGGCGCCGACGCGCTGGTGATCGAGGGGATGGAGGCCGGCGGCCACATCGGCCCGGTCTCGACGAGCGTGCTGGCGCAGGAGATCCTGCCCGAGCTGGCGGAAGAGCACCTGGTGTTCGTCGCCGGCGGGATCGGCAAGGGGCAGGCGATCGCCGGCTACCTGGAGATGGGCGCGGCGGGCGTCCAGCTCGGCACGCGCTTCGCCTGCGCGACCGAGAGCATCGCGCACCCCGATTTCAAGAAGGCCTTCTTCCGCGCCAGCGCGCGCGACGCGGTCGCCAGCGTGCAGGTCGATGCGCGCCTGCCGGTGATCCCCGTCCGCGCGCTGCGGAACAAGGGGACCGAGGCCTTCACCGCCAAGCAGATCGAAGTCGCCGGCATGCTCGACCGCGAGGAAGTGGTCATGGGCGAGGCGCAGCTCCAGATCGAGCATTACTGGGCCGGCGCGCTGCGCCGCGCGGTGATCGACGGCGACGTCGAGGGCGGCTCGCTCATGGCCGGTCAGTCGGTCGGCATGGTCAAGGAGGAAGAGCCGGTCGCGCAGATCATCGCGACGCTGATGGCCGAAAGCGAAGAGGCGCTCTCGCGCCGTTAGGGGCCCCGGCATGGCGGAACCGCTCATCCTGACGCTCGGCTGCGCCGACAGGCCGGGGATCACCGCGCGGGTGACGGGCTTCCTGTTCGAGCGCGGCGGCAATATCCTCGAAGCGCAGCAGTTCAACGATCAGGAAAGCGGGGCTTTCTTCATGCGCGTCGCCTTCGATCCGGGCACGGCCGAGCGTGAGGGATTGCGGGCCGAGTTCGCGGCGCTCGCCGACGAGTTCGGCATGCAATGGAAGCTCGCGCGCCGCGACCGGCCGCGGCGGGTGTTGCTGATGGTCAGCAAATTCGATCACTGCCTCGCCGACCTGCTCTACCGCTGGCGCATCGGGGAGCTGCCGATGGACCCGGTGGCGATCGTCTCCAACCACCCGCGCGAGGCGATCAGCCACACGCATATCGGCGGGATCCCGTTCCACCACCTGCCGGTAACGGCCGAGACAAAGGCCGCGCAGGAGGCGCAGGTCCGCGCGGTCGCCGAGGAGACCCAGGCCGAACTCGTCGTTCTCGCGCGCTACATGCAGATTCTTTCGGACGAGCAGGCCGCGCATTTCGCAGGGCGCTGCATCAATATTCATCATTCGTTCCTGCCCGGCTTCAAGGGCGCCAGGCCCTATCACCAGGCGCATGCGCGCGGGGTGAAGATGATCGGCGCCACTGCCCACTACGTCACCGCCGATCTCGACGAAGGCCCCATAATCCACCAGGACGTGGAGCCGATCACCCACGCCGACAGCCCGGGAGAGCTCGTCCGCAAGGGGCGCGACATCGAAAGCCGCGTGCTCGCCGAAGCCGTGCGCCTGCACCTGGAGGACCGCGTGCTACTCAACGGGGCACGGACCGTGGTGTTCAGGAACTGACTTCGAGGGATGAGTCGCGCGCCAGGAGGCGCTAACAAGGGCACCTGCCGATCCACCGGGGAGGGACCTGTGAAAGTTCTGACGACGGTCAATGCGCGGATCCGGGGATGGCGAGCGGCGAGATGGCTCCTTGCCCCGGCCTCTGCCGTCCTGCTCGCGGGCTGCGCCCATCCCCAGTCCGCGCCGCAGCCGCGGGAGCCCCACTCGCCTTCCGAGCAACTGGCGGAGCTCTACCCCCGCCTGGCGCTGAGCGGACTGTTCGAGGACGGCAAGGCGCTTGCCGATGCCGTGCCGCGTGCGGAGCCGGCGCGGATTCTCGAGGCCTATCGGGCGGCGAGGCCTCTCGACGAGGCCGGTCTCGAACGCTTCTTCGAGGCGCATTTCCGGATGCCCCGTCCCGCCCCGTTGCGCCAGCCGGCTCCGGGGCTGCCGCTGATCGAACACATCGAAGCGTTGTGGCCGATCCTGACCCGCCGCTCGCCGGCGGTCCCGGCCCACGGTTCGCTGCTTGCGCTCCCCAATCCCTACCTCGTGCCCGGCGGTCGCTTCCAGGAGATCTACTACTGGGACAGCTACTTCACCATGCTGGGCTTCGGCGATGCGCAGCGGCCGCTGAAGCGGGCGATGGTTGACAACTTCGCGCATCTGCTCCGAACGTTCGGACGCATTCCGAACGGCAACCGGACCTACTATCTCAGCCGCTCGCAGCCGCCGTTCTTCTTTAAGATGGTGGAACTCACCAATCAGGAGGCGCCGGCCAAGGCTTTCGCCGCCTACCTGCCGGAACTCAAGGCAGAGCACCGGTTCTGGATGGCCGGGGCCGAAGGGCTCGCGCCGGGCAGCGCCTCGGCGCGGGTCGTTCGGATGGAGAACGGTGCACTGCTGAACCGCTATTGGGACGATCGCGATTCGCCGCGCGACGAGTCCTATGCGGCGGACGTGGCAACCGCGAAGGCGAGCCGGCGCGAGCCGTCGCAGGTCTACCGGAGCCTGCGGGCGGGTGCGGAGAGCGGGTGGGACTTCAGCTCGCGCTGGTTCGCGGACGGCCGCTCGCTCCCGACGATCCGGACGGTCGAGATCGTGCCGCCAGACCTCAACAGTCTCCTATTCGGCCTCGAGCACGCGATCGCCGACGGGTGCCGTGAACTGCGCGACGAAGCCTGCACGTCGGCCTTCGAACGCAGAGCCCGGATGCGGCGGGCCGCGATGCAGCGCTATCTGTGGAACGAACGCACCGGCTTGTTCGACGACTATCAGTGGAGGGAGGGCAGGTTGCTCGGCAACGTCACCGCCGCGGCGCTCTATCCGTTGTTCTTCCAGGTTGCGGACACAGCGCAGGCGGCGCGGACGGCGGCGACGGTCGAGGCGGAGCTCCTCAAGCCGGGCGGTCTCGTCACCAGCAACCGCACCACGGGTGAGCAGTGGGATGCGCCCAACGGCTGGGCGCCGCTCCAGTGGATCGCAGTCTCCGGCCTGCGGCACTATGGCCACGACGAACTTGCCCGGACGATCGCCGCGCGGTGGCTCGACACCGTCTCCGGCGCCTACGGCAACACCGGCAAGCTTCTCGAGAAGTACGACGTGATCACCCGCCGCCCGGGCGGCGGCGGCGAATACCCGCTCCAGGACGGCTTCGGCTGGACCAACGGAGTCACCGTCGCGCTGGCCAGGCTCTATCCGGAGCTCCTCGAAACGCCCGCATCGCCTGCCGAGGGCGAGCTCCGCGGGACGGCGAGATAATCGGCTCCCGCCCTCCGGGGAGGAAAAACGTCGCTCGCTCATGAAGCGTGAGGTAGGGGACGGTCATGGACACGACCTGGCTAGAGGACTTCCTTGCACTGGCAGAACACGGCGGCTTTTCACGGGCGGCGGAAAGCCGGTCGGTGAGCCAGCCGAGCTTCAGCAGGCGGATCAAGTCGCTGGAAGACTGGGTCGGCGCACCGCTGATCGACCGCAGAACCCACCGGATCGGCCTGACCGCGGCGGGCGAGAGCTTCCGCCTCTCGGCAGAGGAGACGTTGCGGCGCCTGCAACTCGGGCGGGCGGCAGCGCTGGCGGCGGACAAGACGGACCACGAAACCTTGCGCTTCGCCTCGACGCACGTCCTGTCGTTGACGTTCTTCCCCCGCTGGCTCCGCCGCCTGGAGGTGGAAAAGCCGGTCGGGGCGACCATTGCCCTGACGGCGGACCACATGGTTGCCTGCGAGCGCCGGATGATCGAGGGCAAGGCGCAGTTCCTGCTGTGCCATCACCATGAGGCTGCGCCGACGAGGTTCGGCGCCGACTTCCGGTCCGTGCAGCTAGGGCACGACCGGCTCCTGCCGGTGGCGGCGCCCTCGCTGTTGAAGAAGTGCGATCCCGCGGATGCGCCGCAACTGGCATTCACGGCGGAGTCGGGCATGGGCCGCATCCTCGCTTCGGCGTGGGAGCGGGAGAACAGGACCCGTGCGGCGCAGCCGATCTTCTCCTCTCATCTTGCAAGCGTGCTGACGGCCATGGCGCGCGACGGGCGCGGCGTGGCCTGGACCGCGTTGAGCCTGGTGCAGGAGGATCTCGCGGAGGGGCGGCTGGAGAGAGCCGGATCCGAGAGCGAGGACGTGGTCATCGAAATCCGGCTGTGGCGCCCCAGGGCCCGCCAGTCGCCTGCGGCCGAGGCGTTCTGGTCCCGGATTCTCGAGGACAGGCGTGCCGCGGGCGGATAGCGCGCGAGCGGGAACCGAACCGCGGGTCGCCAACGGGGCGGGCGTGCATAGTTTGATCGGCTTTCGGCATTGGCCTCGCCCGGCGCGCGCGCCTATCGCTGCGGGCGCACGCAACGCGGGAAGATTTGCCATGACCAGCCGGCGCGTCGTCGTCACCCAACGCTTCTTCGATGCGGAGACGGTCGCCTATCTCGAGGACAACGGATGCGAGGTGTCGCTCGCCGAACTGCCGGCGGGGCAAGCCGACGGCGGCCTGGGGCGCGACGAGCTGCTCCGGATGCTCGAAGGCGCGGCCGGCTGGATCGTCGGGCATGCGCGGGTCACGCGCGAGCTGCTCGCGGCGCTGCCCCGGCTCCAGGTCGTCTCGCGCCGCGGAGTCGGCCACGACCGGGTGGACCTTGTCGCGGCGCGCGAGCTCGGCAAAGTCGTGTGCATCGCCGCGGGCGGCAACGACGCATCGGTTGCCGACCACGCGATCGCGCTGATGCTGGCCGTCGGCCATCGTTTCCGCGAAACGCAGGCCCGGATGGCCGAAGGCGACTTCTCCATCCTGATGGGGCGCGACTTGTGCGAGAAGACCGTCGGGATCGTTGGCCTGGGGCGCATCGGGCGCAGCCTCGCCCGGCGCCTGTCCGGGTTCGATTGCCGGATACTCGCAGCCGTGCGCGGACCGCTGCCCGACGGGATTCCGCCGGGGGTCGAGCCGGTCGACCTCGACACGCTCGCGCGGGAAAGTGACTACATATCCATCCACGCGCCGCTGACCGACGAGACCCGCTTCATGTTCGACGCGGGCCGCATCGCCCGAATGAAGCCGACGGCTTTCCTGATCAACACCGCACGCGGCGGCCTGGTCGACGACGCGGCACTGCTTGCTGCGCTGAAGGCCGGTGCGATCGCGGGTGCAGGACTGGACGTCTATCTCAGCGAGAGCGATCCTGCCTATGCCGACGTGACGGCGGAGCTCGTGGGCCTGCCCAACGTGATCGCCACGCCGCATGCAGCGGCCTCCACGCACGAAGGCCTGGCGCGGACCAACATGGTGGCGGCGCGGTCGGTCGTCGCAGTGCTGGACGGGAAGGATCCCGCGCGCGAATGCCTCGTCGCCGACGGGCGGAGGGATCGAGCGCGCGGATGAGACGGTGACGGGCACGGCGAAGATCGAAGGCGGCGCGGCGGCGCCTTGCCCGCGGCGAGCACTGCTCCGCCGGCTCTTCGACACGGCGGTGGCAAGCGCGCAGCCCGATCGCTGCATCCCGCCCGCGCTTCCTTCCCCTCCCAGGGGCCGCACGATCGTGGTCGGGGCGGGCAAGGCGGCTGCGGCGATGGCGCTTGCGGTGGAGCGGCACTGGCGCGGACCGCTCGAAGGCCTGGTAATTACCCGCCATTCGCATGGCGCGCCTTGCCGGCGTATCGGGGTTCGCGAGGCCGGCCATCCGGTCCCCGATGCCGCCGGGATCGCCGCGACGCGCGAGATGTTCTCGGTGCTCGACGGCGTGACGGAGGACGATCTCGTGCTCTGCCTCCTGTCGGGCGGTGGCTCGGCGTTGCTGGCGGCGCCTCCATCGGGTGTGTCGCTCGAGGACCTGCAGGCGCTTTCGCGGGCACTGCTGCGGTCGGGCGCAACGATCGCCCAGATCAATCGCGTTCGCCGGCATCTCTCCATGGCAGCCAACGGCGGTCTTGCGGAACGCGCCCGGCCGGCCAAACTCGTCACCCTCGCCATCTCCGATGTCCCCGGAGACGACGCGGCGATGATCGCCTCGGGCCCTACCACGTCGGACGGGAGCACGGGGCACGATGCGCTTGCGACGCTCGATGCGCTCGGGATCGTGCCGGTGCCGTCGGTCCGGTATTGGCTGGAAAGCGAGCCGCGAGGAGCCGCAGCCGTTCAGGAGACCGCCGAATTCCATCTGATCGCGAGCCCGCAAATGGCGCTGGAAGCGGCCGCACAGGCCGCTCGCGATGCGGGATATCCATCGCTGATACTGGGGAGCGCGATCGAAGGGGAGGCACGCGAAGTGGCAACCGTCCACGCGGGGATCGCGCTGCAGGCGAAGCGCTACGGACAGCCGCTCGCCCCGCCGTGCATCCTGCTGTCGGGCGGAGAAACCAGCGTCACGGTGTGCGCGGACGGCCGCGGCGGACGCAACAGCGAGTTCCTGCTGGCGTTGCTGCAGGCGCTCGACGGCGAGGCGGGGATCTACGCACTCGCTGCGGACACCGACGGCATCGACGGAACCGGCCCCCATGCCGGGGCAGCGATCGGTCCCGACACCCCGGCGCGGGCGCGAGCGCAGGGGATCTCCGCTGCAAAGGCACTTGCGGAGAACGACTCCCGCACCTTCTTCGCAGCGGTCGGCGCGCTGGTCGAGACCGGCCCCACGTTCACCAACGTCAACGACTTTCGCGCCATTCTGATCGATGCCGCGCCCGGCGACAGGAGCCCACCCGAATGACACGACCGAACCTGCACCGCATCGCTGTCATCCCCGGAGACGGGATCGGCAAGGAGGTCGTGCCCGAAGGGTTGCGCGTGCTCGAGGCCGCCGCCGCAACATTCGACTGTGCGTTTCATTTCGATCACTTCGACTTCGCCTCGTGCGACTACTACCAGCAGCATGGCGAGATGATGCCCGGCGACTGGAAGGCACTGATCGGCGGGCATGACGCGATCTTCTTCGGCGCGGTGGGATGGCCGGAGACGGTGCCGGACCACGTTTCGCTTTGGGGCTCGCTGATCCAGTTCCGGCGGGAGTTCGACCAATACGTCAACCTCAGGCCCGTCAGGCTGATGCCCGGCGTGCCGACGCCGTTGGCCGGGCGCGTTCCGGGCGATATCGACTTCTATGTCGTGCGCGAAAACACGGAAGGGGAATACTCCTCCATTGGTGGAAGGATATTTCCCGACACGGAGCGGGAGGTCGTGATCCAGGAAACCGTGATGACGCGCGTCGGCGTCGACCGCGTGCTTCGCTATGCCTTCGAACTCGCACAGCGCCGCGAGAAGAAGCATCTGACGTCGGCGACCAAGTCGAACGGCATCTCGATCACCATGCCCTATTGGGACGAGCGGGTCGCGGCGATGGCGGCCGACTATCCCGACGTCTGTTGGGACAAGTACCACATCGACATACTGACCGCACATTTCGTGCAACATCCCGACTGGTTCGATGTGGTGGTCGCCTCCAACCTGTTCGGAGACATACTCTCCGATCTCGGGCCGGCCTGCACCGGGACCATCGGAATCGCGCCCGCAGGCAACATCAATCCGGAGCGGCGATTTCCGTCGCTCTTCGAGCCGGTGCATGGGTCGGCGCCCGATATCGCGGGACAGCACATTGCCAACCCCGTCGGGCAGATCTGGGCGGCCGCATTGATGCTCGACCATCTCGGCGAGGGGCGGGCGGCCGCTGCCGTCGTCCGTGCGATCGAGGATGTTCTCGCGAGGCCGGAGTACCGCACCCGCGACCTAGGCGGCGAGGCGAGTACGGCCGAATGCGGCAAGGCGATCGCCGACGCGATCTGCGTCTGACCGCGGTGCGCGGTCGCCGGCCGCTCTACCCGCCGGATCCGCGCATGGCGGCGAACAGCGGTTCGAAGCTTGTCTGGCGAGCGAGGGTGCTCACGAAATCGATCGCCCGGTCCTGCGCCGCCGGGTCGAGGTGCGGCGCGGCCATCTTGCGGAACTTGCGCTCGAAGTCGGCGTCGCTCATCGGGCTTTCGGGTGTGCCGGGCCCGGTGATGACTTCGCTCGCCGCGCTCTCGCCGTTCGCCAGTTCCACGGTGACGCGGTTCGCGAGGTGCCGCGGGAACATCGCCGTCAGCCGCGGGTCCTCGGTGACGGTCGTCCTGGCCATGAGTCCGCGAGCGTCGGCCGCGGCGATCTTTGCGGGCGCGTACGACTCCAGCGTGATGTCCCCGTCGAGGAGCGCGCGCGCCACGTTGTAGGGCAGGCTGTGATCGGCGGTCTCGCGCGTTTCGGGCCGCCATTTCGCCTCGTCCGCGAGTACGCGCCGGTTGAACGCCGAGGTGTCGATGCGAATGCTGCGGATCGCGGCGACGTCGGGAATCCTGTCCCGCAGATCGAGCGCCGCCCAGATCGCCGTGTGCAGCTCGCCATTGGTGGGAAACGTCTTGGTGAGCGATCGCAGGATCGCATAGTCATCGTTGGCAGGGCTCCCGAACGCTTCGACGTCGAGCGAGAACGGCCCGCTCACCTGTTCGAAGAAGCCCATTTCGCCCTCGAAGATCGGCGCGGGCCCCGTCAGGCCGGCGCGTGCAAGCTGGGCCGCGAAGACTGCGTTTCTGGCCGCATTCGCCGCCGAGCAGCCCTTCCAGTCGGAGAGAGCGCCGGAACGTGCCTGCCGCATGGGGATGTGGCCGTTGATCGCCAGATTGATGGCCTGTGCGGTTCGCTCCGCATCCAGCCCCATAAGGCGCGATGCCGCGGCCGCGCTTGCCGGGAGGATGTAGCAGGCATGGTCCCACCCGCGCCTGTTGAGACCGGCTGCGTCCTGCAGGCGCATCTGGATCTCGTAGGCGATCACTACGGCGGCGACGAACTCGCCGACGCTGGCCCCTTCCGCCTCCGCGACCGCGAGGCAGGCCGCGATGTTGTCGCTCGGATGACCCGGCTCCAGGCCCATGTAGCCGTCGTTGTAGTCGAGGAACCGGATCATGACCCCGTTGGCGAATGCCGCGAGATCGGGCGTGGTCAGACCGTGCATTCCGAACACGCTCGCACCATGGGCCGGAGCCGCGGCGGCAACCCGCCTGGCGACGCGGACTGGCCGGGCGTCGTATGCGCCGAGCGCACAGGCGAGGCTGTCGAGGAGGCGTTGGCGGACGCAGGCCAGAACGGGTTCCGGCACCCTTTCGGCATCGAAGGCACAGGCGTATCGCGCCAATCGCTCGGCCAGCGTCACGGCGGTGGGCGCCTCGTCAGGGCCACACCCTTGAACGACGCTGCTCAATCCAGTTCGACATCGAGGATGCGGACGTATTGCTGGCCGGAATGCATGTCGCGTTCCTCCATTCCCCCTTGAGGGGTGGCGCGGGGATAGGAGATCTTCACGATCGAGAGATCGTCCACCGGAATGCGTTTCACCAGCGCCGGGTCGGTGCCGTAGAGGCGTGCGAACAGCGCCGGCGAGAGCGACGGGCTGTCGCGATATTTCCGATAGTTCTCCGGCCCGTCGAAGAAGAAGTCGAACGTGACCCAGAACGGGCCGGCGTTCTTCGAGCGGACATGGCGGCAGACCTCGCGAACCTTAGCCATGGGCTGTCTCCGCCGTCGCGGCATGCGCGGAAGACGAGGGTTCCGCCCACTCTATGCGGACGAGTTCCCGCCAGTCGTCCACCTCGACGACATGGTTGAGGCGGAACTCGTAGACCGGCCCGCGCGGAACGTCCGCCGGGCTGAAGGCGAAGCCATAGCTCGGCAGTTCCTTGTCCATGACGCTGGGGTAGTGAAAGAAATAGGGATTGCAGGCGTGGGCGATGCTGTTGGCCAGTTCCTGGGTGGCCGCGGTGGCGACGAACAGCATGCCGATCTCGGGCGGAGGCGGCGTCCCGGGCGCGACCGGCATCCCGGTGACGCCGTTCCAGCCGTACATGCGCAGGGAAATATGGAATTCGCCGAGCTCTTCGGCGGGAATCGCGCTCCGCGTCCGCTGGTAGAGAGCGGCGAGCAGCCGGTCATGGAAACTCTCTACGTCGCGCAGCACGTCGGGATCCTGGATGCCGACGAGCATCAGGGTCTGGTACTGCCCCCTACCGGCGCCTTCGAGCTTCATCGTGTAGGGGCGCGGCTCCCACGCCGAGCCGGCGACCCGCACCGTACGCTCGTCGTTCTGGACGTAGCGTGCTTCGCCGACATCCAGAACGCCGCCGGGCTCCACCAGACGGAACGGATCGGTGTTCTCGTAAAGCATGTGCGCCGAGACGCTTTCCGGCGTGCACCGGTTGGCTTCGCTCAAGGGCTCGACCTCGAATGAATCGCTCCGGACGGTCAGCAGAACGCCCGAGCTTTCCCGCTCTTCGGTGCACTGTGCGCCGCACTCGCCGATCTTGCCGGCGTGCCAGGCAGGTCCCCAGGGAGCTCCCTTCCAGATCGGGTAGGCGGCGAGCACGGCGGTGTCGGTCGACCGTCCGCCGAGCACGATATCCGCACCCGCTTCCAGCGCCGCGACGTAGGGCTCCACGCCGAGCGCGGCGACGATGTGGTCGCAGGCGTCGATCGTGGCATCCTCCAGCGCGCCGAGAGGCGGCAGCGGCTTGATCCGGCCTGCGGCATTGAGCCGCTTCACTGTCTCCCGGCTCTGCTCGCTGCGGAGCAGCGCGATCCTGGGCGAGAGGCCCAACTCGTCGGCCAGCTCGAGTACGATGTCGCGGGTCCAATCCAGATTGAGGTCGCCCCCCGCCTGTCCGGCGGTGCCGACGATGATCGGAATTCCCGTGTCCGCATAGGCCTTCATCAATATCGAGAGATCGCGCTTGACCGCCCCGCGGTTGTTCTTCGACTTGCCGGTCGCGAGGTAAGCCGCACCGCTGTCGGTCGAGCCGGCATCGCACGCGATCGCGTGGGCCCCGCGGGTGAGACCGTAGGCGACCTCGTCTTCCCGCACCCCGGCGCCCAGCGAGCCGGTGGGCACCAGCACTTTCACGCCATCGGCGAACCCCTCAGCCATTCGCAAGTCCCGTTCGATCGCTGTCTGTCACCCTTCGGTTCCTTTCCGGGTCAGTATTCCCACCGCAATGTCGCACCGTAGGTCCGCGGCGGGTTGAAGGCGGCGAAGTGCGCGCCGAGGAAGATGGCCTGCCATGTCCGGGTGCGCTCGTCGGTCAGGTTCTTGCCCCAGATCGAGAGCGAAAGATGATCGGCAATGCCCTCGATCATCACCCGGGCGTCGACGAAGTGCGTCGCCGGCCTGATCTCGGGCGGCTGATTGCTGTTGTCGTCGTAGATGAGGCTTTCGTACCGGTAGTCGGCGGCGAGCGTGAGATCGACGCCGCCGGGCAAGGCGTGGGTGTACGATGGGGAAACGGAGACCTTGTGCCGCGGCGTGCGCGAAATCCGGTTGCCGGCAAGATCGACGCCGTTCTCGACGTATTCGTCGAACGTCGCGTCGGTGTAGGCGTAGGCGACCGAAAGATCGAAGCCGTCGAAGGGCCGGGCGAGGAGCTGCGTTTCGTAACCCTTGATCGTTGCGGCTCCTGCGTTGGTGGTGAAGATCCCGCCGGTCTCCGGGTCCACCTGGCGTGTCTGCAGGTCTTCGTAGTCGAGGTAGAACAGGGTGTTGTTCCAGATCAGCCGGCCGTCGATGAGCGTGCTTTTCTGCCCGATCTCGTACTGGGTCGCCGTCTCGGGCTCGTAGGCCGTGGCCGCGTCGACCGCGGTTTCCGGCGTTTCCTGGAAGCCCCCGCTTTTGAAGCCGCGCGAAACCATCGCGTAGAACAGGTGATCGGCATTCGGCTGGAAATTGACGCCGGCGCGATAGGTAAGCGCGTCGAAGTCCGCCGAAGTCGCGACATCGAAGAACTCGCTCCCCCGCAGCGGCACGTCACTGCGGGTGTTCGCGACATGATAGCTCTTGTCGTCCCGTGTGTAGCGCAGGCCACCGATCACCGAGAGGCGATCGGTGATCGGCACCGTGGCATCGCCGAACACGGCAACGCTGTCGAGCGACGAATTCTGATCGTAGATCTCGGTCAGCGGAATGGGCGCGACCGGGGCGGCGTCGAGAATGAAGATGTCGTCGCGCCGGACCTGCTGATTATAATGATAGAAGCCGATTACCCAGTCGACCGCGCTTCCGGGAAGCGAGGCGAGGCGTACCTCCTGACTGCTGGACTCGGCTTTCTCGTCCTGCCCCCCGCCGATGTTCACCCCGTTGAAGCCCGGCGAGTCCGGGTTGCTGTTTCCTCCGTCGAAGTCGTAGCGCAGGCCGTAGTCCAGGTCGCGGTATGAACCGAGGAAGATCGCCCGCGCAAACGGCAGATCGTAGCTGATCTCGGCGCGGACGCCGATGGTGTCGCGGTTCTGATAGCCGACGTCCGAGCCGTAGGTGAGGTCGGGATCGGCATTGATGCTGTAGAGCGCGGATATCGGATCCGACGTGTCGCGCCCGACGACGTGGTTGGCGGGCCCCGTGGCCCGGTCGCGTGTGCCGTCGATCGTGAAATGCATGCGTAGCTCGGGCGTAGGCTCCGCATAGAACTGGACTCGCCCGCTCAGCGTTTCCTGATCGCTGACATCTTCATCGAGGAAGGCGTTGCGGACGTAGCCGTGGTGGCTTCGATAGGCGCCGCTCACCCGGATTGCGCCGGTGTTCTGCGCGAAGGGGACGTTGACGAACGCGGCGGTGTCGAAGCGGTCGTAGTTGCCATAGGTCGCTTCGGCCGAGGCGTCGAAACCTGCCGGATCGGGCTTGCGCGTGATGACATTGATCGCGCCGCCGACCACGTTTCGGCCGAACAGCGTGCCCTGCGGCCCCTTGAGCACTTCGATCCGCTCGATGTCGAAGGCGTCGAAGGCGATTCCCGCCGGGCGGCCGAGGTATATGTCGTCGAGGAACACGCCGGCGCTCGGGTCTCCGGCGGCGCCGCGGTCCGAGGACCCGATCCCGCGAATGAAGAGCCTGGGTTGCGCCGACGGAAAGGCGTCGAAGCTCAGGCCAACCGTGCGGGTGACGACGTCGTCGACGGCCTGGATGCGCGCGTTCGCGATTTCCTCGGCCCCGAACACCGTGACGGTCACCGGCACGTCCTGCAGGTCCTGGTCGCGGCGCTGCGCGGTGACGACGATCATAGGCTGTTCGGGATTCGTTGCCTCCGCGCGGGGCATCGGCTCCGGCGCTGCAGCGTCGCTGTCCTGAGCGTGCGCCGCATTCGCGCAGACGAGCGCTCCCGTCGCGACCCCGAGCAGGAAGCGTGTTGACCGTCCGTTCATCGTCACCCTCTCCTATCCACGCCGCCTTGTTGGCGATCCGGCACCTGGCAAACGATATCGAATTCAATTTGTCAACGGTATGGATTCATTTCATGGATGATGCGCGCTATGAATCGGGACAAGTTGCCCGGGGATCGTGGAGGACCATGCAGAGGGCGCATGAAAACATACGACAACTGGCGCCTCTCTGGCGCTAGTTGCCGAAGGCTCAGAGTACGTGAAAGTGGATGCAGTATTGACGGGAATGGCGCCGACCTGCAGCCCCTACGTCTATCGGCGGGTCGCGATCGCGGCCAGGCGATCCCTCGATTTCAGGACGTGAGTCAGCATGGACCGTTCCGCCCGCTCCGCCTCCTCGCTCGCGATCGCGTCGAGAATCTCCTCGTGATCGCCCTGCGATTCGACAATGTGTCCGGGGGGCGTCTCGGGCACCAGCCTGTGCCGTTGTGGCACGTATCTGGCCACCGCGGGACAGAGCCGCGCAACGTCGCCGAAAACCGGGTAGATCAAGGTCATCCTGATCGCATTGCGGATCGCCGCGTTGCGCGAAACGCTGACGATCAGCGAATGAAAGTCGCGGTTGGCCTGATACCAGTGACGCTCGATCTCTTCGGACCACTTTCCCCGCGCCACGATCGCAGCACCTTCCTCGACCGCCTGGCGGAGCAGCCCGAGTTCGGACAAGGCCCAGCCGTAGTCTACCGACAGGCCGCAGCCCCGCGCTTCGAGAACGGCGCGCGCCTCGATCGCGTCGAGCACGTCACGCAGTCGGATGTCGCGTACCGCATACCCGCGGTTGACGTTGTAGGATGCCAGCCCTTCGGCCGTCAGCACCGCCAGCGCGCTGCGCACCGGCGTGCGCGAAACGCCGAGATCCTTGGCGATGGTTTCGGCTGCCAACCGGCTGCCCGCGGGTATCCGGCCGGTCACGATCAGCTCGCGCACGCGCGTGAGAACGGTGAGCGTCGCCGGCTCGGCGCGTGCGCCGGGCTCCCTCGCGAAGTGATCTGTCGGTTCGGTCTTCGGCATGGTCGAAGGGCTGTTAGCATCGCGACCGGGCGCTGCGAATGCCCGATTTCGCCCTTCGAACAACGGGATCGGCCCTAATCCATAGGACAGGTATCGGGAGAGCAAAGCAATGAACCTCGCCCTCTTGGGCTTCGCGACGGTTGCGACCTTCATCGCCCTCATCATGACGAAGCGGCTTTCCGCCGTGGTTGCGCTGATCGCAGTGCCTATTCTCTTCGGGCTGTTCGCGCAGGCTGGCGACGGCCTCGGCGAGATGGTCGTCGACGGCATCCTTCAGGTCGCGCCGATCGCGCTGCTGCTGTCGTTCGCGATCCTTTTCTTCGGCATCATGATGGATGCCGGTCTGTTCGACCCGCTGGTCCGCCGCATTCTGCACGTGGTGGGGAACGATCCGCTGCGCATCTCGATCGGAACGGCGGCGCTGTCGGCGTTCGTTTCGGTGGATGGCGATGGAACGACCACGGCACTGATCGTGATAACGGCTCTGCTGCCGGTCTACCGGTCGGTCGGCATGAACCCGCTCATCCTGGGGACGCTCCTGGGACTCGCGAACGCCGTGATGAACTGGGTCCCCTGGGGCGGCCCGTCGGCGCGAGCGGCCGCGGCGCTCAACGTCGACCTGGTGGACGATCTCTTCCTCCCGCTTCTGCCCGCCATGGCCGCCGGTCTCGCGGCGACCTTCGCGCTCGCCTGGCGCTTTGGAATTTCGGAGCGGCGCCGTCTCGGATGGACGGCTGCCCAGATGAAGGCCGGCGCACTTGTCGAGACGGCATCGCCGCCCGAACGGCGCCCGCATCTCTTCTGGCCGAACCTGCTGCTCACTGTCGGGCTCATGGTCGGCATGTTCACCGGGCTGGCGCCGCTTCCGGTGCTGATGATGGGAGCCTTCGCGATCGCCGTGACGATGAACTATCCGGGCCTACAGGCACAGCGCGAGCGGATCGAGGCGCATGCCGGCAACGTCGTCATGGTTGTCGTGCTGATCTTCGCCGCGGGATCATTGACGGGAATCCTGAATGGCACCGGCATGCTCGACGCGATGGCGCGCTCGCTGGTAGCCGCGGTGCCCGACGCGATGGGGCCCTACCTGGCGCCGGTCACGGCGGCGCTGAGCCTGCCGCTGACCTTCGTGATGTCGAACGATGCGTACTATTTCGGAATCGTCCCCGTGCTGGCGGAAACTGCGAGCTCCTTCGGCATCGCGCCGGAAGTCATCGCGCGGGCCTCGATGATGGGACAGCCGGTCCACCAGCTCAGTCCCCTGCTCGCGCCGGTCTATCTGGCCTGCGGCCTGCTCGGCCTCGAGGTCGCCGACGTGCAGCGCTTCGCGCTCAAGTACGCCGCGCTCCTCTCGCTCGTGCTGTTCGCCGGGACCTTGGCCAGCGGCGCGATCCCGCTTCCAGCCTGAGCTTTCCCGGCACTTCATGCTGCTGGCGCGGGTGAGCCTCGCCGAGTCGAACAGGAAGATAGAGCGGACCTGCGGTCGTGGGGTTACCAGCTCATTCGCAGGGCGGTGGTCCAGGTCCAGCCGTCGTAAGCGCCGCCGTCGTTCGCCCGATCGCGCATATTGGCGTAGGTGAGGCCGGTCAGGGCCTTCAGCCGATGGCCGAAGATGTAGTAGTTCAGCCCGGCGTAGAGCTCATGGTAACGGTCGCCGCGCCCGCTGGTGGCCGCGTTCTCGTAGCGGGCGAGGCGCAGACCGTTGGCCTCGTCGCTGTTCAGATAGGTATAGCGGCCGGCCAACTGCAGGCGGCTGGTGAGGTCCATCCACGGCAGCACGGTCACCCCCATCGCGTCGCTCTGGCCGAGGAAGCCGTCGCCGGCCACCAGGTCGCCCGAGACGCCCCATCCTTCCGCCTCCAGAATGAAAGCCAGCGATCCGATGTGCTGAAACGAACGTGTGAAGTCGCTGTCGGCGTCAGGTTCGTTGTAGACGTAGTCCGCGCGCAGAAGTGCCTTCTTGACCCCGAGCGGCTGCGCGAAATCCCGCCCCAGGCTTCCGAGCCAGAAATATCCGCCGTCGAAGTCGCCGAACTCGGAGTTGCTGCGACCGCCGCTGAAAACGCCGGTGTTGTAGCTCCATGCTCCGCTCCGGCCGCTGACGCTCACGCCGGGGATATACTCGTCCGTGAACCAGAAATTGTTGGCGACGTTGCTGCGGTCGATCGTCAGGAGTTCGTTCGACGAGGTGGCGCCGTCGAGCGTGAACTTGACCGAATGCTTGCCCACCTTGACCTGTGCGGCATCGCTGAAGCGCCAGGCGAGATAGGCGTCGGTCAGGCGGCTGTAGAGCGGGCCGCCTTCGAGGTCGAGCTCGGTTTCGACATGCGCCTCGAGATTACCCAGCAGGCGGGCGCGTGCGCCCAGGCGCGCGCGCCGCACGACGAGATCGCTCGCGTCACCAACGTCAGATTCGACCACGTAGTTGTCCAGGTGCAGTCTGCCGACGATCCGCAGCTCGTCCAGTACGCCCCCGTCTTCGCCGCGATAGATCGTCGGGACGTTCCATAGGTCCTCGAAGCCGTTCTCCTTCGCATCGCCGTCCGCCGGCTGCGCCTCGATGGCTGCAGACTGGCCGGGATCCGAAGACGGCCGCTGTTCGCCCGCCCGGGCGACGGCCGCGCCTTCGAGCAGCCCCAGAAGGGCCAGTCCGGCGAGGAAGTGGCTGCGAAGATGCGTCATTTCGTGTCGATCCAATAGCAGAAGTCCGGATCGACCCTGAATGACATTTATGTTTCATCCGTATGACATACGACCGACAAAATTATGAACATTTCGGAACCCGGGGGCGTCCTCACCAGCATACGCGTCGAGGCCGCGCATCACGAAGCACGCGCTTGCGCACCCCTGAGGGGGCCGGCGAGGACACCGTTCATGGTCCTACTTCGATCGGATCGGCTGAATCCCAGACATCTGCGGACGGCACCGACTAGAAAAATGGCAGATTTCCGCCATTTGCTGACCGTCTCAGGATGTCAGGAGAAGAGTAGATGGTGCCAGAAGAGGACTCAAAACGGCAAAATAACGTTTCGGTATCTGAGCGTTACATTTGATTTGATTTTGCCCATGGCCCCAAAGATGCCCCCGTAACCGGAATGCTGGAGTGGTTCGAGTACTGCTTCAGTCCGCCCGCGGAACGCTTCATATCCATGAGCCACGCTGGACGCCGCTCGGAAGGGGGTGGATTCCAGCTCGGGCAACACACCCGCCGGCAGGCGGAACAACGATCCTCGCGGCGCGTCAGGCAGGCTCCGGCAACAACGCGGTGCGCAAATCGCGTGGATCGCGCACAACTCGCCGCCGGCCCCGGAGTTGGCCAGCGGGAACAAAAGAATATAGCCGTGCGAGTGACGGGCGGATCGCCGCAAAGCCGCTCAACTCGTTCGCGAGTTGTTTCTGCACAAGCTCAGTTTGGCCGCTAACCTGCTGACCACCCTCGCAACTCTCATCGGCCATCGCTGGACTCGGTGTGCTCGCTAGATACCACCATTGCAAGGTCGATCCGGTAATGAAGCCGGGATGTTCAACGGAGAGCAACCATGTCTTTATCGCGCTTCGAGCGAAAAGAATATCGACTTTATCTCTTTTGATCAGCGAGCAATCCGCGCGTCGTAAGTCGGAGGGGCGTCAGCAGTTCTGACGAGTCTCCCACCTTCTCTGGCAAAGCTCAATGCGCTTGGGAAGACAAACTCCCCCGTAGTCGTTAGTCCCGCTCCGTTACCTATACTCTTCGCTATTTTCTTAATACGCGACAGGATCTTTGCCGCCTCCGTGGACTCTTTCGAACGCCCTATCTGCGAAAGCAAAAGCCGTTTGTGGTCGAGCTGTTCTCCGCAGTTGAATGTCAGAACATCGGGGTTCTGTATGAGATTAAATTCTGCCAATCTATCGGAGCCGACGATATCCCTAGACTGCAATTTCGCGGG
Source organism: Pelagerythrobacter rhizovicinus (assembly GCF_004135625.1). Classification (GTDB taxonomy): domain Bacteria; phylum Pseudomonadota; class Alphaproteobacteria; order Sphingomonadales; family Sphingomonadaceae; genus Pelagerythrobacter; species Pelagerythrobacter rhizovicinus. The sequence continues at coordinate 1,324,438 of NZ_SDPV01000002.1, forward strand.
GTCAAAAGAAGCGTAATATATGCTTCTCTTGGCGATTAAATCAGATTCCTCACGCAGAAAATTCAGAAATCTTACCAGTCCCCCGAATACTCTCGGCCCCTTTTCCCTATCGAAACATCGTTCTACTATCTTAAAACCATATTCCGAATCGATTTGAGAGAAAAATTCTCCATGCTCCTCGTCGGCGGCAAAATATTCAAAACGATCCGAGCGCATGGTCAGTTACAACGCTCTTTAACAACACATACAACCGGCTGACCAGAGCGTTCCGCAATATCCCGCGCCGCATTGGCTTCTCGGGGCGTTAGAGAGCCATTGGATCGCGTATCCACAGTTTGCACCTGAAACCCGTTCCCATCGCGATCCACCGCACTCCCATCGGAGTAACGCGCGCCGCGGTTGCCGCCGTTGGGATCTGCAAACCTAGTTTCCGCACCACGATTCATACCCCCGGTGACCCGTCCGCCCTGGCTCTCAATTCGATCACCAATGGTCTGATTTTGCGCTCTCGTAGCTGCACTACCTCTCCGTCCACCTAGTGCTCGTCCTGTGGCCTAATAGCGCCTTTTGCCGCTTTAACATCGCTGGGTGCCACCGGTGAAACTAGCTCGGCAACAGCAACCAGTCTCTCTAAAGGAGTGGATGAAGGAGCAAAAATAGTCACTGCGGTGTCCGCAACGTCGATCACCGCTTCAACTACATTGCCTCGATGCTTGATTGTTTGCTTAATGAACAGCTTGAGCGCATTTTCACCCGTCGGATCGACCCCATTGACCGGATCATTCCCGACGTAGGCATACATATTCATGCCGTCTTCGTAACCGATGGGGTCGGTCTGCATGAACCGGCCGAGGGTGGAGGAGTAGAACCGGGCCTTGTAGTGGTACATCCCGGCCTGTGGCAGCCAGATTTGCCCGTGTACTGAAAGCGTCCGATGTTGGTTCCGGCCATGCGAACGCGGCGACGGAAGCTGCGCTCAATGCCATGGCGGTGACGGGCGTGATCGAGATCGCCTATGACACAAACGGGAACGTTGCCTCACGCAAACTCAAATCCGGCAGCAC
>NZ_SDPV01000003.1 GCF_004135625.1 Pelagerythrobacter rhizovicinus
CCGGCCATGCGAACGCGGCGACGGAAGCTGCGCTCAATGCCATGGCGGTGACGGGCGTGATCGAGATCGCCTATGACACAAACGGGAACGTTGCCTCACGCAAACTCAAATCCGGCAGCACCACTTATTCGCTGACACAGTTCAGCTACGACAGCGACAATCGCCTTGTGTGCACAGCAATCCGGATGAACCCGGCAGTTTACGCATCGCTGCCGGCAAGCGCCTGTTCGCCGGGAACCACGGGCAGCTTTGGCCCTGATCGCATCACCAGGAATCACTACGATGCCAGCGGGCGCGTGACTCGGATGCAGTCGGCGCTCGGCACGATCGATGTTGCCGACGAGTTCGCTGCGACGTTCACGCCGAACGGCCGCACGGAGACTCTCACCGATGGGGAGAGCAACCGGACGACCTATATCTACGATGGCCATGATCGCTTGCGGCAGACGCGTTACCCGCATCCCACCACGAAGAACACGTCCAACGCATCAGACTACGAGCAACTGGGCTACGATGCGGCCGGCAACGTCACGGCGCGGCGTCTGCGTGATGGTCAGACGATCGGCTACGGCTACGATGCGCTGAACCGGCTGATCTCCAAGAACCTGCCCGGCAGCGAGCCCGATGCGACCTATGCCTACGACCTGATGAACCGGCTGACGAGCGCGGTGCAAGGCGGCCAGACGCTGGCGTTCGCGCACGATGCGCTGGGGCGCAACACCGGCCAGTCGGGCCCGCTGGGGACGGTTGGCTATCAGTACGACGCCGCGGGCCGCCGCACGCGGATGACCTGGCCTGACGGATTCTATGTCACCTACGAGTATCACTCCGATGGCTCGATCAAGACGATCCGCGAGAACGGCTCCACCGTGCTGGCAAGCTACGGCTACAACGCGCAAGGCGAGCCGACCGGGGTGACCTTTGCCAACGGCGCAAGCCAGGCGGTGGCGTTCGATCCGGTGGGGCGGCTGTCGTCGATCGCGGCGAACCTGGCCGGGACATCGGCCGACAACACGCGCGGCTTTACCTACAACCCCGCGGGGCAGCTGACGCAGACCACACAGTCGAACGATGCCTATGCGTTCGACGGGCTCTACAATGTCGACCGGACCTACACGGTCAACGGCCGCAACCAGCTGACCAGCGCGGGTGGGACAACGCTGACCTACGACGCGCGCGGCAACCTGGCCAACTCGGGGACCGATACGTTCGCCTATACCAGCGAGAACCTGCTCACCGGGGTGACGGGCGCAGCGAGCATGGTCTACGATCCGCTCGGGCGGCTGTGGCAGGTGGACGATCTGACCAGCGGCGGTGCGACCACGCGGTTCGGGTATGACGGGGTCGCGATGATCGGGGAGTACAATACCGCGAACCAGCTGCAACGCCGCTATGTCCACGGCCCCGGGATCGACAGTCCGATCGTGTGGTACGAAGGCTCAGGCACGACGAACCGCCGGTTCCTCCACGCCGACGAGCGTGGCTCGATCATCGCGGTGTCGAATGCGAGCGGAGCGCTGCTTCAGGCCAACGCCTACGACGAGTATGGCATCCCTGCCGACGACAACCTCGGGCGGTTCCAGTACACCGGGCAGGTGTGGCTGGGGGAAGCGGGCCTCTACTACTACAAGGCTCGTATGTACTCGCCCACCCTCGGCCGGTTCCTCCAGACCGATCCCATCGGATATGCCGACGGGATGAATCTGTACAACTACGTCGGAAGCGATCCGGTGAACTTTACCGACCCAACCGGGACGCAAGCAACCGGATGCACGCTCGTGGTCGGCAGCTATACAATTTATGTCTGGGACGAGAACAGGGACGGCATCGGC